>NZ_CP196711.1:0-842500 GCF_051904775.1 Pseudomonas sp. MBLB4123
GCCACTACAAGGCTGGGGACGAGCAATGATCCGCGTGCAGTACTTCGCCCGCTACCGCGAAACCCTGGGCCTGGATGGCGAGCAGCTGCGCGACAGCCAGGGCTTCGCGACCCTCGACGACCTGCGCCGCCACCTGCTGGCCCGTGGCGGGGTGTGGGAGGTGCTGGCCGAGCAGAACCTGATGTGCGCGCGCAACCAGGAACTGTGCGGTCTCGACGAGCCCCTGGCGGAGGGCGACGAGGTGGCCTTCTTCCCCACCGTGACCGGGGGCTGAGCATGGCCATTCGCGTTCAGCACGAGCCGTTCGATCCGGGTGCCGAGACCAACGCGCTGCATGCGGCCAATGTCGGCGTCGGTGCGGCGGTCAGCTTCGTCGGTTACGTGCGCGACTTCAACGAGGGCCGCGAGGTCGGCGGCATGTTTCTCGAGCACTTCCCCGGCATGACCGAGAAGGCCTTGGGCAAGATCGCCGCAGAGGCCGGGCGGCGCTGGCCGCTGCTGAATATCCAGATCATCCACCGCATCGGCCGCCTGGAGCCGGGCGAGCCTATCGTCTTCGTCGGCACCAGCAGCGCCCACCGCCAGGCCGCGTTCGACGCCTGCGCCTTCGTCATGGACTACCTCAAGACCCGCGCGCCGTTCTGGAAGAAGGAAGACACCAGCGACGGCCCGCGCTGGGTCGAGGGCCGCGCCAGCGACCAGGGTGCCGCTGCGCGCTGGGGCAAGGCCTAGGCGTACCGGCGCGGCGGTGCGCGCCTGACGGCACTGCCGCCGTTGCTCCCCTGACCAGGCCGAGTCGCGCGCCCCGCGGCTCGCCTATCCGGCTGCCCGGTTGACGATGTGTACCCAAGAGTCCAGTATGGACTTATAAGTACAATACGAGGCCGGCCGATGCCCGCTCCGCCAGCGCTATCGCTCATCCGCTCCCGCCCGGTAGCAGTCCCTCTGCGCCTGTCTTTCGTGTTGCCGCCTTCCGCGCGGCCGCGGCGTCTGCCCGTGGTCGCCAGCCCTGTCACCCACCCCGCAGGAACCCGCACCATGAAGAAACTCGCCATACTGGGCGGCTTCGCCCTGAGCCTGATGACGTCCAGCCTGTTCGCCGCCGACAAGCCCTTGCGCCTGGGCATCGAGGCGGCCTATCCGCCGTTCGCCTTCAAGACCGCCGATGGCCGCATCGACGGTTTCGACCACGACATCGGCAACGCCCTGTGCGCCGAGATGAAGGTCGAGTGCCAGTGGGTCGAGCAGGAGTTCGACGGCCTGATCCCCTCGCTGAAGGTGAAGAAGGTCGACGCCATCCTCTCCTCCATGACCATCACCGACGAGCGGCGCAAGTCGGTGGACTTCACCGGCAAGTACTACTACAGCCCGGCGCGCCTGGTGATGAAGCAGGGCAGCGAGGTCGACGCGGACTTCGCCGGCCTCGCGGGCAAGCGCATCGGCGTGCAGCGTTCGACCACCACCGACCGCTTCGCCAGCGAGGTGCTGGCGGCCAAGGGCGTCGAGGTGGTGCGCTACAGCTCGCAGAACGAGATCTACCTGGACCTGATCTCCGGGCGCCTGGACGGCACCCTGGCCGACGCCGTTCCGGTGGACGAGGGCTTCCTCAAGACCGACAACGGCAAGGGCTTCGCCTTCGTCGGCCCGTCCTTCACCGACCCGCACTACTTCGGCGAGGGCGCCGGCATCGCCGTGCGCAAGGGCGACGCCGAGCTGCTCGGCAGGCTCAACGCGGCGATCCAGGCGATTCGCGCCAGTGGTCAGTACCAGAAGATCCAGAGCAAGTACTTCGACTTCGACATCTACGGCGACTGACGCCTCCTGACCTGCAAAAAAGCCGCGCAGTGCGCGGCTTTTCCATGGGCGCTCGGTGAGCGCGGCGGCCAGCGCAGGGATGCGTGGTCCGGGCTCAGCCCTCGCCCTTGATCTCCTTGAGGTGCTTGTACACGGTGGCGCGGCCCATGTTCAGCACGTTGGCCACGTAGTTGGCGGCGCTCTTGCCCTTGAACGCGCCCTCGGCGTGCAGCGCCTCGACCAGTTCGCGCTTGTGCTCGCGGGTCAGCAGGTTGAGGCCGAGCTGGCGCTGGCGCAGCCAGTTGTGCAGGAAGGTGTTGATGCGCTCCTGCCAGTCGTCGCGAAACAGCGCGTCGGGCTGGGGGATCAGCCGGCCGGGGGCGAGGAACAGGTCCAGCGCCTGCTTGGCGCTCTCGAACAGCGAGATGTTCAGGTTCAGGCACAGCACGGCAATCGGCGTGCCCCGGGCGTCGCGCAGCACGCTGCTGACCGAGCGGATCTTCTGCCCGTCCCAGTTGAGCTTCTCGTAGGGGCCGATGGTGCGCTCCTGTGTGGCGCCGTCGAGCATGTCCTCCAGCGCCGCGTCGTCGCCGACCTCGCGCTTGGAGAGGTTGTTGGCGATGTAGTCGATCTTCTGCGTGCGCAGGTCGTGCAGTACCACCTCGGCGTGGGGGAAGAACAGGGTGGCGATGGCGTCGGCGATGGCCCGGAAATTGTCCAGGTCGGCGGCGGGTGTCGGCTTCATCGGGGAAGGGCTCCAGTCAGCGCCCGGCACGAGGGGCGCTGCGAGTGTGCCGCAAAGTGTCCGTAGCGTCATCTTCGCTCAGCGGAGGAGGCGGGCGGGGGACAGCTGTTCGGCGCTCAGGCCGAACTGGCGCAGCGCTGCGGGCAGCGCTTCACCGCGCACCAGGGCGGCGCAGGCCTGGCCCATGGCCGGCGAGGTCTGGATGCCGTAGCCGCCCTGGGCAGCGCACCAGAAGAAGCCCGGCGCCAGTGGGTCGAAGCCGCCGACCAGGTCGCCGTCGGCGACGAAGGAGCGTAGCCCGGCCCAGGTATGCGCTGGGCGGCGGATGCTCAGGTGGGTGTGCTCCTCGATCTGGTAGATGCCCAGGGCGATGTCCAGTTCCTCCGGCTGCACGTCGTGGGGCTCGACCGGGTCGGCGTTGGCCGGCGAGCCGAGCAGCAGGCCGGCGTCGGGCTTGAAGTAGAAGGACTCGTCGAGGCTGACCACGCAGGGCCAGGCCTGGCAGTCGAGGCCTTCCGCGCCCTGGAAGGTGAAGGCGGCGCGGCGCTTGGGCACCAGGCCGATCGGCGCCACCCCGGCCAGGGCGGCGATCTGGTCGCACCAGCCGCCGGCCGCGTTGATCAGCACCCGGGCGCGGTACTGGGCGCTGCCGCAATCGACCCGCCAGCCGTCGCCGTCGCGGGCGATGGCCTGCACCTCGCGCTGGTTGTGGATCTCGCCGTCGTGCTGGCGGATGCCGCGCAGGTAACCCTGGTGCAGGGCGTCGGTGTCGATGTCGGCGGCGCTGGGGTCGAGCATGGCGCCCCGCACCTTGTCGCGGCGCAGCACCGGGACCAGGGCGCAGTCCTGGTCGGCATCCAGCAGGCGCATCTCGGCCACGCTGGCCTGGGCGCTGGCAAACTGGCGCTGCAATTCCTCCGGGTCGCCGCTGAAGTCGACGACCATCTCGCGGCGCGGGCTGAGCAGCGGGTGTTCGGCAAAGCCCGTCGGTGGGCTGTCGAAGAACGTCCGGCTGGCGGCACTCAGGGCCCTGACCTGGGGCGTGCCATAGGCCAGGGTATAGAGGGCGGCCGAGCGTCCGGTAGCGTGGTAGCCGGGCAGACTTTCACGCTCGAGCAGGACGGTCTTGCCGTGGGGGGAGAGGAAGTAGCCAGTCGATGCCCCGGCGATCCCGGCGCCGATGATTAGGTAGTCGACGTGCTGCATCAGGCGACGACCTCCTGCTGGCACTTGAGTCGATAGAGCGCGTGGGCCAGGGCGATATCTTCCAGGCCCAGGCCGATCGAGCGGAAGAAGGCGTGGCGGCGGTAGTCCGGCAGCGGCGCCTGGTCGCTGAGCAGTTGCGCCAGGTCGCCGCGGATCTGGCTGCGATCCCAGCCGTGGTCTTCGCTCGCCAGGCACATTTCGCCGGCGCTGGCGGGGGTGGTGGCGCGGTAGTCGCAATACACGTCCATATCGTCCAGCGACTGCGGCGGCACCTCGTGGGCGCGCGGCGCGTTGGTGCTGATCGAGGTGATCAGTGCCGGTCGGCCCAGCTTGGTGGGGTCGAGCACCGGGCCGGCAGAGGAGGTGCAGAGCATGATCACCTCGGCGCCGTCGGTGGCCTCCTCCAGGCGGGCGCACAGCTGCAGGCGCGGGTCCAAGCGCTGCAACTGCTGCAGCTGCGCCGGGTCCTGCTCGAGCAGGCCCGGCGAATAGATGGCGATGCTCTGCCAGGCGCGCAGGCCCCTGGCGTAGTGTACGTGGGCGCGGGCCACGGCGCCGCTGCCGATCACCGCCAGGCGTCGTGCCTGGGCGGGCGCCAGGGCGTCCACGGCGACCGCGGTGGTGGCGGCGGTGCGCGCGGTGGTGAGCAGGCCGGCGTCGCACAACAGCAGCGGCTGGCCGCTGTGCATCGACATCAGCAGGGTCCAGGCGCTGACCAGCGGACCCTGCTGGCGAACGATATAGGGCGAGGTCTTGACCCCGTACACGCCGGCTTCGGCCAGTACGCCGAGGTAATTGATGAAGTCGCCGGCGGCGTTGGGGAACTCGACCAGCTGCTGCGCCGGCTGCACTGCCTCGCCCGCCGCCAGGCTGCGGAACATGGCGAGCATGATCTGGTGGACGTCGATCTGGCCGAGCAGCTGCTCGGCTTCGGCCTGCTGGATGACATAGGGGGTGACGCACGCCATAGGACGCTCCGGAGTCGAGTTATACAAAAAGTCTATTCTGGACTTTTATGTGTTGTTCGACAAATACCCGGGCGGCGGCGACTTACGTTCCGGCGACCTCGCAGGAAGAAAAAAGGCGAAGCCGGGGCTTCGCCTTGTCCTGTCGCTGTGCCGTCAGTGCTTGCGCGGCACCGGCTTGAGCAGCGCGTCCGGCGGCATCTCGCAGTTGATCTTGCGCCCCAGCAGCGCCTCGATCGGCGGCAGGGCGAAGGCGTCGTCCTCGCCGGCGAAGCTGATGGAGGTGCCGCTGGTTCCGGCGCGGCCGGTGCGGCCGATGCGGTGCACGTAGTCGTCCGGGTCTTCCGGCAGGGTGAAGTTGATCACATGGCTGATGCCTTCGACATGGATGCCGCGGCCGGCCACGTCGGTGGCCACCATCACGCGGATCTTGCCCTCGCGGAAGCCTTCCAGGGCGCGGATGCGCTTGTGCTGGGGCACGTCGCCGGACATCTGCACGGCGCTGACGCCGTCGCGGGTCAGGCGCTCCTCGATGCGCCGCACCTCGTCCTTGCGGTTGGCGAAGACCATCACCCGGCTCCAGTCGTTCTGGGTGATCAGGTTGTACAGCAGCTTGTACTTGTCGGCGCTGGCGACCGCATAGACGTGCTGTTCGACCGTGTCGCTGGCGACGTTCTCCGGCTCGATCTCGACGATGGCCGGATTCACCGTCCACTGCTTGGCCAGGTTCATCACGTCTTCGGTGAAGGTGGCGGAGAACAGCAGGGTCTGGCGTTCGCCCTTCATCGGGGTCTGGCGGATGATCTGCCGCACCTGGGGGATGAAGCCCATGTCGAGCATGCGGTCGGCCTCGTCGAGCACCATCACCTCGACCATGTCCAGGTGCACCTCGCCGCGCTGGTTGAAGTCCAGCAGGCGGCCCGGGGTGGCCACCAGGATGTCGCAGAAGCGCGATTCCAGTTGCTTGAGCTGCTTGTCGAAGTCCATGCCGCCGACGAAGCTCATCACGTTCAGGCCGCTGTACTTGGTCAGGCCGATGGCATCGTTGGCGATCTGCACCACCAGCTCGCGGGTCGGGGCGATGATCAGCGCGCGCGGCTCGCCCATGTAGCGTTCTTTCGGCGGCGGGGTCTGCAGCAGCTGACTGATGATCGAGACGAGGAAGGCCGCGGTCTTGCCGGTGCCGGTCTGGGCGCGGCCGATGGCGTCCTGGCCCTTGAGGGTGTAGCCGAGGACCTGGGCCTGGATCGGCGTGCAATAAGGGAAGCCGAGGTCGTGGATGGCGTGCATCACCCGCGGATCGAGGTCGAAGTCGTGGAAGCGGGTCTTGCCTTCGGCAGGTGCCACCACGAAGTCTTCCAGCTTCCAGTTGTCGACGGGCTTGGCCGCACGCTCGCGGCGTGGCTTGCTGGCGTTGCCCTTGCCGCCGCGTGCCGGTTTGGTTGCGGCATTGTCTGGCGCCTCGGCACTGTCAGTGGCCGCACGTCCGGCGTCTCTGGGCTTGGCGGGGCGGTTGGGCTTCTCGTCTTGGGCGTTTTGGCTGCGAGGCGCTGCGGGCGCAGTGAGCGTATCGGCTTGCTCGCCCTCGGCTTTGCCGAACATCTTCTTGAGTGCTTTGAGCACGGTCATCTCGTCAATTGGTTAAGGAGTGAACGGCGGCCAGTGTAAAGCAAGAAGTCGGCGCGGCGAAGCACCCTGCTCGGGCGACTTGTCAATGCCTGTGCGGCATTTTCCTCAAGGGGCTGCCTGACTGCTCGGTCAGTCCGGCGGCAGGGTCGCCAGCAGCAGGCGCTGGACGTTGCCGCCCATGATCGCGGCGATCTCGGCATGGCTGAAGCCGGCCGCCTGTAGGCCCTCGGTCAGCTGCGCCAGGCCGCTGACATCGAAGGGCGCGCGGATGGTGCCGTTGAAGTCCGAGCCGAGGGCCACATGTTCGACGCCGATCAACCCGCTGGTGTAGCGGATCGCCCGTACTATGGCCTCGACCGAGGTGGCGCAGACGGCCGCGTCCCAGTAGCCGATGCCGACCAGCCCGCCGCTGGCGGCGATGCCGCGCAGCTGCGGGTCGCTGAGATTGCGCGGGCCGGGGCAGGTGCCCGCGACGCCGGTGTGGGATACCAGCAGCGGTCGTCGGGCCATGGCCAGCACGTCGTCGATCAGGGCGGCGGAGGCGTGGGCCAGGTCGATCAGCATGGCCTTGTCTTCCAGGCGGGCGATCACCCGGCGCCCGAACGGGGTGAGCCCGCCCTTGTCCAGGCCGTGGGCGGAGCCGCCGACTTCGTTGTCGAAGAAGTGGGTCAGGCCGGCGATGCGAAAACCGGCGTCATACAGGCGCTCGAGGTTGTCCAGGTTGCCTTCCAGCGGGTGCAGGCCCTCGGTGGCGAGCAGCGCGGCCACCCGCCGCGGGTCCTGCTGGCGGGCCTGGATAAAGGCCGCTAGGTCTTTCCGGCTGCGGATCAGCACCAGGCGACCCTGGCTGGCGGTCGCCGCCTGCCGGAGTTTAGCGGCCTGGTACAGGGCCCGTTGCAGCAGGCTGTCCCAGGTCGCCCTTGGCCAGCGCTGGGCCAGCGCCAGCAGGGTGATGTTGTCGCTGTCGGCGGCGTTGCGCTGGTAGTTGAGCCCGCGCGGGGTCTTGGTCACGGCGGAGAATACCTGCAGCGCCACGCCGCCTTCGAGCAGCCGCGGCAGGTCGGAGTGGCCGTAGCTGTGGCGTTCGAGGAGGTCGCGCTGCCAGAGCAGCGCATCGTCGTGCAGGTCGGCGACGAACAGCTGCTGGTGAAGACGTCGCGCCGATTCGCTCGCCGAGTAGGGCGGGGCGACGGCGACGCCGTTGAGCAGGCGGTCGAGCAGCTGAGGCAGGCTGAAAAAGAGCGCCCCAGCACCCATGGCGAGCAGCAGGATAAGCAGGAGCTTGCGCATGGGGTCTCCGGAGGTGCGGGGCGAGCAAGGCATGGCGCTGGTATGAGCCTAGCCAAAGGTGAGGCAGGTTCATCCGGGGCTTCTGGAGGCCTCGGTTGGGCGCACGCCCAGAACGCCGGGAATCCACCGGCTGAACAATCTACCGAGAGGTCGCCGCTAGCCGTACAGGCAGTTGCGGCCCTGTTGCTTGGCCCGGTATAGCGCGCTGTCGGCCCGGGCGATCAGGTCTGATAGCTCATCCCTCTGGCGCATCAGGGCCAGGCCGATGGATACCGTTACCCCCGGCAGCACGCCGCTGGGCGCGTAGAAGGAGGGGATCTGCTGCAGGGCCATGCGCAGGCGCTCGCCGATGCGCCGACCGTCGTCCTCGCCGATCTCCGGCAGCAGGATGACGAACTCCTCGCCGCCGTAGCGGATCAGGCTGTCCTTGGGCCGCAACTGCTCGCGCAGCGTGTGGGCGACCATGCTCAAGGCATAGTCGCCGGCCAGGTGCCCGTGCCGGTCGTTGTAGGCCTTGAAGTGATCGACATCCAGCATCAGCAGGCACAGCGGCTGGCTGTTGAACGCGCAGCGGGTGCTTTCCCGTTCGAATACATGCTTGAGCCAGCGGCGGTTGAACGCGCCGGTTAGGGCATCGATATTGGCGCTCTGTTCGCTGTCCAGGAGAATGCGGTTGCCTGAACGCAGCCGTTCGCAGAGCAGGCTGAGCAGGTTGTGCATCAGTTGCGGCGATTGTTGGAACAGCTTGATCAGGGCTTCACGATGCAGGCGTAGCACGCTGCAGGGCGTACTCGCCACCACGTAGGCCGACGGCGCCTGGTTGTCGATGAAGCTGATCTCTCCCGCACAGTCGCCGACGTTCAGGGTATTCACCGGCTGGTTGTCCAGTGAGCCGAGATAGACCTTGAGTTGGCCACTGAGCAGCAGATACAGGTGCTGGTTGCGCTGGAAGGGCGAGAGCAGTATCTCGCCGGCTTCCAGCTCGCAGGCCCGGAAGGACTTCAGCACCTGGTTCACGCAGCTGGCGGCGACGTTGTTGAACAGTCGCAGTTGATGGATACGTTGCGGGTCGACTTGCCAATGCGCTTCTTTCATGGCGAAGGCGCGCGGCGCTGGCTGTGAAGGGGGGCGGGCATCGCGAACACTCCCTGTTGTCAGGCGATCTCCAATCCCGACAGTATGCCGGCGAGCCGGGGCTGGCAATCCTCAAGCTGCCTTGCACGACCGATGGCTGAGGAATCTGACTAGCTCGTCACGTTTCGGCGCCGCCGGCAGGGCCATGACGCAGGAGCCCCCTACGCCTTGCCCGGCATCATGGCACCTGTCCGGATGCCGCCCCGTTGTCGCCCAAGCGCTCCTCCAGCCAGTCGGCTATATCGCGAATCTCCTCCGGCAGGACTTCGTGAGCCATCGGGTATTCGCGCCAGCGCACCTCCACGCCCTGGGCCGCAAGCGCATCATGGGCGGCGCGGCCCAGGGTGGGCTGTACCACATCATCGAAGGTGCCGTGCAGGCAGAGCACGGGTAACTGCTTCTTGTCATCGGCCAGTTGCGTGTCGCCGTCGAGGGTCGGTGCATAGGTGGACAGCGCCAGCACTCCGCCGAGCGGCCCCTGCCAGCGCAGGAACGCGGCATGCAGGGCCACGGCACCGCCCTGGGAGAAGCCGGCGAGGAAGATGCGCCGGGGGTCTATGCCGCTGTCGCGCTGGGCCTCGATCAGCGCTAGCACCTGTTGCGCCGATGCCTCCAGTTGTTCGCGGTTGATCGCGCGAGCCGGGCTCATGGTCAAGATGTCGTACCAGCTGGGCATGGCCCAGCCGCCGTTGATGGTCACCGCCTGGGTCGGTGCCTGCGGCAGGACGAAGCGGGTGCTGGGTAGTCGCTCCTGCAGCGCTTCGGCCACCGGCAGGAAGTCGTAGCGGTCGGCGCCCAGGCCGTGCAACCAGACGACGCAGGCGTCTGCGCGAGGTGTGGGGTGAAGAATCAAAGGATCGCTCATGGCGGGGCTCCAGTCTGGTGCGGCCGTGTCTATTGGAGGGCGGCAGCGCTTTGGCTAGGTGACTAATCTGGGAAGAATATGTCGCAAGATTACAAGTTTTACGCTTGACCTGTCCGTATGGTGGTAATGGCAAGGTGCTGGTATGGGCTTTGCTATGGCCAATAGGACTGATGACGTTGCCCGGTGCGGTAACACCTGTACCAGGCCGGGAGCGGAGCAGACGGGAAGCCGATTTGATGGGGTTTCCAAAGGTTCGTCTAGCATTGCATGCCGGGCGAGGAGCAAATGGCTATCCGTCTCCGACCCATTCGACCAGTGGGTACACGAGAGTTTCTTGGCTTAAGGAAGATTCGCCAACTAGACTCTCGAAGAGGTCTGATCCGCCGGTTTGACGCGTTGCTGCCGACGCATCCGACGAGCCCCAAAAGGGCAGGGTGGTAGGACCGAGACTCCAACACAACAAAAGCAACTGGAGGTTTTAATGAAGATGGTGAAATCCACCCTGGCGGTACTGACTACCGCAGCCGTTCTCGGTGTCAGCAGCTTCGCTCAGGCGGGCGCTACCCTGGACGCGGTGCAGAAGAAAGGTTTCGTGCAGTGCGGTATCAGCGATGGTCTGCCGGGCTTCTCCTACGCGGACGAGAAGGGCAACTACCTGGGGCTCGACGTCGATGTGTGCCGTGCCGTGGCAGCCGCCGTATTCGGTGACGCAACCAAGGTCAAATACAGCCCGCTGACCGCCAAGGAGCGCTTCACCGCGCTGCAGTCCGGCGAAGTCGACATCCTTTCGCGTAACACCACCTGGACCAGCTCGCGCGACTCCGGCCTGGGCCTGAACTTCGCCGGCGTGAACTACTACGACGGCCAGGGCTTCCTGGTGAATAAGAAGCTCGGCGTGTCCAGCGCCAAGGAACTCGATGGCGCCACCGTCTGTATCCAGGCCGGTACCACCACCGAGCTGAACCTCTCCGACTACTTCCGTGCCAACGGCATGAAGTACACCCCCATCACCTACGATACCTCCGACGAGAGCGCCAAGTCGGTGGAAGCCGGCCGTTGCGACGTGCTGACCTCCGACCAGTCGCAGCTGTACGCCCAGCGCATCAAGCTGGCCGCGCCGGAAGAGTACGTGGTGCTGCCGGAAGTGATCTCCAAGGAGCCGCTGGGTCCGGTCGTGCGCCAGGGTGACGAAGAGTGGTTCGACATCGTGCGTTGGTCGCTGTTCGCCATGCTCAACGCCGAAGAACTGGGCATCGACTCGAAGAACGTCGAGGAGATGGCCAAGTCCACCAAGAACCCGGACATCGCTCGCTTGCTGGGCGCCGAGGGTGAGTTCGGCAAGGACCTGAAACTGCCGAAAGACTGGGCGGTACAGATCGTCAAGCAAGTGGGTAACTACGGCGAAAGCTTCAATCGCAACGTCGGTGCCGGCAGCGAGCTGAAGATCGAACGTGGCCTCAATGCCCTGTGGAACAAAGGTGGTCTGCAGTACGCACCGCCGGTGCGCTGACCGTCTTTGCCGGTGTCCCGTCCTGGGGCGCCGGCATCGTTCTGACGACGTGAACCCCTGGCCCGCGGACGCGGGCGAGGGTGTTCCAAGAGGGCTCCTATGCAAAATACCGCAGATACCTCGCACCCCAAGGGCTCGGTCTGGACCGATCCCAAGGTACGCGCATGGATATTCCAGATTCTCGCCGTCATCGCCGTCATGGCGATCGGCTGGTACCTGTTCGATAACACCCAGACCAACCTGGAGAAACGCGGCATCACCTCCGGCTTCTCCTTCCTCAACAACAGCGCCGGCTTCGGCATCGCCCAGCACCTGATCGACTACACCGAGAGCGACACCTACGGACGGGTGTTCGTCATCGGCCTGCTCAACACCCTGTTGGTCTCGGTCATCGGCATCGTCTTCGCGACCATCCTGGGCTTCATCCTCGGTGTCGCGCGGCTGTCCAAAAACTGGTTGATCAGCCAACTCGCCACCGTCTACATCGAGACCTTCCGTAACATCCCGCCGCTGTTGCAGATCTTCTTCTGGTACTTCGCGGTCATGCTGTCCTTGCCGGGCCCGCGGCAGAGCCTGGAGGTCGGGCAGAGCTTCTTCCTCAACAGCCGCGGCCTATACATGCCGGCGCCTAGCGCGTCAGACGCATTCGGCACCTTTATCGGGGCGGTGCTGATCGCGATCATCAGCATCGTGCTGATCGGGCGCTGGGCGAAGGCGCGTCGAGAGGCGACCGGTAAGGTCTTCCACGTGTCGATCGCCGCAGTGGCGCTGATCGTCGGGCTTCCGGGCCTGGCAGTCGTGGTGGCGGGTAATCCGCTGCAATGGAGCATGCCCGAGTTGGCCGGTTTCAACTTCCGCGGCGGCTGGGTGATGATCCCCGAGTTGATGGCCCTGACCCTGGCGCTGACCATCTATACCGCGGCCTTTATCGCCGAGAACGTGCGTTCCGGGATCATGGCGGTCAGCCATGGGCAGACCGAGGCGGCGCGCTCCCTGGGCCTGCGCGGCAGCTATACCCTGCGTCTGGTGATCATTCCCCAAGCCCTGCGGGTGATCATTCCGCCGCTCACCAGTCAGTACCTCAACCTGGCGAAGAACTCCTCCCTGGCGGCCGGTATCGGCTATCCGGACATGGTCTCGTTGTTTGCCGGCACCGTGCTCAACCAGACGGGGCAGGCCATCGAGGTGATCGCCATCACCATGAGCGTCTACCTGGCCATCAGCATCAGCATTTCCATCCTGATGAACTGGTACAACAAGCGCATTGCGCTGATCGAGCGGTAAGGAGCAGCCCATGCAAACCCATACCTTCAGACCCGACATGCCGCCACCCGTGCTGAGCGTCGGTGTACTCGGCTGGCTGCGGGCCAACCTGTTTTCCAACTGGTTCAACACCCTGCTGACCCTGTTCGCCGTCTACCTGGTCTGGCTGATCATCCCGCCGATCATCCAGTGGGCCTTCATCGAGGCCAACTGGGTCGGTACGACGCGGGCAGACTGCACCAATGAAGGCGCCTGCTGGGTGTTCGTGCAGCAGCGCTTCGGCCAGTTCATGTACGGCTTCTACCCGGAAACCCTGCGCTGGCGCGTCGACCTGACGCTGTGGATGGCGATAATCGGCGCGGCGCCCCTGTTCGTCCCGCAGATGCCGCGCAAGGCCGTGTACGGCCTGGCCTTCCTGGTGCTGTATCCGCTGCTGGCCTACTGGTTGCTGCACGGCGGTTTCTTCGGTCTGTCGACCGTGCCGACCAGCCGCTGGGGCGGTCTGATGCTGACCCTGGTGATCGCCTCGGTGGGGATCGCCGGCGCCCTGCCATTGGGCATAGTGCTGGCCCTCGGTCGGCGTTCGGACATGCCGGCGATCCGCGTGCTGTGCGTGACCTTCATCGAGTTCTGGCGCGGCGTGCCGCTGATCACCGTGCTGTTCATGTCCTCGGTGATGCTGCCGCTGTTCCTGCCGGAAGGGCTCAGCTTCGACAAGCTGATGCGCGCCTTGATCGGGGTGATCCTGTTCCAGTCGGCCTATATCGCCGAGGTGGTGCGTGGCGGTCTGCAGGCCATCCCCAAGGGGCAGTACGAGGCGGCCGCGGCCATGGGCCTGGGCTATTGGCGGATGATGGGGCTGGTGATCCTGCCGCAGGCCCTGAAACTGGTGATTCCCGGCATCGTCAACACCTTCATCGCCCTGTTCAAGGACACCAGCCTGGTGATCATCATCGGCCTGTTCGACCTGCTCAACAGCATCAAGCAGGCGACCACCGACCCGGCCTGGCTGGGCATGGCCACCGAGGGCTATGTGTTCGCGGCGCTGATTTTCTGGATTTTCTGTTTTGGTATGTCCCGCTACTCCATGCACCTGGAGCGCAAGCTGGACACTGGCCACAAGCGTTAGGAGTTATGTCATGAGTGAAGCTATCAAGCAGTCGATCAGCGCCGCGCCGGGGATCATCCAGATGGACGGCGTGCACAAGTGGTACGGCCAGTTCCATGTGCTCAAGGACATCAACCTGAACGTGCAGCAGGGCGAGCGCATCGTCCTCTGCGGCCCGTCCGGTTCGGGCAAGTCCACCGCCATTCGCTGCCTCAATCGTCTGGAGGAACATCAGCAGGGGCGAATCGTCATCGACGGCACCGAGCTGACCCACGACCTCAAGCACATCGAGGCGGTGCGCCGCGAGGTCGGCATGGTGTTCCAGCACTTCAACCTGTTCCCCCACCTCACCGTGCTGCAGAACTGCACCCTGGCGCCGATGTGGGTGCGCAAGATGCCCAAGCGCGAGGCCGAGGAAGTGGCCATGCATTACCTGGAGCGCGTGCGCATTCCGGAGCAGGCCAACAAGTACCCGGGGCAACTGTCCGGCGGTCAGCAGCAGCGCGTGGCGATCGCCCGGGCGTTGTGCATGAAACCGAAGATCATGCTGTTCGACGAGCCGACCTCGGCCCTCGACCCGGAAATGGTCAAGGAAGTGCTGGACACCATGGTCGGCCTGGCCGAAGACGGCATGACCATGCTCTGTGTGACCCACGAGATGGGCTTCGCCCGTACCGTGGCCAATCGGGTGCTGTTCCTCGACAAGGGCGAGATCGTCGAGGAGGCCGACCCGGACACCTTCTTCACCAACCCGAAGAACGAGCGCACCCAGCTGTTCCTCAGCCAGATCCTGCACTGACCCATCGGTAACGTGCCGCATAAAAAAGGGAGCCAGGAGGCTCCCTTTTTTATGCAGCCGTATTCGGCCTGCCGGGCTACAGCCGCGGCTCAGGTCGTTTGGCGCAGGCGCTGGCGGAAGGCGCCCGGAGACTCTCCGCACAGCTGCTTGAAGCGTTTGGCGAAGGTCGCGCGGTCGCCGTAGCCGACCCGCTCGGCAATCTGCTCCAGAGAGTGCGTCGGGTCGCTCAGGGCGCGCTGCGCGGCAGTGATGCGCAGGCGCTGCAGATAGTCGTTGGGCGTCAGTCCGGTGCTGGCCTTGAAGCGCCGCAGCAGGGTGCGTGGCGAGCAGTTGGCCCGCGCGGCCAGGCGGTTGAGGTCGATCGGTTCGGCGTGATGCTGATGCAGCCAGTGCAGCAGCGGGCCGAGCTGCGGGTCGTCGCGACTGTCCTGGGGGAGCAGCGGAGCGAAGCGCGCTTGCTGGCCGCGCGGGCTGTCGAACACCAGGGCGTTGGCAACCAGCCGCGCCAGGTCGTCCCCTGCATGCCGGGCGATCAGGTACAGGCACAGGTCCAGGCCGGCATGGGCGCCGCCGGAGCTGAGCAGGTTGCCGTCGTGGCAGAGCATCTGCTCGACATCCAGCGCAATTCTCGGGAAGCGTCTACGGAACGCATCGGCCAGGGCCCAGTGGGTGGTGGCCCGGCGACCGTCGAGCAAGCCGGCGGCGGCGAGCAGGAAGGCGCTGCTGCACAGGCTGGCGATCTGCTGGTGGGCGGGGCGCTGCGCCAGCCAGGCCAGGAACGCGGCATTCGCTGTCAGGTTGGCGTCGATGGCGCTGCCGGTCGCCGGCACTATCAGCAGCTCGGCGCGGGCTGCCAGCTCCAGGCCGCCGTCGACCCGGATGCAGGCGAACTCCAGTTCGACCGGCCGGGCATCGGCGCTGAAGCGCTGCAGATTGAACAATGGCCGTCCGGCCAGGCGGTTGGCCAGGGTGAAGGCATCGTGGGCCATGCTCAGGCTGGAGCACGAGGTTTGCGGGCAGACATGCAGCGCGATCTGGAGCATGGGGGTAGGCTGTCGACAGGAGTTTGGCGATTATTGACACAAGATTGTCGATTGCGCCAATCGCGTCGCGGCGTAGCTGCACCCATACTCATGGGCCTCATATCTTTGGAGCCGGGCCTATGCGTCATCCCAATGCCGAACTGATCAGCCGGTTCTACCGGGCTTTCCAGCAACTGGATGCCGAGACCATGGCCGCCTGCTACGCCGAGGACGTGCGTTTCGACGATCCGGTGTTCGAGGGTCTGCGCGGAGCCGCGGCGGCGGACATGTGGCGCATGCTCACGGCGCGGGCCCAGGACTTTTCCCTGACCTTCGACCGGGTGCAGGCGGACGACCGCCAGGGCAGTGCCCGCTGGGTCGCCCGTTATCGGTTCAGCCAGACCGGCCGGCGCGTGGTCAACCCAATCGAGGCGCACTTCCTGTTCCGCGACGGCAAGATCATCGAGCACCGCGATAGTTTCGACCTGTGGCGCTGGTCTCGCCAGGCCCTGGGGCTCAAGGGGTGGGTGCTGGGCTGGGCGCCGCCGGTGCAGCAGGCCATCCGCCGTCAGGCGCTCAAGGGCTTGGCGCAATTCAGGGCTACGCGCTAGCGGCGCCTGGTTCGGCTGCCTAGGTAGGTGACCGGGGGCGGTGGTAATCTCTGTGCCCCGTGCTTTCATCCAAGATAGCGGCGGCCTGCACAGCCGCGCTGTCCGATGACCATGAGCATCGCCTTTCAGGAAGCCCGACCGTGAGTGAACTGCTGCTATCGCTGAACAAGGCCAAGGCCTGGACCGTGCACGCGGTGACCGCCAGCGGGGTGATTCTCGCGCTGCTGGCGTTGCTGGCGGTGCTCGACGGGCGGCCGCAAACCTGCCTGCTGTGGCTCGGCCTGGCCCTGCTGGTGGACGGCCTGGATGGCACCCTGGCGCGCAAGTTCGACGTCAAGGGCGTGCTGCCGCATTTCGACGGGGTGACCCTGGACCTGGTGATCGACTACCTCACCTATGTGTTCATTCCGGCGATCTTCGTCTATCGCTTCGTGCCACTGCCCGACTACACCCTGCTGCCGGCGGTCGGGCTGATCCTGCTGTCGTCGTTGTTCTGCTTCTGCAACGTCAACATGAAGAGCCAGGACAACTACTTCGTCGGCTTTCCGGCCGCGTGGAACGTGGTGGTGGTCTACCTCTACCTGCTGGATTTCGCCCCCTGGCTGAGTTTTGCCACCATCCTCCTGCTCGCGGGGCTGACCCTCACGCGGATGAAGTTCCTCCACCCCTTCCGCGTCCGCCAGTTCATGCCGCTCAATATCGCCGTGACCCTGGTGTGGATGCTCGCCTGCCTGGCGCTGATCCTGCGCTACCCCAGCCAGCCGATCTGGCTGCTGGCGATCTGGCTGTCGGCCTCGGCCTATTTCGTCGGCATCTGCCTGTGGCGCTCGGCCCGGGAGTGGTTTTCCGCCGATGAGTGAGGCGGGGGGCAAGGTCTGGTTCGTCTACCTGGTGCGCGCCGGCAACGGCGCGCTGTACTGCGGCATCAGCGACGACCCGCAGCGGCGCTTCGTCCAGCACCGCAGCGGCAAGGGCGCGCGCTTCTTCCATTCCAGCCCGGCGGTGGCCTTGGTCTACACCGAGGCCTGTGCCGGCAAGGGCGACGCCCTGCGCCGCGAGCGGGCGATCAAGCGCCTGGGCAAGGCGGCCAAGGAGGCCCTGGTCGCCGCCGGCGGCCTTATCGGCGCGCCTGATGGCGTACTATCAGGCTAGGCAGGTAGGCCGGCGCCGGCCGGCCGGGTAAGCTTGTTACTTCCCCCTAGCGACACGGAGCCAGTCATGCACGAGTTGATCCTGCACCATTATCCGACCTCGCCGTTCGCCGAGAAGGCCCGCCTGATGCTGGGCTTCAAGCAGCTGTCCTGGCGTTCGGTGATGATCCCGCCGCTGATGCCCAAACCGGACCTGACCGCGCTGACCGGCGGCTATCGCAAGACCCCGGTGTTGCAGGTCGGCGCCGACATCTACTGCGATACGGCGCTGATCGCCCGGCGCCTGGAGGCGGAGAAGCTCACCCCGACGTTGTTCCCCGAGGGCCAGGAGTTCAATGTCGCGACCCTCGCCCAGTGGGCCGACTCCGTAGTGTTTCAGCACGCGGTGAGCCTGGTGTTCCAGCCCGAGTCCATCGCCGTGCGCTTCGCCACGCTGCCGCCGGAGTTCCTCAAGAGCTTCATGGCCGACCGCGGCGCGCTGTTCAGCGGCGGCCAGGCCTCCCGCCTGCCGTTGGAGCAGGCCAAGCACCAGTGGCCGACCCTGATGGCGCGCCTGCAGCAGCAATTGGCGCGTGAGGAGGGCGACTTCCTGTTCGGCGAGCCCTCGCTGGCCGACTTCGCCCTGGCCCATGCGCTGTGGTTCCTGCGCGGCACGCCGGTGACCGCGCCGCTGGTCGACGACTACCCGGAGATCGCCGCCTGGCTGGCGCGGGTGCTGGGCTTCGGCCACGGTTCGCTCAGCGAGATGAGTGCCGAGGAGGCCATCGCGGTGGCGCGCGAGGCGACGCCGGCGGCGTTGCCGGAGGAGGCCTTCGTCGATCCGAACGGCTTTGCGCCCGGGCAGCGGGTGGCGATCGCGGCCGTGGATTACGGCGTCGATCCGGTCGAGGGCGAGTTGCTGTTCTGCGGTGCCGAGGAGCTGATCCTGCGCCGCGAAGACCCGCGTGCCGGCGTCGTGCATGTGCACTTCCCGCGTCTGGGCTTTCGCCTCGAGACGCGCTAGCTAGTCCGGTTCGGCCTGGCGCAGGCGCGGCAGCTGCCTGGCCAGGCTGCGGAAATGCGCCAGGCTCTCGTAGCAGAGCACGACCTCGGCGCCGTTGCGACTGTACCAGGCGTCCGCGGCGCCGCAGTTGCTCAGGCGCAGGGTCAGCGGGCGGGGGAGGCGGTAGGCCTGGCTGACACGCTCGGCGATGGCCTCCACCACCCCGGACTCGCGCACCCATTCGAGCAGGCGCGGGCCGTCCTTGAGGCGCGGGCTGGGCGGGTCGTAGAGCACCTTCAGGCGATGCTCCGGCGGCGCGCCCGGCGGCCGTCCGTGTTGCTGCGCGACCCAGGCCAGGGCCCGGCGCACCTGGGCATACTCCTGGTCGCAGTACAGCGCGCGTTCCACCGGCAGGCCGGTGATGTGCGGCACCCACTCCAGCTCAT
Source organism: Pseudomonas sp. MBLB4123 (assembly GCF_051904775.1). Taxonomy (NCBI): domain Bacteria; kingdom Pseudomonadati; phylum Pseudomonadota; class Gammaproteobacteria; order Pseudomonadales; family Pseudomonadaceae; genus Pseudomonas; species Pseudomonas sp. MBLB4123. The sequence continues at coordinate 18,521 of NZ_CP196711.1, forward strand.
CCGGATCGCTGCCGTAGATCAGGCACGCCAGGTTATAGAAGCGCTGGGCATCCAGGCCGTGGCTGTCCCAGGCATGTACCTCTTCGTAGGCCGGTTTCGGCCGCTGCCATTCCAGGCGCCAGTAGTCGGCGATATCCAGCAGCTTGGCGTAGAAGCCGGCGTCGTGGTGGCGGTCGTAGGAGAGGAACAGGCTGATGAAACCCAGCTGGTCGGCGGCGTCCTCCTCGCGGCCGAGCACCGGCAGTTGCAGTTCGGCGATCAGCAGATGGCCCATCTCGTGCAGCAGGGTGAACTCGGCGTTGGCGGTGACGAAGCGGGCCTCGTTCGAGCGCAGGGCCGCCGCTGGCGGCGTGCTCTGCGCCGTGCTGGGGCCGCTCTGCAGCAGTACCAGGGCGCACAGGCACAGCGCCCGCGCCTCAGCCCAGGCGGCCATGGTGCCGCGGCTGGGTAAGGTTGGCGCCCTGGCGGACGCCAGCAGGTCGGTCGGGTTCGCGCATATCGGCACCTCGGAAACGGCGTGGGTGCCTGTTTGACTCTAGCAGTTGGGGCGCCGATGGCCGTCGGCATGAGGGGCCCCTTGCGGGGGGCCGCCCTCGCGGCATTCAGTCCTTGCGGCGCTTGAGCTGATCGGTCAGCTGGGTCGGCAGGTGGCGGATGATCAGGCAGTCCTGGGCCTCGTCGTACTCGATCTTCGAGCCGAGCAGGTGCGACTCGAAGCTGATCGACAGGCCCTCGGCGCGGCCGGTGAAGCGGCGGAACTGGTTGAGGGTGCGCTTGTCCGGCGGAATCTCCGGCGACAGGCCGTAGTCCTTGTTGCGGATATGCTCGTAGAAGGCCTGGGGACGCTCCTCGTCGATCAGCCCGGAGAGCTCCTGCAGGGTCATCGGCTCGCCCTGCTTGGCCTGGCTGCTGGCGTAGTCGACCAGGGCCTTGGTCTTCTCCCGCGCCGACTCTTCCGGCAGGTCCTCGCTCTCCACGAAGTCGCTGAAGGCCTTGAGCAGGGTGCGGGTCTCGCCGGGGCCGTCGACGCCCTCCTGGCAGCCGATGAAGTCGCGGAAGTATTCCGAGACCTTCTTGCCGTTCTTGCCCTTGATAAAGGAGATGTACTGCTTGGAGTTGGCGTTGTTGCGCCACTCGGAAATGTTGATGCGCGCCGCCAGGTGCAACTGGCCGAGGTCCAGGTGCTTGGCCGGGGTCACGTCCAGGCTCTCGGTCACCGCCACGCCCTCGCTGTGGTGCAGCAGGGCGATGGCCAGGTACTCGGTCATGCCCTGCTGGTAGTGGGCGAACAGCACATGGCCGCCGGCCGATAGATTGGACTCCTCCATCAGCTTCTGCAGGTGTTCGACCGCCTGGCGGCTGAAGGCGGTGAAGTCCTGGCTGTCGTCGAGGTAGGCCTTCAGCCAGCCGCTGAACGGAAAGGCGCTGGATTCCTCGTGGAACAGGCCCCAGGCCTTGCCCTGCTTGGCGTTATAGCTCTCGTTGAGGTCGGCGAGCAGGTTCTCGATGGCCTGGGAGGCGCCCAGCTCGGTGTCGCGGGCATGCAGCACGGCGGGGGAGCCATCGGGCTTCTTGTCGATCAGGTGGACGATGCAATGACGGATCGGCATGGCGGTTCTCTTGGCAAGCTTCGGCGGTGAACGGGGCGTGGAACTACCCGCTGCGGATTGGCAGCGGCGCGAAAGTGCCGCGCAGTTTACCCGAGCGACTCGGCCTGGGTCGCCCGTCGCCGCTGCAGGGTCTGCAGGCGCTCGATCACGTAGCGTAAGTGCATATGCAACTCGTACAGCTCGTTGGAGTAGGACAGCGGCACCTCGACCTTGGCCAGCTCGTCCTGCAACTGCTCCAGACGCGCGATCTCGCTGCCCAGGCGTTCGGGCAGGGTGCCGGCGTCCAGCTGCCGGTCGATCTCGCGCAGGTACTTGTACCAGCGGTAGATGCGCGCGCGAATGCGCCAGCGGTAGAGCGGGCCGACCGCCTTGAACAGGGGGATCAGCACCATCAGCAGGGGGATCAGCAGAATGATGTAGCGATCGGCCAGGGAGGCGATACGGAACGGCAGGTAGCGCTGCAGCAGGGGCAGGCCGTTCTGGTAGTAGTGCGCGGCGTCGCGGGACAGGGAGAAGGTCCGCGGCTCGGCGCTGGGGAAGCTGCCGGCCGGGGCCAGCAGGCTACCGCTCTTCATCACCTCGCGGGCCGCCTCGAGGATTAGTGGCGCCAGACCGGGGTGGAAATCCTGGTTGACCACCAGGGTGGCCACCGGCGAGAGGATGTCCGTCGGCCGGGCCGGGGTGTTCAGCTCGAGGTTGAGCAGGCCTTCGCCGATCCTGAGTTGTTTGAGGAACGGCAGGTGCGCCTGGTAGGCCGCGGCGCGGCGGAAATGTGCCAGAACCAGGTCGGGGTTGGCGGCCAGGCGCTGTATCCGCGCGTTGCCCGCCGGGCTGACGAAGAAGGCGGCGTCCAGCTCGCCGGCGTTCAGGGCCTGTTCCGCCTTGCTGCCTCCCAGGGTCTGCCAGTGGCTTGGGTACTGTTCGGCGGCGATGCCGTTGACCGCCAGAACCGCCTCGCTGGCGGCGCGGGTGCCGCTGCCGGCACCGCCCAGTGCCAGGCGCAGGGGCAGCAGGTCGGACAGCAACTCGAAGTGCACATCCCGACGCAGGAACAGCCACAGGGGCTCCTGGTATACCGCGCCGAGGCTCTCCAGGCGGGCCTGGTCGACGGTCTCGAGCTGGCGCTCCAGGCCGCTCTGCACCAGGGCGATCTGCACCTGAGGATCATCGGCCAGTAGGCGTTCGAGGTTGTCCCGCGAGCCGGCGCTGGGTTGCAGGGTCAGTTCGAAACCCTGCTTGGCCAACTCGTCCCTGAGTTGCTCGGCGAATGCCCGGTAGCCACCGCCCTCGACGCCGGTGGCCATGGTCGCGTGCAGCGGCGGTGGCGGCGCCACGAAGTAGAACAGCGCCCCCACCAGGCCGGCCACCACCGGCACTATCCATAGGTTGGCCAGCAGGATGATCTTCAGGTCTTTGAGCACGCGGCGCATGGGGCTTCCTTTCGCGGATTTGCCCCAAGCATAGAGCCAGGTGTCGTGTGCGGTCACCCCGCGGGGCGCCCCGGCGTGGGTCAGGCCGAGGGCCGTGTGCCGCCCAGGAGCTTGCGCAGGTGCAGGCCGCGGGCGCCGTCCAGGGCCGCGAGAGCGGCCAGCAGCCCCAGGGCATACCAGGCCTCGAGGCCGAGCATCGCCAGCACCAGGCTGCAGAGCAGGGTGCTGAAGGCGGCCAGCCAGCGCCACGGGCCCTCGAGCAGCACCGCGCCTGCGGCCATGCTCAGCAGGTAGATCAGCACGAAGTTGCCGTTGGCGTAGCGGATCAGCTGATCCAGCGACAGCGACAGGCTCCAGGCCAGGGTCGCGCACAGGGCGCAGCCCAGCACCACCACCAGCAGGGCACGGGCCGGCACGCCGTGTTCGTTGCGCCGGGCCAGGCCGACGGGCAGCTTGCCTTCGTCGGCCAGGCTCCACAGCAGCCGGGCGAAGCCCTGGATATAGACGTTCATCGAGGCGAAACAGGCCAGGTAACCGACCAGCGCGCTGAGCCAGCGGGCCTCGCTGCCCAGCAGCAGGTCGAGCAGACGCGGCAGCGAGGCGGCGTCCGAGTCCAGGTTGCCGTAGACGCCGAAGCTCAGCACCGCCACCGAACAGGCCCAGTACACCAGCCCGGCCAGCAGTACGCCGAGCAGCAGGGCCAGGGGAAAGTCGCGTTCGGGACGCTTGAACTCCTCGCCCAGGTGGGTGAAGGCCTCGATGCCGACGAAGCACCAGAACATCACCCCCAGGGCGGCAGGCAGCAGCTGCCAGCTTCCCGCGATGGGCGGCAGCAGCGGCTGGCTGGCCAGCGGCAGCTCGCCGACCCACCAGATCAGCGCGACGGTGGCGATGATCGCCAGGGCGATGGCGCCTTGCACCAGGCCGGAGGCCTTGGCCGGGCGCTGGCCGAGCACCAGGATGGCGAGCAGGGTGGCGAGCTGGATGAGCAGCGCCTGGGCCGGCGTCAGGTCGAACAGCGCCTGCCAGAAGCCGCTGGCGATGTTCAGTGCCGCGGGCAGGCCGACCGGCAATACGGCGAGGAACAGCCAGGCGCTGATGCGTTCCAGGCGCGGGCCGAAGGCCCGGCCGATCAGATGCGGCGCGCCGCCGGCATGGGGAAAGCGCCGGCCCAGTTGGGCGAAGGTGAAGGCCACCGGCAGCACCAGGGCGATGAGGATCAGCCAGGCCCACAGCGACGCCGTGCCGGCGGCGGTGGCGGCCAGTGCCGGCACCACGAAGATGCCGGTGCCGAGCAGCGAAGTGCTCAGCAGGGCGATGCCTTGCAGCAGGCCGAGTTCCTTGTTCAGACGGCTCATGGGGTATGCTCGTGTCCTTTCGATGAATGCCGCCATGTTAAGCCGCCGGCCCGGCGCAAGCTGCCGGCTTTAACCGGCGAATCGCCGCCATTCCCCTTCAAACTGCCGGATGTACCTGAGCCCCGTGGACAAGTTCGATCGCCAGATCCTCGCCCTGCTGCGCAGCGACGCGCGCACCCCTGTCAGCCAGATCGCCCGAGACGTCAACCTGTCGCGTTCGGCGGTCGGCGAACGCATCCGCCACCTGGAACAGAGCGGGGTGATCCAGGGCTATCACGCCCGGGTCGCCGAGGCCGAGGGCGGTGCGGTCAAGGCGTTCTTCGAACTCTTCTACAAGGATGGCCGTTGCCAGGACTACGTCGAGCGCATGCGCGCCTTCCCGGAGATACGCCGCTGCTGCGGCATCAGCGGCGAGACCGACATGCTGGTCTACGTGGAGGCGGCGTCCATGGCGCGGCTCAGCGAGATCCGCGACGAGATCGAGCGCTTCCCGCAGATGCAGCGGGTCAAGACCCATATGGTGGTGCAGGAGTGGGCGATGTGAGCCTGCGCATCCTCCACACCTCCGACTGGCACCTGGGCCAGCACTTCATGGGCAAGACCCGCCAGGCCGAGCATGGGGCCTTCTGCGCCTGGCTGGTCGAGCAGGTGCGCACGCATGAGGTCGACGCCCTGCTGATCGCCGGCGACGTGTTCGACACCGGCGCGCCGCCCAGCTATGCCCGCGAGCAGTACAACCGTTTCGTGGTCGAGTTGAGCGCCACGGGTTGCGCGCTGGTGGTACTCGGCGGCAATCACGACTCGGTGGCCATGCTCGGCGAGAGCAAGACCCTGCTGGCCCGGCTGGGCACCCGGGTGATTCCCGGCGTGTGCGCCGATCCGGCCGAGCAGCTGTTGGTGCTCGGGCGCCGCGACGGCCGGCCCGGCGCCATCCTCTGCGGCATTCCCTTCATCCGCCCGCGCGATGTGCTGCAGAGCCAGGCCGGGCAGAGCGCCGTGGACAAGCAGCAGTCCCTGCAGCAGGCGATCGCCCGGCACTACCAGGCGCTGTATGCCCTGGCCGAGGCCAAGCGCGACGAGCTGGGCGGCACCCTGCCGATCATCGCCACCGGGCACCTGACCACCGTCGGCGCCGGCGCCAGCGAGTCGGTGCGCGAGATCTACGTCGGCAGCCTGGAGGCCTTTCCCACCGGTGCCTTCCCGCCGGCCGCCTATATCGCCCTGGGGCACATTCATCGGCCGCAGAAGGTCGGTGGCCTGGAGCACATCCGCTACTGCGGCTCGCCGATTCCGCTGAGCTTCGATGAGGCCCGTCAGCAGAAGGAGGTGCTGTTGGTCGAGTTGGGCGACGGCGACCTGCGCCAGGTAACCGCGCTGGCGGTGCCGCGCTTCCAGCCGTTGCTGTCGGTGGCGGGCTCGCTAGGGGAGCTGCAACTGGCGATTGCCGAGGCGGCCGCCCAGGGCAGCCGCGAGCTGCCGGTGTGGCTGGAGGTTCGGGTGCGCGGCGACGACTACCTGAGCGACCTGCAGCAGCGCATTGCCGCGTTGTGCGAGGGGCTGCCGGTGGAGGTGCTGCGCATCCGCCGCGAGCGCGACAGTACCGGCGCGGGCCTGCGCGTCCAGGCCCGCGAGACCCTGGACGAACTCAGCGTGGAGGAGGTGTTCGCCCGGCGCCTGCAGCACGAACCACTGGACGAGGCCGACGCGCAGCGGTTGCAAGGCCTCTACCGCGAGGTGCTGGAGGCCGTGCAGAGCGAGCGGGACTGAGTCCTGGTCGGGGAGGCGGCACGCCGGCGAAGGCCTGATCCAGCAATAGCGGGCCACAGCACCCGCCGGGCCCGGCGCCCGCGATAACGCTCACGCCGCAGGCCTCCATCACCCACTCGACCGCCTCGACCTGCTCCTGTATATATCGCCGGAACGCCTCCCGGTTCAGCCGCTTGCGCTGCACCACATGGCCGGAATGGACACTCTCGGCAACTGGGTAAACGGACTGGGCCAGATCAAGCGCTATGCGTTTCATCACGACTCTCCCAACTGTCAGCCACCACCGCTGCGGGTATAGAAGGTGGTGCGGGGAGAGTCCATCACAGCAATCAACGCGGCTCACTGCGTTCGTCGGACGGCCAAAAATTACGCTTTTGGCCGTCCGTTAACTTAATCGTTAGTCGCCAAGCACAAGAGTCGCTTATGCCGAAACCATCGCCTGTTCCGGAATATTCATTTCTTGGTGCATGCCAAGCTTCCGGAGCTTTCACGGATTGCTACTGGGTTACTGTGCCGGGAACCATCAGTTTGTCCGAGTTGGTAGAGGCTTTTTACACGACGCGCCTTTTCAAGATCGAACGCTGGTTGTTGGCAAGGGCTTTAGGGGTTTCATCAACCGACAGCCAGGCTCGGCAACTTGCACGGGGCGAGAGTCGCCGCTTTTCGGCGTGGGAGGTCGAGTGCCGGTCGGATACCGAAATCCTTTTGAGGGTTGGCCGAACCCGCTCTTGGCTGAGCGTTTTATCGACAGCCACAACCCCGTCGTCGACCATTCTCTATTTCGGCTCGGCCGTAGTCCCAGGGCGCCCAGGAGGCCGATTCGGCTTAGTGTTCCATGCACTTGGTGGTTTTCACCGACTCTATTCCAAGCTGCTGCTGGCGTCCGCAGCAAAGCAGATCGCCAAGGTTAGACATGCCGCCTAGCCTTGCGCTCAGCCGGATGGTACGAGGCTGCGCCTTGGGTTTTCCGCGCCGCTGCGCGGCCCCGGCCGCCCGCTACCTCAAATATTGATCCTTTCAGGAGGTCGGGGCTTGGAGATTTTGATTCGCGATGAGCACCAGGGTGATGTTGAGGGTATCCACCGAATTACGGCGTCGGCATTTCGGGACGCCCCGCATACCGACCACACCGAGCAGTTCATTGTGCAGGCGCTTCGCCGGGCCGGTGCACTGGTTGTATCTCAGGTGGCCACGTCGAAGGGCGAGGTGATCGGGCATGTTGCTATCTCTCCCGTCGGCATATCCGATGGTTCTTGCAACTGGTTTGGGCTCGGGCCGATATCGGTACTGCCCGAATATCAGGGCAGAGGCGTCGGCTCTAGGCTTATGGAAAGCGCCCTCACCGAGCTCGAGGCAAAGGGCGCGGCAGGCTGCGTAGTGCTCGGGGACCCTGACTTCTATGGGCGCTTCGGTTTCCGGGTTGTCGCCGGGTTGGTTTTGCCGGGAGTTCCTGCGGCGTACTTCCAGGCCCTGTCGTTTGGTGGCGACTTGCCTCAGGGAGAGGTGGCGTACCATGAGGCCTTTGCGGCGCAGGCTTGAGCCGCTCTGCACGGTGGCCGGTCATCCGTCGCCTCGTGGTTCCAAGCCGGTGCGTGCGCCGGGTGTTAGACACTTGCCGTAATGGAGATACGCGCATGAGCAAGAAAGTGACGTTCGCAGCGGGGCGCAATATCGCAATGAAGGTTCCGCCCCATCTGTACGAGGCCACCGTGCAGTTCTACCGGGATGTGCTCGGCCTCAGGGAAATCACCGAGCATGCCCCGGCCGTCGGCTTCGAGTTCGGTAGCAACAATCTCTGGATAGACAGCGTGGCGGGTATGAGCCAGGCCGAGACCTGGCTGGAGGTCGTCACCGACGACATCGCCGCGGCGGCGCAGCATCTCGAGGCGGCCGGGGTCGTGCGCCGCGACGAAATCGAGCCCTTGCCGCAAGGCTTCAACGCCTTCTGGGTGTCGAGTCCCGCCTCGATCATCCACCTGGTATGCCAAGACGCGCAGTCCTGGGCGTAGCCGACAAGGGGCTGCAAGCCTTCGCCGTGCTCACCGGGGGCGGCTAAAGCCGGCCCTGCGCGGGCTCGGCCTGGCTGCGTTCGCATGCCTGTATCCGGCCTGTGGCGTGAGCGGCGAAGCCGGCGTTCGGTCGTCCCCTGGGCGGGCGGTGCTCTGCCTGCTGGCGCCGTGGGGCTCGCCTGCTCGTCCATTGCTTCGCGCAGGCGGCGTCTGCGCGGCGGCGGCAAGGATGGCAGAATGGCCGTTTTCCGACGCGCCCCAACCCCGACATGAAAATCCTCAGCCTGCGCCTGAAGAACCTCAATTCGCTCAAGGGCGAGTGGAAGGTGGATTTCACCGCCGAGCCCTTCGCCGGCAATGGCCTGTTCGCCATCACCGGGCCGACCGGCGCCGGCAAGACCACCCTGCTCGACGCCATCTGCCTGGCCCTGTACCACCGCACCCCGCGTATGAGCAGCCTGTCGGCCGGCGGCAACGAGCTGATGACCCGGCATACCGCCGACTGCCTGGCCGAGGTCGAGTTCGAGGTCAAGGGCGTCGGCTACCGCGCCTTCTGGAGCCAGCGCCGTGCTCGCGACAGGGTCGAGGGCGCGTTGCAGGCGCCCAAGGTGGAGCTGGCCGCGGCCGACGGGCAGATCCTCACCGACAAGATCAACGAGAAGCTGCGCGAGACCGAGCGCCTCACCGGCCTGGATTTCGAGCGCTTCACCAAGTCCATGCTGCTGGCCCAGGGCGGCTTCGCGGCCTTCCTCGAGGCGGGCGCCAACCAGCGCGCCGAGCTGCTGGAGGAACTGACCGGCACCGAGATCTACGGGCAGATCTCCCAGCGGGTTTACGAGCGCACCAAGGCGGCGGCGGTCGAGCTGGAGAAGTTGCAGAGCCGGGCCAAGGGTGTCGAGCTGCTTGGCGACGAGCAGCGTGCGGCACTGGACGCCGAGGCCGCGTGCCTGCTGGCCGAGGAAGCGCCGCTGGGCGCAGCCCAGCAGAGCCTGCTGCAGCAGCGCCGCTGGCGCGAGGACCTGGTCCGGGCCGAGCAACAGCATCGGCAACAGAGCGAGCGTGAACGGCAGGCGCGCCAGGCCCTGGACGATGCCGCGCCGCAGTTGCAGCGCCTGGCCGCCGGCGAGCCGGCGACGCGCCTGCAGCCGCTGTACCAGGCCTGGCAGCAGGCCCACGCGGATCTGCAGCAGGCTCAAGGTGGGCTGGAGGACATCCAGCGCCAGCAGCGGGGCTGCGCCGAGCAGGTCACCCGCGGCCTCTGGCAGGCCAGCCAGTACGCTGTTCAGCTCGCCTCCCGGCGCCGGGAGGCGGTGATCGAGCTATCTGAGCAGCGCGGTCTGTTGCAGGCGCGATTGGCCGAGCAGCCGCGGCGCAGTCGTCTGGGCGAGTTGCTCGTGGGTTGGCGTGCCCAGTTCGACCGGCGGCGCCAATTGGCGGAGGAGTCGACGGCGGCCCAGGTCCAGGTGCAGCTCAGCACGACGGCCATCGAGGGGCTGCAGAGCCAGTTGAGCCGACTGCGCGAGCAGGTCGCGACGTCCCAAGACGAGCTGCACGCCGCTCGCCAGGCCGAAGCCCGGCAGCAGGATGCCCTGCAGGCCTTGCTCGAGGGCGCCAGCGAGGCGGGCCTGCGGGAACGCTGGCAAGGGCTGCAACAGCAGAGCCGCGGCCTCGACCGCCTGGAACAGCTGGCCCGCTCGCGTCAGCAGGTCGAGAGCCGGCTCGCCGAACAGCGCCCGCAGCTGGCCGAGCTGGGCCAGCTGCGGGCGGCCAAGGAGGCCGAGCTCGGTGAGCTGCGCACGCGCTACAAGGAGCTCAAGCAGCAGGTCGCCGACAAGGAACAGCTGCTGGAGCAGGAGCGGCGCATCCAGGCGCTGGAGGCCTATCGGGCCCAGTTGCAGCCCGGCGAGGCCTGCCCGCTGTGCGGCTCCGTCGAACACCCGGCGATCGCCAGCTACCAGGCGCTGGATGTTTCCACCACACAGCGGCAGCTGGCCGAGCGGCGCGAGGCCCTGGCAAACCTGGAGGAGCGTGGCGTGGGCCTGCGCGACGAGCTGGCGCGCCTGGCGGCCCAGGTCGAGCAGGCGGGCGCGCGCCGTGACGAGGCCGATGCCCAGCTGCGCCAACTGGACGAGCAGTGGCGGCGCCAGGTGGCCGAGCAGGGGCTGACGCTCAGCGATGCCACGGCGTTGCCGCAGGTGCTACGGGCCCATGAACAGGCATTGGCCGAACTGCAGCAGCGGCTAGGCGCCATCGAGGCCTGCAAGGCCGAGGCGCAGCAGGCCGCCGGTCAGCGCGAGCGATGCGAGAAGGCCTGTGCCGCCGCCGAGGCGCAACAGGCTCTGTCGCAGCGCGACCTGGACAACGCCGGCCAGCGTCAACACGAACAGCAGCAGCACCTGCAGCAGCTGTTTCGGCAGGTCGAGGAACAGGCCGCCAGCCTGTTGGCCAGCCTCGACGGATTTGCCGATACGCTGCCGGAGGATGGCGCCACCTGGCTGGCCGAGCGCGAGCGGCAGTGGCAGCAGTGGCAGCAGGACCAGCAGCGCGAGCAACGGCTGCAAGATGAGGAGCGCGAGGCCCAGCGCCTGCAGCAGGAGGCCGAGGCCCTGGCCGAGCAGTGGCGGGCGCGCTGGCTGGCCGGCGGCGAGCAGGATCTGGCGCCATTGGCCTCCACCGAACGCCCCCAGCAGGCCCTGCTGGCGGCCGAGGCGGCGTTGGCCCAGGGGCAACGCCAGGCCGATGCCCTGCAAGGCCGGGCGCAGAGCCAGGCCGCGCAGCTGGAGCAGGCGCGCGGACGCCTGGCCGAGCATGAGGCGGCCTGGGCGAGCGCCTTGCAGGCCAGCCCCTTCGCCGACCTCGAGGCCTTCCGCGCCGCCCTGCTGGACGACGACGAGCGCCAGCGTCTGGTTGCACTCAAGAGCCGCCTGGATACCGCGCTGACCGAGGCGGCGGCCCTGCGTCTGGCCGCCGAGGAGCAGCTGCAGCGCCTGCGCGCCGATCCGCTCAGCAGCCTGGAACTGGCCGAACTGGACGAGCAGCTGCAGGCCCTGGCCGCGCAACTGAAGCGCCTGAGCCAGCGCCAGGGCGAGATTCGCGCCCAGCTGCTGGGCGACGATGCCCGCCGCCAGGGCCAGCAGGCACTGTTCGCGGCGATCGCCGCGCAGCAGGCCGACTACGACCTGTGGCAGCGGCTCAACGGCCTGATCGGCTCGGCCGACGGCGCCAAGTACCGCAGGTTTGCCCAGGGCCTGACCCTCGATCACCTGGTCTACCTGGCCAACCGGCAACTGCAGCGCCTGCACGGCCGCTACCAGCTGGCGCGCAAACCGGGCGGCGAGCTGGAGTTGGAAGTGGTCGACACCTGGCAAGCCGACGTGGCCCGCGACACCCGTACCCTGTCCGGCGGCGAGAGCTTCCTGGTCAGCCTGGCCCTGGCCCTGGCCCTGTCCGACCTGGTCAGCCACAAGACCAGCATCGACTCGCTGTTCCTCGACGAAGGCTTCGGCACCCTCGATGGCGAGACCCTGGAAGTGGCCCTGGATGCCCTCGACAGCCTCAACGCCAGCGGCAAGATGATCGGCGTGATCAGCCACGTCGAGGCGCTCAAGGAGCGCATTCCGGTACAGCTGAAGGTGCACAAGGGTGTGGGCCTGGGCTACAGCGCCCTGGATCGGTGCTTCACCCTGTAGGCCTGTGGCCAGACGAAGGCAGGGCACAGCGGGGGCTAGGAGGGCGACGGTGCGCGGTGTGGCCAGGGGAGCCACTCCGGACTGTGCTCCAGCAGGTCATTGTCGACCCTGAAGGCGTGCCAGTCAAAGCCGCGGGCGAACGGGTCGATCTGCTCCGCCGGCAATGGGCGGGCGATCAGATAGCCCTGCATCCAGTCGCTGCCGGTGGCGTGCATGTTGCAGAACTGCTCGGCCGACTCGATGCCCTCGGCGATGACCTTGAGGCCGAGACGTTGCGCCAGTGCGGTGATCGTATGGCAGATGGCCAGGCCCTGCGGAGTGCCGGTGTCGATGACGAAGCTGCGGTCGATCTTCAGCACGTCCAACGGCAGTTGGCGCAGGTAGCTGAGCGACGAGTAGCCGGTGCCGAAGTCGTCCAGGGCCACCTTGACCCCGGTCTTGCGCAAGCTCTGCAGCAGGTGAATGTTGGCCTCCGGGTGCTGCATCAGCATCGACTCGGTCAGCTCCAGGGTCAGTGCCTCGGGGGCGATGCCGGCGTGGCGGATGGTGTCCTGCAGCGACTCGGCAAACCCTGGCTGGGCCAGCTGTTTGACCGAGACATTGACGCACAGGTGTTTGATCGGCGAGTGGTTGTCTTGCCAACTCTTGAGCTGCCGGCAGGCGCTCTCCAGGGCCCATTGACCGACCTCCAGGACCAGTCCCGACTGCTCCAGCAATGCAATGAAGTGGGCCGGGTAGATCAGTCCCAGGGTCGGATGCTGCCAGCGGATCAGCGCTTCGACGCAGTCGATCTGGCCGCTGGCCAGGTTCAGCTCCGGCTGGTAGTGCAGGGTGAACTGGTTCAGCGCCAGGGCCGAATGCAGGTCGCTCAGCAGGTGCAGGCGCTGGCGCGACTGCTCGTCGAGGTCCTGCTGAAACACCACGGTCTGGCCACGCCCCTGGCGTTTGGCCAGGTACATGGCGGCGTCGGCGCTGCGCAGCAGCAATGGGCCATCGCTGCCGTGCTCGGGGTAGACCGCGATGCCGATGCTGGCATGCACGTAGATCTGCTCCCGGTCCAGGGCGATGGGCTCGCGCAGGCTCGCCTGCAGGCGCTCGGCGATGCCCACGACCTGAGCCAGGCCGGACTGCTCGGGCAGCAGCACGAGAAACTCGTCGCCGCCCAGGCGGCCGACCATCGAGCTGTTCACGTCCAGAGGCTCGGCTTCACAGTGCAGCTGCAACAGCAGGTCAGAGGCGCGCAGGCTGTCGACGAAACGCTGCGCCACCTCGACCAGCAGGCGGTCGCCGACCTGATGGCCGAGGCTGTCGTTGACCTCCTTGAAGTCGTCCAAGTCGATCATCAGCACCGCGTACTGGCTGCTGGCGCTGGGGGCGCGGCTGAGGGCGTTGGCCAGATGTTCGGCGACCAGGCGGCGGTTGGGCAGGCCGGTCAGGGCATCGTAGTTGGCCATCTGGGTGAGGGTGCGGGTCGAGCGCCGCTGCACCGCGAAGACCCGTTCCACCGCCAGGCCCAGGGCGGCCAGCAACAGGCTCAGCAGGCCGAGGCGCTGCCACATCTCGCGCCGGATGGGGGCGATGGCCCGGTCGAGGTCTGCCGCGCTCTTGTAGCGGTGCAGGCGCCAGGCCGAGGAGTAGGGCAGCCTGACATCCTGCGCCAGGTGGATGGCGGCCCGTTCCTGCTCGGCCAGCACGCGCGGCAGGCTGGTGCTGCGTCTGTCCATGATGCGGTCGCCGGTGCCGCGGTTCTCCAGCACGTACTCGGCCGGGGGCGACTGCAGGTCGATGCGCCGCTGGGCGAGCATGGCCCGGTCGAGTTCGGTGACGGGTAGCCGGGGCCAGCCCAGCAGCGCCGCCTCCAGTACATTGGCCCGCAGCACGGCGGTGACCAGGCCCTTGAATGCCTTGCTGCTCAGGTCGTAGATGGGGACCGACAGCAGCAGGCCGTGGCTGTCGCGCTGGTCGCCGTTCGCCAGGGAGGTGTACTGGGAGTTGTCGCAGGTGCGCAGCAGGGCCGAGGTCACCGCGGCTATGCCCTGCGGCGCTTCGTCCGGCAGCCGCGGGGCGTGTCGGCGCAGGTGGTCGAGCTGGCGCACGTACTCGGCGTACTCGGCGGCCTCGTACTCCTCGGGCACGTCGGCATCGTGGGTCGGGGCGTGGGTATGGGCCGTGCTGATACGCTCGAGCAGCACCTCGTCGAACATCAGGAAGGGCACCTGGCCCCGTTCAGGGGCGAAGCCATCGTAGACCAGGTAGATCTCCGAGACCTCGACATCGGCGGCGATGTGGTTGTACAGCTGTTGGATGATGGTGGCGTCGTCGCCGCTGAAATGCCCCTCATCGGCGACATCCTCGGCGGCATCGTCGCGGTTGCGCGGTGCGGCGGCGCGCACCGCCGGCAGCAGGGAGATGGTCTTGACGGTCAGGTAGGTGCGCTCGAGCATGCCGGCCAGCTTCGCAGCCATGGCCCGGGTTTCGATGCCCATTTCCTTGCGGATCTTGGTCTCGGTATTGGCCGCCATCTGCTCGGCGTCGCGGTAGATCACCAGCAGGCCGATCAGCCAGAGCAGGACGAAACCGGCACTGATCGAGTATTTGCGCCACTCGCGAAGACAACCCTTCGCCTGGGCGCCCGGTTTGGGGCGAGCGGGCTTACTGCTCATGGACCCAGCCACTCCTTGCACCTGAGGCTTGGAACAAGCACTGCTGGCCGCAGGGCTGTTCTACCCGCTCGGCGCCGCAGCCGGCACGAACGCGTCGGATGGCGGCACCTGGCCATTAGGACTTATAGCCTAGACGCCGCAGATGGGATGCGCCACGGGCTTGAGCTGCACAGTCGCGAGGCGTGCAACCAGGCTTATGGGGCGCCGGTCCGATCGCCTATAGCGTCGTCCCAGCGTCAGAGAGCTATAGGTGTGGGCGGGTTGTGAGCTCTTGGTAGGTTGTCCATTCGGGAGGGCAGGGACAATCAGCCTGTACTGCCGGCGTAGGGCTGAGCGGTGAAGAGCGGCCCGTGAATATCGCGCCATCAGCAGGAGCAGTCGTCCAACGCGGGCGATGGCCATGGTGCAGCGTGACCACGCGGCTCCGACAGCGCCATACTGATAGGCGTTGCGCGCTCGACAAGGGCCTGCGCATCCCTTCGGTCTTTGGCATTAGGGGCCCCCGTGGTCAGTGTATTTATCGTCAACAGCCTGGTGGTGGTCACCGCCGTGGTGATTCATTACGAGTTCCTCTCGCGCCTCTCCGTGCTGTTGCCCAGGCTTAAGGTGCGTCACCGCCTGCGCATCGTGTTGGGCGTGTGCGGGGCGCTGGTCGCCCATGCGGTGGAGGTCTGGCTGTTCGCCTTCGTCTATTTCTTCACCCACAGGGCCGAGGGCTGGGGGCGGCTGGCGGGCAGCTTCGACGGCAGCCTGCTGGACTGCGTGTATTTCTCTTTCACCACCTTCACCACCCTGGGCTTCGGCGATATCCAGCCCTACGGGGAGCTGCGCTACCTGACCGGGATAGAGGCGTTGACCGGCCTGGTGCTGATCACCTGGACGGCGTCCTTCCTGTTCGTGGAAATGCAACGCTACTGGGGGACCAGGTAGCGCGGCTGCCGGCGACTCGACGTCCCGGCTACTGTCCGCGGGTCCTGTGCCAGGACTGCCGTCGCTCGGGGGTGAGGAAGGTCCAGGCGACGAAACGGCTCTGCTTCTGCCCCTGAGCCATGTTCACGGTGCGCACCGACAGCGCGCCGGCTTGCTGCAGGGCGGCCTGGACTCCGGGCAGGTTGCTGGCCTTGGACACCAGGGAGCTGAACCACAGCACCTGCTCGGCGTACTGCGCACTTTCACGGATCAGGCGCGCGACGAAGGCCGCCTCGCCGCCCTGGCACCACAGCTCGGCGGCCTGTCCGCCGAAATTGAGCACCGGCAACTTGCGCTGGGGGTCGAGCTTGCCCAGGTTGCGCCACTTGCGCTTGCTGCCGCTGGTGGCCTCGGCGGCCGAGGCGTGGAAGGGCGGGTTGCACAGGCTCAGGTCGAAGCGTTCGCCTGCTTGCAGCAGGCCCTGGAAGATGTGCCGGGGATCGTCTTGCCGGCGCAGTTCGATATCGGCGTCCAAGCGGTTGGCCTGGACTATGGCCTGGGCCGAGGCGATGGCGCTGGTGGCGATATCGGCGCCGAGAAAGCGCCAGCCGTAGTCGCGCTGGCCCAGCAGCGGGTAGATGCAGTTGGCGCCGACGCCGATGTCCAGGGCGCGTACCCGCGGTCCGCGGGGGATGGTGCCGGCACAGTCCTCGGCCAGCAGGTCGGCCAGGTAATGCAGGTAGTCGGCGCGGCCAGGAATAGGCGGGCACAGATAGTCGGCGGGAATGTCCCAGTGCGCGATGCCGTAATGCTGCTTGAGCAGGGCGCGGTTGAAGACCTTGACCGCAACTGGGTTGGCGAAGTCGATGCTCTGCTTGCCGTAAGGGTTGAGGATGACGAACTGCGCCAGCTCCGGGCTGCTCTCGATCAGCGCCGGGAAGTCATAGCGTCCCTGGTGGCGGTTGCGCGGGTGCAACTGGCCCTTGGCGGCCGGAGCGGCGGACTTGGGCGGGGTCGGGCGTGGCGTTCGGCGAGGCATGGCAATCCGCTTGGGCGAGTACAGGCCCGGGCATTATTCACAACGAGACGGCCCTGGCTAGCAGTGATTGACAGCGAAATTTGGGCAGGTCAGTAGGCCACTACAGTGCGCATTAGGTCATGAGTAGGACTGCTCGCCGTTATTCGTGGGACTCCTTTGTCCGTGATCTCTGTTCCAGTCGTAGTGCTGGTCACGACTGCGTCGTCACGCATTACCAGGCTCAGGCCATGTTCCCTAAAGCGCTTGGTCCCTGTAACGGTCCACATAGACTGCATGGAGCTCGCCGCTGTTCGCCCGGACGACGGCTTGAGAGCCTGGGTGCTTGTCCAGGTCCGAGCCAATGCCGCAAATCGCCTCGGCTAGCGCCACAACCCTGCCCGTATTACCCTGCGCTCACGCGGCCATTCCCGATCATCCCTTGCTGGTGGCAGTTCATCTCGGCAGCTGCTGCCCGGCGCGTGCACGAGTCGCTAAGGATGGTCTGAAGTAGCTCAGTACTTCTGGCTGACTTCAGCCGCTGCCAATTTTGAAAGAGGCGAGCCGATCAAAAATGGTCGGATCACCCGCTCATTTCTGTGTTTTCAGCCGTCGTGAGCAGCTCGCGACGGCCATTTTCCGCATTACAGGTGCACCTCTCCTGCGCTGGCCAACAAATGTCGGCGGGCCATCCACAGATTCGACAGGGCAAACAGCGTCACCATTTGCGCGGCATTCTTGGCCAGTCCGCGGAAGCGCACCTTCACGTAACCGAACTGCCGCTTGATCACGCGGAAGGGGTGTTCGACCTTCGCCCTCACCTGGGCCTTGGCTTTCTCGATCTTGCGGAACGCTTTGTACAAGGCACTGCGCTTGCCATGCTTCTTGTAGGTGCTGCGTCGAGCCGCGACCTGCCAGATGACTTGGCGACCTTCATGTTCAGGGCGCTTTTCGACTCCGGTATAACCGGCATCGGCGCACACCACGTTTTCCTCGCCGTGCAGCAGTTTGTCGACCTGGGTGATGTCCGCAACATTGGCGGCGGTCATCACCACGCTATGCACCAGACCCGACTCTTCGTCGGCGCCGATGTGCGCTTTCGCGCCGAAGTAGTATTGGTTGCCTTTCTTGGTTTGGTGCATCTCCGGGTCACGCTTACCGTCCTGGTTCTTGGTCGAACTGGGCGCATGGATCAGCGTCGCATCGACGATGGTGCCCTGACGAAGCGACAGGCCGCGGTCACCCAGGTAGCCATTGATCACCGCCAGTATCCCTGCCGCCAACTCGTGTTTCTCCAGCAGACGGCGGAAGTTGAGGATGGTGGTTTCGTCGGGAATGCGCTCCAGGTTCAGCCCGGCAAACTGGCGCAGGATGGTGGTCTCGTACAGCGCTTCCTCCATCGCCGGATCGCTGTAGCCAAACCAGTTCTGCATCAAGTGCACACGCAGCATCGCCATCAGCGGGTACGCCGGGCGACCACCTTCGCCTTTGGGGTAGTGCGGCTCGATCAGGGCAATCAACCCCTTCCACGGCACCACCTGATCCATCTCGATCAGGAACAGCTCCTTGCGGGTCTGCTTGCGCTTACCGGCATACTCGGCGTCGGCGAAGGTCATCTGTTTCATGGAAAAACTCGCGGGGCGGGATCGACGTATTTCACCAGATTCGGGAAGTGTTTTTCAGAGTGTCCCTAACGCATGCTCGAGCCTGTTGCCCAGGCACAGGCGGCGACAACCGCCAAGTCGTGACACACGCGAATGCTCGGGGCGTACCCGCGTATCGCCCGGTATATCGGCCTGGCCGCCCCAGGTTTGCCAACAATGAGGACTAGCACCAATGACCAAGCTTGCAGAAGACTCCCGCCAGGACCAGCCTCGGGCCGCGCGGATCGACGGCAAAGCCTTCGCCGATAAACTGCGGGCCGAGGTGGCGGTTGATGCAAGCCGGTTTGCCCAGGAACATGGGCGTCAGCCGGGGCTGGCGGTGGTGCTGGTGGGCGATGATCCGGCCAGCCAGGTCTATGTGCGGACCAAGATGCGCCAGGCCGCCGAGGTGGGCATCGCGTCCTTTCCCCATCTGCTCGGGGCCGACGCCAGCGAGGCCGAGTTGCTGGCCCTGATCGACTCGTTGAACCGTGATGACCGGGTCGACGCCATCCTGGTGCAGCTGCCGCTACCGGCGTCGATCAACGAGAAGGTGGTGATCGAGGCGATCGATCCGGCCAAGGATGTCGACGGTTTTCACCCCTATAACGTCGGTCGCCTGAGTGGCGGCCGGGCGGCCCTGGTGCCCTGTACGCCGCTGGGTTGTCTGCTGCTGTTGCAGGACAGTCTCGGCGATCTGAGCGGGCTCAAGGCGGTGGTGGTCGGGCGTTCGAATATCGTCGGCAGGCCCATGGCGCAGTTGCTGCTCAATGCCGATTGCACGGTGACCACCGTGCATTCGCGCAGCCGCAACCTGGCCGAGGAGTGTCGCCAGGCCGATATTCTGGTGGTCGCGGTGGGGCGGCCCGGGATGATCGGGGCCGAGCACATCAAGCCGGGGGCCACGGTGCTGGATGTCGGCATCAACCGCATCGAGGCTGCCGAGGGCCAGGGGCAGCTGGTCGGGGATGTCGACTTCGCCGCGGCGTCCGCCGTCGCCGGCGCGCTGACGCCGGTGCCCGGCGGCATAGGCCCGATGACGGTCGCCTGTCTGCTGCGCAATACCCTCACCGCGGCCCGGCAGCGCGTTCAGCCGCCGCAGCGCTGAGGCCGCAGCGAACGGTGCCGCGCGGGGCGAGCCCGCGCGGCCTCGGCAGTCTTTCCGTTCACCCCCGCCCGATGTGCGCCAGCGCCTGTTCCAGGGTGTCGACCGTACGCTGGATATTGTGCAGCTTGTCGAGGCCGAACAGGCCGATACGGAAGGTCTGGAAGTCGGCCGGCTCGTCGCACTGCAGGGGCACGCCGGCGGCGGTCTGCAGGCCTTGGGCGGCGAACTTCCTACCGCTCTTGATCTCGGCGTCTTCGGTGTAGCAGACCACCACGCCGGGGGCCTCGAAACCCGTGGCGGCGACGCTCTTGAAGCCCCTGGCACTCAGTAGCTGGCGCACCCGCAGGCCGAGTTGCAGCTGTTCCTCGCGCACCTTGGCGAAGCCGTAGGCCTCGGCCTCCTGCATCGCGTCACGGAAGCGCGCTAGGGCGTCGCAGGGCATGGTCGCGTGGTAGGCATGGCCGCCCTGCTCGTAGGCCTGCATGATCTGCAGCCACTTCTTCAGGTCGCACGCGAAGCTGCTGCTCTGGGTGGCCTCGACCCTTGCCACGGCCCGTTCGCCGAGCATCACCAGGGCGCAGCAGGGCGAGGCGCTCCAACCCTTCTGCGGCGCGCTGAGCAGCACGTCGATGCCACAGGCCTGCATGTCCACCCAGAGGGTGCCGGAGGCGATGCAGTCGAGCACGAACAGGCCGCCGACGGCGTGCACGGCGTCGGCCACGGCGCGCAGGTAGTCGTCGGGCAGGAGCATGCCCGAGGCGGTCTCCACATGGGGGGCGAACACCAGCTGCGGTTTCTCCGCTCGGATGGTCGCCAGCACCTCGTCGAGGGGCGCCGGGGCGAAGGCGGCCTGGGGCCCGGTCTCGACCGGGCGGGCCTTGAGCACGGTGGTGGCGGCCGGAATGGCACCCACCTCGAGGATCTGGCTCCAGCGGTAGCTGAACCAGCCATTGCGCAGCACCAGGCACTTCTGTCCCGTGGCCAGCTGGCGTGCCACCGCTTCCATGCCGAAGGTCCCGCTGCCCGGCACCACCGCCACGGCCTGGGCGTTGTAGACCCGCTTGAGGGTGCGCGAGATGTCGTTCATCACCTGCTGGAAGGCCTGCGACATATGGTTGAGTGCGCGGTCGGTGTAGACCACCGAATACTCGATCAGGCCATCGGGATCGATACTGGGGAAGAGTTTCGACATGGGGGCCTCCTGTGGCGGGTTGTCCTTTGCTTCGACCCTGCCCCAAGCCTCGGCAAAGGGCAAGTCTGCGCGCAGCGGACCTTCAGTCGGCTTGCTGGGTTACGCCGCTACGCGGCTGACCCACCCTACGGGAGCGGCGGTTCACAGGAACAGTCCGCTCAGGGGCGAGGAGGCGTCGCCGCCGAGGCGCCGCGGCATGCGTCCGGCCAGGTAGGCCTCGCGCCCGGCCTCGACCGCCTTGCGCATCGCCCGGGCCATGCGCACGGGCTCGCGGGCGCGGGCGATGGCGGTGTTCATCAGCACGCCGGCGCAGCCCAGCTCCATGGCGATGGCGGCATCCGAGGCGGTGCCGACGCCGGCATCGACGATGACCGGCACCTTGGCGTTCTCGACGATCAGGCGGATGTTGTAGGGGTTGCGGATGCCCAGGCCGGAGCCGATGGGCGCGCCCAGGGGCATCACCGCCACGCAGCCGAGCTCCTCCAGGCGGCGCGCCACCAGGGGGTCGTCGCTGCTGTAGACCATCACCTTGAAGCCCAGCTCGACCAGCTGGCGGGCGGCGACCAGGGTCTCGCCGATGTCCGGGTAGAGGGTCTGGGCGTCGCCGAGCACCTCCAGTTTCACCAGGTCGTGGCCGTCCAGCAGCTCGCGCGCCAGCAGGCAGGTGCGCACCGCGTCCTTGGCCGTGTAGCAGCCGGCGGTATTGGGCAGCAGGGAATAGCGCTCGGGGGCGATGGCGTCGAGCAGGTTGGGCTGGCCGGCGTCCTGGCCAAGGTTGCTGCGGCGCACGGCGAAGGTGACGATCTGCGCGGCGCTGGCCTCCACCGCCGCGCGGGTCTCGGCCAGGTCGGCGTAGTGGCCGGTGCCGACCAGCAGGCGCGAGGCGAAGGCCTGGCCGGCAATGAACAGCGGATCGGGTGCTGGGGTCGCGTGGGTCATGGGAGGCTCCGGGTCGGGTGGGGAAGGGGGCTGCCGCTCAGCCGCCGCCGATGGCGTGGACTATCTCGAGGCGGTCGCCCTGTTGCAGGCGCACCGCCCCGTACTGGCTGCGGGGCACCACGTCGAGGTTGTGCTCGATGGCCAGGCGCCGGGCGTGCAGGTCCAGGCGGACCAGCAGTTGCGCCAGGCTGATGCCCTCCGGGAGCCGCTCGGTGGTCCCGTTGATCTGCACTTCAATCATCCGCCTCTCCTGGAATCGGGCTGCGTGGCTGTCGTGCCTGCATGGTTGGGGCATCGGGGGGTGCCCTTGAAGGGCCAGTCGCGGCCGCGGCACTGGTCCAGCGCCGGGCCGGGGCTGGCATCACGGCCGGGCGACAACTGGTTCTAACTGCGTCTGCGGCTTGCTCTTAGTTTCGTCGACAAGGGTGGCGGGGCGCGTGCCGCAGCGCGATGCGGAGTGCCGTCGCCGCCGTCGACCTATCGGTGTCTGGAGTTGCTCTCCTGCCCGGCGGCCCACAATAAAAATGCTCCAGTCAGGAGGTAAGCATGAACAGCACAGCTCACGAACTCGATGCAGCCGAGGCCTTGGCCAGCGACCGCGCCCACGTCTGGCATCACCTGTCCCAGCACAAGCCGCTGGAGCAGAACGACCCCCTGATGATCGTCAAGGGCAAGGGCATGCGGGTCTGGGACGCCAAGGGCAACGAGTACCTGGATGCGGTCTCCGGCGCGGTATGGACCGTCAATGTCGGCTACGGCCGCGAGAGCATCGCCGATGCGGTGCGCGAGCAGCTGGTGACCATGAACTACTTCGCCAACACCGCCGGCAACATTCCCGGAGCGCTGTTCGCCAAGAAACTGATCGAGAAGATGCCGGGCATGAGCCGGGTCTACTACTCCAACTCCGGATCCGAGGCCAACGAGAAGGCCTACAAGATCGTGCGGCAGATCGCCCACAAGAAGTACGGCGGCAAGAAGCACAAGATCCTCTTCCGCGAGCGCGACTACCACGGCACCACCATCACCGCCCTGAGCTCCACCGGCCAGTTCGAGCGCAAGAACCAGTACGGCCCCTTCACCCCGGGCTTCGTCGAGTTCCCGCACTGCTGCGAATACCGCTCGCAGTTCGGCGATGTCGCCGACTACGGCGTGCGTGCCGCCCTGGAGATGGAGCGGGTGATTCTCGCCGAAGGGCCGGACACCGTCGGCGCCGTGGTGCTCGAGCCGATCACCGCCGGCGGCGGGGTGATCACCCCGCCGGCCGGCTACTGGGAGACCATCCAGGCGATCTGCAAGAAGTACGACATCCTCCTGCACATCGACGAGGTGGTCTGCGGCCTGGGCCGCACCGGCAAGTGGTTCGGCTACCAGCACTACGGCATCCAGCCGGACATCGTCACCATGGCCAAGGGCGTGGCCAGCGGCTACGCGGCGATCTCCTGCACCGTGACCACCGAGGCGGTGTTCGAGGCGTTCAAGGGCGAGGCCGACGACCGCATGGGCTACTTCCGCGACATCAGCACCTTCGGCGGCTGCACCGCCGGCCCGGCGGCGGCGCTGGAGAACATGCGCATCATCGAGGAGGAAGGCCTGCTGGAGAACGTCACCCAGATGGGCGAGTACTTCCTGGGCCGCCTGCGCGAGCTGCAGGACAAGTACCAGGTGATCGGCGACGTGCGCGGCAAGGGCCTGTTCTGCGGCCTGGAGCTGGTCAAGGATCGCGCCACCAAGGAGCCGGTGGCCGAGGGCCTGCCGATGGCCATCGCCGCCGACTGCATGCGCCAGGGGGTGATCATCGGGCGCACCAACCGCAGCTTCGAGCAGTACAACAACACCCTGTGCTTCAGCCCCGCGCTGATCGCCACCCAGGCCGAGCTGGACACCATCATCGCCGCCCTGGACAGCGCCTTCGGCCGCCTGGCGCCCAACGCCTGATAGCGGGCCGCGGGTGCGCAGCCGGGCTCCCCACCCCAGGTGGGCGGCCCGGCTTTTGCCGTGTCCGGGTGAACCGGGGCGCGCGTTGCCGATGGTCTTACCCAGGCTGTTGTTGCTAGTCTGCGGCGCAGGTGTCGCGCACGCGACAGTCCGCGCATTGTGAAGGCGTTGGCCGCGCTAGGGTGGGCCAACGTTCGTCGTCCTTTCAGCCGAGGCCATCCATGTTCCAGCTGTTCCACCTGTCAGCCGCAAAAGCCACCAGTCTGCAGCAGCAGCTGCGCGAGCAGATCGCCCAGGCCATCCTCAACGGCAATATCCCGCTGGATACGGCGCTGCCCTCCAGCCGCAAGCTGGCCAAGCAGCTGAGCATCGCCCGCAATACCGTGGTGCTGGCCTACGAGCACCTGCTCGACGACGGCTACCTGCTGGCCCGCGAGCGCAGCGGCTACTACGTCAACCCGGACATCCTCGCGCGCAAGGTGGAGACCCCGGCGACGGCGACGGCGACGGATGCCGCCGAGGGCAGCGCGCCGGACTGGTCGCGGCGCCTGGTGGTGCAGCCCTCGCAGCAGCGCAACATGAGCAAGCCGCGGGACTGGCAGAAGTACCAGTACCCCTTCATCTACGGCCAGTTCGACCCGGCCCTGTTTCCCACGGCCAACTGGCGCGAATGCTGCCGCGATGCGGTGAGCATCCCGGCGATCCGCGATTGGGCCTCGGACCGCTTCGACAACGACGATCCGCTGCTGATGGAGCAGATCAGGACCCGCCTGCTGCCGCGGCGCGGGGTCTGGGCCTCGCCCGAGCAGATCCTGGTCACGGTCGGCGCCCAGCATGCCCTGTACATGCTGGCGCGCCTGCTGCTGCGCCCCGACAGCCTGATGGGCATCGAAGATCCGGGCTACATGGACATCCGCAACATCGCCGCGCTCAACCCCTCGCGGCTCCAGCCGCTGGCGGTGGATCAGCACGGCCTGGTGCTCAGCGACGCGCTGAACGCCTGCGACCTGATCTACACCACCCCCAGCCACCAGTGCCCGACCACCGTGACCATGCCGCTGGAGCGCCGCTACGAACTGTTGCGCCGGGCCAACCAGCACGACTTCCTGATCATCGAGGACGACTACGAGAGCGAGACCAACTTCAAGGCCAACCCGATCCCGGCGCTCAAGAGCCTGGACAGCAACGACCGGGTGCTCTACGTCGGCAGCCTGTCGAAGACCCTGGCGCCGGGCCTGCGGGTCGGCTATCTGGTCGGCCCGGAGGCGCTGATCCGCGAGGCGCGGGCGTTGCGCCGGCTGATGGTGCGGCATCCGGCGGCGAACAACCAGCGCTCGGTGGCGCTGTTCCTCGAGCGCGGCTACCACGACGCCCTGATCATGAGCCTGATGCGCGCCTACCAGGAGCGCCACGAGCAGATGGGCGAGGCCCTGCACGAGTATCTGCCGGAGTCGTCCCAGGAACCGAGCTTCGGCGGCTCCTGCTACTGGGTCCAGGGGCCGGCCGGCCTGGATGCGCGGCAGCTGCAGAAGGAGGCCGCGGCCCAGGGCATCCTCATCGAGCCGGGCGATATCCATTTCTGCGGCGACAACCCGCCGCTCAACTACTTCCGCCTCGGCTATTCCTCGATTGCCACCGAGCGCATCCGCCCGGGCGTCAAGCTGCTCGCCGAGCTGATTCAGCGCCTCTGCTGACCTTCGTGTCGGCCAGTGTTCGTTAGGGCCGCGTCGCGGGTGCAGCGCTGCGTCCCAGCTCGCGCATGTCCACCCCGCTGGGATGCTGGAACACGCGCAGGCCGAACTCCGGCAGCAACGCCAGCAGGTGGTCGAAGATGTCGGCCTGGATGCTTTCGTAGCGGCCCCAGGCCGTGGTGTTGGTGAAGCAGTAGAGCTGCAGCGGCAGGCCGTCGGCGGTCGGGCTGAGCTGGCGCACCAGCTGGGTCATCTGCTGGTGGATGTCGGGGTGCTGGCGCAGGTAGTGCTCGACGTAGGCGCGGAAGGTGCCGAGGTTGGTCAGGCGGCGGGTGTTGGCCGGCTCCTCGCCGGCCTCGGCCAGGGCGCTGTTCCAGCTGCGTAGCTCGCTCTGCTTGTGCTGCAAGTAGTCGCCGAGCAGGCGGAAACGTCCCAGACGCTCGATCTGCTCCGGCTCGAGGAAGGCGATGCTGGTCTGATCCAGGTACAGGTTGCGCATGATGCGTCGGCCGCCGCACTCCTGCATGCCGCGCCAGTTCTTGAACGGGTCGGTGATGAAGCGTCGGGTCGGGATGGTCGAGATGGTCTTGTCCCAGTTCTGCACCTTGACCGTGTGCAGGGCGATGTCGATCACGTCGCCATCGGCGTTCAGCTGCGGCATCTCCACCCAGTCCCCGACGCGGATGATGTCGCTGGAGGTGATCTGCACGCTGGCCACCAGCGACAGCAGGGTGTCCTGGAAAATCAGCATGAGCACCGCGGCCATGGCGCCGAGGCCGGACAGCAGGATCAGCGGCGAGCGGTCGATCAGGGTGGCGACCATCAGGATCGCCGCGACGGCGAACAGGGCGATCTTCAGTACCTGCAGGTAGCCCTTGATCGGCCGTAGATGGGCGTCGCGGCGCAGGTTGTAGAGCGTGTTGGCGATGTCCAGCAGGGTGCTCAAGGCCAGCGCGACGGTCAGCACGATGAAGGCGCTGCTGACGTTGACCACCACCGTGCCCACGGCAGCGGGCAGGTGGGGTACCAGGCCGATACCGGCGGAGATGATCAGTGCCGGCACTATATTGGCCAGGCGCTTGATCAGTTCGTTGTCGAGGTGCTGGGCATTACGCCCCAGGGCGGTGGCGTCGATCAGGCGGCACAGGGCGCGCACCAGTATGCGCTTGACCAGCCAGTTACCCAGCCAGGCGCTCAGCAGCAACAGGCCCAGGCCGATCAGGCTGTACAGCTCGGGGTAACGTTCCAGCCACTCGAGGGCGGTGGCGTAGTGATCTGTCATGGCGGTCCTCGCGCGTTTCGTGGGCTGGTCGCGTATTTCTGGCGCCCCGAATCGGGAGTAGGCTAGTGCTTGTGAGGGCACCAAAAGGCGATGAGGGCGCACCTTAGCAAACCGACTGCCCATTTACCTGCGCGGTTTTCTTTCGTTGCGTGTCGGGACGCCGCCTCTGGTCGCTCGATCCCTTCGGCCGGCCGGTGAGGAGGCGCGCTATGCACACGCCATGGGGATTCAGCGTGCTTCTCGGGGTTCTGCTGCTCACGGCGTGCGCCCAGCAGATGCGGTGGGATGAGAGCCTGCCGCTGGAGGCGCGCCTGGCTCTGCTCGGCTGGCGCCAGGGGGAAGCGGTCGAGTCGGTCTGGCGGGGCGATATCGACGGCTGGCAGTATCTCGACAAGCGCCATATGGTGCTCGGCACCGGGCCGGGCCGCTCCTATCTGGTCGAGTTCGCCTACCCCTGCCATAACCTGAGCTTCAGCAACCCCATCGGCTACAGCACCACGGTCGGCGCCCTGACCGCTCTGGACAGGATCGTGTCGATCGACTCCGCGGGCACCCCGGCCTACTGCCTGATCGATGGGATCTACCGGCTGGAGAGGATGCCGGAGGTCGAGGCGGGTGAGACTTGAGCGCGCTTCGAGGCCCTGCCCCTCTCGTTTTAGGGCTTGAAGGCGCCGATAAAGATTGCCGGGTCGATGCGCGCATCGTTGAGGCTGACATTCCAGTGCAGATGCGGCCCGGTGGCCCGGCCGGTGGCGCCGACCTTGCCCAGCACGGCGCCGCGGGGGAGTTCGTCGCCCAGCTTCACGTCGATGGCCGAGAGGTGGCAGAACATGCTGATCAGGCCCTGGCCGTGGTCGACGAACACCGTCTTGCCGTTGAAGAAATAGTCGCCGAGCAGGATCACCCGGCCGGCCGCCGGCGCCCTGACCGGGGTGCCGCGCGCGGCGGCGAAATCCAGGCCCGAATGCGGATTGCGCTCTTCGCCGTTGAAGAAGCGGCGCAGGCCGAAGGGGCTGGACAACGGCCCGTCCACCGGTCGGTCGAACAGCAGGTTGCTCGGCTGGCGCGGGCTGAACTGGCGGTAGGCGCGGGTCTGTTCGGCCAGCTCGTGCTCGATGCGCTTGAGGTTGGCCGGGTTGGGGGTGACCTGCTGCTGATTCTTCAGGGTGATGCGTTGCTCGGCGTAGTGGCGGTTGTCGACCTGGAAGCTCAGGCGGCGCTGGCCGTCGACCTCGATCTGCTGGCTGCCGGGGCGGACGCTCAGCGGCAGGCCGACGATGGCGATCCAGCGCTGGCCGTCCTCGTGGATCACCAGCAGCGGCTTGCCCTGGTAGGTGGCGCGTGGCGCCGTGGTGGCCGGGCCGAGATCGACCACGGCGACCCCGCCCGGCACGGGCTTGTTCAGCAGGCGGGTGATGAACCCCTCGGCCTGGGCGGGCAGGGCGAGCAGGAGGGCAATAAGGAGGGGGATGAGGCGCATGGTTCTTTCCCGAAGTAGGGTGGATGGGGCTTTATCCGTCTACCGGCTCGATCATCAATCCAGCAGCGACAGGGTCGCCGGCTGCACATGGTTGTCCTCGACCCGTACGTCCAGCTCGCCCTCGCCCAGGCGGGCCTTGAGGCGCTGGCCCGGGTGGGTGTCGCCGGCCCGGCGGATGGCCCGGCCGTGTTCGTCGAGGAGGATGCTGTAGCCGCGGCCCAGTGTCGCCAGCGGGCTGACCACGTTGAGCGTCTGCACCTGGCTGTGCAGCTGCAGGCGGCGTTCCTTGAGCCCCTCGCGCATGGCCCGCGGCAGGCGCTCGGCGAGGCTGGCCAGGCGCTGGCGCAGCAGCTGCAAGGCGCGCTCCGGGTGCTGGCCGGCCAGGTGGGTGTGCAGGCGGGCCAGGCGCTCGCGGCGATCATTGAGGCGGCGCTCGACCGCGCGCTGCAGGCGCATCTCCAGGTCGTCCAGACGTTGCGCCTGCTGGCGCAGGCGCTCGCCGGGGTGGCGCATACGCCGGCGCAGGCCGTCCAGGCGCATGTGTTCGCGGGCCAGGCGGCCCTGGATGTACAGCTGCAGGCGGCGCTGCAGGCTGTTGAGGCGCTGCACCAGTTCGCTCGAGTCCGGGGCCAGCAGTTCGGCGGCGGCCGAGGGGGTCGGGGCGCGCACGTCGGCGACGAAGTCGCTGATCGAGACGTCGGTCTCGTGGCCCACGGCGCTGACGATGGGCGTCTGGCTGGCGGCGATGGCGCGGGCCACGACTTCCTCGTTGAAGCACCAGAGGTCTTCCAGGGAGCCGCCGCCACGGGCCAGGATCAGCGCATCGAAACCGGCGCGGTCGGCCAGTTGCAGGGCGCGGACGATCTGGCCGGTGGCCTCGCGGCCCTGCACGGCCGTGGGTACCAGGCACAGTTCGACCAGGGGCGCGCGGCGCCGGAATACACTGACGATGTCCCGAATCACCGCGCCGGTGGGCGAGCTGACGATGCCGATGCGCCGCGGATGGGCGGGCAGGGCGCGCTTGCGTTCGGCGGCGAACAGGCCCTCGGCGGCCAGTTTCTCCTTGAGCGCCTCGAAGGCCAGGCGCAGGGCGCCGTCGCCGGCCGGCTCGAGCGCATCGACGATCAGCTGGTAGTCGCCGCGGCCCTCGAACAGCGAGACCCTGCCGCGCACCTTGACCGCCAGGCCGTCGCGCAGGGCCTGGCGCACCCGCGCGGCGTTCTGCCGGAACAGCGCGCAGCGCACCTGGGCCTGGCTGTCCTTGAGGGTGAAATAGAGGTGCCCGGAGGCCGGCTTGGCCAGGTTGGAAATCTCGCCCTCGACCCAGACGCTGGCGAACACGTCCTCCAGCAGTCGGCGGGCGCGGTTGTTGAGCTGGCTGACGCTGAGCACCTCGCGGTCGAGGCCCAGGCGCTGGAAGGGGTCTGTGATCATGGCCGGCATGATAAAGGCTTTGCCCGGCCGACCATAGGCCGGCGGCCTTGACCTCGCCGCCGTCGTCGGTAAGCTGCGCGGCTTTTCCTTCTGGGCGGGGCGGCGCATGGCCGAGCAGCAGAGCATTGTGGTGCCACGGATCTCCAGCTTTCCCGGGCACGAGGCGCGGGCCCGGGCGACGCTGCGCTGGCTGGTGCAGCAGAACGTGGTCGAGGAGCGCCTGAGCACCTGCGGCGGCCTGGGCAACCGCATGGCCCACGCCATCGCCCCCGGTGCGCGGCGGGTGGTCGAGCACCCGCAGCTGCTGCCCTTCGCCCGGCCGAGCAACGGCCTGGAGGTCATCGGCAAGCGCTGCATCTACACCCCCACCCGGGACTTTCTCGAGGAGGCCGGCTGCCCCGAGTGCCGCCAGGAGGTCGGCGAGGCGCTGTTCGACAGCCTGGAGGCGTGGATGCCGGGGCACACCGATAACTTCGCCTGTCCCGAGTGCGGCTTCGAGGACGACATCAACGGCTTCCTGTTCCTGCTGCCCTGCGCCTTCTCCAACCTGGGCTTCGTCTTCAACAACTGGGGCGCGGCGGGCTTTCGCCGGGACTTTCTCGACGAGTTCGCCGCGCGCCTGGGTTATCCGGTCTCGCTGATACAGGTTGACTTGTGAGTCAGATTGGCGACGTTATCCGCCAGTCTCTCGACGAACCGCGTGGCTGAGCGATTCTTTGCATTGAGTGGGCGGGGGAGCCTGGGTATAATGGCGCGCTTCCAATTTTCCCGTCTGGGAGCCCCCGCCATGCTGCGTATCAGTCAAGAAGCCCTTACCTTCGACGACGTTCTACTTATTCCTGGTTATTCCGAAGTTCTGCCGAAGGATGTCAGCCTCAAGACTCGCCTGACCCGTGGCATCGAGCTGAATATCCCCCTGCTGTCCGCCGCCATGGACACCGTCACCGAGGCGCGCCTGGCCATCGCCATGGCCCAGGAAGGCGGCATCGGCATCATCCACAAGAACATGACCATCGAGCAGCAGGCTGCCGAGGTGCGCAAGGTCAAGAAGTTCGAGGCCGGCGTGGTCAAGGACCCGATCACCATCGAGGCCGACGCGACCGTCCGCGACCTGTTCGAACTGACCCGGCAGAACAACATCTCCGGCGTGCCGGTGCTGTCCAACGGCGACCTGGTCGGCATCGTCACCTCCCGCGACGTGCGCTTCGAGAACCGCCTGGACGCCCTGGTGCGCGAGGTGATGACGCCCAAGGAGCGCCTGGTCACGGTCAAGGAAGGCGCCGACAAGGAAACCGTGCGCGAGCTGCTGCACAAGCACCGCATCGAGAAGGTGCTGATCGTCGACGACGCCTTCGCCCTCAAGGGCATGATGACCGTCAAGGACATCGAGAAGGCCAAGGCCTACCCGCTGGCCAGCAAGGACGACCAGGGGCGCCTGCGCGTCGGCGCCGCGGTCGGCACCGGCGCCGACACCGGTGACCGGGTCGCCGCGCTGGCCGCCGCCGGCGTCGACGTGATCATCGTCGACACCGCCCACGGCCACTCCAAGGGCGTGATCGATCGCGTGCGCTGGGTCAAGCAGAACTTCCCCGAGGTCCAGGTGATCGGCGGCAACATCGCCACCGGCGACGCTGCCAAGGCCCTGGTCGAGGCCGGCGCCGACGGCGTCAAGGTCGGCATCGGGCCGGGCTCGATCTGCACCACGCGCATCGTCGCCGGCGTCGGCGTGCCGCAGATCAGTGCGGTGGCCAACGTCGCCGCCGCCCTGGCCGGCAGCGGCGTACCGCTGGTCGCCGATGGCGGCATCCGCTTCTCCGGCGACCTGTCCAAGGCCATAGTCGCCGGTGCCTCGGCGGTGATGATCGGCTCCATGCTGGCCGGCACCGAAGAGGCGCCGGGCGAGGTCGAGCTGTTCCAGGGGCGCTCCTACAAGGCCTACCGCGGCATGGGCTCGCTGGGCGCCATGGCCCAGGCCCAGGGTTCCTCGGACCGCTACTTCCAGGACTCCTCCGCCGGTGCCGAGAAACTGGTGCCCGAGGGCATCGAAGGCCGCGTGCCCTACAAGGGCGCCATGGCGGCCATCGTCCACCAGCTGATGGGCGGCCTGCGCGCCTCCATGGGCTACACCGGCTGCGCCAGCATCGAAGAGATGCGCACCAAGCCGGAGTTCGTGCGCATCACCGGCGCCGGCATGGCCGAGTCCCATGTGCACGACGTACAGATCACCAAGGAAGCCCCGAACTACCGGGTCGGTTGATTCGCTGTAGGGTGGATGACGGCCTGGCCTTATCCACCATCGCGCAGGTGGACAGGCGCGCCATGCGTCTTCCACCCTACGCACGGGGCTGGTTACCAGCCCCGTGTCATTTGTGAATTCCGCTACGAGAGACGGCCATGGCCCATCCTGATATTCACGCCCACCGCATCCTGATCCTGGATTTCGGTTCCCAGTACACCCAGCTGATCGCCCGTCGCGTGCGCGAGATCGGCGTGTATTGCGAGTTGCACCCCTTCGACATGAGCGACGAGGACATCCGCGCCTTCGCCCCGCGCGGCATCATCCTCGCCGGCGGCCCGGAGTCGGTGCATGCGGCCGACAGCCCGCGGGCGCCGCAGGCGGTGTTCGATCTCGGCGTACCGCTGCTGGGCATCTGCTACGGCATGCAGACCATGGCCGAGCAGCTCGGCGGCAAGGTGCAGGGTTCGGATCTGCGTGAATTCGGCTACGCCCGCGTCGACGTGGTCGGCAAGGGCCGTCTGCTCGACGGCATCGAAGACCATGTCGACGACGACGGCGTGTTCGGCCTGGACGTGTGGATGAGCCACGGCGACAAGGTCACCGCCTTGCCGCAGGGCTTCCACATCCTCGCCAGCACCCCGAGCTGCCCGATCGCCGCGATGTCCGACGACGAGCGTCGTTACTACGGCGTGCAGTTCCACCCGGAAGTGACCCACACCAAGCAGGGCGGTCGCATCCTCTCGCGCTTCGCCCTGGAAATCTGCGGCTGCGCGGCGCTGTGGACGCCGTCGAACATCGTCGAGGACGCCATTGCCCAGGTGCGCGCCCAGGTCGGCAGCGCCAACGTGCTGCTGGGCCTGTCCGGCGGTGTCGACTCTTCGGTGGTCGCGGCCCTGCTGCACCGTGCCATCGGCGATCAGCTGACCTGCGTGTTTGTCGACAACGGCCTGCTGCGCCTGCACGAGGGTGAGCAGGTGATGGCCATGTTCGCCGAGAACATGGGGGTCAAGGTGATCCGCGCCAACGCCGAGGCGCAGTTCCTCGGCAACCTGGCCGGCGAGGCCGACCCGGAGAAGAAGCGCAAGATCATCGGCCGCACCTTCATCGACGTGTTCGATGCCGAGGCCAGCAAGCTGCACGACATCAAGTTCCTCGCCCAGGGCACCATCTACCCGGACGTGATCGAGTCGGCCGGCGCCAAGACCGGCAAGGCCCACGTGATCAAGAGCCACCACAACGTCGGCGGCCTGCCGGAGGAGATGAACCTCAAGCTGGTCGAGCCGCTGCGCGAGCTGTTCAAGGACGAGGTGCGCAAGATCGGCCTGGAGCTGGGACTGCCCTACGACATGGTCTACCGCCACCCGTTCCCGGGCCCCGGTCTGGGCGTGCGCATCCTCGGCGAGGTGAAGAAGGAGTACGCCGACCTGCTGCGTCGCGCCGACCACATCTTCATCGAGGAGCTGCGCAACTTCGACTGGTACCACAAGACCAGCCAGGCCTTCGTGGTGTTCCAGCCGGTCAAGTCGGTCGGCGTGGTCGGCGACGGCCGCCGCTACGCCTGGGTCGTGGCCCTGCGGGCGGTGGAAACCGTCGACTTCATGACCGCACGCTGGGCACACCTGCCCTACGAGCTGCTGGAGAAGGTCTCCAACCGCATCATCAACGAGATCGAAGGCATCTCCCGCGTCACCTACGACGTGTCGAGCAAGCCGCCTGCCACCATCGAGTGGGAGTGATCTGAGCGATAAGGGCAGCCGAGGCTGCCCTTATCGCATCTGCGCGCCGCTGCGGCATTCGGCCCCGCTCATGCGGGTCGCCGGTGCCGTCGTTTAAATGAGAAAATATTGCAATAGATGGCCCTGACCCGATCGGGGCGATGCTGTCCCGGCGCTCGTCCGGGTTAGGGAAGCGAATATGGCATTTAGCCGCAGACAGATTCTCGCCGGCCTGGCCGGCCTCGGCGTCGCAGGCCTCGGTGCCGGCGGCGTGCGCTATTGGTTGGGGCGGCCGCGGGTCCCGGCCGAATACGACTACGAGTTGATCGCCGCGCCGCTGGACGTGGAGCTGGTGCCGGGGCACCCGACCCCGGCCTGGGCTTACGGCGGCCAGGCGCCGGGGCTGGATATTCGCGCCAAGCAGGGCGAATGGCTGCGGGTGCGCTTCATCAACCGCCTCGAGGTACCGACCACCATCCATTGGCACGGCATCCGCTTGCCGCTGGAGATGGACGGCGTGCCCTATGTCTCGCAGTTGCCGGTGCTGCCGGGCGAATACTTCGACTACCGGTTCAGGACGCCGGACGCCGGCAGCTTCTGGTACCACCCGCATACCGCCAGCAGCGAACAGCTGGGGCGCGGCCTGGTCGGTCCGTTGATCGTCGAGGAGCGCGAGCCGAGCGGTTTCGCTCACGAGCGCACGCTCAGCCTGAAGAGCTGGCATGTCGACGGCCAGGGTGCCTTCACCGCCTTCAGCGTGCCGCGGGAGGCGGCACGCGGCGGTACGCCGGGCACCCTGAGCACGGTCAATGGCGTGCACGCGCCGACCCTGGAGCTGCCGGCCGGGCAGGTGGTGCGCCTGCGTCTGATCAACCTGGACAATACCCTGACCTATCGCCTCAATCTGCCGGGCGTCGAGGCGCGTATCTATGCTCTGGATGGCAATCCGGTGACGCCGCGGCCGCTGGGGAAAGGTTACTGGCTGGGGCCGGGGATGCGCATAGAGCTGGGGCTCAGGGTGCCGGCGGCGGGCGCCGAGTTGTCTCTGCGCAACGGTCCGCTGCGCCTGGCCACCTTGCGTGCGGCGGCCTCTGCCGAGGCGCCGGGCGACTGGCCGCCGGCCCTGCCGGCCAACCCCATCGCCGAACCGGACCTGACCGCCGCCGAAACCCTGCGTTTCAACTTCGAGTGGGTCGGCGCGGTGTCGGTGGGGGTGGAGCAGGGTGCCGCACCCAGCTTCTGGCAGATCAACGGCCAGGCCTGGGATATCAACGACAAGACCTGCGCCGATCGGCCCATTGCCCGGCTGCAGCTGGGCAAGAGCTATGTCTTCGAGTTGCGCAACATGACCCAGTACCAGCACCCGATCCACCTGCACGGCATGACCTTCAAGGTGCTCGCCTCCAATCGCAAGCGCATCGAGCCCTACTACACGGACACCTACCTGCTGGGCAAGAACGAGCGGGCGCGCATCGCCCTGGTCGCCGATAATCCGGGGGTGTGGATGTTCCATTGCCATGTCATCGACCATATGGAAACCGGTCTGATGGCCTCTATCGAGGTGGCTTGAGCGTGCGTCAGCCCAGGATCATCGATCGCTCGCGCGACGAGCACTTCATGCGTCAGGCCCTGGCCGAGGCGGCTGCCGGCGCCGCCTTGGGCGAGGTGCCGGTGGGCGCCGTGCTGGTGCAGGATGGCGTCGTCATCGGTCGCGGCTTCAATTGCCCGATCTCCACCCATGATCCCAGCGCCCATGCCGAGATGGTGGCCATCCGGGCTGCGGCCAAGGCCGTCGGTAACTACCGTCTGCCCGGCAGCATCCTGTATGTGACCCTGGAGCCGTGCAGCATGTGCGCCGGGCTGATCGTGCACGGGCGGATCGAGCGGGTGGTGTACGGCGCCACCGAGCCCAAGGCCGGAGTGGCGCTCAGCCGCGGCGAGTTCTTCAGTCAGGGGTTCCTCAACCACCGGGTGCTGATCGAGGGTGGGGTACTGGCACAGGAGTGCAGCGAGATGCTCAGCGCCTTCTTCAAGGCGCGCAGGGCCCGTTAGGCCTCAGAGCGGCGGCAGTTGCTCGCGCGGCGGGTTCTTGTTGACGCCCGGTACGTGCAGGCTGGATTCGGCCACCTGGGTGCCCTCCAGCTGCGGCTGGGTGACCCAGGTGAGGATGTCGTAGTAACGGCGGATGTTGCGCACGAAGTGCACCGGCTCGCCGCCGCGGGCATAGCCGTAGCGGGTCTTGCTGTACCACTGCTTTTGCGCCAGGCGCGGCAGGATCTTCTGCACGTCCAGCCACTTGTTGGGGTCCAGGCCCTCGGCCTCGGTGAGCTTGCGCGCGTCCTCCAGGTGGCCGGCGCCGACGTTGTAGGCGGCCAGGGCGAACCAGGTGCGATCCGGCTCGACTATGCTGGCCGGCAGCTGCTCCTTCACCCGGACGATGTACTTGGCGCCGCCGTCGATGCTCTGCTTGGGGTCGAGGCGATTGGATACGCCCATGGCCTGGGCGGTGCGTAGCGTCAGCATCATCAGGCCGCGTACGCCGGTCTTGGAGGTGGCGGTCGGCTGCCACAGGGATTCCTGGTAGCCCATGGCGGCCAGTAGGCGCCAGTCCACCCCCTGGATCCGGGCGGCCTCGCGAAAGTGCTTCTCGTACAGGGGCAGGCGCTGCTGCAGGTGCTTGGCGAAGGTGTAGGCCCCCACGTAGCCGAGGACGTCGACATGGCCGTAGTAGCGCTCGGTCAGGCGCTTGAGGCTGCCGTTCTGCTGGGCGCGGGCGAGAAACGCATCGACCGCCTCGAGCAGGCTGCGGTCCTCGCCGGGGGCGACGGCCCAGCCCAGGCCCTGGGTGTCGCCGAAATCGAAGGCCACGCGCACGTTGGGGAAATACACCTGGTTCATCGCCAGTTCGTTGGAGTCCACCAGGGTCAGGTCGATCTGCCCTTCGTCGACCATGCGCAGCAAGTCGACCACCTCCACTTCGGCGGACTCCTCGTACTGCAGCTCGGGGAGTTCGATCTTGAGTGCCGCCAACTGCTCGGCGTGGCTGCTGCCCTTGAGCACCAGAATGCGTTTGCCGAGCAGGTCCTGGGGGCGGGTCGGGCGCAGTTGGCCGTTGCGGTAGACGACCTGCGGGGTGACCTGCAGGTAAGGCTGGGAGAAGCGGGCGATCTGCCGCCGTCCGTCGCTTGCCACCAGGCTGGCGGCGGCCAGCACCGGCCCCTTGGCCTCGCCGAGGCGAGCGAACAGCTGGTCGAGGTTGTCGGCGGTCTCGATCTGCAGCTCGACGCCCAGGTCGGCGGCCAGGCGCTTGACCAGCTCGTATTCGAAGCCGGTCTCGCCGTTGCGGTCCTGGAAGTAGGTGGCCGGGCTGTTGCGGGTGATCACGCGCAGCACACCCTCCGCCTGGACGCGCTCGAGGGTACTGGGTTCTTCGACACAGCCGCCGAGCAGCAGGAGGATTCCGATCGCTGACAGCCAGCGGGCGCAGCGGGAGCGGAACGCAGATTGGGCAAACATTAGCGCAGTATACGCAAAGCACCCTGTGCGCCATATCTCGACAGCATCGGCCTTCTCTGCTAGCACGCCGGGCGGCGTACGGACTGCGCTACGGGTGCCGCCGTGCGCCGCTTTAGGCTAGAATGCACGGCCTCAAAGTACACCCCCTTCCCAGAGGCTGTCCCCCGATGCTGATCCTGCGCGGCGCTCCCGCCCTTTCTGCTTTCCGCCACGGTAAATTGCTCGAGCAACTGACCGGCAAAGTACCCGCTGTGACCGGACTGTACGCCGAGTTCGCGCATTTTGCCGACGTCTCCGGTGTGCTCGATGCCGACGAAGAGCGGGTGCTGGCCCGTCTGCTGAAATACGGCCCGAGCGTGCCGGTGCAGGAGCCCAGCGGCCAGCTGTTCCTGACCATCCCGCGTTTCGGCACCATCTCGCCCTGGTCGAGCAAGGCCAGCGACATCGCCCACAACTGCGGCCTGGCGAAGATCCAGCGCCTGGAGCGGGGCATCGCCTACTACGTGACCGGCGAGCTGAGCGCCGCCGAGTCCGAGCAGGTCGCCGCCCTGTTGCACGACCGCATGACCCAGCTGGTGCTGGACACCCTGGAAGGCGCCGCGGCGTTGTTCAGCCATGCCGCACCCAAGCCGCTGACCGCGGTGGACGTGCTCGGCGGTGGCCGCGCCGCCCTTGAGCAGGCCAACGTCGAACTGGGCCTGGCCCTGGCCGAGGACGAGATCGACTACCTGGTGCAGAGCTTCCAGGACCTGGGGCGCAACCCCCACGACATCGAGCTGATGATGTTCGCCCAGGCCAACTCCGAGCACTGCCGGCACAAGATCTTCAATGCCAGCTGGGACATCGACGGCCAAGCCCAGGAAAAATCCCTGTTCGGCATGATCAAGAACACCTACCAGATGCACAGCGAAGGGGTGCTGTCGGCCTACAAGGACAACGCCGCGGTCATCGTCGGGCACCAGGCCGGGCGCTTCTTCCCCGACGCCGAGACCCGCCAGTACGGCGCAGTCGAGGAGCCGGTACACATCCTCATGAAGGTGGAGACGCACAACCACCCGACCGCCATCGCGCCCTTCCCGGGGGCCTCCACCGGCTCCGGCGGCGAGATCCGCGACGAGGGCGCCACCGGCCGTGGCGCCAAGCCCAAGGCCGGCCTGACCGGCTTCACCGTGTCCAACCTGCAGATCCCCGGCTTCGAGCAGCCCTGGGAGGTGCCCTACGGCAAGCCCGAGCGCATCGTCACCGCGCTGGACATCATGATCGAGGGCCCGCTCGGCGGCGCCGCGTTCAACAACGAATTCGGCCGCCCGGCGCTGACCGGCTATTTCCGCACCTTCGAACAGGCGATCGCCACGCCGCGCGGCGAAGAGGTACGCGGCTACCACAAGCCGATCATGCTGGCCGGCGGCATGGGCAATATTCGCGGCGAACACGTGCAGAAGGGCGAGATCAGCGTCGGCGCCAAACTGATCGTGCTCGGCGGCCCGGCCATGCTGATCGGCCTGGGCGGCGGCGCCGCCTCGTCGATGGCCACCGGCACCAGCTCGGCCGACCTCGACTTCGCCTCGGTGCAGCGCGAGAACCCGGAGATGGAGCGCCGTTGCCAGGAGGTGATCGACCGCTGCTGGCAGCTCGGCGAGCAGAACCCCATCGCCTTCATCCACGACGTCGGCGCCGGCGGCCTGTCCAACGCCTTCCCCGAGCTGGTCAACGACGGCGGCCGCGGCGGCCGCTTCGAGCTGCGCAACGTGCCCAACGACGAGCCGGGCATGGCGCCGCTGGAAATCTGGTGCAACGAGTCCCAGGAACGCTACGTGCTGGCGGTCGACGCCGCCGACTTCGAGCGCTTCAAGGCCATCTGCGAGCGCGAGCGCTGCCCCTTCGCGGTAGTCGGCGAGGCCACCGAGGAGCCGCACCTGACCGTCGCCGACAGCCATTTCGGCAACCACGCGGTGGACATGCCGCTCAACGTGCTGCTCGGCAAGGCGCCGCGCATGCACCGTTCGGCCGACCGCGAGGCCGAGCTGGGCGACGACTTCGACGCCGGCGGCCTGGACCTCGAGGACGCCGTCAGCCGCGTGCTGCACCACCCGGCGGTGGCCAGCAAGAGCTTCCTGATCACCATCGGCGACCGCACCATCACCGGCCTGGTCGCCCGCGACCAGATGGTCGGGCCCTGGCAGGTGCCGGTGGCCGATTGCGCGGTCACCGCCACCAGCTTCGACGTCTACACCGGCGAAGCCATGGCCATGGGTGAGCGCACCCCGCTGGCCCTGCTCGACGCCCCGGCCTCCGGGCGCATGGCGATCGGCGAGACCCTGACCAACCTGGCGGCCTCGCGCATCGAGAAGATTTCCGACATCAAACTGTCGGCCAACTGGATGGCCGCCGCCGGCCACCCGGGCGAGGACGCCCGCCTGTACGACACGGTCAAGGCCGTCGGCATGGAGCTGTGCCCGGAGCTGGGCATCACCATTCCGGTGGGCAAGGACTCGATGTCGATGAAGACCCGCTGGCAGGACGCGGGCGAGGACAAGAGCGTCACCGCGCCGTTGTCGCTGATCGTCACCGGCTTCGCCCCGGTCGGCGACATTCGTCAGACCCTGACCCCGCAGCTGCGCATGGACAAGGGCGAGACCGACCTGATCCTGATCGACCTGGGCCGCGGGCAGAACCGCATGGGCGCCTCGATCCTCGCCCAGGTGCACGGCCGGATCGGCCGCCAGGCGCCGGACGTCGACGATGCCGAGGACCTCAAGGCCTTCTTCGCGGTGATCCAGGGCTTGAATGCCGACGGCCACCTGCTGGCCTACCACGACCGCTCCGACGGCGGCCTGCTGGTCACTGCCCTGGAGATGGCCTTCGCCGGCCACTGCGGCCTCAACCTGCAGCTCGACGCCCTGGCCGATGGTCGCGAGGAGCTGGCCGCGGTGCTGTTCAACGAGGAGCTGGGCGCGCTGATCCAGGTGCGCCAGGACGCCACGCCGGATGTGCTGGCACAGTTCAGCGCCGCCGGCCTGGGTGACTGCGTGGCGGTGATCGGCCAGCCGGTCAACAACGCCGAGGTGCTCATCGGCTTCGCCGGGCAGACGGTGTTCGCCGGCGAGCGGCGCCTGCTGCAGCGCCAGTGGGCCGAGACCAGCTATCGCATCCAGCGTCTGCGCGACAACGCCCAGTGCGCCGACCAGGAGTTCGACGCCCTGCTCGAAGAGGACAACCCGGGCCTGAGCGTCAAGCTCGGCTACGACGTCAACGAGGACATCGCCGCGCCCTATATCAAGAAGGGCGTGCGGCCGCAGCTCGCCGTGCTGCGCGAGCAGGGGGTCAACGGCCAGGTGGAGATGGCCGCGGCCTTCGATCGCGCCGGCTTCAACGCCATCGACGTGCACATGAGCGATATCCTCGCCGGTCGCGTCGACCTCGAAGCCTTCAAGGGCCTGGTCGCCTGCGGCGGCTTCTCCTATGGCGATGTGCTCGGCGCCGGCGAGGGCTGGGCCAAGTCGATCCTGTTCAACAGCCGCGCCCGCGATGCCTTCCAGGGCTTCTTCGCGCGCAGCGACAGTTTCGCCCTGGGCGTGTGCAACGGCTGTCAGATGCTGTCGAACCTGCACGAGCTGATCCCCGGCAGTGAGTTCTGGCCGCACTTCGTGCGCAACCGCTCCGAGCAGTTCGAGGCGCGTGTGGCCATGGTCCAGGTGCAGGAGTCGGCGTCGATCTTCTTGCGTGGCATGGCCGGTTCGCGCATGCCGATCGCCATCGCCCACGGCGAGGGCCATGCCGAGTTCGAGAGCGAGGAGGCGCTGCTGGAGGCCGACCTGTCCGGCTGCGTGGCCATGCGCTTCGTCGACAGCCACGGCAAGGTCACCGAGACCTACCCGGCCAACCCCAACGGTTCGCCGCGCGGGATCACCGGCCTGACCAGCCGCGACGGTCGGGTGACCATCATGATGCCGCACCCGGAGCGGGTGTTCCGCGCCGTGCAGAACTCCTGGCGCCCGGACGACTGGCAGGAAGATGCCGGCTGGCTGCGCATGTTCCGCAACGCCCGGGTCTGGGTGGACTGAGGCTGAAGGCGCGGACCCATGCCCGGTGAGTCCGCGCCGCTGTTACCCGAGGTGCGCCGGGTCGCGTCCGGCGATACCTTGCTGCTGTGCCGCTGCGGGCGTTCGCCCGCGCTTCCCGACTGTCCCTCCGACTGTGCCGAAGGCTTGCGGCTCGAGCCTCTGCGCGAGCGGCTCCTACTGCTGTGCCGCTGCGGCCTGTCGAGGTGCCTGCCTTATTGCGACGGCAGCCACAGTCCGTCGGCCAGTGGTTGGCACGCACGCTGGCGGCGCTTCTGGCGTGGCGACTAGGCTGAACGTCTGGGCAGGTCGTCAGTCAAAGCATCGAGTTGTGATGCACGCCGTGGATTACGGCTAAGGCAAAGTGCCATCATTCTGCGGTGTCCTGTTCGGCTATTCTCGATTTGCCCCAGTCGCGGAGATCTCGATGTACAAGCTGTGTTTCCATGCATTATTTAAAAAATTCTTATAAATCAATAGCTTGTATAGATTTATCAGTCTGGTTTCTACGCAATATCTCTACGCAATATTTCATGGTTCAAGGATGAATGAGGTGTCCTTGTCGATCTGCTCCCTGTACTCCTCCTGCAAGACAAGCAACTC
Source organism: Pseudomonas sp. MBLB4123 (assembly GCF_051904775.1). Taxonomy (NCBI): domain Bacteria; kingdom Pseudomonadati; phylum Pseudomonadota; class Gammaproteobacteria; order Pseudomonadales; family Pseudomonadaceae; genus Pseudomonas; species Pseudomonas sp. MBLB4123. The sequence goes on from NZ_CP196711.1 coordinate 59,809, forward strand.
ATTGAGCTTGTACCTATAGTCACCACCAGTGGCATTGGCCGCTAACATCTCTTTGGCTAGTTGCTTCTGACGAGTCGCCCAAAACGGGGGTTCTTTTCCTTCCGCCACTAGTACGTCTATTACCTTCTGTGCCTGATCGACCATCTTCATCAAATTGTCCTGCATTCTGCTGCTCCTTCCTTAGTTGAAACCAAAAGATAGACCATCCTACCCACCGCCCCAATTTTCAGACGTAGCCCTAAACCAGTGGGGGGGCTGTGTGCTGACTGGAAAGTATCTGAGGCTGGTGTCCTGAGAGGCAAGAATCCTTAGCGCGAGGATGGACCAGCTTAACCCACACAATAAATGAGAAAAATTCGCATTTGGATAATATCAAAATATCGTGGGGGTAGTGCGGTGTAGGGGGTAGGACAACAGCCCTTCGCCTGCTTGCGTGGTGGTGAGAGGGTGCTTGTGCTATACGGAGCTTGTAGGAAGGTGGCGCGATGCCACTTTGTAGCCACGCTGACAGGGACGCCCCCATGAACGAAAAGCTATTTATCCTTGAAAGCCAAAAGAAGAAAACCAACCACATCCTGCACCTGATACTCAGCATTATCACAGGTGGTCTATGGCTTGTGATCTGGCTTCTAGTAGGGATTAGCAACAGCAGCCATAACAGCCGGCTACAAGGCGAGATGAACCACATCATGAATTACAAGGCGCAAGGCCTAAGCGATGTGGATACCTACAGGCAGGTTACTGACGACAAGAACAGGGCAGCAGCGAACAGTCGGATGGCCATCTTCGTGATCTGTATTGCGCTGCTAGTTCTTTTTATCGTGGTGAAGAACTAACGCCCTATGGGGGCCATCAGATGACGAAGTGGTCGTATGTGTTGTCAATGTCATGCTGAGTCAGACCGAGATAATGCATGGTGATCGCTGGGCTTGAGTGGTTCAGCACCTTACAGATGACCTCGATGGATACGCCGCTGCTGTGCATCACCCAACCACGGGTTTTGCGCATTGAGTGAGTGCCTAGGGCAATCCCTAGCTCGTCACCCACGGCCTTGAAAGCCTTTGCTACAGCCACGCGGCTAACGGGCTTGCCGCTTGCTCTGTTGGACTCAACCTCAAACAGATAGGTGTGGTGGGGGTGGCTAGCCTTTCGGCGCTGAGCGATGGCCTGAGCCTTCTCATTGAGCTTGATGCTACGAGTCTTGCCCGTCTTACCTTCCTTGATGATGACGCGGCCTGTGCTGGCTTCCTGCATGGTGATGGTCAGGAGGTCAGTGATTCGCAAGGCTACCTGTAGACCAAAATCCCAAATGTCCTGATACAGGGTGTTGCCCTTGGCGTTCAGCTTGAGCTTGTGACCCACCTTGGCCACTTCCTCTTGCGTCCTTACCGCTTCAACCAATTCCATGCTGACCTCCCGTAAACACTGGTGTTTCTAGTTAACAAAATAATCCGATAGGCAGGAGCATACTGGAAAACGGCTGGTAGTCAACAAATACGGGGCCTTTCTAGTTAACAAAATAGCATTGTGTCAATTAGAGCCTCTGGTCTGAGCTGCCATAGGTGGCGACAAACTCATTGAAGCTGTCGAGGGTGTGGACATACCCAAGGGAGCCTGGGGGCTTCATCGCCTCATTCATCCAACCCAGCGAATACCATTTGACTGACTCAGACCACTCATAGAAGGCGCCGGGGTGGCGCGTTGTACTGAACAGGATGGATTGGAAGCCGTTGTGGGTTGTTCGCACGTCCTGGGATAGCGGTTGCCAGTAGGACAGGAAGTCTTGTAGGTCTGTGTGGGGCAGGAGGCGAGCGTGTAGCCAGAAATAGTAGGTCATTGATTCTCTTCTTATTCTTAGGGGTGGATGGTGTTGTTGGTGGTGTTGAGGTTGTTGATGCTTGTGGCAATCCGAGTCTCATAATCCAAGCTGCGTTCAGCCTGAGCCATGCGAGCTTCCAGACGTGTGAGGCGAACGTTTATCTCTTGGATAAATGCTGCATCCTGAATCTCTACCACCACTCGATTACTGACACGCTCTGACAACAGCAGCGGGTCGATGTATGGCTGAGGGGAAGGAGCGTGGATAGTTGTAAACAACAAAGCGGCAATGAGGGCTGTGTTCAAGAATTGAAGCGCTGTGTGCATAATTCTGTTCTCTCTTGTTTTTATTGATCATTTTTGATCAGTGAATGTAATAATATAACTATATATAGTGATAAATACGCTTAACACCACAATATGTTGTGTTAGGTTATATGCGGGTTATAGAGGGCTTAGCAGGATGGGGAGAAGGTTAATCACCAGAATTAACCCCCTCAAGAGTTGTTGCTAATATTTCTCAATAAGAGAATCTATTCCCTATTCCTTCTGACCAAACTGGAGAAGGGCAGCGCCCATAAGATTGCCTGCACTACGATTAAACATCTTGTCGATGTGCGGTTCTAAGTCGCGAGCCAGAGATTCAGCGTCTGTAGCTTGGCTATAAATATTCAGGATCGGCTGCTCTACCTGCACGGTGTTGTTATTCACTGTACTACTGCTGTGCATAAGCGAGCTGATGGCTTTTTCCTTGGCTTGGCTTGCTTGTAGTTCCCACTCTTTCTTAGAGGGCATCATGGGGCTTGGGTTGGCTTGTGAGAAGCCATAGTCCTTTTGTCCAATCCCGAATGCTTGAGCACCTTTGTAGGCCAGATAGAATGAGCCGGTAACAGGGTTCATTTGAGACAGGTAGCCTATAGGGAGCTTCTTAGCTGCGTCTAATGTACTCTGCTTGGCTCCCGCTTCGCCCTTGGCAATACCCCTAATACCCAAGCTGAAGTCTGCGAATGCACCAAGCGATTGCGCAAAGCTCACTGCCATTTTTTCAGCATGTGGGGCTAAATCTTTAGCGAACACACCGATGGCTTTGTTCACACGATAGAATCCGTCCTCTACGCCCTGAATACTGGCCTCATTCATTACGAATGATCGGGTGTTAGCGATGCGGTTTGCTTCTGCTTGAGATGTTTGTGTACTGAGGGCCAATCCCGGCTTAGCAGAGATAGAGGCGAGTTCTAAGGCACGCAACATGACTTCTGATTTTACTTGGCCTTTCTCCATAGCCTTTAGTAGAGCGCCCATAGCCTCGCCACCAGTAGCACCACTCTTGGTACGCTCTGCCCATGCTTTAGCTACGAATGCGGGGAAGGTGGGGGAGGCATCACCAATTTGCAAAATCTTCAATAGTGGTCGTTAATCACTATCCGTTCTCTTATGAACTGCTGCATATCACTATGCAGATGAGACTAAATCTTAACCCTTGATTGGGGTTCTTCTCGTTTCGGATCACTTGACCCTACTTCCTTTCGGAATAGTCGTTACACACGGAGAGAGATAAATTTATATCTGATCCCCCTTGCTCGGTATTTTCTTACAAGTGGTGAGGTTGTAAGAGGTTCACCGAATTAAAGAAGTTTGCACATAATCATTACTGACTACGGGGGCCAATGTTAACCCTTTAACTCTTCTGCTTGTACCTGACCTTTAGCAAAGATTTGAGCCAGGGCGACACTAAGACGTTTTGTGTTCTCACCACTCAAGTGCAGGACTGTGCTGTGTTCACTCATCTGGCTAAACATCTTCTGACTTGTCTTCAAGTCAAAGCCACTGGCCATAGAACCGGCTATGAGCTTGGCGTAAGTCTCTGCATTATCCTTAGCATTTAAACCTAAGCGGTTTGATTCGTCATATAGATAATTGAATGCGTTTTTTCCACGAACTTCATTCTCTTTTTCAGATAGGGTGGGGTCAGCCACTACGTTCTGAATCAAATTTCTTGCCTGTACTGCGTCTTGGTTGCCCGAATAAAGCGCTCTTGTTCCCGCTACCGTAGCAAAGGCAGCACCAGCACCAGCTAATGCAGGACCACCTAACAACATTGAGCCTGCACTAAGGCCAGCCATTGCACCAGAGCCTAAAGGGCTGTGTGCATTCTTAGCGTAGGGAGTGGAAGTCATATAACGATGAGCAGCAGAAGGCTTACCTGCGTCATATACGCCGAAACCCCCACTGTTACCTGTGAAGGTTTTTGTGTAGACGCGGGCTTGGTTAGCTGCGCGTTGTACAGAAGTTTGCATCTGGCGATTTAGCTTACCCTGATCAATCTCAAAATTGTTGACCTGTAAGCGTAGAAGACGGCTTGTTCTATTAAGGCTGGTTTGAGCGGCTTTCTGTAAGGCCAGCTCATCGAATTGGAACTTCTTAAACTTTAAGAGGGGCATATTCTTTTCATTGAAAGAAAGCGACATGCTCTTCTTGAATTGTTGGGCTTGCTTGGCAATCTTGGCTTCCATCTGCTTAAGGTGTTTATCTACCCTCTTCATTGATGGTAGGTCTACCTTAAAGCCTATACTCGTATAATAGCTGGCAATCTGCATATTGTTCTTCTCTTATGTTGTTAGCTTAGATAGCAGCCCCACGAGGGGGCTGTATGTGTTATTACTTGTTGGGCTTGAAGCCACGAGAAGAAGAACTATCCGACTTAAATAGGATGCCTTCACTTTCTTCTTTCTCTTGAAGAGCGAGAGCGTCCTTGATTCCTTCTACATACAGAAGAAGGTCATCAAGCTCTTTCTTCTTTTTGGCTTGTTCCTCTTCCCACTTCTCGGGATTGTATTTCTTGAGGATTAGATCACTTACTGCTTTTTTGGATTTCTGAATATCGTATTGCATTAGTTTTGCTCCTTGATTAGTGCGTTGTAATATTCTTGTGCCTCGGCTTCTGCTTTGGCTTTCATCTTGGCTAGGCGTTCTTGCTCTTTCCGCTCTTCTTTAGCAATCTCAGCGTTTAGGAGTTGTTCTGCTAACAGGGCTTTCATCGCTTCGTTATGTTCTTCAATCTCTTTTCTATAGGCTTCCTCTGCTTCCTGATAAAGGACTTCAAGGTCAGCCTCGATCTCGTGTTGAGGCTTGTAGATTCGGATGGCGAAATACCCAATACCCGATTGCATTGGCTCCTGTTTGAATCTGGTCTGCCCTTGCAGAGCCTTTTCGATTGCGAAGTCAACAAGGTCTTCGTTGCTGGTGAAGCTGTGCAGCTCAGTTGCAGGGTAAACAAAGTTACCGGGGCTGTACTGATATGATTGATAGTAGCCAGACATATAACGGTCTTTAACGACTTCTTTACGTTGGGCTAGTTCTTCTTGATTGAAAATCATGGGTGATTTGACATGCTTTACTTCTTTCATTTTGTATTTCCTCTATTGGTTTAGTTTGGACGATAGTTGTCCGTTGATTACACTCTTGCGAGTGAATTAGTTTAAATGGTTGTTGTTTGGGTGGTTCTGTCAGAGATATTGCAAGGTGCTATCTGCTGTATCCTTAGTGAGACTAAGGCTGTAGAGGAGATTGAGGGGTTAAAGAGATGGAAATGTGTAAGTACTAACCCCTCTACATACTTTCTTTAAAACGGGCATTCACCCGTTTTAAAGAAAACAGGGCGAAGCGAGGAGTGGTCACAAACGTAGCCATCGACTTCCCACGGCAGCGGTGAGTCATCCAATACCAGCGGGGGCTGATAGACAGGCTTAGGACGGACTGGGGGCATCCCATACTGAGCTACCTTCCATTCCTCAACCCTGTGCTCAGGCGTCCATCCAGCTTCTACCAAGCCAGGGAGAGTGAAGCACTGTGCGTAAGGTTTGCCGTTGAACGTAAGGTCTGGCTTCTCCTTGTGGAGCATCTTGCAGAGCTGTTGACCGAACCAGTATTGAAGGCTTGGTGCTGCCCATTCGTTTTCCTGACAATCGTTAGACTCGATTTGTAGACGTTCTTTTGTATCGAAAAATACGTCCTCAGCACTCTGTAAATACTCAGCATAAGCTTCAAAAGATGCGTCAATCTTTACGCCATAAGACTTAAAGCGTTTTGCCTCTTCCATCATAAGCGGAAAGTAGCGAGTGTGACTTCTGTTGAAGGAGGATAGTGATAGCTCACGCTCTGCGACACTTAGTTCTAACTGTTCGACTGGCATATGTTGCAGAGAACGGCGTAGCTTGTCCTCATACTGCTTGCGAGCTTCTTTAGTCTTAAACTCTTGCTCTTGCAGGGAGTGGCGAACCAGCTTATTTACAAGGCGCTCTTTATATGAAAGTTTTGGGGCGTGTTCAGTTAGGTAATCTTTTAAAGTTTGTCCTAAGAATTTTTCAATCTTGTCGTACACTTTGGCTGCAGGGGTATCATTATCTACAGCCCACTCAGATTTTAGTTCAAGCCGAGAGATAAACTTACCGCCACCTGAGTACCTTGTTCCGCGAGCACGGTTGTATTGCTTCTCTGTAATCACAAGGTTGTGAGGGTGAAGTAGACCAAGCAATCCTTTGGAGTTTACAGGGCAGATGTGTGACAGCTCATAAAACTTATTTAGCTCTCCATCCACGGATACACCGTTAGAGATAAAGCATTCTGTCCTAAGTCGGTCTAACTCATAGAGCGTGTCGGCGGTGTGATTGCTCAATACTTGAATGGTGCCAGCTCTCCGAACCTCTCTTACCAAGTACAGTCCAAAACCAGTGCGACGGAGGCGGGAGACTCTACGTGCTACCTTCCTAACTGTAGCTTTTCGCTGCCTCTGATTTTGATTTTCTCGTTTACAGCCTGGATTACAGAACTTTTGGTCTTTACGGCTGGGGGCATATTTTTCTTTACAGTGGTGGCAGGTTCTCTTTCGCAGCATTAATATCTACCTCTTTAATCGGGTTTTTGTGATTGTTTTCAAACAGGGCTTGATGCAGGTTGCCGATGATGACGTTTAGCGAATGATTGGTGTTTGTGAACTTATAGTGCTCCATAATTCGCAAGAGCTTTTCACTGCTGGCATCGTTTAGCTTAATTCGCATTTTAATTTCCCTCTTTTTCGTTAAGAAGCTTTCGCAACTCCTGATGAACGAAGTGGTCAGCGAGTATCGCAGCGATGGTTTTATTCCAGCTCTTCCCAGTCTCTGCCATCTGTTGTCTGATCTTTTCGGCTGTTGCCACCGACAAGACTATTCGACAGCGTTCTGTGTTGTGTTCATTCATTGTGACTTCTCCTTGTTATGTTCATGGATGATGGTATTCAGTAACTCACTTATCGATTGACCGGACTTCAGTGCTTGTCGTTGTAAGAAAAATAGATTCTCAAGATTAATGAGAAGTGTGCAGCGTTTATACTCAACACTTCCGATGTAAAGTGTATCTCTCATTATATAACTCCTGATTTATGGCAATAGGGGGGCGCTACATGCTGGTGCTGTATTGGGCTCTATAAGGGGGGTTTAAAGCGTTTTAATGCATACCCTGTGGGGTAGCATAGGGTGATGGTAGATCGTTTGATTTAGGGGTGTTTTTCGTAGGGAAAAGCGGGTTTTTATTTGATCTATTGCAGGGGCGTGTCAGTTGTTGCTGGCTTCAGCTTCGATCAACAGTTGTTCGATTTGATCAGAGAGTGTAAATAGCTGCTCTTCTGTATTGAGCCTATATAGCAGCTCTTCAAATGTTAGGTTTAAAGCTGTGCGGGCACGGAATAGCCGAACTCTTAGTGTTGAGGGGGCTGGTGTGTTAGTGCGTGGTCTGGGCATCTGGTAATTCCTCATTTTGATGTATTGGATGTTTGGGGTTTGGGTGCCGACCTTCGGCAAGCTCAGATTGAATAAATTTAAAGCCTGCTGCTGGTCCTTGTCCTGGTAGTGCTTTTTGTCTCCAGCGATGGTAGGCCACATGACACCGGGAGGAATCGAGCTTTCTGTTTTGGTACGTTGTGGACATTGGCTGACCGCACCACATACACGGTTTAATAATTACGGGCATAGAAATACTTCCTTCTGATTAAGGGCTATGTGTAAGAAATTCAAAATTTGGGATAAAGAAACCCCGAACACACGCCACACGAGGAGGGAGATGGGATGTGTTCAGGGAAGAAAGCGAAGGCTTTACTTTTTAAGTTAACTCAAGCTCTGGAACAAGAAGAGGGAAGACCAGAGTGTGAGTTAACGGCTACCGTGATCGAGCAAGAAGAAGAGGAATCGAACACGGTAACAAGAGGGGAGGTGTTGGTTACAGTTGCAAGAAGAGTGAGACTACAGCCAACTAAAGAGGAAAAATTTATTCTCTCCCTGCACACATTATTATACAATGTTATTCTTGTTTTGTATATACTTTTGGGGGTTTATATTGAAACAATTCAGAGTCTAACAGTAACTAAAAAAGTGGACCCCTGATATTTAAAGGCTTGCAGACGTATTTAATAAATTTCGAGATTGGAACAATCCGACGAACGGTAGTGCTACCTTAATCTAACAGTCAGTGAAATCTGTTTTTTTTTCTTTTGATCTTTATTTCTTATATTCGATTGCGGTGTGTCAGACAGATTGCGGTGTCACAAACACCGCTATTGCGATCTGTGAGCTTTTCAAAAGCGGCAGAGCATCATATAGAAATCCAATTTCTTGTCAATCAACTTTACATTTCTGCGGGTAAATAATTTACTCCTTGTGTTTTAAGGCGTTTAAAGAGGGGTAGGGGCTTACCCCTAGGGGTAGGTATAGGGTAGATGCTGAAAACGCTTAATAGGGGTCTAAAACCATGCTAGAAGTGGCATTTGAAGCTGAACTCAAGCAGGGCTATGCCCTCCTGCTTCTGTTCAAAGCTGGCCCCGGCTGAATAAGTGTCGAACGAGATGTGTCCGACCTCGTGGCCCAAAATTGCGACAATCACCAGCGGGCTGGCGCCTGCTTGCTGTAACTGAGTAGCTGTGGTCTTTCTGAGGCTGTGGAAAACATGGTGCTCTGTGAAATTCAGACGCTTTTTCAACTTGGTGAATCGCTGGCTGGGTCCGTTGAGTCTGATACCTGACTTGGCCTTACCTCCAGCAAACAGATAACCGTCCGTACTGTGCTCTAAACGATGCCTATAGATGGGCAGTAGGGCGGGGTGAATCGGTATCTCTCTAACCCCTGCTTTAGTCTTGGCGTCGTCAACACGAAAGCCTATGGGCTGACCCTCGGAAAATATCGTCGTAGCGGCGCTAATGCGACCTAGCTCCTCAATGCGGCAGCCTGTATAGCAGGCGAACATGATCAGGTCGGCTAGGTCGGTGTCGCTATTCGTAAGGGCTGCATTGTGTAGATGCTCAGCTTCTTGGCGGGTGAACGGAATCCATCCTGCTCCGGCGTCCTTCCCCACTCTGGCGTGCTCGTGTCCGTCAAACGGATTGGCTAGACCTGAGAATTGCTCCCGAAAGGCTGGTTCGTATTTCACAGCCCACTTCCACAGCTTGCGTAGTGCCCATAGATGACCTTGGCGGGTCTGGCGCTTGGCACTGATCGTGTCTAGGTACTGAGCCACGGTGTCGAAGGAGAGGGGGAGTCCTTCTGCTGTCAGATGGGCAGAGAACGCTTCTATCTTGCTGACGCAAACGGAATGGGTCCGTTGGTTGTCGTTCTGCGTGCTGAGGTATTCAGAGAAGCGCGTGATCATGCCTTTTGAAATTGGCGATTTCGGTTTGTAGGTGAGGGGGTCTACAGCTATCGAAAGGGCTTCCTCTGCCTCAGTGGGTGACAGGTTGTACTGTCTAGAGATGATCTGAGCTTGGGCGGTGGGAAGGGTGCTAAGTGCTGAGCTAAGAAAGCCAATGCTGTCCCCTTTTTTGGCTGCTTCCAGGCTGGGCATCAAGTCAGAGGGGAGGCTAGTTGCCCCGTCGTTAAAGAGGAGCCCTATTGCTTTAGCAAGCTCAGCGGTTACCTCGGATAGCTTTTGATTCTGTTCTGTCTCGGACAGTGCAAAGAATGGGTCGCTAGGGTTCGGCTTGCGCTTGATGGCTGATAGCAGGCTGTTGTCTGTGCTTGTGGCTAGCGCTTTAGAGTGCTCGGCTAAGTCTTCTCGCCACTTCTCGGCCTGTGTGAGCTTCTGCTCCCGGATGGCTCGGAACTGAGCTTTCCATAGTCCGACCTGTCTTGCGCCAAGCTCCTTGGCAAGCTGCTTGTCTCCGGTCTTCAGGCTCTTGGATAGGATGCGACGATTCCCGAAGGCCTGGCGAACGTCCGCCGGAATATCTAGTCGAACATGCCAAGTGGTTCCGCGTTGCTGGAGGTGGTCTTTGATCTTTGCTGGCATAATGAGATCACTTTGCGGGCGGATTCTACGCAGAGTTTCTACGCAATATTTCTACGCAAAGCAAGCGCGAAAGGCCTGGAGTGCCCGTATTTGCTGGGCTTGAGGGTTGTTTATGTACAAGCTGTGTTTCTATGTCCCGGAAAGCCATCTGCACGAGGTGAAGCAGGCGGTGTTCGCCGCAGACGCCGGACGCATCGGTCAATATGACAGCTGCTGCTGGCAGGTGCTCGGCCAGGGCCAGTTCCGCCCGCTACAGGGCAGTCGGCCTTACCTCGGTCAGGTCGGCGAAGTGGAGCAGGTGGCGGAATGGAAGGTCGAGTTGGTGGTCGCCGACGAGTCGATCCACCAGGCGGTCAAGGCCCTGAAACAGGCTCACCCCTACGAGACCCCGGCGTTCGAGGTGTGGCGCCTGTCCGATCTGCAGTTCTAGGGGATATAAAACGAGAAAGGCGCCGGTAGGCGCCAGTCGCCGTTCAGGGGCGAATCTCGATCAGCGTGCCGTCCTTGACCAGCTCCCACACTTCGCGCATGTCGCTGTTCTTCATGGCGATGCAGCCCTCGGTCCAGTCCAGGGTGTGGAAGAACCATTCCGGGTATTCCTCGTCCAGCGGCGTGCCGTGGATCATGATCATGCCGCCGGCCGGTACGCCCTGGTCGCGGGCCTTGGCCAGGTCGCGGGCGTTGGGGTAGGAGATGTGCAGGGACAGCTGGTACTTCTCGCTGGTCTTGCGCCAGTCGATCCAGTAGAGCCCCTCCGGGGTGCGCAGGTCGCCCTCGCGCTGCTTGGCGCCGCTGGGCTGCTTGCCGAGGGAGATGCGGTAGGACTTGAGCGGCTGGCCGCGACTGAGCAGCTGCAGCTGGCGCTCGGACTTGAGCACCAGCACCTTGTCCACGCCGGGGCCGGTCAGAGTGGTCGTGGTGCTGGCCTGGGCGGTCAGGTTCAGGGACAGGCAGAGCAGGGCGAGCAGCCAGCGCATGGGGGTGATATCCGCGGTCAAAGGGGTTTCCTGAAATGCGCGCGCAAGGCCTCCAGAGGCTCGTTGCGAACCGGGTAGACATGCTCCCGGCGGTCGGCGAAGAAACATTCTAGGGTACGGGCCACGGTCGGGAAAGCCAGCTCTGACCAAGGGATCTCGTTCTCATCGAACAGCTGTACTTCCAGGCTCTCCTCGCCCACGGCGAAGTCCAGGTCCACCAGTTCGGCGCGAAAGAACAGGTACACCTGATTGATGTGCGGCAGGTCGAACAGGGTGTAGAGATTCAGGTCGCGGACCCGGGCGCAGGCCTCTTCCTCGGTTTCCCGCGCTGCGGCCTGTTCCAGGGTCTCGCCGTTCTCCATGAAGCCGGCGGGCAGGGTCCAGTAGCCGCGGCGCGGTTCGATGGCGCGGCGGCACAGCAGCACCTGTTCGCCCCACACCGGCAGGCAGCCGGCGACGATGCGCGGGTTCTGGTAGTGAATGGTGTGACAGTGACCGCAGACATAACGCGGGCGGTTGTCGCCGGCGGGGACGCGCTGGGTGACCGGGCTGCCGCACTGGCTGCAGAACTTCATGCCGAATCCTCCGGGCTCATGGTCTATCTTGGCGCGCGTCGGGGGCTGGCGGCAAGCGGGCCGGGTATCCGGGGCGGCCGGAGTCGGTGGGCTTGGGTGACGCGCGGCTTTCATGCGATTATCCGGGGCGGAAAACAAGCCCGAGAGTGCCCATGCTGGATGAGCTACTCCACCGCGTGCGCGGTCACAGTCCGCGCCATCTGGAGACCGACCGCCGCTTCCCCGAGGCGGCGGTGCTGGTGCCTATCACCCGTAGCGACGAGCCGGAGGTGGTGCTGACCCTGCGCGCCAGCGGCCTGTCCACCCACGGTGGCGAGGTGGCCTTCCCCGGCGGGCGGCGCGATCCGGAGGATGTGGACCTGATCCGCACCGCGTTGCGCGAGGCGGAGGAGGAGATCGGCCTGCCGCCGGGACTGGTGGAGGTGATCGGGCCGCTCAGCTCGGTGGTGTCGCGCCATGGCATCCAGGTCACGCCCTATGTCGGGTTGGTGCCGGACTACGTGGAGTACCGGGCGAACGACGGCGAGATCGCCTCGGTGTTCTCGGTGCCGCTGGCGTTCTTCCGCGACGATCCGCGGGAGGTGACCCATCGCATCGATTACCTCGGCCAGAGCTGGTACGTGCCGAGCTACCGCTACGGCGAGTACAAGATCTGGGGGCTGACGGCGATCATGCTGGTGGAGCTGGTCAACCTGCTGTACGACGCCGGAATCGCCCTGCACCAGCCGCCCGCGCACTACATCGCGCTCAATTGAATCGCAAGCAGAGGAACCGTCCATGAAATACCGCCTGGGACCCGTGCGGGTCGAGGCTCACCCGGACAGCTGGGTGGCGCCCAATGCCACGCTGATCGGCAAGGTCAAGCTGGAGGCCGGTGCCAGCGTCTGGTTCAACGCGGTATTGCGCGGCGACAACGAGCCGATCCATATCGGCGAGCAGAGCAACGTCCAGGACGGCACGGTGATGCACACCGACATGGGCTTTCCGCTGTCCATCGGCAAGGGCGTGACCATCGGCCACAAGGCCATGCTGCATGGCTGCTCGGTGGGCGATTACAGCCTGATCGGCATCAACGCCGTGGTGCTCAACGGCGCCAGGATCGGCAAGTACTGCATCATCGGCGCCAACACCCTGATCGGCGAGGGCAAGGAGATCCCCGACGGCTCCCTGGTGGTCGGCTCCCCGGGCAAGGTGATTCGCAGCCTGAGCGAGGAGCAGAAGAAGATGCTCGAGGCCAGCGCCGCCCACTATGTGCACAACGCCCAGCGCTATGCCCGCGAGCTGGCCGAGCAGGAATCATGAGGCCCGTAGAGCGTCCGGTCGCTTCGCCCTGTGTGAGCATCTGCGCGCTGGACGACGAGGATATCTGCATCGGCTGCCAGCGTAACGTCGCCGAGATCACTCGCTGGAGCCGGATGGATGACGGCGAGCGGCGCCAGGTTCTGGCGCGCTGCCATGCGCGCGCCGAGGCCAAGGGCGTGCTGCTCTAGGCGCCTTCCGTTCATCGCAGCAGCCCCTTTCTTATTCGTACTATCCCGAGGAAGTCTTATGTCCCGTATCGGAACCCCGCTGTCGCCGAGCGCGACCCGTGTGCTGCTGTGCGGCGCTGGCGAGCTGGGCAAGGAAGTGGTGATCGAGTTGCAGCGCTTCGGTGTCGAGGTGATCGCCGTGGATCGTTACGCCAACGCCCCGGCCATGCAGGTGGCGCACCGCAGCCATGTCCTGGACATGCTCGACGGCGCGGCGCTGCGGGCGGTGATCGAGCTGGAGCGTCCGCACTACATAGTCCCGGAGATCGAGGCCATCGCCACGGCCACCCTGGTGGAGCTGGAGGCCGAAGGCTACTGCGTGATCCCCAGCGCCCGCGCCGCCCAGCTGACCATGAACCGCGAGGGCATCCGTCGCCTGGCGGCCGAGGAGCTGGGGCTGCCGACCTCGCCCTACCGCTTCGCCGATTCCTTCGAGCAGTGCCGTGCCGCGGTGCAGGCCCTGGGCTTCCCCTGCCTGATCAAGCCGATCATGAGCTCCTCGGGCAAGGGCCAGTCGCTGCTCAAGTCCATCGATGACCTGCAATCGGCCTGGGACTATGCCCAGGCCGGCGGTCGTGCCGGCAAGGGGCGGGTGATAGTCGAGGGCTTCGTCGACTTCGACTACGAGATCGCCCTGCTCACCGTGCGCCACGCCGGCGGTACCACCTTCTGTGCGCCGGTCGGGCATCGTCAGGTCCGGGGCGACTATCAGGAGTCCTGGCAGCCTCAGCCGATGAGTCCCGGCGCTCAGGCCGAAGCCGAGCGCATCGCCCTGGCGGTGACCGGGGCCCTGGGCGGGCGTGGGCTGTTCGGCGTCGAGCTGTTCGTCAAGGGCGATCGGGTGTGGTTCTGCGAGATATCCCCGCGCCCCCACGACACCGGCCTGGTCACCCTGATTTCCCAGGACCTGTCCGAGTTCGCCCTGCATGCGCGGGCCATCCTCGGCCTGCCGATTCCGACGATCCGCCAGTTGGGCCCCTCGGCTTCGGCGGTGGTGCTGGCCGAGGGCGAGTCGCAGCAGGTGGCATTCGCCCGTCTCGACGCGGCCTTGGCCGAGCCGGATAGCGCCTTGCGCCTGTTCGGCAAGCCGCAGGTTAGCGGTCAGCGGCGCATGGGGGTGGCCCTGGCCCGCGCCGAATCGCTGCAGGCGGCGCGCGACAAGGCCGCGCGCACGGCTCGGGCGGTCAGCGTCGAGTTGTGAGTCGCTGGCGCGGGTTGCGCTGGTGGCTGCTGCTGATGCCGGCGCTGCCGTTGCTTCTGCCGCTGGCGTTGCATACCCGTCGTCGGGCGCTGAGGTTGGCGCCGGCGGCCGGACCGCTGCAGGGGGTGGCCGGTGGGCAGTTGCCGGGCAAGCCCTTGCGCCTGCTGGTGCTCGGCGAGTCGACCGTGGTCGGGGTCGGTGTCAGCTGTCTGCAGCAGGCCCTGGTCGGTTGCCTGGCCCGGGCCCTGTGCGAGCGCCAGGGGCGGCCGGTGGTCTGGCGGGCCTGTGGCGAGAACGGCATCACCGTCGCCGAGGCCCGGCAGCGCCTGCTGCCGCAGGTGCTGGACGATTCGCCGGAGCTGGTGCTGCTGGTCTTCGGGGTCAACGACAGCACGGCCTTGACCTCGCTGCGTCGCTGGCAGCGGGCCCTCGGCGACATGGCGGAGACCCTGGGCGCGGGCGGTGCGCGAGTGGTCTTCACTGGCGTACCGCCCTTGCAGCACTTTCGCGCCTTGCCCTGGCTGCTGCGGACGTTGCTCGGCGTGCGGGCCGCGCTGCTGGATGCGGGCCTGCGCGAGGTGGCGTACCAGGCGGGGGCCGTCTACTGTCCCCTGGCGCTGCCCTTTGCCGCCGAGTACCTGGCGCTGGACGGCTATCACCCGTCCGCCCTGGGCTATCGCCTGTGGGCCGAAGGGGTGGCCGGGGTCCTTACTCCTGCGCCGGCTCCGGCTGGGTCTGCTGGCTGACCTGCCAGACCCGCACGCTCTTCACCCGGTTCTCCGAGGATTGCAGGATCTCCAGGCGATAGGGGCCGATCTTCAGGCACACGGCGCTGTCGGGAATGCTTTCCAGGGCCTCGGTGATCAGGCCGTTGAGGGTCTTGGGGCCGTCGCAGGGCAGGTGCCAGTCGAGGGCCTTGTTCACCTCGCGGATATAGGCGGCGCCGTCGATCACCTGGGTGCCGTCTTCCTGGGGATGGATGTCCGGGCTGCGCAGGCTGTCCTGGTTGTTGAAGTCGCCGACTATCTCTTCGAGGATGTCCTCCAGGGTGACGATGCCGATCACATCGCCGTATTCGTCGACCACTATGCCGATGCGCCGCTTGTGCTTCTGGAAGTTGAACAGCTGGGTCGACAGCGGCGTGCTTTCCGGGACGAAGTAGGGCTCGTTGCAGGCGCCGAGCAGGGCCTCCTTGTCCAGCTGGTCGTGGCTCAGCAGGCGGGCGATCTGGCGCATGTGCACCACGCCCTCGATCTGGTTGATGTCCTCGCGGAACACCGGCAGGCGGGTGTGCGGGGTGGTGCGCAGCTGGGCGATGATGGTCTCGATGTCGTCTTCCAGGTCGATGCCGACCACCTCGTGGCGCGGGATCATGATGTCGTTCACCGTGACCTTCTCCAGGTCGAGGATGCCCAGCAGCATGCTCTGGCGGTTCTTCGGCAGCTCGTGGCCGGACTCGCGCACCACGCTGCGCAGCTCCTCGGTGGTCAGGCTGTCGCTGCTCTTGCTGGCCGGGTCGACGCCGAGCAATCGCAGCAGGCCGTTGCTGATCCAGCTGAGCAGCACCACCAGGGGGTAGAACAGCTTGAGCAGCAGCAGCAGCGGCAGGCTGAAGGGGTAGGCGACCCGTTCCGGGTGCAGCGCGGCCAGGGTCTTGGGGGTGATCTCGCCGAAGATCAGCAGGGCCACGGTCAGGCCGATGGTGGCGATGGCGATGCCGGCCTCGCCCCACAGCTGGATGGCCAGTACGGTGGCGATGGCCGAGGCGAGGATGTTGACGAAGTTGTTGCCGATCAGAATGGTGCCGAGCAGGCGGTCCGGGCGGCTGAGCAGGTCGCTGACCCGCTTGGCGCCGCGATGCCCCTCCTTGGCCAGGTGGCGCAGGCGATAGCGGTTGAGGCTGAGCAGGCCGGTCTCCGAGCTGGAGAAGAAGGCCGAGCAGGCCAGCAGGAAGACCAGCAGGCCGATCAGGAAGCCGGGGTGTAGGTTGTCCACGGGGCAGGGCCTAGATATGCAGGATGAATTCGCGGACCAGCTTGCTGCCGAAATACGCCAGCATCAGCAGGCAGAAGCCCGCCAGGGTCCAGCGGATGGCCTTGTGGCCGCGCCAGCCGAGCTGATGGCGGCCCCACAGCAGCACGGCGAACACCACCCAGGCGAAGCTGGAGAGGATGGTCTTGTGCGCCAGGTGCTGGGCGAACAGGTCGTCGAGAAACAGCGCGCCGGACAGCAGCGACAGCGAGAGCAGTATCCAGCCGGCCCAGAGGAAGCCGAACAGCAGGCTTTCCATGGTCTGCAGCGGCGGGAAGCTCTTGATCAGGCCGGACGGGTGCTTGTGCTTGAGCTGGTAGTCCTGCAGCAACAGCAGCAGGGACTGAAACACGGCGATGGTCAGGATGCCGTAGGCGATGATCGACAGCAGGATGTGGGCGAGGATGCCCGGTTCCTCGTTGATCGGTCGCAGGGTACCGTTGGGCATCAGCTGCGCCAGCAATACCGTCAGGCATCCCAGGGGAAAGAGCAGCAGCAGCAGATTTTCCACCGGCATGCGCAGGCAGGCCAGCAGGCTCAGCAGGATCACCGCGAAGGCGATCAGGCTGGCGGCATTGAAGAAGTCCAGGGCCAGGCCGGCGCTGTGGCTCATCTGCGCGAACAGGCTGGCGCCGTGAAAGAGCAGGGCGAGCGCGCCGAGCAGGGCCAGCAGGCGTTTGTCCGGCGCGACGCGCCGCGTGAGTCGAAGGCTCTGGTAGGCAGTGGCGCCGGCGTACAGGCAGGCGGCTGCGAGGCTGGGCAGCAGAGGGTGCATAAGTCCTTGTTGGGCAGGCCCGAAAGGCGCTGAGTGTGGCATACAACCGGCGGCCCACGAAAGACCGCTGGCGGTGTCGGCGCCCCGGACTCTTCGCTATAATCCGCCGCCTGCCGCAAGCTCAGCCTCGGTTCAGAAGAACCCGAAAGGAACGCGCATGTTCGAAAATCTTACCGACCGCCTCTCGCAGACCCTGCGAAACGTCACTGGCAAAGCCAAGCTGACCGAGGACAACATCAAAGACACCCTGCGCGAAGTGCGCATGGCCCTGCTCGAAGCCGACGTCGCGCTGCCGGTGGTCAAGGACTTCGTGGGCAAGGTCAAGGAACGGGCGGTCGGCACCGAGGTGTCGAAGAGCCTGACGCCGGGCCAGGCCTTCGTGAAGATCGTCCGCGCCGAGCTGGAAGAGCTGATGGGCGCGGCCAACGAGGACCTCGCCCTGAGTGTCGCGCCGCCGGCGGTGGTGCTGATGGCGGGCCTGCAGGGCGCCGGTAAGACCACCACGGTCGGCAAGCTGGCGCGCTTCCTCAAGGAACGCAAGAAGAAGAGCGTGCTGGTGGTCTCCGCGGACGTCTATCGCCCGGCGGCGATCAAGCAGCTGGAGACCCTGGCCGCCCATATCGGCGTGACCTTCTTCCCCTCGGACATCAGCCAGAAGCCGGTGGCGATCGCCGAGGCGGCGATCCGCGAGGCCAAGCTCAAGTTCATCGACGTGGTGATAGTCGATACCGCCGGTCGTCTGGCCATCGACGCCGAGATGATGGCCGAGATCCAGGTCCTGCACGGCGCGATCAAGCCTGCCGAAACGCTGTTCGTGGTCGACGCCATGACCGGTCAGGACGCCGCCAATACCGCCAAGGCCTTCGCCGATGCGCTGCCGCTGACCGGCGTGGTGCTGACCAAGGTCGATGGCGATGCCCGCGGCGGTGCGGCCCTGTCGGTGCGCCACGTCACCGGCAAGCCGATCAAGTTCATCGGCATGGGCGAGAAGAGCGAGGCCCTCGAGCCCTTCCACCCCGAGCGGATCGCCTCGCGCATCCTCGGCATGGGCGACGTGCTCAGCCTGATCGAGCAGGCCGAGCAGACCCTCGACCGCGAGAAGGCCGAGAAACTCACCAAGAAGCTGAAGAAGGGCAAGGGTTTCGACCTGGAAGACTTCCGCGACCAGTTGCAGCAGATGAAGAACATGGGCGGTCTCGGCGGCCTGATGGACAAGCTGCCGCAGATGGGGGGCGTCAACCTGGCGCAGATGGGCAATGCCCAGGGCGCAGCGGAAAAGCAGTTCAAGCAGATGGAGGCGATCATCAACTCCATGACCCCTGCCGAGCGTCGCGACCCCGAGATCATCAGCGGGTCGCGCAAGCGCCGCATCGCCCTGGGTTCCGGTACCCAGGTGCAGGACATCGGCCGGCTGATCAAGCAGCACAAGCAGATGCAGAAGATGATGAAGAAGTTCACCGCCAAGGGCGGCATGGCCAAGATGATGCGGGGGATGGGCGGCATGTTCCCCGGCGGCGGTCTGCCGAAGATTTGACCCAGGCCCGCCTCCGCGAAGCGTGGCGTAGAGGGCGCGGTGCGCGTCTCGCGCCCCGTGGCTGGGGTCTTGCTCGTGGCCGCGACCGGCGGACCCAAAAAGAGATTTGCAAAAAGCCGGATAATCCTTAGAATATGCGGCCTTTCGGGCCTAGTGCCCTATGCGTGCATTTCAGTTTTGCAGCACCGACTACAGGAACGAAGTTCAATGGTAACCATCCGTCTTGCTCGTGGCGGCTCCAAAAAGCGCCCCTTCTACCACCTGACCGTGACCAACAGCCGCAATGCGCGCGATGGTCGCTTCGTTGAGCGCATCGGCTTCTTCAACCCGATTGCCTCGGGTGCCGAAGTGAAGCTGTCCGTGAATCAAGAGCGTGCCAACTACTGGCTGAGCCAGGGCGCGCAGCCGTCTGAGCGTGTTGCTCAGCTGCTGAAGGAAGCTGCTAAGGCCGCAGCCTAAGCACTCCCTATGAGCACGACGCCGGCACCTGCCGAGGATCTGGTTGTACTCGGCAAGATCGTTTCGGTGCATGGCGTGCGAGGGGAGGTGAAGGTGTACTCCTTTACCGATCCCGTGGATAACGTGCTCGACTACCGTCGTTGGACGCTCAGGCGCGATAACGAGGTAAAGCGGGTCGAATTGGCCAGTGGCCGCCTGCAGGGCAAGGTCCTGGTAGCGAAGCTCAAGGGGCTCGACGATCGCGAAGTGGCGCGTAGCTACGCCGGTTTCGAGATTTGCGTGGCCCGTAGCGAGTTGCCGGAACTGAGCGAAGGCGAGTTCTACTGGTATCAGTTGGAAGGTCTCAGCGTCATCGATCAGGCGGGGCAGTTGCTCGGCAAGATCGACCACCTGTTCGAGACCGGTGCCAACGATGTGATGGTGGTCAAGCCCAGCCCGGGCAGTCTGGATGATCGCGAACGCCTGCTGCCCTATACCGGGCAATGTGTGCTGTCGATCGACCTGGCTGCCGGCGAGATGCGGGTGGACTGGGATGCGGACTTCTGAACGCCATGCCGAGCTTGCGCGTCGAAGTCATTACGTTGTTCCCGGAGATGTTTGCCGCCATCGGCGAATACGGCATCACTAGCCGTGCGGTGAAGCAGGGGCTGTTGCAGCTGACCTGTTGGAATCCGCGGAGCTACACCACAGACCGTCACCACACGGTGGATGATCGGCCTTTCGGTGGCGGTCCGGGTATGGTGATGAAGATCAAGCCGCTCGAGGATGCTTTGCAGGGTGCGAAGCAGGCCGCGGGGGGCGAGGCGAAGGTGATTTACCTCTCGCCGCAAGGTCGTCAGCTGACCCAGTCAGCGGTACGCGAGCTGGCGAAGGAGGAGGCACTGATCCTCATCGCCGGACGCTACGAAGGCATCGACGAGCGCTTTATCGAGGCGCATGTCGATGAAGAATGGTCGATCGGCGATTACGTCCTGTCCGGCGGTGAGCTTCCGGCCATGGTGCTGATCGATGCGGTAACGCGCCTCTTGCCTGGTGCACTAGGTCATGCGGACTCGGCCGAGGAGGACTCCTTTACGGATGGCCTGCTCGACTGCCCGCACTACACCCGCCCGGAGGTGTATGCGGATAAACGTGTTCCCGAGGTGTTGCTTAGTGGCAACCATGAACACATCCGGCGCTGGCGTTTGCAGCAGTCCCTTGGACGGACCTGGGAGCGCCGTGTCGATCTTCTGGATAGCCGCTCGCTTTCTGGAGAAGAGAAGAAGCTGCTGGAGGAATACATCCGCCAGCGGGACGATAGTTAAGGTATCGATGGCAGACGAGGTCTGTCTTAGGAGCGCAGCATGACTAACAAGATTATCCAGCAGCTCGAAGCCGAGCAGATGAACAAAGAGATCCCGGCCTTCGCCCCAGGCGACACCGTGGTCGTTCAGGTCAAGGTGAAGGAAGGCGACCGTCAGCGTCTGCAGGCCTTCGAAGGCGTCGTCATCGCCAAGCGCAACCGTGGCCTGAACAGCGCCTTCACCGTGCGCAAGATCTCCAGCGGTGTCGGTGTCGAGCGTACTTTCCAGACCTACAGCCCGCTGGTCGACAGCCTGGCTGTCAAGCGTCGCGGTGACGTGCGCAAGGCCAAGCTGTACTACCTGCGCGACCTGTCCGGCAAGGCCGCGCGCATCAAGGAAAAGCTCGCCTAAGGCGCGCTTCCCTGCAGAAAAAAGCAGCCCTCGGGCTGCTTTTTTCGTTTCCGGGGTGAGCAAGTGGTGGTGCGGTGCATTGTTTTCCCGTTTTCCCGTTTTCCCGTTTTCCCGTTTTCCCGTTTTCCCGTTTTCCCGTTTTCCCGTTTTCCCGTTTTCCCGTTTTCCCGTTCTCCCGGCGTCGCTGCGTCGGGAGCGGCGAGCGTCTTGGCGGTGGTGTGGTGGCGTTCTGATTGGCCGGCTCATGCCGGTGCGGCGGGTGGTCTGAGGACGTGAGGATGCAAGGGGCTTCGCCTGGGCTTGCGCGCCGCGGCGCGGGATAGGTCCCTGGTCGGCGCCGGCGACCAGGGACTTTGGCGTTTATGAGGTCTGCAGGCTTTCCAGTTCGGCGCTCTCGCTGCCCACCGGCTGGGGCTCGATCAGGGCCACCAGGGTCCAGCCACTCTGCGGTTGCAGGTTGCTCTGTGGCGTGACTACGTGCACCCAGCCTTCGCGGTCGCGGACGAACAGCAGCGTGGCGCGTGAGCCGTGCAGGGCCTGGTATTCGCTCCAGGTGAAGCTGTCGGTCAGGGTTGTGCTGTACAGCTCGGCGCCCTGGGCCAGGCGACTGGCTGCATGGGGATAGGTCAGTGCCTGGTTGCCCAGGGGGCGGCCGCGGTGTTCGTCGCTGGCGCGGTGTTTGTCGCTGCGCCGGCTTTCCTGGCCGCTGGCCAGGCTGAACAGGCGGGAGTGACCGAATTCGTGGCGGAAGCGCATGCTCGCCAGGGTGTTCAGCTCGCCGGCCGGCGACAGCGCCAGCAGGTGACCGATGCCGACCAGGTCGAGGTGCGCCTCGGCATGCTGGGAGGCGGGGTTGCCGAAGTAGGTCGGTAGGTTGTCCATGCGCGCGGCGCGAATGTTCTCCCAGCTCGAATCGGTCAGCAGTACGCGGCAGCCCAGTTGTTGCAGGGCCTTGCCGATGGTCCGCGCCACCGGGTTGGCGCCGACGATGAGAAAACCGCTGGGGGCCGGTTCGGCGACCTTGAGCAGGCTGGCCAGGGGGCGGGCGGTGGCGCTCTGCAGCACCACGGTGCCGATGATCACGGCGAAGGTCAGCGGTACCAGCAGTTCGGCGCCGGCGTGGCCGGTTTCGCTCAGGCGGATGGCGAAGATCGCCGAGACCGCCGCGGCGACGATGCCGCGCGGGGAGATCCAGGCGAGCAGGGCGCGTTCGCGCCAGTTCAGGTTGGAGCCGTAGGTGGACAGGGCCACGTTCAGCGGGCGGGCGACGAACTGAATCACCGCCAGCAGAACCAGCACCGCCGGCCCCAGGGCCAGCAGGGCGCCGAGGTCGAGACGCGCGGCGAGCAGGATGAACAGGCCGGAGATCAGTAGCACGCTGAGGTTCTCCTTGAAGTGCAGGATGTGGCGCACGTCCACGCCCTTCATGTTGGCCAGCCACATGCCCATCAGGGTCACCGCGAGCAGGCCGGACTCGTGCATCGCCACGTTGGAGGCGATGAACACGCCGAGCACTGTGGCCAGCACGGCGAGGTTGTGCAGGTAATCCGGCAGCCACTGGCGCCGTAGCACCTGGCCCAGGGTCCAGCCGCCGGCGACGCCGAACAGGCTGCCGCAGAGGATCACGCCGGCGAAGGTGGTCAGGCTTTGACTCCAGCCTTCGCCTTCGCCGCTGGCGATGATGAAGCTGAACACCACCACGGCCAGCAGTGCGCCGATCGGGTCGATGACGATGCCTTCCCAGCGCAGGATATTGGCCACCGAAGCCTTGGGCCGCACCACGCGCAGCATGGGCACTATCACCGTGGGGCCGGTGACCAGGGTCAGGGTGCCGAACAGCAGGGCCATCTCCCAGGTGAAGCCGAGCAGGTAGTGGGTGGCGGCGGCGATCACCGCCCAGGTGGCCAGGGCGCCCACCGTGACCATGCGCCGGACCACGGTGCCGATCTCGCGCCACTCGGACAGGTGCAGGGTCAGGCTGCCCTCGAACAGGATCAGCGCCACCGCCATCGATACCATGGGGAACAGCAGGGAGCCGAACAGCGCCTGGGGATCGAGCCAGCCCAGTACCGGTCCGGCGAGGATGCCGCAGATCAGCAGGAACAGGATGGCCGGCAGGCGCAGGCGCCAGGCCAGCCACTGGCAGGCGAGGGCGGAGGCGCCAATGGTGGCGAAGGCGAAGAGAATTTGCTGTTCGTTCATCGAGGGTCCTTGAGTGCGAGGCGCTGGTCGTACTTGCCCAGGCTGTGAAAGACTAGCGTGCTTTCAGGCACTGCCATAGCTCTCTTCCATGCCCGCCATAGACCACCCGCTGATCGACCGCTTCCTCGAGGCCCTCTGGTTGGAAAAAGGCTTGTCCGAGCACACCCGGGCGGCCTACCGCAGCGACCTGGCGCACTTCAATGGCTGGCTGGAGGCGCGAGGACTGTTGCTGGAACGGGTTGGGCGCGAAGCCGTGCTCGATCACTTGGCCTGGCGTCTGAACGAGGGTTACAAGGCGCGTTCCACCGCGCGCTTCCTCTCCGCCGCGCGCGGCCTCTATCGCTTCCTCTTGCGCGAGGGGGTGGTCGCCATCGATCCGACCCTGCAGGTGGACCTGCCCCAGCTAGGCCGACCCCTGCCCAAGTCCCTCTCCGAGGCCGACGTCGAGGCGCTGCTGGCGGCCCCCGAACTGGACGACCCGCTCGGCCTGCGCGACCGTGCGATGCTCGAGGTGCTCTATGCCTGCGGCCTGCGGGTCAGCGAACTGGTCGGCCTGACCCTGGAGCAGGTCAACCTGCGCCAGGGGGTGCTGCGGGTCTTCGGCAAGGGCAGCAAGGAGCGCCTGGTGCCCCTGGGGGAGGAGGCGATCGCCTGGATCGAGCGCTACGGCAAGGAGGCGCGGCCGCTGCTGCTCGGCGGCAAGCCGAGCGATGTGCTGTTCCCCAGCCTGCGCGGCGAGCAGATGACCCGGCAGACCTTCTGGCACCGCATCAAGCTCCAGGCCCGGGTCGCCGGTATCGCGGCGGCGCTGTCGCCGCACACCCTGCGCCACGCCTTCGCCACCCATCTGCTCAACCACGGCGCCGACCTGCGCGTGGTGCAGATGCTGCTGGGGCACAGCGACCTGTCGACCACGCAGATCTATACCCATATCGCCCAGGCGCGCTTGCAGGCGCTGCACGCCACGCACCACCCGCGCGGCTGAGATGGCCGTCGGGCTGTCGCCGTCTGCCTTTCGGGGCTTCTATGGTAGGCTGTGCCGACCTTCGTTTGATCGTCGCTTGACAGGAGTTTCCATGCGTCTGACCCGCATCACTGCGGCTGTGGCCCTTGCCCTGGCCAGCACCCTTAGCCTGGCCGCGGAGCCCGACCAGGCGATCCGTCAGAATCTGCTGTCGATCCAGCCCGAAATGCCGATCGAGGCCATCGCCGAGAGCCCGATGCCGGGGCTGTATCAGGTCCAGCTCAAGGGCGGTCGTCAGCTCTATGCCAGCGCCGACGGCCAGTTTGTCCTGCAGGGCTACCTCTATCAGTTCAAGGACGGTCAGGTGACCAACCTGACCGAAGAGCAGGAAAGTCGCGCCATCGCCCAGCAGATCAATGGCATACCATCCAAGGAGATGGTGGTGTTCGCACCCGAGGCGCCCAAGTCTCATATCACCGTGTTCACCGACACCGACTGCGGCTACTGCCAGAAGCTGCACAGCGAGGTGCCGGAGCTCAACCGCCTCGGCGTCGAGGTGCGCTATCTCGCCTTCCCGCGCCAGGGTCTGCAGGGCGCGGCGTACAAGGAGCTGGTCAGCGTCTGGTGCGCCAAGGACCGCAAGGCGGCGATGGACCTGGCCAAGGCGCGCCAGGATGTGCCCGAGGCCCAGTGCGACAACCCGGTGGCTCAGCAGTACGCCCTGGGGCAGATGATCGGCGTCAACGGCACGCCGGCCATCGTCCTGGCCAACGGCAAGCTGATCCCGGGCTACCAGCCGGCGCCGCAGCTGGCCCAGCAGGCGCTGGAGGCCAAGTAGTTCCGGGCCTGTGGCCGATTGACTAATAAACGGCCGCTTCGTAAGGTGCGGCTCTTTCGACGGCCGGGGCTCGCCCCGGCCGTTTTATGCAGTGCAGATGGGGAGTTCAGTGTGAAACCGGTCAAAGTAGGCATCTGTGGGTTGGGCACCGTCGGCGGCGGCACCTTGAATGTTCTCAAGCGCAACGCCGAGGAAATCGCGCGTCGCGCCGGTCGCGGTATTGAAATTGCCCAGATCGCCATTCGCTCGCCCAAGCCTCAGTACGACACGACCGGCATCAGCATGACCCAGGATGTTTTCGAACTGGTCGACAACCCCGAGATCGAGGTCGTCATCGAGCTGATCGGCGGCTATACCCTGGCCCGTGAGCTGGTGCTCAAGGCCATCGACAACGGCAAGCACGTGGTCACCGCGAACAAGGCGCTGATCGCCGTGCATGGCAACGAGATCTTCGCCAAGGCCCGCGAGAAGGGCGTGATCGTCGCCTTCGAGGCGGCCGTGGCCGGCGGCATCCCGGTGATCAAGGCGATCCGCGAGGGCCTGGCCGGCAACCGCATCAACTGGCTGGCCGGCATCATCAACGGCACCGGCAACTTCATCCTCAGCGAGATGCGCGAGAAGGGCCGGGCCTTCGAGGACGTGCTCAAGGAGGCTCAGGCCCTGGGCTACGCCGAGGCCGACCCGACCTTCGACGTCGAAGGCATCGATGCCGCGCACAAACTGACCATCCTCGCCTCCATCGCCTTCGGCATCCCGCTGCAGTTCGACAAGGCCTACACCGAGGGCATCACCCGGCTGACCACCGCCGACGTGGGCTACGCCGAGGCCCTGGGCTACCGCATCAAGCACCTGGGCGTGGCGCGCAGCACCGCGGCCGGCATCGAGCTGCGCGTGCATCCGACCCTGATCCCGGCCGATCGCCTGATCGCCAACGTCAACGGCGTGATGAACGCGGTCATGGTCAACGGCGATGCGGCAGGCTCGACCCTGTTCTACGGCGCCGGCGCCGGCATGGAACCGACCGCCTCCTCGGTGGTGGCCGACCTGGTCGACGTGGTCCGCGCCCTGACCACCGACCCGACCAACCGCGTGCCGCACTTGGCGTTCCAGCCGGATTCGCTGTCCGATCATCCGATCCTGGCGATCGATGCCTGCGAGAGCGCCTACTACCTGCGCATTCAGGCCAAGGACCATCCGGGCGTGCTGGCCCAGGTGGCGAGCATCCTCTCGGCGCGCGGCATCAACATCGAGTCGATCATGCAGAAGGAAGTCGAGGAGCACGACGGCCTGGTGCCGATGATCCTGGTCACCCATCGGGTGGTCGAGGCGCGCATCGACGAGGCGATCGCCGCCCTGGAGGCGCTGGACGACGTGGTCGGCAGCGTCGTGCGCATCCGTGTCGAGCAACTGGTCTGAGGTAAGAAAGTCATGCGTTATATCAGTACCCGCGGCCAGGCCCCGGCCCTCAACTTCGAAGACGTCCTGCTGGCCGGCCTGGCCAGCGACGGCGGCCTCTACGTGCCGGAGAACCTGCCGCGCTTCACCCAGGAGGAGATCGCCTCCTGGGCCGGCCTGCCCTACCACGAGCTGGCCTTCCGGGTGATGCGCCCGTTCGTCGCCGGCAGCATCGGCGATGCCGATTTCAAGAGGATTCTCGAGGAAACCTACGGCGTGTTCGCCCACAACGCCGTGGCGCCGCTGCGCCAGCTCAACGGCAACGAGTGGGTGTTGGAGCTGTTCCACGGCCCGACCCTGGCGTTCAAGGACTTCGCCCTGCAGCTGCTCGGCCGCTTGCTCGACCACGTGCTCTCCAAGCGCGGCGAGCGCGTGGTGATCATGGGTGCGACCTCGGGGGATACCGGCTCGGCCGCCATCGAGGGCTGCAAGGCCTGCGAGCACGTCGACATCTTCATCATGCACCCGCATAACCGGGTGTCCGAGGTGCAGCGCCGGCAGATGACCACCATCCTCGGCGAGAACATCCACAACATCGCCGTGGAAGGCAACTTCGACGACTGCCAGGAGATGGTCAAGGCCAGCTTCGCCGACCAGGGCTTTCTCAAGGGCACCCGCCTGGTGGCGGTCAACTCGATCAACTGGGCGCGGATCATGGCCCAGATCGTCTACTACTTCCATGCCGCCCTGCAGCTCGGCGGGCCGGCCCGCTCGGTGGCCTTCTCGGTGCCGACCGGCAACTTCGGGGACATCTTCGCCGGCTACCTGGCGCGCAACATGGGCCTGCCGATCAGTCAGCTGGTCGTGGCGACCAACCGCAACGACATCCTGCACCGCTTCATGAGCGGCAACCAGTATGTGAAGGACACCCTGCACCCGACCCTGTCGCCGTCCATGGACATCATGGTCTCCTCGAACTTCGAGCGCCTGCTGTTCGACCTGCACGGCCGCAACGGCGCCGCCATCGCCGGCCTGATGGACACCTTCAGGCAGGGCGGCGGTTTCAGCGTCGAGGAAGACCGCTGGACCGAGGCGCGCAAGCTGTTCGACTCCCTGGCGGTGGACGATGCGCAGACCTGCCAGACCATCGCCGAGGTGTACGCCGAGTGCGGCGAGCTGCTCGACCCGCACACCGCGATCGGCGTGCGCGCGGCGCGCGAGTGCCGGCGCAGCCTGGCGGTGCCGATGGTCACCCTGGGCACCGCGCATCCGGTCAAGTTCCCCGAGGCGGTGGAGAAGGCCGGCATCGACGCGGTTCCGGCCCTGCCACCGCACCTGGCCGACCTGTTCCAGCGCGAGGAGCGCTGCACCGTGCTGGCCAACGACCTGAAGACCATTCAGGGCTTCGTCGCCCAGCACGGCAATCGCGGCAAGCCGCTCTAGGCCCGGGCCTGGCTCGACGCAGCCCGGTGTCGCCTCTGGCGGCGCCGGGCTGTTGCGTTTCTGCCCCCGCGAGCGGCAGAGGCCGGCATGGCCGGCTAGGCTCAGGATGTAGCCACGAGGGTGCGAGGCGGGCCATGAATCGACGACGCGATGAGCTGCCGCCCGAGGTGCTGGAGGCATTGCGGCGGGGGCGCAAGATCGAGGCGATCAAGCGCTTGCGAGAGGCGCGCGGGCTCGATCTGCGCGAAGCGAAACAGGAGGTGGAGGCCTTTCTGCAGGTGCATCCCGAGCTGTTCGTGACGAGTCATTCGCCCCGTCACCGCCACGGCCTGGTGTTCTGGCTGTTGCTGAGTCTGCTGCTGGGGGTAGTCCTGCTGCTGTTCAGTCGCCGGCTCTAGCTGTGGGGGGGGGGCTTCGCGTCAGTCGACCAGCAGCAGGTAGGCCAGGCCCATCAGCAGGATCAGGATCAGCCAGATCAGGGCGTTCAGCTTGCTGGAGGCCACCACGCCGGGCCCGCGCAGGGGAATCGGCGGGTTGTCTTCCAGGTAGCGGTCGATCTGGGCTTCGGCCTCCTCGGCGCCGATGGTCCGGTGCGCGCGCAGCAGGGCGATGGCCCTCGCCCGCTGGCCGGCGCGCAGTGCCCGGCGCACGTCTTCCGGCAGCGGCTGTTCGGCCTGCATGACGCCCTCCCGGTCGCCCTCAGACGGCGCCGTTGCGGCGCAACTCGGCGACCTGCTCTTGGTCATAGCCTAGCTCGGCGAGCAGGGTGTCGGTGTGTTCGCCGAGCTGCGGTCCGATCCACTCCGCCGATCCGGGCGTCTCCGACAGCTTGGGCACGATGCCCGGCATCTTGAACGGCTTGCCGTCCGGCAGCTTGGCGCTGAGGAACATCTCCCGGGCGAGGAATTGCGGGTCGCCGAGCATGTCCTCGGCCGAGTAGATGCGGCTGGCCGGCACCTCGGCGCGGTTCAGGGTCGCCAGCACCTGCTCCAGCGGCAGCGTGCCGACCCAGCGGTCGATCACTCCGTACAGCTCGTCGCGGCGCGCGTCGCGGCCGTCGTTGCCGGCTAGCTGCGGATCGTCTGCCAGGTCGTCGCGGCCGATGGCGCGCATAAAGCGCTGGAAGATGGCGTCGCCGTTGGCGCCGATCTGCACATGCTTGCCGTCGGCGCTGGTGTGGATGGAGGAGGGGGTGATGCCCGGCATGATGTTGCCGCTGCGCTCGCGGATGAAGCCGAACACGTCGAACTCCGGCACCATGGACTCCATCATGGCGAACACCGCCTCGTACAGCGCCACGTCCACCACCTGGCCCTGGCCGCCGTTCACCTCGCGATGGCGCAGGGCCATGAGCGCGCCGATCACCCCCCACAGCGCGGCGATGGAGTCGCCGATGCTGATGCCGGTGCGCACCGGCGGACGATCCTCGAAGCCGGTGATGTAACGCAGCCCGCCCATCGACTCGCCCACCGCGCCGAAGCCCGGCTGGTCCTTCAGCGGGCCGCTCTGGCCGAAGCCGGACAGGCGCACCATCACCAGCCTGGGGTTGAGTGCGTGCAGCACCTCCCAGCCCAGACCGAGCTTCTCCAGTACGCCGGGGCGGAAGTTTTCGATCAGGATGTCCGCCTCCGCCAGCAGCTTCTTCAGTACCTCGCGGCCGGCCTCGTGCTTGAGGTTGAGGGTGATCGACTGCTTGTTGCGCGCCTGCACGAACCACCACAGCGAGGTGCCCTCGTACAGCTTGCGCCACTTGCGCAGCGGGTCGCCGCCGTCGGGCGACTCGACCTTGATCACCTCGGCGCCGAACTCGGCGCAGATGCGCGCGGCGAAGGGGCCGGCGATCAGGCTGCCGAGTTCGATCACTTTCAGGCCGGCGAGGGGTTTGCTGGTGGGCATGGAGGCTCCTTTGCGACGAGGTTGGCGCTTTTGCGCCTTGGGTTGCCAGAGTATCTGCGGTTAAATCCTCGGACGAAAGGATGCGCGTGCTTCGCTCTCGGACCAGGATGGCTCCCTCTCTTTGTCGTTCGCCTTGTTTCCCGCTCTTCGGCAATGCCGGCTGGGCGGCGAGATCCGCTCGTGCATCCCCTCGTGATGCGTCTGAAAAATTTCACATGTGATGAGTTGATGTATTACATGTGATGATCTAGTCTCGCTCCCATGGAAAGCAAATCCTCAGCCCACTACCAGCGCCTCTTTCGTCAGCGCCTGCGCGAGCAGGGATTGGTGAAGAAGGAGGTTTGGATACTGCCCGAGCATGCGCCGCTCCTCGCGGCGTTCGAGCGCAAACTACGTCAGCCTCGCCCGAGGCTGGATGCAATGGAGAAGGAGGGAGCTATGAGCATGCCCCAGGTGTGGAACGCGCAGGCGCTATACGACGCGCTGGCCGCGACGGAACTGTTCAAGGAAGGGCGGGCGGCCATCGAGCTGATCCAGGGCGCCGACCCCAGCCTGCATATCACCATGCGCGAGTACGGCGACCTGCCGCTGTTTGTGGCGGTGGTCGGCGAGCAGATTGTGGTCGAGGCGCTGCTCTGGTCGGTCGACGAGGTGCGTGACGTGGCCGCCTTCAACGAGGAGGTGCTGCGCAGCCACAAGCTGTTCCCGCTGTCGTGCATCGGCCTGGAGACCCTGCCGGACGGCCAGGAGTGTTACACCATGTTCGGCGCGCTGAGTGCCACCTCGATCCTCACCAACGTAGTGCTGGAGATCGAGCTGCTGGCGGACAACGTGATCAAGGCCACCGAAGCCTATGAGGGCTTCCTCAAGGTCGCCGCCTAAGGAGGGTTTGTCATGAACGTATGGAGCAAGCTGCTCACCGCCCTGCGCGGCGGTGCCAACGAGATGGGCGAGGCCGTGGTCGACAGCCAGGCGCTGCGCATTCTCGACCAGGAAATCCGCGACGCCGATCTGGAGTTGCGCAAGTCCAAGGAGGCCCTGGCCGAGATCATGGCCAAGCAGAAGCTGGCCGCCGAGCGGGCCGAGAAAGGCACGACCAAAGTCGCCGAGTACGAGCAGTACGCACTCAAGGCCCTGGACAGCGGCAACGAGGTCCTGGCCCGCGAGGTGGCGGCGAAGATCGCCAACCTGGAGGCCGAGTTGGCCGGCGAGCGCGAGCAGGCCGCGGCCTATGCCGCCAGCGTGGCCCAGCTGCGCCAGGCGGTGAGCCAGGCCGAGGCCAATATCAAGCGCCTCAAGCAGCAGGTGGACACGGTCAAGGCCACCGAGAGTGTGCAGAAGGCGCAGATGGCCGTGGCCCAGCGCTACGGCGGCTCCCAGGCCAAGCTGCATACCGCGGTGGAGTCGCTGGAGCGGATCAAGCGGCAGCAGGCCGAGCGTGCGGCGAAGATGGAAGCCGCCGCCGAGTTGGCCGAAGAGGTTTCCGGCGAGGACTCCCTGGAGGCCAAGCTGCGTGCCGCCGGCATCAAGGCCGACGACGCCAGTGCCGACAGCGTGCTGGCACGCCTTAAGGGTAAAGCCAAGGCCTGAGCGTTACGGGAGGAGCCTGCGGGCTCCACCCCCTCGATTCAGGGATAGGGACACCATGGAAAACTTCCTGCTCGCCTCTTTTGCCTTCCCCACCGTCATCTTCAGCTTCCTGCTGTGCGTGGCGGTCCTGTACTGGTGCGTCGCCGCACTGGGCATCCTCGAGGTCGATTTGCTCGATATCGAGGCCGACTCCACCCTGGACTCGGTGCAGCCGGAGGGATTGGCCGGCCTGTTGCTCAGGCTGGGCCTGAACGGTGTGCCGGTGACCCTGGTGCTGACCCTGCTGTTCTTCTTCGCCTGGATGGCCAGCTACTTCGTCGAGTTGCTGCTGCTGCGCCATCTGCCGCTGGGCGTCCTGCGCTATCCGCTGGGATTGCTCATGGCGTTCGCCGCGCTGGTGGTCGCGGTTCCGGTCAGCGCGGCGCTGTGCCGGCCACTGCGCCCGCTGTTTCGCAAGCTCGAGGCCACCAGCAGCAAGTCGGTGCTGGGGCAGACCGCAGTGGTGCGCAGCGGCCGGGTCACCCCCAGCCAGGGCGAGGCGCTGCTGGAGGATGGTGGCGCGGGGCTGATCCTGCGCGTGCGCGCCGAGGAGGCGCGTGGTTTCAAACGTGGCGACCGTGTCGTGTTGCTGGAGTACCTGGAAGGCGAGCACGCCTACCGGGTCATTACCGAGGACGAGTTCAAGGGCCTCTGAGCCCGGCTCAACCCAGAATCAAAGGAGATTGATCGCAATGAGCCTCGAGCTACTGATGCCCTTCCTGACCGGTGTGGGTCTGTTCTTTCTGCTGATATTCGGCTTCTTCGTGCTGTTCAAGGCCTTCTATATCAAGGTCCCCCAGGGCACGGCGCTGATCGTCAACGACATGTCCTCGACACCCAAGGTGCATTTCACCGGGGCCCTGGTGTACCCGGTGATCTACCTCAAGGAGTTCATGCGCATCTCGCTGATCACCCTGGAGGTGGATCGTCGCGCCAAGGACGGCCTGATCTGCAAGGACAACATGCGCGCCGACATCACCGTCGCCTTCTACCTGCGGGTCAACGAGACCCAGGAGGACGTGCTCAAGGTGGCCAAGGCCATCGGCGTGGACCGCGCCTCCGACCGCGCGGCGGTCGACGAGCTGTTCAACGCCAAGTTTTCCGAGGCACTGAAGACCGTCGGCAAGCAGTTCGACTTCGTCCAGCTGTTCGAGAACCGCCAGGAGTTCCGCGACCGCATCGTCGAGGTGATCGGCAACGACCTCAACGGCTACGTGCTGGAAGACGTCGCCATCGACTACCTGGAGCAGACCGCGAAGAACTCCCTGGACCCGAGCAACATCCTCGACGCCGAGGGCATTCGCAAGATCACCCAGCTGACCGCCGCGCAGAACGTCATCACCAACGAGTTGGAGCGCAACGAAGAGCTGGCGATCAAGAAGAAGAACGTCGAGACCCGCGAGGCCACCCTGGCCCTGGAGCGCCAGCAGGCCGATGCCGAGGCGCGGCAGAAGCGCGAGATCGAGACCATCCGCGCCCGCGAGGAAGCCGAGACCATCAAGGTCAAGGAAGAGGAGCGCCTCAAGGCCGAGCAGGCGCGCATCCAGTCGCAGCAGGAAATCGACGTGCGCGCCGAGAACCATCAGCGCGAAGTGGAGGTGGCCCAGCAGAATCGCCAGCGTGCGGTGGTCATCGAGGTGGAGAAGGTCACCCGGGCCAAGGACCTGGAGGTGGTCGCCCGCGAGCGCGAGGTGGAGCTGCAGCGCATCGAGGCCGAGAAGGCCCTGGAAGAGCAGCGCAAGAACATCGCCAACGTGATCCGCGAGCGCGTCGCCGTGGAGAAGACCGTGGCCCAGGAAGAAGAGCGCATCAAGGAAGTCCGCGAGGTCTCCGAGGCCGAGCGCGCCAAGCAGGTCATCGTCCTGCAGGCGCAGGCCGAGGCGGAGCAGGAGCTGGTGCGCCAGGTCAAGCAGGCCGAGGCCGACGAGACCCGTTCCAAGCATAAGGCGGTGGAAATCAACACCCTGGCCCAGGCCGAGCTGGAAGCCGCGGCCAAGCAGGCCGAGGCCAAGAAGCGCATGGCCGAGGGTATCGAGGCCGAGCGCGCGGCGCCGGGCCTGGCCGACGCCCGGGTGCTGGAAGTCACTGCCGCGGCCAAGGAGAAGGACGGCCTGGCCGCCGCTCGCGTCAAGGCCGAGCAGCTGATCGCCGAGGCCAAGGGCGAGCAGGAGAAAGGTCTGGCCGAGGCCCGCGTGCTGGAAGCCCAGGCCGCCGCCAAGGAGAAGGACGGCCTGGCCGAAGCCAAGGTACTGGAAGAGAAACTGGGCGCCCAGGCACGCGGCGAGCAGCAGCTCGGCACTGCCAAGGCCCAGGCGACCAAGGACCAGGGCAGCGCCGAGGCGGACATCCTGCTGCAGCGCCTGAATGCCGAGGCCGAAGGTCTGGGCAAGAAGTTCGGTGCCCTCGACGCCTTGAGCGACAGCGCTCGCCAGCACGAGGAGTTCCGCATGCAGTTGGAGAAGAGCTTCGAGGAGGCCATGGCCGCCATCGCCGCCAACAAGGACATCGCCAAGGACCAGGCCGAGGTGCTCGCCACCGCTCTGGGCAAGGCGAAGATCGAGATCGTCGGCGGCGAGGGCGACTTCTTCAACTCCTTCGCCAAGTCGCTGTCGGTGGGCAAGGCCATCGAGGGCGTGGTCGGCAAGAGCCCGGTGGTACAGGACGTGCTGGCCCGCCTGCTCAACGGCAAGTCGCCAGCCACTTCGGCCGTTGCCGAGCGCAAGCTCGACGGCGAGGCGCCGGCCGCCGGGGCCTGATTTACCTGTACTACGCAGCGGACGTGCTGTCCGCTGCGCCATCTCTCAATGCAACGCTAAGTAGACAGGGAATGCTTATGTCCGAATCAAGAGATTATCTGGAGATGTCCTTCCGTTCGATCCAGTGCTTCGCCAACGATGGCCGCCTGGATGTGCAGGAGTTGGGCTCGCTGCTGGACATCGCCGAGCGCGATGGCGTGATCGACGACAACGAGATTCGGGTGCTGAAGAAGATCATTGCCCACATCAAGCCGGAAGAAATCGATCAGCCCATGCAGGACAAGATCGCTCAGGTCATGCAGAAAATCGGCGCCTGAATGACGCCCAGGCGGCCTTGCGCCGCATGAGCCGTCGGATTTGCTCGTCGACGGCTTGCGGAGCTCGCCCGAGCTCCTGATCCACTCGCTAGTTCAGTCACGCTCGGTTGGGCGCCATCGCCTGCACCCAGGGCAGATCCAGGAAGGTCACGATGTCGGACGCACAAACACAGGACGTATTGGACCAGGCCGTCGCCCAGGGCGGCGCCTACGAGGTGCTGCACAAGCGCCTGCACGAGCAGGGCCAGCGCCTGCGGCAGACCGCCGAGAGCCTCAACCAGCAGCGCCTGACCGAGTTCGGCAGCAGCCAGATGGAGGTGGTCGGGCGGGTGCGCATCCGCACCGAGAACAACTGCATCGCCCGCGACATCGTGCAGGTCGGCGACTGCCTGCTGTTCGGCTACAACGTGTTCCTCGGCCTGAAGAAGGAGACCCGCGTCGAGGACGTGTTCTCCCTCTATCGCCTCATCGAGCAGGACGAGGGCTACGAGGCCGAGCCGGTGGCGCTGGAGGGCAGCTTCCTGGCCCAGGCCAGTTTCGTCGCCGACTTCAACGAGCTGTACAGCTACTACAAGAACACCCGCCTGCTGCAGCTGGTGGTGCGCGACGGCAAGCTGCTGGCCAGCTTCCAGATCGGCGAGCGCATCAGCGACATCCGCGTGTTCCGCTGGTCGGTGTCGGTCGACGGCAAGGACGTGCGCTATATCGACAACCGCGGCGAGCGCGACATCGCCCTGCCGGCGCCCTTCGACTTCGAGTGGACCAAGGCCACCCGCGAGATGGTGGTCGAAGGCCGCCACCCGCACCTGAATATCCTCGACACCCTGTTCGTCGAGACCATCGGCGGCGACCTGACCATCAAGGTCGAGAACAACACCGAGACCGGTCTGGGCATCTACCGCGAGGAAGTGCTGGACAAGACCCAGTCCCTCGACGATGGCCAGATCGAGTTCGCCCGGGTCGGCAGCCTGCTGCTGCTGAAGATCCTGCCGTACCGCGAGGAGCAGTGGCGCTACCTGGTGTACAACGGCCTCACCGCCAAGGTTGAGCGCATCGACGCCATCGGCCTGGCCTGCGTGCAGCTGCCGGAAGACCACGGCATCATCTTCCCCGGCGGCTACTACCTGCAGAGCGGCGAACAGAAGACCTTCGAGCAGTCCATGGACGGCATGCGCTTCAAGCGCGCCGTGCGCTCGCCCAACGGCGAGGACGTGCAGTACATCTTCTACCACCCGGAGCAGGGCCGTTCGGTGCTGCTCACCTACAACCTGATCAACCGCCAGCTGCAGAACCCGATCTTCGGCCACGGCTATGCGCGCCTGGAGGACGGGCGCACGGTGATCTTCGCCGCCGAAGGCGAGGAGCCGACCCGCATCCACCCGATGCAGATCTGGCAGACGCCGTTCTGCAGCGAGGAGTTCGCCGCCCGCCAGCCGCCGCGCTCAGGCTTCCTCGGCAAGATCGGCAACGCCGAGCTGGTGCGTGGCGTGTCCGACCTCTACGACCTGTGCCGCGAGATCGACACGCCGCAAGTGTCGGTGCAGCGCTACGGCCTGTTGTGCCAGAACACCCGGCGCCTGTTCGATGCCTACCACTGGCTGGGCAGCGAGCAGCTGGCCGGCCTCGCTCCATTGCTGCGCGAGATCGCCGCCACCGCCGAGCTGGTGCTGGACGAATACGAGAAGGTCGAGAGCATCCGCAAGCAGTCGGCGCAGGCCATGAGCGATGCCGAGAGCCGCCACAAGGCGCTGCTCGACGCCCTGCTGCCGGACAGCTGGGACCAGGTGCAGAGCTTCGTCGACGGCCTCAACGGCATCACCGCCCAGCGCGGCCTGCTGCTGACCATCCGCGAGTACCGCTACATCGACATCGCCCGCCTGGATGCCATGGAGGCCGAGCTGCTGGCCGCCCAGGAGCGCACCGCCGCGGCTACTGCCAGCTTCCTCGCCAGCGAGGCGGCGTTGCAGCCCTTTGTCAGCCGCCTACAGGCGCTCGACGAGCAGGCGCAGAAGGCCGAGAGCGTGGCCCAGCTGAGCGAACCGCTGGGCGAGCTGCAGACCATGGCCGCCGACCTGGACATGCTGTCCAGCCTGATGGCCTCGCTGAAGATCGACGACGCCACCCAGCGCACGCGCATCGTCGAGTCGATTTCCGAGATTTACGCCCGCCTCAACCAGGCCAGGGCGCGCGCCGAGCAACGGCGCAAGGGCCTGGGCTCGGCCGAGACCGTGGCGCAGTTCGGCGCCCAGTTCAAACTGTTCAGCCAGGGCATCACCAACGCCCTCGGCCAGGCCCAGGACCCGGAGCGCTGCGACGAGCAGCTGGCGCGCCTGCTGGTGCAGCTGGAGGAACTGGAGAGCCAGTTCGGTGACCAGGAGCAGTTCCTCGGCGACATCCTGGCCAAGCGCGAGGAGCTGCTGGAAACCTTCGAGGCGCACAAGCAGGCGCTGCTCGACGAGCGCCAGCGCAAGGCGCAGAGCGTGCTGGACGCGGCCAAGCGCATTCTCGACAGCCTCGGCCGGCGCACCGCCAAGTTCACCCAGGCCGAGGAGCTGAATGCCTTCTTCGCCGCCGACCCGCTGATTCTCAAGCTGCGCGAGATGACCGAGCGTTTGCGCGAGCTGAAGGACAGCGTCAAGGCCGACGACATCGAGGCGCGCCTCAAGGGCGCGCGCGACCAGGCGGTGCGCGCCCTGCGCGACAAGAGCGAGCTGTTCGAGGAGGGCGGCAACGTCATCAAGCTCGGCCCGCGCCATCGCTTCAGCGTCAACACTCAGGAGCTGGACCTGACCCTGCTGCCGCGCGGCGAGCAGCTGTACCTGCACCTGACCGGTACCGATTTTCTCGAACCCCTGGCCAATGCCGAGCTGGAGGCGCTGAGGCCGTTCTGGCAGGTGGCGCTGGAGTCCGAATCCGAGCAGCTGTACCGCGCCGAATACCTGGCCGGCGAAGTGCTGGCCGCCGCCGATGGCGGGCGCGAGGGGCTGAGCATCGAGCGCCTCAAGCCGTTGCTGGCGCAGCCGGACGAGCTGGCCAGGCTGATCCGCGATTTCGCCGCGCCGCGTTACAAGGAAGGCTACGAGAAGGGCATCCACGATCACGATGCCGCGGCGATCCTGGCGGCCCTGTTGCCGTTACGCGACAGCGCCGGGCTGCTGCGCTATGGCGCCGAGGCGCGGGCACTGGCCTGTCTGTTCTGGGACCTGCAACGCGAGAGCGAAAGTGCCGCGCAGTGGCCGCAGCGGGCACGTACCAGCCGGCATATCCAGCAGCTGTTCGGCCAGGACAGCGGGCTGCGTCAGCTGCAGGGCGAGGTAGCCATGGCGCTGCAGGCCTTCCTCGCCGAGCAGCCGCTGGGCCTGAGCGAGGCGGTGACCGGCGAGGCGGCCGAGTACCTGGTGCAGGAACTCTCCGCCGAGCGCATCGAGTTCGTTTTCAGCAAATACGCCAAACAGTTGCTGGAAGGCCTCAAGCTGCGCCTGCAGGGCGCACGCATGTGGGACGACTACCAGCAGGCCCTGGCCAAGCTCGACGGCCGCCCGGCCGCGCAGTGGGCACTGGCGGGCAACTGGCTGCAGGGGCTCTGCGCCCAGGACGAATTTGCCGCGCTGCACGGCTACGTGGCCGAGGCCACGGCCCTGGCGCTGCTGGACGCCGGCTTCCCCGGCCGCGCCAGCGAGGTGGACCTGCGCTTCACCGTCACAGGCTTGATGGGCGAGCACGCGCGCATCCGCGAGCACCAGCTGGTGCTCGCGGTGGACGATTTCTTCGCCCGCCTGCGCAAGCATCGCGAGCAGTTCCTGCCGGGGCTGCAGCGCTACCAGGCGCTGCGTCAGGAGGTGATCAACCGCGAGCGCGAGGCGCTGCGCCTGGCCGAGTTCAAGCCCAAGCCGCTGAGCTCCTTCGTGCGCAACAAGCTGATCAACGACGTGTATCTCGGCGTGATCGGCGACAACCTGGCCAAGCAGATGGGCACCGCCGGGCAGAACAAGCGTACCGACCTGATGGGCCTGCTGATGCTCATCTCGCCGCCCGGCTACGGCAAGACCACGCTGATGGAGTACGTGGCGCACCGCCTGGGCCTGATCTTCATGAAGATCAACGGCCCGGCCCTCGGTCACGAGGTGCGCTCCATCGACCCGGCCCAGGCGCCGGACGCCACCTCGCGCCAGGAGCTGGAGAAGCTCAACCTGGCGCTGGAGATGGGCAACAACGTGATGCTCTATGTCGACGACATCCAGCACACCCACCCGGAGTTCCTGCAGAAATTTATCTCGCTGTGCGATGG
Organism: Pseudomonas sp. MBLB4123; assembly: GCF_051904775.1. Classification (NCBI taxonomy): domain Bacteria; kingdom Pseudomonadati; phylum Pseudomonadota; class Gammaproteobacteria; order Pseudomonadales; family Pseudomonadaceae; genus Pseudomonas; species Pseudomonas sp. MBLB4123. Next base: position 98,440 of record NZ_CP196711.1, read on the forward strand.
CACCCGGCGCATCGAGGGCGTGTGGAAGGGCAAGACCAAGACCTACGACATGCGCGGCAAGAAGTTCTGCGTGGTGATGGCGGGCAACCCCTACACCGAGTCCGGCGAGGTCTTCAAGATTCCGGACATGCTGGCCAACCGCGCCGATATCTATAACCTCGGCGACACCCTCGGCGGCATGCAGGAGGCCTTCGCCCTGTCCTACATCGAGAACGGCCTGACCTCCAATCCGGTGCTGGCGCCGCTGGCCACCCGCGACATGGCCGACGTCTACCGCTTCGTCGCCAAGGCCGAGGGCAAGCCGTTCTCCGCCAACGAGCTGAGCCACGGCTACAGCGGCGCCGAGGTCAACGAGATCGTCGGCACCCTGCAGCGCCTGATGCAGGTGCGCGACGTGGTGCTCAGGGTCAACCAGCAGTACATCGCCAGCGCCGCCCAGGCCGACCACTACCGCAGCGAGCCGCCGTTCAAGCTGCAGGGCAGCTACCGCAACATGAACAAGATGGCGGAGAAGATCAGCTCGGTGATGAACGACGCCGAGCTGCTGCAGCTGATCGCCGACCACTACCAGGGCGAGTCGCAACTGCTCACCACCGGCGCCGAGGAGAACCTGCTCAAGCTGGCCGAGCTGCGCGGCAACATGACCGCGGAGCAGGGCGAGCGCTGGGCGCAGATCAAGCGCGACTTCCTGCGCAATAAGGCCATGGGCGGCAGCGACAGCGATGTCGGTGCCCGCGTGGTGGCCCAGCTCAACGACTTGGTCGAAGGCATCCGCGCCCTCGGCGGCAATCTGCAGCGCGAACCGCAGGCCGCACCGCAGGTGCCCTGGGAAGAGCTGCTGGCCGGTCTGGACAAGCTCGGCCAGCTGCGCCCGCAGGTCGAGGTGGCCGTGCAGGCGCCGCCGCAGCCGGGTGTGCAGCTGCTGCTGGAGCGCCTGGCCGAGACCCTGCAGCACAGCTTCCTGCCGCTGATGAACGCCATGGACAAGAAGATCGAGATCGATCTGCGCACCCATAACCGCATGGGCGATATGGCCCAGAGATTACGAGAGTTGGGCCAGTTCCTCGGCGCGCCGCAGGCGCCGCTTGAGCCGGGGTCGGACCGGGCGTGACGGCTTGGCTGGCGCCACGCCTGCAGCTGCTGCTGGGCATCGCAGGCCTGATGCTGGCGCTGCAGGTAGCCAACAGCCTGAGCGGCAATGCCCTAAGCGCCTGGGGCGTGCTGCCCCGGCAGGTGGCCAGCCTGCCCGGCATCCTCTTCGCCCCCTGGCTGCACGCCGGCTGGTGGCATCTGCTCGGCAACCTGTCCGGCCTGCTGCTGCTGGCCTGGCTGGCCATGCTCGATTCGCCCCGGCGCTTCATCGCCGCCAGCCTCTTCATCATCCTCGGCAGCGGCCTGCTGGTCTGGCTGCTGGCCAGGCCTGGCGTGCACCTGGGAGCCAGCGGCTGGCTGTTCGGTCTGTGGGGGCTGCTGCTCGCGCGTGCCTGGTTCGAGCGCAGCTTGGCCAGCCTGCTGATCGCCGCTCTGGTCTTGCTCTACTACGGCGGGTGGTGGTGGGGCCTGCTGCCGCAGCGCGGCGTGTCCTTCGAGTACCATCTGGCCGGCGCCTTCTGCGGCGTGCTCTATGCCGCGCTGTTTCATACCCGAGGGAGAAGTTGAATGGATTTCACTGCACTCGACCGCCGGTTGCGCGACAGCCTGGCCGACTTGAGGCTGAGCAACGAGGAACGCGACGAGCTTCGCCAGCTCGGCAGCGACCTGGGCCCGGACCAGGTGCGCTACCTGCGCAACCGCGCCTTCGCCCTGGTGCGTGAGCTGGTGCTCGACCCGGCCAACGCCCAGGCGGCGCTCAAATGGCTGGAGCAGGTGGTCAAGACTCTCGACGTCGTCAGCGCACCGCCGCGACCGACGGTCGCCAGTGCCCACTTCAGCCCCGGCGAGGAGTGCCTGCGCAAGATCCGTGAGCTGTGCCGCCAAGCCAGGCGTTCGGTGGATATCTGCGTCTACACCATTTCCGATGACCGCCTCAGCGAGGAGATCGTCGCCTGCCACCGCCGCGGGGTGACGGTGCGGGTGATCACCGACAACGAGAAGCAGCACGACGAAGGCAGCGACATCGCCTACCTGCGCGCCCAGGGCGTGCCGCTGCGTATCGATGCCGGGCCCTATCACATGCATCACAAGTTCGCCCTGTTCGACGGCCAGTGGTTGCTCAACGGCAGCTTCAATTGGACCCGCAGCGCCAGCACCAGCAATGCCGAGAACCTGCTGGTGATCGGCCATCCGCACCTGCTGTCGGCCTACGCCCGCCAGTTCGACGAACTATGGGCGCGCTACGCCAACAACGGCTGAACCTTCGTCGCGGATCGGGGCTTCGAGCCGCTGCCGGCTTGACGTCTGGGCTCAGCCTGCTTTAACGGACGATAGGGTTTTTCGGCCGGCAGGGGGAGGCGGACGCATGACGTTGCGCAATGCGGTGCAGTTGATCACCTATCCGGATCGTTTCGGCGGCAACCTGGCGGGCCTCTACCAGCTGCTCGACCAGCATCTGGCCGACGCGCTCGGCGGTGTGCACATCCTGCCGCTGTATCCGTCCAACGCCGACGGCGGCTTCTCGCCGCTGACCCACACGGAGGTCGACCCGCGCTACGGCGACTGGGCGGATGTGGAGCGCATCTCGGCGCGCTTCGACCTGTGCGTCGACCTGATCATCAGCCATATAGCCGACGAGTCGCCGCAGTTTCTCGATTTCCTCGCCAATGGCCAGGCCTCGGCCCATGCCGAGCTGTTTGTGCAGGTCGACAAGCTCGGCGAGATCGGCCTGGAAGACCTGGCGAAGATCCATATCCGCAAGGAGAAGGAGCCGTTTCGCCGGGTGCAGTTGGGCGATGGTTCGCAGTGCCGGGTCTGGTGCACCTTCACCGAGCGGCAGATCGACCTGAACTACGAGTCGCCGCAGACCTACCGGCTGATGGAGCAGTACATGGCCTTTCTCGCCGCGCGCGGGGTCAAGCTGCTGCGGCTGGATGCCTTCGGCTACACCACCAAGCGCATCGGCAGCAGCTGCTTTCTGGTCGAGCCGGACGTCTACCGCATCCTCGACTGGTTCCGCGAAACCGGGGCCAAGTACGGCGCCGAGATGCTGCCCGAGGTACACGACCACATCAGCTACCAGTACGCCATCTCGCGGCGCAACATGCGCCCCTATGCCTTCGCCCTGCCGCCGCTGGTGCTGCATGCCTTCCTCGCCGGCAACAGCCGTTACCTCAAGCAGTGGCTGCGCATGTGTCCGCGCAACCAGGTCACGGTGCTCGATACCCACGACGGCATCTGCATCCCCGATGTCGAAGGCGTGCTGCCCGAGGCGGAGATCCGCTACCTGGTGGACGAGGTCTCGACCCGCAGCGCCGACCCGATCATGCGCCGCTCGGCGGTCAACGTGCACAGCGTGGGGGCCATCTACCAGCTGACCTGCACCTTCTACGAGGCGCTGATGCGCAACGACGAGGCCTATATCGCCGCGCGGGCCATTCAGTTCTTCACCCCGGGCATTCCCCAAGTCTATTACGTCGGCCTGCTGGCCGGCTGCAACGACTTCGAGCTGGCCGAACGCAGCGGCGAGGCGCGGGACGTCAACCGCCACCACTACAGCCAGGATGAGGCTCAAGCGGCCCTGCGGCAGCCGGTGGTGCAGCGCCTGCTGGCGCTGATGCGCCTGCGCAACCGGCACCCGGCCTTCGCCGGCCGCTTCGAGCTGATCCAGTCCAGCGACAGCAGCCTGGCCATGGCCTGGCGCCACGGCGAGCATTACTGCCGGCTGCAGGTGGAGCTGAGCACCAGCCAGGCGATCATCCACTACCTGGACCCGATCGACGGCCGCGAGTGGCAACTGCGTTGTTGAGCGCCGGCCCGGCGGCCGGCGTTTCGGGTTAGACTTGCGGCCTTTTCGCCCAGCCAAGAAGCCCGCCCATGGCCCTGCCGTCCACCACCTACAAGATCGACCTGAACCTCACCGACATCGACCGCAGCGTCTACGAGAGCCTGCGTTTCACCGTTGCCCGCCATCCCTCGGAGACCGAGGAGCGCCTGGCCGCGCGGCTGATCGCCTACGCCCTGTTCTATCACGAGCAGCTGGCCTTCGGCCGTGGCCTGTCGGATGTCGACGAGCCGGCGTTGTGGGAGAAGAGCCTGGACGACCGCGTGCTGCACTGGATCGAGGTCGGCCAGCCGGACAGCGAGCGCATCACCTGGTGCTCGCGGCGCACCGAGAGGTTCAGTCTGGTGGCCTACGGCAACCTGCGGGTGTGGCAGGCCAAGGAGCTCGACCCGGTGCGCAGCCTGAAGAACATCAATGTGGTGGCCCTGGGCCAGGAAGCCCTGGCCAGCCTGGCCCAGGACATGCCGCGGGCGCTGAGCTGGAGCGTGATGATCAGCGACGGCGAGCTGTTCGTCACCGACGAGCGCGGCCAGCACGAGCTGCCCATCGAGTGGCTGGCCGGCGAAAGATAAAGGCCTCGATCTGTCGGAAGGGTCGAGCCGGCGATACCCGTCGGGTTGCAAATATTGATCGCTGCGCTCAACCCATCCTGCGACCGCTGTACACCAATTAAGAAGATCCCCTGGACTATTGATGCGTATCGAGCCCCGCCCGCTGCCCGAAACCCTGCCCGACCTGGGCAACCTGCCGCCGCTGTTGACCCGTCTCTATGCCGCCCGCGGCGTGCAGTCGGCGGCCGAACTGGACAAGGGGCTGGCGCGCCTGCTGCCATACTCGCAGCTCAAGGGTATCGACGCTGCCGTCGAGCTCCTGGTCGAGGCCCTGGAGCAGGGGCAGCGCCTGCTGATAGTCGGCGATTTCGATGCCGATGGCGCCACCGCCAGCTCGGTCGGGGTGCTCGGCCTGCGCCTGCTCGGCGCCGCCCAGGTCGATTACCTGGTGCCCAATCGCTTCGAGTACGGCTATGGGCTGACCCCGGAAATCGTCGCGGTGGCCCTGGAACGCCGGCCGCAGCTGCTGATCACGGTGGACAACGGCATCTCCAGCGTCGAGGGGGTGGCCGCGGCCAAGGCCGCCGGGCTCAAGGTGCTGGTCACCGACCACCATTTGCCGGGCCCCGAGTTGCCGGCGGCCGATGCCATCGTCAACCCCAACCAGCCGGGTTGCACCTTCCCGAGCAAGGCCATGGCCGGGGTCGGGGTGATGTTCTATGTGTTGCTGGCGCTGCGCGCGCGTCTGCGCGAGTCGGGCTGGTTCGCCACGCGCGCCGAACCCAATCTGGCCGAGCTGCTCGACCTGGTGGCCCTGGGCAGCGTCGCCGACGTGGTGCCGCTGGATGCCAACAACCGCATCCTGGTGCATCAGGGCCTGGCGCGCATCCGCGCCGGCCGCGCCCGTCCGGGGCTCAAGGCGATTCTCGAGGTGGCCGGGCGTGACCCAGGGCGCATCAGCTCCACCGACCTGGGCTTCATCCTCGGCCCGCGCCTGAACGCCGCCGGGCGCCTGGACGACATGAGCCTGGGCATCGAGTGCCTGCTGTGCGAGGACGAGGCCCTGGCCCGCGACATGGCGGTGCAGCTCGACCAGCTCAACCAGGACCGCAAGGCCATCGAGCAGGGCATGCAGCGCGAGGCCCTGGCCCAGCTCAAGGACTTGCCGGTCGAGAGCCTGCCGTTCGGCCTGTGCCTGTTCGAGCCGGACTGGCACCAGGGGGTGATCGGCATCCTCGCCTCGCGCCTGAAGGAGCGCTACCACCGCCCGGCCATCGCCTTCGCCGATGCCGGCGAGGGTGTGCTCAAGGGCTCGGCGCGCTCGGTGCCGGGCCTGCATATCCGCGATGCGCTGGACGCCGTGGCGGCTCGCCACCCTGGCCTGATCAGCAAGTTCGGCGGCCATGCCATGGCCGCCGGCCTGTCCCTGCCGCAGGAGCACTTCGGCGCCTTCGCCGCGGCCTTCGACGCCGAGGTGCGGCGCCAGCTCTGCGAGGACGATCTGACCGGGCGCCTGCTGTCCGACGGCACTCTGTCGGTGGAGGAGTTCCATCTGCCCCTGGCCAAGGAGCTGCGCCACGCCGGGCCCTGGGGCCAGCATTTTCCCGAGCCGCTGTTCCACGGGGTGTTCCAGATCGTCCAGCAGCGCGTGGTGGGCGACAAGCACCTGAAGCTGGTGCTCAAGACCGAATGCGGCGGCCAGACCCTGGACGCCATCGCCTTCAACGTCGACCGTGAACTCTGGCCCAACCCGACGGTGCGCTGGGTCGAGTTGGCCTACAAGCTGGACGTCAACGAGTACCGCGGCCAGGAAAGCGTGCAGCTGCTGGTGGCGCACCTGGCGCCGCGCTGATCAGCCCCGGTCGTCCAGCCGGCGCGCCTGCTCGGCCAGGGTGCGCGCGCTGACATCGCTCCAGCGCGAGAGCAGTTGCGGCGACTGCGCGGACTTCTGTTGCGGCGACTTGGCCAGGAATATGCCGTGGTTGTTGAAGGCATACACCGGCAGCAGATCCTTGCGCTCGGCGGCCGGCCTGATGTCGCGCTCGAGGTTGTCGAGGATCAGCGGCTGGGCGGTCGGGGTCGGGTAGTAGGCCAGCACCATGTGCGCCTGGTTGCGGCGCAGGGCCTTGACGAAGGTCAGGCGCAGCTTCTCGCTGGGCACGCCCATCTCCACCAGGGTGAAGTACTTGCCGATGGCGAAGTCTTCGCAGTCGCCGCGTCCCCGTGTCAGGGTCTGCAGCGGCGTCGCCCAGTACTCGTCCATGCCCCATATGTCGCGGTCGTCGCCGAACGCTACGGCATTGTTGATGAAGTCGTTGACCACCTTGAGCTTGTCGCCCTCGTCCGCATCGCGGCCCTGGGCGATCAGGTTATGCCAGCTGGTCAGGCGGGCCTCGCCGATGGCCGAGTCGAGGGCGAATGGCGGCTCGGCGCGGCCGGGGCCGGCAGCGACACACAGCAATGTCGCCAGCAGGATGCGCAGGCAGCGGGATGCAGGGGCGTGGGGCTTGGGCGGCCGGTTTTGTGTCATGGTCGGGACTACTGCTGGGCTGTCGCTGATCCATAGCTTGCAACCGGGTTTCTCTTCTGGTGCGCCATGTTGCTGGCGTCAATTAGTGATCGGTTACCGCGTAATGCTAGCCAATATCGACGCATGCGCCGCGTTGAATCCGACGAGCTGTCTTCCGAGTCGGCCCCGAGAGCCGGCGCACTGGGACTGCAGGCGCGAATTCCAGGCCATCGGGCGATGGCCGGGTGACGCGGCGGGCTGCCGGCTCCGCGCGTCTGGGGTATACTCGCCGGCTTTTCGAAAGTTTGCCCAGCGAGTGCCGCCAGCCATGGAAATCAACCCGATCCTCAACAGCATCAAGGACCTGTCCGAGCGCACCCAGACCATTCGGGGGTATCTTTGACTACGATCACAAAGCTGATCGTCTGGTCGAAGTAAACCGCGAGCTGGAAGACGCCAGCGTCTGGAACAAGCCCGAGTACGCCCAGAGCCTGGGCCGTGAGCGCGCCATGCTGGCGCAGATCGTCGAGACCATCGACGACCTCACCGGTAGCCTGAGCGATTCCCGCGACCTGCTGGAAATGGCCGCCGAAGAGAACGACGAAGGCGCGGTGAACGACATCGTCGCCGAAGTCGAGCGCCTGCGCGAAATCCTCGAGAAGCTGGAATTCCGCCGCATGTTCGGCGGCGAGATGGACCCCAACAACGCCTACCTGGACATCCAGGCCGGTTCCGGCGGCACCGAGGCCCAGGACTGGGCCAACATCCTGCTGCGCATGTACCTGCGCTGGGCCGACAAGCGCGGCTTCGACGCCACCATCATCGAGCTGTCCGAGGGCGAAGTCGCCGGCATCAAGGGCGCCACCGTGCACATCAAGGGCGAGTACGCCTTCGGCTGGTTGCGCACCGAGATCGGCGTGCACCGCCTGGTGCGCAAGAGCCCGTTCGACTCCGGTGCCCGTCGCCACACCTCGTTCTCGGCGGTGTTCGTCTCGCCGGAGATCGACGACAAGGTCGAGATCGAGATCAACCCGGCCGACCTGCGCATCGACACCTACCGCAGCTCCGGCGCCGGCGGTCAGCACGTCAACACCACCGACTCGGCGGTGCGCATCACCCACGTGCCGACCAACACCGTGGTGGCGTGCCAGAACGAGCGCTCCCAGCACGCCAACAAGGACACCGCGATGAAGATGCTGCGGGCCAAGTTGTACGAGATGGAAATGCAGAGACGCAACGCCGCCTCGCAGGCACTGGAAGACAGCAAGTCGGATATCGGCTGGGGTCACCAGATCCGCTCCTACGTGCTCGACGACTCGCGGATCAAGGATCTGCGCACCGGCGTCGAGCGCAGCGACTGCCAGAAGGTCCTCGATGGCGACCTCGATCAATACCTCGAAGCCAGCCTGAAACAGGGCCTGTGATCCGCACCTGCAGGGGCCACGCGCCCCTGCCCGTAACCCATTTGATTTAGACGCCAGGCAGATAGACGACCATGAGCGACCAGACACTCGACCAACACGAACTGCAGCAGGAAGAAAACAAGCTGATTGCCCAGCGCAAGGAAAAGCTCGCCGCCCTGCGCGAGCAGGGCAACGCCTTCCCCAACGATTTCCGCCGCACCTGCTACTGCGCGGACCTGCAGAAACAGTATGTCGATGCCTCCAAGGAGGCCTTGGCCGAGGCCGCGATTCCGGTCAAGGTCGCCGGGCGCATCATGCTCAACCGCGGCGCCTTCATGGTGATCCAGGACATGAGCGGGCGCATCCAGGTCTACGTCAACCGCAAGACCCTGCCGGCCGAGACCCTGGAAGCCGTCAAGCACTGGGACCTGGGCGACATCATCGCCGCCGAGGGCACCCTGGCCCGTTCCGGCAAGGGCGACCTGTACGTGGAGATGACCGACGTGCGCCTGCTGACCAAGTCGCTGCGTCCGCTGCCGGACAAGTTCCACGGCCTGACCGACACCGAGCAGCGCTATCGCCAGCGCTACGTCGACCTGATGGTCAACGAGGAGGTGCGCCACAGCTTCCGCGTGCGCTCCCAGGTGATCGCCCATATCCGCAACTTCCTCATGCAGCGCGACTTCCTCGAAGTGGAGACGCCGATGCTGCAGAGCATCCCCGGCGGCGCCGCGGCCAAGCCGTTCGAGACCCACCACAATGCCCTGGACATGCAGATGTTCCTGCGCATCGCCCCCGAGTTGTACCTCAAGCGTCTGGTGGTCGGCGGTTTCGAGAAGGTCTTCGAGATCAACCGCAACTTCCGCAACGAGGGCGTGTCGACCCGGCACAACCCCGAGTTCACCATGCTCGAGTTCTACCAGGCCTATGCCGACTACGAAGACAACATGGACCTGACCGAGGAGCTGTTCCGCGAGTTGGCCCAGCTGGTCCTGGGCAGCACCGACGTGCCCTACCAGGGCAAGGTGTTCCACTTCGGCGAGCCCTTCGCCCGCCTGTCGGTGTTCGAGTCCATCCTCAAGTTCAACCCCGAGATCTCGGCCTCCGACCTGCGCGACATCGACAAGGCCCGCGCCATCGCCAAGGCCGCCGGCGCCAAGGTGCTCGGCTTCGAGGGCCTGGGCAAGCTGCAGGTGATGATTTTCGAGGAGCTGGTCGAGCACAAGCTGGAGCAGCCGACCTTCATCACCCAGTACCCCTTCGAGGTCTCGCCTCTGGCCCGGCGTAACGACCAGGACCCGAGCGTCACCGACCGCTTCGAGCTGTTTATCGGCGGCCGCGAGATCGCCAACGCCTATTCCGAGCTGAACGACGCCGAGGACCAGGCCGAGCGCTTCATGGCCCAGGTGGCGGACAAGGACGCCGGCGACGACGAGGCCATGCACTACGACGCCGACTTCGTCCGCGCCCTGGAGTACGGCATGCCGCCGACCGCCGGCGAGGGCATCGGCATCGACCGCCTGGTGATGCTGCTCACCGATGCGCCGTCGATCCGCGACGTGATCCTCTTCCCGCACATGCGCCCGCAGGCCTGACGGCTGAAAAAAGCCGCCTTCGGGCGGCTTTTTTGTGGCCAGATGCCGGCCGGCAGGCTCTAAGCTAAATCTGTAGTTCGTGCGATCGTGCCAGAGGACAGCCCAGCCGTGACTCCCAGCCCTGCTCAAGAAAACGCCGCCCAGGTGGCCAACGCCGTTGCCGAGAGTGTCCAGTACCAGGGGCGCAAGGCCAGCCGGCAAGGCAGCGAACAGCGTCGCCAGGCGATCCTCGATGCGGCCATGCGCATCATCGTGCGCGAGGGGGTACGGGCCGTGCGCCACCGCGCGGTGGCGGCGGAGGCAGCCGTGCCGCTGTCGGCCACCACCTATTACTTCAAAGACATCAACGACCTGATCACCGACACCTTCGCCCAGTTCGTCGAGCGCAGCGCCGCCTATATGGCGAAATTCTGGAACAGCACCGAAGGCGTACTGCAGGAGCTGGTCGGCCATCTGGATGGCACGCCCGAGGCTCGCCGCCTCCTGGCCGACGAGATCGCCCGCCTGGCCGTGGAGTATGTGCGCTACCAGCTGGTCAATCGTCGCGACCACCTGCTCGCCGAGCAGGCGTTCCACCAGGAGGCCCTGCTCAATCCGCGCCTGCACGAGCTGGTGCGCGCCCACGGGCAGATCCTCTCCCAGGGCGTCATCCGTTTCTTCCAGGTGCTCGGCTCGCGCCAGCCGGAACAGGATGCCCAGCTGTTGACCGCGATCATCCGGCGCATGGAATACCAGGGACTGCTCGACGGCGTCGAGCATCTGGACAATCAGGGCATGCTGGCCATTCTTAAACGCTATATGCATCTGGTATTGGGGCTCTGAACCCTGTCGCCTATCCGGGGCGAGCGTTGGGCGAGAGGCTGTGTTATACGCTTAAGTTATATATGGGGGGCTTGGGCCTCGCACCGAACCCCGCCCCGGCGGGGTTTGTCTTACATGGCAGAGCCGCCTGTGTCCGGCTGACGCAGTGCCGAGCGTTTTACAAGGAGAGCGTAATGAAAGCCTGGCGTACGCTGATCGCTTTGTCCTTTCTGCTACTGAGTGGCTGCCTGGTCACCTTCAGGGAGCCGATCCCGGCCAATGAGGCGGCGCCCATCCCGTTGCTCGGCGAGTGGTCGCGCACCAACGATTGGGGCGAGCAACTGTTCCTGCGTGTCAGCCGCGCCGGCTCCAACCTGTACAAGGCCGAGACCTATGTCGGCGACCCCAGTAATCTCGACAGCCTCAAGGAGTACGGCTTCACCGTGGCCCACCACGGCCGCCGTTGGTACCTGTCGGTCGGTCTGCCGAAACGCATGGGGGCGAACTTCGCCATCGCCGGCTTCGAGTTGACCACCGGCAACGAACTGGTGCTCTACAGTCTGGATGTCGATCGCATCCTCCAGGAGATGGAACAGGGCGTGCTGGAGGGCGAGGCCGTGGAGACGCCCCAGGGCGAGGGCGTCCTGGTCACCAGCCCGCTGGATAAGGTGTTCGCCTACCTCGACGACCCGGCCAATTCGGATGTGTTCGTCGAGGTCGCGCGCTACCAGCGCACCGGTCAGTAATTCGCACCGCTCCCTGTGGGCGGGCGTGGCAACGAGGAATCGATGAACAGTCTCAACGAACTGGACGACTACCAGCTGACGGTGCGGGCCTTGTCCGACCGCATCGTCGAAGCGCAGACGCCGATCCGTGTACTGGATGCGGTGAAGTGGGACGACAACGTCCGCAGCGACTTTCTCAAACACAAGGGCAAGAAGCTGCCGGCGGTCGACCGCGACTATTACGCCGGTCGCCCGTTGGCCTTCGATACCGCGGCGAAGAAGCTGGAGTTCCAGAACATCGAGCGCGACATCACCCGTCAGCTCGGCCAGTTCAACCCGGTCGGCCAGATCATGCGGCGCATGTGCCGCGAGTACCGCATGGTCATTCGCATGCTCGAGGCGCGCGGCACCGAGGACTTCGGGCTGATCTCCCAGGACCTCTACGGCGCGGCGTCCGACGCCTTCCATGCCGGCGATCCGACCCTGTCCGACCTGGGGCTGATGTTCTCCGACTACCTGAACAACATCGACCGGCGCGGCGACCTCGAGGACGAGCCGAAGAACCTCAGCGCCAAGCAGGCCGTCGACCTGCTGCAGCATCGCCTGAACAAGGTGTTCGGCGAGGCGGAGGAGACCATCCGGGTGTTCGAGTCCGACGGCATCCTCGCCGACGCGGCGGCCGGCGCCGACTACATCAAGATCCGCGCCGACGCGGTGTTCAACGAGCGCGACGTCAAGGCCCTGGAGGTGCACGAGGGCCTGGTGCACGTGGCGACCACCCTCAACGGGCAGAACCAGCCGATCTGTACCTTCCTGGCCAAGGGGCCGCCCTCGTCCACCGTGACCCAGGAGGGCCTGGCGATCCTCATGGAGGTGATCGCCTTCGCCTCCTACCCCACGCGCCTGCGCAAGCTGACCAATCGCACCCGCGCCATCCACATGGCCGAGGAGGGCGCCGACTTCCTGCAGGTGTGTGGTTTCTACCGTGAGCAGGGCTTCAGCCTGGAAGACAGCTACAGCAACGCCAGTCGCGCCTTTCGCGGCTCGTCCCCGACCGGGCTACCCTTCACCAAGGACCTGTCCTACCTGAAGGGCTTCATCATGATCTACAACTACATCCAGCTGGCGGTGCGCAAGGGTAAGCTGGAACAGATCCCCCTGCTGTTCTGCGGCAAGACCACCCTGGAGGACATGCGCACCCTGCGTCAGCTGGTCGACGAGGGCCTGGTGGTGGCGCCGAAATACCTGCCGCCGCAGTTCAGCGATCTCAACTCGCTGTCCGCGTGGATGTGTTTCTCCAACTTCCTCAACCACCTGAGTCTGGACCGGATCGAGGCGGACTACGCCAATATCCTCTAGGAGCTACTGCACTCGGTCATGCGGCGTTGCGCGCGACCTGAAAAATGCTCATTTACAGTCGTAAACTCCGCTTTTTCAGGCCGTGCGCGCCTTGCCTGCCCTTCGCTCGTGACGCTCCTAGCCCTTAAACAGGTGAACCGTAGCCCGGATGCAATCCGGGAAAGCGTCCAATCCGCACTGCCAGGAGCCCCGAATGCCCAGCCACCAGCTCGATTACGAAATCCTCGGAACCTCGGCGCAGAGCGTGGAGATCATCCTCGACCCGGGCGAGACGGTGATCGCCGAAGCCGGGGTGATGAACTACATGACCGAAGGCGTGCGCTTCGAGACGCGCATGGGCGACGGCTCGGCCAGCGGCGTGCTGGGCACGCTGTGGGGCGTCGGCAAGCGTCTGCTCACCGGCGAGTCGCTGTTCATGACGCACTTCTCCAACGCCGGAGCGCGTCCGGCGCGGGTGGCCTTCGCCGCGCCCTATCCGGGCACCGTGGTGCCGATCCAGTTGGCCGAGGTGGGTGGCCGGCTGATTTGCCAGAAGGACGCATTCCTCTGCGCGGCCCATGGCACGGCGCTCGGCATCAGCTTCAACAAGCGCCTGGGCGCCGGCTTCTTCGGCGGCGAGGGTTTCATCCTGCAGAAGCTCGAGGGCGATGGCCTGGCCTTCGTACATGCCGGCGGCACGGTGATCCGCAAGGAGCTGAACGACGAGACCCTGCGCCTGGACACCGGCTGCCTGGTGGCGTTCAGTTCGGGAATCGATTACGACATCGCCCTGGCCGGGGGGCTCAAGAGCATGCTGTTCGGTGGCGAGGGCATCCTGTTGGCGACGCTCAAGGGCACCGGCAGCGTGTGGATTCAGAGCCTGCCGTTCTCGCGCCTGGCCGAGCGGGTGTATGAGGCGACCTACAAGGCGCGCGAAGAAGTTCGCGCCGGCGGCAAGTGAAACGACGCGGCTGGCTGCTGGCCGTGCTGCTGTGCCTGCACGGCTGCAGCCAGCTGCTGTTCTATCCCGAGCGGGGTCTGCCGTTCACCCCGGCCGATGCGCGCCTGGACTACCGCGACCAATACCTGCGGGCCGCCGATGGCACCCGCCTGCATGCTTGGTGGCTACCGGCCAAGGAGGGGGTAGAGGTCAAGGGCACGGTGCTGCATCTGCACGGCAACGGCGGCAACCTGGCCAGCCACCTGGGCGGCACCTGGTGGTTGCCGGAGCAGGGCTATCAGGTGCTGATGCTGGACTACCGGGGGTTCGGTCTGTCCGAGGGGGCGCCGAGCCTGCCGGCGGTGTATCTGGACCTGGACGCGGCTTTCGCCTGGCTGGAGCAGGCGCCGCAGGTCCGGGACAAGCCGCTGTACGTCCTCGGTCAGAGCCTGGGCGGAGCCCTGGCCACGCACTATCTGGCCGAGCAGCCGCAGCGGCGTGCCCGCTTGAGCGGCCTGATCCTCGATGGCGTGCCGGCCAGCTACCGGGAGGTCGCCCGTCACGCCCTCGGCGCCAGCTGGCTGACCCGGCCGTTGCGCACGCCGCTGAGTTGGCTGGTGCCCGACGACGACAGCGCCATTCACGTCATGCCGAAGCTGGTGGGGCTGCCGCTGCTGATCTTCCACAGCATCGATGATCCGCTGGTGCCCCTTTCCAACGGCGAGCGCTTGTATCAAGCTGCGCCCCCGCCGCGGGTGTTCCAGCCGACCCGTGGCGGTCACGTGCAGACCTTTGCCGACCCGGACTGGCGTCAGATGATGCTGCAGTTCATGCGCGACCCGGGCGGGTTCGCCGGCCTGCGCCATCTGGCGGACATTCCCGACACCGAGAGCCCACAATGAGTGAACGCGAGCCCATTCCCCTGATTCTCACCGCCATCGGCAGCATCTGCGCAACGGTCGCAGTGCTCTGGTACTACGGTTACCTGCATATCGCCAAGCCGCAGGATGCGCTGCTGCTGGCCGACTTCACCATGCTCAAGACCGTGCCCGGCGAGGACTACAAGGTCTCGCTCAAGCCGGCCAACCAGGTGGCGCAGTGCGTCGATGGCGTGCTGGTGCTGTTCGACCTGCAGCAGAAGGGCCTCACCGGGGTGCTGGTGGACAACCGCAAGCAGGCCGTACGTTGCCTCGGCGAGCCAACGCCCGCGGCCGCCCAGTAGCGCGACCCAGGCGCCGGGCTCAGTGCTCGGCGCTGGCCTGCTGCTGCATCAGCTCGCGCAGGTACTTGCGCGACAGGGCGAGAAAACGCGGGGTCGGGCCGATGTCCTCGTACAGGGGGTCGCCCTGCTCGTCGGTGGCCACGACCTGGCTGCCCTTGACATAGGGCAGGCTGGCCTCCAGCTCCTCCAGCGCCGCGCCGATCAGCTCGCCGAGCAGCTCCTCGGTGTGGTGCTTGGGGTACATCTCGGTCAGCGCCGCCAGGCGCGCGGCGGCCTCCAGGTCGAGATGGATCTGGTAGGTGTTGCGGGTCAGGCGGCCCTTGGAGTTCTGTTCCCAGTGATGGACAAGTTCGCGAATCTTCATAACTACCTCGTCCTTCGCCCAGTACGGCTAGGCGGTTGCGCAATCCGATGGCGAGAGCAAGTCGGTGTCGGGCTCGCCCTATCTCTAGACTAGACCGCTCTCGGCCGCCCCGGGTTCGTCGGTGTCGCGCGCTTGTAAGAAGTTGCCGCTCTGGGCACTCTTGAGCCAAGCACCGCTGGAGGAAGGACCATGACGGAAATCGACGCGCGTTTGCGCGAGGACGTGCATCAGCTCGGCGAACTGCTGGGCAATACCATCAGCGCGCAACTCGGCGCTACTTTCCTGGGCAAGATCGAGCGCATCCGCAAGGGCGCCAAGGCGGCGCGTCGCGGTTCGGCCGCCGGCGCCGAGCAGCTCAGCGAGAGCCTCGACGGGCTTGGCGACGACGAACTGCTGCCGGTGGCCCGGGCTTTCAACCAGTTTCTCAACCTGGCCAATATCGCCGAGCAATATCACCGGGTGCGGCGGCGTGGCAGCGATGAGGCCGAGCCCTTCGAGGCGCGAGTGTTGCCTGAACTGCTGCAGCGCCTGCAGGCCAGCGGCCACGCCCCCGATGCCCTGGCGCGCCAGCTCGGCAGCCTGGAGATCGAGCTGGTGCTGACGGCCCACCCGACCGAGGTAGCGCGGCGCACCCTGATCCAGAAATACGATGCCATGGCCGCACAGCTGGCGCTCCAGGACCACAGCGACCTGTCCGCCGCCGAGCGCGAGCAGGTCGCCCGGCGCCTGCAGCGGCTGATCGCCGAGGCCTGGCACACCGAGGAGATCCGCCGCAGCAGGCCCAGCCCGGTGGACGAGGCCAAGTGGGGCTTCGCGGTCATCGAGCACTCGTTGTGGCAGGCGCTGCCGAACTTCCTGCGCCAGGCCGATCGCGCGCTGCACGCGGCGACCGGCCAGCGCCTGGCGCTGGAGGCCGCGCCCATTCGCTTCGCCTCCTGGATGGGCGGTGATCGCGACGGCAACCCCAATGTCACCGCGGCGGTGACCCGCGAGGTGCTGCTGCTGGCGCGCTGGATGGCCGCCGACCTGTACCTGCGCGATATCGACCAGCTGGCGGCCGAGCTGTCCATGCAACAGGCCAGCGCGGAGCTGCGCCAGCGGGTCGGCGACAGTGCAGAACCCTATCGCAGCCTGCTCAAGCAGCTGCGCGAGCGCCTGCGGGCGACCCGTACCTGGGCCCACGACGCCCTGCGGGGACCGCTGGCGGCGCCGGCGGCGGTGTTGCAGGACAACGACGAACTGCTCGAGCCCCTGACCCTGTGCTATCGCTCCCTGCATGACTGCGGCATGGGCGTGATCGCCGACGGCCCACTGCTCGACTGCCTGCGCCGGGCGCGCACCTTCGGCCTGTTCCTGGTACGTCTGGACGTGCGCCAGGACGCCAGTCGGCATGCCGCGGCCCTCGACGAGATCACCGACTACCTGGGCCTGGGCCGCTATGGCGAATGGGACGAGCAGGCGCGCCAGGCGTTCCTGCTGGCCGAGCTGGGCAACCGCCGGCCGCTGCTGCCGGCGCACTTCGAGCCCAGTGCCGAGACCGCCGAGGTGCTGGCCACCTGTCGCGAGGTGGCGGCGGCGCCGGCCGCTTCCCTGGGCTCCTATGTGATCTCCATGGCCGGCGCGCCTTCGGATGTGCTGGCGGTGCAGCTGTTATTGAAGGAGGCCGGGTTGTTGCGGCCGATGCGCGTGGTGCCCTTGTTCGAGACCCTGGCCGACCTCGACAACGCCGGGCCGGTGATCGACCGCCTGCTCGGCCTGGAGGATTACCGCGCGCGTCTGCAAGGCCCCCAGGAGGTGATGATCGGCTACTCCGACTCGGCCAAGGATGCCGGCACCACCGCGGCGGCCTGGGCGCAGTACCGCGCCCAGGAAGCCCTGGTGCAGGTCTGCGCCGGCCACGGTGTCGAGCTGCTGCTGTTCCACGGCCGCGGCGGCACCGTGGGGCGTGGCGGCGGTCCGGCCCACGCGGCGATCCTGTCGCAGCCGCCGGGCTCGGTGGCGGGGCGCTTCCGCACCACCGAGCAGGGCGAGATGATTCGCTTCAAGTTCGGCCTGCCGGACATCGCCGAGCAGAACCTCAACCTCTATCTGGCCGCGGTGCTGGAGGCCACCCTGTTGCCGCCGCCGACACCGGAGCCGGCCTGGCGCGAACTGATGGACCGGCTGGCCGCCGATGGCGTCCGGGCCTACCGCGGCGTTGTGCGCGAGCACCCGCAGTTCGTCGACTACTTCCGTCAGGCCACGCCGGAACAGGAGCTCGGCCGCCTGCCGCTGGGCAGTCGACCGGCCAAGCGCCGCGAGGGCGGGGTGGAGAGCCTGCGGGCCATTCCCTGGATCTTCGCCTGGACCCAGACCCGCCTGATGCTGCCGGCCTGGCTCGGCTGGGAGTACGCCCTGGGCAACGCCCTGAAGCGCGGGGAGGGCGAGCTGCTGGGGCAGATGCGCGAGCACTGGCCGTTCTTCCGTACCCGCATCGACATGCTGGAGATGGTCCTGGCGAAGGCCGACGCGGCGATTGCCAGGCTCTACGACGAGCGTCTCGTGCAATCGGATTTGCGACCTCTGGGCGAGCATTTACGCGACCTATTGTCGCAGGCGGTGGTCGCGGTGCTGGGTCTGACCGGGCAGTCGCACCTGCTGGCGCACAGCCCCGAGACCCTGGAATTCATCAGCGTGCGCAACACCTATCTGGACCCCTTGCACCTGCTGCAGGCCGAGCTGCTGGCTCGCGCCAGGCAGCGTCAGAATGAGGCCGACAGCCCTCTGGAGCAGGCCTTGCTGGTCAGTGTCGCGGGGATCGCCGCGGGCTTGCGCAACACCGGCTGAGAGGCCTGTTGCCGGGCCTCGCGGCAGAGTCGGGCGGGGTCTGTCGGCGGCGTTCCGGGTGTCTTTCGGCCCTCCGGATGTCGCCTTCTTCTGCGACTTTCGGCGGCTTGTGCGCCAGGGGTGCGCTGTGTATCTTGATCGGCCTTCTGGCAGTCTGGCACCCGTGCGAGCGTTGCCGAAACCATTTTGAGATTGGCCCCATGAGGCGAGTCCGACGATTACTAGGTAAATCTTGAGGAGCACATCGATGCGCGTGATTCTGCTGGGGGCGCCCGGTGCCGGTAAAGGTACCCAGGCTGGCTTCATCACCAAGAAGTTCGGCATTCCGCAAATCTCCACCGGCGACATGTTGCGCGCCGCGGTCAAGGCCGGCACCGAGCTGGGCCTGCAGGCCAAGAGCGTCATGGATGCCGGTGGCCTGGTCTCCGACGACCTGATCATCAACCTGGTCAAGGAGCGCATCGCCCAGCCGGACTGCGCTAAGGGCTTCCTCTTCGACGGCTTCCCGCGCACCATTCCCCAGGCCGAAGCCCTGAAGGAAGCGGGCGTGAGCATCGACTACGTGGTCGAGATCGCCGTCGACGACGAGGAGATCGTCAGCCGCATCGCCGGTCGGCGCGTGCACCCGGCCTCCGGCCGTGTCTACCACACCGAGCACAACCCGCCGAAGGTCGCCGGCCAGGACGACGAGACCGGCGAGGAGCTGATCCAGCGCGACGACGACAAGGAAGAGACCGTGCGTCACCGCCTGTCGGTCTACCACTCCCAGACCAAGCCGCTGGTGGACTTCTACCAGAAGCTCGCGGCTGCCGAAGGCACGCCGAAGTACAGCGCGGTGGCCGGCGTCGGCTCGGTGGACGAGATCACCACCAAGGTGTTGGCCGCACTCAGCTGAGTCCGCCTCGCCCTCGATCAGCGGCCCGCTTGCGGGCCGTTGTCGTTTCTGCAAGTGGCGCGCCGGAGTCACTGAGCGTCGTTCACAGAACAGCAATCTTTCTCGCCTAAGCTAGCCTCCGTGTTGGTCTAGACCACGGAGGGATGGTCATAGACCTTAAGTCTTTACCCATGCTAAGGAAGAGAGCGCATTTAATGACCGAGAAAACAGCAAAAAGTGCTATCTGGTTGGGCCTTGCGCTAGCGCTGGCGGGGAGCCCTGCGGCGTTCGCCGATGCCAAGGCGCAACCCAAGGCAGACTGTGCAGTCGCCGAGTTCGCCATGGGGCTGCGCTTTCAGCAGCAGTCTGCGGAAGTTCAGGCCCTGCAGCTGCAGGCCTACAACATCGCTACGCTGAAGCTGGATGCGGCAGTGGCCGCCGCGAAAGATCCGTCGAAGTTGGCCATCGTTACCGACCTGGATGAAACCGTCATTGATAACAGCGCACTGTTGGCGCGGGACCTTGCCAACTGCCACACCTATGACGCCTGGGACACCTGGCTGCCCTGGGAACGAGACGGAACCCCGCAGCTGATCCCCGGCGCCAAGCAGTTCCTGCAGCACGCCGACAGCCTGGGCGTGACCATTCGCTATATCTCGGACCGTTCCGACGAGCAGAAGCAGAACACCCTGGCCACCCTGAGCAAGCTCGGTCTGCCCCAGGTGTCGGCGCAAAGCGTGCTACTGCTGGGGCCGCCCAAGGTCGAGCGGCGCGCCATCGTCAGTGCCGATCATCAGGTCGTGCTGTTGCTGGGCGATACGCTGCATGACTTCGATGGGCGTTTCCGCAAGACGCCGCTGGCCGACCAGCGCGCCACCGTGGCCGCCGAGGCCGACAAGTGGGGCGCCGAGTGGATCGTCTTCCCCAATGCGAGCTACGGCACCTGGTCCAAGGCGCCTTTGCAAGCCTGGGAAGCAGAGACCGTCATCGAGCCCTGGTAAATCGCTGTTTGCAGTGCTTGCGCCGGGCTGTTGTGGCCCGGCGCGGGCCTGTTGCCCGGCTGGTCCGTTCGCGTGACAGACGCGAACTCACGTGATTGCGCTGGAAAAAAAAGCCTCAAGCCGTTTTAATGCCGCTCCTTCTCGTCACCTGTCCGAACGCAATGACTACTCTCCTGGCTCTGGACACCGCCACCGAAGCCTGCTCCGTCGCCCTGCTGCACGACGGCGAGGTGCTCAGCCACTACGAAGTGATTCCGCGCCTGCATGCCCAGCGGCTGTTGCCGATGGTCAAGACCCTGCTGGAAGACGCGGGTGTCGCCCTGTCGGCGGTCGATGGGATCGCCTTCGGCCGTGGACCCGGGGCCTTTACCGGGGTGCGCATCGCCATCGGCGTGGTCCAGGGCCTGGCCTTCGCCCTGGAGCGGCCGGTGCTGCCGGTGTCCAACCTGGCCGTGCTGGCCCAGCGGGCGCTGCGCGAGCATGGCGCGCAGCAGGTCGCCGCCGCCATCGACGCGCGCATGGACGAGGTCTACTGGGGCTGCTACCGGGCCGAGCAGGGCGAGATGCGCCTGCTCGGCGCCGAGGCCGTGCTGCCGCCGGAGCTGGCCGCTCTGCCGCGCGATGCCGCCGGCGACTGGTTCGGCGCCGGCACCGGCTGGGGCACCCACGCCCTGCGGCTGCCGGCGATGCTGGCCGGCCAGGACGGCGCCATGCTGCCCCATGCCGAAGACCTGCTGGCTCTGGCCCGCTTCGCCTGGGCCCGCGGCGAGGCCGTGGCGGCCGATGAGGCGCAGCCGGTGTACCTGCGCGACCAGGTCGCCACGCCCAAGGCACCGCAGTAAAAGGCCGTGCCCCGCTCCGGCGCTCGATTGCCAAGCCTGGCCGGCGGCGGTAGATTGGACGAACCCCCCCACAGTTGGCTAACCCGGCCGAGCAGTAACTGATGCGCATCGACGGCTCCATCGCCCCCTACTCGCCAGATCGCGGCCCCCGCTCGGGGACGGCGGTCACGCCCTATCGCGAGGCCCAGCGGGAAGCCGAGGCGCGTCGTGAGCAGCCGGCCGCCCCGGCCAGCAGCCAGGGTTTCGAGCAGGTCCCGCAGTTGCGCCGGGTGCAGGCCAGCAGCGGCGGCAGCGACAACCTGCAGTCGCGCGCCGAGGCGTCCGACTACCGGCCGGCCCTGAGCAGCCGCGCCGCCCAGGCCATCGCCAGCTACAGCAGCACCGCTTCCTTCGCCGCCGAGTCCGACGCGCAGCAGGTGCTGGGTCTCGACCTCTACGCCTAGTGCTGCCCTATTTCCTCGGTTGCCCGTCCTGGAGCGAGCCGGCCTGGCGCGGCACGCTGTACCCGGACGATGCCCGCAACAACGACTTCCTGCCGCTCTACTGCCGGCTGTTCAATGCCGTGGAGGGCAACACCACCTTCTACGCCAGTCCCTCGGCCGACACCGTGGCGCGCTGGGCTGCGGCGATGCCGGCACAGTTCCGCTTCTGCGCCAAGCTGCCGCGGGAGATCAGTCATGGCGGCGACCTGCGCGAGCAGCTGGGCGCCGCCGATGCCTTCCGCCGGCTGCTGGCGCCCCTGGGCGCGCGGGTCGCGCCGTTCTGGCTGCAGCTGCCGGCGAGCTTCGGTCCGGCGCGCCTGGGCGAGCTGGCCGCCTTCATCGAGCACTGGGCCGGCGCCGAGCTGGCGGTGGAGCTGCGTCATCCGGCGTTCTTCGCCAAGGGCGAGGAGGAGCGGGCGCTCAACCGCCTGCTGCTGGGGCGCGGCATCGAGCGCATCTGCCTGGATTCCCGGGCGCTGTTCAGTTGCAGTTCCGACGATCCGGCCGTGCTGCACGCCCAGGCGAAGAAGCCGCGCCTGCCGCTGCGCCCGACCGCCTTCAGCCAGGCGCCGCAGCTGCGTTTCATCGGCCACCCGGAGCTGGCGGCCAACGATGCCTTCCTGGCCCCCTGGCTGGACAAGTTCGCCGCCTGGATCGAGGCCGGGCGCACGCCCTATGCCTTCCTGCACACCCCGGACAACCGCCTGGCGACGCAGCTGGCGCGGCGTTTCCATGCCCAGCTGATGCTGCGTCTGCCCGGCCTTCCCGACCTGCCCGCGCCGGTGGTCGCGGTGCCCAGCCTGCAGCTGGGCCTGCTGTGAGGCGCGCGGCGCCTAGTACTCGAGCTCCACGGCGCCGCTGACCCGGGTGCAGCAGCTCAGCACATAGCCCTCGGCGATTTCCTCTTCGCTGATGCCGCCGTTGTGCTCCATGGCCGCCTCGCCGCTCAGCACGCGCACCTTGCAGGTGCCGCAGATACCCATGCCGCAGGCCTTGGGAATGGTCAGGCCGGCGCTGGCGGCGGCCTCGTACAGGGTGCTGCCCAGTGCCGCCTGCACCGACTTGCCGGACTCGCTGAAGGTCACCCAGTGGCTGGCCTGGGGCTCTTCGGCCTGAGCTATCGCAGCCTGTTCCTCGGCGGTGGCGATATCCTCGTCCGGCGTCGCGCCGAAGGACTCCTCGTGGTAGCGCGCCATGTCGTAGCCGGCCTCGCCGAGCAGGCGCCGCACCGCGCGCATGTAGGGCGCCGGGCCACAGCAGAACACCTCGCGCTCGAGGAAGTCCGGGGCGATCAGCTGCAGCATCTCGCGGCTGAGGAAGCCGCGGTAGCCGCCCCAGA
This sequence comes from Pseudomonas sp. MBLB4123, assembly GCF_051904775.1. Lineage (NCBI taxonomy): Bacteria > Pseudomonadati > Pseudomonadota > Gammaproteobacteria > Pseudomonadales > Pseudomonadaceae > Pseudomonas > Pseudomonas sp. MBLB4123. Next base: position 121,189 of record NZ_CP196711.1, read on the forward strand.
TCTGCCCGGTCTCGTTGCGTTCGCAGATCAGATGCAGCTTGAAGTTGTCGATGCGCGTGGACATGTAGTCCAGCTCGGCGCGGTAGATGATGTCGGCCGGGGTGCGCGCGCTGTGGGCGAACACCATGTCGACTTCGCCGTTGGTGTTGAAGAACCAGCGGGCCATGGACATCACCGGGGTGATGCCGACGCCGCCGGAGAGCAGCAGCACCTTACTCGGCCGGAAAGTCGATGCAGTTGAACTGGCCGACCGGGCCGTGTACGGCGATCACCCCGCCTTCGGTGAGGTGCTCGTGCAGCCAGTTGGACACCCGGCCGCCGGGCACGCGCTTGACCGTGATGGAGAAGCTGTAGGGAATCGAGGGCGCGCTGGAGAGGGTGTAGGAGCGCATCACCTGCTCGCCGTCGATCTCCAGCTCCAGGGTGACGAACTGCCCGGGCTTGAAGAAGAACAGCACCGGCTCCTGCATGCTGAAACAGAAGGTGAGGACGTCTGCGGTCTCGCGGATGACCTTGAGGCAGCGCACCAGATGGCGGCCGTTGGCCCAGGTCTGGGTGCTGACCGGGTTGAGGTACTCACTGCTGGTGAGATGGTTCATGGGCGACTCTCGGCAATAGGCAAAGGCCCCTCACCGTCGTTTGCCGGGAGGGGACTGTCGATTCAGGGGGGGCGGCCGCGGGCGCGGCCGGGTGAGCCTGGCGCTAGGACAGCTGGATCCAGGTGGTCTTCAGCTCGCAGTACTGGTCGTGGGCGTAGATCGACTTGTCGCGGCCGCCGAAGCCGGACTGCTTGTAGCCGCCGAACGGCGTGCAGATGTCGCCCTCGGAGAAACAGTTGACCGACACGGTGCCGGCGCGGATCGCCGCCGACATGCGGTGCGCGGTGTTGATGTTGGCGGTCCACAGCGAGGCGGCCAGGCCGTAGCAGGTGTCGTTGGCGATGGCGATGGCTTCCTCCTCGGTGTCGAAGGCGATCACCGCCAGCACCGGCCCGAAGATCTCCTCCTGGGCCACCGAGGCGGCGTTGGAGGGGGCTTCGAAGATGGTCGGGGCGACGAAGTAGCCGCCGCTCTCGGCGTGCAGGCGCACGCCGCCGGTGACCAGCTTGCAGCCCTCGGCCTTGGCCTGCTCGATATGCCCCAGGACCTTCTCCATGTGCGCCTCTTCGATCAGCGCACCGAGACGCACGGCCGGGTCCAGCGGGTCGCCGGTGGCCCAGTCCTGCAGCTGGCCGAGCATCTCCTCGAGCAGGGCATCCTTGAGCGAGCGGTGGACGATCAGCCGCGAGCCGGCCGAGCAGTTCTCGCCCATGTTCCAGAAGGCCGCGGCGAGCACGTTGCCGGCCACCGCCGCGAGATCGCCGGCATCGGCCATCACCACCTGGGGGTTCTTGCCGCCGCACTCGAGCACCACGCGCTTGAGGTTGCTCTTGGCCGAGTACTCGAGGAACAGCCGGCCAACCTCGGTGGAGCCGGTGAAGGCCGCCAGGTCGATGTCCGGGTGCAGGCCGATGGCCTTGCCGGCGCTGTGGCCCAGGCCCGGCACCACGTTGAGCACGCCGGCCGGGATGCCGGCCTGATGGGCCAGCTCGGCCAGGCGCAGGGTGGCCAGGGAGGTCAGCTCGGCGGGCTTGAGGACCACGCTGTTGCCGGTGATCAGCGCCGGGCCGAGCTTCCAGCCGGCCATCATGCAGGGGAAGTTCCACGGCAGCACGGCACCGACCACGCCGATCGGCTCGCGGCGGATCATGCCGAGGTTGCCCGGGCTGGACGGCGAGATGGCGTCGTACAGCTTGTCGCCGGCCTCGGCGTGCCAGCGGATGGTGTTGGCGGTGTCGGGGATGTCGATGCCGTAGCACTCGCCCACCGGCTTGCCGGCCTCCAGGGATTCCAGCACCGCCAGCTCCAGGCGGTGGGCGTCGATCAGATCGGCGAACGCCAGCATGATCGCCTTGCGCCCGGCCGGCGCCAGTTTCGACCAGACCCCGGCGTCGAAGGCGGCGCGGGCGGCCTGCACGGCGGCGTCGACATCCTCGGCGTCGCAGGCGGCCACCTCGGTGATGACCTGGCCGGTGGCCGGGTTGAGGGTGGCGAAGGTGGCGCCGGAGCGGGCGGGCACGAAGCGGCCGTCGATAAAGGCCAGGTTGCGGTATTCCAGGCGCTCGAGCTGCTGGTCGATGGCGCTGCGGGTGAGGGCGTCGGTCATTGTCTGTCTCCTGAAGGATGAGAGGTCTCAGAGTTCCACGCCGGCGGACCACTCTTTCCAGGCGAGGGCGGAACGCACCCCCAGGCCGAGAAAGGGTTCCGGCGGATTGCTGCAGGGCTTCGGTTGTTCGAGCATGATGCTCAGCAGATCGCTGTCCATCCCCAGGGCGTACTCGGCGATCAACTTGCCGGCGATGGTGCTGCGGGTCAGGCCCAGGCCGTTGCAACACACCGCGCTGAACACCCCGGGGGCGATCTCGCCGAACAGCGAGCCGGAGTTGCGCGAGATGCACAGGGCGCCGCCCCAGGTGTATTCGAACGCCACGTCCGCGAGCATCGGGAAGCGCCGCTCGAAGGAGGTGCGATGGGCCCGGCGCACCCGCTGCAGGGTGGCGGCCGAGGCGTGCACGTCCGGGTTGTAGGTGAAGGAGTTGCGCACGCAGATGCGCCCGTTGCCCAGGCGCCGCACCGTGGAGCCCAGCGGGTCGGCCGGGATCAGCCCCCAGCTGTCCTCGCCGCCCAGGCGCGCCAGTTCCTCGGCAGTCAATTGGCGGGTCATGCTGGCGTAGGTGTAGATCGGCAGCAGGCGGCCCTTGAGGCCGAGCTGGCCGAAGTTGGCGGCGTAGGCGTTGTTCGCCAGTACCAGGCGCGGCGCCTTGATGCAGCCCTGGGCGGTGGTCAGGCTATGCACCTGGCCGGTTTCGATCTTCAGCACCGGGCTGTCCTCGAACAGCCGCACGTTCTCCGGCAGGCTCTGCCCCAGCCCGCGGGTCAGCGCCGCCGGCTGCACCAGCACGCAGCCGGGGGCATGCAGGCCGGCCTGGTAGAAGTCGCTGCCGGTGACGGCCTTCATGTCCTCGGCGCTGAGCAGGCGATAGGGCTCGCCCAGGGCCGACAGGCCCTTGGCGAAGGACTCCAGGGCATGTACGCCGCGGGCATTGGCCGCGCCGTGCAGCTTGCCCTGCTCGCGCCAGTCGCAGTCGATGCCGTGGCGCTGGACGATCTCGCGGGTGTAGTCGATGGCGCCGCGGCTGAGGCGAATGATCTTGTGATCGGCCTCGTGGCTGCTGGTGTAGCTGTGCGAGGTCAGGTCATGGGGCAAATCGACCATGAACCCGGAGTTGCGTCCGGCGGCGCCGAAGCCGACGCGCTTGGCGTCGATCAGCACCACCGAGGCGTCCGGCTGCAGTTCGCCCAGGCGGCGGGCGGCGGCCAGGCCGGCGAGGCCGGCGCCGAGTACCACCCAGTCGGCCTGCACGGTGCCGCGCAGCGGCGTGCTGGGGGGCGGCGGCGGCAGGGTCTCGTACCAGCCGCAGTGACCATCGTCCTGGGGCAGGAAATTGCATTGCAGCTGCATGGGCACTGCCTCCGGGCCTGGTGGCTTAAGAACGATGGGCGATCAGTTGCTCATAGGTCTGCTTGAACGCCGCCAACTCGGCCTCGTTCAGCGGCAGCAGCGGACGACGGGTCGGGCCCACCGGCAAGCCGGCCAGCTCGCAGCCGGCCTTGATGTACTGGCAGAACTTGCCGCCGCCTTCGAGCAGGTTGAGCATCGGCAGCAGGCGCTGGGCCAGCTGGCGGCCCTTGAGCATGTCCTGCTCGACCACGCAGGCCTGGTACAGGGCCACGTGCTCGCGGGCGAGGAAGTTGGAGGCGCCGCAGACCCAGCTGCGCGCGCCCCAGGTGAAGAATTCGAGGATCTGGTCGTCCATGCCGCAGCTGGTCTGCAGCTGGTCGGCGTATTCCTGGGTCAGGGTATGCATGCGCTCGATCGAGCCGGTGCTCTCCTTGATCGCCTGGAAGTTCGGCCGGCCCTTGAGGGCGTCGATGAACTCGAAGCTCATCGGCGTGCCGGTGCGGGCCGGGAAGTTGTAGAGCATGATCGGCAGGTCCAGGGCGTCGTCCACGCACAGGGCATGGGCGAGCAGCTCCTCCTGGGTCGGCTGGCAGTAGTAGGGCGCGGCCAGGAGGATGCAGTCGAAGCCGGCGGCCTTGGCATGGCGGCCCAGGTCCAGGCTCTCCTCGGTGCTGGTGGCGTTGATGCCGGCCATCAGGGTGATGCGGCCCTTGGCCTGCTCGGCGACCGCGTCGAACAGCCGCTTGCGCTCGGCGTTGCTCAGGGCGTAGTACTCGCCGGTGGTGCCGCCGATGATCAGGCCGTGCACGCCGTCGCCGATCAGGCTGTCGATGACCTTGCCGAGCGCCTCGAAGTCAATGGCGCCGGCGGCGTTGAAGGGCGTTACTACGGGAGTCCAGATACCATCGAAGTTCATGCGCTCACCTGAGTCGTAAGGGGTTGAATGGGGGGGCGATTTCGAGAAAAGGTTACGGCCGTTCGGCGCCGGGCAAAAAGCAACATTTAGGGCCGTTAATTAATAATCCATGGTTATGGATTGCTGCCTGCAACTCGGCACAGGCATAAAAATCGCCGGGAACAATTATCGACGGCGCATAGCGACGGGCCGCAGGGAGGGCAGACCATAAAAAAACCTGCCGGCGGCAGGTTTTTTTATGGTTGGGAAGATTGGGTTAATCCCAGGTGAGTCTGGCGAGCGCTATCGATAACTTAAAGTTCGGGCTAACAATAACTTGAAGTTATCAAACTTGCTGTATCAGCCAGTCGCGCAGCCGGCAACAGGCCTCGTCGTCTTCCTTGTCCTCGTTGAAGGTCAGGTAGTGCTGGCTTTCCTTATGCACCACTTCCTCGGCTACCGGGCGTACCAGCAGGCCCTGTTCGACCAGGTGGCCGACCAGGTGGTGCCAGCCCAGCGCCACGCCCTGATGGTTGAGCACCATCTGGATCAGCATGTTGTAGTCGTTGGCGTTGAAGAAGTGCGGGCTGTCGCTGCTGCGCGCCTCGATGTCGACGTTGTGAAAGGCCAGCCAGACGCCCCAGTCGACGTGCTCGGCCACCTGGGAACGGCCGTAGGGGCTGAGGTTGAGCAGCACGCTGTCGCGCAGGCCCTCGATGCTGCCGAGCTCCGGGTGGTCCTGCAGATAGCCTGGCGTGCAGATCGGGTAGATGACGTCATGGAACAGCGGCGTGCTGCGGTAGCCCTCGCGCACCTTGGCCATCTTGGTGATGAAGATGTCCGGGCGCACCCCCGGCTCCATCGACAGGAAGTTCTGCGTGGTGATCAGGTTGAGGTCGATGTCCGGGTTGGCGCTGAAGAAGCTCGGCAGGCGGTGGGCCAGCCACAGCGCGGAAAACGCCGGCGAGCAGCACAGGGTCAGCACCCGCTTGCCGGCGTTGTGGGTGCGGATGCGCTCGGCGGCCTGGGCGATGTTGACGAAGGACAGCTGCACCGCGTCGTAGAAGATCGAGCCGGCGGCGGTCAGCTCCACCGCGCGGCCGGCGCGCTTGAACAGCTCGGCGCCGAGATAGGTCTCCAGTTCGCGAATCTGCCGGCTGATGGCCGCCTGGGTCACGCACAGGGCCTCGGCCGCGCGGGTGAAGTTCTGGTACTTGGCCGCCGCGACGAAAGACTTTACCGCGCGCAGGGAGGGCATCTTGATCAGCGTCTGATCGGGTTCGGTATGTATAACCATAACAACAGGTATTCAATATCCTGAATAAAAAGTCGGTTCTGCTGACTATAGCCGGCCTCTAGACTTTCCAAGGTGGCGACAGCGATAACGCGCCCCGGCGCTGGGCCCGGAGAGTATCCGAAAGCGTCTTCTAACAGTAGCCCTGGTCGCCCGGGGCAAACCCCAGTGGATTCCCGATGGTTTGCGCAGTGTGAAGATAAACACTGCGCGATCGACTCATGAATAAGTGTTGGAGGGCATATAAGTGAACAACAAAGCAGCGGTGGCAGACCTCATCCAGCAACGTAAACCGCGTCATGCGCTGCCGCGCGCGCTTTATAGCGACGAGCAGGTCTATCGCCAGGACCTCGAGCAGATCTGGCACAAGGAATGGATCTTCGCCGGCCATACCTTCGAGCTGGAGAAGCCGGGCCAGTACCTGACCCTGCAGATCGGCGACTACCCGGTGGCGGTGGTGCGCGGCGGCGACGGGCAGATCCGCGCGCTGCACAACGCCTGCCGCCACCGCGGCTCCAAGGTGTGCACCGAGGCCAGCGGCAAGGTCGCCAAGCTGGTCTGCCCCTACCACAAGTGGACCTTCGACCTGGACGGCAAGCTGCTGTTCGCCGGCAACATGGGCGTGGACTTCAACAACGCCGACTACGGCCTCAAGCCGGCCCACTGCCAGGTGGTCAACAGCTACATCTATGTCTGTGTGGCCGAGCAGGCGCCGGACTTCGAAACGTTCCGCGCCGCCGTCTCGCCCTTCATCGCCCCGCACAACCTGGACGACTGCAAGGTGGCCTTCGAGTCCAACCTGGTGGAGAAGGGCAACTGGAAGCTGGTGTTCGAGAACAACCGCGAGTGCTTCCACTGCGACGGCACCCACCCCGAGCTGATGAACTCCTTCGTCGAAAACCTCTCGGTGGCCGGGGTCGGCGGTGAGGAAGACCCCGAGCTGGTCGAGCACTGGAACCGCTGCGAGGCGGCCGGCCTGCCCAGCCGCCTGGTGATGGACGAGCACGGCCAGTTCCGCATGACCCGCATCCCGCTGTCGGCCGGCGCCGTCAGCTACACCATGAACGGCAAGCCGGCGGTGGCCCGGCGCCTGGATAACAGCGGGGTGGAGAACATCGGCGCGCTGCTGTACTTCAACTACCCCTCGACCTGGAACCACTTCCTCGGCGACCACGCCCTGAGCTTCCGCGTGCTGCCCCAGGGGCCCAACGAGACCCTGGTGACCACCAAATGGCTGGTGCCCAAGGACGCCCAGGAAGGCCTCGACTACGACCTGGAGACCCTGACCCGGGTATGGCTGGCCACCAACGACCAGGACCGCCGCCTGGTCGAGGGCACCCAGGCCGGGGTCAGCTCGCCGGCCTACGAGCCGGGGCCCTACTCCTCCATCGCCGAGAACGGCGTGTGCCAGTTCGACGACTGGTACTGCGCCACCATGGCGCGCAAGCTGGCCGACTGACGGCCCCTGGCATGCAACCGGCGGCCCCGCATAACTCCCAGGGTTGTGCGGGGCCTAGTCTTGGCCGACCCTCGCTCAGCAGGTATCCCCAATCATGCACAGTGCGCCTCCCCTGGTCCTGAACGACGGCTACGCCCGGGGCTTCATCCTCGTGCTGCTGTCGGCCTTCTGCTACGGCCTGCAACCCTTGTTTGCCCAGTACGCCTATGCCGGCGGCGCCGACCCGGTGGGCCTGCTGCTGGTGCGCTTCGCCATCGCCGCCGCGCTGCTGCTGCTGTTCCTGCGCCTGCGCGGCATACGCCTGCCGCGCGGGCGCCTGGCCGGGCAGAACCTGCTGGTGGGCATCGGCTACGGTCTGGCGGCCCTGGGCTACTACACCGCCAGCCGCAGCACCTCGGTGAGCCTGGCGGTGATCCTGATGTTCTCCTTCCCGGCCTTCGTCACCGCCATCTCCATCGCCTACCTGGGCGAGCGTACCAGTGCGCTGAAACTGCTCAGCCTGGTGCTGGCCCTGGGCGGCGTGCTGCTGGCCACCGGCCTGAGCCTGCGCGGCAACCTCACCGGGGTACTCTGGGCGCTGTTCTCCGCTCTGAGCTACGGCGCGGCCATCGTCTACGGCACCCACAGCATTCGCCACGAACAGCCCCTGGCCTCGGCGGCCATGGTGCTGCTGGGCTGCGCCCTGACCTTCGCCGTGGCCGCGCTGTTCTGGGGGGCGAGTACGCCGTCCGGGGCGCCGGCCTGGTGGTCGATGCTGGGCCTGGCCCTGTTCGCCACCATCCTGCCGGTGGCCCTGTTCCTCGCCGGCTCGCCGCTGATCGGCTCGTCCGCCGCCTCCACCCTGTCGACCCTGGAGCCGGTGGTGGCGGTGACCATCGCCGTGTTGCTGATTGGCGAACAGATCAGCGCCGGCATGCTCGGCGGCGGCCTGATGGTGGTGGTCGCGGCGATCATCCTGTCGCGCCAGGGTGGCACCTTGCCGGAGCCTGCCCTGGTGCCGGTCCCTGTGCCGGAGGAGCCGGGCGAGGGGCTGTAGTGCCCTCGGCCCAGAGCCCTACCGCCGTACGAAAAAAGCCCCCGAAGTTTTAGGGGGCTTTTCTATTTCGTTAAAGGGGTAGGAGTATTTTTTATCACTCCGACCCTTTAGCTCGTGACTTCCGCATTTTGTTTGTCCATTACTGTTGTATAAAAACGCAGACCCAGGAGAAGGGGGCTGAACATAAAGAACATAAAGGGGGCGGAGTGAATAAAAATAAATCACTCCGACCCCTTTAGCTGCGGTAGCCATTCAAATAGCTAATGTAATTAGAAAGGCCGTCGAGATCTGGGAATATCGTTCCCGGATGAACACCATACTTAACAAGCTTCTCCATAAAGTATTTCTTTCTATCTGCAGGGATTACAATTTTCTTAATTGATTTTGACTCAAGCTTCATGTTGCTGCTCGGATGGATGGTGAACATCCCAGACTGCGCCGTTACTCTCTTTGTTGCGTGAGAAGGGAAGAATGCAACGATATCTTTAAGCTTGGAGCAATCTATATCCTCCTCTTTTTTAAATTTCCCTATGTCGTAAACATAAATCGCAGCATCTGTCTTACTGAGGCTCTGGACAGCAAAGAAACAGGCGACTAACGGGCTCAAGCTCCAGTCTAGCAATCTTGTGGGAAGGCCGTGATGTTGTGCAATAGTTAGCCATTCGACATCATTTTCAGGGTTGCTTTGCAGGTGTGGCTTAGCATGAGTTTTAAAAACCCACATAAGATTATGCTCACGCACATCAGCAGACTCGACATCGGTATGCCGAAAAAGTGACGGTAACAGAGGGTATTCGTGATTAGACACCCCTCTACACAAAGCAGATTTACTTATGCCGTCAATTGCTTGGTCTAAGTCGGAAAAGGTTTTTATAACAACAAGATTCTCACCTTCTTCGTACCTGCTGAGGTCAGATGTGATTTTCCTGGTGCTTTCGTTTATTAGTGCGAGCAGTAGGTCGGCTATTATTTCAGCTCTAAATAGTGCTCCGGTTAGTTCGGTTTGTGATGTGTCCACATAATATCTTTCGCAAAGATTCAAAAGGCTATTATTCTGGTTTGGGTGTCTTTCATTGCCTATTAGTAGGACATCTACAACATCGTTCGTTAAGCCGTCTCTTTTTTTATCTACTCCGGATAAGGATATTTCGTGTGCAAGAAAAGATAAAACGAATCCAGCATTGTACGTAACTACCTCATCAAACCTCAAAAAATCTAAGAACTCTTCCGCTATATCTGCGAACTGTGGTTTGTCAGTAAGAAACTCGCTTGTTATACCATGTCTTTCTATGGCGGACTCATCAATAGGGCGAGAAGGGTTTATGTATACATGGAAATGACGGCCAGTTAATCTCTCATTGATCAGCTCCACGCAACCAATCTCAACGATCCTGTGGCCAGCAGAAAGCTCTGAGCCAGTTGTTTCTATTGCTACTACGACCTGTCTCAAGGTTTATAACTCCTGGTCATAACAGTGATTAGATGGAGCTCTGCACTAATCCAATAGTCGCGAATTCCGCATTATTTCGCATCACACCACCTAGCTTTTTATGAAAGCCAGATGCCAAGCAGTAGCTTAGGCCAGCACGCCTGTCGGGGCGCGGGTTCGCGTGACTTCCGTCTTTCGTTCGTCCACGACTACCGTAAAGAGCGCAGTTCCAGGTGTCGGCATAGACAGTCCACCTGCAAACCTGACCTGTGTAGTCGGTTCGGGGCGGCGATGCGTCTGGATCACGACGGTATCCCTACCGGGAAGGCTCGGTCGATGGAGCTCGCTGTGCAAGCAGGGGAAGATTACTGGCGTCCTGCCTGCGGGGTGCGTCATTGCTTGGGTCGAAGCTACCCGAATACGGAATGGCGCCACAAGCCCGTAGGCTGGGTTACACCGCTACGCGGCTGACCCACCATGGCAACGGTCAAACGACCTGATGGAAGAAGGGCAGATGACGGTTCGACAGTCATCTGCTCCCGGTGCCTCCTGGACAGCTCGGCCCGGCGTTTAGAGGTCTTTCACCAGCCGCAGCGCGTCGTAGATGGCCGCGTGGGTGTTGCGCGCGGCCACCGCGTCGCCGATGCGGAACAGCTGGAACTCGCCGGCCGGGTTGTCGTCGCGCTGCTGCGGCTGGCCGTGGATCAGGTCGGCGTACTCCACCGCGCCGAGGTTGCGCGAGTAGGGCTTGAGTTCGAAGTACAGCTCGTCCATGGGCCGGGTGCCGTGGTTGACCACCACCTGGTCGACCTGGCGCTGCTTGCGCACGCCGCCGTAATCGCTGTCGATCTGCGCCAGCAGCCCGCCAGCGTCGCGGGCCACGGAGGCCAGGCGGTAGGTGACGGTGAAGGTGGTGTCGAGCTGCTGCAGGGCGCGCATGTAGGGCACCAGGTTCATGGCCATGACCTCCGGGGCGAAGCTGCGGTCCGGGGTCATGATCTCCACCTTGGCGCCGCTCTGGGCGATCAGCTCGGCGGCCTGCAGGGCGCTGTGGTCGCCGGCGTCGTCGAACAGCAGCACGTTGCGCCCCGGCTTGACGTCGCCGGAGAGGATGTCCCAGGCCGACACCACCAGCTCGTTGCCGGCCTCCAGCACCTCGGTGTGGGGGTAGCCGCCGGTGGCGATGATCACCACATCGGCCTGCTCGGCGCGGATGGTCTCGGCCTCGGCCCAGCTGTTGAAGTGGAAGGTCACGCCCAGGGCCTCGCACTGGCTCATGCGCCAGTCGATGATGCCGAGCATCTCGCGGCGGCGCGGGCTCTGCGCGGTCAGGCGCACCTGCCCGCCGGGGCGGTCGGCGGCCTCGTACACCACCACCTCATGGCCGCGCTCGCCGGCCACCCGCGCCGCCTCCAGGCCCGCCGGGCCGGCGCCGACTATCACCACCTTGCGCCGCGCGGGGGCCTTGGCGATCTCGTGGGGCATGGTCGTTTCGCGGCCGGTGGCGGCGTTGTGGATGCAGTAGGCGGCGCCGCCCTGGTAGATGCGGTCCAGGCAGTAGTTGGCGCCGACGCAGGGGCGGATGGCCTCTTCGCGGCCCTCGATCAGCTTGCGCACGATGTGCGGGTCGGTCATGTGCGCGCGGGTCATGCCGATCATGTCGACCTTGCCGGTGGCGATGGCGTGGCGCGCGGTGGCCACGTCCTGGATCTTCGCCGCGTGGAAGGTGGGGAAGTCGGTGGCGGCGCGGATCTGCCCGGCGAAATCCAGGTGCGGCGCGCTGGCCATGCCCTGGATGGGGATGACGTCGGTGAGGCCGGCGTCGGTGTCGATATGGCCGCGGATGATGTTGAGGAAGTCCACCATGCCGCTGTCCTTCAGGCGGCGCGAGATGTCCAGGCCGTCCTCGGCGCTGAGGCCGCCGTTCAGGGCCTCGTCGGCGGTGTAGCGCACGCCGACGATGAACTCGTTGCCCACGCGCTGGCGCACGGCCTTGAGCACGTCGAAGGTGAAGCGCAGGCGGTTGTCCAGGGAGCCGCCGTAGGGGCCGTCCAGCTCGTTGGTCAGGGGCGACCAGAACTGGTCCATCAGGTGGCCGTAGGCCTGCAGCTCGATGCCGTCCAGGCCGGCGGCCTGCATCCGCTCGGCGGCATCGGCGTAGTCCTTGATGATGCGCTCGATGTCCCAGTCTTCGATCCGCTTGGGGAAGGCGCGGTGGGCCGCCTCGCGGTTGTGCGAGGGCGACACCACCGGCAGCCAGTCGCCCTTGTCCCAGCGGGTGCGGCGGCCCAGGTGGGTGAGCTGGATCATTACCGCGGCGCCGTGCTCGTGGCATTCGTCGGTGAGGTCCTTCATCCAGCCGACCACCTCGTCCTTGTAGGCGAGGATGTTGTTGAACACCGGCGGGCTGTCGCGCGACACCGCCGCCGAGCCGGCGGTCATGGTCAGCGCCACCCCGGCCTTGGCCCGCTCCACGTGGTAGGCGCGGTACAGCGCCTTGGGCATGCCGTCCTCGGGGTAGGCCGGCTCGTGGGAGGTGGTGATGATCCGGTTGCGCAGGCGTAGGTGCTTGAGCTGGTAGGGCTGGAGAAGCGGGTCGTTGGACATGGTCTGGGCTCCACGCGGGGAAGGGCTCGGGTCACGGGTCGGAAGCAATGTACATGAGTGTCTATTTAATCAACCTGAATGTACATTTGCCTCGGGCAACGATGTCGCTCTCGACTATTTCCTGTCGCAGGCAATGGTTTCTACAGAGCAAATTCAAGGGTTGCAGGGCCTCTGACTGCCGATCGTGGAATATCCACGGGCGATGCGGCTTGGCGGTTACTGTACAGCTGTGTCGTTTCTGCCGACGGAGTTGGACATTCCGCTTGTGCAGAGGGGGAGCGGCCGCTAGGATCGGGCCATGACTACCCAAAGCAAATCCAGCGATAGCGGCTGGCGCGGCTCGGCCGAGGGCTGGCTGGAAGCGGCGTACGAGGGCCTGATCGAGTCGGGCGTCGAGGCCGTGCGGATCCTGCCGCTGGCGAAGAAACTGAACCTGTCGCGCACCAGCTTCTACTGGTTCTTCAAGGACCGCGAGGAGCTGCTGGCGGCCTTGCTCGAGCGCTGGCGGGCGAAGAACACCGGCAATCTGGTCAGGCAGGCCGAGGGCTATGCCGAGAGCATCGCCGAGGCCATTCTCAACGTGTTCGACTGCTGGCTGAGCCCGGCGTTGTTCGACTCCCAGTTCGAGTTCGCGGTGCGCAGCTGGGCGCTGCAGGAATCCAGGGTCGCGGACGAGGTCGAGGTGGCCGACCGGGCGCGGCTGGCGGCCCTGACCGAGATGTTCGAGCGCTTCGGCTACGACGGCCTGAGCGCCGACGTGCGGGCCCGCTCCACCTACCTGACGCAGATCGGCTACATCAGCATGAACACCCGCGAGGACGCGCTGACACGCATGCAGCGCATTCCCGAGTACGTGAGGATCTTCACCGGCCAGCTGCCGCAGCCCCGCGAACTGGAGCGCTTCTACGCCCGCCACGGCTATGCGGTGCAGGCGCCGACCCTGGTGGCGCTGGGGGCGAAGAGTCCGCTGCAGGGCTAGGACCGCTCACCTCAGCGTCGAGCAAGGACAACGTAGAACCTAGGGTGGATGGCCGCAGCCATCCACCAGGGGGCAAGTCTCTGGCGTTGCCCTTGAATGAACGGCCTTGCGCCGCAGGGGAGGGGATATGGCACAGGCAATGACGGTCGGCATCATCGGTGGTGGCGGCTGGTTGGGGCGCGCCATCGGCGCTGCCATGCTCGAGAAGGGCGTGCTGGCGCCGGCCGGGCTGATCCTCTCCAGCCGCAGCGGCACGCTCGCGGGCTTCGAGGCCTGGCCGGAGGTGCGGCTGACGGCGGACAACCGCCGGCTGGCCGAGGAGGCCGAGGTCATCGTGCTGTCGGTGCGACCCGAGCAGTTCGCCGCGGTCGAGATCGACGCCGCCGACAAGCTGCTGATCTCCTTCATGGCCGGGGTCTCCCTCGACACCCTGATCGCGCGCACCGGCAGTGGCCGGGTGATCCGCGCCATGCCCAACGCCGCCGCCGAGATCGGCCAGTGCTACACGCCCTGGTTCGCCAGCGGGCAGGTCAGCACCGCCGACAAGGCCTTCACCCGGGCGATGTTCGAGAGCTGCGGCGACACCGACGAGGTGGCCAGCGAGGCGGACCTGGACTACCTCACCGGCCTGGTCGGTTCCGGGGCGGCCTATCCGGCGCTGCTGGCCGAGGCCATGCTGGCCCATGCCCTGGCCAGGGGCTTGCCGCGCCAGGTGGCCGAGAACGCGGTGCGCGGCGTGGTGGTGGGGGCGAGCCAGCTGCTGGGGCGTGGCGGCATGCCGCCGGCGCAGATGGTCCAGGCCATGCTCGACTACCGCGGCACCACCGCCGCCGGTTTGCAGGCGATGATCGATGCCGGTTTCAAGCAGGCCGTCGACGCCGGGCTGGACGCCGCCGAAGCCGCCGCCCGGCGGATGAAGAGCCGCTATTCATAGGGCGGGGGCGCAGGTGGGGCGCATGACCATGGGCCCTGTGCGGCTGCCTGGTCCGTTGCGCCAAACCCCACCAGGCGAGGTCGATCCCCGCTGCCGGGTTACGTGGCGCATCATGCCGTAGTGGGTCTTCACCTCGCGGCTCTGCGCCACCAACCCACCCTGCACAGGTCGTGTGCAACGGGGGCACAGGGTCAGGCAGCAGGCCGGGCCGGTCTCTCTGCTCACCTCGCGGGCCCTCGAAACCTCTCTATCACTGCCCCTGTGGCGTGCGCCGCGAAGCCGAGCCGGTGGCCTGAAGCTCTTCACCGAGTCCTGAGTGCCCGGCTCAACCAATAACATCAAGTTATGGTTTGCGCCGAACAAATGTCGTTGGACGCTCAGCCCCCCAAACCCTAACTTGGACCCACCCGGCGGCACGCGTGCAGGCAGTCGCCAAGGGGCATATTTCGCGGTGATCCAGGCTACTAACGGCCGGCGACAACTTCTCCGAAGTTCGGCGCTGGCGGGACGACTTCGCCCTGGATAAAGCGCCGGCAGGCGTCGCCAAGTTGATGATCCATAGACTTATAAGAAGAGGGTGCGATGACCCAGGCTGACGAGATACTTTCGGTCAAGAACATATTCAAGGTCTTCGGGCCGCAGCCGGAAGTGGCCATGGATATGTTGCGCAACGGCGCCGACAAGAACGAGATATTTCAGAAGACCGGCCAGGTCGTCGGCGTGTTCGACGCCAACTTCTCGGTCAAGCGCGGCGAGATCTTCGTGATCATGGGCCTGTCCGGCTCGGGCAAGTCGACCATGGTGCGGCTGTTCAACCGGCTGATCGAGCCCACCTCCGGCAGCATCCACCTCAACGGCCGGGAGATCACCGGGCTGTCCGACAAGGACCTGCTCGAGGTGCGGCGCAAGGAGATGGGCATGGTGTTTCAGTCCTTCGCCCTGATGCCGCACATGAGCGTGCTGGACAACGCCGCCTTCGGCCTGGAGATCTCCGGGGTCAGCGAGCAGGAACGCCAGGCGCGGGCGGTCGAGGCGCTGCGCCAGGTCGGCCTGGCCGGGCACGAGAACAGCTACCCGCACCAGTTGTCCGGCGGCATGCAGCAGCGCGTCGGCCTGGCCCGGGCGCTGACCAACGACCCGACCATCCTGCTGATGGACGAGGCCTTCTCCGCCCTCGACCCGCTGATCCGCAGCGAGATGCAGGGCGAGCTGATCCGTCTGCAGGCCGAACAGCAGCGCACCATCATCTTCATCTCCCACGACATCGAAGAGGCCATCCGCATCGGCCACCGCATCGCCATCATGGAGGGCGGCCGGGTGGTGCAGATCGGCACGCCCCAGGAGCTGCTGTGCAACCCGGCCAACGAGTACGTGGAGAACTTCTTCCACGGCTTCGACAGCTCCCGGGTGCTCAACGCCGGCGATGTGGCCGAGGTGGACCCCGCCGCGGTGTGCCGGGTCAATGGCCAGGCGCCGGGCTTCCAGGCCGGCGTGCCCTTCGGCTACCTGGTCGACGAAGGCGACCGGCTGCTCGGCGTGATCGAGCCCGCTGCGCTGAACGGCAGTGGCGCCGGCTTGCAGCGGCTGGAGCAGTTGCGCCTGGACCACCATCAACCGATCTACGTCGATACGCCGCTGCATGACGTACTCGACCTGGTGGCCTCGGTGCCCTACCCGGTGCCGGTGCTGGACCATGGCGGTGCCTTCAAGGGCACCATTTCCAAGAATCTGCTGCTGCAGACCCTGAGTCGCCACTGAGTCCTAGCGGCATTCCACCGAGCAGAAGCGAAGAGCAGGTATCCCCATGTCCGAGTTCAGTTTCCTAGACCCCTTCCAGACCTTGAGCATTCCCCTGGGGGACTGGGTGGAAAGCACCTTGAATTACCTGGTGCACAATTTTCGCGAGTTCTTCCGCCTGATCCGCTGGCCGATCGATCAGGTGCTCAACGGCTTCGAATACGTGCTGCAGAGCATCCCGCCGTCGATCGGCATCCTCCTCTCTGCGCTGCTCGGCTGGCAGGTGGCCGGGGCGCGCATGGGCTGGTTCTGTGCCGTGACCCTGACCCTGCTGGGCCTGATCGGCGTCTGGTCCGAGGCCATGACCACCCTGTCGCTGGTGCTCACCTCGGTGTTCTTCTGCGCCCTGATCGGCGTGCCCCTGGGCATCCTCTCGTCGCGTAGCGATCGCCTGGAGAAGGCCGTGCGCCCGGTGCTCGATGCCATGCAGACGCTGCCGGCCTTCGTCTACCTGGTGCCGGTGGTGATGCTGTTCGGCATCGGCAACGTGCCGGGCGTGCTGGTGACCATCGTCTTCGCCGTGCCGCCGCTGGTGCGCCTGACCAACCTGGGCATCCGCCAGGTGCCGGACGACAAGATCGAGGCGGCCCGCGCCTTCGGCTGCACGCCGTGGCAGATGCTCCGCCGCGTACAGCTGCCCCTGGCCGCGCCGACCATCATGGCCGGCGTCAACCAGACCCTGATGCTCTCGCTGTCGATGGTGGTGATCGCCTCGATGATCTCGGTCGGTGGCCTGGGGCAGATGGTCTTGCGCGGCATCGGCCGCCTGGACATGGGCCTGGCCACGGTCGGCGGCGTCGGCCTGGTGCTGCTGGCGATCTTCCTCGACCGCCTGACCCAGGCCATGGGCGAGCGCAGCAATGCCGACCCGAGCCAGCGCTGGTATCACAGCGGCCCCGTCGGCCTGCTGCTGCGCCTGCTGGGCAGCCGCCCGGTAACGGCCAAGGCCAGCGCCTGAACCCCGACCGGCGCAATCGACACCCTTAAACCAGAACAAGACCACAGAGGTAGATGACGATGACTTTGCACAAGCGTGGATTGACCCAGAAGCTGCTGCACGGCGCCGCCGTGGCGTCCCTGAGCCTGCTGCCGCTCTACGGCCAGGCCGCCTCGGCCGAGAAGCCGGGGGAGGGCGTGGAGGTGACGCCGATCTTCCCGAGCATCGCCGAGGAGCGTTTCCGCGGCGAACTGGCCATGGCCGGCCTGCGCGAGCTGGGCTACGAGGTGCAGGAGCCCAAGGAAACCGAATACGCGGCCATGATGCTGGCGCTGTCCTACGGCGATGCGGATTTCAGCGTGCACCTGTGGGACCAGCTGCACGACACCTTCTACCAGAAGGTCGGCGGCGACGAGACCCTGGTCAAGGCCGGCGACGTGATCCCCGGCGTGTTGCAGGGCTACCTGATCGACAAGAAGACCGCCGAGGCGCACAACATCAAGTACATCACCGACCTGAAGAAGCCGGAAATCGCCAAACTGTTCGACACCAACGGCGACGGCAAGGCCGATCTCACCGGGTGCAACCCGGGCTGGGGCTGCGAGCTGGTGATCGACCATCACCTCAAGGCCTACGACCTGGAGAGCAGTGTCAGCCATAACCGCGGCTCCTACTTCGCCCTGATGGCCGACACCATCGCCCGCTACAAGGAGGGCCAGCCGGTCCTCTACTTCACCTGGGTGCCGCAGTGGATCGCCGGCGTGCTGGTCGAGGGCAAGGACGTGGTCTGGCTGGAGGTGCCGCACACCGACTTGCCGGGCGGCGACAATAGCGTCAACACCAGCTTCAACGGCAAGAACCTGGGCTTCGCCGTGGACACCGTGAAGGCCGTGCTGAACAAGGACTTCGCCGAGGAGAACCCGGCGGCCCTGAAGTTCCTCTCCCTGGTGCAGATCAACACCGTCGACGAGAGCGTGCAGAACCTGAAGATGCAGAACGGCGAGAACGGCGCCGCCGACATCAAGCGCCATGCCGACGAGTGGATCGCCAAGCACCGCACCCGCTTCGACCGCTGGCTGAAGCAGGCTCGCGCCGCGGCCAACTGAGCCACGGCTCGGGTGATTGACCCTTCAGGTGTCCAGCTCTGGGCACCTTTTTTTCGATAACCCTGAGTGTCGTCTGTGGAGTAACCGCATGTCGCTCTATTCGTTCGTCCGTGATTTCCGCTTCGACCAGGCGCCGGCCCATACCCGCGAGCTGTTGCAGACCTGCCTGCTGGACATCCTCGGGGTCGCCGCCGGCGCCCGCGACAACCAGACCAGCCAGGCCCTCAAGGCCTACGCGGTCGCGCATTACCCGGCCGGTGCCCTGGCCAGCCGCCTGCTGTTCGACGGCCGTGCCGTGCACCCGCTGGGCGCGGCCTGGGCCGGCGGCTTCAGCGTCGACAGCCTGGATGCCCACGAGGGCCACTTCACCTCCAAGGGCCATGCCGGCGCCAGCGTGGTGCCGGCGTTGCTGGCGCTGGTCGACGCCTGCCGCGAGCAGGGCCGCAAGATCAGCGGCGAGGAGCTGCTCGGCGCCCTGTGCATCGGCTACGAGACGGCGCTGCGCGCCGGTGCCGCGCTGATGGCCACCGCGCCCGAGTACCACGCCTCCGGGTCGTTCTCCGGGCTCGGCGTGGTCTGCGCCGGGGCGCGCCTGCTGGGCCTGGACGAGCCGACCTTCCGTCATGCCCTGGGCATCGCCGAGTACTTCGGCCCGCGCTGTCCGATGATGCGCCTGGTCGATCACCCCTCGATGTTGCGCGACGCCCACGGCGCCGGCGCCCATGCCGGGCTCAATGCCCTGCTGCTGGCCCAGGCCGGGGTCACCGGCGCGCCGGCCGAGACGGTGGAGACCACCGCCGTGGCCGCCCAGTGGCACGACCTCGGCCAGCGTTGGGAGATCGACGCCCAGTACTTCAAGCCCTGGCCGGTGTGCCGCTGGGCGCAGCCGGCGCTGACGGCGATGACCGCATTGCTGGCCGAGCAGCCGCAGATTTGCGGCGAGGCCGTCGAGTGCATCCGCGTCGAGACCTTCCACGAATCCATGCGCCTGCAGGGCCATACCCCGGCCAATGCCGACGAGGCCCAGTACGCCCTGGCCTTCCCCCTGGCGGCCCTGGTCGCCCGCGGTCAGGTCGGCCCGCTGGAGGTGACCGGAGCGGCGATCCAGGCCGCCGACATCCTCGCCGTCAGCCGGCGCATCGAGATCGTCGAGGCCGACGACCTGTCGGCGCGCTTCCCCGAGGAGATCCTCTCGCGGGTGACGGTGCAGCTTAGGGACGGCCAGCGCTTCGCCAGCCCGATCACCGCGGCCAAGGGCGACCCGGCCACGGCCATGACCCAGGCGGAATTCCGCGCCAAGTTCCACCTGCTGGCCGGGGTCAGCCTGGACCAGGCTCGCCGGGAGGCCATCGAGCGGGCGGTCGCCGCACTGCCCGCCAGTGCCGACTGTTCGGCGCTATTCGACCTGCTGTTCGACAGCCCATCCCCTCAGGCCCAGCCTGGTTCGAGCCGCTCCATGGAGGTTGCCCTATGAAGTTCGCCGGGAAAGTCGCCCTGATCACCGGCGCCGCCGGTGGAGTCGGCCAGGCCCTGGCCCTGTTGTTCGCCCGCGAGGGCGCGCGCCTGATGCTGTCGGACCGCGAGGAGGCCGGCTGCGCGGCCATCGCCGAACAGGCTCACGCGCTTGGCGCCGAGGTCGCCTACCTGGCGGGCGACCTGAAGCAGAAGAGCTATTGCGAGGCCCTGGTCGGCGGCGCGGTGGGAGCCTTCGGTGGCCTCGACATCGTGCTCAACAACGCCGGCATCATCCCCCGCGGCACCATCGAGGAAACCAGCGACGAGATGTGGTTCGACGCCATGGGGGTCAACCTCAATGCGGTGTTCTACATCTGCCGCGCGGCGATCCCGCACATGAAGGGGCGACAGGGCGCCGCTATCGTCAATACTTCTTCGGTATGGGGCGTGTATCCGGGGCCGGGGCACGTCGCCTACTGCACCAGCAAGGGGGCGGTGGCGGCCCTGAGCAAGAACCTCGGTCGCGACTGCGCACCCCTGGGTATCCGGGTCAACGCGGTGTGCCCGCATGAGATCAATACGCCGATGATCCGCAGCGGTTTCGAGCGCCGCGGCCTGGACCCGGACAAGGCCGTCGAGGAGCTGAACAGGAGCGTGCCATTGGGGCGCATCGCCGAGCCGGAGGACATCGCCGACGTGATCGCCTTCCTGGCCTCGGACGAGGCCCGTTACATCGCCGGGGAGACCCTCGAGGTCACAGGCGCCAAGCCGGTATCCGGCTAAGGAGACGAACATGATCCTCACAGGCAAGAACGTGGTGGTAACCGGCGGTGGTCGCGGCATCGGCCGCGGCATCACCGAGAAACTCCTGGCCGCCGGCGCGCGGGTGCTGGTGGCCCAGCGCCAGGCCCTGGATGCCGAACTGGCGGGCAATCCCGAGGTGTTCTTCGTCGCCGCCGACCTGGCCGAGCGCGGCGCTCCGCGGCATATCGCCGAGGCCGCGCAGGACTTATTGGGCGGCGCCGATGTGCTGGTCAATAACGCCGGCTTCATGGTCGAGCAACCGATCGACGTGATGAGCGAGGAGGACTGGGACCACATGCTGGCGGTCAACCTGCGCGCGCCGGTGTTCCTCGCCCGCGAACTGCTGTGGCAGATGCGCCAGCGGGGCCACGCCAGCATCATCAACATCGGCTCGATCGAGGGCCTGGGGGCCAATCCCATGCACGCCGCCTACTGCGCCTCCAAGGCCGGCCTGCACGGCCTGACCCGGGCCCTGGCGGTGGACCTGGGCAGCGATGGCATTCGCTGCAACGCCATCGCCCCGGGCTGGATCGACTCGGACCTGAGCGATGCCTACCTCAACGCCCAGGACGACCCGCAGGGGGCGCGCAAGGGCCTGCTGGCCCTGCACCCGGTCGGCCGCACCGGCACGCCCCGGGACGTCGGCGCCGCAGTGGTGTTCCTGGCCAGCGACGAGGCGGCCTTTATCACCGGGCAGGTGCTGGTGGTCGACGGCGGCCGCACCGCCAAGCTGCCCCTGCCGTTCTGAGGCGTTGCGCGCGGGCCGGCCCGGTGCCCCCCAGGTGTCGGAAATAGACACCTGGGGGGCGCCTGCTTGTAATAGAGTGCAGCGAACCGGCCGGATGCCCGGGGGCGTCGAACCGCACGGCCTCCGGGGCCGGCCCCACAGCGTTCAGTCCGGGAAGGCCAGGCATGTCCGACGACCTGACGGTGCTGGTGGTGGATGACGAGCTCATCACCCGCGAGTGCCTGTGCAACTATTTCAGCGAAGAGCGTTACCGGGTGCTGGCCGCCGCCACCGCGGAGGAGGCCGAGCAGATCCTGGCGCGCGAGGCGGTGGACCTGATCCTGCTGGACATCCGCATGCCCGGCAAGGACGGCCTGACCCTGACCCGCGAGCTGCGGGTGCATTCGGAGGTCGGCATCATCCTGATCAGCGCGCGCCAGGATGCGGTCGACCAGCTGATCGGCCTGGAGTGCGGCGCCGACGACTATGTGACCAAGCCCTTCAACCCCCGCGAGATACTCGCCCGGGCCAAGAACCTGTGCCGCCGCGTGCGCCTGATCCGCGCCCAGGCCCCCGGTGGCGCCGAGTCGGATCTGCTGCGTTTCGACGAGTGCACCGTGGACCTGAGCCTGCGCCAGGTCAGCGACCGCGAGGGCCAGGTCAGCCCGCTCACCGGTGCCGAGTTTCAGTTGCTCGGCGTGCTGCTGGGGCATATCGGCAAGACCATGAGCCGCGACCAGTTGCTCGACCAGATGCGCAACCGCGAGTGGGCGCCGAACGACCGCACCATCGACGTGCTGATCGGTCGCCTGCGCCGCAAGCTGCGTGACGACCCGGCCAACCCGCGGATCATTCTCACCGTTCACGGGGTCGGCTACCTGCTCGCGGCCAAGGCGCTGCAGAGCCGGTGAAACGCGCGGCCCTGGCTCTGCTGCTGGTCCTGCTGGCGCCGCTGGCCCAGGCGCGCGAGCTGCTGGCCTGCGGCCACCCGTCCTATCCGCCGGTGTCCTGGCATTCCCAGGGCGAGTTGGTGGGGCTGGCGCCGCAGGTGGTGCGCCAGCTGTTCGGCGAGCTGGGCCACGAGGTGCGCCTGCTGGTGCTGGGCAATTGGAAGCGCTGCCTGCTGGAGGCCAAGCAGGGCCGGGTGGATATCGTGGTGGCCGCCTACCGCACCCGCGAGCGCGAGGCCTGGCTGGGCTATACCCAGGCGCCGCTGGTGGCCGACCCCATCCTGCTGTTCACCCGTCGCGACAAGCCGATCCGCTTCCGCGACTGGGACGACCTGCGCGGGCTGACCGTCGGCCTGCTGCTCGGCGACAGCTTCGGCGAGCGCTTCGACCGCTTCGCCGAGCGGCACCTGAATATCGAATGGGTGTCCAGCGGCGAACAGAACTTCGCCAAGCTGGCCCAGGGGCGCATCGACTTCATGCCGGTCGGCCTGTACAGCTGGACGTTGCAGAACCGCCGCTTCGGCTACGATCAGGTGATCGTCCAGCAACCGGGCGAGCTGGTCACCGAGCACTACCATATCGGCGTGCGCCGCGACCCGGCCTTGCTGGCCCTGCTGCCGCGTCTCGACCAGCGCCTGCGCGAGCTGGCGGCGGACGGCACCCTGGACCGCCTGGACGCGCACTACAGTGCCCGCTACCGCGCCGAACCCCATCGCATGCCCAGCCTCTATGACCCGACGCCCTGAACCCTACTGGCGCAAGCTGCTCACCTACCGTCAGGAGCATCCGCTCGGCTACCGCATGACCCTCTACCTGCTGGTGTGCAGCCTGGCCTTCGTGCTGCTGTCCACCGCCATCCAGGGGGTGATCGAGTACCGCCGCGAGATGCGCCTGATCGAGCAGCGCATCGAGCTGATCCGCAACGTCTACCTGGGCAGCCTGGCCAAGAGCATCTGGGACGTCGACCAGGCGCAGTTGCGCCTGCAGATGCGCGGCATCCTCGACTTCCCCGACATCAGTGCGCTGACCCTGGAGGACGCCGACAGCGGCGGGCACCTGGTGTTGCGCGCGCCAGGCGAGGCGGCGCGGCGCACCGCCGAACATCGCTTTCCCTTGCGCCACGAGACGGCCCTGGGGCCACGCGAGCTGGGCCAGCTGGTGGTGCAGACCGATCTGGGCGCGGTTTACGCCCGTCTCGGCTGGAGCGCCCTGACGCTGTTCCTCGGCCAGACCCTGACCATCTTCCTCGTCGTGCTGGTGGTCATGCTGATCTTCCAGCGCCTGGTCACCCGACATCTGGAAAGCATGGCGCGCTACGCCCGCAGCCTGGGCAGCGGCGAGCGCGACGCGCCGCTGCAGTTGCAGCGTCAGCCGGGGGCGCGCAGCGACGAGCTGGACGAGGTGGCCGAGGCGCTCAACGAGCTGCGTCTGGCGATCAACCAGGATATCGACCGCCGCGAACGGGCCCACGAGCAGTTGCTGTTCAGTCGCGAGCAGTTGCGCCGTCGGGTCGACCAGCGCACCCGCAGCCTGCGCCAGGCCAAGGAGGCGGCGGAGGCCGCCAGCCGCGCCCGCTCGCAGTTCCTCGCCGGTATCAGCCACGAGATTCGCACGCCCATCAGCGGCATCCTCGGCATGACCCAGCTGCTGGCCCATTGCCCGCAATCCGAGCAGGCTCGCGCCTATCTCGAGGCGCTGCGCCAGTCCGGCGAGAGCCTGTTGGCGATCCTCGATGGCGTGCTGGACTACGCCAAGCTGGAGGAGGGCGGCTATGTGCCGGAGCAGCAGAGCTTCTGTCTGCGCCAACTGGTCGAGGAACAGTGCCTGCTGGCCGAGGCCCAAGCCCAGGACAAGGCGCTGCGGGTCGGCTGCCGGATCGAGCCGCAGTTGCCCGCGTACTTCCGCGGGGCGGCCGGTTGCCTGCGCCAGGTGCTGTCCAACCTGCTGAGCAATGCGGTGAAGTTCACCGAACGCGGCAGCGTCGAGGTCCGGGTCAGCGGGGGCGAGCCTGGCCGGCGGCTGCGCTTCGAGGTGCGCGACAGCGGCATGGGCATCGGCGCCGCGCAGCAGCGGCGCATCTTCGAGCGCTTCACCCAGGCCGACGAAAGCATCACCCGGCGCTTCGGCGGCACCGGCCTGGGGCTGGCCATCTGTCGGAAGCTGGTCGCCGCCATGGGCGGGGAGATCGGCGTGCACAGCGTCGAAGGGCAGGGCAGCACCTTCTGGTTCGAGGTGGCGTTGCGGGCCGCCGAGGCACCGGCGCCGCAAGCGCCTTCTGTCGAGGGTGAGCCCTTGCCCAGCCTAAGCCTGCTGCTGGTGGAGGACACGCCGATCAACCAGCAGGTCATCCGCGGCCTGCTCGAGCATGCCGGGCACCTGGTGCAGCTGGCGCAGGACGGCGAGCAGGCCCTGGCGGTGTGCCGCCAGCAGGCCTTCGACGCGATCCTGATGGACATGCACCTGCCGGGCATGAGCGGCATCGAGGTGACCCGGGCCATCCGCGGCGCGGGCGACGGCCTCAACGCCGCCACGCCGGTGATCGCCCTGACCGCCAGCGTCGGCGTGGCGGACATCCAGGCCTACCAGGCGGCCGGCATCGCTGCGGTGCAGGCCAAGCCGCTGCGGCTCGAGGCCTTGCAGCAGGTGCTGGCGGACCTGAGTCAGGGACGGCCGTCAAACGCCGACGGCGAGGTCGACAGCGTGCCGGCGCAAGGCGTGGCGGGGGTCGATCTGCAGCTGCTGGCCATGCACCGTCAGGTGTTCGGCCCGGCGCGTCTGGACAAGCTGTTCGAGCAGTTCCAGGAGCAGGCCGGCGGCCTGCTGGCGCAGTTGCACGAGGCCCTGCAGCTGGACGACCTGTACGAGGTCGGCGAGCTGGCGCACAAGCTGGCCGGCAGTTGCCAGACCCTCGGCCTGGTCGAGGCCGCCGAGCGGGCCCAGGCGCTGGAGGACGGCAGCCGGGAGGACGAGGGCGCGGCCTGCCCGGCGCTGCTCGCCGCGTTCGAGGCCGCGCTGCGGCGCACCCTGGCCGGTGCCCGTGAGGCCTTCGAGCGCTGAGGGGCATCGGCCATCGGTCGCAGACAACGCCAAGGGCCGGTCGTCGCATGACGGCCGGCCCTGGTTTTCGGCGAGTGCTCGCAGGCTTATCGCGGCTGCATGGCGATCAGTCGGCGGCCGCCACGGCACGGTAGTCCGGCGCGGTCGGCTCGAGCACCTGCACCGCTTCGCCCTGCGACTTCCAGTTGGCGCGTTCCTGTTCGCTGGCCTTGGGCGAGAACCAGCCCAGGTAGGCGTAGGCGATGCCGATCACCGGCGACAGCCAGCAGGCGAAGGCCAGCGGGATATACAGCAGGTTCTCCAGGTTGCCGCCGGACACGCCCAGGCCGAGGGAGGCGATGACCACGGCGCCGCCGGAATTCCAGGGAATCAGCGGGGAGATCAGGGTGCCGCCTTCCTCGACCGCACGGGACAGGTTGAGGGTCGAGTAGCCCTTGCCGCGATAGGCCGGGGCGAACATGCGGCCCGGCAGGGCGATGGACAGATAGGGGTCGCCGGCCACCAGGTTGGTGGTGATCGAGGTGCCGATCGCCGCGGCCTGCATGCTGCCGAAACTGCGGGTGCGCTTGAGCACGGCCTCGACTATCACTTCCAGGCAGCGCGTGCGCTCCAGGGCGCCGCCCAGGGCCAGGGCGATCATCACCAGGGTGATGACCCAGGTCATGGACTGGATACCGCCGCGGTTGAGCAGGCTGTCGATCGCCTTGACCCCGGTGTCGATGCTGTAGCCGCCCTGCATGTAGGTGAATACCTCGTGCAGGCTGGCACCCTGGTAGATCATGGCCAGGACGCCGCCGGCGAGCGCGCCGGCGAACAGCGAGGGCAGGGCCGGCATCTTCTTCAGCGACAGGCCGATGACCAGCACGGCGGGCAGCAGCAGTACCAGGCTCAGCTCGAAGTTCTGCGCGATACCGCCGGTGATCTGGTCGATCTTGCTGGAGTCGACCGCGTTCACCGCGATCAGGTTGAAGCCCACCAGCAGGTAGATGACCAGGGCGATGAGCATGGCCGGGACGGTGGTCGGCATCATGTTGCGGATGTGGTCGAACAGGTTGACGCCGGTGACGGCCGGCGCCAGGTTGGTGGTGTCGGACAGCGGCGACACCTTGTCGCCGAAGAAGGCGCCCGAGACCACGGCACCGGCCGTCCAGTACATCGGGATGTCGAAGCCCGCGCCTATGCCCATCAGCGCCAGGCCGACGGTGCCGACGGTGCCCCAGGAGGTGCCGAGGGATACCGAGACCACCGCGCACATCAGCATGGCGACGGCGAGGAAGACCTCGGGCGAGAGCAGCTTGAGGCCGCCGTAGATCATCAGCGGCACGGTGCCGCTGGCGATCCAGGTGCCGATGATCATGCCAACCACCATCAGGATGCCCAGCGATTGCAGGCCGATGGACACCACGTGCAGCGAGCCTTCCTCGATGTCCTTCCAGCGATAGCCCTGGAACCAGCCGATCGTCGCGGTGATGGCCAGGCCGATGGCCAGCGGCACGTGGGGCGTGAAGTCGTCGTAGTAGAACAGCTGGATGCCCAGCACGCCGAGCGTGAGGACGATCGGCAACAGGGCCAGGGCGAGTGAGGGGCGAGCCTTGTCTTTTCGGTTCACGTGCTACCTCCAGGGAGCGATCGCCTCGCAGAGCCGGCGATCTTTTTTGTAGTTGTTGGAGGCTTCAACCTAGCAAGGCGATGTGAACCGCTTTAGCGCTTGCTGTATCAGCTTGTAATAGGGCTGTTACAGGTCGTTTACATGGAGATTTTTCGCGGAATGGCCGAAGGAGCAGGGTATGCTGGCGGTCTTCGCGCCAGGGGCCATGGCGCCGGAGGCGACGACGGCGCAGGCGCGGCCGTCGCCGCTGCGCAACACCGGGCGAGCTGGGGGGCGGGGCCCGAATAACTAAAATAACCACATGGCTTTGAGTCTGACCGGGTTGTGAGATGAGATCGTCCTTCGAGAGCGTTTTGAAGAACAAGAATATGGCGCACCTCGACAAGATGGTGAGCGCGGGACCGTCGCTGCCGCCCCGTCGGGTCGCCTTTGTGTTGCAGGAGCATTTCTCGATGATGGCCTTCACCGGCGCGGTGGATGCCCTGGTCACGGCCAACCTGATGAGCTCGACGCCCTTGTTCGAGGTGCTGGTGGTCGGCGCCAGCGAGCTGGTGGTCAGCGACCTGGGCATCGCCATCTCCGCCGGCTGCCCGCTCGCCGAACTGGAGGAGAAACGCCTGGATATCCTGGTGGTCTGCGGCGGCTTTCGCGTGCGCCTGCAGGGCGAAGCGCTGCTGCGGGCCAAGCTGCGCTCGGCCGAAGCCAGCGGGGCCATGCTCGGCGGGCTGTGGAACGGCGCCTATTTCATCGCCGAGGCCGGTCTGCTCAACGGTTACGAATGCGCCTTCCACCCGGACGGGCGGGCGATGATGAGCGAGCTGTTTCCCCAGGTGAAACTCTCCAGCCATGCCTATGTGCTCGACCGCGAGCGGATCAGTTGCGCCGGCGCCAACAGCTCCCTGGGCATGATGCTCGAGGTGGTGCGGCGCAGCGGCGGCGAGCAGCTGGTCAGCGCGGTGGAGGAGGTACTCAGCTGCGACAAGATGCGCGAGGTGATGGATGTGTCGGTGGTGGCGGTGGACTACGACCCGACCCTGCCCCAGGCCCTCAAGCTGGCCCTGGAGCTGATGCACAACAACATCGACGAGCCCCTGGTGGTGGACGAACTGGCCGAGTGCGTGGGCATCTCCCGGCGCCACTTGGAGCGCCTGTTCTGCCGCCACGTTAACGCCACCCCCTCGCGTTATTACCTGGAGCTGCGCCTGACCCGGGCCCGTCAGCTGCTGCAGCAGACCAACAAGTCCATGGCCGAGATCGCCGTGGCCAGCGGCTTCGTCAGCATCTCCCACTTCCGCCGCTGTTTCCGCGAGTTCTTCGATATCGCCCCGGGGAAATTCCGCGCGGCCAGGCAGGTGAATCGCTGAGGCCTCGACCTGTCCCGGGGATCAGGGGCTGTACGCCGGCAGTGGCGGCAACTGCGCCGCTGGCATGACCCGGCTGAAGGCCTCGCAGGCGTCTGCGAGCATGGCCAGCCCCAGAGGCTCGACGCGCTCGGGGTGGGCCTGCAGGTGCTCGCCCAGCTCCAGCTGCAGGCGGGCGATGAACTGCCCCTGCTCCGGGGCCGGCTCGATGCCGTCGGGGGGACGGCGGCGGCTCGCTGTCGGCGCTGTCCCGGGCCTGTGCTGCCAGTGGTCCGGGCAGCAGGCGGCTGAGCAGCAGTTGGAAGTCCAGATAACCGCGTATTTCCGCCTCGCTGCTCGGCGCCGGCAGCGTTCCGCCGGCGCCGGACGAGGGGGGGAGTGGGGCAAGGCCGTTGATCATGGACAACTCGGTGCGGCTGGACGGAGGCGGGTCTGGCAGAATGCCGGGCCCAATTGGTTATCGGCCGCCGCGCGGTCGAGTTGAACGCTATCGAGCGAGATTGCCCATGAGTGACGAACAGCCCATCGCCCGCATTCGCATGGAGGCCCTGGCCGCCCATCTGGACGGGGCCGCCGCGACCTGGGCCGCGCGCCTCGGCCTGCCCCGGGACGGCGAGGCCGAGTTCGCCCTGCAGCTGGGCGAGGCGGGGTTGCAGTTGGCCGAGCTGGGGCCGCAGGCGCCCGGGCCGGTGCGGGTGGACTTCGTCGCAGGCGCCCTGGCCCATCGTCGCCAGTTCGGCGGCGGCAGCGGGCAGATGATCGCCAAGGCCGTGGGCCTGCAGCCGGGCGTGCGCCCGCGGGTGCTGGATGCCACCGCCGGGCTGGGCCGCGACGCCTTCGTCCTGGCCAGCCTGGGCTGCGCGGTGACCCTGATCGAGCGCCAGCCGCTGATCGCCGCCCTGCTCGAGGACGGCCTGGCGCGCGCCGCCGCCGATGCCGAGGTGGCGCCGATCGTCGCGCG
Organism: Pseudomonas sp. MBLB4123; assembly: GCF_051904775.1. Classification (NCBI taxonomy): domain Bacteria; kingdom Pseudomonadati; phylum Pseudomonadota; class Gammaproteobacteria; order Pseudomonadales; family Pseudomonadaceae; genus Pseudomonas; species Pseudomonas sp. MBLB4123. Next base: position 150,147 of record NZ_CP196711.1, read on the forward strand.
CATGCAGCTGTTGCACGGCAACGCCATCGAACTGATGGGGGCCTGGACGGGAGAGCCGCCCCAGGTGATCTACCTCGACCCGATGTTCCCCCACCGCGACAAGAGCGCCCTGGTGAAGAAGGAGATGCGCCTGTTCCGCCCCTTCGTCGGCGACGACCTGGATGCCCCGGCGCTGCTCGCCGCGGCACTGGCGCTGGCCAGCCACCGGGTGGTGGTCAAGCGCCCGCGCAAGGCGCCGGTCATCGAGGGCGCCAAGCCCGGCTATGCCCTGGAGGGCAAGTCCAGCCGCTACGACATCTACCCGAAGAAGGCCCTGGTTAAGGCCTGACTAGTCGGGCCGGTAGGCGCGCATGAACAGCGCCACCACCCGGCGCACGTGCTCCTCGGCGGCGGCCCCCTGCTGCGGCTCGCCGCAGCCGATCAGCAGGCGGAAGTTGGCGCCGCCCTTGACCAGGCAGAAGAACTGGTCGGCCGCCTCCTGCGGGTCGTCGATACGCAGCTTGCCGGCGCGGTCGGCCTGGCGCAGCAGCTGCTCCATCTCCTGCAGCACCCGCTGCGGCCCGGCCTCGTAGAAGATCCGCGACAGCTTGGGGTCCTGGGCGGCCAGGCTGACCATCACCCGGTGCAGCTCGACCGATTCGCGGCTGTTGATCAGGCGATGGAAACCGCGGGCGATGTTCAGCAGCACGCTGTCGAGCGGCGCGTCGTCCACCAGTTCGAACAGCAGCTCGGGCAGCTGCTCCTGGCACTTGGCCTTGATCGCCGCGGAAAACAGCGTCTCCTTGTCGGTGAAGTGGCTGTACACCGTCAGCTTCGACACCCCGGCCTCGGCGGCGATGGCGTCCATGCTGCTGCCGTCGTAGCCCTTGCTGAGGAACAGGGTTTTCGCCGCATCGAGGATGGCCTGACGCTTGACGGGGTCTTTCGGGCGGCCGGGGCCGCTGGGCGGCAACATTTGCTTAGGCATCGGTGGCTTTTAATACTGGACTGGCGAGTTTGCTATTTTTACTATACCCGGCAGTACAAATATTCCAAACCTTGGCGAAAGGTCTTCGATCATGTTGCGTCATGTCCTGTCCGTTACAGTGCCCGCCAGTCTAATCGCTCTGCTCGCCGCCTGTGGCAATGGCGAGCCGGTGACGCCGGCCATCCGCCCGGCCCTGGTGATCCAGCCACAACTGGCCGCCGAACTGACGGACAGCTACCCCGGCGAGGTGCGCGCGCGCCTCGAACCGGAGCTGGCCTTCCGCATTGGCGGCAAGGTGAGCAATCGCCTGGTCGAGGTCGGCGATCAGGTGCGCAAGGATCAACCGCTGGCCGAGCTGGACCCCCAGGACGTGCGCCTGCAGCTGGAGGCCATGCGCGCCCAGGTCGCCGCGGCCGAGGCCAACCTGCAGCTGGTGCGCGCCGAGCGCGACCGCTACCGCAAGCTGCTGGCCCGCCAGCTGGTCAGCCGCTCGCAGTACGACAACGCGGAGAACACCTTCCGCTCGGGCGAGGCCCGTCTCAAGCAGGTCAAGGCCGAGTTCGACGTGGCCAGGAACCAGGCCGGCTACGCGGTGCTGCGGGCCTCCCAGGCCGGCGTGATCGCCCGGCGCATGGTCGAAGTGGGCCAGGTGGTGGCGGCGGGCCAGAGCGTGTTCACCCTGGCCGTCGACGGCGAGCGCGAGGTGCTGATCAGCCTGCCGGAGCAGGCCTTCGAGCGCTTCCAGGTCGGCCAGCCGGTGCAGGTCGAACTGTGGTCGCAGCCGGACCAGCGTTTCCCCGGGCGCATCCGCGAGATGGCGCCGGCGGCCGACCCGCAGTCGCGCACCTTCGCCGCCCGGGTGGCCTTCACCCAGGGCAAGGTGCCGGCCGAACTGGGGCAGAGTGCCCGGGTGTTCATCGCCCATGACGGCGAGGTGCCGCTGGCGGTGCCGCTGTCGGCGCTGAGCGCCGAGCAGGGGCGGCCCTTCGTCTGGGTGGTCGACCCGGCAGATGCCACTCTCAAGCGCACCCTGGTGCGCATCGGCGCCTACGGCGAGACCAGCGTTCCGGTGCTCGAAGGCCTGAGTGCCGACGACTGGGTGGTGGCGGCTGGCGTGCAGGTGCTGCGCGAGGGCCAGCAGGTGCGCCCGGTGGACCGTGACAACCGCGCGGTCAAGCTGGCGGCCAAGGAGTAGTCCCCATGGGTTTCAACCTCTCCGCCTGGGCGTTGCACAACCGCCAGATCGTTCTCTACATCATGCTGCTGCTGGCGATAGTCGGCGGCATCTCCTACACCAAGCTGGGGCAGAGCGAAGACCCGCCCTTCACCTTCAAGGCCATGGTGATCCGCACCAACTGGCCGGGGGCGACCGCCGAGGAGGTCTCGCGCCAGGTCACCGAACGCATCGAGAAGAAGCTGATGGAGACCGGTCAGTACGACAAGATCGTCTCCTTCTCCCGCCCCGGCGAATCCTCGGTGACCTTCGTCACCCGCGATGACATCCGCTCCAAGGACATTCCCGACATCTGGTACCAGGTGCGCAAGAAGGTCGGCGACATTCGCCATACCCTGCCCCAGGGCATCCAGGGGCCCTTCTTCAACGACGAGTTCGGCACCACCTTCGGCAACATCTATGCGCTGACCGGCGAGGGTTTCGACTACGCCGTGCTCAAGGACTACGCCGACCGCATCCAGCTGCAGCTGCAGCGGGTCAAGGACGTGGGCAAGGTGGAGCTGCTCGGCCTGCAGGACGAGAAGATCTGGATCGAGCTGTCCAACACCAAGCTGGCCACCCTCGGCCTGCCCCTGGGCATGGTGCAGCAGGCGCTGGACGAGCAGAACGCGGTGAGCACCGCCGGTTTCTTCGAGACCGCCAGCGACCGGGTGCAGCTGCGCGTGAGCGGGCGCTTCGAGACCGTCGAGCAGATCCGCGATTTCCCCATCCGCGTGGCCGAGCGCACCTTCCGCATCGGCGACGTGGCCGAGGTCAAGCGCGGCTTCAACGACCCGCCGGCGCCGCGCATGCGCTTCATGGGCGAGGACGCCATCGGCCTGGCGGTGTCGATGAAGAGCGGCGGCGACATTCTGGTGCTGGGCCAGGCCCTGGAGCACGAGTTCGCCCGCCTGCAGGAGACCCTGCCGGCCGGCATGCAGCTGCGCAAGGTGTCCGACCAGCCGGCCGCGGTGAAGACCGGGGTGGGCGAGTTCGTCCAGGTGCTCACCGAGGCGCTGATCATCGTGCTGCTGGTGAGCTTCTTCTCCCTGGGCCTGCGCACCGGCCTGGTGGTGGCACTGTCGATTCCCCTGGTGCTGGCGATGACCTTCGCCGCCATGTACTACCTGGACATCGGCCTGCACAAGATTTCCCTCGGCGCCCTGGTACTGGCCCTGGGCCTCTTGGTGGACGACGCGATCATCGCGGTGGAGATGATGGCGATCAAGATGGAGCAGGGCTACGACCGCCTCAAGGCGGCCAGCTATGCCTGGAGCAGCACGGCCTTTCCCATGCTCACCGGCACCCTGATCACCGCCGCCGGCTTCCTGCCGATCGCCACCGCCCAGTCCGGCACCGGCGAGTACACCCGCTCGATCTTCCAGGTGGTGACCATCGCCCTGGTGGTGTCCTGGATCGCCGCGGTGGTCTTCGTGCCCTACCTGGGCGCCAAGCTGCTGCCGGACCTGGCCAAGCTGCATGCGGCCAAGCACGGCGGCAGCGACCAGGGCCACGATCCCTACGCCACGCCCTTCTACCAGCGCGTCAGGCGGGTGGTGAGCTGGTGCGTGCGCCGGCGCAAGACGGTGATCCTGCTGACCCTGGCCCTGTTCGTCGCGTCCATCGCGCTGTTCCGCTTCGTGCCCCAGCAGTTCTTCCCGGCCTCCGGGCGTCTGGAGCTGATGGTCGACCTCAAGCTGGGCGAGGGCGCCTCGCTGAGCGCCACCGAGGCCCAGGTCAAGCGCCTCGAGCAGCTGCTCGCCGAGCGCGAGGGCATCGACAACTACGTGGCCTATGTCGGCACCGGTTCGCCGCGCTTCTACCTGCCGCTGGACCAGCAGCTGCCGGCGGCCAGCTTCGCCCAGTTCGTGGTGCTGACCAAGAGCATCGAGGACCGCGAGCGCATCCGCAGCTGGCTGATCGACACCCTGAGCCAGGAATTCCCCAGCCTGCGCACGCGTATCTCGCGCCTGGAGAACGGTCCGCCGGTGGGCTATCCGGTGCAGTTCCGGGTGTCCGGCGAGCACATCGACGAGGTCCGTGCCCTGGCCCGTCAGGTGGCGGACAAGGTGCGCGACAACCCCCATGTGGTCAACGTGCACCTGGATTGGGAGGAACCGAGCAAGGTGGTGCGCCTGAACATCGATCAGGAGCGTGCCCGGGCCATGGGGGTGAGTACCGCCGATCTGTCGCGTTTCCTGCAGAGTTCGTTGACCGGCGCCCCGGTCAGCCACTACCGCGAAGGCAACGAGCTGATCGAGATCCTCCTGCGCGGCACCCCGGGCGAGCGCCGGCAACTGGGCCTGCTGCCGAGTCTGGCGGTGCCGACCGACAGCGGCCGGCGCGTGCCCCTGGCGCAGATCGCCGTGCTCGAGTACGGCTTCGAGGAGGGGGTGATCTGGCATCGCAATCGCCTGCCGACCGTCACCGTGCGCGCCGACATCTACGGCCAGGAGCAGCCGGTGACCCTGGTCAAGCAAATCCTGCCGACCCTGGAGCCGATCCGCGCCACGCTGCCGGACGGCTACCTGCTGGACGTCGGCGGCACCGTGGAGGACTCGGCCCGCGGGCAGAAATCGGTGAACGCCGGGGTGCCGCTGTTCATCGTGGTGGTGCTGACCCTGCTGATGCTGCAGCTCAAGAGCTTCTCGCGTTCGGCCATGGTGTTCCTCACCGCGCCCCTGGGGCTGATCGGCGTGACCCTGTTCCTGCTGATCTTCCGCCAGCCCTTCGGCTTCGTCGCCATGCTCGGCACCATCGCCCTGTCCGGGATGATCATGCGCAACTCGGTGATCCTGGTCGACCAGATCGAGCAGGACATCGCCGCCGGCCTGGACCGCTGGCAGGCGATCATCGAGGCCACGGTGCGGCGCTTCAGGCCCATCGTGCTGACCGCCCTGGCGGCGGTGCTGGCGATGATCCCGCTGTCGCGCAGCATCTTCTTCGGGCCGATGGCGGTGGCCATCATGGGCGGCCTGATCGTCGCCACGGCCCTGACCCTGCTGTTCCTGCCGGCGCTCTACGCGGCCTGGTTCAGGGTCAAGCCGGCGCGCTGAGTGCCATGACTAGAAGCCCGGTCATCCGACCGGGCTTTTTTCTGGCCGCGTCACGGCGGCGTCCGGCCTGGCTCGCCGCCCTCGGCCGCGCATTGCCGCAGCCAGTCGATGAACAGCTGCAGGCGCAGGGGCAGCGGCTCGCGCGCCGGGTGCACCAGGTAATAGGCACAACCTCCGACCGGGGCGAAGCCGCCGAGCGGCAGCAGCAGCTCGCCGCGGGCGATGCGCTCGCGCACCAACTGGTAGCGGCCCATGGCGATGCCGGCATGGTGGCTGGCAGCCAGGGCGCAGAGGTCGGAACGATCGAAGCTGAGGCTGCGTCGCGGCAGTTCGAGCACCGGCCTCTGCTGTGCGGCCCACAGTTGCCACTCGGCGTCGCAGGCGGCGTTGTCCCAGGCCAGGGCATCGTGCAGCAGGGTGCAGTGGCGCAGGTTGCTTGGGGCCTCCAGCAGGCCGTGCTGGCGGGCGTAGGCCGGGCTGCACACCGGGGCGAGCCACTCCTCCAGCAGCCGCGTGGAGACCAGGCCGGGGAACTCGTCGCGGCTGTAGTACAGGGCCAGGTCGAGGTGCTGGGTGCGGAAGTCGATGCGGGCGTTGCCCACCCGGATATCCAGGGTGATCGCCGGGTAGCGCTGGGTGAACTCGGCCAGGCGCGGCACCAGCCAGCACTCGGCGAGGGAGGGGCGCACATAGAGTGCCAGCGGCCCGGCGACTTCGGCGCCGGGGCCATGCTGCAGGGCCTCGCGCAGCTCGTCCAGGGCCGCCTGGAGAATGGCGAAGATGCGTTGGCCGTCCTCGGTCAGGCGGATCTGCCGCGGCAGGCGCTGGAACAGTTGCAGGCCCAGGCCGCGCTCCAGGCGGGCGATGCGGTGGCTGACGGCGCTCGGGGTCAGGCACAGCTCCTCGGCGGCACGGGCGAAGCTCAGGTGGCGGGCCGCGGCCTGAAAGGTGTAGAGGTTGGCGAACTGGCTGCTGTTGAGCCCGGCGCCGAGGCGCGGTGGCAGGTTCAGCATGGCGGCGTCCTCCTGGGGGGCGGCAGTCTGGGCGCTCAGGCGCGTTCGGCCTGCAGCAGCGCCCGGCCCTGGTCCAGGTAGGCGGCCATCTCCGCCGCGGGCACCATGCTGCCGCCGGTGGCCCACACCAGGTGGGTCGCCCGGGCCAGCCGCTCGGGCGTCAGGCCCAGGCGCGGGCGATAGCCCTGGCGCTCGTCCAGCACCCGGGCGATGCCCGGCACCCCGGCCAGTGCCGAGGGCTCCAGGCGCAGGCCCTCGCGCTCTTCCAGCAGCGCCAGCAGGCGGAACAGTTCCTCGTCGTCCACCGTGTAGTAGCCGTCGATCAGCCGCTGCATGGCGCGGCCGACGAAGCCGGACGGGCGGCCGACCGCGAGGCCGTCGGCGGCGGTGCGGTTGTCGATGCCGAAGTCCTGCACCGCTACCGCCTCGTGCAGGCCGGTATGCACCCCGAGCAGCATGCAGGGCGAGTGGGTCGGCTCGGCGAACAGGCAGCGCACCGCATCGCCGAACGCCAGCTTGAGGCCGAAGGCCACCCCGCCGGGACCGCCGCCGACGCCGCAGGGCAGGTAGACGAACAGCGGGTGCTCGGCGTCGACGCGGATGCCGGCGGCATGCAGCTGCTGCTTGAGGCGTTCGGCGGCCACCGCATAGCCGAGGAACAGGTCCGGGGAGTTCTCGTCGTCGACGAAGTGGCAGAGCGGATCGGCCTCGGCCTGGCGCCGCCCCTCGGCCACCGCCACGCCATAGTCGCTGGCGTACTCGACCACGCTGACGCCGTGGGCGCGCAGTTTGTCCTTCTTCCACTGGCGGGCGTCTGCCGACATGTGCACCGTGGCCTGGAAGCCCAGGCGCGCGGCCATGATGCCGATCGACAGGCCGAGATTGCCGGTGGAGCCGACGGCGATCCGGTGGCGGCCGAACAGGGCCCGGGCCGCCGCGCCGTCGAGCGCCCGGTAGTCGCCCTCCAGGCGCAGCAGGCCGGCGCCCAGGGCCAGGTCTTCGGCGTGCTTGAGCACCTCGTAGATGCCGCCGCGGGCCTTGATCGAGCCGGAGATCGGCAGGTGGCTGTCCTGCTTGAGCCACAGCGAGCCGTGCAGCGTCAGGCCGTAACGCGCGGCCAGGGCCGCCTGCAATTGCGGCACCGGGACCAGCGGCGACTCGATGATGCCGCCACTGGCCGCGGTCTCGGGGAAGGCCTGGGCGATATAGGGGGCGAAGCGGGCCAGGCGTGCGCTGGCATCATCTACGTCGGCCCGGCTCAGGCCGACGTCGCCCAGGGCCTCGGCGGCGCCGGCGATGGCCGGGTTGAACCAGCTGAGCGGCTGCAGCGCGATCAGCCGGGCGATCAGTGGGTAGTCCTGGCACCAGGTGGCGAGCGGTTTGCCGAGGGGCATGAGTGGACTCATCGAGAAGACTCCGGAGAGGGCAGGGGCCACCTGGACGATCCCGGTGGTGGCCCTATTAGACGCAGCAGCGGGGCGTCTGGCAAAGGATGCCTGTTCAGGCCATGGGTGATCTCAGGTCAGCCATGCGCGCAGTAAAAAGCCCGGCGAGCGCCGGGCTGGTTTTTTTTGCGCCGCCTTGGCTATCGCGGGAGAGGGGCGGGCATCAGGGGGAAACGGCGGCGATTACCGAGATTTCCACCAGCAGCTCGGGGCTGGCCATCGAGGCCTCGACACAGGCGCGCGCCGGGGCATGGCCCGCCGGCACCCAGTTGTCCCACACGCTGTTCATCTCGGCGAACAGGGCCATGTCCTTCAGGTAGAGGGTGGCGGAGAGGATCTGTTCGCGGCTGCTGCCGACCGACTCCAGCAGCGCGTCGACCTTGGCCAGCATGGTGCGGGTTTGCTCGGCGATCCCGGCGCTGCGGTCCTCGGCCACCTGACCGCACAGGTAGGCGGTGTGGTTGTGCACGACGACGCGGCTCATGCGGGCGCTGGTTTCGTAACGGGAAATGTTCATAGAGACTCCTGGATGAGTGGGGGGGAAAGATGTATCGCATGGGGCTGCGCCGTCGCAGGTCGGCCCGGGAGGCGGCCAGGGGCGCCAGGCCGGGCATCGGGCCCGGCTGCGCGACGTGCTGGTCTGGCCGGGTCGGGCGCCAACAGGCCCGGCACGCTCCGGGCCCGATGGTGGTCGCAGGACCTGGCTACAGCGCGCCGAAGACCTTCTTCGCCAGGCTGGTGGCGGCCCCGGCGGGGTTCTGGCGGATGCGGGCTTCCTGCTGGGCGATCATGGCGAACAGGCCGTCGAGCGCCTGTTCGGCGACATAGCCCTCGATGCTGGCGTTTTTCGCATCGAGCATGCCGAAGTTCGCCGCCTGGCCGGCGAAGGCGTTGTACTGCTGGGCCAGGCCGACCCGGTCGGTGGCCTGCTTGACGATCGGCAGGAAGCGGGCACGGATCTGCTCGCGGCTGCTGCGGTCCAGGTACTGGGTGGCCGAGTCCTGCGGGCCGCCGAGAATGCCCTTGGCATCCTCCACGGTCATCTTCTTCACCGCGTCCACCAGCAAGGCCTGGGCCTCGGGCACGGCGGCCTCGGCGGCGCGGTTCATGCTCAGCTCCAGCGCCTCGACCTGGCTGCCCATGCCCATCAGCTTCATGGTCTTGGCCGCCTTGCCGAGGTTGCCCGGCAGCTCGATGCGCACCGCCGGGTCGTCGCTGAAACCGCCGGGGGCGCCCAGTTGCTTGACCGCCACCTGGGCGCCCTGGATCAGTGCATCCTTGAGGCCGCCGCTGGCGTCCTGCTGGGTCAGGTCGGCGAGCGACAGGGCGAAGGCGCTGGCGGACAGGGCCAGGCCGGCGACCAGTGTGGAGAGGCGCAACATGGGGCGTTCCTTATGTAGAAGTCGTGGGGTCGAGCTTAGCGGAGCGTCGAGCCTGCGCAAACCCGCGTGTTGCGGGGCGTCAGGCTGTGGGCTGGCGGCTGCGCTGCCGGGCTGAGGTTTGCGCCGGGACGCCGCAGCGGTTATTACTGAAAAGCCTTGCCTCAGTAAAGGCCGCCAATGCCATGCATCGAGACCTCGAGTTCAAGCTGCCCCCCGTTACCCGCAAGGCCGACGGTACGCCGCGCCGGGTCGGCTTCGAGCTGGAATTCACCGGCCTGACCCTCGACCAGACCGCCGCTACGGTACAGGCCGCCCTGGGGGGCGAGCTGTCGAGGACCTCGGCGAGCGAACGGGTGCTGCGGGTCGAGGGGCTGGGCACGTTCAACATCGAACTGGACTGGGACTTCCTCAAGCGCCAGTCGGCCAAGGTCGAGGATGCGCAGGAGGGGAGTCCGGAGTGGATGGACCTGCTCAGCCAGGCGGCGAGCCTGGTGGTGCCGCTGGAAGTGGTCTGCCCGCCGATTGCCATCGGCGAGCTGGCGCGGCTGGACGCCATGGTGAGCGGCCTGCGCCAGGCCGGTGCGGTGGGTACGGAGAATTCGCCGCTGGCGGCTTTCGGCGTGCATATCAACCCGGACATCCCGCATCTGGAGACGGCCAGCATCGGCGCCTACCTGCGCGCCTTCGCCCTGTTGCAGTGGTGGCTGGTGGACGCCCATCGGGTGGATCTGTCGCGGCGGATCAGCCCTTATATCGACCTCTATCCCGAGGCCTACGTGCGGCTGCTCGCCGAGCGTCCGGTGGCCAGCCGCGAGCGCCTCTTCGACGACTACCTCAAGCACAATGCCACCCGCAATCGGGCCATGGATCTGCTGCCGCTGCTGGCGCAGCTCGATGCCGAGCGGGTGCGGCAGGCCGTGGCGGACCCTAAGGTCAAGGCCCGGCCCACCTTCCATTACCGCCTGCCCAACTGCCAGATCGAGAAGGCCGACTGGTCCCTGGCCAGGCCCTGGAATCTCTGGTGCGTGGTCGAACGTTTGGCCGCCGCAGAGGATGAGTTGCAGGCCCTTGCCGAGGCCTTCCTGCTGCACTGGCGACCGGTTCTCGGCCTCAACCGCTCGGCCTGGCTGGAGTACGTCGGACGATGGCTGAACGACCGCGGGTGGGGGTGACCGGCAACCCGCGGCGTTGGTCGCCCTCCTGGTGGTCGACGCGCTGGGCGCTGCGCCTGGTCGGTGCCGATGCCGAGCGCATCAGCGTGGCTCACGCCCCCAGCGGCATGCCGCTGAGCGCGCTGATCATCGGCGGCGGTGACGATGTCGGCCCGGAGCATTATGGCGGCGACATCGCGGCCAAGGTGCGCAGCGACCCCGCGCGCGACAAGCTGGAGATGCGCTGGATCGAACAGGCGCTGGAACAGGGGATTCCGCTGCTGGGCATCTGCCGCGGCGCCCAGCTGATCAACGTGGTGCTGGGGGGCAATCTGCACCAGGACATCCGGCCGATGCGCGTGCGCACCTACAACCGGCCGGGCCTGTTGCCGACCAAGCAGGTGCAGGTCGACGGCCACTCCCAGCTGTCGCGGGTCTGTGCGCGGCACCGCCTGCGCGTCAACAGCCTGCATCACCAGGCCGTCCGCGATCCGGGGGAGGGGCTGCGGGCCGTCGCCTGGGATCTGGACAACATCGTCCAGGCCGTGGAGGCCGAGGATGGCCGGCCCATCATCGGGGTGCAGTGGCACCCCGAGTATCTGTTCTACCTGCCGGCGCAGTTGGCCCTGTTCCGCTGGCTGACCCGCGCCGCGTCCTGAGTCGGGCTCAGACGGCCTCCAGGGCCTCCTCGCCCTGGTCCATCGCCACCTGGCGGATCGACAGGCGCAGCTCGGCCGGCAGCACGCGCCTGGCCGCACCCTCGACCAGGGCGCCGAGCTGGGGGTGATGGCCGAGCTTGCCGGCCTCGTCCTGGCGCAGCACGCCCTGCTCCTGCAGGGTCTGGATGAAGTGGCGGAACAGGCTCTTGTCGAAGAACTCCGGGGCATTGAGGCCGTGGAGGATCGACAGGCGCTGGGCCATCACCGTGCACAGGTCCTCCAGTTCCTCGGCACTGATGACGTTCTGCCCGGCGTTGAGCAGCAGGGCGATGGCCATGTAGAAACGTTGCAGGGTCTGGGCGATGGCCCGCGACAGCAGGGTCAGCAGGACGAACTGGCGCGAACTCGGCGCCGGACGCACATAGGCGTCGCCCTCGACCTTGAGCAGGCCCTGCTCGACGAAGGCCGCCAGCCATCGGTCCACCACGGCCTCGAGCGCATCGACATCCCAGCGGATAAACAGCTCGGCCTGCAGGTAGGGGTAGAGGGCACGGGTGAAGCGCAGGATCTGCTCGCGGCTGATCCGCGCGCTGCTCTGGAAGAAGCTCGCCAGCAAGGCCGGCAGGGCGAAGATGTGCAGCACGTTGTTGCGGTAGTAGGTCATCAGCACCGCGTTGTGCTCGTCCAGGTAGAGGATCTTGCCCAGGGCATCGCGCTGTTCGGCGACCAGGGCCATGCCCTGCACATAGTCGATCAGCGCCTGGCCATCGCCCTCCGACAGGGTGCAGTGCGGCGAGTAGGGCACGGCGCGCAACAGCGCCAGGTAGAGGTCCAGCACCCGCGCCAGGGCGGGCTCGTCCAGGGCCAGCTTGCTGGTGGACAGCAACGCCAGGGCCACCAGGTTGACCGGGTTGACCGCCGCCGCCTCGTTGAGCCGCTGTGCCACCCGCGCGCCGAGGCGGTTGGTGGCCTGGTTCAGCCAGGCCGGACGGAACTGCGCGCCATGGTCCTGCTCGCGCCAGTCCGGCTGCTGCTGGTCGAGGAACTCGGCCAGCTTGAGCGGTTCGCCGAAGTTGACCCAGACCTGGCCGAAGCGCTGTTTGAGCGCGCCCAGGACCTTGAAGATGTCGAAGACCGACTCCTTCTTCTTGCTCGCCCCGCGCAGCTCGCCCAGGTAGGTGCGGCCTTCGAGGACTCTTTCATAGCCGATATACACCGGCACGAACACCACCGGCAGGCGGTGGTTGCGCAGGAAGCTGCGCAGGGTGATGGCCAGCATGCCGGTCTTGGGCTGGAGCATGCGCCCGGTGCGCGAGCGCCCGCCCTCGACGAAGTACTCGACCGGGAAGCCCTTGCTGAACAGGCTGTGCAGGTATTCGTTGAACACCGCGGTATAGAGCGGGTTGCCCTTGAAGCTGCGGCGCATGAAGAAGGCGCCGCCGCGGCGCAGCAGGCTGCCGATGATCGGCATGTTGAGGTTGATGCCGGCGGCGATATGCGGCGGCGTCAGGCCGTTGCGAAACAGCAGGTAGGACAGCAGCAGGTAGTCGATATGGCTGCGGTGGCAGGGCACGTAGATCACCTCGTGACCCTGGGCGATGTCCTGCACCCCTTCGATATGGTTGACCTTGATGCCGTCGTAGATCTTGTTCCAGAACCAGCTCAAGACCAGTTCGAGGAAGCGGATCGCGGTGTAGGCGTAGTCCGAGGCGATCTCGTTGCCGTAGCGCAGCGCCTGGGCCTCGGCCTTTTCCAGCGCGATGTTCTCCCGCTCGGCCTGCTCGGCGATCGCCTGGCGCACCAGCGGGCCATGTACCAGGCCCTTGACCAGGTTGCGCCGGTGCGACAGGTCCGGGCCGATCACCGCGGCCTTCTGCTGGCGGAAATGCACCCGCAGCATGCGTTGGACCATGCGCAGGGTGCGTTCGTGGCCCTTGTCCTGCGCCACCAGTTCGCGCAGCTGGATGGGGGTGGAGAACTGCACCCGGGTCTTGCGTCCGAGCATGAGGATGCTGACCAGCCGGCGCAGGCGCCCGGTGACCGCCCAGCTGTCGGCGAACAGCAGCTTCCAGGGGCTGGTCTCGCGGTCCGGCGACTGGCCCCAGAACACGCTGACCGGCACGATCTGCACATCCTCCACGGCCTGCAGGCTCAGGGCCGCGACCAGCCGCGCGAGGGTCGGCGAGCTGCCGCGCTTGTCCTGGCGGCCGAGCCAGTCAGGCTCCGGGGTCAGGTAGAAGAAGGCCGCCGGCTCTTCCTGCCCGCCCAGCCTGACCGGCAGCACCGGGCGCGGCAGACCGGACTTGCGGCACTCGCTGTCGACCACCGCCAGGTCGCTCAGCGACGGCAGTTGCAGCACATAGAACACCGGCTTGCTGCGGTCGAGCCTGAGGCTGAAGGCGGACTGGTTGATGGTTTCCGAGCGTACCCAGAGGTACAGCAGGCGGTGCAGGGTGCCGAACACGAGGCGGCGGAACGGGGAGCGGGTCATACGGGGTCTGCTGCTGGCATAAAACGAGCGATTGCTCGGGGGCGCTAGTGTGCCGCAAGGGCGGGCGGCGGGCAAAACGTCTTGGCGCAGCGCAGGCGCCGGATCAACCTGCTGCGCGGCATCTTGCGCGAGGCCGGCATCGAGGCGCCGGCTGCGACCGCGGCGTTCCTGCGCCGGGCCAACGAGTTGATCGAGCGTCCCGAGCTGGCGCCTGTGCAGCATCAACTGCACATCGTCCTGGCCGAGATCAACCTCTACCAGCAGTGCATGGTCGAGTGCGAGCAGCAACTGCAGCGCTGGCATGCCGAGGATGAGATCGTGCACAAACTGGACGAGGTCAGCGGCATTGGCGTGCTGACCGCCAGCGCCCTGAAAGCCGCGGTCGGCCAACCCGAACGCTTTGCCAATGGGCGCAAGCTCAGCGCCTGGCTGGGCATGACCCCGCGCGAGTTCAGTAGCGGCGAGCGGCGCAAGCTGGGGCACATCAGCCGGCAGGGCAACGTCTATGTCCGCACGTTATTGATCCACGGCTCCCGAGCCGCCTTGCTGGCGGCGCAGCGCTGCCAGGCGCGCACGCCGGAGAAACTGACCCAACTCCAGCGCTGGGCCGTCGAGACCGCCGCGCGGATCGGCCACAACAAGGCGGCGGTGGCCCTGGCGAACAAACTGGTGCGGATTTGCTGGGCGGTGTGGTGCCATGCGCGGCGCTTCAGCGGCGATTGGCACAGCGCCAAGCCCGCCTGACGGCGGGGGGTAATCAGGATAGGGTGAAGGTTTTCATGGGGTTGTGGTGAGCAGCAGCACTGTCGGAACAGGCGAGTCCAGCAGCGGAACAAGGCCGATAACAATCATGATCTGAGGGATCGATTGAACGCTTGGCCCCCGCTGCGCGAACTACAGAATGGCCAGGGCGATAGCGCCCAACACAGGCCGGATATACGAATGCAACCGCGCTGACGACAGGGCTGGAAAAGCTATTCCTCACCGCTTGCGGGGAGAGTCCATATACCAATTGTTAGAGGTAAGTGACACGTAAACCTCCAGCTCTGATTTCGATTGTATCTCCGCTTTGCATTTCGATTTTGTATAGCTCTGAAATTTGTGTGGCAGAGTTTACAGATACAGAGCTGCCCCAAGGGTTCTTATGAGGAATTACAGCTTCTTTAAGGTCGATGAGTTCTATAACTCTTATGGCAGAGTCAGGCGCATTGGTTCGCGCAACACGAATGAATAGGCGACAAATTGATTCCGCCCAGCTCACTTCGACTTTTATTAGGCTTGAATCATGCGGAACTAAACCCTCAATTTCCTTGGGCTGCGCCATGCTTTCCATGCCTTACCTCTAACGTTAAGTTAAGGGGCGGGCTTTAGCCCGTCCAAGTGAGCGAAGCGAACGACTTGAACTTATAGTTAGACGCGGTGGCAAGTCGGACATTGAATGAACCGGCGACGCTGACTGTAGCTCAAGTCGAACCCAAATGGTGGGCAACGAACGTGCGGACGTTTGCCGGCGCTGCAATGCCGACTGAAACAAGCCATTTACGCCGGGAATGGGCCTGCCGCGCCAGCGCAAAACGTTCCGGTAAATCAGTTGGACTTCGCGCCGGCACTGGCTGCTTGCAACAATGCGGAGCTGTGGATGGAATACTGAGCAGGTGCTTCCGTGCATAAGAAAACCACCAAAAAAGTAACCGTGCCTAACGATTAAGCTAACGGGCGGCCAAAAGCGCAGCTTTTGGACGTCCAGCGAACGGAGTGAGCGATAGTTGAGCGCATTGTTAGGTTACACCTCGATAGCTGCGCCATTAAATACCTCAAACGGGAGCAAGGATGTATCGATGCCTTCCAGGCAGCCAAGGTTGATGCGGTAATGACCTGGCTTTCTCACTGTTTGATGAAATGGATAGATGCCGCATTTGCTGCAGAAGTGGTGCTTTGCAATACAGCTGTCGAACTCATAAGTTGATAGAGCGCCAGGAGCGGCTGTGATGGCTAGCTCAGACGGAGCTACTGTGAATGCGCTCATCAATGCCCCCTTTCTTTGACAAATGGAGCAGTTGCAGCGCAAGCCGCTTTCAATGGTGGGTGCTTCAAACTGAAATTTTATTGCGCCGCAATGGCAGCTTCCTTGGTGCGCCGGCACATAA
This sequence comes from Pseudomonas sp. MBLB4123, assembly GCF_051904775.1. NCBI lineage: Bacteria > Pseudomonadati > Pseudomonadota > Gammaproteobacteria > Pseudomonadales > Pseudomonadaceae > Pseudomonas > Pseudomonas sp. MBLB4123. The sequence goes on from NZ_CP196711.1 coordinate 165,671, forward strand.
CCTCCTTGTGTTACCTAACGATTAAGCTAACGGGCGGCCAAAAGCGTAGCTTTTGGACGTCCAGCGAACGAAGTGAGCGATAGTTGAGCGCATTGTTAGGCGCTGGTGGACTTCCACTTCTTGACTCCCAGTCTTGCGAGTAAAATTCCTGTGCTAAAGCAGATTGCACAGAAAATGGTTAAATGTAGCCAGGTGAATGTAGTGCACTCTGCGTTTGACGTTGTGGGGCAGATGCGGAAGAAATATTCACTGCTTGAGCTTTGCGCTTCAATTAGAGCGCGCCATGCAACCGATATAGACACGAGAAAAAGTGAGAGTGGGAGCGTTGCCGTTATCAGCAAAGCTATGGCTGGGAATTTTCCTTGGCTCATTTGAAGTGCCTAACGATTGGTTAAGGGGCGGCCAAAAGCGTAGCTTTTGGACGTCCAAGTGAGCGGAGCGAGCGACTTGAACCAGTAGTTAGATGCCACCGCAGTGAACCTCCTCCCAGATATCTCTGAGGCACTCGCTATCTAGGGCTTTACCCTGCCAGTTTCCTGTTTTTAGCAGCCCAATAACTGCCATGTCTTGGATGGAGTTAGTGTAGGCGCCAGAGTCGTTTAGCCTTTTACCCCAGGGTCTCTGGCAATATCCCCAAAGAATTGGGTTGGTTACGTTGCAAACTGTGGCCGCGAGTGATTCGTCTTTATGAAATGCTTCCGCTCTGAGCGCCATTATAATAACGGAGCCAAATGTATGCTCGCTGTCGCTTGAGTTGGCTCGGTTATTTATTGCCATGAAGAAATCAGGAGGCGTGCTTTCTTTTTCGCACTGGCCCGGTGATGGTGCCCATACTTGCGTATCGACAAATATTTTGTCTTCAGTGTCGTGGTGGCACCACTTTTGGTGTGATTTTTCATTCCACCCAATGCGGCCAAATTTAACTTGGTTTTTCCTGTTTGATTCGAGTTGCTGCGATCTGACGGAAGGGTTTCCACGACAGCTTGCAATGATCTGGTTGAAGGGGGCTGTAATGGAATGCCACTTTTTGTAGTTCCAAATTGGCTGCTCTTCAGCCCTCGGTAGGAAAAACCAGAGGTGATACATGTGGTCGCAGTAGTTCATGAGTGGTATCTAACGATTAAGCTAAGGGGCCGGCTTCGCCGGTCCCAGCGAACGGAGTGAGCGCTTTGAGCGCATTGTTAGGTGTGAGCCTAAGCAAGGAACTGGGGTATTTTTTCTTTTAAAATTTTTACCAATTCTGGATCCATATATTCATATTCGTCAGGGATACTCAAGCAGATAATGCTTTTCCCATTGAAATGGGCTTTATAGCGCTTTTGAAGCTTCTCTCGATGGGTTCTTTCCATTACCAGTATTTTATCCGCCCACTCAATTAACTCTGGAGTGATTGGATTCTCGGCGTCGTGATTGGTGCCTGCTGAGAGCACTTCTAATCCTGGCTCCAGGGAGAACACCTGTTCAGCCGTTGGGCTGCGAAGCTTATTCTGGCTGCATACGAAGAGGATGCGTTTCACGTAAAGCACCTAACGTTTGGTTAAGGGGCGGGCTTTAGCCCGTCCCAGTGAGCGCAGCGAGCGATTTGAACCACTAGTTAGGTTCTACTGGTGCAGGTGACGGTGCCTTCTGCGCTAGGAAATTTGTGATTTGTAGTATAAAGCTGGCCATTTAGTGCCGCGTGATTTGTTACTTCTGCCAAATACTCTCTAATTTCAACGTCAGCTTTTAAGGGCGAGCATATTTCTTCAGCTCTTTTTTTGACGAAGCCTACTACTTGAGGTGTCGTATTGTAGCCATTACCTTCGAATGTTACTAAGAAGGTGTTTTCAGCAATTTTCTTATCAGTGTACCCACCAGCATACATAGTTGTGCCTTTGGGCGCATAAGGCACGCCTGAGCATCCAATAAGCAAGGCTGTTACTAATGCGAGTGTGAGTTTTGAAGTGTTATTCATGTGTAGACCTAACGTTTGGTTAAGGGGCGGACAAAAGCGCAGCTTTTGGACGTCCCAGTGAGCGAAGCGAACGACTTGAACCAGTTGTTAGGCATTTGCTAATGCTTACCGCCAACAGGACCAACATCCATTCCATCATAAGAATCCAGATGGTGCTCGGAGGCAAACTGATACAGTTCTTTATTTCGGTCGAATAGCGAGTCAGGTGTGTGGGTTTCAATTTTTTCCACATGAAGCCACCACAGATCAGGCTCATCAGGGTTATCTTTACCTGAGAGGAATATCTTAACAAATCTATAACCATCGGCCTCTAAGTCAGAGGCAGATTTATGCAGGTTTTCTATTTTGGAGCTTGTAAAAAAATACCCCCATAACAATGGGCTTGATAAATCCCACTCGGTGTTATTTGAGATATTTTCAAACATTTCCACTAATGAGTCTTTTGTGATCATTTCGCTTCCTGCGCCGCTTGCAAAATATGGGGTGAGAAATATGGCGAGGATGGCTGCTTTAAAGGTTGGTCTCATGCGCATACCTCTTATAATGCCTAACGATTCGAGCTAAGCACCGCTCGCGCGCTTTTTGCGAGTGTGTGCTTCAGCGAGTTGTTATCCGACGATCTACACGAGCCCGCGCAGCGGGCAGGTAAATGCAGGTGAAACTCAGGGCGGCAAGAGAGCGAAAAAATCATGTTGTTAGCCAAGCTCTTCTGCGATGTTCGTTTTAACGCAGTTAAGCGACATCGCAGAAGAGCTTGGCTTATTAGCATGTTTTTCGTTTTATTGTCACCCTGATTCCATGTCATTTACGTATCCTTACGCCGATCTGTCTATCGTTGGGTAACGTTTGGTTAAGGGGCGGGCTTTAGCCCGTCCCGAGTGAGCGAAGCGAACGACTTGAACCACTAGTTAGGGGAGTTTAGCTTCATGCTACTGACCAGCTCTAAGTTATAATATTTCCCGATTTTTTGGATATAGGCGCTCATTTTTGGAGAAAAATAGCGACAATTGCAAAAATCGCTGTAATAACAATTGCTGCGATTGAGATTTTATTGGCGCGCTTGGCAATAGCTAAGGTTTCTAATTCCCTAGCGTCCCGTTTAGATGAGGCTTCAAGGACACGTTTGTCTTCTTGTGACTTTAGCCAGATATGCGTTAGTTCATATTTTTGGCCGACATCACCCCATTGCTTTGAGACAAACAATCGGACTCGGACTTCCTCTTCGCCAAGGTCGTTGAGCTCAGCCCAGAACTCTTCTTTGGTATATGTCGATTTCGGCTCGGACATGATGAGTTCCCTAACGATTAAGCTAACGGGCGGCCAAAAGCGCAGCTTTTGGACGTCCAGCGAACGGAGTGAGCGGCAGTTGAGCGCATTGTTAGCCGTTCTCGATGCTAAGTAGAACAATGTCTTTGCCTTTCTTCGTGAGAAAAACACGGAGATCGCCACCTATGCGCATTACATAAATTTCTTCGGTTGTACCTGCTACTCGCCGAACTGACGGGTTGCTTTCGAGATTAGATACGTTTAGAGATTCAAGTTTAGACACTAGCTGGTGTACCGAAACCTGCCCGCGGACTTCATTTTTCTGTAGTTTCTCTTGTGCTGGCTTAGAGAGGAGTATGCTCATTTTACCCCCAAATTCTTTAGGAACGTTTTGGCATCAACCAAAGATGCCTGTTCTGGGTTCTTCTGTATAAGAGCAGCAAGCCCTTCAAGTTTTGCTTTCCGAATGAGGGCAATGCAGTGCTGGTCATCTGCATATCTCATGACGTTTTCATCGTAATTTAGAAATCTTACATGAATGAAAACCCAGGCCCCGGAAAATAGTGCTAACAGCCAGAAAGAAGAGACTTTTGGTAGTAGCGACCAAGTTAATACGCCTTGCGGCATTATTTGACTTGCCATGATGCTTGATAAGACACCAATTACTACGGTCAGTATTAATGTCACTGATAACCGTAGTCGTGGCGATTTTGCTATGTATTCCACGTGGCCTCCATGCATAGCTCCTGCGGCTAACGTTTGGTTAAGGGGCGGGCTTTAGCCCGTCCCAGTGAGCGAAGCGAACGGTTTGAACCAGTTGTTAGAGGCTATTTGATAAGTGACACAATGCCAAAAATTATTGTGAAAACTAAGCCTATCACTGCCAGCGGAACCGACCATTTGTTTGAACTTTGTAGGCGATTCATAGAGTCTTGACGCACTTCAATTAGACCAGCTAGGTCTTGAAGTTTGGCGCTTGCAGACGCTTGGTCTGCGGCTTTTATGAACCGCTCAACATCCAGTAGTAAGTTGCGCTCAGCGGCTGGTAGCTCGGCAAATGGGGATTCAGATTCGATCTTTTTTATGACTATGGTTGCAAATTCTTTTAGGTCTTTTGCTTCTTGGGAGTCAATTGTTGCGTCAGAAACAATTTTTACAATGTACTCTCTAAGAACTTTTGCAAGCCCTGCTCTGTGAGAAATATCATCGGTGCCTAGCGTGTACACACCTTTGTAAACGTTAATTAAGTCCTCGACGGACTCCAGTGCACCATTTCTAATTCCTTGGGAGATTGTGTCGAATAGTTGTGTCTCCCTCGTTTTTCGGCGCTCGCGATTAGCGAGTAGAAATTTCTGTGCTGCAAAAACATAAATAACTGTAAAAATCGCTGTTACTACGCCTATAAGCGATTCTTTGGTCTGCAGTAAAAATGAGAAGGTTTCCATATTCCTCCGAGATAGCCTCTAACGTTTGGTTAAGGGGCGGGCTTTAGCCCGTCCCAGTGAGCGAAGCGAACGGTTTGAACCAATTGTTATATTTCGTTGTTGAACTTGCCAAGATACATAAGTGATGCGGTGCTTTCAGGCTCTCTAATGCGTTCTTCATTTGACGTGGTTCGTAGATCACCATATATGGAGTCTGCACCAACTATTATGTAGTGACTATAATTCGAACAAGGCAGGTTGTTAAAAATAGATTTTTCATCAGCGTTTTTTATAAGGCTACTGATATAGGCTGGGTCGGTTGCCAGCTCAACAAAGTCAGAATCCATATAAAACCCCAACTCCTGTTTTAGTCGCCAAGTAGGGTTTCTATCCTCCCAAGCTTCGTAGACACTATCGCTTGCTTCGGGTGAAGGCTCAGGCTCCCACTGCTCAAATGTAAATTCTTGAGCTTCTGATTCGTTCTTAAATGTTCCGGCAAATAGATGAAATGAATAGAACATAGAATCCAGCTTGGAAATATAACGTTTGGTTAAGGGGCGGGCTTTAGCCCGTCCCAGCGAGCGAAGCGAGCGGCTTGAACCGCTTGTTAGGCCACGCGATTGCGCGCCAGCCGCCGAGCGGTGATACGACTCATTGTTGGATGTGTGGCCTGGAGCATACGCGCACGGTTGTGCGGGAAAAAGCCCCCGGCGATGCTGAACAACGTGCGCTGATAAACCTGTTGCCGCGAAACGTATTTGAGTTTGCGAGTGCGAATGTTGCAGGCCGGAATCGTATGAGCACCGCAAACTTCCAGAACGCCAAAGCCAATTGTTATTTGAATGCATAACTTCTATGTTCTGATTTTTGCTCTTGGGCCTAACGATTCGAGCTAAGCACCGCTCGCGCGCTTTTTGCGAGTGTGTGCTTCAGCGAGTTGTTATCCGACGATCTACACGAGCCCGCGCAGCGGGCAGGTAAATGCAGGTGAAACTCAGGGCGGCAAGAGAGCGAAAAAATCATGTTGTTAGCCAAGCTCTTCTGCGATGTTCGTTTTAACGCAGTTAAGCGACATCGCAGAAGAGCTTGGCTTATTAGCATGTTTTTCGTTTTATTGTCACCCTGATTCCATGTCATTTACGTATCCTTACGCCGATCTGTCTATCGTTGGGTAACGTTTGGTTAAGGGGCGGGCTTTAGCCCGTCCCAGTGAGCGAAGCGAGCGATTTGAACCATTTGTTATGCATTGACAGAGAAGTGTTTCTCGAATTCTTCAAAGGCTTCTTTTGAAAAATAAACTTTGATATTCATATATTCGATGCCAAGAGAGTCGTGAATATTGGCGTCAATACCAAGAGCGTTATATAGCTCTTCAGCTTCTTTGCTTACGCCATTTTCGTATGCCTTTTTTCTGGATGGCATGTTGTGCATTTTTGTTAGAACACTTTCTATAAATAGCCGTGCCTCTTTTGAAAAAGCTGCCTCCGATATTGTTTTGAGCTTCTGAAGCCTTTTAAAAATTATGTCGGCAGCGGAGTCCAGTTCGCCGCTGTAGGTTTTTAGATAATACAGAATATCTAAAAGCTCTATGTGTATAGCTTGTTTCTCTGCTCTGGCTGATATGTTTCTCTGATGCTTTGCATAAGCGGCCGCTGCAAGGGCTATAAACGTTGAAAGAACTGCAAGTAATAATGTGGCGTAATCAATAATAGATGGCTGGCCTAGCTCTTGAACCGCCAGGACAAGGTCGTTCAGATTTCCAGCAGTGATCGTTGATGGCTGCAATGCGACCTCCCATAAATGCATAACGTTCAGGTTAAGGGGCAGGCTTTAGCCTGTCCCAGTGAGCGAAGCGAACGACTTGAACCGCTAGTTAGAGCTGTTCGCGGAAAATTTTTGTTTAGCAAGACGTATTAAAAACTTTAGCGTTCTTGTTGTGAATATGGCAATGATTGCCAATACCGATATATAGAATACTAGCGTGGAAACTGTTATTGGCCAAAATGCGGCGCTAGCACCTTCTTTATAGCAGTTCCCCAAGATTCTTGGGCAGCCTATATATAGGTAATACAGGCCAGCACAAAATCGCACTGACAGCGCTAGAAACGATGTAATAAGCCACGGTTTCAGATTTTTCGGATGCATGTATGGCTCTAACGTTTGGTTAAGGGGCGGGCTTTAGCCCGTCCCAGTGAGCGAAGCGAACGGTTTGAACCACTTGTTAGGCATGCGTTTTCCAATTCAAAACCGTTGCCCTTTATGTGGTTTGGCAATAACCTGCCATGAGTCGTCATGCAGGGTAGTACCTGGATCTTCCGTTCGAAGAATTTTTATATTAATTCCGTGTTGTTCAAGTATGTTTTTTAGGAGCCACATTTTCTTTATTGCTTCTTCGGCCTCTGGCTTGAACCAAGATATTGCTCTGCGGTGTTCAATGTCGTTTAAGGTTTCAGGTATCAGCAAATTCTCGTTAAACCATTTTAGAGCGATGCGCAATTCTCTGTGCTCCGAAACGGTAAGATCACCCTCATCTCTTAGTGTATGGGCTGCCACCAAGGCTCCAGCGCTGTGCCCCGAATCATTGTCAGTTTCAAACACCGCAAATCTGATGAGCACAATTGATGCCTAACGTTTGGTTAAGGGGCGGGCTTTAGCCCGTCCCAGTGAGCGAAGCGAACGATTTGAACCACTTGTTAGAGCTTCTCTGTAGCGTTGTCATTTTTCGAGATGCTTGTATGCAGTTTTGCGGCAAGACCAAAAAGATTAAGAACAGCTAGCATGCTGAAGATAAATGTTAGGGATGCAAGCTTATTAAAGCTAAAAAAGAATACAAACAATGCAACTGAATGCAGTGCGGTTTGCAATGTAAATAAAAATATAGCTACGACAAGAATATTTCCGTTTTTATTCTCTTGTTGCGCCATGGCGCCAAAAGCAGCGCCTAGAGCAATAAATATTGGGAATATAAACGTGAAGGCAGCCATAATGTGGCTTTGATTTGATGTGTCATTTATAAAAATAGCGAATGCAATCGCAGCTTGGCCGTAAGACATGCCCTTTAACGCCCCGTGAACGGACACTGGATCTTTATGCAAATGTGCAGTGAGGAATGGGGCTATAAATTTTAGTAGTTTACTGATCATGGTGCGGTCTCATATTTTGATGTGCTCTAACGTTTGGTTAAGGGGCGGGCTTTAGCCCGTCCCAGTGAGCGCAGCGAGCGATTTGAACCTATTGTTAGACGTCATGAATTTTCAGGTTCAAGCCAGTCTATTCCGATGTTAGGTGTGCGTGTACTAAATGGTTTATTAGGTAGACGCTTGCCACACCAGGGACAATGCAAGATATGACACCCTTTGGTTCCAATGCTCCATACCGGATCTTCCCCACGCCAAAGGCTAAAGCGAACCTTCTCCATGACGACGCCAGTGATTACCTCTTTTCCAGGAGCGGTTTCCTCAGCGGCCATATACATGCTCAAACAGCAATATTCGGCAGCTCTCTTCGCGCGAAGGAAAAAACGCTCCTCGACTTGTTGTCCGAGCCAGTTTAGACAAGATTTACAGGCGATTAGGTGCTCCTTCACTCCGCCGTTGTTTCTTCCTTCCTTACGGTCTCGGTAAGCCTCAAGAAGTAAAGCCTCTTTGAACCTCAGTGGGGCGATTTCTGTGCGTATATCCCTGCATTCAGGAGGTAGACCAGATATAAGGGTGAGATCCACTTAATACTCCTTGTGAAGAGTCTGATACTGGAAAAATTAATAACAATTCTGATCTTTGATCAATTATTGGGATATCGGTGTTGACGTCTAACGCCACGATGTGCGGCTGCCGTAATGGAGCGAAGCGCAATGTAGGCAGTCCGCACCATTGCCTTGTTAGGCGGCCGGCGGCACTGAACTCGAACAACGCTTTGCTCAACAGTAAACCTGACATGAGACATGACAGGAACCCTATAGAACCAGTGGCAATGCTAATGCTGCTGCAATGAACTTGCCAGTAGCACAGAACTTTGATAGCTCAACGCACTAGCCAAACCGGCAACATCAAACAGTGCGACACTTGCCCAACCGACGCACCAGCCGAGTGAAGTGATGAAATGACATGTGCATACCAGGATTTCCAGTTGGTCAGTAACTACCGGAAACTATCAAAGCCAAATGAACACGCTACTTCATGCGATTCACCTGACGCACCAATTACTGCACTAGATCGCTACTCGTGACCTGGCAACCTAACGATTAAGCTAAGGGGCGGCGGCACGCCGTCCCAGCGAACGGAGTGAGCGATTTGAGCGCCTTGTTAGCCGACCAACACAGCGCATGCTTCATTTTGTAAATACCCCCGACATCGCAGCCATCACTACGATAACTGCAATTAGGGGTGCAATGATGAGTGCTTGGCCAACACGGTTGCTTGTGCTGGATTTAAGAACGATAGCTTCCGAAGCTGGCAGTGACCTAGCGCGAATGTAAGTTCTCGAATATATAACGGCACCGCTAAGAATTAATACCAAGGCAGCAAATTGCGAAATTACAGTAGCGAAAGCACTGAGTATTACTGCAGAGGAAATAGAAATTACTTTTATCACTGAATCCAACGCTTCCCTTTAATTGGCGGCTAACGTTTGGTTAAGGGGCCGGCTTTAGCCGGTCCCAGTGAGCGCAGCGAACGATTTGAACCAATTGTTATGCATTGTAGTTACCATTTTTAATTTTTCGAGTGTCAGACATCCACCATTCACACATGTCCCAGTGGTCTAGTGACGTCGCTTCGTTCCCCATGCTTTTTCTTATTTCGAGCAAAAAAGTACCAAGAAGCTCCAGCATGTCTTTTAGAAAATTTTTGCTTGATGCTGACTGATTTTCTTCCATGCCATAGAAGTATTGCATCAAATTGTTGTACGATTTAACAACTGGATCAGAACCCATCAATGAAAGTTTGAAGCCAAGTCTTCGATATTCAAGGCTTAGCATTTTTCCGACAGCCAGATCGTTTTTGTTTATGTTCTTATTTCTCTTATCCTGCGTCCATGCTGCATCCGGCATTAGCAATATAATAAATGGTTCTAAAATTAAATTGTATATGTCAATGCGATCGTCACGGAGTTTGTTTTCAAGATCCGCTTTTCGCTCAATGCTAGATTTAAATCGCCACCCGATTGCAGATAGAGCAATAACCAATAATGGAGTCGCTACATTGCCAATGGCTGAGACGTAGTCAATGAATTCTTTTTCCGCCACAGTAATATAACTCCTCGAAGATGCATAACGTTTGGTTAAGGGGCCGGCTTTAGCCGGTCCCGAGTGAGCGTAGCGAACGGCTTGAACCAGTAGTTAGGTGTTTGTTGCATAGATTGCCAGAATACCAATTGTAAGAAACACAGGCCATGACAAGTGTTTGCCCTTGGAACCAGCGAGTGCTATTGCAAAGTGTACAAGAAAAGTAATACCTATAATTAAACCGATAATGCGTGGCTGAATAGGTGGGTGAGCAAGAAGAACTAGTACGCTGGCAAAACCAAGCCATGCAATAGAGGTTAAATGCCATGCAAAACGCAATGTGCGAGTGGTGAATTCTGCGCTTCCAAATATCTTGGGTAGGTCATTTCTGCGAAACAGGCGAACTAGTATGTAGCGCTCTCCGAGGTATGAGTGGGCCGCAGCAACACAAAGAACAAGGATGGCAGATATGTACAGTGTGATTTCCATAAACACCTAACTATAAATAGACACCAACTGGTGCATAACTTCCCGAACGGGACTGGTGGATAACCTTCCTTGTCATACCTCTGCTCCCTGTCTAGGCTGGTGCTTTCCCGGTCAGGACGACCGATTTGGGAGGTTATGCACCATGGACGGCAAGCCTCGTCTGCTCGATCAGATGCGTGAGCGAATTCGGCTCAAACACTACTCCATCCGTACCGAGCGAGTCTATTGCGAGTGGGTAAAGCGGTTTATCCGCTTTCACCAGTATCGTCACCCCCTGGATATGGGCGCTGCCGAGGTGGAGGCCTTTCTTACCGAGCTGGCGGTAAGGCGCAATGTTTCGGCATCCACGCAGAATCAAGCGTTGTCCGCTTTGCTGTTTCTTTATAAGGAGGTGCTGGCGCTCGACTTGCCCTGGCTGGCCGATGTCGTGCGGGCGAAGAAGCCGCAGCGGTTGCCCGTGGTCTTGTCGATTGAGGAGGTGCGTCGAATCCTGGCAGCGCTCGATGGCGAACTCTGGCTGGTTTGCAGCCTGCTCTACGGCACAGGCATGCGCCTAATGGAAGTGCTGCGCTTGCGGATTAAGGATGTGGATTTCTCGCGCCGTGAAATCCTCATACGCGATGGCAAGGGCATGAAGGATCGCGTCACTATGCTGCCGCAGCGTTTGCTGGAACCCCTGCGTCGGCACCTGGCTGTGGTGCGAGCAACCCATAAGGCCGAGCTGGAACAGGGTCGTGGTGATGTCTGGCTACCATTTGCACTGGCGCACAAATATCCACGAGCGCCGGTGGAGTGGGGGTGGCAGTATGTGTTCCCGGCATCCGGTCTGTCGGTCGATCCTCGCAGCGGGGCGGTGCGGCGTCATCATTTGGATGAGAAGCGCGTTCAGCGGAGCTTCAAACGCGCGGCCGGGGAAGCCGGCATCGTCAAGCAGGTCTCGCCGCATACTTTGCGCCACTGCTTTGCCACGCACCTGCTGGAAAGCGGCCAGGACATCCGCACCGTACAGGAGTTGCTGGGCCACTCGGATGTGAAGACCACCATGATCTACACCCATGTGCTCAATCGCGGCGGGTTGGCGGTGTTGAGCCCGTTGGATCGTTAAACGCCACTGTTGGCGGCGGTAACCTCCGGTAAATGTCCGAGGCCGCTGTTCGGTTGCAACCCCGGTATCTGTCTTTTTATAGTGCGGCGGCATTTTTGCAGGCCCGTCTCGCTGCCGTACGGGTAGCGGACAGGGTTTGACCGCGATGGTGAGAGACCATGATCGAGATAAACAATCTTACGAAGCGTTTTGCACAGCACACCGCGGTGGACGATCTGTCCTTCCGCGTCCAGCCGGGCGAGGTGCTGGGCTTCCTCGGCCCCAACGGTGCCGGCAAGTCCACGACCATGAAGATGCTCACCGGCTTCCTCGCGCCAACCTCCGGCAGCGCCAGCATCCTCGGCTGCGACATCCAGCAGGACTGCCGCAAGGCCCAGCGGCAGATCGGCTACCTGCCCGAGGGCGCGCCCTGCTACGGCGACATGTCGGTGCGCGGCTTCCTCGAATTTATCGCCGAGATCCGTGGCTATCGCGGACCTGAGAAGCAGCAGCGGGTGGCCAGGGCGGTGGCCCAGGTCGAGCTGGACAAGGTCCTGGAGCAGTCCATCGAGACCCTGTCCAAGGGCTTCAAGCGCCGCGTCGGCCTGGCCCAGGCGATCCTCCACGATCCCCGGGTGCTGATCCTCGACGAGCCCACCGACGGCCTCGACCCGAACCAGAAGCACCAGGTGCGCAAGCTGATCCAGAGCCTGGCTCAGGACAAGATCGTCATCATCTCCACCCACATCCTCGAGGAGGTCACGGCGGTGTGCACCCGCGCGCTGGTCATCGGCCAGGGCAAGCTGCTGGCCGACGGCACGCCGCTGGAACTGGAGAGCCGCTCGCGCTACCACCAGGCGGTGACCCTGGTCGCCGAGGAGCCGCTGGACCAGGCCGCACTGGCGGCCCTGCCGGGCGTCGCCGGGGTGGAGGAGAACGCCCGCGAGCATGGCCTGAGCGTGCTGGCCAAGCCGGGCGAAGTGATCTTCCCCCAGGTCAATGGGCTGATCGCCGAACGCGGCTGGAAGGTCAAGGAGTTGAATGTCGAGCGTGGGCGCCTGGACGAGGTGTTCCGCAGCCTGACCCGAGGGGAAATGCTATGACGCAGTTGCCGGTCATCTTCAAGCGCGAGCTGGCGAGCTATTTCGCCACGCCGCTGGCCTATGTCTTCATCCTGATCTTCCTGGTGCTGTCCGGGGTATTCACCTTCTACCTGGGCGGCTTCTTCGAGAGCGGCCAGGCCAGTCTGGCGCCGTTCTTCAACTTCCACCCCTGGCTGTACCTGTTCCTGGTGCCGGCCATCGCCATGCGTCTGTGGGCCGAGGAGCGCAAGTCCGGCTCCATCGAGCTGCTGATGACCCTGCCGATCAGCCGCTTCGAGGCGGTCGGCGGCAAGTTCCTCGCCGCCTGGGCCTTCACCGGCCTGGCCCTGCTGCTGACCTTCCCCATGGTGCTGACGGTCAACTACCTGGGCCAGCCGGACAACGGCGCCATCCTCACCGGCTATATCGGCAGCTGGCTGCTGGCCGGGGCCTACCTGGCGATCGGTTCGTGCATGTCGGCGTTGGCGAAGAACCAGGTGATCGCCTTCATCCTCGCCGTGGGCCTGTGCTTCCTGTTCATCGTCAGCGGCTTTCCCATGGTGCTCGACGCCTTCAGCGGCTGGGCGCCGCAGTGGCTGGTCGATGCCGTGGCCTCGCTGAGTTTCCTGACCCGCTTCGAGGCCATCAGCAAGGGCGTGATCGATCTGCGCGACCTGCTGTACTTCCTCACCCTGATCGCCGCCTGGCTGGCCGCGACCGCGGTGGTCATCGACCTGAAGAAAGCCGACTGAGGACCCGTGCCGATGAAAAAGCTGATGTATTCCAGCGCCGGGCTGGTGCTCATCGCCCTGGCGTTTCTCGCCTTCAACCTGGTTTCCGGCTTGAGCCTGAGCGGCGCGCGCCTGGACCTCACCGAGCAGAAGCTCTACACCCTGTCCGCCGGCACCGAGCAGATCCTCGGCGAGCTGGAGCAGCCGATCGAGCTGAGCTTCTTCTACTCCGACAGCATCGCCAAGGACCTGCCGGCGCTGCGCACCTATGCCAAGCGCGTCGAGGAGATGCTCAAGGCCTACCAGCGCGTGGCCGGCGACAAGCTGGTGCTCAGGATCATCGATCCGGCGCCCTTCTCCGAGGACGAGGACAAGGCCGCCGAGTTCGGCCTGCAGGGCATCCCGCTGCAGCAGGGCGGCGACGCCCTCTACTTCGGCCTGGCCGGCAAGAACGCCCGGGGCGACACCCAGGTCATCCCGTTCTTCGCCCTGGACCAGGAGGAGTTCCTCGAGTACGAACTCAGCCGCCTGGTGCAGAGCCTGGCCGAGCCCGAGCGGCCGGTGGTCGGCGTGCTCTCGGGGCTGCAGATCAACGGTGGCTTCGACATGCAGGCCCGGCAGCCGACGCCGCCCTGGATGGTGATGGAGGAGATCCGCCAGCTGTTCAAGATCGAGAGCCTCAGGCGCGACATCGACCAGATTCCGGAAAGCGTCTCGGTGCTGCTGCTGGTGCACCCGAAGCAGCTGCCCGAGCAGACCCTCTATGCCATCGACCAGTTCGTCCTGCGCGGCGGCAAGCTGCTGGCCTTCGTCGACCCGTTCAGCGAGGCCGACACCCAGGCCGAGCTGCCCGGGGAGATAGCCGTCGACAAGTCCTCCGACCTGGGCCCGCTGCTGCCGGCCTGGGGCCTGCGCCTGCGGCCGGACCAGGTGCTCGGCGATGGTGCCTACGCCATGTCGGTGAGCATGGGTCAGGGCCAGCGGCCGGTGCGCCATGCCGCCTGGCTGAGCCTGCCGAAGAACGCCCTGGACGCCGACGATATCGCCACCGCGGCGCTGGAGAACCTGACCCTGGCCACCGCCGGCCTGCTCGAGCCGCTGGAGGACGCCAAGACCCGCTTCGTGCCGCTGATCCAGAGCTCGCAGTACGCCATGCCCTTCGACGTCAAGCGCTTCGCCCTGCTGCGCAACCCGGAGGAGCTGATCCGCGAGCTGCAGCCGACCGGCGAGCGCTATGCCCTCGCCGCGCGCATCAGCGGCCCGGCGCAGTCGGCCTATCCGGACGGCATCGAGGGGCGCAAGGACGGCCTCAAGCAGGCGGACAACATCAACGTCATAGTGGTCGCCGACACCGATTTGCTGACAGACCGCATGTGGGTGCAGGTGCAGGACTTCTTCGGCCAGCGCATCCCCCAGCCCTGGGCCGACAACGCCGGCTTCGCGATCAACGCCCTGGACAACCTGGCCGGCTCGGATGCCTTGATCAGCGTGCGCTCGCGCGGCCGCTTCAGCCGGCCGTTCGAGGTGGTGGAGGACCTGCAGCGCGAGGCCGAGGCACGCTTCCGCGAGAAGGAGCAGGCCCTGCAGACGCGCCTGGCCGACACCGAACAGAAGCTCGCCGCCCTGCAGCGCAGCGACGACCCGAGCAAGGCCCTGGAGCTGACCCCGGAGCAGCAGGCCACGGTGCAGCAGTTCCTGGCGGAGAAGCTGAAGATCCGCAAGGAGCTGCGCGAGGTGCGTTACCAGCTCAATGCCGATATCGAGGCATTGGGGCGGACCCTGAAATTCGTCAACATCGCCCTGGTGCCGTTGCTGCTGACCCTCGGCGTGCTGGCGCTGTGGTTGTGGCGGCGTCGCCGGCAGGGGTGACGGCGCAGCGCGGCGGCACCGATTGGCTGCCGCCGCGGCCGTGTTCCCGGAGCGCAGAATAACGCTGCAAGCCTTGTCCGGTATGGCCTGCGGGCCTGGCAAAAAAGTGCTTTTCAGCTATCGGCCTTGCTTTATACTCCGGGAGCGGTCGTTGTCGGGATGCCGTCGCAAGCGCCGTTGCAGGCCAGGATCGGCCGGCGATGGCAATGCCTGGAGCAACGTTCGCGTCGAACCGTCGAAGCGCCTTTACGGGACAATAAAAACTGCGAGTTGGAGAGTGGTAATGGCTGATCGTGAGACAGGAACCGTCAAGTGGTTCAATGATTCCAAGGGATATGGCTTCATCCAGCGTGAGAGCGGCGCCGATGTGTTCGTGCACTTTCGCGCCATCCGCGGTGAAGGCCACCGCACGCTGGTCGAAGGCCAGAAGGTCGAGTTCGCGGTGACCCAGGGCCAGAAGGGCCTGCAGGCGGAAGACGTTTCCGCGCTCTGAGCCGCCTCCCCATGAAAAAGCCCGTCGTTGACGGGCTTTTTCGTTTCTGCGACCTGCTCCGGGGCTCAGCCGGTGCGCCAGGTGATCTCCTCGACACCCTCGGCGCTGATGCGCAGCCAGCGGTCGGCCTGCTCGTCGCTTTCCTCCTCCTGCCAGCCGCCGGGGGCGCAGCGCACCTCGACGCCGAGGGCGGCGCAGGCCGCCTGGGCGCAGGCCAGGTCGTCCGCCCAGGGCGTGGCGTCGCTCTCCAGGTACAGGCTGTGCCACTTGCCGACGGCCTTGGGCAGCCAGGTCACCGGTATGTCGCCGGCGCGGCACTTGAAGGTCTGGCCCTTCTGCTGCCAGGGCGTGCAGGGGCCCAGGGCCTGGCCCAGCCAGTCGGTGACGGCCTGTTGCTCGGCATCCTTCAGGTAAATCTCGATATCCGGTTGGCGCATGCTCGCTTCCATTTCGGGTCAGCCTAGAGTTTCTCGATCCAATCGTAGCGTATGGCGACCGTCACCTCGAAGGGCGCGGCGATCACCGCGGCCCGTCGCTCGGCGCTGGCGCGCCAGCCGTGGGGCGTCATGGCCAGCAGGTCGGCGCGGGCCTGCTCATCGGCCAGCTGCAACTTGAAGCTCAGGGTCTCGCTGTGGGCCAGACCCATGCCGTCCGGGATCAGTTCCAGGTGCTTCTGCTCGTCGTAGTCGCGCACCTGGTCGTAGAGTTTCTGGCGCAGCTCGATCAGGTGTTCGCGGCTGGGGCCCATGCGCAGCAGGCCGCCACCGGGGGCGAGCAGGCGCCTGGCCTCCTGCCAGTCCAGCGGGCTGAACACGCTGGCCAGCAGCTGGCAGCTGGCGTCGCCCAGGGGCACCCGGGCCATGCTCGCCACCAGCCACTCGAGTCGCGGCGCGCGCTTGCAGGCGCGCTTGACCGCCTCGCGGGAGATGTCCAGGGCATAGCCCCGGGCCTCGGGCAGGCGCTCGGCGACCTGTGCGCTGTAGTAGCCCTCGCCGCAGCCGATATCCAGCCAGGCGGCGGGGTTGCGCGCGGCGGCCAGTTCGGCCAGGCGTGCGGCCAGCGGCGCATAGTGGCCGCCGTCGAGGAAGCGTCGCCGGGCCTCGACCATGGCGGCGTTGTCGCCCGGGTCGCGGCTGTTCTTGTGCTGCACCGGCAGCAGGTTCAGGTAGCCCTGGCGGGCGCGGTCGAAGCGATGCCCGGCCGGGCAGGTCACGCCATGGTCGACCGCGCTCAGGGCGCCCTGGCAGAGGGGGCAGGTGAGCATCAGGCGAGCAGCTTGACCAGGGTCTGGTAGTAGATCTCGGTCAGCACATCCAGGTCGCTGGCCAGCACCCGCTCGTTGATCTGGTGGATGGTGGCGTTGACCGGGCCGAGTTCGACCACCTGGGTGCCCAGGGTGGCGATAAAGCGCCCGTCCGAGGTGCCGCCGGAGGTCGAGGGGGTAGTCTCGCGGCCGGTCACCGCCTTGATGCTGGCGGCCACGGCATCCAGCAGGGCGCCCGGCTCGGTGAGGAACGGCAGGCCGGACAGCGCCCACTCCACGTGGTAGTCCAGGCCGTGCTTGTCGAGGATCGCCTCGACGCGCTTCTGCAGGCCCTCGACCGTGGATTCGGTGGAGAAACGGAAGTTGAAGATCGCCCGCAGCTCGCCGGGAATCACGTTGGTGGCGCCGGTGCCGGCATTGAGGTTGGAGAGCTGGAAGCTGGTCGGCGGGAAGAAGGCATTGCCGTCGTCCCAGTGCTCGGCGGCCAGTTCCGCCAGGGCCGGCGCGGCCAGGTGGATGGGGTTCTTGGCCAGGTGCGGGTAGGCCACGTGGCCCTGCACGCCGCGCACTGTGAGGGTGGCGCCGAGGGAGCCGCGGCGGCCGTTCTTGACCACGTCGCCGACCAGCGAGGTGCTCGAGGGCTCGCCGACGATGCACCAGTCCAGACGCTCGTTGCGTGCCGCCAGGCGCTCGATCACCGCCTTGGTGCCGTGCTGGGCCGGGCCTTCCTCGTCGCTGGTGATCAGGAAGGCGATGCGCCCCTTGTGCCGCGGATGGTCGGCGACGAAGCGCTCCACCGCGATGATCATCGACGCCAGGCTGCCCTTCATGTCGGCGGCGCCGCGGCCGCAGAGCATGCCATGCTCGTCGATCAGCGCGTCGAACGGCTGGTGCTGCCAGGCCTGCAGCGGGCCGGTGGGCACCACGTCGGTATGCCCGGCGAAGCACAGCACCGGACCGTCCTGCTCGCCGTGGCTGGCCCAGAAGTTGTCCACCTCCTCGATGCGCATCGGCTCGACGGCGAAGCCGACGGCTTCGAGGCGGCGCATCATCAGTGCCTGGCAGCCTTCGTCGAGCGGGGTGACGGACGGGCGGCGGATCAGGTCGCAGGCGAGCTCCAGGGTGGCGGAGAGGGACGGGGCGGGGGCAGTCATTACGGCTCCAGGGCGGCGTCTAGCGGAAAGCCCGCCATCTTAAAGCAAAATCGCCGTCATGGGCCGCCGCTAGGCAGCAAAGGCCGGAGCGCCGCCGGATGGGGCAAGGACGTCTCGGGTGGCTGCAGGTCGGGCCCGGGTCGCTATAATGCGCGCCTGCTCGAATTCTGGCTGTTGAGGTGAGAAATGCCGTTCGACGAACAACGCTTTGCCGGAATCGCCCGTCTCTATGGGCGCGAGGGCGCCGAGCGCCTGCTGGCCGCCCATGTCGCGGTGGTCGGTATCGGCGGCGTCGGTTCCTGGGCCGCCGAGGCCCTGGCCCGCTCCGGGGTGGGCGAGATCTCCCTGTTCGACCTGGACGACGTCTGCATCACCAATACCAACCGCCAGGTGCACGCGCTGGACGGCGCGGTCGGCCAGGCCAAGGTCGAGGCCATGGCCGCGCGCATCCGCGCCATCAACCCGGCCTGCGTGGTGCACGCGGTGGCCGACTTCGTCACCCGCGAGACCATGGCCGAGTACATCACCGAGCAGCTGGATGCGGTGATCGACTGCATCGACAGCGTGGCCGCCAAGGCCGCGCTGATCGCCTGGTGCAAGCGGCGCAAGATCCAGATCGTCACCACCGGCGGTGCGGGCGGGCAGGTCGACCCGACGCAGATCCAGATCGCCGACCTCAACAAGACCTTCAACGACCCCCTGGCGGCCAAGGTGCGCTCGGTGCTGCGCCGCGAGTACAACTTCTCGCGCACCCCGGGGCGCACCTACAGCGTGCCCTGCGTGTTCTCCACCGAGCAGCTGCGCTATCCCAAGCCGGACGGCACCGTGTGCCAGGCCAAGGGCTTCGTCGGTGAGGGGGTGAAGCTCGACTGCGCCGGCGGCTTCGGCGCGGTGATGATGGTCACCGCCAGCTTCGGCATGGCCGCGGTGGCCAAGACGGTGGACAAGCTGGTGGCCGGTGCGCGGCGGCCGGCCGAGCGCGCGGCGAGAACGTCCTAGTCCTCCGAGTGCTCCGCCGCCAGCTGGCGCATGCGCTGCAGCACGGCGTTGAGGCCATTGCTGCGCGACGGCGACAGCTGGCGGGCCAGCCCCAGTCGTTCGAACCAGTCGGCCAGGTCGAGGGCGGACAGTTCCGCGGCGCCGAGGCCGTCGACCCGCGCCAGCAGCACCGCCAGCAGCCCCCTGAGCAGGCGGGCATCGCTGAAGGCGCGAAACTGCCAGCAACCGTCGCGGCATTCGGCGGTCAGCCACACCTGGCTCTCGCAGCCGTGCACGCGATTGGCCTCGCAGCGCTCAATTTCCGTCAGCGGCGCCAGGCGCTCGCCCCACTGCAGCAGCAGGCGTGCGCGCTGTTCCCAGCCGGGGCACTGCTGGAAGGCCTCGAGGGCTTGCCGGGCGCTGGGCGGCAGGCTCATCGCAGCAGTTCCAGGGAGGCGTCGAGGGCGGCGAAGAAGCGCTCCAGGTCCGCGCCGTCGTTGTACAGGCCAAGCGACACGCGCACGGCACCGGACAGGCCGAGCCGCTGCATCAGTGGCATGGCGCAGTGATGCCCGGCCCGCACGGCGATGCCCTGCTCGGTCAGCAGTTGGGCCAGATCGGCGTTATGCACGCCGTCGACGACGAAACTGGCCAGGGCCACGCGCGGGGCGCCGAGCAGCTGGATGCCGTCGCGTGCGGCCAGGCCGGCGAGCAGCTTGGCGTGCAGCGCCGCCTCATGGCCGGTCACGGCGGCGCCGTCCAACTCGGCCAGATAGTCGAGGGCGGCTCCCAGGGCGATGACCCCGGCGATCGGCGGGGTCCCGGCCTCGAAGCCCAGGGGCGCGGCGCGGAACTCGGCGCTCTGGTAGTCGGCCAGCTGCACCATCTCGCCGCCGAACTGCCAATGCCTGACACGGCGCAGGGCGTCGGCGCGGCCATAGAGCAGGCCGACGCCATCGGGGCCGTAGAGCTTGTGGCTGGAGCAGACGTAGAAGTCGCAGTCCAGCGCCTGCAGGTCGTGGCGGCCGTGGACCACACCCTGGGCGCCGTCGACCACGCAGAGCGCACCCTGGGCCTGGCCCAGGGCGATCAGTTCGCGTAGCGGCTGCCACACCCCGAGCACATTGGACAGCTGGCTGAGCGCCAGCAGGCGGGTGCGCGGGCCGATCAGCGTGGCGGCCTGCTCCAGGTCGATCAGGCCCCGGTCGTCCAGCGGCAGGACTACCAGCTCGAGGTCGCGGCGTCGGGCCAGCTGCTGCCAGGGCAGCAGATTGGCGTGGTGTTCCGCAGCGCTGACGACGATCTCGTCGCCGGCCTGGAACTCGGACTCCAGACCGTAGGCCAGCAGGTTGAAAGCCTCGGTGGCGCCGCGGGTGAAAATGACCTGGCTCGCCTCGGCGGCATTCAGCCAGTGCGCGACCTTGCCGCGGGTCGCCTCGAAGGCGCGGGTGGCGCGTTCGCCCGGCAGGTGCTGGGCACGGTGTACATTGGCCGCGCCGCCGGCGTAGTAGTCCAGCAGGGCATCCAGCACGGCCTGGGGCTTCTGGGCGGTGGCGGCGCTGTCCAGATAGGTCTGGCCCTCGGCTTCGAGGGCCAGGATGCCGGGGAAGTCGGCGCGCCAGGGGGAATTCAGGGACATGGGCGTGGGCACTGCTGGGAAATAGGCTGAGTGTAAAT
The DNA here is from genome assembly GCF_051904775.1 of Pseudomonas sp. MBLB4123. Classification (NCBI taxonomy): domain Bacteria; kingdom Pseudomonadati; phylum Pseudomonadota; class Gammaproteobacteria; order Pseudomonadales; family Pseudomonadaceae; genus Pseudomonas; species Pseudomonas sp. MBLB4123. The sequence continues at coordinate 186,357 of NZ_CP196711.1, forward strand.
AGACAGGCCGGGCATAAGCCCGGCCTGTCTATTATCGCACGCGCTCGGTTCGCAGGGCGGATGACGGCGCGGCCGCATCCGTCAGGCTGAACTCAGTTGTGCGCGTGCAGGGCCTCGTTCAGCTCGATCGCCGACTTGTGGCTCTTGCACTCCACCGCGCCGCTCTGGGAGTTGCGGCGGAACAGCAGGTCCGGCTGGCCGGCCAGCTCGCGGGCCTTGAGCACCTTGACCAGCTGGCCCTGGTCGTCGAGCAGCGCGACCTTGGTGCCGGCGGTGATGTACAGGCCGGACTCCACGGTGTTGCGGTCGCCCAGGGGGATGCCGATGCCGGCGTTGGCGCCGATCAGGCAGCCCTCGCCCACGGAGATGACGATGTTGCCGCCGCCGGACAGGGTGCCCATGGTCGAGCAGCCGCCGCCCAAGTCAGAGCCCTTGCCGACGAACACCCCGGCCGAGACCCGGCCCTCGATCATGCCTGGGCCCGCGGTGCCGGCGTTGAAGTTGACGAAGCCCTCGTGCATCACCGTGGTGCCTTCGCCGATGTAGGCGCCCAGGCGTACGCGGGCGGTGTCGGCGATGCGCACGCCGGCCGGCACCACGTAGTCGGTCATCTTCGGGAACTTGTCCACCGAGAAGACCTCCAGCAGCTCGCCCTTCAGGCGTGCTTCCAGCTGGCGCTCGGCCAGTTCGCCGAGGTCCACGGCGCCCTGGTTGGTCCAGGCCACGTTGGGCAGCAGCGGAAAGATGCCGGAGAGGTTGACGCCGTGGGGCTTGACCAGGCGGTGCGAGAGCAGGTGCAGCTTGAGGTAGGCCTCGGGGGTGCTGACCGGCGCGGCATCCTCGGCGAGCAGGGTGGCGACCAGCGGCTGGTGGCTCTCGGCCAGGCGGGTCAGCAGCTTGGCCTGGACGGCGTCGACGCCTTTCAGGGCCTCGGCCAGTTCGCCGGCCTGGCTGGTGCTGAAGGCGATCGCCTGGTTGCCGCCGCTGTAGCCGAGCTTGTCGGCAACCTTGGCGACCAGCTCGGCGGCCGGGTTGAGCAGGGGCTGCGCGTAGAACACTTCCAGCCAGGCGCCCTGGCGATTCTGGGTGCCGACACCGAAGGCGACGCTGAAGACTTGGGTGGACATGGGGTTTCCTCTTGCTGAAATAGGGTGGGTCAGGCGGGCCGGCGGCTGAGCAGCAGGCCCAGGCCGGCGCCGCCCAGCAGGGCGGCGCAGCCACGGTTGAACAGGCGCCGCGCCCGGGGCGTGGCGAACAGGCGGCCGAGGTGCAGGCCGGCCAGCGCATAGAGCAGCACGGCCAGCCATTCCAGCAGCAGGAAGGCCAGGCCGAGGACGGCGAACTGCTGCGCCACCGCTTGTTGCGAATCGACGAACTGCGGCAGGAACGCGGTGAAGATCAGGATGGCCTTGGGGTTGCCGGCGGCGACCCAGAATTCCTGGCGACACAGGGACCACAGCGCCTGGCGCGGCGCGCCGGCCCGGCCGTCGAGCGCCGCCGAGGGTGCCCGCCACAGCTGCAAGGCCAGCCAGAACAGGTAGGCCGCGCCGAGCAGCTTGAGGATCAGGAACAGGCCGGCCGAGGCCTGCAGCACCAGGGCCAGGCCGGACGCCGCCAGGGCGATCATGCCGGCGAACGCCAGCAGCCGCCCGCAGGCGGCCAGACAGGCGACGCGCAGGCCCTGGCGCGCCGCGTTGTTCAGCGACAGCAGGTTGTTCGGTCCCGGCGCCAGGTTCAGGGCGAAGCAGGCGGGGATGAACAGCAGCCAGGCGATATCCATGATGCGCTTCCGGGGGTCAGGCCAGCGCCGCAGCGTAGCGCTCGGGCTTGAAGCCGACCAGGGTGCGGTCGCCCAGGTCCAGCACCGGGCGTTTGATCATCGACGGCTGGGCGAGCATCAGCTCGATGGCCTTGGCCTGGTCGAGCTCGGCTTTCAGCGCCTCGTCCAGCTTGCGGAAGGTGGTGCCGGCGCGGTTGAGAACGGTCTCCCAGCCGTGCTCGGCGCACCACTTCTCCAGGTTGCCGCGGTCGATGCCGACGGCCTTGTAGTCGTGAAAGGCATAGTCCACGCCGTGCTCGTCGAGCCAGGTGCGGGCCTTCTTCATGGTGTCGCAGGCTTTGATGCCGTACAGGGTCTTGCTCATGGTCACAGGCTCCTGACGAAATCACGGATGCGTTCGGCGGCCTCGACGCACTCGGCCAGCGGCGCCACCAGGGCCATGCGCACGCGATTGGCGCCGGGGTTGACGCCCTCAACGCTGCGCGACAGGTAGGAGCCCGGCACCACGGTGACGTGCTCGCGGGCATAGAGCTCGCGGGTGAAGCGCTCGTCGTCCACCGGGGTCTTGGCCCAGAGGTAGAAGCCGCCGTCGGGACGCTGCACCTCCAGCACGCCGTCGAGAAGCGCCAGCACCGCGTCGAACTTCTCGCGGTACAGGGCGCGGTTGGCGCGCACATGCACCTCGTCGTTCCAGGCGGCGACGCTGGCCAGCTGGGTCTGCACCGGCATGGCGCAGCCGTGGTAGGTGCGGTACAGCAGGAAGGCCTTGAGGATATCCGCATCGCCGGCGACGAAGCCGGAGCGCAGGCCCGGCAGGTTGGAGCGCTTGGACAGGCTGTGGAACACCACGCAGCGCTTGAAATCGCTGCGGCCCAGCTCGGCGCAGGCGGTCAGCAGGCCGGCCGGCGGGTGCTGCTCGTCGAAGTACAGCTCGCTGTAGCACTCGTCGGCGGCGATGACGAAGTCGTGTTCGTCGGCCAGGGCGATCAGCTTCTTCAGGGTGTCCAGCGGAATCAAGGCGCCGGTGGGGTTGCCCGGCGAGCAGAGGAAGAGGATCTGGCAGCGCCGCCAGACCTCCGCCGGTACGGCGTCGAAGTCCGGGTTGAAGCCCTGCTCTTCCAGGCAGGGCAGGTAGTGGGGCTGGGCACCGGCGAGCAGGGCCGCGCCCTCGTAGATCTGGTAGAAGGGGTTGGGGCTGACCACCAGGGCCTGCTCGTCGCGCCGGACTACGGCCTGGGTGAAGGCGAACAGCGCCTCGCGGGTGCCGTTGACCGGCAGCACGTGGCGCGCCGGGTCGAGCCAGCCCTCCGGCAGGTCGAAGCGGCGGGCGCACCAGGCGGCAATGGCTTCGCGTAGCGCCGGCAGGCCCAGGGTGGTCGGATAGACCGCCAGCTGGTCGAGGTTGGCGCTCAGCGCCTCGGCGACGAAGCTCGGCGAGCGGTGCTTGGGCTCGCCGATGGACAGGGCGATGGCCGTCTTCGCGCCGCTCGGCCGGGCGCCGGCGAGCAGGGCGCGGAGCTTCTCGAAGGGGTAGGGCTGCAACTGGTTCAACGCATCATTCATGGCTATTTCCTGGAACTGCTAACGCTCGCTGACCGGCCTGGGCGGCACCGCAGCGTGGGGCGGTGGTCGGTCAGATACTGATTCGGTTCGGCTCGCTCAACTGCAGGTTGGCCTCGGTGAGCTGGGCGACGATGGTTTCCTGCAGGCGCACGCACAGCGCCGGGTCGGACAGCGGCTGGTTGTGCGCGTCGGTGACGAAGAACACGTCTTCCACCCGCTCGCCCAGGGTGGCGATCTTGGCATTCTGCAGCGACAGGTCGAAGTCGAGGAAGATCCGTCCCAGTCGCGCCAGCAGGCCGGGGCGGTCGGGGGCGGTCAGCTCGAGCACGGTCACCGGGCGCTGGGCGTCGTTGTAGATGGTCACCCGCGGGGCGAAGGCGAAGTGCTTGAGCTGGCGCGGCACGCGGCGCTGGATGATGCTGGGGTACTCGTCCGGGTTCTTCAGGGCGTCGATCAGGCCCTGGCGGATCTGCTTGATCCGCGCCGGGTTGTCGCCGATCGAGCCGCCTTCGCCCTCCAGCACTATGTAGGTGTCGAGGGTGAACTGGCTGGTCGAGGTGAGAATCCGCGCGTCGTGGATGTTCAGGTTGAGCTGGGCCATGGCCGCCACGGTCACGGCGAAGAAGTCGTGCTGGTCCTGGGCGTAGATGAAGATCTGGGTGCCGCCCTCGAACTCGCGCTGGGTGGTCTCCTTGATCAGCACCAGGGGGTTGCCGTCGTTGGGGTGCTGGAGGATCGCCTCGGTGTGCCAGGCCACGTCGCCCGCCGTATGGCGCAGGAAGTAGTCGTCGCCGAGCTGCGACCACAGCTGCTCGGCGTCGTCCTGGTCGGTGCCGCCGCGCACCAGGATGTCGAGGGCGGCGCTCTGGGTCAGGCGGATCTGCTCCTCGCGCTCCAGGCGATTCTCCAGGCCGCGGCGCAGGGCGCGCTTGGTCTCGGTATAGAGCTGGCGCAGCAGGCTGGCGCGCCAGGAGTTCCACAGGCTCGGGTTGGTGGCATTGATGTCGGCCACGGTGAGCACGTAGAGGTAGTCCAGGCGGGTCTGGTCGCCGACGAACTGGGCGAAGTCGTGGATCACCTGGGGGTCGGAGAGGTCCTTGCGCTGGGCGGTGGTGGACATCGCCAGGTGCTGCTGCACCAGCCAGACCACCAGCTTGGCGTCCCAGTCGGGCAGGTGATGGCGGGCGCAGAAGGCCTCGGCATCCACCGCGCCGAGTTCCGAGTGATCGCCGCCGCGGCCCTTGCCGATGTCGTGGTAGAGCCCGGCCAGGTAGATCAGCTCGGGCTTGGGCAGCTTGGCGATCAGCTTGCTGGCCAGGGGGAACTTCTCCGCCAGCTCGGGCCACTTGAACTTGCGCAGGTGCTTGATCAGGTTGAGCGTGTGGGCGTCGACCGTATAGATGTGGAACAGGTCGTGCTGCATCTGCCCGACTATGTGGCCGAACTCCGGCAGGTAGCGGCCGAGGATGCCGTAGCGGTTCATTCGCCGCAGGTTGCGGTGGATGCCCTGGCCGCTCTTGAACAATTCGATGAACAGGCTGGTGTTGCGGATGTCGCTGCGGAACTCGTCGTCGATCAGGTGGCGGTGGTCGCGCAGCAGGCGGATGCTGTCGGCACGCACGCCCTTGATCTCGGTGTGCTGGGCCATCAGCACGAAGACTTCCATGATGGCGAACGGTGTGCGCTTGAACACGTTCGGGTGGGTCACCTCGATATAGCCGTCGCGCAGCTGGAAGCGGCTGTTCAATGGCGTGGCCGCGGCGTTCTCGCCGGCGCGCAGGATGACTTCCTCGAAGTGCTGGTTGATCAGCTCGCCGAGCTCGGCGATGGCCATGACCACGCGATAGTACTTCTGCATGAAGCGCTCGATGGCGCCCTTGTTGTCGCCGCCCTCGAAGCCGAGCAGGCTGGCGATCTGGCGCTGGTGGTCGAACAGCAGGCGGTCCTCGGCGCGCCCGGCGAGCATGTGCAGGGCGTAGCGCACCTTCCAGAGGAACTCCTGGCTGGAGGCGAGCAGGGCGTATTCGCTCTCCAGCAGGAAGCCCTGGCCGACCATGGCATGCAGGTTGAGGGTGCCGAAGTGGCGGCGGGCGACCCAGAGGATGGTCTGGATGTCGCGCAGGCCGCCGGGCGAGCCCTTGACGTTGGGCTCCAGGTTGTACTCGGTGTCGTTGTACTTGCGGTGGCGGCTGCGCTGTTCCTCGCGCTTGGCCAGGAAGAAGTGTTTGCTCGGCCACATCCGCTCGCTGCTGGTGACCTCCAGCATGCGCTGGCGCAGGGCCTCCGGCCCGGCGATGGTGCGGCTCTCCATCAGGTTGGTGATCACCGTCAGGTCGGCGCGGGCCTCCTCGGCGCACTCGTCGATCGAGCGCACGCTCTGGCCGACCTCCAGGCCGATGTCCCAGAGCAGGGTGAGGAAGTGCTCGATCGGCTCGCGGAAGGCTTCGTGATCGGCGCCGCCGAGCAGGATCAGCAGGTCGATGTCGGAGAAGGGGTGCAGTTCGCCGCGGCCGTAGCCGCCGACCGCCAGCAGGGCGATGTCGGCGTCCTCGGGCCAGGCCAGGCGTTTCCAGGCCTCGCCGAGGATCTGGTCGACGAACCAGGCGCGATCCTCGACCAGGCGGCGGACTTCGCGGCCGGCACGGAAGCGTGCGTCGAGCACGTCGTGGGCTCGACGAATCACCTTCTTGAAGGCGGCGATGGGGCTGGCCTTCAGGGCCAGTTCCGCTTGGAACTGGCCGCGGTCGAACAATTCCGGATCTACCTGCGGCATGCAGCGGCTTACCTCTATGGGCGTTTTAGGTCGAGGTGCGCGCGATGCTGTCGTCGCTGCGCAGGGTGAAGATCTCGTAGCCGTCGGCGGTGACCAGGATGGTGTGTTCCCACTGGGCCGAGAGCTTGCGGTCCTTGGTGATGGCGGTCCAGCCGTCGCCGAGCAGGCGGGTCTCGGGGCGGCCCTGGTTGATCATCGGCTCGATGGTGAAGGTCATGCCCTCTTTCAGTTCCATGCCGGTGCCGGCGCGACCGTAGTGCAACACCTGCGGCTCTTCGTGGAACACCTTGCCGATGCCGTGGCCGCAGTATTCGCGCACCACGGAGAAGCCGTTCTTCTCGGCGTGCTTCTGGATCACCTCGCCGATATCGCCGAGGCGGGCGCCCGGACGCACCAGCTCGATGCCTTTATACATGCACTCCTGGGTGACCTTGGCCAGGCGCTCGGCCCACTCCGGCACCTTGCCGACCATGAACATCTTGCTGGTGTCGCCGTGGTAGCCGTCCTTGATCACGGTGACGTCGATATTCAGCACGTCGCCGTCCTTGAGCGGCTTGTCGTTGGGGATGCCGTGGCAGACCACATGGTTGATCGAGGTGCAGATCGACTTGGGGAAGCCCTTGTAGTTCAGCGGCGCCGGGATCGCCTGCTGCACATTGACGATATAGTCGTGGCAGATTCGGTCCAGTTCGTCGGTGGTCACGCCGGCCCTGACGTGTTCACCGATCATTTCCAGCACCTCGGCGGCCAGGCGGCCGGCCACGCGCATTTTTTCGATTTCTTCGGGCGTCTTGATGGTGACGGTCATGCGGTCTCTCTCGGTGCGCGTCGGCGCAAGGCAAAAAAGGAAAGAGCGGAGTCTAACAGAGAAGGTGGTCCCGGGCGGTACGCCGTAAGCCGCTGGCGCGGCCGGCCGGCCTCTGTTTGCAGGGTCGCGATGCGGTGCGTGTAGCTTATGGGGTGTCGTTGTGGTATAAAACGCGCCGCTTTCCGGGCGAGCAGCCCGAAGGCTTAAACCCACACACGTATCGACACGGTTTCCTGGGTGCCTTCCGCCAAGTGCGGGGGTTGGAAATTGGGATGCGTGGAGGCCTAACCCGACTTATTAAGGAACTGTCATGTCCCAAGTCAATATGCGCGATATGCTGAAGGCCGGTGTGCACTTCGGCCACCAGACCCGTTACTGGAACCCGAAAATGGGTAAGTACATTTTCGGCGCGCGCAACAAGATTCACATCATCAACCTGGAAAAGACCCTGCCGATGTTCAACGAGGCCCTGTCCTTCGTTGAGAAGCTGGCTGCGGGCAAGAACAAGATCCTGTTCGTCGGCACCAAGCGTTCCGCCGGCAAGATCGTCCGCGAAGAAGCCGCCCGCTGCGGTTCGCCCTTCGTCGATCATCGCTGGTTGGGCGGCATGCTGACCAACTACAAGACCATCCGCGCTTCGATCAAGCGCCTGCGCGATCTGGAAACCCAGTCCCAGGACGGCACCTTCGCCAAGCTGACCAAGAAAGAAGCCCTGATGCGCACCCGTGATCTGGAGAAGCTGGATCGCAGCCTGGGTGGCATCAAGGACATGGGCGGCCTGCCGGACGCGCTGTTCGTGATCGACGTCGACCACGAGCGCATCGCCATCACCGAAGCCAACAAGTTGGGCATCCCGGTCATCGGCGTGGTCGATACCAACAGCAGCCCGGAAGGTGTGGACTACATCATCCCGGGTAACGACGACGCCATTCGTGCCATCCAGCTGTACATGGGTGCCATGGCCGACGCCGTCGTGCGTGGTCGCAGCAACGCAGGCGGCGGCACCGACGAGTTCGTCGAAGAAGCCCCGGCCTCCGAAGCGGCCCAAGGCTAAGCGGTAAGCATCTAGCGTTACTCGCTGCGCAAAAAGGGGGCTAGGCCCCCTTTTTGCCACTCACAGAATCGAGCGCCCGAGCTGACGGGTGCAATGGTTGAAGACCTACCGAGAGGATTTTCAAGATGGCAGAGATTACTGCAGCCCTGGTTAAAGAACTGCGCGAGCGTACCGGCCAAGGCATGATGGAGTGCAAGAAGGCCCTGGTTGCCGCTGGTGGCGATATCGAGAAGGCCATCGACGACATGCGCGCTTCCGGCGCCATCAAGGCCGCCAAGAAGGCCGGCAACATCGCCGCCGAAGGTTCGATCGCCGTGCGCGTCGAAGGCGGCCGTGGCCTGATCGTCGAAGTCAACTCGCAGACCGACTTCCTGGCTCTGCAGGACGACTTCAAGGCCTTCGTCAAGGAGAGCCTGGACGAGGCCTTCGAGCAGAACCTGACCGATGCCGCGCCGCTGATCGCTTCCCGTGAATCCGCTCGCGAAGCGCTGGTTGCCAAGTGTGGCGAGAACGTCAACATCCGTCGTCTGACTGCCGTGTCCGGCGACACCGTCGGTGCCTACCTGCACGGCCACCGCATCGGTGTTCTGGTGGTTCTGAAGGGCGGCAGCGACGAGCTGGCCAAGCACGTTGCCATGCACGTGGCAGCGTCCAACCCGGCCGTTGTCAGCCCGGATCAGGTTTCCGAGGAGTTGGTTGCCAAGGAGAAGGAAATCTTCCTGCAGCTCAACGCCGAAAAGATCGCCGGCAAGCCGGAAAACATCGTCGAGAACATGGTCAAGGGCCGTATCAACAAGTTCCTGGCCGAAGCCAGCCTGGTCGAGCAGGCGTTCATCATGGACCCGGAAGTCAAGGTCGGTGATCTGGTGAAGAAGGCCGGTGCCGAGATCGTTTCCTTCGTGCGTTACGAAGTGGGCGAAGGCATCGAGAAGGCCGAGACCGACTTCGCTGCCGAAGTCGCTGCTCAGGTTGCTGCCAGCAAGCAGTAAACTGGTCTAGCAGTCTACTCAGGCTGTCGCCCCGAAGAGGCTGCCCGCTCGCGCGTGCAGCCTCTTTGTCAACTAGGGTGGCAATCCGCCTTGAGGAGGCGGTCTGGGGTGCCTGGCACCAAAGGCCTCGGGTGTGGTCAAACCGCCCGAACATCGCGGGTTTATAGGCCCGCACAGCATTCAAACGCCGCAGGAGAGACGGGTAATGGCTCAGCAGGTTAGTGGTCGGCAACCGCGCTACAAGCGCATTCTGCTCAAACTGAGCGGCGAGGCATTGATGGGCTCGGAAGACTTCGGTATCGATCCCAAGGTGCTCGATCGCATGGCGCTGGAAGTCGGTCAGCTGGTCGGTATCGGCGTACAGGTCGGCCTGGTGATTGGTGGTGGTAACCTGTTCCGTGGCGCAGCCTTGAGCGCGGCGGGCATGGACAGGGTCACCGGCGACCATATGGGTATGCTGGCCACCGTGATGAACGCCCTGGCCATGCGCGACGCCCTGGAGCGTTCGAACATCCCGGCCATCGTCATGTCGGCGATTTCCATGGTCGGGGTGACCGACCATTACGATCGGCGCAAGGCCATGCGCCATCTCAAGACCGGTGAGGTGGTGATTTTCGCCGCCGGTACCGGCAATCCCTTCTTTACCACCGACTCGGCGGCCTGCCTGCGGGCCATCGAGGTCGATGCCGACGTGGTGCTGAAGGCGACCAAGGTGGACGGCGTCTACACGGCCGATCCGTTCAAGGACCCGCATGCCGAGAAGTTCGAGCGCCTGACCTACGATGAGGTGCTGGACCGCAAGCTGGGGGTGATGGATCTGACGGCCATCTGCCTGTGTCGTGACCACCAGATGCCGTTGCGCGTATTCAACATGAACAAGCCCGGCGCCCTGCTCAATGTGGTAGTGGGTGGCACCGAAGGCACTCTGATCGAGGAAGGTGAAGCATGATCAACGAGATCAAGAAAGACGCCCAAGAGCGCATGAAGAAGAGCCTGGAGTCGCTGGCTCATGCCTTTAGCCGCATCCGTACCGGCCAGGCTCACCCGAGCATTCTGGCGGGCGTGATGGTGCCCTACTACGGCACCGATACGCCGATCAACCAGGTCGCCAACGTCACGGTCAAGGATTCGCGCACCCTGCAGGTCGTGGCCTTCGAGCGCAACATGCTGGCCGCTGTGGACAAGGCGATCCAGAGTTCCGGTCTGGGCTTCAACCCGACCAACCTGGGTGAGCTGTTGCTGGTGACCATGCCGGCCCTGACCGAGGAGACCCGCAAGGGCTTCACCAAGCAGGCGCGCGATGCCGCGGAAGATGCCCGGGTGGCGGTGCGCAACATCCGCCGCGATGCCATGAGCCAGTTGAAGGATCTGGTCAAGGAGAAGGAAATCAGCGAGGACGAAGAGCGTCGCGCCGCCGATGAGGTACAGAAGCTGACGGACAAGTTCGTGGCCGAGATCGATGTCGCGATGAAGCAGAAAGAAGCGGATCTGATGGCCGTCTGACGGCCAGGATATCGTCATGGACAAGACCAGCCGCGGCGGCCAGCTAGCCGTGCCACGACACGTGGCGATCATCATGGACGGCAACAATCGCTGGGCGAAGAAGCGTTTGCTGCCGGGGGTGGCCGGGCACAAGGCGGGTGTCGATGCGGTGCGCGCGGTCATCGAGGTCTGTGCCGAGGCGGGGGTCGAGGTGTTGACCCTGTTCGCCTTCTCCAGCGAGAACTGGCAGCGCCCCGCCGACGAGGTAGGGGCGCTGATGGAGCTGTTCCTCGGTGCCCTGCGTCGCGAGGCCAAGAAGCTTAACGACAATGGCATCAGCCTGCGCATCATCGGCGACCGTTCGCGTTTCCATCCGGAGTTGCAGGCGGCCATGCGCGATGCCGAGGCGCAGACCGCCGGCGACAAGCGCTTCATCCTGCAGATCGCGGCCAACTACGGCGGCCAGTGGGATATCGCCCAGGCCGCGCAGCGTTTGGCGCGAGAGGTGCAGGGTGGGCATCTGCGCCCCGAAGACATCACCCCGCAGCTGCTCCAGGGCTGCCTGGCCACCGGCGATCTGCCCTTGCCCGACCTGTGCATCCGCACCGGCGGGGAACACCGCATCAGCAACTTCCTGCTGTGGCAGCTGGCCTACAGCGAGCTGTACTTCTCCGACCTGTTCTGGCCGGACTTCAAGCACGAGGCCATGCGCAAGGCGCTGGCCGACTTCGCCAGGCGCCAGCGGCGCTTCGGTAAAACCAGTGATCAGGTCGAGGCCGAGGCGCGCGCTTAATGCTTAAACAACGAGTCATGACCGCGTTGGTGCTGTTGCCCGTCGCGCTGGGCGGATTTTTCCTGCTCGATGGTGCGGCCTTCGCCCTGTTCATCGCCATGGTGATCGGCCTGGGGGCCTGGGAATGGGCGCGCCTGGCCGGTTTCGCCGGGCAGCTCCAGCGTGTCGCCTATGCCGCCGTGGTCGGCCTGTTGCTGCTCGGTCTCTACCATCTGCCCTGGTTGGCGCCTTGGGTGCTGGCGCTCGGCATCCTCTGGTGGGCGCTGGCGACCCTGCTGGTGCTCAACTATCCGGCCAGTAGTCGCTATTGGGCGGGGGCGCCGGCGAGGCTGTCGATCGGGCTGCTGATCCTGCTGCCGGCCTGGCAGGGGCTGGTGCTGTTCAAGCAGTGGCCGCTGGCCAATGGCCTGATCCTGGCGGTGATGGTGCTGGTCTGGGCGGCGGACATCGGCGCCTATTTCGCCGGCAAGGCCTTCGGCAAGCGCAAGCTGGCACCGCGGGTCAGTCCGGGCAAGAGTTGGGAGGGACTGCTCGGCGGCCTGCTGGCCAGCCTGCTGCTGACCCTGCTGGTCGGGCTCTATCGCGGCTGGGATGGCGGCGCGCTGCTGCTGGCCCTGGCTGGGGCGACGCTGGTGGTGTTGATTTCGGTGGTCGGCGACCTGACCGAAAGCATGTTCAAGCGCCAGTCGGGGATCAAGGACAGCAGCAACCTGCTGCCCGGCCACGGTGGCGTGCTCGACCGTATCGACAGCCTGACCGCGGCGGTTCCGGTGTTTGCCGGCCTGCTGTGGCTGGCGGGTTGGGGGGCGCTGTGAGTCGGCCCCAGCAGATCACCGTACTGGGGGCGACGGGCTCCATCGGCCTCAGTACCCTCGATGTGATTGCCCGGCATCCCGAGCGCTATCAGGTCTTCGCGCTGTCCGGTCATAGTCGTCTCGCCGAGCTGGAGGCGCTGTGCCTGATCTACCGGCCGCGCTTCGCCGTGGTGGCCGATGCCCGTTCGGCCAGTCAGCTGCAGGGTGGCTTGCATGCCGCCGGCCTGTCCACCCGGGTGCTCAGCGGGGAGGAGGGGTTGTGCGAGGTGGCCGGGCATCCGCAGGTGGACGCGGTGATGGCTGCCATTGTCGGCGCCGCCGGGCTCAAACCGACCCTGGCCGCCGTCGAGGCCGGCAAGAAGGTGCTGCTGGCCAACAAGGAAGCGCTGGTGATGTCCGGCGCCCTGTTCATCGAGGCGGTGCGCCGCAGCGGTGCGACCCTGTTGCCGATCGACAGCGAGCACAACGCCATCTTCCAATGCCTGCCCGGCGATTACGGGCGTGGCCTGCAACAGGTCGGGGTGCGGCGGATCATGCTGACCGCCTCCGGCGGCCCGTTCCGCGAGACACCGCTCGAGCAGCTGGCCGAGGTCTCCCCGGAGCAGGCCTGCGCCCACCCCAACTGGTCGATGGGGCGCAAGATCTCCGTGGATTCGGCGAGCATGATGAACAAGGGCCTGGAGCTGATCGAGGCCTGCTGGTTGTTCGATGCCAAGCCGGCGCAGGTCGAGGTGGTGATCCATCCGCAGAGCGTGATCCATTCGCTGGTCGACTATGTCGACGGTTCGGTGCTGGCGCAGCTGGGTAATCCGGATATGCGCACGCCCATCAGTCACGCGCTGGCCTGGCCGCAGCGCATCGACTCCGGGGTGGCGCCGCTGGACCTGTTCGCCGTGGCGCGTCTGGATTTCCAGGCGCCGGACGAGCAGCGTTTCCCCTGCCTGCGCCTGGCTCGTCAGGCAGCGGAGGCGGGCGGCACGGCACCGGCCATGCTCAATGCGGCCAACGAAGTGGCGGTGGCGGCCTTCCTCGAGCGGCGGGTACGCTTTCCCGAGATCGCGAGTATCATCGATCAGGTGCTGAACGCAGAGCCTGTCGTGGCGGTCGAAAGTCTGGATGCGGTGCTGGCGGCCGATCTGCAGGCGCGGGAAAGAGCCATGCACTGGCTGAATCGCCGCGATTGATCGGCGCGGAGAAAACCTATGAGTACGCTGTATATGATTGTCGGCACCCTGATTGCACTCGGGGTGCTGGTGACCTTTCACGAGTTCGGCCATTTCTGGGTGGCGCGGCGCTGTGGGGTGCGGGTGCTGCGCTTCTCGGTCGGTTTCGGCACTCCGCTGTTGCGCTGGTATGACCGTCAGGGCACGGAGTTCGTGATCGCCGCCATTCCCCTGGGCGGCTACGTCAAGATGCTCGATGAGCGCGAGGTCGAGGTGCCGCCGGAGCAGCTCGAGCAGTCGTTCAATCGCAAGAGCGTGCGTCAGCGTATCGCCATCGTTGCGGCCGGGCCGATCGCCAACTTTCTTCTCGCGCTGCTGTTCTTCTGGCTGGTAGCCATGCTCGGCAGCCTGCAGGTGCGGCCGGTCATAGGTGCCGTGGAGGATGGCAGTCTGGCGGCAGTCGCCGGGCTGAAGGTGGGGCAGGAGATCGTCGCGGTGAACGACGAGCCGACTACCGGCTGGGCGGCGGTCAACCTGCAGCTGGTGCGTCGTCTGGGCGAGAGCGGGCCGCTGCCGATCACCGTGCGCGAGCAGGGTTCCACGGTCGGCACGCCGCGGCAGATCGAGCTGGTCGACTGGTTGCAAGGGGTCGACGAGCCGGACCCCATCGCCGCCCTGGGCATTCGCCCCTGGCGCCCGGCCTTGGAGCCTGTGCTGGCGCAGCTGGACCCCGAAGGGCCGGCCAAGGCGGCCGGTCTGCGGGTCGGTGATCGCATTCTGGCTTTGAACGAGCAGTCGCTCGACGACTGGCAGCAGTTGGTCGATCGCGTGCGGGCCCTGCCGGGCCAGCGGGTCAGCCTGCTGATCGAGCGTCAGGGGCGGCAGCGAGAGCTGTCGCTGACCTTGTCTGCGCGCGGCGAGGGTGAGGCGCGCAGTGGCTATCTGGGCGCAGGCGTGGAGGGGGGCGAGTGGCCGCCCGAGATGCTTCGCGAGATCAGCTTCGGGCCCCTGGAGGCGGTGGGCGAAGCGCTGTCGCGAACCTGGGCGATGAGCCTGCTGACCCTCGATTCGCTGAAGAAAATGCTGTTCGGCGAGCTCTCGGTAAAAAACTTGAGCGGGCCGATAACCATTGCTAAAGTGGCGGGCGCTTCGGCTGAGTCGGGCCTGGGGGACTTCCTGACCTTCCTGGCCTACCTGAGCATAAGTCTGGGGGTTCTCAATCTGTTGCCAATCCCAGTGCTGGATGGGGGGCATCTGCTTTTTTATCTGGTCGAGTGGGCGCGCGGCCGTCCGCTGTCGGAACGGGTGCAGGGTTGGGGGATGCAGATCGGCATCAGTTTGGTGATAGGGGTGATGTTGCTGGCCCTGGTCAACGACCTTAGTCGTCTGTAATCGCTACTGAATTACAAATCTGTCGCCTCGAGCGACAGATTTTTTATTGTCAGTTGGAATAAGAAAGGACTTCATGAAACGTCTGCTGCTACCTGCGGTGCTTGCCGCATTGATGATCGCCGAAGTTCACGCCGAGTCCTTCACCATCTCCGATATTCGCGTCAACGGTCTCCAGCGGGTCTCCGCCGGCAGCGTGTTCGGCGCCTTGCCGCTCAATGTCGGCCAGCAGGTCGATGACCGCGGCCTGGTGGAGGCCACCCGCGAACTGTTCAAGACCGGTTTCTTCCAGGACATCCAGCTGGGTCGTGATGGCGACGTGCTGGTCATCACCCTGGTGGAGCGCCCGTCGATTTCCAGCATCGAGATCGAGGGCAACAAGGCGATCACCAGCGAAGACCTGCTCAAGGGGCTCAGTCAATCCGGCCTGGCCGAAGGCGAAATCTTCCAGCGTGCCACCCTCGAGGGCGTGCGCAACGAGCTGCAGCGTCAGTACGTGGCCCAGGGTCGCTACTCCGCCGAGATCGAGACCGAAGTGATCCCCCAGCCGCGCAACCGCGTGGCGCTGAAGATCAATATCAACGAGGGTTCGGTCGCCGCCATTCAGCACATCAACGTGGTGGGCAACAGCGTCTTCGCCGACGAGGACCTGATCGACCTGTTCGAGCTGAAGACCAGCAACTGGCTGTCCTTCTTCAAGAACGACGACAAGTACGCCCGCGAGAAGCTCTCCGGGGACTTGGAGCGCCTGCGTTCCTATTACCTGGACCGCGGCTACATCAACATGGACATCTCCTCCACCCAGGTGTCCATCACCCCGGACAAGAAGCACGTCTACATCACGGTCAACGTCGATGAAGGGCAGAAGTACAGCGTGCGCGAGGTCAAGCTGTCCGGCGACCTGAAGGTGCCGGAAGAGGACATTCGCGCGCTGCTGCTGGTCAAGGAAGGTCAGGTATTTTCGCGTAAGGTGATGACCACCACCTCGGAGCTGATCACTCGCCGCCTGGGCAACGAAGGCTATACCTTCGCCAACGTCAACGCGGTGCCGGAGGCCCATGACGAAGACGACAGCGTGTCGATCACCTTCGTCGTCGACCCGGGCAAGCGCGCCTACGTCAACCGCATCAACTTCCGTGGCAACACCAAGTCCGAAGACGAAGTGTTGCGGCGCGAGATGCGTCAGATGGAGGGGGGCTGGGCTTCGACCTACCTGATCGACCAGTCCAAGACCCGCCTGGAACGCCTCGGCTACTTCAAGGAAGTCAACGTCGAGACCCCGCCGGTACCGGGTACCGACGACCAGATCGACGTCAACTACAGCGTCGAAGAGCAGGCTTCGGGCTCCATCACCGCCAGCGTCGGCTTCGCCCAGAATGCCGGCCTGATCCTCGGTGGCTCCATCAGCCAGAGCAACTTCCTCGGTACCGGCAACAAGGTCAGCCTCGGCCTCAACCGCAGCGAGTACCAGACCAGCTACAACTTCGGCTTCGTCGACCCCTACTGGACCCCGGACGGCGTCAGCCTGGGCTACAACGCCTTCTACCGCACCACCGACTACGACGAACTGGATACCCAGGTCTCCAGCTTCGCGGTGGACAGCCTCGGTGCCGGCCTGAGCATCGGCTACCCGATCAGCGAGACCTCGCGCCTGACCTACGGCCTGACCGCCCAGCAGGACACCATCAACACCGGCGTCTTCACCGTCGACGAGATCTTCAAGTTCATCGAGCAGGAAGGCGAGCGCTACCTGAACTTCAAGGCCTCCGTGGGCTGGTCGGAGTCGACCCTCAACCGCGGTGTGCTGGCCAATCGCGGCCATTCCCAGAGCCTGGTGTTCGAGACCACCATTCCGGGCAGCGACCTGTCGTTCTACAAGCTCGACTACCGCGGCCAGATCTTCAAGCCGCTGAACGATACCTACACCCTGCGCCTGCACACCCAGTTGGGCTATGGCGACAGCTACGGTTCGACCTCCGAGCTGCCGTTCTACGAGCACTACTACGCCGGGGGCTTCAACTCGGTACGTGGTTTCGACGACAACAGCCTGGGCCCGCGCAGCACCCCGAGCAAGGGCACCAACCCGGGTACTCAGCGCGACCCCGACCAGGACCCGCTGCCGTTCGGTGGCAACGTGCTGGTCCAGGGGGGCGTGGAACTGTTGTTCCCCATGCCGTTCGTCAAGGATCAGCGCTCGCTGCGCACCGCACTGTTCTGGGACGTGGGCAACGTCTTCGATACCAGCTGCGGCAGCACCCAGACCAGTTGCAATGGCATCGACGCCGGCGAGCTGGCCAGCTCCGTGGGGGTCGGCCTGACCTGGATCACAGCCCTCGGCCCGCTGAGCTTCAGCCTGGCCATGCCGGTGGTCAAACCGGACGATGCCGATACCCAGGTCTTCCAGTTCTCCCTCGGCCAGACCTTCTAAACGGCTGGCCTTCGAACACCAACAGTTTTTTGCAGGAGTGCATCGTGCGTAAGTTGACTCAACTGGTTCTGTTAAGTGCTGCCCTGCTGGCGACCCCGGCGTTCGCCGAGATGAAGGTGGCCGTTCTCAACTATCAAATGGCCCTGCTCGAGTCCGATGCGGCCAAGCGCTATGCCGTGGATGCCGAGAAGAAGTTCGGCCCGCAGCTGAACAAGCTCAAGACCCTGGAAGGCGATGCCAAGCGCATCCAGGATCGCCTGGTCAAGGACGGCGAGAAGATGCAACAGGCCGAGCGCGAGCGTCTGGAGCTGGAATTCAAGCAGAAGGCCCGTGACTTCCAGTTCCAGTCCAAGGAACTGAACGAGGCCAAGGCCGTCGCCGATCGCGACATGCTCAAGAAGCTCAAGCCGAACCTGGACAAGGCGGTCGAGGAAGTGATCAAGAAGGGCAACTACGACCTGGTGCTCGAGCGTGGCGCGGTGATCGATGTCAAACCCCAGTTCGACATCACGCTGCAAGTCATCGAGCGCATGAACCAGCTGCGTTGATCATGGGGGCCGCCGTGTTCACCCTCGGTCAGCTGGCCGAGCGCCTGGGCGCCACCCTGCGGGGGGCCGCCGACAAGCCGATCCGCGGCCTGGCGACCCTGCAGGAAGCCGGTGCCGAGCAGCTGAGCTTTCTCGCCAATGCGCAGTACCGCAAGTACCTCGGCGACTGCCAGGCCGGTGCGGTGCTGCTCACCGCAGCCGATGCCGAGGGCTATAAGGGCGACGCGCTGATCGTCGCCAATCCCTACCTGGCCTACGCCGAGCTTTCCCACCTGTTCGACCGCAAGCCGAAGGGCGTGGCGGGGGTGCATCCGAGCGCCTGCATCGCCAGCGATGCCCTGATCGATCCCAGTGCCAGCATCGGCGCCTATGTGGTCGTCGAAAGCGGCGCGCAGATCGGCGCCGGGGTGAGCCTGGGCGCCCATTGCGTGGTCGGTGCGCGCTCGGTCATCGGCGAGGGCGGCTGGATTGCCCCGCGGGTGACCCTGTATCACGACGTGCGGATCGGCAAGCGGGTGGTGATCCAATCGGGGGCGGTGATCGGTGGCGAGGGCTTCGGTTTCGCCAACGAGAAGGGCGTCTGGCAGAAGATCGCGCAGATCGGTGGCGTGGTCATCGGCGACGATGTCGAGATCGGCGCCAACACCACCATCGATCGTGGTGCCCTGGCCGACACCCTGATCGGTAACGGCGTCAAGCTGGACAACCAGATCATGATCGCGCACAACGTGCAGATCGGCGATAACACCGCCATGGCCGGCTGCGTCGGTATCTCCGGCAGCACCAAGATCGGCCGTAACTGCATGATCGCCGGCGGCGTCGGCATGGTCGGGCATATCGAGGTGTGCGACGGGGTGTTCGTCACCGGCATGACCATGGTCACCCGCTCGATCACCGAGCCCGGTGCCTATTCGTCCGGCACGGCCATGCAGCCGGCCGGCGAGTGGAGGAAGAGTGCGGCACGCATTCGTCAGCTGGACGACATGGCGAGGCGTCTGAAAGAACTGGAAAAGCAGTTGGCCGCCGTGACCTCGGGCGACAATGCCTCATCTGATGCCTGAGCCCGGCCGCTGCCGCGTTCCCCTCTTTTTATTACAGGCTCTCTGGATATGATGGACATCAACGAAATTCGCGAATACTTGCCGCACCGCTACCCCTTCCTGCTGGTGGATCGGGTCGCCGAGCTGGATGTCGAAGGCAAGCGTATTCGTGCCTATAAGAATGTCAGCATCAATGAGCCGTTCTTCAACGGGCACTTTCCTCAGCACCCGATCATGCCTGGCGTGCTGATCATCGAGGCCATGGCTCAGGCCGCGGGTATCCTCGGTTTCAAGATGATGGGGGCCAAACCCTCCGATGGCACCCTGTACTACTTCGTCGGTTCGGACAAGCTGCGTTTTCGTCAGCCGGTGGTGCCGGGCGACCAGCTGCTGCTCGAGGCCAAGTTCCTCAGCTGCAAGCGCAGCATCTGGAAGTTCGAGTGCAAGGCCACCGTTGACGGCAAGGAAGTCTGTTCGGCCGAGATCATCTGTGCGGAACGCAAACTATGAGTTTGATTGACCCTCGCGCCATCATCGACCCCAGCGCCAAGCTGGCCGACGACGTCGTCGTCGGCCCTTGGTCGATTGTCGGGGCCGATGTGGAGATCGGCGAGGGTACGGTGGTCGGGCCCCATGTGATACTCAAGGGGCCGACCCGGATCGGTAAGCACAACCGCATCTATCAGTTTTCCTCGGTCGGCGAGGACACTCCGGATCTCAAGTACAAGGGCGAGCCCACGCGCCTGGTGATCGGCGACCATAACGTGATTCGCGAAGGGGTCACCATCCACCGTGGCACCGTGCAGGATCGCAGCGAAACCACCATCGGCGACCACAACCTGATCATGGCCTATGCCCATATCGGCCACGACAGCGTGATCGCCAACCATTGCATCCTGGTGAACAACACCGCGCTGGCCGGTCACGTCCACGTCGACGACTGGGCGATCCTCTCCGGCTACACCCTGGTGCATCAGTTCTGTCGCATCGGTGCCCACAGCTTCTCCGGCATGGGCACGGCCATCGGCAAGGATGTGCCGGCCTATGTCACCGTCTTCGGCAACCCCGCCGAGGCGCGCAGCATGAACTTCGAGGGCATGCGCCGCCGTGGCTTCAGCAACGAGGCCATCGCCGCCCTGCGCCGGGCATACAAGACGGTGTACCGTCAGGGCTTGACCGTGGAGCAGGCCCTGGCCGAGTTGGCCGAGCCGTCGGCGCAGTTTCCCGAGGTTGCGGTGTTTCGCGACTCGATCCAGGCTTCCAGCCGCGGCATCACCCGCTAACCCATGGGGCAGCCATTGCGCATCGCCCTGGTGGCCGGCGAGGCCTCCGGGGATATTCTCGGCGCCGGCCTGATGCGTGCGCTCAAGGCGCAGCATGCCCGGGTCGAGTTCGTTGGTGTCGGCGGACCGCTGATGCAGGCCGAAGGCCTGCAGTCCTATTTCCCCATGGAGCGCCTGGCGGTGATGGGCCTGGTTGAGGTGCTCGGCCGCCTGCCGGAGTTGCTGGGCCGGCGTCGGCGCCTGCTGCGCGACCTGATCCAGGCCAAGCCGGACGTGTTCATCGGCATCGATGCGCCGGACTTCAATCTCGATCTCGAACTCAAGTTGCGTCGTGCCGGGATCAAGACGGTGCATTACGTCAGCCCCTCGGTCTGGGCCTGGCGGCAGAAGCGCGTGCTGAAGATTCGTCAGGCCTGCGACCTGATGCTCTGCCTGTTCCCCTTCGAGGCGAAGTTCTACGACGCCCAGCAGGTGCCGGTGCGCTTCGTCGGCCATCCGCTGGCCGATACCATTCCCCTGCAGGCCGAGCGGCATGCCGCGCGGGCGGCCCTGGACCTGCCGCAGGAGGCTCCGGTGGTAGCCCTGCTGCCGGGCAGCCGTGGCGGCGAGGTGGCCCGCTTGGGCGCTTTGTTCCTCGATGCAGCGACGCGCCTGCGGGCCTTGCGCCCCGGCATCCGCTTCGTGCTGCCGAGCGCCAGTCCGGAGCGCCGCGCCCAGCTCGAGCAGCTGCTGGTCGACCGCGATCTGCCCCTGACCCTGGTGGACGGCCGCTCCCACGAGGTGCTGGCCGCCTGCGACGCGGTGTTGATCGCCTCCGGCACCGCCACCCTGGAGGCGCTGCTGTACAAGCGGCCGATGGTGGTGGCCTATCGGGTCGCGCCCTTGACCTACCGGATCCTCAAGCGCCTGGTGAAGAGTCCCTACATCTCCTTGCCCAATCTGTTGGCCGAGCGCCTGCTGGTGCCGGAGCTGATCCAGGACGCGGCGACGCCGGAGAGCCTGGCGCAGCATCTGGCGCCGCTGCTGGAGGATGGCGAGGTGCAGACCGAGGGCTTCGATGTGATTCATCGCGCGTTGCGCCGTGACGCCTCGGTCCAGGCGGCTCGGGCCGTGCTCGAACTGGCCGGGCGCGCCTGATGCAGCTGGGGCTGGATTTCACCCAGGTGCAGGAACTGGTGGCCGGGGTCGACGAGGTCGGTCGTGGCCCGCTGTGCGGCGCCGTGGTCACCGCGGCGGTGATCCTCGATCCGGCCCGGCCGATCCACGGCCTGAACGATTCGAAGAAGCTCAGCGAGGCCCGCCGCGAGCAGCTGTTCGAGGAGATCCGTGAGAAGGCCCTGGCCTGGTGCATCGCCCGCGCCGAGGTGGAGGAGATCGACCGTCTGAACATCCTCCAGGCCACCCTGCTGGCCATGCAGCGTGCGGTCGAGGGCCTGAGCGTGACGCCCAAACTGGCGCTGATCGACGGCAATCGCTGCCCGCGCCTGTCGGTGCCCAGCGCGGCGGTGGTCAAGGGCGACAGCCAGGTGCCGGCGATCGCCGCGGCCTCGATCCTGGCGAAGGTCAGTCGTGATCGCGAGATGCGGCAGCTCGACCTGCATTATCCCGGCTATGGTATCGCCGGGCACAAGGGCTACCCCACGCCGGTCCATCTGGAGGCCCTGCGCCGCCTGGGACCGACGCCCATTCACCGGCGCTCCTTCGCGCCGGTGCGGGCCCTGCTGGAGCCTTAGGGGCACCCTGCGGCTCGCGTCTCTGGCCTTTATCCCCGAGCCCGGTACAATCCGGGCCTTGTCGTTTTCGTGTTCTGCATAGGCTTGCCATGACCCCTTCCTTCGTCCATCTGCGTCTGCACTCCGAGTACTCCCTGGTCGACGGTCTGGTGCGGGTCAAGCCGCTGATCAAGGCGACCGCGGGCGCCGGCATGCCGGCGGTGGCGATCACCGACATGAGCAACATGTGCGCCCTGGTGAAGTTCTACAAGGCGGCCATGGGCGCCGGGGTCAAGCCGATCTGCGGCGCCGATATCTGGCTGGCCAGCCCCGAGGAAGACGGTCCGCTGAGCCGCATGACCCTGCTGGCGATGAATGCCGAGGGCTATCGCAACCTCACCGAGCTGATCTCCCGCGGCTGGATGGAGGGGCAGAGCAACGACCTGGTGATCATCCAGCGCGACTGGGTCAAGGCCGCCGCCGAAGGCCTGATCGCCCTGTCCGGGTCCAAGGAAGGGGAGGTCGGCCATGCCCTGCTCGAGGGCGACCAGGCCGGTGCCGAGGCGCTGTTGCGCGAGTGGCAGGGGGCATTCCCCGAACGCTTCTATCTGGAGGTGCAGCGCACCAACCGGGTGGGCGACGAGGAACACCTGCATGGCGCCGTGGCCCTGGCCGAGAAGCTCGGCGTTCCGTTGGTGGCGACCAACGACGTGCGCTTCATCAAGCAGGAGGATTTCGAGGCCCACGAGACCCGCGTGTGCATCGGCGAAGGCCGCTCCCTGGACGACCCGCGGCGCTCCCGTGCTTACTCGGACCAGCAGTACCTGAAGACCCCGCAAGAGATGTGGGAGCTGTTCAGCGACCTGCCCGAGGCGCTGGAGAACTCCGTGGAGATCGCCAAGCGCTGCAATATCGAGGTCCAGCTCGGCACCTACTTCCTGCCGAACTTCCCGATTCCCGACGGCATGACCATGGACGAGTACTTCCGCAAGGTCTCCTTCGAGGGGCTCGAGGAGCGTCTGGCCGTGCTGCTGCCGCCGGACACCCCGGACTATCAGGCGAAGAAGCAGGTCTATATCGACCGCCTGAACTTCGAGCTGGACATCATCATCCAGATGGGCTTTCCCGGTTACTTCCTCATCGTCATGGACTTCATCCAGTGGGCGAAGAACAACGGCGTGCCGGTCGGGCCGGGCCGGGGCTCGGGCGCCGGCTCCCTGGTGGCCTATGTGCAGAAGATCACCGACCTCGACCCGCTGGCCTACGACCTGCTGTTCGAGCGCTTCCTCAACCCCGAGCGGGTCTCCATGCCCGACTTCGACGTCGACTTCTGCATGGACGGCCGCGACCGGGTGATCGACTACGTGGCCGAGAAGTACGGACGCAACGCGGTCAGTCAGATCATCACCTTCGGCTCGATGGCGGCCAAGGCGGTGGTCCGCGACGTGGCGCGGGCTCAGGGCAAGTCCTACGGCCTGGCTGATCGCCTGTCGAAGATGATCCCCTTCGAGGTCGGCATGACCCTGGAGAAGGCCTACGAACAGGAAGAGGCGCTGCGCGACTTCCTCAAGGTCGACGAGGAGGCGGCGGAAATCTGGGAGATGTCGCTCAAGCTCGAGGGCATCACCCGCGGCACCGGCAAGCACGCCGGCGGCGTGGTGATCGCGCCGACCAAGCTCACCGACTTCGCGCCGATCGCCTGCGATGAAGAGGGCGGCGGCCTGGTGACCCAGTTCGACAAGGACGACGTGGAAGCGGCCGGCCTGGTCAAGTTCGACTTCCTCGGCCTGCGCACCCTGACCATCATCAAGTGGGCGATGGAGACCATCAATCGCGACCAGGCCAAGAAGGGTCTGGAACCGGTCAACATCGATTTCATCCCGCTGGACGACAAGCCGACCTTCGCCATGTTGCAGAAGGCCGAGACCACCGCGGTGTTCCAGCTCGAATCGCGCGGCATGAAGGAGCTGATCAAGAAGCTCAAGCCGGACTGTCTGGAGGACATGATCGCTCTGGTGGCGCTGTTCCGCCCGGGACCGCTGCAATCGGGCATGGTGGACGACTTCATCAACCGCAAGCACGGCCGCGAGCCGATCTCCTACCCGCACCAGGACTACCAGTACGCGGGCCTGGAGCCGGTGCTCAAGCCCACCTACGGCATCATCCTGTACCAGGAGCAGGTGATGCAGATTGCCCAGGTCATGGCCGGCTACACCCTCGGCGGCGCCGACATGCTGCGCCGTGCCATGGGCAAGAAGAAGCCCGAGGAGATGGCCAAGCAGCGCGGCGGTTTCATCGAGGGCTGCGCCAACAACGGCATCGACGCCGACCTGGCGGGCAACATCTTCGACCTGGTGGAAAAGTTCGCCGGCTACGGTTTCAACAAGTCCCACTCGGCCGCCTACGGCCTGGTGTCCTATCAGACCGCTTGGCTCAAGGCCCATCACCCCGCGCCGTTCATGGCGGCGGTGCTCTCGGCCGATATGCACAACACCGACAAGGTGGTGACCCTGATCGAGGAGTGCCGCAGCATGAAGCTGCGCCTCGATGCGCCGGACGTGAACACCTCGGAATTCAAGTTCACCGTCAACGACGAGGGGCGCATCGTCTACGGCCTGGGGGCGGTCAAGGGCGTCGGCGAGGGGCCGGTGGAGGCCATTGTCGAGTCGCGGCGCGACGGGCCGTTCAAGGACCTGTTCGACTTCTGCTCGCGGGTCGACCTCAAGCGCATCAACAAGCGCACCCTGGAGGCGCTGATCCGCAGTGGCGCGCTGGATCGCCTGGGACCGTACTTCCACGACGAGATCAAGGCCTACCAGGCCAATATCGACCGCAACCGCGCGGTGCTGCTGGCGGCCATGGAGGAGGCGGTGCAGGCGGCGGAGCAGACTGCCCGCAGCCACGACAGCGGCCACATGGACCTGTTCGGCGGGGTGTTCGCCGACGCCGAGACCGACGTCTACGTCAATCACCTCAAGGCCCGTGAGCTGACGCTCAAGGAGCGCCTGAAGGGCGAGAAGGACACCCTCGGCCTGTACCTCACCGGCCACCCGATCGACGAGTACGAAGGCGAGGTGCGGCGCTTCGCCCGCCAGCGCATCGTCGACCTCAAGCCGGCGCGCGACAGCCAGACGGTGGCCGGGCTGATCGTCGCCCTGCGGGTGATGAAGAACAAGAAGGGCGACAAGATGGGCTTCATCACCCTCGACGACCGCTCTGGGCGGATCGAGGCCTCGCTGTTCGCCGATGCCTTCGCCGGCGCCCAGGCGCTGCTGCAGACCGACGCCCTGGTGGTGGTCGAGGGCGAGGTGAGCAACGACGATTTCTCCGGTGGCCTGCGCCTGCGCGCCAAGCGGGTGATGAGCCTGGAAGAGGCCCGCACCGGCCTGGCCGAGAGCCTGCGCCTGAAGGTCGCCGGCGCGGCCTTGAAGGGCGACCGCCTGCGTTGGCTGGCCGAGCTGTGCAGCCGCCATCGCGGTGCCTGCCCGATCACCCTGGATTACACCGGCGACGCCGCCAAGGCCCTGCTGCAGTTCGGCGAAAACTGGCGCATCGACCCGGCCGACAGCCTGATTCAGGCATTGCGTGACCAGTTCGGCCGAGACAACGTCTTTTTGCACTACCGCTGATAGACGAGGCCAAGCCTCGCCAGTTGGCCCGACACATTATTGGGTGTCGACCTCGATGCGCCCGATCCCTTAAGGTAGGGCGCGAAACGGATACAGCTCCCCGGCCGCTTGGCCGTCGACGCAAGACGGATGACTATGAACCCGAACTTTCTCGATTTCGAACAGCCGATCGCCGACCTGCAAGCCAAGATCGAAGAGCTTCGCTTGGTGGGTAACGACAACGCGTTGAACATCAACGAAGAGATCGCCCGCCTGCAGGACAAGAGCAGCGCCCTGACCGAAAGCATTTTCGGCAACCTGACCAGCTGGCAGATCGCCCAGCTCGCCCGTCATCCGCGCCGCCCCTATACCCTCGATTACCTGCAGCACATCTTCACCGAGTTCGACGAGCTGCACGGCGACCGTCACTTCTCCGACGACGCCGCGATCGTCGGCGGCGTGGCGCGCCTGGACGGCGAGCCGGTGATGGTCATCGGCCATCAGAAGGGCCGCGACGTGCGCGAGAAGGTCCGGCGCAACTTCGGCATGCCGCGTCCGGAGGGCTACCGCAAGGCCTGCCGCCTGATGGAAATGGCCGAACGCTTCAAGATGCCGATCCTCACCTTCATCGACACCCCCGGCGCCTATCCGGGCATCGACGCCGAGGAGCGCGGGCAGAGCGAGGCGATCGCCTGGAACCTGCGGGTGATGGCGCGGCTGAAGACCCCGATCATCGCCACCGTGATCGGCGAGGGCGGTTCCGGCGGCGCCCTGGCGATCGGCGTCTGCGACCGTCTGAACATGCTGCAATATTCGACCTACTCGGTGATCTCGCCGGAAGGCTGCGCCTCGATCCTGTGGAAGACCGCCGAGAAGGCCCCGGATGCGGCCGAGGCCATGGGCATCACCGCCGAACGTCTGAAGGGCCTGGGCATCGTCGACAAGGTCATCGCCGAGCCCCTGGGCGGCGCCCACAGCGACCCGGCAGCGGCGGCCGAGTCGATCCGTCAGGAGCTGACGGCCCAGCTGGCCACCCTGAAGAAGCTCGATGCCACGGAGCTGCTGGCGCGCCGCTACGAGCGCCTGATGAGCTACGGCATCGCCTAAATGAGCCTGCACGCCAGGGTGCTGGAGCGTCTGGCGCCTTGGCGCGATGCGCCGGCCTGGCGCATCGCCTTCTCCGGCGGCCTGGACTCCACCGTGCTGCTGCACCTGCTGGCCGGCCTCGCGCAACGCGAGGCGCTGCCGCCGATTTCCGCCATCCATGTGCATCACGGCCTGCAGGCCGCGGCCGAGGCCTGGCCGGAGCATTGTCGGCGGGTGTGCGACGCGCTCGGTGTGCCCTTGCGGGTCGAGGCGGTCGTGGTGCCGCCCGGCGCCAGCCTCGAGCGTGCCGCCCGCGAGGCGCGCTACGCGGCGTTCGTCGCGGCCCTGGCGCCCGGCGAATTGCTGCTGACCGCCCAGCACCGCGACGACCAGGCCGAGACCCTGCTGTTTCGCCTGCTGCGCGGCGGCGGGGTGCGCGGTCTGGCGGGCATGCCGGCGAGCCGCGCCTTGGGGCGGGGGCATCTGCTGCGCCCGCTGCTGGACTGCTCGCGGGCCGAACTGGAGGCCTATGCCGCCGAGCACCGCCTGTCCTGGGTCGAGGACCCGAGCAATGCCGATGGCCGCTTCGCCCGCAACTATCTGCGTCAGCGGGTCATGCCGCTGCTGCGCACGCGCTGGCCGCAAGCCGAGCGCAGCCTGGCGCGCTCGGCGCGGCAGCTCGGCGAGGCGGCGCAGTTGCTCGACGAGCTGGCGCAGCTGGACCTGCAGGCGGCAGAGGCGCCCGGCCCGTTGGCCTGGTTGCCGCTGCCGAGCCTGGCCCTGCCGCCCTTGTGTGCCCTGAGCTCGGCGCGCCAGCGCAATGCCCTGCGTTACTGGTTGCGCGCGCTGACGCCTATGCCGGATGCCGAACACTGGGCCGGCTGGCAGGGCCTGCGCGAGGCGGCCGGCGATGCCGCGCCGGTGTGGCGTCTGGCGACCGGCGAGCTGCGCCGGGCCGACCAGCGGTTGTGGTGGCTGGCCGGCGACTGGCTGCTGGCGCCGGTGTGCCCGCTGCTGACGCTCGAGGCCGATAAGGCGCTGGCATTGCCGGGCAATGGCTCTGTACGTATCGAGGGCTGCTTGCCCGCCCAGGGCGACTGGCGCCTGGCCTATCGCCAGGGCGGCGAGCGCATGGCGCTGCCGGGGCGCGGCCACCGCGACCTCAAGCGCCTGCTCAACGAGCGCCGGGTGCCGGCCTTCGTGCGTGGCCGCCTGCCGTTGCTGCTGTGTGACGGCGAGGTGCGGGCGGTGGCCAATCTGCCGGGACTGGATGGTGCCGGCGACGGTGGCTGGCGGCTCGGCTGGCAGCCGCCGGTGTGCGATCCAGGTTTGAGCTGATAGGGCCTTTCCGGTAGACTACGCTCCCGTCTTATCCGAGCTTTTGCTGACTCCCTTTCCTCGCGAAAACCGGAGTCGGCGACGGCTTGCCAATTGCGGCGTATCCGTAATTGGGGGCTTCGGCCTTCCTTCGCTTTCCCCGGCGGCGCTGACCGCTTAAACGCAGACTTCTAGGGTTTTTCATGACGCGCTACATCTTCGTCACGGGTGGTGTTGTTTCTTCTTTGGGGAAAGGCATCGCCTCGGCTTCATTGGCGGCCATCCTGGAGGCGCGGGGCCTGAAGGTCACGATGCTCAAGCTGGACCCCTATATCAACGTCGATCCGGGCACCATGAGCCCGTTCCAGCACGGCGAGGTGTTCGTCACCCACGACGGCGCCGAGACCGACCTGGACCTGGGTCATTACGAGCGGTTCATCCGCACGACCATGACCCAGAACAACAACTTCACCACCGGCCGTGTCTACGAAGACGTGCTGCGCAAGGAGCGCCGTGGCGATTACCTGGGCGCCACCATTCAGGTCATTCCGCATATCACCGACGAGATCAAGCGCCGCATCATCAAGGGCGCCGGCGATGCCGACGTGGCCATGGTCGAGATCGGCGGCACGGTGGGCGACATCGAGTCGCAGCCGTTCCTCGAGGCGATCCGCCAGCTGCGCGTGGAAGTGGGCGCCAAGCGCGCCATGCTCATGCACCTGACCCTGGTGCCCTACATCGCCACCGCCGGCGAGACCAAGACCAAGCCGACCCAGCATTCGGTGAAGGAACTGCGTTCCATCGGCCTGCAGCCGGACGTGCTGATCTGCCGCTCCGACCACCCGGTGGACGTCTCCTCGCGGCGCAAGATCGCCCTGTTCACCAACGTCGAAGAGCGTGCGGTGATCAGCCTGCAGGACGTCGACACCATCTACAAGATCCCCTCGGTGCTGCATGCCCAGGGCCTGGATGACTTCGTCGTCGAGCGTTTCGGCCTGGACTGCGGCGGCGCCGACCTGTCCGAGTGGGACCGCGTGGTCGACGCCAAGCTGAACCCCGAGCACGAAGTCAACATCGCCATGGTCGGCAAGTACATGGAGCTGCTGGATGCCTACAAGTCGCTGATCGAGGCGATGAGCCACGCCGGTATCCAGAACCGCACCAAGGTCAACCTGCGCTACATCGATTCCGAAGACATCGAGAATCAGGGCACCGGCCTGCTCGAAGGCGTCGATGCCATCCTGGTGCCGGGCGGCTTCGGCCTGCGCGGCGTGGAAGGCAAGATCAAGACCGTGCAGTACGCCCGCGAGAACAAGATCCCCTACCTGGGCATCTGCCTTGGCATGCAGGTCGCGGTGATCGAGTTCGCCCGCAACGTGCTGGGCTGGTCGGACGCCAACTCCACCGAATTCGACAGCAGCGGCGGCCACCCGGTAGTCGGCCTGATCACCGAGTGGCAGGACGCCACCGGCGAAGTCGAACAGCGCAGCGAAAGCTCCGACCTCGGCGGCACCATGCGTCTGGGCGCCCAGGACTGCCAGCTGGAAAGCGGCTCCCAGGTGCGTGAGTGCTACGGCCAGGACGTCATAGTCGAGCGCCACCGTCACCGTTACGAGGTCAACAACAACCTGCTGCCGCAGCTGATCGAGGCCGGCCTCAAGGTCACCGGGCGCTCCGGCGACGGTGCCCTGGTGGAAGTGGTGGAGGCGCCGGATCATCCCTGGTTCGTCGCCTGCCAGTTCCACCCCGAGTTCACCTCGACGCCGCGCGACGGCCATCCGCTGTTCAGCGGCTTCGTCAACGCCGCGCTGGCTCAGCGCGCGAAGAAGGCCTGAGGCATGACCCAGAAGACCATCCGCGTCGGCGCAATCGAGATCGCCAACGACAAGCCCATGGTGCTGTTCGGTGGCATCAACGTCCTCGAGTCCCGCGAGCTGGCCATGCGCGCCTGCGAGGAGTACGTGCGGGTCACCGACAAGCTCGGCATCCCCTACGTGTTCAAGGCCAGCTTCGACAAGGCCAACCGTTCCTCGGTCGCTTCCTTCCGCGGCCCGGGTCTCGACGAAGGGCTGAAGATCTTCGAGGAAGTGAAGAAGACCTTCGGCGTGCCGGTCATCACCGATGTGCACGAGCCCTATCAGGCGCAGCCGGTGGCCGAGGTGTGCGACATCATCCAGCTGCCGGCGTTTCTTTCGCGGCAGACCGATCTGGTGGTGGCCATGGCCAAGACCGGCGCGGTGATCAATATCAAGAAGGCCCAGTTCCTCGCACCCCAGGAGATGAAGCACATCCTGGCCAAGTGCGAGGAGGCCGGCAACGACCAGCTGATCCTCTGCGAGCGCGGCTCCTCCTTCGGCTACAACAATCTGGTGGTGGACATGCTCGGCTTCGGCATCATGAAGCAGTTCCAGTACCCGGTATTCTTCGACGTCACCCATGCCCTGCAGATGCCGGGCGGGCGCGCCGATTCCGCCGGCGGTCGTCGGGCCCAGGTCACCGACCTGGCCAAGGCCGGCCTGAGCCAGGGCCTGGCCGGTCTGTTCCTCGAGGCCCATCCGGACCCGGACCAGGCCAAGTGCGACGGCCCCTGCGCCCTGCGTCTGGACAAGCTGGAGCCCTTCCTCGGCCAGCTCAAGCAGCTGGACGAGCTGATCAAGAGTTTCCCGCCGGTCGAGACCGCCTGACGCGGCGGTTTTCCGCTGGCGAGATTTTTGTATACAATTTTGTTTGCTTGTCGGTACATTTGCGCGCTGGTGCCTCGGCCCGTGCGCACGAGCTGTTCAGTCCGGCGCTAACCTGTTCGTCAACTTTTGGAGTGCTCAACGCAATGGCAAAGATCGTCGACATCAAAGGCCGTGAGGTTCTCGACTCCCGTGGCAACCCGACCGTGGAAGCCGATGTGATCCTCGAGGGCGGCATCATCGGCAGCGCCTGTGCGCCGTCCGGTGCATCCACCGGTTCGCGCGAGGCGCTGGAACTGCGTGATGGCGACAAGAGCCGTTACCTGGGCAAGGGCGTGCTCAAGGCCGTGGCCAACATCAACGGGCCGATTCGCGACCTGCTGCTGGGTAAGGATGCGATCGACCAGGCCGCCCTGGACCGCGCGATGATCGAGCTGGACGGCACCGAGAATAAGGCCAGCCTGGGCGCCAACGCCATCCTCGCCGTGTCCCTGGCCGCCGCCAAGGCCGCCGCCCAGGCCAAGGGCGTGCCGCTGTACGCACACATCGCCGACCTCAACGGCACCTCGGGCCAGTACTCCATGCCGGTGCCGATGATGAACATCATCAACGGCGGCGAGCACGCCGACAACAACGTCGACATCCAGGAGTTCATGGTCCAGCCGGTCGGCGCCAAGAACTTCGCCGACGCCCTGCGCATGGGCACCGAGATCTTCCATCACCTCAAGGCCGTGCTCAAGGCCCGTGGCCTGAGCACCTCGGTGGGCGACGAGGGCGGCTTCGCGCCGAACCTGGCGTCCAACGAGGACGCCCTGGCGGCCATCGCCGAGGCCGTGGCCAATGCCGGCTACAAGCTGGGCGAGGACGTCACCCTGGCCCTGGACTGCGCCTCCAGCGAGTTCTACAAGAACGGCCAGTACGACCTGGCCGGTGAAGGCAAGGTGTTCGACGCCGCCGGCTTCGCCGACTACCTGGCCGGCCTGACCCAGCGCTACCCGATCATCTCCATCGAGGACGGCATGGACGAGTCCGACTGGGCCGGCTGGAAGGTGCTGACCGACAAGATCGGCGCCAAGGTGCAGCTGGTCGGCGACGACCTGTTCGTCACCAACACCAAGATCCTGAAGCGCGGCATCGACGAGTCCATCGGCAACTCGATCCTGATCAAGTTCAACCAGATCGGCTCGCTGACCGAGACCCTGGAAGCCATCCAGATGGCCAAGGCCGCCGGCTACACCGCGGTGATCTCGCACCGCAGCGGCGAAACCGAGGACAGCACCATTGCGGATCTCGCCGTGGGCACCGCCGCCGGCCAGATCAAGACCGGCTCGCTGTGCCGTTCCGACCGCGTGTCCAAGTACAACCAGCTGCTGCGCATCGAGGAACAGCTGGCTGGCCAGGCGGCGTACCGTGGCCGCGCCGAGTTCCGTGGTTGAACTCAGTCGTGGTAAAAGAGGGGCGGCGCGAGTCGCCCCTTTTTCGTTCGGATACTCTTCTCCCTATGCGTAGCCCCTATTGGTTGTGGTTGGTCTTGGTAATGCTGCTGGCGGGTCTGCAGTACCGCCTCTGGGTGGGCGAGGGCAGCCTGGCCCAGGCCACCGAGCTGAAGCGGCAGATCGCCGAGCAGCAGGGGGAGAATCGGCGCCTGCTGGAGCGCAACCGTATCCTCGAGGCCGAGGTGCTGGAGCTGAAGAAGGGCATGGAGACCGTCGAGGAGCGCGCCCGTCACGAACTGGGCATGGTCAGGGAGGGCGAGACCCTCTACCAGTTGGTCGAATGAGCGCCGCCATGTTGCCCCCGTTCTGGGTCCTGATCCCGGCCGCCGGCGTCGGCAGCCGCATGCGCGCCGACCGACCCAAGCAGTACCTCGAACTGGCCGGCAAGACCATTCTCGAACACAGCCTGGCCTGCTTCCTCGAGCACCCGCAGCTGCGCGGCCTGGTCGTCAGCCTGGCCGGCGACGACCCCTACTGGCCGACCCTGGCCTGCGCCGTGGACCCGCGGATTGAACGAGCTGCGGGTGGCCGTGAGCGTGCCGACTCGGTGCTGGGCGGTCTGCAGCGCCTGACCGAGCTGGGCGCCGGGGAGCGGGACTGGGTGCTGGTGCACGATGCGGCGCGACCCAATCTGGCGCGGGACGACCTGGACAGGTTGCTCGCCGAGTTGGCCGGCGATCCGGTCGGCGGGCTGCTCGCCGTGCCGGCACGCGATACCCTCAAGCGCGCCGGAGCCGATGGCCGGGTGCGGGAGACCGTCGACCGGGCGCCGATCTGGCAGGCCTACACGCCGCAGATGTTCCGCCTCGGTCAACTCTATCGCGCCCTGTCCGATGCCCTGGTGGCCGGCGTGGCGGTCACCGACGAGGCCTCGGCGATCGAGTGGACGGGGCTGGCGCCGCGCCTGATCGAGGGGCGTGCCGACAACCTCAAGGTCACCCGTCCGGAAGACCTCGACTGGCTGCGCCGGCACTGGGCAAACAAGGACTGAACGGCCTGCCTCGGCTGGATGGATCGCGACAGCGGTGCAACCCGTCGGGTCGCTGGTGCCGGATATGGCTCGGTGGGCTACGGCCTCCTAGCCCACCCTACAGCGGACTCGCCCGATACTCCGCACGTTGCGCCATGCCGGCCTTGAGGAAGTCCACCAGCTGGCGCACCTTGGGTGACAGGTGGCGTTGCTGGGGATAGAGTGCCCAGACCGCGGTGTTCGGCGGCTGCTGGTTGGCCAGCAGCGAGACCAGGGCGCCGCTGTGCAGGTGCTCCAGCACGTAGTAGTCCGGCAGCTGGCACAGGCCGAGGCCGCGCAGCGCCGCGTCCAGCACCGCCTGGCCGCTGTTGCAGCGCCAGTTGCCCTGCACCCGCTGGCTCGTTTCGCGACCGTCGAGCTGGAAGGTCCAGATATCCGAGCTGCCGATCAGGCAGTTGTGCCGGGCCAGTTCCGACAGGCTGTGCGGGCGACCGTAGCGCTGCAGGTAGGCCGGCGCCGCGCACAGGTACATCTGCCGCGGCGCCAGGCGCGTGGCCACCAGGCGCGAGTCCTGCAGGCGGCCCAGGCGGATGGCCAGGTCCAGGCCCTCCTGGACCATGTCCAGGGTGCGGTTGCTCAGCTCGATCTCGACCCGTAGTTGCGGGTGGCGGCTCATGAAATCGGTCACCAGCGGCACGATGAAGCGCTCGCCATAGGCCACCGCGCAGGTCATGCGCAACAGCCCCTTGGGCTCGCTGCCCAGGTCGCCGACCGCACGCAGCGCCTCCTCGCGGGCATCCTGTAGGCGCTGGCAATGCTGCAGGAAGGTCTGCCCGGCCTCGGTCAGCGCCACCCGCCGGGTGCTGCGGTAGAACAGGCGGGTCTGCAGGCGCTCCTCCAGGCGGGCGATCTGCCGGCTGATCTGGGAGGACGACAGGCCCAGGCGTTCGGCGGCGGCGGTGAACTGGCCGCATTCGGCGACCGCGACGAATTCATCCAGGCCTTCCCAGCGGTTCATCGAGGGGCTCCTCACGGGGTGACAATGGCGCGATTCTAGGTGTTGACGGGGTTTATTGTCCCTGGTTGGCAATAATCTTTTGCTGGTTGGCCGATTATTCACTGAAAGTCGCTGATCTATACTTTCCGCCTTCGTTGTAACCCGCTGGAGAGCGATCATGATCAAGTCCCGTGCCGCCGTAGCCTTTGCCCCCAACCAACCGCTGCAAGTCGTCGAAGTGGACGTGGCGCCGCCGCAGGCCGGCGAAGTGCTGGTGCGCATCGTTGCCACCGGCGTCTGCCATACCGATGCCTACACCCTGTCGGGTCAGGATTCCGAAGGCGTGTTCCCCTGCATCCTGGGTCATGAGGGGGGCGGCATCGTCGAGGCCGTCGGCGAGGGCGTGACCTCGGTCAAGGTCGGTGATCACGTGATCCCGCTGTACACCGCCGAGTGCGGCCAGTGCAAGTTCTGCAAATCCCAGAAGACCAACCTGTGCAGCTCGGTGCGTGCCACCCAGGGCAAGGGCCTGATGCCGGACGGCACCTCGCGTTTCAGTTACCAGGGCCAGCCGGTCTACCACTACATGGGCTGCTCGACCTTCTCCGAATACACCGTGCTGCCGGAAGTCTCCGTCGCGGTGATCCCGAAGGAAGCACCGCTGGACAAGGTCTGCCTGCTCGGCTGCGGCGTCACCACCGGCATCGGTGCGGTGCTCAACACCGCCAAGGTCGAGGAGGGCGCCACCGTGGCGATCTTCGGTCTGGGCGGCATCGGCCTGGCGGCGATCATCGGCGCTAAGATGGCCAAGGCGTCGCGCATCATCGGTATCGACATCAACCCGGCCAAGGAAGCCGTGGCCCGTGAGCTGGGTATGACCGACTTCGTCAATCCCAAGGACCATGCCAAGCCGATCCAGGAGGTCATAGTCGAAATGACCGACGGTGGTGTCGACTACAGCTTCGAATGCATCGGCAACGTGCAGCTGATGCGTGCGGCGCTGGAGTGCTGCCACAAGGGTTGGGGTGAGTCGACCATCATCGGCGTGGCGCCGGCGGGTGCCGAGATCAGCACCCGTCCGTTCCAGTTGGTCACCGGCCGGGTCTGGCGTGGTAGCGCCTTCGGTGGGGTCAAGGGCCGCACCGAGCTGCCGGGTTATGTCGAGAAGTCGCAGAAGGGCGAGATCCCGCTGGACACCTTCATTACCCACAACATGCCACTGGACGAGATCAACCAGGCCTTCGACCTGATGCACGAAGGCA
The DNA here is from genome assembly GCF_051904775.1 of Pseudomonas sp. MBLB4123. Lineage (NCBI taxonomy): Bacteria > Pseudomonadati > Pseudomonadota > Gammaproteobacteria > Pseudomonadales > Pseudomonadaceae > Pseudomonas > Pseudomonas sp. MBLB4123. The sequence goes on from NZ_CP196711.1 coordinate 221,394, forward strand.
AGAGCATCCGTACCGTCATCCACTTCTGATTGCCTGGGGTGGATGCCAGCCGATGGCATCCACCGTCCAGTGGTGGCACAGGCGTTGCCCTCTGCCCCCCTAGGGAGATCGTCATGACCTTGGAAAACATTTCCTGCCAGAAGAGCTTCGGCGGCTGGCACAAGCGTTATCGCCACCATTCCAGCACCCTGGGCTGCGACATGGTCTTCGCCGTCTACCTGCCGCCGCAGGCCGAGCAGGGCGCCCGGCTACCGGTGCTGTACTGGTTGAGCGGCCTGACCTGCACCGACGAGAACTTCATGCAGAAGGCCGGCGCCCAGCGCCTGGCGGCCGAGCTGGGGCTGATCATAGTGGCGCCGGACACCAGCCCGCGTGGCGACGATGTACCGGGCGACCCGGACGGCGCCTGGGACTTCGGCAAGGGCGCCGGCTTCTACCTCAACGCCACCCAGGAGCCCTGGGCCCGCCACTACCGCATGCACGACTACGTGGTGCAGGAGCTGCCGGCGCTGATCGAGGCCAACTTCCCGGTCTCGGACAGGCGCGGCATCAGCGGCCACTCCATGGGCGGCCATGGCGCGCTGGTCTGCGCCCTGCGCAACCCGGGGCGCTACCAGTCGCTGTCGGCCTTCTCGCCGATCGGCAACCCGATGAACTGCCCCTGGGGCGAGAAGGCCTTTTCCCGCTTCCTCGGCGAGGAGCGTTCGCGCTGGCGCGAGTGGGATGCCTGCGCCTTGCTCGCCGAGGCCACGGAGAAGCTGCCGATCCTGGTGGACCAGGGCGACCGCGACGACTTCCTCGAGGGCCAGCTCAAGCCCGAGGCGCTGCAGAGCGCCGCCCAGGCCGCCGGGCACCCGCTGACCCTGCGCCTGCAGCCGGGCTACGACCACAGCTACTACTTCATCGCCAGCTTCATCGACGACCATCTGCGTCATCACGCCGAGGCCTTGCGCGGCTGAGGCCAGCCTGACCGCCGCGAGTCCTGTAGAATCACGCCCTGACTTTTCAGGGCGTTGTTCTTTATGCGTATTGGTCACGGTTACGACGTACACCGTTTCACCGAGGGCGAGTTCGTCACCCTCGGCGGCGTGCGGATTACCCACAGCTTCGGGCTGCTCGCCCACTCCGACGGCGACGTGCTGCTGCACGCGCTGTGCGATGCGCTGCTCGGCGCCGCGGCGCTGGGCGATATCGGCCAGCACTTCCCCGACACCGACCCGCGCTTCAAGGGCGCCGACAGTCGCGTGCTGCTGCGCCACGTGCTCGGCCTGATCCGCGCCAAGGGCTGGGCGGTCGGCAACGTCGACGCCACCATAGTCGCCCAGGCGCCGAAGATGGCCCCGCATATCCCGGCCATGCGCGCGCTGATCGCCGAGGACCTGCAGGTCGCGCCGGAACAGGTCAACGTCAAGGCCACCACCACCGAGAAGCTCGGCTTCACCGGGCGCGAGGAAGGCATCGCGGTGCATGCCGTGGCGCTGTTGGTCGCGCCATGACCGAGTTCGAACTGCTCGGGCCCCGTGCCCATGGTCCGGCCTGCGGCAGCGCCGTGCTCAAGGCCAGCGCCGAGGACTTCCAGGTCGACGAGGTGCTGGACATCCCCCTGGCGGGGGAGGGCGAGCACCTCTGGCTGTGGGTGGAGAAGCGCGGCCTGAATACCGAGGAGGCCGCCAAGCGCATCGCCCGCGCCGCCGGGGTGCCGCTGCGGCTGATCAGCTATGCCGGCCTCAAGGATCGCCAGGCCCTGACCCGGCAATGGTTCAGCCTGCACCTGCCGGGCAAGGCCGATCCGGACCTGGGGGCCGCCGAGAGCGCGGAGCTGAGGATCCTCAAGCGCGTGCGCCATGCGCGCAAGCTGCAGCGCGGCGCCCACGCGGCCAACGGCTTCATCCTGCGCCTGACCCAGCTCAGCGCCGACACCGCGGCGCTGGAGCGGCGCCTGCAGCAGATCGCCGCCCAGGGCATTCCCAACTACTACGGCTTGCAGCGCTTCGGCCACGAGGGCGGCAACCTGGCCCATGCCCGGCATCTCGCCGCGGCCAGGAGCCTGCCCGAGAAGCGCAATGTGCGCTCGCGGCTGCTCTCGGCGGTGCGCAGCTACCTGTTCAATCGCACCCTCGCCGCGCGGGTGACCGCCGGCAGCTGGAACAGGGCGCAGCCCGGCGATCTGCTGGCCTTCACCGACAGCCGCAGCTTCTTCGTGGCCGGCGCGGCGGAGTGCGCCGACCCGCGTCTGGCCCGGCTCGACCTGCACCCGACCGGGCCGTTGTGGGGCGCCGGCGCCTCGCCGGCGGTTGGCGCCGTCCAGCAACTGGAGCAGGAGCTGGTCGGCGACGAGGCCGATCTGCTCGATTGGTTGGCAGAAGCGGGCCTGCAGCACGAACGGCGCATCCTGCGCCTCCCCATCGGCGGGCTGACGTGGCATTATCCGGAGCCTGACATTCTGCAACTGGAATTCGTCCTGCCGGCTGGATGCTTCGCCACCGCACTGGTGCGCGAGCTCGTCGATCTGCTGCCGGCAGGGCAGACGGATAACCCATGCGTATTCTGATTTCTAACGACGACGGCGTGGCGGCGCCCGGCCTTGCCGCGCTGCACGCCGCGCTGCACGACTACGCCGACTGCACGGTGATCGCCCCCGATCAGGACCGCAGTGGCGCCAGCAGCTCCCTGACCCTGGACCGCCCGCTGCACCCGCACACCCTGGCCAACGGCTTCATCAGCGTCAATGGCACGCCCACCGATTGTGTGCACCTAGGGTTGAACGGGCTGTTGCCCGAGCTGGCGGATCTGGTGGTGTCGGGCATCAACCTCGGCGCCAACCTGGGCGACGACGTGCTCTATTCGGGCACCGTGGCCGCGGCGCTGGAGGGCCGTTTCCTGCTGCGGCCGGCGTTCGCCTTCTCGCTGCTGTCGCGGGCGCCGGACAACCTGCCGACCGCCGCCTATTTCGCGCGCAAGCTGGTGGCCGCCCACGAGCGCCTCGATCTGCCGCCGCGCACCGTGCTCAATGTCAACGTGCCCAACCTGCCCCTGGAGCAGATTCGCGGCATCCAGTTGACGCGCCTGGGCCACCGCGCCCGCGCGGCCGCCCCGGTCAAGGTGACCAACCCGCGCGGCAAGGAGGGCTACTGGATTTCCGCGGCCGGCGCGGCCGAGGACGGCGGGCCGGGTACGGACTTTCACGCGGTGTCGCAGGGCTATGTGTCGGTGACCCCGCTGCAGCTCGATCGCACCTTCAAGGAGGGCTTGAACGGCCTGCAACCCTGGCTGGAGAGCTTACTCTGATGAATCGCGAACAGGACGAACTGCACCGCCACGGCATCGGCATGACTTCGCAGCGCACCCGCGAGCGGCTGATCCAGCGCCTCTATGAAGAGGGGCTGTCCAATGCCCACGTGCTCGAGGCCATCCGCCGCACGCCGCGTCACCTGTTCGTCGACGAGGCCCTGGCGCACCGGGCCTATGAAGACACTGCCTTGCCGATCGGCAGCAATCAGACCATCTCCCAGCCTTATATGGTGGCGCGGATGAGCGAGCTGCTGCTGGCCGCCGGCCCCCTGGACAAGGTGCTGGAGATCGGCACCGGCTCCGGCTACCAGACCGCCATCCTCGCCCAACTGGTCGAGCGGGTGTTCACCGTCGAACGTATCCAGGGACTGCAGGAGCGCGCCAAGGAGCGCCTGAGCGAGCTGAACCTGCGCAATGTGGTGTTCCGCTGGGGCGATGGCTGGGAGGGCTGGTCGGCGCTGGCCCCCTACAACGGCATCATCGTCACCGCGGCGGCTTCCGAGGTGCCGCAGGCGCTGCTCGATCAACTGGCCCCGGGCGGGCGTCTGGTGATTCCGGTCGGTGCCGGCGATGTGCAGCAACTGCTGCTGATCGTTCGCGAGGAGCATGGCTTCTCCCGGCATGTGCTGGATGCCGTGCGCTTCGTGCCCCTGCTCAACGGGCCGCTGGCCTGATCTTTCGCGTAACCGGATGGACCCATGAACAAGTATTTCCTGCTCTATGCCAAGGGCATCGCCATGGGCGCTGCCGATGTGGTGCCCGGCGTGTCCGGCGGCACCGTGGCCTTTATCAGCGGCATCTATGACGAGTTGCTGCGCTCGATCGCCAGCGTGCCAGCTGCCGTCGGGCTGCTGCTGCGCGGGCGCATCGCTGCCGCCTGGCAGGCCGCCAACGGGACCTTCCTGCTGGTGCTGTTGGCCGGCATCCTGACCAGCGTCGTCAGCCTGGCGCGGGTGATCAGCTACCTGTTGGTGGAGCAGCCGATTCCGGTCTGGTCGTTCTTTTTCGGCTTGATCCTGGTCTCCTCCCATATAGTGGCGCGGGAAATTCAGCGCTGGAACTGGAGCCGCGGACTCAGCTTCGTCCTCGGCGCGGCCTTCGCTTACTGGATCACCGTGGCCTCGCCGATGCAGTGGGACACCGACCCCCTGAGTGTGGTCCTGGCCGGCGCCATCGCCATCTGCGCGATGATCCTGCCGGGGGTGTCCGGCAGCTTCATCCTGGTGCTGCTGGGGCTCTACCCCTTCGTGCTCGGCGCGGTCAAGAGTCTGGACATCGGCGTGCTGGCACTCTTCGCCAGCGGCTGCCTGGTCGGCCTGGTCAGTTTCGCCAGCCTGCTGCGCTGGCTGCTGGTGCGCTGGCGCGATCTCGCGCTGGCGTTTCTGACCGGTTTGATGCTCGGCTCGCTGAACAAGATCTGGCCGTGGAAGGAAACGCTCAGCTGGCAGACCAACCGTCACGGCGAGCAGGTGCCGCTGCTGCAGGCCAACCTGTCGCCCGCACGCTTCGCCGAAGTCAGCGGTCAGGACCCACAGCTGCTGCTGGCCATCCTCCTGGCGCTGGCCGGCGTGTTGCTGGTGCTCGGTCTGGAGTGGTTGGCCGGGCGGCCTCAGCAAAACGCTGGCTGCGCCAATTAATTACGGCACAATACGCGCCAACAGCCCCAGCCAGTAGCCAGATGAGGAAGACCCGGGTGAGTTCCACGGCCATGCCATCGCGAATTGTCCGCAGCAGTGTGCGCTGCCTCTTGGGTGGCCTGGTTCTGGGGGCGCTGTTGAGTGGTTGCGCCAGCCCGCCGCCGGGCGGGGTGCAGGTGGTCGACCGTAATCAGCGTGGCGCGGCCGCAGCCCAGCAGCGGCCGACCGTGACCAGCGGCCAGTATGTGGTGCGTCGTGGCGATACCCTCTACTCGATCGCGTTTCGCTTCGGTTGGGACTGGAAGGCCCTGGCCGCTCGCAACGGCATCACGGCGCCTTACCTGATCCGGGTAGGGCAGGTGATTCGCTTCGACGGCCAGCGCGCCACGCCGCCCTCGACCGTGGCGAGGACGGCGCCGGCACCTATCCCGGCGCCGGCGGTCAAGCAGCCGACGGTCGCCGTTCCGGCTCCGGCCCCGCAGGTGCGTAGCGCGCCTTCGACGCCACCTCGGGTCGTCTCGGCCAGCACGCCGGTGCAGCCGGTACAGCGTTCGGCCACGGGCTGGGCCTGGCCGTCGAATGGTGCGGTAATCGGACGTTTTTCCTCAAACGGTAGTTTGAATAAAGGCATTGATATCGCCGGGGAATTGGGCCAGCCTGTTTTAGCTGCGTCTGATGGCTCAGTGGTGTACGCCGGGAGTGGTTTGCGGGGCTACGGCGAGTTGCTGATCATCAAGCACAGCGATACCTACGTCAGTGCCTACGGACACAACCGCAGGCTGTTGGTACGGGAGGGGCAACGGGTCAAGGCGGGACAGACGATTGCCGAGATGGGATCCACGGGGACCGATCGGGTGAAGCTTCATTTTGAAATTCGCCGCCAAGGTAAGCCTGTAGATCCATTGCAATACCTGCCACGCCGCTGATCGGTCGCCAGCCCGTTCCTTTTCGTGGGCTCAACGGGCTCAAGTGTAGCCAAGGATTCAGGCGACGCTCGGGCTTGCTGTCGAACTCAGCAAGGAGCAACCACAATGGCTCTCAAAAAAAAAGAAACGCCGGAGTTTGACGTCGACGATGAAGTTCTCCTGATGGAGCCCGGCATTGTTCTGGACGGCGGGCCGAGCAGGGAGACGCCAGCGCCGGCCTCTCGCGCTAAGGCCAAAAGTTCTACCAGCAGCAAGCAGCACAAGTACATCGACTACACCCGGGCGCTCGACGCCACTCAGCTGTACCTCAACGAAATCGGCTTCTCCCCCCTGCTGACTCCCGAGGAGGAGGTGTTCTTCGCGCGCTTGGCGCAGAAGGGCGATCCCGCCGGGCGAAAGCGCATGATCGAGAGCAACCTGCGGCTGGTGGTGAAGATCGCCCGGCGCTACGTCAATCGCGGCCTGTCGCTCTTGGATCTGATCGAGGAGGGTAACCTCGGCTTGATTCGGGCCGTGGAAAAGTTCGATCCCGAGCGTGGCTTCCGTTTCTCGACCTATGCCACCTGGTGGATTCGCCAGACCATCGAGCGGGCGATCATGAACCAGACCCGCACCATTCGCCTGCCGATTCATGTGGTCAAGGAGCTCAACGTCTACCTGCGTGCCGCTCGCGAGCTGACCCAGAAGCTCGATCACGAGCCATCGGCAGAGGAGATCGCCAATCTGCTGGAGAAGCCGGTGGGCGAGGTCAAACGCATGCTGGGCCTGAATGAGCGGGTCTCCTCGGTGGATGTGTCCCTCGGCCCGGACTCGGACAAGACCCTGCTCGATACCCTGACCGACGACCGCCCGACCGACCCCTGCGAGCTGCTGCAGGACGATGATCTTTCGCAAAGCATCGACCAGTGGCTGTCAGAGCTGACCGACAAGCAGCGCGAGGTGGTGGTGCGTCGGTTCGGCCTGCGCGGTCATGAGAGCTGCACCCTGGAGGAGGTCGGCCAGGAGATCGGTCTGACCCGCGAGCGGGTACGGCAGATCCAGGTCGAGGCACTCAAGCGCCTGCGGGAAATCCTGGAGAGCAATGGCTTGTCGAGTGATGCATTGTTCCAGTAGGCAGGCGCTAATCAAGGAACCCGGCCGAGGCCGGGTTTTTTGTGTGCGCTCATGTAAGTCATTGCTTACAGCTTGTGTAAGCGATTGCGGGAAAGTGTCGCGTGCTAGTAGCTCTTGAAGCCTGGGTTAATTAGTTAAGTTATTGATATATAAGTATTTTATATTTATGTGGGGCCATGCGTCGTGGGGCCTGGCACGTTTCCACTGGCTTGTAGCTGTCCCGCAAGGCGCTAATATCACACCTGTGTCGAGGGACAGGCACGGGTCGCTAAGGATGGTGGCCAGGACAATCGCAGGATGCGATTTCATCAGGACGATGAGCTGGGAAATAAAGGGAATAGGGACAAAAGAGTGGGCGGGTTATCCCGCCCCTTTTTTTGCCCGCAGGAAAGCAAAAGACCCGCACATGGCGGGTCTTTTTATGGGCGCTGGAAAGGTTTCAGCGTTCCAGGTGCTGCAGCTTGTCCTTCACGCCGTCCCACTCCTCGGCATCGGCCAGGGCGTCCTTCTTCTCGGTAATGTTCGGCCAGACCTCGGCCAGGTCGGCGTTCAGCTCGATGAACTCTTGCATGTCCTCCGGCACCTCGTCCTCGGAGAAGATCGCCTGGGCCGGGCACTCCGGCTCGCAGAGGGCACAGTCGATGCACTCGTCCGGGTGGATCACCAGGAAGTTCGGGCCTTCGTAAAAGCAGTCGACGGGGCAGACTTCCACGCAGTCGGTGTATTTGCACTTGATGCAGTTGTCGGTAACGACGAAGGTCATGGTTCGATTCTCTCCTCGGGCGGCGGCCTGGCCCGGTCTGTGCCGGGCTTGCAGGCGTTCGTTATTGGCCGCGGCTCAGGCTTTAAACCGGGCAGTCATAAAAATGCGCGCGATTCTAACAGTTTGTACGGGTCTGCGTTAGACGCGTGTCTTCCATGTATATAACAGTTCAAGCGCCTGGCGCGGCGTCAGATCATCCGGATTGATCCTCGACAATTCCTCCAGCAGGGGGTGGGGCAGGCTGGCGAACATATCGCTTTGCAGGGGGGCAGCGGCCTGTCCCGGCGCTTGTGCCGGTAATTCGTGGGGCAGGCTGGTGGTTTCCAGGCGCGCCAGATGCTCGCGGGCGCGGCCGATCACCTCGCCGGGCACGCCGGCCAGCTGCGCCACGGCCAGGCCATAGCTCTGGCTGGCCGGGCCGGGCAGCACATGATGCAGGAACACGATGCGCTCGTTGTGCTCGGTGGCATTGAGGTGCACGTTGGCGACGATCGGCTGGCTCTCCGGCAGCACGGTCAGCTCGAAGTAATGGGTGGCGAACAGGGTATAGGCGCGCAGTTTGGCCAGCTGCTCGGCGGCCGCCCAGGCCAGCGACAGGCCGTCGAAGGTGCTGGTGCCGCGGCCCACCTCGTCCATCAGCACCAGGCTGTGCTCGCTGGCGTTGTGCAGGATGTTGGCGGTCTCGCTCATCTCCACCATGAAGGTCGAGCGGCCGCCGGCCAGGTCGTCGCTCGAGCCGATACGGGTGAAGATGCGGTCGACCGGCGACAGCTCGCAGCTGGCCGCCGGGACGAAACTGCCGATGTGGGCGAGCAACACTATCAGTGCCGTCTGGCGCATATAGGTGGACTTACCGCCCATGTTCGGCCCGGTGATGATCAGCATGCGCGTCGCATCGTCCAGGCTCAGGTCGTTGGCCACGAAGGGTGTGGTCAGCACCTGCTCGACCACCGGATGGCGGCCCTGCTCGATGCGCATGCAGGGCTCGTCGACGAAGCGCGGGCGGTTGAGGTCCAGATTCAGGGCACGCTCGGCCAGGTTGCTCAGCACGTCCAGCTCGGCCAGGGCGGCGGCGCTGTCCTGCAGCGGCGCCAGGTGTCCGATCAGCTGCTCCAGCAGGGCCTCGTAGAGCATCTTCTCGCGGGCCAGGGCACGGCTCTTGGCCGACAACGCCTTGTCCTCGAACTCCTTGAGTTCGGGGGTGATGAAGCGCTCGGCGCCCTTGAGGGTCTGGCGGCGGATGTAGTCGGCGGGAGCCGATTCGGCCTGCTTGCTCGGCAGTTCGATGTAATAGCCGTGCACGCGGTTGTAGCCGACCTTGAGGTTGGCCAGACCGGTGCGGGCCTTCTCCCGGGTTTCCAGGTCCATCAGGTACTGGCCGGCGTTCTCGCTGAGGGCCTGCAGCTCGTCCAGCTCGGCGTCGTAGCCAGTCTTCAGTACCCCGCCCTCGCGGATCACCGCCGGCGGGTTGTCGATGATCGCCCGCGCCAGCAGGTCCGCCAGCTCCGGGTAGGTGGCGACGGTGGCAGCCAGCTCGCACAGGTGCGGGGCCTCCAGCTGACTCATCGCCTGTTGCAGCTGCGGCAGCGCCGCCAGGGCATCGCGCAGGCGGGCCAGGTCGCGGGGGCGGGCGTTGCGCAGGCCGATACGGGCGAGGATGCGCTCCAGGTCGCCGATCTCCTTGAGTTGCGGCTGCAGGGTCTCGAAGCGATAGTTTTCCAGGAAACAGGCGATGGACTCCTGGCGTGCCTCCAGCACCGCGCGGTCGCGCAGCGGGCGGTTCAGCCAACGGCTGAGCAGGCGGCTGCCCATGGCGGTCTGGCAGCGGTCGACCACCGACTGCAGGGTGTTGTCGCGGCCGCCGGCGAGGTTGATGTCCAGCTCCAGATTGCGCCGGCTGGCGCCGTCGAGTATCACCGTGTCGTCGAGGCGTTCATGGCGCAAGCTGCGCAGGTGCGGCAGGGCGGTGCGCTGGGTTTCCTTGGCGTAGCCGAGCAGACAGCCGGCGGCGCCGATGGCCAGGGTCAGGTTCTCGCAGCCGAAGCCCTTGAGGTCCTGGGTGCCGAACTGCTGACACAGGCTCTTGTGCGCCGAATCGCGCTCGAAGTCCCAGGGCGCGCGGCGCCGGGCGCCGCGGCGCTTCTCGGCCGGCAGGCCCTGGGGCCAGTCGTCGGGAATCAGCAGCTCGACCGGGTTGAGCCGTTCCAGCTCGGCCAGCAGGTTTTCCCAGCCCTTGATCTCCAGCACACTGAAGCGGCCGCTGGTGATGTCCAGCACCGCCAGGCCGAACAGGCGCTCGTCGCCCAGCACGGCGGCCAGCAGGTTGTCGCGGCGCTCGTCGAGCAGGGCCTCGTCGCTCACCGTGCCGGGGGTGATGATGCGCACCACCTGGCGCTCGACCGGGCCCTTGCTGGTGGCCGGGTCGCCGACCTGTTCGCAGATCACCACCGACTCGCCGAGTTTGACCAATTTGGCCAGGTAGCCTTCGACCGAGTGGAAGGGGATGCCGCACATCGGAATGGCCTGGCCGGCGGACTGGCCGCGGGCGGTGAGGGTGATGTCGAGCAGCTTGGCGGCCTTCTTGGCGTCCTCGTAGAAGATCTCGTAGAAGTCGCCCATGCGGTAGAACATCAGCTGGTCAGGGTGCTGATTCTTCAACTTCCAGTACTGTTGCATCATCGGGGTGTGGGCGCTGAGATCGCTTTGGCTCATCGTTCTGGACTGTCCGGCTGAATCGCAAAAGCGCCTAGTGTAGGGTATCCCCCTTGCCCGTTTCACCCCGGAGTAGCGATGACTGTGGATGATCGAGAGCTGACCCGCCTGGCCGCCGAGCTGGGGGCGCGACTGCTGGCCGCCAGGGAGCAGGTGAGCACGGCCGAGTCCTGTACCGGCGGCGGCATCGCCGAGGCCATTACCCGGATTCCCGGCAGCTCGGCCTGGTTCGAGGCCGGCTACGTGACCTATTCCAACGCGCAGAAGAGCAAGCTACTGGGCGTGGCCGAGGACCTGTTCGGCACGGTGGGGGCGGTCAGTCGCGAGGTGGTCGAGGCCATGGTGCGTGGCGCCCAGGCCGCCAGTGGCGCGCGTTATGCGGTTGCGGTCAGTGGCGTGGCCGGTCCGGACGGCGGTTCGCCGGACAAGCCGGTGGGCACCGTCTGGCTGGCCTGGGGCGACGGCGGGCAGCTGTTCAGCCGGCGTCGGCAGTTCGTCGGCGACCGTGCCCAGGTGCGCCGACAAACGGTCGAGGCCGCCCTAGAGGGGCTGCTGCGCCTGTCGGCGAAAGAAAATCCGGGGGCGGGGTAGGCGGGCGACTTGCCCTATGGAATAATACTGTCTACTTATACAGTTGTTGGCCGTCAGGCCCTCTTGATCACGTGAGGACTTCAATGGACGAGAATAAGAAGCGCGCCTTGGCGGCTGCCCTGGGCCAGATCGAAAAGCAGTTCGGCAAGGGCGCGGTGATGCGCATGGGCGATCACGAGCGCCAGGCGATTCCGGCCATCTCCACCGGCTCGCTCGGCCTGGACATCGCCCTGGGTATCGGCGGCCTGCCGAAGGGCCGCATCGTCGAGATCTACGGTCCTGAGTCCTCGGGCAAGACCACCCTGACCCTGTCGGTGATCGCCGAAGCGCAGAAGCTCGGCGCCACCTGCGCCTTCGTCGACGCCGAACACGCGCTGGACCCGGACTACGCCGGAAAGCTCGGCGTGAATGTCGACGACCTGCTGGTGTCGCAGCCGGACACCGGCGAGCAGGCCCTGGAGATCACCGACATGCTGGTGCGCTCCAACGCCATCGACGTGATCATCGTCGACTCCGTGGCGGCCCTGGTGCCCAAGGCGGAAATCGAGGGCGAGATGGGCGACATGCACGTGGGCCTCCAGGCGCGCCTGATGTCCCAGGCGCTGCGCAAGATCACCGGCAACATCAAGAACGCCAACTGCCTGGTGATCTTCATCAACCAGATCCGCATGAAGATCGGCGTGATGTTCGGCAGCCCGGAGACCACCACCGGCGGCAACGCCCTGAAGTTCTACTCCTCGGTGCGCCTGGACATCCGTCGCACCGGCGCGGTCAAGGAAGGCGACGAGGTGGTCGGCAGCGAGACCCGGGTCAAGATCGTCAAGAACAAGGTGGCACCGCCCTTCCGCCAGGCCGAGTTCCAGATCCTCTATGGCAAGGGCATCTACCGCAACGGCGAGATCATCGACCTCGGCGTGCAGCTCGGCCTGCTGGAGAAGTCCGGCGCCTGGTACAGCTACCAGGGCAACAAGATCGGCCAGGGCAAGGCCAACTCGGCCAAGTACCTGGAGGACAATCCAGACGTGGCGCGCACCATCGAAGGTCTGATCCGCGAGAAGTTGCTGGTCTCCAGCACTCCGGCCAAGGCCGCCGCCGACGATCTGGCCGAAGTCGACGCCTGATCGCCCCGCTGGGCGGCCATAGCAGCAGGGCGTAGCGCATGTCCGTGATCCTCGACAATCCGTTGGCGGTACGTCGTGCCGCGATGGATCTGTTGGCGCGTCGGGAGCATGGCCGGGTCGAGCTGACGCGCAAGCTGCGCCAGCGCGGCGCCGCCGTCGAGGCGATCGAGGCGGCTCTCGATCGCCTGGCCGAGGAGGGCTTGCTGTCCGAGGCCCGCTACCTGGAGAGTTTCATCGACCATCGCGCGCGGGCCGGTTACGGCCCGCAGCGGATCCGTGAGGAGCTGACCCAGCGGGGCCTGGCTCGGGCGGAGGTCGAGCAGGCGCTACGCGACAGCGGCATCGACTGGAGCGAGCGGCTGCAGGAAACCTGGCAGCGCAAGTTCGCCGGCAAGTTACCGGGCGACGCCCGCGAACGGGCCCAGCAGGGGCGCTTTCTCGCCTATCGTGGCTTCTCCCTTGAGTCGATCGGGCGCCTGCTGCGTGGCGTGGAGGACTAAGCCGGCAAGCGCCTAGTCGCGGCGCCGGTCGAAGTTCCTCGCGTGGCGCAAGGCTGCGTCCAAGCGCTTACGAATGGCCTAGCCCGGCAGCTTGCCTGTGGCGGGGAGAGCTAGGCGCGGCTCCTGATCCCCCCGCCTCCGCTGTCGAGCGTGCCAGGCAGCGTCAGGCGTTCTTCGCCCAGCTCTGTGGCAAGTTGATGAAGTTCAGCAGCTCGCGCAGGCGGCCATGGTCGCGTCCATTGAAGGCGAAGGCCAGGCGCGTCAGATGATGCAGCTCCGGCTCGTCTTGCTCCAGCACCGAGGGTGGCTGTTGCTGGAAGCCGCCGCCCGTGCACAGGTCGGCGTAGTCGTGGTTCAGCTGCCCCAGGGCTGCCTCACTGAGCGGATGGTTGAGGCGGATGACGAAGTGTCCCTTCAGCCAGCGGCTGGAGTGGAAGTTGCGGTAGAACCGGGCGATCTCCTCGGCCGCTTCGTCGGCGCTGTGCACCAGGTGCATCAGATTCAGGTCGCTGGGCAGGATGTAGCCGTGAGCCAGCACCTGCTTCTCGATAAAGGCCAGGTGTTCCTGCCAATAGCTGCCGCCGGGCTGGTCCAGCAGCACGACCGGTACCAGCGGGCTCTTGCCGGTCTGGATCAGGGTCAGCACTTCCAGGGCCTCGTCCAGGGTGCCGAAGCCCCCCGGGCAGAGCACCAGGGCATCGGCTTCCTTGACGAAGAACAGCTTGCGCAGGAAGAAGAAGTGGAACGACAGCAGGTTGCCGCTGCCTTCCACCGTGGCATTGGCGCCTTGTTCGAAGGGCAGGGTGATGTTGAAGCCGAGGCTGTTTTCCAGGCCGGCGCCTTCGTGAGCGGCGGCCATGATGCCGCCGCCGGCGCCGGTCACCACCATCAGGTCGTAACGCGCCAGGGTCGCGCCCAGCTCCCGGGCCAGGCCGTACAGAGGGTGGTCGAGCGGGGTGCGCGCCGAGCCGAACACCGTGACCTTGCGCCGTCGCTTGAATTGTTCCAGCGTGCTGAAGGCGTGCTCCATTTCGCGCAGGGTCTGCAGCATGATCTTGGCGTCCCAGCGATTGCGGTCGGCCTGGGCCATGCGGATCACCGTGATGAGCATTTCCCGGTACAGCGGCAGGTTGGGGCTGTCCGGGGGCACGACCAGTGTGGTGAGCTCCTCCACCTTGCTGGTCAGGTCGATGCCACTGGTCTGGAAATGCCGAGACAGATAGTCGTCCGATTCGTAAGGCATAGAACGTCTCCTTTTTCTAATACGGACCGGGTCGTATCGATTCCCTGATGCGCCCGCTCCTGACCAAGAGTATGGCTGGGTCGGGGCGCTTTGGCAGGATGGCATCGAGCGGGAGGGGGCGAGCCGGCGCGTCCTGCCGGGCTGCCTGTACGGTCTCACAGGGCGACCTGTTGGCCGGGCTCGGGAATGTGGGCGGCCCATTGCAGGCGTTCGCGCAGTGCCTGCTGCAACGCCTGCATCTTCTCCAGTTCGCCGTGCACCAGGTACAGCTCCGGGCGCTGGGCGAAGTGGCTGATCCAGTCCAGCAGCTGCGACTGGCCGGCGTGGGCAGAGAAGCCACCGAGGGTATGTACCCGGGCCTTCACCGCGATGCCTTGGTGCAGCACCTTCGCCGTGGTCGCACCGTCGACTATGGCGCGGCCCAGGGTGCCTCTGGCCTGGAAGCCGGGGAACAGCAGATGGCAATCGCTGCGCCAGAGGTTGTGCTTGAAGTGGTGAACGATGCGTCCGCCGTTGCACATGCCGCTGCCGGCGATGATGATCGCGCCGCTCTTGATCCGGTTGATCGCCATGGACTCGTCGGGGGTCGGCGTGCAACGCAGGATCGGCAGCCAGTCCTCGGCGCGCCTGACGTGCCTGGCCTCGATCTCCGCCTGGTGGGCCCGGTCGAACTGTGCGTGGTAGCAGGCGTAGATGACGTTGGCGCGGATAGCCACGGGGCTGTCGAGGAATACCACCTGCTGCGGCAGGCGACCTTCCTGGTAGAAACGTCCGAGGTAGTAGAGCAGGTCCTGGGTGCGGCCGACGGCGAAGGAGGGGATCAGCACATTGCCGCCATCCTGGTGAGCCTGCTGCAGAATCGCCGCCAGTTCGTCGAGCGTTTCGCCGTTGTTGCGATGATCGCGATCGCCGTAGGTGGACTCGAGCAGCACCAGGTCGGCGCGGTCCAGCGTGGCCGGGTCGCACATCAAGGGCGAACAGCTATTGCCCAGGTCGCCGGAGAACACCAGCCGGCGGGTCAGCTGCTGGTCCTGCACTTCGAGCTCGACTATCGCGGAGCCTAGGATGTGCCCGGCATCATGGAAGCAGACCTGCATGCCCTCGGCCACTTCCCGCGTTTCACCATAGTCCAGCGGTCGGCGCAGCTTGAGGGTTCGTTCGGCATCCCGGAGGGTGTACAGCGGTTTGACCGGCGGCTTGCCCTGGCGCATCCGCCACTTGCTTTCCCATTCGGCGTCCTTTTCCTGAATATGCGCCGAGTCCAGCAGCATCAGCTCCATCAGTTCGCAGCAGGCCTGGGTGGCGAAGATGGGGCCGCGGTAGCCTGCCGCGACCAGGCGCGGCAGCAGGCCGCTGTGATCGAGGTGGGCATGGGAGATGATCACGGCGTCGAGGCCGGCGGGCTCGAAGGGGAAGGGCGCGCGGTTGCTGTCCTCTTCTTGGCGGCGGCCCTGGTGCATGCCGCATTCGAGCAGGACCCGCACGCCGTCGCGGCTTTCGATCAGGTAGCAGGAGCCGGTGACCTGTCGAATGGCACCGAGAAAGCTGAGTAGCGCCATGACCCACTCCTCGCACGTGCCGGGAAAGGATGACGACAGCTTGCCGCGCGTTTTCCTGGCACGCCTTGATCCACATCAGTCCAGGCGCCGTTCGGCTCCCCAGGACGGGGGGCGTTACGGCAGGCCGCAATCGGCCTTGGCAAAGCGCTCGCTGGTGACCGGGCGATTGCTCTGGTATTCGCTGAACTGGTAGCGCAGCACCGCACCCTGGGCCAGCAGGCGGCGGAACCCGGTATTGCGGCACACGCTGTCGGCCAGCTGCGTCCGCACCGTGTCGGGATTGCCGCGCATCTGCGCGGCATGGCGGGCGCGCACGCTGAGGTGGTTGATCAGTTCGTTGCCTTCGACCGTGTAGCCGCGATCGAGGATGTCGGTATTGATGGCGCGCGGTGTGCCCTGGCTGCTTTGCCGGGCGACCTGTTCCAGCATCTTGGTCAGCTCATGGTTGTTGAGCGAGGCGGCCTGGGTGCCGAAGGGCAGGAGCAGGGCGAGGGTCAGGGCGGTAGGGCGCAGCATCGGGGGGCTCCGGAAAGGGGACGAGGGTTGGACCGGCAGGGGCTGGCAGAGGTTCAGCCACGGCGCCTTCAGTCGTGGGATGCACGCCGATGGGCGGTGGCTTTGCTAGACTGCCGCGCCCGTCGGACCAGGATCAAGTATGGCGTCCTTTAGATGTTCCCAGGCGTTGCCGCGATGAGCCACGCCGTTGCCCGTTTGCGCGCCGCTCGGATCGCGCGCAGCGTCAAACCCTTCGTGGCACGCGGCTCCCGCGCGGTGCGCTGCGCGAGTTGCCGGCTGATTCCGAGCCACTGCATCTGCGCCTGGCGGCCGCGAGTCGAGGCGCAGTCGGCCGTGTGCCTGCT
Source organism: Pseudomonas sp. MBLB4123 (assembly GCF_051904775.1). NCBI lineage: Bacteria > Pseudomonadati > Pseudomonadota > Gammaproteobacteria > Pseudomonadales > Pseudomonadaceae > Pseudomonas > Pseudomonas sp. MBLB4123. Next base: position 237,710 of record NZ_CP196711.1, read on the forward strand.
GATGCACGATGTCGAGGCGCTCAAGCCGAGCAACACCGGCTGGCTGATCGCCGATGTGCTGGCCGATACCACGGCCTTCGGCTGGTTGCGCACCGAGGTCGATCCGGCCCTGCCGGCTCTGCTGAGCGAGCCGCATTGGCAGCCCTATCTGGTCTTCCCCGGTGAGTATGCCGCGCCGCAGCGGGTGACCGGCGAGGTCGAGGTGGCGCCGGGCAAGCGGCCGTTGTTCGTGCTGCTCGATGCGACCTGGACCGAGGCGCGCAAGATGTTCCGCAAGAGCCCCTACCTCGACAGCCTGCCGGTACTGAGCTTCAAGCCGGAGCAGTTGTCGCGCTATCGCCTGCGCCGCTCCACCCGGGGCGACCACCTATGCACCGCCGAGGTAGCCGCCCTCTGTCTCGAGTTGGCCGGCGACCGGCGCGCCGGCGAGGCGCTGGGCGCCTATCTGGATGTGTTCAGCCAGCATTATCTGGCGGCTAAGAGGCAGCGCGCGATTGATGCCGATGACCCACTGCATCGGCGCTTGCGGGCGTTTCTGTGAGGGGCGGCGACTTTCTCGGCCACAGCTGCGCCAGCAGCATGCCGCCGAACATCAGGGCGCAGCCGAAATAGCCGCGTAACTCGAGCGATTCGCCGAGCATCAGGGCGCCGGCGATGGCGGCGAACACCGCCTCCAGGGAGAGGATGATTGCCGCGTGGGAGGCGATCGCGTGCTTTTGCGCCACCACCTGCAGGGTGAAGCCGATCGCCACGCCGAACAGGCCGCCGTAGAGGATCGCCGGCCCGGCGGCGATGATGCCGTCCAGGTGAATTTCCTCGAACAGCACCGCCAGCAGCAGGCTGATCAGCGCGCAGGTGACGAACTGCACGACGGCCAGGCGCAGCGGGTCGTGCCGTCCGGCAAAGAAACCGACCAGCAGCACATGGACCCCCCAGACGCAGGCGCCGGCCAGTTGCAGCCAGTCGCCGGAGGCGACCTGGAAGCCCTCGCCGACGCTCAGCAGGAACATGCCGGCCACCGCCAGGCAGGCGCCCAGCCAGATGCCCAGGCCGGTCTTGTGGCCGACCAGCAGGCCGAGCAGCGGTACTATGATCACGTACAGGCCAGTGATGAAGCCGGAGTTGGTCACGCTGGTGAACAGCAGGCCGACCTGCTGCAGGTTGATGCCCAGGGCCAGCGCCAGGCCCATCAGCCCGCCGCCGAGCAGTAGCTGGCGATTCACGGGGGGCAACGGAGCGCTGCGCGAAAGTCGTTGCAGCACCGGCAGCAGGGGTAAGAGGACCAGGGCGGCCAGGGCGAAACGCAGGCCGCTGTAGAGGAAGGGGCCTACTGCGTCCATGCCCAGGCGTTGCGCGACGAAGGCCGAGCCCCAGATCATGGCGGTCAGCAGCATCAACAGGTCGGCGCGCAGGGCGTGGCTTCGCATGGCAGGGTTCTCGCTGGGCAAAGCCCCAGACTGTGCCGCAAAGCGTCGCGCTTGACCACCCCGGCATCGCTCGGCATGCTGGGCGCCGCCTCAGGCGCCGGAGCGACCTTGGCCACTGCCGTGTGGCACTGACCCAGGCTTGTCTCCTGAGCGTCGCGTGTGCGTCTGTGACAGACGCCGCCGTGGGGACTCACATAACAAGAACAGGATCTGCCGATGGCCACCTATGAAATCCTGATAGCCGACGATCATCCGTTGTTCCGCAGCGCCCTGCAGCAGGCGCTGACCCTGGGTCTGGGACCGGAGGTGCGGCTGGTGGAGGCCGCCAGCATCGCCGAACTGGAAGCGTGCCTGACGACCAAGGCCGACTGGGACCTGGTACTGCTCGATCTGAATATGCCCGGCGCCTACGGCTTCTCCGGCCTGGTGTTGCTGCGCGGACAGTACCCGCAGGTCCCCGTGGTGATGATCTCGGCCCAGGAGGACGCCGCCGTGGTGGCGCGTTCGCGGGAGTTCGGCGCCAGCGGCTTTATCCCCAAGTCCAGTCCCCTGGAAACCATCCAGCAGGCCGTGCGTCAAGTGCTCGACGGCGATGTCTGGTGGCCACCGCAGTCCGAGGAGGCGGCGGCCGTTTCGGCCGAGGCCAAGGCCGCCAGCGAGGGGCTGGCCAGCCTGACGCCCCAGCAGTTCCGGGTGTTGACCATGGTCTGCGAGGGGCTGCTGAACAAACAGATCGCCTACGAGTTGAGCGTCTCCGAGGCCACCGTGAAGGCCCATGTCACGGCGATCTTCCGCAAGCTGGGGGTGCGCACCCGTACCCAGGCGGCGTTGCTGCTGCAGCAGCTGGAGTCCATTCCCAGCGGCTGAGCCGCACCTCAACCCGGCTCGACCAGATTCGGCAGCACGATCTCGTGGCTGCGCCTGACCCCGGCGGTCAGCGCCCGGCACTGGACGAGGAACTCGCGCATGGCGGCGGTCTGATACTTCTGTTTGTGCCAGATGAAGTAGAACTGCCGGCGCAGATCCAGGGTCGGCGTTTCCACCGCCACCAGGCTGCCGCGGCGGAAGGCGTCGCGCAGGGCCAGGCGCGAGATGCAGCCGATACCCAGGCCCGACTCCACGGCGCGCTTGATCGCCTCGGTATGTTCCAGCTCCAGGCGGACATTCAGCGAGGCCGGGTGGTGGCGCATGGCCTGGTCGAAGGTCAGGCGCGTGCCGGAGCCCTGCTCGCGGAGAATCCAGGCCTCCCGGGTCAACTCCTCCAGGCCCGCCTCACGGCGTAGCGCCAGCGGATGCTGGGGGGCGCAGAACACCACCAGCTCGTCCTCCACCCAGGGCTGCACCTCGATATCCGGATGCTGGCAGTCGCCCTCGATCAGCCCCAGGTCCAGTTCGTAATGGGCGATCTGCTGGACCACGTGGGCAGTGTTGTGCACCTGCAGCCTCACCCGGCACTCGGGGTGACGCTGCATGAAGGTGCCGATCAGCAGGGTCGCCAGGTAATTGCCCACGGTCAGGGTGGCGCCGACATCCAGCGAACCGAAGCCACTCTTGCCGGCCAGCAGGCGTTCGATCTCCTTGGCCTGGTCGAGCAGGGCCACCGCCTCGGGGAGCAGCTGGCGACCCAGGGCATTGAGGCGCAGGCGCTTGCCGGAGCGGTCGAACAGTTGGCAGCCCGATTGCCGTTCCAGCTCGCTCAGCGAGGTGCTGGTGGCCGATTGCGACAGGGCCAGTGCCTCGGCCGCGCGTGACACGCTTTCCTGTTGGGCGGCGATGACGAACACATGAAGCTGTCTAAGCGTAAATCGCATATCTATATAACCGATAAGCCATATCAGAATTATCCACTTAACAGATATTCTGCGCCCGCCTAGAATGCCGCGCAATCACCCGCATCGGGTATCTGAGCCTTCGAGGAAGCCAGCATGAGCAATCTGAACGTCGAGCGCGTGCTCAGCGTCCACCACTGGAACGACACCCTGTTCAGTTTCAAGACCACCCGCAGTGCGGGCCTGCGATTCGAGAACGGTCAGTTCGTGATGATCGGCCTGCAGCAGGACAACGGTCGCCCGCTGATGCGCGCCTACTCGATCGCCAGCCCGAACTACGAGGATCACCTGGAGTTCTTCAGCATCAAGGTGCCGGACGGCCCGCTGACCTCCAAGCTGCAGCACCTCAAGCCAGGCGACGAGCTGATGGTCAGCCGCAAGCCCACCGGGACCCTGCTGCTGGACGACCTGCTGCCGGGCAAGCACCTCTACCTGCTCAGCACCGGCACCGGCCTGGCCCCCTTCATGAGCGTGATCCAGGACCCGGAGACCTACGAGCGCTACGAGAAGGTGGTGCTGGTGCACGGCGTGCGCTACGTCAACGAGGTGGCTTATCGCGAGTTCATTACCGAGCATCTGCCGCAGAACGAGTACTTCGGCGACGCCCTGAAGAGCAAGCTGATCTACTACCCGACCGTGACCCGCGAGGAGTTCGAGAACCAGGGCCGGCTGACCGACCTGATGCGCAGCGGCAAACTGTTCCGCGATATCGGCCTGCCGCCGATCAACCCGCAGGACGACCGCGCGATGATCTGCGGCAGCCCGAGCATGCTCGACGAGACCAGCGCCGTGCTGGACGGCTTCGGCCTGAAGATCTCGCCACGGCTGGGCGAGCCGGGCGACTACCTGATCGAGCGCGCCTTCGTCGAGAAGTAAGGCCGACGCGTTCTACCCACTATAAGGCTCGCTTCGGCGAGCTTTTTAGTGGGTGCTGTATTCGTTCGACCTATGACCCGCTCAGGGCCGTAGCGGCCTCTGGAGCGATCTGCACGGCGTTGCCGCCGCGCTTTTTCGCCAGGTACATGGCGTTGTCGGCGTATTGCAGCAGTTGCTGCGTGTCGCCCGCGTGGTGCGGATAGAGCGCCACGCCGATGCTGGGGGGGACGTACAGGCTATGCTCGTCCAGCTCGAAGGGGGGGGTGAGGGCCAGGCGAATCTTCTCGGCCACCGCCATGACCTGCTCCGGCGAGTGGATTTCCTCGAGCAGCACCACGAACTCATCACCGCCCAGGCGGGCGGCCGTATCCGTTTGCCGAATGCACGACTGCAGGCGCAGGGCGACCTGTTGCAGCAGTCGGTCGCCGACGGCGTGACCGTGGTTGTCGTTGACCTGCTTGAACCTGTCCAGATCGAGGAACAGCAGGGCCAGTTGCGCCTGGTCGCGACGCGCCCGGGCCAGAGCGAGATGCACGCGGTCGTACAGCAGGGTGCGGTTGGGCAGCCGCGTGAGCGGATCGTATTGCGCCATGAACTGCAGGCGGCCGAGCATCTTCTGGTGCTCGATGGCGGCCGCCACCTGGGTCGAGACGTACTGCAGCAGCTCCTGATCCCGTTCGCCGTAGCGCATGCCCGGGTCACGGCTCTGCACGATCAGGGCACCGATGATGCCCTTGCGCGCGTTCAGCGGCACGCCCAGCCAGTGGCCTGCGTCGCCGGCGTTTTCCGGCGTCGGCGAATGCCGCAGCGTCTGCCCGTTGCGGATGATGGGGGCGCTGAGACTGAGCGGGTCCGGTTGCGGCGATGCGCTGGCCCGTGGGCGTTCGCCCGCCTGGTAGGCGACGCTCAGCCGCTCATCTTGCTCGTCGCGCAGCACCACGGTGAAGTTGCTGGCCGGCAGCAGCTCGCCGATGATCCGCTGCACCCGCTGGAAAAGGCCGAGCAGATCCTCGGCGGAGTGCGCCGCCTCGGAGATGGCATAGGTGGCTGCCAGCATCGACTCGCCGCGTTTGCGCTCGGTGATGTCGCGGGCGACGGCGATGCGTACCTGCTCCTCCTCCGACCAGCGTGCCGACCACATGATGTGGGCAATCTGGCCGTCCTTGCGTACATAGCGGTTCTCGAAGTGCGGCTTGCTGTGGCCCGCCATGATCTCCCGGGCCGCCTGCAGCGTCATGGCGCGATCCTCGGGGAACACCAGGTCGATCACGGCCCGGCCGAGCAGTTCCTCGGGGGCATAGCCGAAGATGCGTTCGCAAGCGGCACTGACGAACACGAAGTGCCCTTCTCGATCGACGACGCAGATGGCATCGAGCAGGAGGTCGATGACGTTGCTGCTCGGCAAGTAAGGCGGTTTCTTCATTGCGCAACCATCGCGTTCTGACTGCTGGACATCGGCACGGGGCCTGCGCACAGGCGCATGATGTTTAGAGCAACCTTAGACGCCGGCCGCTGGCTGTGGAAGCAATACTTCTCGCGAGGCGTGCGCAGAGCAAACTGGGCCCCCGGCAGTGCTCTGCAATCCGTCACATGGGGCTGGTGCCGGGCGGCAACGGCCCGAGGGCAGATGCCGTCGCGTAAACGGGGGCCTATGAGCTGAAATGCTGGCCGGAAACTGCCGGGTGGTAGATCGGCTGCACCTTGTTGCCGGCCGGGTCGAGCAGGTGGAAGCTGCGCGCGCCGTCGCCATGGTCGAAGGGACGGTCCAGCAGGGGCACGCCCCGGTCCTTGAGGTACAGGTACCAGGCCTCCAGCTCCTCGACGCTGTCGACGATGAAGCCGAAGTGGTCCATCGCCTGGGGGCCCTGGCTGTCGCCACGGGCGCGGCCGAGGGAGAGGTTGTCGTTGCCGCAGGTCAGGTAGACCAGATCGGGACTGGCGCGATGCAGCACCTGCATGCCGAGGATATCGACGTAGAAACGTTCGCAGGCTTCCAGGTCGCGCACCTGCAGGGCCAGATGGCGCAGGCCGTTGAGGCGTCCGGGGCGTTCGAGCATTTATCTGTACTCCAATTTGTATACAATAAATAGTCAATATAAGACAAAAAGGATGCGACAGTGTACTGCCTATTGCTCAAGACCCGACTCAAGCCCGGCTGCTTCGATGCCTTCATGGCGGCCATGGGCGTCAACGCGGCGGCCTCGGTGCGTGACGAGCCGGGCTGCCTGGCCTTCGACCTGCTGCGTGACCGCAGCGATCCCCACCTGGTCTGGCTCTATGAGGTCTACCTCGACGAGGCGGCGTTCGAGGCGCATATGCAGAGCGCGCACTTCCTCGCCAGCCGGCCGCTGGTCGAGCCGCTGATCCTCAGCCAGGAGGCCATCGAGGCGGATGTGCTGGCGCTCAACCCGAGGCGCTAGGCGCCGGCGCTCGTCGCCACCACTTCCAGGACGCGGATGCGGCCGGGCTCGGGGTAGTGCCAGCGCACGTCGACATCCCAGAAGGCGGCGCCGTAACGCCGCTGCGCGGGCGGCACCTGATAGGCGGGGCGGGGGTCCTGGGCCAGGCACTGCTCGATCAGCTCGACCAGCGGCTCGCCCAGGCGTTGGCCGTGCGCACGGGCCTGGAGCAGCGCCGCTTCCTGCCAGTCCACGGCGATGGGCTGTGGCGCGCTGTCGGCGATGGCGTTGACCGCGTCGCCGACGCAGTCGGCATAGGGCACGTAGGGCTTGATATCCAATATCGGCGTGCCGTCCAGCAGATCGATGCCCGAGAGCCAGAGGCGGCCCGGCTCGACCCGATCCAGCTTGACCACCGACTGACCGATACCGTTGGGCCTGTGGGTGGCGCGGCTGGCGAACACGCCGAGCGACTGATTGCCGCCCAGGCGCGGTGGGCGCACCTTCAGCCGCGGCTTGTCTTCCAGTGCCTGGTGGAACAGGAACAGCAGCCAGACATGGCTGACCCGCTCCAGGCCTTGCACCGCCTCGCCCTGGTCGAAGGGCGGCAGCAGTTCCAGAACCCCGCGGGCGGCCGGCGCCAGCTGCGGCTGGCGCGGGATGGCGAACTTCTCCTTGAAGCAGGAACGCAGGAAACCTATGGGCGATACGGCGTAGGACATGGGCGGGTGGTCGAAGGCGGGGGTGCCCATCTTACCTGCTGCGCGCCGTGACCTTAAGCACCGGCTAAGCGAGCAGTAGCGCCGCGCCGGCGGCGAGCATCAGCAGCCCGGCGCATCGCCCCAGCCAGAGGCCCTGGGGCAGGGTCTTCTCCAGCAGCACATAGACGCCGATCGCCGCCACCCACAGCAGGTTCATCACCCCCACCACGAACAACAGGCCCATCAGCGCCCAGCAACAGCCCAGGCAGTAGGCGGCATGCTCCAGGCCCATGCGCCAGCCGCCGGCGATGCCGGGACGCCAATGAGCCATGAGAAACAGCACCGGGCCGCGGCAGTGGGCCAGGCAGGCGGCCTTGCTCGGCAACCACTGGTAGGTGCCGGCAGTCAGCAGCAGCGCGGCGCCGAGCCAGCGGCTGTTGCTGCGCAGCTGCGGGTCGAGCAGGGCGAGCTGCTCCAGGCTCCATTGCAGGGCGGTGGCGAGCAGGCCGAAGGCGCCCCACAGCAGCAGATAGGCCAGGCCGAACAGCAGCAGGGCCAGCTGGCGCGCCGGCGGGTCCAGGTACTTGCGCAGCATCTGCTGGTACAGCAGGAACATCGGCAGGGCGCTGGGCAGCATCATGCCGACCATCATCACCGCCCACATGGCCAACATCAGCAGGGCATCGTCGGGGCCCCAGGGCGTCGGAGTCACGGTCATGGCGGCCATGCCCGCCATCGAGGCCATGTCTGCGGCCATGCGCAGCAGTATCGCCCAGGCCAGGGCCGTCAGCGCCAGCAGGCACAGCAGGCTGAGCCACTGTTCGCGCTGCAGTGGCCAATGGGGCAAGCGCCGTCGCAGCGCTTCGCCGGGCGCCTCGGGCCGTCCGCATGCGTTCAGCGCACCACTCCCTGCCCGGTGAAGTGCAGGCGGGCGAAGTGGCCGTGACCCTGCTGCGACCGGATCTCGATCGCGCCCTGGGTGCGGTAGCTGCCGCTGGCCATCTGCGCCTCGGTGAACTCGAAACCGTTGGGCAGTACCAGGCGCGCCTCCTGGGGCTGGCCGCTGACCGGGTTGCGGATGGGTTCGCCCCAGGCCTCCAGCACCCCGGGAATGCGGGTGCGCGCCTCGCGCTTGTCGACGTCGACGCTGAATTCGATGGGCACGAACTGCGGTTCGTACAGCTCGCCGAGGGTGCTGGCGAATACCGAGAACACCGTGGCGCCGGGCTCGGTGTCCTCGCCGGCGAGAATCCGCAGCAACGCCTGGCGTTGCTCGGCTGTGGCCCGTTCCTCGATAAACAGCTGGCAGCGGCCATTGCCCTCGTGAATGGCCTTGGGCCAGGCGAAGGTGCCGACCCAGCACAGACCGTCGAGCTTGACGTCTTCGTAGTGCCCCTGGTCGATACGCATCGACACCACGGCCTCGCAGTTGCCGTGGCTGGGCAATGCGCTGAATTGGCAGGGGCAGCCCCAATTGCAGTTGCAGGTAGCAAATTCGACGCCCTGCATGCGCCAGTCAGCCATGCTCATGGCTGTCCTCCTTGCCGTATCGAACGGCTCGAGGTGCGATGAACCCCATCTAGAAGGTTAGCAACGGCGCAGCGTCCGGCGGGCGCGGCGGACTAGCGGCTGCCGCGGGGAGCGGGGCCGAGCAGGGATCGGCCTCGACGGCCTGCGGAGAGGGCCCGGGCCTGCGATTCAGCCGCGCAGGCGCAGGGTCAGGCCCCGGAGGAAGTTGCGCAGGAACTGGTCGCCGCAGGGGCGGTAGTTGCTGTGACCGGCCTTGCGGAACAGCGCGCTCATCTCCGGCTTGGACACCGGACAGTCGACGCTCTGCATGATCGCGTGCATGTCGTCTTCCTTCAGCTCGAAGGCCACCCGCAGCTTCTTCAGCACCATGTTGTTGGTCACCGGCAGCTCGAAGGGCTGCGGCGGGCGGCTGTCGTCCTTGCCGCGCTTGAAGTACACCAGGCCGTCGAGGAAATGCGCCATCAGTTCGTCGTCGCAGGCCTGAAAGCCTTCCTCGTCGTCCTTCTTCAGCACGGCGCTGACCTGGTTCGCGGCGACCTGCAGGCCGCCGAGTCGAATGATATCGGCCATCTGCGCGTCGCCGAGGTCGAGGCTGTAGCGCAGGCTGCGCAGTACATCGTTGTTGAGCATGGGAAGATCCTGGGAAATAAGAGGGGCCGCCGCGCTCTGCGCAGCGGCGGCGAAAGCGCGGTGTCTAGAAGCGTTCCTTGGCGGCCAGGTAGCGCCACTGGCCGGCGGGCACCTTGGCCATCGGCACGCCGCCGATGCGGATGCGTTTGAGCCCCAGCACCTTGAGGCCGAGGCTGTTGCACATGAACACGATCTGCCCGGGCTGGGGGTTCTTCAGGGCGAAGCGCAGGCGGGTCTCGCTTTGCCAGCTGACCTTGCAGGGCGGCAGCGGCGCGCCGTTGAGGCTCAGGCCGTGATTGAGGCGCTTGAGCTCGGCGGCGCTGAGCTGGCCACTGACCTCGACCACGTACTCCTGCTCCAGCTTGCTCAGGTCTTCCCGCAGCTTGCGCTCGACGCGCCAGTCCTGGGTCAGCACGTGCAGGCCGTCGGCGCCGGCCTGCAGCGGGATGCAGGGGGTCAGGCGGGCGAAATGGCCCTTCAGCGGGCGCAGGCCGGAGGCATCGTCCGGCCAGTGATTGGCCACGCCGAGCGTCTCGACAGCACTCGCCGGGGCGTGGCCGCTGGGCACATGCAGCAGCAGGGTGGCCGGCTCCAGCGGCGCGGCGACGGCATCCGGGAGCAGTTCGATTTGCTGATCCAGCACCTTGAACTGCGGCTCGTCCACCACTTCGCCGTCGACCCGCACCCAGCCGCCCTGGATATACAGCTCGGCCTCGCGGCGCGAGCAGCCGACCAGTTCGATCAGGCGCTTGGACAGGCGAATGGGGTCGGTCATGGCAGGCTCGGCGGCAAGGGGAGGGCGGCCATTGTAACCGCCCGGGGCGGCGGCACGCGGATAAAAAAACCGCTCCGAGGAGCGGTTTTCTGACTGCCGGCCGGTTCAGCCGCCGAGGTAGGCGTCGCGTACCTTGGGGTTGGTCAACAGCTCCTGGCCGCTGCCCTGCATGACGATCCGCCCGTTCTCCAGCACATAACCGCGATCGGCCAGCTTGAGCGCCTGGTTGGCGTTCTGTTCGACCAGGAAGATGGTCACGCCGTCCTTGCGCAGCTGCTCGATGATGTCGAAGATCTGCTGGATGATGATCGGTGCCAGGCCCAGGGAGGGCTCGTCGAGCAGCAGCAGCTTGGGCGTGCTCATCAGCGCGCGGCCGATGGCGAGCATCTGCTGCTCGCCGCCGGACATGGTGCCGGCACGCTGGGTGAGGCGCTCCTTCAGGCGCGGGAACAGGTGCAGGACCTTGTCCATCTGCTCGCGGAACTCGTCCTTGGCGGTGAAGAAACCGCCCATCACCAGATTCTCCTCGACGGTCAGGCGGGCGAACACCCGGCGGCCCTCGGGGACGATGGCGATGCTCTTGCGCATGATGTCGGGGGTGTCCTGGCCGACCAGCTCCTCGCCCTGGTAGCGGATGCTGCCGCTGGTGGCCTGGGGGTTGCCGCACAGGGTCATCAGCAGGGTCGACTTGCCGGCGCCGTTGGCGCCGATCAGGGTGACGATCTCGCCCTGGCGCACCTCGACGCTGACGTCGTGCAGGGCCTGGATCTTGCCGTAGAAGGTGGAAACCTTGTCGAAAGTCAGCATGCTTACGCCTCCCCCAGATAGGCTTTGATCACGTCGGGGTTGTCGCGGATCTGCTCCGGCGTACCGTCGGCCAGGGGCGTGCCCTGGTTGATCACATAGATATGGTCGGAAATGCTCATGACCAGCTTCATGTCGTGCTCGATCAGCAGCACGGTGACGTTGTGCTGGTTGCGCAGCAGGCCGATCAGCGCCTTGAGGTCGTCGGTCTCCTTGGGGTTGAGGCCGGCCGCCGGCTCGTCGAGCATGAGGATGCGCGGGCGCGTCATCATGCAACGGGCGATCTCCAGGCGGCGCTGCTGACCGTAGGCCAGGGTGCCGGCCGGACGGTTGGCGAACTCGGTCAGGTTGACCCGTTCCAGCCAGTGCGCGGCGTATTCCATGGCCTGGCGCTCGCTCCTGCGGAAGCTCGGGGTCTTCAGTAGGCCGGCGAGGAAGTTGGTGTTGAGGTGGCGGTGCTGGGCCACCAGCAGGTTCTCCACCGCGGTCATTTCCTTGAACAGGCGCACGTTCTGGAAGGTACGCACCACGCCCTTGTGGGCGATCTTGTGGCCCGGCAGGCCCTCGATCTGCTCGCCGTTCAGGCGGATGCTGCCGCTGGTGGGTTGGTAGAAACCGGTCAGGCAGTTGAATACGGTGGTCTTGCCGGCGCCGTTCGGACCGATCATCGACACCACCTGCTTCTCGTCGACTTTCAGGCCCACCCCGTTGACGGCCAGCAGGCCGCCGAAGCGCATGGACAGGCCGCTTACTTCTAGGATCGGGCGGCTCATGGTTTCAGCTCCAGGTGCGGGCGCTGCATGGGCAACAGCCCCTGCGGACGCCAGATCATCATCAGTACCATCAGCGCGCCGAACATCAGCATGCGGTACTCGTTGAACTCGCGGGCCAGTTCCGGCAACAGGATCATCACCACCGCGGCGAGGATGATCCCCAGCTGCGAGCCCATGCCGCCCAAAACGACGATGGCGAGGATGATCGCCGACTCGATGAAGGTGAAGGACTCCGGGGTCACCAGGCCCTGGCGCGCGGCGAAGAAGCTGCCGGCGAAACCGGCGAAGCAGGCGCCCAGGGTGAAGGCCGAGAGTTTGATCACGGTGGGGTTCATGCCCAGCGCGCGGCAGGCGATCTCGTCTTCGCGCAGGGCCTCCCAGGCCCGGCCGATCGGCATGCGCAGCAGGCGGTTGATCACGAACAGGGTGAGCAGCACCAGCAGCAGGGCGATCAGGTAGAGGAAGATCACCTTGTTGATCGACTGGTAGGCAACCCCGAAGAACTCATGGAAGGTCTGCAGGCCCTCTTCGGCGCGGCGCTCGAAGGACAGGCCGAACAGGGTCGGCTTGTCGATGTTGCTGATGCCGTTGGGGCCGCCGGTCAGCTCGGTCATGTTGCGCAGCAGGATGCGGATGATCTCGCCGAAGCCGAGGGTGACGATGGCCAGGTAGTCGCCGCGTAGGCGTAGCACCGGGAAGCCGAGGATGAAGCCGAAGAACGCCGCCATCAGGCCGGCGATCGGCAGGCACACCCAGAAGCCCAGGCCGTAGTAGTGCGACAGCAGCGCATAGCTGTAGGCACCCACCGCGTAGAAGCCGACGTAGCCCAGGTCGAGCAGGCCGGCCAGGCCGACCACGATGTTCAGGCCGAGGCCGAGCATCACGTAGATCAGGATCAGCGTGGCGATGTCCACCGCGCCGCGGCTGCCGAAGAACGGCCAGGCCAGGGCGACCAGGACCAGGGCGAGCACCGCCCAGCGTTGCGTAGCCGGTTGGGTGAGGAAGTCGCTGGCCTGGCTAGGGACCTTCGGCAGGCTGGGTGCGCTGGACCAGGCGGTGCCGATCCGGTCGCGCAGCAGCTGCCAGAAGAACATGGCGATGGCGCAGGCGGCGATGGTCCAGAGCACGGCCGGACTGGCGCCCTGCACCTGCAGGCTGATGCCCACGGTGGTCAGCTTCAGGCCGATCACCGGATAGGCCACGGCGACTACCAGCAGGGCACTGAAGAACGCGGTCTTGAGGTTACTGCGAATAGACGGGTTCATACCTTTTCAACCTCCGGACGGCCGAGGATACCGGTCGGGCGGAACAGCAGGACCAGCACCAGCAGGCTGAAGGCCACCACGTCCTTGTACTGGTCGCCGAAGATATCGGCGCCGAAGGCCTCGGCCACGCCCAGCACCAGGCCGCCGAGCATGGCGCCAGGGATGCTGCCGATGCCGCCGAGTACCGCGGCGGTGAAGGCCTTGATGCCGGCGAGGAAGCCCAGGTGCGGGTTGATCACGCCGTATTGCATGCCCAGCAGCACCGCGGCCACGGCGGCCAGGGCGGCGCCGATGACGAAGGTCAGGGCGATGATGTTGTTGGTGTTGATGCCCAGCAGGTTGGCCATCTTCAGGTCTTCGGCACTGGCGCGGCAGGCGCGGCCGAGGCGCGAGCGGGCGATGAACAGGGTCAGGCCGACCATCGCCAGGAAGGTGACGACGAAGATCAGTACCTGGGTATAGGAGATCACCACGCCGTTCATGGTGCTTTCACCGAACACGAAGTTGCCCGGCAGCGGGTTGGGGATGGCCTTGTCCTTGGAGTCCTGGGCCAGCAATACCTCGTTCTGCAGGAAGATCGACATGCCGATCGCCGAGATCAGCGGGATCAGGCGGTTGCCGCCGCGCAGCGGACGGTAGGCGACCCGTTCGATGCTGTAGCCGTAGGCGCTGCAGACGATGATGCTGGCGGCGAAGCCGGCGATCATGACCAGTGGCAGGCTGTCCAGGCCGAACATGGCGAGGGCGGTGATGGCGATGAAGGCTACGTACGAGCCGATCATGTAAACCTCGCCGTGGGCGAAGTTGATCATGCCGATGATGCCGTAGACCATGGTGTAGCCGATGGCGATCAGGGCATAGGTGCTGCCAACGGTCAGGCCGTTAACCAGCTGTTGCAGGTAGTGATAAAGATCAGGCATTGCCTAACTCCTGGGTCAGCACGCACGGCGGCGCTTGTGGCGCAGCATGAGACCGGAATTCTTCTAATAAACAAAACCCACTGCGGTTGCAGTGGGCTTTGGGTTCAGGCGGGACGCTTACTTGGCTTCGGACTTGGTGCCGTCCTGGTGCCATTCGTAGACCACGAAGCTGAAGTCCTTCAGGTCACCCTTCTCGTCGAAGGCCAGGGTACCGGTCGGGGTGTCGAAGCTGTTGGCGCGCAGGGCTGCGGCGACCTTGGCGGTGTCGGTGGCGCCGGCCTTCGCGATGCCTTCGGCGATGACCTGCACGGCGGCATAGGCCGGGAACACGAACGGACCGGTCGGGTCCTGGTTCTTGGCCTTGAAGGCCTCGACCAGCGCCTGGTTCTTCGGATCCTGGTCGAAGGACTTCGGCAGGGTCACCAGCAGGCCCTCGGAGGCCGGGCCGGCGATGGCGGAGATTTCCTTGTTACCCACGCCTTCCGGACCCATGAACTTGGCCTTCAGGCCCTTCTCGGACGACTGGCGCAGCAGCAGGCCCAGCTCGGGGTGGTAGCCGCCGTAGTAGACGAAGTCCACGTTGGCCTGCTTGAGCTTGGAGATCATCGCCGAGAAGTCCTTGTCGCCGGCGTTGATGCCTTCGAACAGGGCGACCTTCACGCCCTTGCCTTCCAGGGTCTGCTTGACCGCGGTGGCAATGCCTTCGCCGTATTGCTGCTTGTCGTGGATGACCGCGACGCTTTGCGGCTTGATGTGGTCGGCGATGAAGTTGCCGGCGGTCGGGCCCTGCAGGCTGTCCAGGCCGATGGTGCGGAACACCAGCTCGTAGCCGCGGGAGGTGATGTCCGGGCTGGTGGAGGCCGGGGTGATCATCAGGATGCCTTCGTCTTCGTAGATGTCGGACGCCGGCTGAGTGGAGCTGGAGCACAGGTGGCCAATGACGAAGCTGACCTCGTCGTTGACGATCTTGTTGGCCACGGCCACGGCCTGCTTCGGATCGCAGGCGTCGTCGTACTTGATGCCTTCGAGCATCGCGCCGTTCACCCCGCCGGCCTTGTTGATCTGCTCGATGGCCATCTCGGCGCCGATGAATTGCATCTCGCCGTACTGGGCGACGGCGCCGGTAACCGGACCGGCCATGCCGATCTTGATGGTGTCGGCCGCGACCGAGTAGCTGGCGACGCCGGCCATGGCCATGGCGGCAAACAGTTTGGAAATCTGCTTAGTAGCCTTGTTCATAGTGCTCCACTCTTATGGTTCTTCATTGTTGTAGTTCTGGCGGCCAAAGCTGCAGAACCGGGTTGTTTCCCCGGCTGTACCCCCGGCAACTGTACCGGTGCAGTGTAGAGCGCCGGTTCGCGCCTTGAAAAGCTGGCTGCTGGGGGCAAAACAGCAGGGTGTCGCTTAAGTGCAAGGAATGTATAGAAAAGCGGCGTGCCTCGACAGCCTCGGCCAACGTCCGGCGCGCTTGCCTGAGCGGTGACCGGCGCTATCATGGCCGCCGACTGAAATCCGGCATCCACGACAGGCACACCATGACTGAACAACCTAGCACCCTATATGCCAAGCTGCTTGGAGAAACGGCCCCTATTCGTTGGCAGGAGCTGCAGCCTTTCTTCGCCCGGGGCGCGCTGCTGTGGGTCGAAGGGGCCCAGGACCTGGTCGCAGTGGCCGAGGCCGTGGCCGAGAATGACCAGGCCCGAGTCGCCGGCTGGTTGCAGGGCGGCCTGCTGCGCAAGGTCGACGATGGTCTCGCCGCGGATCTGCTGGCACGGGACCCGCAGCTCTGGGCCGTGGTCGTGGCCCCCTGGGTACTGGTGCAGGAGCGCGCCGAACGCCCGACCTGAGTCCGCGTAGCGGACGGACTGGGCGGCAGGCTGAGCGGCGAGCGACTATGCTCGATGCTGATTCGCAGGAGGAGCGTCGCCATGTTCGAGCCGGGCCATCTGCACCGCGTCAACCCGGTCGCCACCGCCGACCAGCCCAAGTTCAGCATCGACCTGCACTACGAGGTACGCCAGGACCCGGTGGAGGGGCCGATGCTGCACATGCGCCTGCACGGCGAGGTGGCGGGCAAGGCCTTCGAGGAAGAATTCGAACTGCACCGCGACACGGCCTTCAATTTCGCCAGCGTGGCCAGCCGCATCGCCCGCAAACATGGCCTGCCGGCCGGCACCAGCCTGTTGCTGCGCGATCACCAGGAATACGACCACATGTTCGCCGACATCCGGGCCAAGCTCGGTAGTCATACCGGCGACCCGGTAGACCTCGACCATCTGGAAAAGGACGGGCTCTAGGCGCTGACCCAGCGCTGGCGCGCCCAGTTGCTCAAGGCGTCGACGCCCAGCACCAGAATCAGCATGGCCAGAATCACGCTCGCCGCCCGGGCTTCCTGAAACAGGCTGAGGTGGACATAGAGCATCTGGCCCAGGCCGCCGGCGCCGACGAAGCCCAGCACGCTGGCCATGCGGATGTTGTTTTCCCAGCGATACAGCGAATAGGCCACCAGTTGCGGCCAGAGGCTGGGCAGGGTGCCGTAGCAGAAGGCCACGAGCGACCCGCCGCCGCCCAGGCGAATGGCCTCGGCCGGTGCGTTCGGGGTGTTCTCCAGGGCCTCGGCGAACAACCGGCCGAGCACGCCGGCGGTGTGCAGGGCCAGGGCCAGGGTGCCGGCATTCGGCCCCAGGCCGGCTGCCAGCACTACCAGGGCCGCCCAGACCAGCTCCGGGACCGCGCGCAGGGCATTGAGCAGCAGGCGCGCAACGCTGTGCGCCAACCAGCCCAGGCGCCCGGCGGCCGGCAAGGCGAGCAGCAGGCCGAGCGCTACCGCCAGCAGGGTGCCGACGGCCGACATGGCCAGGGTCTCGATGGCGCCGCGGCCGATGGCCCGTAGGTGCTCGGCGGAGAAGTCGGGGTGAAGGAAGGCGCCGGCGTATCCGCCCATCTGGTTCAGGCTGTCGCCGGCAAACAGGCTCGAGAGATCGATGTTCAGGTAGAGGAACGAGGCCGGCACCGCCGCCGCCAAAGCCAGCAGCAGCGCGATATTGACCAGTCGCCGGGATGCCGAGCCTCTCACAGCAGCCTCCCGCGCAGCAGGCGACTGAGCTGGTCGGCCAGCAGCACCAGGACCAGGAAGCACAGCAGCATGCTCGCCACCTCGGCGCCGGCGAACATGCGCAGCGACAGGTCGATTTGCTGGCCCAGGCCGCCGGCCCCGACGAAGCCCATCACCACCGAGGCGCGGATCGCGCACTCCCAGCGATAGACCGTGTAGGACAGCATCTCCGCCGCCGCCGCGGGCAGTACGCCATAGGCGAAGGCGGCCAGGCGCGGGCTGCCGGCGACCAGCAGGGCGCGGCCGGGGCGCGGGTCGACCGACTCGAAGATCTCCGCGTAGACCTTGCCGAGCATGCCGCTGTAGGTGATGGCGATGGCCAGCACCCCGGCGGTGGGGCCCAGGCCGACGGCGCGCACGAACAGCAGCGCCCAGACGATCTCCGGCACGCTGCGCAGCAGGATCAGCGCCGCGCGCACCGGCCAGCGCAGGGCCTGCGCCCACCAGGCCGGGCGACCGCTACGGTGCAGCGCCGACAGCGACAGGGCGCGGCTGGCCAGCAGCGCGCCGGGCACCGCCAGCAGCAGGGCCAGGGCCATGCCGGCCGTGGCAATGGCCAGGGTTTCCAGGGTGGCGCGGCCGAGCAGACGGAGGAACTCGCCGTCATGGGCCGGTGGCCAGAAGTCGCCGAGGAAGCGGCCCATGTTCGCGGCATTATCGTCGTCGAACAGCACCCCCAGGTCCAGCTCGCTGATGCTCAAGCCGGGCCACAGCAGCGTCAGGGCGAGCAGGGCCAATGCCAGGTGCGGCAGGGCGGCCGGGTCGCGGGGACTCGGGTTCAGCATCGCGGAATCTGCACGCTCGGCTGCGGCGGCGTTGGCGAGGCGGGCGTGGCCTGCAGCTGTTCGTTGGCGTACAGGGCGTCCAGCTGGGCCGGCTGGATCGCCGCCGGCGGCAGGTCGAAGACGATCCGACCGTCGCGCAGGCCGATGATCCGCGGGAAGTGCGCCAGGGCCAGGTCCACCGCGTGCAGGCTGGCCAGCAGGGTCATGCCGCGACTGGCCGCCTCGTGGTTGAGTACGCTCAGGGTATGCCCGGCGAGCAGGGGGTCCATGGCCGACACCGGCTCGTCGGCGAGGATCAGTTCGGGTGCCTGGTACAGCACCCGGGCGATGCCGACGCGCTGCAGCTGGCCACCGGACAGCTGGTCGCAGCGTTCGAAGAGTTTGTCGCCCAGGTCGAGGCGCGCCAGGGCGGTCTGGGCGCCCTGGATGTCGACCGGGTGCAGCAGGCTGAGCAGGCTCCTGCCCAACGACCACTGGCCCAGCCGACCGGCCAGCACCGCGGTGACCACGCGCTGGCGCGGCGGCAGGGGAGGCGCCTGATGGATCAGGCCGATGCGCGCGCGCAGGCGTTGGCGCTGGCGGGCACCGAGCTGCCAGGGCTGCTGCTCGAGCAGGCTGAGCCGGCCGCCGCTGGGGCGCAGGCTGGTGGCGAGCAGGCGCAGCAGGCTGGTCTTGCCCGCCCCGGAGGGGCCGATGATGGCCAGGCGTTCACCGGCGCGGACCTGCAGGTCGATATGGCTGAGGGCGACCCGGCCGTTGGCGTGGGCCAGGCCCACGCCTTCGAGGCTCAGGCTCACTGCAACAGGCCGGCCGCGCGGGCTGCTTCCTCGATGCCTTGGTAGTTCTCCGCCTGGGTTTCGATGAAGCGGCTGGCCGCCTGCAGGTCGAGGATGGCCTTGTGCTCCGGGTTGGCCGGGTCGAGGGCGAGGAAGGCGGCCTTGAGCTTGTCGCGCAGGGCCGGGTCGAGGTTGCCGCGCACCGTCCAGTTGTAGTCGTAGTAGGGCGGGGTGGTGGCGATCACCCGGACCTTGTCGGTGTCGACCTTGCCGGCGGCGACCAGCTTGTCCCACACCGAGGCGTTGAGCACGCCGCCGTCGGCCTTGCCGGCCTGGACCCAGGCGGCGGTGGCGTCGTGGGCGCCGGAATAGGCGATGCGGCTGAAGAAGTCTTCCGGCTTGATGCCGTCCTTGAGCATGAAGTAACGCGGCATCAGGCTGCCGGAGGTGGAGGACACCGAGCCGAAGGCGAAGGTCTTGCCCTTGAGGTCCTGCAGCGAGTGCACGGCCGGGTCGGCGCTGATGATCTTGCTGGTGAACTTCTCGTCCTCGGCGCGCTGCACCAGGGGGATGGCGGCGTGCGCAGCGTCGCCGCTCTTCAGGCGCGCCTGGACGAAGGTGAAGCCGCCCAGCCAGGCCAGGTCGATGCGATCGGCGGCGAGGGCCTCGACCACCGCGGCGTAGTCGGTCACCGGGACGAACTCGACCGGCATGCCCAGCTGTTGCTCGAGGTAGGCACCCAGGGGTTGGAATTTGCGCAGCAGTTCGGTGGGGGCCTCGTCGGGGATGGCCGAGACCTTGAGGACCTCGGCGGCCTGGGCGCAGAGGGCGGAAACGGACAGGGCGAGGCCGGCGACCAGCGCCAGGGAGTGCTTGAGCTTCATGGGTTCTCCGGTTCAATAGCGGGGAAAGCGGGCGGATTATAGGGACAAGTGCGATTCTGCGCAGCTTCCAAGAACTGACTTCGCGGTTAACATGGAGCTTTCCCGGGACTTCCAAGGAGCTTCTGCATGACCGCCTCGCTGCCTGCCATCGCCTTCGCCGGCATCGGCCTGATGGGCTTGCCCATGACCCGCCGGCTGCTCGCCGCCGGCTACCCGCTGCGGGTGTGGAACCGCTCGCCGGACAAGTGCGCGCCGCTGCTGGAGCAGGGCGCACGCCTGGCGGCGAGCCCCGCCGAGCTGTGCGACGGTACCGAAGTGGTGCTGCTGTGCCTGGCCGATACCGCGGTGGTGCGCGAGGTGGTGTTCGGCCCCGGCGGCATAGTCGAGGGCGCCAGGCCGGGGCAGCTGCTGCTGGATCTGTCCAGCCTGGAGCCGGCGGCGACCCGCGAGATGGCGGCCGAGCTGGAGGCACGCACGGGCATGCGCTGGGTGGATGCGCCGGTCTCCGGCGGCACCGCGGGGGCCGAGGCCGGCAGTCTGGCGATCATGGCCGGCGGCCGCGAGGCGGATGTCGAGCGGGTGCGGCCGATTCTCGGCCACCTGGGGCAGCGCACCACGCGCATGGGCGAGGTGGGCGCCGGCCAGGTGACCAAGGCGTGCAACCAGATGCTGGTCGCCTGCAATGCCCTGGTGATCGCCGAGGCGGTGGCCCTGGCCGAGCGGGCCGGGGTCGATGCCGGCCTGATCGCCCAGGCCCTGGCCGGTGGCTTCGCCGATTCCAAGCCGCTGCAGATTCTCGCCCCGCAGATGGCCGCCAGCCAGTTCGAGCCGGTCAAGTGGCACGTGCGCACTCTGCTCAAGGATCTGGACACGGCGGTCAGGCTGAGCGGCGAGACCGGCTCGGCGGCGCCGCTCAGCGGCCTGGCCGCGCAGCTGATGCGCCTGCACGGCAGTCAGGGCAACCTGGAGCGCGACCCGGCGACCCTGGTCGAGCTGTATCGGGCGGGCCGGGCATGAAGATCGCCGCCAACCTGTCGCTGCTGTTCGCCGAACTGCCGCTGCGCGAGCGTATCGTCGCCGCCGGCGCGGCCGGTTTCGACGGCGTGGAGATCCAGTTTCCCTACGAGCTGCCGGCCATCGCCCTGAAGGAGGCGCTGGAGCGCGCCGGCCTGCCCCTGGTGCTGATCAACCTGCCGGCCGGCGACCTGATGGGCGGTGGCGTCGGCCTGGCCGCGGTACCGGCGCGCCAGGGCGAGTTCGCCGCGGCGCTGCAGCAGGCGCTGAGCTACGCGGCCATGACCCGGCCGAGCTGGGTCAACGTGCTGCCGGGGCGGTTGGCCGAAGGGGTCGGTCGAGAGCAGGCGCTCCAGACCCTGGTCGGCAATCTGCGGCGGGCCGCCGAGGCCTTCCAGCTGCTGGGCATCGGGGTGTTGGTGGAGGCGATCAATCCCCTGGACATGCCGGGTTTCCTGATCAACACGCCGCAGCAGCTGGACGAGCTGCTGGGGGCAGTCGATCACCCCAACTGCCTGGCCCAGTACGACCTTTACCACATGGCCCGCCAGGGCATCGACCCGGTCGCGGGGATCGAGCGGCTGGCCGGGCGCATCGGTCATGTGCAGTTCGCCGACTGCCCGGGGCGCGGCGCGCCGGGCAGCGGGCAGCTGGACTTCGCCCCGGCGCTGGCGGCCCTGCGGGCCACCGGCTATCGCGGCTGGCTGGGGGCGGAGTACCGGCCGGGGGAAGAGGGGACGCGGGCGGGGTTGGGCTGGTTGGCCGGGTGGCGTGCCAGTGCCTGAGTCCGCGGCGTCCTGCGCTACGGCAGGGGTTGTGCTATCGGCGGGGCATAGCATTCGATGCGGTTGCGGCCGCTCTGCTTGGCCAGGTAGAGCGCCTGGTCGGCGCATTGCACCCATTCACGCAGGTTCTGCCCTGATTGCCATTGGGCCACGCCGAAGCTTGCGGTGACGCCGATCTGCCCGGTCACCGGGGCGTCTGCCACCGGACTGCCGGCCACAGGGTTGCCTGCCACCAGGATGCGCAGTTTCTCCGCCATCACCACCGCGTGTTCGAGGTCGGCATGGGGCATGAGGATGATGAACTCCTCGCCGCCCCAGCGGCACAGGCAGTCCGAATCCCTCAGTTGCGCCTTGATCCTGTGGGCGACCTCGCGGAGCACCTGATCGCCGACCTCGTGGCCGTGCTGGTCGTTGATGGCCTTGAAACGATCGATGTCGAAGAAGATCAGGCACAGTGGCAGGGCGTAGCGTTCGGCGCGCTTGATCTCGTTCTGCGCGACTTCCTCGAGTCTCAGGCGCGTCCAGAGGCCGGTCAGGCGGTCGGTGCTGGCCAGGTGTTCCAGTTTCAGGTTGCTGTTGCGCAGCTCCTGTTCGGCCTGCCGCCTGGCCGCGATTTCCAGGCGCAGGCGTTTGGTCAGGTGGGCGAAGCGCAGGGCCACGGCGCCGAGCAGCAGCAGCGCCAGGGTGGCGCCGCCGACCACCTGGTAAAGCAGGCGGTGATCGGTTTGCGCCTGGCCCAGGTAGACGAAGCCGCCCAGGTTGCTGGTGTCCTTGGCCATGCCCAGTTCGACGTAGCTGTCGGCGATGGTTTGCCAGCGCCCGGGGTTCATATGCCCGAGCTGAACCAGCTCGGGCATGATCAGTTTCTTCAGTTCCTGTGCCTCGAAGCGCAGATGCTCCAGGGTCTTGCCGGGGGCATAACGGCGATGGATCAGCTGCACGCTTTCCTCGAGGTTGTCCAGGGCATACTGCCAGCCCCTGAGGCTGGCCCGGACGAAGGCCTCCACCTGTTCCGGGCGCTCGTCCAGCAGGGCTTCGCGCGTGGCCAGGACATCGTTGTAGAAATTGACGCCGTATTCGTGCGGATTGATCAGGCGATAGTCGATCTGCCGCTGCTGCAGCCAGAACGGCTCGTTGGAGGTGTAGCCGTTGTAGGCGTCGGTGCGACCGTCGACCAGGTCTTGGGGGTCGAAACTGGGAGGGCTGACTTGCAGGCGCTCGAGGTCGAGGCCTTCGCGCAGCAGGGTGAGGCGCAACTCGGCGCTTTCCGGCGGGTCGAGCAGCATCACCCGCTTGTCGGCCAGGTCCTGGGGGGCGTAGATGTCCGAGTCGGCGCGGACTATCCACACCACCGGCGAGCGCTGCATGATCGCCGCCAGCGCCACCACCGGCTGGCCCTGCATGCGTGCGATGACCAGGCCGCTATTGGCGATGGCGAAATCGACCTCGCCGGCGAGCAGGGCCTCTATGGGCTTGGCGGCCTGGGGGCCGCCCGGGAGGATGTCCACGTCCAGCCCCGCCTGGCGATAGAAACCCTTCTCCAGGGCCATGTAGTAGCCGGCGAACTGGAACTGATGCAGCCAGCGCAGTTGCAGGCGCACCTTGTCCGCCGCCAGGGCCTCGGCCGGCCACAGCAGTTGTGCGACGAACAGGCCCAACCCCATCCATAGCGAGCCACGGGCCGGATTGACAGGAGGGCAGGTAGGCTGGCTGACAAAGGGTACTGACATGAAGGCCCGTCGCCGAAGTGGCTCTTTGATATCTGTTATGAACATGGACAGCGAACGTCATCGCGTCAACAGGCAATCGATCAGCGACAGTTCGACAGTAGGGGGAGCGGTTCGCCGCTGGTCGGCTGCTGGTGCAGGAACTCCAGGAGCTGCAGCAGCGGCAGCGGTTGGCTGAGCAGGTAGCCTTGCAGGTAGTCGCAGCCGTGCTCGCGCAGGAACGCCAATTGCTGAGGGGTCTCGACGCCCTCGGCGACCACCTTGAGATGCAGGGTGTGGGCCATGCCGATGACGGCCTGGATGATCTCCATGTCCTGGCGCGAAGTGGGCACGTCCTGGATGAAGGATCGGTCGATCTTCAGCGTATCGAGGGGCAGACGCTTGAGGTAGGCCAGGGACGAGTAGCCGGTGCCGAAGTCGTCGATGGACAGGCTGACGCCCAGTTCGCGCATCTGCTGCAGCAGGTCGGCGGCCAGGTTGATGTTGCCCATCAGGGCGTTCTCGGTCACCTCCAGCTCCAGGCGCTGCGCGGCTACCCCGGAGCTGGCGAGGGCGTCACGCACTTCCTGCGGCAGGTTCGTGCGGCCCAGGTTGAGCGCCGAGCAGTTCACCGCGACCCGCAGTTGCGGATAGCCGGTCTCGGCCAGCAGGCACAGGTCGCGACAGGCGCGATGCAGTACCCAGGCGTCGAGCTCGGCGATAAAGCCATTGGCTTCGGCGATGCCGATGAAGCGCTCCGGCGAGAGCAGGCCGTGTTGCGGATGCTGCCAGCGGACCAGTGCCTCGAGCTTGCTCACCTGGCCGGAGTCGAGGTCGAGAATCGGTTGGTAATGGAGCAGCAGGCCACGGTCCTGTTGCAGGGCGTTGCGCAGTTCCTCCTCCAGCTGCAGTTCGAAGCTGGCCTTGGTCTTGAGCGGCGTGCTGAAGAACTGGGCGTTGTTGCGGCCGCTGCCCTTGGATTGGTACAGCGCCAGGTCGGCATGCTTGATCAGCTCCTCGCAGCTTTCCCCGTCCTTGGGGAACAGGCTGATGCCGATGCTGGACGTCATCACGATGCTGCGCCCATCGAGGACGATGGGCTCCTTGATGCGCAGCAGCAGGCGTTGCGCCAGGTGCCGGGCTTCTTCGTTGTCGATCAGGCTGGCGACTACGCAGAACTCGTCGCCGCCGAAGCGGGCAATCACGTCCTTGTCCCGCAGGACGCCGTTGATCCGCTCGGCCAGCACCCTGAGCATCTCGTCGCCGGCGGCGTGGCCGAGGCTGTCGTTGATGCGCTTGAAGTGATCGATGTCGAGAAACATGACCGCCAGCGGCGTGCCCTGTTGCCGGTGCGCCTGGATCTTCTCGCCGAGGGCCTCGTCCAGGCCCTGGCGATTGAGCAGCTCGGTCAGCGAGTCGAACTGGGCGACCTGCTGCAGCGAGGCGCGGGCCAGGTCGAGCTGGCTGATCAGGGTGCTGACCTGCAGTTGCTCGCGGACCTTGTGTTCCTGCGCCCTGTCCCCCCAGGCCGCCCAGAGGCCGATGCCCAGGCTGAGCAGGGTGACGCAGCCGACGATCAGCGCCAATTGCCCGCCGTCGGCTGCGCTCTGCGTGAGCAGGGCGCTGCCCATGGGGACCGTGAGGGTCAGCGCCGCCAATCCGGCGACGTGCGCCAGGGTGATGGCCAGGCCCAGCAGCAGCGCGACGGCGCCCTGGCGCTGCGCGTGGCGTTCGGCGCTGCGCAGCTCGAGCAGGAAGGCGGCGAAGCCGCAGGCGACGGGCAGGGCGATGGACAGCATCAGCAGCCAGGGTTGCCAGTAGCTGCTGGCGCCGGAGCGCATCGCACTCATGCCGCCGTAGCGCATGGCCACGATGGCCAGGCCGAAGCACAGCGCCACCTGTGCGCACAGTCGGGGGCTCCGTGGCTTGCGCACCAGCAGGTGCAGCGTCAGCAGGGCGGGCACGAAGCCGCACAGCAGCGCGGCCAGGGTCGTCGGCAGGTCGTGGCGAATGGCGACCTGGGTCTGGTAGGCCAGCATGACGATGAAGTACGCCGACCAGATGCCGCCGGCCAGGCTCAGGGCCCCCATCCAGCACCAGAGGTTACGGGTGCCGGGGCGCTGGCAGCGGCGGGCCCGTTCGGCCATCTCCAGGCCGGAATAGGCGGCGGCGCAGGCGATCACGCAGGCCAGCAGGATAAGCCAGGGGGAGTAGGAGGGCTCGAGGAGCAACTGCCCGCTTGATGGCAGCGCGGAGGTGAAGCGAAGGTATAGCCAATCCATAGCCGGCACTCTCCCTTGTCCAATCGACGAGGTGATCGCGATATGCCGTCAGTATAGTGAGGGAGTCTGTCCGACGAGCGGTAATGGCGTCGTGGTGGTGAGTTTTTGGCAATGACCCTTATT
Organism: Pseudomonas sp. MBLB4123; assembly: GCF_051904775.1. Classification (NCBI taxonomy): domain Bacteria; kingdom Pseudomonadati; phylum Pseudomonadota; class Gammaproteobacteria; order Pseudomonadales; family Pseudomonadaceae; genus Pseudomonas; species Pseudomonas sp. MBLB4123. Next base: position 263,109 of record NZ_CP196711.1, read on the forward strand.
GCCATTTGCTCCAAGCGCGGCCCGCGACCCCTGTCGGTCTCGGTTAAGCACAAGGCCCGCGTATGCGGGCCTTGTGGTCTGTAGCCGTTGCCGTGCTTATCCGGCCACCAGTACGCGGATCGCCTCCAGGCGCAGGGCGGCCTTGTCGAGCATGGCCAGGCCCTGCTCGCGTTGCTGGCGCAGGGCCTGCAGCTCGCTGTCGCGCACGCTCGGATTGACCGCCTGCAGGGCGGTCAGTCGGGCCAGTTCCTCGTCGACCTCGGCGGCCAGGCGACGCTTGGCTTCGGCGACCCGCTCGGCGTGACGCGGGGCGATCTTGTCATCGCCGCCGTTGATCAGCGGGGTTAAGGCATCGCGCTGGGCCTGGACGAACTTGTTGGCGCTGGCCCGCGGCACGCTTTCCAGTTGGTCGTTGAGGGTCTCGAAGGCGACCTTGCCGGCCAGGTCGTTGCCGTTGGCGTCGAGCAGGCAGCGCAGTGCCGCCGGCGGCAGGTAGCGGCCCAGCTGCAGGTTGCGCGGCGCCACTACTTCGCTGACGTAGAGCAACTCCAGCAGCACGGTGCCGGGCTTGAGCGCCTTGTTCTTGATCAGCGCCACCCCGGTGTTGCCCATGGAACCGGAACGCACCAGGTCCATGCCGCCCTGCACCATGGGGTGTTCCCAGGTGAGGAACTGCATGTCCTCGCGCGCCAGCGCCTGGTTGCGGTCGTAGGTGATGGTCACCCCCTCGTCGCTGCCCAGGGGGAAGCTGGCGTCCAGCATCTTCTCGCTGGGGCGCAGGATCAGGGCGTTCTCCGAGTGGTCCTCGCTGTCGATGCCGAAGGCGTCGAACAGCGCTTCCATATAGATCGGCAGGGCGAACTGGTCGTCCTGCTCGTGGATCGCCTCGACCAGGGCCTCGCCCTCGCCGGCACCGCCGGAGTTGAGCTCCAGCAGACGGTCGCGGCCGGCGTGCAGCTCGCCCTCCAGGCGCTCGCGCTCGGCGCGGGCCTCGTCCACCAGCTGTTGCCACTGGCCGTCGTCGCCGCCTTCGAGCAGCGGCAGCAGGCGCGTGCCGAACTGGTGCTGCAGGGCGTTGCCGGTGGGGCAGGTGGCGAGGAAGGCGTTGAGCCCCTGGTGGTACCACTGGAACAGGCGTTCCTGGGGGCTGTTCTCCAGGTAGGGCACGTGCAGCTGGATGCGGTGCTTCTGGCCGATGCGGTCGAGGCGGCCGATGCGCTGCTCGAGCAGGTCCGGGTGGGCCGGCAGGTCGAACAGCACCAGGTGGTGGGCGAACTGGAAGTTGCGGCCTTCGCTGCCGATTTCCGAGCAGATCAGCACCTGGGCGCCGAATTCCTCGTCGGCGAAATAGGCCGCGGCGCGGTCGCGCTCGAGGATGCTCATGCCCTCGTGGAACACCGTGGCGGGGATGCCCTTGCGCACGCGCAGGGCGTCCTCCAGGTCCATGGCGGTCTCGGCGTGGGCGCAGATCACCAGGACCTTGAACTTCTTGAGCATCTTCAGGGTGTCGATCAGCCACTCGACCCGCGGGTCGAAGCGCCACCAGCGCTGCTCGTCGTCGAGCTCGCTCTGGGCCTGGTAGCTGACCTCCGGGTAGAGGTCCGGATGCTCGCCGATCGGCAGCTCCATGTACTCGTCCGGACTGGGCAGCGGGTAGGGGTGCAGTTCGCGCTCCGGGAAGCCCTGCACCGCGGCGCGGGTGTTGCGGAACAGCAGGCGGCCGGTGCCATGGCGGTCGAGCAGCTCGCGCACCAGCCGCGCGGCGGCGTCCTGGTCGCCGGCATTGACCGCGGCCAGCAGGCCTTCGCCCTCCTGGCCGAGGAAATCGTGGATGGTGCGGTGGGCGCGGGTCGACAGCTGCCCCTGGTCCAGCAGCTCCTGTACCGCTTCGGCGACCGGGCGGTAGTGGGCGCTCTCGGCGCGGAAGGCCTCGAGGTCATGGAAGCGGTGCGGGTCGAGCAGGCGCAGGCGGGCGAAGTGGCTGTCCTGGCCGAGCTGCTCCGGGGTGGCGGTGAGCAGCAGTACGCCGGGGATGACGCCGGCCAGTTGTTCGACCAGGACGTATTCCGCGCTGGCCTTCTCCGGATGCCAGACCAGATGGTGGGCCTCGTCGACCACCAGCAGGTCCCAGCCGGCGGCGAACAGGGCATCCTGGGCGCGTTCGTCCTCGCGCAGCCATTCCAGGGCCACCAGGGCCAGCTGGGCGTCCTCGAAGGGGTTGCTGGCGTCGCTCTCGATGAAACGCTCGGCGTCGAACAGCGCCACCTCGAGGTTGAAGCGCCGGCGCATCTCCACCAGCCACTGGTGCTGGAGGTTCTCCGGTACCAGGATCAGCACCCGGCTGGCGCGGCCGGTGAGCAGCTGGCGATGGATCACCAGGCCGGCCTCGATGGTCTTGCCCAGGCCCACCTCGTCGGCCAGCAGCACCCGCGGGGCGATGCGATCGGCCACTTCGCGGGCGATGTGCAGCTGGTGGGCGATGGGTTGCGCGCGGGCGCCGCCCAGGCCCCAGAGCGGCGACTGCAGCTGCTTGCTGGTGAACTCCAGGGTGCGGTAGCGCAGGGCGAACCAGGGCAGCGGATCGATCTGCCCGGCGAACAGGCGGTCGCTGGCCAGGCGGAACTGGATGAAGTTCGACAGCTGGGTTTCCGGCAGGCTGATGCTCTCGTGCGAGCCGTTGAGGCCGTGGTAGACCAGCAGGCCGTCGATGTCCTCGACCTCCTGCACGGTCAGCTTCCAGCCCTCGAAATGGGTGATCTCGTCGCCCGGGGCGAAGCGCACGCGGGTCAGCGGGGCATTGCGCGCAGCATACTGGCGGGTCTCGCCGGTGGCCGGGTAGAGCACGGTGAGCATGCGGCCGTCCTGCATGAGGATGGTGCCCAAGCCCAATTCCGCTTCGCTGTCACTGATCCAGCGTTGCCCCGGTTCGTATTGCGCCATGCCTGTCTCCCGCGTGAAAAAGCCGGCTATGGTAACGGAACGTCGGGCCCAGGCCAAAGGCGCAATGCGGTGTCCCGGGCACTTAACGCGGTTACCCGAGTCGAAAGTGTAGTTAGGCTGCTCTCAAGTCGGCGTTGCGGCGGCCGACAGCCTGACCAAAGGAGGGCGTCATAACGTGCTACCCCCCATCCCCCACAGCCTGGCGCCGGTCACGGTGCAGCAGGACGCGATCAAGCCCAGGCCCGAGGTGCCGCCGGTGACTCCGGCGCAGGAGAGCGCCAAGGAGAGCGCCCTGAGCCTGGACAAGCGCCACCCGCAGGAGGCCGAGGAGCTGCTGCGCGAGGAGCAGCGCCGGCGTCAGCGCCGCGGCTATACCCCCGAGCAGCTGGCCGAGGGGGAGCTGGACGAGCCCGCCGACGAGTCCGGCGAAGAGCTGCCGCGCCAGGGCCTATGGGTGGATGTGCAAGTCTGAACGGCGGACAATCGAGTCGAACCCCGCTGCGTCGAGTTATCCGTGGACCTATTCCCCGACAGCCTCCCGCAACTGCCCGATGCCCGGCTGGACTACCGGGCCGGTTGGCTCGAGCCGGCCGCGGCCGACCGCTGGCTGAGCCAGTTGCTGGCCGAGACGCCCTGGCAGCAACCCCGGGTACGCCTGTACGGCCGCGAGTGGCCGGTGCCGCGGCTGGTGGCCTGGTACGGCGACGAGGAGGCCGCCTACCGCTACTCCGGCCTGACCCATCGACCGTTGCCCTGGACACCGCTGCTGGCGCAGATCCGCCAACGCCTGGAGGCCGCGGTGGGGCAGCGGCTCAATGGCGCGTTGCTCAACTACTACCGCGACGGCAGCGACGCCATGGGCTGGCACAGCGACGACGAGGTCGAGCTGGGCGCCGATCCGCTGATCGCCTCGCTCAACCTGGGCGGCACCCGGCGCTTCGACCTGCGCCGCAAGGGGCGGAGCCGTATCGAGCACTCGCTGCTGCTCGAGCATGGTTCGCTGCTGGTCATGGCCGGCCCGACGCAGCATTATTGGCAACATCAAGTGGCGAAGACGCGCCGCCCCTGTGCGCCGCGCCTGAACCTGACCTTTCGCTTAATCCGGTCGACCCCATGAGCAATGACGAAAAACTGATCGATTTCGGCGCCGAGCGCGACAAACGCATCCACGACCTCAACGACAAGCGGCTCAACGAGATGCGCCAGAAGTTCGAGCAGGTGCTGCCCCTGACCAAAGGCAAGAAGAAGAGCAAGGGCAAGTCGAAGAAGCGTTGAGTCGCCCCGCCAGCGCCGGATTCCATTGATCCGGGTCAGTATCTCGCCGCGCCCGCCGGCTTCCTGCGCCTGGCCTTGATCTGGGTCAATAAGTGCGCCGCCGCCCCTGCTACCTTGCAGCCATCCCCGCCAAGGTCAACGCAGGAGGCCAGCATGTTCATCGATGTGGTAGTTCTCGCCGGAGTCGGCACCGTCGGCCTGATGCTGGCCTTCTTCGCGGGCGTCGGATATTTCATCTGGAAGGATTCGCACAAGCGCAAGCAAGGCTAGCGTTTGGGCTCTACAGGCACGCAAGGCAATTCGGGCGACCATCAGTCGCCCTTTTTTTGTGCCTGAAAAAGTCCCTGCATGGGCCAGGCGCTAATCCAGGCGCTTGTTCACCCGCAGCACCGCCACGCTCAGCATCAGCAGGGTGAACAGCAGCAGCGCCAGCATCTCCGTCCACAACTCCAGGAGCCCGGCGCTGCGCAGCATGATGCCGCGGGCCAGGCGCAGGAAGTGGGTCAGCGGCAGCAGCTCGGCGAACCACTGTGCCGCCCTGGGCATGCCGGCGAAGGGGAACATGAAGCCCGACAGCAGGATCTGCGGCAGGAAGGTGAAGAAGGCCATCTGCATGGCCTGGAACTGGGTGCGCGCCAGGGTCGAGAGAAACACCCCGAGGGCCAGGCTGGCGACGATGAACAGCAGCGCCGCGCCATACAGCTCCAGCAGCGCGCCACGCACCGGCACCGCGAACAGCAGGCCGCCGACCAGCAGGATCACCGTCACCTGGATCAGGCCGATGCCGACGAAGGGCAGCACCTTGCCCAGGGTCAGTTCCCAGGGCGACAACGGCGTGGCGATCAGCATCTCCAGGTTGCCGCGCTCGCGCTCGCGCACCAGGGCGATGGCGGTGAACATCACCAGGGTCATGGTCAGGATCACCCCGATCAGGCCCGGCACGGTGTTCAGCGCGGCGCGGCGCTCGGGGTTGTAGAGGTTGACCAGCTCCACCGCCGGGCGGTTGTCCCAGCCCGGTGGCGCGTACATCGCCAGCTGCCGGGCCGAGGCCTGCACGCTCTGGTCCGAGCCGTCCACCACCAGTTGCAGCGGCGGTCGGTCCTGGCGCTGCAGGCGCGCCTCGAAATCCGCCGGCAGCACCAGGGCGGCGCTGATCCGCCCCTGGCGCAGCAGCGCGTCCAGCTGCTGCGGGCTGTTCAGCCGGTAGCGCAGGTCGAGCACCTGGCTGGCGCCGATTTCCGCCACCACTTCCCGCGCGCGGGCGCTGCCCGCCTGGTCCAGCACGGCGGCGTCGATGCCGCGCACGTCCATGTTGATGGCGTAGCCGAACAGCACCAGCTGCAGCAGCGGGATGCCGACGATCATGGCGAAGGTCAGGCGGTCGCGACGCAGCTGGCGCAGCTCCTTGCTGACGATCGCGTTCAGGCGGCGCAGGTTCATGGCCGGGCCTGCAGGGGCTGGCGGGTGACGGTGACGAACACGTCCTCCAGGTTGCCCGGAGAGTCCTGCAGCTGGGCCTCGATCCGGGCGGCGCGCAGGCGCCGGGCGATGGCGGCGCGGGCATCGGCGCTGGCCACCAGCACCCGCAGGGCGGCGCCGATCTGCGCCATGGCCAGCACCTCCTGGCAGCCCTGCAGGGCGCGCTGGGCCTGGCGCGGCTGGGCGCACTGGATCAGCAGCGGGTGGCCGGGCAGGGCCTCGAGCAGCTGGCGCGGGCTGCCATCGGCGACCAGGCGACCGGCGTCGAGAATCCCCAGGCGGGTGCAGCGCTCGGCCTCGTCCATGTAGTGGGTGGACACCAGCAAGGTGGTGCCGGCCTCGGCCAGCTCGAACAGCGACTCCCAGAACTCGCGGCGCGACTGCGGGTCGACGGCGCTGGTGGGCTCGTCCAGCAACAGCAGGTCGGGCTTGTGCAGCACGGCGCCGGCCAGGGCCAGGCGCTGTTTCTGCCCGCCGCTCAGGGTGCCGGCCAGCTGCCGGCGGCGGTCGGTCAGCCAGTAGCGCTCGAGCAGCTCCTCGATGCGCGCGCCGGCCGCGGCTCTGCTCAGGCCGTGCACCGAGGCGAGGAACTGCAGGTTCTCCAGCACGCTGAGGTCCTCGTACAGCGAGAACTTCTGGGTCATGTAGCCGATGCGTCGCTTCAGCGCCTCGGCATCGCGGGGCATGCGGCAACCGAGCACCTCGATCTCCCCGGCGCTGGGCAGCAGCAGGCCGCAGAGCATGCGGATGGTGGTGGACTTGCCCGAGCCGTTGGGGCCGAGGAAACCGAACACCTCGGCGCGGCGCACCTGCAGGTCGAGGCCGTCGACCGCCAGCAGGTCGCCGAAGCGCTTGCTCAGGCCGCGGCAGCGGATCACCGGCTCGGCGCTAGTCATGGCGGCGCTCGGCACGCAGGGGCAGGCCGGCCGGCAGGCGGCGGGCGGCGGCGCCCTGCAGGCGCAGTTCGGCGCGGTACATCAGGCGGCTGGCATCGTCGCCGCCGAGGGCGAAGTAGGGGGTGAAGCTGGCCTCGCTGCGGATGCTGCTGACGGTGGCGGCGAAGGCCTGCTCGACGCCTTCGACCCGCACCCGCATGGCGTCCCCCGGGGCGATGGCCGCACGTTGGCTGGCGGGCACGTAGACCCGCGCGTAGGGCTGTTCGCCGACCAGCAAGCTGACCAGCTCGGCGCCGCGCGGCGGCTGGTCGCCGGGCTTGAAGGGCAGGGCGTCGACCCGCCCGGCACTGGGCGCACGCAGGCTCAGGCGCTCGCGGTCGAGGCGCAGCCGGGCGAGTCGGGCGCGGGCCGCCTGCAGAACGGCGCTGGCCTGTTCCAGCTGCTCGGGGCGGGTGCCGTTGCTCAGCTCGCGCAGCCGGGCCTCGGCGTTACGGCTGGCGGCGCGGGCCTGGTCGCGGTCGGCGCGGGCAGCGTCCAGTTCGGCGAGGGCGACCAGGCCGCGTCGGTGCAGGGTGGCGATGCGCTGGAAGCCGCGCTCGGCCTCGAACTGCGTGGCGCGCTCGCGCGCCAGGGTCGCCTGGGCCGCCTCCAGGGTCTCCACCCGCGTGCCATTGCTCAGCTCGCGCAGTCGCGCTTCGGCCAGGGTCACCTCGGCACGGGCCTGGTCGATGTCGGCGTCCTGGCGCCGCGGGTCGAGTTCGAGCAGCAACTGGCCGGCCTCGACCCGCTCGCCCTCGACGACGTGCCAGCGCAGGATGGGTTCCGAGGCCTCGGCGGGCAGGCCGATGCGGTCCCATTCCAGGGTGCCGAGCAGGGGCGTATCCCCTGGGGGCTCGCAGCCGGCGAGGCCGACAAGCAGCAACAGGCAAGGCAGTATCCGGCGCATCTCAGACCTCCATGCCCCGTTCGAGCAGGGCCAGGGTGTGGGCGACCAGCGTCTCGTCGCCGATCTGCGGGTTGGCGAAGATGCCCCGCCACAGCGGCGCGGCGGCGTAGGGCAGCATGGTCAGGCCGATCAGCGAGACCACCAGCAGGCGTGGGTCCAGGTCCGGGTTGAGGGCGCCGCGGGCCTGGGCGGCGGCGAAACGCTGGGCCAGCAGCAGGGGGATCAGCGGGGCGATGCGGCCGATCAGCAGGGCGCGCAGCTGGCCGCCTTCACAGAGGATCTCGCGCACCCACAGCGGTGGAATCCAGGGGTGCTCGACCACTATCGCGCTCAGGCCGCGGACGAAGCGTTCGACCAGCTCGCGGGGTTCGTCGCCGGCCTGTTGCAGCTCCTCGGCGACTCCACGGATGAGCGGCAGGAAGCGCTCCTCGACCATGGCCTCGACCAGGCGCTGCTTGGTGCCGAAGTAGTAGTTGATCAGCGCGGGGGTGACCCCGGCCTGCGCGGCGATGCCGCGCAGGCTGCTGGCCTCGATGCCGGCGTGGGCGAAGGCCTGTACCGCGGCGTCGAGCAGGCGTTCGCGCTGCAGGGCCGAGTCGCCGCTGGGGCGGCCGGGTGGGCGGGGACGGGGCATGGCGGGCTCCGGGTTGTCGCGATAATTAATTATTAGATTAATTAATTATCGGCGCAAGCGCGAAGCGCTCGCCGAGCGGCGCTCGTGCGCTCGGGCAATCGGGGCATGGGAGGCGGCGACCGGCCGGGGCCGGTCGCCGCCCGTGCGGCTCAGCGGGTGCCGAGGAAGTCGCGCTTGCCGACGGCGACGCCGTTGTGGCGCAGGATGGCGTAGGCGGTGGTGTAGTGGAAATAGAAGTTGGGCAGCACATGGTCGAGGAGGAAGGCCTGGCCCTGGAACCGGGTTTCCTTGTCGCGGCGCTTGAGGGTCACGGTGCGCGCCTCGCTGCCGTCGAGTTGCTCGGGGCTCACGGCCTGGATGAACGCCAGGGTCTTGTCGATGCGTGCCTGCAGTTCGGCGAAGCTGGTCTCGTCGTCGGCATGGCTGGGGGCCTCGACCCCGGCCAGCAGGGCGACGCCGGCCTTGGCGCCGTCGCAGGCGATTTGCACCTGGCGTACCAGGGGGAACATGTCGGGTGCCAGGCGTGCGTTGAGCAGCACGCTCGGCTCGATCTTGCGCGCCTCGGCGTCGGTGGCGGCGAGGCCGAGGATGGTCGACAGGTTGTTCAGCTGGCGGACGAAGACCGGAATGGAGGCGTGGTACATGGACAGGGACATGGGGGTTCTCCAGGGAGAGAGGGGCGGTTCGGGAAGGGTAAAGCGCCGGTTTGACGCGCCGGCGGCGCGGCCCGGTGCGCTCGATCGGCGTCCGGGCCGCGGTGCTCAGCCGATGCTGATCGGCGGCAGTTCGGTCAGTTGCACGGTCTGCTGCTTGCGCGGGGCGAGGATCTCGGCCTCGCCGTCGACCACCAGCTCGTCGTTCTGGTTGAACACCCGGGTGGCGATGCGCACGCGGAACTTCGGCAGCTTCTCGAGGATTTCCAGGCGCACGGTGAGGGTATCGCCGAGCTTCACCGGGGCGGTGAAACGCATCTGCTGGCCCAGGTAGATGGTGCCGGGGCCGGGCAGTTCGCAGGCCACCGCGGCGCTGATCAGGGCGCCGCTGAACATGCCGTGGGCGATGCGTTCCTTGAACATGGTGGCGGCGGCGTACTCGGCATCCAGGTGCACCGGGTTGCGGTCGCCGGACATCGCCGCGAACAGCTGGATGTCACGCTCCTCGACGGTCTTGCTGTAGCTGGCGGTCTGGCCGACTTCGAGGGCTTCGTAGGGAGTGTTGCTGGTCTGGCTCATAGGGGCTCCTTGGCGGTCCGGGGGCGTTGGCGGCTGCGGGCCAGGGCCTCGTCCAGCCAGCCGATCAGGTAGGCGGTCACCTCGTCGCGATTGCTCTCGTTGAGCAGCTCGTGGCGGGCGTCCGGGTAGATTTTCAGGTGCACCTGCTCGAGGCCGGCCCGGCGCAGGGCGTCGGCCAGGTGCTGCAGGCGCTTGCCGGCGCTGACCGGGTCGCGGGCACCGCCGATCACCAGCAGCGGCAGCTGGCCGTCGATCTGGGTCAGCTGCCGCGGCGGGGTGATCTGTTGCAGGCCGGCGAGCAGGTCGAGCCACAGTTGGTTGGTGCAGAGGAAGCCGCACAGCGGGTCGTCGATATAGCGGTCGACCTCCTGCGGGTCGCGGCTGAGCCAGTCGAAAGGGGTGCGGTTGGGCTTGAAGGCCTGGTTGAACGAGCCGAAGGACAGCAGGTCGATCAGCTTGCTGTGGCCGTGGGGGCCCTGGCGCCAGCGTTCGAGGCGGGCGACCAGGCGGGCCGCGCGGTAGAGCCAGACCGGTTGGTAATTGGAGCCGGAGAGGATCGCCCCGTGCAGGCTGCTGCTGTGGCGCATCAGGTAGGCCTGGCCGATGTAGCTGCCCATGCTGTGGCCGAGCAGGAAGATCGGTGCGTGGGGGTGGTGCTGGCGGATATGGTGGTTGAGGCAGGCCAGGTCGCCGACCGCCAGGTTCCAGCCGTCCTCGTCGGCATAGTGGCCGAGCCGTCCGTGGCGGGCGGTCTGGCCGTGGCCGCGCTGGTCGTGGGCGAACAGCTCGTAGCCGGCGGCGGCCAGCGCAGCGCCCAGGCGGGCGTAGCGGCCGCTGTGCTCGGCCATGCCGTGGGCCAGCATGACCACTGCCTTGGCCGGCTGTGCGCAGAACCAGCGGTTCACGTACAGCGGGGTCGCATCGCTGCTGTTGAGCCAGAATGCTTCGTGGTGCATGGCGAGTCCTTGAGCCGGCGGGAGTCGGGCATTGTAGAGGCAGGGGGCGGGCTTTCCCAGTCGATCCGCGGATGGAAGATTCACGCGGTCAATGACGCCCGTGCAAGTGTTTGCGCCCCGAACCATAGCTGCTAACGTCGGCTGAGTGCCTGGCACGCCGTGGCCGGCCTCCGGCCATGGCCCGCTCGGCGGGGAATCCATCTGGGGAAGGGGAATAACAACAATGCAGCCTGATTTCTGGAGCGACAAGCGCCCTGCCGGCGTGCCCAACGGCATCGACCTGGACGCCTACAAGTCGGTGGTGGAGGTGTTCGAGCGCTCGTGCAAGAAATTCGCCGACCGTCCGGCTTTCAGCAATCTGGGCGTGACCCTGAGCTACGCCGAGCTGGATCGGTTGTCCGCCGCCTTCGCCGGTTACCTGCAGAAGCACACCGACCTGCAGCCGGGCGAGCGCATCGCCGTGCAGATGCCCAACGTCCTGCAGTACCCGATCGCCGTGTTCGGCGCCATGCGTGCCGGGCTGATCGTGGTCAATACCAATCCGCTGTACACCGCCCGGGAGATGCGCCACCAGTTCAAGGACGCCGGCGTGCGCGCCCTGGTCTACCTCAACATGTTCGGCAAGCTGGTGCAGGAGGTACTGCCCGACACCCAGATCGACTACCTGATCGAGGCGAAGATGGGCGATCTGCTGTCGGGCCCCAAGGGCTGGCTGGTCAACACAATGGTGAAGCGGGTCAAGAAGCTGGTGCCCGACTACCAGCTGCCCCAGGCGGTGCCGTTCAAGCAGGCGCTCAAGCAGGGTCACGGCTACGAGCTCAAGCCGGTCAAGGTCGGCCATGACGACATCGCCGTGCTGCAGTACACCGGCGGCACCACCGGGGTGGCCAAGGGCGCCATGCTGACCCACGGCAATCTGGTGGCCAACATGCTGCAGATCGATGCCTGCCTGTCCCAGCTGGATGAAGACGGCACGCCGCTGATGAAACAGGCCCAGGAGATCATGATCGCGCCGCTGCCGCTCTACCACATCTATGCCTTCACCGCGAACTGCATGTGCATGATGGTCAACGGCAACCACAATGTGCTGATCACCAATCCGCGGGACATCTCCGGCTTTATCAAGGAGCTGGGCAAGTGGAAATTCTCCGCGCTGCTGGGACTCAACACCCTGTTCGTCGCGTTGATGGACCACCCCGAGTTCAAGAACCTCGACTTCTCCCGCCTCAAGGTCACCAACTCCGGTGGCACCGCCCTGGTCAAGGCCACCGCCGAGCGCTGGCAGGCCATCACCGGCTGTCCGGTGGTGGAGGGGTACGGCCTCACCGAGACCTCGCCGGTGGCCAGCACCAATGCCTACGGCAAGCTGGCACGCCTGGGCTCGGTGGGCGTGCCGCTGCCGGGGACGGCGTTCAAGGTGATCGACGATGCGGGCAACGAGCTGGGGCTGGGCGAGCGCGGCGAGCTGTGCATCCAGGGGCCGCAGGTGATGAAGGGCTACTGGCAGCGGCCGGAGGCCACCGCCGAGGTGCTCGACGCCGAGGGCTGGTTCAAGACCGGCGACATCGCGGTGATCGACCCGGACGGCCATGTGCGCATCGTCGACCGCAAGAAGGACATGATCATCGTCTCCGGCTTCAACGTGTACCCCAACGAGATCGAGGATGTGGTCATGGCCCACCCCAAGGTGGCCAACTGCGCCGCCATCGGCGTGCCGGACGAGAAGTCCGGCGAGGTGGTCAAGCTGTTCGTGGTGCCGCGAGATGGCGGCCTCAGCGTCGAGGAGCTCGAGGCCTACTGCAAGGAGAACTTCACCGGCTACAAGGTGCCCAAGCACATCGTCTTCAAGGAGACCTTGCCGATGACCCCGGTCGGCAAGATCCTCCGTCGCGAGCTGCGCGACATCGCCTGACTCCCTGCCGGGGGCGCTGTCGCCCCCATCCGGCGCGCCCGTGTCACGGGGCTGCGCGTTCGTCCGTCTATCTTCAATTGCCGTTCCGGGCGGCCGGTCCGTCCGTTTGCTCGGGTGATCGAGCGGCTGCCGGGCTGTCCGACAATCGGGCCGGAATATGACCGTATTTGCCTGTACGGTTTCACTGGTGACCGTTTAGCCCTTGTTTAGTGCTAGGCGGCCTCCGGCAAAGCTGCTACTCTCGGCCCGCTTTTGGCCGCTCGGACAGGGTCTAAAGTAGGCAAACACACACAACAAACCACCGTCCTCGCGCGGTGAAGATCAGCTGTTGCTTAGGAGTGGGCTTCCATGACCGATAACTTCTGGAAGGACAAGTATCCCGTTGGGATTGCTGCCGAGATCGATCCGGATCAGTACCCGAATATTCAGGCGGTACTGAAACAGTCCTGCCAACGCTTCGCCGACAAGCCCGCCTTCAGCAATCTCGGCAAGACCCTCAGCTACGGCGAGCTGTACCAGCTATCGGGTGCCTTCGCCGCCTACCTGCAGCAGCACACCGACCTCAAGCCGGGCGATCGCATCGCCGTGCAGCTGCCCAACCTGCTGCAGTATCCGGTGGTGGTGTTCGGCGCCATGCGCGCCGGCCTGGTGGTGGTCAACACCAACCCGCTGTACACCGCCCGGGAGATGGAACACCAGTTCAACGACTCCGGCGCCAAGGCGCTGGTGTGCCTGGCCAACATGGCCCACCTGGCCGAGCAGGTGGTGCCCAAGACCGGGGTGAAGACGGTCATCGTCACCGAGGTCGGCGACATGCTGGCACCGCTCAAGCGCCTGCTGGTCAATAGCGTGGTCAAGTACGTGAAGAAGATGGTGCCGGCCTACAAGCTGCCGCACGCCGTCAAGCTCACCGACGCCCTGGCCCAGGGCCGCGGCCGACCGGTCGCGGAGGCCAGTCCGGGCAGTGGCGAGCTCGCCGTGCTGCAGTACACCGGCGGCACCACGGGCGTGGCCAAGGGCGCGATGCTGACCCACCGCAACCTGGTGGCCAACATGCTGCAGGCCCGCGCCATGATGGCCGCGAACCTGGACGAGGGCCGCGAGATCATCGTCGCGCCGCTGCCGCTGTATCACATCTACGCCTTCACCTTCCATTGCATGGCGATGATGCTGATCGGCAATCACAACGTGCTGATCACCAACCCGCGGGACCTGCCGGCCATGGTCAAGGACCTGTCCAAGTACCGCTTCAGCGGCTTCGTCGGTCTCAACACCCTGTTCGTCGCCCTGTGCAACAACGAAGAGTTCCAGAAGCTGGATTTCTCCTCGCTGAAGATCACCCTGTCCGGCGGCATGGCCTTGCAACTGGCCACCGCCGAGCGCTGGACCCAGGTCACCGGCAGCCCGGTGTGCGAGGGCTTCGGCATGACCGAGACCAGCCCGGTGGCCTCGGTCAATCCGATCGCCAACATCCAGATGGGCACCATCGGCATTCCGGTGCCCTCGACCCTGTGCAAGGTCATCGACGAGGCCGGCAACGAGCTGCCGCTGGGCTCGGTGGGCGAGCTGTGCGTCAAGGGCCCGCAGGTGATGAAGGGCTACTGGCAGCGCCAGGAGGCCACCGACGAGATCCTCGATGCCGAGGGCTGGCTGAAGACCGGCGACATCGCGCTGATCCAGGAAGACGGCTATATGCGCATCGTCGACCGCAAGAAGGACATGATTCTGGTGTCCGGTTTCAACGTCTACCCCAACGAGCTGGAGGATGTGCTGGCGACCCTGCCGGGCGTGCTGCAGTGCGCGGCCATCGGCGTGCCGGACGAGAAGTCCGGCGAGGCGATCAAGCTGTTCGTGGTGGCCAAGCCCGGCGTGACCCTGACCAAGGAGCAGGTCATGGAGCACATGCGCGCCAACGTCACCGGCTACAAGGTGCCCAAGGCCGTGGAGTTCCGCGACGTGCTGCCGACCACCAACGTCGGCAAGATCCTGCGCCGCGAGCTGCGCGACGAGGAGCTGCAGAAGCTGAAGAAGGCCAGCTGACTCGCCATGTCGCCGGCTGCAGAACGCCACCCTCGGGTGGCGTTTTTTATGCGCCGGTGTTTTCCCCCAGGGCGCCGCGCAGCCAGGCGCAGAAGCCGCGGGTCAGCGGGCTGCTCTCGCTGTCGCGGTGGATCAGCCAGGCCCAGCTGGGGCCGCGCACGCGCTGCTCGGCCAAGGGCTGCAGCAGGCCGCCGGCTTGGGCCTGCGCGGCCAGCAACTGGCTGACCAGGGCGATGCCCAGGCCCTGGCAGGCGGCGTCCAGCAGCAGGCCGGGGTCGGAGAAGTTCAAACCGTGGCCCTGCTGGCCGACATCGATGCCGGCCTCCACCGCCCAGTGGCTCCAGTCCATCTCCCGCTCGCCGTGCAGGGTGTTGCGCGCGGCGGCCGGCATCTCCAGCAGCCTGGGGTGGCAGGCCGGGTAGAGGCGATCGCGCAGCAGCACCTGGAAGCTGCACTCGGCCTGGGCGGCGATGTCGTCGCGCACGGCGATGTCGATGGTCTGGCTGGCCATGTCCGGCGGCTCGTCGGTGGTGAACAGCCACAGATCGATCTCGGGGTGGCGGCGCTGGAAATCGCCCAGGCGCGGCAGCAGCCAGTGGCGGGCGAAGGCCGGCGTGGTGTTGACCACCAGCTGGTTGGGCTTGCGGTACTGCTCCAGACGGCGAATGCCCACGGCCAGTTGTTGCAGCAGCGACTGGGTGGTGCTGAGCAGGTCGTAGCCGGCGTCGGTCAGGCTGACGCTGCGGCCGCTGCGATGGAACAGCGGCTGTTCCAGATAGCCTTCCAGGCTGCGGATCTGCTGGCTGATGGCCGACTGGGTGAGGTGCAGTTCTTCGGCGGCCTTGTGGAAGCTGCCCAGGCGGGCGGCGGCTTCGAAGCCGCGCAGGGCGTTCAGCGGCGGCCAGTGCTTGAGCATGTTTGATAAGTCCTGCTAATCATTTGTGGGCAAAATCCATCGTTTGTTCTGTGATTTTTAGAGGCCTAGCATGGGTGTCATGGCCGCTTTGGCGGTTTTCAGTGATAACAACTACTTAACTGAAAGGCACTCGTCATGCAACAGAACGACACGCAGCAGAACGCCTGGTACATGCCGGCCGAATGGGTTCGGCACGCCGCTACCTGGATGGTCTGGCCGCATAACCAGGCGCTCTGGGAGAACACCTGGGGGGTGACCCTGGCCCAGGTGCAGGCCGACTTCGCCCGGGTGGCCAACGCCATCGCCCGCTTCGAGCCGGTCAGGCTGGTGGTCGACCCCAGCGCCCTGGCGTCCGCCCGGACGCTGTGCGGGCCGGGCGTCGAACTGGTCGAGCTGGCGGTCAACGACAGCTGGTGCCGCGACAGCGGGCCGAGCTTCGTCTGCCACCCGCAGCTGGGCCTGGCCGGGGTCAGCTGGCGTTTCAATGCCTGGGGCGGCAAGTCGGCCCATGACCTGGACGAGAGCCTGGCCCGGCGCGTGCTCAACGGCCTGGGGCTGGAGTGCTTCGGCACGCCGCTGGCCAACGAGGGCGGCGCCATCCACGTGGACGGCGAGGGCACCCTGATCACCACCGAGTCGGTGCTGCTCAATCCCAACCGCAACCCGGGCCTGAGCAAGGCCGAGATGGAGGCCATCTTCGCCCGCCTGCTCGGGGTGAAGAAGACCATCTGGCTGCCGGGCGATCCCGACCATGTCACCGGCGACATGACCGACGGCCACGTCGACGGCGTCTGCGCCTTCGCCCGCCCCGGTGCGCTGTTGGTGGATGCCACCCATGACCAGTCCTCGACCTATGCCGAGGTGGTGCGCGAGAATCGCCGCGCCCTGGAGCTGGCCAGCGATGCCCGCGGTCGCCGGTTCGAGCTGCTCGAGCTGTTTGAGGCCAGCGATGCGGTGGACAGCGCGGCCGAGGTGTTCTGCGCCTCCTACACCAACTTCTACATCGCCAACGGCGCCGTGATCATGCCGGCCTACGGCATCGCCGCCGATCGGGTGGCCGCCGAGACGCTGGCCATGGCCTTCCCGGGCCGCGAAGTGGTGCCGGTGCGGATCGACCACCTGGCCCATGGCGGCGGCGGGGTGCACTGCATCACCCAGCAACAGCCGGCCTGGCCGCTGAAGGGGTGAGGGGCATGAGCAAGCTGTGCATCGCCACCACCCAGTTCGCCTGCAGCTGGGAGCTCGGGCGCAATCTCGACCAGGCCGAGCAGCTGGTGCGCCAGGCGGCCGCCCAGGGCGCCCAGGTGATCCTGCTGCAGGAGCTGTTCGCCACGCCCTATTTCTGCATCGAGCAGGACCACAAGCACCTGGCGCTGGCCGAGGAGTACGGCAACAGCCGGGTGCTCAAACGCTTCGCCGCCCTGGCCAGGGAGCTGGGCGTGGTCTTGCCGCTGTCCTGGTTCGAGAAGGCCGGCAATGCCTATTTCAATTCGCTGAGCGTGGCCGACGCCGACGGTCGCTTGCTCGGTGTCTACCGCAAGACCCACATTCCCAACGCCATCGGCTATCAGGAGAAGGAGTATTTCAGCCCCGGCGACACCGGTTTCCGGGTCTGGGACACCGCCTTCGGTTGCCTCGGGGTGGGCATCTGCTGGGACCAGTGGTTCCCCGAGACCGCCCGTTGCCTGGCCCTGCAGGGCGCCGAGGTGCTGCTGTTCCCCACCGCCATCGGCTCCGAACCGGGCGTCGCTACGTCGGGCGTCGGTACGCTGGACTCGCGCGATCACTGGCAGATGTGCATGCGCGGCCATGCCGCCGCCAACATCCTGCCGGTGGTCGCCGCCAACCGCGTCGGCCGCGAGGTGGCGAGCAACGACCCCGAGCTGGCGATGAGTTTCTACGGCTCGTCGTTCATCACCGATCACAAGGGCAAGAAGCTGGTCGAGGCCGACCGCGATTCGACCGGCGTGCTGGTGCAGACCCTGGATCTGCCGGCCATGCGCGAAGAGCGCCTGACCTGGGGCATCTACCGCGATCGCCGCCCGGAAATGTACGGGCCCCTGCTGGGCCTGGACGGTCGTCAAACCCATGTGCGCTGGACGGCGCGAGGAGTTCTGGATGAATAAGCACAGCACACCACTGGCCGCGTTGGCCTTGGGCCTGGGGCTGCTGACCCAGCCGCTGCTGGCCGAGGAGAAGGTGCTGCACCTGTACAACTGGGCGGACTACTTCGCCGAGGACACCCTGACCACGTTCACCGCCGAGACCGGTATTCGCGTGGTCTACGACGTGATGGACAGCAGCGAAACGCTGGAAGCCAAGATGATGTCCGGCGGCAGCGGCTACGACCTGATCTTCCCCGGCGACACAGTGGCCGAACGCCTGATGCGCGCCGGCGCCCTGCAGTCGCTGGACAAGGCCAAGCTGACCGAACTGGACGACATCGAGCCGGGCCTGCGGGCGCTGCACGCGCAGTACCCCAACTCCCGCGAGGCCACGGTGCCTTACACCTGGGGCACGGTCGGCCTGACCTACAACGCCGAGATGATCCGCCAGCGGGCGCCGGGCGCGCCGGTGAACAGTCTGGATATGTTGTTCAAGCCGGAGCTGGCGGCCAGGTTCGCCGACTGCGGGATCTCCCTGATCGACTCCCCCGACGAAGTGCTGGCGGTGGCGCTGCACTACCTGGGGCGCGACCCGCGCAGCGCCAAGCCTGAGGACCTGGAGGCGGCGCAAGCCCTGCTGATGCAGCTGCGCCCCTATGTGACCAAGCTGCAGTCGCAGCCGGTCACCGATCTGGTCAACGGCAACCTCTGTCTGTCGCTCGGCTACAGCGGCGACATGACCCAGGCCCAACGCACGGCAGACGCCGCCGGCAAGCAGGTGGACTTCCAGTACCGCATCCCCAGCGAGGGCTCCGCGGTATGGATGGACACCATGGCGATCCCCGTGGACGCCAAGCATCCGGAGTACGCCTACGCCTTCATCAACTTCGTCATGCGCCCGGAGAACATGGCGGCCATCTCCAACTTCACCGGCTACCCCACCTCCAACGCCAAGGCGCGTGCCGCCGTCGATCCGCAGATGCGCGACAACCCGGACATCTACCCGAGCGAGGCCAGTTACGCGCGGCTGTTCCCCGGCAAGGACATCCCGCAGCGCGACATGCGTGCGCGCATGCGCACCTGGACCAACTTCAAGACCGCCACCGGCACCACCGCGGCTGCCCAGTGACGCCCGGCCGGTCGCCCCGTGCTCATGCAGGCGCCGCGCTGGCCAGAAACGGGCCTGGGCCAGCGCGGGACAACCCACGTACTACTCGCGAGAGGGATAAACGCATGTCGACACGTCGTGACTTCATCAAGCAGTTTTCCGTCGTGGCCGGGCTCGGCGCGGTGACCAGCCTGGGCCTGGGGCTGAATGCCGCGCGGGCACGGGCGGCCCTGGACGGCAGCTGGTACATGCCGGACGAGAACGGCCCGCAGGCCCGGGCCTTCGTCGCCTTCGGCGCCCAGTCGGCGATCTACCAGGATTTCACCGGCGATGTGCAGAACTGCATCGGTCTGATCGCCAGGACCATCGCCCGCTATCAGCCGGTCACGGTGCTCTGCCGCGCCAACCAGCTGAGTCTGGCCCAGCGCAAGTGCGGTACCCATAACACCCGTTTCAAGGTCGTGCCGCTGGACGACATCTGGATGCGCGACACCGGCGGCTGCTTCGTGGTCGACGGCCAGGGCGGCCTGGGCCTGGTGGACTTCAACTTCAACGGCTGGGGCAACAAGCAGCGGCACGCCAACGATGCCTACGTCGCCAGCGAACTCAGCTACGAGGCCGGCGCCAGCTATATCCGCAGCCAGCTGACCGGGGAGGACGGCGGCATCGAGGTGGACGGCCGGGGCACCGGGATCATGACCGAGAGCAGCTGGATCAACGCCAACCGCAACCCGGGCATGAGCAAGGGCGAGGTCGAGGCCGAGCTCAAGGCCATGCTCGGCCTGCGCAAGATCATCTGGCTGCCGGGCATCAAGGGCAAGGACATCACCGATGGCCACGTCGACTTCTATGCACGCTTCGCCGAGCCGGGGGTGGTGGTCGCGCAGCTGGACAACGATCCGAGTTCCTACGAGTACCCGATAACCCGCCGGCACCTGGAAATCCTGCGCAGCGCCACCGATGCCGACGGCAACAAGCTGCAGGTCCATACCCTGCCGCCACCGCGGAAATGGCGGCGCAACAAGTTCACCCAGAACAACCCGAGCTTCGCCCCGGGCTATATCAACTACTTCCCCATCAACGGCGCGGTGCTGGTGCCGCAGTTCGGCGATGCCGCCGCCGACGCCTACGCCCGCGACTTGCTCGCGCGGCTCTACCCGCAGCGCGAGATCGTGCAGCTGAACATCGATGCGGTGGCGGCGGGCGGTGGCGGCATCCACTGCGTGACCGGGCATCAACCGGCGCTGTGAGGGGGGCACCATGAGGGTGACAGTCTGTCAGTGGGACAGCCGTCCCGAGGCCTTGGCCGCGCAGCTGCAGGCGCTGCTCGAGCATTGCCGCCTGGCCGGCAGCGAGCTGCTGTTGCTGCCGGAAATGCCCTTCGATGACTGGCTGGCGGCTGCGCCGCAGGTCGACGCCGAACGCTGGGCGCTGTCGGTGCGGCGGCATCTGGATGCGTTGCAGCGCCTGGCCGAGTTGCCAGGGTTGACGTTGTTCGCCACTCGCCCGTTCGTCGACAAGCAAGGTGCTCGGCTGAACCGCGCCTTTCACTGGAGTGCCGAGGCGGGGCTGGTGGATGACCGCGACAAGTTTCACCTGCCCGCCGAGGAGGGCTATTGGGAGTCCAGTTGGTACAGCCCCGGCAAGGGCGACTTCGCCTGCGTCGGGCCGGCGAGCTGCCGGGTCGGCAGCCTGATCTGTTCGGAGTTGTGGTTTCTCGAGCATGCCCGCGACTATGGCCGGCAGCAGGCCCATGTGCTCTGTATGCCCCGTGCCACGCCGGCCTTGGGTAACGATGCCTGGCTGGCGGCGGGGCGCACCGCGGCGATAGTCGCCGGCGCCTATTGCTTGTCGTCCAACCAGTATCGTCCCGAGGGGGCGACCCCGGGCATGGCGGGCATGGGCTGGGTGATCGACCCGGACGGCACGGTGCTGGCCACCACCAGCGCCAACACCCCCTTCGTCACCCTGGATGTCGACCTGGCCTATGCCGAGGCGGCCAAACACAGTTACCCACGTTACCTGGAGTAAGCGGCGGGGCCGGAGGTCCCGCTGGAATCGATAGATGAGGTTTATATGAGAGTTGCCCTGAGTCTTACCGGCCTGCTGATGCTGGCCAGTTCCGCCCTGCAGGCCGCCGCGCCGGCGGCCACGCTGTTGCACAACGGCAAGATCTACACGGTGAACGAGCAGCAGCCCTGGGCCAGCGCCCTGGCCATCGCCGAGGACGGGCGGATTCTCGCCGTGGGCGATGGCCAGGCGCTGCAGGCCTATGTCGACGCGCAGACCGAGCGGGTCGACCTGCAGGGACGCCTGGTGCTGCCGGGTTTCCAGGATACCCACGCTCATGTGCTGGATGCCTCCTCGGAGGCCCAGGGCGATTGCACCCTCAGCCCCGGGGATGGGGTGGAGCAGTGGCTGGAGCAGCTGGAGGGCTGCAATGCCGAGGACGAGGGCGACTGGCTGGTGGGTTGGGGCTTCGCCCTGCATACCCTGCTGGAGGAGGACGAAGCCCCGCGCGACCTGCTCGACGCCGTGGTGGCGGACCGTCCGGTGACTCTGATGGAGGAGACCTCGCACTCCTACTGGCTCAACTCCAAGGGCCTGGAGCTGGCCGGCATCGATGCCGACACCCCCGATCCGGTCGGCGGCGTGATCATGCGCGACGAGGACGGCCGGCCCACCGGGTTGGTGCTGGACAATGCCGGCGACCTGGCGCTGGACCAGGCCCTGCCGCCGTCCAGGGCGCTCGCAGAGGTCTATTACCAGGCGGTGCTGGCCGGCCAGGACGAACTGGCGAAGAACGGCATCACCTCGGTGGCCGATGCCCGGGTGTTCTGGCGCCGGGGCCATCTCGAGGCCTGGCAGAAGGCCGCCGAACGCGACGAACTGAAGGCGCGCACCGCCCTGGGCCTGTGGGCCTACCCGTCGCTGGACGACGAGCAGCAGCTGGCCGAACTCAAGTCCCTGTATCGACCCGGCGACGAGCACAGCCTGCTGCGGGTCAACCAGATCAAGTTCTATGTCGACGGCATCATCCACAACACCACCGCACGGCTGCAGCAGCCCTACCGCGAGAGCCTGCCGGGGGTCGACCGCAAGGGGCTGTACTACTTCGGTCCCGAGCGGCTGCGCCGCTATGTCGGCGAGCTGTCCGAGGCAGGCTTCGATATGCATATCCATGCCATCGGCGACCAGGCGGTGGGCGATGCCCTGGACGCCATCGAGGCCGGCGGCGGCCAGGGGCGGCACCGCCTGACCCACGTCGAGCTGGTGGATCAGGCCGACCTGCCGCGTTTCCGGCAGCTGAACGTCACCGCCGATTTCCAGCCGAGCCGTTACTTCGCGCCGTCTTTGCTCAAGGACAACGAGCCGCTGATCGGTCAGCGCGCCTATCGACTGCTGCCGCTGGGCCAGCTGCATGACAGCGGCGCGCGGGTCACCCTGAGCTCCGACTGGGACGTCAACCCGCTGTCGCCCCTGGGCATCATGCACAATGCCCTGAGCCTGGGCGAGCGCAGCCTGCCCAGCCTGGAGGCGGCTGTGCGCGCCTACACCCTGGATGCCGCCTACAGCCTGCGCCAGGAGCAGGACACCGGCTCTCTGGAGGTGGGCAAGCAGGCCGACCTGGTGGTGCTGGACCGTGACATCTTCCAGCTGCCGCTCGCGCAACTCGGCAAGACCCGGGTGCTCTGGACCCTGCTCGGTGGCGAGGAGGTGTATCGCGCCGACGACTTCTAGCTGACGGTTGCGCGCGGTGCTAGCGGCTGCGCGGCATCGGGCGCAAGCCCTGGGGAAATCTGCGACAATCCCCGCCTTTCGAATCTCGCCTCTATTGCCCGATGACCGACTCGCTACCCGCCTTCGACCAGCTGCTGCACAACCTCGATCAGACCCTGATCGTCGACCGCCACCGCCTGCGCCGCCAGCTGCACGAGCTGCGCAAGCAGGCGGGGGCGCCTCAGCCGGCGCCGGATGCGGCCAAGCTGGCGCAGTGGCTGGAGCGCTTCCAGGCCTCCGCCGCCAAGGTCGAGGCGCGCCGGCTCAGCGTGCCGGCCATGCGCTACGACGAGGCGCTGCCCATCGCCGCCAAACGCGAGGAGATCAAGGCCGCCATCAGCAAGCACCAGGTGGTGGTGATCGCCGGCGAGACCGGCTCGGGTAAGACCACCCAGCTGCCGAAGATCTGCCTGGAGCTGGGCCGCGGCCTGCACGGCCTGATCGGCCACACCCAGCCCCGGCGTCTGGCGGCGCGCAGCGTGGCCACCCGGGTGGCCGAGGAGATCGGCACGCCCCTGGGCGAACTGGTCGGCTACCAGGTGCGCTTCGAGGACCAGAGCAACGAGCGCAGCCTGATCAAGCTGATGACCGATGGCATCCTGCTGGCCGAGACCCAGCACGACCGCTTCCTCGACAAGTACGACACCCTGATCGTCGACGAGGCCCACGAGCGCAGCCTGAACATCGACTTCCTGCTGGGTTACCTGAAGACCCTGCTGGCCCGCCGGCCGGATCTGAAGCTGATCATCACCTCGGCCACCATCGACCTGGAGCGTTTCTCCCGGCATTTCGGCGGGGCGCCGGTGGTGGAGGTGTCGGGACGCACCTACCCGGTGGAGACCTGGTACCGGCCG
This sequence comes from Pseudomonas sp. MBLB4123, assembly GCF_051904775.1. Classification (NCBI taxonomy): domain Bacteria; kingdom Pseudomonadati; phylum Pseudomonadota; class Gammaproteobacteria; order Pseudomonadales; family Pseudomonadaceae; genus Pseudomonas; species Pseudomonas sp. MBLB4123. The sequence continues at coordinate 286,182 of NZ_CP196711.1, forward strand.
CTGGCCGCCGAGCAGGACGAGGAGGGCAACCGGGTCGAGGAGGATCTCTCGGTCGACCAGGCGATACTCGCCAGCCTCGACGAGCTGGTCGCCTTCGAGCGCAGCGAGGGCAAGCGCCCCGGCGACGTGCTGGTGTTCCTGCCCGGCGAGCGGGAGATCCGCGACTGCGCCGAGGTGCTGCGCAAGGCCCAGCTCAAGCACACCGAGGTGTTGCCGCTGTACGCCCGCCTGACCCCGGCCGAGCAGCAGAAGATCTTCCAGCCCATGCCCGGGCGCAAGATCGTCCTGGCCACCAACGTCGCCGAGACCTCGCTGACCGTGCCGGGCATCCGCTACGTGATCGATTCCGGCACCGCGCGCATCAGCCGCTACAGCTACCGCGCCAAGGTCCAGCGCCTGCCCATCGAGGCCGTCAGCCAGGCCAGCGCCAACCAGCGCAAGGGCCGCTGCGGGCGGGTCGAGCCGGGTATCTGCATCCGCCTGTACAGCGAGGAGGATTTCCTCGGCCGGCCCGAGTTCACCGACCCGGAGATCCTGCGCACCAACCTGGCGGCGGTGATCCTGCAGATGCTGCACCTGCGCCTCGGCGAGATCGACGCCTTCCCCTTCATCGAGCCGCCGGACGGCAAGGCCATCAGCGACGGCTTCAACCTCTTGCAGGAACTCTCTGCGGTCAGCCGCGAGGGCCAGCTGACCCCCCTGGGGCGCCAGCTGGCACGCCTGCCGGTGGACCCGCGCCTGGGCCGCATGGTGCTCGAAGGCGCCAGGCAGGGCAGCCTGGACGAGGTGCTGATCATCGCCAGCGCGCTGTCGGTGCAGGACGTGCGCGAACGCCCGGCCGACCGCCAGCAGGCCGCCGACCAGGCCCACGCCCAGTGGAAGGACGTCGACTCGGACTTCGCCGCGCTGATCAATCTGTGGCGCGGCTTCGAGGAGCAGCGCCAGGCCCTGGGCTCCAACGCCCTGCGCAACTGGTGCCGGAAGAACTTCCTCAACTACCTGCGCCTGCGCGAGTGGCGCGACGCCCATCGCCAGCTGGTGCTGATCGCCCGCGAGCTGAACCTCGCCGACAGCCGCAGGGCGCAGGGTTCCGGCCAGCGTAGGGCGGAAGACGCGCGCAGCAAGGGCAGGGTGGACAACGCCGCAGGCTTGTCCACCAAGGCTGACGGCGCCAACCGTGCGCCCGCGCAGGCGGCCAAGGACGAGGCTCAACAGCGCGCGGCCGACTACGCCAAGGTGCACAAGGCCATCCTCAGCGGCCTGCTCAGCCAGATCGGCCAGAAGACCGAGGAGGGCGACTACCTCGGCGCGCGCCAGCGGCGCTTCTGGGTGCATCCCTCCTCGAGCCTGGGGCGCAAACGCCCGCAGTGGCTTATGGCCGCCGAGCTGGTGGAAACGACCAAGCTGTTCGCCCGCATGGTGGCCAGGATCGAGCCGGACTGGCTCGAGCCGCTGGCGCCGCACCTGGTCAAGAAGAACCATCTGGAGCCGCACTGGGAGAAGAAGCGCGGCCAGGTGGTGGCCTACGAGCAGATCAGCCTCTATGGCCTGATCGTGGTCGGCCGCCGCCCGGTGCACTACGGCCCGATCGATCCGCCGGTGTCGCGGGAGCTGTTCATCCGCGAGGGCCTGGTCGGCGGCGATATCCACAGCCGGGCCAAGTGCCTCTCCGCCAACCGCCAACTGCTCGAGCAGCTCGACGCGCTGGAGGCCAAGGCGCGCCGGCGCGACATCCTCGCCGACGAGGAAACCCTGTTCGCCTTCTACGAGGCACGCCTGCCGGCGGACATCTACCAGACCGCCAGCTTCGACAGCTGGTACAAGCGCGAGAGCGCCCAGGACCCGCAGCTGCTGATCATGCGCGAGGAGGATGTGCTCGCGCGCGACGCCAAGGAAGTCACCGCGGCGCAGTACCCCGACAACCTGCAGCTGGGCGAGCTGAGCCTGCCGCTGGCCTACCACTTCGAGCCCAACCACCCGCGCGACGGCGTCACCCTGCGGGTGCCGGCGCCGCTGTTGCCGCAACTGCCGGCCGAGCGCCTGCAGTGGCTGGTGCCCGGTCTGCTGGAGGCCAAGTGCGTGGCCCTGGTGCGCAACCTGCCCAAGGCCCTGCGCAAGAACTTCGTGCCGGTGCCGGACTTCGTCGGCGCGGCGCTGGCCAAGATCGCCTTCGCCCAGGGCTCGCTGCCCGAGGCCCTGGGCCGCGAGCTGCTGCGCATGACCGGCGTGCGCATCGGCGAGGAGGCCTGGAGCGAGGCCGAGGCGCAACTGGAGGATCACCTGCGGATGAACATCGAGGTGGTCGACAGCCGTGGCAAGTCGCTGGGCGAGGGCCGCCTGCTTGCCGAGCTGTGCGCGCGCTTCGCCGAGGCCAGCCAGGCCGCCCTGGCCATCCCCCGGGCCGACCAGGCGCCGAAGGCGGTGGAGGCCAAGGCCTTCGCCCAGGTCGCCGAGAAGACCCAGCAGAAGATCGCCGGTCTGTCGATGACCGTGTTCCCGGCCCTGGTGGAGGAGGGCGGGGTGGTCAAGGAGGGGCGCTTCCCGACCCAGGCCGAGGCCGACTACCAGCATCGCCGCGCCCTGCAGCGCCTGTTGCTGCAGCAGCTGGCCGAGCAGGGCAAGTTCCTGCGCGGCAAGCTGCCGGGGCTGACCGAACTGGGCCTGCTGCACCGCGAGCTGGGGCGTATCGAGGCGCTGGTCGAGGACATCCTCCTGGCCAGCCTGGACGCCTGCATCCTCGAGGGCGAGGCCAGCCTGCCGCGCGACGGCGCCGCCCTGGCGGCCCTGGCCGAGCGCAAGCGCGGTGACTGGACCGCCCACGCCGAGCGCCTGGCCAGGCTCGCCCTGGAGATCCTCAAGCTCTGGCACGGCCTGCAGAAGCGCTTCAAGGGCAAGATCGACCTGGCCCAGGCCATGACTCTGAACGACATCAAGCAGCAGCTGGCCAATCTGGTCTACCCGGGCTTCGTGCGCGAGACCCCGGGCGAATGGCTCAAGGAGCTGCCGCGCTACCTCAAGGCCATCGAACAGCGCCTGGACAAGGTCGGCAGCCAGGTGCAGCGCGACCGGGTGTGGACCGGCGAACTCACCGCCTGCTGGGAGCAATACCAGGCCCGTTTAGCCAAGCACGGCCAGGAGGGCAAGCGCGATCCGAACCTGCAGCTGTACCGCTGGATGCTCGAGGAGTACCGCGTCTCGCTGTTCGCCCAGCAGTTGGGCACCAGGATGGCGGTGTCGGACAAGCGCCTGAGCAAACAGTGGAGCGCGGTCGAAGCCTGACCGCGCCGGGAGTCCAACATGTTCGAAATCCAGCCCATGAACCCCGAGCACTACCGCCGGCAGACCCGCCGCAGCACCCTGCTGATCGCGGCGCTGTTCCTGCTGTTGGCGATGCTCTGCGCCACCGCCAGCACCCAGCTGCTGGGCACACCCGGCGGCGACAACTTCAGGTGGAACCTGGCCGGCGTGCTCGTCGGCTTGCTCCTGACCCTCGCCTTGGTGCGCCTGCACCTGTGGTCGCGGCCGTTTATGGCGGCGGCGGTGTATGGCTGGCATCTGAAGCGCAGCCTGATGCGCATCACCAACCAGATGCACCAGGTCAAGGCCGGGGTGGCGGCCGGCGATGAGCATGCGCTCAAGCTCTTGCGCTTCTACCACCTGGGCCTGATCCAGATGCACCAGCTGGACGGCAACAGCGGCGAGCTGAGCCAGATGGTGCGCGAGATCGACAGCCACCGCGAGGCCATGCAACAGCGCGGCCTGGAGCCGCAGCAGAGCCGACTCGATCCGGCCTGGCTGGAGGCGGTCAAGCGCTATTCATAAGCGGCGGACCTCCGCGATTGCAGTGAGCGGGCGCGCTCCCGTCGCGCTATAGGGCAGGCCGCGCCTCGATGCCATCAGTCGCAGCGGAAGGCCGGCAGCCGGTTGTGACAGGCGGCCAGCGACCCTTAGCATGCCTCATGCGACTGGCTCAAACCGGCCAGCCATCCCAATAAATCTATCCCCCTTTTCTTTGGGCCGACTGGAACTGGTGGCCCGTGAGCAGATTCCCTTAGGTATTCCGGCCTGCGCGACGCCACCACCCTGCCCAGCTCCGTCGTCATCTATGCGCCGGACGACTACAGCCAGTCACTCGCCTCGGCGCCGAAGCCAGACAACAGGACTGCCCCAGTCTGCGCTACCGCTCGGTACGCGCCCCCGGCAATCTATGCTGGGCATTGCTGACACCACGCGAGGTCACCTCGATCATGCAGACGGTGCACTTCGAAATGATCTGGAATGGGCGGGTTGTGGGGGGAATCAGGCGGAGAGTATTAGTAGTGTGTAGCTGGTAGACTGGTTAAATATAGGCGTAAGCAGAACTATTTGGGATTAGAAAAAACCCAAAGCTAGCATTAAACACCCTACGCATCACTAACGGGAAAGCTTTTAGAAAGAAAAACATCCATGATTGCGCACCTGGCATCCCATTAAATACAAGGACGAGAAGCTTGGCTTATGGCCTTCATTAAAGACATTCGAATAGAAGACAATGCAACCCCTGCTGCTGCCACTTCGAAAATTGTCGCCCAGCGACTGGGTAAAACACTTCGCGAACGTTTTCAGGACTACATACATAAACGTGAATGCACCCCAGAAATGTCCGACTACGAGGTTAAAATGGCTAGTAGAGCCATTGCAGCCTTTTCAATTTACAGTTTAGCATCCGTCGATGAAACTATTGCAGGTCAAAGTGTTTGCGATAGCTCAAAAGATGGCGGAATTGATGCGGTATGTGTAAACCATAACGAAAAAGTAGTTGTCATTGTACAGTCCAAGTTCAACCAGGCGGGCAATGGGACATGGACAAAAGACGATTTTGTTGCATTTAAATTTGCTTGCGAGAAGCTGCAACTTGAGGAGTACTACAGATTCGATGAAGTCCTTCAAGTAATGTCACCTGACATTGACATAGGTCTAAGCTCGCAGGATTACAAATTCCTCTTCGTCATGGCTCACACTGGGAAAAGAGGAGCTGCAGAAGCCATTCTTAGCGATATGCAACTCTGGCAGGATGAGCTTAACTCTGCAGCACTTGCATCCGATACACTCTCACAAGATGAACTGCCATTCCAAGTCCACTTAGTATCTGCCGAAGACCTAACTGAATGGCTGCAGGCAGGAACACATGTGAGTATCGACCTAGACGACGTTGAGATAGAGGACTATGGTCAAAAAAAAGAACCGTACCTGTCATTCTATGGGCAGGTTAGTGGTGACCAAATTCTTGAGTGGTGGGAATCTCATGGCACTCGACTGTTCTCAAAAAACATACGAAATCTACTAGGTGACACCGAAGTCAATGCTTCAATTAAGGAAACAGCCAACAGCGCCCCAGAGATGTTCTGGTATTACAATAACGGCATAACACTGCTAGTGTCCGACATACAGCCTCATCGCAGGAATGCTGGCAGAGACACGGCCAGGGGAACCTTTAAGTTTTCAAATGTCAGCATTATCAATGGCGCTCAAACGGTAAGTACCATTGGGCAAATATTCAAAGGAAGTGTCGAAGGGCGAGATGTCACTCTATCCCAAATAAGAGTCTCTGCGCGATTTATAAAAGTCAACGACACTGAAAATGCTGAAATTGCAACGGCAATCACAAAAGCCAACAATCACCAGAACAGAGTATTAGGTCGAGACTTCGCCTCTCAGCACCCAGAGCAGATAAGGCTATCAAAGGAGCTTGCCGTAGAAGGTTACCAATATCAACTACTTAGAACAACAGCCCAAACTGGGTCGCGTGAGCCAATTGTAATTGATCTTGATGAAGCCCTTGACGGACTTGCCTGTCTAACCAAGTCCTCATCCATACTTACCACGCTTAAAGGGAAGCGAGGACGTTTCTTCGAAAGCCTTGACGGAAATTTTTACAAGACCATATTCAATCCTACAGTATCCGGGATCAAAGTTATAAACTCCGTCACGCACTTACGCGTTATTGAGAGACTGATCTCCGAAAAACTTGAAGGAATTGACAGGGCCGCGAAAAGGAAACAACACTTAATCGTCACTCACGCAAATAGAGTGTTGACTTCTCTTCTGCTTAGAGAGGCATGTGGAATTTACAGCGCAACAGAAATTGTGCAACCAAAAGAACCGCAATTATCTGAAAGACTCGACTTCTTGTGCGAAGAGATTGAGCAGTACATAGAGTTTGGATATACAAATGCGTATCCTGCAAGATTCTTTGCAAACGCCGAAAAGGTTGACGAGATAATTGATTGTCTGACAACTAGACTCAGAGCCTACTCGTCTACCAACGGACCTATTTCACCCCAATGAAACGCCGCGTAACAATTGGGGAAAGATCACGATACTGATGCTGTCGGGGGAAACCTAGGGCTGACTCTGCTGGCAACAAGTGACAGCTTTTGCCCGGTTGTAGCCAGCCCAAAGCGGGGCGGAGTCGATCCTTGCGGTCAATCTCAGAATGGTCTGTCCCGGAACTGGTGGACAGGTAAAGGTTGTCCTCCCTACGCAAATCCCGACCGGCCAGCCGGTTGATATCCGCCAGGAGGCGTTCGTGCGGGTAGGGTCGTTCCAGACCGTGGAACAGGTCGATCTGCAACTCGTCGATCACGTTCGCCGGGCTGGTTGGGCATGATGGGTCCGTCAGGACGGAGAAACGAACAGGCCTCGTCCATTGCAGGCGGGGCCTGGATTGAGCAGCATGATACCCGGGCCAGGTGACGGGCATCGCTGCCTTCAAGCCCGGGCCGGCTCGAGCGGGTGGAGGGGGCTCGGGCGGTGCCGCTGTGCAGGTGGCGTTATGGCCTGACTGCCCCTGCCTGGATGGACTCGGCAGGCGGCGCGAGATTCTCGACCCTGCACTGCGCGGTTATCCGGCCAGCACGGCGCGCTCGTGATACCAGGGCTGCTGCGTGCGTTGCACCAGGCGGTCGATCTGCGGCACCAGCAGGTTGGCGGCCAGGACGGCGAAGCACAGGCCGTCGGCGTACAGGCCGAACTCGCGAATCAGTTCGGTCAGCACGCCGATGGTGGCGCCGAACAGGATGCGCCCGCCACGGGTGTCGGGGCTGGTGACCGGATCGGTGGCGATGAAGAAGGCGGTGAACAGGCAGCCGCCGAGGCTCAGGCTGTACAGGCTTTCCTGCAGGCTGTGGCCGGCGGCCAGGGCCAGCAGGGCCGTGCTGGCGAGCATCGCCAGGGGAATCTCGATGCGGATCACCCGCAGGGCCGCCAGGATCAAACCGCCCGCCACATAGCCGTATCCCGACAGGTTGGGGGTGATCGGGTTGTATTCCCCGAGGGCCAGCTGGGTGGCGCCGGCGAAGGCGTCCAGGCTCAGGCGCGGCGCCAGTTGCAACTGCTGCAGCAGCACCTCTCCGGCGTCCAGATCGAGGGTCCAGGGTGCCTGGTTGGCGGGCGCCGGGTAGAGTTGCTGGTAGAAGCAGATGGCGATGATCCCCAGGCCCACCATGGCGGGGTTGAGGCGATTGCGGCCCAGGCCGCCGCTGCCGTGCTTGCAGAGGGCGAGGGCGGCCAGGCTGGCCACCGCCATCATCCACAGCGGCACCAGCAGCGGCAGGGCGCGGGCCAGGATCAGGCCGAACACCAGCCAGCTCAGGTCGCTCAAGCCCTCGCGCACAGCCTGCCCGCGCAGGTGCAGCAGGCCGGCTTCGAAGCCCAGGGCCAGCAGCACGCACCAGAAGGTCTGCAGCCAGACCACGGGGCCGAACTGCCAGGCATAGAGGACGGTGCCCGGCAGCAGGCACAGGCTGACCAGCAGCATCAGGGTGCGGAGTCGGTGCGGGGTGGGGCGCTGGACCAGGCTCATCGGCGCATCTCCCTCTTGCTCTGGCGGAAGCTGTCGCGCAGCGGCAGGTTGCTCGGGCAGGTGCTGCTGCAGCTGCCGCATTCGATGCAGTCGTCCAGGCGCAGTGCCTGCAGGCCGGGCTGGTCCTGGTTCTGGGCGGCGCTGTAGAGATCCAGCGGTCGGAGCGACATCGGGCAGACATCCACGCAACGGTTGCAGCGAATGCAGCTGGCCGCGGGCTCGGCGGCCGGCAGGTAGCGCTCGGCGCCGAAGATCAGGCAGCTGCTGGTCTTGCTGATGGCGGCGGCGGGGTCCGGCAGGGGCTGGCCCATCATCGGGCCGCCGACCTGGATCATCTGGCCCTCGGCAAAGGCCCCGGCCACCGCGCGCAGGGCGCTGACCGGGTAGCCGATCGGCACCTCGACGTTACCGGGGTATTCGCAGCCCCCGGTCAGCGTCAGCACGCGGGAGATCAGCGGCTCGCCGTGGAACACCGCGCGGCCCAATGCATACAGCGTCGCGACATTGAGCGCCAGCACGCCGATATCGGCCGGCCGGGCGCCAGGCGCCAGGTTGCGGCCGCTCAGGCTCTTGATCATCAGCGGTTGGCCGCCGGCCGGGTAGCGGGTCGGCAGCGGACGGATCTCGACCGGGGTGCGCGCCTGGCGGGCGGCGCCGCGCAAGGCCGCCATCGCCTCGGGTTTGTTGGTTTCGACACCGAAGCGGGTCTGCGCAATGCCCAGCAGGGTGGCCAGGTAGTCGGCTGCCTCGATCAGCGTCGCGGCGCGCTCGCGCATGAGGCGGTCGTCGCAGGTCAGGAAGGGTTCGCACTCGGCGCCGTTGATCAACAGCAGGTCGGGTTGCTGGGCGCCGGACAGCTTGAGGGCCGTGGGGAAGCCGGCCCCGCCCAGGCCGACGATGCCCATCTGCAGCGCCCGTTCGACCAATGCCTCGGGGCTTTGCGGTGGCGCCGGCACGGGGCGCTCGATCCACTCGTCCAGGCCGTCGGCGCGCAGGGTGACGGCCAGCACCGGCTCGGCCGAGTCGGCCGCGAAGGCGGGCCCGACCTGTTGCACGGTGCCGGAGGTGCTGGCATGCACCCAGGGGGTGTTGCCATCGCCCTGGCCTATCACTTCGCCCTTGCGCACACGCTGACCCGGCTGCACGCAGGGCTGGGCGCAGCGGCGACCGCGCTCGAGGGGAATCGTCAGCAGCAGGTGCCCGGCCGGTAGCGGGACAATCGGCGTGGCGTTGGACAGCTGCTTGTAGCCCTTGAGCTTGATGCCGCCGCGCCAGCTGTGCGGCGCCGGCGCGGCGATGTCGAGCAGGCGACGCCACAAGGGCAGCTGTTGGGCCGGGCGCTGGGTGCGGAGGGCAGGCGGCATGCGCTCGACGCTCTGCAACGAATGGCTGGACATTTCCGTCCTCCAGTTTTTGGACACAGACCTCCCTGTGCGGCCTGCACATAAGAGAGTCTTGCTCCAGGGGCTTTGAGGGAAAAACGAGGCGGGACACTCGATCACTCACTAGGTGAGTCAGAGCGCCAAAAGGGCGACTTGTTCGTTTTTTGAACAATTATGCCGACAGGCGGTAGCGCAGCGGCCGGTCAGGATGAGCCGCAGCACAAGCAGCGAGGCGCCGGGAGCAACGCCTGAAAGAGCAAGAGGGGAACAGAGTTATCAGCCATGAACCGACCGCCCCCTCGACCCGGCGGCCCCCGACGGGAGCCCGGGTCTTTCCGGCCCCGAGCAGCGGTCCTGGGGTGACGGTCGCCGATATCCCCGTCGGGGCGAGCGGGCGGCTTGGATAGGCGCGCTCATTTCGCCGCTTCGGCCGCCCCACGCAGGCCGAGCCCCGGTGGACGGCGCTTGATCGGCTGGGATTTGACGATGGCCGTGCTGGTCTGCGCCTTGTCGGCGATGCGGTCGAGGATATGGTCGAGCTGGTCGATGGAGCGCAGGTACAGGCGCGCGATGAAGCAGTCGTCGCCGGTGACCTTGTCGCACTCGCAGAACTCGGCGGTGTCCTCGATCAGTTGCTGCACCCGGTGCAGCATGCCCGGCAGCGGCTTGATGCGGACGATGGCCTGCAACTGGTAACCCAGCGCCCTGGGGTCGATCTCGATGGTGAAACCGCGGATCACCCCGCGCTCTTCCAGGCGGCGCACTCGTTCCGAGGTGGCGGGGGAGGAGAGGCCGACCCGGGCGGCCAGTTCCTTGAGGGTAATGCGCGAGTCCTGCAGCAGCGCGTCGAGGATTTTCAGGTCGAGATCGTCCGGCATTTTTCTAGTCTCAGGTTAATGTTCAATCTACCTTAGATAATTAAGTTTATTTAGAAAATTGCCTTTCTTTGGTTATTTGGCTGGGCCTGGCTCCATACTATCGTAGTCCCCGTCAACTGACGGAGGTATTCCATGAACGGCAAGACGCGCGGCTCGGTCGAGATGACCGCGGCGATGATGATTTCCGGGACCATCGGCTGGTTCGTCCTGTACTCCGGGCAGCCGGCGATGGATGTGGTGTTCTGGCGCTGCGCCATCGGCGCGCCGGTGCTGCTGGCGGTGTGCGCGGCCCTGGGCCTGTTGCGCGGACACCTCACGCCGCGCCTGCTGGGCTTCGCCGCGCTGGGCGGGGTGGCCATCGTACTCAACTGGTTGCTGCTGTTCGCCGCCTACCCGCGGGCCTCCATTTCCATCGCCACGGCGGTGTACAACACCCAGCCGTTTATCCTGGTGGGGCTCGGCGCGCTGTTCCTCGGCGAGCGCCTGACCGCGACCAAGTTGGCCTGGCTGGGCCTGGCCTTCGCCGGCATGCTGCTGATCGTGCAGGCCAAGCCCGGCGCCGGCTATGTCGGCAGCGACTACCTCGGCGGCATCCTCCTGGCCCTGGGCGCGGCCTTCTTCTATGCCCTGGCCGCCCTGGTGGCGAAGAAGCTCAAGGGCACGCCGCCGCACCTGATCGCCCTGATCCAGGTGTGCGTCGGCACCCTGATGCTGGCGCCCTTCGCCAACCTGGCGCAGCTGCCGACGAGTGCGGCCAGCTGGGGCGCGCTGGTCACCCTCGGCGTGGTGCACACCGGGCTGATGTACATCCTGCTGTACGGCGCGATTCAGAAGCTGCCGACCCACCTGACCGGGGCGCTGTCGTTCATCTACCCGGTGGTGGCGATCCTGGTGGACTACCTGGCCTTCGGTCATCAGCTGCAGGCGCTGCAGCTGCTGGGCATCGGCGCCATCCTGCTGGCCGCCGCCGGCATGACCCTGGGCTGGTCGTTGTGGAAGAAGGCCGAGCTGCCGGCCAATGCCTGACGGCTAAGCGAGTGGGAGCTGACGCTGGCCCCGGCCCGGCCCGGCCCGGGGCTGGCGCCGCGCCGGGCTCGCATGCGCCGCAACCCCTCCGCTCAGGGCTCAATCGTCATCGTCGCACTCGACCTCCTTCTTGAAGCTGTCGTGCTTGGCTTCGATCTTGACCCGGCAGCCGCGCTCCCAGTATTCGTCCTTCCACTTGCCGGGCCGCCAGAAGGCGCCGTGGCCGTGGCGGCACTTGATCTCCTCCTTGTAGTCGCCGTCGTCGAACTCGCGCTTGACCCGGCAGGGCCCATCCCAGAACTCCTCTTCCCACTCGTCGTCCCCGTGCCGATGGTCGGCCAGCGCCGGGTTCAGCCAGGCGCCGGCCAATGCGCCCAGCAAGCAGAGGCCCAACAGGTTCTTCACGCTCATCTCATTCACTCCGCCTGAGCAGACTCCGTCAGCCTGTCTGCGATACGACAGCGCAGGACGCGGCTTTATCCATGCCAGGCACGGAATCGGCACGGGGCCAGGGGAGGGCTAGGGCTTGATGTCGGCGTGTCGCTGCTGCCTGCGCCACGCCCCCGGGGTCATGCCGAAGCGTTTGCGGAACTGGCGAATGAAGTGGGTCGTATCCTGCCAGCCCACCAGTTCGGCGACCTGGGCGACCGAGGCGTTGCTGTGCAGCAGGCGGGTACAGGCCTGATGCAGGCGGTTGCTGGTTATCCACTCGCCGACGCTCGCCCCGGTGGCGAGCTTGACCCTGTGGGTGACATAGGCCGGGCTCTTGTGCACGGCTGCGGCCACTTCCGCCAGGCTCAGGGGGCGGCAACAGTGGCGCTGGATATAGTCCAGGACGTTGCCGACCAGCGTGTCGCGGGTCGGCGAGGTCGGCGCCATGGCGTTGCCGACCTCGGCCAGGATCAGGCTCAGCAGGCTCTTGCACAGCGCGTCTGCGCCGGCTCCGCTCGATGCGCTCAGGCGCTGGAGTTCGGCGAAGTACTGCGCCAGCAAGGCTTGTCTGGCCGGGGCGACGCCCATGGCGGGAGCGGCCCCTAGCCGGACCTGGCGAAACGGCGCCATCTGCTGCTGGTTTTCATGCAGTCCCAGGCAGCCGGGGCAGAAGCCCAGCCACCAGATGTCCAGCCCATGCCCCGACAGCAGTTGGTGGGGCACGCCCGCCGGCACTATCACCACGCTTCCCGCCTCCACCTGCAAGGCTTCGCCGTGGCGCATGCGTAGCTGCCCTTCGACGATGAAGGACAGCACGTATTCGGCGTGATGGGTTTCGCGGTCGGCGGCCAGTTGCTCGATGCGAAAGCGCTCGACCTGAAGTGGGGCGACAGGGTGCATCGACGGCCTCCCGGTGGGAAAGGGCGCAGTATAGCGGCGCATGATCGAAAGATAAGCCGATTTTACCCGGGTATCTGCACTGCCCGCTCAGGGGCTCGCTCTCTAATCTGGCGTCATCAATTCACGACGAGGAGAGCGCCATGACGGCCCCTACGCAGCACGAGCAACCCTGGGATGAACGCACCGCCCACTGGTACGCCAGCCAGTATGGCGACTGGCCCACCACCTGGATGCCCATCGAGGCCGAACGCTGGCGGGCAGAGGAAAGCGTGCTCGACATCGGCTGTGGCACGGGCAGCAGCCTGCGTCATCTGCTGGCCCACTGCCCCGATGGCCGGTTGGTGGGCATCGAGCCCTCTGCCGCCATGCTGGCCATTGCCCGGCGGCAGACCCGGCAGGCCGGCCTGGCCGAGCGCATCGAGTTCCACTGCTCCCCGGTCGAGGTCCTGCCTTTGGCGGATGCCAGCATGGACAGCGTCCTGGCTTTCAGCAGCTATCACCACTGGCAGGATGTGGCGCTTGGGCTGGGCGAGGTCTATCGGGTCCTGAAGCCCGGCGGTCGCCTGCTGCTGAGCGAGGAGCCGGAAGTACTGGAACGTGCCGGACTGAATCTGGAGGGCATCCAGCAGCAACTGCTCGCCGCGGGGTTCGACCTGCAGAGCCTGCGGCGCCTGGCCCATGGTGAGGCCCTCTGCGCACTCATCCTGGCGCGCAAGCCTGCGCCGCGCATCTAGGACCAGCTCACGCGACACCCGGGAGTCCGAATATGAATATCACCCTGGCCCTGATGGGCTTGTCGATCTACCTGCTGCTCTGGGAAAAACTGCCGGAGTGGGGCACCTGGTTCAGCCGCATGGTCGAGCGTCTGCCGGCGCCACTGGCCTATCTCTACGAGGCCTGGCGCTGCCCCTATTGCTTCGGTTTCTGGGTTGCCCTGCTGCTGCATGCGCTGACCGGCATCCAGACCATTGCCGCCCTGGACCAGGCTCCCGCCAGGCTGGGCCTCCTCGGTGCACCCTTGTTCTGGGGGCTCGATGCCCTGGCCAGCGCCACCCTGATCATGCTCGGCAAGCTGGGCCTCAGTGCCCTCGCGGTGCCGGCGATCAAGGGCCACCGGATGACCCAGGCCTTCAAGCAGCAATTGCGCGACCCTCAGGCCGGCCAAGGCTGAACGCGCGGCGGAAGGGGTTCTGTCTGCGCGCCGGCGCCTCAGTTCAACCGGTAGCGCGCCAGTTCCTCGGCCGACAGCACGCGCATCCTGTGCGGTTCGATGCGCCGCATCTCCTCGGCCAGGCCGGTGGGGATATTCATCTCGCGGAAGTAGGCGGCCGGGCTGTAGCCTTGGTCGCCCTGGAGCCGCTGGGCCTGGACCGAGTCGCCGGCCGGGAAGGGCGGACGGTGCAGGCCGACATGGCCGCGCACGGTCTTCTTGTGCCCGGCGGCCAGCAGGTAGATGCAGCTGCCCTGGCAGACGCCGTTGCTCGGCACCAGGGCGTCGAAACGGGTCTCGCGCAGCAAGCGGCCCATGCGGATGGCCTCAGGGGCGCTGCCGCCGATGTTGTCCAGCAGCACGATCTTGCGGTCGAAGCGCCCGGGATTGGCCCGCAGGCCTCGTAGCAGGAGCTCGTAGTCGCCCGGGGCGATGTCCTCGGAGATCCGCGCGGCCAGCACCGAGCCGAGGCGCTTGTCGTGGGCGGCCTCGACTTCGACCCTGGCCTGGAGGGCGGCCGAGCACAGCGCCGAGAGGCAGAGCAGTGCGGCCTGGATAAGGGGTGTGCGCATGAGGTGACGGGTCCTGATAGCGGCGGTGCGCAGAAGATACCTGCAGCCGCCGGCCGGCGCATCTGCTGGCGCAGGGCCAGGGCCGGGCAGCGGCAGGGCTTTCCCGCGGCGGGGACAACCGGCTAAGGTGCGCGCTTCGACTCCCCGGTAAAGGAACACCCGATGAGCCTGCATGGTGACTACGATCCGCAGAACATCTTCGCCCAGATCATTCGCGGCGAGGCCCCCTGTTTCAAACTGTACGAGGACGACGAGGTGCTGGCCTTCCTCGACCTGTTCCCGCAGGCCCTCGGCCATACCCTGGTGATCCCCAAGCGGGTGGCGGCGCGCAACCTGCTGGAGGTCGACGCGGACAGCCTGGCCAAGCTGATGGCGGCGACCCAGCGCCTGGCCCGGGTGCTGGTCGAGGAGTTGCAGCCGGACGGCGTGCAGGTGGCGCAGTTCAACGGTGCGCCGGCCGGGCAGACGGTGTTTCACCTGCACATGCACATCATCCCGCGTTTCGCCGGCCAGGGCCTGGGCATCCACGCCGCCCACAAGGCCGACCCGGCCGAGCTGGCGGCGCTGCAGGCACGCCTGGTCGCGCGCATCGAAGGTTGAGATGGCGTTACTCAGCGGGCACGCAGGGCCCGCTGGTTGGACTGGTAGATGTTGTCGGCCTGCGGTATTTCGCCGGTTTCCAGGGCCTGCAGCCAGTCGCCGGTGCTGAGCACCGCGGCGAAGCCGGTGTGCATGACCACGCAGAACACCCGGTGAATCTCCTCGGCCGTGGCGCTGCCCAAGGCGTTGCGGTAGGGGGGTGAGCCGGCGGCATCGTGCAGCAGCTCGACCTGCCAGCCCTCATGGCGGGCTTGGCGCACGGTGGAGTCGTCGCAGTTGTGGGTCATGTAGCCGACCACGCTTAGGGTGTCGATCCGGTGCTGTCGCAGGTAGGCCGCCAGGTCGGTGCCGGCGAAGGCGCTGGCCATCCGCTTCTGGATGAAGTGGTCGCGCGGGCGGTTCGCCACCAGTGGATGCAACTCGGCGTTGTGGCTGCCGCTGGCGAAGATCGGCGCGCCTTCGGGCAGCAGGTGCTGCATGACGATCACCGGGATGCCGGCGGCGGTGGCGGCATCCATGGCGGTGGCGATATTGGCCATGGATTGCTCGATGGATGGGTATTCGATACGCAGATTGCCGGTGACGTATTCGTTCTGCACGTCGATGACGATCAGGGCGCGTTTCGGTTGCTGGTTCATGGCAGGCTCCTCGGGGTGTGGGATGGTGCTGATTGTTCCCCCGCCTCGTGGCTATCGGTGAGTGGCCCGAGTGCCGGCGTGCGTTAAGATCGGGCCAAATCGTCTGTTCCGGAACAACGCCATGCCTGCTCATCGAATTGCCGTGGTCGCCTTCGACGGCATCACGCCTTTTCATCTATCCGTGCCCTGCCTGGTGTTCGGCGAGCTAGGTCCGGGCAAGAATCTCTATGAGGTGCGGGTGTGTGCGGCGAAGGCGGGCACACTGGGCACCACGGCCGGTTTCGACCTGCAGGTGGCCCATGGCCTGGAGGCGCTGGAGTGGGCGCAGACGGTGATAGTGCCGAGCTGGCACGACCCGGCCGAGCGGCCGCCGCAGCAGTTGTTGGATGCGCTGGTGCGGGTCCATGAGCGCGGCGCACGCCTGGTCGGCCTGTGCCTGGGGGCCTATGTGCTAGCCGAGGCCGGCCTGCTCGACGGGCGCGCCGCCACGACTCATTGGGCCTGGGCCGAGGATTTTGCCGCGCGCTTCCCACGGGTGCGCCTGAACGCCGAGGTGCTGTATCTGGAGGACGGTCAATTGCTGACCTCGGCCGGCACGGCCGCGGCCATCGACTGCTGCCTGCATCTGTTGCGCCGCCAGCACGGCGCCGAGCTGGCCAACGGGGTGGCGCGGCGGCTGGTGGTCCCGCCGCATCGCCAGGGCGGCCAGGCACAGTTCATCGAGCAACCGCTGCCGGCCAGCCAGCGAGACGATCGCCTGGCGGGGCTGCTCGACTGGCTGCGCGCCAATTTGCACCAGCCCCATGGCCTGGACAGCCTGGCGCAGCGGACATTGTTGAGTCGGCGCAGCTTCACCCGGCACTTTCGCCAGCTCACCGGCTGCACCCTGGGCGACTGGTTGTTGGCCGAGCGTCTGGCCCTGAGCCAGCGCCTGCTGGAGGGCAGCGAGCATTCGATCGAGGCCATCGCCGGCCTGACCGGTTTCGGCTCGCCCGTGTCGCTGCGCCAGCATTTCGGCCGGGCGTTCGGCGTGTCGCCGAGCGGCTACCGGCAGAGTTTTCGCGGGCGCTAGTCGCATCCCGGCTTGTGCGTTGCCGCCACCCTGCCAATACTCAGGCGGTACTTCTCGTGCCCATGGAGGGCTCCATGCGATTGATCTGCGCCGTACTGCCGTTGCTGGCCTTGGCCGGTTGTTCATCCTTCCCCGCCGACCCGGAGCATGTCAGCCAGGTGCCCGGCGAGCGCCTGCTGGCCTATCAGCAGGCCGTCGCCGGCAGCGGTGAGCTGGTGGTCGAGCGCGACCTGGGCATGCTCGGCGGTGGCTGCTACGTGGCGGTGCTGGTCGACCGCAAGGTGGCGGCGCGCATCGGCATCGGCGAGCGGGCGCGCTTCCAGGTGCCGGCGGGCACCCGGGTGCTGGGCATCGGCATCGACGAGCAGGACGACACGCTGTGCGGCAAGGGCCGTCTGCGCCGGGAACTGGCGGTGCCGGTGAGCCCCGGGCAGCGCCAGCACTTCCGTATCGTCAGCGAGGCCAAGAGCGGTTTCGACATCCGCCCCGTCGCCCCCTGAGCCAGCGCAGCCGCCGGGGCGGTCACCTAAGCTTTGGGTATGACCGCCTCCCACAAGCCCAGGCGCAAGATCGGCGGCCGGGGCGCTATCGTCACCCTGACCCTGAGCCCCGCGCTAGACATCGCCACCCAGATTCCGCGCCTGCGCGCGGAGGCCAAGCTGCGCTGCACGCCCCCTATCTACACGCCCGGTGGCGGCGGCATCAACGTCGCTCGGGCGATCCATGCGTTGGGCGGCCGTGCCCTGGCCCTGTTTCCCGCCGGCGGGGCCAGTGGCCAGCAGTTGGTCGAGCTGCTCGCTGCCGAGGGGGTGGCCACTCAGCCCCTGGCCATCGCCGAGCGGACCCGCGAGTGCCTCAACGTGCTGGAGCAGGCCGGTGCCCAGCAGTACCGCTTCGTCCTGCCCGGGGCGTGCCTCAGCGCGGCCGAACAGACGCGGCTGCTGGAGGCCGTGGCGGCCCTGCCGACGCCGGAGTACCTGGTGATCAGTGGCAGCCTGCCGCCGGGGTTGGCGGCCGACTTCCTGCCGCGCCTGCTGCATGACGTCATCGGGCGCGGGATACGCTGCATCCTCGACAGCTCCGGCGAGGCGCTGCGCCAGGCCCTGGAGGCGGGCGGGGTGTTCATGATCAAGCCCAACCTCAACGAGCTGTGCAGCCTGGCCGGCGAGGCGATCGACGGGCCGGAGCGGCTCGCCGGGTTCGCCCGGGAACTGGTGGACGGCGGTGGCTGCGCGAACGTGCTGGTGTCGCTCGGCGCTCAGGGGGCGTTGCTGGTGGGGCAGGGCCGGCGCGAGTGGCTCGCCGCCCCCAGGGTGCAACGCTGTAGCACCGTGGGGGCGGGCGACAGCCTGGTGGCCGGGGTGACCCTGAAACTGGCGGCCGGTGCGCCCTGGCGCGAGGCGCTGTGCTACGGCGTGGCGGCCGGCAGTGCGGCGATCATCGGCGAGGGCGGTGCGCTGTGCCGGCTCGCGGATACCGAGCGCCTGTTCGCCTGGCTACAGGTCCACGGGCAGGGCTGAGCCTGTCGCGCAAGATGCCCGCCGCGAGCTCAGGCGGTTTTGCCGAAGCTGGCCAGCTGATCGATCAGCAGGTTGAGGACATGGCGGCGCGTGACGACGCCGAGCACCTTGCGGCTGCCGTCGATCACCGGGTAGCTCTTGGGCTTGTCGCCGAGCATCTGCTGGGCCAGTTCGAGCGGATCGTCGCCGAGCTTCACGCACAGCACGTCGGTGCGCATGATGTCGCGGACGGTGGCCACCCGCTGGTTGTGGTAGACCACCTGAAGGCTGATCTGCAGGCATTCCTGCTCGGAAATCCAGCCCAGCAGCAGGCCGTCGGCGTCGACCACCGGGCCGCCCAGCATGGCGTGCCTCATCAGCCTGGCGGACGCCGCGACCACCGGCATGTCGGGGTGGATCACGGCGAAGTCTTTGCTCATGCAGCGGGCGATAGAGGCAGTAATCACAGGGCTACTCCAGGTTGAGACGGACGCGCTTGACGTGGGTCGTCGGGGGAAGGCTGGGTCATGTCGCCCGGGCAGTCTGTTTGCGCAGCCGCGGCAAGGGCGGAGCTGGGCGGTGAGCCCGGGCACCTGGCCAAAGCAAGTTCCAGGCCGCAACACGCCAAGGGCGCTATGCCGGCTGCCGGCGCGGCTTCCGAGGTCGCGTGGCCGACAACTGATGCTGCACGATGGTGCAATAAAGTCGTTTTTGGTGCGCCGCATTGCTCCTGAGGCGTGCTCCTGCTGCATGGCCCATGGGCTGCCCGGTTCGTACAGGCGGGGAGAGAAATGGAACTGTGCACGGGCCAAGGCAGTCGGAGGAGCGGTTCGCCGCCACCGACAGCGTCCCCGTTTCGACCGGGGTGCCGGTCGCGGCGAGAACGCGCAGCGGGCGGATGCCAGGCGGCTACTGCTCTGGCTTCTCCCGGCGCATTTCATTATTGTGGCGCCCCGCCAAAAAGCCCGAGTAATCAATATGTTGGAAAATAATCTGAGTCAGCTGGAAGAGCTTGTCGGTAACCTCGTCCAGGAGAACAAGGCACTGCTGGAGAGCAACGCGCAGCTACGCGGCGAACTGGCTCAATTGAAGGAAGAGAACGACAGCCTGCAGCTCAGCGCACTGGAGCAAGAGGAGCTGCACAGCGCCACGGCGGCGCGCATTCAAGCCCTGGTTGCGCTGGCCGCAGGCAGCGCCGCCACCAGTGCGAGTCCTGCCCAAGCATGAGCCTCGAAGGGGAAACGGTCAGCGTCATTTCCATTCTCGGCAATGACTACAGCATCAAGGCGCCTGCCGGCAAACAGCAGGCCCTGAGCGCCTCGGCGCAATTGCTCAAGCGCCTCCTGGCCGAAACCAAGGCCGCCTCGCCATCGCTGGTGGGCGACAGGTTGCTGGTGCTGACGGCACTGAAGCTCTGTGCGCAGCAACTCGAACTGGAGCAGCGCCATCGCCAGGACATCCAGCAACTCGAGGAGCAGGTGAGCACTCGGGTCGCGGGCATCGCCGGCCTGATCCGCCAGTCATGAGCACCCGGCACTGGCGCGGCGAGCAGGGATTGCCTGGAGGCGAACACGGGCAACCCCTGACGATGCGCAACCCCTAGGGCCGGGCGGTTACATCTCGATAACTTCGGCGAGCTCTATGCTGCCGCCCGCCGCCAGGATCGGGCATTTGCGCGCATGCTCGATGACCGCGTCCAGCGACGCCGCCTCGATCAGGCTGTAGCCACTGGCCGGATTGCTCCCGCCGTTGTGGGTGATCGAGCCATCGCTGTTGACGGTGGTCGAAAGGCCGACAGGATTGCCGGGGTCGGCCACCGCAGCCCCCATGGACGCAAACCAGTCGCTCCAGGCCCGCATCACCCCGGAAACCTCATCGGGGGTTTGGGGGCTGCTACCACCGTGATACACAAACAGATACTTGGCCATCTCAGTCCTCCTGGGTCAGTCCACTGGTCACGGGCTCACGCCGCGCGCATGCCTTACACCCTAGTCGACTGGCCGAGGGGGAAATCGACACCTGTCGGGGAAATACCGCCATGGGCTGACGGCTGGCATAAAGGCGCATCACCCGGCGCGAAATGGGCGCGGTGGAGGTCGAGCAGTGCTTGTCTTATCTGGCCGTGTTGAGCCCGCTGGATCGCTGAAGGGCAGGGCTACAGTCGCCCTTCGCGGTGCAGGCGGCGCAGCACCCAGTGCCGGTAGCACCAGGACAGCGGCGGCGTGAGGCCGGGTAGGCCGAGCAGCCAGGCCAGCGGGCGTAACGCCCGGGTGCGTGACATGAGCAGGATGTAGGCGTCGAGTTCGCGGTGGATGCGCCCCTGTTCGTCCTGCACATGCAGTTCGGTGAGCGCCCGGTAGGGGTCGATGCCGAGGGCGCGCAGTTGCTCGTCCTGTCCGGTGATATCGACCCATTCGACGCTGTCGTCGTGCTGCGCGAGGCGTTCGTAGCGGCGGCGGTCGGCCACGCAGCGCGGGCAGGCGCCGTCGTAATAGACCTTGAGTCGGGCCATGGGCTTGGCCTGGTGGTGGGCGGTGTTGTCAGTCTAGCGGGGTGGGGCGGGAAGGCCCCTTCCCGCGCAGGGAGGGGGCGCGGCAGGTCAGAGCAGCTCGGCCCACATGTCGTATTCGTCGGCGTCGACGATGCGCACGCGCACCTTGTCGCCGGGGCTCAGGTCGGTGCTGGCGATGAACACGCTGCCATCGATCTCCGGGGCGTCGGCATAGCAGCGGGCGACGGCGCCCTGGTCGTCGACCTCGTCGATCAGCACCTCCATTTCCTTGCCGACCTTCAGCTGCAGGCGGGCGGCGCTGATGGCCTGCTGGTGGGCCATGAAGCGGTCCCAGCGTTCCTGCTTGACCTCGTCCGGCACCGGCGCGAGGTCGAGGTCGTTGGCCGGGGCGCCGTCCACCGGGGAGTACTGGAAGCAGCCGACGCGGTCGAGCTGGGCCTCGGTCAGCCAGTCGAGCAGGTACTGGAAGTCTTCCTCGGTTTCGCCGGGGAAGCCGACGATGAAGGTCGAGCGGATGGTCAGCTCCGGGCAGAGCTCGCGCCAGGCCTTGATGCGGGCCAGGGTCTTGTCCTCGAAGGCCGGGCGCTTCATGGCCTTGAGCACCTTGGGGCTGGCGTGCTGGAAGGGGATGTCGAGGTAGGGCAGCAGCTTGCCGGCGGCCATCAGCGGGATCAGCTCGTCGACGTGCGGGTAGGGGTAGACGTAGTGCAGGCGCACCCACACGCCCATGGAGGACAGCGCCTCGCACAGTTCGGTCATGCGCGTCTTCACCGGCCGGCCGTTCCAGAAGTCGGTCTTGTACTTCATGTCGACGCCGTAGGCGCTGGTGTCCTGGCTGATCACCAGCAGTTCCTTGACCCCGGCCTTGACCAGGCGTTCGGCTTCGCTGAGCACCTCGCCGACCGGACGGCTGACCAGCTTGCCGCGCATCGAGGGGATGATGCAGAAGCTGCAGCTGTGGTTGCAGCCTTCGGAAATCTTCAGGTAGGCGTAGTGGCGTGGGGTCAGCTTGACGCCCTGGGGCGGCACCAGGTCGATCAGCGGGTTGTGTTCGGTGGAGGGTGGCACCACTTCGTGCACGGCATTGAGCACCTGCTCGTACTGCTGCGGGCCGGTCACCGAGAGCACGGAGGGGTGTACCTCGCGGATCGCGCCTTCTTCCACGCCCATGCAGCCGGTGACGATGACCTTGCCGTTCTCGGCGATGGCCTCGCCAATGACTTCCAAAGACTCCGCCTTGGCGCTGTCGATGAAGCCGCAGGTGTTGACCACCACCACGTCGGCGTCCTCGTAGGTCGGTACGACCTCGTACCCCTCCATGCGCAGCTGGGTCAGGATGCGTTCGGAGTCCACCAGGGCCTTGGGGCAACCCAGTGAAACGAATCCGACTTTCGGCGTGGCGGGGGTGGACATGCGACTGACCTCGGGCTGGGGCGGGGCGCCGATGGCGCCATTGATCAAAAAGTGCGCAATTCTAGCGGTCGATTGCGAACTTGACCAGTCTCGCGCGCGACGGCGCGCGTGTGCCTTGTTGCGGGTGGACAGGCTGAGCGCTCCGAGTGGTTGTTCGCGGCTCGCCCGCTGGCTCCCGGGATGCTGCCCTGGTGGTGGGAATCGGCAACTAGGCTGCGGACTGGTTCGTGCAAGTAGAGAAGCTGAAACGAAAAAGGCCACTCGCTTGAGTGGCCTTTTTCGTGAATTGGTTGCGGGAGCAGGATTTGAACCTACGACCTTCGGGTTATGAGCCCGACGAGCTACCAGACTGCTCCATCCCGCGACGGCTATTCTATTCGTTTGAGCGCTGCTGTCAATCGATTCCTGCTTTTTAATCAATTAGTTAAATCAGAAAATCGAACGCAAACGAAAAAGGCCACTCGTTCGAGTGGCCTTTTTCGTGAATTGGTTGCGGGAGCAGGATTTGAACCTACGACCTTCGGGTTATGAGCCCGACGAGCTACCAGACTGCTCCATCCCGCGGCGGCCATTCTATAGTTTAGAGGCGCCCTGTCAACCATTAGTTCGGAAAAAATTGTTGTTCGTTCAGATGCTTAGCGTTTCGTGACGTTGCCGTTACGGCTGCCGGCCGCACCGTGCGGGCCGTTGCGGGCAGTCGGGTGCGTTCTGGCTCCTGGCCGGAAAGTCGACATTTATCGGTCTGGGCGCCGGCCGTAATAGCCGATGGCGATGCTCATGGGCTAGAGTCCGTGGCCATTCGGCGGGACAATTGCCGGGGCACTCGAAGGCCGGGGCTGTGGCTTACAGGTCCAGCCTTGTGCATCGAGGAGCCCGACATCCGACATGTAGCCGACAACCTGTACCAGGCCCATCATGACCGCCCGCAAGATCATTCACGTCGATTGCGACTGCTTCTATGCCGCCATAGAGATGCGCGACGACCCCAGCCTGGCGAGCAAGCCGCTGGCGGTGGGGGGCGCGGCGGATCGCCGGGGGGTGATCGCCACCTGCAATTACGAGGCGCGGGCCTACGGCGTGCGCTCGGCGATGGCGTCCGGGCATGCGCTCAAGCTGTGTCCGGAGCTGCTGATCGTCAAGCCGCGGATGGAGGCCTACAAGGCGGTCTCCCGGCAGATCCACGCCATCTTTCGCGACTACACCGAGGTCATCGAGCCGCTCTCGCTGGACGAGGCCTACCTGGATGTATCCGCCAGCCCGCATTTCTCCGGCAGCGCCACGCGCATCGCCCAGGATATCCGCCGGCGGGTGTCCCGGGAGCTGCACATCACGGTGTCGGCGGGCGTGGCGCCGAACAAGTTCCTGGCCAAGATCGCCAGCGACTGGCGCAAGCCCAACGGCCTGTTCGTGATCACGCCGGATCAGGTCGAGGCGTTCGTCGCCGAGTTGCCGGTGAGCAAGCTGCACGGGGTGGGCAAGGTGACCGCGGACAAGCTCGGGCGCCTGGGCATTCACAGCTGTGCGGACCTGCGCGAGTGGCACAAGTTGAGCCTGGTCAAGGAGTTCGGCCACTTCGGCGAGCGTCTCTGGAGCCTGGCTCGGGGGATCGACGAGCGCCCGGTGCAGACCGACAGTCGGCGGCAGACGGTGAGCGTGGAAAACACCTATGACCACGATCTGCCGGACCTGCCGGCCTGCCTGGCGCAACTGCCGTCGCTGCTGGAGGAGCTGGCCCGGCGCCTGGCGCGCCTGGACGCCAGCTACCGACCGGACAAGCCCTTCGTCAAGGTCAAGTTCCACGACTTCACCCAGACCACCCTGGAACAGGCCGGCGCCGGTCGCGACCTGGACAGCTACAGGGCGCTGCTGAGTGCGGCCTTCGCCCGCGGCGACAAGCCGGTGCGGCTGCTCGGGGTGGGGGTTCGACTGCACGATCTGCGTGGCCGGCACGAGCAGCTGGAGCTGTTCGCGCCGTAGGGCGAATGTGGACTTTCACATCCGCCGTGGCTCCCGGCGCCGGTGCGGCGGTTCGTCGCCGGGGGGCGTTTTCCCGTCAGCCTTCCTGCGGCAGCAGGCGCAACGGCTTGCCGGTCTCGGGCCACAGGCGCAGCTGGTCGAGGGGCGAGGCGTCCCAGCGCACGACCTTGTCGAGGCTGTCGAGAAAGCGCGCTTCCTGTTCCATCAGCGCCGGGGCGCACAGCTTGCGGGTGCTGCCAACGGGGCCGAAGCGCAGGGCCTGGCCTTCCAGCTCATAGGGGGCGAACCAGTGGTTGCAGCCGGCATTGCCGTAGGCGCGGCCGTCCTCGCCGAGGGTGATGCTCAGGTGGCTACGGTCCAGTACCGGACGTTCGCCTAGCCATTCGAGTCGGTAGCTGCGCTCGGTTTCCAGCTGCACGGGCGTGCTGGCGCAGCCGAGCAGGCTGGCGCCGAGCAGGGTGACGGCGAGGGGGCGTGACATCGTCGGGCGTCCTATTGGCAGGCGGGGCACAGATGGCGACCGTTCTGGCCGCGCCAGCCGAGTTCAGTGATCCGCGCTTCGGCCGCCGGTGCCTGGGCCTGCTTGCCGAGGGCGGCGTCGACGGCGAATTCGAAATCGAGCTGCTTGGCGCAGCCGTCGCATTTGACCTGCCAGTTGTGGATGGCCAGCTCGCCGAAGGCCGGGCCGTGGGCGACCGCAACCCACTGGCCGCGCGGGTTGATCAGGTGACGGACCTTGTCGACCTGCAGGCGCATGCTCAGATCGCGGCTGCCCTTGAGGGTAACCAGCAGGCCGTCGCCGCCATGGATCGAGCCGCCGTTGCCGGTGACCTGATAGCGGCCCGGCGCCAGGGCGCGGCATTCGATCAGGGTGTGCTCGGGGTTGAGCAGGTTGTAGCGGAAGTCGTGTTCGGCCATGGCTCCTCCAAAATAGGCGCGAATGCTATCACGGGCCGGGGGTTAGCCGATTGACCGGCGAGCCGGCCGCCCAGGCGGCGATATTGTCCCGGGTGGTGGTGGCGATGGCCGCCAGGGCCTCGTGGGTGAGAAAGGCCTGGTGGGCGGTGACGATGACATTGGGGAAGGTCAGCAGGCGTGCCAGCACGTCGTCCTGCAGCGGCCGGTCCGAGCAGTCCTCGAAGAACAGCTCGGCCTCCTCCTCGTAGACATCCAGGCCGAGGTAGCCGAGCTGGCCGCTCTTCAGCGCCGCGATCAGCGCCGGGGTGTCGACCAGCGCGCCGCGCCCGGTGTTGATCAGCATGACTCCGCGCTTCATCCGGGCCAGGCGTGCGGCGCCGATCAGGTGGCGGCTGGCCTCGTTCAGCGGGCAGTGCAGGCTGATGATGTCGCAGCTTTCGATCAGCCGGTCCAGGGCCACCTGCTGGGCCCCCAGCTGCGCCAGGTCGGCCACCGGACTGGGGTCGTAGACCTGCACGCGACAGCCGAAGCCGGCCATGATGCGGGCGAAGACGCGGCCTATGCTGCCGCAGCCGATGACCCCGACCTGTTTGCCGTGCAGGTCGAAGCCGGTCAGCCCATGCAGGGAAAAGTCGCCCTCGCGGGTGCGGTTGAAGGCGCGGTGGATGCGCCGGTTCAGGGCCAGGATCAAGGCTGCCGCGTGCTCGGCTACCGCATGGGGCGAATAGGCCGGTACCCGCACGACCTCGAGGCCGAGCTGCTGCGCGGCCTGCAGGTCGACGTGGTTGTAGCCGGCCGAGCGCAGGGCGATCAGCCGGGTGCCGCCGGCGGCCAGGCGCCGCAGTACCGGCGCCGACAGGTCGTCGTTGATGAAGGCGCAGACCACCTCGCAGTGCTGCGCCAGGGCGACCGACTGCAGCCCCAGGCGGGCCTCCTGGAACTGCAGCTGCCAGCCCTGCGGCAGGTCGGCGGCGAGAAAGCTGTCGCGCTCGTAGGGTCTGCTGCTGAACAGGATGATGCGAATGGGGACTCCTCGTTGCCCGTCCGCTAGGCGCTGGCCCGGGCTTCGCTGGCCAGTCGTTCGATCGCCGCGTCCAGCTCGTCCAGGGCCTCCTGGGCGGCCGGGTCGTTCTGTTTCAGCAGGGACTCGCTACGCTGGCAGGCGGCCCGCAATTGCGGTACGCCGCAATAACGGGTGGCGCCGTGCAGGCGATGGACCCGCTCGATCAGGGCGCCGTGCTCGCCGTTGGCACGGGCCTGGCGAATCGCCTGGCGGTCGCCGGGCAGGCCGGCCAGCAGCATGTTCAGCATGTCGGCGGCCAGGTCGGCCTTGCCGGCGGCCAGGCGCAGGCCTTCGGCGCTATCCAGCACGCTCGGCTGGCTGGCGCTGACGAGTGCCTCGGCGGAGCGCTCCGGGCCCTGGCGGCGCAGGGCCAGGCCGGTCCACTTGAGGACCACCTGGGCCAGTTGCCGCTCGCTGATGGGCTTGCTGCGATAGTCGTCGAGACCGCTCTGCAGCAGGGCGCGGCGTTCGTTGGCCAGGGCGTGGGCGGTCAGGGCGATGACCGGCACCGCCGTGCGCTGCTGTTCGGCTTCCCACTGGCGAATCGCCTCGGTGGTCTGGCGACCGTCCATGCCGGGCATCTGCACGTCCATGAAGATCAGGTCGAAGTCGTCCTGCTGGACCCGCTCCAGGGCGCGCTGGCCACTGTCGGCGCCGCTCACCACGGCGCCCATGTCCTCCAGCAGGGTCTGCACCAGCAGCAGGTTGGCCGGGTTGTCGTCGACGCAGAGGATGCGCGGTGCCCGGCCCGGTGGCGGGTCGGTCTCCCGGCGCAGCGGCAGCCGGGGGCTGATCAGCTCGGCCAGGGCGCGCTGCAGCTTGCGGGTGCAGGCGGGTTTGGCCTGCAGCTGGCTGTAGGCGTCGGGCAGGGCCTCGTGGTAGAGCGCCTGTTCGGTGGTGGGGCAGAGCACCACGGTCTTGCAGGCCAGGTGCTGCAGGTCCCAGATGCGCTGGCCGAGGCGCTCCGGCGGCAGGATCTGGGCGGTGACGCCGAGTACCGCCAGCTCGATCGGCTGGTCGCCGTGGCGGGCGTTTTCGACAGCGGCGAGCAGGCTGTCGAGTTCGGCGAAGGCGCTGACCTTCAGGCCGCAATCCTCCAGTTGGTGTTGCAGGGCCTGGCGTGCCAGCTCATGGCTCTCCAGGAGCGCCGCGCGGCGGCCGAGCAGGGGCGGGCGGGGCAGGTCCTCGGCGTCGTCGCGGGCCTTCGGCAGGCTCAGGCTGACCCAGAACTCGGAACCCTGGCCGGGCGTGCTGTCGACGCCGATCTCGCCGCCCATCTGTTCGATCAGGCGCTTGGAGATCACCAGGCCCAGGCCGCTGCCGCCGGCCTGGCGCGACAGCGAGTTGTCGGCCTGGCTGAAGGCCTGGAACAGCGCGCGCAGGTCTTCGTCGGACAGGCCGATGCCGGTGTCCTGCACGCTGATGCGCAGCTGGGCACGGTCGGCGCTCTCGTCCTCGAGCATGGCGCGCAGGACGATGCTGCCTTCGCGGGTGAACTTGATCGCGTTGCTCACCAGGTTGGTCAGCACCTGCTTGAGCCGCAGCGGGTCGCCGACCAGCGACAGCGGCGTGTCGCGATAGACCAGGCTGAGCAGCTCCAGCTGTTTCTCGTGGGCCGCCGGGGCGAGGATGGTCAGGGTGTCCTGGAGCAGGTCGCGCAGGTTGAAGGGGATGTTCTCCAGCACCAGCTTGCCGGCGTCGATCTTGGAGAAGTCGAGGATCTCGTTGATGATCCCCAGCAGGCTGTCGGCGGATTTCTCGATGGTGTCCAGGTAGTCCTGCTGGCGCGGGGTCAGCTCGCTCTTCTGCAGCAGGTTGGTGAAGCCGAGGATGCCGTTGAGCGGGGTGCGGATCTCGTGGCTCATGTTGGCGAGGAACTCGGACTTGATGCGGCTGGCTTCCAGGGCCTCCTTGCGCGCGAAGTCCAGCTCGATGTTCTGGATCTCGATGGTTTCCAGGTTTTGTCGCACGTCTTCGGTGGCCTGGTCGATGCTGTGCTGCAGTTCCTCCTGGGCATTCTGCAGGTTCTCGGCCATGCGGTTGATGCCCGAGGCCAGCTTGTCCAGTTCATGGCTGCCGAGCGACGGCAGGCGGGTCTCCAGGTGGCCGTCCTTGAGCAGGGCGACGCCGTGCTTGAGGCGCCGCAGCGGCTCGTTGATGCTGCGGCTCATGCGCAGGGCCAGCAGCGCGGTGACGCTCAGTCCGGCGACGATCAGCAGCAGGCTGGCGAACAGGCTGCGGTAGCCGCTGAGCAGGGTGCTGTGGTGCGACAGCTCCAGCTCCACCCAGCCGAGCAGGCGGCTGGCGGGCTCGCGGGGCGGCGCGCCGGTCAGGCTCAGGTGTTGCTCGAACACCGGCAGGAGGAAGCGCGTGGCGTCCTGGCCGGTGCGGCGTGCCGCCTGCAGTTCGCCACCGACCGGCGCGGCGTTGAGCATGCTGGGGCCGGCATGGGCCAGGTTCCGGCCATCGCCGGCACGGAACCCGACCGCACGGACGTCCGGCTGTTCCAGGGCCTGCTTGGCGATGCGCTGCAGCAGGGCGGCGTCGGCCCGCTGCAGCGCGGGCGCGGCCAGGGGGGCGAGCTGTTCGACGACCATCTCCCCGCGCTGCAGCAACTGGGCCTGCAGACCCGACAGCTGCACCCAGGTGAAATAGCCGCCGAGCACCAGTGCCAGCAGGCAGGTCGGCAGCAGGGTGAGCATCAGTACGCGACTCTTGATGCCTAGATCCTTGAACACTCGCTTCCTCCCGCCTGGCCTGGTCTCAGTCCACAAGCCGGCAGTTTAGCGGTTGGCCTCGGGCGAATGACAGGCCCGTGCGTGTCGACGTGGACGGGAGGCAGGTCATCGCTGCGTTAGGGTCGCCGCCGGTTTGCCGTTATCATGGGGGCCCCTTCTTGCCGTCCGGATTCGATCGACGCCATGACCCTGCAATTCCCCACCATTGCCGATTGCGTCGGCAACACCCCGCTGGTGCGTTTGCAGCGCCTGCCGGGTAGCACTTCCAACACCCTGCTGGTCAAGCTGGAGGGCAACAACCCGGCCGGATCGGTGAAGGACCGCCCGGCCATGTCGATGATCACCCGCGCCGAGTTGCGCGGCGATATCCGTCCCGGCGACACCCTTATCGAGGCCACCAGCGGCAACACCGGCATCGCCCTGGCCATGGCGGCGGCGATCAAGGGCTACGAGCTGATCCTGATCATGCCGGACAACATGAGCGCCGAGCGCAAGGCGGCGATGACCGCCTACGGCGCCGAGCTGGTGCTGGTGTCCCGCGAGGATGGCATGGAGGGCGCCCGCGACCTGGCCGAGAGCCTGCAGCGCGGCGGTCGCGGCAAGGTGCTCGACCAGTTCGCCAACGGCGACAACCCCGAGGCCCACTACAGCGGCACCGGCCCGGAGATCTGGCGCCAGACCCAGGGGCAGATCACCCACTTCATCAGCTCCATGGGCACCACCGGCACCATCATGGGCGTGTCGCGCTACCTCAAGGAGCAGAGCCCGCAGGTGCAGATCGTCGGCCTGCAGCCGATGGAAGGCGCGTCGATTCCCGGCATCCGTCGCTGGCCCCAGGAGTACCTGCCGAAGATCTACCAGGCCGAGCGGGTCGATCGCATCGTCGACATGCCCCAGCGCGAGGCCGAAGACTGCATGCGTCGCCTGGCGCGCGAAGAAGGCATCTTCTGCGGAGTGTCCTCCGGTGGCGCCGTGGCGGCCATGCTGCGCCTGTCCCAGGAGGTGGAGAACGCGGTGATGGTGGCGATCATCTGCGATCGTGGCGACCGTTACCTGTCCACCGGCGTGTACGACACGCCCCACGACTGATGGCCAAGAAGAACGGCGGGCTGCGCTTCCAGCCCAGCGGCGGCGCCCGTGCGCCGCTGGTGCCGGTGGGCAAGAAGCAGCGTCTGAAAATCGAACGCCTGGCCAACGATGGTCGCGGCATCGGCTTCGTCGAGGGGCGCACCTGGTTCGTCAGCGGCGCCTTGCCCGGCGAGGATGTCGAGGCGCGGGTGCTGGGGGGCCGCAGTCAGGTGGTGGAGGCGCGCGGCGAGCGCATTTTCGAGGCCAGCGCCCAGCGCCGCAGCGAACCCTGTGCCCATGCGCGTACCTGCGGCGGCTGCAGCGTGCAGCATATGCCCCATGCCGACCAACTTGCCCTGAAACAGCGCATGCTCGCCGAGCAGCTCGGCCGCCTGGCCGAGCTGCAGCCGGAGCAATGGGCGGCGCCCCTGGTCGGCCCCGAGTTCGCCTATCGCCGCCGTGCGCGCATCGCCGTGCGCTGGGACGCCAAGGCCGGGCGCCTGGACGTCGGCTTTCGTGCCGCGGCCAGCCAGGACATAGTCGCCATCGCCGACTGCCCGGTATTGGTACAGCCCTTGCAACCGATCCTGCATGCCTTGCCGGCCGTGCTGGCGAGCCTGGACAAGCCCCAGGCCATCGGCCATGTGGAGCTGTTCCAGGGCACCGCCAGCGCCGTTCTGGTGCGCCATACGGCGCCCCTGGGCGAGGACGACCTGGCGCGGCTGCAGGCGTTCTGCGTGGCCCGGGACGCGCAGCTGTGGCTGCAGGGTAGCGGCGCGCCGCAGCCGTGCGCCGCCGGTGTCGAGCTGGGCTATCGCCTGGAGGCCTGGGATCTGCAGCTGGCCTATCGGCCGGGGGATTTCGTCCAGGTCAATGCGCCGGTGAACGAGGCCATGGTCGCCCAGGCCCTGGAGTGGCTGGCGCCTCGGGCGGACGAGCGGGTGCTGGACCTGTTCTGCGGCCTGGGCAACTTCGCCCTGCCGCTGGCCCGCCGGGTGCGCGAGGTGGTGGCGGTGGAAGGGGTGCAGGCGATGGTCGAGCGCGCGGCGCAGAACGCCGCGAGCAACGGCCTGGACAACGTGCGGGTGGTGCGGGCCGACCTGGCCGAGCCGCTGGCCGATGCCGGCTGGGCCCGGGGCGGCTTCACCGCGGTGCTGCTCGATCCGCCGCGCGACGGCGCCCTGCAGGTGGTCAAGCAGGTCGGTGCCCTGGGCGCCGAGCGCCTGGTCTATGTGTCGTGCAATCCGGCGACCCTGGCCCGTGACAGCGTCGAGCTGGTGCGGCAAGGTTACCGGCTGAGACGGGCCGGCATCCTCGACATGTTCCCGCAGACCGCCCATGTCGAGGCGATGGCCTTGTTCGAGCGTCCCTAGGGCGCGGAGTCATGATTCAAGACGCCCTGGGCGGGGATGAATGGCAGGCTAAGCCCCTTGGCTTTGCCACCTTTTGTCCTTATCTAGGGAGTGCAGCGGGGGCGCAGGGACTGTGCCTTCAGTGGTTAAACCGACCGGCTCGAAGAAGGCGGCGACTGTTCGGCACGCCTGGCGCGGGCCGTGAGGGAAGGTAAGCAATATGGTTCAGGTAAGAGCGCACCAGCCGATCAACGACGACGGCAGCATCAACCTCGAGGCCTGGCTCGATCACGTGCTCAGTGTCGACCCGGCGTTGGAGCGCGGGGCCCTGCGCGAGGCCTGCGAGTTCGCCCGCGAGGCCGAGCAGCAGGCCAATGCCGCGCAGAACCTGTGGGCCGAGGGCGCGTCGAGCTTTCGCGCCGGCCTGGAGATCGCCGAGATCCTCGCCGACCTCAAGCTCGACCAGGATTCCCTGGTGGCCGCGGTGGTCTACCGCGGCGTGCGCGAGGGCAAGGTGACCCTGGCCGCGGTGCATCAGCGCTTCGGCCCGGTGGTGGCCAAGCTGATCGACGGCGTGCTGCGCATGGCGGCGATCAGCGCCAGCCTGAATCCGCGCGACTCCCTGGTGCTCGGCTCCCAGGCCCAGGTGGAGAACCTGCGCAAGATGCTGGTGGCCATGGTCGACGACGTGCGCGTGGCGCTGATCAAGCTGGCCGAGCGCACCTGCGCGATCCGCGCAGTCAAGCACGCCGACGACGAGAAGCGCCAGCGGGTGGCGCGCGAGGTATTCGACATCTATGCGCCGCTGGCCCATCGCCTGGGCATTGGCCATATCAAGTGGGAGCTGGAGGACCTGTCCTTCCGTTACCTGGAGCCCGAGCAGTACAAGCAGATCGCCACCCTGCTGCACGAGCGCCGCCTGGACCGCGAGCAGTACATCAACGACGTGATGAGCCACCTGCGCCAGGAGCTGGACGCCACCGGGATCGAGGCCGACATCAGCGGCCGGGCGAAGCACATCTACTCGATCTGGCGCAAGATGCAGCGCAAGGGCCTGCAGTTCAGCCAGATCTACGACGTGCGTGCGGTACGCGTGCTGGTGCCGCAAATGCGCGACTGCTACACGGCCCTCGGCATCGTCCACACCCTGTGGCGGCACATCCCCAAGGAGTTCGACGACTACATCGCCAACCCCAAGGAGAACGGCTACCGCTCGCTGCACACCGCGGTGCTCGGCCCGGAGGGCAAGGTGCTGGAGGTGCAGATCCGCACCCACGCCATGCACGAGGAGGCCGAGCTGGGCGTGTGTGCGCACTGGCGCTACAAGGGCACCGACGTCAAGTCCGGCTCCAACCACTACGAGGAGAAGATCTCCTGGCTGCGTCAGGTGCTCGAATGGCACGAGGAGCTGGGCGATATCGGCGGCCTGGCCGAACAGCTGCGCGTCGACATCGAGCCGGATCGGGTCTATGTGTTCACCCCGGACGGCCATGCCATCGACCTGCCCAAGGGCGCCACGCCGCTGGACTTCGCCTACCGGGTGCACACCGAGATCGGCCACAACTGCCGCGGCGCCAAGATCAACGGGCGCATCGTGCCGCTCAACTACAGTCTGCAGACCGGCGAGCAGGTGGAGATCATCACCAGCAAGCACGGCACGCCGAGCCGCGACTGGCTGAACTCCAACCTGGGCTATGTGACCACCTCGCGGGCGCGGGCGAAGATCGTCCACTGGTTCAAGCTGCAGGACCGCGACCAGAACGTCGCCGCCGGCAAGGCCATGCTCGAGCGCGAGCTGGGGCGCCTGGCGCTGCCCCACGTGGACTTCGACGTGCTGGCCGAGAAGGCCAACCTGAAGACCGCCGAGGACCTGTTCGCCGCCCTCGGCGCCGGCGACGTGCGCCTGGCCCACCTGGTCAACCTGGCCCAGCAGCTGGTCGAGCCGGAGCGCGGCAGCGAACAGCTCGAGCTGATCCCGCGCAAGGCCCAGGGCTTCCGCCCGGGCAAGCGCGGCGACATCCAGATCCAGGGCGTGGGCAACCTGCTGACGCAGATGGCCGGTTGCTGTCAGCCGCTGCCGGGCGACCCGATCGTCGGCTATATCACCCTCGGTCGCGGGGTCAGCATCCACCGCCAGGACTGCGCCTCGGTGTTGCAGCTGGCCGGCCGCGAGCCGGAGCGGATCATCCAGGTCAGCTGGGGGCCGGTGCCGGTGCAGACCTACCCGGTGGACATCATCATCCGCGCCTACGACCGTTCCGGCCTGCTGCGCGACGTGACCCAGCTGCTGCTCAACGAGAAGCTCAACGTGCTGGCGGTCAATACCCAGTCGAACAAGGAAGACAACACCGCCTCGATGTCCATCACCGTGGAGATTCCCGGTCTGGACGCCTTGGGTCGCCTGCTCGGGCGCATCTCGCAGCTGCCCAATATCATCGAGGCGCGCCGCCACCGGGCTAGCTGAGTGGCCGCGCGCCGAACCGGGAAATTGCCATGTACCAACTCGACGACCTGCTGCACCTGATGGCCCGTCTGCGCGACCCGCAACACGGCTGTCCCTGGGACCTGAAACAGTCCTACGCCAGCATCGTGCCGCACACGATAGAGGAGGCCTACGAGGTGGCCGACGCCATCGAGCGCGGCGACTTCGCGCACCTGCCCGGCGAGCTGGGCGACCTGCTGTTCCAGGTCGTCTACTACAGCCAGCTGGCCCGCGAGGAGGGGCGCTTCGCCTTCGCCGAGGTGGTCGACGGCATCACCCGCAAACTGATCCGCCGCCATCCCCATGTGTTCCCCGATGGCGACCTGTACGGCGCGCCGGATGCGGCCAAACTGGAAGAGGCGGCGGTCAAGCAGCGCTGGGAGGAGCTCAAGGCCGAGGAGCGGGCCGAGAAGGCCGCCGCGCCGGAGCAGCTGTCCCTGCTCGACGACGTGCCCCAGGCCCTGCCGGCCTTGAGCCGGGCGGCCAAGCTGCAGAAGCGCGCCGCCCGGGTCGGCTTCGACTGGCCCGAGGCCCTGCCGGTGGTGGACAAGGTGCGCGAGGAGCTGGACGAGGTGCTCGAGGCCATGAGCGAGAACGACCCCGAGGCGATCGCCGAGGAACTCGGCGACCTGCTGTTCGTGGTCACCAACCTGGCCCGCCATCTCAGGGTCGATCCGGAGGCGGCGTTGCGTGCCGCCAATGGCAAGTTCGAGCAGCGTTTTCGTTTTATCGAGCGGGCCTTGCGCGAAGCGGGGCGGGCCATCGAAGATTGCGCCCTGGAAGACCTGGATGCGCTCTGGGGTGAAGCCAAGAAAATGGAAAAGCGCGACAGGCCGTCGGCCTGCTAGGCAGGTTCGAGAACGGCCCGTCCCCAATTAAATGTTCGTCGGTTAAAGGTAGGTTATGGCTCTTTCACTACGCGACCAGTTGCTCAAAGCCGGGCTGGTCAACGAGAAGCAGGCCAAGCAGGTCAGCAAAGAGAAGCAGAAGCAGAAGCGCCTGGAGCACAAGGGCCAAGTCGAGAAGGACGAGTCGCAGCAGCTCGCCGCCCGACAGGCCATGGCCGAGAAGGCCGCCCGCGACCAGGAGCTCAATCGCCAGCAGCAGGAGAAGGCCGAACAGAAGGCCCGCGCCGCGCAGATCAAGCAGTTGATCGAGCACTCGCGCCTGCCCAAGCTGACCACCGAGGACTACTACAACTTCGTCGACGACAAGAAGGTCAAGCGCCTGTCGGTGAACAAGCTGATGCGCGACAAGCTCAGCTGCGGCTCCCTGGCCATCGTCCGTCACGGCGGCGGTTACGAGGTGATCCCGCGGGAGGCGGCGCTGAAGATCCAGGCCCGCGATGCCCAGCGCATCGTCCTGCTCAACACCCAGGCCGAAGCGCCGGATGCCGACGATCCCTACGCCGCCTACCAGGTACCGGACGACCTGATGTGGTGACGGTGGCGTGAAAAAAGCCGGGCGTGTCCCGGCTTTTTTCTGCGCGGCACTCTGTGTCTAAGCTGTTCCTGATGCTTCCTCGAATGAGGGTCGCCCATGGATGATCGCTACCAACCGCTGAACTGCGACCTCTACGACTATCTGGAGATCGCCTGTCTGCATCGCTACCTGCTGCGCATCGAGCTGGTCGGCGGCGAGTGTCTGGAGGCCGAGGCGCTGACCACGCAAACCACGGCGAGCAAGGAGGAGTTCCTGCTGGTGCGGGGCGCCGCGGGCGAGCGGCGCCTGCGTCTCGACCGCCTGTTGGCGATCACCCCGCTGACCCCGGGGGCCAGCTTTGCCCGCGTGCGGCTGAACGTGGGCGGCTGCTGAACGCATAAAAAAGCCGGGCGTTGCCCGGCTATCGAGTGCACTGGCCTGCTCAGTCGCGGCGGCCTTGCACCGGCTTGCCGTCGACCGTGCCCTCGTCGAGCATGATCTGGTACTCCTTGCCGTCCTTCTCCACCTGATGCAGGCGCACCAGCAGGTAGCTCCAGTCCTTGGCGAACCAGAGGATGGTCTTGCGCTTGCTCTGGGTCGGGTCGCGCACGCGCTCGACCTTGACCGCATCGATCAGCCCGGCCTTGGTGCGTACGGTTTCTTCGCCCAGCACGCGGAAGTCGTAGGTCTCGATCTCGTCCCCGTCGACCACCTGGTAGCTCATGCTCTGCTTACCGGCGGCGACGTCGTGCTGCAGGGCCAGCTGGTAGGTCGACTTGTCCTGCAGGCCGAGGTTGAGCGGGAAGCGTACCGGCGTGCCGCGGTCGCTGCCGATCACCTGCTTGGCGCTCCAATCGAAGTCCTGCTCGACCACCTTGCCCTTGCCCAGGCCGCTGCGCTCGAAGCGATAGGTCTGCGGCAGGAAGGCGTCGTTTTCCAGGCGGAAGGTGCTCTGCTCGCTGAGGCTGGCGACCAGCATGGAGGCCTCGAAGCTGAGCTGCCAGCGGCCGTCGCCCAGGGCCTGCAGGCCGCGTTCGGCCGAGCCGCTGACCGGCACCTGCTTCCAGTCGGCGGTGTAGCTGGCGGAGAACGGCTTGAGCTCGGTGGCGAAAGCCGGCAGGCAAAACAGCGCGAAGACGAACGGTAAGGCGCGACGCATGGTGTCTCCTAGGTTCGGAATGGGTGACCGCTGCTGGGCAGCTTCTGGTCATCGAGCATCGCCCCTTGCTCGCCGAGGCGCAAGCGGCCCTCGGCGAACCAGCGCACGGCCAGTGGGTAGATCAGGTGTTCCTGTTCATGCACCCGCTGCGCCAGGCTGTCCGGCGAGTCGTCCGGCTGTACCGGAACCGCTGCCTGTACGACCAGGGGGCCGCCATCGAGTTCCTCGGTGACGAAATGCACGCTGCAGCCGTGTTCGCTATCGCCGGCCTCCAGCGCCCGCTGGTGGGTGTGCAGGCCCTTGTACTTGGGCAGCAGCGAGGGGTGGATATTCAGCAGGCGTCCGGCGTAGTGGCGGACGAAGCCGGGCGTGAGGATGCGCATGAAGCCGGCCAGCACCACCAGCTGCGGGTCGAAGCCGTCGATGGCCTCGATCAGCGCCGCATCGAAGGCCTCGCGGCCGTCGAAGGCCTTGTGGTCGAGGAGCCGGGTGGCGATGCCGGCGGCCTTGGCCCGCTCCAGGCCGTAGGCATCGGCGCGGTTGGCGATCACCGCACAGATGCGGGCCGGCTGGTCGCCGGCCCGGGTGCTGTCGATCAGCGCCTGCAGGTTGCTGCCGGAGCCGGAGATCAGCACCACGACATTGCAGTCGGCCATCAGTGGGCTTTCAGGTTGTTCAGCTGGACCTGGGCGGCGCCTTCGCCGGCGGCGGCGATCCGGCCGATGACCCAGGGCGCCTCGCCGCTGGCGCGCAGGTTGGTCAGGGTCGCTTCGACCTGCTCCTGGGCCACGCAGATGACCATGCCGACGCCGCAGTTGAGCACGCGGTGCATCTCGTGCTCGTCGACGTTGCCTTTCTCCTGCAGCCAGTCGAACACCGCCGGGCGCTCCCAGCTGGCCACGTCGATCACCGCCTGGGCGCCTTGCGGCAGCACGCGCGGGATGTTGTCCAGCAGGCCGCCGCCGGTGATGTGGGCCATGGCCTTAACCGCGCCGGTGTCCTTGATGAGTTTCAGCAGCGGCTTGACGTAGATGCGCGTCGGCGCCATCAGCAGCTCGGTCAGCGGCTGGCCGCCCAGCTGGATGCTCTCGATGTCGGCGCCGGAGACCTCGATGATCTTGCGGATCAGCGAGTAGCCGTTGGAGTGCGGGCCGGAGGAGGGCAGGGCGATCAGGGCGTCACCGGTGGTTACCTTGGAGCCGTCGATGATCTCGGCCTTCTCCACCACGCCGACGCAGAAGCCGGCCAGGTCGTAGTCTTCGCCCTCGTACATGCCCGGCATCTCGGCGGTCTCGCCGCCGACCAGGGAGCAGCCGGCCAGCTCGCAGCCGGCGCCGATGCCGGTGACCACGGTGGCGGCCACGTCGACGTTGAGCTTGCCGGTGGCGTAGTAGTCGAGGAAGAACAGCGGTTCGGCGCCGCACACCACCAGGTCGTTGACGCACATGGCCACCAGATCCTGGCCGATGCTGTCGTGCTTGTTCAGGTTCAGCGCCAGGCGCAGCTTGGTGCCGACGCCGTCGGTGCCGGACACCAGCACCGGCTGCTTGTAGCCGGCCGGGATCTCGCAGAGGGCGCCGAAGCCGCCCAGGCCACCCATGACTTCCGGACGGGCGGTGCGCTTGGCCACGCCCTTGATGCGTTCGACCAGGGCTTCGCCCGCGTCGATGTCTACGCCTGCGTCCTTGTAGCTGATGGAGGGTTGCTTGCTCATAGATCCAGGCCTTTGAAGGGGAATGCGGATGGGCACCGGCGCTGCAGCGGCCGGCCTGCGAAGGCGCGCGATTTTATCAGGCTTGCCGGGCAGCGGCCAGCCGGCCGGCGCCGCGGTTGCCGGGGCGCCGGCGGCTGTTTAAGGTATAGGGCTACGCGCGCCGCCTGCCAGGCCGTTGCGCGCCGACTTCCGCCCGTCGAGAGCCTGTCCCATGCGCCTGATCGCCCGCCTGCTCGTCCTGTGTCTGCCGCTGTTGAGTCTACCCAGCCTTGCCGAGACCGTGAGCGACCTCTATCAGGTGCGCGAGCCGGTCGACAGCCAGCAACCGGAGGCGCGCGATGCGGCACTGGGGCGCGCCCTGGATACCCTGGTGCTACGCCTGACCGGCAGTCGCGACGCGGCGCAGAGCCCGGCGCTGGCCGAGCTGCGCAAGGACCCGCAACAGATCGTCGCGCAGTACGGCTACGAGGGCGACAACCTGCTGGTGGACTTCGACCCGCTCAGCACCGATCGCCACCTGCGCCAGGCCGGGTTGGCGCTGTGGGGCGCCAACCGCCCGGCGATTATCGCCTGGTGGCTGAATGAGGGCGTCGGGGGTGTCAGCCTGGTCGGCGATGGCCAGGACAGCGCCGCCACCCTGCGCCGCGCCGCGCAACACCGCGGCCTGCCGCTGCGCCTGCCGCTGGCCGACCTCAGCGAGCAGCTGCTGGCGACGCCCGACAGCCTCGGCGCCAATGATCCCGAGGCCCTGCGCTCGGCCTCCGAACGCTATGCCGCCGATGCCCTGCTGGCGGTGCAGGCCCGCGAAGCCGATGGTCAGTGGCAGGGGCAGTGGCGCCTGTGGCTGGGGGATGGTCGCGAGCAGGGCAAGGTCCAGGGCGCTAACCAGAATGAACTGGCCGATGCCGTGTTCCTGGCGGTCAGCGAGCGCCTGGCGCCGCGCTTCGTGGTGGCTCCAGGCTCTGCCTCCAGTCTGACCCTGGAGGTCCAAGGCGTCGACCTGGCCCGTTATGCCGAGCTGCAGCGCACCCTCGAGCCGCTCGGCGCGCAGCTGACCCAGGTGCAGGGCGACCGCGTCCTCTACCGGGTCAATGCCAGTGCCGAGCAGCTGCGGGCGCAATTGGGGCTGTTGCGCCTGCAGGAAGTAGCGGCCGAGGCCGCGCCTATCGATGCCGGTCCGTCTCCGGCGCCACAGGTGATTCCGCGCACCGAAATTCTGCGCTTTCGCTGGTAGACTGCCGCCCCCGTTAGGCTTAGGCCCGGTCACTCGCCGCACTTTGGCGGCGACTGTCGAGCGGGCGGCGGCAGAGTGAGGCCATGGGGCGCTCTGCGGTTCTTGTCATGCTCCGGGCATTACCTTTCGCCAACTGAGGGCCGAGGATGATCGATTCACGTCGCTGGCTATGGATAGCTGGGTTGCTGCTGCTCGGCTGGCTGCTCTATCTGTTGCACCCTATTCTCGCCCCCTTCCTGATCGGCGTGCTGCTGGCCTATCTGGGCGACCCCCTGGTCGACCGCCTGGAGCGCTGGAAACTGTCGCGCACCTGGGGCGTGATCCTGGTATTCGTGCTGTTCGGCCTGATCTTCGCGCTCATGCTGCTGGTGCTGGTGCCGATGCTCGGCAAGCAGCTGCTGCGGCTCTATGAACTGACCCCACAGATGCTCGACTGGGCACAACACCAAGCCTTGCCCTGGGTGCAGGCGCAGCTGGGCCTGGGCGACGGCTTCTGGCGTTTCGATCAACTCAAGGCCGCGTTGTCCGGGCACCTGGGCAAGACCACCGACATCCTCGGCCAGGTGCTGTCGCGTGCCACCGCCTCGGGCCTAGCCCTGGTGGCCTGGCTGGCCAATCTGCTGCTGATCCCGGTGGTGACCTTCTATCTGCTGCGCGACTGGGACCTGATGCTCGCCAAGCTGCGCGGGCTGTTGCCGCGCAGTCGGGAAGGTCTGGTGGTGACCCTGTTCGGCGAATGCCATGAAGTGCTCGGCGCCTTCCTGCGCGGGCAGTTGCTGGTGATGCTGGCGTTGGGCCTGGTGTATGCCGCCGGCTTGATGCTGGTCGGCCTGGAGCTGGGCCTGCTGATCGGCCTGCTGGCCGGTCTGGCCAGCATCGTGCCTTACCTGGGCGTGGTGGTCGGGGTGGCAGCGGCGTTGACCGCCGGGGTGTTCCAGTTCGGCGGGGAACTCTACCCGCTGCTGGCCATCGCCGCGGTATTCGTTGTCGGCCAGTTGCTCGAGGGCATGCTCCTGACCCCCTTGCTGGTGGGCGACCGCATCGGCCTGCATCCGGTGGCGGTGATCTTCGCCATCATGGCCGGAGGCCAGCTGTTCGGCTTCAGCGGCGTGCTGCTAGCCCTGCCGGTGGCCGCGGTGATTATGGTTTTGCTGCGCCATGCCCATGATTTCTATAAACTTTCCGCACTTTACGGAGAGTCCCCCAGCGGCTCCGACGAACCGCCGAGTCCCGCATGACGCCCATTCAATTGCCATTAGGTGTTCGCCTTCGCGACGACGCCACTTTCGCCAACTACTATCCCGGGGCCAATGCCGCCGCGCTGGGCTATGTCGAGCGCCTGTGCGAGGCCGAGGCCGGCTGGACGGAAAGCCTGATCTACCTCTGGGGGGGCGAAGGCGTCGGCTGCAGCCACCTGCTGCAGGCGGCTTGCCTGCGCTTCGAGCAGCGTGGCGAACCGGCGGTGTACCTGCCGCTGGCGGAGGTTGCGGCGTACGGCCCGGACCTGCTGGACAACCTCGAACAGTGCGAACTGGTGTGCCTCGATCAGCTGGATGCCGTGGCCGGCCGTAGCGACTGGGAGGAGGCGTTGTTCCATCTGTTCAATCGCCTGCGCGACAGCGGCCGACGCCTGCTGCTGGCCGCCGCCAGGTCGCCGCGCGAGTTGCCGGTGGCGCTGCCCGACCTGCAGTCGCGGCTGACCCTGGCGCTGGTCTTCCAGCTGCACGAACTGTCCGATGAGGACAAGCTTCGTGCCCTGCAGCTGCGCGCCTCGCGCCGCGGCCTGAATATGAGCGATGAGGTCGGCCGTTTCATCCTCACCCGCGGCGAGCGCAGCATGAGTGCGTTGTTCGAGTTGCTCGAGCGTCTCGATCAGGCCTCGTTGCAGGCTCAGCGCAAGCTGACCATCCCCTTCCTGAAGGAAACCCTGGGCTGGTGACGACTCGTTCGGGCGCCGCCGTGCTGGCGGCATCCAAGCCCGATTGAAACGTGACGGGCGAATGAGTCGGTCAGCTCTCCCCAGCCAGCCTACGCTGGTACTGGAAGCGCCAGCGGGTATACATCAGGGCCGCGCAGAACAGGCTGAGGCTCAGCAGGGTCTCCAGCCAGCCGAATAGCGCCTTGGACGGGTCGAAGGCGGCCAGTACGCCCTGGATGAAATACAGGTTGACCACGAAGCAGGTCCAGGCATGGGCGCGGGCGTTGCCCAGGATCAGGCCGGGCGCCAGCAGCAGCAGCGGCGTCAGCTGGAAGGCCAGGATCACCCAGAGCAGCTTGTCCGGCAATTCGGCGAACGCCAGGTTCCACACCAGCAACAGCACCGTCAGGGCGAGGAAGCTGAGCAGGCTGACGATGCGGCTGACGGCCAGGCGCGGTTTGAGCCAATCCAGGGCCGGCAGGGGTTTGGCAGATCTAGCCACGGGCGCTCTCCAGTTTCTTCGCGGTCTGCCCCAGACGCTGGCCGAGGCTTCGGCACAGGGCGATTTCGTGTTCGTCCAGGGGACGCTTGCCGTCGGCGCCGGCGTGGTGGCTGGGGCCGTAGGGGGTGCCGCCGCCGCGGGTTTCCAGCAGGGCGGATTCGCTGTAGGGCAGGCCGGTGACCAGCATGCCGTGGTGCATCAGGGGCAGAAGCATCGACAGCAGGGTGGTTTCCTGGCCGCCATGCAGGCTGGCGGTGGAGGTGAACACGCCGGCTGGTTTGCCGACCAGGCCGCCGCTGAGCCACAGGCTGCTGGTGCCGTCGAGGAAATACTTCAGCGGCGCGGCCATGTTGCCGAAGCGCGTCGGGCTGCCGAGGGCCAGGCCGGCGCAGTGCTTCAGGTCGTCGAGGCTGACGTAGAGCGCGCCTTCCTCGGGAATCTCCGGTGCGACTGCTTCGCACTCGGTGGATACCGGCGCAACGGTGCGCAGGCGCGCCTCCAGGCCGCTCATCTCGACGCCGCGGGCAATCTGCCGGGCCATCTCGGCCGTGGCGCCGTGGCGGCTGTAGTAGAGCACCAGAATGTAGGCCGAACTCAAGGCAGCAGCTCCAGAACCTTCTCCGGCGGGCGGCCGATCACAGCCTTGTCTCCGGCGATCAGTATCGGTCGTTCGATCAGCTTGGGATGGCTGGCCATGGCCTCGATCAGTTGGGCTTCACTCAGGCCGGCGTCGGCCAGGTTGAGGGTGCGGTACTCCTCCTCGCCGCTGCGCAGCAGCTGGCGGGCGCCGATGCCGAGCTTGTCCAGCAGCTCCTGCAGTTGCGCGGCGCTGGGCGGGGTCTCCAGGTAGCGCACGATGGTCGGGCTCAGGCCGCGTTCTTCCAGGAGTTGCAGGGCGCCGCGGGATTTCGAGCAGCGTGGGTTGTGGTACAGGGTCAGGTCGGTCATATGGGGTTCGCATCTCGGGTCGAGTGGCGGCTATT
Source organism: Pseudomonas sp. MBLB4123 (assembly GCF_051904775.1). Classification (NCBI taxonomy): domain Bacteria; kingdom Pseudomonadati; phylum Pseudomonadota; class Gammaproteobacteria; order Pseudomonadales; family Pseudomonadaceae; genus Pseudomonas; species Pseudomonas sp. MBLB4123. The sequence goes on from NZ_CP196711.1 coordinate 328,689, forward strand.
CTAACCGCGTAGCGGCTCGAGTCTGAACAGTACGACGCAGGGCTGGGCGGGTCGGCCAATCGCTAAGGAGAGGGCATGGGGCAGCGTTTTACCGATTGGCTGGAGTTCTGGCGCTTTCTGCTGCAGCGTTTTTTCGCCGATCGCGGCGCCAACACTGCCGCGGCCCTGACCTACACCACGCTGTTCGCCGTGGTGCCGATGATGACCGTGACCTTCTCCATGCTCTCGGCCGTGCCGGCCTTCCAGGGCACGGGCGAGCAGATCCAGAGTTTCATCTTCCATAACTTCGTGCCCTCGGCCGGCGAGACGGTGCAGGGCTATCTGCGCGATTTCACCGCGCAGGCCCGGCAGCTGACCTGGGTCGGCGTGGCGGTGCTGGCGGTCACCGCGTTCTGGATGCTGGTGACCATTGAGAAAGCCTTCAACACCATCTGGCGGGTGCGCCAGGCCAGGCGCGGGGTATCGAGTTTTCTCCTGTACTGGGCGATCCTCAGTCTGGGCCCCATTCTCCTGGGCGCCGGCTTCGCGATCAGTACCTATATCGCTTCGTTGTCGCTGATCTCCGGCCCTGACGCGCTGCTCGGTGCCGAGACGCTACTGGCGTTGATGCCGCTGGCCTTCAGTGTGGCGGCGTTCACCTTGCTCTATGCGTCTGTGCCGAATGCACGGGTGCCACTGTCACACGCCTTTATGGGGGGGTTGTTCACTGCTGTGCTGTTCGAGTTGGCCAAGGCGCTGTTCGGCCTATATGTGCAGTTGTTTCCGGGTTACCAGTTGATCTACGGCGCCTTTGCCACGGTGCCGTTGTTTCTCCTGTGGATCTACCTGTCCTGGCTGATCGTGCTATTCGGTGCCGAGCTGGTGTGCAATCTGGGTACCACCCATCAGTGGCGCCGTCGGGTTATGCCGCGTCTGCTGGTAGTGCTAGCGATCTTGCGGGTGTTCCACGAGCGCCAGCAATCCGGGCTGAAGGTGCGTCATCGCGATATGCGGCGGCAGGGTTGGCCCCTGCCGGAGCATGAGTGGGAGGAGGTGCTAGAGTTTCTCGAAAGCCAGCATTTGGTCGCCTCGACTGGGGCGGGGGCCTGGGTATTGAGCCGTGACCTGGCGCACTACAGCTTGCAACAATTGCTGAGCCACAGCCCCTGGCCGCTGCCGCGGCTCGGTCAACTGCCGGAACTCTTGGACGAACCCTGGTATCCGGGCCTGCGCAGCGCCTTGGAGCGTTTGCACGAGGAGCAGGCGACACTGTTCGGCGAGAGCCTGGCGGACTGGCTGCATCCTGTGCAGAGGTGACAAAAAACGTCAGTTTGCGGCGCTGCGATGGCGTGGGTTCACGCCTGGCGGTGGCGGTGGTGTCCGAATCAAGCGGCTGCGGGGCTGGCATGCTTCTGGCATTAAGCCCCTACAACATCGCAATCGGGCTGCAGGGCGGCCAGGGATTGTCAGAGAGGACGGGTGGGCTATGACGACGACCAAGGGCAGGGTAATTCATCTCTATCAGCGTGACCCGCAGGAAGCGCTGGAGCGGCTGAATCGTATTACCGGGCTGTGTTTCGTGCGCTGGCCGGAGTCGTTGGCTCAGCCCGCGCCGAACGATGCCTCGGCCGAACCGCAGCAGCCGGCCGAGCCCCTCATCGGGTGTGGTTTGGAGTCCGCTTAGCCCTGGCTGCTCGCCAGCACCTGATCGTTGTCCTTGCGTGCGGGCTCGACGGCCTGAACGAACAGCTCTTCGACCACCAGGCTTTGCGTCGGCACCGCCGAGCGCAGGCGCACCTGCATGTCCTCTATCTTCTGCTTGACCGGCAACCGGGCAATGCCGGAGAGCAGGATCTTGCTGTGAGCATTGACCTTGCCATGGTCCACCGCGACTTCGCGCCGTTTGCCGCCATCGCGGTAATTGATCAGCAGGGAAACGGGTAGGTTGGCTAGCCCCGGCAATTGCAGCCAGGTGGCGACGTTGTATTCGGCGACACGTCCTTCGTAGGGCGTGACTTGCAGGCGGGCAACTTCGACGATGCGCTCCGGTACCTGTCCGATCAACTTGTCGTGGGCTTGGGTCATGGTCGCTGTCTTCCAGGCTGATGGCGGATCGATTCAAGCATTAGGCCTGGAAATTATAAGCGGGGCGCGCGGGGGGAATCTGTGCGCTTGGCCGTCGTGGGGCGTGATCGCTCTCGCAGTTTATAAAGTGTCAGGGCATCTGCAGTGGGTGGCGTGCGACTGCCTGGGTGCTGAGGTTGGCGGCCGGCAGCGGTAGGGTCGTCTGGTTGTTCACGCTGGGCAGCTGCAGCCAGAGGTTCTCTCCTTCGCCGAACTGGCCGCTGGGCAGCCACAGGCCATGGTGCCAGCCGTTGCCTGGCGCCGGCGTGCTCTGCAGTACGCCCGGATGGGTTTGTGCGTTGGGTGCGCGGCGCAGCCAGACCGGGCGCGGCAGACCCTTCAGGTAGCGCAGGCCCAGGTGCAGGCCTTCCTCATTGATGTGGCGCCAGCGTACCAGTCCCAAGGTCGTCGTGTTGCTGCTGGCGAGCAGCAGCACGAGCTGGCCGACAGCCAGTTGTGCGGCCAGGTCTGGATGGCACAGCAGGCGCGCGCCCCCGGGGCTGGCATCGAGCATCTGGGCCGGGGCGCACGGGGGCAGGTGTTTCAGCAGGTGTGCGTGGATGGCCGGCAGGCCGACGACCAGGTCGCATTGGACAACGTGCTCGGCCCGCGGATGGCGACGTTGCTGGCGTCCCAGCCAATGGTGCTGGACCTGGTCTAGCAGCCGTCTTTCTTCGGCGCTTTGCAGGGGGGCGGGCTCATGCAGGGCGACCAGCAGCGCACCGAGCTCGAAGCGGCGAAGATAGGCGATGTCGCCATCGGGGCTGTGGCTGTAGCCCAGGCAAGCCTGTGATTCGGTGAGGTCGACTGTCAGGCCTCCGGTGTCATCTTCTTCGTCCCAGGGCAATAGGCGCGGCAATGCAGCCAGTTGGGCGAGGGCACCGAAGAGTTTGAGGCACTCGCCTTCGGCGAGATGAAAGGGGTTGCTCAATGCCACTAGCAGCATCTGTTGGTAGAGGCCGCGCAGGGTGTTGGCCGGTTGCGGTGCGAAGTTCGCCGCCACGGGTTCGTCCAGGCACTCCTGATGTTCGCCGATCCAATACAGCAGGTGGCTGTCGCGCCACAGGTGGGGGGGCGGCTCATGGTAGCGCTGGTAATGGCGCAGCAGGCTCTGGGCGAGAAAGTGTTGGGCCATGTACAGGCACCAGGCCAGGTGCGGCCGGGAGGGGTGCCGGCTTTGCACTATCTGCAGTAGCAGGCGCTTGAAGCCGATTGCTAATTCGCCGCACAGGTGCACGAAGAGTGTCGGCGGTGGCGTGTCGGCGCTATAGCCTGCGGCATAGTGGTGGAACTGGTCGCTGAAGCTTTGCAGCGCGCGTTGCCTTTCGAGTAAGGTCATGGCACTGCGGTTGAGTCGAAACAACAGACTGAGTATCAGCTGCAGCGCCGTCTCTTGCGGCTGCAGGCGGGCCTGGGCCAGTTGCTCGTTGAGACCGCTCAACGAGGCGGTGGCGTCTTCGAGGATGTCCGGCACCTCCAGACGCAAGGCATCAAGCGTCATACCAACCCTGGGCGGACGAGGATCGAATGCATGGGAATGCGACTCCAGACTGTCATGCGTGCTGTTGTGGGACTCTGCGCCTGCCTGATCCTGGCAAGCTGCTCTGAAGACGTTGGCGTCGATCAGCATGGACGAAAGGTAGCGGCTGAGCAGCTGGAAGGCCAGTGGTTGGTGATTAATTACTGGGCCGAATGGTGTGCGCCGTGCCGCAGTGAGATTCCCGAGCTGAACGCCCTGGCCCGGCAGTTGAAAGATCAGCCGGTGAGGGTGGTGGGGGTGAACTTCGATGGCCTGCAGGGGGCGGAGCTAAGCTCGGCCGCAGCGGCCCTGGGCATCGAGTTTACGGTGCTGGAGCGAGACCCCGCAGCGCGTTTCCAGTTGCCCCGCAGTGAGGCGCTGCCAGTCACCTATATCGTCGATGATAGTGGCCAGGTGCGTGAGCGCTTGCTGGGTGAGCAGACGGCCGCAGACTTGACGGCGAGCCTGAGCAGGCTGCGCGGAGGAGGCTAGGGCATGTCGCAGATATGTTTGCACGGATACGTCCGCGGTCGGGTGCAGGGCGTATATTTCCGCCAGAGCACGCTCGAGCAGGCCGAGCGCCTGGGCTTGGCTGGCTGGGTGCGCAATCTCGATGATGGTCGAGTCGAGGTGTTGGCCGAGGGTGACGAGGCTGCGGTGCGCACCTTGGCCGCCTGGTTGGAGCACGGTCCGAGCGCTGCCCAGGTGACTGCCGTAGAGCTGCAGGAGCAGCCGCTGCAAGGCATCGCCGGGTTCGTTCTGCGACGGTGAGGCGATGGCAGGTCAGGGCTTGACGTACCAGAAGTCATGCCAGAAGCCTATCACCTTGGCCGGGTAGCGTTGCTGGCCGAGACTGCCGTTGTAGCGGGCCAGGGCGCGGTTGAGATCGCCATTTTCCTTGCGCAGATAGAAGCTGAGAATGGTGCAGCCGTACCTCAGGTTGGTGGCGTTGTCGGTGAGGTTGTCCTGCGGCCTGCCGAGTTCGGCCTTCCAGAACGGCATGACCTGCATCATGCCCTGGGCGCCGGCAGCGGAAATGGCGAAACGATCGAAGTGACTCTCCGCGTGGATCAGCGCCAGCACCAGGTCGGGGCGTAGGTCGGCCCTGCTGGCCTCGCGGTGGACCAGGCGGAGCAGGGAAAGGCGCTCTTCCGCCTCGGGCACGTAGTGTTTCAGGCGGGTGGACATGTCCAGCAGCCAGACTTCGGCCTCGAAGCGATCCTGAAAGCTGTCGGCTTCGGCGACGGTGCGCTGCAGCAGGGCGCGCAGCTCGGGCTCCGGAGCCTGGCGCAGGCTGGCATGGCCGGGTGTGCACAGCCATGCCGTCAGCAGTGCCAGGCATAGGCGCAAGGCCATGCCCGCTTCAGTCGGCGCCAGGGTCGGCGACCAGACGACCGGCATCCCGTGTCAGGGCTTGCAGAAAGCTCTCCTGCAGCTCCGGGTCGTTGCGACTCAGTTCGATCAGGCTTTGCTCCAGTTCGCTGGCTTCCTCTTCCAGGCCCAGCTCGGACAGCCGCTTGACCCGGTGCACCCATTGCGACACGTCGTCGTCTTCCAGGTCGTCGTAGATCAGGCCGTGGGCTTCCTGCAGTTTGCCGCGCAGGGTGTGGCTGACCAGCAGGGTCGCCTGTGCCTGGGCGGCGTCTTGCGGGTCTTCCACCTGCAGCAACAAGGTGCCGATGCGGCTGGCATCCTGCTCGGCGAAGGGGCTGTCGAGCAGGTTGAGACGCAGGACGCCGTTGCGGTCGGTCAGCAGCTCTTGGCTGTGCTCGCCTGCCTTGACCAATACCGGGCGCTCGGCCCAGGGCAGGCTGGTGTATTCCATGCGTGCGTCCTGGCGCTTTTCTTCGAGGCTGGCGAGATTCTGCTGCGAGCGCCCATTGGATTCGGCGTTCATCAGCGGATTGAGGCCGGCGAAGCCATAGCTGATCCAGTCCTTGGTGGCGCTGTCCGGCAGGCTGCCGAGCAGGGGCACATTGAGCACGTTGGCGCCGATGCCGGCGACTACCGCCACTGCGCCCAGGGGCACTTCGTACAGCTCGCGCCAGGGCTGGTAGGGGGTATAACGGTCGTAGCGGCGGGTGACTTCGACAGTGGTGACCTCGAAGGTCTTCTGCTCGTTGATTCGCACGCGTCGCTGCGGCAGCTCCAGCGTGCGCGGTTCGCCGACGTCTATTTGCAGGCTGTGCGCCAGGAGTTTGCGCTCGACGCGCTCTTCATGCTCGCTGCGCTGTGGCAGCTGGTTGGCGCAGCCGCTGATAAAGACGGCGCCGCAGACTGCGGCGCCGACGAGGCGAGAGGTGCTTCGCTTGAACATGATGGCTCTTGATAAGGGCAGAAAGTCAGCGGCGGACGCGTGCCTGGATAAACGACAGGATATCAGCGGCGGGAACCACTTGCGCCTCGCTTTCCTGGCGGCTCTTGTACTCCAGATTGCCATCGGCCAAGCCGCGATCGCTGACCACGATGCGGTGTGGAATGCCGATCAGCTCCATATCGGCGAACTTGATGCCCGGGCTGGTCTTCTTGTCGCGATCGTCGAGCAACACCTCGTAGCCGGCCGCGCTGAGTTCGGCATACAGCTTGTCGGTGGCCTCGCGCACCGCCTCGGTCTCGTAGCGCAGTGGCACCAGAGCGATATGGAAGGGCGCCAGGGCGTCGTTCCAGAGAATGCCGCGCTCGTCGTTGTTCTGCTCGATAGCGGCCGCCACCACGCGCGATACGCCGATACCGTAGCAGCCCATGGCCAGGGTTACCGGCTTGCCGCTCTCGCCGAGCACCTGGCAGTTCAAGGCTTCGCTGTACTTGGTGCCGAGCTGGAAGATGTGCCCGACTTCGATACCGCGCTTGATCACCAGGCTGCCCTGGCCGTCGGGGCTGGGATCGCCGGTCACCACGTTGCGCAGGTCGGCGACCGCCGGCAGCGGTAGGTCGCGCTCCCAGTTGACGCCGAAGTAGTGCTTGTCGTCTATGTTGGCGCCGATGACGAAGTCGTTCATCAGGGCCACCGAGCGATCGACTATGCAGGGCAACGGCAGGTTCAGCGGGCCGAGGGAGCCGGCGCCGGCGCCGATGGCGGCGCGCAGCTCGGCTTCGGTCGCCATGGTCAGCGGGCTGGCGACCTGCTCCAGGTTGGCGGCCTTGATCTCGTTCAGCTCGTGATCGCCGCGGATGATCAGCGCAACCAGGGTGCCGGCCTCGGCGCCATGCACCACCAGGGTCTTGATGGTTTTCTCGATGGGCGCGCCGAACTTTTCCACCAGATCGTTGATGGTCTTGGTGTTCGGCGTATCGACCAGACGCAGCTCTTCGGTCGCCGCGCCGCGCTCGGTTTCCCGTGGAATGGCCTCGGCTTTCTCGATATTGGCGGCGTAGTCGGAGCTGTCGCTGAAGGCGATGTCGTCCTCGCCGGAGTCGGCCAGCACGTGGAACTCATGGGAACCGGTGCCGCCGATCGAGCCGGTGTCGGCCTGCACCGGGCGGAAGTTCAGGCCCAGGCGGCTGAAGACGTTGCAGTAGGCCTGGTGCATGCGGTCGTAGGTTTCCTGCAGCGAGGCCTGGTCCGCGTGGAAGGAGTAGGCGTCCTTCATGATGAACTCGCGCCCGCGCATCAGGCCGAAGCGCGGACGGATCTCGTCGCGGAACTTGGTCTGGATCTGATACAGGTTGATCGGCAGCTGCTTGTAGCTGTTGAGCTCGTTGCGGGCCAGGTCGGTGATCACTTCCTCGTGGGTCGGGCCGACGCAGAAGTCGCGGCCGTGTCGATCCTGCAGGCGCAGCAGCTCGGGGCCGTACTGTTCCCAGCGCCCGGACTCCTGCCATAGCTCCGCCGGTTGGATGGCCGGCATCAGCACTTCGAGGGCGCCGGCGGCATTCATCTCTTCGCGCACCACCTTTTCCACTTTGCGCAGCACGCGCAGGCCCATCGGCAGCCAGGTGTAGAGGCCCGAGGCGAGCTTGCGGATCATCCCGGCGCGGAGCATCAGTTGATGGCTGATGACCACGGCATCGGAAGGGGTTTCTTTGAGGGTCGAGAGCAGGAACTGACTGGTACGCATGTTTGGCCGTTCTGTCGGTTGCAAGGGCGTTTAACTGGCCGGCATTGTACGGTGCCTGTCCAGTGGCGTACAGGACGGGCGCGGCGGTAGCGAGCGAGGAGGCAGGTATGGTGATGACGGCGCAAGAAGTCCAGACGTTGATTCGGGCGGGGTTGCCGATGGCCGAGGATATGGGGCTGTGTATCGATCGGCTGGACGAGCAGGGGGCGCTGGCGCGGGTGCCGTTTCACGGCAAGCTGGTGCGTCCGGGTGGCACGATTTCCGGTCCGACCATCATGGCCTTGGGCGATGCGGCTATGTACGCGGTGGTGCTGGGGCGTTTGGGACGGGTTGAGATGGCGGTTACGTCGAACCTGAACATCAACTTCCTGGTCAAGCCCAGGCCGGTGGACCTGCTGGCGGAAGCGCGCATCCTGCGCTTGAGTCGGCGCCAGGCGGTGTGCGAGGTGTCGCTCTACTCGGCGGGTAGCGAGGGCGAACTGGTGGCCCACGTCACCGGGACCTATGCCTTGCCGCTTGCCTAGATGCCGGTGCCCGGATTCGCGTTGTCTATGGAGCAAGCATAAAAAAGCCCGGCCTAAGCCGGGCTTTTTTAATTGCTATCGAGCTAGTGCAGGTTTACAGCACGGACAGCGGGTACTCGACGATCAGGCGGAAGTCATTGACGTCGCCACCGTACGAGTTATCTGCACGATAGAAGGCTTGGCGGATGCGGAAGGACAGGTCCTTCGCGGCGCCTTCCTGGATCACGTACTTGGCTTCGATATCCAGCTCGCGCTCTTCAGCGTTGCCGTCAGTTACCAAGCCGTTGCTGTCACGAGCTGTGATGTCGTCACCCACGAGGTAACGAGTCATGAAGCTCAGGCCTGGCACGCCATAGGAAGCCATGTTCAGGTCGTAACGAACTTGCCAAGAGTTCTCGTCTTCGGCGTTGAAGTCGGAGAATTGTACCGAGTTCGACAGCCAGATGGTGCCGCCGCCATCGATGTCGCCGTAGCGGTAGCCGGTATCGCCAGTGGAGCGCTGGTGGGCCAGGGTGAACTTGTGCGCACCCATGGAGTAGGCGGCTGCCAGGCTCCAGATGTTGTTGTCCATCTCGCCGAGAAGCTCTTTGCCTTCGCCGCGAGTCCTGTAGCCGTTGAAGTCGAGGTTCAGGGCCTGCTCGTCTGCCAGGGGCAGGTTGTAGTTCAGGTTGACGTAGGTCTTCTTGAAGTTGTCATCGGCGTCGGAGTGGTGAATCGCACCGCTGAAATTGTCGGTGAAGCTGTAGCTGGCGCCGACGATGTTGATTTCTTCCAGGCCGAAGGTGTCGCGGTCGGTGCTGGTTTGGCTGCTCATGGCGGTGAAGCGACCGGCGGTCAGCTCCAGGCCTTCGATCTCGTTGCTGGTCAACAGGGTGCCGGTGGCAACCTCAGGCAGGATACGGCTGTCATCGGTGGAGAATACCGGGCTGCCGGTAAACATGTTGCCATGCTTCAGCACGGTGTCGGAGATGCGGAACTTGATGGCGCCGCCGACTTCAGTTTGGGTGTCGTCGCTGTGGCCGTTGTCAGTAACGTCGAACAAGCCGTTGCCTCTGTGGCCGCGGCCGCCGTCAAGCTTGAAGCTGCTCAGGCTGTGGGCGTCGACGCCAACACCAACGGTGCCTTGGGTGAAGCCGGATTCGCCCAGCAGGCGGATGCCCAGGCCAGTTTCTTCGCGGTAGCTTTGAGCGCTGCGCTGAGGAGGGCCGCTACGGAAGTCGCGGTTCATGTACAGCATGCGGTTGAAGATGTTGAACTTGGCATCTTCAACGAAGCCATTGGATTCGGACTGGCTCGAGGCGAAAGCCATTTGGGTGGTGCCCGCGGCGACTGCCAGGGCGATTACGCTCCACTTCATCACTTGCATCGTGACTGCTCCTTTGGTTTAGAAGAGTTGCGCTGCCCATGTAAGTTGTTGTATGGGCGGCTCTTTCTTTTTGTGTCGGCGCTAACTTATAGCACGCGGTTAAAGTTGGCGATAGTTGCAATCTATTCGTTGCGCTTTCATCACGGGGGTGTCGCAAATGCCTATGATGCATGTCGCAATTCTGTAGATTTTCGCTTGCGGCCCTTAGCGTCGACGGATTCTGGTGTATTCGGTTGCGAAAACCGGATCTTGCTGGCCTGCCTGCGGGCATTCCGAGCAATGGCGTAGCGTATAGCAAAAGTCATGCTCAAAGTGTGTGTTGCGGTCTTGTGTGTTGCGTTTCCGCCCTGGGGGCTGTCGCCGTGTCGGGCTATGAGGCCTTTATCGTGTTTGGCTGGGCCGATCTGGGCGGTTTGACGAGGTTTTTCTATATGTCGGGCAGGGATGCAGAAGGGCGAGGTTGTGGTGCTGGATCTGGCGGTTGCTGGCGTTAGGCGGTAACGCAGGTGGTGCATTCATTACGGGAAGAAACAGAAAGTGTGCCCGTCATGTGCGGCGGGTGACGCTCATGGAATGACTGATTGGGTGAAGTTGGCTTGTATCCGTCGTATCCTGCGCGGCGTTCGCTGGTTGCGTCCGGTGGTCGGCAGTGGCGCTAAGCTGTTGTTGTTGAATGGTCGAGCGGGAGGGGCGGTATGTTTGTCTTGGATCCACGTCTGCAGCAAGATGCGTTGCCATTGGGGGACTTCCCTCTGTGCCGCCTGTTGCTGATGAACGATGCGCATTATCCCTGGTTTATCTTGGTGCCGCGTCGGGAGGAGGTCAGTGAGTTGTTTCAGCTGGATGCCGAGGATCAGCGGATGCTCTGGCATGAAACCACGCTGTTGGCCGAGACGCTCAAGGACACCTTCGCCGCCGACAAGATGAATGTTGCGACCCTGGGGAATCTGGTCAGCCAGCTGCATATGCACGTTATCGTGCGTCGCCGTAGTGATGCGGCCTGGCCGGCCCCGGTATGGGGCCGGCATCCGGCGTTGCCGTATGGCGGGGATCAGGTGGCGCTGATAAAGGCTAAGTTACGCTTGGTATTGACCGATAACTTCCACTTCGAGGAGTGAGCGATGAGCCTAGAGGAGCGTATTACGGAACTGGAAAGTCGGTTGGCGTTTCAGGATGACACTATTCAGGCGCTCAATGACGAGATCGTGACGCAGCAACGCTTGCTCGAGCGTGTGCAGTTGCAGTTGGAGGCCCTGGCCAAGCGTCAGGAGGAGCTCAGCGGGCAGCTCGATGTTGCGGAGGACGAAGCGCCGCCACCCCACTATTAATCCTCATGTAGCCCAACGAAAAAGCCCGCTAACTGCGGGCTTTTTCGTTGGTGCGTGTTAGCGGCGGTGTGACGGCGCCGCTATCACATCTTCTGCCTGCAGGCCTTTGTCGCGCTGCATGACGGAGAACTCGACACGCTGGCCTTCGACCAGCACGCGGTGGCCTTCGCCGCGGATGGCGCGAAAGTGCACGAAGATGTCGTCCCCCGAATCGCGGGAAATGAAGCCGAAGCCTTTGGAGGTATTGAACCACTTGACCGTGCCGGTCTCTCGGTCCGCGTTGTTCGGTGCCGGGGCGCTATCGTCGCGGCTCTGAAGGCGCAGATTGGTGCCCAGATGCAGGAGCACGGCGGCGGCTGCGCCGAGTAGGCTGAAGAGGGTGGCCGGCTGATTGACGATCATCGGTAGAGGGGCAAGCAGTATCAGGGCTTGTAGCAAGGTTGCCAGGATCAGCAAGGCGGAAACCAGATTCTGCAGGTGGTGGCGCAGGCCGGCGTGCCAGATGGGCAGTTGTGGTGCCAAGAGTAGGTTCAGCAGGCCAAACAGGGCGAGGCAGAGGGCGTCGGGGTGTTGCAGAAATGGCAGCGCGGCGCTGCTCAGGCTGGCAGTCAAGGACAGCAGCATTGCGGCTGCGCCTGTCAGAAGGTGAACGATTTTCAACATGCTCGATGAACTCACTGTAAAAGATGCGCGAGGAAGAGCTGGCTTTGCATGCTTGGCCATGGAAGGGAGGGCGTTGAAGAAGCGTGCGGGGCCAGCCTATGCGCCGAGCCGAGGCTTCGGTTCGGCGCACGCGGCGTATTTAACCGCAAAGGACTGGGGTACTCAAATCAGGCGCTGAGCTCGGCCTGCGTAGGGCAGGGGCGGGCCTGGTTGCGGCCGTTGCGTTTGGCTTGGTAGAGCGCATCATCGGCGCGGGTAAGCAGGCTCTCTACGCTGTCTCCGGCTTCGGCGAGGGCGAAGCCGAAGGAGGCGGTGATGCTGTCGAGTACCTGGTCGGTGCGTCTGACCTTGATGCGCAGTGACTGGATCTTCATGCGCAGTTGTTCGGCGAAGGCGTGGACGCTGGCGAGGTCATTGCATTCCCGCAGGATGACGCAGAATTCTTCGCCGCCATAACGTGCGGCCATGGCCCGCGGTGGTAGCAGGTCGCGCAGAAGCTGGCCGACGTGCTGCAGCACCCGGTCGCCCAGCGGGTGGCCATATTGGTCGTTGAATTGCTTGAAGTGATCGATGTCGAGCATGACCAGGGCTATGCCTTCGTGGCCTTTGTTCAGGGCCTGTTCCAGTAGACGGGTAAAGGCATGGCGGTTGAATACGTGGGTCAGGCTGTCCAGGGTTGCGGCCAGGTGGGCGCGCTCGAGCTGGCTGCGCAGGTGTTGGATCTCGCTCTGCGCGGCGCGCAGGCGGTAGAGGAACTTCTCCTGCTGGTCCTGCATCTGCTGGGTACTGTGCTGCAGGTCGTTCAGAACGCTGGGCAAGTCGTCGATGAGGGGCTCCTGGAGGGCTGCCAGGCCTTGCTCCAGGCTGTTCTGGTAGTTGCGGCTGCCTTGCACGCTGAGCGAAACATCACCTTCGATATCGTCGACCAACTCGATGACCTGTTGCTGCCCGGCACGGGCCTCCTCGAGTTCGCCGCGGATGATGTAGTCGCGAAAGAGCTTGGCGGCAGTTTCCGCCGGGAAGCTGTCGAAGTCCTGGGTGATTTTCTCCAGGCGGCGATTGAGTTCGGGCTCCTGGCCCTTGCTGTAGGTGTACCAGAGCGCGTAATGCATGGGGTTGGGGGGGATGGCGTGACGCATCATCAGCGGCACGGCCTGTTTCAGAAGGGCGGCGGACTCGCGCGTGTCTTCCGGAAACATCTCGATAATGCTGGGAGCTTTGCTTGGCTGGTTCATGCACGTCACTGTGGCCAAATGCGAATCGCCCAAGCATAGAACAAGCGCCTGTCCTGCGCCTAGCAAAAGGGCCCGTGCGAGACGGGCCGCTGTTGCGGAGGGGTTAGGCGTCGAGCAGGCTGCGCAGCATCCAGGCGGTTTTCTCATGCACCTGCATGCGTTGCGTCAGCAGGTCGGCGGTGGGCTCGTCGCTGACTTTGTCGAGTAGCGGAAAGATGCCGCGGGCGGTGCGCACGACGGCTTCCTGGCCTTGCACCAGTTGCTTGATCATGTCCGGTGCGCTCGGCACGCCTTCTTCTTCCTTGATCGAGGACAGGCGGGCATAGGCGGCGTAGGTGCCGGGAGCGGGGAAGCCGAGGGCGCGGATGCGCTCGGCGATCTGGTCGACAGCCAGTGCCAGTTCGGTGTACTGACCCTCGAACATGAGGTGCAGGGTGTTGAACATCGGGCCGGTGACGTTCCAGTGAAAGTTGTGGGTCTTCAGATACAGGGTGTAGGTGTCGGCAAGCAGGCGGGACAGGCCTTCGGCAATGGCGGCGCGATCCTGCTCGGCGATTCCGATATTGATTTCCATGTCTTTTCTCCTCTGGCTGTACTCGGGGCCTCATGTGATTGGCGAAGCCTAGCATGGGTGCTGGCCCGGTCGGAGACGGTTCTATCAATGGCGGCGATGGTTGGAGGCTATTGGGAGGGGCGCCTGTGTTTGTGGTTGGGCGAGCGGGGTGTTCAGCGCTGAGCCAGCTGAGGGTGTTGACGCAGGCTGCGATTGAACACCTCGACCCAGTGTGCGCTGAACTGGCTGCCGGCCAGGCCATTGATTTCCAGGATGGCACGCAGTAGTGGGCGCTTGCTCAGGGTCTGATGGGCGCGTTCATGGGTGCGTGCGTCGAAGGTGTCGACGATGTTGAGAATGAGTGCGCCGGGGCGGGTGTCGCTTTCCTTCAGTCCTTCGGGGTAGCCACTGCCGTCGGCGTGTTCCTGGTGCTGCAGGACGATCTCTGCGGCATCGCTCCAGCAGGGCATATGCCCGAGCAGATTGCTCGCCACGCCGGGATGCGCCTGCATCTGCTCGACTTCTTCGGGGCTCAGCTGGGATTGCTTGTGCAGCATGGTCAGCGGCAGGAAGGCCATGCCCAGGTCGTGCAGGCCCACGGCGGCCGCCAGTTGCCGAGGGTCTTCGGGGCTGTCGCCGAGACTGTTGATAGTCAGTGCCAGGTCCAGCTGGCGCAGGCCGCGACCTTGCCAATAATGCGAGCGACGTTCGCTGGCCTGCATCAGTTCCAGGAAAAACAGCAGGTCAGCATCGGGCTCGAGGCCGTGGCGCTCGATCAGTTCGCGGGCCGGCGAGTCGCCTGTCGGCGTTGGGGCGATCAGGCGAGTGTCGGGCGCGAGTTGTCCCAGCAGGGTGCGGCGCATGGTCGCCTGGCGCTCGGCGGGGGCGCGGGATAGGGCGCGTAGCGCCTGGCTGAGGGTGTCGATCTGAGTGCCGTCGAGGCGGGCGGGGGTGCCGCTGAAGGCGTGTTCGAGCAATTCCTTCAGATGGTCCAGGCTGAGCAGCAGGATGTCGCCGAGCAGGCTGTCGAAGTCCAGCTGCATCTGGCGCAGGCGGTCGAGCACATCTTCCAGTGCCTGGGGCAGGGGGATCAATGCTCCCAGGCCGACAATGCCGAGGTTGCCCTTGAGGGTGTGCACCTGGCGGAACAGATCACGCAGGCGTTCGCCGTCGTCCGGTGTGTGTTCCAGTTCGATCAGCAGCTGTTCGCAGCGTTGGAACTGCTCGGCGGCTTCCTGGCGAAAGTCCGCCAGTTGGTCGGTGCTCAGCTCGGCGATACGGGGGGTGGCCATGTTCGATCTCCTGCGGGCAGGCACTGAGTATAAGAGAGGCATGGCGCGGCTGCGCGGGGAGGCGGCTGCACGTGGCGGCCTAACCATATATAATCCCGCGCTTTGCCGCGGCATTCCGGTTGATGGCTGCCTGCACAAGGGCGCCGGCGGTCCCGTCATGTCGCGTGGTTCTGCCGGCTCGGCCTGCCGCGAAGCCGGTTAAGCATGCCGCAAGCGTTGCGGCCCAACGAATTCAAGACTCAAGAGAAGCGACTACCACCATGATGCGCAGCCACTATTGCGGCCAACTGAACGAGAGCCTGGACGGCCAGGAAATCACCCTTTGCGGTTGGGTGCACCGCCGTCGCGACCATGGCGGGGTGATTTTCCTCGACATTCGCGACCGTGAAGGCCTGGCCCAGGTGGTGTTCGACCCGGACCGTGCCGAGACCTTCGCCACGGCCGACAAGGTGCGCAGCGAGTACGTGGTCAAGCTGACCGGCAAGGTACGTCTGCGCCCGGCCGGCGCGGTCAACCCGAACATGGCCTCCGGTGCCATCGAGGTGCTGGGTTACCAGCTGGAAGTGCTGAACGAGGCGGAGACCCCGCCGTTTCCGCTCAACGAATACACCGATGTCGGCGAGGAGACCCGCCTGCGCTACCGCTTCATCGACCTGCGTCGTCCGGAGATGGCCGAGAAGCTCAAGTTGCGCTCGCGCATCACCACCAGCATCCGTCGCTACCTGGACGACAACGGCTTCCTCGACGTCGAGACGCCGATTCTGACCCGCGCGACCCCGGAGGGTGCGCGCGACTACCTGGTGCCGAGCCGTACCCACGCCGGCAGCTTCTTCGCCCTGCCGCAGTCGCCGCAGCTGTTCAAGCAGTTGCTGATGGTGGCCGGCTTCGATCGCTACTACCAGATCGCCAAGTGCTTCCGCGACGAAGACCTGCGCGCCGACCGGCAGCCGGAGTTCACCCAGATCGACATCGAGACCAGCTTCCTCGATGAGCGCGACATCATGGGCATCACCGAGAAGATGGTCCGCCAGTTGTTCAAGGAAGTGCTGGACGTGGAGTTCGGCGACTTCCCGCACATGAGCTTCGCCGAGGCCATGCGCCGCTACGGTTCGGACAAGCCGGACCTGCGTATCCCGCTGGAGTTGGTGGACGTGGCCGACCAGCTCAAGGACGTCGAGTTCAAGGTCTTCAGCGGCCCGGCCAACGATCCGGCCTGCCGCGTCGCCGCGCTGCGCGTGCCGGGCGGGGCGAGCATGCCGCGCAAGCAGATCGACGACTACACCAAGTTCGTCGGCATCTACGGCGCCAAGGGTCTGGCCTATATCAAGGTCAACGAGCGCGCCAAGGGCGTCGAGGGCCTGCAGTCGCCGATCGTCAAGAACATCCCGGCGGAGAATCTCGAGGTCATCCTCGATCGCGTCGGCGCGGTCGATGGCGATATCGTGTTCTTCGGTGCCGACAAGGCCAAGATCGTCAGCGAGGCCCTGGGCGCGCTGCGCATCAAGCTGGGTCATGACCTGAACCTGCTGACCTGCGCGTGGGCGCCGCTGTGGGTGGTGGACTTCCCCATGTTCGAGGAAAACGACGACGGCAGCCTGACCTCGTTGCACCATCCCTTCACCTCGCCGAGCTGCAGTGCGGCCGAGCTGGAGGCGAGCCCGTCGACCGCGCTGTCGCGGGCTTACGATATGGTCCTGAACGGCACCGAGCTGGGGGGCGGTTCCATCCGTATCCATGACAAGGGCATGCAGCAGGCGGTGTTCCGCGTGCTGGGCATCGACGAGGCCGAGCAGCAGGAGAAATTCGGCTTCCTCCTCGATGCCCTGAAGTTCGGCGCGCCGCCCCATGGTGGCCTGGCCTTCGGCCTGGACCGTCTGGTGATGCTGATGACCGGCGCCCAGTCGATCCGCGAGGTTATCGCCTTCCCGAAGACCCAGAGCGCCGCCTGCGTCATGACCCAGGCCCCGGGCGAGGTGGACAACAAGGCCCTGCGCGAGCTGCATATCCGCCTGCGCGAGCAGCCCAAGGCCGAGTAAGCCCTGCCGACAGGAGCCTGGTGACGCCAGGCTCCTTGGTTTTGGGCGTTACAATTCTGATTCGAAGCAAAGATGGAGTGAGTTATGGCTGGTCATTCCAAATGGGCCAACATCAAGCACCGCAAGGGGCGTCAGGACGCCAAGCGCGGCAAGATCTTCACCAAGATCATTCGTGAGCTGACCGTGGCGGCCAAGAGCGGCGGGGTGCCGGCGGACAACCCGCGCCTGCGCCTGGCCGTGGACAAGGCGCTGACCGCCAACATGACGCGCGATGTGATCGACCGCGCCATCGCCCGCGGGGCCGGCACCAACGAAGCCGACAACATGATCGAGCTGAGCTACGAGGGCTATGCGCCGAGCGGCGTGGCCATCATCGTCGAGGCCATGACCGACAATCGCAACCGCACCGCCGCCGAAGTGCGCCACGCCTTCAGCAAGTGCGGCGGCAACCTCGGTACCGACGGCTCGGTGGCTTACATGTTCGAGCGCAAGGGGCACATCAGCTACGCCCCGGGCGTGGACGAGGACGCCCTGATGGAGGCGGCGCTGGAGGCCGGCGCCGACGACGTGGTCGCTGGCGAGGACGGGTCGGTCGAGGTCTACACGCCCTTCAGCGATTTCCATGCGGTCAACGAGGCGCTGGCCGAGGCCGGGTTCAAGGGCGACGACTCGGAGATCGCCATGATCCCCTCGATCGCCGCGCCCATCGAGGATCTGGAGACCGCGCAGAGGGTGATCAAGCTGATCGACATGCTCGAAGACCTCGACGACGTGCAGAACGTCTACCACAACGCCGAGATCTCCGACGAGATCATGGAGCAGATCGGCTGAGCGGCCCCGGATCGGGCGGCCGGAAGTTGTCGGGTGAGGGCTGCCCAGGCGCTTCCGGCTTTTTTATGGGCGCCCGTCGGGTGACTGAGTGTGACGTTGCCCCTATACTCGCAGCCTGGATAAATAGACAGTATTGCGGCCGGCGATGCGTATGAAGGGCGGAGCATGACACTGATACTCGGAATAGACCCCGGCTCGCGCATCACCGGCTATGGCGTGGTGCGCGATACCGGGCGCCGGTGCGAATACGTCGCCTCCGGCTGCATCCGCACCGGTGGCGGCGCCTTGCCCGAGCGCCTGCAGGCGGTGTTTCGCGGCGTGCGCGAGGTGATCGAGCGCTATGGGCCGGTGACCATGGGCATCGAACAGGTGTTCATGGCGCGCAACGCCGATTCTGCGCTGAAGCTCGGCCAGGCGCGGGGCGCGGCGATCCTCGCCGGCATCGAGGCGGGGCTGGAGGTGGCCGAGTACACCGCCACCCAGGTCAAGCAGGCGATCGCCGGAAGCGGCGGGGCGGACAAGGAGCAGGTGCAGATGATGGTCATGCACCTGCTCAAGTTGGTGCAGAAGCCGCAGATCGACGCCTCGGATGCCCTGGCCATCGCCCTCTGTCATGCCCACCACCGGCAGAGCCTGATCCCCCATGGCCTGTCCGGAGCCAAGCGGCGCAGCGGCCGCCTTCGTTTGTAACCTGACTCAAGGAAAAACTGCGGTGATCGGACGATTGCGCGGCACCCTGGCGGAGAAGCAGCCGCCCCATGTGATAGTGGATGTGAATGGCCTGGGCTACGAGCTGGAAGTGCCCATGACCACCCTGTACCGCTTGCCGTCGGTGGGCGAACCCTTGACCCTGCACACCCATCTGGTGGTGCGCGAGGATGCCCACCTGCTCTACGGCTTCTTCGAGAAGCGCGAGCGCGAGCTGTTTCGCGAACTGATTCGCCTCAGCGGCGTCGGGCCGAAACTGGCGTTGGCGCTGATGTCCGGCCTGGACGTCGACGAGCTGGTGCGCTGTGTGCAGGCCCAGGATACTTCGGCCCTGGTCAAGGTTCCGGGGGTCGGCAAGAAGACCGCCGAACGCCTGCTGCTGGAACTCAAGGGGCGCTTCAAGGCCTGGGAGGCCGTGCCGGGCATGACCGCCCTGGTGGTTGAACCTCGGGGCGCCGATGCAGTCTCAAGCGCGGAGAATGATGCGGTCAGCGCGCTGATCTCCCTGGGGTACAAGCCGCAGGAGGCCAGCCGCGCGGTCGCGGCCGTCAAGGCGGACGGCCTGAGTAGTGAGGATATGATCCGCCGTGCCCTCAAGGGCATGATTTGATGCGCAGCCACTCGCGTGCGGCCGCCAGTTGAAGCTCGTCGGCGGCCGAGTGCCGTGCCTTGCTTTGCCGCGCAATGGCGCCCAGTGTGGTCAGTTCCATGAGTTGGCGTGGCGGTCGCCGCCGCGCCCCAGCCTAACGCCCGAGACAGTTCCCTAGATGATAGAAGCAGATCGCCTGATCACCGCCAGCCCCCGTGACCGCGAGGAACAGGTCGATCGCGCCATTCGTCCGCTGAGGCTGGCCGAGTACATCGGCCAGCCGGGCGTGCGCGAGCAGATGGAGCTGTTTATCCAGGCCGCCAAGGGCAGGGCGGAGGCGCTCGATCACACCCTGATCTTCGGCCCGCCGGGGCTGGGCAAGACCACCCTGGCCAATATCATCGCCCAGGAAATGGGCGTGTCGATCAAGAGCACCTCCGGCCCGGTGCTCGAGCGGCCGGGCGATCTGGCGGCGCTGCTGACCAATCTGGAGCCGGGCGATGTGCTGTTCGTCGACGAGATTCATCGTCTGTCGCCCATAGTCGAAGAGGTGTTGTACCCGGCGATGGAGGACTTCCAGCTCGACATCATGATCGGCGAGGGGCCTGCGGCCCGTTCGATCAAGCTGGACCTGCCGCCCTTCACCCTGGTCGGCGCCACCACCCGCGCCGGCATGCTGACCAACCCGCTGCGCGACCGCTTCGGCATCGTCCAGCGCCTGGAGTTCTACGGCGTCGACGACCTGGCCACCATTGTCAGCCGTTCGGCGGGCATTCTCGGCCTGCCGACCGAGGCCCAGGGCGCCTTCGAGATCGCCCGTCGCGCCCGTGGCACGCCGCGCATCGCCAACCGTCTGCTGCGCCGCGTGCGCGATTTCGCCGAGGTGCGGGGCAGGGGGGAAATCTCCCGGCAGATCGCCGACCAGGCGCTGAACCTGCTGGATGTCGATGAGCGTGGTTTCGATCACCAGGACCGGCGCCTGCTGTTGACCATGATCGAGAAGTTCGATGGCGGCCCGGTGGGCGTCGACAACCTCGCAGCGGCGATAGGGGAGGAGCGACATACCATCGAGGATGTACTGGAGCCCTACCTGATCCAGCAGGGCTATATCATGCGCACGCCGCGGGGGCGGGTGGTGACTCGCCATGCTTACCTGCACTTCGGCCTCAATGCGCCCAAACGCATGGGGGAGGCGCCGGTGGCGGATTTATTCGAGGGTGACGGCGCATGAAAAAATACTTGCGGCACCCGATTGGCAAGAGCAGGAGCTGGCACTAGAGTATGCGCGCGCAAAACGGAGTTCAGCCGTTCGCCCATCGTTGTCGTGTTTACTACGAGGACACCGATGCCGGCGGCATCGTCTACTACGTCAATTACCTCAAGTTTATGGAACGGGCCCGCACCGAGCGGCTGCGCGACCTGGGCTTTGCCCAGTCGGCGCTGGCTGGTGAGGGCCTGTTGTTCGTCGTGCACTCGACCGAGGCGCGCTATCACGCGCCGGCGCGTCTGGATGACGAGCTGCTGGTGAGTGCCGACGTGATCGAGTTGAACCGTGCCAGCCTGCGTTTTCGTCAACGTGTCAGGCGGGCGGCGGACGATGTGCTGCTCTGCGAAGGGCAGTTTTTGGTGGCCTGTGTGCGTGCCGACAATTTGAAACCCCGGGCCATTCCCGAAAAGCTGCGAGCGGCCTTTGCCGAGTCGGGCGGCGCGGGTCCCTCTAGAGCAGGAGAGTAAGCGTGGAAGCCAATGCCGTTGACCACATGTCGATGTGGAGTCTGATCAGCAACGCCAGTCTGGTGGTGCAATTGGTGATGCTCACCCTGGTGGCCGCCTCGGTGACCTCATGGGTGATGATTTTCCAGCGCAGCACCCTGCTGCGTGCCGCCAAGGGCGCCCTGGACATGTTCGAGGAGCGCTTCTGGTCCGGCATCGACCTGTCCAAGCTGTATCGTCAGGCCGGCAGCAACCCGGACCCGGACTCGGGGCTGGAGCAGATCTTCCGTGCCGGCTTCAAGGAGTTCTCCCGCCTGCGCCAGCAACAGGGCGTCGATCCGGACGCAGTGATGGACGGCGTGTCGCGAGCCATGCGTGTGGCCATCTCGCGCGAGGAGGAGAAGCTCGAGCAGAGCCTGCCGTTCCTCGCCACCGTCGGCTCGACCAGCCCCTACATCGGCCTGTTCGGTACCGTGTGGGGCATCATGAATTCCTTCCGCGGCCTGGCCCAGGTGCAGCAGGCCACTCTGGCCACCGTCGCCCCGGGTATCGCCGAGGCGTTGATCGCCACGGCCATCGGCCTGTTCGCCGCGATTCCGGCGGTGATCGCCTACAACCGCTTCTCCGCCCGTGGCGAGATGCTGATCGGCCGCTACTACACCTTCGCCGACGAATTCCAGGCGATCCTGCACCGCAAGGTCCATGTCAACGACGACTAAGCCTTTGGCATTTACCGGATAGGTTTTTCAGTCATGGTCAGAATTCGCAACAGACGCAAGCCCGTCGCCGAGATGAATGTGGTGCCCTACATCGACGTGATGCTGGTGCTGCTGGTGATCTTCATGGTGACCGCGCCGATGCTCAACCAGGGGGTCAAGGTCGACCTGCCCAAGGTCAGCAGCGAGGTGCTGCCGCAGGACAACGATGCCCAGGTGCTGACCATCTCCATCAAGGCCGACAAGACCTACTACTGGAATATGGGTTCCGAGGTCGATGTCGACACCGTGCAGGAGCAGGCCTTGACCCTGGACGAGATGGTCCGGGCCGTGACCGCGATCCTCAATCAGAGTCGCAGTCAGGGCAAGCAGGTGCAGGTGTTGATGCGCGGCGACAAGGCCGTCGACTACGGTTCCGTGATGGCGGCGATGAGTGGCTTGCAGCAGGCCGACGTGGGTAACGTCGGGCTGATCACCGAGGCGCCCTGATGCAGCAGCGTGAGCGCTCTCCTTCGGAAAGTCTGTTCTGGCCGGTGGTGTGGGCCGTGGCGTTGCATGTGCTGATGTTCGCCATGCTGTTCGTCAGTTTCGCCTTCGCCCCGGACCTGCCGCCGGCCCGGCCGATCGTCCAGGCGACCCTGTACCAGCTGCAATCGCAGAGCCAGGCGACCACCCAGACCAACCAGAAAATCGCCGGCGAGGCGAAGAAGACGGCTGCGCCGCAATACGAAACCGAGCAGCTGGAGCAGAAGAAGGCCGAGCAGCAGAAGCAGGCGGCGGCCAAGGCGGCGGAACAAAAGAAGGCCGAGGAGGCTCGAAAGGCGGAAGCGGCGAAGAAGGCCGAGGCGGCCAAGGCGGCCGAGCAGAAGAAACTGGCCGATATCGCCAAGAAGAAGGCGGCCGAAGAAGCGGCGAAGAAGAAGGCCGCCGAGGACGCCAAGAAGAAGGCGGCGGAAGAGGCTAAGAAGAAAGCGGCCGAAGAGGCCAAGAAGAAAGCGGCAGCCGAGGCAGCGAAGAAGAAGGCCGCCGAGGACGCCAAGAAGAAGGCGGCCGAGCAGGCGCGCAAGGCGGTCGAGGACAAGAAGGCCGCGGCATTGGCCGAGTTGCTCTCCGATGACGTGCAGCACCAGCAGGCGCTGGCCGACACCCATGGCGACCAGGTCGCTGGTAGTCTCGACGACTTGATCGTCAGGCTGGTGAGCGAGCAATGGCGTCGTCCGCCATCGGCGCGTAACGGCATGAGCGTAGAAATACTGATCGAGATGCTGCCGGACGGCACCATCATCAACGCCAGCGTGACCCGCGCCAGTGGCGATGCGCCGTTCGACAGTTCGGCGGTGCAGGCGGTGCGTAACGTCGGCCGTATCAGCGAGATGCAACAACTCGATCGCGCGACCTTCGACCGGCTCTACCGGCAGCGGCGCGTGATCTTCAAACCGGAGGATTTAGGTCTGTGAACACCCTGATGCGTATCGTCCTGCTGGGCCTGGCCATGTTGGTCGGCGGCGTGCAGGCAGCTGACCCGCTGGTGATCACCAGCGGTACCGATCGGGCGACGCCGATCGCCGTGGTGCCCTTCGGCTGGCAGGGCGGCACCGTGCTGCCCGAGGACATCGCCGAGATCGTCGGCAACGACCTGCGTAATTCCGGCGTGTTCGAGCCGATTCCGCGGCAGAACATGATCAGCCTGCCGACCCAGGCCAGCGAGGTCATCTATCGCGACTGGAAGGCCCTCGGCGCGCAGTACGTGCTGGTCGGCAGCATGGTCCCCGCCGGCGGGCGTCTGCAGGTGCAGTTCGCCCTGTTCAACGTGGCCACCGAGCAGCAGGTGCTGACCGGCAGCGTCGGTGGCGGCACCGATCAGCTGCGCGACATGGCCCACCACATCGCCGACCTGGCGTTCGAGAAACTGACCGGGGTCAAGGGCGCGTTTTCCACGCGCATGCTCTATGTCACCGCCGAGCGTTTCGGGGTCAACAATACCCGCTACACCCTGCAGCGCTCGGACTACGACGGTGCCCGTGCGGTGACGCTGCTGCAATCGCGCGAGCCGATCCTCTCGCCGTCGTTCGCGCCGGATGGCCGCCGCATCGCCTACGTGTCCTTCGAGCAGAAGCGTCCGCGCATCTTCGTCCAGCACATCGATACCGGTCGTCGCGAGCAGATCACCAATTTCGAGGGGCTCAACGGCGCGCCTGCCTGGTCGCCGGACGGCAGCCGCCTGGCCTTCGTGCTGTCGCGCGACGGCAATCCGGAGATCTATGTCATGGACATGGGCTCGCGCCAGCTGCGCCGGGTGACCAACCACTATGCGATCGATACCGAGCCGTTCTGGGGCAAGGATGGGCAGACCGTCTACTTCACCTCGGATCGTGCCGGCAAACCACAGATATATAAAACCAACATCGCCAGCGGTGCGGTGGATCGGGTGACCTTCGTCGGCAACTACAACGCCAACCCGAAGCTCTCCGCCGACGAGAAGACCCTGGTGATGATCCATCGCCAGGATGGTTTTACCGTGTTCAAAGTAGCGGCCATGGATCTGGTTCGCGGTGGGGCTCCACGCATCCTTTCTGACACCAGTTTGGATGAGTCCCCCACTGTTGCGCCTAATGGCACCATGCTAATCTACGCCACCCGCCAGCAGGGTCGGGGAGTCTTGATGTTAGCGTCCATCAACGGGCGCGTGAGGCTCCCTCTTCCTACCGCTCAAGGCGAAGTTCGAGAGCCTTCCTGGTCCCCCTACCTGAACTGATGCGGTGTTGTTGTACCTTTAAACTTTTTGCTTAACACACTGGGGTTACATGATGGAAATGCTGAAATTCGGCAAGTTTGCTGCTCTGAGCCTGGCTCTCGCCGTGGCCGTTGGTTGTTCTTCCAAGGGCGGCGACGCTGCTGGCGAAGGTGCAGTAGACCCGAACGCGGGCTACGGTGCTAACACTGGCGCCGTAGATGGCAGCCTGAGCGAAGAAGCCGCTCTGCGCGCTATCACCACCTTCTACTTCGAGTACGACAGCTCCGACCTGAAGCCGGAAGCCATGCGCGCTCTGGACGTTCACGCCAAGGACCTGAAAGGCAACGGCGCTCGCGTCGTGCTGGAAGGCCATGCCGACGAGCGCGGTACCCGCGAATACAACATGGCTCTGGGCGAGCGTCGTGCCAAGGCCGTTCAGCGCTACATGGTGCTGCAGGGCGTTTCCCCGGCTCAGCTGGAGCTGGTTTCCTACGGCGAAGAGCGTGCCGTTGCCACCGGCAACGACGAGCAGTCCTGGGCCCAGAACCGTCGCGTCGAACTGCGTAAGTAATTCGCCATGCGTAGCTGCCGCCGTGCTGTAACCGTTTTGGCGCTCGCCCTGCCGCTCGCGGCCTGGGCCGAGGTTCCCGTGGTGGATAACGATGCCGCTTACGGCAGCAGTTATCCGCCGGCCGGTTACGGCACGTCCGGCGCCTACGTCGGGGGAGGGGCGGAAGCCCCTGCCTCGGCGCAGGGCATGATGTTCACCCAGCTGCAACAGATGCAGCAGGAGATCGCGCAACTGCGCGGGCTGCTCGAGGAGCAGCAGTATGAAATCCAGCGTTTGAAAAAGGAGAGCCTGGAGCGCTACCAGGACCTCGATCGACGCTTGAGTGGTGGTGCGGCCGGAGCTGCGCCTGCCCAGAATCCTTCACCCGACGGCGCACCAGCTGCCGGCGGTGTTTCTCAGTCCCCTATCGGTCAGGCGCCTGCCGCCAGTGGCCCGGCCGATCCGGAGAAGGAAAAGCTGTTCTATGACGCTGCCTTCGACCTGATCAAGGCCAAGGACTTCGACAAGGCCAGCCAGGCCTTCGGCGCCTTCCTGCGCAAGTACCCGAACAGCCAATACGCCGGCAACGCCCAGTATTGGTTGGGTGAGGTCAACCTGGCCAAGGGCGACCTGCAGGGCGCCGGCCAGGCCTTCGCCCGGGTCAGTCAGGCCTATCCTCAGCATGCCAAGGTGCCGGACTCCCTGTTCAAGCTCGCCGATGTCGAGCAGCGCCTGGGCAACACGGACAAGGCCAAGGGCATACTCCAGCAGATCATCGCCCGGTATCCGGGCAGCTCGGCCGCGCAGCTGGCCCAGCGGGATCTGCAGCGTCTGCCCTAGAAGTTGAATCGCCGTTCAAGAAAACCCGCGCCTGGCGCGGGTTTTTTCGTTAGAATCGGCGCCCCCTTTCCCGCAACGGAGGCGGATGGCCTGTCTAGCCGTCACGCCCGTGGCTGATATGCAAGAAACCCTGCGAATTACCGAGATTTTCTACTCGCTGCAGGGGGAGACGCGCACCGCCGGCTTGCCGACCGTGTTCGTACGCCTGACCGGCTGTCCCCTGCGCTGCCAGTACTGCGACACCGCCTATGCCTTCAGTGGCGGCGAAATCATGAGCCTCGAGGTCATCCTCGGGCAGATCGCCGGCTATAAGCCGCGCTACATCTGTGTGACCGGCGGCGAACCGCTGGCGCAACCCAACTGCATTCCTCTGCTCGAGCGCCTGTGTGACGCCGGCTACGAGGTGTCCCTGGAGACCAGCGGGGCGCTGGATGTGTCGGCGGTCGACCCGCGGGTCAGCAAGGTGCTCGATCTCAAGACCCCGGGGTCGGCGGAGGTGACGCGCAATCGCTACGAGAATATCGAGTGGCTGACGCGTAATGACCAGGTCAAGTTCGTCATCTGCAGTCGCGAAGACTACGACTGGGCGGTGTCCAAGCTGATCCAGTATCGCCTGCCCGAGCGCGCCGGCGAGGTACTGTTCTCGCCCAGTCATCATGAGCTGGATGCCCGTTCCTTGGCCGACTGGATAGTGGCCGACAACCTGCCGGTGCGCCTGCAGATGCAGCTGCACAAGATTCTCTGGAACGACGAGCCCGGCCACTGAGGGCGCGGTGCAGTCGCTATTCGCTGACAACGAGGAGTACTCCATGAGCGAGAAAAGAGCGGTCATCCTGCTGTCTGGCGGCCTGGATTCGGCCACCGTGGTGGCCCTGGCCAAGGCCCAGGGCTACGCCTGCTACAGCATGAGCTTCGATTATGGCCAGCGCCACCGTGCCGAGCTGCAGGCGGCCGAGCGGGTCGCCCGGCAGCTGGGTGTGGTCGAGCACAAGGTGATCGGCCTCAATCTCGACGGCATCGGCGGCTCGGCCCTGACCGACAGCCGCATCGAGGTGCCTGAGGCGCCTACCGAAGGCATCCCGGTCACCTATGTGCCGGCGCGCAATACGGTTTTCCTCTCCCTGGCCCTGGGCTGGGCCGAGGTGCTGGGCGCGCGGGACATCTTCATCGGCGTCAATGCAGTGGACTATTCCGGTTATCCGGATTGCCGTCCCGAGTTCGTCGAGGCCTTCGAGCGCATGGCCAATCTGGCGACCAAGGCCGGTGTCGAAGGGCAGGGCTTCCGCATCCAGGCGCCGCTGCAGAACATGAGCAAGGCCGAGATCGTCCAGGCGGGTCTGCGCCACGGCGTGGATTATGCCCTCACCGTGTCCTGCTATCAGGCCGACGAAGATGGCCGCGCCTGTGGCAAGTGCGACAGCTGCCGCCTGCGTGCGGCGGGCTTCGTCGGCGCCGGGGTCGCCGATCCGACCCGTTATTTCTAAAATAGTTTTCGTGGGGTGTTGTTTTTCTGAATTAAATCAGTATTATACGCCTCGCGTTGGGTCGTTAGCTCAGTTGGTAGAGCAGTTGGCTTTTAACCAATTGGTCGTAGGTTCGAATCCTACACGACCCACCAACCTCCTTCCTCGCTTCACCCGTTTTCCCTCTCGTGTCCCGTCCTGTCTGCACTCGCATCTTGCTTCGGCGGGTATACTGGAATTCCGCTCTGAATAGACTTGCACAGGGCCCGATGACATGACGCAGATTTCCGAACGCCTCCTGGTTCAAGCGCATCTCGACGCCAAGCAGCCCAAGCCGCTGACGGCCGAGCAGGAAGCCTTCTATCGCAGCGAGATCGCCGCCGAGCTGAAGAAGCAGAACGCCGTGCTGGTCGCGCATTACTACTGCGATCCGGTACTCCAGGCACTGGCCGAGGAGACCGGCGGTTGCGTCTCCGACTCCCTGGAGATGGCCCGTTTCGGCAATCAGCACTCGGCGCAGACCGTGCTGGTGGCCGGGGTCAAGTTCATGGGCGAGACGGCGAAGATCCTCAACCCGGAGAAGCGCGTGCTGATGCCGACGCTGGAGGCCACCTGCTCCCTGGACCTGGGCTGCCCGGTGGACGAGTTCGCCGCCTTCTGCGATCAACACCCGCAGCGCACCGTGGTGGTCTACGCCAATACCTCGGCGGCGGTGAAGGCGCGCGCGGACTGGGTGGTGACCTCGAGCTGTGCGGTGGAGATAGTCGAGCACCTGATGGACAACGGCGAAAGCATCATCTGGGCGCCGGACCAGCACCTGGGTCGCTACATCCAGAACAAGACCGGCGCCGACATGCTGCTGTGGGACGGTGCCTGCATCGTCCACGAGGAGTTCAAGGCCAAGCAGCTGGAAGACATGAAGGCGCTGTATCCGGATGCGGCGGTGCTGGTGCACCCCGAGTCGCCGACTGCGGTGATCGACCTGGCCGATGCGGTGGGCTCCACCAGCCAGCTGATCAAGGCGGCGCAGACCCTGCCGAACAAGACCTTCATCGTCGCCACCGACCGCGGCATCTTCTACAAGATGCAGCAGCTGTGTCCGGACAAGGCGTTCGTCGAGGCGCCCACTGCCGGCAACGGCGCGACCTGTCGCAGCTGCGCCCACTGCCCGTGGATGGCGATGAACACGCTGGAGCGCACCCTGGCCTGCCTGCGCGAGGGCAGCAACGAGATTCTCGTCGACCCGGCGCTGATTCCGCGGGCGATCAAGCCGCTCAAGCGCATGCTGGACTTCACCCAGGCGGCGCGCCTGAAGCTGGCCGGAAACGCCTGACGGCCATTCGCTGGTCATGAAAAAGCCCGGATTTTCCGGGCTTTTTGCTGTTTGCCGGGGGTAACGGCTAGCGCAGCATCTGTTCGATCATGCGCTGGTCTTCCATCAGCTCGCGTTGCCGCGCGTCGATGCGCGAGGCCAGCTGGAAGTTGTTGCTGGCGCGGCGTTTGGCGAAGTCGAGCTGTTCGATCGCCTGGTCGAAGTCGCCGACCAGGGCGAAGAACTCGGCGCGGGCCTGGTGCAGGCCGATGGTGTTGCCGCTGAGGCCGCGGACTTCGGCGACCAGGTACCAGATGTCCGGGTCCTTCGGGCGGCTCTTGAGTAGCTCGTCGAGGGCGTGTTCGGCATCCTGGACGCGGCCCTGTTTCATCAACAGGTCGACTCGCGCCTGCTGCAGGGGGTAGTTGTTCGGATACAGGGCGCGCAGCCGCTCGAGGCGGCTCTGGGCTTCGGCGAGTTGGCCCGAGGCCATGTCCAGCTCGATCTGGGCAAGGTTGTAGGTCGTGTCGTTCGGGGCCTTCTGCAGCAGCGGCTGCAGGCTCTCGCGGGCCTGTTTGTGCTGGCCGCTCTTGATCTGTGCCAGGGCCAGGCCGTAGCGCGCGGCGTCGAGCTTGGGGTTCTCCTCGAGCATGCCGCGAAAACGTTTGGCGGCCAGACCCGGGGTGTCCTCGTAGATCAGGCTCACCCGGGCGCGCATCAACTGGTAGCGCAGGCTATCCAGGTTGCCACCGGCGGCGTACTGCTCGGCGCGGTTGCGGGTGTCGGCGATGCGCGACTCGGAAACCGGGTGGGTCAGGAGGAATTCCGGTGGCTTGCGGTCGTAGCGGTACTGGCGCATCAGACGTTCGAACATGCTGGGCATGGCGCGGGGGTCGAACCCGGCCTTCTCCAGGTTGACCAGGCCGATGCGGTCGGCCTCCTGCTCGTTCTGCCGGGAGAAGCGCCGCTGTTCCTGGATCGCCGCCGCCTGGGTCGAGGCGATGGTGGCGATGCCGACGTCGCCGGCCCCGGCCGCAGCCGCGACTATGCCGGCGAGCATCGCCGCCAGCACCGGCACCTGCATGCGCTGTTGGGCCTCCAGGCCGCGGGCGAAGTGGCGTTGCGACAGGTGCGCCAGTTCGTGGGCCATGACCGAGGCGTACTCGGCCTCGGTCTGGGCATAGAGGAACAGTCCGCCGTTGACTCCGATGATGCCGCCGGGCGCGGCGAAGGCGTTGATCTGCGGGCTGTCGAGCAGGACGAACTCCAGGCGCCGGTCCTGTAGCTGGCTGGTCTCGCTCAGGCGGTAGACACTGCTCTCCACGAAGTCCTTGAGCTGCGGGTCGGACAGCTGGCTGACCTGGCCGCGCAGCAGGCCCAGCCAGGCCCTTCCGAGCTGATGTTCCTGCTGGGGGGAGACCAGGGCCGAGCTGGCATCGCCGAGCGACGGCAGGTCGCTGGCCGTGGCGGGCAGGGCGAGCAGGCAGGCGAGCGTCAACAGGGTGGGGCGCAGAAGATTCATGCACGGGGCTCTTGGCGGACAAAGCCGATACTGTAGCCGCGCAGGCGCTCGCCTGGCCAGGGTTGTGCGGCCTTGGGTATCCTAGGGGCTTATTTCGGAGGGTTGCATGAACGATACGCCAGAATGGCTCGAGGGTTACGATGCGCAACTGGATGCCAGCGGCCTGAGCTGCCCGTTGCCGCTGCTCAAGGCCAAGTTGGAGCTCAATCGTCTGGCCAGTGGCGCGGTGCTCAAGGTCATCGCCACGGATGCCGGTTCGCAGCGCGACTTCCGTGCCTTCGCCACGCTCGCCGGGCACAGCCTGTTGCGCGAGGAAGTGCAAGACGGCGTCTATCGCTACTGGTTGCGTAAAGCCTGACGCAACGTCTGTGCAGGTGCTTTCGATCTAAGGACACTCTGAAAAACACTTCCCGAATCTGGTGAAATACGTCGATCCCGCCCCGCGAGTTTTTCCATGAAACAGATGACCTTCGCCGACGCCGAGTATGCCGGTAAGCGCAAGCAGACCCGCAAGGAGCTGTTCCTGATCGAGATGGATCAGGTGGTGCCGTGGAAGGGGTTGATTGCCCTGATCGAGCCGCACTACCCCAAAGGCGAAGGTGGTCGCCCGGCGTACCCGCTGATGGCGATGCTGCGTGTGCACTTGATGCAGAACTGGTTTGGCTACAGCGATCCGGCGATGGAGGAAGCGCTGTACGAGACCACCATCCTGCGCCAGTTTGCCGGGCTGAACCTGGAGCGCATTCCCGACGAAACCACCATCCTCAACTTCCGCCGTCTGCTGGAGAAACACGAGTTGGCGGCAGGGATACTGGCGGTGATCAATGGCTACCTGGGTGACCGCGGCCTGTCGCTTCGTCAGGGCACCATCGTCGATGCGACGCTGATCCATGCGCCCAGTTCGACCAAGAACCAGGACGGTAAGCGTGACCCGGAGATGCACCAAACCAAGAAAGGCAACCAATACTACTTCGGCGCGAAAGCGCACATCGGCGCCGACGAAGAGTCGGGTCTGGTGCATAGCGTGGTGATGACCGCCGCCAATGTCGCGGATATCACCCAGGTCGACAAACTGCTGCACGGCGAAGAAAACGTGGTGTGCGCCGACGCCGGTTATACCGGAGTGGAAAAGCGCCCTGAGCATGAAGGTCGCCAAGTCATCTGGCAGATCGCGGCTCGGCGCAGCACCTACAAGAAGCATGGCAAGCGCAGTGCCTTGTACAAAGCGTTCCGCAAGATCGAGAAAGCCAAGGCCCAGGTGCGGGCGAAGGTCGAGCATCCATTCCGAGTGATCAAGCGGCAGTTCGGCTACACCAAGGTGCGCTTCCGCGGACTGGCCAAGAATGCCGCGCACATGGTGACGCTGTTTGCCCTGTCGAATCTGTGGATGGCCCGCCGACATTTGTTGGCCAGCGCAGGAGAGGTGCACCTGTAATGCGGAAAATGGCCGTCGCGAGCTGCTCACGACGGCTGAGAACACAGAAATGAGCGGGTGATCCGATCATTTTTGATCGGCTCGCCTCTTTCAAAATCGGCAGTGGCTGAAGTCAGCCAGAAATACTGGGCTACTTCAGACCATCCCTAAGGAATTCTGATGGTTAAGGTGTTACGCGACTGGCTGCACCGCTACTTCTCCGATGAGCAGGCCGTGGTGTTGGCGGTGCTGTTGATCCTCGGTTTCGCGGTGATTCTGACCCTGGGGGGGATGCTCGCACCGGTGCTCACCGGGCTGGTGTTGGCGTTCCTGATGCAGGGGCTGGTCAACGCCCTGGAGCGCTTGCGCCTGCCGCAGCTGGCGGCGGTGTGGCTGGTGTTCGCCCTGTTCATGAGTCTGCTCGGGCTGTTCCTGCTGGTGTTGATGCCGCTGCTGTGGCGGCAGCTGAGCAATCTGTTCAATGAGTTGCCGCGGATGCTGGGCGAGTGGCAGGCGCTGTTCCTGCTGCTGCCCGAGCGCTATCCCAACCTGATCAGCGATGCCCAGGTGCTGCAATTGATCGAGACGGTGCGTGGCGAGCTGGGCCAGTTCGGCCAGTGGGCGCTGTCGTTCTCCCTGGCCAGCCTGCCGCTGCTGATCGGTATCATGGTCTACGTGGTGCTGGTGCCTATCCTGGTGTTCTTCTTCCTCAAGGATCGCCAGGTGATCGGCGCCTGGTTGCGTGGTTACCTGCCGCGCGAGCGCGCGCTGATCACCCAGGTGGCGCAGGAGATGAACCAGCAGATCGCCAACTACATCCGCGGCAAGTTCATCGAGATCCTCATCTGCGGCGGGGTCACCTACGTCGCCTTCGCGGCGCTGGGACTCAACTATGCGGCGCTGCTGGCGTTGGCGGTGGGCCTGTCGGTGGTGGTGCCCTATATCGGCGCCGTGGTGGTGACCGTGCCGGTGGCGTTGATCGCCCTGTTCCAGTGGGGGCTTAGCGATCAGTTCCTCTACCTGATGGTGGTCTACGGGGTGATCCAGGCGCTGGACGGCAACGTGCTGGTGCCGCTGCTGTTCTCCGAGGCGGTCAACCTGCACCCGGTGGCGATCATCTGCGCGGTGCTGCTGTTCGGCGGCCTGTGGGGATTCTGGGGGGTGTTCTTCGCCATCCCCCTG
This sequence comes from Pseudomonas sp. MBLB4123, assembly GCF_051904775.1. Taxonomy (NCBI): domain Bacteria; kingdom Pseudomonadati; phylum Pseudomonadota; class Gammaproteobacteria; order Pseudomonadales; family Pseudomonadaceae; genus Pseudomonas; species Pseudomonas sp. MBLB4123. The sequence continues at coordinate 360,940 of NZ_CP196711.1, forward strand.
GCTACCTTGTTCAAGGCGGTGCTCAGCGCCTGGCCGCGGCGCGAGCCGCAGGTCGCCGGCGAATAAATGAAAAAGGCCGCATCGAGCGGCCTTTTTCTGCGGTGGGCGACTACCCCTGATTCAGGGTCTGGGCCGCGGCGAGCACGGCATCGACATGGCCGGGCACCTTCACCCCGCGCCACTCCTGGCGCAGCACGCCATTGCGGTCGATCAGGAAGGTGCTGCGGTCGACGCCCAGGTACTCCTTGCCGTAGAGTTTCTTCAGCTTGATTACCTGGAACAGCTGGCAGAGGGTCTCGTCCTTGTCCGAGATCAGCTCGAACGGGAAGCCCTGCTTGGCCTTGAAGTTCTCGTGGGACTTCAGGCCGTCGCGGGATACGCCGAAGACCAGGGTGTTGGCCGCCTGGAAGGCCGGGTACTGATCGCGGAAGCCCTGGCCTTCGGTGGTGCAGCCGGGGGTGCTGTCCTTCGGGTAGAAGTAGAGCACCACCTGCTGGCCCTTGAGGGCGGACAGCTGGACCTGCTGGCCGCTGGTGGCCTGGGCCTGGAAGTCGGGAACGGCGTGGTCGAGGGTGACGGCCATGGTCGGGCTCCTTATGGATTCTGCGGGCGCCAGGGTTCGATCAGGGCGTCGAGGTTCAGGGCGTCGGCGAAGTCGAGGAACTGGTCGCGCAGCCAGCTGATCTGGGTGCCGGCCGGCAGGGTCACGGTCAGAGTGGCATTGAGCATGGTGCCGCCGGTCTGCGGTGCCTGGTAGGTGTCGCAGGTGAGGTTTTCCAGCTCGACGTGGTGATCGATGAAGAACTGGCACAGCTCGTTGAGGATGTCCGGACGGTACACCGAACTGACATAGGCCACATAGGGCAGGGCCTGGGGGCGATTGTCCGCGGCGCCGCTGCGGATCAGGTTGACCGAGAAGGCGTGCTTCTTGGCCAGCGCGGGCAGGCTCGACTCCAGGCGCGCGAGGGCGTCCCAGTTGCCGGAGACCTGCAGGACCAGGGCGCTGAACTCGCCGTGGCGGCTCAGGCGGGTGCTGACCACGGCGCAGCGGCTCTCATGGCTGGCGCGGCACAGCACGTTGGTCAGCTCCATGGCGTTGGGGCCGAGTGCACTGATGACGAGAAATTGTTCGCGAACTGGGGGGGTGGACATGCAGCCTTCCTAAAACGATGAGCGCTCGGCGCCGCAGACGCGGTGCCGGACAAAGCCGGAAGGGTAGCGAAAAGCGCCGCCCAGGGGAATGCTCGGGGCTTGGGCGAGGCATGGAATTTCCGTGGTCTGCGCCGAGCGGTCGCTTGCCGCCCGGCCTTGTCCTTCGCTTGTGCAAGGCAGGTGGCGCCAGTACCATTACGGCTCTCTTTTTCCAGCAGGAGCGGTTGCATGATTGCGGGCAGTATGGTGGCACTGGTCACGCCCATGGATGCACAGGGCAATCTCGATTGGGACAGCCTGAGCAAACTTGTGGATTTCCACCTGCAAGAAGGCACCAACGCCATCGTCGCGGTCGGCACCACGGGTGAGTCCGCGACGCTGGAAGTGACCGAGCATATCGAGGCGATCCGCCGTGTGGTGGACCAGGTCGCCGGGCGCATCCCGGTGATCGCCGGCACCGGCGGCAACTCCACCCGCGAGTCGGTCGAGCTGACCCGCGCGGCCAAGGACGTCGGCGCCGACGCCTGCCTGCTGGTGACCCCTTACTACAACAAGCCGACCCAGGAAGGCCTGTACCAGCATTTTCGTCACATCGCCGAGGCCGTGGCGATTCCGCAGATCCTCTACAACGTGCCGGGGCGCACCGCCTGCGACATGCTGCCGGAGACCGTCGAGCGCCTGGCGAAGATCGACAACATCATCGGCATCAAGGAAGCCACCGGCGATCTGCAGCGCGGCCAGGAAGTGCTGGACCGGGTGAGCAAGGACTTCCTGGTCTACTCCGGCGACGACGCCACCGCGGTCGAGCTGATGCTGATGGGCGGCAAGGGCAACATCTCGGTGACCGCCAACGTCGCGCCGCGCGCCATGAGCGACCTGTGCGCGGCGGCCATGCGCGGCGATGCGGCGCTGGCGCGCACCATCAACGACCGCCTGATGCCGCTGCACAAGGCCCTGTTCATCGAGTCCAACCCGATTCCGGTGAAGTGGGCCCTGCACGAGATGGGCATGATGCCGGAAGGCATCCGCCTGCCGCTGACCTGGCTCAGTCCGCGCTGTCATGAAACGCTGCGGCAGGCCCTGCGCCAGTCCGGCGTACTGGTTTAATCGAGGAAATACTACGCATGAAGCGACTGGCCGGACTCTCTGCACTTGCCCTGATCGTCTCCAGCACCAGCGGTTGTGGCTGGTTGTGGGGCGAAGATGGTTATTTCCGCGATCGTGGCAGCGACTACCTCGCGGCGCGGCAAACCGCGCCCATGCAGTTGCCGGCGAATGTCGAGGCCAAGCGCCTCGATCCTTTGTTGCCGGTGCCGCAGCAGGTGGCGAGCAGCACGGCGCAGGGCGAGTTCGAGGTGCCGCGGCCGCAGTCCCTGGCCGTGCGTGGCGAGATCAGCGAGTACAGCCTGCAGAAGAGCGGCGAGTCGCGCTGGCTGGTGGCTCAGCGCGTGCCGGCGGAAGTCTGGCCGGTGGCTCGCCAGTTCTTCGCCGACAACGGCTTTCGCATCGCCGAAGAGCGTCCGCAGACCGGTGAGTTCAGCACCGATTGGCAGCGCGTCGATGAGTTGAACGGTGCTCTGGCTCGCCGCCTGAGCAATCGCCTCTCCGGTTCGGCGGCAGGCGCCGAGACCCGTGTACGGGTCCGCATCGAGCCGGGCGTGCAGCGCAATACCAGTGAGATTTTCGTGGTCAGTGCCGAGCGCCCGGCAGGTAGCGGCGCCGACGTGGCCTTCACCAGTCGCAGCGCCAACCCGGGCCTGGATGGTGCGCTACTCGACGAAATGCTGGCGAGCCTGGCGCGCAGCGCCGAGCAGGGCGGTTCGGTATCGCTGCTGGCGGCGCGCGACTTCGATGCGCCGAGCCGAGTCAGCCTGTCGGAAGACGGCAACGGCAACCCGGTGCTGAACCTCGGCGCCGACTTCGATCGCGCCTGGTCCGGCGTCGGTCGCTCCCTGGAGCTGGCCGATGTGCGTATCGACGACCTCAATCGCAGCCTCGGCGTGTACTACATCAACCTGGCCGAGGGCGCGAAGAAGCCGGACGAAAAGCCAGGCTTCTTCGGTTCGCTGTTTGGTGGCGAGCCGGACAAGGAAGAAATCGAGGCCCGCGCCGAGCGCTATCAGGTACGCCTGAGCCCGGTCGGCGACAGTGTCCAGGTCACCGTGGAGAAGGACCTCAACACCCTGGCACCGGCCGATGTCGCGCGGCGGGTACTGGCGCTGATCCAGGAAAACCTCGGCTAGACCCCGAGCCACTGGGCCGGCCGCAGGTGCGGCGCGGCCGAAAGCCAATAGGCGAAACCCACGGGTTTCGCCTGTTTCGTTTGCTAAAGGCGGAAACTCCGATATGACCACTCCTGCGACCCTGAGCCTGAAGAAGATCTACTCGGGCAAAGTCCGCGATCTCTACGAAATCGATGACCAGCGCATGCTGATGGTGGCCACCGACCGGCTCTCGGCGTTCGACGTGATTCTCGCCGAGCCGATCCCGGACAAGGGCAAGATCCTCACCGCGATCTCCAACTTCTGGTTCGACAAGTTGGCCGACATGGTGCCCAATCACTTCACCGGCGACAGGGTCGAGGACGTGGTGCCGGCCGCCGAGTTGCCACTGGTGGAGGGGCGCGCAGTAGTCGCCAAGCGGCTCAAGCCGGTCGCGGTCGAAGCGATTGTGCGAGGCTACATCGTCGGTTCGGGTTGGAAGGAATACCAGCACAGCGGCACCGTCTGCGGCATCCAACTGCCGACCGGCCTGCGCGAGGCGGCCAAGCTGCCGCAGCCAATCTTCACGCCTTCGACCAAGGCCGCGGTCGGCGACCACGACGAGAACATCTCCTTCGAACAGTGCGAGGCGATCATCGGCGCCGATCTCGCCGCCCGGGTGCGTGACACCGCCATCGCCCTGTACAGCGCCGCCGTCGAGTATGCCGCGACCCGCGGCATCATCATCGCCGATACCAAGTTCGAGTTCGGCCTGGACCAGGACGGCACCCTGACCCTGATGGACGAGGTGCTGACCCCCGACTCCAGCCGCTTCTGGCCGGCCGACAGCTACGAGGAAGGACGGAATCCGCCGAGCTTCGACAAGCAGTTCGTGCGCGACTGGCTGGAGTCCACCGGCTGGAACAAGCAGCCGCCGGCACCGCCCGTACCGGCCGAGGTGGCCCAGAAGACCGCCGACAAGTACCGCGAGGCCTTGACCCGTCTGACCGCATGAGCGGCCGTGCTTCGCACATGAAAGAGGCGCCTGGGCGCCTCTTTTCTTTTGCCGGCCGGTTGCTTCCGCTTCCGTTCGCCGTGTTTTGCGCCAGTCAGGTCGACTAGACTTCGCAAGCATCTGAAACTGTGTGAAAAAATCGCTCAGTGGGCTTCGCCAAAGGCGCATGTGCTGTTATCATGCGCGCCGCCATGGGAAGATGCCGGAGTGGCCGAACGGGACGGATTCGAAATCCGTTGTATCAGCGATGGTACCTAGGGTTCAAATCCCTATCTTCCCGCCATATCGCAAGACGAAAGCCCCTGCATTTCCTAGAGAAATCAGGGGCTTTCGTGTTTCTGGGGCGTGGCGTTCTCGAGGGTGTATCCGGCAGACGGCTCATTCCAAGGCGTGCGCCGGCACAGGCTAGCTTGGGCTTCTGCGGAGAGCTTTCCATGCTCAGGGGGGCTATCGTCCTCTGTCGGCTCTGTCGGCTCTGTCGGCTCTGTTGGTGCAGTGGGCCGAGGTTCTGTTACGAGCCCTCCGCCGCTGCGTTGCCAGGTGGTGGACGGCTCCATGAGCGCCCAACGAGGGACAGCCTCAAGCCTTCTGAGGATCGGGCCCTGGGTGGACAGCGGTTATTTGCGTCGCCAGCTACCCTGCCATTGGATGTACTGACCAGGCGGGGTTTTCTCTATGGCCTTCTGGCCGGCTATGGCTTCTACGTCACTGAGCTTGATGCCGTTCTCGTTGGCCAGTTTCTGGTATTCGGCGCGTCGGGCCTGGTTGATCAGGCGGGCGATTTCCGCGGCCTGGCCGCCTGGTTGCACCACGCCGAGATAGCCGTTGGGCATCTCGCCGAGCTGGCCGCTGGCCTTGGCGGGGCCGAGGGCGGACATGGCTTCGTTGAGGTTAAGGGCCAGGGCCGGCAGGCTCAGGCTGAGCAGCAGTAGCAGGCTGGCGATGCGTCTAGGCAGGGTCATGGCAGTGCTCCTCAAAACAGTCCGCTGGACTCGCTGAACATGTCGTCCAGGGCCTTGTCCACCTTGATGTAGATTTCGTGTTCGATCTTCACGTTGAGGTTGATGTTGATTGGCTCGGTGGGCATCGCCAGCTGCACCGTCGGGGTACAGGCTGCGCTCAGCAGGCCCATGAACAGGACGGCAAAACAGCGCTGCAAGCGCATGGCGTGTTCTCCTTAAGGCTCTTTCGGAGCGTTTGCGGCGCGGCGTTCCAGCATGCGCTGCTGCACCCTCCGCCTGATTATTTCGTTCACCTTATCGGTCAATTGCAGGCTGGCCAAGAGGGTGGGGAGGTCTTCCTCCAGGTTGATGTTGAAGTGTATCGGCCGGCCTTGTTCGATCGCCGGGTTCTGCCCCTCCAGGCGCATGGTCAGGAGCAGTTTGCCTTGGGGATCATAGTCGACCCGGCTGTGTAGGGTGGTGAAGCGGAAATCCTCCAGGGACTGGGTGACCAGCTGCATGGCGGGGTTGCTGCGGCCCAGCGCCTGCATGCGCTCCGAGCGTAACTGCAGGTGACCGCCGGGCGCGCGCGCGGCCAATTGGCCCCGGGAGATCTGGATGCCGGACGGGCCGAGGCGCAGCGGCAGTTGGCCGTCGAGCACTCCGCTGCCGGCCAGGCCCTCGGCCGGGTAGAGGGTAAACAGTCGCTCCAGGCGCAGGCCGCGCAGTTCCAGAGGCAGCAGCAGGCTGTCCTGACTCAGGTTCCATTGTCCTGGCAGCAGTCGGACGTTGCCGCCGAGCAGGCCGCTCTCGGCCCGGCGCAGCTGCAGGGTGCCTTGCTTCACTTGGGTGATAGGCGCGCGGTAGTGGCCGCGCAGCAGCAGCGGGCCGAGGGGGATGCCTGGGTCCGCCTCGGCCAGGCGCAGTTCGGCCAGTTCCACGCTCAGCTCGCCGTGATCGAGCCGAACCTGGGCGTGAGCATCCAGGCCGCTGAGGGCGGTTCGGTCATAGAGGCCGGAGAGGCCCTTGCCGGTCAGCTCGAGCCGAACGAGGGGCGAGTCGTGGCCGGGGCGCTGAGTCAAGCTGGCCGTAGCGCTCAGTCGGCCCTTGTTCAACTCGAGTAGCGCCGGCCAGGCCTCCAGGGTCTTGGCCAGGGGATTGCCGGCGCGCAGGAACAGCTCCGGCAACCGGGCGTGGGCGTGCAGGCCGCGGGCATCGTCGTATCGCAGCTGGAGGGGCAGCCTGAGGCCGACATCCGCCGCTACCTGGCCGTCGAGTTCGAGTCGCTCCTCGGTCGCTTTCAGCCGGCCTTCCCAGCGCCAGCCCTGGGGGTGCAGTGCGGCATGGCTGAGGCGCCGGGCGGTCAGCGTACTGGTTCCCTCCAGGCGCCAGTCCCGTATGGCGTCGTCCGACAGTTGTGCATTCAGCTGCAGGTCGCTCAGGTCGGCGCTTAAGCGCTCCAGGCGCAGATCGGGGCCGCTCAGTGTAGCGACGCGTAGTAGGGACTCCGGCCCCAGGTCCAGGCTCAGCCGCTGCCTATCCAGATAGGCGGCGAAATGCAGCGTGGCCGCCACCTGGTGCGCCGTCCAGTCGCCCAGGGACAGGTTCGGGCTGCTGGTTGCGAATTGAGCCTCTGAGAGCTGCAGTGCCCAGGGCGGCGCGTTGGCCAGTGCCAGTCTGCCGCGCAGCTCGAATGGGGTCGGCCCCTTGCCGCGCAGGTCGATGGTCAGGGGCAGGGCACGCCCGGCGAGAGTGTCCGGCAGCTCGCCCGAGTCTGGGCTGGCGGCGATGCGCAGTTGAAGCGAGTCGCTGCGCAAGGCCTGGGGTAGATCGCGTTGCCAGTCGTTGAATGGTTGCTGCAGGGTCAGCTCGGCGGTCAGCTGCTCGGCGAGCCATTGGCCTTGGCGGCTGCGCAGCGCCAGGCTGAAGTCGCCCTGTAGCTGGCCGATGCCGGGGATGGGCCAGGGTTCGGGGAGTGTGCCGCTGGCCTCCAGGTGGCCGCTGGCCTGGCGCAGGTGTTTGAGGTTCGGCGCGCCGGGCGTCAGCTGCAGCTGCAGCTGCCAGCTTGCCGATAATGCTGCGTTGCGCGGCGTCTCGGGGGGCTGGGTGCCTGGAGTAAAGATCCAGTCGTCGAGCCAGTCGCGCAATGCGGCGGCTTCGCCGAGTGTTGGGGCCGACAGTTCTCCGCGCCAGAGCATGCCATCGGCATCGTCTTGTAGGCTGCTGCGCAGCTCCAGTTGGGGGCGGCTGTTTATTGCCAGTGCCAGCCGTGCCTCCAGGGCATCGGCTTCGCTGCGCAGCTGTGTGCGCCAGGCCAGGCGGTTGCCGGCATCGAGGAGGGTGAGCTGCAGGTTCAGCAGCGTCTGGGAGCGGCCGAGTTGCAACGCTTCGCCGCGCAGGGTGCAGCGGCCCTTGGCGCAGGGCAGTTCGGCGGTGAGCTGGTCGACCCGCAGGCTGTGCGGCACCAGGGGCAGGGCGTTGGCGAGCCGCTGCAGATCCAGCGACGGCTCGGCGGAGGCTGGGGGCTGGGGCCCGGGCCGCCAATCCAGGGCCAGCCGGCTGACCTCGATCTGCTGCCAGAAGGGGGCGGCGCTGCCGAACTCTTGCCAACCCAGGCGTATGTGCTCGGCTTGCATGCGCAGCTCGCCTGCCGGTCCCTGTTGATGCAGGTCGAGGTGGGCCAGGTGCAGACCGTCCTGACTCAGGCTGGGGCCTCGCCAGTCGAGTCGTTGGATGTGGTGGCGTTCGAGCAGCTGCATCCAGCTGGCATAGCCGTAGCCGCCGAGCAGCGCCAGGACTAGCGGCAGGCAGGTGAGTCGCAGCCAGAGGCGCCGGCTGGGCATTGGGCTGGGTCCGTGGCGGGAATGGTTCCCGGACGTTAACCCATGGGCTCCGGGCTGCCAATCCTGCCGTGGTCTCATTTGTGATTTTGCATCATATAGTAGTAGGATTGATGCAAACAGGCGATGAGGCGGTGGATCATGAGCGCACTAGTTCGACCGGTTGCCGACGCCGATGCGGTGTTGGCCAAGGCCCTGCTCAATACCCGTGAGCAGCTGGGGCTGACGCAGCAGGAATTGGCCGACATCGTCGGCGTGCACCGCACGGCGATCAGCCGTTGGGCAGACACGGGCCTGCGTCCGCAAAGCAAGAGCGGCGAGTTGGCGCTCTTGTTGATCCGCGTTTATCGCGCCCTGTTCGCCCTGTTTGGCGGCAATCTGCAGGATATGCGGCATTTCCTGCGTACCGACAACCGTCACCTGGCCGGCGTGCCGCTGGAGTTGATGGGGCGGGTGCAGGGGTTGGTGCACGTGGTGGAGTATCTGGACGCGATTCGCGGCAAAGTCTGACTCGAGGGTGGCGCCTCCCATACGGCCGGGCTTCGCTGCGGCAACGGACTCGCTGGGCCGCAGATAACCAAGAATAAGGAAGAGCCGCCATGGACATCTGGCATGAGTGCCGCGGGACCGAGCAGATCGCCCCCCTGAGGGGACGGCTGGTGCGATTGGTCGAGAGTCAGGAACAGGTCGCCACTGTGCAACTGGTGGATACCCTGGCCGAGCAGGCGCTGCTCGAGGCGCTGCTGGAAACCAGCAAGCCGCCGTTGCCGCAGGAGGTCGAGCCCCTGCATTACCTGCTGAAAACCCCCTTCCGCTATCCGCCCTTGCGCTGGGGCTCGCGCTTCGGCACGCGCCGGGAACCCAGTCTGTTCTATGCGGCGCTGCGCCTGGAAACGGCGATGGCGGAGGCGGCCTACTACCGCTTCGTGCTGTGGGACGGCATGGCCAGCGCTCCGCCCAGTGGGCGCGTGCTGTCCGAGCATTCCTCGTTCGAGGCGCGTTATCAGGCCGAGCGCGGCATACGCTTGCAGCGAACACCGTTCAGCCAGTTCCAGCCCGAGCTGTGTCATCCGAGCGACTATCGACACTGCCAGGCCTTGGGCGCGAGCATGCGCGCGGCCGGGGTCGCGGCTTTCGAGTACCGCTCGGCACGCTGCCCCCTCGGCGGCAGTAACGTCGCGCTGTACAGCCCTCAGGCGCTGGCGGAGAAGCGTCCGCGCAACCTGTTGCCCTGGCTGTGCGAAACCACGGCCGCCTATGTGGCCTTCAAGAGTGCTCAGGCGCCCGACACGCCGCGGCTGTTCCAGCTGACGGACTACCTGATCGACGGCCGCTTGCCCCTGCCGGCCTGAGGGCATGGCGTGCCGTGCACCGGCTTGGCGCAGGCCTGCGGCTATTTATCGCAGAGGCTGTCGTTCGTGCAGCTGAGCCCTCGTCTATTGCAGGGGCCATGGGGCCGTGGATCGGGCGCGACAGCGGCTCCAGGCCGTGGGTGAGCGCGCTCCTCCGGGCGCCTGCGCGCAGAGCAATCTTGCCCCGGAAACGCTCTGAAACGGGGCATCCACGGCCCTCGGCGCAAGACTTGTGCACAATGGCGCAGCCTCTTGTCAAGCCAGAATTAATGTTCGATGTAAACCCTTGATTCTTCGTAGTGATTTCATAAGTCAATGAAAAATATGATTTTTTTGGCTTGGTGAAAAAATCGTCAGTTTGACTCGAGGCCTTATGCCATAGGCGATAGGGGCGCTTGCGCCCATGTTGTCCACTGAGTTATCCACAGGTTCTGTGGATTGTCGGCGGCAGCGGCTCTAGAACGTCGGAGTGGGTGCTTGGCAAGACTTTACCTCGCGCTAAAAAAGAGTAGAGTGCGCGCCTTTCCCGCTGCCACCGCCGCTGTTCCCTTATGTCCCGCGCTCTGCCTCGCTTGCCCGTCGAAACCCCTTCCCCCCGTCCGCGCTTGCCGCTGCGTGTCGCCCTGTGGCTGCTGGACAACCCCCGTCTGGGCCATGCCCGCAGCGTCAAGCGTTTCGCCGGGCATCTGCTCAAGCAGCCGGCCCGCGAGGGCGTGGTGCAGGCGCAGAGCCGCCTGGGGCAGATGCTCTGTCGGGATTGCGGCAACACCCGCGACCGCCGCATCGGCCTGGAGCTGTTGCGCCAGGCGGCGCGTGCCGGAGATCGCCGGGCGCAACTGGAGCTGGGCCGGTTCTATAGTCTGCCGCGCAATCACGAGCCGCAGCAGGCCCGGCACTGGCTGGAGCTGGCCGCGACGCAGGGCTCCCATGAAGCCAGGCGCCTGTTGAACGGCCTCTGATCCGCGCCTGACCGCCCAAGGTACGGCTGGTTATACTGCCCGGCAGTCTTGCTCGGAGCCGTCTATGCCCATCGATCTGCCCTCAATGCTGCCGGCCCTGCTGCTCGGCATGGCGACTGCCGCCGTGCCCTTGCTGGCGCTGGCCTGGTCGCTGCAGCGCCGCGCCGGCGAGGCGCGCCTGACGAGCAGCCTGCTGCAGGAACGTCTCAATGGCGCACAGTTGGCCCAGGCTGGTTTGAGCGCCCAGCTCGATGCCTGCCGCCAGGAGAGCGCCGAGATCGGCGAGATCAAGGCCGATCAGCAGGCCGAGCTGGCCGCCTTGCGCCGTGAGGCCGAGCTGCTGCAGCACGAGCGGCAGGTCGCCCGCGAGGCGGCCCAGGCCTGGCAGGCGCAGCGCGAGGAGCAGGAGGCCGAACTGCGTCGCCTGGGTGCCGAGAAGGCCGCCTTGAGCGCCGAGCTGCGCGAACAGCAGGAGAGCCACCAGCAGCGCCTGGCGGATCTGCAAGGTTCGCGTGACGAGTTGCGGGCGCAGTTTGCCGAGCTGGCCGGAAAGATCTTCGACGAGCGCGAGCAGCGGTTTGCCGAGACCAGCCAGCAGCGCCTCGGCCAGCTGCTCGACCCGCTCAAGGAGCGCATCCAGGCCTTCGAAAAGCGTGTGGAAGAAAGCTACCAGCAGGAGGCGCGCGAGCGTTTCTCCCTGGGCAAGGAGCTGGAGCGTCTGCAGCAGCTCAACCAGCGCCTGGGCGACGAGGCGCTGAGCCTGAGCCGGGCCCTGAAGGGGCAGAAGACCCAGGGCAACTGGGGCGAGCTGGTGTTGGAGCGGGTGCTGGAGCATGCCGGCCTGGAGAAGGGCCGCGAATACCAGACCCAGGTCAGCCTGAAGAGCGTCGAGGGCGAGCGTTTCCAGCCGGACGTGCTGATCCAGCTGCCCGGCGACAAGCAGGTGGTGGTGGACGCCAAGGTCAGCCTGAGCGCCTACCAGCAGTTCGTCGCCGCCGAGGACGAGGCGGCCCGCCAGCAGGCCCTGAAGCTGCATGTGCAGTCGCTGCGCGGTCACCTCAAGGGGCTGTCGCGCAAGGATTACCAGCGCCTGGAGGGCCTGCACAGCCTGGACTTCGTCCTGCTCTTCGTGCCGATCGAGGCGGCCTTCGCCGCCGCCCTGCAGGCCGATCCCGGGCTGTTCCAGGAGGCTTTCGAGCAGCACATCGTGATCGTCAGCCCGACCACCCTGCTGGCCACCCTGCGGGTGATCGACAGCCTCTGGCGCCAGGAGCGGCAGAGCCAGAACGCCCGCGAGATCGCCGAGCGTGCCGGGGCCCTGTACGACAAGTTCGTTGCCTTCATCCAGGACCTGGACGAGATGGGCGGGCGCCTGCAGCAGCTGGACAAGGCCTACGCGGCGGCGCGCAACAAGCTGTGCGAAGGGCGCGGCAACATCATCAGCCGGGTGGAGAACCTCAAGCTGCTCGGTGCCAGGGCCAGCAAGAGCCTGCCGGCCGAGCTGCTCGAGCAGGCCGCCGCTGTGCCGCTGCTGGACGAGGCGGGCGAATAGGGCGCGCAGGTCGATTGCGCCCCGGATGCCGGCGGCGGGCGGCTCAAGCCAGCCACAACACCCCGAGCCCGGCGAGCAGGCCGGCCGCCATCACCGGCAGGGTCCGCAGGGCCAGCTCGCGCCCGCCGATCAGGGCGATCAGCAGGCCCTTGACCAGGCTGTTGCTCAGCACGGCGAGGAAGATGCCCTGCACCGCGATCTGCTCGTCCAGTTCGCTGTGGGCGCTACGTGCCAGGGACAGGGTAATGGCGTCGACATCGGCGAGGCCGGAGATCAACGCCACCAGGTACACGCCGACATCGCCGAGCCAACGCCTGGCCCCTTCGACGACGAACAGGATCAGTACCAGCAACGCGGCGAAGCGCAGGGCCGGGGCCAGTTCGAAGGGGTTCTGCAGGGGCGGGGCGGCCGGCTCCGTCGGCTGCTTGGTCGGGCGCAGGGCATAGGCCAGCGCGCCGCCGGCATAGACCAGCGCGGCTACGCTCAAGGGCCAGAGCAGCTGCGGCAGCAACCGGGCGTTGACCAGGCCGACTTCCAGCAGGACCCGGGGAAACATCAGCGCCGAGGTGATCAGCAGCCCGCAGGCCAGCAGGGACCTCAGCCCGGCGTCGCGGTCGAGGCGGGCCAGGGTGATGGTCATCGCCGTGGAGGAGACGACGCTGCCGAGCAGCGCGGTGATCAATAGCCCCTGGCGGGTGCCCATCAGGCGCATCGCCATGTAGGCGATGAAGCCCAGGCCGGCGATCAGCACCACCATCCACCAGGTGATGTAGGGATTGAACACCTGCCAGGGACCATAGGGTCGATTGGGCAGCGCCGGCAGCAGCACCAGGGAAATGAACAGCAGCTTGAGCGCGCCGGACAGCTCGATCTCCCTGAGCCGCTGCAGCGAACCGTGCAGCACCCGCTTGAGACTCAGCAACAGGGCCACCGCCACCGCGCCGGCGGCGGCCAGGGGCGGATGGCCGGCGACCGCCAGGCTGCCGAGCAGGAAGGTGATCAGCAGCGCCACCTCGCTGGTCATGCCCATGTCGCCTTGCAGCCTGAGCTCGCCGAAATAGGCGGCGATCACCAGGGCGGCGAAGCTGGCGAAGACCACCGCCCAGGCGATGACGCCGAGGTGCTCGCCCAGCAGCTGGGCGAAACCGCCGAGCAGGGCACTGAGCGCAAAGGTGCGGATGCCGGCGGCGAAGCGGCCGTCCTCGGCATCGCGCTGCTGCCAGCCACGTTCGGCGCCGATCAACAGGCCGGCTGCCAGAGCGCTGGCGAAATTCAGCAGGGTGTCGAGGGCTGGGGGCACGGGGCAGTCTCAGGCCGGAGCATATCGAGGCAGTCTAGCCAGATGGGCTCGTCCGGTATTGTCGGAGGTCAGGGTTGCGGCTCCTCGCACCTCGACCGGGCGGCAGCCGGCAGGCGGGGAGGCCGCGCTGCTCGCCTCAGCGCAGGCTCAGGTGGCGGCTGAGCAAGGCGCGCAAGGCCGCCGGCTTGACCGGTTTGGCCAGGTAGTCGAGGCCGGCGGCGTGCACGGCATCGATCAGCTCGGGACGGCCATCGGCGCTGATCACCACGCCTGGCAGCGGCTCGCCGAGGCGGGTGCGTAGCCAGGCCATCAGTTCGGTGCCGGTCTCGCCCTCGTCGAGGTGGTAGTCGACCAGCGCCACATGGGGGCGCAGGTCCTCGCTGAGCAGGTGCTCGCACTCCAGACGATTGCGCGCGGTCCATACCTGGCAGCCCCAACGCGACAGCAGGCTGTGCATGCCGGCGAGGATGCTGTCCTCGTTGTCGATGCACAGCACCTGACTGCCGGTGAGCAGTTGGCCGTTGAGCTCGGCGGCGGTCGGCTTGGGTTTGACCTCCGCAGACCGGGCCAGGGGCACGCTGACGCTGAACACGCTGCCCTTGCCGGGCCAGGACTGTACTTCCAGCCTGTGCTCGAGCACCCGGCACAGGCCGTCGGCGATCGCCAGGCCCAGGCCCAGGCCCTTCTCGGCGCGGGTCTGATGGCTGTCCAGGCGTTTGAACTCCTCGAAGATCACCTTGCGCTTGTCCTCCGGGATGCCCGGTCCGCGGTCCCAGACCTCCAGGCGCAGCTGCCCGCCCCGGCGGCGTACGCCGAGCAGCACGCGGCCCTTGGCGTAGCGGAAGGCGTTGGTGAGGAAGTTCTGCAGCACCCGGCGCAGCAGCTTGCAGTCGCTGTCCACGCGCAGGCGGCTGCCGCGCAGGCGGAAGTCGATGCCTTGCTCGGCGGCCAGTACCCTGAATTCGGCGCCCAGGGTGTCGAACAGGCTGTCGAGGACGAAGGCGTTGCGCTCCGGGCTGATGCGGCCGTTTTCCAGGCGCGAGATGTCCAGCAGGTCGCTGATCAGGTCTTCGGCCGAGCGCAGCGAGCTGTCCAGGTGGCGCACCAGTTCCCGGGTCTCGCGCGGCAGGGCCTCGTTTTGGTGGGAGAGGGCGGCGGAGAACAGGCGGGCGGCGTTGAGCGGCTGCATCAGGTCATGGCTGACGGCGGCGAGGAAGCGGGTCTTGGACTGGTTGGCGGCCTCGGCCACGGCCTTGGCTTCGCCGAGGGCCTGGTTCAGCTGCGACAGTTCGCGGGTGCGCTCGGCCACCCGCTGCTCCAGACCCTCGTTGGCTTCCGTGAGGGCCTGTTCGGCCTGGCGAAATTCGGTGATGTCGGTGAAGCTCATGACGAAGCCGCCGCCGGGCATCGGGTTGCCGATCAGTTCGATCACCCGGCCGTTGGGGAAGGTGCGTTCGTAGGTGTGCGGCGTGCCCTGGCGCATCCAGTGCAGGCGCCGGGCGACGCTCTGTTCGATATCTATGTCACCCGCGCCGAGCAGGCCGCGCCGGGCATTGAAACGGATCAGCTCGGCAATCGGCCGGCCGACGTAGACCTGGCCTTCGGGGTAGTCGAACAGCTCGAGGTAGCGGCGGTTCCAGGCCACCAGGCGCAGCGACTGGTCGACCACGCTGATGCCCTGGGTGATGTTCTCGATCGCCCCCTGCAGCAGGGCGCGGTTGAACTGCAGCACCTCGCTGGCTTCGTCGACGATGCGCACCACATCCTCGACTTGCATCTCCCGCCCCTCGATGGCCGCGCGCACCACGGCGCGGGTCGAGGAGGCGCCCAGCACCCCGGCGAGCAGGCGTTCGGTGTGGGCGATCCATTCGCTGTTGGCCGGCTGCTCGGCGGCGAAGTCCTGGCCTTGACGCGCGGCGAAGCGCTGGAAGCTCTGCCGTGCCCGCTCCTCGCCGACGAAGCGGCTGGCCAGCAGCAGCAGGTCCTCGACCTGCACCGCCAGCAGGCTGCGGCTGCTCGGCTTGGCGCCGAAGTCGTGACCGATGAAGCGCCCGGCCTGCCAGTGCTCGGAGACCCGGGTGCGGGAGAAGTAGGAGACTCCGGCGAACAGCAGGAAATTGCCGGCCAGCGACAGCACCACGCCGCGGGTCAGGGGGTCGACCTCGAAGCCGATGGGGGCGTGCAGCAGCGCCTGCAGGCCGGGCAGGCTGCTCAGCGGCCAGCCCAGGCTGCGTGCCACCAGCGGCATGATCAGGGTGTAGCACCACAGCAGCGAGCCGACCCCCAGGCCGGCGAACACCCCGCGGCGATTGGCCTGCTTCCACACCAGGGCGCCGAACATCGCCGGACCCAGCTGGCCGATGGCGGCGAAGGACACCTGGCCGATGGTCGCCAGGCTGGCGCCCTCGCCGAGCAGCCGGTAGCAGACGTAGGCCAGCAGCAGGATCAGCACGATGCTCACCCGGCGTGCCGTGAGCATCCAGTGGCGGAACGCCTCGAAGGGGCGTTCGGCGTTCTTTCTGTGCAGCAGCCAGGGCAGCAGCATGTCGTTGGAGATCATGGTCGACAGCGCCACCGAGGCGACGATGACCATGCCGGTGGCCGCCGAGGCGCCGCCGATGAAGGCCAGCAGGGCCAACGCCGGGTGGGCCTGGGCCAATGGCAGGCTGATCACGAAGGAGTCCGGTGTCACCCCCGCCGGCAACAGCATCTGCCCGGCCAGGGCGATGGGTACGACGAACAGTGCCGCCAGCACCAGATAGGCGGGGAACACCCAGCGCGCCAGGCGCAGGTCCTTGGGTTCGATGTTTTCCACCACGGTGACATGGAACTGCCGGGGCAGGCAGACGATGGCGATCATCGCCATGCCGGTCAGCGTCAGCATGGCCGGCCAGTTCATCGCCTCGGCCCAGAAACCGCTCAGCTCCGGGGCGCTGTGGGCCTGCTGGAACAGGTCGGCGAAGCCGTTGTACAGGCCGTAGGTGACGAAGGCGCCGACGGCGAGGAAGGCCAGCAGCTTGACCAGCGATTCGAAGGCGATCGCCAGCACCATGCCGCGGTGGTGTTCGGTGACATCCAGGTTGCGCGTGCCGAACAGGATGGTGAACAGCGCCAGGATCAGCGAGACCAGCAGCGCGGTGTCCTGGGCGCGAATGCCGTTGGCGTCGGCCCCGGCGCCGATCAACAGGTTGACGCCGAGGACGATGCCCTTGAGTTGCAGGGCGATATAGGGCAGCACGCCGACCAGGCAGATCAGCGCCACGACTATCGCCAGGGTCTGGGACTTGCCGTAGCGCGCGGCGATGAAGTCGGCGATCGAGGTGATGTTCTCCTCCTTGCTGATCATCACCATCTTCTGCAGCACCCAGGGCGCCAGCAGCATCAGCAGGATGGGGCCCAGGTAGATCGGCAGGAACGACCAGAGCTGCTCGGCGGCCTGGCCGACCGCGCCGAAGAAGGTCCAGCTGGTGCAGTACACCGCCAGCGACAGGCTGTAGACCCAGGCGCGCATCCGCGGCGGCAGGGGCGTGCGGCGGCGGTCGCCATAGAAGGCGATGGCGAACAGGATGGCCATGTAGATCAGGGCGACCGTGGCGATCAGCCCGCTGGACAGCGACATGCACGCTCCGGCGACGAAGGATGTGGGGACCAGGCCCAGAGTCAGACGATACTCTTTCTGGCCGCACAGTGTCGCAGCAAAGCCCGGCGCAGTCAGGCGCGACCAAGGTCGCACGCGCCGGGTTTGGAGGGCTATGGCGGCCGGCATTTGTGCCCGGGGCATCGCCCTGATAGCGTGATGCGTTTGGGTCAATGGCCAGGGAGGGGCGTCATGTCCGCGTTGCAATCTTTCATCCCGCAGGGGGCGGGCGTTTCGCGTAAGCATCGCGGCCTAGCCACTGAGCGCCTGGGCCGCACGCACTGTGTGGCAGCGGCGGCCGGCAACGGCCGCGCGTTGGGGGCTGAGCGATGGACTTGAGTGCGAGCGAGCAGACGCATTTCTGGCGCGCGCCCCAGTTGGGCGGGGTCGAGTTGCTGCATGCGCGCTACATCGAACACACCTTTTCCCCCCATGTACACGAGGGTTTCGTGCTCGGCGTGGTCGAGCAGGGCGCCCATCTGTTTCAGCATCGCGGCAGCGGTCACCTGGCGTCCGTGGGCAGCATGATAGTGATCAACCCCGATGAGCTGCACTCCTGTTCCAAGGCGGGCGATCAGGGGTGGCGCTATCGGGCCTGCTATCCGGATGCGCAGCAGATCCGGGGTGTGCTGCAAGAGCTGGAGCTGGATGCCGCTGGTCTGCCCGGATTCGCCAGCAGCGTGATACAGGACCTCGAACTGACTCGGGCTTTCGCCGAACTGCATTGCCTGCTGGACGGTCCAGCCACCGTCTTGCAGTGTCAGATCGCCTGGCGCGAGGCGATCCTGCTGCTGTTCCAGCGCCACGGACGGGTGCGTGAGGCGCGCGAGCCGGGGCGTGAGCCCTGGGCGGTGGCGCAGGCCAAGGCGCTGTTGGACAGTCGCCTGGCCGACCCGCCCTCGCTCGAGCAGTTGGCGGCGGCGGTCAGCCTGTCGCCGTTCCACTTCGCCCGGGTGTTCCGCCGCGCCACCGGCTTGCCGCCCCACGCCTGGCTGCGGCAGCGACGCCTGCAGCAGGCCAGGGCACAATTGCAGCGGGGCTCGACGCCGCTCGCCGTGGCCATGCAGCTGGGGTTCGCCGACCAGAGCCACCTCAGCCGCCAGTTCAAGCAGGCCTACGGTGTCACGCCCGGCGAATACCGCAAGGCCTGCGGCGCCTGAACGCAGGGGTGCAACTGCGCAATATTGTTCAATACAGCGCCCGGGAAGGTGGCATAGGCTGCAGCTCAAGGAGGAGAGTGCTATGACCCGCTCGCAAGAATTCACCCAGGGCGCCCGCGACATGCTGCCGATGCTGCTCGGCGCCATGCCCTTCGGCATCATCTTCGGCAGCCTGGCCGGCGCCGCCGGCCTCAGCCCCTGGCAGACCCTCGGCATGTCGCTGCTGGTGTTCGCCGGCTCGGCGCAGTTCATCGCCATCAGCCTGCTCGGCGTGGGCACCGGCCTGGCCGTGCTGCTGCTCACCACGCTGGTGGTCAACCTGCGCCACGCCCTGTACAGCGCCAGCCTGCAGCCGTACGTCCGCCACCTGCCCAAGCGTTGGCGGGTGCCGCTGGCCTTCTGGCTGACCGACGAGGCCTATGCCGTGGTGCAACACCGCTATCTGGACGCGGATGCCTCGCCGAACAAGCATTGGTACTTCCTCGGTGCGGCGCTGGCCATGTACCTGAACTGGCAGCTGTGCACCCTGGTCGGCGTGCTGTTCGGCCAGAGCGTGCCGAACCTCGCCGCCTGGGGCCTGGACTTCGCCATGCTGGCGACCTTTATCGGCATAGTCGTGCCCATGCTGCGCAACAGTCCGCAGGTGGCCGCGGCCCTGGTGGCCGGGGCGGTGGCCCTGGCCTTCCATGGCCTGCCATACAAGCTCGGCCTGCTGGCGGCCGCGTTCAGCGGCATTGTGGTCGGTGTGCTGCTCGAGCGCCGCCAGGCGCCCGTATGCGCGGAGGTGGCCTGATGGACAACTGGGTGCTGATCCTCGGCATGCTGGCGATCACCTTTTCCATTCGCTACAGCCTGTTTGCCTTCCCCAACCTGAGCTTCCCGCCGCTGGTGCGTCAGGGGTTGCACTACGTGCCGACTGCGGTGCTCACCGCCATCGTGGTGCCGGGCATGCTGTTGCCCGACGGCCAGCACTGGGCCCTGCGCCTGGACAACGCCTACCTGCTGGGCGGGCTGGCGGCCATCGCCATCGCCGCGCTGACCCGCCATCTGCTGGCGACCATCGGCGGCGGCCTGCTGGTGTTCTTCCTGTTGCGCTGGGCGCTGGGGCAACTGCCGATCTGAGCGGCGATTTTGCCGTGACGTCGGCAAAAGTCGACGATTGCTGTGGCTTGTCGGCGGGTTGTTGCAGTCCAATGCTGGACGGCCCGCTCGGTCATAGAAGACAGGTACACGGACGATGACCCCAGATTCGCAATTCACCTTGCTCGGTAAACGGCGTTTCCTGCCGTTCTTCCTTACCCAGTTGCTCGGCGCCTTCAACGACAACATCTTCAAGCAGTCGCTGATCCTCGCCATCCTCTACAAGCTCAGTTCCGGCGCCGACAAGAGCCTGCTGGTCAACCTCTGCGCGTTGCTGTTCATCCTGCCGTTCTTCCTGTTCTCGGCACTCGGCGGGCAGTTCGGCGAGAAGTTCGCCAAGGACAGCCTGATCCGCGCGATCAAGTTCGCCGAAATCCTGATCATGCTGGCCGGCGCCGCCGGGGTGCTGCTCGACAGCCTGCCGCTGATGCTCGCCGTGCTGTTCTGCATGGGCACCCAGTCGGCGCTGTTCGGTCCAGTGAAGTATTCGATCCTGCCGCAGCACCTGCGCGAGCAGGAACTGGTCGGTGGCAACGCCCTGGTGGAGATGGGCACCTTCCTGGCCATTCTCGCCGGTACCATAGGCGCCGGCATCATCATGGCCAGCAGCGCCTACGCGCAGATCGTCGCCGGTTCCGTGGTCGTGGTCGCCGTGCTCGGCTATCTGGCCAGCCGCGCCATCCCCCGCGCCCATGCGGCCTTGCCGGAGCTGGCACTGGACTGGAATATCCTGCGTCAGTCCTGGCGGATCATGCGCCTGGGCCTGAAGGAGCAGCCGGTCTCGGTGTCGCGCTCGCTGCTGGGCAACTCCTGGTTCTGGTTCCTCGGCGCGATCTACCTGACCCAGATCCCGGCCTATGCCAAGGACTGGCTGCACGGCGACGAGAGCGTGGTGACCCTGATCCTCACGGTGTTCTCCTTGGGGATAGGCCTGGGCTCGATGCTGTGCGAGCGCATGAGCGGGCACAAGGTGGAGATCGGCCTGGTGCCCTTCGGCTCCATCGGCCTGACCCTGTTCGGCGTGCTGCTGTGGTGGCACTCCGACGGTTTCGTCCAGGGCGCCATGCCCCATGACTGGCTGACGCTGCTGGGGCATGGCCAGGCCTGGTGGGTACTCGGTGCCATTCTCGGCATCGGCCTGTTCGGCGGCTTCTATATAGTGCCGCTGTATGCGCTGATCCAGTCGCGCACGGTGGAGCAGGAGCGGGCGCGGGTGATCGCCGCCAACAACATCCTCAACGCGCTGTTCATGGTGGTCTCGGCCATCGCCTCGATCCTCTTTCTCAGCGTCGCCGAGCTGTCGATCCCCCAGCTGTTCCTCGCGATTTCCTTGATGAACGTCGCGGTCAACAGCTACATCTTCAAGATCGTCCCCGAGTTCAGCATGCGCTTTTTGATCTGGCTGCTCGGCCACTCCATGTACCGGGTCGAGCACAGGGGGCTGGAGGCCATCCCCGAGGACGGCGCGGCGGTGCTGGTGTGCAACCACGTGTCCTTCGTCGATGCCCTGCTGATCGGCGGTGCGGTGCGCCGGCCGGTGCGTTTCGTCATGTACTACAAGATCTACAACCTGCCGCTGCTCAACTTCATCTTCCGCACCGCCGGCACCGTGCCGATCGCCGGGCGCACCGAGGACCTGCTGGTGTACGACGCGGCGTTCAAGAAGATCGCCGAATACCTGCGTAACGGCGAGCTGGTGTGCATCTTCCCGGAGGGCAAGTTGACCGGGGATGGCGAGATCAACGAGTTCAAGGGCGGCATCGAGCGCATCCTCGCGGAAAACCCGGTGCCGGTGATCCCGATGGCGCTCAAGGGGCTGTGGGGCAGCTTCTTCAGCCGTGACCCCGACAAGGGGGTGTTCAGGCGCCTGTGGTCGCGCATCCAGCTGGTGGCCGGCGCGCCGCTCGGTCCCGAGTGCGCCGACCGCCAGCGCTTGCAGGCGCAGGTCGCCGAGCTGCGCGGCGACCTGCGCTGAGCCAGCCGGAATGAAAAAGCCCGCCGGATGGCGGGCTTTCGGTTGTGGGCGCCTCAGTGGCTGAGTTTAAGCCCGAGCAAGCCGCAGAGAATCAGC
Organism: Pseudomonas sp. MBLB4123; assembly: GCF_051904775.1. Taxonomy (NCBI): domain Bacteria; kingdom Pseudomonadati; phylum Pseudomonadota; class Gammaproteobacteria; order Pseudomonadales; family Pseudomonadaceae; genus Pseudomonas; species Pseudomonas sp. MBLB4123. Next base: position 382,260 of record NZ_CP196711.1, read on the forward strand.
GCCACGCTGGCCAGGCGGATCAAGGCCATGGATTCGCCGAACAGGATGATCCCAGCGATCACCGTGCCGACCGCGCCGACCCCGGTCCAGATGGCGTAGGCGGTGCCCAGGGGCAGCTCCTTCATGGCCAGGCCGAGCAGGCCCAGGCTGACGACCATCGCGGCGATGGTCAGCAGGCTGGGCAGGGGGCGGGTGAAGCCGTCGGTATATTTCAGGCCGACGGCCCAGCCGACCTCGAACAGGCCGGCGAAAAACAGGATGATCCAGGACATTTTGGCCTCCGGGGATAAGGGCTGGGGCCGTCCCCGGGTGGTCACTCATGGAGTGGTGAGGTCGTCCTCACGCTGCCGGTCATTGTGCACAGACCGGCTGCCGGGGCAAGCCGCTGGGGACCGGCGGAGGCTGGCTGCCGCCGGTCCCGGGCCGAGCGGCTCAGATGCCCTGGGGGATTTCCTCGCCGCCGAGGGCCTCGAACAGGGTGGGGAGGAACTGGACCAGGGTCAGCATCATCAGGGTGAAGCTGGCATCCAGCTGGCCGAGGTTGTCGTCGCCGCCGTCCTGCTCGGCCTGCTCCTGCAGCAGGTCCTCGAAGCGCAGGCGCTTGATCACCAGCTTGTCGTCGAGCACGAAGGACAGCTTGTCCTGCCAGCCCAGGGCCAGCTGGGTGACCTGCTTGCCGGCGCTCAGGTGCAGCTGAATCTCGTCGCTGGTCAGATCCTGGCGTTTGCAGCGCACCACGCCGCCATCCTCATGGGTATCGCGCAGCTCGCACTCGTCCAGTACGAAGAAGTCGGTGGCGGCCTTTTGTGCCTTGACCCAATCGGTGAGGGTGGCGCTCGGGGCGATCTTCACGGTCAGCGGCCGCACCGGCAGCGAACCGATGGCCTCGCGCAGCGTGGAGAGCAGGTCTTCGGCGCGCTTGGCGCTGGAGGCGTCGACCAGGATCAGGCCCTGGGCCGGGGCGATGGCGGCGAAGGTCGCCGACTTGCGGATGAAGGCGCGGGGCAGGAAGGCCTGCACGATCTCGTCCTTGAGCTGGTCGCGTTCCTTCTTGTAGACCTTGCGCATCTGCTCGTTTTCGATCTCGTCGACCTTCTCCTTCAGCGCGTCGCGCACCACGCTGCCGGGCAGGATGCGTTCCTCCTTGCGCGCGGCGATCAGCAGGAAGCCCTGGCTCTCGTGCACCAGGGGCGCATCGGCGCCCTTGCCGAAGGGGGCGATAAAGCCGTAGGTGGTCAGTTCCTGGCTGGCGCAGGGGCGTGCCGGCTTGGCGGCCAATGCGGCTTCGAGGGCCTCGGCATCGAAGGGGACGTTCTGGGTGAGGCGGTAGACCAGCAGGTTGCGAAACCACATGAGGGGGTGACTCTCCATTAACGCAAAGCGCGCATTATTCTCCCCTCGGGGGCGCAGGCCAACCCTGAGCTAAGCCTTTGCTGTGTCGATAAATTTTTTTTCGATCAGGGCTTGCCAAGGTGCCGATGGCTCTCTAGAATGCGCCCCACTTCGAGAGTGAAGGGTGATTAGCTCAGCCGGGAGAGCATCTGCCTTACAAGCAGAGGGTCGGCGGTTCGATCCCGTCATCACCCACCAATCTCGCTTTCGGGGTTACGCGCAGCGGTAGTTCAGTCGGTTAGAATACCGGCCTGTCACGCCGGGGGTCGCGGGTTCGAGTCCCGTCCGCTGCGCCATTTCCCTCCTCGCTTCGCCTCTGCTTTATCCCTCCGCAACATTCGCCGTACTCCTTCGAAAACCTGCTAAACACCTGAACTTATGCGCATTTTATGGTTCCTATCCCGGTAGCCAGTGATCGCGACGGCCTGCTAAGCTCGCGCCTTCACTCGATTGCCCTAGGGCGCACCGGAACAAGGATCAAGCATGAAGAAGCATCGTTTAGCGGCGGCGGTTGCGCTGGTTGGCCTGGTACTCGCGGGCTGCGATTCGCAGACCTCCGTCGAGCTGGAGACCCCGGCGCAGAAGGCCTCCTACGGCATCGGTCTGAACATGGGCAAGAGCCTGGCCCAGGAAGGCATGGATGACCTGGATTCCAAGGCCGTCGCCCAGGGCATCGAGGATGCCATCGGCAAGAAGGAGCAACGCCTGAAGGACGAAGAGCTGATCGAGGCCTTCGCCTTCCTGCAGAAGCGTGCCGAGGAGCGTATGGCGGCCATGAACGAGGAGTCGGCCAAGGCCGGCAAGAAGTTCCTCGAGGACAACGCCAAGCGTGAGGGCGTGGTGACCACCGAGTCCGGCCTGCAGTACGAAGTGCTGACCAAGGCCGAGGGGGCTCAACCGAAAGCCACCGACGTGGTGACCGTTCACTACGAAGGCAAGTTGACCGATGGCAGCGTGTTCGACAGCTCGATCGAGCGCGGCAGCCCGATCGATTTGCCGGTCAGCGGCGTGATCCCGGGTTGGGTCGAAGGCTTGCAGCTGATGCATGTCGGCGAGAAGTACAAGCTGTACATCCCCAGCGAGCTGGCCTATGGCGAGCAGAGCCCGACTCCGGCGATTCCGGCCAACTCGGTGCTGGTGTTCGAACTGGAGCTGTTGTCCATCAAGGACGCGGGCGCCAGCGCCGAACAGTAAGCTCGCCGTTTCATCGCAGCGCCCCGTCTCGACGGGGCGTTGTCGTTTCTGGGGTGTGCAGGGTGCCGGTAATCGACCGGTCGGTCTGTAAGGGGGCTGTTTCGGCCCGTTTGGTGTTACGGTTATGCACATTCGCGCAGGCGCTCTCGAGAGGGGCCGCCAACACTGGGACGAGTAACTGTTTGATTATTAACTATTTGATTTACATGGATTTTATACTTTGTGTAAAAAATGTCCGATCTGTCGCAAGGCCCGATAGCACGGGCCTTTGGCAGGCTCGTTCGGCTTATGTTCACAGGGTTATCCACAGCTTGCGTGGATAACCTCAAGGAGCCCAGCAGCCATGCGGGCTGGCGAGGAGCGACCATGAAAGCACCCTGGGGTTTCGCCCGATTTCTGCCATTGGCGCAGCAATTGTTGAGTCGGGCCCGACTACCCGGCCTGTTGCTGGCGGTGGCCCGCAAGAGTGGCCAGCAAGGTCGACGTCTCGCCGACCTGAAGGAGGATCTGCGCCTGCTGCAGAGCCTCTGTGCGGCCTGGTGGCGCGGCGAGTACCGGGCGATCGGTACCGAGGCGATGCTGGCGGTGGTCGCCGCCCTGCTGTATTTCGTCACCCCCCTGGATGCCTTGCCCGACTGGTTGATCGGTGTGGGCTTTATCGACGATCTGGCCGTGCTGGCCTGGGTGCTGCGGACCTGGAGCGCCGAGCTGGAGGCCTTTCGCGCCTGGCGCAAGGCCCAGGCGCCACAGGTGCTGGAGGCGATCGAGCGGCTGCCGACGGACGACGAAGCGGTACCGGACCGCCGGCTTTCCTGAGCGGTGCCACGCATCCCCTGTTCGTTTCTTCGGCGGCGTATCCAGGCGCGGTCCCGAGCGTGCGCACCGGTTAGCGCGCGCCTCTTATAGCCTCGGGCTGTTAACATAGGGCCCTGCAAGGAATGTACTGAAGCTCTCGGTACCGCTTTCCAAGGAGCGTCGAAGATGAACGTACAAGTGATCAAGAATGACGGCGAGCCGCAATACGCGGTGTTGCCGTGGGCGGAGTATCAGGCGTTGCTGCAGGCCGCCGGCCGAGTCGAGCCGGCGGATGCACCACCGGCCGAGGAAGTGCCAGGGTTGGACCAGCTCGCGCGCCTGCGTGAGGCCAAGGGGCTGTCGGTGGAGCAGCTGGCCCGGGCTGTGGGCATCAGCCCGCACTATTTGGGAATGATCGAAAGCGGCGAACGCCAGCCGGATGCCGCTATTCAACGTGCATTGGCTTGGACGCTCGGGGTCGCGGGCTGGGAGGCGAAGTCTTGACGGTCAGTATCAGTCGCCAGCACTGGCAGGCATTGCTCAGCGAGTTGGAAGAGGCGCGGCGTCAGCGTCATCTGTTGACCTATCGTGCATTGATCGAGCGCCTGGCCCTGCCAAGCCCGGCGATGCAGACCCTGACGGCGGCCCTGGAGCATCTGGCTGCCCTGGATGCGCAGGCCGAGCGGCCGTTGCGCAGCGCCCTGGTGATCAGCCAGGGGGCCAGCCGCCTGCCGCGGACCGGTTTCTTCGACTGCGTGACCCGCCTGGGCCGTTTCAACGGTGCCTCAGATGGCGTCGCCGCGGCGTCTTGGCACGCCGGGGAAGTGGCGCGGGTGTTCGAGTTCAGCTACCCGGACGACATCTGATGCTCCACCGGCTGCGCGCGCGTCTGGCCTACGCCTTGGCCAGGCGCCTGTTCCATTGGTCCTGGTGGGTCAGACAGCCGCGTGGTTGGCGCTGGCTGGAAGGCCGGTTCGCGCGCATGGCGAACCTGGGCGATGTCGGTGCACAAAGTTTCTACGGGCATATCCTGTTGTTTCGCGGCCAGGGCCTGGGTGCGCGGGAGGAGGGCCTTCGGCTATTGCGCCTGGCCGCCGCAGGCGGCGATGGCAAGGCCGCCTATCAGCTGGGATTGTCGAGTCTGGCCGGCGACGCGCGGAAGGCGCCCGACGCCCGCGAGGCGGTGCGCTGGTGGTCGCTGGCAAGCGCGGCGGGGCACCCCCTGGCCACGCGGCGCCTGGCCGAACTCTATCGGGATGGCGCCGAGGGGCTGCCGGCCGATGCCGAGCAGGCGGCGCGCCTGGCCGCGCGGGCGCAGGCACTCGGGCTCTAGGCGGACAACTTTCCCGTATCGATGATATGCAGGCTGTAGCCAGGCACCGCCTTGGCCTGCCGCTTGGCCTCCGAGGCCAGGCCGGCGAGCTGCGCGGCATCGAGCCGCGCACACTGTCCGGGGCGCAGGTGCACGACGCCGAGCGATAGCGAGAGCAGGGCGAATTCCTGGCGCTGTCCCTGGCGGTTGTAGGCGGTAAAGCAGCCGGCATGCAGGTGCTCTTCGCTGTAGAAGCGCCGGCATTGGCTCTGGAAGTCCTCCAGCAGGCGATTGAGGCGGGTGCGCCAGTCCTCGGAACCGAGCACCAGGAGGAAGTCGTCGCCGCCGATATGGCCGACGAAGTCGCGCGCCGGATCGACCCGCTCGCCCAGGCACTGGGCCAGGCACAGCAACACCTCGTCGCCCTTGGCATAGCCGTAGAGGTCGTTGAACGGCTTGAAGCTGTCGATATCCACATAGCACACCACGGCCTCCCGACCCTGCTGCAGCAGGCGGCTCAGGCACTGCTGGATCGGCACGTTGCCCGGTAGCAGGGTCAGGGGGTTGGCGTGGCGGGCCTGCTGGATCTTCAGTTCGGTGATCAGCTTGAGCACGTCGATGACCCGGCCCATGCCCAGGTAACGGCCGCCCTGGGTGATGATGAAGTCCTCCTCGATGCGCTGGCGGGCGCGGCTGGTGAGCAGGCGGCTGACCTGCTGCAGGGACTGGCCCAGTTCGACGGCGAGAAAGTCGTCGCTCATCAGGCGGCTGATTGGCTTGCGGGCGAACAGTTCGGTGGCGAAGGGCTTGAGCAAGGCATCGGCCAGCGAGTGACGATGGACGATGCCCACCGGCTGCCGAGCCTGGTCGAGCACGGCGAGGGAGTTGAGGTTGGCCTGGGCGCGGAAGGCCTCCAGGACCTCGGCCGTCGAGGTGTGCAGGGGCACCGCCGGCTGTTCGTTGAGCAGGGCGGACAGGTCGCTGCCTTCCTCGCCGAGGGCGTTGGGGGCCGTATCGAACCTGGGCAGCAGGCCGAGTGCCTCGCGGGGCGGTTGCTCCTGGGGGCGGCTGATCAGGTAGCCCTGGACCAGGTTGACGCCCATCTCGGAGAGGACGGCGAGCTCCTCCTCCAGCTCGATGCCCTCGGCGATCACCTCGGCGCGGGAGGCCTTGGCCATCTGCAGGATGGAGCCGACGAACTCGCGCTTGACCGCGTCCTGATGGATGCCGTCGATGAAATGGCGGTCGATCTTCACGTAATCCGGGCGCAGCTCCGACCACAGGCGCAGGCTGGAGTAACCGGCGCCGAGGTCGTCCAGGGCGATGGAGAAGCCCATGGCGCGGTAATGGTGCAGGGCGTTGTCGAGCAGGGAGAAGTCCTCGGTGGGGGACTGTTCGGTCAGCTCGATCACCACCCGGCTCGGCGGTATGCCCAGGGCCTGCAGCAGCTGCAGGGTGCGCCCGGGTTGGTGGCGGGGCTCCAGCAGGGAGTCGGGGGAGACGTTGAGGAACAGCTTGCCCTCCAGCGTCAGCTCGCTGAAGCGCCGGCAGGCGCTTTTCCGGCAGGCCAGCTCCAGCTCGCTCAACCGTCCGGCGTGACGGGCCACGGCGAAGAGGTTGATGGGCGAGTGCAGTGGGCTGTTGGAGGGGCCGCGGGTCAGGGCCTCGTAGCCGAGGATGCGTCGCTCGGATAGCGAGACGATGGGCTGGAACAGGCTGTGCAAGTCGCCGTGAGCGAGGATGTGGCTCAGTGCGCTCAACTGCTCGGTGACGGTCATCTGGGGGGCTCACTGTCCTGAAAATGCGAAGGGGCTGATATCCCTACCAACCCCTGCATTTCACGACAGATTAATGACCGTTTGATGACGCTCCGGCGTTACTGCTTGGCCAGGGAGGCGTTGAGGCCGAGGTAGTCCAGGAGGATGTGTCCGCTCTCGGCGAGAAAGGCATCGTCCTGCACCTCGGGCTTGTCCTCGTCGGGCAGGGCGTCCTCGTCTTCGGTTTTCAGCTCGGTCAGCGGTGCCTGGCCCTTGGCCTTGCGCCGGTTGTTCTCGATGACCAGCTGCTGGGCTTCGATGTCGTTCTGCTGGGCCCGGCGCTTGGCCTCGTTGAGGCTGACCGTGGTTTCCCCCATCAGCTTCTTGGCCAGCGCCAGGCGCTCGCGGGTGAAGGTGAAATCGGGATTCTTCGCCGTGCGGACGTCGTAGCGGGCCTGCAGTTCGGCGAGGAACGGCATGATCGGGTCCAGTTCGGGCTTGATCGCCGGGCGGATGCTGTCCCAGGGCAGGGCTTCGGGCAGGGCGCTCTCGCCGATCTCCTTGGTGTCCATCACGTCCGGGTACTGGATGTCGGGAATCACCCCCTGGTGCTGGGTGCTCTGCCCGGAGACGCGGTAGAACTTGGCCAGGGTCAGCTTCAGCTCGCCGTGGTTGAGCGGCTGGATGGTCTGTACCGTGCCCTTGCCGAAGGTCTGGCCGCCGAGGATCAGCGCGCGGTGGTAGTCCTGCATGGCGCCGGCGAAGATCTCCGAGGCCGAGGCGGACAGGCGGTTGACCAGCACGGCCATGGGACCGGTGTAGTAGGTGCCGCTGTTCTCGTCGGCCAGCACGTCGACCCGGCCGTCGCTGTTGCGCACCAGCACGGTGGGGCCCTGATCGATGAACAGCCCGGTCAGTTCGGTGGCTTCCTGCAGCGAGCCGCCGCCGTTGTTGCGCAGGTCGATGACCACGCCGTCGACCTTCTCCTGCTCCAGCTCGCTGAGCAGGCGTTTGACGTCGCGGGTGGTGCTCTTGTAGTTCGGGTCGCCGGCGCGGAAGGCCTTGAAGTCCAGGTAGAAGGCGGGAATCTCGATCACCCCCAGCTTGTAGTCGCGGCCCTCGTGGTTCAGCTGCAGCACCGACTTCTTCGCCGCCTGCTCCTCCAGCTTGACCGCCTCGCGGGTGATGTTGACCACCTTGCTGGTCTGGTCGTTCGGCGCGTTGCTGGCCGGAATCACCTCCAGGCGCACCTGCGAGCCCTTCGGGCCGCGGATCAGCTTGACCACCTCGTCCAGGCGCCAGCCGATCACGTCGACCATCTCGTCGTCGCCCTGGGCCACGCCGACGATCTTGTCCGCCGGGGCGATCTGCTTGCTCTTCTCGGCGGGCCCGGCCGGAACCAGGCGCACCACCTTGACGTACTCGTTGTCGGTCTGCAGCACCGCGCCTATGCCTTCCAGGGACAGGCTCATGTTGATGTCGAAGTTTTCCGCGTTGTCCGGCGACAGGTAGGTGGTGTGCGGGTCGTAGGAGCTGGCGAAGGCATTGATGTAGGCCTGGAAGATGTCTTCGCCGCGCGTCTGCTGCAGGCGCGCCAGCTGGTTCTGGTAGCGCTTGGTCAGCAGCTCCTGGATGGCCTTGGGCTCCTTGCCGGCGAGCTTCAGGCGCAGCACCTCGTCTTTCACCCGCTTGCGCCACAGGTCGTCCAGTTCGGCGACATCCTTGGCCCAGGGGGCGTTCTCGCGGTCGATCAGCAGGCTCTCGTCGAGGCCGAAGTCGAGTTTGTCGATGCCCCGGTCGAGCAGGTCGAGGGCAAACTGCAGGCGTCCCTGCAGGCGCTCCAGCTGGCGCTTGTAGATGACGAAACCGGGCTCCAGATTGCCGCTCTTGAGCAGGTCGTCGAACTGCTCGCGCCACCGGTCGAACTGGGCGATATCGCCGGCGGTGAAATAGCTGCGCGCCGGGTCGAGCATCTTCAGGTAGCCCTGGTAGATCTTCACCGAGCGTTCGTCATCCAGTGGCGGCTTGTTGTAGTGGTGGCGCTTCAACAGTTCCACGACGTTGAGGCTGGCGATGACCTGCTCACGGTCGGGTTGCAGGTATTCCCAGGGATCGGACTGGGTGGTCTTCGCCGCCAGGGGCAGCGCGCCCAAACCGAGGGCAAAGGCGAGGGTGGCGCAGAGCAGGGAGCGCTTCATGCTGATTCGACGTGGGGGTAATTGATAACGCATATTAGGCCGTCTTAGAGGGCGCCAGTTCCATCGGCGCAATGCAGAGGCCCGACGCTGAGCGCCGGGCCCGGTTTCGATTCACTATGGAGGCAGCGTGAAGGCATTGCAAGGCGTTGAAGGCCGCGCGGAATGGGCGGAGCAGCCCGCCCCGGCCTGCGATGTGGGGGAAATTCGCATTCGCGTGGCGGCGGCCGGCCTCAACCGTGCCGACCTGTTGCAGCGGGCGGGGCTCTACCCGCCGCCGCCGGGGGCCAGCACGGCGCTCGGCCTGGAGTGCGCCGGCATCGTCAGCGAAGTCGGCGCCGGTTGCGACTGGCAGGTGGGCGACCGGGTCTGCGCCCTGCTGGCCGGTGGCGGCATGGCCGAGGAGGTGGTGGTCGATGCCCGGCATGCGCTGCCGCTGCCCGAGGGGTTGTCCCTGGCCGAGGCGGCGGCCGTGCCGGAGGTCTATGCCACGGCCTGGCTCAATCTGTTCCAGTTGGGCGGCCTGAAGCCGGGGGAAAGGGTCCTGCTGCACGCCGGCGCCAGTGGCGTGGGCTCGGCGGCTATCCAGCTGTGCAAGGCCTTCGGCAACCCCTGCTGGGTCAGCGTCGGCTCGGCCGAGCGCCTGGCCTATTGCGAGGCCCTGGGCGCCCAGGGCGGCGTGCTGCGTGGCGATGACGGCCTGCAGGCGCTGCGCGATTTCGGGCCCTTCGATGTGATCCTCGATCCGGTGGGCGGCCAGTATGCCGCGCTCAACCTGGAGCTGCTGGCGCGCGACGGCCGTTGGCTGAACATCGGCCTGATGGGCGGGCGCCAGGCCGAGCTGGATCTGGCGTTGCTGCTGGGCAAGCGTATCCAGCTGATCGGCTCGACCCTGCGCAATCGCGACGAGCAGTTCAAGGCGGACCTGCTGCGCGACCTGCAGCACCAGGTGTGGCCGTTGTTCGCCGAGGGCCGGCTCAAGCCGCAACTGGTACGCGGCTATCCGGTCGAGGATGCCGAACTGGCCTTCGCCGAACTGGCCGGCAACCGGGTCGACGGCAAGCTGGTGCTGCTGGTCGACGAGAGCCTGGTCTGAGCCCGTGGCGCTGCCTGGATAGATTTTGCGATGAGGGCCAGGGGGTTCGATTGACTCAGGCAATCAATCCCATGGCCTCAATCAATAAGGTTTTTAGAACATCTCGCTCTAAGATTCGCCGGGTCAACTTTTCAACCCTCGAAGGAGTCAGAGATGAACCTCATCAACACCCAAGTCCAACCGTTCAAGGTCAACGCTTTCCACAACGGCAAGTTCATCGAGGTGACCGAGCAGTCCCTGAAGGGCCAGTGGTCGGTGCTGATCTTCATGCCGGCGGCCTTCACCTTCAACTGCCCCACCGAGATCGAAGACGCCGCCAACAACTACGCGGCGTTCCGCGATGCCGGCACCGAGGTGTATATCGTCACCACCGATACCCACTTCTCCCACAAGGTCTGGCACGAGACTTCCCCGGCGGTCGGCAAGGCCCAGTTCCCGCTGATCGGCGACCCGACCCACCAGCTGACCAACGCCTTCGGCGTGCACATCCCGGAAGAGGGCCTGGCCCTGCGCGGCACCTTCGTGATCAACCCGGAAGGCGTGATCAAGACCGTGGAGATCCACTCCAACGAAATCGCCCGCGACGTCTCCGAGACCCTGCGCAAGCTGCAGGCCGCCCAGTACACCGCCGCTCACCCGGGCGAAGTCTGCCCGGCCAAGTGGAAAGACGGCGAAGCCACCCTGGCGCCTTCCCTGGACCTGGTCGGCAAGATCTAAAAATGGGTGTAGAGCTGCTGCGCTAGGCATTGCTGCGTTGAAATCAGGCTCGGGCTGCTCATTTACAGCGCGTAAACTCCGCGCCCTCGCCTGATTTCGCCTTGCACTGCCGTCGCTCGCGACGCTCTCCATCCCATTTTCCGCCTCAAGAAGCCCAACTGCTTCCTAAGGCGCCCGATGCCCGGGCGCGACCCGCCCGGGCATTTTATTGCCCGAATTTCGTCATCGAGGAACATCCGCCATGTTGGACGCCAATCTGAAAACCCAGTTGCAGGCCTATCTGCAGAAGGTCACCCAGCCGTTCGAGATCGTTGCGACCCTCGATGACAGCGACAAATCCCGCGAGCTGCTCGGCCTGCTGCAGGAGATCGTCGGCCTGAGCGACAAGATCGCCCTGAAGACCGATGGCCGCGACAGTCGCGTGCCTTCGTTCTCGCTCAATCGTCCCGGAGCGGACATCGGCCTGCGCTTCGCCGGCATCCCCCTGGGCCACGAATTCACCTCCCTGGTGCTGGCCCTGCTGCAGGTCGGCGGTCACCCGTCCAGGCTGGCGCAGGAGGTGATCGAGCAGATTCAGGGGCTCGAAGGCGATCTCCACTTCGAGAGCTATTTCTCGCTGTCCTGCCAGAACTGCCCGGACGTGGTCCAGGCGCTGAACCTGATGGCCGTGCTCAACCCCAAGATCCGTCACGTGGCCATCGACGGCGCGCTGTTCCAGGACGAGGTCGAGGCGCGGCAGATCATGTCGGTGCCGAGCATCTACCTGAACGGCGAGCCGTTCGGCCAGGGCCGTATGGACGCCGAACAGATCCTCGCCAAGCTCGACACCGGCGCCAGCGCCCGCGAGGCCGAGAAGATGAGCGCCAAGACCGCGTTCGACGTGCTGGTGGTCGGCGGTGGCCCGGCCGGCGCCGCGGCGGCCATCTATGCCGCGCGCAAGGGCATCCGCACCGGGGTGGCGGCCGAGCGTTTCGGCGGCCAGGTGCTGGACACCATGGCCATCGAGAACTTCATCTCGGTGCAGGAGACCGAGGGACCGAAGCTGGCCCGCGCCCTGGAGGAGCACGTCAGGCAGTACGACGTCGACATCATGAACCTGCAGCGTGCCAGCGCGCTGATCCCGGCGAGCGGCGCCGGCGGCCTGCATGAAGTGAAATTCGACAGCGGCGCCAGCCTCAAGGCCAAGACCCTGATCCTCGCCACCGGCGCCCGCTGGCGCGAGATGAACGTCCCCGGCGAGCAGCAGTACCGCGGCCGCGGCGTGGCCTACTGCCCGCACTGCGACGGCCCGCTGTTCAAGGGCAAGCGGGTGGCGGTGATCGGCGGCGGCAACTCCGGCGTCGAGGCGGCCATCGACCTGGCCGGCATCGTCGCCCAGGTGACGTTGATCGAGTTCGACAGCCAGCTGCGCGCCGATGCGGTGCTGCAGAACAAGCTGGCCAGCCTGGCCAACGTCAGGGTGATCAAGAGCGCGCTGACCACCGAGGTCAAGGGCGACGGGCAGAAGGTCAACGCCCTGGTCTATCGGGACCGCAACAGCGACGAGCTGCATGATATCGAGCTGGAAGGCATCTTCGTGCAGATCGGCCTGCTGCCCAACAGCGACTGGCTCAAGGGCGTGGTGGAGCTGTCGCCGCGGGGCGAGATCATCGTCGATTCGCGCGGCGAGACCTCGGTGCCGGGCATCTTCGCCGCCGGCGACGTGACCACCGTGCCCTACAAGCAGATCGTCATCGCCGTGGGCGAGGGGGCCAAGGCCTCGCTCGGCGCCTTCGATCACCTGATCCGTTCGAGCTGACGGCCCCATCGGCCGCACAGAACACGGCTGACCTTCGGCTCGGCCGTTTTTCTTTGCCGTTCGCTGGGCGCGCCTAGATCACCAGGGTGCGCACCACCAGGCCGTTGCGGGTGGCGTGGGAGTAGGGGCAGACCACATGGGCCTGGCCCACTATGGCCTCGGCCTGGGCGTGATCGACGCCCGGCAGGCTGACTTCCAGGGCGACATCCAGGCCGAAGCCTTCGCCATCGTCACGGGCACCGATGCCGACGGTGGCGGTCACCGTACTGTCGTCGCCGACCTTGACCTTCTGCTTGCCGGCGACGAACTTGATCGCGCCGAGGAAGCAGGCGGCATAGCCGGCGGCGAACAGCTGTTCCGGGTTGTTGCCGTCGCCGCCCGGGCCGCCCAGTTCCTTGGGCGTGGTCAGGGTCACGCTCAGGGCGCCGTCGGCCGTGCTGGCCTGGCCGGTGCGGCCGCCGGTCGCGGTGGCCTGGGTCGAGTACAGAACATTCATCGCGTGTCTCCTGTGCGGTTGCGGGAACGGAGGCTGCATAGTCTCAGTAAATCAGCTTCTGCCCGATGCGCCCGGTCGAGTGCCGGGCGGCGCTAGACTCTTCTTGGCCAGTGCCCGGGATTTTCCACTGGGCCACACGCGCCAAGGTGGCTTGCCGATGCTCAGCATTCAGGGCCTGTACAAGAGTTACCCGACCCCTCAGGGGCCGCTGCCGGTGCTGCGCGGGGTCGAGCTGCAGCTGGCCGCCGGCGCCAGCCTGGCGCTGATGGGCGAGTCCGGCAGCGGCAAGAGCACCCTGTTGCACCTGATAGCCGGGCTCGACCGCGCCGATGCCGGCAGCATCCGGGCCGGCGACCGCGCGCTGGAGCGGCTCGACGAAGCCGGCCTGGCGGCCTGGCGGCGCAGTGGCATCGGCCTGGTGTTCCAGCAGTTCAACCTGATCGCCAGCCTGAACGTCGCCGACAACCTGGCCTTCCAGGCGCGTCTGGCCGGGCGCCACGATCCGCACTGGCAGGCCGAGCTGAGCGAGCGCCTGGGCCTGGCGGCCTTGCTGCAGCGTTATCCGGAGCAGCTTTCTGTCGGTCAGCAGCAGCGCGTGGCCCTGGGCCGGGCGCTGGCCGCGCGGCCGTCGCTGTTGCTGGCCGACGAGCCCACCGGCAGCCTGGACGAGCGCAGCGCCGACGAGGTGCTGGAGCTGTTGCTGGAACTGCTCGCCGGCAGCAGCACCAGCCTGCTGATGGTGACCCACAGTCCACGGGTGGCGGCGCGCCTGCAGCGCCGCCTGCGTCTGCAGGGCGGATGCCTGCTGGCAACCGAGGGCTGCTGAGGTGGCCGTGCTGGGGTGGACCCTGCTCGCCCTGGCCAGCCATTGGCGGCGTCACCCCGTGCAGCTGTTCGCCGTGCTGACCGGCCTGTGGCTGGCCTGCGGCCTGTGGGTCGGGGTGCAGGCGCTGAACGGCCAGGCCCGCGACAGCTATGCCCGGGCCAGCCAGCTGTTCGGGGGCGATCGCCACTACTCCCTCGTCGCACGGCACGGCGGGCTGTTCCCGCAGCGCCATTTCGTCGAGTTGCGCCGGGCCGGCTGGCCGGTCTCGCCGGTGCTGCAAGGCCCTCTGCGCCTGCGCGGGCTGGAAGAGCAGCGCCTGCAGCTGATCGGCATCGAGCCCCTGACCCTGCCCGCCGGCAGCGCTCTGGCCGGACGGGCGGCCGGACGCCAGCAGCTGAGCCGTTTCCTCGGCCCTCCCGGGCGTACCTGGATCGCCGTCGAAACCCTGGCACAACTGGGCCTGGCGCCCGGCGCTCGGCCGCTCAGCGTCACCGGCCAGGCCCTGCCGCCGCTGCAGGCCTGGCCCGGGCTGCCGCCGGGCGTGCTGCTGGTCGATATCGGCGTGGCCCAGCGCCTGCTCGACGCCCCCGGGCAGTTGTCGCGGTTGCTGCTGGATGGCGCGTTCGGCGAAGCCGAGCTGCCGCAGCAACTGGCCGGGCAGCTGGTGCTGCGCCGCGGCGAGGAGGCGGTCGGCCTGGCGCAGCTCACCGAGAGCTTTCACCTCAACCTCAGCGCCCTGGGCCTGCTGGCCTTCGTCGTCGGCCTGTTCATCGTGCATGCCGCCATCGGCCTGGCCCTGGAGCAGCGTCGCGCGCTGCTGCGCAGCCTGCGCGCCTGCGGGGTCAGCCTGGGCGGTCTGCTGCTGGCGCTCACTCTGGAGCTGCTCGCGTTGGGTCTGCTCGGCGGGCTGGCCGGATTGCTCAGCGGCTATGGCCTGGCGGCCTGGCTGCTGCCGGATGTGGCGGCCAGCCTGCGCGGCCTGTATGGCGCCGAAGTGGCCGGTCAGCTCGGCCTGGCGCCGAGCTGGTGGCTGGGCGCGCTGGCCATCTGCCTGCTCGGCGCCCTGCTGGCCGGCGCCGGCAGCCTGTTGCGCGCCGCCCGCCTGCCGGTGCTGGCGCTGGCCCAGCCGCAGGCCTGGCAGCAGGCCCAGGCGCGCGGTCTGCGTCGTCAGGCCTGGCTGGCCGCGGCCCTGGGCCTGTTGGCCGGGCTGACGCTGTGGCTGGGCGACAGCCTGCAGACCGGCTTCGTCGGCCTCGCCGCGCTGCTGCTGGGCGCTGCCCTGCTCCTGCCGGTGCTGCTGGATGGGCTGCTGCGGGCGGTGCTGCCCCGTTGCCGGTGGCCGCTCGCGCAGTGGTTCGTCGCCGACAGTCGCCAGCAGCTGCCGGGCCTGGCCCTGGCGCTGATGGCACTATTGTTGGCCCTGGCGGCGAATGTCGGGGTCGGCAGCATGACCGAGGGCTTTCGCCAGACCTTCGGCACCTGGCTCGACCAGCGCCTGGCCGCGGAGCTGTACCTGACCCCGACCGATGCAGAGCAGAGCGTGGCCATCGAGAGCTGGCTGCAACGGCGCCCCGAGGTCCGTGCCGTGCTGCCGAGCTGGCGGGTCGAGTTGCCGCTCGAGGGCTGGCCGGCCCAGCTGACCGGCATCCGCGATCACCCCCACTACCGCGCGCACTGGCCGCTGCTGCAGGCCTCGGCCGATGCCTGGGAGCGCCTGGCCGCCGGCCAGGGGCTGCTGCTCAGCGAGCAGCTGGCGCGGCGCCTGGGTCTGCAGTTGGGCGAGCGCCTCCGCCTGCCCAGCCCCCAGGGCGGTTGGACGCTGGAGGTGCTGGGCATCTACGCCGACTATGGCAATCCCAAGGGCCACCTGCTGGTCGAGGCGGCTGGCCTGCAGCGCCACTGGCCGGGGCTGGCACCGCGCAGCTTCGGCCTGCGCCTGGCCGAAGCGGACGTGCCCGGGCTGATCCAGGCGCTGCAGGCGCGCTTCGCCCTGGACGATAGCCGGCTGATCGACCAGACGACGCTCAAGGCCTGGTCGAGCCGGGTGTTCGAGCGCACCTTCGCCGCCACCACGGCGCTCAACAGCCTGACCCTGGGGGTGGCCGGGGTGGCCCTGTTCATCAGCCTGCTGACCCTCGGCCAGGGTCGTCTGAACCAGCTGGCGCCGCTCTGGGCACTGGGGGTGACACGGACGCGACTGGCCTGGCTGAGTCTCGGCCAGACCCTGCTGCTGGCCGCCCTGACCCTGCTGCTGGCGCTGCCATTGGGGCTGCTGCTGGCCTGGTGGCTGGTGGCGGTGATCAACGTGCAGGCCTTCGGCTGGCGCCTGCCGTTGCAGGTCTTCCCCGGGCAACTGCTGCAGTTGTCCGGCCTGGCGCTGCTGGCCAGTCTGCTGGCCGCCGCCGGGCCTTTGTGGCGACTCGGTCACTGCACCCCGGCCGCGCTACTGCGGAGTTTCGTCGATGAACGCTAGGGCCGCCGGACTGGCATTCGCGGGGCTGCTGCTGGTCGCCTGCGAGGACGAGACTCCGCAGGAGGGCTTCGCCGGGCTCGGCCGCGCCGCCGACGCCTTCGCCCGGGTCGAGCCGGGAAGGGCCATGACGTTCCCGGCCGACCACGGCGCCCACCCGGACTACCGCATCGAGTGGTGGTACCTCACCGCCAACCTCGAGGATGAACAAGGCCGCGCCTGGGGCCTGCAGTGGACGCTGTTTCGCAATGCCCTGCAGCCCGGCGCCAACGCCGCGGACTGGAGCAACCGCCAGCTGTGGATGGGCCACGCGGCCCTGACCGGCCCCGACGGCCATCGCTTCGCCGAGACCTTCGCCCGCGGCGGCATCGGCCAGGCCGGGGTCGAGGCGACGCCGCTGCACGCCTGGATCGACGCCTGGCAGCTGCGCAGCCTGTCGCCGGATCGGGGCGGCCTGGGCGAGATGGAGCTGCAGGCCAGGGGCCGCGATTTCGCCTATCGCCTGCACCTGGCCACCGGGCAAGCGCCGGTGTTGCACGGCGATAACGGTTACAGCCAGAAGTCCGGCCAGGGTCAGGCGTCCTACTACTACAGCCAGCCGTTTCTCCAGGCCGAGGGCCGGGTCGAACTGAACGGCCAGGGCTATGCGGTGACCGGGCAGGCCTGGCTCGACCGCGAATGGAGCAGCCAGCCGCTGGCGGCCGATCAGCAGGGCTGGGACTGGTTCTCCCTGCATCTGGACTCGGGCGAGAAGCTCATGCTGTTCCAGTTGCGTCATGCCGACGGCCAGCCCTACCGCGCCGGCACCTGGATCGCCGCCGACGGCAGCAGCCAGGCCCTCGCCGGGGGCGATATCCAGATGATCCCGCGCAACCACCGCCGGGTCGCCGGCCGCCGGCTGCCGACCGCCTGGACCCTGCGCGTCCCGGCCAAGGGCCTGGCCATCGCCACCGTGCCGCTGCAGGAGCAGGCCTGGATGGCCACGCGCTTTCCCTATTGGGAGGGGCCGATCCGCTTCGCCGGCAGCCATGCGGGGGTGGGCTATCTGGAGATGACCGGTTACCGCTGAGCCGCCAGGCGCCACAGGCTGAGCAGCAGCAGGCCGACGGCGGCCAGCATGGCGAGCAGCAGCAACAGCCGCCGCGGGTTGTGCCGATCGAAGCGTCCGCGCAGAGCGAGCGCCAGGCCGTAGCCGGCCAGCACGCCGGGAGCCAGCTTGAGCGAGTCGAGCAGGTGGTCGAGGGGCAGACGCCCCTGGTAGAGCAGCGCCAGCAACGAAACCGGGGTGGTCAGCAGGAAGAAGGCGGCCAGCTCGGCGCGGGTCTCGGCCGCGGCGCGGTCCTGGTAGACCAGGGCCATGGGCGGCCCGCCCACGGAGGTGGCGGTGCCCATCAGCCCCGAGCAGAAGCCGGCGATGGCCAGGTTACGCGGGCTGCAGCGCAGCGCCAGCCAGCGGTAGCTGGACAGCACCGCCAGCAGCACGCTGGCGCCTAGCAGCAGGCCGAGCCAGGCGCCGGGCAGCAGCCCCAGCAGCAGGCCGCCGCACCAGGCCCCGGGCAGCCGTGCGAGGATGGCCGGCAGCGGCCGACGCCAGGCCGGGGCCCGGCGCTCGCCGAGCAGCATGCAGCAGGCCAGGAGGAAGCCCAGCAGCAGGACCGACCCCGGCACATAGCCGGGGTCGAGCAGGTACAGCAGGGGGGCGGCCAGCAGGGCGAAACCGATGCCCAGTAGGGCCTGCACCAGGCAGCCGCCCAGCACGATCAGCAGCGCCAGGCACTCGAGGGCGCTGTAGCTCATGCGGGCGTGATCCGTCGCCCGCGGTCAGCGGCCGCCGGCGCCGCTGCGCGACTGCTCGGAGTTTTCCACCAGCACCGCCTCGGCCAGCTGGTTGAGCTGCTGCCACAGTTCGATGGAGATATCCATGCCGCCTTCCAGGGCACCCTGGCCGGCCCGGGCGAACTGCTCCGGGCCGACCTGGCGGTAGCCGCTGCGCTGGCTGGCGCTGCCGTGCAGCTGGCCGAGCAGGTCGATGCGGGTGCTCAGCAGCAGGGTCAGGGTCTGGGTGTCGGCCGTGGCGGGATCGACCAGCAGCGCCTCGCTGTAGCTCGGGTAGGCGGCGCCGGCGGTGATGCTGGCGACGTGCTCGCTGATCGGCTGCTTGCCGTTCTGCCAGTAGGCCAGGCCGCTGATGCCCTGGCGCGCGCAGTCGACCAGCAGCTTGAGGACGAACTTGCGGTTGTGGCAGTTGCGCACCTTGACGTTGACGCAGCCCTGTTCCAGGGCCTTGGTCTCGGCCAGCTCGACGATGCTCGGCAGGCAGTTCAGGGCGCTGCGCCCGTGGCAGTCGAACAGCAGCGCCTGGCTCTCCTCGGCCAGCAGCTGCAGCGCCGGGCGCTCGCGGTCGGCGACGAAGGGCAGCGCCCGCTGCAGCTCGCCGAAGCCCTGCTCGCCGTGCAGCTGCAACCACTTGACCAGGGCGGCGGCGTCCTCGTAGTAGCCGACCGGGTAGCCCATGCCCTCGAACACGCGCTTGAGCAGGGCGGTCAGTTCATTCGACGAAATCAGCATCGACGGGTCTCCAGGGTCGGGGCCAGGGGCAGGAACCAGTCGTCCTCGAACGGCTGGCCGATGTCCTCGAGCAGCGGCGCGCCCTGGAACATGGTGTTGCGCACCCACAGGCGCGAGCGCGGGTCGAACTTGCTCACCCCGAAGAAGGCCAGCTTGCAGCGCAGCAGGTGCATGGGCAGCACGTCGCGGTCCAGCAGGTTGGCCCGGATCTCGCCGTAGTGGGTCTTGGCCATGCTCTGCATGCGCCGCACGATGCCGCGTTGCTCGGGATGACGGAGGAGGAAGCCGGCGGTGCACTGCTCGGGGTGCTCGGCCAGGTAGGCGCCCAGCTGACGGTGGCATTGCTGGGCCAGGTAGCCGATGCCCAGGGGCATCTGCTTGTCGCGGCCGCTCTCCAGGCTGCAGTTGCCCAGGCGCGGCTCCTGCTTCTCCTCGGAGCGATACCAGAAGGTCTCGGTGGCGCCCTCGGCGTCGAAGTCGATGGCCAGGGCCCAGGCGTAGTGCCGCTCGATCAGGCCGCGCAGCTCGGCGGCCGGCATCTGCGGCTGCAGCTCCAGGCTCTCGACCAGGGTCAGGCGGTCTTCCAGGCTGTCGACCAGCTCGGGGTAGAGCTCCAGCAGGATGCAGTTGAGCAGCTCCTGGCCCTGCAGGCCGAGCTTGTGCGCCGACCAGTCCTGCAACTGCGCCCAGCTCTGCAGCGGCTGGCTGGCGAGCCAGTCCTGCAGCCTGGCCAGGTCCTCCAGCACCTGCCGGTTGTGTTCGGTCTGCCAGGCGTCTTCGGTGACGGTCTGCTCGATATGGCGGATGCCGCGTACGACCAGCGCCTGCAGGCGGGCCAGGCGCTCGGCCGTCACCTGGCCGAGGCCGCAGACCCGCGCCAGGGCCAGCTCGCGCATCTCGATCCAACGGCTGACCAGCTGCGGGTGGTTGATCAGGTAGGGCGCCATGCCCAGGCCCGTGGAGTTGCCGATGCCGAAGTAGCGCTTGAGCGCCGGCTGCAGCGCCACGGCCGTCTGCGGTGCGCGCTGGCGGGCGATGTGCTCGGCCTGCAGCAGGCTGAAGTTGCGCAGCATGTAGCAGACGAACATCTCGGCGGCGTAGGGCCGGGCGAAGTCCGGGTGCTTGCCGCTGACCTTCTCCCAGTCGGCCATGCCCAGCTTGCCGCTGCCATACACCGCGGTGGTGCGATAGAGGTAGCCGACCCGGGCGATCTGTTCGACCTCCGGCTGCTGGCCGGCACTCAGCGCCGCCACCACCGAGTCGAAATTGCGCACGCTGCGGTTGGCCCGCGACAGCACCATCACCCGCGAATCCAGGCGGCCGGCTTCCTGCAGCGGCACGTTGCGCCGCAGGAACTCGACATACTCGTCGTCCACCTCGCCCTCGCACAGGGCCATGGTCAGGTCCCACTCGGTGGCGATGACCCGGTCGTTGCGCTTTTCCGGCGCCAGGTACTGGGAGAACAGCACGAAGCTGAACAGATCGCCGCTGGTCTGCACCCGGTAGATCACCGTGCCGTAGCCCTCGGCGTCCAGCTCGAAGCGGCGCGGCTCGATGCGCCAGCCCTCGCGCATGACCTTGCGCACCAGGCTGCGCATGAAACTCAGGCGGCTCTGGTGCAGGCTGCCGAGACGCTCCAGGTCCATGACCACGGAGGCCGGACGCATGGGCAGCGCCTGCGCCCCCTGCTTGGCCGGATCGATACTGGAAGGAGTGCTCATGGGCTTGCCCTCGACTGGCGCAGTACACACTCGGTAATCGGGCCCATGACGGGCCGTGCGAGTGCGGCGGATTGTTGTTTTCTGCCGTCGATGGTGGTGCAAGGCCGCGGCCTGAGCAATTCAGATCGGTCTATCGCCTGATAAGGGAAACTTATCTAGATCGCCAATGCGATCAGCTAAGCGCAGTCAAAACGGCTCAGGGGCCAGCGCATTGTCACGCAGGATAAAGTCGAACAGCGCCTGGGCCGCCACCGGCAGCGAGCGGTTGGCCAGGCAGACGATGCCGATGTCGCGGCTGACCAGTGGATCGCTCAGGGGAATGAAGCGCAGGCGCTCATGTCCCGCCGCAAAGGCGAAGCGCGGCAGGGTGGTGATGCCCATGCCGGCCTCGAGCATGGCCAGTAGCGAGATCATGTTGGACATATAGAACTGGGAGTCGGCCACCAGCTCCTCGGCCTCGGTGCCGGCCAGCAGGCGCGAGGTGCCGTTGGCGATCAGTCGCTCGCCGCGCAGCTGCTGCCAGCTCAGCTGCGCCTCGCCGGCCAGGCGATGGTCGTCGCGGCAGACCACGCCGATGCTGTCTTCCCAGATCGGGGTGAAGCGGATGTCGCTGTCCGCCTCCCACAGGCTGGCGATGCCGAAGTCCACCTGCTGGTTCTCCACCATCGCCAGCACCGCCTCGGAGCTGTCGTCGAACAGGCTGACGTGCAGGTCGGTGGCCTCGCCGATGAAGCGGGCGAGGATGTCCGGCAGCAGGCGGCTGGCGATCGAGGGCACCGAGGCGATGCGCAGGTGCCCGGACTTGTGCTGGGCGATCAGGTTCATGTCGTTGACCACCCGGTCGTGGTGGGCGATCAGCTCCTTGGCGTAGACCATGAACTGCACGCCGAAGGGGGTCAGCTCCGGCCGCGCCGCGCGGGCGTTGCGCTTCTCGAACAGGGCCTGGCCGAGCTTGCCCTCCAGGTCGCGGATCGACAGGGAGATCGCCGGCTGGGTGCGGTGCGCCTTCTCCGCCGCGGCGTGGAAGCCCTGGAGCTCGGCGACCCAGACGAAATGCCGCAGTTGGGCGATCTTGAGCTCGGGCAGCATGGTAAGTTTTCCTTATCGAATAATATTTACTATTAATTTTAGTTTATTTCGGGGCGCGCCTACCATTCGGCTACAGCTTGAGAGGAGGCGCACATGTCCACTGATATCTTCCGCAACTACATCGACGGTGAGTGGGTCACCGGCAGCAGCAGCGTGGCCAACATCAGCCCGGCCAACGTTCAGGACGTGCTGGGTCATTACGCCCAGGCCGATGCCGGGCAGGTCGAGCAGGCCCTGGCCGCGGCCCGGGCCGGTCAGGCGCAGTGGCAGCAGAGCGGCCTCGAGCAGCGCTACCAGGTGCTGATGGCCATCGGCGACGAGCTGATCGCGCGCAAGGCCGAACTGGGCGAGCAGCTGGCCCGGGAGGAGGGCAAGACCCTCGCCGAGGGCATGGGTGAAGTCTACCGCTCCGGTCAGTTCTTCCATTACTACGCCGCCGAAGTGCTGCGCCAGATGGGCGAGACCGCCGACTCGGTGCGCCCCGGCGTGGAGATCGAGACCCGCCGCGAGCCGGTGGGCGTGGTCGCCATCATCACCCCCTGGAACTTCCCCATGGCCACCGCGGCCTGGAAGATCGCCCCGGCCCTGGCCTTCGGCAATGCCGTGGTGTTCAAGCCGGCCAACGCGGTGCCGGCCAGCGCCTGGTCGCTGACCGAGATCATCGCCCGCCAGGGCCTGCCGGCCGGCACCTTCAACCTGGTGATGGGCAGCGGCGTCACGGTCGGCGATGCGCTGATCCACTCGTCCAAGATCGACGCGCTGAGCTTCACCGGTTCGGTGGAGACCGGGCGCAAGGTGGCCGCCGCCACCGCCGCCAACTTCGTCCGCTGCCAGCTGGAGATGGGCAGCAAGAACGCCCTGATCGTGCTGGACGATGCCGACCTGGAACAGGCCGTGGACTGTGCCCTGAACGGCGCCTTCTTCGGCACCGGGCAGAAGTGCACCGCCTCCTCGCGGCTGATCGTCACCGCCGGGGTGCACGACCGCTTCGTCGCCCGGCTGGTCGAGCGCATGGGCGAGCTCAAGGTCGGCTACCCGCTGCGCGAAGGCATGCAGATCGGTGCGGTGATCGACGGCAAGCAGCTCGAACAGAACCTGCGCTACATCGAGCAGGCCAAGGCCGAGGGCGCCCGTCTGGTCTGCGGCGGCGAGCGCATCGAGGAGGAGTACGAGGGCTTCTACATGCGCCCGGCGCTGTTCGTCGACACCCGCAACGACATGCAGATCAACCGCGACGAGGTGTTCGGGCCGATCGCCTGCGTGATCAAGGTCGAGGACTACGAGCAGGCCCTGGCCACCCTCAACGACACCGACTTCGGCCTCACCGCCGGGATCATGACCCAGTCGCTGAAGCTCGCCAGCGACTTCAAGCGCCGCGCCAAGACCGGTTGCGTGATGGTCAACCTGCCGACCGCCGGCACCGACTACCACGTGCCGTTCGGCGGCCGCAAGAACTCCAGCTTCGGCCCGCGCGAGCAGGGCACCTACGCCCGCGAGTTCTACACCGTGGTCAAGACCACCTACATCCGTGCCTGAGGGCGTGCGCCATGCATGACGAACTGATAGTCATCGACGGGTTGCAGTACTCCAACTGGTCCCGCGAGATCTTCACCCAGTTGCGCGAAGGCGGCGTCAGCGCCGTGCACGCGACCCTGGTGTACCACGAGAATGCCCGCGAGACCCTGAGCCGCCTCGGCGAGTGGAACCGCCGCTTCGAGCAGCACGGCGACCTGATCATGCCGGTGGCCGGTGCCGCGGACATCCGTCGGGCCAAGGCGCTGGGCAAGGTCGGGGTGTTCTTCGGCGCGCAGAACTGCTCGCCGATCGAGGACGATATCGCCCTGATCGAGGTGTTCCGCCAGCTCAACCTGCTGATCATGCAGCTGACCTACAACAACCAGAGCCTGCTGGCCACCGGTTGCTACGAGGGCAGCGACAGCGGCATCACCCGCTTCGGCAAGCAGGCCATCGCCGAGATGAACCGGGTCGGCATGCTCATCGACATGTCCCACAGCGCCGAGCGCAGCACCCTGGAGGCGATCGAGCTGTCGAGCCGGCCGATCATCATCTCCCACGCCAACCCGGGGTTCTTCCACCCGGCCAAGCGCAACAAGTCGGAGACCGTGCTGCGCGAGCTGGGCAACTCCGGCGGCCTGCTCGGCTTCAGCCTGTATCCCTTCCACCTGCACAACGGCTCGGACTGCACCCTGGCGCAGTTCTGCGACATGGTCGCGCGCACCGCCGACCTGATGGGCATCGACCACATCGGCATCGGCACCGACCTGTGCCAGAACCAGCCGCAGTCGGTGCTGGAGTGGATGCGCAGCGGCCGCTGGTCCAAGCAGGTCGACTACGGCGAGGGCTCGGCGAGCAATGCCGACTGGCCCAAGCCGCTGTCCTGGTTCGGCGACAGCCGCGATTTCCCCACTATCACCCAGGGCCTGCTGCAGCGCGGTTTCACTGCAGAGGATACCGCCAAGGTGATGGGCCTCAACTGGCTACGCACCCTGGAACAGGGTCTCGAGCCTGCCCAGTAACTGTCCTGAACAACCAACAAGTACAAGATTCTTGTCAGGAGGCTGTAATGAATAGCACGCAATCGGCTACCCAAACGGGGGCTCCCGTGATGACCGACAAAGGCAAGCTGCTGCAGGGCGTGGATATCCCGGTGTTCCTCATCAGCGGAGGCTTCGTCCTGCTCTTCGCCATCCTCGCCCTGTGGGACATCGAACTGATGACCCAGTGGGTCAACACGGCCTTCGCCTGGTCGACCAAGTTGTTCGGCGCCTACTGGCAGGTGCTGCTGTTGCTGACCTTCGGCATCGGCCTGTACCTGGCGCTCGGCCGCACCGGCCGGGTGCGCCTCGGCGCCCTGGCGGCACCGGAGATGCCGACCTTCACCTGGGTCTGCGTGATCATGTGCACCCTGCTGGCCGGCGGCGGCGTGTTCTGGGCCGCGGCCGAGCCCATGGCCCACTTCCTCTCGCCGCCGCCGCTGCACGGCGGCGAGACCGGCACCCCGCAGGCCGCCTACAACGCGCTGGCGCAGAGCTTCATGCACTGGGGCTTCCTGGCCTGGGCGATCCTCGGCAGCCTGACCGGCGTGGTGCTGATGCACCTGCATTACGAGAAGGGCCTGCCGCTCAAGCCGCGCACGCTGCTCTACCCGGTATTCGGCGAGCGGGTCATGACCGGCTGGTTCGGTGCCCTGGTCGATGCCTGCTGCGTGCTGGCGGTGGTCGCCGGCACCATCGGCCCGATCGGCTTCCTCGGTCTGCAGGTCAGCTTCGGCCTGGAGAAGCTGTTCGGCATCGGCAACGACTATGGCACCCAGCTGACCATCATCGGTGTGCTGGTGGCGGTCTACACCCTCTCGGCGGTGTCCGGGGTGGCCCGCGGTATCCAGTGGCTGAGCCAGATCAATGTGGTGCTGGCGGTGGCGCTGATGCTGTTCATCCTGCTGTTCGGCCCGACCGGCTTCATCGTCGACGGCTACCTGCAGGCCATGGGCATCTACCTGGACAAGTTCATCCCCATGGCGACCTTCCGCGCCGACCCGGCCTGGCTGGACTGGTGGACGGTGTTCTTCTGGGGCTGGTTCCTCGGCTACGGCCCGCTGATGGCGATGTTCGTCGCCCGTATCTCCCGCGGTCGCAGCCTGCGCGAGCTGGTGCTGACCATCTCGGTGGTGGCGCCGCTGATCACCTGTTTCTGGTTCACCATAGTCGGCGGCAGCGGGCTGTCCTTCGAGTTGAGCAACCCCGGCTCGGTGTCCGAGGCCTTTGCCGGCTTCAACCTGCCCGGTGCCTTGCTGGCGATCACCGCGCAGCTGCCCCTGGGCTACCTGATGTCGGTGCTGTTTTTGATCCTCACGGTGATCTTCGTCACCACCACCGGCGACTCCATGACCTACACCATCTCCATGGTGATGACCGGCACCGACCATCCCCGTGCCGAGATCCGCGTGTTCTGGGGCGTGATGATGGGTGTGGTGGCGGCCCTGCTGATCTCCATCGGTTCGGGCGGCATCAGCGCGCTGCAGTCCTTCATCGTCATCACCGCGGTGCCGGTGTCGCTGATCCTGCTGCCGTCGCTGTGGAACGCCCCGCAGATCGCCAAGCGCATGGCCGACGCGCAAGGCCTCTGATCCCCGCAAGTTTTGGGGGAGTGCGGCAACCGCCGCCTCCCCCTTTTTTATTCCTCTCTCGAACCAGGAGTACGCCATGAAACAGGCCGTGAAAACCCAGCTGTTTCCGTCCAAGGCCCCGCTGGAGTGGGCGGTGATCGGCAACGGCACCCTGTACACCGCGCAGATCCCCATCGACGCCCAGGGCCAGGTGGTGCCCGGCGGCATCGAGGCGCAGACCCGGCAGACCCTGGACAACCTCAAGCACACCCTGGAGTGCGCGGGCCTGGGGATGGATGCCGTGACCCAGGTGCTGATCTACGTCACCGACCGCAGCTACCTGGCGACGGTCAATGCGGTGTATGCCGAATACTTCCAGGCGCCTTACCCCAACCGCGCCGCCATGGTCATCGCCGGGCTGGCGCGCGAGGAAATGCTGGTGGAACTGGTGGTCTACGCGACCGCCTGACTCGCCTTGCTGCCGCGCCGGCCGTGACCCACGGCGGCGCGGCGAGTGCCCCTGGGAACTCATCCCACCGGGCTGGCCATCACACCGTCCCGGCGGTCTTTCTCCATACCCCCTCCGCGCAAGCGCCCAGGCTCCACAAGAGCGGCGGCGCTTGTTGCACGCCGTCCGCGGCGCCGATTTTGCCGGCCTCCTGCAGCACGCTGCCCCCATGGCTTCGCCTGGCGGCGCGCGTGATGGCGGGCCGTCGGCTACCTTCAATGGGGTAGGCCGCCCCGGCGCAATGGCCTGCGCAGGGGGCGCCTGGCGGGCTCGCGGCGCACTGGCAGCTTGTGGTTCGAGCGATCTGCAGGCAGCATGCGGCCTGTCCCGGGGCCGACGCTAAGGTGCTCGCCCGCCAGGGGCGACTTCCAGTGCACCCTGCGTCATCTGAGTCGAAGGAGCGAGTGAGTGGGCCCAATCAGAGCCAATCCGTTACGCGCCCTCGATTGGCGGTGGGTGCTCGGTGCGCTGCTGCTGTGGGGAGGCTTGGCTACCCTGGTCACCGGCGTTGCCGGGCGCGCCGAACGGGAGCATATGCAGGCCCTGCTGAACTACGGGCTGCAGTCGTCGAGTCAGCAGCGCCTGGAGTCCCTGGCGCGCCAGGTCGACCGACGCCGCCAGCAGGTGCGCCTACTCGCCAAGCTGCCGCCCGTCTTAGGCCTGGCGCGGGCCAGTCGCAATCAGGGTTTCGATGCGCTCGAGCAGATCTCCCAGGAAGCCTGGCAGCGGCGTCTGGAAAGCATCTTCTCCGCCTTCGCCATCACCACCCCCAACGTGCTTCAGGTCAGCCTGATCGGCGTCGCCGATGGGGGGCGCGAGTTAGTACGGATCGTTCAGCGCGGCGGCCGGGTCCAGGTGCTGGACCCCTCCCAGCTGCAGCGCAGGGGCGATAGCGCCTATTTCCGGGAGGCCGTCAGGCTGCGCAACAACGAGGTGTTCGTCTCGGATATCGAGCAGGAGCCAGGGAGCGCCGAGCAACAGTCGTCGGCGATGCTGACGATGCGGGTGGCGGCCCCGGTCATCGGCGACGATGGCACGCTGTTCGCCATCGTGCTGGTCGAGTTGGATGCCCGCCGGCTGCTGGCCTCGCTACGAGCCACCCCGGACGAGCGGCAGTTGCGGGTCTACGTGAGCACTCGGGACGGCGACTTCCTGCTGCATCCGGGTGCCAGCAGCGGCATGGCGGGCAGCGCCCGAACCCGGCGTTGGCAGGACGAGTTCCGCGGAACCGATGCGCCCGGGGAGCGCATGCAGCCGGTCGTGTTGGCGCCAGGTACCGGCGCCTATGCCATCAGCCAACGATTGGCGCTCAATCCGGGCACGGGCGATGAGCGTGACCTGACTCTCACCCTGGCCATGGCGGACACTGTCGTCACGGCCGCGGTGACCAGGGCGCGCTGGACTGCCGGGCTGGCGCTGCTCGGCGGTGGGCTGCCCGTCGTCCTGCTGGCCATCGGCCTGCATTGGCAGCGTCGGGCGCTGCACCGTCGCCGGACCGAGCTGGCGGCGATAGTGGCGGGTTCCCGGGATGCGATCATCGGCAGTTCGCCGGACGGCTTGGTCACCAGTTGGAATCCGGCGGCCGAGCGGCTGTTCGGCTACCCAGCCGAAGAGGCGATCGGTCAGCGTCTGGCCGAGCTGATAGTGCCCCAGGCGCAGGTCGACGAGGACCGCATGCTTCACCAGCGCGTCTTGGGCGGCGAAGCGCTGCCCGGCGTCGAGCGCATGCGTCGGCGTCAGGACGGTAGCCTGCTGTCGGTAAGCCTGACGGTCAGCCCCCTGGTCGACCCGGCTGGCGACGTGGTCGGGCTGGCCGACACCATCCGCGATAGCGGCGCGCAGCCCCAGGCGCAGGCTCCTGCCCAGGCGCTGCAAACCGTGCATGGGCACCCGGCGCAGGAGCAGGTGGCGGGTTCCGCTGCCCTGGCCCAGGCGATCCTCGCCGAGGCCGGTCATGCCGTAGTCGCCACCGATCTGGAGGGCGTCGTCACCCTGTGCAACCCGGCCGCCGAGCGCTTGCTCGGCTACGCCGCCGAGGAGCTGATCGGCCGGCAGACGCCGCTGCTCTGGCACGACTCGCAGGAAGTCGCGCAGCGTGCCGAGGTCGTCTCGGGAGAACTGCGGCAGGCGTCGGCACCGGGCTTGGCGACCTTGCTCGGCAAGTCCCGGCGCAACCTGCCCAACCAGCAACAGTGGACCCTGATTCGCAAGGATGGCTCGCGTGTCCTGGTGTTGCTGACGATTACCGCGTTACGCGGCGAGGGGGGCGCCATCCAGGGCTTCGTCTTCACGGCCGTGGACATCCCGCGGCACGCGCAGGGCCGGCGCGAGCCGCCGGCAACCGAGGCCCAGCCGGCTAAGACCGCCGAGCCCGCCACTGTCGCGACAGCCCCGGCGGCGCAAGTGAGCGGGGCGACCAGGCCCAGCGTAAACGCCAGCCCAAGGTCGCGGGAACTGGCCGGGTTGCGCCTGCTGCTGGTCGAGGACAATCCCACCAATCAACTGGTGGCCCAGGCGCTGCTGGTCAGCGCCGGGGCCGAGGTGGCGGTCGCCAGCGACGGCCAGGCCGGGGTCGACGCGGTCGAACATGCCGAGACGCCCTTCGATGCGGTGCTGATGGATATTCAGATGCCGGGCATGGATGGCTACGAGGCCACCCGGGAGATTCGCCGCCAGCATGCTCACGAGCAGTTGCCGATCATCGCCATGACCGCCAACGCGATGCCGGACGACCGTGCCGCCGCGCTGGCGGCGGGGATGAACGAACATGTCGGCAAGCCGTTCGAGCTGGCGACTCTGGTCGCGGTGATCCAGGGGCTGACCGGCCGGGCCGCGGCGGTGGCGACGCCCACGCCCATGGCGCCGCTGCAGGCATCACGGGCCGTGCTCGACAGCGCCACTGCGTTGCGCCGCTTCGACGGCAACCGGGCGATCTACCGGCGGGCCCTGAGCAAGTTCTCCGCCGATACCCGGGCGCAGCTGAGCGAACTTCCGACTACGCTCGATGAAGGTTGCGCGCGACTCGCCGCCAGGTTGCACAAC
The DNA here is from genome assembly GCF_051904775.1 of Pseudomonas sp. MBLB4123. Classification (NCBI taxonomy): domain Bacteria; kingdom Pseudomonadati; phylum Pseudomonadota; class Gammaproteobacteria; order Pseudomonadales; family Pseudomonadaceae; genus Pseudomonas; species Pseudomonas sp. MBLB4123. The sequence goes on from NZ_CP196711.1 coordinate 411,362, forward strand.
CTGAAGGGGCTCGCCGCCACCCTGGGTGCCGAGGTGTTCGCCTCACTGGCGGGTGAGGCCGGCCAGTTGCTCGCCGGCGACTGCACGCCCGAACGTTGGGCGGCGCTGCGCGCAGCGCTGGAGGAGGCCGGCCGCGAAGCGGTCGATGCGGCCGAGGCACTGCTCGCGCAGATGCAGGAGGAAGCGGCACCGACAGGTGCGGGCATGGGCGAAGTGCTACCGCGGGAGGAGCTGCTGGCGTTGAGGCAGCTGTTGGAGGCCAATAATATGGATGCAGTGTTCGCCTACGACCGGTTGAACGCGCATTATCAGGACGCCGCTTCGCCCCTGTTCGCCCAACTCGGAGAGGCGATAGGGCGACTCGATTTCTCCGCGGCGGCGGAGCAGTGCCAGGCTTTGTTGGAAGGCGGGGAGAGGGAATGACTGCAAACTACGGCATCGGGCCAGGCCCTTATGATCTTGGTGGTCGACGCGCACGCCTGTTGGTGGTCGATGACGAGCCGGTCTTCGTCCGGTTGATCCACCAGCTGTTTTCCGCCGAGCATGAGGTGTTCATGGCCACCAGCGGTGAGCAGGCCCTGGACATGTGCGCCAGTTCGGTACCGGACCTGATTCTGCTGGATGTCATGATGCCGGGCATGGACGGGCGGGAGCTGTGTCGGCGCCTGAAGAAGCTGCCGGAGGCCCAGGCGATCCCGGTGATCTTCGTCACCGCGCGTGAGTCCCTGGACGAGGAGACCGCCTGCTGGGCCGCCGGTGGAGTCGACTTCGTCAACAAGCCCTTCAACCCGCTGACCTTGCGCAATCGGGTCAATGTCCACCTGGCGCTGAAGTTTCAGACCGATCGCCTGCGCGAGATGGCCTTCGTCGACGGCCTGACCGGCATCGCCAATCGTCGCCAGTTCGAGGAGCGGCTGGAGCTGGAGTTCCGCCGTTGCCGCCGCAGCGGCAGCTCGCTGGCGCTGTTGATGATCGATGTCGACTTCTTCAAGCCTTACAACGATCGTTATGGCCATCAGGCCGGTGACGAGTGCCTGCGTCAGCTCGCGTCGTTGCTGAGGACGAGCATGAGCCGTCCCGGCGACCTGGTGGCGCGCTACGGCGGTGAGGAGTTTGTCTTCCTGCTGCCGGAAACGGACGAGGCGGGTGCACGCGTCATCGCGCAAAGGCTGGTGGATGCGGTGCGCCAGCTCAATCTGGAACACCTCGATTCCCATGTCGCCCCAGTGGTGACTATCAGCATCGGCGTGGCCGTGCTGGGGGCGGGCTCGAGCGACAGCTGCGAAGCGCTCATTGCCCTGGCCGATGCTCAGCTCTATCGGGCCAAGAAGCAGGGGCGCGGGCGCGTCTGCTGCGCCCTGAGCCCGGCGGATCGCGACGCCGCGGCGCAGCGCTGAGTCGCGGCGCCAGCGAGCCGCTTAGGCCCCGGTGACGGGGCATTCACACCAGCGAATATTCTTCGCCTATCACCGCAGGGTCGAAGGGTTTGCGGCTGAAGACGCGCTGGACCATAGGCCGGAAGTATTCCAGGTCCGGGGTCGGGTAGCTGGGGTCGAACGACGCCTGGTCCCACTTCTCGCAGAAATCCACACACAGCTGGTAGGCCGGGTGATCCTGGTACCTGTCGCGCTCGTGGCGATCGCCGCCGAAGTGGTGCGCGTAGTAGTAGTTCTGGAACAGGCCATGGTGATGCAGCACCCAGGTGACCTCGCCACGCACATAGGGCCGGATGACTGCCGCCGCCAGTTGCGAGTGGTTGTAGGGGGCCAGGTCATCGCCGATGTCATGGATCAGCGCGCCGACGATCATGTCCTCGTCGGCCCCGTCGGCCTCGGCCCGGGCCGCGCTCTGCAGCGAGTGCTGCAAGCGGCTCACCCGGTAGCCGCTGAGGCTGTGCTCCAGCTCGGCCAGGGCCTTGAGAATGCGCTCCGGCAGGTTCTGGTTGAACTCGTTTTCCAGGCGCTCGAGGAAGTGGTACTCCTCGCGCGTGCCGTCTTTCATCTGAGTGAAGTTCACGCTGTGCATCAGGCTGCGTCCTTTTCGGTTTCTGGCTGGAGGTGGAGGCTGGCGTAGCGCTCGCGCGGGCCATCTAGGTCGATGTAGCAGCCTTGCAGGTGGCGGCGGCCCTCGGAGTGATCGAAGCCGGTACGGCCGTGCAGAACCCGGCTGTTATCGAACAGCATCAGTTCGCCGGCTCGCAGGGGAAAGCGAATCTCGTAGGCCGGATCGCAGAACAGCTGACCGAGGCGCTGGCGTGCCCGGTGAAAGGCCTTCATGTGCTCGACAGGAAGCAGCGGCAGGCCATCGAGGCGCGGGCTGTAGTGCACGCCCAGCGTGCGGCCCTGCGCATCGGTCTTGATGATCGGCTTGTGGCTGACGAGCTCGGTGCCCCGGTCGATGAAGCGGAACTTGACCGCGGTGTCCTTGAGCAGGCGATAGCCCTCGGGGTCTGTCGCGGCCAGCTCACTGACCACGCGAACACTGTCCACCAGGGTCGACAGGCCGCCGGAGGTCTCATTGATCAGACAGTGCAGCAGCTGTATGCCCGGCACCGGATCGCGATAGGGGTTGTCGGTATGGGGGCCCAGGTGCACGCCGGTGTAGGCCAGATCGTTGGCGTCGGGCCGGGAGTAGACCTCGAAGTAGCGCCCGAAATTGGTTTCCTTGAGGTAACCGAATTTGCTGGCCACTTCGAGGATGCTTTCGGATGCGGTGGGGACTCCCGTCAGGATGATGAAGCCGTGCTTCAGGTAGGTCTCGAGGGCCGCGAGAAAGCCTGCAGGCGCGGCCATGTCAGGCCAGTGGAAGCGCATCGCGGCCTGGTCGAGCGAGCTGTCCCAGGCGATGGCGGTCGGTAAGGCGTCGTCCTGGGACAGCTCCGCACCCAGGCGCGAGCAGTCGTACAGGCTGCGATGGCCATCGCTGAACTCGAGCCAGGCTTGTGTCGCGGTGATGGGTTCGACCGAGCGCAGGACGATGTCCGGGGCGATCGCGTGGGAGTCGAACAGCCGCTGCTGGGTCTTGCCGTCGAGCTGCAGCGGGTCCTGGGTGCGTTCGCGCAGCCACAGCGCAGGCAGCTCGGTTAGCTCGCCGCGGAGGCGGACCTGTACCGCCGGGCGGGTCTGTTCGAAGATGAACTCGATCGTATTCACAGGCTCACTCCATGCTGCAGGACAGTGTGCGGACGGGGCTGGTCGCGGGTGGTGCGGCACCACGACTGGCCGGGCTATTGGCCCGGTCGGGAGGCTTGCCCGGTATGCGTTCCCTGGTGTCTTCGGTGCATGGTACTCACCCGGCCGGAATCCGGCACTGGGCCATAAGTTGATGCTCAGGCATGCAGAAAATTTATGCACTGACCCCTTGGACCCCGAGGCTGGCACGCTGCAGCCGGCCTCGCACGGGCGTGCTGGGCGCAGCTGCTGTGCGAGGCCCCAGCGCTGCGGGCATCGAGCGCTGAGGCATGGGCAGGGGGCGGAGAAGTCGCTCGGCGGTGGCGGCGGAGCGTGGTGCGAGCAGGCGTCCGAGAGGGGGCGTCGAAACGGCAGCGGCGCTCCGGATCGAGTCGTGCTGGGCATCGGCGGGCTGCCTTGCCGGGAGCCAGCCCTCGCTGCGGGGTGCGGGGCTCAGCGCCTCGGTCCTGGCCCCTGGCCGAGGCCCGGGGTGGTCGCTGCCGTCCCGCGCTGGCGCGCGATCTAGACCAGCGGCGGGGTCAGCCAGCGGTGGGCCGGGATTTCCCGCGACTGGCGGGCGGGAGCTGGGCCGGGCGTGGCCGTTCTGGCCATCGAGTCGAGTCGTGCCTTGGGGGCGGCGTGAGGTATGCGCCGGTTGCCCAGCGTCAGCTTGAAGAGTTTGGCTAATGCCATATATGGGTGACCCTTGTTCTTATTTTTGCCGTGCAGCTCGATCGGGCTGACGAGGCGTCGCTTGGATCGAGCCGCATGAGTGTGCCACGATCTGCCGGACGCGATGCTACGTGCGTCCGCAGCCGTTGCGCCGCCTAGGATAAGCATCTTTGCTGCGGGCTGCACAGACCTTTTCTCTTGTAGCCGAGGCAAGCAGAACTCTTATGGGAGCCGAGCGCAACCATCCCCCTTCGATGAAAGCCTTGGTCGCGTTCGAGGCGTCCTATCGCCTGGGCTCCATGACTGCCGCCGCTCAGGAGCAGGGCACCACGCAGCCGGTGATTTCACAGCGCATCCGCGTGCTGGAGGACAGCATCGGGCGGGTATTGTTCGACCGTTCCGGCAACAGGCTGACGCCCACCGAACAAGGCCGTTTCCTCTACGGCGAGCTGGCCGGCGCGCTGGCGAGCATCAATACGGCGGTGGCAAAACTGCGTGACGAGGCCCAGGCCGTCGAGCCGAGCCTGTCGATCGCCGCCAATTTCGGTTTTGCCCATGCCTGGCTGCTGCCCCGGATGGGCGCCTTGCAGCAGGCGTTTCCCCGTTACCGTTTCGAGATTGCCCCGGCGGACTCCGAGTCGGCCCTGGAAATGGCCGAGGCGGACATCGCCATCCGCTTCGGCCAATTGGGCAGTTGTCGGCACAACGAGGTGCAGCTCGCTCAGGAGGAGGTGTTCCCCATCTGCAGCCCGGCTTTCGCCCGGCGCCATGGCTTGGCCGGTCGCGTGGACGAGGCGGTGCTGGCGCGGGTGCCGCTGCTGCACATGGATCAGAACAACCCGCGCTGGCTCGACTGGGCCCGCTGGTGCAGCCTGGCGGGTCTGGCGCCCGTCACGGATGCGGCACGCTTCAAGTTCAACAACTACCCGTTGCTGCTGGGGGCGGCGCTGCAGGGCGAGGGCTTGGCGCTCGGCTGGTCGGAGCTGGTGCAGCAGCCGCTCGCCGAAGGCCGGCTGCTGGCGCTGCAACCCCGGGTGGTCCGGCGTGATCACGGTTACCTGCTGGCCAGCAAGCACCGCAACAGCAGCCTGCTCCAGCCGGTTATCGAGTGGTTCCAGGCCGAGTTCGCGCAGGCCGCGCTGAGCTGAGCGCGGCCTGCGCCGGCCCAGGTTCAGTCCAGCGACTCGTCGTCACGCTGCAGCACGTAGCGGCGTCCGTTCTCGTCGTCCACGCGGTCGTGCACATAGAACATCACCACCTCGCCCAATCCCGGCATGGTCGCCACGTAGTCGCCGATCTCGGCGGTGAAGTAGCCGGCCGATCCGGGCTTGGCTTCGCACTCGAGGACGGCGTTCATGAACAGCGCGGGGGCGCTGTCGCCGTAGAACTCGTCCCGCTGCGCGGCATCCCAGTCCGCCGGTGGCTGGAAAGTGCCGGCGAAGAGTACCTTGGCATCGCCCAGGTCGCGCTCCTCGGCATCGGGGTCGTTCTCGTCCGGGCGGTAGAGGGTGCAGTCCTGGGACTGCGGGTGGTCGAGGACGGCCTGGCGGGCCAGAGCCAGTTGGGGGTCGAGCTGGGGCATGGAGCGCTCCGCGGTCAGGGGATCGGCAAAGTGGGCGGGTAGGCCCGAGGGCGCCACGTTACAGATCCCCGTCTGTGTCGGGAAGCGCTAACGCCAGTTCAGTATCGGCCAGCCGGCGTGTTCGGCATGCATGCGCAGCAGCGGATCGGGGTTGACCGCGTGGGGGCGGCCGACCCGTTGCAGCAGCGGCAGGTCGTTGCGCGAGTCGGAGTAGAAGCAGGCGTCGTCCAGGGCGCCGCCATGCTGTTCCAGCCACGCCTGCAGGCGGCCGACCTTGCCCTCGCGGTAGGTCAGCACGCCCTGGGTGTGGCCGCTGTAGCAGCCGTGCCGCTGTTCCAGGTCGATGGCCAGCACCTCTTCGATGCCCAGCCGGGCGGCGACGGCGCTGACCAGAAAGTGCGCCGAGGCGGAGATCACCAGCAGGCGGTCGCCTGCCGTGCGGTGTCGGGCCAGGCAGGCGACGGCATCGCCGTACAGCAGCGGTTCGATCACAGCCTCGACGAAGGGTTCGACCACATGGGCCACTTCCGCCACGCTGCGCCCGACCAGGGGCGCGAGGCTGAAGGCCATGTAGTTCTCCATGGCCAGTCGGCCCTCGGCGTACAGCGCCATCAGCTCGTGGTCGCGGGCCAGGAAACGGGCGCCGTCGACCCAGCCGAGCCGGGCCATCTCCGCGCTCCACAGGCTGGCGCAGTCGCCGGCGATCAGGGTTTCGTCCAAATCGAAGATTGCCAGGGCCATCAGGCCACCTCGCGGATGGCGTGGGCGTCGATATTCAGGGCGACGGTCTGGCCGCTGGGATGCAGGTCGGCCGCCGAGCGATTGAGCACGTCCACCAGCAGCTCCACGCCGCGGGCCTCGACCCGGTAGCGGATGACGTTGCCGAGCAGGCTGTGGCCGCGCACCTGGGCCTCGATGCCGCCCTGGCCGCCGAGGACGATGGCCTCCGGGCGGATGGCGATGCGCCCGGCCACCGGCCGGCCGAGCAGGCGGCTGGCGCTGTTGGCGTCGAGCAGGTTGTAGTTGCCGATGAAGCCGGCGGCGAAGGCATCGACGGGGGCGGTGTAGAGGGTCTCGGCGTCGCCGCTCTGGATGATCCGGCCGGCGTTCATCAGGCAGATGCGGTCGCTCATCACCAGTGCCTCCTCCTGGTCGTGGGTGACGAAGAGGGTGGTCAGGCCCAGTTCCTGCTGGATGCCGCGGATCTGCTCGCGCAGGTGCTTGCGGATGCGCGCATCCAGCGCCGACAACGGCTCGTCGAGCAGCAGCAGGCGCGGACGGGTGACCAGCGAGCGGGCCAGGGCCACGCGCTGGCACTGGCCGCCGGAGAGCTGGTGCGGGTAGCGCTCGGCGAGCTCCCCCAGCTCGACCATCTCCAGGGCTTCGTCCACGCGGCGGCGGCTCTGCGCCTTGTCCACCTGCTGCATGCGCAGGCCGAAGGCGACGTTGCCCCGCACCGTCATGTTGGGAAACAGGGCGTAGCTCTGGAACACCATGCCGATGCCGCGCTTCTGCGGCGCCAGGGGCACCAGGTCCTCGCCGCCCAGGAGGATCTGCCCGCCGTCCACCTCGGTGAGGCCGGCGATGCAGCGCAGCAGGGTGGACTTGCCGCAGCCGGAGGGGCCGAGCAGGGTGACGAACTCGCCCTGGCCGATTTCGCAGTGGATGTCGCTGAAGATCGGGGTGGCACCGTAGCGCTTGTGCAGCCCGCGGATGGAGAGGTAACTCATGACTTGTCCTTGTTCAGGCGGTTGGCGACCCAGGTGAACAGCAGCACGAAGAAGAAGTAGGAGATCACCAGGGCGCTGTTGAAGTGGCCGCTGCTGTTGCGCATGTTGTTCAGGTACACCTGCAGGGTCTCGTAGCGGGTGCCGACCAGCAGGTTGGCGAACACGAACTCGCCGAACAGGAAGCTGAAGGACAAGAACAGCGAGACCATCAGGCCCTTGCGCAGGTTCGGCAGCACCACCAGCAAGGCCGCCTGCCAGGTGCTGGCGCCGAGCAGCTGGGCGGCGTCCATCAGGTCGCGCAGGTTGATCGCCTGCAGGTTGTTGGTGATGGCCCGGTACATGAAAGGCAGGGCGATGGTGAAGTAGCAGCCGATCAGGATCCAGGGCGTGCCGACCATGGCCAGCGGCCCGGAGCCGTAGACCTGCAGCAGGCCCACCGAGGACACCACCGGCGGTACGGCGAAGGGCAGCAGGATGAGGATGTTCATCAGCCCGTCCAGCTTGGGGAAGTGGTAGTGCACCACGAACAGCAGCGGCAGGATCAGCAGCACCGAAAGCAGCAGGGCGACGATGCACACCAGCAGCGACTGGCCGAAGGCGGCGAGGAAGCGCGCATCGCTCCACAGCGCCAGGTACCACTTGAAGGTCAGGCCGTCCGGCAGCACCGTGGCGCCCCAGCTGGTGGACAGCGAGTAGAGCAGGGTGGCGGCCAGCGGCAGCAGCAGGATCGCGAACAGCAGCCAGACCACGGTGCGATGGTAGAGGCCGGCGGGGATGGCATCAGCGCGGGACATGGTAGCTCCTCTTCAGCAGCAGCTGGTGCGCCAGGGTGATCAGCGCCATCAGGCCGACCAGCACCATGGCCAGGGCGCTGGCCAGGTCTGGATCGAGCGAGATGTCGCCGGAGACCAGGCCGGCGATGCGGATCGGCAGCACGTTGAAGTTGCCGGTGGTCAGGTAGTACACCGTGGCGTAGGCGCCCAGGGCGTTGGCCAGGAGGATGACGAAGGTGCCGAGCAGCGCCGGGGTCAGCACCGGCAGGCCGATGTGCCGCCAGTAGGCCCAGGTGCCGGCGCCGAGCAGCGCGGCCGACTCGCGCCAGTCCTCGCGCAGGGCGTCGAAGGCCGGGTACAGCAACAGCACCCCGAGGGGGATCTGGAAGTAGCTGTAGAGCACGATCAGGCCGGTCTTGGAGTAGAGATTGAAGTCCTCGATCACCCCGGTCTGCTTGAGCAGGATGGTCAGGGCGCCGTTGAAGCCGAGCAGGATGATGAAGGCGAAGGCCAGCGGCACCCCGGAGAAGTTGCTGGTCATGTTGGAGAAGGCGATGACGAAGTCGCGCAGCCTCGAGTCCACCTGGCGCAGCGAATAGCTGCCGAGGATGGCGATGGCGATGCCGATCAGGCTCGACCAGAAGGCGATCTGCAGGCTGTGCTTGATCGCCTGCAGGTAGAACCTGGAGGCGAAGATCTTCTCGAAGTGGTCCAGCCCCCAGCCGTCGCCGACGCTCAGGCTGTGCACCGCGACCCAGACCAGCGGGGCGACCTGGAAGGCGATGAAGAACAGCGCGAAGGGCAGCAGGCACAGCGCCGCCAGCCACCTGCTGCGCCTGTGGAAGGCGGCGCGAGGCTGCGGCGTCACGGCCGGCCGGGCGGCGGCGATTTCGCCGCTGGATTCGATTCGGCTAGTCATTTGAGCAGCTCCCGGCAGACGGGCTTGTCGTGCTCCACGCCGAGCAGTTCGCAGACGGTGCCGCACAGCTCGGTCTGCCTGGGCCGGACCGCGGCGTCCAGGCTGAAGGCGCTGCCCAGGACGAACAGCGGCACTTCCCGTTCCTCGGGCAGCAGGCCGTTGTGCGAGCGGTCGGTGTTCATGCCGTGGTCGGCGGTGACCAGCACCTGGTAGCCGGCTTCCAGCCAGGCTTGCAGGTAGTCGGCCAGGATGATGTCGGCGCGGCGGGCGCTGTTGCGGTACTGCGGGCTGTCGAGGCCGTGCTTGTGGCCGGCGTCGTCGATGTTCATCGGGTGCACCAGGAGGAAATTCGGCTTATGGCGCAGGCGCAGGTGCTCGGCGTCGGCGAACAGGTGCGAGTCCGGGTAGTGGTCGGCGTAGTAGAAGTGGCCGTACTGGATCGGCAGGTCGGCGTCGTCGGTATGGCGGTCGCGCACCGCCTCGAAGGGCGCGCGGTTGTACAGTTCGCTGACCCAGTGATAGGCCGCGGCGGCGGTGGTCAGGCCGGCGGCACGGGCATAGTGGAAGATGCTGCGCTGGTTGGACAGGCGCACCACATCGTTGTGCACCACGCCGCTGGCGATGGGCGGCACGCCGGTGAGGATGCACTCGTAGAGTGGACGCGACAGCGACGGCAGTTCGCAGTCGAGCCGGTACAGCGCGGCGCGGCCGGCGGCGCAATAGGCCTGCAGGTGACCCAGGGCATGCCGGGCCACCTGGTAATTCAGGCCATCCAGTACGACCAGGATGACGTTGTGTTTCATGGAGATGACTGTTCCCAAACCAGTTTCAAGCGCAATACCGGGGCGCCCGATGGGCGACCCCGGCCATTCGCCCCCTTGTCGGGGCGTCATTCCATATTGATGATCACATGCTCCTGCCACAGTTGCGGCAGGGCCTTGGAGGTGGCTTCCCAGGCGGCGGCGTCCATGATCGGTCGCACCTTGGCGTACTGGGCGTTGGGCAGCAGCTTGGCCTGCACCTCGGCCGGCAGGCTCAGGTGATCGGCGCGGATCGGCCGGGCATTGCCCTTGGCCAGGTTGATCTGCCCGGCATCGGAGAGGATGTATTCGCGGGCCAGCTTGGCGGCGCTGGGGTGCTTGGCGTACTTGTTGATGATGGTGCTGTAGCCGGAGATCACCGAGCCGTCGGAGGGGATCAGCACCTCGAAGCGGCTCGGGTCGATCTGATCGCGGTAGGACAGGCCATTGAAGTCCCACACCACGCCGACTTCCACCTCGCCCTTCTCCAGGGTCTGGATGGTCGGGTTGGACAGCGAGAGGCGGCCCTGTTCGGCCAGTTTGGCGAAGAAGTCCAGGCCCGGCTGGATGTTCTTCTCGTCGCCGCCGCCGGCGATGGCCGCGGCCAGCACGCCGTTGACCGCCTGGGCGGCGGCGCTGACGTCGCCGATGGCGACCTTGTACTGGCCCTGCTGGAGGTCGGCCCAGGAGGTGGGGATGTCCTTGACCAGGTTCTTGTTGACGATAAAGGCGATGGAGCCGGTATAGGCCAGCATCCAGTGGCCGTCGGCATCCTTGGCCCAGTCCGGGATCTGCTCCCAGGTGCTCGGCTTGAAGGGCTGGGTCACGCCCTGCTGCACGGCGATGGGGCCGAAGGCGGCGCCGACGTCGCCGATATCGGCGGTGGCATTGTCCTTCTCGGCGGCGAACTTGGCGATTTCCTGGGCCGAGCTCATGTCGGTGTCCAGGTGCTGGAGGCCATAGAGCTTGTTCAGGTCCGTCCAGGTGTCCTTCCAGTTGGCCCAGCTGTCCGGCATGCCCACGCTGTTCACCGCGCCTTCGGCGCGCGCGGCCTGTTCCAATGCCTGGAGGTCGGTGGTGGTGGCCATGGCCTGGGTGGCCAGGGCGATGGCCGAACCCATCAGTGAAGCCAGCAGCAGTTGTTTCATTGGAAACTCCTTTGCGATGAAGGTGTTGGTCTAGATCAGAAGGATCGAGGCCAATCTAATTAGCGGAGGTGACAGTTTTATGTCCGGCGCGCCTATGCTGTTTTTCCTGTTGTTTGCCCAGGCGGCGAAGAAGAAGCGTAGACCATGGCAAAGTGGCTGATTTCGCAGCCTGGACGCACATCTTGCGGATGTCCCGGGGAGACCTGGCTGGCTGCTGTCACCGCTCGGTCATCTGGATTGCCTAGACTTGTAACAGGTTTGCCGGGCTTCGACCCGGCGTCAGAGGGCCTGGAGCGGTCCTGGACTAGTCCATATTGAGGAATATTCGATGCGCGAAGCAGCGCCGCGTGCCGTCACCACCATCTGCCGTGCCTTGCAGGAACAGATCGAACACGGCCTGTTGGCCTGCGGCAGCAAGCTGCCGGCCGAGCGCAAGCTCAGCGAGCTGTTCGACACCACGCGCATTACCCTGCGCGAGGCCCTGGGGCAGCTGGAGGCCCAGGGGCTGGTCTATCGCGAGGAGCGCCGCGGCTGGTTCGTGTCGCCGCCGCGGCTGACCTACAACCCCTTGGTGCGTAGCCATTTCCACGCCATGGTCGGCGAACAGGGGCGGGTGCCGGCGACCGAGGTGCTCAGTGCGCGGCTGATGCCGGCCAATGCGGAGATCTGTCAGTTACTGGAGTTGCCGGCGCTGTCCAGCGTCTACCAGATCCGTCGGGCCCGGCGCATCGATGGGCGCCTGGTGCTCTATGTCGAGCACTACCTCAACCCGAGCTACTTCCCCGGCGTGTTGGATTTCGACCTGACTCGCTCGTTGACCGAGTTGTATGCCCGCGAATACGGCATTCACTATGGCCGGGTCCGGTTCGACATGATGCCCACCGCGCTGCATCACGAGGCCGCCACGGCCCTCAGGGTGGCGCTGGGCAGTCCGGCGCTGCGCATCGTGCGGGTCAATCGCGATCAGCACGGCCGGCTGATCGACTGCGATCTGGAGTTCTGGCGCCACGACGCCCTGCATGTGAGCGTCGAGGTGCCGGAGTGAGTCAGCGGCCCGGCTGCCACTCGGGGTAGCGGGGCAGCTCGTCGGTGGCCAGCCAGGGGCGGTCGTGGTCGGTCCAGATATGCTGGGCCGGCCGCGCGCCGGGGTCCTGGTCGAGGGTGGCGACGCGCACGATGACATGGGGCTGGCCGGCGCGCTCGGCGACCAGTTGCGAGCCGCAAACCGAACAGAAGCGCCGCAACTTGCCCGGCGAGGACTCGTAGCTGGCCAGCTTGTCCGTGCCGCGCAGCCAGCGGAAATGCTCGCGCAACACCCCGGCGGTGCTGGCAAAGGCCGCGGAGTGGGCCTTCTGGCAGGTCAGGCAGTGGCAATGGACGATCGGCTTGTCCAGCTGGTCGATGGCGTAGGCAACGGCGCCGCACAGGCAGCTGCCGGCGATCATCAGGGCAGCTCCGGGCTGGTGTAGAAGGCCGTCAGCACCTTGACCAGGTGCGCCAGGTCGTGGCTGCCGGCCAGCTCGCGGATCGAGTGCATGGCGAAGGTCGGCAGGCCGATGTCCACGGTGCGCACGCCCAGGTGGCCGGCGGTGAGCGGGCCGATGGTCGAGCCGCAGCCCATGTCGCTGCGGGTGACGAAGCTCTGCACCGGCACCTCGTTCTCCAGGCACAGGTGGCGGAAGAAACCGGCGGTCTCGCTGTTGGTGGCGTAACGCTGGTTGCTGTTGATCTTGATCACCGGGCCGGCGTTGAGCTTGGGGCCGTGGTTCTCGTCGTGCTTGTCCGGGTAGTTGGGGTGCAGCGCATGGGCGTTGTCGGCGGACACCAGCAGCGAACGCTGGATGCAACGCACGAAGGCGTCGCCCTCCGGCAGCACGCGGCGCAGCACCTGCTCGAGCATGGGGCCGTCGGCGCCGCAGGCCGAGGTGGAACCGACTTCCTCATGGTCGTTGCACACCAGCACGCAGCTCTCGGCGTCCGGGGCGGCCAGCAGTGCCTGCAGGCCGGCATAGCAGGACAGCAGGTTGTCCAGCCGTGCTCCGGCGATGAAGTCGCGATTGAGGCCGATCACCGCGGCGGCCTGGGTGTCGTAGAAGCTCAGCTCGTAATCCAGCACCGCATCGGCGCTCAGGCCGTGTTCGCTGGCCAACTGGTCGGCCAGCAGGGCGCGGAAGTCCGCCGCCTCGCTGCCGGTGAGCTGGGCCAGGATCGGCGGCAGTTCGGTCTGCGCGTTGATCGCCCAGCCCTGGTTGGCCTCGCGGTTGAGGTGGATGGCCAGGTTGGGGATCACCGCGATCGGCGTCTGGAAGTCGATCAGCTGGCTCTGCACCTTGCCGCTCTCGCGGAAGGTCACGCGGCCGGCCAGGGACAGGTCGCGGTCGAACCAGGGGGCGAACAGGGCGCCGCCGTAGACCTCCACGCCGAGCTGGAAGAAGCCCTGGCGCTGCAGCTCCGGGTGCGGCTTGACCCGCAGGCAGGGGCTGTCGGTGTGGGCGCCGACCAGGCGCAGGCCGCCCTCGACGGGCGAGCGCTGGCCGAGCTTGAAGGCGATGATCGAGGAATCGTTGCGGGTCACGTAGTAGCGGCCGCCGGCCTCGGTGTGCCAGGGCGCGCGCTCGTCCAGATGACGGAAGCCGGCGGCCTGCAGGCGCTGGGCGAGGGCGGCGGTGGCATGGAAGGGGGTCGGCGAGGCCTTGAGGAAGTCGATCAGGCCTTGGTTGAATTCTTCGCGCATGGGGCACTCCTGGCGGCAATGGCCGGAGTTTATCGGATTTGCCCGGCGCATTGGGGCGGGCATTGCCCGGCCGGCTCAGGCGGGGATGGCGACGAGGCTGAGCAGTTGTCCTTGGAACTCGCCGAACTGACCCTGCAGTTCGCGGCCGGCGGTCCATTCGCGATCCAGGTCGATCAGCAAGCGCAGCCGCGCCTGGCCGTCCTCGCCACAGCTCAGCAGTTCGGCATCCTGGAAGTAGAAGCGGCGCAGCACCTGGGGATAGAGCGCCTTGAACAGGCTTTCCTTGAGCGAGAAGGTCAGGCTGACGCGCCAGGCGCGCTGCGCGGCGGACAGCGGCTGCAGGCGGCGCAGCTCGTCCGGGGTGAGGATCTCCGCGGCCAGGCGCTCGGCGCGGGCGATTGCCAGGGGCTGTTCGACATCCAGGCCCAGGCCGCGCCAGGCGCTACGCCTGGCCACCAGGGCGGCGGCCCAGCCGTTGCCGTGGGTGATGGAACCGACCACGCCAGCCGGCCATTGCGGCGCCCGGTCGGCCCCTATCGCCGGCACCTGGGCCTGGCCGGTCAGGCGCAACAGGGCCTCGCGGGCACACAGGCGGCCGGCGAGAAACTCCGTCTGGCGCTTGGCGACTCCTGGCACCGGGGCGATGCCGCAGCGGCCGAAGTCCTCGGCCGCCAGCCGCTCGGCCGTGAAACGGGTGCTGAGCAGCTGCACGCCGGGCAGCGCCTGGGGCAGCGGCCAGTGGTCGTGGAGCGGGGAGCAACAGGAGGGCAGGTAGGTTTCGCTCATGCCGGCATTCTGCCGAGCCTAGGCCGGCCTGTCAGCCGGCAGTGGGCGTTTACATTTCTTTGCAAAGCGGCAACAAAGCTAAACGGATAGTCGGCCGCGTATTTGCCAGACTGGCGCCCGCGCTTCAATTGAGCGCAGGTGAGGTTGTAGTCGGTGCCGGTGTCTGCCGGTGTCGACCTTTTTCTCTGAATCGAGTACGGGAGCCCGTTTGGGCTCCCGTTTTTTTTTGATGCGGCTGACCGCCGGTATTGCCTGGTCGGGAACCCTAGTGGCAGTCGGCCACTCAAACCCCATACTGCCCGCCGGTTGAAGCGCCATTGCGCCGCGTGAGTCTGTTCCGGCCTGGCAGGCGTGGGCTGCATCGGGCTCTCGCGCCCTTGGCGGGCGGCTAAGTACGAGGGGAGGCGAGTGATGAGTTTGCCGTGCCTGGTGTGGGCCGACCTGCGCAGCGACCCCCTTGAGCCCAGCCCGGTTGACGCCATGCAGGCGTACTTCCGACTGCAGCACGTGGTTGGCCCGGCAAACACCGTGCGGGGCATCGAGCAGAGCGCGCCACTGCTGGCCTGCTTCGAGTACGACTACCCCAATCTGAGTGGCCTCAAGGCGCTGCGGGCGACCAAGCAGGCCCATCCCTCGCTGCCGATTCTGATGCTCACCGTCCATCATTCGGAGGCGTTGGCCGTGTGGGCGTTCCGCACCCGGGTCTGGGACTATCTGGTCAAGCCGTTCTCGGCCAAGGAGCTGTGGTGGCGTCTCGAGCGGCTGCTGGCCGTTTTGCCGGCGGGCCAGGAGGGTGGCCGAGCAATCGCCATGCCCGTGCCCCTGATTCCCCCGGAGGCCCGCATCGGCAGGCCAGACGCCGCCGAGCGGATGACTCAATACGCCCTGACCTATGTCCAGCGCCACTACGGCGAGATGCTGCGGCTGCAGGACGTCGCCCGCTGCTGCCACATGAGCGTCTACGCGTTCAGCCGCAGCTTCAAGCGCACCTATGGCCTGACCTTCCGCGAATACCTCTGCCGCTATCGACTGAAACGCGCCCTGGAGCTGCTGCAGCATTCGAACGCCAGCATCTCCGAGGTGGCCTGTGCCTCTGGTTTCCGCAACGCCTCCCACTTCTCCCGACTGTTCCACCAGCGCATCGGGGTCACGCCGTCCCAGTATCGGGGCGATCTGCCCAGCGCCCGGCCCTGGCCAGATAACGCATAGCGTTCTGCAACGGCAGCAAAATCAGACTTTAGTCTGAAGCCCATACTTGAAGCGGGCAGTCGGCGGTCGTAGACGGTCGCTGTCGGCAGAGCCTTTCCAGTGGAGAGAGGCGCGGCGGTTCTTCGGTTATGTCCAAGCGGGGAGGGCGCGAACGCGAAGTCTGGGGCCTTGTACAGAGAAGAGAAAGGAGGAAACCATGTTCACTCATTGGTTGAAAATCTACTCGGTGCCACTGGCAATCGGCATAGCCGGAGCGGGCCTCTACGCGGGACCGGCCAGCGCAGGCACCTGCGTACTGACGGACGGTAACCGGGACACCGGTTGGCTGCTGACCTTCGATGACGCCCAGGTGAGCAATTGCGTCTTCACCGGCAACGCCGGGACCGGCCGCAACAAGGGCACGCTCGATCTGACGCTGAACATCGCCAATGCCAAGCCCATCGACATAGGTTTCGTGCAGGCGGTAGCGGCCGCGGAGGACAGCTTCGGTCTGCGCATCACCTGGAACCTGAGCCTCAACAACAACTACCAGTTGCTGCGCGGCATCAGGGGGCGGGCGTTCGACAACACGGAGAAGCTCGACGATGACGAGAACGAGTTCGTCGAGAACGATCACCCGGGCTTTGCCCACTTCCACAACGATGGCACCTTCAACCCCGGGCCGTTTGTCGGAGCCGAGGATTGCGATTGCGAATCGGATCGCGACTTCAAGATCAAGGCCGAGGATGGCGGGACCTTCCCGCTCGGGGCGTCGGGTGCCGTCACGGGTATCGGTGTGCACCAGATCGAGGAGCAGGGCCGCGTGCGTAGCTTCTCGGTCAGCGTCGAACCTCTGGAGGCGGAGCTGCGGTAACACGCGTAGAGGTACAGGGCTCGACCTGCCTGCAGACCGAGGTGTTTGTCGGCGGGCCGAGTCGGGGACGCCGCCCGTTATCGACGGCAGAAGCCTTTAGGCCGCGGCTGCCCGTTCTGGCGTCGGCGGCGCTCAGGCCAGCTTCATCACCAGCACGCCGGCGAGGATCAGGCCGCAGGCGAGCAGGCGGATGGGGGGCAGGGCTTCCTTGAGCCACAGGCTGCCGATCAGCAGGGCGAACAGCACGCTGGACTCGCGCAACGCCGAGACCAGCGCCACCGGCGCCTGGGTCATGGCCCAGATGACGATGCTGTAGGCCGCCAGCGACAGGGCGCCGCCGGCCAGGCCGCCGCGCCAGTGCGGGCCCAGGCGCAGGAAGGCGTCGGGGCCGCGGGTCGTTGCGACCACGCCGAGCATGACCAGCCCGTTTACCGCGAACAGCCACATCGAGTAGGACAGCGCGTCCTGGTTGTTGCGCGCGCCGATGGCATCGGACAGCGTGTAGCCGGCGATGAAGCCGGCGGTCATCAGGGCGCTGAACAGCATCGGCGCACTGAGCCCAGCCGTAGGGTGGTGGCCGCGCAGGGCCATCAGCCAGATGCCCGCGACCAGCACCAGCAGGCCGAGCCATTGGCCCTGGGGCAGGCTGTCGGCCAAGAGCGGCAGCGACAGCAAGGCGACGATCAGCGGCGAACTGCCGCGGGACAGGGGGTAGACCTGGCCCAGGTCGCCGTACTGGTAGGCACGCGACAGGAACACGTTGTAGCCGACATGCAGCAGGGCCGACAGGGCGATCCAGGGCCAGGCCGCCGCCTGAGGCAAGGCCACGAAGGGCAGGGCGCAGAGTGCCACGGCACCGGCGGCGATCTGGATCAGGCAGACCGTGAGGAAACGGTCGAGGCCGATCTTGAGCAGGGCGTTCCAGCCGGCGTGCAGCGCGGCGGCGGCCATCACGGCGAGAAATACGGGGGTTTCCAAGCGGCTTCTTCCTTGTACCGGCGGCGCGTGGCGGGTCGGGGCACCGATACTGCCATATCCGCGCGCGGCGGGCTGGCGCCAGTTGGCCGCGCCGCTCGGGCCAGCGCCCATGCTAGGCTTGGCGGCGGCCTGCTGGAGGCCGGATCAGCGAGTCTTCCCATGTCGACCTCTCCTGTCAGCGCGCATCTGCAGCGCGGTACCGGCGCCTATCGGCGCGCCACCCTGGCGCTGTTCTGTGCCGGATTTGCCACCTTCGCCATGCTCTACTGCGTGCAGCCGTTGTTGCCGCAGCTGGCCGCCGAGTTCTCGGTGTCGGCCGCCGCCAGCAGCCTGGCCCTGTCCCTGGCGACCCTGAGCCTGGCGGTGTGTCTGCTGGTGTCCGGGGCCCTGGCCGAGAGCTGGGGGCGCAAGCAGGTGATGGCCGCCGCCCTGGCCCTGGCCAGCGTGCTGGGCATCGGCTGCGCCTTGGTCGAGAGCTGGGACTACCTGCTGCTGTTGCGGGCACTGCTGGGCCTGGCCCTGAGCGGTCTGCCGGCCCTGGCCATGGCCTATGTCGGCGAGGAGTTCGACCCCGAGGCGTTGCCGGCGGCGATGGGCCTGTATATCGGTGGCACGGCACTGGGCGGTCTGCTCGGGCGTCTGCTCGCCGGGGTGCTCAGCGACCTCGGCGGCTGGCAGCTGGCGCTGGGCGGTATCGCCGGGCTGGGGCTGCTGGCCCTGGCGTTGTTCCTCTGGCTGCTGCCGCCTTCCCGGCATTTCCAGGCCCATCCGTTGTCGCTGCGCGGGCTGCTGGGCAACTTCGCCCGGCACCTGGGCAACGCCGAGTTGCGTGGCCTGTTCCTGCTGGCGTTCCTGCTGATGGGCGGCTTCGTCGCGCTGTTCAACTACATGGGCTTCCGCCTGGCGGCGGCGCCGTTCAACCTGTCGCCGACCGCCATCGGCCTGCTGTTCGGCGTTTACCTGCTGGGCATCTTCAGCGCCGGCTGGGCCGGACGCCTGGTGCCGCGCTTCGGCGCCCGCCAGGTGCTGCAGGGGGGCATCGGCATCATGCTGGTCGGCGTGGCCCTGTGTGCCACGTCCTGGCTGGCGGCTGCCGTGGTCGGTTTGGCGCTGTTTACCCTGGGCTTCTTCGCCGCCCATGCGGTGGCCAGCGGTCAGGTCGGCCAGCGCGCCCGGGGCGCCAAGGCCCAGGCCTCGGCGCTGTACCTGGGGGCCTACTACCTGGGCTCCAGCCTGATCGGCTACGGCGCCGGCTTCGTCTGGGAGCATGCCGGCTGGCTGCCGTTGCTGGCGGTGTTGGCCGGCCTGTTCCTGTTGGCTGCCTGGCGCGCCCGGCGCTTGTAACGGCGCGGCGGCTAGTGCTCCTGGGCGCGGTAGGCGCCGGGGGTCAGCCCGGTCCACTTCTTGAATGCGCGGTGAAAGGCCGAGGGCTCGGAGAAGCCGAGCTGCTCGGCGATCTGCTGGATCGACAGTTCGTCGCGGCCCAGCTGGTAGATCGCCAGGTCACGGCGCAGCTGGTCCTTGAGCTGCTGGAAGCTGGAGCCCTCCTCGCGCAGGTGGCGGCGCAGGGTCTGCGGGCTCATGTGCAACTGCTGGGCGATGCCGTCCAGGTCGGCCCAGCGGGCGCAATCGCGGCCGAGCAGGCGGCGGATCTGCCCGCTCAGGCTGTCGCCGCCATCGGGGCGAGCCAGCAGATCAGCCGGCGAGTGCTCGAGGAACTGCTTGAGTGTGCGCTCGTCCTGCAGCAGCGGCATCGCCAGGTAGCGGGCATGGAACAGCAGGCCGCTGCTGGCGGCGCCGAAGCGTCGGCGGCCGGGAAACAGCAGCTGGTATTCGCCGGCGTGGGCCGGTTCGGCGTAGGCGAAGCTGGCTTCCTCCAGGCGGATGCGCTGGCCGATCAGCCAGCTGCCGAGGCGATGCCAGATCACCAGCAGGCTCTCGACCAGAAAATGTTCCGGGTCCCACAGGCGGGAGTCGTCCACGCTCAGGCGTACCCAATCGCCTTCGCGCTCGAGGCGGATGCCCGGGGCCTCGGGGAGCAGGCCGTAGAACAGCGCGCCACGCGCCAGGGCCTTGCCCAGGCTGCGGCAGTGGATGATCGCGTGGCACATCATGGCGAAGGTGCCGCGTCTGCTGCGCAGGCGGCCGAAGCCCAGGTATTCGTCGTCCAGCTGCTCCCAGAGCAGCTGCAGCAGCCGGGCGAACTGCTCGGGAGCGACGCGTGCCCGCGGCTCGTCGAGCAGCGCCGTCTGGATGCCGGCCTGGCGCAGCAGGGCGTGGCAGTCCTGGCCTTGACGTGCGGCGCCGCGCAGGGCGGCGCGGACGAAGTGGCAGGCGATGGTGCGTTCGCGCATGGCGGGGCTCCTGTTCCAGCCGCCGATGGTAGGCAGGTGCAGCCTGGCAGGACAAGCCGGCCGAGCGGATGGGTCAACCGGGGCTGAGCGCTCGTGTCATTGAGGCGCGCGGTGCCGACGCCTACCCTGGGCCTATTGAGTTTCGGCGCTGCCGCGCCTCGCCTGCGATACCAGGAGTTGAAATGAACGGCCCGTTGTCCTCCCTGAAGATTCTCGACTTCTCCACCCTGCTGCCGGGGCCCTTCGCCTCGCTGCTGCTGGCCGATCTGGGCGCGGAGGTGCTGCGCGTCGAGTCGCCCAGCCGCATGGACCTGGTGCGGCTGCTGCCGCCCCACGATGGCGGCGTCTCGGCCAGCCACGCCTACCTCAACCGCAACAAGCGCAGCATCGCCCTGGACCTCAAGCGAGCCGAGGCGGTGGCGCTGGTCAAGCAGCTGGTGAGCGAATACGACATCGTCCTGGAACAGTTTCGCCCCGGGGTCATGGACAAGCTGGGCGTCGGCTATGAGGCACTCAAGGCGGTCAACCCACGGCTGATCTATGTCTCCATCACCGGCTATGGCCAGAGCGGCCCCTACAAGGATCGCGCCGGCCACGACATCAACTACCTGGCGCTGTCTGGCATCGCCAGCTACACCGGCCGGCGCGACAGCGGGCCGCTGCCCCTGGGGGTGCAGCTGGCGGATATCGCCGGTGGCTCGTTGCACGGGGTGGTGGGCCTGCTGGCGGCGGTGGTCCAACGCCAGGTAACGGGGCAGGGGCAGCAGGTGGACGTGAGCATGACCGACTGCGCCTTCAGCCTGCACGGCATGGCCGGGGCCGGCTATCTGGCCGCCGGCATCGAGCCCGGCATGGAGCGCCAGGTGCTCAACGGCGGCAGCTTCTACGACTACTACCGCACCCGCGATGGGCGCTGGCTGTCGGTGGGCAGCCTGGAGCCGCAGTTCATGCAGCAATTCTGCGCCGCCATCGGCCGCCCCGAGCTGGCCGGGCGCGGGCTGTCGAACGACCCCGCCGAGCAGCAAGCGCTCAAGCGCGAGATCGCGATCGAGATCGAGAAGCGCGACCTGGCCGAGTGGAACCGCCTGTTCGCCGAGCTGGATGCCTGCGTCGAACCGGTGCTGAGTCTGCGCGAGGCCCTCGCGCATCCCCAGCTCGACGCCCGCGGCCTGGTGGCCGAGGTGCCGCGCGAAGGCGCCCCGGCGCAGCGGCAGATCGCCTGCCCGCTGAAGTTCTCGGCCGGCTTGCCCGCGCCCCGGCATATCGGCGCGGCCCTCGGTGCGCACACCGAGCAGGTGCTGAGCGAGCTGGGCTGTTCGCCCGAGCGGATCGCCGAGCTGCGGGCCAGCAGAGTCATCGCCTGAGCCGCCTGGCCTCATCGTCCTGGCGGCGTCCGCCGAGGCCGAGGGTGGCCGTTCTGGCCGTGCACTATACTTGCGCTGACCTTGCCGCCGGCCGTGCCGATGCCTGCCTGCGCCGTTGGGGGACGGACTGAGATTGATTGCGCGCCGCCGTTGATCTGGCCGCACTTGCGCCGCCAGGTGCCAACGAAGACAGGATGAAATGACCATGGCAATTGCAATTATCTTGCTGCTAATAGTCGTCGCATCGGTGCTCTTTCATCTGTTCAGCCCCTGGCATCTGACCCCGGCCGCTTCCAACTGGGGCTCGATCGATACCACGCTGCTGATCACCCTGGTCATCACCGGAGTCTTCTTCATCGCCGTCACCCTGTTCATGGCGGTGGCGGTCATACGTTTCCGTCATCGTGCAGGCCGGCGGGCGGCCTATGAGCCGGAGAACAAGAAGCTCGAATGGTGGCTGATCGGCGTCACCAGCGTCGGCATAGTCGGCATGCTGGCCCCGGGCCTGGTGGTCTACGACGATTTCGTGCGGGTGCCGGAGGAGGCCCACGAGCTGGAGGTGGTCGCCCAGCAGTGGCAGTGGGCCTTCCGCTTTCCCGGCGACGACGGCCGGCTGGGCAAGTCGGACGTCAGGTTCATCGACGCCGCCAACCCCCTGGGGATCGACCCCGATGACCCGGCCGGGCAGGACGATGTACTGATCAAGAGCAACGAGGTGCGCCTGCCCCTCGGCCGCCCGGTCAAGGTGCTGCTGCGTTCCAAGGATGTGCTGCACAACTTCTATGTCCCGCAGATCCGCAGCAAGATGGACATGGTGCCGGGCATGGTGTCGTACTTCTGGTTCACCCCGACCCAGACCGGCCGCTTCGAAGTGCTCTGCGCCGAGTTCTGCGGCGTCGGCCACTACAACATGCGCGGCTATCTGCACGTCGAAGAGCAGGCGGCGTTCGAGCAGTGGCTCGGCGCCCAGCCGACCTTCGCCCAGACCCTGGCCAGCGCGGCCAGGCCCAGCCGGGACAGCCTGCTGGAGCAGGGCCGCCTGCTCGCCGAGAGTCATGGCTGTCTGGCCTGTCACAGCCTGGACGGCAGCCCCAGCCTCGGGCCGAGCTGGCGGGGCCTGTACGGTCGCAGCGAACCCCTGGCCGATGGCAGCAGCGTGCAGGTCGACGAAGCCTATCTGAAGGAGTCGATCCTCGAGCCCAAGGCCAAGATGGTCCGGGGCTATCCGCCGGTGATGGTGGCCTACTCGTTCAAGGAGGACGAGCTGGACGCCCTGGTGGCCCTGATCAAGTCGCTGAGCGACGCGCCCGCCGCGGAGTCCGCGCGCGCAGAGGATCTGCCGGCGCAGGGCCTGAAGCTGGCCGAGTCCCTCGGCTGCCTGGCCTGCCACAGCCTCGACGGCAGCCCGCGGGTCGGTCCGGGCTGGCTGGGCCTGTACGGCAAGGCCGAGACCCTGGCCGACGGCAGCCAGGTGCGGGTCGATGAGGCCTACCTAAAAGAGTCTATTCTTAATCCCAACAGCCAGATCGTCAGGGGCTATGCCGCGATCATGCCGGCCTATGCTCCCAGCGACGACGAGTTGCAGGCGCTGATCGCGCTGATCAAGTCCAAGGCGAACGGCAATGCCGATGCCGGCAAGGCGGAGTCGGGCCCGTAGTCCCACGCAAGCGGAGGGCGCCCGGAACTTCGCCAGGAGGGTGATCCGATGGCCTATGCGGAGCAGGCGGAAAGCGCGCTGCTGCACGAGCCCCAAAGCTTCCTGACCCGCTACATCTGGAGCCAGGACCACAAGGTCATCGCCATTCAATATGCGCTGACGGCGATCTTCGTCGGCCTCATCGCCCTGGTGCTGTCCGGCCTGATGCGCATGCAGATCGGCTTCCCCGGCAGCCTGGAGTTCATGGACGCCAGCGCCTATTACCAGGCCATGACCATGCACGGCATGATCATGGTCATCTACCTGCTCACCGCGCTGTTTCTCGGCGGTTTCGGCAACTACCTGATCCCCCTGATGGTCGGCGCCCGGGACATGGTGTTCCCCTACGTCAACATGCTCAGCTACTGGTTCTACCTGCTGTCGGTCATCGTCCTGCTGGCCAGCTTCTTCGTCCCGGGCGGCCCTACTGGGGCGGGCTGGACCCTCTATCCGCCCCAGGCCATCACCGCCGGCTCGCCGGGCACCGAGTGGGGCATCGTGCTGATGCTGGTGTCCCTGGCGATCTTCATCGTCGCCGCCACCATGGGCGGCCTCAACTACGTGACCACGGTGCTGCAGGCCCGTACCCATGGCATGACTCTGCTGCGCATGCCGCTGTCGGTGTGGGGCATCTTCATGGCCTCGATCCTCGCCCTGCTGGCCTTCCCGGCGCTGTTCGTCAGTGCGGTGATGATGCTGTTCGACAAGCTGCTGGGCACCAGCTTCTTCATGCCGGCGATCATCTCCCTCGGCCAGCCGCTGGAGCACGAGGGCGGCAGCCCCATCCTGTTCCAGCACCTGTTCTGGTTCTTCGGCCATCCGGAGGTGTACATAGTGGCGCTGCCGGCCTTCGGCCTGGTCTCGGACCTGATCAGCACCCACGCGCGCAAGAACATCTTCGGCTACCGCATGATGGTCTGGGCGATCGTGGCGATCGGCGTGCTCAGTTTCGTGGTCTGGGCGCACCACATGTACGTCAGCGGCATGAACCCCTATTTCGGCTTCTTCTTCGCCACCACCACCCTGGTCATCGCCGTGCCCACCGCGCTCAAGGTCTACAACTGGGTGCTGACGCTGTGGCGTGGCGACATCCACCTGCGGGTGCCGATGCTGTTCGCCCTGGCCTTCATCCTCACCTTCG
Organism: Pseudomonas sp. MBLB4123; assembly: GCF_051904775.1. Taxonomy (NCBI): domain Bacteria; kingdom Pseudomonadati; phylum Pseudomonadota; class Gammaproteobacteria; order Pseudomonadales; family Pseudomonadaceae; genus Pseudomonas; species Pseudomonas sp. MBLB4123. The sequence goes on from NZ_CP196711.1 coordinate 435,271, forward strand.
TGGTCGGCGGCCTGACCGGCCTGTTCCTCGGCAACGTGATAGTCGACATCCCGCTGTCGGACACCTATTTCGTGGTCGCCCACTTCCATATGGTCATGGGCGTGGCGCCCATCCTGGTGGTGTTCGGCGCCATCTATCACTGGTTCCCCAAGATCACCGGGCGCCTGCTCGACGACCGTCTGGGCAAGCTGCATTTCTGGATCACCTTCCTCGGCACCTACGCCATCTACTTCCCCATGCACTACCTGGGCTTTCTCGGCATGCCGCGGCGCTATTACGCCTACGAGAACTACGAGTTCATCCCGCAGTCGGCCCAGGATCTGAACGCCTTCATCACGGTGGCGGCCCTGACCGTCGGCGTGGCCCAGCTGCTGTTCCTGTTCAACCTGGCCTGGAGCCTGTTCAAGGGCAAGCCGGCCGGGGCCAACCCCTGGGGCGCCACCAGTCTGGAATGGTTGACGCCGGACACCCCGCCGGTGCACGGCAACTGGGGCGCCAAGTTGCCGGTGGTGCACCGCTGGGCCTATGACTACAGCGTGCCGGGCATCGAGCAGGACTTCGTGCCGCAGACGGTGTCGGACGAGGAACTGGCACGCTGGCGCCACCGCGCCGGCAGCAGCCAGCCAGTGGAGCCCAAACCATGAACAGGCTGCTGCTGCGCGACGCCGCCGGCGCCGACCCCGGCGGCAACTGGGGCCAGCCGTCGGATGGGGCTCCGCTCGCCGATGGTCACCGGGCACGCACCGCCCGGGTTGGCCTGCGCCTGTTGCTGGTAGTGGTCAGCTCGCTGTTCCTGCTGTTCCTGATCGCCTTTATCGCCCGCTCGCAGGTGGCCGACTGGCAGCCTTTGACCGAGCCGCTGGCGCCACTCTCCCAGCCCTGGCCGCTGTGGCTGAACACCGGCCTGCTGGTCGCCGCGAGCCTCGCCCTGCAATGGGCGCGGGTGGCGGCCAGGCGCGACTGGCCGGTGGCAACGAACCTTGGCTTCGGCCTCGCCGGGCTCTTCGCCCTGGCCTTCTTGCTGGGGCAGCTCTGGGTGTGGCGCCTGTTTACCGCCTGGGGCTATGGCGTCGCGGGCAACCCGGCCAACAGCTTCTTCTTCCTGCTGACCGGGTTGCACGGGCTGCACCTGCTCGGTGGGCTGGTCGCCTGGGGCAGGACCCTAGGCAAGCTGTTGCGCCACGCGTCCCCGCTGCAGCTGCGCAGCAGCGTGGAGCTCTGTGCCATCTACTGGCACTACCTGCTGGGGCTCTGGCTGCTGCTGTTCGCCTTGCTGACCAGCACGCCGGAAACCTATCGAGCCATCGCGGCGTTCTGCGGGTTGAGGTGACGCCATGGCCGCCGACACGCCCACCCCGGGCAAGCCCCGTTCCTCCACGCTGAGTCCGGCCGAAGACGCGGTGCCCGGCTGGCAGGGCGTTGCCCGGGACTGGGCCGCGGACAAGGAGGCGTTCCAGCGGGTGTCCTGGGGCAAGGCGATGATGTGGATCTTCCTGCTCAGCGATACCTTCATCTTCACCTGCTTCCTCACCGGCTACATGGCGGTCCGTATCACCACCACCGAGCCCTGGCCCCATGCCAGCGAGGTGTTCGCCCTGACCATAGGCGGGGCCGAGATTCCGCTGATCCTGATCGCCATCATGACCTTCGTGCTGATCAGCAGCAGCGGCACCATGGCCATGGCGGTCAACTTCGCCTATCGCCGGGACCGCGTCAGAACCGCGGCCCTGATGTTGACCACCGCCGCCTTCGGCCTGACCTTCGTCGGCATGCAGGCCTTCGAGTGGAGCAAGCTGATCAGCGAGGGCGTCAGACCCTGGGGCAACCCCATGGGTGCGGCGCAGTTCGGCGCGAGTTTCTTCATGATCACCGGCTTTCACGGCCTGCATGTGTCGATCGGGGTGCTCTACCTGAGCATCGTGGCGCTGAAGGTGTTGCGCGGTGACTACGAGCGTTCCGGGAACTATCAGATCGTCGAAATCGCCGGGCTCTACTGGCACTTCGTCGACCTGGTGTGGGTGTTCATCTTCGCGTTCTTCTATCTATGGTGAGGCGCTAGGGAGGCTTGGCGATGGCGCATGCACAGGGCCAGCAACATCCGATCGACCTGTACCTGAAAGTCTGGGGGCTGCTGTTCGTCCTCAGTACCCTGTCCTATATGGTCGACTACTTCCACTTCGCCGGCTATCTGCGCTGGTCGTTGATCATCGTCTTCATGCTGCTCAAGGCGGGGCTGATCGTCGCGATCTTCATGCACATGGCCTGGGAGCGTCTGGCGATGGTCTATGCCATCCTGGTGCCGCCGTTGTGCCTGCTGGTACTGGTCGGGTTGATGGCCGCCGAGGCGGATTACATCTTCATCAGTCGGGCCTTCTTCTTCGGCTCATAAGCCCCCGCCGGCTGACCGCTAAGGCCATCCGGGAGCAATTCGGGGGCGACTATCCGGCTATATGGTGCGCTTGAACTGATGCCATTTCTGCTGCCAGGCGACTATCCAGTGCGGCGAGGCCGCGCCGGTGCCGGCGTCCCTCAGGGAGGGGTGGTGCTGGATGATCCGGTCCAGTACCGACTCCTGTTCGGGTTCGACATCCACGAAGAACACGTGCTTGCCTTCCTTGAGCTTCTGCCGGAAGTTGCGGAAGTGCGCGTTCGGCACCTGAATGCCGAAGAAACCGCCTTCCCAGGTGCAGAAGCCGAACAGCACTATGGCCAGGAAGACGAAGGGCATCCACCCCGCAGCCGACGCGGTCCAGCCCAGCAGATAGGCGCCGCCCAGGACCACGGCGGCGAGCACCACGCCGATCAGCGCGCCGATTTCCCCGGAGTGCACGACATCCTGTTTCATGAAGGAGGGCACGTCATGCAGGTGATGATGCTCCACGTCGGCATCCTTCTCGCTGAGCACGTGGATTTGTTCGGTACTGATGCCGTTGGCTTCCAACTCGTTCTCAACGGTTTCAAGATCGTCGAGATCGTCACTGATGTAGTAGTGCCGATTCATGACACACCTCCCACCTCGTGTTTGCTTCAGACCCCTCCATCCAGAAGCCGATGAGTGAAAATTGCAGTTGGTAATTGCCCCCGTGAGACAGATTGCGCACTGACTGCAGTCGCAGAAAAGTATAGCACCCAGGATGTTCGGCTAGCAGATGCTTGTTCTGGCGTCAAGCAGTCGGCGCTCTGGTGCCAGGGGCGAGGCGATGTGCATGGGTGCCTACCGTTTGGTCTGCCGAACACGCTGCGGGCCGCTAAACTTGCTGAGGGGACGGCCTCGGGAGGTCATGCGGATCATGCCAGCCAAGCTCAGTGCCATGCGCGCGGATATCACCACCCTGCGGGTCGATGCCATAGTCAACGCGGCGAACAGCTCCCTGCTCGGTGGCGGCGGCGTGGACGGCGCCATTCATCGCGCCGCCGGCCCCGAGCTGCTGCAGGCCTGCAGATTACTCGGCGGGTGCCCGACAGGGGAGGCCAAGATCACCCAGGGCTACCGTCTGCCGGCCCGGCACGTCATCCATACGGTCGGCCCGGTCTGGAAGGGCGGGGAGCGCGGGGAGCCGCAGTTGCTGGCGTCCTGCTATCGGCGCTCGCTGGAGCTGGCGGCCGCCCATGGGGTGCGCAGGCTGGCGTTTCCCAGCATCGGCACGGGCGTCTACGGCTATCCGGTGGAATTGGCGGCTCGCACGGCCGTGGATACGGTGCGTGCAACCCTCAGGGATCTCACCATGATCGAGGAAGTGATTTTCTGCTGCTTTTCTGCCGGCGACCTGCAGGTCTATCAACGCCTGCTCGCCTAGAGTCCTGGTTGACCCGTGCAGCGGGGCCGCCACTGCTCGGCGGCGGCTATCGAACGGCCTCACTCCAGGCGCTGTTCGCCGGTGAAGCTCAGGGTCGCCTTGCAGCGCCGACAGTAGTAGCGCCGCCCCTTGGCAACCAGGTTGTGGCGCTGCGCGGAGAAGGGGAACTCGCCCTGGGGGCAGGTGCAGCGGTAGATGAAACGGTTGACCGGGCGACGCTGCACCTCATAGTTGTGGCAGCGTTGCGGCGGCAGTTCGTAGACGCCGCGCATGATCAGTTGCCATTCCTCGCCATGGGCCTGGATGCCCGCGCCGAACAGCTGGTGGGCGATCAGGTGGGCCACCTCGTGGGCCACCGTCTGCCTGAGAAAATCGTCCCGATTCTCCCGGTACAGCTGCGGGTTGAAGCGCAGTTTGTTCTCCGTCAGGTGTGCCACCCCGGCCTTCTGTCCGCGCAGCTCGAAGCTCACCTGCGGGCGGCTGAAAGGGCGCTTGAAGAAGGCTTCGGCCTGGCGGTAACAGGCCTCGACACGGGCATGGAGGCGTTCGGGCATGGCGGTGGTTCTCGGCTGGGCCAGCGATTATGCCCAAGCGGGGCGCCATCCACAGCCCTGAAACGACGAAACCACCCGCAGGTGGTTTCGCTTTGCCGTCCTCGCAGTCTTAGCTGGTGTACACCGGGCCGACGCCGAAGCCCCAGAGGATCACCGAGCAGGCGATCATCGCCACCAGCACCACCAGCCCCACCGCCAGTACCGAGCTGGAGAACATGAAGCCCTCGTCCTTGGGAATGTTCATGAAGGTCGGTATGCCCACGTACAGCAGGTAGACGGTGTAGCAGATGGCGACCGTGCCCACCGTCATGGCCAGCCACAGGTGCGGGTAGAGCGCCGCGAGGCCGCCGACGAACAGCGGGGTGGCGGTGTAGGCGGCGAACACCACGCACTGGGTCAGGTTGGGGCTGGCGTCGTAGGTACGCGCCATCCAGTGGATGAAGGCGCCCATCACCGCGACGCCGGCGAGCATCGCCAGGTAGGACATGATGGTCATTTGCAACGCGCTGGCTTCGGTCAGCATCACCGGCGCTCGATCGCCGATCGACCAGCCGACCTGGGTGGTGCCGATATACGCGGATATCGCGGGAATCGCCGCGAGGATCAGGATGTGAGTGAGATACATGTGGCTGATGGTTTCTTCCTCGCCACGGATTTCTTGCCATTCTTGGTCAGGATGGGTGAAGAGCCCCCAAACATGATGGATCATGCCAAACACCTCCTATTTTTATAGCGATCGCCCCCCAGCGGAGCGCCCGGCGCGCGTGAGCAGCGCCACCGGGTGCCAGGCCGAACCTATGCGACCGTATGTCGCAGTATAGGCAAGGGGTGTAGGCCGTGCGGGGTGTAGTGTTAGAGCAAATTGATCTCTAAGAATTAGTCGTAATAGCGCTCTAGAATTTCCATCGCCTTGTTGATCGATTGCAGGCGTTCCGTACTGCCGCCGCGATCGGGGTGGTGCTGGCTCACCAGTTGGCGGTAACGACGTTTGATGGTGGCGAGGTTGAGCGGTTGCAGGCTGTCGTGCAGCTCGAACAGTTCCAGGGCCGCCTGTTTTTCCTCGCCGCCCTGCATGCGGGTCCAGAAGCTGGTGAGCAGCTTCTGGACATCGTCCTCGCGGGTGTCGCGCAGGTTGTTCAGGTCCAGGTAATAGTCGCGCAGCGGATCGTGCTCGCTGAGCCCGGCGCCTCCGGCGCGATAGGGCTGCAGCTGGACGCATAGCGGGCTGATGGCCAGGTGCGCGCGTTGCTCGTCCCACAGGCGTTCGCGCAGCAGGTAGAGGGCGTTGAACACCAGGAAGTGGGTGCGAAACAGCACCAGGTTGTCGAGCAGGGGGAGATTGGGGATGTGGCTCGAATGGCCGCCTTTGAGCTGCCGAATCAGCTCGTATTCGCTGAGTCCGGCAGGTGCGGCCTGCAGCAGTTGCAACAGTTGATCGGCGAGCTCCAGCTCGGGGTCGATGGCGTCGTTCATGGGGGCAGCCTAACACTTCACCGGCAATGGGGTGGGGCGTGCCGCGCTTTCTGCGTAAAATGTCGCGCTCTAGCACTTCTATGCGGACTTCAGCGCACCATGGGCACCCTCTCGGTCAACCAGAACAAACTGCAAAAACGCCTGCGTCGCCAGGCCGGCGAAGCCATCGCCGACTTCAACATGATAGAAGACGGCGACAAGGTCATGGTCTGCCTGTCCGGCGGCAAGGACAGCTACACCATGCTCGATGTGCTGCTCTACCTGCAGAAGGTCGCGCCGATCAAGTTCGACCTGGTGGCGGTGAACATGGATCAGAAGCAGCCGGGTTTCCCCGAGCACGTGCTGCCGGCCTATCTGGAGTCCATCGGCGTCGAGTACCACATAGTCGAGAAGGACACCTACTCGGTGGTCAAGGAGAAGATCCCGGAAGGCAAGACCACCTGCTCGCTCTGTTCGCGCCTGCGCCGCGGCACGCTGTATACCTTCGCCGACGAGATCGGTGCGACCAAGATGGCCCTGGGGCATCACCGCGACGACATCCTCGAGACCTTCTTCCTCAACATGTTCCATGGCGGCACCCTCAAGGCCATGCCGCCGAAGCTGCGCGCCGACGACGGGCGCAACGTGGTGATCCGCCCCCTGGCCTATTGCAGCGAGGCCGACATCGAGGCCTACGCCAAGCTCAAGGAGTTCCCCATCATCCCCTGCAACCTGTGCGGCTCCCAGGAGAACCTGCAGCGCAAGGTGGTCAAGGAGATGCTCCAGGAGTGGGAGCGCAAGACGCCGGGGCGCACCGAGATCATGTTCCGCGCCCTGCAGAACGTGGTGCCGTCGCAGCTGGCCGACCGCAACCTGTTCGACTTCAAGAGCCTGAAGATCGACGACAGCGCCACGCCACGCTTCCTCGATGTGATGAATCTGTGATCGATGACCGGCTGCCATGGGCAGCCGGTTTTCTTTGTGGCCCGCAGGACTGTCCCCGGGCGTCGGTTGGGCTACGGCTTCTCCACCAGTCGTTCGACCAGCCCGCGGGCCAGCGGGGTGACCAGCAGCACGCTGGGGAAGGCGAACAACCAGGCGGCCAGCCAGGCGCCGAGCCACAGCGTGCCGAAGCCGGCTATCGGGCCAACGGCGCGGAAGGTGGAGATGCCGGAGACCAGTAGCGACATGAGCCCCGAGAGAACCAGGGCGAACAGCAGTGGGCTGTATTGGCGCGGGATCATCTGAGGGGCTCCGTGCTGTGCTGGCGTGTGCCGCTGCCCTGCAGGCGGTGCAGCGTCTCGGCGAAGTTCTGCCCGAACAGGCGCGCGGTCTTGATATCCCCCGGCGCAAACGCGTCGGCGGCCGAGGCCTTGTCGGCCTGGGCCATCAGTCCCGACCAGGAGCCGAGGCGATTCGCCGCCTCGTCGTACGGCACGCCCAGGTGCTGCTCCGGCAGGGTGGGATTGCCGACCCAGAGCATGCCGTGTTGCATGCAGAACACGAACATCGACAACAGGGTCGATTGCTTGTCGCCGGCCGGCAGCGCCGACACGGTGAAGCCCGCCGCGAGCCGCCCGCGCAGTTGTTGGTGGCGCCACAGCCCTCCCGTGGCATCCATGAAGGCCTTGACCGGTGCGCTGACCCCGCCCAGGTAGGTGGGCGAACCGAGGATGTAGCCGTCGAACGCGAGCAGCTCATCCGGCCGGGCGGCGAGCGCCTGGGCTTGCACCAGTTGAACCTCGGTGTCGGACACCAGTCCCGCCCCTTCGGCCACGTGACCGGCGATGTGTTCGGTGTGCCCGTGGGCACTGTGGTAGATGACCGCGACTTTCTTCATTGCAAGTGCTCCTGGATTAGGAAGAGGACGTTCGACAGGGGCTTATCGCCCCAGCCAGGCGAGCGGCACGGCGGCCAGGTACAGGCCCAGGCCGAACACGCTGTGGTTGACCAGGCTCTTGAAGCAGTTGCGCAGTGGCGTGGGCGTCTTGAGGGAGACGAAGCCGGCGCCCATCGCCGGTTGAATCACCAGCAAGGGAATGGCGACCGTGGCCATGCCGATGAGCAGTGCCGGCATCGGGGTCGGGCTGTGGGCCCAGGCCATGCCTTCGCTGGCCAGCAGCAGGCCGGCGAAGGCGATGCCGGTGGCGTAGTGCATCAGCCAGCCCAGGGCGAGCTCGCCTCTGACCGGCTCGGCCTGGGCGATGGCCGGGTGGGCCAGCCTGCCGCGCAGCAGGTGGGCGACCCAGCGGCCGACGAAGGCGAAGTTCAGCGTCGGTATTCCCAGGCGTTTCAACAGCAGCAGCCAGGCGTCCATGACCGCCGTCGCGCCGATGCCGATGCCTGCTGTCAGGGCGATGTCTTGCATGAGTGGCGTCATAAGGACCTCGTTCAGCTTGACTCGTGGAGGGTTTGGTTCGACTCTACAAGTTCAAGTGAACTTGAAGTCAAGAGGTGTCGCATGGATATTGCCGAAGTCGCCAAGCGCGCCGGTGTGCCGGCCTCGACCCTGCGTTTCTACGAGGAGAAGGGGCTGATCGCCTCCCTCGGTCGCCAGGGTGAGCGCCGCCGCTTTGCGCCGGGGGTGCTGGATCAGCTGGCGCTGATTGCCCTCGGTCAGTCGGCGGGCTTCACCCTGGATGAGATCCGCTCGATGTTCGCCGCCGACGGGGCGCCGGCAATCGATCGCCAGTTGCTTCTGGCCAAGGCCGAGGAGCTGGATGGGGCCATCAAGCAGCTGCGGGCCATGAGCAGGGGGCTGCGCCATGCGGCGGCCTGCCCGGCCCCGAGTCACGCCGAATGCCCCACCTTCCAGCGCCTGGTCAAGGCGGCGGCGTCGAGTGCGCACGCGCGCAAGTACAACAAGGCCGAGCCAGGGCGCCGGCGCCGCTAAACGGCGTAGATAAGTGCCGCCAGGGGGCTCGCCTCTTTGCGCGAGCCGTCGCCTTGGCGCAGGAATATTGCGCGCAGGCGCGAGTTGCAGGCACCCTGTGCGGTCACTGGAACTGGCAAGGGCGAGCGATGCGCGACTATCAATGGCTGAACGAATACTGCCTGAACCGCTTCGGCTCGGCGGCGGCACTGGAGGCCATGCTGCCGCAGCCGGCGAGTGCGGACCAGCTGCGCGCGCTGAGTGACGATCGCTACCTGTCGCTGCTCAGCCTGAGGATCTTCCGCGCCGGCCTCAAGCACAGCCTGGTGGACGCCAAATGGCCGGCTTTCGAGGAGGTGTTCTTCGGCTTCGACCCGGAAAAGGTCGTGCTGATGGGGGGCGAGCGCCTGGAGAACCTGATGCAGGACGCGCGGCTGATCCGTCACCTGGGCAAGCTCAAGAGCGTGCCGCGCAACGCCCAGTTCATCCTCGATGTGCGGCGGGAGCAGGGCGGCTTCGGCGCCTTGGTCGCCGACTGGCCGGTGACCGATATCGTCGGCCTGTGGCAGTACCTGGCCAAGCACGGCAGCCAGTTGGGGGGCTTGTCGGCGCCGCGCTTGCTGCGCATGGTCGGCAAGGACACCTTCATCCCCACCAACGACATGGTCGCCGCGCTCAAGGCCCAGGGCATAGTCGACAAGGCGCCCACCAGCCAGAAGGACCGGGCCGCGGTGCAGGCGGCGTTCAATCAGTGGCACGCCCAGAGCGGCCGGCCGCTGTGCCAGCTGTCGGTGATGCTGGCCCATACCGTCAATCATTGAGCGAGGAGGGGGGATGGAGGCGGACATCCAGCGGGTCGCCCTGGCTATCGCCCGGGCCGAGCGCATCCTGGTGATCACCGGCGCGGGGCTGTCCGCCGATTCCGGGCTGCCCACCTACCGCGGCCTCGGCGGCCTGTACAACGGCCACACGGACGAGGGGCTGCCGATCGAGGCGGCGCTGTCCGGGCCCATGCTGCGGCGCGATCCGGCGCTGTGCTGGAAGTACCTGGCCGAGCTGGGCAAGGCCTGCCTCGGCGCCAGGGCCAATGCCGGTCACTTCGCCCTCGCCGAGCTGCAGCGGCGCAAGCCCCTGTGCTGGCTGCTGACCCAAAACATCGACGGCTACCACCGCGCCGCCGGCAGCCCGGTCGAGCGCCTGATCGAGATCCATGGCGAACTGGCGCCGCTGTTCTGCCAGTCCTGCGGCGCCGAGGATGCCGAGTTGGCCGAGCACCTGGCGCGGCCCTTGCCCCCGCATTGCCGGTGCTGTGGCGGCATCCTGCGCCCGCCGGTGGTGCTGTTCGAGGAAATGCTCCCGGAGGCCGCCGTCGACAGCCTCTACACCGAGCTGGGCAAGGGCTTCGAGTTGGTGCTGAGCGTCGGCACCAGTGCCAGCTTCCCCTACATCATCGAGCCGGTGTTGCGCACCCGCCAGGCCGGCGGACTGACGGTGGAAGTCAATCCGGCCCGCACCGATCTGAGCGAGCTGGTCGATATCCACCTGCAGGGGCGGGCCTTAGATGTGCTGCCGAGACTGCTGGGTCACATCGTGCGCCCATAGAATTTGCAAATAGTCCGGATTGAGGGCATAGTCGCGGCCCTATCAGAATTCCCGACACGGTCGTGCCCATGCGCAAACGCTTCGCACCCCTCGTGCCCCTTGCACTGGTCTTGTTCCTCGCCGCCTGCGCCGGCCAGGCGCCCCAGAGCCAATCCGACGTATTCGGTCCGCTCAGCAAATCCAACACCTTCGCTTCCGGGGCTTCCCATGCCGAGCCCACAGAACAAGAGCTCGCCGACCTTACCGACGATCAGCCCTACGAGATGCCCCAGTTGGCCGACAGTATCCTGTCCCATGGCCTGTCGCTGGTCGGCACGCGCTACCGCTTCGGCGGCAGCTCGGTGAAGTCGGGCTTCGACTGCAGCGGCTTCATCGGCTACCTGTTCCGCGAAGAGGCGGGCCTGCAACTGCCGCGTTCCACACGCGAGATGATCAATATCGACGCGCCGCTGGTCGAACGCGACGAGCTGGAGCCGGGCGACCTGGTGTTCTTCAGCACCAACGGCCGCGGCCGCGTCAGCCACGCCGGCATCTACCTGGGCGATGACCAGTTCATCCATTCCGCCAGCCGCCGCAGCGGTGGCGTGCGTGTCGACAGCCTGGACGACCGCTACTGGAAACGCAGTTTCCTCGAGGCCAAGCGCGTGCTGGCCATGGCGCCGGACGAGGCGCAGGAGCGCCATCCCTGAAGTGCCCGCGCGGCCTCGAAGGTTGCGCGGTAAGCCTCGAGACGGCAGAGTAGGGCGCAACCAGGCCCAGGATTGCCTCGCACATGCCCGTCACGCTTCGTGTCGCCCTCTTCGTCCTCCTCGCGCTGCTCGGCGCCTGTGCCAGCCAGTCGCCCGCACCCACCAGTATCCAGATACCGACCGGTAGCCCCCACGGCGGCTCCGAAGACGTCCTGTTCCGTGCCCTCGGCCTGGTCGGCACGCCCTACCGCTACGGCGGCAACACCCCGGACGGCGGCTTCGACTGCAGCGGCCTGATCGGCTACGTCTATCGCGACGCCGCCGGCATCCGCCTGCCCCGTTCCACCCGCGAACTCAGTGCCCTGCGCGCGCCGACCATCGCCAGCCGCGAGGCCCTGCAGAGCGGCGACCTGGTGTTCTTCGCCACCAATGGCGGGCGCCAGGTCAGCCACGCCGGCATCTATGTCGGCGAGGGGCGCTTCGTCCATGCCCCGTCCAGCGGCGGCACCGTGCGCCTGGACAGCCTGAGCAACAGCTACTGGCAGCGCACCTACCTGGACGCCAAGCGCGTGTTTGGCGCCGAACTGGCGCGCAATCCCTGACGCGCAGAGGGTTTCGCCCATGACCAACCGCACCCTCAACCTTGACGACGACCTCTACCGCTACCTGCTGGATGTATCCCTGCGCGAGACGCCGCTGCAGGCGCGCCTGCGCGCCGAGACCGCCCAGCTGGCCAATGCCCGGTGGCAGATCGCCCCGGAACAGGGCCAGTTCATGGCCCTGCTGGTCAGGCTGACCGGTGCCAAGCGGCTCATCGAGGTCGGCACCTTCACCGGCTACAGCGCCCTGTGCATGGCCCAGGCCTTGCCGGAGGACGGCCGGCTGATCTGCTGCGACATCCCCGGCGACTACAACGCCGTGGCCGAGCGCTACTGGCGCGAGGCGGGTCTGGCCGGGCGTATCGAGCAGCGCCTGGCGCCGGCCCTGGAGACCCTCGCCGCGCTGGAGGCCGAGGGGCTGGCCGGCAGCATCGACCTGATCTTCATCGATGCCGACAAGGCCAACTACCCGGCCTACTTCGAACAGGCCCTGCGGCTGGTGCGCCAAGGGGGCCTGATCCTGTTCGACAACACCCTGTGGAGCGGCCGGGTGCTGGAGCAGAGCCCGGATAGCGCCGACACCCGGGCCATCCAGGCGCTCAACCTGGCGCTGCGCGACGACGCGCGCATCGACCTGTCCCTGCTGCCGCTGGGCGACGGACTGACCCTGTGCCGCAAGCGCTGACGGACCCATGGCCGAGCCGATTCGCCTGCCGCCCCAGCCTGAGGCCTGCGAGCTCTGTGCCCGCGCCACGCCGCTGACTCGCCACCACCTGATCCCCAAGGCCCTGCACGACAAACCCTACGTGCAGAAGCGCTATGCCAGGAACGAGCGCATCACCGCCACCCTGTGGGTCTGCCGTGCCTGTCACAACCAGATCCACCGGCTGTTCGGCGAGAAGGAACTGGCCCTGACCTACAACAGCCGCGAGGCGCTGCTGAGCGACGAGCGCCTGCGCAGCTTCGTCGCCTGGCTGGCGGCCAAGCCGGCGGGGTTCATGCCCCGGCACTGAGGTGGGTACCGCAGAGCGGACAATACGGCGCTGCTAACTGCTGTCAGCGCATTAGGCAATAATTGATCAGTTGTTCTTCGATGCTTTGGCGCTGCCGCAGAATGAGCGCGACTATCACCAACCCGGCCGCCTCGTCATACTGATAGAGAATGCGGTACTCATCCAGATTCAGTTCACGGTAATGAGTGATGCCCAGCAAGGCGGCCTGCTGGCATACCGGTGCGGCCAGGGGGTGGGTCTTGAGGCGCTGCTCCAAGGTTTTGATCAGCCCGACCAGTTTGGTCTGCGCGCGCTGTACTCCATGGTAGGGCGCCAGGTGATGGATCTGTGAAACCAGGCTTTCTTCGGCAGTGCTCGCATAGGCGATTCTAATCGTCTTGCTCATCGGCAGAGGCCCCTGTCGATCCCTCTGCAACTGGGCTGCGCTGCTGCAAACGTTCCAGCAGGGTGTCGCCGGAAATCAAACGGCCTTTGGCCTTATCGCGCTCGGCGAAGGACAACAGCTTGATCAGCGCTAGGGCTTCATCCCGGCGTTTACGTTCGGCATAGGACTCGACCACATAGGCCGGCACGCCATTCTGGGTGATCACCATCGGTTCGCTCAGATCCAGCGAGGCAGCGTGCTGCTTCAGGTAACTGATTGTCTGGACTTTCATGGTTGTCTCCTGGTGGTGAAAGGGAGCCGGTCCTGGAAGGGGATGGCTGCCTTCAAGAGAGCTGCGCGTTTGGCGTGCGGTGGGCTACATATAGTCCGAATTCAGACTGGTGACAACCAAAGACTGCCTAGTGGGAGCTTGGAGAGCTGGTGCAATCACTATTCATCGACGGCTACCGCTAAACAGGAGTTTTCGGCCAGTTTTGGAATACAGACGCACAAGTGATGGTGCCGACGGCGGCGTGGATATCCTGGCCAGCAACGGCTTGATGGGCTTCGGCGGGCAGAACCTGTGCGTGGAGGTGAAGTCCGGCACCGGCCTGATCGACCGCCCCACGGTGGACAAGCTGCTCGGCGCCATGAGCAAGTTCAACGCCGGCCAGGGCCTGTTCGTCGCCTGGGGCGGCTACCGCAGCAACGTGCAGAAGGAGCTGGCCTCCAGCTTCTTCCGTCTGCGCCTGTGGAACCAGGACGACCTGCTGGAGCAGCTGTTCCTGCACTACGACACGTTGGATGAAGGCATCAAGTCCGAGCTGCCGCTCAAGCGCATCTGGACCGCGGCCCTGCCCGAGGATCTGTGAGGGCGTCGGTGAATACGCGGCGGCAGTTGTCGGGTGCGGCGCAGGAGGCTAGATTCAACCCCATCAAGGGCCGATAGCTCAGCTGGGAGAGCGCCGCGTTCGCAATGCGGAGGTCGGGAGTTCGATCCTCCTTCGGTCCACCAAGTCGGAAAGCCAGGCCCCGGCGGCCTGGCTTTTTTGTCTCCGGTGCGACTGTGGCCGCTCTACAGCGCCCTGCCGTCGAACTGCTGAACCGGCACGGCGTCCAGGTCGATGCCTTCCAGGCAGCGGATATTGATCGCCGCCATGGCATTGCCCTTGGGGTCGGTGCCTTCGCCGAAGGGGTGGATGCCGCAGCGCGGGCAGAAGCGGTGCTGGATCACATGCTTGTTGAAGCTGTAGGTGGCGGCGTCGCTGTCCGGGGTCAGCAGGCTCAGCCGGTCCCGCGGGACGAACCACAGCAAGGCACCCTTGCGCTGGCAGATCGAACAGTTGCAGGCCATGGCCCCGGCGATCTCGCCCTCCACCTCGAACGCCACCTGGCCGCAGTGACAGCTTCCTCGGTATTTCATCGCAACGCTCCTGACGAGTAAGGGGAGGTAGAAGCTTAGCTCCCGTTGCGGCAGGCATCGGGCGCCCCCATGCATTGACGCCCCGCCGGCCTGTCTCTACCCTGCGCGCCTTGCAACAGGTGCCCCCAGCCGCGTGCTCGAGGGGTGAAACAGGGAAGTCGGTGCGTTCGGCGTATTCACGCCAACCATGCCGACGCTGCCCCCGCAACGGTAGACGAGTCAAACCCGCGCTTTTTACCACTGTGCCTCGGCACGGGAAGGTGCGCGGACCGGCGATCCTCCAGATGGATCGCCGCTCGTGAGCCCGGAGACCGGCCTGTCGCAGTCCACGGCATCGCGGAGGGCGTTGTCCGGCGGGTGGGCCGCGCCCTTGTCGTGGCCCATGCGTCGTCGTTCCTCCGTCTGCCTCTTGCGGTCTGGGCCGCGCGGGTGAGCGCGGCGGAGCTATTACGACATGAGCATGTCCCTTCCACGGCCTGCGTCCTTCCTGACGCGCGCCCTTTCCCTGAGCCGGCGCCTGGCCTTGGCCGCCTGCCTGGCGCTGAGCGCGCCGCTGGCCGGTGCGGCGCAGATCAACGCCATCGTCTCCGCCTACAGCGCCGCCGAGTTCGCCGCGGCGGTCGCCCAGTTCCAGCGCCAGTATCCCGGCCAGCGGGTCAGCGCGCGGACCCCCGAGCAGCTGGCCGAGCTGGACGATGCCGCCCTGGCGCAGTGGCTGGATGCGGGCCAGGTGCTGTTCGGCGCCGGCATCTTCGGCGCCGAGGTGGAGCGTCTGCGGCCCCTGCTGGGCCGGGCGGCAGCCGCCGAGCTGTTCGTCCTGCACAGCGACCATGGCCTGGTGCAGCTCAGCCGCGCCGCCGGCCGGCCGCTGTTCGCCTCCCGCGAAGAGGCCGAGCGCCTGGGCGCGGCCAAGCCGGGCGGGGCGCTGGCCCCCTGGCTGCAGGCGCAGCAGCGCGAACACCCGCGCCAGGCCGACTGGCTGAGCGCGCGCAGCTACTGGCTGGCCGGCGGCAGCGAGAACATCGCCGGTCTGCTCGCCTGGCTGGCGGCGCGGGTGGACGCCGAGGTGGCGGTGGCACCGGCCAGGGAGCGGGCGCCGCTGCGCTTCTACCAGGACGGCGAGCTGCGCAGCGCCGAGCAGCTGCGCTGGCGCGGCGACGCCCTGGTGGCGCTGGTCGACCACGGGCGCGCCGACCGCGCCGGCGACCAGGCGCTCAACGATGCGCTGTGCCGGACCCTGGGCGAGGCCGGTCTGGCCTGCGTCAGCCTGTTCGCCAACTGGGGCGCGGGCTCCCTGCAGGCGGTGCGCTGGCTCAAGGAGGGCGAGCACCCGCCGTTGGCGGCGGTGGTCGCCCTGCAGGACTTCGTCATCGGCGGCGGCGAGCACCGCGAGCAGGTCACCGAGCTGCTCGGCGAGCTGAACGTGCCGGTACTCAAGGGCCTGCGCCTGGAGGACCGCAGCGAGGCGGCCTGGCAGCTGTCCAGCGACGGCCTGGCGCGCGACAAGGTGCACTACCAGCTGGCCATGCCGGAGCTGCAAGGCACCAGCCAGGCCATGGTGCTGGCGGCCTGGCGCGAG
Source organism: Pseudomonas sp. MBLB4123 (assembly GCF_051904775.1). Taxonomy (NCBI): domain Bacteria; kingdom Pseudomonadati; phylum Pseudomonadota; class Gammaproteobacteria; order Pseudomonadales; family Pseudomonadaceae; genus Pseudomonas; species Pseudomonas sp. MBLB4123. The sequence goes on from NZ_CP196711.1 coordinate 451,215, forward strand.
CGCCAGCTCGACCCGCTGTCCGGCATCCGCTTCGCCATCGGCGAGCCGCTGCCGCACCAGGTCGCCGCGATGAGCGCGCGCATCCAGCGCTGGCGACACCTGCAGCGCACGGCCAACGCCGACAAGCGCCTGGCGATCGTCTACTACAACCACCCGCCGGGGCGGCACAACATCGGCGCGGACAACCTCGACGTGCCGCAGTCGCTGTGGCACATCCTCCAGCGCCTGCAGGCCGAGGGCTACGACACCGGGCCGCTGCCGGACAGCCCCGCGGCGCTGCTCGAACTGCTGCAGGAGCGCGGCGTCAACCTGCCGGAGCAGGGCGACGCCCTGGCCGAGATGGCCGGCAAGGTGCAGAGCCTGGGCGCTGAGGAATACCGCGACTGGTTCGCCACGCTGCCGGCCGCGCTGCAGGCGGAGATGGTCCAGGGCCCCCTGGGTTACTGGCACGCCCAGCTGCGCCGGGCCCTGGCGGCCTCCGAGCTGCAGATCGCCGCAGGTATCCTGGCCAGCGGCTCCAGCGAGCTGCACCACGTGCTCGATGGCGTCGAGCACCCGGCGCGGGCCCGCGCCCTGGACCTGCTGGCGCAGCTCGAGGCGCTGTACCGGGCGGCCGTGGCGCAGCCGACCCAGGCCGACTGGGCCCAGGCCGAGCGACTGATCGCGGCGCTGGCGGCGACCGGCATCGAGGGCCTGCGCGGCTGGGGCGAGGGCCCGGGGCGGGTGATGGTCCACGACGGCCGCCTGCTGCTGCCGGGGCTGCGCTTCGGCAAGGTGTTCGTCGGCCCGCAGCCGCCGCGCGGCTGGGAGGTGGACGAGGAGCTGCTGCACGCCAACCTGGTGTTTCCGCCGCCGCATCAGTACCTGGCCTTCTACCACTGGCTGCGCGAGGGTTTCCGTGCCGACGCGCTGATCCACCTCGGCCGCCACTCCACCTACGAGTTCCTGCCGCGGCGGCGGGCGGGCCTGAGCGACGAGGACTATCCGACGCAGATACTCGGCGACCTGCCGAGCATCTACCCCTACATAGTCGACGGGGTCGGCGAGGGCATCCAGGCCAAGCGCCGCGGCCTGGCGGTGATGATCGACCACCTGACTCCGCCGCTGGTGGCCACGCCGCTGTACGACGACCTGCTCAAGCTGCGCCAGCTGATCGAGAGTTTCGAGGCCGGTGCCGGCCAGGGCGAGGGGCCGGCACGGCGCGCCACCATCGCCGAGATCAAGCGCCTGATCGGCAGTGCCGGCCTGGAGCCGGAGCTGCGCGAATCCATGGCCGAGGTGCTGGTCACCCGCGGCATCGACTTCGAGCAGGTCGATGACGACCTGCTGGTGCACGAGGTCGGCCATTACCTGACCAACATCCAGGAACGCTTCATGCCCATGGGCCTGCACGTGTTCGGCAAGCCCTGGCGGCCCGAGGCGGTGCAGACCCTGCTGACCTCCATGGGCGCCGCCGGGGCGGGCCATCGCCAGGCCCTGGTCGACTCGCCGGCGGCCGAGATGGCGGCGCTGCTGCGCGCCCTGGACGGCGGCTTCGTCGCCCCCGGCAAGGGCAACGACCCGATCCGCACGCCGCAGGCGCTGCCCACCGGGCGCAACTTCCACGCCCTGGACAGCAGCCTGCTGCCCAGCCGCATCGGCTGGGGCATCGGCCGCGAGATGGCGCAGCAGGCGCGGCAGCGGCCGCTCGCCGCCGAGGGCCGCGAGGCGGTGATCCTCTGGGCCTCGGACACGGTGCGCGACGAAGGCGCGATGATCGCCTTCGGCCTCGACCTGCTCGGCGTCGAGCCACAGTGGAACGGTCGTGGCATCGTCCAGGGCATCCGGCGTCGGCCCCTGGCGGCGGGGGAGGAGCGCCGCGACCTGCTGTTCACCACCTCCGGGTTGTTCCGCGACCTCTACGCCGACCAGCTGGCGCTGCTCGAACGTGCGGTGCTGCTGGCCCTGGACGGCGCCGCCGCAACCATTCGCCGCGACTACCCGGCGCTGCGTCCGGCCCTGGCCGCGGCCCTGGAGCCCCTCGGTGCGGCGGCCGGCGGCGGCAGCGAGAGCCTGGCGGTCAACCGCGTCGCCGCCCATTGGGTGACGGACGCGGCGCGGCGCCTGGAGGCCGGTCTCGGTGCCGAGCAGGCCGGCAGTCTGGCGGCCCTGCGCCTGTTCGGCGTGGCCCCGGGGGCCTATGGCGCCGGCATCAATCGTCTGGTGGAGCGCTCCGGCAGCTGGCAGCAGCGCGGCGAGCTGGCCCAGGCCTATGTCAGCCGCCTCGGCCACGCCTACGGCCTGCGCCACCAGGGCGAGCCGGTGCAGGAGGTGTTCCGCGACAACCTCAAGACGGTGCGCCGCACCTACCTCGGCCGTTCCAGCAACCTCTACGGCCTGCTCGACAACAACGACTCCTTCGATTACCTGGGCGGCCTGAGCCTGGCGGTGGAGCAGGTCTCCGGCAGCACCCCGGAGAACTTCGTCAGCTGGCACAACGACCCGGCGCGGGTGCGCCTGGAGCCGCTGCAGCAGGCGCTGCTGGCCGAGCTGCGCGGGCGCTTCCTCAACCCGGCCTGGATCGAGGCGCTGATGCAGCACGACTACGCCGGCGCGCGGACCATGGGCAGCGAGTTCCTCGAATACCTCTGGGGTTGGCAGGTGACCAACCCGGAGATCATCAAGGGCAGCGCCTGGGAGGAGGTCAAGGCGGTGTATGTCGACGACCGCTACGACGTCGGCCTGGACGACTTCCTCGAGCAGGGCGCCAACGTGCACGTGAAGAGCAACATGCTGGCGATCATGTTGGTGGCCATCCACAAGGAGTTCTGGCAGGCCGACGCGGCCACCCGCCAGCAGCTCGGCGAACAGTTCGCCCGCCTGGTGGTCGCCCACGGCCTGCCCGGCAGCGGCCACACCCGGCCGGATCACCCGATGCTGCAGTGGCTGCTGCCGCAGCTGCCGGATGAGCTGCGCACAGCCCTGCAGCAGCGCCTGCAGGCGGCGCGCATCCAGTACGAGCCGGCGCCGGCGCCGAACACTCTCAGCGAGATCCAGGCGCCGCAGGCCGAGCCCGCCGCCGAATCGGGCGCCGCCCAAGGCGAGCCCCAAGCCCTGAGCCAGGCATTCTGGTTCGCCCTGGCGCTGCTGGCCGGCCTGCTCGCCCTGGGCGTCTGGCGCGGCCGCGGTCCACGTATTTCGGTAGGAGGTTAAGGATGTTCGACAGTCAAGTATTCACCTGGCTGCACCTGCTGGTCGGCTGGCTGCTGCAGCCGGTCACCCTCGGCCTGTTCGCCCTGCTGGCCGTGGCGGTGTGGGATTGCGGGGTGGCCGTCGGCGAGCGCTGCGGCGGCCTGGCCCGCTGGCGCGTCTTGCCGGTCGCGGAGATCGAGCGGCGCGCGCGCCGGCGCCTGGACCGCGCCGACCTGATCGCCCGCATCGGCCCCATGCTCGGCCTGATGGGCACCCTGATCCCCCTGGGGCCCGGGCTGGCGGCCCTGGGCGAGGGCAATGTGCAGATCCTCAGCGTGGCCATGCGAGTGGCCTTCGACACCACGGTGTTCGGCCTGCTCGCCGGGCTGCTCGGCTTCGGCCTGGGGCGCCTGCGCCGGCGCTGGTACGACGAGCTGCTGGACCGGTGCGAGGCCCGGGCGGGCGAGGAGCGGGCCGATGAGCCGGCGCTGGCGCTCTAGCCGTTTCGCCGCGGGCGACGACGACCCCCTCGGCCCGTTGGCCAATCTGGTCGACGTGGTGCTGGTGTTCGCCTGCGGCCTGATCGCCGCGCTGGTGGCGCAGACCGACCTGCTGACCCGGCTCGAGGCGCGCCGGCAGCCGCTGCCGGTTGAGCGCGGCCGCGAGCTGCCGGCCCTGCCCGACAGCCTCAAGGGCCAGGGCGGCGAGGGGTTGGAGAGCGTCGGTCAGGTCTATCGCGACCCGCAGACCGGCAAGCTGATCCTGATCGGCCAGTGAGGCGCAGGAGGGGCCGGCTCCAGGCGATGCGCCGTCGTTTGACGTTGCCGCGCCGAGCCACTACCCTGCGCGCCTTGCTTCAGGTGCCCCCGACGCTGCGCGTCCGGGGGTGAAACAGGGAAGTCGGTGCGCGCGGCGTGTTCACGCCCGCAATTCCGACGCTGCCCCCGCAACGGTAGACGAGCCAAACCAGCGCTTTTGCAACCACTGTGCCCCGGCATGGGAAGGTGCGCTGGCCGGCGATCCCCAGGTGGATCGCCGCTCGTGAGCCCGGAGACCGGCCTGTAGCAGTCCACGGCATCGCGGAGGGCGTTGTCTGGCGGGTGGGCTGCGTCGTTGGCGAGCCGCCCGTCCATTGCTCTCCGTATGCCCTTATCGGCCTAAGTCGCCCGGGTGGGTGCGACGGAGCATGCAGATACAATGAGTAAGTCCCTTCTGACCCCGGCAGCGGCCCTGCTGTGCGGCGTTTCCAGTATTTCCCAGGCCCAGGCGGGCGAGCCCAACCGTTTGCAGGACCAGGTGGTGACCGCCACCCGCACCGCGCAGACCGCCGAGCAGAGCCTGGCGGCGGTCACGGTATTCGATCGCGAGCAGATCGAGCGGAGCCAGGCGGCCTCGGTGCCCGAACTGCTCAAGCGCGTGCCGGGCCTGTCCTTCGCCAACAACGGCGGTCCGGGCAAGCACACCTCGCTGTTCATGCGCGGCACCGAGTCCGACCATGTACTGGTGCTGATCGACGGCATCAAGGTCGGCTCGGTGACCGCCGGCGCCACGGCCCTGCAGGACCTGCCGCTGGAGCTGATCGAGCGCATCGAGGTGGTACGCGGGCCGCGGTCCAGCCTGTACGGCTCCGAGGCCATAGGCGGGGTGATCCAGATCTTCACCCGCAAGGGCTCAGGCGCCGGCGCCAAGCCGTTCTTCTCCGCCGGTTACGGCACCCACGACAGCTACAGCGGCAGCGTCGGGGTCACCGGTGGCGATGGCCAGGGTTGGTACAGCCTGGGGGTGAGCGGTGCGGACACCGACGGCCTCAACGCCAAGCCGATGGACGCCAGCGGCTATGAGGACGATGCCGACGGCTACCGCAACCTGTCTGCCGCGCTCAGCGCCGGCTACCGCTTCGCCAACGGCCTGGAGCTGGACGCCAATCTGCTGCGGGCCAAGTCGCACAACGACTACGACCAGGTCAACCGCCGGCGCACCAGCGGTTTCCACGCCCATGCCGACGGCGAGTCGAATGTGCTGGGCACCCGCGCGCGCTTCGCCCCCCTGGAGCCCTGGCTGGTGACCCTGCAGGCCGGGCGCAGCGAAGACAAGTCCGATGCCTTCCAGGACGGCGCCTTCTACTCGCGTTTCGACAGCCGCCGCGACAGCGTCAGCTGGCAGAACGACCTGAGCCTGGCACCCGGCCATACCCTGACCCTGGGCGCCGACTACCAGCACGACGAGGTCAACGGCAGCACCGCCTACGCCGAGGACTCGCGGGACAACAAGGGCGCCTTCGCCCAGTACCTGGGCGAAGCGGGCCGGCACGACTGGCAGCTGGCGCTGCGTCGCGACGACAACCAGCAGTTCGGCCAGCACGACACCGGCAACCTCGGCTACGGCTACGCCCTGAGCGATGCCTTGCGGGCGACCCTGAGCTACGGCACCGCGTTCAAGGCGCCGACCTTCAACGAGTTGTATTTCCCGGGTTATGGCAACCCGGACCTGGACGCGGAAACCTCCAAGAGTCTGGAGGCCGGTCTGGCCGGCCAGCACGCCTGGGGCCACTGGTCTATCAATGCCTTTCGCACGGTCATCGACGACCTGATCGCCTACGATTCGAGCATCCGGGCGCCGGCCAACGTCGCCGAGGCGCGCATCCGCGGCGTCGAGCTGGTGCTGGCCAGCCAGCTGCTCGGTTGGGACTGGAGCGCCAACTACACGCTGCTGGAACCGGAGAACCGTTCTTCCGGGGCCAACGATGGCAACGAGCTGGCGCGCCGCGCCAAGCAGCTGTTCAACCTGGAGCTGGATCGCCGCCTCGGCGCCTTCAGTCTCGGTGCCAGCCTGCATGCCGAAGGCCAGCGCTACGACGACCTGGCCAACACCAGGGAGCTGTCCGGCTTCGCCACCCTGGATCTGCGCGGCGAATACCGCATCGACCCCGAATGGCGCCTGCAGGCTCGCGTGGCCAACCTGCTGGACGCCGACTACGAGACCGCCGAGGGCTTCAACCAGCCCGGCCAGGCGCTCTACCTGACGGTGCGCTACCAGGCGCTGTAATCCCCCCGGCGCCGACGGGCTGACCCGTCGGCGCCCTCACCAGGAGAACCCCCATGCCCAAGCTGTCACCCTCCCTGCAACTGCTGCTCGGCCTCGCCCTGGCGGCGTTGCTGGCCATGACCCGCGGCCATCACTTCGCCTCGGTCAACCTGCCCAGCGCCTCCTGGGCGGTGTTCTTCCTCGCCGGCGTGCTGCTGACGCCGCGCTGGGTGTTCCCGGCGCTGTTCGTCGAGGCCTCGCTGCTGGATTTCGCCGCCATGCAGTGGGCCGGGGTCAGCGACTGGTGCCTGTCGCCGGCCTACTGGTTGCTGGTGCCGGCCTACGGCTCGCTGTGGCTGGCTGGCCGCCTGTACGCCGGCTGGCACCGCGACAGCCTGCAGAGCCTGGCGCTGCTGGCGGCGACCGTGGCGCTGGGCGCCTTCGTCGCCTACCTGTTCTCCGGCGGCGGCTTCCTGTTCTTCTCCGGGCGTTATGCCGAGCCGAGCCTGGCCCTGCTGGCCGAGCGCATCGCCGTCTATTACCCGCGCTACCTGGGTAACCTGGCGCTCTATATCGGCCTGGCGGCGCTGCTCTACGTCGGAGCCCGCTCCTGGCAACTGACGCAGCGCCGCACGGAGGTGCAGGGATGAGCGAGTCGATGGAGCGCGACGCGCGGCACAAGGCGCGCATGGCGCGCAAGAAGGCGCTGATCGACGAGAAGATCGCCCAGGCCCAGGACGAATACGGCCTGCTGCTGGTGCACACGGGCAACGGCAAGGGCAAGAGCAGCTCGGCTTTCGGCATGGTCGCCCGGGCCCTGGGCCACGGGATGAAAGTGGGGGTCGTGCAATTTATCAAGGGCGCCGCCAGCACCGGCGAGGAGGCCTTCTTCCGCCGCTTCCCCGAGGAGGTCAGCTACCACGTGATGGGCGAGGGCTTCACCTGGGAAACCCAGGACCGCCAGCGCGACATCCGCAAGGCCCAGGAGGCCTGGGCGGTGGCGCGTCGGTTGCTCGGCGACCCGGCCATCGGCCTGGTGGTGCTGGACGAGCTGAACATCGCCCTCAAGTACGGCTACCTGGAGCTGGAGACGGTGCTGGCCGACATCGAGGCGCGGCCGCTGCTACAGCACGTGGTGGTGACCGGCCGCGGCGCCCCGCCGGGGATGATCGAGGCGGCCGACACCGTCACCGAGATGAGCCTGGTCAAGCACGCCTTCAAGGCCGGGGTGAAGGCGCAGAAGGGCGTGGAATTCTGATGCTCCCGCCCCCAATGCACCGGGCGCTTCGTCAGCGCCACTTGCCGTACCCTTTGTACTGTCTGCGCGGCGCTTCCTCGCGCGCAGCGCATTGGTCGACGGGAGGCCGCGGTGAGTGAGAGAAGCTGCCCGGCGCTGCTGGTCGCCGCGCCGGCCTCGGGCCAGGGCAAGACCACGGTCACCGCCGCCCTGGCGCGGCTGCATGCGCGTCAGGGCAAGCGGGTGCGGGTGTTCAAGTGCGGGCCGGATTTTCTCGACCCGATGATCCTCGCCCGCGCCAGCGGCGCGCCGGTGTACCAGCTGGACCTGTGGATGGTGGGCGAGGCCGAGAGCCGCCGGCTGCTGTGGCAGGCGGCGGGGGAGGCCGACCTGATCCTTATCGAGGGGGTGATGGGCCTGTTCGACGGCAGCCCCTCGGCCGCCGATCTGGCGCGGCGCTTCGGCGTGCCGGTGCTGGCGGTGATCGACGGCTCGGCCATGGCCCAGACCTTCGGCGCCCTGGCCCACGGCCTGGCCAGCTTCCAGCCGGACCTGCCGTTCTCCGGGGTGCTCGGCAACCGCGTCGGCAGCGCCCGCCATGGCGAGATACTGCGCGACGCCCTGCCCGAAGCGATCCGCTGGTACGGCGCCTTGCCGCGCAGCGCCGCGGTGGAACTGCCCAGCCGCCACCTGGGCCTGGTCCAGGCCGAGGAACTGGCCGATCTGGATGCGCGCCTGGACGCCGCCGCCGACGCCCTGGCCGCCAGCGCCGAGGTGGCCTTGCCGCCGCCGGTGGCGTTCGCCGCGCCCGAAGCGCGGCGGGTCGACGCGTTGCTGGCCGGGGTGCGCATCGGCGTGGCCTTGGATGCCGCCTTCGCCTTCCTCTACCAGGCCAACCTGGACCTGCTGCGGGCGCTGGGCGCCGAGCTGTGCTTCTTCTCGCCCCTGGCAGACAGCCGGTTGCCGCAGGTCGACAGCCTCTATCTGCCCGGCGGCTATCCCGAGCTGCACCTGGCGCACCTGGAAGCCAACCAGGCCATGGCCGAGGCGATCCGTGCCCACCATCAGGCCGGCAAGCCGATCCACGCCGAATGCGGCGGCATGCTCTACCTGCTCGACAGGCTCACCGACAAGCAGGGGCAGAGCGGGCGGATGCTCGGCCTGCTGCCCGGCGAGGCGACCCTGCAACCGCGCCTGACCGCCCTGGCCCTGCAGGAAGTCCAGCTGCCCGGCGGGCGCCTGCGTGGCCATACCTTCCATCACTCGGCGTTGAGCTGCGAGCTCACGCCCATCGCCCGGGGCGAGTGCCCGAACTACCGGCGCACCGCCGAGGCGGTGTACCGCCAGGGGCGGCTGACCGCCTCCTACATCCACTTCTACCTGCCGTCGGATCCCGCGGCCGCCGCCGAGCTGTTCCAGCCATGAGCGAGCTGGCCTTCAGCGCGGCGGAGCGGGCGGCGGTGTACCGGGCCATCGCCGAGCGCCGTGACATGCGTCACTTCTCCGGCGGGCGAGTCGAACCCGAGGTGCTGGCGCGGCTGTTGCAGGCGGCGCACCAGGCACCCAGCGTCGGCCTGATGCAGCCCTGGCGGTTCATCCGCATCACCCGCCCGGAACTGCGCCAGGCCATCCAGGCCCTGGTGGAGGCCGAGCGACAGCGCACCGCCGAGGCCCTGGGCGAGCGCGGCGACGCCTTCATGCGGCTCAAGGTCGAGGGCATCGGCGACTGCGCCGAGCTGCTGGTGGCGGCCCTGATGGACAAGCGCGAGGCCCATGTGTTCGGTCGTCGCACGATGCCGGAGATGGACCTGGCCTCGGTGGCCTGCGCCATTCAGAATCTCTGGCTGGCCGCCCGCGCCGAGGGCTTGGGGCTCGGCTGGGTGTCGCTGTTCGAGCCCCAGGCATTGGCCGAGTTGCTGGCCATGCCGCCCGGCAGCCAGCCGCTGGCGCTGCTGTGCCTGGGGCCGGTGACGGCCTTCTACGAGGCGCCGATGCTGGTGCAGCAGGGCTGGACCGAGCCGCGAGCGCTGAGCGAGCTGTTGTTCGAGGACCAATGGGGAGCGTCATGAAAGGCCCGCAACGCATCGCCTGCCTGTCCACCGAGACCTGCGAGACCCTCTACCTGCTCGGCGAGCAGCAGCGCATCGCCGGCATCTCCGGCTTCACCGTGCGCCCGCCCCAGGCGCGTCGGGACAAACCGAAGATCAGCGGCTTCAGCACCGCGCGGATCGACAAGATCCTCGCCGTGCAACCCGACCTGGTGCTGGGCTACTGCGACCTGCAGGCGGATATCCTCGCCGAGCTGGCGCGCGAGGGCCTGGAAGTACACCTGTTCAACCAGCGCGACATCGCCGGCATCCTGCACATGATCGAGACCCTCGGTGCCCTGGTGGATGCCCGCGAACGCGCCGCCCGCCTGGTCGCCGAACTGCAGGCCGGGCTGCAGGCGATCCGCACCAGCGCCGCGCAGCTGCCCCGGCGGCCCAGGGTGTATTTCGAGGAGTGGAACGAGCCCCTGATCAGCGGTATCGGCTGGGTCAGCGAGCTGATCGAGCTGGCCGGCGGCGAGGACTGTTTCGCCGAGCTGGGCCGCTTCAAGCGCGCCCGCGAGCGCATCATCGAGGACCCGCAGGAGGTGGTGCGGCGCGACCCGCAGCTGATCATCGGCTCCTGGTGCGGCAAGCGCTTCCGCCCCGAGCAACTCGCCGCCCGTCCCGGTTGGGACGCCATCGCCGCGGTGCGCAGCGGCCAGCTGCACGAGATCAAATCCGCCGACATCCTCCAGGCCGGCCCGGCCGCCCTGACCGATGGCGTGCGTCAGTTGCACGCCTTGATCCGCGGCTGCGTGGAGGCGGGCCCATGAGCCTGGTGTTCGGCGCGGTCGCCGGGGTGGCGCTGGACGCCGTATTCGGCGAGCCCAGGGGTTGGCATCCGCTGGTGGCCTTCGGCCGCCTGGCCGAACGCCTCGAACGGCGCCTCAATTCGGCCGGGCGCGGCTGGCGCAGCCACGGGGTCACGGCCTGGTGCCTGGCGGTGTTGCCCCTGACCCTGCTGGCCGCGCTGCTGGCCCAGCTGCCGGGCCTCGGTTGGGCGGTGGAGGTGCTCGCCCTGTATGCCGCCCTGGGTCTCAAGAGTCTCGGCGAGCATGCCCTGCCGGTGGCCCAGGCCCTGCGCCTGGGGGACCTGCCGCTGGCGCGCGCGCGGGTCGGCTATCTGGTCAGCCGCCACACCAGCGAACTGGACGCCGCCGGGGTGGCGCGCGCCGGCACCGAGTCGGTGCTGGAGAACGGCTCGGATGCGGTGTTCGCCGCGCTGTTCTGGTTCCTCGTCGCCGGCGCGCCGGGGGTGGTGCTCTATCGCCTGAGCAACACCCTGGACGCCATGTGGGGCTATCGCAACCCGCGCTTCGAGCGCTTCGGCTGGGCCGCGGCGAAGATCGACGACGCCCTCAACTACCTGCCGGCGCGCCTGGTGGCCCTGAGCTACGCGCTGCTCGGCCGCACCGCCCTGGCCCTGCGCTGCTGGCAGCGTCAGGCGCCAGAGTGGGACAGCCCCAACGCCGGCCCGGTGATGGCCGCCGGCGCCGGTGCCCTGGGCGTGCGCCTGGGCGGCGCGGCCATCTACCACGGCCGCGAGGAGTGGCGCCCGCCACTGGGCGAGGGCGCCGAGCCGCGGGCGCGGGATATCGAGCGGGCGCTGAACCTGGTGTACGGCGGCGTGGCCTTGTGGCTGGCGCTGCTGCTGGTGCTGGAGGTGCTCCTTGCTTGAGCACGGCGGCCGGCTGCGCGCGGCGGCGCAGCGCCAGGGCATCCCCCTGGGCGACTGGCTGGACCTGTCCACCGGCATCGCTCCCTATGGCTGGACCTTGCCGCCTGTGCCCGCGAGCGCCTGGACCCGCCTGCCCGAGGCGGACGACGGCCTGGAGGCGGCCGCCCGCGATTATTACGGTGCCGTCAGCCTGCTGCCGGTGGCCGGTTCCCAGACGGCGATCCAGGCCCTGCCGCGGCTGCGCGAGCGCTCGCGGGTCGGCCTGCTCGCGCCGGCCTACGCCGAGCATGCCGCGGCCTGGGCGCGCGAGGGCCACGAGTCGTTGCAACTGGACGGCGACGCCATCGACCGGCAGCTCGAAGCGCTCGACGTGCTGCTGCTGGTCAACCCGAACAATCCCACTGGACAGCGTTTCGCCCCCGAGCAGTTGCTGGCCTGGCACGGGCGTCTGGCCGCGCGGGGCGGCTGGCTGCTGGTGGACGAGGCCTTTATCGACTGCACCCCGCAGCACAGCCTGGCGGCCTACTGCGACCGGCCCGGGCTGATCGTGCTGCGCTCGTTCGGCAAGTTCTTCGGCCTGGCCGGTATCCGCCTGGGCTTCGTCCTGGCCGAACCGGCGCTGTTGGATCGACTCGACGAGCTGCTCGGCCCCTGGACTGTCAACGGCCCGGCGCGCGCCCTGGCCAGGGTGCTGCTGCAGGACCCGCTCGGCCAGCGTGAACAGCGCCGACGCCTGCGTGCCGATGGCCGGCACCTGGCCGAGCTGCTGAGCGCCCGGGGCTGGCCGCCCAGCGGTGGCTGCGCGCTGTTCCAGTGGTGCGCCGACCCGCGGGCGCCAGCACTGCATGAGTTTCTCGCCGCCCAGGGCATCCTCACCCGCCTGTTCCAGGCCCCCGCAAGCCTGCGCTTCGGCCTGCCGCCGGACGAAGCGGGCTGGACTCGGTTGGAGCGGGCATTACAGGCATTCAAGGAGCACTCGGCATGACGACATTGATGGTCCAGGGCACCACCTCCGATGCCGGCAAGAGCACCCTGGTGACCGCGCTGTGCCGCTGGCTCAGGCGCCAGGGCGTGGCGGTGGCGCCGTTCAAACCGCAGAATATGGCGCTCAATTCCGCTGTGACTGAAGACGGCGGCGAGATCGGCCGCGCCCAGGCGGTGCAGGCCCAGGCCGCCGGCCTGGCGCCGCACACCGACATGAACCCGGTGCTGCTCAAGCCCAACAGCGACATAGGCGCCCAGGTGATCATCCACGGCCGCGCCATCGACAGCATGGATGCCGCCGCCTACCACGACTACAAGCGGGTGGCCATGGACGCGGTGCTGCAGTCGCACCAGCGCCTGTCCGCCGCCTACCCGGTGGTGATGGTCGAGGGCGCCGGCTCGCCGGCGGAGATCAACCTGCGCGCCGGCGATATCGCCAATATGGGCTTCGCCGAGGCGGTGGACTGCCCGGTGATCCTCATCACCGACATCGACAAGGGCGGGGTGTTCGCCCACCTGGTCGGCACCCTCGCCTTGCTCTCCGAGAGCGAGCAGGCGCGCATCCAGGGCTTCGTGATCAACCGCTTTCGCGGCGACATCGCCCTGTTGCAGCCCGGTCTGGACTGGCTGGAACAGCGTACCGGCAAGCCGGTGCTCGGTGTGCTGCCCTACCTGATGGATTTTCATCTGGAAGCCGAGGACGCCATCGATCAGCGCCAGGCGACCAAGACCGGCGAGGTGCTCAAGGTGGTGGTGCCGGTGCTGCCGCGCATCAGCAACCACACCGACTTCGACCCGCTGCGCCTGCACCCCCAGGTCGAGCTGAGCTTCGTCGGCCCCGGCCAGGCGATCCCGGCCGCCGATCTGATCATCCTGCCCGGCTCCAAGAGCGTGCGCGCCGACCTGGCCTTCCTGCGCGCGCAGGGCTGGGAGGCGGCCATCCACAGGCACCTGCGCTACGGCGGCAAGCTGCTCGGCATCTGCGGCGGCCTGCAGATGCTCGGCACGCGCCTCGACGACCCCCATGGCCTGGAGGGCGCCGCGGGCGGCAGCGACGGCCTGGGCCTGCTGGATTTCGCCACCGTGCTGGAGCCCGAGAAGCAGCTGCGCAACGTCCGCGGCCGCCTGTGCCTGGAAGACGCGCCGGTGTCCGGCTACGAGATCCATGCCGGAGTCAGCCGCGGTGCCGGCCTGAACGGCGCCGTGCACCTGGACGACGGCCGCAGCGACGGCGCCCTGAGCGCCGACGGCCGGGTGCTCGGCACCTACCTGCACGGGCTGTTCGAGTCGGGCCCGGCCTGCAGCGCGCTGCTGCGCTGGGCCGGCCTGCGCGAGGTACAGCAGGTCGACTACCAGGCCCTGCGCGAACGCGACATCGAACGCCTGGCCGACCTGGTCGAGGCCCATCTGGATACCGCCAGGCTGCGCGAGCTGTGCGGCATGGCGCAGCCCAAGGAGAAGTCATGATCGACCTGATTCTCGGCGGCGCCCGTTCCGGCAAGAGCCGCCTGGCCGAGCGCTTGGCGGCCGAGTCCGGCCTGGCGGTGACCTACATCGCCACCAGCCAGGCGCTGGACGGCGAGATGAGCGCGCGCATCGCCCAGCACCGGGCGCGGCGTCCGGCCCACTGGACCCTGGTGGAGGAACCCCTGGCGCTGGCCCGGGTGCTGGGCGAGCAGGCCGGCGAGGGGCGCTGCCTGCTGGTCGACTGCCTGACCCTGTGGCTGAGCAACCTGCTGATGCTGGACGACCCGGCGCGCCTGGAGGCCGAGCGCGACGCCCTGCTCGAGTGCCTGACGGGACTGCCGGGACGGATCATCCTGGTCAGCAACGAGACCGGCCTGGGCGTGGTGCCCCTGGGCGAGCTGACCCGCCGCTACGTGGATGCCGCCGGCTGGCTGCACCAGGCCCTGGCCGAGCGCTGCGAGCGGGTGCTGTTCTGCGTGGCGGGTTTGCCGCTGGTGCTCAAGGGGGAGGCGCCATGAACTGGTGGCAGAACGCCTGCCGAGTGCCGGACCCGGCGGCCCGCGCCGCGGCGGAGGTGCGCCAGCTGCAACTGACCAAGCCGGCCGGCTCCCTCGGTCAGCTGGAGCGCCTGGCGGTGCAGCTGGCGGCGCTGCAGGGGCGCCAGCGGCCCGGCGTCGAGCGCGTGGCCATCGGCATCTTCGCCGGCGACCATGGCGTGGTCGCCGAGGGTGTATCGGCTTTTCCCCAGGCCGTCACCGGGCAGATGCTGGGCAACTTCGTCGCCGGCGGTGCGGCCATCAGCGTGCTGGCCCGCCAGCTGGGCGCGGCGCTGGAGGTGGTCGACCTGGGCACCGCCCAGCCGCTGGAGCTGCCCGGGGTGCGCCACCTGCGCCTGGGCGCCGGCACGGCGAACCTGGCCCGGGGCCCGGCGATGAGCGCCGAGCAGGCCCGCCTGGCCCTGCAGGCCGGTCGCGACGCCCTGCTGCGCGCGCAACAAGACGGCGCCGAGCTGTTTATCGGCGGCGAGATGGGCATCGGCAACACCACCGCGGCCACGGCCCTGGCCTGCTGGCTGCTGGACTGCCCGGCGGCCGCGCTGGTCGGCCCCGGCACCGGCCTGGACGGCGCCGGGGTGGCCCACAAGGCGGCGGTGGTCGAGGCGGCCCTGGCCCTGCACCGGCCGGCCATCGTCGAGCCCTTCGATGCCCTGCAACGCCTCGGCGGCTTCGAGATCCTCGCCCTGGTCGGCGCCTACCTGGCCTGCGCCCAGCAGGGCGTGGCGGCCCTGGTCGACGGCTTTATCTGCAGCGTCGCCGCCCTGGCGGCGGTGCGCCTCAATCCCGACTGCCGCCCCTGGCTGCTGTTCGCCCACCAGGGCGCCGAGCCGGGGCATGGGCGCGTGCTGCAGGCCATGGAGGCCGAGCCGCTGCTGCACCTGGGTTTGCGCCTGGGCGAGGGCAGCGGCGCGGCCCTGGCCGTGCCCCTGCTGCGCCTGGCCTGCCAGCTGCACAGCGAGATGGCCACCTTCGCCGAGGCGGCGGTGGCGGAGCGCGCGCCGTGACGCTTCAGCTGGAATTGCTGCGCCATGGCGAGACCGAGCGGGGTGGCGGACTGCGCGGGCGTATCGACGACGCCCTAACGGATGCCGGCTGGGCCCAGCTGCGTGGGGCGGTGCAGGGCGCCGGCCCCTGGGACCGCCTGATCAGCTCGCCGTTGCAGCGCTGCGCCCGCTTCGCCGCGGAGCTGGCCGCGCAGCGCGGCCTACCCCTGAGCCTGGAGCCGGACCTGCAGGAGCTGCACTTCGGCGCCTGGGAAGGGCGCAGTGCCGCCGAGCTGATGGCCACCGATGCCGAGGCCCTGGGCCGCTTCTGGACCGACCCCTACGGCTGCCCGCCCCCCGGCGGCGAGACCATGGCGGACTTCGAGGCGCGGGTGCTGGGCGCGCTGCGCCGCCTGCAGCAGCGCCATGCCGGCGAGCGCCTGCTGTTGGTCAGCCATGGCGGGGTGATGCGCCTGCTGCTGGCGCGGGCCCGCGGCCTGGCGCCGGCGGACCTGCTGCAGGTCGAGGTGGCCCACGGCCAGCGCGTGCGCCTGCAATTGGACGCTCACGGTCGACTGAGGGAGATGGCGTGACCGCGCTGCTGATCGCCCTGCAGTTCCTCACCCGCCTGCCGGTGCGCCTGGCCGCCATGCCGACGCCCGCGCAGCTGGGCCGCTCGCTGCTCTGGTATCCGGCGGTGGGCGTGCTGATCGGCCTGCTGCTGCTGGCCGCCCAGCGTTTGCTCGCGGATGTGCCGGTGCTGTTGCAGGCGGCGCTGCTGCTGGCGCTCTGGGTCGGCCTCAGCGGCGGCCTGCACCTGGATGGCCTGGCCGACAGCGCCGACGCCTGGGTCGGCGGCATGGGCGACCGCGAACGCACCCTGGCAATCATGCAGGACCCGCGCAGCGGGCCCATGGCGGTGCTGGTGCTGGTGCTGGTGCTGCTGCTCAAGTTCGCCGCCCTGGTGGCCCTGCTCGAGGCCGACCGGGCCCTGGCGCTGCTGCTGGTGCCCTGGCTGGCGCGGGCACTGCCGCCGCTGCTGCTGCTCTGCACCCCCTACGTGCGCCCCGGCGGCCTGGGCCAGGCCCTGGCCGACCACCTGCCGCGGCGTCATCTGCCCTGGCTGCTGGCCGCCCATGCCGTCGCCATCGCCCTGTTCGGCGCCATGGGCCTGCTGGCCCTGCTGGTGGCCGGGTTGCTGTTTCTCTGGCTACGCCGGCAGCTGCTGCAGCGCCTCGGCGGTACCACCGGCGATACGACCGGGGCCCTGCTGGAACTGGTGGAATGCGCGGTGCTGGTGGTGTTGGCGCTGTGACGGGGGCGATGGCCCGTCATATCCGCCGCTATTGCCGAAGGTGCTGGGTGCGGGCGAGCGGCGGTGGCGGCTGTCGAGCCTTCGCAGGCGTTCAGCCGCTATGTTTACCCGCACCGCTCATGGCCGTGGCGAGGCCGCGCCGGCGTGTCACTCGGGACGACCGGCCGTGCGCTAGCTGCCGATAAACCGCCGACCGGACTCTGGGAACGCTTCCAGAGTCCGGCCGTGAGCCGATGCAGCCTGCGCGGCTGGCTAGCGGAAGGCCAGGTCCCTGAGCAGCAGGGCAATACCGGGGCAGACCACCAGCGCGATCGCCACCAGTAGCAGGATCACCAGAAACACCGGTACGCCTCTGACCACATCGATAAAGGGGCGGCGGAATACCGCGACCGCGGTGAAGATATTGCAGCCGAAGGGCGGGGTTGCCGCGCCGATCGCCACCTGCAGGGTGATCAAGACCCCGACCAGAACGGGATCGAGCCCGGCCGCCTTGACCAGCGGGGCGAAGATCGGCACCAGGATCAGGATCACCACGATGGAGTCGACGAACATGCAGCCGACGAAGAACGCGAGGTTGATCGCCACCAGCGTCATGATCGGCCCCGCGCCATCCAGGCCGATGGCGGCGATGATCTGCTGGGGCAGCTGGGTGTAGGACAACACCCAGGCGAACGCCGCGCCGGCGGCGATCAGGACGAACACCACCGAGGTCACGGCACCGGTCGACAGGGCAATGTCGAAGATGTCGCGGGCCTTGATCGAGCGGAACACCACGACTTCCAGCGCCAGGGCGTAGAGCACGCAAACGGCTGCCGCTTCGGTGGGGCTGAAGACGCCGCCATAGATGCCGCCCACGACTATCGCCGGGAAGCCCATGGGCCATACGGCGCGGCGTATCGCGTTGAAGCGCTCGGCCCAGCTGGCCTTGGGCTCGACGGGAATATTGTGGCGTTTGGCGTACCACATGCAGTACAGCGAAAACAGCACGATGATCAGCAGCCCTGGGCCAAGGCCGGCGATGAACAGCTCGGAGATAGAAGTACCGGAAATCACCCCGTAGACGATCATGCCGATGGATGGCGGAATCAGGTAGGCCAGGTCGGCGGCATTGACGATCAGGCCAATCGAGAAGCTGTCGTTGTAGCCGGCCTTGAGCATTCGTGGGCGCATGGCGCCACCGACCGCCACCACCGTGGCCTGGGTGGAGCCGCACACCGAGCCGAACAGGGCGCAGGCGGCCGTCACCGAGACCGCCAGGCCCCCGCGGATATGCCCCATGAAGCGCATCACCACATCCACCAGGCGGTCGGCCGAGTGGCCGCGGGTGATGATATCGGCCGCCAGAATGAACATGGGCACGGCCACCAGTGCGGCGGGTTTGACCCCGCCGATCATCTGCTGGATCACCAGTTGCAGGCTGAGATCCGGCATGTAGAGCACAAAGGCCAGCAGGGTCGCCGCCAGCAGGGGCACCATCATCGGGAAGCCGGCCAGCAGCAATACGATCATCACGCTCAGCATCAACAGAGTCATGACCGACCCTCCGCGTCATTCTTGGCTTGTTCAGGCGATTTTTCGTCGAGCGGGTCGGCGCCCGGTTCGAGATGATCCTGCTTGTACAGGTGCAGGACTTCGGCGATCTCCGGATCGAGGTACTGATCGACCTCGCTGAACGAGATGTAAACGTCCTGATCCGCCAGGTTGAGGTTCTTGCAGGCGGTCAATACATACTGCACGCCTGCCACCAGGAAGCCTGCGATGACCCAGACATAGGTCAGGTACAGCGGGAACTGCAGGGCTGGCGTGACCCGGCCACGGGCGGCGACCTTGGCCACGTACTCCAGGGCGTACCACGCCAGGATGAACATCACCACTGCGGTCAAGCCGGCGATGAGCACCATCAGGAGTTTCTTGGCGCGCACCGGCAACAGGTCATACAGGGCCGACATGCGAATATGGCGGCCCTTGCGGGTCACATAGCCCAGGCCGATGAAGGTGATGATCACGATCAGGAACTGGTTGAACTCCTCGCTGAAATACAGGCTTTGCGAGAACAGATAGCGGCCCAGCACGTTGGCGATCGAGTTCGCGGCCATGAGGATGATTCCCCAGCCCAGCACTAAGGCTTCGGCTTTGCCGATGAGGGCATCGCAGGCAGCCAGGATTCGGGTTACGGAACAGCCTCGCGAGAACGTGGGCGTTCCCTCGGTCTGGCCTAGCGGCTCAACGGGTGTGAAATTTCTTCGATTCATTACATAGCTCTCCAGGCGCCTGACGAGGCGGCGCCTTGCAAATCAGCAGACCAGACTGACGACTGCAGCGAGTCCGGCGGCAAGAGAAACGCCGCGCGAGAACCTGCTTGGCCAGGTGCTCGGGCTGCCTCCATGCACGCCATACCGCGGCTCTCCACCCCCTGCCCGAAGCCCAGTCAGGGGCGCGAGACGTGATGGGGGGAGGCGTGTCGGTGCGCCGCACGCCGTGCCACGCACCCCCTCAGCCCCTACTGACTGACGGCGACCTCGGCCTGCAGTGCGTCCAGCAGTTCCTGGCCGCGTTCGCCGGCGATTTGGGTGTAGGCGGCGTGGGTCGCCTTGCTGCGCTCACGGAACACCGCGCGCTCCTCGTCGGTCAGCTTGACCAGCTTGATCTCGGGCTTAGACGCCTGGATCTTGGCCAGTTTTTCCTCATTGAAGCGAATGACCACATCGCGGATGAAGCCTTGCATGTCCGCCATGGTCTCGCTGATCAGCTGCTGGCGGGCCGGCGGCAGAGCGTCGTACCAGTCGGTGCCGGAGAGGATGGAGGTGACCAGTTCCTGTTCGCCGGCCCAGATCATGTAATCGGTGACCTCGTAGAACTTCATCTCCTCGATCGCCGCGACCGGGTTGATCTGGCCGTCCACCTGCTTCAACTGCAGGGCGCCATAGACCTCGCCGAATGGCAGCGGCGTAGGGCTGGCACCGAGGTCCTCATAGGCTTTCAGCAGAATGGGGGAAACCATGACGCGCATCTTGAAGTTCTCGAAGTCGTCCGGGGAGCGGATCTCGCGATTGGTCGTCCACACCTGCGGGCCTTCGGAGTACAGGGTATGCAGCTTCAGCCCGCGGTTCTCGAAGTCCTTGCCGAGCTCCTGGTTGACCAGCTTGCTGTCGCTGAGAAAGCTGGAGACCGCGGCCGGCTCGCTGGGCAGGGTATAGGTCAGCAGGAATATCTGTGACTCGGGCACTAGGGTGCCGAGGTTGCCGACCGATACGTTGGCGAATTGCACCACGCCATCGGCGACCTGCTCGACCAGTTCGGTGGGCGTCCCCAGGGAGCCGAGATGGTAGACATTGATGCTGACATCGCCGTTGGTCTTACTTTCGATGCGCTTTTTGAACTCCTGGGCGTAGGTGTCCATGATCGAGCCTGGGATCTCCTCGATCGCGAACTTCCATTCCTCGGCCATGACCAGAACCGGGGTCAGGGCGAGCGTGGTGGCGAGCGCCACCCCTTGCCAGATTTTCTGAAATTTCAACATCTGTCATACCCTCATTTGTTTTTGTTGGGAGTGCTGCTGACGCTCGGCGAGCCGCGGGGCAGACCGACTCGGTCTATCCCGCCGCCGATCACGCCGGTGAGCCGGGGCTAGTCCGGTTCACCGGCCCCTTCCAGCGGGGGTGGGCCAGTATAGGAACGCCTTGAAAAGCCCTAACATCCACAATGGCCGATGCCTATATCTGAGATCCCGAAGTAAGTAGCGGACGCTTGGCGAGAGTCTGGCGCCCTGATTCCAGAGGCCGGAAGGCGTGCGGGACCGATAAAAAAGGCGACCCGAAGGTCGCCTTTGCACTGTCGCGGCTGCTCAGCGGCGCTTGGCGCCAGGCACCTGCCGATCGGTGTGGGAGGGCGAGCACAGCAGGGTTGCCAGCTGCGCATTCGGCGACAGCGCCCGTATCTCACCCAGGCAGTCGGCGGGCTCGTCTGCACCGCGTCCAGATTGAGGGCGCGGGCACCGAGCAGCGCCGGGACTTCCTGGGTGATGCCGAGGCGGTCGGTGAAACGACGTGGATACGCATGACGGGCCCTAGGGCGAGTGTACGGTCGACTCATTGGGCATCGGCCATGGTGCGGGCGCACTGCATCAGCTCATCGAGGAAAGCGCGCTGAATCAGCGGCGCCGCCGCCCCTCGCCGGGTGATGATCTCGAAGGCCGAGAGCAGGCGCAGACGCCCCGGTTCCAGGTGCACGAGGTCGCCGCTCTCGACCCACGGCCGGGCGAAGTGCTCGGGCAGGAAGCCGGCATAGGCCCCCGACAGGATCAGCATGGCCTGGGCCTCGACGTTGTCGACGGTGGCCGCCGCCTTCCCCACCCCCAGGGATTGCAGGTCGCGCTGCTGCAGGTAGCCGCGCGCCACCACCCGACTGGTGGCGATGCGCTCCAGCAGATTGACCTTGGGGCCGTGACCACCGGCCAGCGGGTGATGACGCCCGCAATAAAAACCGTGGCTCTCCTGATACAGCGGCGAGTAGGAAAGCCCCGGCACGCGAAACGGGAAGTGGCCGACGGCCAGGTGCAGACGCCCATCCAGCACCTGCTCTTCAAGCTCTGCCGGGGTGCCTATGTGCACATGCAGATGGACCTCGTGACCTCGCATGACGAAGCGCTGGGTGGTCTGCTTCAGCGGACAGGCCGGGTCGGTGATGGTCGAGTCGATGACGCCTAGGTTCAGCGTGCCGCTGACCTCGCGCTTGAGTACGTCGGCATCGACGCAGAAGTCTTCCACAGCGCTGAGCAGGCGCTGGGTGGCGGCATGGATCGCTTCCCCTTGCTCGGTCAGGCGAAAGCCGCTGCGCCCGCGCTCGCAGAGCTTGACGCCAAGGCGCGTCTCCAAGTGTGCCATCTGCTCGCTGATGGTCGACTGGGCGACGTTGAGGGTGGCCTGGGCCGCCGAGAAACCGCCGCACTTGACGATGGTGTTGAAGACTTTGAGCAATTTCAGGTCGACATCGTGCAACTGGATCATCGCGTACCTCTGGTGGAGGGTTACATCGGAAATAACGATTTACGCATCGTATGATCGGCATTTTTTCAGCTAGGGGTAAAGCCCATAGTTCGAGCACGGACGCACACCTGAGCGTCGTCTTCCGTCACTCAACAGAACACTGGAGCCCCTGTCCATGTCCAAAAACAACTATGAGAATGGCCGCCTGAACCTCCCCTTCGTCGGACATTGCACTTTCGCCAAGTCCCCGGTATGCCTCGACTGGGACAGGCTGGATGCCGATGTGGCGGTGCTTGGCGCCCCCAACGACATGGGCACCCAGTGGCGTTCCGGGGCACGCTTCGGACCGCGCAGCATTCGCGAGGCGTCCACCCTGTTCTCCTTCGGTCACAGTGGCGCCTACGACTTCGAGGACGATGTGATGTACCTGCGCACGGAAGATGTGCGCATGGTGGACGTAGGCGATGCCGACATCGTTCATACCGATATGAACACCAGCAACGACAACATCGAGTACGCCGTACGCAAGCTGCTCGATGCCGGCGCCATGCCGGTGGTACTGGGCGGCGACCATTCGGTACACGCCCCGGTGATCAAGGCCTTCGAGGGCCGTGGACCGATCCATATCGTGCACTTCGATGCGCACCTGGACTTCGTCGACGAGCGCCACGGCGTGCGCTACGGCCACGGCAACCCGCTGCGCCGCGCCTCGGAGATGGACCACATCGTCGGCATGACCCAGATGGGCATCCGCAACGTGTCCTCGTCCAACCGCGACGACTACAACGCCGCCCGCGACGCCGGCTCCAAGGTCCTCTCGGTGCGCGACGTGCGCCAGCTGGGCGCCCAGGGCGTGCTCGATCTGATTCCCGAGTGCGAGTCCTACTACATCACCATCGACATCGACGGCTTCGACCCCTCCATCGCTCCCGGCACCGGCACCCCCAGCCATGGCGGATTCCAGTACTACGAGGTGCTGGAGATCATCCAGGCATTGGCCAAACGCAGCCAAGGCCGCATCGTCGGCATGGACCTGGTGGAGGTGGCGCCGGCCTACGATCTGAGCGGCATGACTGCGATCCTCGCCGCACAGTTGCTGATGAACAGCATAGGTTTCGTCTTCCACGAGCGCGCCCAAGCTCGCCGTTAGCAGCTAGTTGGCCCCTCTACCAGATCTGGAAGAGGGGCTGGACTAAGACCTACTCCAGTTGGCCAAGAACGGCCCGCTTGGGCACCGCAAACCTGCTCCTTGCTCCAGCAGTCGTCAGGCTTGACCTGTCGACCGGTTCGCGGCGAATGCCGCGCTCTTACCTAGCCTCGTTGGTTTCCTGCCATGCGTTCCAGCATCGCTCGCAGTATGGCTATCGCCGCACTCAGACTATTCCCAGTATTGGCTTGCTGTCCGTGGAGAGCGCGACGCAGGAGGCCGCCGGTACGCTGGTCGGCATGCTAAGGACTGAGTGATGGGCGGATTGCCTTATCCGCCTGCGAGGCTCAAGCTTGCGTTTTGCCGCTCGGCGGCAAGGGCTTTTCAGGGGTGAGCGATGAAGTCGGTGGGGCGGGCAAGTTTGTGGATCATGTTGGGTGGGTCGTTGATCCTGGCCCTGTCGTTGGGCATTCGCCATGGCTTCGGCCTGTTCCTGCCGCCGATGAGCGCCGAGTTCGGCTGGGGACGCGAGGTGTTCGCCTTCGCCATCGCCCTGCAGAACCTGATCTGGGGCCTGGCCCAGCCCTTCACCGGGGCGCTGGCCGACCGCATGGGCGCCAAGCGCACCATAGTTGTCGGCGGGGTGCTCTATGCCGTCGGCCTGGTGCTGATGGGCTTGGCCGATTCGTCCTGGTCGCTGTCGCTGAGCGCCGGCCTGCTGATCGGCCTGGGCCTGTCCGGCACCTCCTTCTCGGTGATCCTCGGCGCCATCGGCCGTGCCGTGCCGATGGAGAAGCGCAGCATGGCCATGGGCATCGCCAGTGCCGCCGGCTCCTTCGGCCAGTTCGCCATGCTGCCCGGGACCCTGGGCCTGATCGGCTGGCTCGGCTGGTCGGCGGCGCTGCTCGCCCTGGGCCTGCTGGTGGCGTTGATCGTGCCGCTGGCGGCGATGATCGAGGACCGGCCGCTGCCCAAGCAGGGCAACGAACAGACCCTGCTGGAGGCGCTGCGCGAGGCCGGCGGCCACTCCGGCTTCTGGCTGCTGGCGCTGGGCTTCTTCGTCTGCGGCTTCCAGGTGGTGTTCATCGGCGTGCATTTGCCGGCCTACCTGGTCGACCAGCACCTGCCGGCGGTGGTCGGCACCACGGTGCTGGCGCTGGTCGGCCTGTTCAACGTGTTCGGCACCTATGCGGCCGGCTGGCTCGGCGGGCGCATGGCCAAGCCGCGCCTGCTCAGCGCCCTGTACCTGGCGCGGGCGGTGGTGATCGCCGCCTTCGTCATGACGCCGCTGACGCAGTGGAGCGCCTATGCCTTCGGCATCGCCATGGGCCTGCTGTGGCTGTCCACTGTGCCCCTGACCAACGGCACGGTGGCGACCCTGTTCGGCGTGCGCAATCTGTCGATGCTCGGCGGCATCGTCTTCCTCTTCCACCAGCTCGGTTCCTTTCTCGGCGGCTGGCTGGGCGGCTACCTGTACGACCAGACCGGCAGCTACATGCTGGTGTGGCAGATCGCGATCGTCCTCAGCCTGATGGCCGCAGCGTTGAACTGGCCGGTGCGCGAGCAGCCGGTGGCGCGCCTGCAGGGCGCCGGAGCCGAGGCGTGAGCGCCAGGCTCTGGGCGGGGGCCGGCCTGGCCCTGGCCGGCGCCGCGTTGCTGGCGCTGAGCTGGTGGGGCTGGCAGCAGGGCGGCCTCGACCTGCTGCAGCTGGGCGTGGGCATCTGCTAGGACGGAGCGGTCACGGCCCTCACCCATCTGGGCGATGGGGCCGTCTGCTCGACCTCCTTAGACTCGTGGGACGCCGGACGCAGTTTCCCGGCGTGCCCACAAGAACCATAAGGAGGCACCCATGCGTCGCGTTTTCACTTCTGCTATGGCCGTTTTGGCCCTGGCTGGCGCCGTCGAGGCCCAAGCCGGCTACACCCAGACCAAGTACCCCATCGTGCTGGTGCACGGCATCTCCGGCTTCAGCAACCTAGGCGGCCTGGTCAACTACTTCCATACCATTCCCTGGAATCTCGAGCGCGACGGCGCCAAGGTCTATGTCGCCAGCGTCGCGGCGTTCAACGACAGCGAGCAGCGCGGTGCCGAGCTGGCCCGGCAGATCCAGCCCTGGGCCGCAGCCAACGGCGGCAAGGTCAACCTGATCGGCCACAGCCAGGGCTCGCCGACTTCGCGGGTGGCCGCTTCGCTGCGCCCCGACCTGGTGGCCTCGGTGACCTCGGTCAACGGCGTCAACAAAGGCTCGAAGGTGGCCGACGTGGTGCGCGGGGTGGTGCCGGCGGACAGCGCCATCGAGGGCGGTGCCGCCGCCATCGCCGCGGCACTGGGCGGCTTCATCAACCTGCTGTCCGGCAGCAACAACAGCCAGGACCCGCTGGCCTCCCTGGAGACCCTGACCACGCCGGGCACCGCGGCCCTCAACAGCCGCCACCCCTGGGGCGTGAACAACGCCAGTTACTGCGCCAAGTCCACCGAGCTGCACAACGTGCGCGGTCACAACATCCGTTACTTCTCCTGGACCGGCAACACCGCCTTCACCAATATATTCGATGCCACCGACCCGCTGCTGGCCACCACCGGCCTGGCCTTCGGCGGCGAGAAGAACGACGGCCTGGTCGGCGTCTGCTCGACCTACCTGGGCCAGGTGCTGGGCGACAGCTACCACCTCAACCATGCCGACGCGATCAATCACCTGTTCGGCATTCGCGGCTGGACCGACCCGGTCTCGCTGTATCGCCAGCACGCCAACCGGCTGAAGAACAAGGGCGTCTGATTCCTACCGTACGGGCGGGCGGCCCCGGGCCGTCCGCCACCTGGAGACCCCATGTCCTTGTCTGTGCGCTCCATCCTCCCGGCGCTCGCGCTGGTCGCCTGCGCAGCGGGCCTGACGCTCTACCGGCAATGGCCGGCTGCGCCGTTGCCGCCGTCTGATGCTTCTCCCGTGGTCGAGACGCCCATTGTCGCAGTCCCTGCACCGGTGTCGGCGCAGAGTGCGGCAGCAGAACGGCAGGGCCCGACGCCGCGGCCCCTGGTGCCGGCCATGGCCGACACCGAGGTCGACGGCCAGCTGCACACCGACAGGCGCGGTAACCTGCTGCTCGGCCTGGGCGTGCGCGACTATTTCGACTATTTCCTCAGCAGCGCCGACCAGCTGGGCCTGGAGCCGGCGGTAGAGGCGCTGCTGGCCGATGCCGGCGGCCGGTTGCAGGAGCCGGCGCTGGGCCAGCTGGTCGGCCTGCTGGGCGATTACCTGGACTACAAGCGCGCCAGCCTGGCGCTGCTGCAACAGCCGTTGAGCGCACAGCAGCAGACCGAGCCGCAGGTGCAACTGGCGACCCTGCGTCAGGCGTTCGACAGCCTGGCGCAGTTGCGTCGCGCGCATTTCTCCGCCGGTGCGGTGGAGGCATTGTTCGGCGCCGAGGAAGCCTATGCCCGCTACACCCTGGACAACCTGGCGCTGCTCGCCCGCGAGGACCTGAGCGAGCCGGCCAAGGCCATGGCGCAGGTGCGCTTGCGCGAGCAGTTGCCCGAGAACCTGCGCGCCAGCGAGGAACGCCAGCAGCAGGCGCTGGCCCAGCAGGCCGAGAGCGAGCGCTTGTGGCGCGAGGGGGCCAGCGAGGAAGAGGTGCGGCAGTCGCTCGCCATGACCTATGATCCGCCCACGGTCGAACGCCTGCTCGCCGAGCAACGCCGCGAACGCGCCTGGCAGCAACGCTACGGGGCCTACCGCGAGGAGCTGGCCGGCTTGCAAGGCCAGGGCCTGAGCGCGGCCGACCGCGAGCGTGAGCGCCAACGCCTGCGCCAGCGCCTGTTCGACGCCGAAGACCAGCACCGGGTGGACACCTATGACGCGATCGCCGCCAAGCAGCAGGAGGGCGCCAGCCCCACACCCTGAGTTCCAGGGCACTCGTCTATGAGCCTGCAGGCCGAGGAGCGTCTGCTGCTGGCGCAACAGCGCCGCGGCCACGGCCGCCTGCGTTTCGTCGAGGCCCTGGAGCGGGGGTTCGTCGAGCACCGGGTGCAGCGCATCCGCCGCCGCCTGTGGTTGATTGCCGGCATCGCCATCGCCTTCCAGGCGATCTACGCCGGCCTGGACCTGAGCCTGATGCCGCTGGACGTGGGCCTGTCGATACTGCCCCTGCGTCTGCTGGGGATCTGCACCGTGCTGGCGGCCTGCGCCTACTGTCGCCGTCCGCAGAGTGCCTTGGGCGGTACCCAGCTGGCCTACACCGGCGCCTATGCCTTCAACGGCGCTTGCGTGGTGGCGATGATCTACCTGAGCGCGGCCCAGGGCGAGGCCATGCCCTATGACGGCCTGTTCCTCATCCTGCTGTTCGGCTACGTGCTGCTCGGCGTGTCGTTCCGGGCCATCAGCCTGGCGGCCTGGGGCTTCTGCCTGCTGTACCTGCTGCTCGGCCTGCTGCTCACCGAGGCGGGGCCGGAGCTGGCGTACCAGGGGCTGTTTCTGGTCTGCGCCAATTTGATCGGCAGTGGCGGGGCCTATCTGCAGGAGCATGGTCAGCGTGGTGCCTGGTTGAACATGAGGCTGCTCGACCTGGCGCGCCAGCGCGCCGAGGCCGACGATGCGCGCAAGCTGCGCCTGCTCGCCGCCGCCAGCCACGACCTGCGCCAGCCGCTCAACGCCATGGGCCTGTATGCCCAGCATCTGCTGGAGCAGAGCCTTGAGTCGACCACTCGCCAGGTCTGCGAGCGCCTGGCGACCTCGGTCGAGCAGCTCAGCCGCCTGCTGCAATCCCTGCTGGACTACAGCCGCCTGACCCTGCCGGGGGGCGTGCCGGTCAAGCCGCAAGCCTTCGCCCTGCGCCCCCTGCTCGAGCGCCTGAGTGGCGAAACCGCGGATGAGGCCGGGGCCCAGGGCATCGAGCTGGAGCTGGACTGCAGCGAGCTCTGGGTGCGCAGCGATCCACTGTTGTTGGAGCGGGTGCTGCGCAACCTGCTGGTCAACGCCCTGCGTCATGCCCAGGCGCGGCGGGTGTGGCTGCGCGCCTGGGAGGAGGCGGGTGCCGTGCTGCTGGAGGTGGCCGACGATGGCCGTGGCCTGAGCCAGGCGGAACAGGCCCAGGTGTTCGAGGAGTTCCGTCAGCTGGACAATCCCGGGCGCAACGTCGAGCACGGCCTCGGCCTGGGCCTGGCCATCGTCCAGCAACTGGCGACGCTGCTGGAGCACCCGCTACGCCTGGATTCCGCGCCGGGGCAGGGCGCGCGTTTCAGCCTGCGCCTGCCCTTGGCTGAGTCCGGGCAAAGGCCGCTGGCCGTGGCGACCGGCGCGGCGCTGGGCGGGCGCATCCTGCTGCTGGAGGACGACGGCCCGGGGCGCGAGGCACTGGCCGGGCTGCTGCGGCGTTGGGGGTGTCAGGTCTGGGCCTGTGCGGAGCTGCCCCAGGCGCTGCATTGCCTGGACGAGGCCCGGCCGCAGTTGCTGATCAGCGACTACCGCTTGGGCGCGGCGGAAGATGGCCTGGTCGCCCTCGAACGGTTGCGCGAGGCGAGCGGATGGATGGTGCCGGCGCTGCTGATCAGCGCCGATGTCTGCCCGGAGCTGCAGGAACGCTGCATTCCGGCCCACGCCACTCTGCTCGGCAAACCGCTGTTGCCGGCTCGCCTGCGCCAGGTCCTGACGGTATTGCTGCCGGGCGCCGCGCCTGCCGCCGCTGCCCAGGCGTAGTCCGGCGGCCGGCGTCGCTTCAGAGCCAGCCGCGCTGGCGCGCCGCGCTGACGCAGGCGGTACGGGTGTGCACGCCCAGTTCCTGGAACAGTGCCTTGAGGTGGGTCTTGACCGTGTCCTCGGCCACTCCGAGGTGGCGGCTGATGGCCTTGTTCGGCAGGCCGTCGGCCAGCAGCAGAAGGATCTCCTGCTGCCGCGGGGTGAGCTGCGGCTTCTCGCCAACGCCGGGCGCTGGCAGCGTCTCGCCGAGTAGTACGCGGGTCACCGCTCGGCGCAGGTCGTCGCCGTCGGCGCTCTTGGGAATGAAGCCCAGGGCGCCGGCGGCCAGCGCGGCCTGGGCGTCCAGGCTGGAATCGCTGGCGCTGAGGATCGCCACCGGGGTCATGCGGCCCTGTCGTTGCCAGCGCTGCAGCAGCTCGAGGCCGGGCAGGTCGGGCAGGCGCAGGTCCAGCAGGATCAGGTCGAAGTCCTGCCGCCCCAGGCAGGTCTCGGCCTCGGCGGCATTGTGCGCGGTCTGTACCCGCAGGTCGGGGCACAGCGGGGCGAGGGCCAGGCTCAGGCCATCGAGGAAGATGCGGTGGTCGTCCACCAGCAGCAGGCGCAACTGGTCGGGCAGGGCGGTGCAGACTGTGGTCATGGGGTGTCCCACGCGGCTGTTCTTGTAGTTGTCGACGCCGCGCGAGTGTAGCGCAATCGCGCCGCGGAATAGGTAGCGTTGGGTCACTGACGGGCGAGGCGATGACGCGAGCCGTTGCGTCACCGGGCTAAGGTCGTGCGGCGAGCATCGCGGGTTCAGGCGACCCGGCTGACGTTGCCGACGCAGCGCTGCCATGCCTCGATGAAGGCCCCGGGCTGGCCGTTGGGTTGAAACACCCGGCGCCAGACCTGGGCCAGGCCGAGCAGGTCGTCCGCCGCGGGCAGGACGAGGTGCTCCACCTCGATCAACAGCCAGGCGATGGCGGTGGCATAGCGCAGGTTGACCGTCAGTTCCAGGTGCGGGGCGGCGAGAAAGGCATGCTGGCTGGCCAGACCGCGCACCTGGCTGGCCAGGTCCGGGTCTTGAGCCAGATGCAGATCCCACAAGCCCTGATGGCGGCGTTCGGTGATGCGGTACAGACCGTGGCCACGGCGGTCGTCGAGGGCGCTGCCGAGGCCCGATTGGCTGGCGGCGGCGCCCAGCAGCAGGGCTTCGGCGGAAACTGAGTGGCGCCCCAGGTAGACCAGGGTGGGGCGGATGACGTGCTGGCACAACTCGCAGGCGGCGATTCCCATAAAGCCCTCGCGAAAGATGGCCGGTGGGGCCGTGGCGCGTGGCAGCTTCTGCTTGTTCTCTAAAGACCCCACCGGAAGCGGTGGTTAGCCGCTCATCTTCAAGTCTAGTGCGACCTTTGAGCTGTAAAGGGCTGTTTTTAAATTGTTTTCAGCTTTCGGTTATTGCCCATATTCCGCTTGGTGCTTAGCCGGGGTTGCCAGTGGCATAGAGCGCCACGTCACCGCAGGTTCGCGTTGCGTGCCTGTTGCCTATCAGTCTCCGCTCGCCACGGGACGGCTCGGGTCGGTGATCCATTCGCTCCAGGAGCCGGCGTAGAGGCTTGCCAGCGGGTAGCCGGCGAGGCACAGGGCGAACAGGTTGTGGCAGGCGGTGACGCCGGAGCCGCAGTAGGCCACCAGCTCGTCGGCCGGGCGCGACCCCAGCTGCGCGGCGAAGCGCTGGCGCAGCTGCTCGGCGGGGAGGAAGTGGCCGTCGCTGTCCAGGTTGTCGGTAAAGGCCGCACAGCGGGCCCCGGGAATGTGTCCGGCCACCGGGTCCAGCGGTTCCACCTCGCCGCGAAAGCGCGGCAAGGCACGGGCGTCGAGCAGGGTCAGGTCGCTGCTGCCGAGGCGCTGTTGCAGCTGGGCGGCGCTGACCAGCAGGTTCTGGTCCGGCGCGCCGCTGAAGTCGCCGCGGGCCGGGCTCGGTTGCTCGTGACTCAGGCCCAGGCCGGCTTTGTGCCAGGCCTTGAGGCCGCCGTCGAGCAGGTAGACGCCGTCGCGCTTGCCCAGCCAGGCCAGCAGCCACCAGGCGCGGGCGGCGAAGGCGCCGGGACCGTCGTCGTACAGCACCACCTCGCTGCCCTGGTTCAGGCCCCATTGGCGCAGCCGTTCCAGCAGGACCTGGGGTTCCGGCAGCGGATGGCGGCCGGTGACGCCCTGGTGCACCGGACCGGAGAGATCCTGTTCCAGGTCGGCGAACTGGGCACCGGGGATATGCCCGGCGGCGTAGCTGCGCTGGCCATAGCTCGGGTCTTCGAGGGCGAAGCGGCAATCGAGGATCAGCAGATCGGGCTGTTCCAGGCGCAGGGCGAGTGCCGCGGGCGTGATCAACTGGGCGAGGGGCATGGCGGGCATCCTGTGGCCAATGGGGTCAGGGGCATGATAAACCCGGGGCCGAGGCACAGGAAAAGTACTTGGGCTAGGCTGGGGTTGGCCTGTCGCGCACATGTCGGCGCGGCCAGCAGAGGAGGCCATATGCACAGTCCGGCAGCCCTGTCCGATCCTGTTCGCCGGGGGGAGAGCGCCGATGGTTGAGGCCATCTCGGTCGCCGAATTGCAGGCCCGGTTGGCATCTTCCGAGCCGCCGTTGCTGTGCGACGTGCGCCGGCAGCCGGCGTTCATCGGCAGCCCGCAGGTCATTCCCGGCGCGTTGCGGCGCCTGCCCGAGGCCGTCGCGGCCTGGGCCGGAACCCTACCCGGCGGGCGGGATGTGGTGGTGTACTGCGTGCACGGCCATGAGGTCAGCCAGGGCGTCGCCGCGTACCTGGCCGACCAGGGGCTGCGCGCCTGCTACCTGCGCGGCGGCATCGAGCAGTGGAAGGCCGAGGGCGGGGCCACCGTGGCGCTCGCCGACTGAGCCGGGCCAGGCGCCTGCTGTGGCGTGGAGGCGGCTGCTGTATCGTGGCGGCCTTTCCTTCCCCGGGTTGCCGCGAGATCGTCATGAAACGCTTCGTACTGCTGGATACGGTTGAAATTCCCGACAACGCCGGCGCGCTGTGCCTGTTCGAGTACGGCGAGGACTTCGTGATCAAGATCGCCGGCGGCGATGGCGGTCAGTTGATGAACACGCGCATGCACGGCTCCGAGGATGCCCTGGCGGCGATTCCCTGCAAGCAGGTGGCGAGCCGCCCACAGGTGCGGGCGCTGATCGGCGGCCTGGGCATGGGCTTCACCCTGGCCGCGGCGCTGCAGCACCTGGGCGCCGATGCCGAGGTGACGGTGGCCGAGCTGGTGCCCGGGGTGGTGGCGTGGAACCGTGGGCCGCTGGGGGCCAAGGCCGGCTACCCGCTGTTGGACCCGCGCACCCGGGTGGTGCAGGAGGATGTCGCCAAGCTGCTCAAGACCGCCAACCAGGCCTTCGACGCGATCATGCTGGACGTCGACAACGGTCCCGAAGGGCTGACCCAGAAGGGCAACGGCTGGCTGTATTCGGCCGAGGGGTTGCGCCAGTGCCATCAGGCGCTGCGGCCCAAGGGCCGGCTGGCGGTGTGGTCGGCCAGCGCCGACCGCCCGTTCGGCGAGCGGGTGCGCCGGGCCGGCTTCAAGGTGGAGGAGGTGCAGGTGTATGCCCACGGCAACCGCGGCACCCGCCACACCCTGTGGATCGCCGAGAAGCTCGGCTAGGGGCGCGTTCGTCGCAGGCGGGCCCTGGCGCGGCGAGTCTCAGCGAATCCGCAGCTTGCCGATGCGGTCGTTGTCCAGGCTGCCGAGGTACAGGTAATCGCCCACCGGCTTGGCCGAGGTGATCATGCGCAGGTGGCTGCCGCTGGTGTCGTGCAGGCTGCGGACGATCTCGCCCTGTTCATCGATCGCGACGACCAGGCCATAGGGAATCGCCTTGGGCCACAGCACCCGGGGCAGCTTGGCCAGCTGCGCCTTGAACCAGGGGTGGCGGTGCAGCAGGTCGGCGTCGGCCTTGCGCGGCGTCGGCAGGGCGACCCAGAACAGCCCGGCGCCGTCGCCCTCCAGGTTGTCCGGCAGGCCCGGCAGGTTGTCGATGAAGGTGTCCGCGGTGCCGGCCTGGTCGCCCTCGAGCCAGTAGCGGGTGATGCGGTAGCGGTAGGTCTCGTTGACCAGCACGAAGTCCTCCTCCGCCGACAGCGCCACGCCGTTGGCGAAGTACAGGCCCTCGAGCAGCACCTCGGTCGTCTTGGTCCGCGGGTCGTAGCGCAGCAGGCGCCCGTGGGGGCGGGCCTCGAGCAGGTCGAGCAGGTAGTCCGGCTGCTCGAAGCGCGAGGAGGCGTCGCTGAAGTAGATGCGGCCGTCGCGGGCAATCGTCAGGTCGTTGGTGAACTTGAAGGGTACCCCGGCGGCCTCGATGCTCAGCACCTCGATGCGGCCCTGGGGATCGATGGCCAGCAGGCCCTGGTAGGCGTCGGCGACGATCAGATTGCCGGCCGCATCGAAGTCCATGCCCAGCGGGCGGCCGCCGGTCTCGGCGAAGGTCTCCAGCCTGCCGCTGGCGTCGATGCGCACGATGCGCCCGTCGTGCAGGCCGCTGTAGAGCCGGCCCTGGGCGTCCACGGCGCTGTCTTCCGGCCCCTGCAGCTGGCCCTTGGCGATCAGCTCGGCCTTCATCAGGGTATCGTTGGGCTCCAGCACGCCGGTCATGGCCGGGGCCGGCGGCGCCTGCCAGGCCAGCGGGTCGATGGGGCTGGGGGTGACGGCCAGGTAGAGGGCGGTCGCGGCTATCGCCAGCGCGAGCAGGCCGAGCAGTTTCTTCATCGTGGTCATTCCTTGTGCTGAAGAGGGCGGGTGGCGCGGGGGCGACAGATTACACAGATCGCGCAGCGCGCGTGCCCTCTTTGCCGGCCCCGATGCCCGGCAAAGGGCGAGGGCGATATATACTGCGCGACATTCTTGACGGGAGTGCCGCGTGGCTATCGATATTCACTGGATTCTTGACGACGCCAGCCTGGCCCGGCACTGCGCCGACTGGCGGGCATTGCCCTTCGTGGCCCTGGACACCGAGTTCATGCGGGTCGACACCTTCTACCCGATCGCCGGCCTGCTGCAGGTCGGCACGGGCGAGCGGGCCTACCTGATCGACCCGTTGCAGATCGCCGACTGGCGGCCCTTCGCCGCCCTGCTGGAGGACCCGGCCGTGGTCAAGGTGCTGCACGCCTGCAGCGAGGATCTGGAGGTCTTCCAGCGCCTGACCGGCAGTCTGCCGACGCCGCTGTTCGACACCCAGCTGGCCGCCGGCTACCTCAACCTGGGTTTCTCCATGGGTTATTCGCGCCTGGTGCAGGCGGTGCTGAACATCGAACTGCCCAAGGGCGAGACCCGCTCCGACTGGTTGCAGCGGCCGCTGTCGGACACCCAGATCAGCTATGCCGCCGAGGACGTGCTGCACCTGGCCGAGATCTATGCCGCGCTGCAACAGCGCCTGTCGCCGCAGAAGAACGCCTGGGTGCTGGAAGACGGCGCCGAGCTGGTGGCCAATCTGGGCCGCGAGATCGATCCGGACGAGCTCTACCGCGAGGCCAAG
Organism: Pseudomonas sp. MBLB4123; assembly: GCF_051904775.1. NCBI lineage: Bacteria > Pseudomonadati > Pseudomonadota > Gammaproteobacteria > Pseudomonadales > Pseudomonadaceae > Pseudomonas > Pseudomonas sp. MBLB4123. Next base: position 485,066 of record NZ_CP196711.1, read on the forward strand.
CTGGCCTGGAAACTGTCCCGCCAGCAGCTGGCGGTGCTGCGCGTGCTGTGCGCCTGGCGCGAGCGCCAGGCGCGGGCGCGCAACCAGCCGCGCAACCGCATCATCCGCGAGCATTCGCTGTGGCCGCTGGCCCGCACTCAGCCGGACAACCTGGTGGCCCTGGCGCGAATCGAGGACATGCACCCCAAGACCGTGCGCCAGGATGGCGAGACCCTGCTGCAGCTGATCGAGGAGGCCGCCGCCACGCCGCCGGCCGCCTGGCCCGAGGCGCTGCCCGAGCCCTTGCCGGTGGAGGCCTCGGGCCTGCTGAAGAAGTTGCGCGCCATCGGCCAGCGCCAGGCCGAGCGCCTGGACATCGCCCCGGAGCTGATGCTGCGCAAGAAGACCCTCGAGGCGCTGCTGAAAAGCGGCTACCCCGATGGCCCCTATGAACTGCCGGACGCCCTGCGCGGCTGGCGCCGCGAATTGATGGGCCAGGCGCTGCTCGACTGCCTGGTCGCCGAAGGAGACCCCGCGTGAAGCGCATCTGCTCGATCTACAAAAGTCCGCGCAAGAACGAGATGTACCTCTACGTCCTGAAAAGCGACGCCCTGGCGCGCGTGCCCGAGAGCCTGCTGGCGGCCTTCGGCCCGCCCGCCCATGCCTTCGACCTGGTGCTGAGCCCGGAGCGCCAGCTGGCCCGCGAGGACATCCACAAGGTGCTCGACAACCTCGAGCAGCAGGGTTTCCACCTGCAGATGCCGCCGGCCGAGGAGGAATACATCGAGCACCTGCCGGAAGAGTTGCTGCGTCGTAACGACCCGGTCTGAGCGCCACTGGCCGAGGAGCCCTTGCCATGCCCCTGCTGATCGCCGAAGCCGCCCACGCCACCTACGCCGAACTGCTGCGCCAGACCGCGCCGCAGCTGGAGGTTCGCGGCAGCGCCGACCCCGCCGAGCTGGAGCGCTGGGCGGGCGAGTGCCCGCTGTGGCTGGGGCAGCCCGACCTGCTCGCCGCCTTGCTGGCCCGGGGCCACAGGCCGCAGTGGCTGCAGTCGACCTGGGCCGGCATCACCCCCTTGCTGGCGCCTGAGTTGCCGCGGGACTACCGGCTGAGCCGCGCCGTGGGCATCTTCGGCCAGGTGATGGCCGAGTATGTGCTGGGCCACCTGCTGGCCCACGAGCGCCGGCTGTTCGCGCGCCTGGCCGCCCAGGTCGAACAGCGCTGGGACAACGGCCTGCCGCGCAGCCTGGCCGGCCGCCGGGTACTGATCGTCGGTTGCGGCGACATCGGCCAGAGCGTGGCGCAGTTCCTCGCCCCCTTCGGCGTCGAGCTGTTCGGCGTCGCCAGCCGGGCGCGGGCGCAGGCACCCTTCGTCGAAGTGGCCGGCATGGACGCGCTGCCGCACCTGGCCGCCGAGGCCGATTACCTGGTCAACCTGCTGCCGGATACCCCGGCGACCCGGGATATCTACGACGCGGCGCTGCTGGCCCGGCTCAAGCCCAGCGCCGTGCTGATCAACGCCGGGCGCGGGGTGGCGGTGGTCGATGCCGATCTGGTCGCGGCCCTGGAACAGGGGCGGCTGGCCGCCGCGGTGATCGACGTCTGTCGCCAGGAGCCGCTGCCGCCCGGCCACCCGTTCTGGACCGCGCCGCGCCTGCTGCTCACCGGCCACAGTTCGGCGCCGACCGAGCCGCCGTTGATGGCGCGGCTGTTTCTCGACAACCTGGCGCGCTGGCGCGGCGGCCAGGTGCTGCGCGGTCAGGTGGATTTCGCCCGCGGTTACTAGCGGGTGCCATTCGGCACCGCGTCCTTGGCCGCAGGCGGGGGCCACGCTAGACTGCCGCCCCCTTTTCTCCGCACCCCATTGCCCGCCATGGCCGCCAAAGTCGAACCCTTCTGGAAACGCAAGACCCTCGCCCAGCTCGATCAGGACGAGTGGGAGTCGTTGTGCGACGGCTGCGGCCTGTGCTGCCTGCAGAAGCTCGAGGACGAGGACGACGGCAGCGTCTATTACACGCGCATCGCCTGCAAGCTGCTCGACCTCGACAGCTGCCGCTGCACGGACTACGCCAATCGTGTGCGCTTCGTGCCCGACTGCATCCAGCTCACCCCGCCCCAGGCCGATCAGTTCCAGTGGCTGCCGCCGACCTGCGCCTACCGTCTGGTCAGCGAGGGCAAGGACCTGCCGCTGTGGCACCACCTGGTCTGTGGCGATCCGCAGGCGGTGCATGTCGAGCGCATCTCCCAGGCCGGCCGCATGCTCAGCGAGAACAGCGTGGCCGAGGACGATTGGGAAGAGCACCTGATCTTCCGCGCCGGCTAGGCCCACGGCGGCCGACGCCGTTGCAGTGCCGCCGGCTTTGTGCAAGCGTAGCGGTCGCCGACCCGGAAGTCGTTCGACCCAGACCCGGTCTGTGTATCGATCCGCCTCTCTTGCCAAGGAAATGTCCCCCATGACGATTCGTCGCACCCTGCTGTCCGTCGCCCTGTCGCTGCTCGCCGTCCCGCTGTGGGCGGCCCAACGGGTCGATCTGGACTACCGGGTGAAACTCCTGCCGGACAGCGACCAGGCCGAGGTCAGCCTGACCCTGGAGAAGGGCGAGCGGGTGCTCGGCCTGGATTTCGACCTGGGCGAGGAGGGCGCCTACTCGGACTTCGCCGCCGATGGCCAGTGGACCCAGGACAGCCCCGGGCGGGGGGTGTGGCAGCCGGCCAAGGGCCGGGCGAAGCTGAGCTACCGGGTGCGCGTCAGCCATCTGCGCAACGGCGAGCACTATGATGCGCGCATGACGCCCGACTGGGCACTGCTGCGCGGCGACGACCTGGTGCCCAGCGCCAGGCTGCGCCAGGAGGACAAGACCGAGCTGGTCGCGCGCCTGCAGTTCGACCTGCCCAAGGGCTGGCGCGGGGTGGAGACCGGCTGGCCGCGCATCGGCAAGCACAGGTTCCGCATCGACAACCCGCTGCGCAAGTTCGACCGGCCCACGGGCTGGATAGTCGCCGGCAAGATCGGCACGCGCCGGGCCAAGCTCGGCGAGACCGAGGTGACGGTGGCGGCGCCGGTCGGCGAGGGCATGCGGCGGATGGACATCCTCACCCTGCTGACCTTCGTCTGGCCGCAGATGCAGGCGGTGTTCCCGCGGGACCCGGCCAAGCTGCTGATCGTCGGCGCCGGCGACCCGATGTGGCGCGGCGGCCTGTCGGCGACCAATTCCTACTACATGCACGCCGATCGCCCGCTGGTGAGCGAGAACGGCACCAGTTCCCTGGTGCACGAGCTGGTTCACGTGTTCAGTCGCATCAGCCAGCGCGATCGCAGCGACTGGGTCGTCGAGGGCCTGGCCGAGTACTACGCCATCGAGATCATGCGCCGCGCCGGTGGCCTGAGCGAGGAGCGCTACCAGAAGATTCGCCAGCAACTGAGCAAGTGGAGCAAGCCGGTCAAGAGCCTGCGCGGCAAGCGCTCCACCGGCCCGGTGACCGCCCGGGCGGTGTTGCTGTTGCAGGAGCTGGATCGCGAGATACGCCAGGCCACCAAGGACAGCCAGCCGCGCTCGTTGGACGACGTGACCCGTGGCCTGATGCGCCTGGACAAGGTCAGCACCCAGGACCTGATCGACATCAGCGAGAGCGTCATGGGCGCGCCGTCCGAGGTGCTGGACACCCGGCTGCTGCGCTGACCGGCGGCGCGGCCTCATCCACCCTCGGAGCGTTTAAGGGAGTCGAACCATGCTGGGCATCGAGCATTTCGGTCTTTTTCTCGCCGCCACCCTGGCGCTGAACCTGACGCCGGGGCCGGACATGTTGTATATCGCCTCGCGCGCCAGTGCCCAGGGTACCCCGGCCGGGCTGGTGTCCAGCCTGGGCATAGGCGTCGGCTGCCTGGTGCATGCCCTGGCGGCCGCCTTCGGCCTGTCGGCCCTGCTGCTGATGTCGGCGCTGGCCTTCAGCCTGGTGAAGTGGGCCGGGGTGCTCTACCTGATCTGGTTGGGGGTACAGCTGGTGCGCGCGGCCTGGCGCGAGTCCCCCGGTCAGGCGTTGGCCCCGGCCAGCTTGTCTCGGGTGTTCTGCCAGGGCGTGCTGGTGAACCTGTTCAACCCCAAGGTGGCGCTGTTCTTCCTCGCCTTCCTGCCCCAGTTCGCTCGGCCCGACTCGCCGAATTTCGTCTGGCAGATGCTCCTGCTCGGTCTGTTCTTCAGCCTGTGCGGCACCCTGGTCAATGCCGGGGTGGCGCTGCTCTGCGGGCACTTCGGCAGTCGTCTGGGCAATCGCCCGGCCTGGCGCCGCTGGCAGCAGAGCGGCGCCGGGGTGTTGATCATGGCCATGGGCATCGGCCTGGCTCTGACCGAGCGGCGCGGCTGAAACCCTCTAGTACTGCGGCCCGGATCGGGTGTTGTTGCCCTTGGCCAGGCGATCGTAGAGCACCACGTTGACCGTGGCGGCGAGGTTCATGCAGCCGTTGGTCGGCACGTACACCACGTCTTCGCACCAGGCGCGGATGCGCTTGTCCAGCGAGCCGTCTTCCGGACCGAAGATATAGAACGCCCGATCCGGGTGGGTGTACTCGGGCAGCGGCCGGGCGCCCTCCACCAGTTCCACGGCGACAGGGGTGCAACCCAGGGGGATGATCTTCTGCAGGTCGTCGATGGCGATCAGCGGGATGTCCAGGTGGACCTGTTTGGTGTCGGTGACGAAGTCGCGGGCGCGCTCATAGCGTGTGCCGGTGTAGAACACCGAGCTGACCCCGTAACAGCCGGCGGCGCGCATCACCGCGCCGACGTTCTCCGGCGACTTGGGGTTGAACAGACCGATGCAGCTGTATCTCTTGTTCGCCACGTACTGACCCCTCGGGCAAAGGGCGCCAGTATAAAGGGGCGCAGGGCGGGCCGGCCTATTCTTTGTTCTTCAGCAGCGCGGCGAGGTCGGCGAAGGCCTTGTGGGTCGCCTTGGGGCCCTGGGGGCTGGCGGTGGAGCCTTCGCTGAAATACTGCTGGTCGGTGTAGCGCGAGTGTTCGTTGTCGTGGCAGTACAGGCACAGCAGCTCCCAGTTGGAGCCGTCCTGGGGGTTGTTGTCGTGGTTGTGGTCGCGGTGGTGCACCGTCAGCTCGCTCAGGCGCTTGCCGGAGAACTCGCGACCGCAACGCCCGCAGACGTGGGGATACATCTTCAGGGCCTTGTCCCGGTAGCCTTCCTCGCGACTGCGCTGGGCCTCGGCGAGGATGCGGTCGAGCTTGGCGGTGGGCGAAGGGGATTTTTCCGTGCTCATGGTCTGTTCCATCGTGGGGTTCGGGGCTTGCTTGCAGTTTAGTCCTGCCGGCTGTCGCCGAGAACCGGGCGCGGGGCACTTTTGCAGGCCGGCGCGGCCCAAAGATCGAGTCCCGCCGAAGGAGGCCGCCGATGCGTATGCTCATTCTGGCCTTGCCATGGCTGGTGGCGTCGTGGGCCACTGCGCTGGCGGCGCAGGGCTACCCGGTGCAGGCTCCCCAGCAGCGTCCCGCCGGCTCGCCCGGCACCGCCACGCCGCAACCCTTCAGTCAGCCGCAGCCGCGCAGTATTCCCGGCACGGCCCCGGACAACCTGCCGCTGCTCATCGACGGCACGGGCAACCGGGGTGGTCCGCTCAACCCACGGTCGGCTCCGCCGCCCCCCAGAGACGCCGAGTTGCCGCTGCTGGAGCAGCAACTGCGGCGCAACAGCCAGCGCCTGGGCGACTGATCAGAGCTGCTGCTCGACCATCTGCCCGTCGACCATGCGCAGGCGTTTGGACATGGCCACGGCGATGGCGCGGATGATCTTGGCGGCCGATTTGGGCGCCTCCTGCAGCATCTTTTCCAGCGAGTCCTTGGCCAGTACCAGCAGGGTACAGTCGCTGACGGCCACACAGCTGGCCGAGCGTCGCTCGCCATCCAGCACGGCCATCTCGCCGAAGGCGCGGCCCTTGCGCAGCTTGGCCAGCTCGACGGTTTCGCCGCTGGAGTTGGTCTTGCGGATCGACACCGCGCCGAAGTGGATGATGCACATGAAGGTGCCGGCATCGCCCTCGTTGCAGATGACGGCGTCCGGTTCGTACTGGCCGATGTTGAAGTAGCCGGCGGCGTTGAGCAGTTCGGTCGGCAGCAGGCTGTGGAACATGCCGCAGTCCAGCAGCATGTCGCGGATCTCATCGATCAGGTGGGAGTTGTCGGGCATGGGAACTCTGGGGCTGTCCGGCAAGAAAGAAAGGGCGGGTTCAGGCTCGACGTTAGCGGCCCGGCAACCGATTGCCAACGGCCGTCCGCCACAAGCTGTGACCGGGCGCGCATTCAGGCGCCGGTCACCCCGAGCACCTTGAACAGGAAAGCATACTCCAGGGCCACGTCGCGCAGCGCCTGGTAGCGCCCGCTCATGCCGCCATGGCCTGCGTCGAGGTCGGTTTTGAGCAGCAGCAGGTGCTCGTCGGTCTTGTTGGCGCGCAGTTTGGCCACCCATTTGGCCGCCTCCCAGTACTGCACGCGGCTGTCGTTGTAGCCGGCCACCGCGAGTATCGCCGGGTAGGCCTGGGCCCCGACGTTCTCATAGGGGGCGTAGCCCTTGATCCGCTCGAACACCTCGGGGGCATGGGGGTCGCCCCACTCGTCGTATTCGGTGACGGTCAGCGGCAGATCGGGGTTCTGCATGGTGTTGAGCACGTCGACGAAGGGCACCTCGGCGATGGCCGCGGCGAACAGCTCGGGACGCAGGTTGAGCACCGCGCCGATCAGCAGGCCGCCGGCGCTGCCGCCGCTGATGGCCAGCCGCTCGGGGCGGGTGTAGCCGCGGGCGATCAGGTGCTCGGCCACCGCGATGAAGTCGTCGAAGCTGTTGTGCTTGTGCTCCAGCTTGCCGGCGCGGTACCAGGCCTCGCCCAGCTCGCCGCCGCCGCGTACGTGGGCGATGGCGAAGACGAAGCCGCGCTCCAGCAGGCTCAGGCGGGAGTGGGAGAACCAGGGATCGAGGCTCTCGCCGTAGGCGCCATAGCCATAGAGGTAGAGCGGGGCGGGTTGGCCGGCCTGGAGCACCTCGCGGCGGGCCACCAGGCTGATGGGCACCGCCGTGCCGTCCGCCGCCGTGGCCCACAGGCGCTGGCTGACATAGGCATCGGCGTCGAACGGGCCCTCCACCGGGGTCTCCTTGAGCACCGTCTGCTCGCCGCTGGCCAGGGCCAGTTGGCGGATCTGCGCCGGGCGGTTGAGCGCCTCGTAGCGCAGGCGAATCGCCGGGCTGTCGAACTCCAGATGATCCTGCACGTGCAGGCTGTAGGCCGCATCCGGCAGTTGCACCCGGTAGGCGGGTTGGCCCTGGGGATGCACCTCGATGATCGGCAGGCCGCCCTCGCGCAGGCTGAGGATGAGTGCGCGGCGGTTCAGGCCGACGCCCTCGAGCATCACCTGCGGGTCGTGCGCGCGCAATTGATGCCAGTGTTCGCGGGTCGGCGCCCGCTCTGGGTCGATGGCGGCATGGGCGTAGTAGAGGGCGAAGTTGATGCCGGCCTGGTTGCTGCGGATCAGCCAGGTCCAGTGGCCGTCGAGCTGGCCATGGTCGGGGTAATACTCGTGGCCCTCTTCGCGCAGGGCCAGGCAGCGAAAGGCCCGCTCGGGGGTGTCGGCGTCCAGCACCCAGGCCTCGCTGGTGGTCTTGCTGCCCAGCAGCAGCACCAGCTGGCGCTCGGAGCTGCTGCGGTAGCAGGTCAGGAAGAAGCGCCCGTCGCGCTCGTGGAACACCAGCTCGGCGCCGGCGTCACCGAGGCGGTGGCGATACAGCTTGTGCGGCCGGTGGGTCTCGTCCAGCTCGCCGAAGAACAGGGTCTGGCTGTCGTTGGCCCAGGTCATGCTGCCGTCGCAGTCGGCGAACGGCAGCTCGCGCACGCTGCCGTCGTCCAGTTCCTTGACGAACAGTCGGTAGGTCTCGTCGCCGCTGGTGTCCAGGCTGTAGGCCAGGCGCCGGTGATCGGGGCTGACACTGAAGGCGCCGAGCGACAGGTAGCCGCCGCCCGCCAGCTCGTTGGGGTCCAGCAGCAGCTGTTCGGCACGCTCGTCGATCTGCAGCGAGTCGTCGCTCGGCCGCGGGCAGCGATAGTGCCGCGGGTATTCGTCGCCGGCGGTGGTGCGCTGGTAATAGAGGTAGGGCCCCCAGGGCGAAGGCAGCGACAGGTCGGTCTCGCGGATGCGCCCCTTGATCTCCTGGAACAGCGCCTCGCGCAGCTCGCTCTGCCCGGCCAGCTGGGCCTCCAGGTAGGCATTCTCGGCCTGGAGATGCGCGAGTACCTCGGCGGCATCGCGTTGCTCCAGCCAGCGGTAGGGGTCGGCGCCGGGTTCGGTGCGGGCGATGGGGGCGTGCGACATGCGGCTACTCCGGAATCAGCTGGGGGCCACGGCGGGGGCGCCGGGGCGGGTAAAAGCCGCTATCATAAGCCCCCCTTTGTAAGCCCCGCCATGCCAGGGACCCACGGTTTTATGATCGAGAACGACTATCTACTCGCCTGGAGCGCCTACGCCGTCGCGGCGCTCGGCTGCCTGCTGGTGTGGTTTCGGCTGACCCGCTGGATGTGGCGCTTTGTGCGCGAGCCGCTGCGTCTGCTGGTGGCGGTGCTGCTGCTGACCCCGACCATAGTCGACCCGGCCGAGGAGCTGTTCGCCCCGGCGATCGCCATTACCGCCCTGGACCTGCTGTTCAAGGTGGGCAACAACGCCTGGCGGGCGGTGGCCGACCTGGCCCTGTACGGCTTGATCGCCTTTGCCCTGTACCTGCTGTTCGTGGCCATTCGCTGGCCGATCGAGCGCTGGTGGCAGGGGCGGCGCGGCCCGGAACGGGAGGCGGCCGACGAGCAGGCGCCGACCCTGCGCGAGCTGATGCAGCGCGGTGGCGAGGAGACCGACGGCCTTCGCGATGTTCGAGGGGAGCGGCGTCTGCGGATCGAACCGCGACTCTGAGCCGGCCTGCGCGTGTCGGCTGGCGTCCGATGCGGCGGGCGCTCGGCATGGGGGTTATCCGCAGCTAGGAGGGCTAATGGACTGCGTGTTCTGTGGAATAGTGGCGAATCGATTGCCGGCCTACCGGCTGTACGAGGACGAGCATTTCATCGTCCTGCTGGACGTCTTCCCCTTGCGCCCGGCGCACCTGCTGGTGGTCAGCCGCGAACACGCGCCCCTGCTCCAGGACCTCGGCGCCGCCGCCGCTGAGCGTCTGTTCGCCGTTGCCCAGCGCATGGCCGGGGCGCTGCGCGCCGAGGGCTACGGGGTCGACGGCATCAACCTGCTGCTCAACGATGGCCCGGCGTCCAACCAGCACGTGCCCCACCTCCATCTGCACCTGATTCCCCGCCGCACCGGCGATCTGCCGGCGCTGCTCTGGCGCTCGCTGACACGCTTCCTGCCTCTGGGCCGCAAGCGTCTCGAGGGGCATTTTCAGCGCCAGGCGGCGCGCCTGCGCCACGCCCTGGCAGGAGACCTTTAGCCATGTGCGAACTGCTCGGCATGAGCGCCAATGTGCCCACCGACATCGTCTTCAGCTTCACCGGGCTGATGCAGCGCGGCGGCCGCACCGGCCCCCATCGCGATGGCTGGGGCATAGGATTCTACGAGGGACGCGGCCTGCGCCTGTTCCAGGACCCGCGGGCCAGCAGCGAGTCGGAGGTGGCGCAGCTGGTGCAGCGCTACCCGATCAAGAGCGAGGTGGTGATCGGCCACATCCGCCAGGCCAATGTCGGCCGCGTCTGCCTGGCCAACACCCACCCGTTCGTGCGCGAGATGTGGGGGCGCAACTGGTGCTTCGCCCATAACGGCCAGCTGCAAGACTTCCATCCTGCACCGGGCTTCTACCGGCCGGTGGGCGACACCGACAGCGAGGCGGCCTTCTGCGACCTGCTCAACCGCCTGCGCCTGGCGTTCCCCGAGCCGCCACCCTTCGAGCAGCTGCTGCCGGGCCTGGTCGAGGCCTGCGCAGCCTATCGCCGACAGGGGGTATTCAATTGCCTGCTCAGTGATGGCGACTGGCTGTTCAGCTTCTGTTCGAGCAAGCTGGCCCACATCACCCGGCGGGCGCCCTTCGGACCGGCGCAGTTGAAGGACGCCGATCTGCGGGTGGATTTTCAGGCCGAAACCACGCCCAACGATGTGGTGACGGTGCTGGCCACCGAGCCGCTCACCGACAACGAGAATTGGGGCCGCTACCAGCCGGGCGAGTGGCGCCTGTGGCGGGCCGGCGAATGTCGGGCACAGGGCGTGGCCTGAGGCCGGAAGGATGGCAAGGAGGTTGGGGACATGCTGAGAAGTTATCTGCGTTTGGCGCTGTTCGCCCTGGGCCTGCTGGTCGGGGTGCAGGTGCCGGGCTTCATCGACGACTACGGCAAGCGCGTGGAGGCCCATCGCCTGGAGTCCGAGCAGGGCCTGAAGGGGTTCCGCGAAACCGCTCGGCGTTTCTTCAAGGACGACCTCCAGGCCCTGGTCGCGCATTATCGGGTGAGCGATGACCCGGTGATGCGCAGCGACGCCCGCAGCGTGGGCGATCTGGTCGAGCGCGCGCGCTTTCTCGAGCGGGAGCAGCGGGCGATGCACGGGGCCTGGTATGCGCAGGTCTGGCACCTGGCCACGGCGGCGGACGGCGAGTTGCTGGAGGAGACCTACCAGGCCTATCGCTATCAGGTGCTGCTGGCGCCGCAGGCCATTGCCTGGGGCATCGCCTGTGCCTTGTTGCTGGCCTGGCTGATCGAGGGCGGGCTGCTGATGCTCGCCTGGATGTTCGGCGCCGGCCAGGACAGCCGAGCGCGGCAGCGCCACTGGCGCTGAGCCGTTTGGCTCAGTAGTTGAGCACCAGTTCCGGCCCGAGGTAGGCGTTGGCCTGACGGATGTCGTCGTCGCCCAGCAGGCCCACGGCGGCGGCCAGTTGCAGACGTGAGATCAGGTAGCGCAGCTTGGCTTCCAGCAGGTCGCGCCGGGCGAGGAATACTTGTTCCTCGGCGTTGAGGATGTCGACGTTGGTGGCCGAGCCGGCGAGAAACCCCTTCTTCGCCGAGTCCTGAGCCCGCTCGCTGGAGGCCACGGCCTGCTGCAGCGCACTGATGCGCGCCGGGCCGCTCTGCACGCCGCGGAACTCGCGGGTGGTGGCCGAGAACACTTCCTCGCGGGTGGCGTTGAGGTCCTCGCCGGCCTGCTCGCGGCTGGCCGTGGCCTGGCGCACCCGGGCGCTGACCGCGCCGCCGGAGAACAGCGGCATGTTGAATTCCAGGCCGACCGAGGCGTAGCGGTTCTTCTGGTCGATGGTGGTGATGGAGTCGCTCTCGCTGTTGGTGTAGCCGAGGACGAAATCGAGGGTCGGCCAGTGGCCGCTGCTGGCACGGTTGACTTCCTCTTCCGCGACCCGGCGATTGTAGTGGCGCGCCCGTAGCGCCGGGTTGTTCGCCTGGGCCTTGCTCAGCCAGGCCTGCAGGTTGTTGGGGTGCAGGCCGGGGGTGGGGAAGTCGCCGCGCAGGGTGGCGACCTGCCGCGGCATCTCGCCGAGCATCTCCTGCAGCAGGCGCAGGGCGATCGCCAGGTTGTCCCGTGCCTCGATCTGCTCGGCCAGGGCGAGGTCGCGCCGGGCGGTGGCCTGGTCGACGTCGGTGATGGTGCCGTCGCCCAGGTCGAAGCGCCGCTTGGCGGCCGCCACCTGTTGCTCGAAGGCCTTGAGCTTGGCGTCGGCCAGGTCGATGGTTTCCCGGGTCAGCAGCACATCGAAATAGCGGCTGGCCAGACGTACCGCGACGTTCTGGGTCTTGGCATCGAACACCGCCTCGCTGTACTCGGCACGTTGCTTGCCCTGGCGGTACTCGGCCATCTTCTGGCGGTTGAACAGCGGCTGGCGCAGCTGTACCGCCAGGTTCTGCGAGTCGTAGTCCAGGTCGTTGTCCGCCGAGCTGCCGAGTTCCTGGGTGCCGTTGACCTTGCTTCTGCTGGCGCTGGCATTGATCTGTGGCAGCAGGCCGGCCCGGCCCAGGGCCCGGTTCTCGGCGCCGGCGTCGCGCTCATGGGCGGCGGAACGATATACCGGCCCCTGCAGGCGCAGGGTATTCCACGCCTCCTGCAGGTCCAGGGCCGCCGCGGGCAGGCTGGCCATCCCGGCCAGGCAAACGAGAGCTAAACGGATCGCCATATCACTGCTCCTTGAAGGCACTGTCGATCCGGTCAAGCATAGGCTTCATCAGGTAACTCATCAGGTTGCGTTCGCCGGTTTTTATCGTCACGGTGGCCGGCATGCCCGGGCGGATGCGATTGCTGCCGAGCTTGTCCATACCCTCCGGGGTCACCTCGACCTGCGCCAGGTAGTAGGGCTGCTTGTTGGCCTCATCGACCAGGCGGTCGGCCGAGACGGTCAGCACCCGCCCGGGAATGTTGGGCGTCTGGGCGTGGTTGAAGGCCGGGAAGGCGATATCCACCGGCAGCCCCGGGGCCATCTTGTCGATGGCCTGGACCGGCACCCTGGCGTCCACCTGCAGCGGCTCGTTGGCCGGCACCACGTCCATGATGGTCGAGCCCGGCTGAATCACCCCGCCGATGGTCGAGACGTTGAGCCCAAGCACCACGCCGTCTATCGGCGAGCGGATCACCGTGTTGGTGACCTCATGGTCCAGTGAGCGCAGACGGTCGGCCAGGGCCGAGGCCTCCTTCTGCGCGTCGGTCAGCTGCGACTGCACCTCCTTCTGGAAATTTTGCTCGAGTTGCAGGATGCGCAGCTTGAGTTCGGCGATCTGGTTGCGCACGCCGCCGACCTCGGCGATGTTCTGCGCCAGCTCTGCGTTCAGTTGCGCCGCGTTGCGCTCGAGCTCCAGCATGCGGTTGCGGGCGACATAGCCCTCGGCGGCCAGGCTGCGCACGCCGTCGAGTTCCTGGCGCAGGAACTTGATCTGCGCGTAGCGCGAGCCCTGCACCTGGCGCAGGCCCTTGAGCTGCTCCTCGGCGCCGCGAATGTTCTCCTGGAGGATGCCGGCCTCGCCGGTCAGGGCCGCTCGTCGGGTGATGAACAGACGCCGCTGCAGGGTGATCGAGGCGTCCAGGCGCGGGTCGCCGGCGAAGCGTTCGAGCAGCGCCGGATCGAAGGTCACCTCGGGCATGCCGTCGCGCTCGGCTTGCAGGCGGTTTTCGACGGATTTCATCACGATGTACTGGCCGCTGACCACGCCCTGTTCGGCGATGGCGCGGGTGGCGTCGAGCTCGACCAGGATCTGGCCGCGTTCGACCATCTGCCCTTCGCGTACCGCGATGGTCTTGATCCAGCCGCCGTCCAGGTGCTGGATGGTCTTGCGGTTGTCGGTGACGTTGACCGTGGCGTTGGCCACTACGCCGGCATCCAGGGGGGCGAGGATGGCCCACAGCACGAAGCCTCCGAAGCCGGCGAGCACCAGCCCCAGCCCCCAGCGCCCGGGGCGCCGGTCATCGACGTCGACGGCCTCCTGGTTGTCAGGGATGAGGCTCTTGCGTTCGAACTCTAGATTCGACATGACGCATCACTCCTTGGTCTTGACCGAGGCCAGGGTCGCGCCGCCCATGGTGGTGGGCATGACGCTGGCCTGGCGCAGGGCGTTGAAGACTTCGTCGCGGCTGCCGAACATGTGCACCGTGCCTTCGCGCAGTACCAGGACCTTGTCCACTATGTTCAGCACCGTCGGCCGATGCGAGATCAGCACCAGGGACTTGCCGCGGCTCTTGAGGTCGGCGAGGGCCTTGACCAGGGCGGCCTCGCCGATGTCGTCGAGGCTGGCGTTCGGCTCGTCGAGGACGATCAGCGAGGGGTCTCCGTAGAGCGCGCGGGCCAGGCCGATGCGTTGTTTCTGGCCGCCGGACAACGAGCCGCCGTCGGCGCTCAGGGGGCTGTCGTAGCCCTGCGGCAGGCGCAGGATCATGTCATGCACCCCGGCCTGCTGGGCGGCGAGGATGACCGCCTCGCCGTCGACCTCGCCGAAGCGCGCGATGTTCTCGGCGATGGTGCCTTCGAACAGCTCGACGTCCTGGGGCAGATAGCCGAGCCAGGGGCCCAGCTCGTCCTTGTTCCACTGGAAGATGTCGGCACCGTCCAGGCGCACCTTGCCGGCGTGGGCCGGCCAGACGCCGACCAGCAGGCGCGCCAGGGTCGATTTGCCCGAGGCCGAGGGGCCGATGATGCCCAGGGCTTCGCCGGGGGCGAGGTTGAAGCTGATGTTGCGCAGAATGGTCAGCGGGGTGCCGGGGGCGTTGGCGAATGCCCCTTCCACATTGACCTGACCGGCCGGCTTGGGCAGCGGCATGGAGGGCTTGCGTGCCGGGAAGTCGCTCAGCAAGGTGGACAGGCGGCCCCAGGCCGCGCGGCTGGTGAGCAGCTGCTTCCAGGTGGAAATCGCCAGTTCGACCGGGGCCAGGGCGCGCCCGGCGAGGATCGAGCAGGCGATCATCATGCCCGGGGTAATCTTGCCCTCGATCGCCAGCAGGGCACCGGTGCCGAGAATCAGCGACTGCAGGGTGACGCGCAGGAAGCGCGTGGTGCCGTTGATGTAGGCGGCCCGGTCGGAGGCCAGGGTCTGCTTCTCGAGAATCTGCTGATGGTTGCCGAACCAGCGTTCGCGGATGGCCGGCAACATGCCCATGGCCTCGATCACCTCGGCATTGCGCAGGTTGTTGTTGGCGAAGGTGCCGGAGGCCACCGAGGCCTGGTTGGCTTCGGCCAGCGGCTTGCGGGTGCTGACTTCGGTCAGGTAGGCCAGGGCGACCAGCAGCAGCGAGCCGATCAGGGTGATCAGGCCCAGCAGCGGGTGGACCAGATAGATGACGAACAGGTAGATCGGCGTCCAGGGCGAATCGAAGAAGGCGAACAGGCCGTTGCCGGTGAGAAACTGGCGGACCTGGGCCATGTCCTGCAGCGCCTGGGCCGGGTTGCCGCCGGCGCGGTTCAGGTTGCGTTCGAAGGCTGCGGTGAACACGCGCTTGTTGAGCATCATGTCCAGACGGTTGCCGACGCGGATCAGCACGGTCGAGCGAACCATCTCCAGCAGCCCCATCAGCACATAGAGGCCGACCACCAGGAGGGTCAGCATCAGCAGGGTGGTGACGTTGCTGCTGACCAGCGCCCGGTCATAGACCTGCAGCATGTACACCGCCGGCGTCAGCATCAGCAGGTTGATCACGCCGCTGAAGGCCGCCAGGGCGAGAAAGGTCCGGCGTAGACGGAACAACACTTCCGCCAGTTCGGAGCGGGGAGACTTCAAGGTGTCCATGGAATTCCTCCAGTACTGCTGCTCGCTGATCGCTCAGCCGTGGCTGATGCCCGTTTAGCGTCCGTCCTTGGAGGTGAAATTCCTGTGCAAAAAAATCCTCGCCACAAGCAAAAGGGGGCCTTGTCATCTAGGTATAGGTGCAGTGCCGCGTTTCACGCAAGGCACGTTTTTGGTACAGCGGTGCCGCTTGACGCTTGAATAATTCTCTTTTGTAGCAGTGACTTATGATTTTTAAGGGCTTTTTGTCGGTGGGTAGCCGGGTTCTTGACAGGTGCAGATCGTGAGACTTAAGTCTTACTCAGGCGTGAAGCCTGACGAGCCGAACGGCGCAGGAGAGGGCGCGGTGACAGCCGTGGCGATCCGCCGGGAAGTGAGGGAAAAGCAGGGTCTGCGCTAGGGCATGTGCAGCAGCAAGACGCCGCGTCTACCGAAAGGCAGACGCGGCGTCTTTTTCTGTGGGCCTGCGCCTAGCGGCGGGGCGCTATTTCGACAGGAACCGCATGCCGTCTTCCAGGCCCTGCAGGGTCAGCGGGTACATCTGCTCCTCGACCAGTTCGCGGATGAGGTTGGTCGAGGCGGTGTAGCCCCAGGTGTCCTTGGGATAGGGGTTGATCCAGATGAGCTTCTTGTACTTCTCCATGAAGCGTTTGATCCAGACGTAGCCCGGCTCCTCGTTCCAGTGCTCGACGCTGCCGCCGGCCTGGGTGATCTCGTAGGGCGCCATGGCCGCGTCGCCGACGAACACCACCTTGTAGTCCGGGCCGTACTTGTGCAGCAGGTCGTGGGTGGCGAAGCGCTCGGAGGTGCGGCGCAGGTTGTTCTTCCACACCGACTCGTACACGCAGTTGTGGAAGTAGTAGTACTCCAGGTGCTTGAACTCGGTCTTGCAGGCGGAGAACAGCTCCTCGCAGACCTTGACGTGGGCGTCCATGGAGCCGCCGATGTCGAACAGGATCAGCAACTTGACCGCGTTGCGCCGCTCCGGACGCATCTGGATGTTGAGCAGGCCGCCGTCCTTGGCGGTGTGGTCGATGGTGCCGTCCAGGTCCAGTTCGTCCTGGGCGCCCTGGCGGGCGAACTTGCGCAGGCGGCGCAGGGCGATCTTGATGTTGCGCGTGCCCAGTTCGACCTGGTCGTCGAGGTTCTTGTACTCGCGCTGGTCCCACACCTTGACTGCGCGGCCCTGACGCTTGCCGGCGTCGCCGACGCGGATGCCCTCGGGGTTGTAGCCGCCGGAGCCGAAGGGGCTGGTGCCGCCGGTGCCGATCCAGCGGTTGCCGCCGGCGTGGCGTTCCTTCTGCTCCTCCAGGCGCTTCTTGAACTCCTCGATCAGCTTGTCCAGGCCGCCGAGGGACTCGATCCTGGCGCGTTCCTCGTCGGTCAGCGAGCGCTCGAACTCCTTGCGCAGCCACTCGTCGGGGATCAGCGCCTCGATGTGCCGGTCGAGGTTCTCCAGCCCCTTGAAGTAGGCGCCGAAGGCCCGGTCGAACTTGTCGAAGTGGCGTTCGTCCTTGACCAGGATGGCGCGGGCGAGGAAGTAGAACTCGTCCATGTCGGCGAACGCCAGGTTGTGCTGCAATGCATTGATCAGGTCGAGCAGCTCGCGCACCGACACCGGCACCTTGGCCGCGCGCATTTCATTGAACAGGTTGAGCAGCATGGCTGCGCCCTCGTTTATTCGTCTGGTCCAGAGCGGTGCTCCTGGGGGAGCCCGTCGGCTATGGCGTACCAGTCGGCCTTGGACTCCACGTAGATGTGTTTCTGCGGTATCTCACCCAGCGGCGAGTCCAGCGTGCCCAGGGCTACCGATACCCAGTCGGGGTAGGGGTGATCGGCGAACCACTGCAGGTTGGAGCCGCACTGCCGGCAGAAGGTCCGGGTCACCCCGGGGGACGAGTGGAACTCGGCCACCGCGTCCAGCCCCGCGACAAAGTGGAAATGCACGCGACGCACATTGCCGTAGCTGGCGAACGCCGCCCCGTGGCCCTTGCGGCATTGGCCGCAGTGGCAATGGGTGGCGGACTCGATGGGCGCGTCGATCGCGTATTTCACCGTGCCGCACAGGCAGCTGCCGTTATGCATGGTCGGATACCTCGCTGGAAGGCTTCAGCGACTGGCGCGGCGGCTCATGAAGGCCAGGCGCTCGAGCAACTGCACATCCTGTTCGTTCTTCACCAGGGCCCCGGCCAGCGGCGGGATGGCCTTGGTCGGGTCGCGCTCGCGCAGTACCGCCTCGCCGATGTTGTCGGCCATCAGCAGCTTGAGCCAGTCCACCAGTTCGCTGGTCGAGGGCTTCTTCTTCAGGCCCGGCACCTTGCGCACGTCGAAGAACACGTCCAGCGCCTCGGCTACCAGGTCGCGCTTGATGCCGGGGTAGTGCACGTCGACGATCTTCTGCAGGGTGTCGCGGTCGGGGAAGGCGATGTAGTGGAAGAAGCAGCGGCGCAGGAAGGCGTCCGGCAGCTCCTTCTCGTTGTTCGAGGTGATGATGATGATCGGCCGCTGCTTGGCCTTGATGGTCTCGTCGGTCTCGTAGACGTAGAACTCCATCTTGTCGAGTTCCTGCAGCAGGTCGTTGGGGAACTCGATGTCGGCCTTGTCGATCTCGTCGATCAGCAGGATCACCCGTTCCTCGGACTCGAAGGCCTCCCACAGCTTGCCCTTCTTGATGTAGTTGCGCACATCGTGGACCTTGTCCGAGTCCAGCTGCGAGTCGCGCAGTCGGCTCACCGCGTCGTACTCGTACAGGCCCTGGTGGGCCTTGGTGGTGGACTTGATGTGCCAGGTGATCAGGCGGGCAGAGAAGGCCTCGGCCAGTTGCTCGGCGAGCATGGTCTTGCCGGTACCCGGTTCGCCCTTGACCAGCAGCGGGCGCTGCAGGGTGATGGCGGCGTTGACCGCGAGCTTGAGGTCGTCGGTGGCGACGTAGGACTGGGTGCCTTCGAACTTCATCGGAAAATCCTCGAACGGTAACGGCCGGGGCAGTACCCGCCGGTTCAGTATTGAGGCTCGACTATAACGCGGGGCCCCGTCGACTGTGAACGCAGACCCGTCATTCAGTCACTGAATGGCGGGTCATGCCGGCGCTGTTCCGGCCGTCCCCGCCCCGCCCCTGTTTCGCCGGGCAACGCAGTGCCGGGCTGGACGCCCGGCCGAACGGGTCTTAGGCTGGCAATCTTTTTCGGCAGAACTCGCACAAGGACCTCGCCATGAGCCGCATCTTCGCTGACAACGCGCAAACCATCGGCAATACCCCGCTGGTGATGATCAACCGCCTGGGGCCGGCCGGGGTGACCCTCCTGGCCAAGATCGAGGGACGCAACCCGGCCTATTCGGTGAAGTGCCGGATCGGTGCCAGCATGGTCTGGGATGCCGAGGAACGCGGCGTGCTCAAGCCGGGCATGACCCTGGTCGAGCCCACCTCCGGCAACACCGGCATCGGCCTGGCGTTCGTCGCCGCCGCCCGTGGCTACAAGCTGTTGCTGACCATGCCGGCCTCGATGAGTCTGGAGCGGCGCAAGGTGCTCAAGGCCCTGGGCGCCGAGTTGGTGCTGACCGAGCCGGCCAAGGGCATGAAGGGGGCCATCGACAAGGCGGCGGAGATCGCCGCTTCCGACCCCGCCACCTACTATATGCCGCAGCAGTTCGATAACCCGGCCAATCCGGCGATTCACGAGAAGACCACCGGTCCGGAGATCTGGAAGGACACCGAAGGCGGCATCGACGTGCTGGTCTCGGGCGTCGGCACCGGCGGCACCATCACCGGGGTGTCGCGCTACATCAAGCGGACCTGCGGCAAGCCGATACTCTCGGTGGCGGTGGAACCGGTCGGTTCACCGGTGATCAGTCAGACTCTCGCCGGTGCCGAGGTCAAGCCCAGCCCGCACAAGATCCAGGGCATCGGTGCCGGCTTCGTGCCGAAGAACCTCGACCTGGAGCTGGTCGACCGGGTCGAGCAGGTGAGCGACGAGGAGGCCAAGGCCATGGCCCTGCGCCTGATGCGCGAGGAAGGGATTCTCTGCGGCATTTCCTGCGGCGCGGCCATGGCGGTGGCCGTGCGTCTGGCCGAGCAGCCGGAGATGCAGGGCAAGACCCTGGTGGTGATACTGCCGGACTCCGGCGAGCGTTACCTGTCGAGCATGCTGTTCAGCGATCTGTTCAGCGAGCAGGAGCTGGTGCAGTAAATCCGGCAAGGACCCCGGTCAGCATGCGAGAGGACATGATGCAGCCCAGGTGCGAGCGGTCGCACCTGGGCTGAGGGTCACCCGGCGTCGTTGGCCTACTCGAGCAGGGTGTCGCTGGAGAGGCCATTCTTCTCGAGAATACGGCGCAGGCGCTTGAGCGCCTCGGCCTGGATCTGCCTGACCCGTTCGCGGGTCAGTCCGATGGATCGGCCCATTTCCTCCAGGGTGCAGCCTTCCTCGCCTTGCAAGCCGAAGCGGCGGATCACCACTTCGCTCTGCCGCTCGGTGAGCTCCGCCAGCCATTCCCGAATGCTATGTGCCAGTTCGCTGTCCTGCAGCAGCTCGCAGGGGTCGTTCGGCTGTTCGTCGGTGATGGAGTCCATCAGGCTTCTGTCGGAGTCCTGGCCGTAGGTGTGATCCAGGGAGGTCACCCGCACATTCAGGTCGCGCAGGCGTTCCACCTCGCTCACGTCCTTCTCCAGCAGCGAGGCGATTTCCTCGCTCGACGGGTCGTGGTCGAGCTTGCGCGTCAACTCCCGGGCCGCGGTCAGGTAGCCGTTGAGTTTCTTCACCACGTGGATGGGCAGGCGGATGGTGCGGGTCTGATTCATCAGCGCCCGTTCGATGGTTTCGCGAATCCACCAGGTGCCATAGGTCGAGAAACGGTAGCCCAGCTCCGGATCGAACTTGTCCACGGCGCGGATCAGGCCGAGGTTGCCTTCCTCGACCAGGTCCAGCAGCGACAGGCCACGGTTGAGGTAGCCGCGGGCGATCTTCACCACCAGACGCAGGTTGCTCTCGATCATGCGCTTGCGGGCCAGGGCGTCTCCCTGGATGGTCAGGCGCGCGAAGTGCAGTTCCTCCTCCCTGGACAGCAGCGGTGAAAAACCGATTTCGTTCAGGTACAGACGCGTGGCATCCAGTGCCTGAGAGTAATCGGTGGACTTATGCTGCTTCGCCACGTTGGCCGGGGTTGATGCCTCGGGCTTGCCCTTCGCCTCGGGAGGCGGGGTAACGGACTGGGCCACCTTCAGAACCTGTCGGATAGCTGTCTCAACTTTGTCGTCAATATTTTGGCTTTTGTTTTGAGCAAGGTTGGAGCGGAATGCGTAAGTCATAGTCACTGCTCGGAAAGTCCTATGAGGCCTACAGGATCAGGCGCTTCTCTGTGAAGTCAAAGAGGCAGAGGTCTAGCGCAATTGCGCCACTATGGTCTTAAGCGTGAGGTGGACTTTGGTCCGATTTCGGCCAGCCCGGCATTCTAAATAGGTCTTAAAAAAGCCCTTGATTTTCTGTGGCAAGGCCTTGCCTTTACTACACTGAACAGACTTTAGAGTGGCCTGATCGAGGCGCTCGCGTCGTTTAGGCGCCAGAGGGAGGGGAGGGACCGGGCATGAGTGACAGCATCAGGATAGGCATAGTCGACGATCACCCGCTGCTGAGGCAGGGGGTCGCCGCAGCGCTCAAGCGCATAGCCGACTTCGAGGTGGTCGAGCAGGGCGGCTCGGCCGAAGAGGCGGAGTGCATCGCGGCGGAGTATCGGCCGGATGTGATGCTGATGGACGTGCATATGCCGGGCGACAGTTTCTCGGCGGTGCGGGCCATCGTCTTGGCCAACCCCGCGATCAAGGTGCTGATGCTGACCGTGTCGGAGTCCGAGGACGATGCCTATGCCGCGTTGGAGGCCGGGGCCAAGGGCTATGTGCTCAAGGGCGTGAGCGGCCCGGAGCTGGCGCAGGCGATCAGGAACGTGGCACTGGGGCAGACCTTCATCACGCCGGGTTTTGCCGGCAAGTTGATCAGCAACTTGCAGAAGCACAACGAGGACGAGAAGACGGTGGACGAGCTCACTCACCGTGAGGAGCAGATTATCCGGGAGGTGGCCAACGGGCTGACCAACCGGGAGGTTGCCGACAAGCTGTCCCTGAGCGAGAAGACCGTCAAGCACTACATGACCAGCATCATGCAGAAGCTCCAGGTGCGTAACCGGGTGGAAGCGGTTACCGCGGTCATGGAGTATTGGCGCAATCGCCACTCCGCGCATATCAGGCAGCAGCTTTCGGGGCAGCGGGGCTCGGGGACGTCGAGTTTCGGAACCGACTGACCCGCCTTCACAGCTTGAACTTGGCGCTCACCGTAGTGCCTTCGTCTGGGCCGGACTCGATGTGAAACTGCCCGCCCAGTGACTCCACCCGGTAGCGCATGCCCGCCAGTCCCAGGCGGGCTCTTTGTCGATGATTGGCGGCTACCAGGTGTTCGGTGTCGAAGCCATCGCCGTCGTCGCACACCCGTATTTCCAGAAGCCCTTGGTCATAGACTGCGCTGACCGCCTGTCCCTTGCCATCGGCATGGTGGTAGGCATTGTTCAGCGCCTCCTGAATGAAGCGATAGATGCAGGTCTTGTGTGCCAGGGGCACGTTATCCGGCAGGTTCTCGCACTTGAGCTTCACCCGGGTATCGGTGCGCAGCTCATGGCGTTGTACCACCAGCTCCAGCTCTTGCCGCAGGGGCATACCGTTGATCTCCGGCAAGGCCAGGCCGCGCGAGATGTCGCGGATCTCTCCCAGGGCGTCCTTGGCGGCGTGGCGCAGGGACTCGAGCGCGTCGATCTCGAACTCGCCGCCGTTCTGTTTGTAGCGCTCCTGCAGCACGGCAAGCTCGTCGAGGCGAACCAGGATCAGGGTCAGCAGTTGCGCCGGGCCGTCGTGCAGGTCGGCGCCGAGGCGGCGCAGGATGAGCTCGTTGACGCGGGAGAAGGACTGGTTGGCGCTGGTGATCTTGCGTTGCAGGTTGATGTTCTGCGAGCTCAGCCGCGCCTGCTCCTGCATCTGCCGGCTGAGGGCCAGCTGCTGTTTCAGGATGATGCGCTCGCCACGGCGAACGATGGCGAACAACAGCAGCAACATCGACAGGGTCCCCGTGCCGACGATGATCCACACCTCCTCACGGATGCAATCGATCTCGTTCTGCAGCATCTCGGCTCTTTCGTAGAACTCGCCGACGGCGAGGATGCGATCCGTGCCGAATTCGCGCAGGGGCGCGTAGATTTCATACAGCGGGATGCCCAGGCTGGCCTCGTAGGCGTTCTCCTCGGCCGTCAGCTCGCCCCACTCGGTGACGATCTGGCCTTGCAGGGCCAGGGTCAGGTCGTCGGCCGGAAACGACTTGCCGACAATGTCCTTGTTGGTGCTATAGATGATGGTGCCATCGGGACTCCAGATCTTCGCCGAGACCACATGGGCGTTGAGGCTGGCGCTGGTCATCAGGCGATCGATGGCCTCGGCGGTCTTGACCGACAGGCGCTGGCCAGTGCTGAGCTCCTGGACATAGGGCTCGAGGAAGGTGGCCATGTACAGCGCGCCGGCGTTTGCCGCGGACTGCACGGCCGAGCGCTCGATGGTCTTGCTGACCAGGTTGCCGACGAAGGTCATGGTCAGGCCCAGAATGACCGCGGCGGCGATCACGAACTGGGTCGAGCGGCTCAACCGACACAGTGGCTGGAGCGCCTTGCGCCACCAGGTCGGCCGTGGCCGCGACGACGATGGCGTGGCTGCTGCAGACGCTCCACCAGGCGGACTGTGCGGGCCCTCGGCAGGCGAGTCGATCTTGGCCTCTGTGTTCATCCGTGCTCCTGGGGCTTGCGCTGGTCTGGGCGACACATGCGCGTAGCGGATGGCTCACGCCGGGATGATCGAGACGGGTCGTGGTCGAATTCGCCGCCAGCGGGGCAGAGGGGCGAGAGGCCCGCTCGACTGCCCTCCGGCGCTCGATTTCCCGCGTAACTCACAAGTCTAGTTCAGTTGCACAAGAAGGCAGGTCGAGCGGCGCCGACCGACCGCGCCGGACGGCAGGTGCGGCATCCGGCGTCAGCACTCGGGACGAGCTGTCCCGGCCTAGGTGTGATCTCTCAGTAGGTTGTTCATCCGGGGCATTCCCGGAATTCTGGAAGTGCGACCAACCAAGCCTTCCAGGAGCCCCGGATGAACCTGCATAAACATGCCCGTCTTACCCCTCGCGGTCGAGCCCTTTTGGTTCAGCGCATTCAGCGCGGCCTGCGGGTCGAGGAAGCGGCCCAGGCCGCCGGTGTGAGCGTGCGAACCGCCTACAAATGGCTGCAGCGCTTTCGCGAGGAAGGCGAGGCCGGCTTGAAGGATCGCTCGTCACGTCCGCAGCACTGTCCCCATGCAACGCCCGATGCGCTAGTGGAGCGAGTGATCGAGCAGCGTCGTGCCCGTCATACCTATCAGCAGATAGCGATCCAATTGGGCTTGGCTGTCAGCACTGTGGCTCGCCGTCTGCAACGGCTCGGCTTGAATCGGCTGGCCGAACTGGAACCGGCGCCACCTGTGGTGCGCTACCAATACCCGACGCCTGGTGATCTGCTGCACCTGGATATCAAGAAGCTGGGACGCTTCAGAAAGCCAGGCCACCGGGTCACCGGTGACCGCCAGCAAAACTCCAGCGGTGCGGGCTGGGAGTTCGTCCATGTGGCCATCGACGATGCCAGTCGTATCGCTTTCAGTAGTTTGCATCCTGATGAGCGTGGCCGCAGTGCGTGTCAGGCTTTAATTCAAGCGCTGCGTTACTACCGTAGCCTGGGCATTCACTTCACCCGCATCATGACCGACAACGGCAGCTGTTATGGCTCACGCAAGTTCCGGCGCCTGGTCAGACGATTGGGGCTGCGCCACCTGCGCACCAAACCTTATACGCCACGCACCAACGGCAAGGCCGAGCGCTTCATCCAGACCAGCCTGCGCGAGTGGGCCTATGCCCGTAGCTACGAAAGTTCAGCACAGCGAGCACAGCACCTGATGCCCTGGCTGCATCACTACAATTGGCACCGCCCACATGCCAGCCTCGGGTACAACCCGCCCATCAGCCGCGCGCCACTTCCACTGAACAACGTACTGGGTTTACACACCTAGGTCGCGGCCTTTGGCTGCACGACCGGAGTGGTGGGGCGTACCACCAGCCACAGCGCCACGGCGATCAGGGCGCCGCCGTACAGGTAGGCCGAGGATAGCGGCTCGTCCAGCAGCAGCGCGCCCCACAGCACGCCGAAGGGCGGGATCAGGAAGGTGGTGGTCGAGGCCTTGACCGGGCCGATGTCGTTCAGCAGGCGGAAATACAGCACGTAGGCGAAGGCGGTGCAGAGCAGGCCCAGGCCGGCCAGCGACAACCAGACCTCGGCTCCGCCCCAGCTGGCGGGCGGCTGCAGCAGCAGCGAGCCGCCGAACCAGGGCAGGAGGAACAGGCTGGCGCCGCACAGGCTGCTGAACGCGGTCAGGCGGTTGTCCAGGCCGCCCTGTTCGGCGATCCAGCGCCGCGCGAGGAAGCCGGCGAAGCCGTAGCAGGCGGTGGCGATCAGGCAGGCGGCGGCGCCCAGCAGCAATTCCAGGTCGAACTGCACCGGCCCGGTGCGGGTCAGCACGGCCACGCCGAACAGCCCGATTGCCACGCCGGCGGCCTTGCTCGCGGTCAGCGCCTCGGCGAAGAACAGCGCACCGATCAACACCCCCATCATCGGTGTGGTGGCATTGAGGATCGCCGAGTAGCCGGCCGGCAGCACCTGGGCCGCCAGGCAGTACATGGCCGACGGCAGGCCGGCGTTGATCACCCCGAGGACCAGGCACTGCCTGAGCTTGCCGCGAAAGTCCCAGCGCACGCGCATCAGCAGCAGTATCGCGAGCAGGCCGATGGCGCCGAGGCTGGCGCGGAAGAAGGCGGTGGGCATGCTGCCGAGCACCGGGGCGATGATCCGCATGAACAGGAAGCTGGCGCCCCAGATGGCGGCGAGCAGCAGCAGGCGTAGCAGGTCGGCGGGTCTCATCGGTGCGGCTCCGGGGAGGAAACCGTAGAGCTTACGCCGCCCGGGCGGCGGCGCAATCCACAACTGGCTTTCAAATCTCCGGCACAGTTTCAGAAGCTCTTGCTGACGCTGGCCACCAGGGTGGCGCCGCACAGGTCGTCGTAGCCGTACCAGCTGGTGCATTCGCTGCGCGACAGGTCGGTGTCGACGTAGCTCAGTCCCCAGGTCACCCCGGCC
Organism: Pseudomonas sp. MBLB4123; assembly: GCF_051904775.1. Taxonomy (NCBI): domain Bacteria; kingdom Pseudomonadati; phylum Pseudomonadota; class Gammaproteobacteria; order Pseudomonadales; family Pseudomonadaceae; genus Pseudomonas; species Pseudomonas sp. MBLB4123. The sequence goes on from NZ_CP196711.1 coordinate 510,516, forward strand.
AGCTCGCGGCTCAGCTTGACCTGCCACTCGCGGTAGGCCTCGCGGCTGGCGCCGCTGTGCGACCAGAACGCCGGGTCCTTGATGTCGTTGCGTCCGTAGCGCAGCTCCAAGTCGATCTCGGCGGGCAGCCGGGTGCGGTAGCCGAGGTAGCTGTACAGGGTGTCCTGGTCCTTGCCGAAGAAGTTCGGCGCATCGTTCGAGTAGTAGAGGCCGAGCAGCACGCCGTAGGCGTCGAGCAGGGCGTAGAGCTCGCTCTGGTTGAACTGGCCTTCCTGCGGATAGCTGTACTTGATGTAGCCGAGGTCGAGGCTGATGGCGTCGGTGGCCTGCCAGTAGTAGCCGGCGTAATAGTCCAGTTCCTGGCGGGTCTTGAAGTCGAAGCCGTAGTCGACGTTGGAGGTCCAGACGCCGAGGTACGGGCCGCTGGCATGGGCCAGTGTGGCGCCGGCCTGCAGCGCCGGGTCGCCGAGGGTCTGGGAGATGCCGCGGTTGCGGTAGTCGCTGGTGGCGGCCAGGTCGATCAGCACGGCGAATTCATCGTCGAGCGGCAGCGCCTGCGAGTAGAGCGGGGCGAGACTGATGCTGGCGAGGCAGGCAAAGGCGAGGCGGTTCATCGGGGTTCCTCAGTGTTGTAATTGTTGTGGGCTGAGTGCGGGCGACATTCGCCCAGGCGCCGCCCGCCCCGGGCGACGCGGGCAGGGCGAGCGGGGAGCGCTGCTCAGGAGGCGGGCGCGTAGACCTGCCGGCCGGCGAAGAAGGTGCGCAGCACCTGGGTGTCGAACAACTCCTGATCGCTGACCTCGAACACGTCGCGGTCGAGGACGATCAGGTCGGCCTGCTTGCCGGGCGCCAGGGAGCCGATCTGCCGGTCCAGGCGCAGGGCCTTGGCGGCGTTCAGCGTGTAGGCGCGGAACATGGTCTGGCGGTCGATGCTTTCTGCGGCGTTGAGTACCCCGAGCGGCCCCTGGCGAGTGCTCGCCTGGGCGATGGCGTGCCAGGGGTTGGGGCTGGACACCGGCCAGTCGCTGGCCCCGGCGAGGGTCGCCCCGGCCCGATGCAGCGAGCGTGCCGGGTACTGATGGCGGTAGGCGAAGGCGCTGACGTAGGGCTTGACCAGCTCCTCGGTATAGCTCTCCGCGGTGGCCCAGAGCAGCTGCATGGAGGCGATCACCCCGAGCTGCTTGAAGCGCGGAAATTCCCTGGGGTTGACCAGCTGCAGGTGGGTGATGCTGTGCGGCACCGGCTCGGGGGCCAGCCGGCGGGCCTGTTCGATGCCGTTCAGCGCTTCGCGCACCGCGCGGTCGCCCACCGCATGGGTGTGGACTATCCAGCCACGCCGCTCGGCCGCCGCCACCAGTTCGCCGAAGCCGACCGGGTCGATCAGCAGTTGGCCCTGCTTGAGGCTGTTGCTGTAGGGATCGATCAGCGCCGCGGTCTGCCCGGGGAATTCGAGCACGCCGTCGGCGAACACCTTGATGCCGGGGAAGCTCAGGTTGGGCACGCCCCGGAACTTCTGCATGACCTCGTCCAGCACCGCGAGGTCGGCCGGCTGGCTCTGCGGGTGGGCGAGCAGCAGCGCCGCGACGTGGGCGCTCAGCTCGCCGTTCTCGGCCAACCTCCGGTACAGCGGCAGCACGCCCAGGTCGTCTGCTGTGGGGCGCATCTCGAACAGCGACTGGTCGCCGCCGCCGTTGGCCGCGGCGTCCATCCAGGCGGTGACGCCGACCCGGTTGTTGATCCGCACCGCCTCGCGCGCGGCCTTCAGCAGCAGCTCCTTGGAGGGCTCCGGGAGCCGGCTGCGCACCCGGTCCCAGCCGGTCTCGGCGAGGAAGCCGGTAGGCCTCAGGTCGGCGTCGTGCTCGATGTAGCCGGCCTCCTTGACGTCCAGGCTGGCGACCAGCCGGGCGTCGATGCCCAGGCGCGCGAGCATCGCCCGGTTGGCCCAGCCGGTGTGGCCGTCGATGCCGTCGAGCACCAGCGGCTGGCTGGCCCAGCGGCCGCGGTTGAAACGCTCGGCCAGCGCGCGACTCTGCTGCCAGTAGGCCGAGCTGACCCCGGAGATCAGCAGGATGTCGTCCATCCGTGCGCGACCGGCGCGCTCCTCCTCGACTATCCACTGCTCCAGCTCGGCGAGCGGCTTGACCTCGTCCTGGAGATTGGCACGCAGGCTGGCCAGGGCGCCCATCACCGGGTGGCTGTGGCTATCGATCAGCCCGGGCATCAGCACCTTGCCGGCCAAGTCGAGGCGCCGTGTGTTGGCGTCGGCCAGGGCGAGGATCTCGGCATCGGCGCCGACCGCGAGGATCTTGCCGCCTTCCACCGCGACCGCCTGGGCCAGCGGCTGGCCGGGCTCGGCGGTGAAGACCTTGGCATTGAACAGCACCAGATCGGCGGCGGCCTGCGATTCCAGCGAGGAAAAAGCCAGCGCGGCGGCGATCAGTCCGGGTGCGAAGCGTTTCATGGGTGCCCCTTGTTTTTATTGGTTTGTGGGCGAGACTAGCCAAGCATGCGGTTCGGCAGAACGCCGCTTTCGTGCAAAACATTTTTGCCTAAGAGGAAAAGCCATGGACAAGCTCGGTGCCCTGCGCATGTTCGTTGCCACCGCCGAACACGGCAGCTTCAGCCGCGCAGCCGAGCAGCTCGGCAAGACCCCTTCGGCGTTGACCAAGGCGGTCAGCCACCTGGAGACCGAGCTGGGCGCCCGGCTGTTCGAGCGCAGCACTCGACGCACCGCGCTGACCGAGGCCGGCCGGCTCTATCTGGAGACCGCCCGCCTGGTGCTGCAGCGCCTGCACGACGCCGGGGAGGAGATCGGCCAGTTGCAGCACGGCCTGCACGGCAGCTTGCGGGTGACCGCGCCGCTGGCCTTCGGCCGGGCTTTTCTCGACGGGGCCTGCGCGACCTTTCTCCTGGCCCACCCCCATATCAGGCTGCGGGTGGACCTGTCCGATGCTTTCATCGAACTGGCCGAGAGCGGTTATGACCTGGCATTGCGCGAGGGCCGCAGCGATCAGCCGGGGCTGATCGCCAAATCCTTGGCGCACAACCGCATCGTCCTGTGTGCCAGTCCGGCCTACCTGGCCGCCCACCCTGCGCCGGTGTGCCCGGAGAATTTCGCTCGCCACCAGTGGCTGATCTATCGCCATCCGGCCCTGGATTCGAACCACTGGTGGTTATCGCTGGACGGCCGGCGCCTGCGCCTGCCGCAACCGCAGCCGCGCCTGGAGAGCGACAACTACGACCTGCTGCTGGCCAATACCCTGGGCGGCGCCGGGTTACACGCCTGTCCGACCTGGAGCGTGCAGCCCTACCTGGAGAGCGGCCAGCTGTGCCAGTTGATGAGCGAGTACGAGTTCGACCCGGACGCCTTCGGTCACTCGATACTCGCCGTCTACCCCAGCCACCGCCGGGCGACCCGCAAGGTCCAGGCGTTTATCGAGCACTTGGCCGGCTGCCTCGTCGCCCGCGGGCTCGCATGAGGCTTTCCCGGGCGTCGGCCACTGGCTAAGCTCGCCACTCGACTCCTATTTCTGCCAGCAGAGGATTGCCCATGGCGCAGCAATGGCCGGCCGCCGAGATCGCCCAACGGATACTCGACGGCTTCGACGTCTACCGCGAGCATTTCCGCCAGATCACCGAGGGCGCCCGCGAGCGCTTCGAGCAGGCGCTCTGGCAGGAGGCGCAGCAGGCCTCGGCGGCGCGGATCAATCTGTACGAGGAGCAGGTCGGCGCGGTGGTCGAGCGCCTGCAGCACCACTTCGGCGACGAACTGTGCGAGGTGAGCCAGTGGCCCCTGGTGAAGAGCGCCTATATCGCCCTGATCGACCTGCGTGACGACGATGAGCTGGCCGAGACCTGGTACAACTCGATCTTCTGCGGGCTGTTCAGCCATGACCTGATCAGCGATGGCTGCATGTTCATCCACACCACCCGGCCGTCGCCGCACAGCCGCCAGCGGGCGGTGCAGACCCGCAGTTACCGGCCAGTCGGCGGGCTGTCGGGCATGCTCGAGGCGATCGTCGAGGATTACCGCTTCGGCGTGGCCTTCGAGGACCTGCCGCGGGATCTCAAGCGCCTGGAGGCGCAGCTGCGCGAAAGCCTGCCGGACTGGGTGTGCAAGGACCCGGCGCTGTGCATCGAGCTGTTTTCCTCGGTGCTCTACCGCAACAAGGGCGCCTACCTGGTCGGGCGCATCTTCACCCGCGACGAGCAATGGCCGCTGGTGATCCCGCTGCTCCATCGCGAGGGGCAAGGCATCCAGATCGATGCGCTGATCACCGACGAGGCCGAGGTGTCGATCATCTTCTCCTTCACCCGTTCCTATTTCATGGTGCGGGTGGACATTCCGGCCGACTTCATCGGCTTCCTGCGGCGTATCCTGCCGGGCAAGCACATCGCCGAGCTGTACACCTCGATCGGTTTCTACAAGCACGGCAAGTCGGAGTTCTACCGGGCGTTGATCGACCACCTGGCGGGCAGCGACGACCGCTTCATCATGGCGCCCGGGGTGCGCGGCATGGTCATGAGCGTGTTCACCCTGCCGGGCTTCAACACCGTGTTCAAGATCATCAAGGACCGTTTCTCGCCGGTGAAGAGCGTCGACCGGGGCACTGTGATCCAGAAGTACCGCCTGGTGAAGAGCGTCGACCGGGTCGGGCGCATGGCCGATACCCAGGAGTTCGCCGATTTTCGCTTCCCCAAGGCCAAGTTCGATCCGGAGTGCCTGGCCGAGTTGCTGGAGGTGGCTCCCTCCACCGTGGTGCTGGAGGGCGACACCGTACTGATCCGCCACTGCTGGACCGAACGGCGCATGACCCCGCTCAACCTCTATGTGGAGAGCGCCAGCGAGGCCCAGGTGCGCGAGGCCCTGGACGACTACGGCCTGGCGATCAAGCAGCTGGCGGCGGCGAACATCTTTCCCGGCGACATGCTGCTGAAGAACTTCGGTGTCACCCGTCACGGCCGCGTGGTGTTCTACGACTACGACGAGATCTGTTTCCTCACCGAGGTGAATTTCCGCCACATCCCGCCGCCGCGCTACCCGGAGGACGAGATGGCCTCCGAGCCCTGGTACTCGGTGTCGCCCATGGATGTGTTCCCCGAGGAGTTTCCGCCCTTCCTGTTCGCCGATATCAGGCAGCGCCGGCTGTTCAGCCAGTTGCATGGCGAGCTGTACGACGCCGACTACTGGAAGGGCCTGCAGCAGGCGATCCGCGACGGCAAGGTGATCGACGTGTTCCCCTACCGGCGCAGGGGCGATCCCGCCGCCTGAGTCCGCAGCGGCGATGCCGTGACGGCCTGCAGCCGATCAGAATCCATCCGCAAGGTCGCAGCCGGGTCTAGTCTGTAGCTAAGGGCAGTGGCACGCAGGCAGCGTTGCCCACTGCCCGCCGAGGGTGGCCGCGTGCTGTGGTCATCCGCTCTGGGTAGACGGATGGAGGGGCTGGTCCATGAACGCTTGGCTCAACCTGAGGGTGTGGAAACTGCTCGTCGCGCTGGGGCTGGTGAAGCCCGCGCATCTGCAACCTGTGGCGATTCGCCATGAGGATAGGGCCCGACTCACGGGGCCCGGCCGCCGCCGCTGAGCACGGAGCGCTAGGGGTGCCTGGCGAACCAGCTGTCGATCAGCTCGCGCATGCGCTCTCCGGAAAAGCTCGGGAAGTGTCCGCCATGCACGCAGCGCACCGGTAGGCGGCGCAGGCGTGCCAGGCTGCGGGCGTAATCGTCCAGGTTGGAGTGATAGGCATCCTCGACCAGCGGCCCGTCGTAGAGGATGTCGCCGGAGAACAGGATCTGGGTCGCCGCTTCCCACAGGCTGATGCCGCCGGGCGAGTGGCCCGGGGTGTGCAGCACCTCCAGCGCCCGGTCCCCCAGGTCCAGCACATCGCCTTCCTCGATCAGCCGCGTCGCCGGCGCCGCCTCGATGCGGTACTCGGCGTAGCACAGCGGGCAATCCGGATGGGCCTCGAACATGGCATCGCCGATGCAGTCCGCCGCCAGGGTGCTCTCCCGGGTCGGCGCGGCGAGGATGGCCGCCTCGGCCGGGTGGCACAGGCGCTCGGCGAATTCGTGATGGCCGGCGATATGGTCGAAGTGGGTATGGCTGGCCACCGCCAGCAGCGGCCTGTCGGTCAGCCAGGGCAGCTGTTCGCGCAGGCTGACCAGGCCGGAGCCTGAGTCGATCAGGGCATCGCGGGTGCGGCCCTGTACATGCCACATGTTGCAGCGATAGAAGGGGCGGATATAGGGTTCGTGGATGAGGCTGATGCCGTCCTGGCGCTGGGCTACCTCGAACCAGCGGTCGCGGCTGACGATCTGCATGGCGCTGTCCCTCGGGGCTGGCACTGACTCCAGCCTACTCCACTGCGGACGGAGCGCGGGGGCTGGGTTCTACCCCTGGTCCGGGAGTCGGGGCCAGGGGCAGGGCGCTCAGGGATGGAAGGGGGCGCTCTCCAGCACTTCGATGACCAGCGGACGATCGGCCGGTGCGCCGCGCAGCAGTTCGGCCAGGTGGACGTGGTCGCGGGCCCGCTCGGCGGCGCAGCCGTAGCCCCGGGCGATGGCGATCAGGTCCGGGGTATAGATGTCCACGCCTATGGGGGGGATGTCCCGGCGCTCCATATAGCGCTTGATCTCGCCGTAGCCCGCGTTGTTCCACAGCAGCACGATGATGCCGACGCCGGCCTCCACCGCGCTGGCCAGCTCGGGCAGGGTGAACTGGATGCCGCCGTCGCCGATCAGGCACACCACCGGGCGCACCGGTTCGCCCAGCTTGGCGCCGATGGCCGCCGGCAGGCCGTAGCCCAGGGTGCCGTAGCCGGTGGAGGAGTTGAACCAGCGCCGGGCGCCGTCCAGCTCGACCAGGTGGTTGCCGCTGTACACCGTCTGCGTCGAGTCGCCGACGAAGCGCGCATCCGGCAGCACCTCCAGCACGGTGGCGAACAGCTGGCGATAGTGCCCCCAGCCGCCGAAGTCCTCGGCCAGCTGCGCCTGTACCGCCGCGGTGCGCCGGGCGCCGGGGCTGTCCGCGCGCAGCTCGCCGCTCGGCAGCTCATCGAGCAGCAGGCGCATGGCCAGGCGCGCGTCGCTCTGGATCGCCAGGCTCGGCATGTGGTTGCGCAGCAGCTGCTGGGCGTCGATGTCGATGCGGATCAGCTCGCCGCCGAGCTTGAAGTTGCCGTCGAACACCACGTCGTAGTCGGTCTCGCCCAGCTCGGTGCCGATGGCCAGGACCACGTCGGCCTCCAGGGCCAGCTGGCGTACCGGCACCAGCGACTGGTTGCTGCCCAGCAGCAGCGGGTGGCCCGGCGGCAACAGGCCCTTGGCGTTGATGGTCAGGGCGGTCGGCGCGTCCAGGGCGGCGGCCAGGGCGCGGGCCTCGGCCTGGGCCTCGACGCAGCCGCCGCCGAGCAGCAGCAGCGGGCGCTTGGCCCCGCGCAACTTGGCCGCCGCCTCGCGCAGCTGGGCCACGGCCGGGGCCGGGCGGGACACGCTGGGCTTGGCCTGCAAGCGCATGTGGGCGGCCGGGGCGGTGATGATGTCCAGCGGCAACTCGATGTGCACCGGACGCGGCCGCTCGCCCTCGAACACGGCGAAGGCGCGGGCCAGCACGCCAGGCAGCTCCTCGACGCTCATCAGGGTATGGCTGAAGGCGCTGACGCCGGCCACCAGCTCCCGCTGGTTCGGCAGCTCGTGCAGGTAGCCCTTGCCCAGGCCGAGGCGCTCGCGCTCGTTGACGCTGGAGATCACCAGCATCGGGATCGAGTCGGCGTAGGCCTGGGCCATGGCGGTGAGGATATTGGTCATCCCCGGGCCGGTGATGATGAAGCACACCCCGGGCTTGCCGGTGCTGCGCGCGTAGCCGTCGGCCATGAAGCCGGCGCCCTGCTCGTGGCGCGGGGTGACGTGGCGGATGCCGCTGTGCGGCAGGCCGCGGTACAGCTCGACGGTGTGCACGCCGGGAATGCCGAACACGGTGTCGACACCCCAGGCCTCGAGTTGCTTGACGAGAAATTCGCCGCAGGTGGTCATGGTCTTTCCTTCAGTTCAGACAGCGAGTCCCTCTCCCGTAAGGGGAGAGGGCGCGGCTTCAGCCGACGATCCAGTGCGCCATCAGGGCGATGATCGGCAGGGTGATCAGGGTGCGGATGATGAAGATGACGAACAGCTCCAGCAGGTTCAGCGGCAGCTTGGCCTTGATGATCAGTACGCCCACCTCGGACATGTAGATCAGCTGGGTCAGCGACACGCAGGCCACCACGAAGCGGGTCAGCTCGCTCTCGATGCCCTTGCCCAGCACCGCCGGCAGGAACATGTCGGCGAAGCCCACCAGCATGGCCGGCGCCGCCTTGGCCGCCTCCGGCAGCTGCAGCGCCTCGAGCAGCGGCACGATCGGGTAGGACAGCCAGTTGAACACCGGGGTGAACTCGGCGATGGCCAGGGAGACGGTGCCGATGGCCATCACCAGCGGCAGCAGGCCCAGCCAGATGTCCACCACGTTGTGCACGCCGACCTTGACCATCTGCGCCGGCGAGGGGTTGGCGTTGGCGCGCTTGACCGCCTGGGTGACGCCCCAGCGCAGCAGCGAGGTGCCGGCCGGCACGTCTTCCTTGATCTGCTTGCCGACGCCGGCGACGTACTCGTCCTTCTTCCACGACAGCGGCGGGATGCGCGGGGTGATGATGGCGGCGGCCAGACCGGCGACCACCACGGTCAGGTAGAAGGGCACGAACAGGTGGTCGAGCTTCATGAAGCTGGTGATCAGCAGGCTAAAGGCGATCGAGGCGATGGAGAAGTTGGTGGCGATCACCGCCGCTTCCCGGGCGCTGTAGAAGCCCTTCTGGTACTGCTGGGCGGTGATCAGCACGCCCACGGTGCCCGAGCCCAGCCAACTGGCGATGGCGTCGATGGCCGAGCGGCCCGGCAGGCCGAAGATCTTGCGGAATACGTTGCGCACCAGGGTGCCGCAGAATTCCATCAGGCCGTAGTCGGTGAGCAGCGGCAGGATCAGCCCGGCCACCAGGAAGAAGGTGATCAGCACCGGTGCCAGGTCCTTGAGCACCACGCCGCCGGTGTTGGCGTTCCAGATCCACTCCGGGCCGAACTGCCAGAAGGTCATGGCGGCGAAGACCGCGCCGAGCACCCGCAGGCCCAGCCACAGCGGGTGCAGGTTGAACAGCTCGTTGAGGGCGCGGCGCTCGGTGAGCCAGCGCGGCTTGAACAGGCTGGCCAGCAGGCCGAGCGCGGCGGAGAACAGCAGCAGGCCGGTGGCGATGGCCGGCAGCCAGGCCGCCAGTGCCGCTTTCAGCGTGTCGGCCATGACCCCGAGGCCGATGGTCACCTTGCCTTCGTAGACGATGGGGGTGAGGAACAGCAGCACGCCGAGCAGCGAGGGGATCAGGAAGATCAGCAGCTGGCGCAGGTTGAAGGAGGTGTCTGCCGGTGGCTGATCGTCCAGCAGCGGCATGGTTTCGTCATGATTCATATCAGCACCTTAATTGTTGTTGTGCAGTGCCTGGGCACCGTTCGGCGCCCAGTGTTGAATAAAAGGCCCGAGCGTTCAGCGACGCTGCACGCCGGGCAACACGCAGAGCATTTCGTACAGCAGGTTGGCGCCGAGCAACGAGGTGTTGCCGGTGGTGTCGTAGGGCGGCGAGACCTCCACCAGGTCGCCGCCGATCAGGTCCAGGCCCTGGCAGCCGCGGATGATCTCCATGGCCTGGATGGTGGTCAGGCCGCCGATCTCCGGGGTGCCTGTGCCCGGCGCCCAGGCCGGGTCGATGCCGTCGATGTCGAAGGACAGGTACACCGGGCCGCCGCCGACCTTCTCGCGCACCTCGGCCATCAGCGGCTCCAGCGACTGGTGCCAGCACTCTTCGGCCTGGACCACGCGGAAGCCTTGCTTGCGGCTCCAGTTGAAATCCTCGGCGGTATAGCCCTGGGCGCGCAGGCCGATCTGCACCACCCGGTCGCAGTCCAGCAGGTCCTCTTCCACCGCGCGGCGGAAGGTGGTGCCGTGGGCGATCTTCTCGCCGAACATATGGTCGTTGACGTCGGCATGGGCGTCGATATGCACCAGGCCGATCTTGCCGTGCTTCTTCTTCAGCGCGCGCAGGATCGGCAGGGTGATGGTGTGGTCGCCGCCCAGGGTCAGCGGCTTGATGCCGTACTCGACGATCTCGTCGTAGGCCTGCTCGATGATGCGGATGGCTTCGGCCATGTTGAAGGTGTTGATCGCCACGTCGCCGATGTCGGCGATGTTCAGCGAGTCGAAGGGCGCGGCGCCGGTGGCCATGTTGTAGGGGCGGATCATCACCGACTGGGCGCGGATCTCGCGGGGGCCGAAGCGGGTGCCGGAGCGCAGCGAGGTGCCGATGTCCAGGGGCACGCCGACGAAGGCGACGTCCAGCTGGCGCTTGTCCTCGGCGCTCTGGATATGCGGCAGGCGCATCATGGTGGCGATGCCGCCGAAGCGGGGCATCTCGTTGCCGCCCAGGGGCTGGTGCAGGATCTTGTCCATGGGAAGGCCTCACGGTCGTTGTGGTTGTAGGAAGCGTTGGGCCGGATTGTTGGACAGGATGGCGAGGGGACAAATCGGCCAGGGCAAAAACTTAGTTCAGAGATTTCTAAACTAAAGGCGGTCTCTGTAGGATGGGTTAGCCGCATAGCGGCGTGACCCATCGCCTCGGCCGCATGGGCATCGCTGCACTCAACCCCTCCTTAGCCGCTGACTGGGAAGCCCCGATGAGCCAAGCCCTGCCGGATCTGAAACTGCTGCGCATCTTCGTCAGCGTGGTGCGTCATCAGGGCTTCGCCGCCGCGCAGCAGGAGCTGAACCTGTCGACCTCGGCGATCAGCACCTATATGAGCCAGCTGGAGGGCCAGCTGGGCATCACCCTGTGCCACCGCGGCCGCGGCGGTTTCAGCCTGACCAGCAAGGGCGAGCTGTTCTACCAGGAGACCCTGCGCCTGCTCGGCCAGTTGGAAGGCTTCGAACGCTATGCCGCGGAGCTCAAGGGCGAGCTGCGCGGCACCCTCAACCTGGGGGTGCTGGACACCACCGTCAGCGACCCGGCGCTGCCGCTGGCCGAGGTGATCGGCGCCTACAGCCAGGAGCATCCTGCGGTGCACCTGCACCTCTCGGTGATGAGCCCCTACGAGCTGCAGCTGGCGGTGCTGGAGAACCGCCTGGACCTGGCCATCAGCGCCTGCCCCACGCGGATGAACGGCCTGGTCTACCAGCCGCTGTACCGCGAGCAGCACTGGCTGTACTGCAGCGACCGCCACCCACTGTTTCCCGAACGGCGCATACCGGAGGAACTGGTGACCCAGCAGCGCATGGTCGGCCGTGGCTACTGGAGCCAGTCGGAGCTGGCGCGGCACGGCTTCAAGCACAGCGCGGCGACCGTGGAGTCGATGGAGGCGCAGCTGATCCTGGTGCTGTCGGGCGCCTACATCGGCTACCTGCCGGAACACTACACCCAGCATTGGGTCGGCCAGGGCCGCCTGCGCGTGCTGCTGCCGACCGTCTTCGGCTACCAGGCGCCGTTCTCCCTGATCCTGCGCCGCGGCCGTTCGCGCGAGCCGTTGATCCAGACCTTCCGCGACCTGCTCAAGGCCCAGCTCAACGCTATCTAGGCGCGCTCATTCGGTCGGTTGGTGATCGGCGACACTCTCCGACGGTAGGTCAGGCGCCGCCTGGCCACTGTGCTAGACCTAAGCGATGTAAAGCACGGAAGTACCGAGTTGATCAACGACAGGGACCGTACCGATGCGCCAGAACCTCCCAGTGACTCAGCGGGAAAGAACCTTTCCCGAGCAGCAGCGGTTGATCTCCACCACCGACCTGAGCAGCAAGATCACCTACTGCAACGATGCCTTCGTCGCCATCAGCGGCTTCACCCGCGAGGAGTTGATCGGCCAGCCGCACAACCTGGTGCGTCATCCGGACATGCCGCCGGCGGTATTCGGCCACATGTGGCAGACCATCAAGCAGGGCAAGCCCTGGATGGGCATCGTCAAGAACCGGGCGAAGAACGGCGATTTCTACTGGGTCAGCGCCTACGTGACGCCCATCTACGAGAACGGCCGGATGGCCGGCTACGAATCGGTGCGCTCGTTGCCCAGCGAAGCGCAGAAGCGTCGGGCCGAGGCGCTCTACGCGCGGCTGCGGGCGGGCAAGCCGGCGGTGCCCAGGCTGGACGACTGGACCTACGAGCTGCTGCGCGCCTGGCCGTTGCTCTGTGCGGCGATCGCCATCCTGGGCGTCCACTTCCTGCTCGCCGGCCCTTGGCTCCTGGCCTTCATCGCCGCGGTGCTGTGCGCCCTCGGCGTCTACCAGTTGCACAGCCGCCGGCAAGCGATTCGCCAGACCCTGGCCCAGCACCCGAAAGCCTTCACCGACAGCCTGGTGGCCCTGACCTACAGCGACAACCGCGGCGCCCAGGCCTTGCTCGACCTGGCCATGATCAGCGAGGAGGCGCGCCTGCAGACCGCCCTGACGCGCCTGGAGGATGCCGGGGTCAGAGTCAAGGAGCGGGCGTCCCAGGCCGCGGACCTGTCGCGCTCCGGGGCCGAGATGCTCGACCAGCAGCGCAGCGAGACCGATCAGTCGGCCACCGCTATCAACCAGATGACCGCCACCATCCAGGAGGTCACCCACAATGTGCAGAACACCGCCCATGCCGCCGAGGAGGCCGAGCGCCTGGCCCAGCAAGGCCGGCAGTTGGCCGGCGGCAGTCTGGAGTCGATGTCGCAGATGGCCCAGTCCGTGGTGGATATCGGCCTGGCGGTCAGCGAGCTGGCCGATGCAACCCAGTCGATCGGCAGCGTCGCCGATGTGATCACCTCGATCGCCGAGCAGACCAACCTGCTGGCCCTCAACGCCGCCATCGAGGCGGCGCGGGCCGGCGAACAAGGGCGGGGCTTCGCGGTGGTCGCCGACGAGGTGCGGGCGTTGGCCGGGCGCACCCGCGAGTCGACCGAGCAGATTCACGGCATCATCGCCACCCTGCGTGCCGGCGCCGACCGTGCGGTCGCCACGGCCGGCCGGGGCGAAGATATCTCCCGGACCAGCGTGGAGAGCGTCGAGGCGGTGCGCAGCGCGCTGGACGGCATCAGCGAGTCGGTCAGTCGCATCACCGGTATGAGTCAGCAGATGGCCGCGGCGTCCGAGCAGCAGAGCCAGGTGGCCGAGGACATCAACCGGCAAATAACCCGGATCGCCCAGCTTTCCGATCGCAGCGCCGAGCAGGCGCATCGGGGGGCGGCCATCGGCAAGGAACTCGAAGACATGGCCGAGTACCTGCACAGCCTGGCCGAGCGCTTCAACCGCTAAGGGCGTCAGAGCGTGCTCGTCCGGCAGGGGCGGCCAAGCCCGCCGGGCGATGTGGGACGCGGGCGTGTGGCACACTGCGCGGCAGAGGAGAAACCGATGCCACGCCCCCACTGTCCACGCTGCTGCCGCCCGCTCGATCATTGCCTGTGCGCCCTGATTCCCCGACTCGACAGCCATACCCGCGTACTTATCCTGCAGCACCCGAGCGAAGTCGGGCATGCCTTGAATACCGCGCGTTTGGCTGCGCTGGGTTTGGCCAATGCCGAGTTGCGGGTGGGCGAGGTGCTCGAGGGTTTGCCGCAGCTGCTCGCTCAGCCCGGCTACCGGCCCTGCCTGCTGTTTCCCGGGGAGGGCGCGCAGCCCCTGGCGCAGTTCGCGGAGGCAGGGCAGGGCGCGCCGCCGCTGCTGGTGGTGCCCGACGGCACCTGGCGCAAGGCACGCAAGCTGCTGCACTTGAATCCGGCGCTGGCGGTCTTGCCGAGAGTGGCGCTGCCGCAGGGGCTGTCCTCGCGCTATCGCCTGCGCAAGGCACCGATGCCGGGTGCCTTGTCCAGCATCGAGGCGATTGTCCAGGCCCTGGACATCCTCGAGGCGCCGGCGCGTTTCGACGCCTTGCTCAGGCCCTTCGAGGCACTGATCGAGGGGCAGATAGCGGCCATGGGCGAGGAGACCTTCAGGCGCAATCACCTGCGCGACTGAAATGGGCCCGTGCAACGAGGGCTGGCGGCGTCAGCGCCGGCGGATGCGCTCGACCAGCAGGCTGCCGTCCTCCAGCAGGCGGCCGCGGACCTGGACATAGTCGCCCGGTTGAGGCGAGTCCTCGACGCGGGTCGCTCCGGTGATCTGCAACGCCAGTCCGTCCAGCCGCCAGTTCGCTTCCAGTCTGCCGTGCAGGCGCAGCCTGGCCCCGCGTGGAACCGGCGCCGGTTTGCCCTGGGCGTCGCGGGCGCCCTGGTCGATCCAGGCGACGATCAGGGCTATCTCCTCCTCGGCGAGAAAGGGCGGGCCGTCGAAGGGCATGCGCGGCCGCGCCTGGCCGCGAATACGCCGCACCAGTTCGCTGGCCTCTGCCGAGCCGGGCACCACGCGCGCGCGTTCGCCCTGGGCCAGGCTCGACGCATAGTCGACCAGCGAGTAGCCCTCCGGCGCCGGCCCCATGATGCCGTGGGGGGCGTGGCATTTGGCGCAGCGGCCGATGAGGATCGGCTGGACATCGCGGTAGTTCACGGTCAGCTCGGACGCGGGCCGTTGCCCGGCCGCCCCGACCGCGGGCAGCGCGAGCAGCAGGGCGAAAACCAGCAGGCGAGCGGGGTAAGTGGGCATGATCCGAACCTCATGGACGACCTGCGGATACCCCGAAGCCTAGTCGGCGGGGCCGTAGCGTGAGGCCGTGCGCCGACCAGTCGACTGGCTTGTTAGTCGTGCTCGGACTGCCCCCTGGCAGGGGCGCGCGGCGGGCGCCGGCGCAGCAGCGGGAAGGCCAGCAGCGCGATGCGCAGCCAGCGCCGCCAGTGGCCGCGGCGCATGCCCAGGGTCGCCAACAGCAGTGCGCCGCCGGCGGCCCAGAGCGGTGCGTTGCTGCCACCTAGCGTTTCGCGCCATTGCCGGCCGAGGTCTTGCGCCTGGTGCAGCGGTTGCAGCAGGCGCAGGGTTTCGTGACGCAGCTCCTGGCGATGCATTTCCAGGCGCATGCGCAGCAAGGCCTTGCGCAGCTCGCTGCGCGAGGCCTTGGCGGGCAGTTCCGGTGGGTTCATGGCAGCAATTGCTCGCGGTCGCGGGCCAGCTCTTCGAGGCTGGCGCTGAAGGGGGCGGGGGCCGTGCGCAGGCGATGCAGCAGGGCGAGCAGGCAAACCAGCAGCCCGACGCCGTAGAGTGCGCACAGGGCGATGATCACGCCGAGGCGATGACTGTCCCAGAAGGCGATCAGCACTGCGGCCGACAGGCCGATCAGCAGCAGCAGGCCAAACAGCAGGCTCAGGCCGCTGAGCACCAGCAGGCGCAGGGTGTGGCTGCGCTGCTCGCTCAGCTCCTCGCCGAACAGGGCCAGATGGCCATGCAGCAATCCCAGCAGGGCGCCGCCCATGCGGCGCGGCGAAGGACCGCGCATCTGCGTGGCGGTCTGTGGGGTGGTGTTCTCCTCACTCATCAGCGGCGACTGATCAGCATGCCGAGGAGCAGGCCGATGGCGGCGGCGATTCCCAGCGTCTGCCAGGGGTGGCTCTGCACGTAGCCTTCGGTCGCCTGGACCGCGGCCTTGCCCCGCTCGCGCAGCGAGTCTTCGGCATTGTGCAGGGTGCTGCGTGCGCGACCCAGGCTGGTGCGAATCTGCTCGCGCAACTCTTCTGCCTGTTCGCCGGCCAGGCTGGCCGAGTGTTGCAGGAGCTTCTCGGTGTCGCGCACCAGGGCCTGGAACTCCTCGAGCAGTTCGTCCTGGCTGGATGCGTTTGCACTCTTGCGGGGCATGGGGCTCTCCTTCGACTGTTGAATGGATGGGGGCGAGTCCTGAGCGAGGGGGCGAGTCTCTTTCTCACCTGCCTGGTACAACGCTTGCAGTCTGTTGGTGCGTACCCTCGGCTCGATGCTCTTTTATGGGGCTGTTCAGGACTTGTCAGAGATGCCGTGGTGCGTAGATAACTATTTGATAAATAAAGAATAAGTACCCTCATTGTGTTTCGGAAGAGCCCTGTTTCGGGGCTGTCCGAGGCCGCTGCGACTGGAGCGGGGTGCCGGGTGTGCCGCTAAATGGTGCGCCTTGCATGCTGGCTGGTCCAGTTTGGTGCTTTTTCCCTAACCTCGGAGTGTTCTTCGCTGATGGAAGACATCAACAGTGCGGTGGAAACCCTGATTCACGGCTCCAATACCCTGTTCATCCTGCTCGGCGCGGTGATGGTGCTGGCCATGCATGCCGGCTTCGCCTTCCTCGAGGTCGGCACGGTGCGGCAGAAGAACCAGGTCAATGCCTTGTCGAAGATCCTCTCCGATTTCGCCGTGTCGGCCTTGGCCTACTTCTTCATCGGCTACTGGGTCGCCTACGGGGTGACCTTCCTCGAGCCGGCGAGCGTGCTGACCGAGGAGAACGGCTATGCCCTGGTCAAGTTCTTCTTCCTGTTGACCTTCGCCGCGGCGATTCCGGCGATCATCTCAGGCGGTATCGCCGAGCGTGCCAAGTTCGGTCCTCAGCTGTGTGCCACCCTATTGATCGTAGCCTTCGTTTACCCATTCTTCGAGGGCATGATCTGGAACGGCAACTACGGCCTGCAGGCCTGGCTGGAGGCACAGTACGGCGCCAGCTTCCATGATTTCGCCGGCTCGGTGGTGGTGCACGCGGTGGGCGGCTGGCTGGCTTTCGGCGCCGTGATCCTGCTGGGGCGCCGTGATGGCCGCTACCGCGATGGCCGTCTGGTGGCGTTCGCACCGTCGAATATCCCGTTTCTGGCCCTGGGGTCGTGGATACTGATCATCGGCTGGTTCGGCTTCAACGTGATGAGCGCTCAGACCCTGGGCAGCGTCAGCGGCCTGGTGGCGGTCAATACCCTGATGGCGATGGTCGGCGGCACCGTGGCGGCGCTGCTGGTCGGTCGCAACGACCCGGGCTTCCTGCACAACGGCCCCCTGGCCGGCCTGGTGGCGGTGTGCGCCGGTTCCGATCTGATGCATCCGGTCGGCGCCCTGATCACCGGCGCCGTGGCCGGCGCCCTGTTCGTCTGGGCCTTCACTGCCACCCAGGTCAAGTGGAAGGTCGACGACGTGCTCGGCGTCTGGCCGCTGCACGGCCTGTGCGGCGTGTGGGGCGGCATCGCCTGCGGCATCTTCGGCCAGCAGGCCCTCGGCGGCCTGGGCGGCGTCAGCCTGAGCAGCCAGCTGATCGGCACGGCGCTCGGTGTGGCGGTGGCCCTGGTCGGCGGCTTCCTGGTCTACGGCCTGCTCAAGGTCTTGCTGGGCATTCGCCTGAGCCAGGAGGAGGAGTACTACGGCGCCGACCTCTCGGTGCACAAGATCGGTGCGGTCAGCCAGGACTGAAGCGCGCTCCTGCATGGAAAAAGCCCGCCGACCGGCGGGCTTTTTCGTGCCTCGTCACGGCCGGGCAGGATGCAACTACCCGGTCGTGTTCAGCGGGGCGCTGCTCAGAGCAACGGCAGGCTGTAGCTGACGATGAAGCGGTTCTCGTCCAGGTCATTGCCGATGTTCGAGCGTACGGTGGCGTTGCGCAGGCGCAGGCCGAGGTTCTTCAGCGGGCCATCCTGGATCACGTACATCAGCTCGCTGTTGCGCTCCCACTCCTTGCCTTCGCCGGCGGCGTTCAGGCGGTCGATGTTGTCGCCGTTGAGGTAGCGGGTCATGAAAGTCAGGCCGGGAATGCCCAGGCCGGCGAAGTTGTAGTCGTAGCGCAGCTGATAGGACTGCTCGTCCTTGTTGGCGAAGTCGCCGATCTGCACGTAGTTGACCAGAAAGGGGTCGGTGCCGTTGATATAGGCGTAGCCGGTGTCGCCGCTCATCTTCTGGTAGCCCAGGCTGAAGCTGTGGAAGCCCAGGGCATAGGTGAACAGGGCGCCGAAGGCCTTGTTGTCGACGTTGCTCGAACCGTCGTCGGTGGAGCGGGCGTAGCGCAGATCGGTCTTGAAACTCTGCTTGTCGGCGATCGGCAGCACGTGCACGACGTTGAAGATATGTTGCTTGTACAGCTGCTCCAGTTCGCCGTAATGGTAGGCACCGGTGAGGTTGTCGGTCAGCTTGTAGCTCAGGCCGGCGAAGTTGAAATCGTCGCCCTGGTTGCCCTTGCCGGTGAACGTGAAGTTGCGCTTGGCGCCGGCGTTCAGGCTGAGGTCCTGGAAGTCGGTGGAATCGCGCTGGTTCAACTCGCGCAGCTGGCCGGCGTCGAGGGTCAGGCCGTCGATCTCCTGGCTGTTGATATGGCCGCCGAGGAAGGTCTGCGGCAGCAGGCGCGAGTCGTTGGCGGCCACGGTCGGCAGTTTGGGCATCAGTCCACCAATCTTGGCCAGGGTCTTGGATGCCTTGACCTTGAGCGTCGCGGTGGCCTCCGAGTATTCGTCCGGGCCTTCGTCGCCGAAACTGTTGGGCAGCAGGTTGGTGCCGGCGCGCTCGTCGGAGGAGTCGAGCTTCAGGCCCAGGCCGGCGTAGGCGTCCAGGCCAAAACCGACGGTGCCTTCGGTGAAGCCGGACTCGGCCTTGAAGATGAAGCCTTGGGCCCACTCTTCGCGCTTGGACTGCTGAGCCGCGGTGGTGTCGCGCAGGTCACGGTTGAAGTAGAAGTTGCGCAGGTCCAGGCTGGCCTTGCTGTCCTCGATGAACTCGGCGTGGGCCAGGGACGGCAGGGCGAGGCTGGTGCCCAATGCGGCGAATGCGACAGCGCGGGCAAGAGGGGTCATGCTCATTGTTGTTGTTTCCTCATGGTGGGTCGGCAAATGACCGGTCGGTTATGGCGCTGTGAAATAAACCATGGTCGTAATCAGCTAGCCTTTAGACTTTGGTAGTCCCCGCTTCCTTTACCCGGGAGAGCTGGTGATTACTGGGGGCGGCCGGGGGGAATGGCCCAGTTTCTGCTGTCGTCGGCGATCTATATGACACTGCAGGTGCAGGGCTGGCGTGCTCTATCGAGCCGTGCCGCTGGCTCGGCGACCTGGGGGACCTGTCTGCGGGCGAGGTGGCCTGATGGTGCTAGACTGCTCTCCTCGTTGTTTGCGGAGGCGCGCGAATGCTCCCTGAATGCCAACTGTTCGGCACCCTCGGCTGTCACCTATGCGAAGTGGCCGAAGCCTTGTTGATGCCGTTCGTCGAGCACGGCTTGCTGGTCGAGCTGGTGGATATCGCCGATCAGGAGGACTGGGTCGAGCAGTACGGCTTGCGCATTCCGGTGCTACGCCGCTGCGACACCGGCGCCGAACTGGACTGGCCATTCGATGGCGAGCAGGTCGTGGCTTTTTTACGCTGAGGTTGAGCTGTGTCGCTCGGAAGGAGTAGACACAAAAAAACCCGCGCTAGGCGGGCTTTTTTGTGTCTCACGACTGCAGCAGCAATCGTGAAACTGGGATTTGGTCGGAGAGACAGGATTCGAACCTGCGACCTTCTCGTCCCGAACGAGACGCGCTACCAAGCTGCGCTACACTCCGAATAAGTCGAAATTGTACTGAAAAAGTTTTGTTGCACAAGGGGTTAGGCTGATTTTTTTCGTGCGGCCTGGCGAAATGACCGACGGCTTCGGTGTCGTAGCCCTCCGGGCGGCTCGCACGAGGCATGCCGCACGGGGGCAGGCGCCACTCAGAGTTCGTGGATGGTCTGCACCTGATCCTTGTTCACCTTGGCGCGGGTGCCGTCGAGTTGTTCGAATTCGTAGAAGCCGGAGGCCTCGTCGTAGCGAGGCTGGTCCAGAGTCTGCAACTCACGGCCATCGTTCAGGGTAATCACGGACGGCGAGGCGCAACCGGCCAGCGTCACCAGGCTCAGGGTTAGCAGTATTGCCGGGATGGTCCGTCGCGTCATGGCGTGTCTCCTTACATGGATGAAGTCTACCCACCCTCAGACGGAGATTTGCCGCACTGGTTCCGTAACCGCTGTGTTAGCCGAGCAGTGCGGGGGTATTCATGTTGGCCAGCCGCGGGTCGCCGGGAGGGCAGTCGACGGCCAGTGGCGCCAGCTCGCGCAGCCAACGCTGCGGGCTGCGTTCGCCGGCGCGCCAGGCCTGTTCCAGGGAGGCGCCGAGGGCGGTGGGGAGCAGGCAGAACAGGGGTTCCCAGTAACCGTCCTGACGGACCATGACCGGATGCGTACTGGCTTTATCTAACAGCGCCTCGAGCAGGGCACGGTCCAGGCAGGGGGCGTCGCACGGCAGCACCAGAAGCTGGGAATGACGGGCCACTTGCAGCCCAGCGCGAATGCCGGCCAGCGGTCCCTGGAAGTCCCGATCGTCGTCCTGCACCAGCCGGTCGGCGAAGGGCGCGTAGCGCTCGGCATTGCGGTTGCACGAGATGATTAGATCGTCTGTCAGGGGCCGCACCAGATCGTGTAGCCAGGCGATCAGCGGGCGCCCATGCCAGTCGAGCAGGCCCTTGTCGCGCCCGCCCATGCGTTGTCCGCGGCCACCGGCCAGCAGCAGCACGGAGCAGGGCGGCGAAACGGTGACGGCGGGCATGGCGGAGCCTCCTGGGGCGGGCCTGTGATATAACTCCGGGCATTATCCCCGATAACTGGAAGCCTGCCATGAACCACAAGGCCGAGGCGGTGTTCGTGCCGCTGAGCATCGCCGTGCTGACCGTCAGCGACACCCGCAATCTGGACACCGACACCTCCGGGCAACTCTTCGTCGACCGTCTGCAGGAGGCCGGGCATCGGCTGGCCGCCCGCCAGCTGCTGAAGGACGACCTGTACAAGATCCGCGCTCAGGTCGCCACCTGGATCGCCGACGACCAGGTGCAGGTGGTGCTGATCACCGGCGGCACCGGCTTCACCGGGCGCGACAGCACCCCGGAGGCGGTCGGCTGCCTGCTGGACAAGCAGGTGGACGGCTTCGGCGAGCTGTTCCGGCAGATATCGGTGGCCGACATCGGCACTTCCACCGTGCAGTCCCGCGCCCTGGCCGGCCTCGCCAACGGCACCCTGGTGTGCTGCCTGCCGGGCTCGACCAACGCCTGCCGCACCGCCTGGGACGGCATCCTCGCCGAGCAGTTGGATGCGCGCCACCGGCCCTGCAACTTCGTCGCCCACCTGAAGCAGGCCGAAGCCTGCGAGAGCCGCGGATGATGGGGGGCGAGCAGCCCGGCCTGCTGCCGGTCGAGGAGGCGCTGGCACGGCTGATGAGCCTGGCCGAGGCGGCGCCGATCGGCGAGACCGAGCGAGTCGCCCTGGCCGATGCCGATGGCCGGGTATTGGCCGAACCGCTGGTTGCCGCCCTCGACCTGCCGCCTTGGGCCAACAGCGCCATGGACGGCTACGCCCTGCGCCTGGGCGACTGGCAGGGCGCGCCGCTGCCGGTCAGTCAGCGCATCCTCGCCGGCAGCGCGCCGGGGCCGCTGCAGCCGGGCAGCTGCGCGCGCATCTTCACCGGCGCGCCGCTGCCGGCCGGCGCCGATACCGTGGAGATGCAGGAAAACGTCGAGCTCGAAGGGGACGGCAGGGTACGTTTCTGCGAGCCCCTGAAGCCCGGACAGAACGTCCGCCCCCAGGGCCAGGAAACCCGTACCGGCGACCAGGTGCTGGCGGCCGGCACCCGCCTGGGGCCGATCGAGCTGGGCCTGGCCGCCTCGCTTGGGGTGGCCGAACTGGCGGTGCGGCGGCGGCCGCGGGTGGCCGTGCTGTCCACCGGCGACGAGCTGGTCGAGCCGGGCCTGCCCCTGGGCCCTGGGCAGATCTATAACAGTAACCGCCGCCTGCTGATCGCCTGGTTGCAGCGCCTGGGCTGCGCGGTGGTGGACGGCGGCATCCTCGCCGACGACCTCGAGCAGACCCGCGCCGCCCTGGCGGCCCTGGGCAATGTCGACCTGATTTTGTCCACCGGCGGGGTGTCGGTGGGCGAGGCGGACTTCCTCGGCCTGGTCCTGCGCGAGGAGGGCGAGCTGAGCCTGTGGAAGCTGGCGATCAAGCCGGGCAAGCCGCTGACCTTCGGACGTTACCGCGGCGTGCCGGTGCTCGGCCTGCCGGGCAACCCGGCCTCCACCCTGGTCACCTTCGGCCTGCTGGCGCGCCCCTATCTGTTGCGCCGTCTGGGCGTGCAACGGGTCGCGCCGCTGGGCTTCGCCATGCCGGCGGGGTTCGCCTGGAGCAAACCGGGCAAGCGCCGCGAGTACCTGCGCGCGCGGCTGGAAAACGGCCGGGTGGTGCCCTATCCGAACCAGAGCTCCGGGGTGCTGCGCAGCGCAGCCTGGGCCGAGGGCATCGCCGAGGTACTGGAGGGCACGACCCTGGCCGAGGGCGATAGCCTGCGCTTTATCCCGCTGAGCGAAATACTCGGCTAGCACGGGGCGCTGCTGGGTTGCGCGGCTGCGCGGCCCCGCCTAGGGCTGAGGCGTAGCCGCCTGGCGTCTGGTCTCGCGGAACTCGCCGGGGGTCTGTCCGGTCCAGCCCTTGAAGCTGCGGTGGAAGGAGCGCGCCTCGGTGAAGCCCAGGTAGCAGGCGATGTCCTGGATCGCCAGGTCGCTGCGCAGCAGGTAGTGCTCGGCCAGTTCCTGGCGCAGTTGGTCGAGGATCTGCTGGTAGCTGGTGCCGGCCTGTTGCAGGTGGCGCTGCAGGGTGCGCACCGTCATGTTGAACTTCTCCGCCACCCGCTCCTTGCGCGGCAGGCCATCCCTGAGCAGCAGGCGCAGGGCATTCTTCACTCGCTGCGGCAGTGGTTCGTCCTCGTCCAGTCCGGCCATCAGGGTCAGGGCATGCTCTTCCAGGGTGCGCAGCAGGTTGGCGTCGGCCTGGCGCAGGGGCACGCCGAGGTATTCCTGCGGCACGATGAGGGCGTTGCAGGGGCGTTCGAAGTGCACCGGACAAGCGAATACCGCTTCGTACTCGGCCTGCTCGACGCCGTCCGGCAGGGCATGCTCGAACCACACCTCGCGCGGCGCGTGATCCGATTCGGCGATCCAGCGGGCGTACAGCAGCCAGGAGGCCAGCACGCTCTCCACCATGTGCCGGCGGATCTGCGCGCCCTGGTGGCGGCAGCTCCAGATCAGGCGGACATCATCGGCGGCGGTCTCGATGCGGCTTACGCCCATGTCGCCCACCAGCCTCTCGTAGGGCACGATGCGGCTCATGGCCTCGCCCAGGGTGGCGCAGTTCATGGCGATGTAGCCGAGCACGCTCCAGGAGCCGGGTTGTACGAAGCGCGCCGAGCGTAGGCCGAACAGCGGGTCGCCGGAGGCTTGCAGCAGGTGCGCCAGCAGCCGCTCGTGCGCTTCGCCCGGCAGGCGCTTGGCGTTGTCGCGCAGGTCTTCGGCGCCGATGCCGGCAGCCGCCAGCGCCGCGTCAATGTCCAGGCCGAGCCGTTCGGCGTGACGCAGGTATTTGAGCAGGGCGGGGATCGAGGTGTAGCCGAGGTTGTCCATGGCGCGTTCTGGTGGTGACTGTCTTGATTGGCGACAGGGCCTGTCCCGATTCGACAGTGACCCCTGGCGGCGGCTGGCTAGTATAGGCAGCCATCGACAATGATCGGAACAGGGGAGAGGCGCATGCGACGTTGGAATGGCTGGGGCGAGGAAACCACCGAGGTGCAGCTGCCGGCCCATGGCGAGGCGTTTCTCGCCGAACGGGTCGGCCCGGGTCAGGTGCTCGTCGATGCCAGTTTGGCGCAGGTGCTGGCCAAGGTGCCGCACTCGCGCCTGGTCGCCCATCCGCTGGTCAGCCTGGACGCCGAGACCCGCCTGCGTCACGCCCGCGGGCAGAGCCTGCCGGACTGGCTGGCGATGCGCTCCGGCGAGTTCGGCCAGTTTCCCGACGGCGTCGCCTTCCCGGAAAGCGCCGAGCAGATCCGCGAGCTGCTGGTCTGGGCGCGGCAGCAGAACGCACTGCTGATTCCCTACGGCGGCGGCACCTCGGTGGCCGGGCACATCAACCCGCAGGCCGGCGAGCGGCCGGTGTTGACCCTGTCGCTAGCGCGCATGAGCCGGCTGATCGAGATCGACGAGGACAGCCTGATCGCCACCTTCGGCCCCGGCGCCAACGGTCCCCAGGTGGAGAGCCAGCTGCGCGCGCGCGGCTATACCCTCGGCCACTTCCCGCAGTCCTGGGAGCTGTCGACCCTCGGCGGTTGGGTGGCCAGCCGCTCCAGTGGCCAGCAGTCGCTGCGCTACGGGCGCATCGAGCAGCTGTTCGCCGGCGGCACGCTGGAGACCTTCGCCGGTACCCTGGAGCTGCCGAGCTTTCCGGCTTCGGCCGCCGGCCCGGACCTGCGCGAGATGGTGATGGGCTCCGAGGGGCGCTTCGGCATCATCTCCGAGGTCAAGGTGCGCATCACTCGCCTGGCCGAGCAGGAGCGTTTCTATGCGGTGTTCATGCCCAGCTGGGCGCAGGCGCTGCAGGCTATCCGCACCCTGGTCCAGGCCCGGGTGCCGCTGTCCATGCTGCGTCTGTCCAACGCCATCGAGACCGAAACCCAGCTGGCCCTGGCCGGCCATCCGCGGCAGATCGCCTGGCTGGAGAAGTACCTGGCGCTGCGCGGGGCGGGCGAGGGCAAGTGCATGCTGACCTTCGGGGTCACCGGCGCGCGGGCGCAGAACGCCGCCTCGCTGAAACAGACCAGGCGCCTGCTCAAGGGCTTCGGCGGGGTGTTCACCGGCACCCTGCTGGGCAAGAAATGGGCCGAAAATCGCTTTCGCTTTCCCTACCTGCGCCATGGGCTGTGGGCCGCCGGCTATGCGGTGGACACCCTGGAGACCGCCACCGACTGGAGCAACGTCGACAGCCTGCTGAACAAGATCGAGGCCAGACTGTGTCAGGGCCTGGCCGCCGAGGGCGAACGGGTGCACGTGTTCACCCACCTGTCCCACGTCTATGGCGAGGGCTCGAGCATCTACACCACCTATGTGTTCCGCCCCGGCGGCAGCTATGAGCAGGCCCTGGACCGCTGGCAACGGCTCAAGCAGGCGGCCAGCCGCACCATCGCCGAGAATCGCGGCACCATCAGCCACCAGCACGGCGTCGGCCGCGACCACGCGCCCTACCTGGCGACGGAGAAGGGCGAGCTGGGCATGGCGGCGTTGCAGGCACTGGCCGCGCACTTCGACCCGGAGCGCCGCCTGGCGCCCGGCGTGCTGCTCGAGGAGTGAACATGGACGGCTGGAATGCCGCCTGGCGCGAGCGCGCGCTGCCGGAGCTGGTGGGGTGCGACTGGGACCTGATCGTGGTCGGCGGCGGTATCTGCGGTGCCGGCATCCTTCGCGAGGCGGCGCGGCGCGGCTGGAAATGCCTGCTGCTGGAACAGCGCGATTTCGCCTGGGGCACCTCCAGCCGCTCCTCGAAGATGGTCCACGGCGGCTTGCGCTATATCGCCAAGGGCCAGCTCGGCCTGACCCGTGACTCGGTGCGCGAGCGTCAGCGCCTGCTGGCCGAGGCGCCGGGCCTGGTGGAGCCGCTGAGCTTCCTGATGGCGCATTACCGGGGGCGGTTTCCAGGACCGAAGGTGTTCGGCGGGTTGCTGGCGCTGTATGACGCCCTGGCCGGCCGGCGCAACCATCTCTATTACCCGTTGCAGCAGCTGCGCTACCTGGCGCCCGGGCTCAAGGAGGAGGGGCTGCTCGGCGGCACGCGCTTCTTCGATGCGGTGACCGACGATGCCCGCCTGGTCATGCGTGTGCTCGGCGAGGCCCGCGGCGATGGCGCCGAGGCGTTCAACGGCGTGCGCGTGGTGGAGTTGCTGCGCGAGGACGGGCGGGTGGCCGGCCTGCTCGCCGAGGACCGGGAAAGCGGCCGCCGCTATCGCCTGCGCAGCCGCGCGGTGGCTCAGGCCACCGGGGCCTGGGCCGATCGCCTGCGTTGTGGCGGCGGCGCACAGGTCCGCCCACTGCGCGGCAGCCACCTGCTACTGCCGGCCTGGCGGCTGCCGGTGGCCCATGCCTTCAGCTTCATGCACGGGGAGGACGGGCGGCCGGTGTTCGTCTTCCCCTGGGAGGGCGCCACCGTGGTCGGCACCACCGACCTGGATCATCGCGAGCCGCTGGATCAGGAGGCCTGCATCAGTGGCGCGGAGTTCGACTACCTGCTGGCCGCCTGCGCCCAGCAGTTTCCCGCGGCGCGGATCGAGGCCGGCGACGTGCTCTCGACCTGGGCCGGGGTGCGTCCGGTGGTGAGCGACGGCGAGGCCGGTCGCAGACCTTCCGACGAGACCCGCGAGCATGCGCTGTGGGTCGAGCCCGGTTGCGTGACCCTGGCCGGCGGCAAGCTGACCACCTTCCGTCTGCTGGCCCTGGAGGTGCTGCGGGCCTGTGCCGGTTTCGTCGGGCGGGAGGTGGCAGACCTGGGCGCGCCGACCTTCAGCCCAGGGGCCGAACCGGTCCTGGCGCAGCTGAGCCCGGCGCGGCAGAAGCGCCTGGCCGGGCGCTATGGGCGCGAGTTGCCGGGGCTGCTGGCCTTGTTGGCCGAGGTCGGCGGCCAGGTCGTGGACGGCAGCGAGACGCTCTGGGTCGAGCTGGCCTGGGCGGCGCAGCACGAACTGGTGCTGCACCTGGACGATCTGCTGCTGCGCCGCACCCGGATCGGCCTGCTGCTGCCCGGCGGGGGGCAGGCGCAGTTGCCGCGCATCCGCGCGCTGTGCCAGGCCCGCCTGGGCTGGAGCGATGCGCGCTGGGGCCAGGAGCAGCGGGACTACCTGGCGCTCTGGCGGCGCTGCTATGGCGTGCCGGCCGCTGCCGCACCCCATCGACTGGACGAATGACAAGAAGGATTGCGCTTTGAGCGAGACAAGCTATCTGCTGGCCATCGACAACGGCACCCAGAGCGTGCGCGCCCTGCTGTTCGACCTGCAGGGCAACCTGGTCGGCAAGGGCAAGGTGGAGCTCGAGGCCTACTATTCCCAGCAGCCCGGCTGGGCCGAGCAGGACCCGGACTACTACTGGGCCAGTGTCGCCGAGGCCTGCCAGCGGCTGTGGCGGCAGCTGGACATCGATCGCCGCCTGATCAAAGGCGTGTCGTTGACCACCCAGCGCGGCAGCCTGATCCATGTCGATGCGACCGGTAAGCCGCTGCGTCCGGCGATTCTCTGGCTCGATCAGCGCCGCGCCGAGGTGGTGGCGCCGATCAAGGGGCGCTGGGGCTGGCTGCTCAAGCTGGTCGGTGCCGGTGAGGCGGTGGCGCATTTTCGCGCCCAGGCCGAGGTCAATTGGGTGGCCCAGCAGCAGCCGGAGGTGCACCGGCAGACCCACAAGGTGTTGCTGCTCTCGGGCTTTCTCACCCACCGCCTGTGCGGCCGCTTCGTCGATTCGCTGACCAGCTGCGTGGCCTATTTGCCGTTCGACTACAAGCGCCTGCAGTGGGCGGCGCCCGGCGACTGGAAGTGGCAGGCGCTGGCGGTGCGCCGCGAGCAGCTGCCCGAGCTGTATCGGCCGGGGGAGCTGCTCGGGCACATCTCGGCCGAGGCCAGCCGGCACACCGGCATTCCCGAAGGGCTGCCGCTGATCGCCGCCGGTGCCGACAAAGCCTGCGAGGTGCTCGGCGCCGGGTGCGTGGAGCCGCATGTCGCCAGCCTGTCCTACGGCACCACGGCGACCATCAACACCACCCGCCGCCGGTATCTGGAGACCACCCGGCTGATTCCGCCTTATCCGGCGGCGATACCCGGGCATTTCAACACCGAGGTGATGATCTTCCGCGGATTCTGGATGGTCAGCTGGTTCAAGCAGGAGTTCGGCCTGCACGAGACGCAGCGGGCCGACGAGCTCGGGGTCGCCCCCGAGACGCTGTTCGACGAGCTGGTCAACTCGGTGCCGCCCGGCTCCATGGGGCTGATGCTGCAACCCTACTGGTCGCCGGGGATTCGCGAGCCGGGGCTGGAGGCCAAGGGCTCGATCATCGGCTTCGGCGACGTGCACACCCGGGCGCACCTGTACCGCGCCATTCTCGAGGGCCTGGCCTATGCCCTGCGCCAGGGCAAGGAGCGTATCGAGAAGCGTTCGGGCACCAGGATCACCCGCCTGCGCGTGTCCGGCGGCGGTTCCCAGAGCGATGCGGCCATGCAGCTGACCGCCGATATCTTCGGCCTGCCGGCCGAGCGGCCGCACACCTACGAGACCTCCGGGCTGGGCGCGGCCATCGACTGCGCGGTGGGGCTGGGGCTGTATCCGGACTTTCCCGCGGCGATCGCCGCCATGACCCGGGTCGGCCGCGTCTTCCAGCCCAACCCGCAGGCGCAGCAGACCTATCGCGCCCTGTACCGCGAGGTCTATCTGTGCATGTATCGGCAACTCAAGCCGCTGTACCGGCGTATTCGGGCCATCACCGGCTACCCGGCCTAGGCGCCGGGGCTAGGCGGGCGGTCATGGCGTGCGTCGATCCAACGACTGCAGCGCCCGGGGCATGTATTGGCGCTGATGCTCCTTCGGTGGCTGCTGGGTTGGCCTGGGCCGGGCACTCTGGTTTCGCCGCGGTGGCTCGGGCATCATGCCATCCGGCAAGGCCGCTTCAGTTTTGCCGCGTACAGCCGATAGCTCAGCCGTAGCTAGGCTCGACAACCCATAGGAGTACGCAATGGCCGGCATTCTCGACTCGGTCGATCAACGCACCCAGTTGGTGGGCGAGAACCGCCTGGAAATCCTGATGTTCCGCCTGGCCGGCCGGCAACTATTCGCGATCAACGTGTTCAAGGTGCAGGAAGTCCTGCAGATGCCCAGGTTGACCCTGATACCGCAGCGCCATCGCTGCGTTTGCGGGGTGGTCAACCTGCGTGGCCAGACCTTGCCGGTGATCGATCTGTCCCAGGCCATCGGCATGCGCCCGCTGGTGCCGGACGAACGCAGCACCATCATCGTCACCGAGTACAACCGCTCGGTACAGGCCTTCCTGGTGGGGGGGGTCGAGCGCATCCTCAACCTCAATTGGGAGTCGATACTGCCGCCCCCCGGCGGGGCCGGGCGTCAGCATTATCTGACCGCGATCACCAAGATCGAGGATCAGCTGGTGGAAATCATCGACGTGGAGAAGGTGCTGGCCGAGATCGTGCCTTACAACACCCGGATCTCCAGCGAGCGCCTGAACGATCCACTGCTGGCCCGGGCCCGCGGCCGCGAGGTGCTGCTGGTGGACGACTC
The DNA here is from genome assembly GCF_051904775.1 of Pseudomonas sp. MBLB4123. Classification (NCBI taxonomy): domain Bacteria; kingdom Pseudomonadati; phylum Pseudomonadota; class Gammaproteobacteria; order Pseudomonadales; family Pseudomonadaceae; genus Pseudomonas; species Pseudomonas sp. MBLB4123. The sequence continues at coordinate 539,586 of NZ_CP196711.1, forward strand.
CAGCGTGGCCCTGTCCCAGCTGCGCGATACCCTGTCGCAGCTGGGCATGAAGATGCATGTGGCCACCGACGGCCTCAAGGGCCTGCGCCTGCTCAAACAGTGGGCCGATGCGGGGGAAGTGCTGAGCGACAAGCTGCTGATGGTCTTCACCGATGCGGAAATGCCGGAGATGGACGGCTACCGCCTGACCACCGAGATTCGCCAGGACCCGCGCCTGAAAGACCTCTATGTGGTGCTGCACACCTCGTTGTCGGGCAGCTTCAACGAGGCCATGGTGAAGAAGGTCGGTTGCGATGGTTTCCTGTCCAAGTTCCAGCCGGACAAGCTGGTCGAGGTGATTCGCCAGCGCCTGCTGCGCGACGAGCCCGCTGGCTAAGGTTGCTCGGCCAGGCGCCGGCGCAACCGTTCGATGCGCCGGCGGTTGACGCCGAAATCCGAGTGGCCCAGGCGTGAGGCCGAGCGCACCTCGACCGCCTGCTCGCCGATGAGAAACTCCACGTCGTCGACGAAGCGCAGCCAGCGGCTGCTGAACTCCGCACGCAGGTAGCGATCTTCTTGTGCCACCAGCCTGGCCCGCGGCTCGTGCTCGAGCAGGGCGATCAGCCGTGCCCTGGTCTGTTGCGGGCTTCCTGGCAGCGCCAGCGGTGCGACCCGATGTTCGGCGTCCTTGGCCTGGCTGCTGACGCAGTTGGGCGAGTCCGGGCAGGGCGCCAGTTGGCCGTCCTGCACCCCCAGATGGTCGGGTGGGTGGCCGCCGCAGGCGCCCAGCATAGCCAGCGCGAGCCACAGGCCAGGCTTGTGGGCCGGGCGGCATACTCGTATAAGGGCCTTTTGCCGAAGGGAAAGCTGGCTCATGTTGCGTCTCTCTGGGTTGTATCGTTATCCGCTGAAATCGGCCATGGCCGAGCCGCTGCGCGAGGCGCAGCTGGACGCCTTGGGAGTCGCCGGGGATCGTCGTTGGATGGTAGTGGATGCGGCCAGTGGACGCTTCCTGACGCAGCGCCTGCTGCCGCAGATGACCCAGCTGCAGGCGCGCTGGCAGGGCGCCGAGCAACTGCGCCTGAGTGCCCCGGGCATGGCCGACCTGCTGGTCGCGGTGCCGGGTGAGCAGGCCGAACTGCGCGGGGTGACCATCTGGCGCGACAGCCTGCGGGTGCCGGATGCCGGCGAGGCGGCGGCCCGCTGGCTGAGCCAGGCGCTCGGGCGTGACTGCCGTCTGGTGCAGGTCTGCGAGGCCCGCGCGCGGCAGGTCGACACCGCCTATGCCGAGGTCGGCGACAAGGTGGCCTTCGCCGACGGCTTTCCCTTGCTGCTGATCGGCCAGGGTTCGCTGGACGACCTGTCCCGCCGGGTCGGCCGGCCTCTGGAGATGCTGCGCTTTCGCCCCAACCTGGTGGTCGAGGGGGCGGCGCCCTATGCCGAAGACGACTGGAAGCGCATTCGCGTCGGCACCCTGGAGTTTCGCGTGGCCAAGGGCTGTTCCCGCTGCATCATGACCACCCTCGATCCGCAGACCGGCGAACGCAGTGCCGACCGCGAGCCGCTGACGACCCTGCGCGATTATCGCCAGCGCGAGGGCGAGGTGTATTTCGGTCAGAACCTGATCGCCTGCGGCAGCGGCGAGCTGGCCCTGGGCATGCCGGTCGAGGTCCTCGAGTAGCCGGCGCCGCGCCGGCTCACTGGTCGTCGAAGTAGCGCTCGTGCCAGCCGATCAGCGGCTGCGGTGCGTTGAGCTTCTGCCCGTAGATCACCGCGTAGGACAGCACGTTCTGCACGTATTGGCGGGTTTCGTCGAACGGGATGTTCTCGATCCACACGTCGTAGGCCAGGTGGTCGGCGCCGCGCAGCCACTGGCGTACGCGGCCGGGGCCGGCGTTGTAGGCGGCGGAGGCGAGCACCCGGTTGCCGTTGAACTGGCCGTAGATCTGGCTCAGGTAGGCGGCGCCCAACTGGATGTTGACCTCCGGCCGGTAGGCCAGCCGCGGCGATGACAGGGGGATGCCGAAGCGCCGCGCGGTTTCCTTGGCCGTGGCAGGCATCAGTTGCATCAGGCCCATGGCGCCGACGGGCGAGCGGGCGTCGGCCATGAAGGCGCTCTCCTGGCGGGTGATGGCGAACACCCAGCTGGAGTGGATGCCGCGTTTCTTCGCCTCGCGGGTCAGCTCCGAGCGATGGGCCATGGGGAAGCGCACGTCGAGGTCGTCCCAGTACTGCGCCTGGCTGATGGTGCGGATGGCCGGGAAGTACCAGCCCTGGTCATAGGCCAGGCGGGCCTGGGCGACCAGCTCTTCGCGACTGAACAAGCGGCTGACGTGGTACCACTCGCGGCGCCCGTCGACGATCTGGCCGCGGGCATGGAACTCCAGGGCGCGGCGGATGCCGGCGGCGTTGCGCACCTTCTGCAGCGTGTTGCGATCCAGCGCCAGGGGCTTGTTGTTCAGCTGGTAGGGTGCCTTGACCTGGTCGGCGGCCATGAAACCGTAGAAGTCGCGCTCCTTGGCCAGGCCCTGGTAGAGGGGCTGGTGGCCGTTGCCGTTGGGTTGGGCCAGCTGCAGGCTGCGTGCCTGCCAGTAGCGCCAGCGGCTGGACTGCGCCAGGTCGGCGGGCATCTGTCGGGTCAACCGGTGGGCCTCGTCCCAGCGCCCTAGGCGCAGCAGCAGGCGCGCACGCCACTCGCTGACGGTGTTGTCACGCAGCTCGGGGTCGTACTTGGCCATCACCGCCAGGGCGCGGGCGTCGAAGCGTTTGGCCAGGGTCAGGCCGATCTCGCGGGCGATCGCCACCTGTTCCTCGCTGGAAAACCTCATGCGCTGGGCATAGCCGTCGAGCAGGCTCAGGGCCTTCTCCGGATCCTGGCGGGCCAGGCGGCGCAGGCCCAGGCCGACCACGTCGGCCATGGCGGCGTCGGCCGGCGCGAAGCGCGCGGTCTGGGCGAGCAGCAGCGGCTTCTGTGCCACCTCGACCAGCAATTGACCCTGTCTGCCCAGGGTCGGCAGGCTCTTGATCAGGTATTTGGCCAGGCCATAGTTGCGCGCTTCGGCGGCCAGCTTGGCTCTCTGCCAGCGCTTCTGTTCGGTGAGCTGGCCGGCGGCTGTCCAGCGCTCGAACAGTCTGTCGCAGGCCTCCGGCTGGGATTTGCCGACCAACCAGAGCTTCTCCGCGGTGGCATAGCCCTCGGCGGTCAGGCCGTGGCCGAGCTGGTACTGGCCGTACAGGCAGTCCAGCTCGGTGAAGTTCAGTGCCGGGTCGTAGTGGTTGACGAAGCGCTGCCACTCGCCGCGTTCGGCCAGCCAGCGCAGCCAGCGCAGCTTCATCCAGCCGGCCTGGGGCAGGTCGCCGTGCTCGGCGAGGAATTTCTCTATCTCGTCATTGCTGGCCGATTTCAGACGGGCGGTCAGTTCGTCGTAGGCCAGATAAGGTTCCAGGGGGTAATCGCGCAAGGCACTGGCATAGCGCCGATAGGGCTCGCTGTTGCCCTTGGCCAGGGCCCGCTTGGCCTCGTCGTAGTATTGGCGCTGTTGATCCAGGCTGGCGGCCTGGGCCGAGGCGAGCGTGGCGGCTAAGAGGCAGAGGCAGGACAGCAGGGGGAACAGGCGACCGCGCATGACACTTCCAGGCTTGGCAGATGAGTGGGCGCCGGCATGGCCGGCGCGGAATTCACCTAGCTTAGCCTTTTGCCCGGGGGCGACGAAAGCGCGGCACCGGCTGGAGCGCGCATGAAATTGGCCGCAAACCTCAGGCCTATCTCGGTTAGAATGCGCGCCCAGTTTTTGTCGCGGCCCTTGGGCTTCGACTAATCAGTTTCTGTGCTGATCACGGACGGAAAGTCGGGAGCCTCTGCGCAATCGGCGCATGTTCCCAGACCTTGTCCGCCGGTTCAGTGCCTGTCGTATTCGAGGCGTGCCATGACCCTGCTCAAGTTCACCGATGTTTCCCTGGCCTACGGCGCCATGCCGCTGCTGGACCGGGTGTCCTGGCAGATCGCCCGGGGCGAGCGGGTGTGCATCATCGGCCGCAACGGCACCGGCAAGTCCAGCCTGTTGCGCCTGGTCAAGGGCGATCGGCAGGCCGACGATGGCGAGATCTGGCGGGCGCCGGGACTTAAGATCGGCGAGTTGCCCCAGGAACTGCCGCGTGCCGATGAGCGCACGGTGTTCGATGTGGTCGCCGAGGGCCTGGAGGGAGTCGGCGCCCTGCTCGCCGAATACCACCACTTGAGCCAGAACATCCACAGCGATGCCGATCTGGACAAGCTGATGCACGTCCAGCAGGAGCTCGAGGCGCGCGACGGCTGGCGCCTGCAGCAACTGGTCGAAAGCACCCTGAGCCGCCTGCAGCTGCCGGCCGACAAGACCCTGGCCGAACTGTCCGGGGGCTGGCGCCGGCGCGTGCTGCTGGCCCAGGCACTGGTTTCCGAGCCGGACCTGCTGCTGCTGGACGAGCCGACCAACCATCTCGACATCGGGGCCATCGCCTGGCTGGAAGAGGCGCTGTTGGGCTTCGGCGGTGCGGTACTGTTCATCACCCACGACCGGGCCTTCCTGCAGAACCTGGCCACGCGCATCCTCGAGCTGGACCGTGGCGGCCTGATCGACTGGAACGGCGACTACGCCAGCTTTCTGGTGCACAAGGAGCAGCAGCTGGCGGCCGAAGAGACCGCCAATGCGCTGTTCGACAAGCGCCTGGCCCAGGAAGAGGTGTGGATTCGTCAGGGCATCAAGGCCCGGCGTACCCGCAACGAGGGCCGCGTGCGTGCGCTCAAGGCCATGCGCGCCGAGCGCAGCGAGCGCCGCGAGCGTCAGGGCAAGGCGAGCATCCAGCTGGAGGCCGCGGAGAAGTCCGGCAAACAGGTGATGGTGGTCGAGCATGTGGGCTTCGCCCACCCGGGCGGGCCGAAGCTGGTCGATGATTTCTCCATGGTCCTGCAGCGCTCCGACCGTATCGGCCTGCTCGGCGCCAACGGCACCGGCAAGACCACCCTGCTCAAGCTGTTGCTCGGCGATCTGCAGCCCACCGAAGGCAGGATCGAGGTCGGCACCAGGCTGGAGGTGGCCTACTTCGACCAGCTACGCCATCAGCTCGAGCCGGAGAAGACGGTGATCGACAACGTCGCCGAGGGTCGCGACTTCATCAGCATCGACGGGCAGAATCGCCATGTGCTGAGCTACCTGGGCGACTTCCTGTTCAGCCCGCAGCGCGCCCGCACGCCGGTCAAGGCCCTGTCCGGCGGCGAGCGGGCCCGTCTGTTGCTGGCCAAGCTGTTCAGCAAGCCGGCCAACCTGCTGGTGCTGGACGAGCCGACCAACGACCTGGACGTGGAAACCCTGGAGTTGCTGGAGGAGGTGCTGTTGACCTTCCCCGGCACCGTACTGATGGTCAGCCACGACCGCGCCTTTCTCGACAATGTGGTCACCAGCACCCTGGTGTTCGAGGGCGAGGGACGGGTGCGCGAGTATGTCGGCGGTTATCAGGACTGGCTGCGCCAGGGCGGTTCGGCACGCCTGTTGGGCGTCGGCGAGAGCAAGGGGGGCAAGGCCGAGCTGGCTTCCGCAGTGGTCGCGCCGACGCCGCCGCCTGCCGCGTCCGAACCTGCCGCGGCTCCCGGGAAGAAGAAGCTGAGTTACAAGCTGCAGCGCGAGCTGGAGGCGATCCCCGGGCAGATCGATGGGCTGGAGGCGCAGATCGCCGCCTTGCAGGAGCAGGTCGGCGACCCTGCGTTCTACCAGCAGCCGGCCGAGGAAACTGCCGCGGCCCTGGCGCGGCTGCAGGCGCTGCAGGATGAACTGGATCAGCTTTTGGAGCGTTGGGCCGAACTCGAAGGCTAAAACCGTCGACAACTCGTTCGAAAACCCTCAAACAGGACACTTGGAAGTCTGGCGGAGCAAGGCATGGCCATCGAGTACCGGTTCACTCTCGACGACGAACATCAGTTCACCTATCACATCGAGCTGGAGCGCGCCTATGACCCGGCGCAGGCCCAGGTCGCGCCGAAATGGACCCGCCTGGAGCATCAGCAGTGCAGCAACTGCCCCTTGAGCCGCGACACCTTCAGCCATTGCCCGGCGGCTGTCGACCTGCATCGCGTGATCGAGGATTTTCAGGGCCTGCCGGCCTTCAAGAAAGCCCTGGTCTGGGTGCGCACGCCGGAGCGTGAGTACACCAAGCAGGTCGGGCTGGAGGAGGGCTTGCGGGCGCTGCTCGGGGTCATCATGGCGACCAGCGCCTGTCCGGTGCTGGGCAAGCTGCGGCCGATGGCGCAGAACCACCTGCCGTTCGCCAGCAATCAGGAATTCATCCTGCGGACCTTCTCCTTGTATCTGGCGCGCCAGTATTTCAACCATCGCGAGGGGCGCCATGCCGATTGGGAGCTGAAGGGGCTGGTGCGCATGTTCCAGCAGTTGCAGCTGGTCAATCAGGCGTTTTGGCAACGCATCCACGACACCTGCGAGGGCGACTCGAACCTGAAGGCGTTTTTGACCTTCTTCTCGATGGCGTCGAGCATGACGGTGTCGCTGGAAACCCAGTTGCAGAAGATCCGCCCGCTGGTGATGAGCGCCGGCGACAGTTTCGAATGACAGGCTGACGAATGGCGCCGGGTGCGCCATTCGCCAAGCGGCGGTTTACTCGGGCTTGTTCAGGCGTACGGCCAGCACGTCGCACGGGGCGCCGTGCAGCACGTCGTTGGCGGTGGAGCCCAGCAGGAGGGCCAGGCCATGGCGGCCGTGGCTGCCGACCATGATCAGGTCGCAGCCCTGCTCCTCGGCCAGGCGGTGAATTTCCTGGCGCGGCTGGCCGTAAGCCAGGTGGCGCTGGTCGGCGCTGAGTTTCGGGTATTTTCCGGCGAAGCTGTCCAGGCGCTCGCGGGCCTGATCGAACTGCTGCTGCTGCAGCATCGACAGGTCCATCGGCACATCACCGCCAAAGGCCATGGCCATGGGTTCGACGACGTGCACCACGGACAGCTTGGCATGGCTGCTGGCAGCCAGTTTCTGCGCACGCTGCATGACCGGGTCGCATTCCTCGGTCAGGTCGACGGCAACCAGGATGTGCTCATAGGGCATGGGGTAACTCCTCGGATGGGCAAGCGATGAGAGTAAGTATGACTGCATTGAAGGCTGACGACAGGCTTTTGCCTGCGAGACGGTACTTATGACCCTGTGGATAGTGTTGTTGCTCCTGGCTTGCGTGCTCAGTCCGCTGGCCTGGCTGATCCCGTCGCGGGCCCAGCGTGGGCAGATGGACGTGCGTCTGCAGGCCCGGCGCATGGGCCTGGCGATGCAGTTGTCGCGCCAGGAGTGGCCGCACTGGCTGGAGACACAGCCGCCGAGCGCTTGTGCCCAGTATCACCTGGGGCGGCGTCGCGGCCAGGTGGACAGCTGGTGCTATTGGCAGGTCGAGCCCGGCAGATGGCTGAATCAGTGGCGTGAGCCCTGCGCCGAGGCGTCCCTGGCCGAGCAGTTGGCGCGGTTGCCGGCCGATGTGTTCAAGGTCGAAGCCACGCCGCAGATGGTGGCCCTGTGTTGGGGCGAGCGGGGGCAGGGCGATGCGCTGCAGAATGTCTACGACTTCCTGCGGGCGCGCGCCTAGGGAACAAGGAGCGGCCCGACCCAAGGGGCGGGCCGCAGGGGTGGCCAGGCAGGCCGGAAAGGTCGTGGGCGGCACGCGGAGTTATGGCTGCTTGGCCGCATACTGGGCGGATACACGCTCCAGTCCTTCGATGATGCTGTCCGAGTACTTGTTGACGAGGAAAGGCACGCTGTTCTCGTTGTAGTTCATCAGCGATTTTTCGATATAGCGCCACTTGGTGGCGACAGAGTCGAGGGTCTGCTTGAGCTGAGCGCTGTTCTGCGTGGCCTGTTCCAGGCTCGCCAGGCGCTCGGCGAACTGGCTGACCATCTCTTCGATGGGGCGGACTTCGCCGCCGCCAATGAATGTCGCCCCCACCGAGGCGCTACGGGAGGCGTAGTCCACGGCGATGGCCTGCATCAACAGGCTCTGCTCGCGGCTCTGCTGGGTCAGGGCGGCCGTCCTGTGGCCGCTTTCCTGCTGGATCTTGCTGTACAGCTCGTTACTCAGGGCCAACAACTGTTGGTTGCTGGCGCTCAGGTCGGCCACTGGCTGCAGGTCGGTGTAACCCCGCTGCCTCAATGCCTTGATCAGTCGGTTGAGTTCGCTCTGGTAGTCCTGCCATTGCTGCGCGAGCTGGGTGAGCAGGACTTTCGAGCCTTCGCCCGGCATGTCCGTCAGGGCCTGCAGGTGTTCGTTGGCCTGGCCCAGTGACTGCTCGATCATGCGCGCATAGCGTTGATCACCTTCCATGCCGTTGTACATGTAGAAGTCGCCCAGGGTTTTCTGCGCGACCAGGCGCAGCTGGTGCAGGTGGAGCAGGTTGCTGGCGGCGTCGGCGGCCTGGCTGGCGGCGCTGAACAGCGCGAGACCGGTGGCGAGCAGGGTGCTCAGGGAAATGGCAAGCAGTCGGCTCGACATGGGAACTCCGTGTGCCCCTCTGGGGGTATTTGTTGTTTTTGTTGTTCCGCCCAAGCCATGCGCGAGCGGACTGGTACGACTGTACCCGGAGGAAAATCTTTTTGCTAGGCATGCGCTGGTTCACAGTCTGCGCTGCAGGGAACCGTCGAATGCCGCGCAATCGATGCCGTTGCTCGCGCGTTTGCCGCCGTATGCCCGGGCACCCAGGGCTTTCTGGACCCGACGGGAGTCATCGGGGAGGGCGGAGTACGCTCGGCAATTGACAAGCCGAGGCTTTTCCCCGAAGGTGTGCACACCCAAATCAAACGGGCGTATGAATTGAGCGTTTGCCTGAATCGGCAGCGCCTTTACAGTCCGAATATCGCGTCGGCGGGTGTGCCAGGCTGCTTGGGGCTATTCTCGACGGCAGTGCCGTGGGACAAGCTCACTGGTTGGCTCCGATGTGTACTGTTCAGCTTCCATACCGTGGAGATCAGTTGATGATTTACGAAGGTAAAGCCATCACGGTTAAGGCTCTTGAGAGTGGCATCGTCGAACTGAAATTCGACCTCAAGGGTGAATCCGTCAACAAGTTCAACCGTCTAGCCCTGAACGAACTGCGTCAGGCGGTTGATGCGATCAAGGCCGATGACTCGATCAAGGGCGTGATTGTCAGCAGTGGCAAGGACGTGTTCATCGTCGGCGCCGATATCACCGAGTTCGTCGACAACTTCAAGTTGCCTGACGAGGAACTGGTGGCCGGCAACCTGGAAGCCAACAAGATCTTCAGCGACTTCGAAGACCTCGGCGTGCCGACTGTCGCGGTCATCAACGGCATCGCCCTGGGCGGCGGCTTCGAGATGTGCCTGGCGGCGGATTACCGCGTCATGGCCGACAGCGCCAAGGTAGGCCTGCCGGAAGTCAAGCTGGGCATCTACCCGGGCTTCGGCGGCACCGTGCGCCTGCCGCGCCTGATCGGTACCGACAATGCGGTGGAGTGGATCGCCGCCGGCAAGGAAAATCGCGCAGACGACGCCCTGAAAGTAGGGGCCGTCGATGTCGTGGTCGCCGCCGACAAGCTCCAGGCAGCAGCCCTGGACCTGGTCAAGCGCGCCATCTCCGGTGAGCTGGACCACAAGGCCAAGCGTCAACCGAAACTGGACAAGCTCAAGCTCAACGCCATCGAGCAGATGATGTGCTTCGAGACCGCCAAGGGCTTCGTCGCAGGGCAAGCCGGCCCGAACTACCCGGCACCGGTCGAGGCGATCAAGACCATCCAGAAGGCCGCCAACTTCACCCGCGACAAGGCCCTGGAAGTCGAGGCCGCCGGCTTCGTCAAGCTGGCCAAGACCTCGGTGGCCGAGAGCCTGATCGGCCTGTTCCTCAACGATCAGGAACTGAAGAAGAAGGCCAAGCACCACGACGAGATCGCCCAGGACGTGAAACTGGCCGCCGTGCTCGGCGCCGGCATCATGGGCGGCGGTATCGCCTACCAGTCGGCGGTCAAAGGCACGCCGATCCTGATGAAGGATATCCGCGAAGAGGGTATCCAGATGGGCCTGAACGAGGCCTCCAAGCTGCTCGGCAAGCGCGTCGAGAAGGGCCGCCTGACCCCGGCGAAGATGGCCGAGGCGCTCAACGCCATTCGCCCGACCATGTCCTACGGCGATTTCGGCAACGTCGACATCGTCGTCGAAGCCGTGGTCGAGAACCCCAAGGTCAAGCAGGCCGTGCTGGCCGAGGTGGAAGCTGCAGTCGGTGAGAATGCGATTCTCGCCTCCAACACCTCGACCATCTCCATCAGCTTGCTGGCCAAGGCGCTCAAGCGTCCGGAAAACTTCGTCGGCATGCACTTCTTCAACCCGGTGCACATGATGCCGCTGGTCGAAGTCATCCGTGGCGAGAAGTCCAGCGAAGTGGCCGTGGCCACCACCGTGGCCTACGCCAAGAAGATGGGCAAGACCCCGGTCGTGGTCAACGACTGCCCGGGCTTCCTGGTCAACCGCGTGCTGTTCCCTTACTTCGGCGGCTTCTCCAAGCTGCTCGAGCTGGGCGTCGACTTTGTGCGCATCGACAAAATCATGGAGAAGTTCGGCTGGCCCATGGGCCCGGCCTACCTGTCCGACGTGGTCGGCATCGACACCGGCCATCACGGCCGCGACGTGATGGCCGAAGGCTTCCCGGATCGCATGGCGGTCGAAGGCCGTACCGCGGTCGACGTGATGTACGAAGCCAACCGTCTGGGCCAGAAGAACGGCAAGGGCTTCTATGCCTACGAAACCGACAAGCGCGGCAAGCCGAAGAAGGTCGTCGACCCGCAGGCTTACGAGTTGCTCAAGTCCATCGTGCGCGAGCAGCGTGAACTGAGCGACGAGGACATCATCAACTTCATGATGATCCCGCTGTGCATGGAAACTGTCCGCTGCCTGGAAGACGGCATCGTCGAGACCGCCGCCGAGGCCGATATGGGCCTGATCTACGGCATCGGCTTCCCGCCCTTCCGTGGGGGCGCGCTGCGCTACATCGACAGCATCGGTGTGGCCGAGTTCGTCGCCCTGGCCGACAAGTACGCCGATCTGGGCGCGCTGTACCACCCGACCGCCAAGCTTCGCGAAATGGCCGCCAATGGCCAGAAGTTCTTCGGTTAATCGCGGACAGACTAGAGCGAGAGTGAATTTATGAGCCTGAATCCTAGAGATGCAGTGATCGTCGACTTCGGCCGTACCCCCATGGGGCGTTCCAAGGGCGGCATGCACCGCAATACCCGTGCCGAGACCATGTCGGCGCAGTTGATCAGTGGCGTCCTGGCGCGCAACACCAAGCTGGACCCGGCGGAAGTCGAAGACGTGATCTGGGGCTGTGTCAACCAGACCCTGGAGCAGGGCTGGAACATCGCGCGCATGGCGTCGCTGATGACCCAGATCCCCCACACCAGCGCCGGCCAGACCGTCAGCCGCCTGTGCGGTTCCTCCATGAGCGCCCTGCACACCGCCGTGCAGGCGATCCAGACCGGCAACGGCGACGTCTTCGTGGTCGGCGGCGTGGAGCACATGGGCCACGTCGGCATGATGCACGGCGTCGACCCGAACCCGCACCTGTCGCTGTATGCCGCCAAGGCCTCGGGCATGATGGGCCTCACCGCCGAGATGCTGGGCAAGATGCACGGCATCAACCGCGAGCAGCAGGACGCCTTCGGTGAGCGTTCGCATCGTCTGGCGCACAAGGCCACCGTCGAGGGCAAGTTCAAGGATGAGATCATCCCGATGCAGGGCTACGACGAGAACGGTTTCCTGAAGGTCTTCGACTACGACGAAACCATTCGTCCGGAGACCACCCTGGAAAGCCTGGCCGCCCTCAAGCCGGCGTTCAACCCGAAAGGCGGCACCGTGACCGCGGGTACTTCCTCGCAGATCACCGACGGCGCCTCCTGCATGATCGTCATGAGTGCCCAGCGTGCCCAGGACCTGGGTATCCAGCCGATGGCCGTGGTGCGTGCCATGGCCGTGGCCGGTGTCGACCCGGCGATCATGGGTTACGGCCCGGTGCCGTCCACCCAGAAGGCCCTCAAGCGTGCCGGCCTGAGCATGGCCGACATCGATTTCGTCGAGCTCAACGAAGCCTTCGCCGCCCAGGCCCTGCCGGTGCTGAAGGACCTCAAGCTGCTCGACAAGATGGAGGAGAAGGTCAACCTGCATGGCGGTGCCATTGCACTGGGCCACCCCTTCGGTTGTTCCGGCGCCCGTATCTCCGGTACCCTGCTGAACGTGATGAAGCAGAACGGTGGTACCTTCGGCGTGTCCACCATGTGCGTGGGCCTCGGCCAGGGCATCACCACCGTCTTCGAACGCGTCTAAGCGTTGGTGGACACAAGACCGGGGCCCAGTGCCCCGGTTTTTGTTTGTCGGCGCTAAGTTTTTTCAAGGAATTCTGCGATGCAGCTACAGGCGGGTCTTTATCGTCATTACAAGGGGCCCGAGTACCGGGTGTTGGGGGTGGCTCGTCATTCCGAGACCGAGCAGCAGCTGGTGGTCTACCAGGCGCTGTACGGCGATTTCGGCTTGTGGGTGCGGCCGCTTTCGATGTTCTGCGAGGAGGTCGAGGTCGATGGCCGGCGTGTGCCGCGCTTTGCCCTGATTCGGGCGGAAGCACCGGTTTTCAGCGGCCCCTGAGCCGACATCGGGGCATGGCCGCGCTTGACCTCGACTTTAGCGCCACTATATATAGCGGTGCCGCGTGAGGCGCCTCCCGCCTTTCATTCTTTCGAATTCAGGAATTTTCTGATCCATGGGTAAATCGCTGGTCATCGTGGAATCCCCGGCCAAGGCCAAGACCATCAACAAGTATCTGGGCAGCCAGTACGTGGTGAAGTCGAGCATCGGCCATATCCGTGACCTGCCCACCAGTGGCTCGGCGAGCGCGGCGAAGGAGCCGGCCAAGCGCGGCAAGGCCGCGCCAGGCGAAGCGCCGGCGCTGTCACCCAAGGAAAAGGCCAAGCGCCAGCTGTTCGCCCGCATGGGTGTCGACCCGGAACAGGGCTGGAAGGCCAAGTACGAGATCCTGCCCGGCAAGGAGAAGGTGGTCGATGAGCTGCGGCGCCTGGCCAAGGAAGCCGACACCATCTATCTGGCGACCGACTTGGATCGCGAGGGGGAGGCCATCGCCTGGCACCTGCGCGAGTCCATCGGTGGCGACGACAGCCGCTACAAGCGCGTGGTGTTCAACGAGATCACCAAGAAGGCGATCCAGGAGGCCTTCGCCGAGCCGGGCGAGCTGGATATCAACCGGGTCAATGCCCAGCAGGCGCGGCGCTTTCTCGACCGCGTGGTGGGCTATATGGTTTCGCCGCTGCTGTGGGCGAAGATCGCCCGCGGCCTGTCCGCCGGCCGCGTGCAGTCGGTGGCGGTGAAGCTGGTGGTCGAGCGGGAGAAGGAGATCCGCGCCTTCGTCCCGGAAGAGTACTGGGAAGTGCACGCCGACCTGGGCACGGCCAAGGGCGACAGCGTGCGTTTCGAGGTGGCCCGGGAGAACGGCGCCGCCTTCAAGCCGTTGAACGAAGCCCAGGCCATGGCGGCCCTGGCCACGCTTAAGGCATCCAGCTACAGCGTCGCCAAGCGCGAGGACAAGCCGACCAGCAGCAAGCCGTCGGCGCCCTTCATCACCTCGACCCTGCAACAGGCGGCGAGCAATCGCCTGGGCTTCGGCGTGAAGAAGACCATGATGATGGCCCAGCGCCTCTACGAGGCCGGCTACATCACCTATATGCGTACTGACTCGACCAACCTCTCGGCCGATGCCGTGAGCATGGTGCGTGACTTTATCGAGAACGAGTTCGGCAAGCAGTACCTGCCGGCCAAGCCCAACCTCTACAGCAGCAAGGAGGGCGCCCAGGAGGCGCACGAGGCGATTCGCCCGTCCGACGTCAACCTCAAGCCGACCCAGCTGTCCGGTATGGAGCGCGATGCCGAGCGTCTCTACGAGCTGATCTGGCGCCAGTTCGTCGCCTGTCAGATGCCGCCGGCCGAGTACCTGTCGACCACGGTCACCGTGACCGCGGCGCAGTTCGAGCTGCGGGCCAAGGGACGCATCCTCAAGTTCGACGGTTACACCCGGGCCATGCCGCAGCAGAGCAAGCCGGGCGAGGACGGCGTGTTGCCGGAGATGAACCAGGGCGAGTCGCTCGGGCTGCTCAAGCTCGATCCCAGCCAGCACTTCACCAAACCGCCGGCACGTTATTCCGAGGCCAGCCTGGTCAAGGAGATGGAGAAGCGCGGCATCGGCCGGCCTTCGACCTACGCGGCGATCATCTCGACCATCCAGGACCGCGGCTACGTTGCCCTGCACAACCGCCGCTTCTACTCGGAGAAGATGGGCGAGATCGTCACCGAGCGCCTGTCCGAGAGTTTCGCCAACCTGATGGACTACGGCTTCACCGCCGGCATGGAGGAGCACCTGGACGATGTCGCCCAGGGCGAGCGCGAGTGGAAGCATCTGCTCGACGAATTCTATGGCGATTTCAAGGGCAAGCTGGAGGTGGCCGAGGCCAGCGACAGCGGCATGCGCGCCAACCTGCCGACCCCGACCGACATCGCCTGCCGCGAGTGTGGCCGACCGATGATGATTCGCACCGCCTCGACCGGCGTGTTCCTCGGCTGCTCGGGTTACAGCCTGCCGCCGAAGGAGCGTTGCAAGTCGACCATCAACCTGATCCCGGGCGATGAGATCGCCGCGGACGACGAGGGCGAGTCCGAATCCCGGGTGCTGCTCGGCAAGCATCGTTGCCAGAAGTGCGGCACCGCCATGGATGCCTACCTGATCGACGAGACCCGCAAGCTGCATGTCTGCGGCAATAACCCGGACTGCTCGGGCTATGAGATCGAGCAGGGCCAGTACCGCATCAAGGGCTACGAAGGGCCGAGCCTGGAGTGCGACAAGTGCGGCAGCCAGATGCAGCTCAAGACCGGGCGCTTCGGCAAGTTCTTCGGTTGCACCAACAGCGAATGCAAGAACACCCGCAAGCTGCTCAAGAGCGGCGAACCGGCGCCGCCCAAGATGGATGCGGTGAAGATGCCGGAGCTCAAGTGCGAGAAGGTCAACGACACCTACGTGCTGCGGGACGGGGCGTCGGGTTTGTTCCTCGCCGCCAGCCAGTTTCCGAAGAACCGCGAGACCCGCGCGCCGCTGGTGCTGGAGCTGATTCCGCACAAGGACGAGATCGACCCGAAGTACCACTTCCTGCTCGAGGCACCGAAGAAAGACCCGGAAGGTCGCCCCGCGGTGATTCGTTACAGCCGCAAGACCAAGGAGCAGTACGTGCAGTCCGAGGTCGAGGGCAAACCCACGGGCTGGCGTGCCTTCTATGACGGCGGCAAGTGGAAAGTCGAAGACAAGCGCTGATCATTCTGCGCGCGCCGGCGAGCTGCGGGCGCGCGTATAGTGATCGGGTAAGTCGTGGAGGGCGTCTCGATGGCCAATGAACTCTATACCCGTACCAACCAGAAGATCTTTTACGCCGGCCTGTCGCTGGAATCCTGGCGCCAGGCGGAAGAGGGGCGGGCGCTGAACGCTCAGGCACTGATTCAGGCCGAGCGTGAGGCGGCCCTGTTTCACCTGTATGGAGCGCTGCTGGGGCTGTGTCACGAAATCGCCGGCTATTACCGCTTGCCGGAGCGCACCGCGCCGCGTGCCGAGCAGTTGCTCAGCCGCGCGGTACTGGAGGCGGCGCCGAGCCCCGAACTGGCCGAGTTGGTCGAGTTGGCGCAGCAGCCGGAGACCTGGCTGGCGCAGCTGTTGCGGGCCTACGCCGGGCTGTTCCAGCCCCCCCAGGGCGAACAGAAGGCCAAGGTCGATCCGGCTGCGCCGCTGATCGAGGCGGTCAGCCTGGACCGCGAAGAGCCGCCGTTGGCGAGGGAGGCACTCGAGGCCTGGCGTCAGCAGCTCAAGGCGCTGGCACAGCGCTTTCGCGAGTCGCTCACCGAGTGGTGAGGCGGCTCTGGATGGGCGGGCTAGGGTGAAGCCTGGCCGGCTGCTACAATGCCGGCCTTACGTGGAGAGTCGAACCAATGCCTACATCCTTTCTGGAAATTGTCGAATTGCCCGATGGGCGTATAGCCCTGCGTCGAGCGGAGGATGAGGAGGCGCTGGTGGTGCTGGATTTCTCTTCCGATGCCAAGGCCTTTCTACAGGGGCAGCATGTCGAGGTGGCCAAGGCCATGCTGAACGTGGGCGTGCAGATGGCCGGCCGCTTGGCCGAGGGCGACTTCCAGCATGAGCAAGAGGCGCGCGTGCTGCACTGAGGTGTCTCGGGGCGCATTGTTCTCGGCATGGCTGCCGACCATGCTCCCGCATTCAATCGCGTGCTTGCCGCTTCCTGGCCAGGACTGTTCTCTAGCTCGGCTCCGTCGCTTTTCGCTACTTTTCTCTAGCCCAGGCTGATATTCAGGCTCTGTGCCCGGCCTTGCCGAGCGGCCTGTTCGAGCCGCCGCCGGGCCTGCCGCTCCAGCGGATGCAACCAGCTGACCACCGTATGGCTGCGCCCCAGCGCCAAGGCTTCCTCGGCCAGTTGCAGGGCGCTGCGCCTGTCACCCGGCTGCAAAATCAGGATACGTTCGCGGTTCAGGCCCGCATCGCGCAGCCAGCCTTGTGTCAGGGAACGGGGTGGGGCGATCAGCGTCAGCCAGCGTGCATCATGGTTCTCGCTCAGTTCCCGCAGGATGGGGGCGAGCAGGCTCAGGCAGTGTCCGGCGGCGCCGCGCAGCGATAGTTCGCTGAACGCCTCGGGTTCCGTCTCGGCCAGCAGTGCCGAGGCCGGCGCGGCGAGAAAGGCATCGAACAGGGGAAGTTGGCTTCGGTTCAGCGGCTGCGGGGACTGCATAGGTGCTCCTCTAGCGGCGAATGACGCCGACACTCAGGCCTTCGATGACCAGCTCCTGCTCTTCCAGATTCACCTCGATCGGGGCGAATTCGGGATTCTCGGCGAGCAGCCAAACTTTGTTGCCATCGCGCTTGAAGCGCTTGACCGTGACCTCGTCATCGAGGCGGGCCACTACCACTTGGCCGTTTCGGGCCTCGCGGGTGGTGTGCACGGCGAGCAGGTCGCCGTCGAAGATGCCGATGTCCTTCATGCTCATGCCGCGCACGCGCAACAGGTAGTCGGCGCGGGGGTGGAAGAACTCCGGATTGATGCGGCAGGATTCTTCCACATGCTGCTGTGCCAGAATGGGAGCGCCGGCCGCGACCCGGCCGATGACCGGCAGGCCTTCCTCTTCTCCACTCGGTTCGAAGCCGGGTATGCGAATGCCGCGGGAGGCGCCCGGAGTCATTTCGATGGCACCCTTGCGGGCCAGGGCCTTGAGGTGTTCCTCGGCGGCGTTGGGTGATTTGAAACCGAGCGCCTGGGCGATTTCCGCACGGGTCGGCGGATAGCCGTTGTCTTCGAGGCACTGCTTGATGAAGGCGAGAATCTCTGTTTGCCGCGGCGTCAGTTTCAGCATGTCTGGGCTCTGTTTTTTTATACAGTGACTGGGATTATATACAGTGCAGGCGGCTTGGCAATCCACCTTTTTCGCCCCGGTCCGGATTCGGCCTTGCACTTTGTTGAGGACTGCTTGTTACTTGGCTTTCATTCCGTGCGTCTTGTTCTGCTGTCCGGGCTCGCTATCGTGCAGCGTGACTGGTCGGCCGAAAGGCGGCTCGTGCGGCTTGACAAGGAGGCGGGCTGAAACGTATGTTTCAAACAAGTGTTTGTCAGGTGCAAGGTCATGGCTCAGTCGGAAACCGTTGAACGCATTCTCGATGCCGCCGAACAGCTGTTCGCGGAGAAGGGCTTCGCCGAGACCTCGCTGCGGCTGATCACCAGCAAGGCGGGGGTCAACCTGGCGGCCGTCAACTACCATTTCGGCTCGAAGAAGGCCCTTATCCAGGCGGTCTTCTCGCGCTTTCTCGGGCCCTTCTGCGTCAGTCTCGAGCGCGAACTCGATCGACGCCAGGCCAAGCCCGAGGGCAAGGCCAGTCTGGAGGAGCTGCTCGAGCTGCTGGTCGAGCAGGCCCTGGCCGTGAAGCCGCGCAGTGGCAACGACCTGTCGATCTTCATGCGTTTGTTGGGGTTGGCGTTCAGCCAGAGTCAGGGCCATCTGCGCAAGTATCTGGAAGAGGTGTACGGCAAGGTTTTCCGCCGCTACATGCTCCTGGTGCACGAGGCCGCACCGCGTATTCCGCCGCTGGAGCTGTTCTGGCGGGTGCACTTCATGCTCGGCGCGGCGGCATTCAGCATGTCCGGGATCAAGGCCCTGCGGGCCATGGCCGAGACCGATTTCGGGGTGAACACCTCGATCGAGCAGGTGATGCGCCTGATGGTGCCGTTCCTGGCGGCGGGCATGCGCGCTGAAAGTGGGCTGGCCGACGAAGCTCTGGCTACGGCGCAGCACAAACCGCGAGTCAAGGGCACGGCCGCATCCGCCAAGGTTTGATACGCGGCGGGTGGGCGTGGCGGGTGTGATCCGCTAAGCTAGCCGCCCATGCGCGCTCTCGATCTTCTGCATATCTCCCTCGCCGACCAGTGCCTGTACGGCTTTGCCGACGGGCAGCTGTTGCTGCGCCTGCCGGTTTCCACGGCGCTCAACGGTCCCGGCGAGCTCAACGGCTCCGGCTGTACCCCGCGGGGGCTGCACCGGGTCCGAGCGAAGATCGGCGAGGGGCTGCCACTGGGCGCCGTGTTGCGCGGGCGGCGCTGGACGGGGGAGGTCTGGTCGGCCGAGTTGGCCGTGCGCTTCCCCGAGCGCGACTGGATTCTCAGCCGTATCCTCTGGCTCAGTGGCTGCGAGCCGGGGCGCAACAGGCTCGGCGCCGTGGATACCTTCCGCCGCTATATCTACCTGCACGGCACGCCGGACAGCGAGCCGATGGGCGAGCCGCGTTCCCATGGTTGCATACGCCTGCGCAATGCGGACCTGGTCGAACTGTTCCCGCGGGTGCCGTTCGACTGTGCGGTGCGCATCGAGGAGGCGGCTTGTCCGGACTGGGCGGCGGCTCCCCTCAATTAAGGATTTCTAGTGAGTTCAAGCATGCAAGGTTCGCTGATGCTGGATATCGACGGCACCTGGCTGACCGCCGAGGACCGTCACCTGTTGCGCCAGCCCGAGGTGGGCGGGCTGATTCTGTTCGCGCGCAATATCGAACACCCGCGCCAGGTGCGCGAGCTGTGTGCGGCGGTTCGCGCCCTGCGCCCCGATCTGCTGCTGGCGGTGGATCAGGAGGGCGGGCGCGTGCAGCGTCTGCGCCAGGGTTTCGTGCGTCTGCCGGCGATGCGCGCGGTGGCCGACAATCACAATGCCGAGGCGCTGGCCGAGCAGTGCGGCTGGGTCATGGCCACCGAGGTGCTGGCCGCCGGTTTGGATCTGAGCTTCGCCCCGGTGCTGGATCTCGATCACCAGCGTAGCGCGGTGGTCGGCAGCCGCGCCTTCGAGGGCGATGCCCGGCGCGCTGGCATGCTTGCCGGCGCCTTCATCCGTGGCATGGCCGCGGCCGGCATGGCCGCTACCGGCAAGCATTTCCCCGGCCATGGCTGGGCCGAGGCCGACTCCCATGTGGCGATTCCGGTTGACGAGCGCAGCCTGCAGGAAATTCGCGCCAGCGACCTGCAGCCCTTCGCCCGTCTCAGCGGTCAACTGGCCGCGGTAATGCCGGCCCATGTCATCTATTCTCAGGTCGACAGCCAGCCGGCGGGTTTCTCGCGGCGCTGGCTGCAGGACATCCTGCGCGGCGAGCTGAAATTTGCCGGGGTGATCTTCAGCGATGACCTGTCCATGGCCGGCGCCCATGTCGCCGGCGATGCCGCCGGGCGCATCGAGGCGGCGCTGGCGGCGGGCTGCGACATGGGCCTGGTGTGCAATGACCGGGCCTCCGCCGAGCTGGCCCTCGGGGCCCTGCAGCGGCTCAAGGTCAGCGTGCCGGCCGGGCTGGCGGGCATGCGCCGCCGGGCCTTTCCGGGGACCGAGTATCGCCAGGACCCGCGCTGGCTGCAGGCGCTGGCCGCGCTGCGTGCCGCCCAACTTATAGATTGAGAATGATGTGATGACTGTTTACGCCATTATCGGCGGTACCGGCTTGACCCAACTGGAGGGTCTGACCATCAAGTCGGCCCTGAACCTCGATTCGCCCTACGGCCAGCCGTCGGCACCGGTGCTGCGCGGCGAGTACGCCGGGCGCGAGGTGCTGTTCCTGGCCCGCCACGGCCATCCGCATCGCATCCCGCCGCATCAGGTCAACTACCGCGCCAATCTCTGGGCGCTGAAGGAGGCCGGGGCCCAGGCGATCATCGCGGTGAACGCGGTGGGCGGCATCCATCCGGCCATGGGTACCGGGCACTTCTGCGTACCGCACCAGGTCATCGACTACACCAGCGGCCGCGCCCATACCTTCTACGAGGGCGAGCTCGAGCATGTCACCCATGTGGACTTCAGCCACCCCTACGATGCGACCCTGCGCGACAAGCTGTGCGGCGCCCTGGCGGCCGAGGGTTGCGCCTTCAGCGGTCACGGCGTCTACGGCTGCACCCAGGGGCCGCGGCTGGAAACGGTGGCGGAGATCGCCCGCATGGAGCGCGACGGCTGCGATATCGTCGGCATGACCGGGATGCCCGAGGCGGTGCTGGCGCGCGAGTTGTCGCTGCCCTATGCCTGCCTGTCGCTGGTGGTCAACCCGGCGGCCGGCAAGTCCACTGCGCTGATCACCATGGCGGAGATCGAGCGGGCGCTGGACGAGGGGATGGGCCAGGTCAAGGCGGTGCTGGCGCGGGTGCTGGCCGGGTAAACCGGCGACTGGATGAACAAGGGCCGCATCGCGCGGCCCTTTTTCGTGGTGTCGGGCTACAGCGGCTTGACCCGGATCAGCAGGCCGAGGCTGCCGTGGTCCAGGAAGGTCAGCTCGCCGCTCTTCAGGCGGCTGTCCTGCTTGAGGCGCTCGCTGCCGGAAAGCAGCCCGCTGGCGTCGAAGCTGTTGATCCAGAGGTCGGCCTCCACGTCGATGAAGCGGGCCTGCTTGAGGCTCAGGGTGCCTTCCACCGGGAAGTGGCCGAACTGCTCGCTGCCGCTGCTCAGCGCTACCCGGCTGGGGGTGCCGGAGAGGTGCTGCGACCAGGCCCTGTGCAGCAGCACCTGATAGCCGTTGCCGGGGTTGAGTTTGCTGGCCTCGCTGTTCAGCGCGGTGCCGCGTTCGCTGCCGGCGTCGATGGGCTGTGCATCCCGGGCCCAGTCGTCCGGGGCAGGCTGGCTGGCGGGTACCGGCTCGCCGGCCTGACGGAAGACGATGACCTCGACCTGGTACAGGCCTTCGGCGAAGGTCGGGGTGGCGAGCAGCATGAGCAGGGTGAGCGGCAGCAGGGCCAGGGTGCGGAGTGCGCGCATGGTTCAGTCCTTAGGCGGCGGGGATCAGGCGCTCGAAGAGCGCCTCCAGGGTATTGAAACGTTGTTCCGGGCGCTCCATCGGCACCTGGAACCTGAACAGGGTGGCGCCTTCGAACTTGTAGCGGGTCGGCGCGCTCTGGATCAGCTTGATCAGGGTCAGCGGGTCGACGCAGGTGTCCGCAGCGAACTCGACGCGCCCGCCCTGGGGCCCGGCGTCGACCTTCTTGATGCCCAGGGTCTCGGCCCGCAGCTTGAGCAGGGTCAGGCGCACCAGGTTCTTGGTCGGCTCCGGCAGCAGGCCGAAGCGGTCGATCATCTCCACCTGCAGCTCCTTCAGGCCGTCCTCGTCGGCGGCCGAGGCGATGCGCTTGTAGAGGATCAGGCGTGCGTGCACGTCCGGCAGGTAGTCCTCGGGAATCAGCGCCGGCACCCGCAGATTGATCTCCGGGCCACCGCCGAGCGGCTGCTCCAGGTTGGGCTGCTCGCCCTTGCGGATGGCCTTGACGGCTCTTTCCAGCATCTCCATGTAGAGGGTGAAGCCCACCGCCTGGATCTGCCCGCTCTGGCCGTCGCCGAGCAGTTCGCCGGCGCCGCGGATTTCCAGGTCGTGGGTGGCCAGGACGAAGCCGGCGCCCAGGTCCTGGGCATTGGCGATGGCCTCCAGGCGTTTCTGCGCGTCGTCGGTCACCTGCTTGCGCGGCGGGGTGAGCAGGTAGGCGTAGGCCTGGTGGTGGCTGCGGCCGACCCGGCCGCGCAACTGGTGCAGCTGGGCCAGGCCGAACTTGTCGGCGCGCTCGATGATGATGGTGTTGGCGCTGGGCACGTCGATGCCGGTCTCGATGATGGTCGAGGCGATCAGCACGTTGAAGCGCTTGTGGTAGAAGTCGCTCATCACCTGTTCCAGCTCGCGCTCGCGCATCTGTCCGTGGCCGATGCCGATGCGCGCCTCGGGTACCAGCTCGGCCAGGTCGGCGGCGCACTTCTCGATGCTCTTCACGTCGTTGTGCAGGTAGTAGACCTGGCCGCCGCGCAGCAGCTCGCGCAGCAGCGCCTCCTTGATGGTCGGGTTGTTCTGCTCCATGACGAAGGTGCGCACCGACAGGCGGCGCGCCGGCGGGGTGGCGATGATCGACAGGTCGCGCATGCCGGAGACCGCCATGTTCAGCGTTCTCGGAATGGGGGTCGCCGTGAGCGTGAGGATATCCACCTCGCTGCGCAGGGCCTTGAGCTGTTCCTTCTGGCGCACGCCGAAACGGTGCTCCTCGTCGATGATCACCAGGCCCAGGTTGGCGAACTTGACGTCGTCCTGAAGGAGCTTGTGGGTGCCGATGACGATGTCGACCTTACCCTCGGCCAGCTGCGCCATGGCCTCGCCGACTTCCTTGGCGCTCTTGAAGCGGCTCATCACCTCGACCTTCACCGGCCAGTCGGCGAAGCGGTCGCGGAAGCTGTTGTAGTGCTGCTGGGCCAGCAGGGTGGTGGGTACCAGCACCGCGACCTGCTTGCCGCTGTGTACGGCGATAAAGGCGGCGCGCATGGCCACCTCGGTCTTGCCGAAGCCGACGTCGCCGCAGACCAGGCGGTCCATCGGCTTGCCCGCCAGCATGTCTTCGCGCACCGCATCGATGGCGGCCTGCTGGTCCGGGGTTTCCTCGAAGGGGAAGCCGGCGCTGAAGGTGACGTAGTCGAGCTGCGGGTCGCTGAAGGCGAAGCCCTCGCGGGCGGCGCGGCGGGCGTAGATATCCAGCAGCTCGGCGGCGACGTCGCGCACCTGTTCGGCGGCCTTGCGCTTGGCCTTTTGCCAGGTTTCCGAGCCGAGGCGGTGCAGCGGCGCCAGGGCGTCGTCGCTGCCGGTGTAACGGGCGATCAGGTGCAGGCTGGCGACCGGCACGTAGAGCTTGGCCTCCTCGGCGTATTGCAGGGCGAGGAACTCGGCGCTCTGGCCGTCGATTTCCAGGGTGATCAGGCCCTGGTAGCGGCCCACGCCGTGGTCGATATGCACCACCGGCGCGCCTTCGCGCAGCTCGGTGAGGTTCTTGATCACGTTGTCGCCGGCGTCGCGGGTCTTCTCCCGGCGGCGCCGCTGCATCACCCGCTGGCCGAACAGCGGGCTCTCGGCGATCAGCGCCAGGTCGTCGAGCAGCAGGCCCTCGTCCAGCGGGGCGATGCAGATGGCCAGGCGCTCGGCGCTGGCGCCGAACTCGGCCCAGCCCTCGACCGTTCTGGGCTTGAGCTTGAGGCGCGCGAGCAGCTCCAGCAGCACTTCGCGCCGTCCCGCCGATTCCGCGCAGAACAGCACCCGTCCCGGGTGCTCCTCGATGAAGCGGCGCAGCGCCGCCAGGGGTTCGCTGGCCTTGGCCTGGATCGCCAGGTCCGGCAACGGGCGGGCGGCGAAGCGCTGGCGACCGACACCGGGCTCGATGTCGTCCTGGCTGACCACCACCCGCGGCCAGTCCTTGAGGCGGGCGAAGCAGTCCTCCACCGGCAGGAAGATGTCGGCCGGCGGCAGCAGCGGGCGCTCGGGGTCGACCCGGCGCTCCTCGAAGCGGTTGCGGGCATCCTGCCAGAAGTGCTCGGCGGCCTTCTCCACCCCCGGCAGGGAAAACACCTGGGTGTCCTGGGGCAGGTAATCGAACAGGGTCGCGGTCTGCTCGAAGAACAGCGGCAGGTAGTACTCGATGCCGGCCGGGGTGATGCCGGTACTCAGGTCCTGGTAGATCGGGCAGCGGCGGAAGTCGACGTCGAAGCGCTCGCGAAAGCGCCCGCGGAAATCGGTGACGGCCTTCTTCTCCAGGGGGAATTCGCGGGCCGGCAGCAGCTTGATCGACTCGACCTTGTCCACCGAGCGCTGGGTCTCCGGGTCGAAGGTGCGCAGGGTCTCGATCTCGTCGTCGAACAGGTCGATGCGGTAGGGCTGCTCGCTGCCCATGGGGAACAGGTCGAGCAGTGCGCCGCGCACGGCGAACTCGCCGTGCTCGTAGACGGTGTCGACGCAGCGGTAGCCGGCCGCCTCCAGGCGCAGGCGCATCTGCTCGACATCGAGCTTCTGGCCCACATCCAGCACCAGGCTGCTGCCGAGCAGGAAGCCGGTCGGCGCCAGGCGGTGCAGGGCGGTGGTGATGGGCACGACCAGTACGCCGTGCTTGAGCGCCGGCAGGCGGTAGAGCGCGGCGATGCGCTGGGAGATGATGTCCTGGTGCGGCGAGAACAGGTCGTAGGGCAGGGTTTCCCAGTCGGGGAAGTGCAGTACCGGCAGTGTCGGGGCGAAGAAGCTCAGCTCCTGCTCCAGGCGCTCGGCGCTCTGGCTGTCGGCGGTCAGCAGCAGGGTGAAGCGCCGGGCGGCGCTGGCGGCCTCGGCGATGGCCAGGCTCAGGGCGGCGCCGGGCAGGTTGCCCCAATGCTGTTTTCCGGCGGAGGCCGGCAGGGGCGGCAGGCGCAGTACGGACGTGGTCGGTGAAGACACGGGCGGCTCACGGTCGTGGTACAAGGCCGGCGATTGTAGCGGGGCAGGGCGTATCGTGTCAGTCGCGACAGGCGCGCATTGCTCATGCCTGCGTGCGCCGTCATAATGTAGCCCCTTTTTTCAGCCCCTACATGTGGAAGGTACTGCCCGTGACTCAGAAGCCCGACCAGTGTCTTGGTGAGTGGATCGATCGAGAAGCCCTTGCGGAAGCGATGATTCCGATGATTGGCCAGCTCTACCGCAACAACAACGTGGTCACCTCGATCTACGGCCGTAGCCTGATCAATCGTTCCGTCATCCAGATCCTCAAGGCCCACCGTTATGCCCGCCATCGTCTGGATGGCGATGCCGAACTGTCGGTGCATGACACCTTCCCGATGCTCAAGACCATGTGCGAGCTCAAGCTGGGCGCCGCCTCCGTGGACCTGGGCCGGATGATGGCCAAGTACCTGCAGGAAGGTGCCGGTCGCGGCATCGAGCAGTTCGTGCGCGACGAGCTGGGCTCCGTGGCCGGGCAGCAGAATGCCGTGGCGCGCAAGGGCACCGACGTGGTGCTCTATGGTTTCGGTCGCATCGGCCGCCTGCTGGCGCGCATCCTGATCGAGAAGACCGGTGGTGGCGACGGCCTGCGCCTGCGCGCCATCGTCGTGCGCAAGGGTGCCGAGAACGACCTGGTCAAGCGCGCCAGCCTGCTGCGCCGCGACTCGGTGCATGGTCCCTTCGATGGCACCATCACCATCGACGAGGCGAACAACACCCTGACCGCCAACGGCAACCTGATCCAGATCATCTACTCCAACGATCCGGCGTCCATCGACTACACCCAGTACGGCATCCAGGATGCCCTGCTGGTCGACAACACCGGCAAGTGGCGCGATGCCGAGGGCCTGGGCCAGCACCTCAAGTGCCCGGGTATCGACCGCGTGGTGCTGACCGCGCCGGGCAAGGGCGAGCTGAAGAATATCGTGCATGGCATCAACCATGGCGACATCACCGCCGACGACCGCATCGTCTCGGCTGCGTCCTGCACCACCAACGCCATCGTGCCGGTGCTCAAGGCGGTCAACGACAAGTACGGCATCGTCAACGGTCACGTCGAGACCGTGCACTCCTACACCAACGACCAGAACCTGATCGACAACTTCCACAAGGGCAGCCGTCGTGGTCGCAGCGCCGCGCTGAACATGGTGATCACCGAGACCGGTGCGGCCACCGCCGCGGCCAAGGCGCTGCCGGTGCTCAAGGGCAAGCTGACCGGCAACGCGATTCGTGTGCCGACGCCCAATGTGTCCATGGCCATCCTCAACCTCAACCTGGAGAAGGCCGCCAGCCGCGAGGAGATCAACGAGTACCTGCGCTACATGGCGCTGCACTCGGACCTGCACAAGCAGATCGACTTCGTCAATTCCCAGGAGGTGGTGTCGACCGATTTCGTCGGCTCGCGCCATGCCGGTGTGGTGGATGCCGATGCGACCATCGCCAACGACAATCGCGTGGTGTTGTACGTGTGGTACGACAACGAGTTTGGCTACAGCTGCCAGGTCGTGCGCGTGATGGAAGACATGGTGGGCGTTAACCCGCCGGCCTTTCCGGGCTAAGGCTCAGGCCAGCGTGTAAAAAAAAACGGGAGCTTCGGCTCCCGTTTTTCATTTCCGGGCATGGGGTGGTTGCGCAGTGCCTCCGGCGGGGTGTCCGAAGTCGCCCGGGCAGGGGCTGGAGGAGCCTGTGGCGCGCAGTCCGGCTCGTTCCGTGCGGGTGCTCGCTGCCGGTCGGCGGGGCTTCGAGCATGGTTGGAGTGATGCTCCAGTGCGAGCTTGGGCTTCGTTTCTCGGCTGGCTTGCGTCAAGTTGTCGCTGCTGCGCCTACTTGACTGAAAACTCAAAAAAAGCAAGCGCTTGGGTGGTCAGCCAGTGGTCGTCTCTCTATAATTGAGCGGATTTTTTACCCGCGTTCGACACTCCAGTTCTCACCGATTGCTGGCTCGCACTGGTTTTCGATATGAGCCGCTCCAGGTGTCGGTCGTATTCTAAAAAAAGCTTATAAATCAGTGGTTAGGCAAACCTATGATCAAAATTAAACATGGGCTCGACTTGCCCATAACAGGCGCGCCGGCGCAACGCATCGAGGCCGGAAGGCCCGTGCGCAGCGTCGCCGTCATAGGCTTCGATTATCACGGTATGAAGCCTACGATGGAGGTTCAGGTCGGTGATCGGGTCAAGCTCGGTCAGGTGCTGTTTTCCGACAAGAAGACGCCCGGTGTGACCTACACCGCGCCGGGGGCGGGCGTGATCAGCGCCATTCACCGCGGCGAGAAGCGCGTCCTGCAGTCGGTGGTGATCGATCTCGACGGCGACGAGCAGCTGACCTTCGCCCAGTATCCGGCCGCCCAGCTGGACAGTCTGAGCGTCGAGCAGGTGCGTGAGAATCTGCAGCAGTCCGGCCTGTGGACCGCGCTGCGTACCCGTCCGTTCAGCAAGGTGCCGGCCATCGACGCGGTGCCCAGCTCGATCTTCGTCACCGCCATCGACACCCATCCCCTTGCCGCCGACCCGTCCGTGGTGATCGGTGAGTACGCCGGCGACTTCGAGAACGGCCTCAAGGTGCTGAGCCGCCTGGGCAAGGTGTTCCTGTGCAAGGCCGAGGGCGCGAGCCTGCCGGGCGAGCAGCAGGCCAACGTCCAGGCCGAGGCCTTCGCCGGTCCGCACCCGGCCGGTCTGCCCGGTACCCACATCCACTTCCTCGATCCGGTCAGTGCCGGCAAGAGCGTCTGGTCGATCAACTACCAGGACGTGATCGCCGCCGGCAAGCTGTTCACCAGCGGTCAGCTGTGGGTCGAGCGCGTGGTCGCCCTGGCCGGCCCCGTGGTCGAGCAGCCGCGTCTGCTGCGCACCCGTCTGGGCGCCAATCTGGAGGAGCTGACCGCCGGCCAGCTGCAGTCCGGCTACAACCGGGTGATCTCCGGCTCGGTGCTCGGCGGCCGCACGGCCCAGGGCGCCTTCGCCTTCCTCGGCCGCTACCACCTGCAGGTGTCCTGCCTGGCCGAGGGCTCCGAGCGCGAGCTGATGCACTACCTGCGTGCCGGGGTGAACAAGCATTCGGTGTTGAACGTCTTCGTCTCCAAGCTGATGGCGGCGAAGAAGTTCGCCTTCTCCACCACCACCAACGGCAGCCCGCGCGCCATGGTGCCGGTCGGCAACTATGAAGAAATCATGCCGCTGGACATCCTGCCGACCCAGCTGTTGCGCTACCTGATCGTCGGCGACACCGAGATGGCCCAGAAGCTGGGTTGCCTGGAACTCGACGAAGAAGACCTGGCGCTGTGCACCTACGTGTGCGCCGGCAAGTATGAATACGGCCCGATCCTGCGGGACAACCTCGCCCGTATCGAGAAGGAGGGTTAAGCCATGGGGATTCGCGATTTCCTCGACAAGATCGAGCACAACTTCGAGAAGGGCGGCAAGTACGAGAACTGGTATGCCTTGTACGAAGCCATCGACACCTTCTTCTATCGTCCGGGCAGCGTGACCAAGACCACCGCCCACGTGCGCGACGGCATCGACCTCAAGCGCATGATGATCACCGTGTGGCTGTGCACCTTCCCGGCGATGTTCTTCGGCATGTGGAACGCCGGCTATCAGGCCAACCTGATCTTCGCCAACAGCCCCGAGCTGCTGGCGACCCAGGAGGGCTGGCGCTTCGCCCTGATCGGCTCGCTGGCGGGGTTCGACCCGAACAGCCTGTGGGACAACTTCGTCCAGGGCGCCGCCTGGTTCCTGCCGGTCTATGCGGTGACCTTCATCGTCGGCGGTTTCTGGGAAGTGCTGTTCGCTTCGATCCGCAGGCATGAGGTCAACGAAGGCTTCTTCGTCACCTCGGTGCTGTTCGCCCTGATCCTGCCGCCGAGCATTCCGCTGTGGCAGGTGGCCCTGGGCATCAGCTTCGGCGTGGTGATCGGCAAGGAAGTGTTCGGCGGTACCGGCAAGAACTTCCTCAACCCGGCCCTGACCGGTCGCGCCTTCCTGTTCTTCGCCTACCCGGCGCAGATGTCCGGCGATGCGGTGTGGACCACGGTCGACGGCTTCGCCGGCGCCACGGCACTGAGCCTGGCGGCCTCCGGCGGCATCGAGAACGTCATCGGCCAGGGCATCAGCTGGATGGACGCCTTCGTCGGCACCATTCACGGTTCCCTGGGCGAGACCAGCACCCTGGCCATCCTCATCGGCGGCGGCGTGCTGGTGCTGACCAAGATCGCCTCCTGGCGCATCGTCGCCGGCGTAATGCTGGGCATGGTCGGCCTGAGCCTGCTGTTCAACGCCATCGGCTCGGACACCAATCCGATGTTCGCCATGCCCTGGCACTGGCACCTGGTGGTCGGCGGCTTCGCCTTCGGCATGCTGTTCATGGCCACCGACCCGGTGTCGGCGTCCATGACCAATACCGGCAAGTGGATCTTCGGTGCCCTGATCGGTGTGATGGTGGTGCTGATCCGCGTGGTCAACCCGGCCTTCCCGGAAGGCATGATGCTGGCGATTCTGTTCGCCAACCTGTTTGCACCGCTGATCGACCACTTCGTCGTTCAAGCCAATATCAAGCGGAGGCTGGCACGCAATGTCTAGTCAAAAAGAATCCACCGTCCGCACGCTGACGGTGGCCCTGCTGGTGTGCCTGGTGTGCTCGGTGTTCGTCGCCGGCGCGGCCATCGCGCTGAAGCCGACCCAGGTGGACAACCGCCTGCTGGACAAGCAGCGCAGCATCCTGGCGATCGCCGGTCTCGGCGATGCTGCGATGAGCGGCAAGCAGGTTAAGGAACTGTTCGCCAGCACCATCAAGGCCAAGCTGGTCGACCTGGAAACCGGCACCTTCTCCGAGGCCCACGATCCGGTCGTCTTCGACCCGCTCAAGGCCTCCAAGGACCCGCAGCTGTCCAGCGTGCTGCCGGCCAGCGAGGACATCGCCGGCATCAAGCGCCAGGAGCGCTTCAGCACCGTCTACGTGGTGGAGCAGGACGGTCAGGTGCAGACCCTGATCCTGCCGGTGCGCGGCTATGGACTGTGGTCGACCCTGCACGGCTTCATCGCGCTCAAGGGCGACCTGAACACCGTGGTCGGCATGGGCTTCTACCAGCACGGCGAGACGCCGGGTCTGGGCGGCGAAGTCGACAATCCGAAGTGGAAGGGCCAGTGGCCGGGCAAGACCCTGTTCGATGCGAACGGCGAGTTGGCCGTGGCCATCGTCAAGGGCGGCGTCGATCCGCAGAGCCCGCAGGCCGAGCACCAGGTCGACGGCCTGGCCGGCGCCACCCTGACCAGCAACGGGGTGGACAACCTGCTCAAGTTCTGGCTCGGCCAGAACGGCTTCGGTCCGTTTATCGCTAACCTGCGCGCAGGGGAGGCTTGATCATGTCGCAGCCGACTATTAAAGAAGTCCTGCTCAACCCGATCTTCAACAACAACCCCATCGGCCTGCAGATCCTCGGGATCTGTTCGGCCCTGGCGGTGACTTCGAACCTGCAGACCGCCCTGGTGATGTCCGCGGCGCTGACCTTGGTGACCGGGTTCTCCAACCTGTTCATCTCGATGATCCGCAGCCAGATCCCCAGCTCGATCCGCATGATCGTGCAGATGGTGATCATCGCCTCCCTGGTGATCGTGGTGGACCAGGTGCTCAAGGCCTACGCCTTCAGTCTGTCCAAGCAGCTGTCGGTGTTCGTCGGTCTGATCATCACCAACTGCATCGTGATGGGCCGTGCCGAGGCGTTCGCCATGCAGAACCCGCCGGTCCTGTCGTTCTTCGACGGTATCGGTAACGGTCTGGGCTACAGCGCCATGCTGATCGCCCTGGGCATCATTCGCGAGCTGTTCGGCGCGGGCAAGCTGATGGGCTACGAGATCATTCCGGTGGTCAACGACGGCGGCTGGTATCAGCCCAACGGCATGCTGCTGCTGCCGCCTTCGGCCTTCTTCCTGATCGGCCTGTTCATCTGGGCCGTCCGCAGCTGGAAGACCGACCAGGTGGAGAGCAACGCCTACAAGATGGCCCCGCAGGTCTCGAATAAGGAGGCGTACTAATGGAGCACTACATCAGCCTGTTCGTCCGAGCGGTGTTCGTCGAGAACATGGCGCTGGCGTTCTTCCTCGGCATGTGCACCTTCATCGCCATCTCCAAGAAGGTGGAGACGGCGATCGGCCTGGGTATCGCCGTGGTGGTGGTGCTGGGCATCACCATGCCGGTCAACAACCTGATCTACACCAACATCCTCAAGGACGGTGCGCTGGCCTGGGCCGGCCTGCCCGAGGTTGACCTGAGCTTCCTCGGTCTGCTGACCTTCATCGGTGTGATCGCGGCGCTCGTGCAGATCCTCGAGATGACCCTGGATAAGTACGTGCCGGCGCTGTACAACGCCCTCGGCGTGTTCCTGCCGCTGATCACGGTGAACTGCGCCATCATGGGCGGCTCGCTGTTTATGGTCGAGCGCGATTACAACCTGGCCGAGAGCACCGTCTACGGTGTCGGCGCCGGCGTCTCCTGGGCCCTGGCCATCGCCGCGCTGGCGGGTATTCGCGAGAAACTCAAGTACAGCGATGTGCCGGCCGGCCTGCAGGGGCTGGGTATCACCTTCATCACCATCGGCCTGATGTCGCTGGGCTTCATGTCCTTCTCTGGCGTGCAGCTGTAAGGAAAGGATGAGCAGATGATCAATTTCGAGATATTCCTAGCGATCGGCATGTTCACCGCCATTGT
Organism: Pseudomonas sp. MBLB4123; assembly: GCF_051904775.1. NCBI lineage: Bacteria > Pseudomonadati > Pseudomonadota > Gammaproteobacteria > Pseudomonadales > Pseudomonadaceae > Pseudomonas > Pseudomonas sp. MBLB4123. The sequence continues at coordinate 571,155 of NZ_CP196711.1, forward strand.
GTTGGCGTTGGTGCTGATCATCCTCGCGGCGCGCGCCAAGCTGGTCTCCAGCGGCGACGTGAGCATCGAGATCAACGGCGAGAAGACCATAGTGGTGCCGGCCGGCGGCAAGCTGCTGCAGACCCTGGCCGACAACGACATCTTCCTGTCGTCGGCCTGTGGCGGCGGCGGCACCTGCGCCCAGTGCAAGTGCGTGGTGGAAAGCGGCGGCGGCGAGATGCTGTCGACCGAGGAGTCGCACTTCACCCGGCGCGAAGCCAAGGAAGGCTGGCGTCTGTCCTGCCAGACCGCGGTCAAGCAGGACATGAAGATCGAGGTGCCGGAAGAAGTCTTCGGCGTGAAGAAGTGGGAGTGCACGGTCGAGTCCAACCCGAACGTGGCGACCTTCATCAAGGAGCTGACCCTCAAACTGCCGGAGGGCGAGAACGTCGACTTCCGCGCCGGCGGTTACGTGCAGCTGGAGTGCCCGCCGCACACCGTGTACTACAAGGACTTCGACATCCAGGAGGAGTACCGCGGCGACTGGGACAAGTTCAACCAGTGGAAGTACGTGTCCAAGGTCGACGAGACCGTGATCCGTGCCTATTCCATGGCCAACTACCCGGAAGAGCGCGGTCTGGTGAAGTTCAACATCCGTATCGCCTCGCCGCCACCGGGCAAGGACGATCTGCCGCCGGGCAAGATGTCCTCCTACGTGTTCAGCCTCAAGCCGGGCGACAAGATCACGGTGTACGGACCCTTCGGCGAGTTCTTCGCCAAGGACACCGATGCCGAGATGGTGTTCATCGGTGGCGGTGCCGGCATGGCGCCGATGCGCTCGCACATCTTCGACCAGCTCAAGCGCCTGAAGTCCAAGCGCAAGATCAGCTTCTGGTACGGCGCGCGCTCCATGCGCGAGGCCTTCTACACCGAGGAGTACGATCAGCTGCAGGCGGAGAACGAAAACTTCAAGTGGCATCTGGCGCTGTCCGATCCGCAGCCTGAGGACAACTGGACCGGCCTCAAGGGCTTCATCCACAACGTGCTGTACGAGAACTACCTGAAGGACCACCCGGCGCCGGAGGATTGCGAGTTCTACATGTGCGGTCCACCCATGATGAACGCCGCGGTGATCAAGATGCTGGTCGACCTGGGCGTGGAGCAGGAGAACATTCTGCTCGACGACTTCGGCGGCTAAGAATGGGGCATGCGGTACTCCAGCCCGTTATCGCGGTCGCCTTGGCGGCCGCCTTAACGGGCTGTTGGTTTTCCGAGGGGGTCGAGGAGTTCGGCGGCCCGACCATGGGCAGCACCTACTCGGTCAAGTACGTACGTGCCGAAGGCACGCCGGGCCCCGACCGGCTCAAGGCCGAGACCGAGGCGATCCTCGCCGAGGTCGACCGGCAGATGTCCACCTACCGCGACGACTCGCTGATCTCCCAATTCAACCGCGCCCCGGCCGGCAGTTGCATGGCCATGCCGGATGCGTTGTTGCAGCTGGTGCGCGCCGGGCAGGCGCTGGCGCAGGAGAGCGGCGGGGCCTTCGACCTGACCCTGGAGCCCTTGCTCAACCTCTGGGGCTTCGGCCCCCAGGCACGGGTCGAGCAGGTGCCGACTGCGCAACAGTTGGCCGAGGCGCGCCGGCATACCGGCCATCGGCATCTGCGCATCGAAGGCGCTCAGCTGTGCAAGGATGTCGACCTGCAACTGGATCTCAACAGCATCGCCGCCGGCTACACGGTCGAGCGTATCGTCGCCCGCCTGGGCGAGCTGGGGGTCAGTCGTTACCTGGTGGATGTCACCGGGGAGCTGAAGGCCGCCGGCCGCAAGCCCGGAGGCGAGCCCTGGCGTATCGCCATCGAGGCGCCGCGGGACGATCAGCGGGTGGCCCAGCGCATCCTGCAGCTGGACGGCTACGGCATCTCCACCTCCGGCGACTACCGCAACTATTTCGAGGAGAATGGCACGCGCTATTCCCATACCCTGGACCCGCAAACCGGCGCGCCCATCACTCACAAACTGGCGTCGGTGACCGTGGCCGATCGATCGACCTTAAGGGCCGATGGCTTGTCCACATTGTTGATGGTGCTGGGGCCCGAGCGTGGCCTGGCCTACGCTGAAGGGGCCGGTATCGCGGCCTTTTTCGTGACCCGCGATGGCGAGGGCTTCGTCACACGGACTACCGCGGCATTCGAGCAACTGTTCGCCGCAGGAGAAGAGCAATGATTTTTGTAGTGGTTTTTCTGGCCATGCTGCTGATGGTGGGCCTGATGGCGGTCGGCGTGATCATGGGGCGCAAGCCCATCGCCGGCTCCTGTGGCGGCATCGCCAACCTGGGCATCGAGAAAGAATGCTCGATCTGCGGCGGCAGTCGCGAGAAGTGCGAAGAGGTCAATCGCGCGCCGGAGCAGCCGGCCGCCGACCTGGCATACGACGCGACCAAGCGCTGATGCCCGGCCGCGTTGCGCGGTCAGATTGATTGCCGGCACTCATCCGCAGTGCCGGTCCTGCCGAGGGTGCGCCATAAGCGCTCCGGTGTGATCCGAAGGAGTAAACATGGCGGTCTACAACTACGATGTAGTGGTGCTGGGCTCCGGCCCGGCGGGTGAGGGGGCGGCGATGAATGCCGCGAAGGCCGGGCGCAAGGTGGCGGTGGTCGATACCCGCCGCGAGGTCGGCGGCAACTGCACCCACCTGGGCACCATTCCGTCCAAGGCGCTGCGTCATTCGGTGCGCCAGATCATGCAGTTCAACACCAACCCGATGTTCCGCCAGATCGGCGAACCGCGCTGGTTCTCCTTCCCGGATGTGCTCAAGAGCGCCGAACGGGTGATCGGCAAGCAGGTCACCTCGCGCACCGGCTACTACGCGCGTAACCGCATCGACCTGTTCTACGGCACCGGCAGCTTCGCCGACGAGCAGACCATCGAAGTGGTGTGCCCCAGTGGCGTGGTGGAGACGCTGGTGGCCAAGCAGATCGTCATCGCCACCGGTTCGCGCCCCTATCGTCCGGCCGACGTCGACTTCCGCCACCCGCGGGTCTACGACAGCGACACCATCCTGACTCTGAGCCACACCCCGCGCCGCCTGATCATCTACGGCGCCGGGGTCATCGGCTGCGAGTACGCCTCGATCTTCAGCGGCCTGGGCGTGCTGGTCGACCTGATCGACAACCGCGAGCAGCTGCTCAGCTTCCTCGATGCGGAGATCTCCGACGCCCTCAGCTACCACCTGCGCAACAACAACGTGCTGATCCGGCATAACGAGGAGTACGAGCGTATCGAGGGCCTGGACAACGGGGTGATCCTGCACCTGAAGTCCGGCAAGAAGATCAAGGCCGACGCCCTGCTCTGGTGCAACGGCCGCACCGGCAACACCGACAAGCTGGGCCTGGAGAACATCGGCATCCAGGTCAACAGTCGCGGTCAGGTCGAGGTCGACCAGAACTACCGCACCGAGATATCCACTATCTTCGCCGCGGGCGACGTGATCGGTTGGCCGAGCCTGGCCAGTGCGGCCTACGACCAGGGGCGCTCGGCCTCCGGCAACATAGTCGAGAACGACAGCTGGCGTTTCGTCGACGATGTGCCGACCGGCATCTACACCATTCCTGAGATCAGCTCGATCGGCAAGAACGAGCGCGAGCTGACCCAGGCCAAGATTCCTTACGAAGTCGGCAAGGCCTTCTTCAAGAGCATGGCGCGGGCGCAGATCTCCAGCGAGCCGGTGGGCATGCTGAAGATCCTCTTCCATCGCGAGACCCTGGAGGTGCTCGGCGTGCACTGTTTCGGCTATCAGGCCTCGGAGATCGTGCACATCGGCCAGGCGATCATGAACCAGAAGGGCGAGGCGAACAGCATCAAATACTTCGTCAACACCACCTTCAACTACCCGACCATGGCCGAGGCCTACCGGGTGGCGGCGTTCGATGGGCTCAACCGGCTTTTTTGAGCGGCTCCGACCGGTGGCCTGAGCCGGTCGGGGAGGACCCGTTCAGCGACTCCCCGGCCTGGCGCTGGCCGAATCGGGAGAGTTTCTGACCAGGCGGCATGAAAAAACCGGCGCTGTGGCCGGTTTTTTCATGCCCGGCCGTGGCCGGCCTGGCTGGGTCAGCGCGCCAGGGTTGCCACGGCCAGGCCGGGGAAGTCGGTGATCAGGCTGTTCGCGCCGAAATCGGCGAGGCGGCGCATCAGCGCCGGCTCGTTGACCGTCCACACCGACACATGCAGGCCTGCCTTCTGTGCCCGGACCAGGCGCTCCGGGCTGCACAGCGTCCAGTTCAGGGCCAGCAGTTCACAGCCGTAGTGCCGGGCCACCTTCAAGGGGTCGAGCCAGGCGTGCTCGGCGACCAGGCCGCGGGAGATTTGCGGATGCAGGCGTTGCAGCGCCCGCAGCACTTCCCGCGAGCCGGAGGTCACGGTAATCCGCTCGGTCAGCCCGTGATGCCTGGCCAGCTCGGCAATCGCCTCGACGGTACGTGCAGCCCGGACTCGCGAGGCGCTCTTGACCTCCAGTTGCCAGTGCTCGAAGTCGCACTGCTCGAACAGTTCGCTCAGGCGCGGGATGGGGCAGGGCGTGGGCCATTCCGGTCCGCCCTGGCGCGCGTCATAGCCGGCCAGCTCGGCGGCATCGTGCTCGACCACCTTGCCGCGATGGCCGGTGGTGCGCTTGAGGGTCGGGTCATGGATGACCATCAGCTCGCCGTCGCGCGACAGGTGCAGGTCCAGCTCGCAGCGACGCACGCCGTGGCCAAGACAGGTCTGGAAGCTGGCGAGGGTGTTTTCCGGCGCTTCGCCCTTGGCGCCGCGGTGGCCGTAAATCAGGGTCACGATTGCTCCTTACTCGGGCGTGGCGGTGCGCGGCTGGTGGTGGCGCACGCTGTTGATCACATGGTCGTATTCGAAATACACGCTGAATTCGCGGTAGTCCCAGCGGCTGATGGGCGGCTGGCCGACCGGCGCATGCTCTTCGTCGGCCAGGCCGAAGCGTTCGAGCACCGCGCGTTGCGAGTCGCCGCGCTGCGGCAGCGCAAGGTCTGTGGCGCCTTGCTGGCCGATGGGGATCTGCAGGGTTTCGGCATTGCTCGTCAGTGGCAGAAGCAGGGCGAGCAGTATTGCTAGGTGTGGCATAGGCTTCCCTTCGAGTGGCTCATAGGGCTATTCGCGGGCCTGGCGGCGTTCCCAGGCCTGCTTCTGCAGGATATGCCGAGCGAGCAATTGGCGCTGTGCGTCGGTCAATGCTTCGAACTCGGTGCCGATATCGAACTGGCCGTCGGGGCGCTCGCGGCAGTGCACGACCTTGGCGCGCAGCAGCAGGCCGAGCGCCTGGGGCATGAGCACCATCTTGATCGCCAGATGGCTGTCGACGGCAACGGCCTTGGCGTGATCGAACCTGACCCCGCCCTCGGACAGGCAGACCTGCTTCGGTGCGCCGATATCGCGCAGCAGGCTCTGGGCCACGGCCTGGCCGAGCAGGTCGATGCGCTTGTTGATCACCTTGAGGTAGTTGGCCAGGGTGCGGTCGCGTTCGCTGATATGGCGCAGCAGGTGTTGCGATTCGAAGTCCATCAGGTGCAGGTCGCTGAGCAGGTTGAACAGCGGCGAACTGTCGTGAAGCGCGTCGCTGGCCTGCGCTTCGGCCCCAGACAGCGGGGTGAAATCCAGTGCGATCGTGTCGACGATACGATAGTATTCGCGGCGATCTTCTTCTTGAGACGACATGGCGAACCCATGGCAGCAGTAGTGGTCTGAGTGTAAGGCTGCGCGCCGAGCCCCGCCACAAGGACGTTCCTCTTTCCCCCGAACCAGCCCTCGACATGTTCAGACCCCTGTTCGTATTCATCGGTACGCGCTACACCCGTGCCAAGCGCCGCAATCACTTCGTTTCCTTCATTTCCCTGACCTCTATGCTCGGGCTGGCGCTCGGTGTGCTGGTGATGATCCTGGTGCTGTCGGTGATGAACGGCTTCGATCACGAGATGCGCACCCGGGTCCTGGGCATGGTGCCGCACGCCACGCTCGAGAGCGCCACGCCGCTCGACGATTGGCAGGGCCTGGCCGCCGGTGCGTTGAAGCACCCGCAGGTGCAGGCGGCGGCACCCTTCAGCCAGATGCAGGGGCTGCTCAGCAACGACGGCAAGGTGCAGAAGGTGCTGATCAATGCGATCGACCCGCTGCACGAGGCGCAGGTGTCGATCATCGGCGACTTCTTCCGGCAGGGGCGCCTCGGGGACCTGGCGCCGGGTGAGTTCGGCATGGTCATCGGCGACAAGGCCGCGGCCAAACTGGGCGTTGGGTTGGGCGACAAACTCACCTTCGTCGCCCCCGAGGTCACGGTCACCCCGGCGGGGATGTTCCCGCGTCTCAAGCGTTTCACCGTGGTCGGCATCTTCCATGTCGGCGCCGGCGAAATCGACGGCCACCTGGCCCTGGCCCATGTCCAGGATCTGGCCCGCCTGCAGCGCTGGAAGCCCGGTCAGGTGCAGGGGGTGCGGCTGAAGTTCGCCGACCTGTTCCAGGCGCCGCGCACCGCCTGGGCGCTGGCCCAGACCCTGGGCAAGGGCGATTACCACGCCCGCGACTGGACCCGCACCCACGGCAACCTGTACCAGGCGATCCGCATGGAGAAGGCGATCATCGGCCTGCTGCTGCTGCTCATCGTCGCGGTGGCCGCGTTCAACATCATCTCGACCCTGGTCATGGTGGTCACCGACAAGAAGGGCGATATCGCCATCCTGCGTACCCTGGGCTCGACGCCGCGGCAGATCATGGCGATCTTCATGGTCCAGGGCACGGTGATCGGCGTGTTCGGCACCGCCATAGGCGCGCTGCTGGGGATCTGGGCGGCGTTGAATGTCAGCGCCGGGGTCGCGGCGCTGGAGCGCCTGCTGGGGATCAAGTTCCTCAATGCCGATGTGTACTTCATCGACTACCTGCCATCGCAACTGATGTGGGCGGATGTGCTGCTGGTGTGCGCGGCCGCCCTGGTGCTGAGTTTCCTTGCCACCCTGTACCCGGCCTGGCGCGCGGCGCGTACTCAGCCGGCGGAGGCGCTGCGTTATGAATAATCTATCGATGGGTGATCGCGTCATGCATGATCAGGCCGTGTTGAGCTGCCGCAACCTGGGCAAGCGTTACGAGGAGGGCCCGCAATCGGTGGTGGTGCTCGATGGGCTGGCCCTCGAGCTGCATCCTGGCGAGCGGGTGGCCATCGTCGGCAGCTCGGGCTCCGGTAAGAGCACCCTGCTGAATATGCTCGGCGGCCTGGATACGCCGAGCAGCGGCAGCGTCTGGCTGGCCGGCGAGGAACTGTCGGCACTGGGCGAGAAGGAGCGCGGCCTGCTGCGCAACCGGGCACTGGGCTTCGTCTACCAGTTCCACCACCTATTGCCGGAGTTCACCGCCCTGGAGAACGTGTGCATGCCGCTGCTGATCGGTCGCACGGCCATCGCCGAGGCGCGCCAGCGGGCCACCGCGCTGCTCGAGCGGGTCGGCCTGGGCCATCGCCTGGCGCACAAGCCGGCGGAGCTGTCCGGTGGCGAACGCCAGCGGGTGGCGATCGCCCGCGCCCTGGTCAACCGCCCGGGGCTGGTGTTGCTGGACGAGCCGACCGGCAACCTCGACCATCACACCGCCCAGGGCATCCAGGAGCTGATGAAGGAGCTGAGCAGTTCGTCGCAGACCGCCTTCCTGGTGGTGACCCACGACATGCAGCTGGCCCTGCAGATGGACCGGGTGCTGCGCCTGGAAGACGGCAAGCTGGTGGCCGCCTGATGTTCCGTCCGCTGAGCATCTTCATCGGCAGCCGCTATACCCGGGCCAAGCGGCGCAACCACTTCATCTCCTTCATCTCCCTGACCTCGATGATCGGCCTGGCCCTGGGCGTGCTGGCGATGATAGTGGTGTTGTCGGTGATGAACGGCTTCCAGAAGGAAATGAGCTCGCGCATCCTCGGCATGGTGCCCCACGCCAGCATCGCCAATGAGCAGGCCCTGGACGATTGGCAGGCGGTCGCCGAGGTCGCCGGCCGGCACCCGCAGGTGCTGGCGGCCGCGCCCTTCGCCGAGTTGGAGGGCATGCTGTCGCACCGCGGGGCGATGCAGCCGATTCAGCTGCAGGGCATCGACCCGCGATTCGAGTCGCGGGTCTCCATCCTGCCCCAGCACATGCTCCAGGGCCGTCTGGATGACCTCGAGGCCGGCGAGTTCGGCGTGGTGATCGGCGAGATCACCGCGCGGCGCTTCCAGCTCAAGGTCGGCGACAAGTTGACCCTGATCGTGCCCGAGCTCGGTTCGGTGCCGGGCGGGGTGGTGCCGCGCATGCAGCGGATCAACGTGGTCGGGGTATTCAAGGTCGGCGCCGAGCTGGACAGCTCCCTGGCCTTGATCAACGTGGCCGATGCCGCGCAGATCCAGCGTCTGGCGCCGGGCCAGGTACAGAGCCTGCGGCTGAAGCTGAAGGATCTCTATGAGGCGCCGCAGGTGTCCGCCGAGGTCGCGGCGCAACTGGGCGAGGGCTACCGGGCCAGCGACTGGACCCAGACCCAGGGCAGCCTGTTCAGCGCGATGAAGATGGAGAAGACCATGATCGGCCTGCTGCTGCTGCTGATCGTCGCGGTGGCGGCCTTCAATATCATCGCCACCCTGATCATGGTGGTGGCCGACAAGGGCGCCGATATCGCCATCCTGCGCACCCTCGGCGCGACGCCACGGCAGATCATGGGTATCTTCATGGTGCAGGGCACGGTGATCGGCACCGTGGGTACGCTGATCGGCGGGGTGCTGGGCGTGCTGGCGGCGTTGAACGTCAGCCAGCTGGTCGGCTGGATCGAGCGCATCAGCGGCCAAGAGGTGCTCAGCTCCGATGTCTACTTCATCAGCAACCTGCCGTCGCAGCTGCTGCTGTCCGATGTCGTGTTGATCTGCTCGGCGGCTCTGGTTCTGAGCTTTCTCGCCACCCTGTACCCGTCCTGGCGCGCCGCGCAGGTGCAGCCGGCCGAGGCGTTGCGCTACGAGTGAGCTAAGCTGCGCACAGAAAAAAGCCGTTACCCGGGTAACGGCTTTTTTCGTTTCAGCCCTGGGCTTTGTCCTTGCGCCGTTTCTCCTGGCGCTTGCGCCAGTTATGCCGGACCCACCAGTGCCAGTAGGTGTTGGTGGCCAGATAACCGATCGTGGCGAGCAGCAGGCCCAGCACCAGGGAGCCGAGATACAGCGGCTGCCAATGACTCTGCAGCACCTGGCCGATCCAGCCCAGGGTGACCTCGTCGGGCATGCGCAGGGTCGGGGTGTTGGTCATCCAGGCGCCGAACTTGTAGCTGCAGTAGAACACCGGCGGCATGGTGATCGGGTTGGTCAGCCAGACCAGGCCGAGCGAGATCGGCAGGTTGGCGCGCGCCGGAATCGCCACCACCGCGGCGGCGATCATCTGCATGGGCATCGGGATCATCGCCCAGAACAGGCCGATGGCCATGGCGCGGGAGACCGAGTGGCGGTTGAGGTGCCAGAGGTTGGGGTCGTGGATCAGCGTGCCGAGAAAGCGCAGGGACTTGTTGCCCTTGATGCGATCCGGGTTGGGCATGTAGCGCTTGAAGAAACGACGCGGCATGGAAGCTCTCTGGCGGGCTGAAAAGCGTCGATATTATGCACAGATTCGAAAACGGCTGCTTTTACTCTTTGTGACAGCAAATATGTAGGAGTCCGTCGCCCCGCTGGATTCATGGAAGGATCTGAAGGAGTGCTTGGCTATGCGCCTGGGGATATTCGCGCTGGTCGCGGGATTGCTGGTGCTGCGGTTTCTGCCGTCCCTGCCGGCTGTCTGGCTCTCGGCTCTGCTGGCATTGCTGGGTGTGTCGCTACTGCCGTCCCGCGGCTATCCGCTGGGGTTCTTCCTCATCGGTTTCGCTTGGGCCTGTATCTCGGCCCAGTGGGCACTGGATGACCGCCTGGCGCCTGAGCTGGATGAGCGCACCCTGTGGCTGGAGGGGCGGGTGGCGGGGTTGCCGGAGGTGCGCGAGGGCGTGGTGCGCTTCGAAGTGCACCAGGCGAAGTCGCGGCGCGCCGAGCTGCCGACGCGGATTCGTCTGGCCTGGTACGGCGGGCCGCAGGTGCGAGGTGGCGAGACCTGGCGCCTGGCGGTACGGCTGAAGCGTCCCCATGGCCTGGTCAATCCGCAATCCTTCGACTACGAGGCCTGGCTGCTGGCGCAGCGCATTGGCGCCACCGGCACGGTGAAGAGCGGACGCCGACTGGAGGCGGCCGCGGGAGCGCTGGCCTGGCGCGATGCGCTGCGTCAGCGCTTGCTTGGTAGCGGCGGTCCGCGCACGGGAGCGCTGGCGGCCCTGGTGCTGGGCGACGACTCGGGGCTGACGGCGGCGGATTGGCGGGTGCTGCAGCATACCGGCACCGTGCATCTGCTGGTGATCTCCGGTCAACATATCGCCCTGGTGGCGGGCTTGCTTTACGGCCTGGTGGCAGGGCTGGCGCGCCTGGGGTGGTGGCCGCGGGGCTGGCCCTGGCTGCCCAGTGCCTGCCTCCTGGCCTGCTGCGGGGCACTGGTCTACGGGGTGGCGGCGGGGTTCGAGGTGCCGGTGCGGCGTGCCTGTGTGATGGTTGCGCTGGTGCTGCTCTGGCGTTGGCGCTTTCGCCATCTCGGCGCCTGGTTGCCGTTGCTGGCAGCCCTGGCCCTGGTGCTGTTGATTGAGCCTTTGAGCAGCCTGCAGCCGGGCTTCTGGTTGTCCTTCGGCGCGGTGGCTCTGTTGATTCTGATCTTCGGCGGCCGTCTGGGCGCCTGGTCCTGGTGGCGCAGCCTGGGGCGGGCGCAGTGGGCGATGGCGGTCGGGCTGTTGCCCTTGCTGCTGGCATTGGGGCTGCCGGTCAGTGCCAGCGGCCCGCTGGCCAACCTGGTCGCCGTGCCCTGGGTCGGCATGGCGGTCGTGCCCTTGGCCCTGCTCGGCACCCTGTTGCTGCCGGTGCCGGCAGTAGGTGAGGGATTGCTGTGGCTGGCCGGTGGTGCCCTCGAGTTGCTGTTCCGCCTGTTGGCGTCGATCGCCACCTGGTTGCCGGCCTGGTTGCCCAGTTCCCTGCCGGTCGGCGTCTGGTTGTTGCTGATGCTCGGTGCCTTGTTGCTGTTGTTGCCGTCCGGTATTCCCCTGCGTGGGCTCGGCTGGCTCCTGCTGCTGCCGATGTTCTGCAGTCCGCAGTCGAGGCCGCCCCAGGGGCAGGCCGAGGTCTGGGTGCTGGACGTCGGTCAGGGTCTGGCCGTGCTGCTGCGTACCCGGGAGCATGCGCTGTTGTATGACGCCGGCGCGCGCTTCGGCGAGTTCGATATCGGCGAGCGTGTGGTGCTGCCCTCGCTGCGGGCCCTGGATGTGCGGCGCCTCGATCTGCTGCTGATCAGCCACGCCGACAACGATCATGCCGGTGGCGCCCCGGCCATACGCCAGGGCATGGCGGTCGAGCGGGTGTGGAGCGGCGAGGCCGGCGTCTTGCCGGCGCAGCTGCGGGCCCAGGATTGCCCGTCAGGTCATCGCTGGGAGTGGGACGGGGTGCGTTTCAGCCTCTGGCGTTGGGCTCAGGCGAGCGATGCCAACCAGTCCTCCTGCGTGCTGTTGGTCGAGGCGGCAGGCGAGCGCCTGTGGTTGACCGGCGATATCGACAGTCGCGCCGAGCGGGCCTTGCTCGCCACGGGCCTGGATCTGCGCGCCGACTGGCTGCTGGTGCCCCATCATGGCAGCCGCAGCTCCTCTTCCGCCGCCTTCCTAAAGGCCGTGGCGCCGCGCGCGGCGCTGATCTCCCGGGGTCGCCACAATGGCTTCGGCCACCCCCATCCCACGGTTGTGGCGCGTTATGCGGCGCTGCCCGCGCGGCTCTATGACACGGCCGAGCAGGGCGCCCTGCAGCTGCGCCTGGGCACCTTCGGCGAGGCCCGGGGGCTGCGCACCGAGCGTCGATTCTGGCGAGAAAAATGAGAACGGCGCCGGTCGGCGAGGGGGCGCCCCTATGCTAGAGTGGCGCCACTTTTCCGAAGGGGATTTACCACTGTGTGGGAACTGGTCAAAGCCGGCGGCTGGATGATGCTGCCAATTATCCTGTGTTCCATCGCCGCGGCCGGCATCATCGCCGAGCGCCTGTGGACGTTGCGCGCCAGCCGTATCACCCCGCCCAACCTGCTGGGCGAGGTGTGGCGCTGGATCAAGGACAAGAAGCTGAGCAGCCAGAAACTCAAGGAGCTGCGCGCCAATTCGCCCCTGGGGCAGATTCTCGCGGCCGGCCTGGCCAACTCCAAGCATGGCCGGGAGATCATGAAGGAGTGCATCGAGGAGGCTGCCGCGCGGGTCATCCATGAGCTCGAGCGCTACCTCAACGCCCTCGGCACCATCGCCGGCATCGCCCCTCTGCTCGGCCTGCTCGGCACCGTGCTGGGCATGATCGAGATCTTCAGCTCCTTCATGGGATCGGGCATGGCCAATGCCCCGGTGCTCGCCGGCGGCATCGCCAAGGCGCTGATCACCACGGCGGCCGGCCTGATGGTGGCCATTCCGGCGTTGTTCTTCCACCGCTACCTGCAACGGCGCATCGACGAGCTGGTGGTCGGCATGGAGCAGGAGGCGATCAAGCTGGTGGAGGTGGTGCAGGGCGACCGCGACGTCGACCTGGGTGAGGGCAAGGCGTGAAGTTCCGACGCAAACCGCGGGAGAACGTCGAGATCAACCTGGCCTCGTTGATCGACGTGGTGTTCATCCTGCTGCTGTTCTTCGTGGTCACCACCACCTTCACCCGCGAGACCCAGCTCAAGGTCGACCTGCCCGAGGCCGCCAGCGGCACGCCGCCGGAGCAGACCGAGCTCAAGCAGCTGGAGGTGCTGATCGCCGCCGACGGCAGCTATGCGCTGAACGGTCGGCAGCTGCTCAAGAGCGATCTGGAGGGGCTGAGCGCCGCCCTGATCAAGGAGTCCGAGGGCGACAACAGCCTGCCGCTGACCATCAGCGCCGATGCCAAGACCCCGCACCAGGCGGTGATCACCGCCATGGACGCCGCCGGCAAGCTGGGCTTCGCCCACCTGCGCATCACCACGGTCGAGGCACAGGCCGCACCGTGATGAGCTTCGGTTGATGGGGCTGTCCGATCGCCTGGTCGCCGCCTGGTATGCCGGTCACCCGGCGCTCGGCCTGCTGCGTCCTCTGGAGGCCCTCTATCGTCGGGTGGTGCGGCGCAAGCGCGCCCGTTTCCTCGCGGGCGAGGGCGATATATATCGGGCCCCCGTGCCGGTGCTGGTGGTGGGCAACATCACCGTCGGCGGCACCGGCAAGACCCCGCTGATCCTCTGGCTGATCGAACACTGCCGGGCCCGCGGCCTGCGGGTCGGGGTGGTCAGCCGCGGCTATGGTGCGCAGCCGCCGCAGTTTCCCTGGCGGGTGCGCGCCGAACAGGAGGCCGCCATCGCCGGCGACGAGCCGCTGCTGATCGTCCAGCGCAGCGGGGTGGCGCTGATGATCGACCCCGACCGGGGGCGAGCGGCGCGGGCCCTGCTCGAGCAGGAACGCCTCGACCTGATCCTCAGCGACGACGGCCTGCAGCACTATCGCCTGGCCCGCGACCTGGAACTGGTGCTGATCGATGCGGCGCGGGGGCTGGGCAATCGCCGCTGCCTGCCGGCGGGGCCGCTGCGCGAGCCGGTCGAGCGCCTGCGCAGCGTCGACGCGGTGCTGCACAATGGCGCCGAGGGCGATCCTGCGGGCGGCTACGGCTTCTGTCTGCGTCCACGCGCCCTGGTCAACCTGCGCAGTGGCGAGCGCCGGCCGCTGAGCCACTTTCCACCTGGGCAAGGCGTCCATGCGGTGGCCGGTATCGGCAATCCGCAGCGTTTCTTCGCCACGCTCGAGGCGCTACACTGGCGGCCGATTCCGCATGCCTTCGCCGACCATGCGCAGTACAGCGCCGAGCTGCTGGATTTCAGCCCGCGCCTGCCCGTGCTGATGACCGAGAAGGATGCGGTGAAATGCCGGGCCTTCGCCGTCGATGACTGGTGGTACCTGGCGGTGGATGCCGAGCCCTCGACGGCCTTTGTCACCTGGTTCGACAGCCAACTGGCCCGCTTGCTGCCCTTAGCTCCCTAGTCCTTCGCGGCCGTCTGGGGGCGTCGGCGACCGATGCAGCCCTCTAGCAAGGATTTCCCATGGACCCGAAACTTCTCGATATCTTGGCCTGCCCCCTGTGCAAGGGGCCGTTGCACCTGACCGCCGACAAGGGCGAGTTGATCTGCAAGGCCGACGGCCTGGCCTTTCCGGTGCGCGATGGCATCCCGGTGATGCTGGAAAGCGAAGCCCGTACCCTGAACGTCGACGAGCGCCTGGACAAGTAGATGAGCACAGCCTTCACCGTGGTGATTCCGGCGCGCTACGCCTCCAGCCGCCTGCCAGGCAAGCCGTTGCAGCAGATCGCCGGCAAGCCGATGATCCAGCATGTCTGGGAGCAGGCTTGCAAGAGCGGCGCCCAGCAGGTGGTGGTGGCCACCGACGATGCACGCATCGTCGAGGCCTGCCGGGGGTTCGGCGCGGCGGTGCAGCTGACCCGCCCCGACCACAACTCCGGTACCGACCGCCTGGCCGAGGTCGCCAGCGCTTTGGGGCTGGCTGCCGACGCCATAGTGGTCAACGTGCAGGGTGACGAGCCGCTGATTCCGCCGGCGATCATCGATCAGGTGGCGGCCAACCTGGCGGCCAACCCCCAGGCGGCGATCGCCACCCTGGCCGAGCCGATCGATGAGGTGTCCGCGCTGTTCAATCCCAACGTGGTCAAGGTGGCCAGCGATGCGAGCGGCCTGGCCCTGACCTTCAGCCGCGCGCCACTGCCTTGGGCACGGGATGCCTTTGCCGTCGATCGCCAGCAGCTGCCGGCCGGGGTGCCCTACCGCCGGCATATCGGCATCTACGCCTACCGCGCGCAGTTCCTCCACGACTTCGTCGCCTGGGGCCCCTGCTGGCTGGAAAACACCGAGTGCCTGGAGCAGTTGCGGGCGCTCTGGCACGGCGTGCGCATCCATGTCGCCGACGCCCTGCAGGCCCCGCCGGCCGGGGTCGATACCGCGGACGACCTCGAGCGCGTGCGCCGGCTGCTGGAGGCCTGATGCGCGTCCTGTTCGTTTGCCTGGGCAATATCTGCCGCTCGCCCACCGCCGAGGGGGTGCTGCGCCACAAATTGCGCGAGGCGGGGTTGGCAGCCCGTGTCGAGGTCGATTCGGCCGGCACCGGCGACTGGCATGTCGGCAAGGCACCGGACACGCGGACCGGCCAGGCGGCGTTGCGCCGCGGCTATGACCTGTCGGCTCTGCGGGCGCGCCAGGTGTCTGCCGAGGATTTCGCCCGTTTCGACCTGATCCTGGCCATGGACGCCAGCAATCTGCGCCATCTTGAGCGGTTGCGCCCTTCTGGCGGCGGTGCCGAGCTGGATCTTTTCCTGCGTCGCTACCAGTTGGCGCCGGATGAGGTGCCCGATCCTTACTATGGCGGCGAGGCCGGCTTCGAGCAGGTCCTGGACCTGATCGAGCAGGCCGGCGACGCCCTGGTGCGCGAACTCAGGGAGCGTCTATGACTTTGCAGGTCCGCGAGCATGTCTCGCTCAAGGCCTATAACAGTTTCGCCGTCGAGGCCCGGGCGCGCCGGTTCGCCGAGGCGCACGACGACGGCGAGGTGCGCCAGGCCCTGGCCTACGTTGCCGAGCGAGGGCTGCCGCTGTTGCTGCTCGGTGGCGGCAGCAATCTGCTGCTGACTGCCGATGTCGAGGCTCTGGTGCTGCGCATGGCCAGTCGCGGCATCCGCGTGCTGGACGATGCTGGCGAGCGCGTGCTGATCGAGGCGGAGGCGGGCGAGTCCTGGCATCCCTTCGTGCAATGGACGCTGCAGCAGGGCTACGTCGGCCTGGAGAATCTCAGCCTGATACCCGGCACCGTGGGGGCCGCGCCCATGCAGAACATCGGTGCCTATGGTGTCGAGCTCAAGGACGTGTTTGCCGGCCTGACCGCGCTGGATCGCGAGACGGGTGAGCTGCATGAGTTCGGCCCGGCCGACTGCGCATTCGCCTACCGCGACAGCCGCTTCAAGCGCGAGGCGGGGCGTTGGGTGATATTGCGGGTGCGCTTCGCCCTGAGTCGCTCGGCGGCGCTGCATCTGGACTATGGCCCGGTTCGCCAGCGCCTGGTCGAGCAGGGCATCGAGGTGCCGACGGCGATGGATGTCAGTCGGGCCATCTGCGCCATTCGCAGCGAGAAGTTGCCGGACCCTAAGGTGCTGGGCAATGCCGGCAGCTTCTTCAAGAATCCCCTGGTCACGGCCGAGTTGGCGCAGCGCCTGCGGGCCGAGCATGCCGATCTGGTGGCCTATCCGCAGGCCGATGGCCTGGTGAAGCTGGCGGCCGGCTGGCTGATCGAGCGGGCCGGGTGGAAGGGCTTCCGCGAGGGGGATGCGGGGGTGCATCGCCTGCAGGCGTTGGTGCTGGTCAACTACGGGCAGGCGACCGGGCTGCAGCTGTTGGCCCTGGCGCGGCGCATCCAGGCGGATATCGTCGAGCGCTTCGCGGTGATCCTGGAGATCGAGCCCAACGTGCTCTGACCGTTGTGGCGCCGTGCCAGGATCACGCAAGCCCTTCGTAGGGTCCATAACGCCGCAATAAAAAGGGGATGCCGAAGCATCCCCTTTTTATTGTTGCCGAACAGCGTCAGGCGTGCGGCTTTTCTTTCTCCGCCTGCTCATCTTGCTGCTTTTCGGCGTCTTCAGCCTGATGATCAGGCTGCTCGGCTGCCTTGGCAGGAGCTTCTGCGGCTTCGTCTGCAACCTGTTCGACGGCTTCGACCTTGGTCTCGGCGGTGTCGCTGCTCTCGCTCGTCGGCTCGGCATCGACCGGGGCCGGCTCGGCCTGCGGGGCGGCTGCCGCTTCGGCGGCTTCGCGGGCCAGGCGTTCGGCTTCACGCTGACGACGACGCACTTCGCGCGGATCGTTCGGCGCGCGGCCGCCGGCGCTTGGTGCAGGAGTCGGGGCCGGAGCCGGTTCCGCCTCGGCGGTCGGAGCAGGTTCGGCGACGGGTTCTGCCGCAGCGACCTCCTGGGCGGTTTCGGGCTTCTCCTCGCTCACGCTTGGCGCTTCTTCGGGAGTCGGTGTCGGGGTTTCGGCGGAGGCCGGAGCGGCTTCTTCGATCTGCTCGGCTTCTGCGGCAGGTGCCGGTTGGGTTGCCGGGCGTTCGTCCTGCTCGCTCGGGGTTTCGCTGGCAGCCTGCTCGGCGACTGGCGCTTCACTGCTCGCGGCTTCGCTGGCCACTTCGCTGGCCGCCACTACGGCCGCAGCCGCGCCCGGCGTGGCGGCAGTTTCGTCACCGGTCTCGCTGGCTTCTTCGCCGCCTTCGATCAGGTTGCCGCTGGCATCACGCTGGCGTTCGCGACGATTGCTGCGGCGACGCTGGCCACGGGAGCGACGACGTGGGCGCTCTGCGCCTTCGCTGCCTTCCTGGTCGTCGTCTGCCGTTTGGGCCTCGGTGTTCAGTACTTCCTCTTCGGCCTGGCTCTGCTCTTCGCGGGCTACCCGCTCCTCACGGGGCGGACGTGGCTGGCGCGGTTCGCGTTGCGGGCGCTCGCGCTCGGCGCGGGGCTCTTCGCTGGCGGTGCTTTCCGGTGCGTCGAGAGGGGCGCGCAGTTCACGCGGTTGGCGCTCTTCGCGCGGCTTGCGCTCGCGGCGACCTTCCTGCCCTTCCCGCGGTGGGCGCGACTGCCGCACTTCCTGGGGCTCGCGTACCTCTACGGCGTCACGCGGCTGGCGTTCTTCGCGGGGCTGACGCTCCTCGCGGGGCGCGCGCTCTTCACGGGACTGGCGTTCTTCGCGCGGTGCACGGTCTTCGCGCGGCTTGCGCTCTTCACGCGGTTTGCGCTCCTCGTCGCGACGACCGCCGCGGCTGCGGTTCTGCTGGCGGCCGCTGCGACGCTCTTCGCTGCGGGCCGGGCGTTCGCTGGTCTTCTTCTCGATGATCGCGGGCTTTTCCTCTTCCTTGCCGGCGAACAGGCTGACCAGCGACTTGACCAGGCCCCTGAACAGGCTAGGTTCGCTGGCGGGGGCCGGAGCGGCAACCGGCGCTTCCTCGACCGGAGTCGGGGTCGGTGCGGTGCGGGGCGGGGCGGCCTTGATCGCGGCTTCCTGGCGGACCAGGGTGCGGGTGGCGGCGGCCTGCTTCTCTTCCTCGACTTCCGCCGTGGCCATCTCGTAGCTGGACTGGCTGGTTTGCGCTTCCGGGCTGTCGTCACGCAGGCGCTGCACCTCGAAGTGCGGGGTTTCCAGGTGATCGTTCGGCAGAATGACGATGCGCGCACGGGTGCGCAGCTCGATCTTGGTGATCGAGTTGCGCTTCTCGTTGAGCAGGAAGGCGGCGACCGGGATCGGCACCTGGGCGCGGACCTCGGCGGTGCGGTCCTTCAGGGCCTCTTCCTCGATCAGGCGCAGGATCGCCAGCGACAGCGATTCGACGTCGCGGATGATGCCCTGGCCGTCGCAGCGCGGGCAGACGATGCCGCTGGTCTCGCCGAGCGACGGACGCAGGCGCTGGCGGGACATCTCCAGCAGGCCGAAGCGCGAGATGCGGCCGACCTGGACGCGGGCGCGGTCGGCTTCCAGGCATTCGCGCACCTTCTCCTCGACGGCGCGCTGGTTCTTCGCCGGGGTCATGTCGATGAAGTCGATGACGATCAGGCCGCCGATGTCGCGCAGGCGCAGCTGGCGGGCGATCTCTTCGGCCGCTTCGAGGTTGGTCTGCAGGGCAGTCTCCTCGATGTCGCTGCCCTTGGTGGCGCGTGCCGAGTTGATGTCGATGGACACCAGGGCCTCGGTCGGGTCGATGACGATGGCGCCGCCGGACGGCAGCTTCACTTCGCGCTGGAAGGCGGTCTCGATCTGGCTTTCGATCTGGAAGCGGTTGAACAGCGGGACGCTGTCTTCGTACAGCTTGATCTTGCTGGCGTACTGCGGCATCACCTGGCGGATGAAGGTCAGGGCTTCTTCCTGGGCCTCGACGCTGTCGACCAGCACTTCGCCGATGTCCTGGCGCAGGTAGTCGCGGATGGCGCGGATGATCACGTTGCTCTCCTGGTAGATCAGGAAAGGCGCGGCGCGGTCTAGGGAGGCTTCCTTGATGGCGCTCCACAGCTGCAGCAGGTAGTCGAGGTCCGACTGCATCTCTTCGCTGGAGCGGCCGAGGCCGGCGGTGCGGACGATCAGGCCCATGTCGGCCGGGGCGTTGAGGCCGTTGAGGGCCTCGCGCAGTTCGTTGCGTTCCTCGCCCTCGATGCGTCGGGAGATGCCGCCGGCGCGCGGGTTGTTCGGCATCAGTACCAGGTAGCGGCCGGCCAGGCTGATGAAGGTGGTGAGGGCTGCGCCCTTGTTGCCGCGTTCCTCTTTCTCGACCTGGACTATGACTTCCTGGCCTTCCTTGAGCACGTCCTTGATGTTGACGCGGCCCTCGGGGGCCTTGCTGAAGTATTCGCGGGAGATTTCTTTGAGGGGGAGGAAGCCGTGGCGCTCGGAGCCGAAGTCGACGAAGGCGGCTTCCAGGCTGGGTTCGACGCGGGTGATGCGGCCTTTGTAGATGTTGGCCTTCTTCTGCTGGCGGGCGCCCGATTCGATGTCCAGATCGTACAGGCGTTGGCCGTCGACGAGGGCAACACGCAACTCTTCGGGTTGAGTTGCGTTAATCAGCATTCTTTTCATGTAGTACCGTCGGTTTCCGGTGCTGGCGGAAACGGCGTTCGGCACACACGACTCTCAGGGTCGGTGTCAGGCGCGTCAGAAACGGTCGTAAATCGTTTCATTGTCAAGCGGCAGTCAGCCAGTTGTGCTGGGCCGCGACAGACGTCTCCTGCTTGCTGTTGTGACAGAAAGCACTTGCTCAGGAGGAGGAATCAGCTGCCGGTAGCGGACGAGATGAGGCGTCTTGGTAAAGCTATGTGCTACGCAGGCCGACAGTTGTACATCTCCACCCTACACGTATCGCTGAAAATCGGGTGCCGCTCGCAGAATCTGCAGCGGGTTGGTATTCACCGCAGCCCTCCAAAGGGGAGGGCTGCGCATCTATTACTAAGGCGTTATTTCCGAGTTCTCCGAGGGCCATTGTGGCCTTTCTATCTCTGAAGAACCCGTCGGACGGCCTCGCGTCCTGAATGGGTTGCGTCGGTGTGGGGATGGTAGTTTGGCGCACATCCGCAGACCAGGCCACTTTTGGCGGCGTTCGCGACTATAGCAGCAATGATTAAGTGCTTCAAATCCATGAAAAATTGTTATGATTGCGCGATGACTATTCCTGCCTCTCCAACCTCCGGCGTCCAGCTGCTCGAGGTTGCACCGGAACTCGCCGGCCAGCGTATCGACAACTTCCTGCGCACTCAGCTCAAGGGTGTGCCCAAGACCTTGATTTACCGCATCTTGCGCAAGGGCGAGGTGCGGGTGAACAAGGGGCGGATCAAGCCCGAATACAAGCTGCAGGCCGGCGATGTGGTGCGCGTGCCGCCGCTGCGTCTGGCCGAGCGCGACGAGCCGGTGCCGGTGGCGCAGGGGCTGCTGGAGCGTCTGGAGGCGGCGATCCTCTATGAGGATAAGGGGCTGATCGTGCTGAACAAGCCGGCCGGCATCGCCGTGCACGGTGGCAGCGGCCTGAGCTTCGGGGTGATCGAGGCGTTTCGCCAGTTGCGTCCGGATGCCAAGGAGCTGGAATTGGTGCATCGCCTCGATCGCGATACCTCCGGCCTGCTGATGATCGCCAAGAAGCGCAGCATGTTGCGTCACCTGCACGAGGCCTTGCGCGGCGATGGCGTGGACAAGCGCTATATGGCCCTGGTGCGCGGTCACTGGGCTACGGCGAAGAAGCAGGTCAATGCGCCGCTGCAGAAAAGCAATTTGCGCTCGGGCGAGCGCATGGTCGAGGTCAGCGCGGAGGGCAAGGAGGCGCTGACCCTGTTTCGCGTGCTGCGTCGGTTCGGCGAGTTCGCCACCCTGGTGGAGGCCAAGCCGGTGACCGGTCGTACCCATCAGATTCGTGTGCACGCCCAGCATGCCGGGCACTGCATCGCCGGCGACAGCAAGTATGGCGATGACGATTTCACGCGGGAAATACGCGAGTTGGGCGGCAAGCGCCTGTTCCTGCATGCCTATGCCCTGGTGGTGCCGCTGCCCGATGGCGGCGAGCTGCGCCTCGAGGCGCCGGTCGATGAAATGTGGGCGCATACGCTGGGGCGGCTGAGTGTCTGACTATCGGCTGCTGATCTTCGATTGGGATGGCACTCTGGTCGACTCCATTGGTCGTATCGTCGAGTCGATGCACCGTGCGGCCGATGTCTGTGGGCTGGAGCGCTGCAGCGATCTGCGGGTCAAGGGCATCATCGGTCTTGGGCTGCCCGAGGCGATTCGTTCCCTGTACCCAGAGCTGGACGAGCCAAGCCTCGTTGAGCGTTTCCGGCGTTGTTACAGTGAGCAGTACCTGGCGTTGGAGGCCGAGCCATCGGCGCTGTTCCCGGGGGTGGCCGAGGCGCTTGAGGCGTTTCGTGCCGCAGGCTATGCCCTGGCCGTGGCGACGGGTAAGGGGCGTCATGGCCTGCATCGGGTGCTGGCGCAGCGTGGCTGGCTGAATTATTTCGATACGACGCGCTGCGCGGACGAGGCAGCGAGCAAGCCGGACCCGCTTATGCTGGAGCAGATTCTCGCCCATTGCGGGGTCTCCGCGGCTCGGGCGTTGATGGTCGGGGATTCGGCTTTCGATCTGCTGATGGCGCAGCGCGCCGGCATGGATTCGGTGGCGGTGGGGTATGGTGCGCAGCCTTTATCGGCGTTGCGCCGCTATGCTCCGAAGCTGGCGATTGAGGATTTCACGGCGTTGCGCACCTGGCTCGAGGGTGGTGCAACCGAGCAGAAGGATGAGGTGAGTCATTATGTCGGATGAGTGGAAGGTGTCGGCTGTGGGTGAGGGCGATGCCAAGAGCTGGCAGCTGCTGGAAAAGACCCTGCTGGCTGGTGTGCAGGAGCAGCGTCGGGCCAGGCGTTGGGGGATATTCTTCAAGCTGCTGACCTTCCTTTACCTGTTCGTGGCGTTGGCGTTGTTTGCGCCGCTGCTCGATTGGCAGAAGGGGGCGTCGAAGAGTGGTGCCCATACCGCGCTGATCGAAGTCCGGGGGATGATCGCCGACAAAGAGGTGGCCAGTGCCGACAATATCGTCGGTAGCCTGCGCGCGGCCTTCGAGGATGCCAATACCAAGGGTGTGATACTGCGGATCAATAGTCCGGGCGGCAGTCCGGTGCAGTCCGGTTATATCTATGACGAAATTCGCCGGCTGCGCGCTAAGTATCCGGCGATCAAGCTGTATGCGGTGATCAGTGATCTGGGGGCCTCTGGGGCCTACTACATCGCCAGTGCGGCGGATCAGATCTATGCCGATAAGGCCAGTCTGGTCGGGTCCATCGGTGTGACTGCGGCGGGTTTCGGCTTCGTCGGGGTTATGGAGAAGCTGGGTGTCGATCGTCGGGTGTATGCGTCGGGCGAGCACAAGACCTTTCTCGATCCGTTCCAGCCGCCCAAGGAGGAGGAGGAGCGTTTCTGGCAGGGGGTTCTGGAGACCACTCATCGGCAGTTCATCGACAGCGTCAAGCAGGGGCGGGGTGAGCGCTTGAAGGTGGAGGCTCATCCCGAGCTGTTTTCGGGGTTGGTCTGGTCTGGCGAGCAGGCGCTCGAGCTGGGGTTGGTCGACGCCCTGGGTAATTCCAGCTATGTGGCGCGGGAAGTGGTTGGGGTGGAGGAGGTGGTCGACTTCACTGTTCAGGAAACCCCGTTCGATCGTTTCGCCAAGCGCCTCGGGGCCAGTGTCGCCGAGCATCTGGCCATGTGGATGGGCTTCCAGGGGCCGGTCTTGCGCTAGGTTTTTCGCTGCTGCTGAAGCCCGGCCTTGGCCGGGCTTCTTCGTTCGGCTGTCAGGGAATGTCGATGCCGGCCTCGTGCAGCATGTCCACCAGGCGGATCAGGGGGAGGCCGATCAGGCTGTTGGCGTCGCTGCCTTCGGTGCTGCGAAACAGGCTGATGCCCAGGCCTTCTGCCTTGAAGCTGCCGGCGCAGTCGTAGGGCTGCTCCGCCTCCAGGTAACGCCCTATCTGCTCTTCGTTCAGGGGGCGAAAGTGCACGGTGAAGGGAATGCAGTCGACCTGGCACTGGCCGGTTTCGCTGTTGAGCAAGGCCAGGCCGGTCAGGAAGGTGACGCTGCGGTCGCTGGCGGCGAGTAGCTGGCTGCGCGCGCGCGCGAAGTCATGCGGCTTGCCGAGGATGTCCTGATCCAGGACGGCCGCCTGGTCGGAGCCGATGATCAGGTGGTGTGGGTGGCTGTCGCTCAGGGCGCGGGCTTTCTCCTCGGCCAGGCGGCGAACCAGGCTGCTGGCGTCCTCGTTCGGCAAGCGACTCTCGTCGATGGCCGGTGCGCTCCAGCTGAAGGGCAGGCGCAGGCGGGCCAGTAGTTCGCGGCGGTAGGGGGAGCTGGAAGCGAGCACCAGAGGCAGCATGACGTACTCCTTATATAAGGAGGGCGATTCTAGCGGTCGCTCCGGGTGCTGGACAGGCCGAATTTCCTTTGACAGGGGGTGGGCGCATCCCTAGAATGCGGCGCCTATGTCGAATGGTCCGATTCCACCTCACGTTGATCCGCGCAAATTGGCCGATCGTGGTACCGCTCTCGAGGGAGTGGTGGCGCTGGCCGACTTGCACAGGCTCTGCGACCCGCTTGCCGATAATGCCGGCACGGTAAGCGCGAAGTTTGTCTTCGAGCGCGACGAGCGCAACGCCGTGGTTATGCACAGCGAGCTCGAGGTCGAGGTCAAGATGGTTTGCCAGCGTTGTCTGGAGCTGGTCGCTCTACCGATCCAAAGCGCATGTGATTACGCTGTGGTGAAAGAAGGTGCGAATACCCAGTCTATGCCGAAAGGCTATGACGTGCTGGAGTTGGGTGAAGAGCCATTGGATCTGCTGGCTCTGGTTGAGGATGAGCTGCTGCTCGCCTTGCCCATAGTGCCGGCCCATGATCCTGAAGATTGCCAGCAGCCGGCAGGCCTCGAAGAGCCCTCGCCGAGCGAGGACGAGGTAACGCGGTCCAACCCGTTCAGTGTATTGGCACAGTTAAAGCGTGACCCAAACGTTTAGGAGTTAATTAGTTATGGCTGTTCAGCAGAACAAAAAATCCCGCTCCGCTCGCGACATGCGTCGCTCGCACGATGCCCTCGAGGGCAATGCGCTGTCCGTCGAGAAGAGCACCGGTGAAGTTCACCTGCGTCACCACGTTTCGCCGGAAGGCGTTTACCGTGGTCGCAAAGTGATCGACAAGGGCGCTGACGAGTAATCCTTGTCCGCTCCGATCATCGCGATTGATGCAATGGGTGGGGACTTCGGTCCCCACTGCATTGTTCCAGCCAGCATCGCCTGTCTGGCCGAATACCCCTCGCTGCACCTGGTCCTCGTTGGCCAATCCCCCCTTCTAGAAGAGTTGATCGCCCGGAATCCCAAGGTCGATCGTGCGCGCCTGCGCGTCGAGCATGCCGGCGAAGTGATCGGCATGGATGAGCGGCCGGCCCAGGCTCTGCGCAATAAGCCGGATGCGTCTATGCGCGTCGCCTTGGAGCTGGTGCGCAGCGGCCGTGCCCAGGCCTGCGTCAGTGCCGGCAATACCGGGGCGTTGATGGCCTTGTCGCGTTATGTCTTGAAGACGCTGCCGGGCATCGACCGGCCGGCGATGATGGCGGCCGTGCCGACCCGTGCAGGACATTGTCAGTTGCTCGATCTGGGGGCGAACGTCGATTGCAGTGCCGAGCACCTCTATCAGTTTGCCGTGATGGGTTCGGTGGCTGCCGAGGCGATGGGGATCGTTCGGCCCCGGGTGGCGCTGCTCAATGTCGGCACCGAGGACATCAAGGGGAATCAGCAGGTCAAGCTGGCGGCTAACCTGTTGCAGCAGGCGGCGGGGCTGAACTACAGCGGCTTTGTCGAGGGCGATGGCCTGTATCGCGGCGAGGCCGATGTGGTGGTGTGCGATGGGTTCGTCGGCAATATCCTGCTCAAGTCCAGTGAGGGCTTGGCACAGATGATCTCGGCGCGTATCGAGGCGCTGTTTCGAGAAGGGACGGCGGCGCGCCTGATCGGTGCCCTGGCCATGCCGTTGTTGCGGCGTTTACGCGCCGAGCTGGCTCCCGCTCGGCATAATGGCGCGAGCTTTCTCGGCCTGCAGGGTATCGTGGTCAAGAGCCATGGTGCAGCGGGGCAGGAAGGCTTCAAGAGCGCGATTCGTCGGGCCTTGCAGGAGGTGGAAGAGAACCTGCCGCAGCGCCTGCATGGCCGCCTCGAGGATCTGTTGTTCTAGGATGTGACCGCGGCTGGCGGCCTGTCATCCAACTGTCAGTTTGTTGCGTTTGGCTATGCCTTGTCGCGATTCCCCCGACGCTAAGACCACTAGGGAAACCTATATATGTCTGCATCCCTCGCCTTTGTCTTTCCTGGTCAGGGCTCCCAGTCCCTGGCGATGCTGGCCGAGCATGGCGCTCAGCAGCCGCTGATCATCGACACCTTCGCCGAAGCCTCCGATGCGCTCGGTTACGACCTGTGGGCCTTGACCCAGCAGGGGCCGGAAGAGCAATTGAATCAAACCGACAAGACTCAGCCGGCGATCCTCGCGGCTTCCATCGCCCTGTGGCGTTTGTGGCAGGCGCAGGGCGGTGCACGCCCGGCGTTCGTCGCCGGCCACAGCCTCGGCGAGTATTCGGCTCTGGTGGCTGCCGGCAGCCTGGATTTTGCCGCGGCGGTGAAATTGGTCGAGCACCGTGGCCGGCTGATGCAGCAGGCCGTTCCGGCTGGTCAGGGCGGCATGGCGGCCATCCTCGGCCTGGACGATGCCGACGTGCTGGCGGCGTGCGCCGAAGCGGCGCAGGACGAGGTGGTCAGCGCGGTCAATTTCAATGCGCCGGGCCAGGTGGTGATCGCCGGCGCCGCGCCGGCGGTGGCGCGTGCGGTCGAGGCGTGCAAGGCACGTGGTGCCAAGCGCGCCATGCCCCTGCCGGTCAGCGTGCCGTCGCACTGCGCCTTGATGCGCCCGGCAGCCGAGCGCTTTGCCGAGGCCGTGGCGGCGATCGCCTGGCAGGCGCCGCAGATTCCGTTGGTACAGAACGTCAGTGCGGCTGCAGTGGCCGATCTCGATGCGCTCAAGCGCGACTTGCTGGCCCAGCTCTATAGCCCGGTTCGCTGGGTCGAGTCGATGGTCTGTCTGGCCGATCAGGGCGTGACCGATCTGGTCGAGTGTGGTCCGGGCAAGGTGCTGTCGGGGCTGAACAAGCGCTGTGTCAAAGGCATCAATACCCATAATTTGGATACCCCAGACGCCTTCGCCGCCACCCGCGCGGCCTTGGCCTGATTGAGGAGAGGTTTTATGAGCCTGCAAGGTAAAGTTGCCCTGGTTACCGGCGCGAGCCGTGGTATCGGCCAGGCTGTCGCGCTTGAGCTGGGGCGCCAAGGCGCCGTGGTCATCGGTACCGCGACTTCCGCATCCGGTGCCGAGCGCATCGCCGAAACCCTGAGGGCCAACGGCATCGAAGGGGCCGGCCTGGTGCTGGATGTCAGCAACGATGAGTCGGTGGCCAGCACCCTGGAGCATATTCAGCAGCACCTGGGGCAGCCGTTGATCCTGGTCAACAACGCCGGCATCACGCGCGATAACCTGATGCTGCGCATGAAAGACGACGAGTGGTTCGACGTCATCAATACCAATCTGAACAGCCTCTATCGCCTGTCCAAGGCCGTGTTGCGCGGCATGACCAAGGCGCGTTTCGGTCGCATCATCAATATCGGATCGGTGGTCGGGGCCATGGGCAACGCGGGGCAGGTAAACTACGCCGCTGCCAAGGCTGGGCTGGAGGGTTTCGGTCGTGCGCTGGCCCGGGAAGTCGGCTCGCGGGGAATCACCGTGAATGCGGTGGCGCCCGGTTTCATCGATACCGACATGACCCGAGAGCTGCCGGAAGCGCAGCGTGATGCGCTGCTGACACAGATTCCGCTGGGCCGTCTGGGGCAAGCCGAAGAGATCGCGAAAGTGGTCGCTTTCCTCGCTTCGGATGGCGCAGCCTACGTCACAGGGGCTACTATCCCTGTGAACGGCGGTATGTACATGAGCTGAATGTGACGGATGCCTTCGGAAAACTGTCATAGTCGCTGTCTAGAATCCGGTATAAAGCTGCAACAGGTTTATAGACAGATCGTTGAAGTGTTCCTGGGGGCACCCCGGCATTCAGCTTGAAATGCTAAAAACCCTTTCTATACACTTGGCCGCAGACCAGTGGCCTGGATTTGTCCCATTAGGAGTGAGAACAAGGTATGAGCACCATCGAAGAACGCGTCAAGAAAATCGTTGCCGAGCAACTTGGCGTCAAAGAAGAGGAAGTAACCAACAGCGCTTCCTTCGTCGAAGACCTGGGTGCCGACTCTCTTGATACCGTTGAGCTGGTGATGGCCCTCGAAGAGGAATTCGAGACCGAGATCCCGGACGAGCAAGCTGAGAAGATCACCACCGTTCAGGAAGCCATCGATTACGTGACTGCGCACGCGCAATAAGCGAATCGTCGATTCCCGACTTGGAAAAGCCGCACGCCTTCATCGGGCGTGCGGCTTTTCTTTAAGCGCATCCCAAGCGTTGCAAACCGAAACAAGAGGAGATTGCTGTGTCGCGTAGACGCGTCGTGGTTACCGGTATGGGCATGGTGTCGCCACTGGGTAACGATGTGCCGAGCAGCTGGCAGGGCATTTTGGCCGGGCGCAGCGGCATCGGCCCGATCGAGCACATGGACCTGTCGGCCTATAGCACCCGCTTCGGCGGTTCGGTGAAGGGCTTTGACGTCGAGCAGTACCTGTCGGCCAAGGAGGCGCGCAAGCTCGACCTGTTCATCCAGTACGGCCTGGCGGCGAGTTTCCAGGCGGTGCGTGACTCCGGGCTGGAAGTAACCGATGCCAACCGTGAGCGCATCGGTGTGGCGCTGGGCTCCGGCATCGGCGGCCTGACCAACATCGAGAACAGCTGCAAGTCGCTGCACGAGCAGGGGCCGAGACGCATCTCGCCGTTCTTCGTGCCGGGCTCGATCATCAATATGATTTCCGGCTTCCTGTCGATCCACCTGGGACTGCAGGGGCCTAACTACGCCATCGCCACCGCCTGCACCACCGGCACCCACTGCATCGGCATGGCGGCGCGCAATATCGCCTACGGCGAAGCCGACGTGATGGTCGCCGGTGGCGCCGAGATGGCCGCCTGCGGTCTGGGCATCGGCGGCTTCGCCGCGGCGCGGGCGCTGTCGACCCGCAACGACGAGCCGACCAAGGCCAGCCGTCCGTGGGACAAGGATCGCGACGGTTTCGTCCTGTCCGACGGCGCCGGCACCCTGGTGCTGGAGGAGCTGGAGCATGCCAAGGCCCGCGGCGCGACCATCTACGCCGAGCTGATCGGTTTCGGTATGAGCGGCGATGCCTTCCACATGACCTCGCCGCCGGAAGATGGGGCGGGTGCGGCCCGCTGCATGGCCAATGCCCTGCGCGACGCCGGGCTCGAAGGCAGCCAGGTGCAGTACATCAATGCCCACGGCACCTCGACGTCCGCAGGCGACAAGGCCGAAGTGGCGGCCATCAAGTCGGTGTTCGGCGAGCACGCCTATAAATTGGCTGTCAGCTCGACCAAGTCCATGACCGGCCATCTGCTCGGTGCCGCGGGTGCGGTGGAGGCTATTTTCAGCGTGCTGGCGCTGCGCGAGCAGGTGGCTCCGCCGACCATCAACCTGGATCAGCCGGATGAGGGCTGCGACCTCGACTTCGTGCCGCACCAGGCCAAGGCGATGGACATCGACGTGGTGCTGTCCAACTCCTTCGGTTTCGGCGGCACCAACGGCTCGCTGGTGTTCCGCCGGTTCGCCGGTTGATGCTGAGCTGGGTCGACGGTCGTCCGGCCGAGCTGCTGTCTGTCAGGGATCGCGGCCTGGCCTACGGCGATGGTCTGTTCGAAACCGTCGCCGTGCGTGGCGGCCGGCCAGCGTTGCTGGAGCGCCACCTGGCGCGCCTGGCAGAAGGTTGTGCGCGCCTGGGGTTGCCATACGATGCGATCTTGCTCCGGGACGAACTGCTCGCCTTCAGTCGGCAGATGGGCGAGGGCGTGGCCAAGTTGATCCTCACCCGGGGTGACGGCTTGCGTGGCTATGCGCCGCCGCAGCCGGCGGTAGCGCGACGCCTCTTGCTCGGCGGCGCGAGACCGGCATACCCGGCGGAGCATGCCGAGCAAGGTGTGCGTCTGTTTCCCTGTGCGATGCGCCTGGCGGAGCAGCCACTGCTGGCCGGCTTGAAGCACCTCAATCGCCTGGAGCAGGTGCTGGCGCGCAGCGAGTGGCAGGATGGCGAGCATGCCGAAGGCCTGATGCAGGATGCTTCGGGACGGGTGATCGAGGGGGTCTTCAGCAACCTGTTCCTGCTCAAGGGCGGTGTTTTGCTGACCCCGGACCTTTCGCGTTGCGGCGTGGCCGGTGTGATGCGCGCGGAGTTGCTGGCGCAAGCCGATGCCCTTGGGGTGCCCTGCGAGGTGCGCGACATCGACCTCGCCGAGTTGCTGAGCGCCGACGAGGTCTTTCTGTGCAACAGCCTCTATGGCGTGTGGCCGGTTCGCCGGCTGCAGGGCCGCGACTGGCCGGTAGGCCCGCTCACCCGTAAACTGCAGGCCATAGCCCGCGATCTACTGGACGGCTGATCTGTGATACGCAAGATATTGCTGCTTCTGGAAGCCGGCGTGTTAGTGGCCGGCCTGTTACTGGTTTTCGCCGCCTGGCAGCAACACAAGGCGCTGCACCAGCCTTTGCAACTGACTGAGGAGCGCCTGCTCGAAGTGCCGGCCGGCACGACGCCGGGGGGCGTACTCAACCGCCTGCAGGCCGAAGGGGTTCTGCAGGACGCATTCTGGCTGCGGCTTTACTGGCGCTTCAATCTGCGTGGTCAGCCCCTGCACAGCGGCGAATACCGCCTGGTGCCGGGGCAGACGGTGAACGACATGCTGGTGCAGTGGCGTCGTGGCGAGGTGGTGCAATACAGCCTGACCCTGGTCGAGGGCTGGAACTTCCGTCAGGTGCGCGCGGCGCTGGAGCGTGCCAGCAAGCTCGAGTCGCGCCTGACCGGGCTGAGCGATGCACAGCTGATGGAGAGCCTCGGGCTGCCCGGGGTCAATCCGGAGGGGCGCTTCTTCCCCGATACCTACCGTTACGTGCGCGGCACCACCGACCTGGATCTGCTCAGGCAGGCCTATGCGCGCCTGGAGCGGGTGCTGGCCGAGGAGTGGGCGCAGCGCGCCGAAGGTCTGCCTTACGGCGAGCCCTATGACGCCCTGATCATGGCCTCGATGATCGAGAAGGAGACCGGCGTGCCGGAGGAGCGGGGGGCGATCGCCGGCGTATTCGTCCGTCGCCTGCGCAGCGGCATGCGCCTGCAGACCGACCCGACGGTGATCTACGGCCTGGGCGAGCGCTACAACGGCAAGCTGTCCCGTGCCCACCTGCGCGAACCCACTCCCTACAACACCTATGTCATCGACGGCATGCCGCCGACGCCGATCGCCCTGGTCGGGCGCGAGGCGATCCACGCGGCCTTGCACCCGGTGGCGGGCAAGAGCCTGTATTTCGTGGCCCGGGGCGATGGCAGCCATGCCTTCTCGGACACCCTGGAGGCGCACAATCGGGCGGTGCGTGCCTATCAGCTCAATCGTCGCGCAGGCTACCGCTCCAGTCCCGCCCCACAGTCAAGCCATCAGAAGGACGCCCCGTGAGCGGTCTGTTTATCACCCTGGAAGGCCCGGAAGGGGCCGGCAAGAGCACCAATCGCGAGTACCTGGCCGCGCGCCTGGCGGAACACGGCATCGAGGTGCTGCTGACCCGTGAGCCCGGCGGCACGCCGCTGGCAGAGCGTGTGCGCGAGCTATTGCTGGCGCCGAGCGAGGAGCCGATGGCGGCCGATACCGAGCTGCTGCTGGTGTTCGCGGCGCGGGCCCAGCACTTGGACCGGGTGATTCGCCCGGCCCTGGCGCGCGGTTGTGTGGTGCTCTGCGATCGTTTCACTGATGCCACCTATGCCTACCAGGGCGGCGGTCGCGGTTTGCCGGAGGAGCGCATCGCCGTGCTCGAGGACTATGTGCAGGGCGCTCTGCGTCCGGCGCTGACCCTGGTCTTCGATCTGCCGATCGAGGTCGGCCTGTCTCGCGCCGCGGCCAGGGGACGCCTGGATCGCTTCGAGCAGGAGGGGCGAGCCTTCTTCGATGCCGTGCGTCAGACCTACCTGCGCCGTGCGGCCGCGGAGCCGCAGCGCTATCGGGTCCTGGATGCCTCGCAGTCCCTGAGCGAAGTGCAGCAGGCCCTGGACGCACTGTTGCCGCAGATTCTGGAGCTGTGCCGTGGCTGAGGTCTATCCCTGGCAGGCTGAACTGTGGCGGCAGCTGGCCGGCCGCACTCGGCATGCCCACGCTTACCTGTTGTTGGGGCCTGCCGGCATCGGCAAGCGCGATCTGGCCGAGTCCCTGAGGGCGCTTCTGCTGTGTCAGCAGCCGGCGGGCCTGGAGGCCTGTGGACAGTGCAAGGGCTGTCACCTGCTCGCGGCGGGCAGCCACCCGGACAGTTTCGAACTCAAGCCGAGTGGGGACAAGAAGAGCGTCGGCGTCGACGATGTCCGCGAGCTGATCGGCTTCGTCAACAAGACCGCGCAATTGAGCGGACGCAAGGTCGTGCTGATCGCCGAACCGCCGGCGGAAGACATGACTCTGGCCGCCTCCAATGCCCTGCTCAAGAGCCTGGAGGAGCCCTCCGGCGATACGGTGCTGCTGTTGCTCAGCCATCAGCCGAGCCGGCTGTTGCCGACCATCAAGAGTCGCTGCGTGCAGCAGGCCTGTCCGCTGCCGGACCCGGCGACCAGTCTGGCCTGGCTGACCCGGACCTTGCCGGAGTGCGGCGAAGTGGAGTGCCGGGAGCTGCTGAGCCTGGCGGGCGGCTCGCCGCTGACCGCGCGCAGCCTGCAGCAACAGGGCGTGCGCGAGCAGCGCGCCTTGGTGGTGGACGGGGTGAAGAAGCTGCTCAAGCAGCAGATCGCCGCCAGCCAGCTGGCCGAGGCCTGGAAGAACCTGCCAATGCCTATGCTGTTCGACTGGTTCTGCGACTGGGCGCAGTCGATGCTGCGTTACCAGCTGACCCGCGACGAGCAGGGACTGGGGCTCGAGGACATGCGCAAGGTGGTGCAGTACCTGGCCGACAAGGCGCCGCAGGCCAGGGTGCTGGAGACCCAGGACTGGCTGTTGCAGCAGCGGCAGAAAGTGCTGGGCAAGGCCAACCTGAACAGTGTGTTGCTTCTCGAAGCGCTCTTGGTGCGGTGGGCAAGCCTGCCCGGACCGGGCTAGAATCGGCCATTGAGTAATGACGCTAGGAATGCCGCATGAGCTTGCCACCTAACTTGGGTCCGCGTAATGGAATCTTGTCCCTGACCATCAAGGACAAGTCCGTGCTCTATGCCGCCTACATGCCCTTTATCAAGAATGGCGGGCTGTTCATTCCGACCAACAAGAGCTACAAGCTCGGCGATGAGGTGTTCATGCTGCTCAACCTGATGGATGAGCCGGAGAAGATTCCGGTCGCCGGCAAGGTGGTATGGATCACCCCCAAGGGCGCCCAGGGCAACCGTGCCGCGGGCGTGGGCGTGCAGTTCAACGAGGGCGACAACACCGCCCGCAACAAGATCGAAACCTACCTGGCGGGTGCGCTGAAGTCGGACCGTCCGACCCATACCATGTAGGTCGCTACTTTTTCACCAGGACGTCCGGGCCCGCGATGCCGCTAGCGGCATCGATTCTCAAGTGATTGCTATCCATGCTGGTTGATTCCCACTGCCACCTCGACCGCCTCGATCTGGCCGCGTATCAGGGCTCGCTCGATGCGGCGCTGGATGCCGCGCGCGCACGCGGCGTCGGACACTTTCTCTGCATCGGCGTCAGCGCCGACAACGCCGCGGCGGTCAAGGCGCTGACCGAGCGCTATGCCGACGTCGACTGCTCGGTGGGGGTGCACCCGCTGGATCTTGAGCCCGGCGCGGCGCCTGCCCTGGACTGGTTGCTGGCCGAGTTGAGCCACCCGCACGTGGTGGCCATCGGTGAAACCGGGCTGGACTACCATTACGAGCCGCAAGCTGCACAGGCCCAGCAAGAGGCCTTTCGCCTGCACCTGCACGCCGCCCAGCTCACCGGCAAACCGGTGATCGTGCACACCCGCGAGGCGCGGGCCGACACGCTGGCGCTGCTGCGCGAGGCGGCGTTGCCGCAGGCCGGTGTGCTGCACTGTTTCACCGAGGATTGGGCGATGGCCAGGGCGGCGCTGGATCTGGGGTTCTACATCTCGCTGTCCGGCATCGTCACCTTCCGCAATGCCGAGGCGTTGCGCGAAGTCGCCCGCCAGGTGCCGGCCGATCGGCTGCTGGTGGAGACTGACTCGCCTTATCTGGCGCCGGTACCCTATCGCGGCAAGCCCAACCTGCCGGAATATGTGCGCGAAGTGGCCGAGTACCTGGCGCAGTTGCGCGGGGTGGGTTTCGAAACCCTGGCCGAGCAGACCAGTGCCAACTTCAAGCGCCTGTTCCCGCTGGCGCGGGTCGACTAGGGCGAGGTCGCTCCGATGGCTGCGTTGCGGATCTCGGGGCAAAAAAAACCCGGGTTCTGGGGGATGAATCCGGGTTAAGACCATTAGGAGTAAATCAAGGTACGCGGTCCACGGTACCTTGCCTGGCGGGGCACTTGGGGGGAGATGCCGCGCACCAGTACCCCTAAGTATTGGCGAAGATTCCCGATCGTCCACCACGGTTCGGCGCCTTTTTAAACGGTTTTGGAATACCGCGGCTGCTGTTGAGTCCTCATCCTGCTGCCAGCTGGTGCAGCAAGCGTAGGGTTTCCTCTATTACTCGCCCTTCACTGTAGAAGTGTGGCGACAGGCGGATGCCACCGCCACGCTGGGCGCAGATCACCTGTTCGCTCCTCAGACGCTCGTACAGCAGCCGATTGTCCCAGCCCGCCAGGCTGAAGGTAACGATCCCGGCGCGCCTCGCCGGACTGCGTGGGCTGTGCAGGCTGAGGCCGGGCATCGTACCGAGGTCGTCGAGCAGCCATTGCACGCGTTCCTGCACCGCACGCCCCACCTCTTGCATGCCGACCTCCTCGAGCAGGGACAGGCTGGCCTCCAGGGCCATGGCGCCGAGCAGGTTCGGGCTGCCACATTCGAATCGCCGAGCCGTCTTGGCCACCTGCCACTCCTTGCGCTGGTAGTCGCCGGGGTGCTCGAGCATGTGCCAGCCGTATTCATGCAGCTTCAGTTGTTCGCGCAGCTCGCTGCGGCAATAGAAGGCGCCGAGGCCCTCCGGGCCGAGCATCCATTTGTGCCCGTCGGCCATGGCGAAGTCGCACTGGTTGCTCTGCACGTCGAAGGGCAGGGCGCCGAGCTGCTGAATCGCATCGACGCAGAGCAGCACGCCGCGCTGGCGACAGCCATGGCCGAGGCGCTCCAGGTCCAGGCGCAGGCCGCTGGCATATTGCACCGCGCTGATTGCCAGCAGGCGGGTGCGCGGACCGCAGGCCGTGAGCAGTCTGGCCTCGGGATCGCTACCCTGCAGGGCGATCTGCAGCACTTCCACGCCGAGCGGTTTGAGTGCTTCCCAGACCACGCGATTGGAAGGAAATTCCTCGTCACTGATGATCACCTGATCGCCGGCCTTCCAGTCCAGCCCGAAGGCTACGAAGGACAGCGCCTCGGAGGTGTTCTTGACCAGGGCGATGTCGGCACTGCTCGGTGCGTTGAACAGGCGCGTCAAGCGTTCGCGCAGGGTGTTTTCGACCTGTAGCCAGGCCGGGTAGTCGCGGGCGCCGTGGCGGGCGTTCTGTTCGGCGAAGCGGCTGACGGCCACAACCGCGCGTTGCGGCCAGGGTGAGACTGCCGCGTGGTTCAGGTAGCGCAAGCCGGCGACCTGGGGAAACTCATCGTGAATGCCGTACATGGTCGGATGATCCGTGCAATTTGACGCTAGATAGGCATAATAGCCCGCTTCGATTTTTGACCTCTTAGTCCTTTTATGCAGAAAGAACCCCGTAAGGTCCGTGAGTTTCGCCGCCGCGAACAGGAAATTCTCGATACCGCGTTGAAATTGTTCCTCGAGCAGGGCGAAGACAGCGTGACCGTCGAGATGATTGCCGACGCGGTCGGTATCGGCAAAGGCACCATCTACAAGCACTTCAAGTCCAAGGCGGAGATCTACCTGCGCCTGATGCTCGATTACGAGCGCGATCTGAACGAGCTGTTTCACTCGGCCGACGTGGACCGTGACAAGGAGGCGCTGTCGCGCGCCTACTTCGAGTTCCGCATGCGCGATCCACAGCGCTATCGCCTGTTCGACCGGCTGGAGGAGAAGGTGGTCAAGGGCAATCAGGTGCCCGAGATGGTCGAGCAGCTGCACAAGATCCGCGCCTCCAACTTCGAGCGCCTGACCCAGCTGATCAAGGGGCGCATCGCCGAAGGCAAGCTGGAAGACGTGCCGCCTTACTTCCACTACTGCGCCGCCTGGGCCCTGGTGCATGGCGCGGTGGCGCTGTACCACTCGCCATTCTGGAGCAATGTGCTGGAGGACCAGGAGGGCTTCTTCCAGTTCCTCATGGATATCGGCGTGCGCATGGGCAACAAGCGCAAGCGCGACGGTGAAACACCGACCGGGTGACGTTATTCAGCCGGTCAATAGCGTGCGCGGCGCATGTGCCGCCCTCCCGCCGGCGATATACTCGGGGCTATCAATCGCCGGAGCCCTCCATGATCGTTGATCGCCAAGGCAGACGTTTTCGCAACCTGCGGGTCAGCCTGACCGCGGCCTGCAATTACGCCTGCACCTACTGTGTACCGGACGGCAAGCGCCTGGTGGCGGCCCAGGATGAGTTGTCCGCCGACGCCATGGTGCGTGGCGTGGCCTATCTGATCGAGGCGGCCGGCATCGAGCGATTGCGCGTTACCGGCGGTGAGCCGCTGGTCAGCCCCAAGCTGGAGACCTTCCTGCGTGGCGTCGGCCAGTTGGGGCTGAACGATATCAGCCTGACCAGCAACGGCCAGCTGCTCTCGCGCAAGTTGCCGCTGCTGGTGGAGTGCGGCATCCGCCGCCTCAACCTGTCCCTGGACACCCTCGATGCCGCTGCGTTCCGGACCATCGCCCGCGGTGGGGACCTGGCTACCGTGCTGGCTGGCATGGACGAGGCGCGAGCGGCCGGGCTGAAGATCAAGGTCAACATGGTGCCGCTGCGCGAGCAGAACCTCGATCAGGTCCTGCCGCTGCTGGACTACTGCCTGGAGCGCGGTTTCGAGCTGCGCTTCATCGAGCTGATGCGCATGGGGCACCTGGCCCGTGACGGCAACGGCTTCCTCCGGCAGTTCGTCGGCATGCCCGAGCTGCTGGCGATGATCGGCGAGCGCCATGGCTTCACCCAGGCCGACGCGCCAGTGGATGCCACGGCCCTGCGCTACGAGATTCCCGGCCGGGGCTTCTTCGGGGTGATCGCCAACGAGAGCGTGCCCTTCTGCCGCACCTGCTCGCGTCTGCGCCTGTCGTCCACCGGCTGGCTGCATGGCTGTCTGTCCTCGAGCAACCGCCACTATGTCGGCGATCTGCTGGACAAGCCGCGCCACCAGGCGCTGCCGGCCTTGCAGCGCCTGTTGGTCAAGGCGCTGGGCGATAAGCAGGAGGTGGCCTTCTCCGGCGGGGCGACGGTGATGAAGATCATCGGCGGCTGAGCACTGGCTCGGTCTTCGGTCCGGATTGCCGAACTGCTTGCGAGAGCCGTCGATCCGTGCCGGCTCAGCTGCCGTCTGTCTCGGGCGGCGTTATGGCGCGGAACCTGCATTGCCTCGCCATCTGCCGGTTTTTCGTCGCCGGCGACGGGAGAAGTGCGATGCGATTGTTACTGCTAACCCTGGCCCTGCTGGCCCTAGGGGGCTGCATGAAGGTCAGCGATCTGGCCGACGGTGCCGAGTACCACTTGCGCGATGCGGGCGTGCTCGATCATGGCCGGACCGAGCGCATGGCTTCGCGGCGCCTGCAGCAGGACTCCTTCATCTACATTGCCCAGGGCCATTTCGTGCCGCCTGGACATGGTTATCCGCGGCCCAACGTGGTGGCCGAGGAGGCCTTCAAGGGCTTCGTCGAGTACTTCCCCATGGTCCGTCGCTCCCGTGCACCCCTGGGCCTGGAGGAGGCCATGGGCCAGGCGCGCAAGGCCGGAGCACATTATCTGCTGTACAGTCGCTTCGCCTATAGCGACGATCGTATCGGCACCGCCGATGAGTGGGTCGATCAGGAGGCGCTGGATCGCCTGGGCACCGATCGCAGTGTGATTCAGCTGATGCTGATCGAGACCAATACCCGGTATCTGGTCGATACCGCGCGGATTCGCAGTCGTGGTGGTTTCCTGACGTTCTACGATGCCCGGCCGGAAGACCTGATCGGTCCTCCCTTGCATGACTATGCCCGCAGCCTGCTCGGGGTCGGGCGCTGAGGAGTCTTTATGAGTGATCCAGGCAAGGCCGGCGAGCTGCTGGCGCAGATTCCCAAGGGCGAAGCCAAGGGTTTGCCGCCGGTGCACCTGTGGAACCCGGATTTCTGTGGCGATATCGACATGCGTATCGCCCGGGACGGCAGCTGGTTCTATATGGGTACGCCGATCGGCCGCAAGCCGATGGTCCGGTTGTTCTCCACCATCCTCCGTCGCGACGGCGACGACTATTTCCTGGTCACGCCGGTGGAGAAGGTCGGCATTCGGGTCGATGATGCGCCCTTCGTGGCGGTTACCTTGCGCGTAGAGGGGGAGGGGGAGCGGCAGGCGCTGTATTTCACCAGCAATGTCGAGGATGAGGTTCTGGCCGGGGCCGAGCACCCGCTGCGGGTGGAGCTGGATGACCGGACCCAGGAGCCTGCGCCCTACGTGCATGTGCGCGCGAATCTGGAGGCGCTGGTGCATCGCAATGTGTTTTATCAGCTGGTCGAGCTGGCGGTGCCGCGGGAGATCGACGGCCAGACCTGGCTGGGGGTGTGGAGCGCTGGTTCGTTCTTTCCACTCGGCCCGCAGCCGGATTAGTTGCGGGCTGTTAGCCGATAAAGAAAAAGGCTCCCGAGGGAGCCTTTTTTGAGTCTTACATGTTGGGGTAGTTCGGCCCGCCAGTGCCTTCCGGTGCCACCCAGGTGATGTTCTGGGCGGGGTCCTTGATGTCGCAGGTCTTGCAGTGCACGCAGTTCTGCGCGTTGATCTGGAAGCGCTTCTCGCCGTCTTCCTGAGTCACCACCTCGTACACGCCGGCCGGGCAGTAGCGCTGCGCCGGTTCATCGTAGAGCGGCAGGTTCTGGGCGATCGGGATGCTCGGGTCGCTGAGCTTGAGGTGGCAGGGTTGTTCCTCTTCATGGTTGGTGTTGGAGAGGAATACCGAGCTGAGCTTGTCGAAGCTGAGCTTGCCGTCCGGCTTGGGGTAGTCGATCTTCTGCGCTTCGCTGGCCTTCTTCAGGCAGGCGTGGTCCGGCTTGGTGTCGTGCAGGGTGAAGGGGATCTTGCCGCCGAACAGGTTCTGGTCGACGTAGTTGAATGCGCCGCCGGCGATGGCGCCGAACTTGTGGATCGCCGCGCCGAAGTTGCGGCTGCAGAACAGCTCGTCGTACAGCCAGCTGGCCTTGAAGGCCTCGACATAAGCGGTCAGCTGGTCGCCACCTTCCTTGCCGGCGAACAGCGCATCGGCCACCGCTTCGGCGGCGAGCATGCCGGACTTCATGGCGGTGTGACTGCCCTTGATCTTGGCGAAGTTCAGGGTGCCCAGGTCGCAGCCGATCAGTGCGCCGCCGTTGAACACCATCTTCGGCATGGAGTTGATGCCGCCCTTGCAGATGGCACGGGCGCCGTACGCCACCCGCTTGCCGCCTTCCAGATACTGGGCGATCACCGGGTGGTGTTTGTAGCGCTGGAACTCGTCGAACGGCGACAGGTGCGGGTTGCTGTAGGACAGGTCGACGATCAGGCCGACCACCACCTGGTTGTTCTCCAGGTGGTAGAGGAAGGAGCCACCGGTGTTCTCGGTGCCCATGATGTCCAGGGGCCAGCCGGCGGTGTGCACCACCAGGCCCTGCTCATGCTTAGCCGGGTCGATGTCCCAGATTTCCTTGATGCCGATGCCGTAGTGCTGGGCGTCGGCCTCGCTGTCCAGCCCGAACTTCTGGATCAGCTGCTTGCCGATGTGGCCGCGGCAGCCTTCGGCAAACAGGGTGTACTTGGCGCGCAACTCCATGCCCGGGGTGTAGTAACCCTCTTTCGGGTTGCCTTCGCGGTCGACGCCCAGGTCGCCGGTGACGATGCCGCGCACCACGCCCTGTTCGTCGATCAGCGCGTCCTGGGCGGCGAAGCCCGGGTAGATCTCCACGCCGAGGTTTTCGGCCTGCTGGGCCAGCCAGCGGCACAGATTGCCCAGGGAGATGATGTAGTTGCCCTGGTTGTGCATGGTCTTGGGCACGAACAGGTCGGGAATGCGGCTGGCCTTCTCGGCGTTCCTCAGCAGGTAGATGTCGTCGCGCTTGACCGGGGTATTCAGGGGGGCGCCGAGTTCCTTCCAGTCGGGGAACAGCTCGTTCAACGCGCGGGGTTCGAATACCGCGCCGGAGAGGATGTGCGCGCCGACCTCGGAGCCTTTCTCGACCACGCAGACGCTGATTTCCTGACCCGCTTCGGCGGCTTTCTGCTTCAGACGGCAGGCGGCGGACAGGCCAGCAGGGCCGGCGCCGACGATGACGACGTCGAACTCCATAAATTCGCGTTCCACAGGCTATCTCCTAATCAGGGCTCTCTCGATATTTTATTTGGCAGGCAGGCTCGTTCCCTGAGCGGTGCGCGCGCATTATATCTACACCCGGTGTCTGGTCCAATACAAACGTTTGTTTGAATTTTCTGTAGGGCTGGTAGAATCTTACTACATCGCGGATGACTGACGGGTTCGCCGTATTGACCGGGCTAGGTCGTGCGGTCAAGATACGGGCGGTTTTGCGCTCGCCGTCTGGGCTGAAAGTCGGTTCCGGCCGACTGGCATCACCCGCCATGTTCGCTTTGGCGACATTCCTATTCACCGGAGAGTAACGAGGAATCCATGAAGGTTCTTGTAGCTGTCAAACGAGTGGTCGACTACAACGTCAAGGTTCGCGTCAAGGCGGACAACAGCGGCGTTGATCTTGCCAACGTCAAGATGTCGATGAACCCCTTCTGCGAAATCGCCGTGGAAGAAGCCGTGCGCCTGAAAGAGAAGGGCGTGGCGAGCGAAATCGTCGTCGTGTCGATCGGCCCGACCGCAGCTCAAGAGCAGCTGCGCACCGCCCTGGCTCTGGGTGCAGATCGCGCCATCCTGGTCGAGTCCGGCGACGAGCTGAACTCCCTGGCCGTGGCCAAGCTGCTCAAGGCCGTGGTCGACAAGGAGCAGCCGCAGCTGGTGATCCTGGGCAAGCAGGCCATCGACAGCGACAACAACCAGACCGGCCAGATGCTCGGTGCCCTGACCGGCTATGCCCAGGGCACTTTCGCCTCCAAGGTGGTCGTTGCCGGCGACAAGGTCAACGTCACCCGTGAAATCGACGGCGGGCTGCAGACCGTTGCGTTGAGCCTGCCGGCGATCGTCACCACCGACCTGCGTCTGAACGAGCCGCGCTACGCGTCGCTGCCGAACATCATGAAGGCCAAGAAGAAGCCGCTGGAAACCGTCACCCCGGATGCCCTGGGTGTTTCCACCGCGTCCACCGTCAAGACCCTGAAAGTCGAAGCGCCGGCTGCTCGCAGTGCCGGCATCAAGGTCAAGTCCGTGGCTGAACTGGTCGAGAAACTGAAGAACGAGGCGAAGGTAATCTAAATGGCTATCTTGGTTGTTGCAGAACACACTAACGCTGCCCTGGCTGCTGCCACGCTCAATACCGTAGCGGCTGCCAAAGCCATCGGTGGCGACATCCACATCCTGGTTGCCGGCGCCGGTTGCGGTGCTGCCGCCGAAGCCGCGGCCAAGGTCGAGGGCGTATCCAAGGTCCTGGTGGCCGACAATGCCGCCTTCGCTCATCAGTTGCCGGAAAACGTCGCGCCGTTGATCGCCGAACTGGGCGCCGGCTACAGCCACATCCTGGCGGCCGCCACCACTAACGGTAAGAACTTCCTGCCGCGCGTGGCCGCGCAGCTGGACGTAGACCAGATCTCCGAGATCATCGCGGTCGAGAGTGCCGACACCTTCAAGCGGCCGATCTACGCCGGCAACGCCATCGCCACCGTGCAGTCTTCGGCGGCCATCAAGGTGATCACCGTGCGTGCCACCGGTTTCGATCCGGTTGCCGCCGAAGGCGGTTCGGCCGCCGTCGAAGCCGTGGCTGCTGGCGCCGATGCCGGCACCTCGGCCTTCGTCGGCGAAGAGCTGGCCAAGTCCGATCGCCCTGAGCTGACCGCTGCCAAGATCGTCATCTCCGGCGGCCGCGGCATGCAGAACGGCGACAACTTCAAGCACCTGTACGCCCTGGCCGACAAGCTCGGCGCCGCCGTCGGCGCTTCGCGGGCCGCGGTCGACGCAGGCTTCGTGCCGAACGATATGCAGGTCGGCCAGACCGGCAAGATCGTCGCGCCGCAGCTGTACATCGCGGTCGGCATTTCCGGTGCGATCCAGCACCTGGCCGGCATGAAGGACTCCAAGGTGATCGTGGCGATCAACAAGGACGAGGAGGCGCCGATCTTCCAGGTGGCCGACTACGGCCTGGTCGCCGACCTGTTCGAGGCCATCCCGGAGCTGGAAAAGCTGGTGTAAGCCGCTTTCCCAGGCCAACAAAAAACCCGCTCTCGAGCGGGTTTTTTGTTGGCTGCCTGCTGCGATGCGCTCAGTCCTCCGTATTCTCGATACCGCCGAGGAAGGCCTGGTAGTGAGCGGCAGTTTCCTGCGGCCGTTCGATCATCGGGGCATGGCCGCAATCCTTCATGATGACCACGCTGGGACGCTTGAGCAGAGGGCGCATCACCTCGATGCTGGAGACATCCAGCACGCGGTCGCGTTCTCCCCACAGCAGCAGGGTCGGCGCCTGGATCTTCGGCAGCTCCGGCTCCAGCGGGACATAACGCTCGATCAGCTGGGCGAAAATGCGCTGGTAATGCGCGCTGTTGTCGATGGCGCGCTCGGCCAGGTAGCGCTTGAGGGGGGAGGGCAGTGGCGGCGGCTCGACGAACACGAAGTCCAGCAGGCGCTCGAAGTCCTCGGGCCGCTCCACCACCAGGGGATTGGCCGCGCCGCGTTCCAGGCGCTGGATCAACTCGCTCTTCACCGGCGCGTTGACACCGGCGTTGGCGAACAGGGCCAGGGTGCGTACCTGCTGCGGGTAGCGCGCGGCGTAGAGGGCGGCGATGTGGCCGCCCATGGAGTTGCCGACCAGGTGCAGGCGGTCGATGTTCAGGGCCTGCACGAAGCTGGCGACGCGCTCGGTCTGGGTGCCGACGTCGTAGCTGGCGTTCGGCCTGCTGCTGTCGCCGAAGCCCGGCAGATCCAGGGCGATGACCTGATAGCGCTCGGTCAGGTGGCGGGCGAAACGTAGCCAGTTGTCCTTGTCGGCGCCGAAGCCGTGGATCAGCAGGATGGTTTCGCCGTCGGGCGGGCCGCCACGATAGTAATGGATGCTAAGATCGGCGACCTCCAGGCGCTCATGGGACAGGTCGGCGGCCCACTGTTCCAGCCACTGCATGCTGGTCAGCAGGGTGGCGGGGACGGCATAGAGTACGCCGGCGACGGCCGTGAGGAGCAGCACGAGGGCGAGAAAGAGTTTTTTCATGCCGTGTCCTTATCGCGAATTATTATTGCGCTGCCGCTAAGCTAGCATGGAAGCACGCCCTTGGCCTGTTACCGCCGCGGGCGGCCCAATCGAACGTTGAACCGAGACCCATCGAATGCGCGATAGTCCCATCCTGAAGTCCTGCCTGCTGCTCTTCACCTTGCTGACGATGCCAGTCGTGGCGCTGGCCGCCGGCAAGTGTGAGCGTCTGGTTGCCACGGGGCACCCCGATTATCCGCCGTTCATGTGGCGCGACCCGCAGAAGCCGCAGCAGCTGATTGGCGCCCAGGCGGACTTGCTCGCTCGACTGGGCGAGGAACTGGGGGTGCGCATCGAGGTGTTGCACAGCAAGTCCTGGGACAAGGCGCTGGATGAGGTGCGCAGTGGCCGTATCGATCTGCTGGCCGGGGCGCCGCTGACCCTGGCCGATCTGGAAACCATGGACTATGTGCACCCGGCGCCGTTCAGTCGCGCCGACGTGGTCTGGGTACGCAATATCGCCAGTTTCCCCTATATCGAGTGGGCCGACCTGCGCGAGCGCCGCGGGGCGGCGGTCGGCAAGGGGTTCGGCAAGGCCTTCGACCAGTACGCCAAGGGCAATCTGAACCTGGAGCAGGGCGGTAATCTGACCCAGCAGCTGCAGAAACTGATGCTCGGCGAGGTGGATTACGTGGTGCACGAGCGCGAACCCGCCCTGGCCCTGGCCCACATCCTGGGTC
Source organism: Pseudomonas sp. MBLB4123 (assembly GCF_051904775.1). Lineage (NCBI taxonomy): Bacteria > Pseudomonadati > Pseudomonadota > Gammaproteobacteria > Pseudomonadales > Pseudomonadaceae > Pseudomonas > Pseudomonas sp. MBLB4123. The sequence goes on from NZ_CP196711.1 coordinate 614,812, forward strand.
TGCAGGACGACCTGCTGGCTCTGCATCCGCCGATTCGCAGCGAGGGCTTGCACCTTGCGCTGTCGCACAACTCGGCATGCAACGACCCCTGGCTGCGCGGACAGCTGGCGAAAAAAATGACAGAATTGGTCGCCGCCGGCGTGCCGGATGCCTTGCTGCAACGCAATTTGCAGCGTTGGAAGGAGCAGCAGTTGCAGCCCGCCAGCGCCCCGAATCCGTAGGAAAAACCAGTGACCCATCGACTTCTCTGCGCCGTGCTGGCGCTGCTGGCCTTGACGGCCTGCGCCAGTGATCCGCCCCCTCTCGAACAATTGCGCCTGACCGAACAGGCGCTCACCCAGGCCCGGGCCGTGGGCGCCGACGAGCAACTGCCCGAACTGGTTCAGGCCGAGGACAAGTTGCGTCGGGCCCAGGCTGCCATGGCCGAAGAGGCCTTCAAGCAGGCACGGGTGCTGGCCGAGCAGGCCGAACTGGATGCCCGCCTGGCCGAGGCACGGGTGCTGACGGCCAAGAGCCAGGATCAGCTGGCCGTCTTGAGCAAGCAGATCAATCGCCTGCGTCGTCAGTTGGGGGACCTGCAATGAGCCGTCGAGTAACCCTGGGGGCTGGCGCCGTACTGATGCTGGCGTTGGGCGGCTGTGCCGCCCCGCAGACGAACAGCGGCGAAGCACTGGAGGCAGCCCGGAGCAGTTTCCAGAGGGTCAAGGAAGATCCCGGCGTATTGCGCAGCGCGGCCAAGGATGTGATCCGCGCCGGCGAGTCCCTGGCGCGCGCCGATCGCCTGTCCAGCTACTGGGGCAGCGCCGATGACGTCGCCCATTACGCTTACCTGAGCCAACGCTACAGCGATATTGCCGGAGAGAAGAGCCAGATCGTTCTCAATCAGGAGCGCGCGGCCAAGCTCGAACTGGAGCGCCAGCGCCTGCAGCTGGCGCTGCGCGAGGCCAAGCTGCTGAGCATCCAGGAACAGAGCCACTGGCTGGAAGAGCAGATGGTCAGCCTGGCGACCACCGAGACCGAGCGCGGCCTGGTGATGACCCTGGGCGATGTGCTGTTCGATGCCGGGCACGCCGACCTCAACGTTTCGGCCAACCGCACGGTGCTCAAGCTGGTGCAATTCCTTCAGCTCAACCCGCGGCGGGTAGTGCGCATCGAGGGCTACACCGACAGCAGCGGCGACAAGCAGGAGAACCTCGAGTTGTCCCGGGCGCGGGCGCAGACGGTGGCCGACGTGCTGGTCGACCTGGGCATCGATGCCCAGCGCATCGAGGTGCAGGGCCACGGCGAAAGCTTTCCGGTGGCGGAGAACGCCTCGGCCAAGGGCCGGGCACAGAATCGCCGGGTCGAGATCGTGTTCTCCGACGAGCAGGGCCGTCTAGGCGCCAGTCGCTGATTCCCACGGATAGAAGTCGCCCCGGTCGCCGTTAGGCGCCGGGGCTTTTTTACGCGCGGGCAATAGACTAAACAGTTGCGCGTCGGCTTAATTGGTCTAATACAGTTGTTGGCTCATCGCCATTGTATCGGGCAGAATCCGTGGAGCTGTACCGGTGTTTTTTCTGAGAATTGGCATACTGTTACGGTTCAAACAAGCGGGAAGGCGGCCATGACCAATCTGTTGCTCTATCAACGCATCGCTCAGCAGCTGGCGGAGGACATTCGCCGCGGCGTCTATCAACCGGGCGAGCGCGTGCCCTCGGTGCGCAAGATGAGTGCGCAGCTCAGCGTCAGCCATGCCACGGTGTTGCAGGCCTACGCGAACCTGGAAGACCAGGGGCTGATCCGTGCCCGTCCGCAGTCCGGCTTCTATGTGCACCAGACGCCGGCGCTCACCGCACCGACCCCCGACATCGCCCGGGTCGAGCGCCCCAGCCTGGTCACCCGCAGCAGCATCATCAACCAGATACTCACCGAGTCGCGGCGCGAAGGGGTATTCCCCCTCGGCGCGGCCGTGCCCCATGTCGACTACCTGCCGGTGCGCGCCCTGCATCAGCAGCTGGCCAAGGTCACCCGCTTCCAGAGCCCGCGGGCCTTCAGCTACATGTTCAGCCCGGGCTTCGAACCGTTGCGCCGTCAGGTGGCGATCCGCATGCGCGATGCCGGCGTGGTGGTCGATCCCTCGGAGGTGGTGATCACCCATGGCTGCGTCGATGCCCTGCAGATGTCGCTGCGCGTGCTGACCCGGCCCGGCGACCTGATCGCCGCCGAGTCGCCGACCTACTATGGCCTGCTGCAGCTGGCCGACCTGCTGGGCCTCAAGGTCATCGAGATTCCCAGCGACCCGACCACCGGCATCAGCCTGGAAGCCCTGCAGCTGGCTGCCAGCCAGTGGCCGATCAAGGCCCTGGTGCTGACCGCACGGCTGAGCAACCCGCTCGGCGGCACCATCCCCGAGGACCGCCAGAAGCAGCTGCTGCGCCTGGCCGGGGACTTCGACATCCAGATCGTCGAGGACGATATCTACGGCGAACTGATGTTCGAGCAGGGGCCGACCAAGGCGCTCAAGTCCCAGGACCGTGAGGGCCGCGTGCTGTACTGCTCGAGCTTCTCCAAGACCCTGTCGCCGGGGGTGCGCATCGGCTGGATAGTCGCCGGCAAGTACCAGGACGAGATCCAGCGCCTGCAGACCTTCAGTACTCACTCCGCGTGCAGCGTGACGCAGATGGGGGTGGCGGCCTATCTGGAGAACGGCGGCTACGACCGCCACCTGCGCTATATCCGTCAGGAGTACCGCAAGAACCTCAGCGCCTTTCAGTTGGCGGTGCAGCAGTCTTTCCCCGAGGGCACCCAGATCACCCGGCCCAATGGCGGTTTCATCCTCTGGGTCAGCCTGCCGGTGCGGGTCAATACCAAGGAGCTGCACGTGCGCGCCCTGCAGCAGGGCATCAGCATCGCGCCGGGACTGATCTTCAGCAATACCGAGCAGTTCAACCATTGCGTGCGCCTGAACTGCGGCATTCCCTGGAGCCGCGAGGCCGAGCGGGCCCTGATGACCCTGGGCATGCTGGCCAGTCAACTGTGTCAGGAGGGCGGCAGCCGGTGAGGAAAAGCGCCTCGGCTTAACCCGAGGCGACACTGCGTCGCGTCTACTCGGACGAAGAGGTCATTCGTCCCGAGGAGATGGAGCATGTCCAGGCAATTCACCGCTATTGCGCACCCCCTGGTGCAAGGTTTCGGCGCGGCGCTGCTGCTGTTGCTGGCCGCCTGTAACGCCACCCAGCCGGAGTCGCCGCACGCCCAGTCGGCGGATCAACCGGCCAGGACAGTGGCGCCAGGCGTTCGGCCACAGCCTGGCGACAAGAAGGCCGAGCATTCCGATTACGCGTCCCTGGCAGCCGAGCGGGTTGCACTGCCCGCCGCTCCCCTGGCCGACTATCTGCCGCCGGCCTACCGCGAGGAGAATCGCGAACGCTACCAGCGCCTCGCGGGCAACCCGGTGCGGGCGGTGGCCGAGGCGCCGGTGTCGACCTTCAGCATCGACGTGGACACCGGCGGCTATGCCAATGTCCGCCGCTTCCTCAATCAGGGCCAGCTGCCACCGGCCGAGGCGGTGCGTCTGGAGGAACTGGTCAACTACTTCCCCTATGCCTATCCCGCGCCGCGCGGGGACGTCCCGTTCGGCGTGGACAGCGAGCTGGCGCCGACACCCTGGAATCCCCAGAGCCTGCTGTTGCGCATCGCGATCAAGGCCGCCGACCTGAGGGTCGAGGCATTGCCGCCGGCCAACCTGGTGTTCCTGGTGGACGTATCCGGCTCGATGGATCGCCGCGAAGGCCTGCCCCTGGTGCAGGCCACCCTGAAGCTGCTGGTCGACCAGCTGCGCGCCGAGGACAGGGTGGCGCTGGTGGCCTATGCCGGTGAGTCGCGGGTGGTGCTGCCGTCCACGGCCGGTGCGGAGAAGGCGAAGATTCGCGCGGCCATCGAACGGCTGCGGGCCGGCGGTTCGACAGCCGGCGAGTCGGGCATCCAGCTGGCCTACCAGCAGGCGCAGGAGGGTTTTCTCGCCGACGGCATCAATCGCATCCTGCTGGCCACCGATGGCGACTTCAATGTCGGCATCAGCGACTTCGATACGCTCAAGGCGCTGGCCGCCGACAAGCGCAAGACCGGCATCTCCCTGACCACCCTGGGTTTCGGCACGGGCAACTACAACGAGCAGCTGATGGAGCAGCTGGCCGATGCCGGCGACGGCAACTACGCCTATATCGACAACCTGCGCGAGGCACGCAAGGTGCTGGTCGAGCAGCTCAGCTCGACCCTCTCGGTGGTGGCTCGGGACGTGAAACTTCAGCTCGAGTTCAACCCGGCCCGGGTCAGCGAGTATCGCCTGCTGGGCTACGAGAACCGCGCGCTGCGCCGCGAGGATTTCGCCAACGACAAGGTCGATGCCGGCGAGATCGGCGCCGGGCACCGTGTCACCGCGCTCTACGAGATAGTCCCGGTGGGCCGCAAGGGCTGGCTGGAGCCGCTGCGCTATCGGCAGTCCGGCCGGGGCGACGTCGAGACCGCCGCCAAGCCGGGCGAGCTGGCCTGGCTGCGTATCCGCTACAAGGCCCCGCAACAGCACAGCAGTCGCCTGTTGGAGCGGCCGATCCACGCCCCGCGGCAGCTCGGGGACATCGCCGAAGCCAGTGAGGACCTGCGTTTCGCCGCGGCGGTGGCGGCCTTCGCCCAGCAGCTCAGCGGCGGCCGCTACACCGGCGACTTCGACCTGGCGGCTACCGCCGAACTGGCGCGTAGCGCCAGGGGCGAGGACCGCTTCGGTTTGCGCGGCGAGTTCATTCAGCTGGTGGAACTGGCCCAGAGCCTGCAAACTCCAGCGCTTGCATCTGCGCCACCCACTGCCAAGGGCGATTGAGAGTGACTGACAAGCCCACTGTCCCCGCCGATGACGACGCCGCCCTGCTGCGCCGTTATCGGCAGGGCGATGCCGAGGCCTTCGCGCTGCTGTACCAGCGCCATCGCCTCGGCCTGTTCCGCTTTCTCTGCGGGCTGTGCGGCGAGCCGACGCTGGCCGAGGAAATCTTCCAGGAGACCTGGTTGAGTCTGGTGCGCAGCGACTCGTTGCAGCGCGAGCGGGTGCTGTTCAAGACCTGGCTGTACCAGATCGCCCGCAACCGCCTGATCGATCACTGGCGCAAGCATGGCAAGCGCCAGGGCCTGCTGGAGTCCTACGACGAGCGCCTGCACGAGCAGCCCAGCGAGGAGGTCGACCCCGCGCAGCAGCTCGGCCTGAGCCGTGATCGCCAGCGCCTGCAGGCGGCACTGGATGATCTGCCGGCCGAGCAGCGCGAGGTATTCCTGCTGCGCGCCCAGGGCGAGCTGGAGTTGCAGGAGATCGCCGAGCTGACCCGCACCCCGGCGGAGACGGTGAAGAGCCGTCTGCGCTACGCCTTGCAGAAGTTGCGCCGGCTGCTGGCCGACCCCGCCGCGGCCGAAGAGGTATCCGCATGAAAGACCCGCAAGCCAAGCCAGCTGCCACCGACGAGCAGCTGCTGCAGCACTACCGCAGGCATCAGGACCAGGAACCCTCGGCCGCACTGGATGCGCGGATTCTCGATGCCGCCCGAGAGCAGGCCGGCCGGCAGCGCAGCCGCCTGGGCTGGCGTGAGCGCCTGCATGCCTGGCTGTTCGGCCATGTCACCGGGCTGCGCTGGAGCCTGGCCCTGGGCAGTGTCGCGGCCTTGGGCCTGGGTTTGAGCCTGAGCCTGAAGACCTTCGAGCAGGCGCCCGCGCGGTTCGACAGCCCGCTGCCGGCGGCGCCCGCCTTGCAGCGTCAGGCCGCGCCGGCGCAGAAGAAGAGCATGGCCGAGTCCGCCCGGCTCGCGGCGCCCGCGGCCGAGGCCGAGGCCATGGCCGATAGCATCGCAGAACAGCCGCAGAGCATGGCCCCGCCGGCCTCGGGCAAGGGCGAGGCGCCGGACGAAGCCTTGCACGAGGCCGTGCAGGAGATCCTCGTGTTGCGCGCCAGTGGTCGTCGCGCCGAGGCAGACGAGCGAATCGAGGCGCTGCGGCGTGACTATCCGCGGCTGGATATCGATGCGCTGCTCAGGTCGCGACAAGGGATGGACGCGGGCGGGGAGTGAGCGAAAAACCCGCTTGTCAGGCGGCGCGGGGCAGGCCAGCATTGCGCTGTCCACCAGCCCTGTCTAGAGCGATCATGAGTGCCATGCGTTACCTGCTTCTGGCCCTGTCCATCCTCGTGTTGAGCGCATGTGATCCGGAGGTCAAACCGGCCAAGGTCGTACCGCCCGGCAGCGCGACTCCCGCGCAGCAGCATGCCCCTGCACCCGAGCCGCCGCCGGTCGTCGCGCCTGCGCAGGCGGCGCGCGAGGAGCCGGATGGCCTCTCTCAAGCCCAGCCCTCCGCTTCCGCGGCCCAGGCACCCGCCCCACCAGTCGTACCCCCTGTGGCGGCGCCTAAGGTGCAGGCCGCCGTCGAGCCAGAGCAACCGTCACCTAGCCTGGATCTCAGCCTGCCACCCGAACTGCTCGAGCAGGCCAGTGTCCAGGAGGACGGCGGGAGCGGCCGCGCGCCGCTGCTGCCGCCCCTGTTCGAGGAAAAAACGGCGACGGACGGCCCCTTTCAGCTCAGTGGTCGGCTGATCAACGAGGACCGGGGCGCGGACGACTGGAGTTCGGTGGAAGGCGCCGAGCTGCAGTTCGAGTTCAAACGCTAGCCGGTCGCCGCTCCGGGACTCGGGCCGCGCCCGGTTCGGCCACGCTCAATCGAGAAACAGGTCGGGGATCAGCGCACCGCCGTCCGGGTCGTAGCGGTAGTGGTCGAACTCGCACTGGCCCTGTTCGCGCAGGATCTGCTCGTCGATCAGCAGGCGCCCGCTGAGGCTGCGGCCCTGGCTGCTGAGGATGGCGTGGGCGGCGTCGGCCATGATGGCGGGGGTGCGTGCCCGCTTGAACACCTCGCGGCTGCCCACCTCGAACTCGATGGCGGCGGTGGCGATCATGGTCTGCGGCCACAGCGAATTGACGCTGATGCCGTACTTCTTGAACTCCTCGTGCATGCCCAGGGTGAGCATGCTCATGCCGTACTTGGTCACCGTGTAGGGGCCGTGCTGGGCGAACCACTTGCCGTCCAGGCTGAGCGGCGGCGACAGGCTGAGGATATGGCCGTTGGCGCTGTGCTTGAGGTAGGGCAGGGCGGCCTGGCTGCAGACCATCACCGCGCGGGTATTGATCTGGAACATCAGGTCGAAGCGCTTGGGCTCGAGCTTTTCCACTCCCAGCAGCTTGATCGCCCCGGCGTTGTTGACCAGCGCGTCGATGCCGCCGAAATGCTCGGCGGCCTTGGCCATGGCGGCCTGCACCGCGGCCTCGTCGCGCACGTCCAGCTGCAGCGCCAGGGCCTTGCCGCCGGCGTCCTCGACTTCGGCGGCGACGCTGTGGATGGTGCCGGGCAGCTTCGGGTGGGCCTCGGCGCTTTTCGCCGCGATGACCAGGTTGGCGCCGTCGCGGGCCGCGCGCAGGGCGATCTCGCGGCCGATGCCGCGACTGGCGCCGGTGATGAACAGGGTTTTGCCTTGCAGTGACATGAGGGGTCTCCTTGTCGCGTCGTTATGGCCATGAGCCGTCTGGAGCGCCTCGGCGTCATTCGGCCGGGGTCGCGGCCTCGATCTCGATCAACGGCTGGCGGCTCTTCACCTGATCGCCCTGGTTCACCTGCACGTGGCGAACCCTGCCGTCGCAGCCGGCTTTCAACGGGTGCTCCATCTTCATCGCCTCCAGCACCAGCAGCAGCTGGCCCTTGGCGACCGGCTCACCCTCGCTCACCAGCACCTCGACGATGGCGCCATCCATGGGCGCCTTCAGCGTGCCTGAACCCGTGCCCTCGGCGGCGCCGGCGGGTTGCTGGCTGATGTCCAGCAGCTCCAGGTTGCCGCCCTGGCCGTAGAGCCACAGCCTGGCGCCATCCTGATGATAGGCCAGGCGCCGGCGGATGCCGTCCAGCTCCAGGCTGGCCCAGCGGCCGTCGGCGCCGAGCAGGCGCAGCTGCAGCTCCTCGTCGCCGACTCGGGCGGCGAACCCGGGCCGGGTGCCGGACTCCAGCAGGCTCAGCTCCACCGCGAAGCGGCGTTCGCCCTGTTGCAGCAGCAGGCGCCAGGGCGCGCTGCCGGCATTGCGCCAGCCGGCCAGGCCGCCCTGGTGCGCGGCGGCCAGGGCCGAGGCCTGATAGAGCAGGGCGGCGGCGCTGGCCAGTTCGGCACTGCTCGGCGGCTGCGGGCTTAGGCTGGGGTCGGCGGCGAAGTGCCGGTCGATAAAGGCGGTGCTGACGTGGCCGGCGGCGAACTCGGGGTGTTTCAGCAGGTTGGCGAGAAAGCGCTGGTTGCCGCCGACGCCCAGCAGCACGCAGTCCTCGATCGCGCGTAGCAGCTTGCGCCGGGCCTCGTCGCGGGTCGCGCCATGGGCGATGACCTTGGCCAGCATGGGGTCGTAGAAGGGCGAGACGGCCTGGCCTTCGAGCAGACTGTGGTCGATGCGCACGCCGTCCAGCCGGGGCGTTTCCCAGCGCAGCACCCGGCCGGTCTGCGGCAGGAAGCCGGCGGTCGGGTCCTCGGCGTACAGGCGCACCTCCATGGCATGGCCATTCAGGCGGATGTCCTCCTGCCGCAGCGGCAGCGCCTGGCCTTCGGCGATGCGCAGTTGCCAGGCCACCAGGTCCTGGCCGGTAACCAGCTCGGTCACCGGGTGCTCGACCTGCAGGCGAGTGTTCATCTCCAGGAAGAAGAATTCGCCGTTCTGATCCAGCAGGAATTCCACGGTGCCGGCCCCGACGTAGTCGACCGAGGCCGCCGCCCGCACCGCGGCCTCGCCCATGGCCTGGCGCAACTCGGCGTCGAGCACCGGGCAGGGTGCCTCCTCGACCACCTTCTGGTGGCGGCGCTGCACCGAGCAGTCGCGCTCGAACAGGTGGACGATGTTGCCCTGGCTGTCGCCGAACACCTGTACCTCGACATGCCGCGGCTGGCGCAGGGCGCGCTCCAGGATCAGCTCGCCCGAGCCGAAGGCGCCCTGTGCCTCGGAGCGGGCGCTGCGCAGCTGTGCGAGCAGCTCGCTCGGCTCCTCGACCAGGCGCATGCCGCGGCCGCCGCCACCGGCGCTGGCCTTGATCATCAGCGGGTAGCCGATGCGTTCGGCCTCCCGGGCCAGGGTCGTGTCGTCCTGGGCTGCGCCCTGGTAGCCGGGGATGCAGGGCACGCCGGCTTCCTGCATGGCGAGCTTGGCCAGGCGCTTGCTGCCCATCAGGTGGATGGCCTCGACGCTGGGGCCGATGAAGACGATGCCGGCCTGCTCGCAGGCGCGGGCGAATTCGGCGTTCTCCGACAGGAAGCCATAGCCGGGGTGGATGGCGTCGGCAGCGGTCTTGCGCGCCGCGGCGAGGATGCGCTCGCTGTGCAGGTAGGACTGCGCCGCCGGCGCCGGGCCGATGCACAGGGCCTCGTCGGCCAGCTGCACGTGGCGCGCCTCGGCATCGGCCTCGCTGTACACCGCCACCGTGCGGTAGCCGAGGTCGTGGGCGGTGCGCAGCACCCGGCAGGCGATTTCGCCGCGGTTGGCGATCAGGATCTTGTTGAATGCGGGCATGTTGTTCTGTCACTCCTGCCGTTCAAGCCGCTGTGGGCTTGTGTAGGGCGGATCGCGCTGCCTCGATCCACCGGGGTGTTCGGGTGGGGGCATACAGCGCATCCACCTTGCTAGCCGTGCGCCTGTGGCTCACTGCGCCCAGCTGGGCGTGCGTTTCTCTACGAAGGCCAGGGTGCCCTCGATGCCTTCGGCGCCGCTCACCGCGGCGGCGAACTGTTCGGCGGCATCGTCCAGCAGCTGGCCCAGGGGTTCCTGCTCGCTGGCCAGCAGCAAGGCCTTGGTCCGGGCGTTGGCCTGGGGCGCGCAGCGGCGGACCTGCTCCAGGGTCTCGTCCAGCCGCCGCTGCAGGGCCGCGCCGTCGTCCTCGGCGAAATGGACAAGGCCCAGGCGCAGGGCTGCGCCGGCGTCGAAGCGGGCGGCGGTCAGGGCCAGGCGGCGGGCCTGGGTCAGGCCGATGCGCTTCACCACGAAGGGGGCGATCTGCGCCGGTAGCACCCCCAGGCTGGTCTCCGGCAGGCCGAACTGGGCGTCCGGGCCGGCGATGGCCACGTCGCTGACGCAGGCCAGGCCGAGGCCACCGCCGAGCACCGCGCCTTCGAGCACCAGGATCAGCACCTGGGACAGGCACTGCGCCTGTTCCAGCAGGCTGCCGAAGGCACGGTTCAGCTCGCGGTAGGCGTCGCCGCCGGCCGCCCGGGCCGCGGCCATGTCCTTGATATCGCCGCCGGCGCAGAAGTGGCCGCCGGCGCCGCGCAACACCAGGGCGCGCAGCTCGTGGTCGTCGCGCACGGCGAGCAGCACCCGACGCAGTTCCGTGACCATGGCCAGGCTCATGGCGTTGCGGCAGTCCGGGCGGTTGAGGGTGACATGGAGCACGCCCTCGATCCGTTCCAGCTGCAGGGTTTCGCAGTGTGGTAGTTCCATTGTCTTGTCCCCGTGCAGGGTGGTCGGCGCGATGGGGATCGACGCGGCGCGTCTCAACCCATCCTTGGGGCGTAGGTTTCTCAGTCCTTTTTCTTGCCCGGCAGGGTGCCCATCAGCTTGCAGATGATGCCGAGCATGACCTCGTCGGCGCCGCCGCCGATGGACACCAGGCGGGTGTCGCGGTAGGCGCGGGACACCGGGTTGTCCCACATGAAGCCCATGCCGCCCCAGTACTGCAGGCAGGCATCGGTGACCTCGCGGCCCAGGCGTCCGGCCTTGAGCTTGGCCATGGAGGCCAGGCGGGTGACGTCCTGGCCGGCCACGTACAGCTCGGTGGCCTGGTAGACCAGGGCGCGCAGCGCCTCGATCTCGGTTTGCAGCTCGGCCAGGCGGAAGTGGATGACCTGGTTGTCGATCAGCGGGCTGCCGAAGGTCCGGCGCTCCTTGCAATAGTCGATGGTGACCTCGACGCAGTGTTCCAGGCCCTTGATCATGTTGGCCGCGCCGAACAGGCGTTCCTCCTGGAACTGCAGCATCTGCATCATGAACCCGGACCCTTCCGCCCCTATGCGGTAGCGCTGCGGCACCCGCACCTCGTCGAAGAACACCTGGGCGGTCTCCGAGCTGCGCATGCCGAGCTTGTCCAGGTGCGGGCCGAGGCTGATGCCCGGGCTGTTCATCGGCACCACGATCAGCGACTTGTTGGCGTGGGGCTTGCCGTCCGAGGTGTTGGCCAGCAGGCAGATGAAGTCGGCGCTAGGGGCGTTGGTGATCCACATCTTGCTGCCGTCGATCACATAGTCGTCGCCGTCCTTGCGCGCGGTGGTCTTCAGCCCGGCCACGTCGGAGCCGGCGCCGACCTCGGAGACGCCGATGCAGCCGACCATGTCGCCGGCGATGGCCGGACGCAGGAACTCCTCGCGCAGCGCGTCGGAGCCGAAGCGGGCCAGGGCCGGGGTGCACATGTCGGTCTGCACGCCGATGGACATGGGAATGCCGCCGCAGTGGATGGTGCCGAACTCCTCGGCGGCGACTATGGAGTAGCTGTAGTCCAGGCCCATGCCGCCGAACTGCTCCGGCTTGGAGATGCCCAGCAGGCCGAGGCTGCCGGCCTTCTTGAAGATGGCGTGGATGGGGAAGCGGCCCTCCTTCTCCCACGCGTCGACATGGGGATTGATCTCCTTGTCGACGAAATGCCTCACGGTGCGGCGCAGTTCTTCGTGTTCCTGGGTGAAGATCATCGTTCTCGTTCTCCTAAAAGCCGTCTGAAAACCACTGCGCGCCGCATCTGTTGCGGGCACGGTGCTCACTGCCTCGCCGTACTGCTGTACTGCCTCGTCGTTGCGCGCCGGGCGCCTTGTCGCTGCGCCGCGCGCTACATTTTTCAGCGCGGCCCGTCATAGGCGGGCGACGCCGAAGCTGTTGGATCTGAGGGGGCGGATCGCCGCCTCGGCGCAGATATCCAGCAGGTAGCCGAGCAGCTTGCGCGTGTCGCGCGGGTCGACCAGGCCGTCGTCCCACAACTGGGCGGTGCCGTACAGGGCGGTGGACTGGCCCTCGAGCTTCTGCGCGGTGGTCTGCTCGAGCAGGTCGAGCATCTGCGGGTCGGCCGTCTTGCCCTCCTTGGCGTGCTTCTCCTCGGTGACGATGCGCAGCACCTTGCCGGCCTGGGCCCCACCCATCACTGCGGTGCGGCTGTTGGGCCAGGCGAAGATGAAGCGCGGGTCCAGGCCGCGGCCGCACATGGCGTAGTTGCCGGCGCCGTAGGAGCCGCCGACCACCAGGGTCAGCTTGGGCACCGTGGCGTTGGCCACCGCCTGGATCATCTTCGCGCCGTGCTTGATCACCCCCTGTTGTTCCGATTCCGTGCCGACCATAAAGCCGGTGGTGTTGTGCAGGAACAGCAGCGGGGTGTTGCTCTGCTCGCACAGCTGGATGAACTGCGCGGCCTTGGCCGCGCCCTGGGGGGTGATGGGGCCGTTGTTGCCGATCAGGCCGCAGGGCCGGCCCTCGATGCGCAGGTGGCCGCAGACGGTCTGGGCGTCGAACGCCTGCTTGAAGGCGAGGAATTCCGAGCCGTCGGCGATGCGGGCGATGATCTCGCGCACGTCGTAGGGCTTCTTGGCGTCGGCCGGTACCACCCCCAGCAGCTCCTCGGCCGGGTACAGCGGCTCGCGCCAGCTCTGTTGCGGGCGGGCCGGCAGCTGGGCGTTCCACGGCAGCAGGGCGAGTACTTCGCGGGCGATGCGCACGGCATCGGCGTCGCTCTCGGCCAGGTATTCGGCGGTGCCGGCCACCTGGGCGTGCATCTCGGCGCCGCCCAGCTGCTCGTCCGTGGCCACCTCGCCGGTGGCCGCCTTGAGCAGTGGGGGGCCGGCGAGGAACAGCTTGGCCTTGCCGCGCACCACCACCACATAGTCCGACAGGCCCGGCTGGTAGGCGCCGCCGGCGGTGCTGGAGCCGTGCACCAGGGTGATCTGCGGAATGCCGGCGGCGGACAGGCGCGCCTGGTTGGCGAAGCCGCGCGCGCCCTCGACGAAGATCTCCGCCGCGTAGTTGAGGTTGGCGCCGCCACTTTCTGTCAGGGCCACCAGCGGCAGCTTGTTCTCCAGGGCGATCTGCTGCAGGCGCAGGGTCTTCTTCAGCCCGCTGGGGCTGATGGTGCCGCCCTTGATGGCGCTGTTGCTGGCGCTGATCAGGCAGCGTACCCCGCTGACGTAGCCGATGCCGGCGATGATGCCGCCGCCGGCCTGGGTACCGTCCTTGTCGTCGTGCAGCTTGTAGCCGGCCAGCGAGGCCAGTTCGAGGAAGGGGCTGCCGGGGTCGAGCAACAGGTTGAGGCGCTCGCGCGGCAGCAGCTGGCCGCGACGCTCGAACTTGCCCTTGGCATCCAGGGCCTTGTCCAGGCAACGCTGCTCGATCTGCCGGAAGCCGGCGATGGCGGCCAGCATGGCGGCGCTGTTGCTGGCGAACTCCTCGCCATGCGGGTCGATTGCGGACTGAAGCAGCGGCATCTTATTGCTCCTGTTCTCTCAGCACGTCGGGCAAATGGGCCCGGTGGAAGCCGTTGTAGGCGCGGCCCTGTCCCGGGCTGGCCTTGAGCAGCGGGAAGGCGCGGCTGCCCTGGCTGGCGGCGCCGTCGATGCGCACCGTATTGCCGCTGATAAAGGCCGCGCCCGGCGACAGCAGGAAGACGATGGCGGCGGCCACCTCCGACTCGCTGCCGATACGCTTGAGCGGGACGTGCTCGCGCAGGGTCGGGATCACCGCCTTGAACGCGCCCTCGTAGGTGTCCATGCCGCTGGAGGCGATCCAGCCCGGTGCCACCGCATTGACCCGCACCCCGGCATAACCCCACTCGACGGCGGCGGTCTTGGTGAAGTTCTCCATGCCGGCCCGCGCCGCGCCGGAGTGGCCCATGCCGGGCATGCCGCCCCACATGTCGGCGAGCATGTTGACGATCGAACCGCCGGTTCTGCTCATGCTCTGGTTGAACACCTCGCGGGCGACCAGGAAGCCGCCGACCAGGTTGGTGCGCATCACCGTCTCGAAGCCTTTCTGGTTGATCGAGGCGAGCGGGGCGGGGTACTGGCCGCCGGCGTTGTTGACCAGATGGTGGATGGGGCCGTGTTCGGCGACGACCGCGGCGACCAGGGCCTTGACCGACTCCTCGTCGCGGATGTCGCAGACCCTGAAGCTGGCGCTGCCGCCGTCCTCGCGGATCTCGCCGGCGGTCTTCTCCAGCTTGCCCGCCTGGCGCCCGACCAGCACCACATGGGCACCCAGGTGGGCCAGTTCGTGGGCGGTGCAGCGACCGATACCGCTGCCGCCGCCGGTGACCAGGACGCACTGGCCGGCGAACAGGTCGGCCTTGAAGACGGAGTCGTAGGTCATGTCGAATGCTTGTCCTCTGTAGGGCGGGTTAGCCGCGAAGCGGCGTAACCCGCCATGGATCTCGTGCCTCGTTACCGGGGCGGCTGAATTTATTCGGTGGGTTACGCCTGCGCGGCCCGACCCACCCTAGGGCTCACACTCGTTCGGCAATGCTCCTTGGCACCGGTACCGGGAATTCCAGCAGTTGCTGGGCCAGGGCCTTGCCCTGGGGGTCGATGCGCAGGCTGGCCACGCCGCCGCCCCCCAGGGCGTTCTCCAGCAGGAAGTTCAGGCTGTGGCTGCCGGGCAGGTACCAGCGGCTGACGCGACCGAGTTGCGGGTCGAGTACATGGGCCATCCAGTCGACCACCGCCTCGCTGCCCAGGGCCTCGGCGATCCAGGGCAGGAACTCGGGCCGGCGCGCCATGACGCCGATGTTGCTGTGATTGCCCTTGTCGCCGGAGCGCGCCACGGCCAGCTTGACCAGGGGCACGCTGGCATCGGCCAGGCCCTCGGGGCGCGGCGGCTCGGCGGCCTCGGCCAGGTCCCCGGGGGCGAAGGTCGCGCCGCCCGGCAGGGCGACCGGCTGGCGCTGGCCATCAAGCTCGACCTCCAGGCGACAGCTCGACTTGTCCACCAGGAAGCTGAACAGGCGAATCACCGGGTACACCGTGGGGCGGCCGCCGACTATGCCGGTCAGCCCCGGGGCCATGCCGGTGGCGGCCTGGGCGATCTCGCGGGAGAACAGCACCAGCGCCTCCTTCTGCGCATGGCGCACCGCCAGTTTGATCACCACCTCGCGGCTGTCTTGCCGCCGCCCATGGGGGCCGTAGGTGGCCTCGCAGCCCAGCAGTTCGAGGCTCACTTCGCTGTAGGGGCCCCAGCCGCGCTGGGTGAGGATTTCCTCGCTCTTGGCGATGATCGCCCGGGCGACGCGCTCGGCCTTGGCCGCCGCGTCGATGCCTGCGATCAGGCAGCTGGCGGTGCAGCGGAAACCGTCCGGGTAGGTGGCGCTGACCTTGTACTGCCCGGTGGGCGGCAGGCCCCTGGCGCCTTGCAGCTCGACACGGTTATCGCCCAGCTGCCTGAGCTCGACTCGGGTGAAGTCGCAGACCACATCCGGCAGCAGATAGGCACGCGGGTCGCCAATCTCGTAGAGCAGCTGTTCGCCGACGCTCAGGGGGGTGACCAGGCCGCCTGTGCCTCGCGGCTTGGTCACCACGAAGTGGCCGTTCGCCTGCACCTCGACGATGGGAAAGCCGATGTGTGCATAGTCCGGCACGTCTTGCCAGTCGGTGAAGTTGCCGCCGGTGCACTGTGCGCCGCACTCGATGATGTGGCCGGCCAGGGCGGCCTGAGCCAGCCTGTCATAGTCGTCCCAGGCCCAGCCGAACTCATGCACCAGGGCGGCGCTGACCACCGCGCTGTCGACCACCCGGCCGGTGATGACGATATCGGCCCCCAGCCGCAGCGCCTCGACTATGCCCGGCGCACCCAGATAGGCGTTGACCGACAGGCAGGTGGAAGGCAGCGGCGCGCCACTGTGCAATTCCCGGGAGCCGGCCTGGATCAACTCGGCGAGCCTGGGACGCAGGTCGTCGCCATGAACCACGGCGATCTTCAGCGGCACCCCGGCCTTGGCGCAGGCGCTGCTCAGGGCCTCGGCGCAGGCGCCGGGGTTGATGCCGCCGGCGTTGCTGATGACGCGAATGCCCTTGGCGGCGATCTCGCCGAGCAGCGGCCTCAGCACCTCGACGAAATCGCCGGCATAGCCCTGGTCCGGCTGTTTCAGCTTGGCTCCGGCCATGATCGACAGGGTGATCTCGGCCAGATAGTCGAACACCAGATAGTCCAGCTCGGCACCGTGCACCAGCTGAGGGGCGGCGGTGCAGGTGTCGCCCCAGAAGGCGGAGGCGCAGCCGATACGCACGGTCTTGGTCATTGTCGGGTTCCGTTGCACGGGATAATGAGTCGAAGACTACCAAGCAAGCGCTTGGTTTTGAAGTGAGAGAGGAGGGCGATCCGGCCAAAAGTGCGGCCGAGCGCTTGCTTGGGTGGCCTGCCCGGCATAAATTTCAGTAATAACGACAAGCACTTGGCGAAATCTGCCGAGAGTGCTGGGGAATATGCCGGAACGGGTTCGGCTGACCGCAGTCGAGACGATGTATGGGGAGTGACCTGCGTGGACGACCGACAAGCTCAGGCGGTGATGCGTGAATTGGTGGCAGAAGGCCTGATCACCGATCCGGACAGCGCCCGCGGCAAGTTGCTGCAAATGGCTGCACACCTGTTTCGCAGCAAGGGGTACGAGCGCACCACGGTGCGCGATCTGGCCAGCGCGGTGGGCATTCAGTCGGGCAGCATCTTCCACCATTTCAAGAGCAAGGATGAGATCCTCCGGTCGGTGATGGAGGAGACCATCCGCTACAACACGGCCCTGATGCAGGCGGAGCTGGCGACTGCACACAGCCTGCGCGAGCGGGTGTTGGCGCTGATCCGTTGCGAGCTGCAATCGATCATGGGCGGCACCGGCGAGGCCATGGCGGTGTTGGTCTATGAATGGCGTTCACTGTCGCCCGAAGGCCAACGCTTCATTCTCGAGTTGCGCGACAGCTATGAGCGGCTGTGGCTGACGGTGCTGGGCGAGGCCCAGGAGCAGGGCTGCTTCAAGGGCGACCCCTTCATCCTGCGGCGTTTTCTCACCGGTGCGCTGAGCTGGACCACCACCTGGTTCCATCCCGAGGGTTCCATGACCCTGGAACAGCTGGCCGAAGAGGCTTTATCGCTGGTCCTCAAGGAAGTTTGAGCAGGATCGACTAGGCTTAGCCTGAGAGTCGACAGCATCGCTACGGCCAAGGGAAAGGTCGTGTGACACGGACAGGGAGTGGATCAGGTCGTGTGTGCACTATGGAGCGTCCCTTGCGCGCGGTGTTCAGAGTTCTACTGGTCACAATGAGCCTGCTGGCCGCCCTGCCGTTGGCAGCCGAACAGCGGGTGGCTGTCGGCGCCTACCATTTCCCGCCCTATGTGATCAAACCCGAGAGCGCCAGCCCCGGCGGGTTGTTGCCGGAGTTGCTGGCCGCTTTGAATGGGTTGCAGAGCGAGTATCGCTTCGAGTTGGTGCCCACCTCGGTGACCCGCCGCTACCGTGACCTCGAGAGCGGGCGCTTCGACCTGATCCTGTTCGAGTCGCCGAGCTGGGGGTGGCAGGATACCGAACACGATGCCCTGGATCTGCGGGTCGAAGACGCCGAAGTCTATGTCGCCCGGGCCGAACCGGGGCGCGACCAGCGTTATTTCGAGCAACTCAAGGGCAAGCGCCTGGCCCTGTACAGCGGCTATCACTACGGCTTCGCCGACTTCAACGCCGACCAGCAGTTTCTCGTCGAGGAATTCGATGCGGTGCTCACCTATTCCCACGACAGCAATCTGATCATGCTATTACGTGGGCGTGCGGATATTGCCGTGATTACCCGTTCCTATCTGCAGCTCTATCAGGACCGCCATCCCGAGCGGCGCTCGGCGTTGCTGGTGTCGGAGCGGGTCGATCAGGTCTATCAGCACCACGCGTTGTTTCGCCGACAAGGCCCCCTGGGGCCCGAAAGCTTCGCTGCCTTGTTGCAGGTTCTGGATGAGCAAGGGCAGCTGGAGCCCTTGTTGGGGCGTTATCACCTGATGGCTCCGGAGCCCTAGCGGCTCCTCCGACATTGGAATCCGTGCATAGGGAAGGTTGGGGGGATATATGATGCTATCGAAGCGCTGGATGCGGCATGCATGTGCTTGGCTGAGTGTGCTCCTGCTGAGTGGGCCGGTGGCGGCAGAGCAGGTGGTGAACGTCGGCGGCGTGCACTTCCCGCCTTATGTGGTCAAGCCCGAGCAGCCGAATGCTTCGGGGCTGCTGCTGGAGCTGCTCGAGGCACTGAACGCTGCACAGAGCGGCTATCGCTTCGTCATGGTTCCTTCGTCGTTGCCTAGGCGATTTCGCGACTTCCAGCAGGGACGTATCGATCTGGTGTTGTTCGAGAACCCGGCCTGGGACTGGCAAAGCATTCCCCATGAGGCCGTCGACATGGGCCTGGAAGATGCCGAGGTGTTCGTCGCGAGGGTCGAGCCCGGTCGTGAGCAGAGCTACTTCGACTCCCTGCAGGGCAAGCGCCTGGCGCTCTACAGCGGCTATCACTACGCTTTTGCCGACTTCAACGCCGATCAAGAGTTCCTGCAGGACAGCTTCAACGCCACCCTGACCTACTCCCACGACAGCAACCTGCTGATGGTGTTGCGCCGACGGGCCGATATCGCCTTGGTGACGCGCTCCTACATCGGCGACTTTCTCGAGCGCAATCGCCTTTATGCCGGGAAGTTGCTGGTCTCGGACCGGATCGATCAGCGCTACAAGCACTATGCCCTGGTCCGCCCCCAGGGGCCCATCAGTCCCGAGCGTTTCGCCAGTCTGCTCGAGCAACTGAGGCGCGGCGGCCAACTGGCGGAGATCTTCGGGCCCAGCCGGGTCGCGGTCAGGCTCAGCGAGGCGGAGAGCACCGCAGAGGCCGCCGATTGAGCGGTGCGCATCGCCCTCAATGGAAATAGCGTTGCAGCAGGTGCGGGTCGTCGAAATGGGCGCGGCCGATAAAGGCGATGGCGTGGCGCCCCCATTGACGCATGGCCCCGGGAGAGACAACGCCGGAGGGCCACAGCAGCCAGCGTTCGAGACGCTGGCTGCCGGGCACCAGGCCGTCGCGGCCGTAGAGGCTGCGCCGGCCGTTTGGGTGGGGCAGGCGGCGTAGTTGATCGAGATCGACTTGCTGGTAGCGCAGCGCAGGGTAGGGGGAGCGACGCCCGTCGACCCAGGCCAGGTAGTGGCTGCCGGCGCTCAGCCAGAGCGTAGGCGCCTGATCGCCGTCCAGGGGCAGGCGCCGCACCAGGCGGGCCTCCTCGTGCGCGGGCTGGCGAAAGCGCAGGGGGGAATTTCGCGGCAGATAGAAGCTGTGCCAGCAGCCGCAGGGATGGATGCTGTCGTAGAGCAGCGCGTTGCCACGGGCGTCGAGGGTGACGCGCCAGAGCAGTCCGTCCAGTTCGCCGCCGTACAGGTCCAGCGCATGGGGCTTGGGCCGCCGATCGAACCAGAGCTGATAGACCAGTTGCAGGTGCCAGCGGCCGTTGATCCGGCTCCAGCCGCTGTGCCGATAGAGGCGTGCCTGCTGGGTGTTGAAGCGGCGGGCGCCATCGGCGGCGAAATAGGGGCTGCCGATGCGATCGCTGCGACTGCCTTGGGCGATGCGCAGGTGCGGCGCGTGGCGGGCGAACAACGTCTCGAGTTCGTCGGCATCGGCCTGGGGCAGGCCCAAGGCGTCTGTGCTCAGGCTCAGCGCGCGGATCGTCCCGGTCTGTGGCAGGGGGGCGTAGCTCAGCCACCGTGGCCCGTCTTCCGGGGCCCTGGCACGGGTCGCAGCCCGCTGCCAGGCTGCGACCCCCTGACGGAAGACTGGCTTGATCAATGGGTTGAGGCCGAGCAGGCGCGGCCAAGCACGGTAGTCGTCGGGGACTCGGGCGGCGGCGATGGCGCGAGCGAAGGCACGAGGCTCCTCGGCCAGGCGTCGTACCTGGGTAGTGCGGCAGCTGCCGAGCGCCTGCTGACGGGCGCTGTCGCGCCAGAAGCGTCGCTGCGCCGGCGCGAGCTGGTCGATTTCCACCTGACTGGCCTCGGCGTCGCGGGCGGCCAGGCGCCGTGCCCACAGGCGCCGCTGCTCGGCCGTCTGGGCAGCGGCGCCCAGGCTGGCCAGCAGTCGGTCGCTGCGCAGGCCGGGGAAACCCTCCAGACGCCAGTACTGGGCATCCTGGTGAGCCTGGGTGGTCTGGTGCAGTTGGGCGAACAGGGCGGTGCAGTCGGTCGGCCCGCTGCCGCCCGGCGTGATGCCGGTGCAGCCGGCGAGCAGCGCGATCAGCAGGCTAGCGCCGACCCGCGTCCTTGGCATCCTGGGCTTCCATTTCGAGCTTGCGTTCACGGATCTTCTGCAGCTGCTCTTCGCTGAGCGGCAAGGGCTTGGCGGTGCGCAGCAGCACCAGCAGGCCACCGACTATGGAGCCCAGGATGAGGATAAGCAGCAGCCAGGCATACCAAGGCATGATGGAGTCCTCGACGGTTGGACTTGAGCCCTCACCATATCGCGCGACGGGCCGCTTGTCAGGTGGCCGCCCGCTGGCTTGCAGGTGCGGCGGAAAAGCCCGGTGGACTATCCGCCGCGGGTGCGCTTAGCGGCGAACCTGTTTGAGGGTCTCGGCGATCAGGAAGGCCAGCTCCAGGGACTGGTCGGCGTTCATCCGCGGGTCGCAGTGGGTGTGGTAGCGATCCGACAGGCCGTCCTCGGTGATCGGCCGCGCGCCGCCGATGCATTCGGTGACGTTCTGTCCGGTCATCTCGATGTGAATGCCGCCGGCGTAGCTGCCCTCGGCCTGGTGCACGGCGAAGAACTGCTTCACCTCGGCGAGAATCTGCGCGAAGTCGCGGGTCTTGTAGCCGCTGCTGGCCTTGATGGTGTTGCCGTGCATCGGGTCGGAGCTCCACAGCACCTGGCGGCCCTCGCGCTGCACGGTCTGGATCAGCCGTGGCAGACCGGCCTCGACCTTGTCCGCGCCCATGCGCACGATCAGGTTGAGGCGACCGGGGTCGTTGTCCGGGTTGAGCAGGTCGATCAGGCGGATCAGCTCCTCGCTGTTCATGCTCGGGCCGACCTTGACCCCGATGGGGTTGCCGACGCCGCGCAGGAACTCGACGTGGGCGCCGTCCAGCTGGCGGGTGCGGTCGCCGATCCACAGCATGTGCGCCGAACAGTCGTACCAGCCGCCGGTGAGGCTGTCGCGGCGCACGAAGGCTTCCTCGTAGTTGAGCAGCAGTGCCTCGTGGGCGGTGAAGAAGCTGGTCTCGCGCACCTGGGCCGAGCTGTCCATGCCGCAGGCGCGCATGAACGCCAGGGTCTCGTCGATACGGTCGGCCAGGTGGCTGTACTTCTCGGCCAGCGCCGAGTTGGCGATGAAGTCCAGATTCCACTGGTGCACCTGGTGCAAGTCGGCGAAGCCGCCCTGGGCGAAGGCGCGCAGCAGGTTCAGCGTCGCGGTGGCCTGGTGGTAGGACTGCAGCAGGCGCTCCGGGTCGGGCACCCGGCTGGCGCTGTCGAAGCCGATGCCGTTGACGATGTCGCCGCGGTAGGCCGGCAGGGTGGTATCGCCGATGGTTTCATCGTTGGCCGAGCGCGGCTTGGCGAACTGACCGGCCATACGCCCGACCTTGACCACCGGGCAGCCGGCGGCGAAGGTCATGACGATGGCCATCTGCAGCAGCACCTTGAAGGTGTCGCGGATCTTCGCCGCGGAAAACTCGGCGAAGCTCTCGGCGCAGTCGCCGCCCTGCAGCAGGAAGGCGCGGCCCTGGGTCACCTCGGCGAACTGGCGGCGCAGCTCACGGGCCTCGCCGGCGAACACCAGCGGCGGGTAGCCGGCCAGGGTCTGTTCGACTCTTGCCAGGTGGGCGGCGTCGGGGTAGGTCGGCTGCTGCTGGATCGGCTTGGCTCTCCAGCTATCGGGGCTCCAGGGTTGCGACATCGGGGCTTCTCGGTTCAGGCAATTGGGACGGACTGGCATGGTAACCGATAAGCCGCGTGCTTCAAGCCGATGGCCTCGATAGAGCCGTTGCATGCATAGGGCGTCTGGTCGGTGGCGAGCCATCGGGCGTGGCTGTGGGCAATTAGTGCGTGACCCGTGCGCTGTGCTTGCTCGACAATCCTTCTATTGCCCCGCAGCTGCCGGCCGGGGGCCACGATGGAGAACGCTGGATGCCAGGTTTACCCCCGGTGGATGAGATGCAAGACGAGGTGCTGCTGGCCGAGGTAGAGGACGCCTACGGCGTGATCCGCGTGGTGGAGATCGGTGCCTACCGCTTCCTCGAGTTCGGCGAGGCGATCGAGCAGAGCTGCGTATTCACCGCCGACCCCAGCTGGCTGGAGTACGACTACACCCGCGCCATGCTGCTCGGCGCGCTGTGTCACGCGGCGCCGCAGAGTGCGCTGTTCCTCGGTCTGGGGGCCGGCAACCTGACCCAGGCCTGCCTCAGATTCCTGCCGCTGGACGACGTGGAGACCATCGAACTGCGCCCTGAGGTGCCGCGCCTGGCCATGGAGTTCCTCGGCCTGGAGGACGATCCGCGGCTGACCATCCGCATCGGCGACGCCCTGGAGTTGCTGCCCAGCGCCGAGTCGGCCGACCTGATCTTCGTCGACCTCTACACCGACCACGGGCCGGGCGCCGGTCACCTGGCCTGGCGCTTCCTCGAAGACTGCCAGAAGCGTCTCAACCCCGACGGTTGGCTGATCATCAACCAGTGGGCCTGCGACGACGGCAAGCCGCTGGGCGCCGCACTGCTGCGCGGCCTGTTCCACCGGCACTATTGGGAGTGCCCGGTGAAGGAGGGCAACGTGATCCTGCTGGTGCCGGCCGACCTGGAACAGCGCCTCGACCTGGATGGGCTGCGCGCTCGGGTCGAGTCCCTGGCGCCGCGCCTGGGCTACTCCCTGCAGCCCCTGTTCGAGGGGCTGCGTCCGGCCAGTTGAGGCGGAAGTCAGCGGCCCTTGAAGTCGCCGGGCCGGCGCTCGAGCATGGCGCGCAGGCCTTCGCCGGCATCCTCGCTGGCCATCAGGCGGGTCACGGTCGGCTGCAGGCTGGCGGCCGCCGCCGCTTCGCCTTCGCCCAGCGCCTGGCGGGCCGAGGCCAGGGTGGCCCGTACGCCGAGCGGGGCCTGGGCGGCAATGCGCCCGGCCAGCCACAGGGCCCGCGGCAACAGGTCCTCGCTGGCCACCACCTCCTGTACCAGGCCCAGGCGGTAGGCCTCGTGGGCATCGAAGGGGTCGCCGGTGAGCAGCCAGCGCATGGCGTTGCCCCAGCCGGCGCGCTGGTGCAGGCGCAGGGTGGCACCGCCGAAGGGCAACAGGCCGCGCTGCACCTCCATCTGGGCGAAGCGGGTATTGCTGGCGCAGAGATTGATGTCCGCGGCCAGCATCAGCTCGATGCCGACGGTGTAGCAGTAGCCCTGGGCGGCGACTATTACCGGTTTGCCGACCCGCGGGCCGCCGAACACGCCCCAGGGGTCGCAACCGCCCTCGGGTATCTGCCAGCCGGCGGCGAACCGGGTGGCGACATCGGCCAGGTCCAGGCCGGCGGTGAAGTGTTCGCCCCGGGCATGCACCAGGGCCACCCGCGCCTCGTCGTCGCGCTCGAACTCGCCGTAGGCCAGGCACAGGTCCTCGAGCATGGCCAGGTCGAAGGCGTTGCGTTTGGCTACTCGGTCCAGGCCGAGCAGCAGGATGGGGCCGCGCTTCTCGCGGTTGATGCGGCCGCTGGTGTTTCGAGTCATGACAGCGTTCCTCCCATGGGGTGCGGCTGTGGGGGTATAGCCCCGCCGTGCGGGCTTGTCCAAGCCATCAGCCTGACCGCGCCAGGCTACCGGAGGATGACCGCCGAGCGGTGGCCGGGCTTTATTCGGGAAAAACCAGCACAACCGTCAGGATTTCCGGTATAGTGCGCGCCGGTCAATTTTTGGCCACGTTCAGGTAGTGCAACTCGCCCGAGGGCTATCCTCGGCAGCCTGTCCGCAACAGCGGGCAATCCTAGACGATTCATTCATCACGACGTTTTCGCAAATCCCCGCCGACAGGGCTGCCAGGGTGACTTTCGGGTCTTACACGGCATGCGCAGCTTTGGAACATGGGTCTTTGCGGATGCACTTGAGGCAGACCCATGACCCAGGAAATCGGCGGCTTCGCCGCGCTCGGACTTCATCCCAGTATTCTCTCCGCGCTGATCGCAGTCGGCTACGAAGAGCCGTCCCCCATCCAGTCCCAGGCCATTCCGGTGATCCTCGGCGGCCACGACATGATCGGCCAGGCCCAGACCGGCACCGGCAAGACCGCGGCCTTCGCCCTGCCGCTGCTGTCGAAGATCGACCCGAGCAAGCGCGAGCCCCAGGCGCTGATCCTGGCGCCGACCCGCGAGCTGGCCCTGCAGGTGGCCACCGCCTTCGAGACCTATTCCAAGCAGATGCCCGGCCTCAACGTGGTGGCCGTGTACGGCGGTGCGCCCATGGGCCCGCAGCTCAAGGCCATCCGCCAGGGCGCCCAGGTGATAGTCGCCACCCCGGGTCGCCTGGTCGACCACCTGCGTCGCGACGAGAAGGTGCTGTCGACCATTCAATACCTGGTCCTCGACGAAGCGGACGAGATGCTCAAGCTGGGCTTCATGGACGACCTGGAAGTGATCTTCCAGGCCATGCCGGAAAGCCGTCAGAGCGTGCTGTTCTCCGCGACCCTGCCGCACTCGATCCGCGCCATTGCCGAGAAGCACCTGCGTAACCCGCAGCACATCAAGATCGCCGCCAAGACCCAGACCGTCGCGCGCATCGAGCAGGCCCACCTGATGGTGCATGCCGACCAGAAGCACGCCGCGGTGCTGCGCCTGCTGGAGGTCGAGGAGTTCGATGCGCTGATCGCCTTCGTGCGCACCAAGCAGGCCACCCTGGACCTGGCGGCAGCCCTGGAAGCCAAGGGCTACAAGGCCGCCGCGCTGAACGGCGACATCGCCCAGAACCAGCGCGAGCGGGTGATCGATTCGCTCAAGGACGGCCGCCTGGACATCGTCGTCGCCACCGACGTCGCCGCCCGCGGCCTGGACGTGCCGCGCATCACCCATGTGATGAACGTCGACATGCCCTACGATCCGGAGTCCTACGTGCACCGCATCGGCCGTACCGGCCGCGCCGGTCGCGATGGCCGGGCCCTGCTGCTGGTCACCCCGCGCGAGCGCCGCATGCTGCAGGTGATCGAGCGCGTCACCGGGCAGAAGGTCGGCGAGGTCAAGCTGCCCAACTCCCAGCAGGTGCTGGATGCGCGGATCAAGAAGCTCACCGCCAGCCTGGCGCCGCTGGTGGCCGATGCCGAGGCCAGCCACGGCGAGCTGCTCGATCGCCTGACCGCCGAGATCGCCTGCAACCCGCGCGCCCTGGCCGCGGCCCTGCTGCGCAAGGCCACCAATGGCCAGGCGCTGACCCTGGCCGAGGTCGAGCGCGAGCAGCCCCTGGTGCCGAGCGGCGCCCCGCGCGAGCGCTCCGAGCGTGGCGACAGCCGCGAGCGTCGTGCGCCGATGCCGCTGGCCGAGGGCCGTGCCCGTTGCCGTACCGCCCTGGGGGCGCGTGACGGTATCGCGGCGAAGAACCTGCTGGGCGCCATCCTCAACGAAGGCGGCCTGGCCCGCGAAGCCATCGGTCGCATCCAGGTGCGCGAGAGCTTCAGTCTGGTCGAGCTGCCGGAGGAGGGCCTGGAGCGCCTGCTGGGCAAGCTCAAGGACACCCGCGTCGGTGGCAAGCCGCTCAAGCTGCGCCGCTACCGCGAGGACTGATCTTCGCCCGATGAAAAAAGCCCCGCACTGCGGGGCTTTTTTCATTATTGGGCTTGTGGCCGGGCCTTGCTTCGGCCCGTCAGTCCGACCGCCACAGCCGCCAGGGCGATGGCCAGGCTGTAGGCGAACAGCCCCAGGTTTATGCCGAAGATCAGCTTCTCCGAACCGTCGGACAGCAGCATGGAGCCGCCATAGTTGTGACGCAGGCCGTAGGCCAGGAGGAAACCGCCGGTGACGAATAGGGTGAGTAGGCTGCTCAGGCGGATCTCGTTGCGAAGCCAGACCAGCCACAGGCTAAAGGCGCCGATGGCGCAGTTGGTGGCCAGCTGCCAGACCTCGTGCAGGCGGGCGTGGGGTGTCCACTGCGGATTGAAGACATGGCTGGCGTTGATCTCGAAGACGGGGACTACCACGGCGTAGAAGACGATGCCGAGGGTGACGAGTAGCTTGGCAGGCATGGGCACTTTCCTTGTGGTTGGAGGGGCTGGATATCGGACATGGTTGTCCGTTCGCAGCCGTGGGCGCAGCGCCCTGGAACTATGCCCGAAGCCGCGGCGACCGATAAGAACTCAGGGGGGGGGGCAGTCGCTTACTCAAGGCCGCCGCCGCGCCCGGTGTTTCAGGCGAAGCTGTAGATGTCCATGCCCAGGGCGCCATGGGTGAAACCGCTGTGCTCGACGCGGAAGGCGCCGCCGGCGCCGCGGGCGAAGAACAGCGGCAGCAGGTGTTCATCGCTCGGATGGTTGCGCAGCGCCTGGGGCGCCAGCCGGCGGTAGTCGTGCAGCGCCGCGTCGTCACCGGCGGCGAGCCTGTCCACCATCCAGTCGCGGAAGGCCTGGGCCCAGGGCTCGATAGTCTCGGGGCCGGCGTGCCAGTCCAGCTCGCCCAGATTATGGGTGATGCTGCCGGAGCCGATCAGCAGCACGTCCTGCTTGCGCAGGTCGGCCAGGGCGCGGCCGATGCGGCTCTGCAGGGCCGGACCCTGCTCGCTGGGCAGGGACAGCTGCACGACCGGGATGTCGGCCGCCGGATACATCAGCGACAGCGGCACCCAGGCGCCGTGGTCCAGGGGGCGCTCGGCATCGAGGTCGGTGGGCAGGCCGGCGACGTTCAGGCGCTCGGCGATCTGCTCGGCCAGGCGCGGGTCGCCGGGGGCGGGATATTGCACGGCATACAGCTGTGCGGGGAAGCCCCGGAAATCGTGCCAGGTGGCCGGGCGGGCGGCGCCGGTCACGCGCAGGTCGGCGCTTTCCCAGTGGGCGGAGACCACCAGAATGGCGCGTGGGCGGGGCAGCTGGCCGGCCAGGCGGGCCAGGGCCGGGCCGCTGGCTCCCGGCTCCAGGGCCAGCATGGGCGAGCCGTGGGAGATGAATAGGCTGGGCAGCATCTTGCGCGATTCCTGCAGTAGGATGGCACCATGATCGCGGCTGGATATATCGAGTTCCAGTATAAAATTTCGAGCTTTTCTATCGAATTATTGGAGGGAGGCAGTGGACGAGGCGTTCTGGCAGGCCCGTTGGGCCCAGGGGCAGATAGGTTTTCACCAGGGCGAGGTCAATCCCTACCTGCAACGTTACTGGCCCGAGTTGGCGCTGAATGGCGCGGGCAGGGTGCTGGTGCCGCTGTGCGGCAAGAGTCTGGACATGGCCTGGCTGGCGGCCCGGGGCCATCGGGTGCTGGGTGTCGAGCTGGCGCGTCAGGCGGTGGAGGGCTTCTTCGCTGAGCGGGGGCTGGCGCCGCAGATCAGCCAGCACGGAGCCTTCGAGGTCTACCGGGCCGAAAATATCGAGTTGTGGTGCGGCGACTTCTTCGCGCTGCGCGCCGAGCATCTGGCCGATTGCGCCGCGTTCTACGATCGCGCCGCGCTGATCGCCCTGCCGCCGCCGATGCGCCAGCGCTATGCCGCGCACCTGGGCGCTATCCTGGCGCCCGGCAGCCGGGGGCTGCTGGTCAGCCTGGACTACGAACAGGCTCAGATGGAGGGCCCGCCGTTCGCGGTGGGCGACGCCGAGGTGCGGGGTCTGTTCGCCGCGGGCTGGCAGGTCGAGGGGCTCGAGACCTGCGACGTGCTGGCCGAGAACGAAAGGTTTCGCCAGCGGGGGCTGCGGCAGCTGGACGAGCGGGTCTATCGGTTGGCGCGGCGCTGAGCCGCGGACATGAAAAAGGGCGGCCCTAGGGTCGCCCTTTTCGATTGGTGCAGCTTAGCCGCGCTGGCGCAGCGCCTCGATGCGGTCTTCCAGCGGCGGGTGGCTCATCAGCAGGCCGGCCAGGCCGTTCTTCAGGCCGCCGTTGATGCCGAAGGCGGTCAGGCTGTCGGGCATGTGCACCGGCACCCCCTGCTCGGCGCGCAGGCGCTGCAGGGCGGCGATCATCGCGCCGGTACCGGCCAGGCGGGCGCCGGCCTCGTCGGCCTTGAACTCGCGTTTGCGCGAGAACCACATGACGATGATGCTGGCCAGGATGCCCAGTACCAGTTCGGCGAAGATGGTCGCCACGAAATAGCCGATGCCGTGGCCGTCTTCGTTCTTGAGGATGGCCTTGTCGACGAAGTTGCCGAAGATCCGCGCGAAGAACATCACGAAGGTGTTCACCACGCCCTGGATCAGCGCCAGGGTGACCATGTCGCCGTTGGCCACGTGGCCGATCTCGTGGGCCAGCACGGCGCGCACTTCGTCGGGGGAGAAACGCTCCAGCAGGCCCTGGCTGACGGCGACCAGGGCGTCGTTCTTGTTCCAGCCGGTGGCGAAGGCGTTGGATTCGTAGGCCGGGAAGATGCCCACCTCGGGCATCTTGATGCCGGCCTCGCGGGACAGCTCCTCGACGGTCTGCAGCAGCCACTGTTCATGGCGGGTGCGCGGCTGGCTGATGATTTCGGTGCCGGTGCTCATCTTCGCCATCCACTTGGAGATGAACAGCGAGATCAGCGAGCCGGCGAAGCCGAATACCGCACAGAAGACCAGCAGGCTGCCATAGTTCTGGCCAGTGTAGCGGTCGACCCCCAACAGCTTGAGCGTGATGCTGGCGATGATCAGGACCGCCAGGTTGGTGGCCAGGAACAGCAAGATGCGCATCATGGTGTGAAACTACTCCTCAGGAGAAAAGACGGTCCGGTTATGCCGGCTATATAAGGGCGCGCCCCTCGGCTATTCAACCGAGGGACTATTTCAAACTGTGTCGTTTGCCCCGGCCAGAGCGCCCGCGAAGACCAGGCGGGTCAGCCGGGAAATCCGTTCGCCATGTTTCTGCGCCAGCGCCTCGCGCAACTGGAAGGCCAGGCTGGCCTGTACCCGGCGCACGCTCGGCGGCAGGGCCTCGCCCTCGCCGAGGGCGTGGGGTACGCCGCGGCTCAGGCGCAGGAAGCCCTTCTCGCTGAGCACCGCCTGGTCCAGGGCATCGTAGGCGATGGTCGAGTCGAAGCGCAGGTAGCCTTCCTCGGCCAGCCACAGCAGGGCGCCGAGGCAGCTCTGGTGGCGCTTGCTGGGCAGGCCGAACTCGTCCGGCTCCTCGCGGCCGATCAGGTCCTCGACGTACAGCGCCATCTTGCGCGGGAACACCTGATAGAGCAGCAGCAGGCCGCTGGCGGCGTCCTTGTAGAAGTCGTCGATCTGCAGGTCCATGGGTTTACTGGCGGTAGCCGGCGAGGAAGTTGCCGATGCGCCCGATGGCCTGCTCCAGGTCGTCGACCCGCGGCAGGGTGACCACGCGGAAGTGGTCCGGCCAGGGCCAGTTGAAGGCGGTGCCCTGGACGATCAGCAGCTTCTCGGACAGCAGCAGGTCGAGGACGAACTTCTCGTCGTTGTGGATCGGGCAGACCTTGGGGTCGATCCTGGGGAAGGCGTAGAGCGCGCCCATGGGTTTGACGCAGCTGACCCCGGGGATGTCGTTGAGCAGTTCCCAGGTGCGGTTGCGTTGCTCCAGCAGGCGGCCGTTGGGCAGCACCAGGTCGTTGATGCTCTGGTAGCCGCCCAGGGCGGTCTGGATCGCATGTTGGCTCGGCACGTTGGCGCACAGGCGCATGTTGGCGAGGATGTCCAGGCCCTCGATATAGCTCTGGGCGCGGTGCTTGGGGCCGGAGATCGCCACCCAGCCGGAGCGGAAGCCGGCGACCCGGTAGGACTTCGACAGGCCGTTGAAGGTCAGGCACAGCACGTCCGGCGCCAGGGCGGCGGTGGCGATGTGCTGGGCCTCGTCGTAGAGGATCTTGTCGTAGATCTCGTCGGAGAACAGCACCAGGTTGTGCTGGCGCGCCAGTTCCACTATGTCCTCCAGCACCTCCTTGGAGTACACCGCGCCGGTGGGGTTGTTCGGGTTGATCAGCACCAGGGCCTTGGTGTTCGGCGTGATCTTGGCGCGCATGTCGGCGACATCGGGGAACCAGCCGGCCTGCTCGTCGCACAGGTAGTGCACCGGCTTGCCGCCGGACAGGGCGACCGCGGCCGTCCACAGGGGGTAGTCCGGCGCCGGGATCAGCACCTCGTCGCCGTTGTTGAGCAGCGCCTGCATGGCCATGACGATCAGCTCGGACACGCCATTGCCCAGGTAGATGTCCTCGATGCCGATGCCTTCCACCTGCTTCTGCTGGTAGTACTGCATCACCGCCTTGCGCGCGCTGAACAGACCCTTGGAATCGCTATAGCCCTGGGCGGTGGGCAGGTTGCGGATCACGTCCTGGAGGATTTCCTCGGGGGCTTCGAAACCGAACGGCGCCGGGTTGCCGATATTCAGCTTGAGGATGCGGTGGCCTTCCTCTTCCAGGCGTTTGGCGTGCTTGAGCACCGGCCCGCGGATGTCATAACAGACGTTGGCGAGCTTGTTCGATTTGCTGACCTGCATGTGGATGATCCCGAATTGGAAAAACGCCGCGTGAAGCGCGGCAAAAGACTCGAAATGAACGAGCCTTGGCAGCTTGTAACGCGGGTGACAGACTGGGGTCGAATCATACGTGGCGGCCCGATCCGGGCAAAGCGATTGGTCGGCTTTTTTAAGCGAAGGAGACCTGCGGTGGACAAGCTCGAGAAACCCCTGGAAACCTGGCGTGAAGAACTGTCGCAGGAGCAGTACCAAGTCTGCCGGCTCGGCGGTACGGAGCGGGCCTTCACCGGTCAGTATCATGACAGCAAGACTCCGGGGACCTACCACTGCGCCTGCTGCGACGCGGCGCTGTTCGATTCCGATGCCAAGTACGACTCTGGCAGCGGCTGGCCCAGTTATTTCCAGCCGGTGAATAAGGATGCGATCGCCAGCCGGGATGACTTCAGTCATGGCATGCACCGCATCGAGGTCAAGTGTGCCCGCTGCGATGCCCACCTGGGCCATGTGTTCCCCGACGGTCCCAAGCCGACCGGCCTGCGGTATTGCATCAATTCGGTGTCGCTCAAGCTGGTGCCGCGCGGCTGAACGCAGCGGTGTGGATTGGTCACGGCTATGGCGCGATATCGAGGGGATCTATATGTGGCAATTAAATTGTGCGTAATTTAATTGCCTGCTATTTATGGCGTCACTTCATCACAGCCAAGGATCGCCAGCATGAGCAACTCATTGATCGACATTCCCTGCACCACCATCAAGGGCGAGCAGAAGACCCTCGCCGACTTCGGCGGCAAGGCCGTGCTGGTGGTCAATACCGCCAGCAAGTGCGGTTTCACCCCGCAGTACCAGGGCCTGGAAAGCCTGTGGCAGCAGTACAAGGACCGGGGGCTGGTGGTGCTGGGCTTTCCCTGCAACCAGTTCGGCAAGCAGGAGCCGGGCGACGAAGGGGCGATCTCCGAGTTCTGCGAGCTGAATTTCGGCGTGAGTTTCCCGCTGTTCAAGAAGGTGGAGGTCAATGGCGCCGACGCCCATCCGTTGTTCGTGCAGCTGAAGAAGCGCGCACCGGGCCTGCTCGGTAGCCAGGGCATCAAGTGGAACTTCACCAAGTTCCTGCTCAGCGGCGACGGCCGGCTGGTCAAGCGCTTCGCGCCGGCCACCAAGCCGGAGGACCTGAGCGCCGAGATCGAAGCGCTGCTCAAATGACCCCCTCGGCATCGACGCCGGAGGGTTCGCTACGGCTGGACGATCAGTTGTGCTTCAAGCTCTACGCGGCCTCGCGGGCGGTGATTCGCGCCTACAAGCCGATGCTCGAGCGGCTGCAGCTGACCTACCCGCAATACCTGGCGATGCTGGTGCTGTGGGAGTGGCAGGAGCAGCCTCCGGGGCAGCCCACGGTCAAGGCCCTGGGCGAACGCCTGATGCTCGACTCCGGCACCTTGACGCCGCTGCTCAAGCGTCTCGAGCAGTTGGGTTTGCTGGTGCGCCGGCGCTCGGCCGAGGACGAACGCGAGGTGCATCTGGCCCTGACCCCGGCCGGCAGCGCCCTGCGCGATCGAGTCGTGCCGCTGAAGCGGCAGTTGCTCTGCGAGCGGGGCGTCGACCTGGACGAGCTGGCCGAGCTGCGTGAGCAGGTCGGACGCTTGCTCGATCGCTTCATTGGACTGAGCTGACCGGCAGCCACTGGTCGAGCAGCGCGGCCAGTTCCTCGCGGCGGAACGGCTTGGCCAGGTAGTCGTTCATGCCCGCCGCGCGGCAGCGCTCGCGTTCATCGGGCAGGGCGTTGGCGGTCAGGGCGATGATCGGCAGCGCCCTGTTGCTGCCGTCCTGGCGGATTCGCCGACTGGCCTCGTAGCCGTCCATCACCGGCATGTTGCAGTCCATCAGCACCAGGTCGATTGCATGCTGGCCCAGCTGGTTGAGCGCTTCGGCGCCGTGATTGGCCAGCACCACCTCGTAGCCGAGCTTGGTCAGCATGCCTTTGGCGACCAGCTGGTTGACCGGGTTGTCCTCGACCAGCAGCACCCGTGCCTGACGATCGTTCGCCTGGGTGGTCTCGACGGGAGCGGGCGTGCTGGCTGGCATCTGGCCAAGGCAACGAGTCACCGCCTGGAACAGGGCTTGGCGCGACAGTGGGCGTGCCAGTTGCTCGATAGGCGCCAGGGCCAGGGCTTGCTCGCCGGGCAGGAAGTTGCCGTAGGCGGTGACCAGCAGGATCGGTGGAGTGCAGGCCGGGCGGCGACCGAACAGGCACTCGGGGCAATCGCTGATCAGCAGGTCGGCCGCGATACCGGCCAGACTGGCGTCGGTATCCAGGCGCCGGTAGTCGAGCCCCCAGGTGGGCAGCAGGGTGCCGAGCAGCTCGCTCAGGCCGGAGTTGCTGGAGCTGAGGGCGATCACCTGCCCGCGCAGCTGCGTTGGCGCTGGTGCGGGCAGGTGGCTCTGCAGCGGCAGGCTGGCGCAGAAGCGGCTGCCGAGGCCCTCCTGGGACTCCAGCTGCAGCTGGCCCCGCATGGCCTCGCAGAGTCGGCGGGCCAGGGCCAGGCCCAGGCCCGTGCCGCCGAACTGGCGGGTGATACCGGCGCCGGCTTGGGCGAAGGGCTGGAAGATGCGCGCCTGGGCGTCCTCGGCGATGCCGATGCCGGTGTCGCGCACGCTGATCCGTACTCCGTCTGGATGGCTGTCGACGCGCACATCCACGCGGCCCAGGCGGGTGAACTTCAGGGCGTTGGACATCAGGTTGCTGACGATCTGCCGCACCCGCGTCGGATCGCCGAGCACCTGGGCGGGCAGTCGCGGGTCGATCAGGCAGGTCAGTTCGACGTTTGGCGCCGCGTTCTGCGACAGCAGGTTGGCGGTGTCTTCGACCAGGCTGGCGAGATCGAAGGGAATGCTCTCCAGCTCCAGCTGGCCGGCCTCGAATTTAGACAGGTCGAGGATGTCGTTGAGCAGCTCCACCAGCACCTTGCCGGAGTCGTGGGCTATCGACAGCTGTTGCCGCTGTTCGTGGCTCAGCGGGCCGTCGAGGGACAGCCCGAGCATGCCGAGCAGGCCGTTGAGCGGTGTGCGGATCTCGTGGCTCATGTTGGCCAGGAATGCCGAGCGGGCCTGGGCCATGTCCTCTGCGGTGCGTTGCGCCTGTTCCAACTCCCGGTTGGACTCGAGCAGGCGGGCGTTGGCGGCTTTCAACTCCGCGGTGCGGGCCGAGACGATGTTCTCCAGCTCGGCCAGGTACTGGGTCAGGCGATCTTCCGCCGCGCGGCGTTGCTCGATCTCCGAGGCGATGCTGGAAAACTGCTGGTTGGTGACGGCGATCAGGGTGCCGATCTCGTCGCGTTCATGGCCGGGCGGGCAGGGCAGTCGCTTGCGATTGGGGGTGTTCGGATCGCGCTCGCTGAGGGCGTGGCTCACCTCCACCAGCGGCTTGGTCAGGGTGAAATAGAACAGCACCAGGAGAATCAGCGAGAGCAGCAGGCTGCGGGCGAAGCCGGTCAGCAGGGTGAGCATGGAGCGGCGCAGGAAGTGGCTGCCGAAGGAGTAGGTGTCGACCTCCAGGTGCAGCACGCCGAGGGCCTCGTCGGGGGCATGGCTGACGAACAGCGAACTCTCGAACTGACGCCGTGCGCCGAACAGGAAGTCGCTGAGCACGCGGTAGCGACTCTTGCTGGCCGGCTGGCTGACGCTGGCCAGGGTCAGGCCGCTGTTGTCGATGATCCTCGCACCGATCACCGCCGGTGAGCGCAGCAGGCCGAACACCAGCTCCTGGGCCAGCTCGGCGTCTATGTTGTAGGCGATGCGCGCGGCCGGGTTGTGACTGATCTCCATGAGCGCCCGGATCTCGCGGTTGATGGAGGCGTCTTCGCTGGCATAATCGATGCCCACCTGGACCAGGCTGAGAACGGTGCCCAGGATGAACGCCACCAATACGGTCAGGCCGGCCTGCTTGAACGACAAGCGTTGGGTGAGCGGTATGTCCATGGGGCCGGGCAGTCTCGTATCCATTCGCCCGCCAAGCATAGCCCATCTGCTTCGCTCGTCGGCAGGGGTATTGGCTGGTTTACCCTCTACAAGGAGTGCGTCGTGGATTCCCGTTTACAGGCTTTTCTCCAGCGGGCCGAGGCCGTGCTCACCCGTATCGAGCCCTACCTTCCGGCTCAGCGCGCGGCCATCGACTGGCAGCAGAGTCTGGCCGCCCGCTGGCATCGAGAGGGCCGCGGCGGCTACCTGCAGCCGCTGCGGATCAGCCTCGACCTCAGTCTGGGCGACCTGATCGGGGTGGAGGCCCAGCGCGAGCAGTTGGCGCGCAATACCCGCCAGTTCGTCCAGGGCCTGCCGGCCAATCACGCCCTGCTCTGGGGCGCGCGGGGCACCGGCAAGTCGTCCCTGGTCCGTGCGCTGCTGGCCGAGCATGCGGCGGCCGGCCTGCGGCTGATCGAGATCGAGCGCGATCATCTGGCGGACCTGCCACGGGTGGTCGAAGAGCTGGCCAAGTTGCCGCAACGCTTCGTGCTGTTCTGCGACGACCTGTCGTTCGAGGCCGGCGAGGGCGATTACCGGGTGCTCAAGAGCGTGCTGGACGGCTCGCTGGAGCGTGCCCCGGAGAATGTGCTGCTGTACGCCACCTCGAATCGTCGCCATCTGTTGCCGGAGCAGCAGAGCGATAACGAGCACTGGCAGCGGGTCGACGGCGAGCTGCATCCGAATGAGGCGGTGGAGGACAAGATCGCCTTGTCGGACCGCTTCGGCCTGTGGCTGTCCTTCTACCCCTTCACCCAGGAGCACTTCCTGGCGGTGGTGCGCCACTGGATCGAGGTGCAGGCTGCTGAGGCCGGGCTGGAGTGGCAGTGGGGCGAAGAGCTGGAGAAGGCGGCAATCCGTTGGGCGTTGGGGCGCGGCAACCGCAATGGTCGCTGTGCCTACCAGTTCGCCAGGCACTGGGTGGGGCTCGAGCTCCTGGGGGCGCAGACATGATCGAGCTACGGGATGTCGGGGCGGGGCTCGAGGGCTACCCGCTGCTGGAGGCGCAGCTGGCGGCGCTGCTGGCCGGCGAGCGGGACTTCATCGCCAATGCCGCGCAGTTTTCCGCTTTCCTGTTCCAGGAGCTGGCCGACCTCAACTGGGCCGGCTTCTACCTGGCCCGTGGCGAGCAGTTGGTGCTGGGTCCCTTTCAGGGCAAGGTGGCCTGCGTGCGCATCCCCTTCGGCCGTGGCGTCTGCGGTGCGGCGGCGGCCAGCCGGCAAAGCCAGCGGGTGGAGGATGTGCACGCCTTCGTCGGGCACATCGCCTGCGACAGCGCTTCCGCGAGCGAGCTGGTGGTGCCGTTGCTCAAGGATGGGCGGCTGATCGGGGTGCTGGATCTGGACAGCCCGAGCCGCGGGCGTTTCGGTGTGGAGGATCAAGCGGGTATCGAGCGGCTGGTCGAGGTGTTTCTCGGGCTGACCGACTGCTGAAAGCCTGGCGCCGGCCGAGCCGCGGAGTCGGCCGGCCGGCGTCGGCGACGCTCAGGGTTTGCCTCCCATCTTGGCGAGCATCTTCTGCTCGCCGGGCAGTACCGCCTGCACCGACGGGCGCGCCTTGATGCGGGCATAGAGTCCGGCCAGGTTCGGCCAGCGCCGCGCGTCGAGCGGCTCGCCGCCATGTTCCATGTTGATCAACTGGCAGCAGAGTGCGAGGTCTGCCAGGCTCAGACGATCGCCGACGAGGAAGTCGGCGGCGCCGAGATGCTGTTCCAGATAGTCGAAATGGGGCGGCAGTTTGGTTTCCAGCGCCGTCTGCACGGCGGCCTCGTCGCAGGCTTGTCCCATGCTCGGCTTGAGCACCCGGTTACGGAATACGCCGAAAGTGCACAGCGGCGCCAGCTCGTAGTCCGCGTACTTCTCCAGCCAGCGCACCCGTGCGCGTTGCTCGGCGCCGTCGCCCAACAGGCTGACGTGCTCGGGGTGCTTGTCCTCCAGGTACTGGCAGATGACGCTGGAGTCGGCGAGGCTGAAGTCACCATCCCTGAGCGAGGGAATGCGCCCGAGCGGGTTGAGTTCGTAGTACCAGGCCGGCTGGCCGAAGGGCAGGACGATCTCCAACTGGTAGTTCAGGCCCTTCTCCTGCAGATACAGGCGAACCTTGCGTACGAAAGGCGAGAGGGGGGCGCCATATAGCGTCAGGCTCATGGTTTGTCCTTATCCGGTTAGTCGTAGATCGGCTTCTTCTTCCAGTCGTCGTCGCTTTCCAGTTCCTTCAGGCCCTCGGTCAGTTCGCTGCTGTCTTCGCTGACCGGTTGGGATGTTTGCAGAACCATGGCATTGGCGCGGGCGAGGTGCTGTTCCAGCTGCTGCAACTGGGTCTTGTAGCGGCTCGGGTCCGGTTGCTTGCGCAGGTACTGTACACCGCGCTCGAACGCCAGGCGCGCCTGGCCGGGCTGGGCCTGCTGCAGGGCCTGTTGACCGAGGTTGTTGAAGAATTCGACATGCAGTTGCGCCAGCATATGACGGACTTCGCCTAGCCAGTGCTTGCCTTCATTGGCCGTGAGGATGCCCTCTTTGGCGCAGCGAGTGACTTGGCCGTGGAGGTTTTCCAG
The DNA here is from genome assembly GCF_051904775.1 of Pseudomonas sp. MBLB4123. Taxonomy (NCBI): domain Bacteria; kingdom Pseudomonadati; phylum Pseudomonadota; class Gammaproteobacteria; order Pseudomonadales; family Pseudomonadaceae; genus Pseudomonas; species Pseudomonas sp. MBLB4123. Next base: position 652,018 of record NZ_CP196711.1, read on the forward strand.
CTGAAAACGCACGTCCTTGGCCTTGGCCTCGGTGAGAACGGGTTGAGGCGGGTTGCGTACCGCAATCGACTCGCCTTGGGCGACCAGCTGGCGCAGTTCATCGAGGCGGGTCTTGCCGGCAGCGCTCTTGTCCAGCGGCAGCAGGCGCTCGGCGAAGTGCAGTTGCAGCCGGCTGAGCAGGAGTTTGAGCTGGGGCGTCATCAACTGTCCGGGCATGGACTCCGAGAGGTCGGCGCAGCGCTTCAGGCGGTCGTTGAGGTCGGCCTTCAGGCGCGCCTTCTCCAGCTTGTTGTTCTCGACCATGTGATTGACGTAGGCGATGGCGACCAGAGCCATAATGCCGCCGACAATCAGCAAGGTAATCACCAAGGGGGACATCGCTACAACCTCTCGTACGGCGGTTTTCCGCCCGAGTGTAGTGCCTTAGCTTTGAGGCTGATAGATCTTGATCACGTTCTGCCCTGAAGTCTTTGATTTTAAAAAAAAATTATAGAGAGGTTGACGAGCTGTCCAAGGCTCCATAGAATGCGCGCCACTTCAAGCGCAATGCCGATAAGCGAGGCGCATGAAGCCGGAAAGACTATTGAAGTTCCGGGCTGCGTCCCCTTCGTCTAGTGGCCTAGGACACCGCCCTTTCACGGCGGTAACAGGGGTTCGAGTCCCCTAGGGGACGCCAATTTTGTAGTAAAGCGGGAATAGCTCAGTTGGTAGAGCACGACCTTGCCAAGGTCGGGGTCGCGAGTTCGAGTCTCGTTTCCCGCTCCAAGTTTTAAGGCAGCGCTCACGGAGCGGTGCCCAAACCGATACGCTGGCAGCGTATCGGTAAAAGGTTCCAGGTCCCCTTCGTCTAGTGGCCTAGGACACCGCCCTTTCACGGCGGTAACAGGGGTTCGAGTCCCCTAGGGGACGCCAATTTTGTAGTAAAGCGGGAATAGCTCAGTTGGTAGAGCACGACCTTGCCAAGGTCGGGGTCGCGAGTTCGAGTCTCGTTTCCCGCTCCAAATACAGGAAAACGCCGCTCATCGAGCGGCGTTTTCGTTTGCGCTATTCGAAAAGCGCGTAAAAAGCCCGCCGGCGATGCCGAGCGGGCTTTTTTGTTTGGTCGATCAGTGCTTGCTGCTCTGCGGCGGCAGGGCCAGTAGCTGCTTTTCCTGGTTCCAGTCGAAGGGCTCGTCGTTCTGCTCGGCTTCGAAGCGGCGCTCGTCGAGTCGTTGGAACAGCTCGATCTCTTCGTCCGGCATGAAGTGCAGGCAGTCGCCGCCGAAGAACCACAGCAGGTCGCGCGGCACCAGGTGGGCGATCTGCGGGTAGCGGTGGAAGATCTGGCTGATCAGGTCCTGGCCCAGGTAGAGGCTGGCTTCCGGGTCGCCCGGCAGTTCCTTGACCAGTTCATCGAAACGCTCGAGGAACAGCGCGTGGCTGTCATCGAGGATCTGTTCGGCCTCGCCCAGGGCAACCAGGATGCCGCGCAGGTGGGCGAGCAGGGCGAGATGGTGATCGAGGTAGGCGCTGGCCATGGGGTGAATCCTGTAAGTGAAACGGGCGCGGGAGTATAGAGGTCCCGGCGCCCGCTGTCCTCTCAGCGTACCTTGCCGCGGCCGAGCTTCAGCTCGTCCTGGGCGAAGTCGTCGACATCGATCACGGCCCTGTGCGCGGTCCGGGCCTGCTGCAGCAACTGGGCCTCCTCGGCGCTGAGCACGCCGGCCGCCTGAGCCGCTTCCAGCGGGTCCTGTCCCGGGGCGTCCCGCAGTTGTCCGGCCGCCAGGGCCTGTTCCAGCTTTTCCCGGGCGGCGCGGCTGCTTTCCTGCAGATCCCTGGCGCGTTGCAGGGCGGTGACCGGGTCGTCCTCGGCCTGCGGGCGATAGCAGCCGGCGAGCAGCTCTTCCAGCGCCGCATCGCCACTGTTGCGGCCGATGATCGCTGCCACCTGGGCGTCCAGTGCGTCGCTCGGGCCCTTATGGCGGCGGCCGAGGGGGAACACCAGCATGCGCAGGGCATAACCGAGCAGGCGATTGGGGAAATTGTCGAGCAGCCCTTCCAGGGCCCGTTCGGCCTGCGCCAGGCTGTCCTCCAGGGCCCAGCGCAAGAGGGCATGGGCGTGCTCCGGGCAGTCCAGGTCGTGATAGCGCTTGAGCGCCGCCGAGGCCAGGTAGAGGTGGCTGAGCACGTCGCCGAGGCGCGCGGACAGGCGCTCGCGGCGCTTCAGCTCGCCGCCCAGGAGCAACATGCTCAGGTCGGCGAGCAGGGCGAAGGCCGCGGCCAGGCGATTGAGGGCGCGGAAATACGGCTGGCTGAGGTTGTCGCCCGGCACCTGGCCGGTGCTGCCGAGGCTCAGGCTGAGGAGCAGGCTGCTGGCGGCGTTGCCGACGGCGAAGCCGATGTGCTGCAGCAGCAGCTTGTCGAATTCCTCCAGTGCCGCCTGGCTGTCATCGCGGCCGGCCAGCGCCATCTCCTTGAGCACGTAAGGATGGCAGCGGATCGCGCCCTGGCCGAAGATCATCAGGTTGCGCGAGAGGATGTTGGCGCCTTCCACCGTGATGAAGATCGGCGCGGCCTGCCAGGAGCGGGCCAGGTAATTGCTCGGCCCCATGATGATGCCCTTGCCGCCGTGGATGTCCATGGCGTGCTGGATGCATTCGCGGCCGCGCTCGGTCAGATGGTATTTGAGCACCGCGGAGAGTACCGAGGGCTTCTCGCCCAGGTCCACTGCATGGGCGGTGAGGATGCGCGCGCTGTCCATTAGCCAGGCGTTGCCGGCGATACGCGCCAGAGCCTCCTGGATGCCTTCGAAGGCCGCCAGCGGCACGCCGAACTGCTCGCGCACCTGGCTGTACTGGCCGCTGGTGAGGCTGGTGAACTTGGCCGCGCCGGTGCCCACCGCCGGCAGGGAGATGGAGCGGCCCACCGACAGGCAGTTCATCAGCATCATCCAGCCCTTGCCGAGGTACTCGGGGCCGCCGATCAGGTAGTCCAGCGGGATGAACACGTCCTTGCCGGCGTTGGGGCCGTTCATGAACGCGGCGCCGAGGGGCAGGTGGCGCCGGCCGATCTCCACCCCGGGGGTGTCGGTGGGCACCAGGGCCAGGCTGATGCCCAGGTCCTCCTCCTCGCCGAGCAGATGGTCGGGGTCGTAGGCCTTGAACGCCAGACCCAGCAGGGTGGCCACCGGGCCCAGGGTGATATAGCGCTTCTCCCAGTTCAGGCGCAGGCCGATGACCTCCTCGCCGCGCCACTGGCCCTTGCAGACGATGCCGGTGTCCGGCATGGCGCCGGCATCGGAGCCGGCCAGCGGGCCGGTCAGGGCGAAGCAGGGGATGTCCTCCCCGGATGCCAGGCGGGGCAGGTAGTGCTGGCGCTGCTCGTCGGTGCCGTAATGCAGCAGCAGCTCGGCCGGGCCCAGGGAGTTGGGCACCATCACGGTGGAGGCCAGGTCGCCGCTGCGGGTCGCCAGCTTCATCGCCACCTGGGAGTGGGCATAGGCGGAGAAGCCCTTGCCGCCGTATTCCTTGGGAATGATCAGGGCGAAGAAACCGTGCCGCTTGATGTGCTCCCAGGCCTTGGCTGGCAGGTCCAGCTGCTGGCCGATCTGCCAGTCGCTGACCAGGGCGCACAGCTCCTCGGTGGGACCGTCGATAAAGGCCTGTTCCTCCTCGCTGAGGCGCGGTCTGGGGTAGTCGAGCAGCTTGTTCCAGTTCGGCCGGCCGCTGAACAGCTCGCCATCCCACCACACGGTGCCGGCCTCGATGGCTTCCCGTTCGGTATCGGACATCGGCGGCAGGACCTTCTGGAACCAGGCGAACAGTGGTGCGCTCAGCCGCTTGCGGCGCATTTCCGGCAGCGTCAGGGGCAGCGCCACGGCGAGCCACAGCAGCCAGAACAGGGTCAGCAGCCAGCCGGGCGTGCGGCTGAAGGCCGCCATGGCCAACAGGTAGCCGGCCACGATAGCCAGGGCGGGCAGGGGGGCGGTACGACGGTGGGCCAGATAGACCACGCCGAACAGCAGGACCAGTAACCAGGCAACGAGCATGCAGAATCCTCCATGACCAGGAAAAGAGACCGATAGCACGAGCTTAGCCGGCATCGCTGCGCAAGCGCGACAAGTCTGGCGAGTCGGCGCGCACGGTCGCCCCGGGGACGTTCGCTATCACCGATAATGACCATGGCCGGGGCGGCCGAGTTCGCCGGAGGGGGGCGATTCTACTGTCGGCAGCCGCGCCGATAGGAGCTGTTGCGGCGCGGTCCAGTTTTCTCGTCGCTGATTTTCCGCTTGCGGCAACACCTATTGATCGAATCGATAGCTAACATCAGCATTCGCGTCTTTCTTATTGATTTCATGGTGGTAGGGTGCCAGGTGCGGCACTCTGTACGAGGCGTGCCTCTGGGGCGCCTGGATGACGTTTTCGCCGACTCGAAAGCGATAGTTGCAATTGCCTGCGCCAGCCTCCATCTAACCCGTTCTTCTCATTGTGTGCGTGCCCCCTCATGACTAGTGCTCTGTCCATCCGGCAGCTGACCAAGACCTACGGCAACGGCTTTCAGGCCCTGCATGGCATCGACCTGGATGTGGCCGAAGGCGACTTCTTCGCCTTGCTCGGCCCCAATGGCGCCGGCAAGTCCACCACCATCGGCATCCTCTCCACCCTGGTGAACAAGAGCGGCGGCACGGTGAGCGTGTTCGGCCACGACCTGGACAAGCAGCCCTCGGCGCTCAAGCGCTGCCTGGGCGTGGTGCCCCAGGAATTCAACTTCAACCAGTTCGAGAAGGTCTTCGACATAGTCGTCACCCAGGCGGGCTACTACGGCATTCCGGCGAAGATCGCCAAGGCGCGTGCCGAGCAGTACCTCAAGCAGCTGGGCCTGTGGGACAAGCGCAACGTGCCCTCGCGCGAGCTGTCCGGCGGCATGAAGCGCCGTCTGATGATCGCCCGCGCCCTGGTGCACCAGCCGCGCCTGTTGATCCTCGACGAACCGACCGCCGGGGTGGACATCGAGCTGCGCCGCTCGATGTGGAGCTTCCTCACCGAGCTGAACCAGCAGGGCATCACCATCATCCTCACCACTCACTACCTCGAGGAAGCCGAGCAGCTGTGCCGCAACATCGGCATCATCGACCACGGCCGCATCGTCGAGAACACCAGCATGAAGGCGCTGCTGAAGAAGCTGCACGTGGAGACCTTCCTGCTCGACCTCAAGGAGTCGCTGCTGGTGGCGCCGCAGTTGGACGGCTATCCGGCCCAGCTGCTCGACCATCACACCCTGGAGGTGCAGGTGGAGAAGACTCAGGGCATGAGCGAGCTGTTCCGCCAATTGGCCAAGCAGCACATCGAGGTGCTCAGCCTGCGCAACAAGACCAATCGCCTGGAGGAGCTGTTCGTTTCCCTGGTCGAGAAGAATCTGGCCAAGGAGGCGGTGTGAGCACGACCCATCTGAATTCCGAGCTGGCCGCCAACGGGGTGGCGCTGCGCACCATCGTCTACCGCGAGGTGCGCCGCTTCACCCGCATCTGGCCGCAGACCCTGCTGCCGCCGGCCATCACCATGGTCCTGTACTTCGTCATCTTCGGTAACCTGATCGGCTCGCGGATCGGCGAGATGGGCGGCTTCAGCTACATGGAGTACATAGTGCCGGGGCTGATCATGATGTCGGTGATCACCAACTCCTACGGCAACGTGGTCTCGAGCTTCTTCGGCAGCAAGTTCCAGCGCTCGATCGAGGAGCTGATGGTGTCGCCGGTGTCGCCGCATACCATCCTCGTCGGCTTCGTCATCGGCGGCGTGCTGCGTGGCCTGGCGGTAGGGCTGATCGTGACCCTGCTGTCGCTGTTCTTCACCCAGCTGCAGGTGCACCACATCGGGGTGACGGTACTGGTGGTGCTGATGACCGCCACCATCTTCTCCCTCGGCGGCTTCGTCAACGCGGTGTTCGCCCGCAATTTCGACGACATCTCGATCATCCCGACCTTCGTGCTGACGCCCCTGACCTACCTGGGCGGGGTGTTCTATTCGATCGCCCTGTTGCCGCCGTTCTGGCAGGCGGTGTCGCTGGCCAATCCCATCCTGCACATGGTCAACGCCTTCCGCTACGGCATCCTCGGCGTCTCCGACATCCGCATCGGCGTGGCCATCGGCTTCATGGTGCTGGCCACCGCGCTGCTGTACTTCGTCTGCCTGCGCCTGCTGATCGGCGGCCGGGGCATGCGCCAGTAACGGCCGCCGTTTACGACCCAGCGTAAGGCGGCAGGGGGCTAGACTTAGCACGTCAGCCCCGAGGGAGCCGCCATGCCGGCCCGTACCTGTCGTTTCCTTGTCGCCATCGTCCTGTCGCTGGCCGCCGCCGTCGCCTCGGCGGAGAACGGCCAGGGCCCCCTGGTCGAGGTGGTGCGGCCCGAGCGCGGCCTGGTGCGCGACGAGCTGATCACCTTCGGCTCCCTGCGCTCCGCCGAGTCGGTGATGATCCGCCCGGAGATCGATGGGCGCCTGGCCCGCCTGCATTTTCGCGAGGGCCAGGCCGTCAGCAGCGGCGACCTGCTGGTCAGCCTGGACGACGCCATCGCCCGCGCCGAGCAGGCCCTGGCGCAGGCCAACCTGGACCTGGCGGCAAGCAACTTTCGCCGCAGCCAGCTGCTGTTCCAGCGCGGCGCCAGCAATGCCCAGGCGCTGGACGAGGCCCGCGCCGAACTCCAGGCCCGCCGCGCCAGCCTGGCCCTGGCCCGGGCCCGCCTGGACAAGACGCAGATTCGCGCCCCCTACGACGGCCTGCTCGGCCTGCGCCAGGTCAGCCCCGGCGACTACCTCGAGGCGGGTCAGGACATCGTCAACCTGGAGGTGCTCGACCCGCTCAGGCTGGACTTTCGCGTGCCGCAGAAGGCGGTGGGCCAGGTTCGCCCGGGCCAGGTCGTGGAGATCCGCCTGGATGCCTTCGCCGATGAGGTGTTCCGCGGCCGGATCAGTGCCATCAACCCGCAGCTGGACGTGGCCGGACGCAGCCAGGCGATTCGCGCCCAGCTGGGCAACCCCGGGCTGCGCCTCAAGCCGGGGCAGTTCGTGCGGGTCACGGTGATTCTCGCCGAGCGCCCGCAGGCGCTGCTGATTCCCGAGGAGGCGGTGATGCCCCTGGGCGAGCGGCTGCTGGTCAACCTGGTGGTGGACGGCAAGGTCGAGCAGCGCGAGATCCGCCTCGGCCGCCGCCTGGGCGGGCGCGCCGAGGTGCGCGAGGGGTTGAGTGGCGATGAGACGCTGATCAGCGCCGGCTGGCACAAGGTCCGCCCGGGCATGGCGGTGCGTACCCGGCCGTCGGGAGCGGGGGCATGATCCTCGCGGATGTCTGCATCCGCCGCCCGGTGTTCGCCAGTGTGCTGTCCCTGGTGCTGGTGCTTCTCGGCCTGATGGCCTACCAGCGCCTGACGGTGCGCGAGTACCCGAACATCGACGTACCCATCGTCACCGTCAGCGTCGGCTATCCGGGGGCCAGCCCGGAGATCATGGAGTCCCAGGTGGCCCAGCCGATCGAGGATGTGCTGTCGGGCATCGAGGGGCTGGACTTCGTCAGCTCCATCAGCCGCACGGAAAGCACGCAGATCACCGCGCAGTTTCGCCTGGGCAGCGATGCCGACGAGGCGGCCAACAACGTGCGCGACCGCCTCGGCCGGGTGCGCGGCCTGCTGCCGGACGAGATCGACGAACCGCTGGTGCAGAAGGTCGAGGCCGACGCCCAGCCGGTGATGTTCCTGGCCTTCTACAGCGAGCGCCACTCGGCGATGGCCATCACCGACCTGCTCGAGCGCCTGGTCAAGGATCGCCTGCAGGTCATCCCCGGGGTGGCCGAGGTGCAGATCCGCGGCGCGCGCAGCCCGGCCATGCGCATCTGGCTCGACCCGGAGCGCCTGGCCGCCCACGGCCTGACGGTGCAGGACGTGGAGGAGGCCCTGCGCCGGCAGAACGTGGAGATCCCGGCCGGGCGCATCGAGTCGGTGGAGCGCGAGTTCAACCTGCTGTCGGAGACCGACCTGCGTACGGCCGAGGAGTTCGAGCGGCTGATCCTCGACGATTCCCAGGGTTACCTGCTGCGCTTGGCCGACGTCGGCCGCGCCGAGATCGGCCCGGCCAGCGAGCGCAGCCTGGTGCGCTTCAACGGCCAGCAGGCGGTGGTAATCGGCATGGTCAAGCAGGCCACCGCCAACCCCCTGGACATCTCCGACGGGGTCGAGGCGGCCCTGCCGGACGTGCGCGCGCTGCTCCCCGAGGGCATGCAGATGGCGGTGGCCCACGACAGCTCGCTGTTCGTCCGCGAGTCGATCGACAACGTCTACACCACCATCTGGGAGGCGGTGGCGCTGGTCATCCTGATCATCTTCCTGTTCCTCCGCTCGCTGCGCGCCACCCTGATCCCCCTGGTGACCATCCCGGTGTCGCTGATCGGCGCCTTCGCCTTGATGGCCGTGCTGGGCTTCTCCCTCAATACCCTGACCCTGCTGGCCATGGTCCTGGCCATCGGCCTGGTGGTGGACGACGCCATCGTCATGCTGGAGAACATCCACCGCCACCTGGAGGGCGGTCTGGCGCCGCTGCAGGCGGCGCTGGCCGGCAGTCGCGAGATCGCCTTCGCGGTCATCGCCATGACCCTGACCCTGGCCGCGGTCTATGCCCCCATAGGTTTCATGCCCGGCACCACCGGCAAGCTGTTCACCGAGTTCGCCTGGACCCTGGCCGGCGCGGTGCTGGTGTCCGGCTTCGTCGCCCTGACCCTGTCGCCGATGATGTGCGCCAAGCTGCTCAGGCCCCATGGGGCCGCTGAGCGCCATGGCCGCGCCTACCGTCTGATCGAAAACTTCCTGCACGGCCTGACGGAGCGCTACCAGGCGCTGCTGGCCGGGGCGCTGGACCGCTGGTGGCTGATCCTGGCGCTGCTGGCGGCGCTGCTGCTGGCCTGCGCCTGGCTGTTCGCCGGGCTCAAGGCGGAGCTGGCGCCCACCGAGGACACCGGCACCCTCATCGGCGTGTACAGCGCCCCGGACGGCGCCACCCTCGACTACACCAGCCGTTACGCCCGACAGATCGAGGCGGTCTACGCCAGCATTGCCGAGACCAACCGCTACGTGGTGATCACCGGCTTCCCCACCGTGACCCAGGGCATCTCCTTCATGAAGCTGGAAGACTGGGACGAGCGCCAGCGCAGCCAGTTCGAGATCCGTCTGGAGCTGCTGCCCAGGCTGCTGGACATCCCCGGCATCCGCGCCTTTCCGGTCAACCGTCCGCCGCTGGGGCAGAGCGTGCGCAGCCAGCCGGTCAACCTGGTGGTGCGCTCGCCTCTGGCGTACGCCGAGCTGGAGCGCTATGTCGAGGCGCTGCTGGTGCGCCTGGACGATTACCCGGGGCTGGAGAGCCTGGACAGCGACCTCAAGCTCAACACGCCGCAGCTCAAGGTCACCGTCAACCGCGAACAGGCGGTGGCGGTAGGCAGCGATGTGGCGACCATCGGCCGCAGCCTGGAGAGCCTGTTCGGCAGCCGCCAGGTGACCCGCTTCAAGCGCCTCGGCGAGCAGTACGAGGTGCTGGTGCAGCTGGCCGATGTCGACCGCAGCGATCCCGCCGACCTCGACCGCGTCTACGTGCGTGGCCACGAGGGCGCCATGGTGCAGCTGTCCAACCTGATCGAGGTGCGCGAGAGCGTGGCACCGCGCGAGCTCAACCACTTCAACCAGCTGCGCGCGGTCACTCTCAGCGCCAACGTCGGTGCCGGCCATACCCTCGGCGAGGCCCTCGATCACCTGGAGCGCGAGGCCCGCGCGCTCTTCCCCGAGGGCACCCTGTTCGACTACGCCGGCACCTCGCGGGAGTTCAAGGAGTCCAGCGCCGGCATCGCGCTGACCTTCGTCCTGGCCCTGGCCTTCATCTACCTGGTGCTGGCCGCGCAATTCGAGAGCTTCATCGACCCGCTGATCATCCTGTTCAGCGTGCCGTTGTCGATGGCCGGCGCCTTGCTGGCCCTGTGGCTGTTCGGCGGCACCCTGAATATCTACTCCCAGGTCGGCCTGGTGACCCTGATCGGCCTGATCACCAAGCACGGCATCCTCATCGTCGAGTTCGCCAACCAGCTGTTGCGCCGTGGCCTGGCGCTGCGCGAGGCGGTGTTGCAGGCCGCGGCGCAGCGCCTGCGGCCGATCCTGATGACCACCGGGGCCATGGTTCTGGGCTCGCTGCCCCTGGCCCTGGCCAGCGGCGCCGGCGCCGAGAGCCGCCAGCAGATCGGCCTGGTGATAGTCGGCGGCCTGCTGGTCGGCACCTTCTTCACCCTGCTGGTGATTCCCACCCTGTATTGGCTGTTGCGCCGCTGGCGGCCGCTGTCGGTCACCGGGACGGAGCCGGCCGAGGCGTAATCCATGGCCTGGATAAGCGGGCAACCGCTGTCCTGATAGTGCTGCCACGGCGCCCGACTCTCTGACTAGACTCAGGCCCTGACTTTCAGCCCTTGCGAGGACACACAGATGAGCTTGAGTTTTTCCGGTCGGGTGGCCCTGGTCACCGGCGCCGCCGCGGGTATCGGTCGTGCCACCGCCCTGGCCTTCGCCAGCGAGGGCCTCAGGGTGGTGGTTTCCGACGTCGACGTGGCAGGCGGCGAGGCTACCGTCGAGCTGATCCGCGCGGGGGGCGGTGAGGCGATCTTCGTGGGGTGCGACGTGACCCGCGACGCCGAGGTGCAGGGGCTGATGGCGGCCACTCTGGCCGCCTACGGGCGCCTGGACTACTGCTTCAACAACGCCGGCATCGAGATCGAGAAGGGCAGGTTGGCCGAGGGCAGCGAGGCCGAGTTCGACGCCATCATGGGGGTCAACGTCAAGGGCGTGTGGCTGTGCATGAAGCATCAGATTCCGCTGCTGCTGGCCCAGGGCGGTGGCGCCATCGTCAATACCGCCTCGGTCGCCGGTCTCGGCGCGGCGCCGAAGATGAGCATCTACGCTGCCTCCAAGCACGCGGTGATCGGCCTGACCAAGTCGGCGGCCATCGAGTATGCGAAGAAGAAAGTCCGGGTCAACGCGGTGTGTCCGGCGGTGATCGACACCGACATGTTCCGCCGCGCCTACAAGGCCGACCCGAAGAAGGGCGAGTTCGCCGCCGCCATGCACCCGGTCGGGCGCATCGGCACCGTCGAGGAAATCGCCACGGCGGTGCTCTACCTGTGCAGCGATGGCGCGGCCTTCACCACCGGCCATGCCCTGGCGGTGGATGGCGGCGCCACGGCGATCTGACCCGGTTTGCCGGGCGCGGCATGGCTGCCCGCGCTGGCGGCTTTTTCTCGGCGCGGTAGCGGGGCGCCTGTTTGGCCGATAAAGTCACTGCGCAACATGGCGCTGTCTGGCCAGAATCGCCCCCATCGTATTCTCCACTCCAGGGAAGAGTAACCATGACTGCTGATCCTCTACTGACGCTATTTTTGCCCGTGGCCCTGGGCATCATCATGCTGGGCCTGGGCCTGTCGCTCGGCATCGCGGACTTCGCCCGGGTGGTGAAGTTTCCCAGGCCGGTGCTGATCGGCCTGGGCTGCCAGTTGCTGTTGCTGCCGCTGCTGTGTTTCGGCCTGACCAAGGTCTTCGGCCTGGCCCCGGCCCTGGCGGTGGGCCTGATGCTGCTGGCCGCCTCGCCGGGCGGCACCACGGCCAACCTCTACAGCCACCTGGCCCATGGCGACGTGGCGCTGAACATCACCCTGACCGCGGTCAACTCGGTGATCGCCATCCTCACCATGCCGCTGATCGTCAACCTCGCGCTGATGCACTTCATGACCGGCGATCAGGCCATTCCGCTGCAGTTCGGCAAGGTGCTGCAGGTATTCGTCATCGTCCTCGGTCCGGTGGCCGTCGGCATGTGGCTGCGCAGCCGCTTCCCCGGCTTCGCCGAGCGCATGCAGAAGCCGGTGAAGCTGGTCTCGGCCCTGTTCCTGCTGCTGATCATCGTCCTGGCGGTGGTCAAGGACTGGCAGACCTTCGTCGACTATGCCCCGCTGGTCGGCGGTGCCGCGCTGACCTTCAACCTGCTTAGCCTGGCGGTGGGCTACTACGTGCCGCGCCTGCTCAAGCTGAGCTTGCGCCAGGCCATCGCCATCGGCATGGAGATCGGCATCCACAACGGCACCCTGGCCATCGCCCTGGCCCTGAGCCCGGTGCTGCTGAACAACTCGACCATGGCCATTCCGGCTGCGATCTACAGCATCATCATGTTCTTCACCGCGGCGCTGTTCGGCTGGTGGGTCAATCGCGCCCATGGCCGGCAGCTGGCGGCCGAGGCCGCCTGAACGGCGGGCGGAAAAAAGGCGCCGGAAGGCGCCTTTTTCATGCCGGGCGTCGCCGCTCAGGCCTTGCGCCAGTTGAGGATGAACAGGGTGAGCAGGCCGGCGACCAGGCCCCAGAAGGCCGAGCCGACCGACAGCAGGGTCATGCCCGAGGCGGTGACCAGGAAGGTGATCAGCGCCGCCTCGCGTTCCTTGGGCTCGCCCATGGCCTGGGTCAGGCCGCCGATGATCGAGGCGAACAGCGCCAGGGCGGCGACCGACAGGATCAGCGCCTTGGGCAGGGCGGCGAACAGCGCGGCGAGGGTGGCGCCGAAGATCCCGGCGATGCCGTAGAACACCCCGCACCAGACCGCGGCGGTGTAGCGTTTGCTCGGGTCCTCGTGGGCCTCGGGGCCGGCGCAGATCGCCGCGCTGATGGCCGCCATGTGGATGCCATGGGAGCCGAAGGGCGCCAGCAGGATCGAGATCAGGCCGGTGCTGGTGAGCAGCCGGGAGGCCGGCACCTGGTGGTAGCCGTTGGCGCGTAGCACGGCGATGCCTGGCAGGTTCTGCGAGGCCATGGCGACGATGAACAGGGGGATGCCGATACTGATGGCCGCCGCCCAGGAGAAGGCCGGGGTGGTCCATACGGGCGTGGCCAGTTGCAACTCGAATTCGCTGAAATCCAGCAGGCCGAACACGCCGGCCAGCCCGCAGCCGACCAGCAGCGCGGCGAGCACCGCGTAGCGCGGCCACAGGCGCTTGCCCAGCAGGTAGGCGAGCAGCATGGCCACCACCAGCAGCGGTTGCTGTTCGGCGGCGCCGCAGATCTCCAGGCCGATCTTGAACAGCACCCCGGCCAGCAGGGCGGCGGCGATGGAGCCGGGAATCCGCTGCATGAGGCGCTCGAAGCTGCCGGTCAGGCCGATCAGTACGATCAGCGCCGAGGCGAGGATATAGGCGCCGATCGCCTCGCCATAAGGCACCCCCGGCAGGCTGCTGATCAGCAACGCCGCGCCCGGCGTCGACCAGGCGATCATCACCGGCGCCCGGTAGCGCAGCGACAGGGCGATACTGCCGATGGCCATGCCGATAGACAGCGCCCAGATCCACGAGGAAATCTGCCCGCTGGACAGTCCGGCGGCCTGGCCGGCCTGGAACATCAGCACCAGCGAGCTGGTGTAGCCGGTGAGCATGCCGATGAAGCCGGCGACCACCGCCGAGGTCGAGCTGTCGCTCAGCGGGCGTAGCTGGGCCTGGGTCGCTTCGCTCATTACAGGGTTCCTTTGGTGTCGGTGAGAATCGGATACAGCGAGGCCACCAGCAGCAGGGCCATGCCGAGATTGAAGCGGCGCAGCAGGCGCGGGCTGCTCAGCCACCTGCGCAGCAGGCTGCCGGCCACGGTCCAGACGCTCATGGTTGGGCAGTTGACCAGGGCGAACAGGGCCGCGATGCACAGCACGTTGACCACGAAGTCGTCCTGAGGGGTATAGGTGGTAATGGCGCCTATGGCCATGATCCAGGCCTTGGGATTGACCCACTGGAAGGCGGCCGCCTGGAGGAAGCTGAAGGGTTTGCCGCGCTCGCCGGCCTGGCCGTCGGGGGCGCCGGCCCGGGCGATCTTCCAGGCCAGGTACAGCAGGTAGGCGGCGCCGACGTAACGCAGGATGCCGTAGAGCGCGGGCACCTGCTCGAACAGCTGGCCCAGGCCCAGGCCGACCGCCAGCACCAGCAGCATCAGGCCCAGGCTGATGCCGAGCATGTGCGGCAGGGTGCGGCGCAGGCCGAAGTTGGCCCCGGAGGCGAGCAGCATGGTGTTGTTAGGCCCCGGCGTCACCGAGGTGACAAAGGCGAAGAGAACGAAGGCGAGCAGCAGTTCGGCGGTCATGGCGGACACTCGTGGGCAATGACTGCAAGCCTATGCCTCGACTCCCCGGGCGTCGCGGTACAGCAAGCGGTGCGTTGACCGATACAGTTACGGGCTTTCTCGTTCCTGGTCGGAACTGACCTGGCGCTTGCCGCTCAGGGCCAGATTGACCTCCAACCAGCCCCTGACCGCCTCTTCGCCGGCCTCGGCGAAGGCCCGCTGCAGCAGCTTGGCCTGCTCGCGGCGCAGGGCCTGTTCCAGCTTGGCGCCCTCGGCGGTGATGCCGAGCAGGCGCTTGCGCTTGTCCTCCGCGGCGGCGGCGCTGCTGACCAGGTGCATCTCCTGCAGCTGGCGCAGCGGCGTGCTCAGGGCCTGCTTGCTCACACCCAGGTAGCCGAGCAGCTGCTTGACGCTCAGGCCCGGGTACTTGGCGATGAAGAACAGGATGCGTTGGTGCACCCGCGACAGGCCGCGGCGCGCCAGCATCTCGTCGGCCTTGGCGGTGAATGCCTGGTAGCCGAAGAAGAAGGCTTCCATGGCGGCCTGCTGAGTGGTCGGGCTTTTAAGGTCAAGCATATTGACGTATCTGTCCGGGGCGTCGTAGTTTCGGTCAAGCAGTTTGACCCAATATTCTCGACTTAGCACCCCGGTGACTCCCATGGCCTTCTCCGAACGCGTTGCCCGCCTGAAAAGCTCCCTGATCCGTGAAATCCTCGCCGCGGCGCAGCGTCCGGAAGTCATGTCGTTTGCCGGTGGCCTGCCTGCCGAGCCCATGCTGCCCAGGGTCGAGTGGCGCGAGATGCCGGCCAGCATGGGTCAGTACGGCATGAGCGAGGGCGAGCCGGCCCTGCGCGAGATCATCGCCGCCGAGGCCCGCGCCCTGGGCGTGCCCTGCGAGGCCAGCCAGGTGCTGATCGTCAGCGGCTCGCAGCAGACCCTGGACCTGGCCAGCAAGCTGTT
This sequence comes from Pseudomonas sp. MBLB4123, assembly GCF_051904775.1. NCBI lineage: Bacteria > Pseudomonadati > Pseudomonadota > Gammaproteobacteria > Pseudomonadales > Pseudomonadaceae > Pseudomonas > Pseudomonas sp. MBLB4123. Next base: position 667,109 of record NZ_CP196711.1, read on the forward strand.
TATCGACCCGGGTACGGAAGTTCTTGTGGAGGCGCCCACCTACCTGGCGGCCCTGCAGGCCTTCCAGCTGTTCGGCGCCCATTGTATCGCTGTGCCCCAGGAGGCCGACGGCCCCGAGTTGGAAGCCTTGCGCCAGCGTCTGGAGCGGCACAAGCCGGCCTTCGCCTACCTGATCCCGACCTTCCAGAATCCGTCCGGAACCCGCTACAGCGAGGCCAAGCGCGATGCCGTGGCGGCGCTGCTGGACGAGTTCGGCGTGACCCTGATCGAGGACGAGCCCTATCGCGAACTGGTGTTCGACGAGGCGCTGGCCACCCCCATCGTCAGCCGCCTGCGCAAGGCCAGCTGGATCTATACCGGCACCGTATCCAAGACGCTGCTGCCCGGCCTGCGCGTCGGCTACCTGATCGCCACGCCCGACCTGTTCCCCTACCTGCTGCGCCTGAAGCAGTCGGCGGACCTGCACACCAACCGCATCGGCCAGTGGCAGGCCTTGCAATGGTTGGGCAGCGAGCAGTATCGCGGCCATCTGGTCGAGCTGCGCGACTTCTACCGGCTGCGCCGCGATGCCATGCAGGCGGCGCTGCTGGAGCATTTCGCCGATCTGGCCGAGTGGCAGATTCCCCAGGGCGGGCTGTTCTTCTGGCTGACCCTCAAGCAGCCGCTGGATACCCGGACCCTGCTGACGCCGGCGCTGGAGCAGAACGTCGCATTCATGCCGGGCGAGCCGTTCTTTATCGAGCCGGACCGCCATCCGGGGCACCTGCGCCTGAACTTCAGCCATGTGGCGCCGGAGCGCCTGGGCGAGGGGCTCAAACGCCTGGCCGAGGTGATCCGTCAGGCGCAGTCCGGCCTTTCCGCCTGAGCAACCCGGGTCATGGCGGTGCAACGCAGATAGCAGATAAGAGACCACAGGAAGGGAGGAGAGGAGAATGCTCAAGGTTTACGGCGACGCCCGCTCGGGCAATTGTTACAAGGTCAAGCTGATGCTGCACCTGCTGGAGCAGCCCTACGAGTGGGTGGCGATGGACATCCTCAAGGGCGAGACCCAGAGCGAGACCTTCCTGGCGAAGAACCCCAACGGCAAGATCCCGGTGCTGGAACTGGACGACGGCAGTTGCCTGTGGGAGTCCAATGCCATCCTGCATTTCCTCGCCGAGGGCAGCGAATTCCTGCCGAGCGAACCGCGCCTGCACACCCAGGTGTTGCAGTGGCAGTTCTTCGAGCAGTACAGCCACGAACCCTATGTCGCGGTGGCCCGTTTCATCCAGCTGTACCAGGGGCTGCCCGAGGCGCGGCGCGAGGAATACCTGGCCTGCCACGGGCGCGGCTACAAGGCCCTCAGGGTGATGGAGCAGCAACTGCAGCGCACGCCCTATCTGGTCGGCGAACAGTACTCGATCGCCGATATCGCCCTGTATGCCTATACCCACGTCGCCGACCAGGGCGGCTTCGATCTCGCCGACTATCCGGCGATCAGGGCCTGGCTGGCGCGGGTGGCCAGCCATCCGCGGCATGTGGGCATGCTCGACTGATAGGGTCCGTCGAGTACTCGGCGTGGACGAGGTCGGCTGGTGTTCCGCTGTCCTCGTCGGAGAGATCGGCGATGTCCTCCGAAGGTATGCGCCTGGTCGCGTTCAATCGCGCATAAAGGGCGCGCGTTACTGGCTCCTGGCTACCGAGAAAGCCAGGTAACACGCGGCTTTGTGGCCTTCTGCCATGTACACGGCCGCCCGTCCGGATACGCAAAAGCCGCGTAACAAAACCCGAGGGCGCTCATCCAATTCATGGGGATCGGGGAAAGAAGAGGATGGCACCATGAAACCGACAATCAGTACCCTCGCAGTCGGCGGTACGATGTTCGTACTCGCAGCCGCCATATCCGGGCAAGCAGTGAGCGCGCCCATACCACAGGTCGAAACAGAGTCGGCTCTGTTGCTGGCCGAGGGTGGTAGCGGTCGTCTGCTGCAATACCACAGCCAACGACTCGATGGCTTGCAAGGCATGGACGACGAAAGCGAGCGCTTCGTGCAGATGCTCGAACGTAAGCCGACCGCCGCAGGCCCTGAGTTCGAACGGGAAGACAGTCAGCCGATTCAGAAGCCTGAAAAGCAGTATCTGTCCCCGATACATCGGGAACGAGCTGAGCACGGCTGGCATTGAGTGGAGAAGTGTGCCGTTCCGGGCACTCAGGGCCTGTCCCGGGTACCCGGAAGTCGGCGCAGGGGTTGGGTTCATGTGAGCCAGGAACCCGACCAAGCATCCTTGCTTGAAACTCTCTGAAAACGTTAGTCTGGACGAACGAGTGCTTAGCCTCGTTCGCGATGAAGGGTGCCTGGAGGCACCAGGCGATCGGCGGGAGAGTGGTACGTCTGAACACCACCTGCTCCAGAAAACCGCTGATTGGCTGCGGATACTGAACGCTTCATCCAGCCACTCAACGGAATGATCTACTCGATTGAACTTGGCTGCGGCTCTGTTCACGGAGATCTCACGTGCTGCTCAGACAACTCCTCAAGACCAGATGTACCGGTGCGCTGTGCCGGGCAGTCGCACTCACTACCCTCGGCACCAGCATGCTGCTTGGCGCGGCCGAAGCCAAGGCCAGCTGGAGTTTCGACCAGATCATGCGCAAGGCCGAAAAGCGTTATGGGCGGCAGGGGCCGGCAAAAGATCGCTTGCTGTCGTGGAATCAACTGATCGAGAGCAGCCGCTATCTGTCCGAGCGGGACAAGCTGGAGGCGGTCAACCAGTACTTCAACCGCGAGTTGCATTTCAGGAGCGACGCGGTGCTGTGGAAGCAGAGCGATTACTGGGCGACGCCGATCGAGACCCTGGTGCAGGGAGCAGGGGACTGCGAGGACTTTTCCCTGGCCAAGTACTTCACCCTGCGCAAGTTAGGCGTGCCGGAAGAGCGCTTGCGCATCACCTATGCCCGCGAGATGACGCGCGACCAGGCACATATGGTCCTCAGCTACTATGCCGCGCCAGGTGCGGAGCCTTTGATTCTGGATAATCTGGACAGCGCCATGCTTCCTGCGTCGCAACGGCGGGACCTGGTCCTGCTCTATGCCTTCGACGCCCATGGGCTCTACCAGGTCAAGGATGGCAGGCTGCAACGCACCGGCGATACCGCGCGCCTGCCGGGGTGGCAGGCGTTGATGGTCAGGATGCGCCAGGAAGGTTTTTCTCTGGATCAGGGGTAGGGGGGGCTCCCGGCCAAAGCCGTGGCCTTATCCAGCAGTGTTTGGGTGCCTGGCGCGGAGCCGTGCCGTCTGTCAGGCGTTGGCGAAGCGCTGCTGCAGGTAGGCGATGATCGCCTTCGACTCATACAGCCAGGTGCTCTGGCCGTTTTCCTCGATGCGTAGGCAGGGCACCTTGATCTTGCCCCCTTGTTCCAGCAGCGCTTGGCGGTGCTGGGCGTCGTTCTTGGCGTCGCGCAGGCTGACCGGCACGTTCAGCTTGTGCAGGGTGCGGCGGGTCTTCACGCAGAATGGGCAGGCGTGAAACTGATACAGCGCCAGACCTGCGGCAGCCTGCTCGACCGCGGCTTGCGCCGCCGGCGAGCGCTTGAGCTTGCGCGGGCGGCTGATGAAGTCGAGGAAGACGATCAACTGGCCGAGACCGATGCGCAGTGCTTTGATAACCATCGTGGAAACTCCCAGGGGTGAAAATTAGCCGGCGCGCAGCTTAACCGAGTTCGTCGCTCCTGGCCTGCGTCTGCGCTGAACGGCGAGGGACGATGGCGGTACAGCACGGCGGTTTTGGGCATAATTCGGTCCTTGTCGACAACCGCCCGGCCGTCCCGCCGAGCCAGCCCAAGGTGAGCACCGAATGAAGCCCGAAGACCTGCAGTTGCTGGTGACCCGCGAGATGCCCTTCGGCAAGTACAAGGGGTGGTTGATCGCCGACCTGCCGGGTCGCTATCTCAACTGGTTCGCCCGCGAGGGCTTCCCTGCCGGGGAGATCGGCCGGCTGCTGGCGCTGATGCAGGAGATCGACCATAACGGCCTGTCGCCGCTGCTGGAGCCATTGCGGCAACGGCCTCGGGGCTAGGACTGCGAACCACAAAAAAACCGGCGCAAGGCCGGTTATTTTGTACGGCGCAGCTCGGTCAGTTGCGGATCAGGCTGAGGAACTCGCTGCGGGTGGCGGCGTTCTTGCGGAATTCGCCGAGCATCACCGAGGTGACCATGGAGGAGTTCTGCTTCTCCACGCCGCGCATCATCATGCACATGTGCTGGGCCTCGATCACCACCGCGACGCCCAGGGCGCCGGTGACTTCCTGCACGGCCTCGGCGATCTGCTGGCCGAGGTTTTCCTGGATCTGCAGGCGGCGGGCAAACATGTCGACGATGCGCGCCACCTTGGACAGGCCCAGGACCTTGCCGTTGGGGATATAGGCGACATGGGCCTTGCCGATGAACGGTAGCAGGTGGTGCTCGCACAGCGAGTACAGCTCGACGTTCTTCACCAGCACCATCTCGCTGTTGTCGGAGCTGAACAGGGCGCCGTTGGTGACTTCTTCCAGGGTTTGCTGGTAGCCGCGGCAGAGGTACTGCATGGCTTTGGCGGCGCGCTTGGGCGTGTCGAGCAGGCCTTCGCGGGAGGCGTCCTCGCCGAGTTGGCCGAGAATCGCGGTGTAATGCTGTTCCAGGGACATGGATCTACCTGTGGACCTTACTAAGGGGCAGACGCGCAGGGTAGGGCGCGGCCGCCGTGCTGGCAAGAGTGCGGGATGCGCCGTTATTCGTCGCGGCCATCCATCATGGTGCGCTTGAGCATCACATAGACCGCGCCGGTACCACCGTGCTTGGCCAGGCAGGAGGTGAAGCCGAGCACCTGCGGATGCTGGCGCAGCCAGGTGTTGACGTGGCTCTTGATCATCGGCTTGCGGCCGTCCATGCGCACCGCCTTGCCGTGGGTGACGCGCACGCAGCGCACTTCGAACTTGGCCGCTTCGGCGAGGAATTCCCACAGGGTGTCGCGGGCCTTCTCCACGTTCATGCCGTGCAGGTCGAGACTGCCGTCGAAGGGAATCTGGCCGAGCTTGAGCTTGCGCATCTGGCCTTCCTGGACGCCATTGGCGGCCCAGTGCAGGGGATCCTCGGCGCCGACGTCGATGACGAACTGGTCGGACAGGCCGTCGACCTTGATCGACTCGACGCGCACCGAGGCGGCCTGGCGCAGGGTGGCCAGGCGTGCACGGTCGGGCTTGGCCTTGCCGGTGTCGGCACGGTCATGCTTGAGCGGCTTGACGCCGCGCAGTTCGGCTTGGAACAGGGAAAAATCGTCGTCTTGCATCTGGGCCTCCGCGAAGGCCGCTAGTGTAACCAAGGTGGCGGCCGGGTTGCTCTGCCGATCAGTTGCGCTTCTTCATTAGGTGCGGTGCCAGGCTCAGGTCGCTGGGACGGCGCAGGCGGCGCCGGCACAGGCGCCAGACCCCGATGCCCAGCCACAGTAGTACCAGGCCCGCCGTCAGCAGCACGATGGCGGCGCCGGGCGAATCGTTCAGCGTGCCCAGTGCCGGGGGACGCCCCAGCAGGGTGGCGGCCCCGGCCATGGCCAGCAGTACGCCGAGGGCGGCCAGCAGCGCACCGAGCATGGCTGCCAGGCGCAGGCGCCAGTTGCGATAGCTGCGTGGGCGCAGGCGGCGGGCATCGAAATCATCGGATAGCTTCATTCCGACTTCCTCAGTGGCTATCGGCGGTAAGACCGGGAGGTTACGCCGCGGTTCCGCCGATTGCCGTGCGCCGGTCGGCGTCCTGGTCGCTCCGTGCTGCTCTGCGCTGGTGTCCGATCGGCGCCGGCAGTGCGTCGATCGGGGAGGCTCAGATCAGCGCGCTGGCTTGCGGCACCAGGGCGGCGAAGTTGTCGGCCAGGGCGATCATCTCGATGCGGTGCACCTCGGCGGCGGCAATCACCTGGCCGTCCGGGGTCGGCAGGTCGCGGGTGGCGCAGGCGGCATCGACCAGGGTGCAGCGGTAGCCGTAGTCCTTGGCGGCGCGCACCGTGGTGCTGATGCTCGAGTGGGTCATGAAGCCGCAGACGATCAGGTCCAGGTGGCCCAGCGCCTGCAGGCGCTCGTGCAGTTCGGTGCCGGCGAAGGCATTGGGCAGGCGTTTCTCCACCACGGTCTCGCCGGGCAGCGGCGCGACCTCCGGCAGCGGTCGGCCGCGTGGGCCGCTGGGGTCGAGCAGGCCGCCGGGAATGCCCAGGTGCTTGATATGGACGATGCCGGCACCCGTGTCGCGGGCCGCCGCCAGCAGCTTGGCGATCTCCGCGAGGGCCTCATCCAGGCCGGGCAGCTGCAGTACGCCGCTGCGGTACTCCTCCTGCGCGTCGATGATCACCAGGGTCGCATTGCCCAGGCTGGCGGGCGCGTGGGTACGGCCGGTGAGTTGGAACAGGGTTTGCGGATGTGACATGGGGGAACTTCCTCGCAGGCGCGGACCACAGGCTTCATTGTCCTCTTGTGCGGGGCCGCTGTGAACCTCCCCGTGTGCGGTTGAGGTCGTCCTTACGGGCGCGCGGGGGGCTTCGCACGGTGGCAGGTTGCCTAGGTTCCCGCCCCGGCGGGGGGCTGCCGGGACGGGAAACGACAGGCGGCCGGAGAGCCTGGCCGCCCCGGCTTAGTAGAGGCCGAACACCTGGAACTGCAGGTACCAGACGCCCAGCGAGCCGAAGAAGTTGACCAGGATGGCCGGCAGGAACTTCAGGTGCACGCCGAAGCTGTAGCTCTTGTCCAGGGACATGGCCATCACCCCGGCGGCCGAACCGACCACCGTCAGCGAGCCGCCGATCCCCACCATCAGCGCGTTCAGCGCCCACTGGTCCAGGCCCAGCTGCGGGTTGGACATCAGCGCCGCGGCCTCCACCGGCACGTTGTCCATCACCCCGGAGGCGACGCCGAGGATCATGTTGACGGCCGTCGGGCTCATCAGCTCGAACAACTGCGAGATGTAGGTCAGCCAGCCGACGTGGTTGAGGGCCGAGACCGAGGTGATGATGCCGATGAAGAACAGCAGGGCGTTCCACTCGACCTTCTGCAGCTGATCCTGCCAGGGCAGCTCGATACCGCGGTGCATTAGCAGCCAGGCGTAGAGCGCCACCATGCCCAGAGCGATGCCGATGGCGAACTCGATGCTGACCTTGAGCAGGATGTTGCTCAGCACCGCACCGACAATGGACACCAGGCCGACCACGGCCAGGCCCGCGCCGCCGGGCTTGAGCGCGGTTTCCGATTGCTCGGCCCGGTGGATCAGGCGCTCGCCGTCGAGCTTGCGCAGGTAGAACAGGTGCAGGGTGGCGGCGAACAGCAGCCAGCCGATCAGCGCCGAGGGGATCAGCAGCAAGAGCCCGGCGATGCTGATCTTGCCGGCCAGCACCACCATCAGGCTGGTGGAGGTGCCGAGAAACCACACGCCGGAGTTGGACGCCACGACTATGTTGCACAGCGCCACATGGGTGTAGCGCTGGTGCACGGAGATGCTCTTGACCGTCTTGCCGAAGATCATCGCCGTGGTGATGTTGTTGAGGAAGGGCGAGAGCAGCGCCGACAGCGCCCCGGTGGCCCAGAACATGCCCCTGGCGCCCAGGCCCTTGCGCATCAGGTAGCCGTTCAGTGCGGTGAACACGTTCCGCTCGTTGAGCAGCTCCACCACCATCCACATGAAGGCCATGAAGGCGATCAGGCCGAACAGCTCCTCCTTGGTCTCGCTCTGGGCGTGGAGGAAATACTGAAACCCGTTGGGGTCGGTGAGGGCGTAGTGGGCGCCGATTACGATCAAGCCGGACATCATGAACATGGCCGGCTTGAACTTATCCATCTCTAATTGTGCTTCAAAAACTATAAGCGTCATTCCAATTAGGAATATCGCCAGCACGAGCAAGCCCGTGAGCGAAAAGGGTTCTATGACCATTTGCAGGTAGTCTCGAGGAAGGGGCAGGGAAGGGTTAAGAAATCGTTTCAAATTATATCGGTGCGCCCCGGGCTTGGGCAGCAGTACTTTCGTGCCAGTGCGGCGTTTTCGTGCGGCAATGCGTCGTGCGTGCAGGCTTCGGCTAAACTGGCCGCTATTTTTCCGGAGACCGCCTGTGACCGACCCGATACCCGCCCGCCAAACCCGCCTGCGCACCCTGCGCGATTACATTCGCTGGGCAGTCAGCCGCTTTCATGAGGAAGGGCTGTTTTTCGGTCACGGCACCGACAATGCGTGGGACGAGGCGCGGCAACTGGTGCTCGGCGCCCTGCACCTGCCCTGGGAAATCGCCGACGGCTACCTCGACTGCCGTCTGGAGGACGACGAGCATGAGCGGCTCCAGAGCTTGCTCGAACGGCGCATCGGTGAGCGGGTGCCGACCGCCTACCTGCTCGGCGAAGCCTGGTTCTGCGGTCTGCCGTTCCTGGTCGATGAGCGGGTGCTGATTCCCCGCTCGCCGATTGCCGAACTGATCGACCGGCACTTTCACCCCTGGCTGCCGGCGGAGCCGGCGCGCATCCTCGACCTGTGCACCGGCTCGGGCTGCATCGGCATCGCCTGCGCCTACGAGTTCCCCGAGGCCGAGGTGGTGCTGGGCGACCTGTCGTTCGAGGCGCTGGAGGTGGCCAACCAGAACATCGAACGGCATGGGCTGGAGGAGCGTGTCTACACGGTGCAGGGCGACGGCTTCGCCGGCCTTCCGGGCCAGCGTTTCGACCTGATAGTGTCCAACCCGCCCTATGTCGACGCCGAGGATTTCGCCGACATGCCCGCCGAGTACCAGCACGAGCCGGCTCTGGGCCTGGCCTGCGGCGACGATGGTCTGGACCTGGTGCGCCGCATGCTGGCCGAGGCCGCCGACCACCTCACCGAGAAGGGCCTGCTGATCGTCGAGGTCGGTAACAGCCAGGTGCATGTCGAGGTGCTGTACCCCGAGGTGGATTTCACCTGGCTAGATTTCGAGCGCGGCGGTCATGGCGTGTTCCTGCTGGCGGCCCAGCAGTGTCGCGCGCATCAGGCGCTGTTCCAGTCGCGTCTCAGCTAGCGCGTGGCGATCCAGATCAGCAAGCCGGCCTGGAACAGGCTGAAGGCCACCAGGCAGGCGATGGTGAAACGCAGGGTGCCATCCTCGCGCTTGAGGCTATCGATGCGCTCTTCCAGCTTGCGCACCTTCACCTCCTGCTCGTGCAGGGCTCGATCGGCTCGCTGCAGCATGCTCGCCGCTTCCAGGTTATCGACGGTCTGCACCTTGTCGGCCTGCCAGTCCTCGTGCAGCGCCGCGACTCGGGGAGCGGAGTAGCGGGCCTTGAGTTGCAGCGGGTCGAGGTACTCGAGCACGAAGCCCTGGGCCTGCAGGCAGTGATCGCGGCGGGCGCGGGCCGCCTCGTCGAGGGCGTCCCTGGCCGGCAGAGCAGCGCCCTCCATCTGGTAGTGGGTACCGTGCTGCTTGGCCCAGGCGATGCCCTGGGCCAGCAGGAAGCGCCCCAGGCCGCGGTTGCCGGGCTCGGTGTGCAGGCCCTGGTCTGGGCCGAAGCGCACCTCCTTGGCGCGGTGGTCGATCCACACCTCCAGCAGGTTCTGTTCCGGGCGCAGGCGCTGGTCGGGCAGGCGCAGGCTCAGGCGCAGCAGGCTCTGGGCCTTGTCGTGGCGCTCCACCCGGCCCAGCTCGGCGAAACGCAGCGGCCGTGGGCCGGTATGGCGGTCGACCGGCAGCGGCGCCAGGCGCAGCAGCTGGAACCGCTCGGCCCCCAGGCCTGCCCAGGGGTGAGCCTGTTCGCTGGCGGCTGGGGCCGCGGTGTCGAGGGGGGACTCCTGGGGTTCGGTCATGATCGACAATCCTGTGCGCATGGTCGCTGCTGATTCCCGGCATATCGGCCATTTTGCCCGAGTCTGGAGGCGGGCAGGCAAGTGCTCCCGTCATGCCGGCTCCAGACAGGGGCCGCCACGCCGCCGGAGGCATTAGCATCGAGGGTGAACTGGAGGAGCGCCAGGGGTATACTCGCCGGCCTGATTGAGTGGGGCCTGGCGCGCTGTGGCGGCCGGTCCGGAGTCGATTTTCGCGGAGCCTTTTGCACATGTCCGGCAACACCTACGGCAAGCTGTTCACCGTCACCACCGCCGGCGAAAGCCATGGCCCGGCCCTGGTCGCCATCGTCGACGGCTGCCCGCCGGGGCTGGAGCTGAGCCTGGAGGACCTGCAGCGCGACCTCGACCGGCGCAAGCCGGGCACCAGCCGCCACACCACCCAGCGCCAGGAGGCCGACGAGGTGGAGATACTCTCCGGGGTGTTCGAGGGCAGGACCACCGGCTGCGCCATCGGCCTGCTGATCCGCAACACCGACCAGAAGTCCAAGGACTACTCGGCGATCAAGGACCTGTTCCGCCCGGCCCACGCCGACTACAGCTATCACCACAAGTACGGCATCCGCGACTACCGCGGCGGCGGTCGCAGCTCGGCCCGCGAGACCGCCATGCGCGTGGCAGCCGGCGCCATCGCCAAGAAGTACCTGGCCAGCCAGGGCATCCAGGTGCGCGGCTATATGAGCCAGCTGGGCCCGATCGAGATCCCCTTCAAGGGCTGGGGCAGCGTCGAGCAGAACGCCTTCTTCAGCCCCGACCCGGACAAGGTGGCGGAGCTGGAGGCCTACATGGATCAGCTGCGCCGCGACCAGGATTCGGTCGGGGCCAAGATCACCGTGGTCGCCGAAGGCGTGATGCCCGGCCTCGGCGAGCCGATCTTCGACCGCCTGGACGCCGAACTGGCCCATGCCCTGATGAGCATCAACGCGGTCAAGGGCGTGGAGATCGGCGCCGGCTTCGCCAGCGTGGCCCAGCGCGGCACCGAGCACCGCGACGAGCTGACCCCGGAGGGCTTCCTGTCGAACAACGCCGGCGGCATCCTCGGCGGCATCTCTTCTGGCCAGCCGATCGTCGCCCACCTGGCGCTCAAACCGACCTCCAGCATCACCACCCCGGGGCGTTCGATCGATGTCGACGGCAATCCGGTGGAGATGATCACCAAGGGCCGTCACGACCCCTGCGTGGGCATCCGCGCCACGCCGATCGCCGAGGCGATGATGGCCATCGTGCTGATGGACCACCTGCTGCGTCACCGCGGCCAGAACGCCGGCGTCAGCGTCGCCACACCGGTGCTGCCGCAACTGTGAACGGTCGTGCAGGTTGGGTTTCGCGCGGCGAAACCCAACAATTGCCATCCTGGATATCGCTACGCTTGACCCAGGCTACGCCATGACGCACGCCTTGCCTTACTGGCGCCTGTCCGGTTTCTACTTCTGCTACTTCTCCCTGCTCGGCGCCACGGCGCCGTTTCTGGCGCTGTACTTCGATCACCTGGGCTTCTCCGCGGCGCGCATCGGCGAGCTGGTGGCCATCCCCATGCTGATGCGTTGCCTGGCGCCGAACCTGTGGGGCTGGCTGGGCGACCACACTGGTCGGCGCCTGGCCATCGTGCGCTTCGGCGCGGTCTGCACCCTGCTGTGTTTCGCCGGCATCTTCGTCAGCCAGAGCTACGCCTGGCTGGCGCTGATCATGGCCAGTCACGCCTTCTTCTGGCATGCGGTGCTGCCGCAGTTCGAGGTCATCACCCTGGCCCACCTGCGCGAACGGGCCACCCGTTACAGCGAGATCCGCCTGTGGGGCAGCATCGGCTTCATCGTCGCGGTGGTCGGCCTGGGCGAGCTGTTCGAGCGTATCAGCCTGGATGCCTTCCCCTGGACCCTGGTGCTGGTCATGGCGGCCATAGTGCTCAGCAGCTGCTGGGTGCCCAGCGCCGAGCCGCAGCAACGGCCGAGCGACCCGCAGCTGGGCGGCTTCCTCAGGCAGCTGCGACGCCCCGGCATCCTGGCCTTCTATGCCAGCGTCGGGCTGATGCAGCTGAGCAACGGCCCTTATTACACCTTCCTGAGCCTGCACCTGGAGGCCCTAGGCTACGCCCGCGGCCTGATCGGCCAACTCTGGGCCCTGGGCGTGGTGGCCGAGATCCTGCTGTTTCTGTTCATGGCCCGGCTGCTGGCGCGCTATTCGCTGCGCAGCGTGCTGCTGGCCAGCTTCCTGATCACCGCCGTGCGCTGGCTGCTGCTGGGCAACCTGGCCGATCATCTGTGGGTGTTGCTGCTGGCCCAGTGCATGCACGCGGCCACCTTCGGCAGCTTCCACGCCGCGGCCATCCACTTCGTCCAACGCAGCTTCGCCGACCGCCAGCAGGGCCAGGGCCAGGCCCTCTACGCCACCCTGGCCGGGATAGGCGGCGCCCTCGGCGCACTCTACTCCGGTTACAGTTGGAACAGCCTGGGACCGGCCTGGACCTTCAGTATCGCCAGCCTGGTCGCCCTGGCGGCCGCCGCCATCACCCTGACCCGCCTGCCCGAGGAGAGGCCATGAACCCGACCCGCGAACAACTCGCCCAACAGATCATCGAGGCCGGCCGCTTCCTCTACGGCCGCGGTTGGTCGCCGGCCACCAGCAGCAACTACTCCGCGCGCCTGTCGGCCAGCGAGGCGCTGCTGACCGTGTCCGGCAAGCACAAGGGCGAACTGGGGCCGGACGACGTGCTGGCCACCGACATGCAGGGGCGCAGCCTGGAGCCGGGCAAGAAGCCCTCGGCCGAGACCCTGCTGCATACCCAGCTGTACAGCTGGAAGCCGGAGATCGGTGCGGTGCTGCATACCCACTCGGTCAACGCCACGGTGCTGTCGCGCCTGTGCCTGGCCGATTCGTTGGTGTTCGCCGACTATGAGCTGCAGAAGGCCTTTTCCGGCGTCACCACCCACGAGTCCCAGGTCGAGGTGCCGATCTTCGACAACGACCAGGACATCGCCCGCCTGGCGGCCAAGGTGCAGCCCTGGCTGGAGGCGCACCCGGAGTGCGTCGGCTACCTGATCCGCGGCCACGGCCTGTACACCTGGGGCGCGCGCATGAGCGACGCGCTGCGCCAGATCGAGGCCTTCGAGTTCCTCTTCGAGTGCGAGCTGAAGGTGCGCGCCCTGCACACCCGCTGATACGAACTTCCGTAGGCTGGTGTGGAGCGAAGCGAAACCCGGCGTTGCATAGAACCCGCTGGGTGCCGGCACAATACGCCTCTACCCAGCCTACGACACCTGATGTGAGAGCCCCGAGCATGAGCAGCCTGAGCGTCTACCACGAGTCTTCCCCCGAACAACCGAACAAGGTGCTGACCCACCTCGAGGACATCGCCAGCACCCTGGCCGAGGTCGGCGTGCGCTTCGAGCGCTGGCAGGCGGTGGCGCCCATCGCCCCCGGCGCCAGCCAGGACGAGGTGATCGCCGCCTACCGGCCGCAGATCGACCGGCTGATGAGCGAGCGCGGCTATGTCACGGTCGATGTGGTCAGCCTCAGCGACGATCACCCGCAGAAGGCCGAGCTGCGCGCCAAGTTCCTCGACGAGCACCGCCACGCCGAGGACGAGGTGCGCTTCTTCGTCGCCGGCCGCGGCCTGTTCACCCTGCACATCGACGACCATGTCTATGCCGTGCTGTGCGAGAAGAACGACCTGATCTCGGTGCCGGCCGGCACCCGCCACTGGTTCGACATGGGCGAACACCCGCATTTCGTGGCCATCCGCCTGTTCAACAACCCCGAGGGCTGGGTCGCCCAGTTCACCGGCGAGGACATCGCCAGCCGCTTCCCGCGCCTGGAAGACTGATGGAGCCGCAGATGCCGATCAAAGCCATCCTCACCGATATCGAGGGCACCACCAGCGCGGTGAGCTTCGTCTTCGACGTGCTGTTTCCCTATGCCGCCGAGCATCTGCCGGACTTTGTCCGCCGCCATGCCGAGGAGCCGCCGGTGGCCGAGCAACTGGCCGCGGTGCGCGCCGAGAGCGGCGAGGCGGAGGCCGACGTGCAGCGGATCATCGAGATCCTCCTCGGCTGGATCGCCGCCGACCGCAAGGCCACGCCGCTCAAGGCGCTGCAGGGCATGGTCTGGGCCGAGGGTTATAAGGCCGGTCAGCTCAAGGGGCACGTCTACCCGGACGCGGTGGCGGCGCTCAAGCGCTGGAAGGAGCTGGGCTACGGGCTGTACGTCTATTCCTCCGGCTCGATCCAGGCTCAGCGGCTGATCTTCGGTTGCTCCGAGGCCGGCGACCTGACCCCGCTGTTCTCCGGCTACTTCGACACCACCAGCGGCCCCAAGCGCGAAGCCGACTCCTACCGCCGCATCGCCCAGGCCATCGGCCTCCCGGCCGGGGAGATCCTGTTCCTCTCGGACATAGTCGAGGAGCTGGACGCCGCCCGCCAGGCCGGCCTGCAAACCGTCGGTCTGGCTCGCGAGGGCGGCGAGCTGGCCGGTCACGAGACGGTCGCCAGCTTCGCGGCGATCGATCCGGGCCGGCTGTAAGGCGGCGGGCAAGGCGGGGGCCGGGCACTCGCTGCCGCCCCCGAGCCTCCGCTCGGGGGCGGCTATCCTAGGTGGGCAACCCTTCACACAGGAGTGTCTCCATGGGTACCACCCTCAACGGCCTGCTCGGCCTGGTCATCCTGGCGCTGGATATCTGGGCGATCATCAACGTGGTCAAGAGCGGCACCGACACCGGCAAGAAGGTGCTCTGGGTGCTGCTGATCGTTCTCCTGCCGGTGATCGGCCTGATCGTCTGGGCGCTGGCAGGTCCCCGGGGCAATGTGCGCCTCTGAGCCCATGGGGCGCGCGGCCGCGCTGCTGTTGTTGGCCTGGCTGGCCCTGGCGGACCAGGCCCGGGCCGATGAGGCCGCCTGGGACGCCCTGCGCGAGGGGCGGGCCGTGCTGCTGTTGCGCCATGCCACGGCGCCGGGCATGGGCGACCCGGCGCTTTTCGACCTGGGCGACTGCGCGACCCAGCGCAACCTCGACCAGCGCGGCCGCGAACAGGCGCGGCGCTGGGGGCGACTGCTGCGCGACCAGGGCATAGCCCGGCCGCGCCTGCTCAGCAGCCGCTGGTGCCGCGCCCGGGACACCGCACAGGAGATGGGCCTGGGGCCGGTCGAGCCCCTGCCGGCGCTGGATTCCTTCTTCGCCGAGCGCGCGCGGGCCGCCGCCCAGACAGCCGAGCTGGTGGCGGCCGTGAACGCCCTGATGTCCGGCACAGTCATGGTGCTGGTGTCCCATCAGGTCAACATCACCGCGCTGACCGGTGTCTACCCGGCCTCGGGGGAGGGGCTGATCCTGGCGCGACCGCTGCGGATGCCGGCGCGGGTATTGGCGCGCATCGCGCCGCCCTGAACAGGCTCAGAGCGCCAGCGGCGCCTGCTGCGGCGGCAACGCGCCCTCGAGTTGCAGCAGCAGGGCCTTGCGCGCCAGGCCACCGGCGTAGCCGGTGAGGCTGCCGTCGCGACCGATCACCCGGTGACAGGGGATGACGATGGCGATGGGGTTGGCGCCGTTGGCCGCGCCCACCGCGCGTACCGCCCTGGGCCGGGCGATCTGCGCGGCCAGGGCGCTG
Source organism: Pseudomonas sp. MBLB4123 (assembly GCF_051904775.1). Taxonomy (NCBI): domain Bacteria; kingdom Pseudomonadati; phylum Pseudomonadota; class Gammaproteobacteria; order Pseudomonadales; family Pseudomonadaceae; genus Pseudomonas; species Pseudomonas sp. MBLB4123. The sequence continues at coordinate 682,547 of NZ_CP196711.1, forward strand.
TAGCTGCTGGTCCGGCCGTAGGCAATGCGTTGCAGGGCCTGCCAGACCGCCTGCTGGAAGGCCGTGCCGCTGGGCGCCAGGCGCAGCTCGAAGCGCCGGCGCTGGCCGGCGAAATACTCGTCCAATTGTCGGCAAACGTCGTCCAGTTCGTCCCCGGCCGCTTGCCAGTCTGCGCCGATCCGCCAGGGCTCGCCGTCGATCTCCATGGCCAGTTGGCGCAGGCCGCCGGCGTCGCCGGCCAGCAGCAGGCGGCCGATGGGGCTGTGGTGGTAGCGATAGAACATCCTTCAACCTCCCGCATAGTTGTGCCACAGGTGCGCGGCGGCATAGGCGCGCCAGGGCCGCCAGGCCTCGGCGCGGGCCTTGAGTTGCTTGGCAGCGATGCCGCCTGCGCCCCACAACGGCGCCTTGAGCAGTCCCAGGTCGCTGGCGGGGAAGGCGTCCGCCTCGCCGAAGGCGCGCAGGGCGATGTACTCGGCGGTCCAGGGCCCGATGCCGGGCAGGGCGCAGAGGCGTTCGATCAGCGCCTCGCGGCCGTCCTCCAGGTCGAGACGCAGGGCGCCGCTGGCGACCTGGGCGGCGAAGTGCTGCAGCGTCTGCACGCGCTTGCCGGGCATGCCGATGCCGTCCAGGTTGGCCTCGGCCAGCGCCGCGGCGCTGGGAAACAGCCGCGTGATAGCGGCGTCGGGCGCCTGCGCCAGCGGCTCGCCGAGGCGCGCCACCAGGCGGCCGGCGATGGTCACCGCGGCCTTTACCGTCACCTGCTGGCCGACTATGGCCCGCACCGCCTGTTCGAAGGGATCGAAGGCGGTCGGCAGGCGCAGGCCCGGATTGCGCGCCACCAGCGGGCCGAGCTGGGCGTCGGCGGCGAAATGGGCGGCGATGCGCAGCGGCTCGGCATCCAGGTCGAACATGCGCCGCACCCGGATGACCAGGGCCGGCAGGCAGGCGCCTGCCGATGCGCTATGGCGCAGCTGCAAGGCCGGCTCGGCGGGCAGCGGCGACACGGCGAACCAGCCGCAGACCCCGTCCAGGCGGAAACTGCGGCTGTAGCCCTTGGCGTCCAGGCGTTCGACGCCGGGCAGGGCGCGCAGGGCATGATGGTCGTGGAACTGCTGCCAGTGCCAGGGGGGCTGGTAGGGCAAGCGCAGCGGGGCAGGCGTGGTCTCGGTCATGCTCGGACGATAACCGTCCGGCGCCCGGCTGTCAGCGCACAACTGACTTTCAAACGAGCAAGGTTCGACCTGTCATGCGCGGCGACGTAGAATGCGCGCCTTTCTTTTTCTGGACGGCGGCTGCCGACAACGGCGTCCCGGCGTACTCAACCCCATTGCCGAGGGATACCCCATGAGCGACTACCAAGAGACCCTCTACGACGGCTACGGCCAGCGTTTTCGCATGGACCAGCTGCTGCACGAGGTGCGCACCGAGCACCAGCACCTGGTGATCTTCGAGAACGCCCGCATGGGCCGGGTCATGGCCCTGGACGGGGTGATCCAGACCACCGAGGCCGACGAGTTCATCTACCACGAGATGCTCACCCACGTGCCGATCCTGGCCCACGGCCTGGCCAAGCGCGTGCTGATCATCGGCGGCGGCGACGGCGGCATGCTGCGCGAGGTGTGCAAGCACGACAGCGTCGAGCACGTCACCATGGTCGAGATCGACGGCACCGTGGTCGACATGTGCAAGGAATTTTTGCCCAACCACTCCAGTGGCGCCTTTGAGGACCCGCGTCTGAACCTGGTGATCGACGACGGCATGCGCTTCGTCGCCACCTGCGAAGACAAGTTCGACGTGATCATCTCCGACTCCACCGACCCGATCGGCCCGGGCGAGGTGCTGTTCTCCGAGAACTTCTACCAGGCCTGTCGCCGCTGCCTGAACGACGGCGGCATCCTGGTCACCCAGAACGGCACGCCCTTCATGCAGCTGGCCGAGGTGCAGACCACCGCCGGGCGCATGCGCGGGCTGTTCGCCGACTGGCACTTCTACATGGCGGCGGTGCCGACCTATATCGGCGGCAGCATGACCTTCGCCTGGGGCAGCACCGACGCCGGCTACCGCAAGCTGTCGCTGGAGACCCTGCGCCAGCGCTTCGCCGGCAGCGGCATCGTCACCCGCTACTACAACCCGGAGATCCACCAGGGCGCCTTCGCCCTGCCGCAGTATGTGTTGCAGGCGATCAACAAGCCGAGCAACGACTGAGCCGTCAGGCGAATGAAAAAGGACCTTCGGGTCCTTTTTCTTTGTCTGCGCGTAGCCCGCCCGACCGGCGGCATACCCGGCGCCAGCGGCCGTGTTGCTGGCGCCGGCGATTCGGGCATACCCGGGCATCCGCGGTCGCGGCTGGCCGAGGGACGGTGCAGTGCCTATAACTATGCCATGGCCGCTCCGCTGTTCCCGGCGTGCATGGACCCCGGCCCGTGCGGACGCCCCGGGCCACGGCGCACTCACCGCACTGCAGAGGGTCAAGCCCATGCCCAGCAGCCCCATACTCGAGATGATAGGCAACACGCCGATCCTGCCGCTCACCCACCTGGATACCGGCCCCTGCGAGCTGTTCGTCAAGCTGGAGAACCAGAACCCCGGCGGCTCGATCAAGGATCGCATCGCCCTGACCATGATCGAGGCCGCCGAGCGCAGCGGCGAGCTCAAACCCGGCGGCACCATCATCGAGGCCACCGCCGGCAATACGGGCCTGGGGCTGGCCCTGGTGGCGGCGCAGAAGGGCTACCGCATGCTGCTGGTGGTGCCGGACAAGATGAGCCGGGAGAAGGTATTCCACCTCAAGGCGCTCGGCGCCGAGGTCCGCCTGACCCGCTCGGATGTCGGCAAGGGCCACCCCGAGTATTACCAGGACCTGGCCCGCAGCATCGCCGAAGGGATGCCCGATGCCTTCTACATCGACCAGTTCAACAACCCGGCTAACGCCTGGGCCCACGAGAGCGGTACCGGCCCGGAGATCTGGCGCCAGCTCGACGAACGCCTCGACGCGGTGGTGGTGGGCGTCGGCTCAGGCGGCACCCTGGGCGGCCTGACGCGCTTCTTCCAGCGCGTGGCGCCGGAAATGGAGATGATCCTGGCCGACCCCGAGGGCTCGGTGCTGGCCGACTTCGTCGAGACCGGCTGCACCGGTGAGGCGGGCAGCTGGCTGGTGGAGGGCATCGGCGAGGATTTCGTCCCGGGCCTGGCCGATTTCGACCTGGTCAAGCGCGCCTACCGCATCCCCGATGCCGAGAGCCTGCACACCGCGCGCCTGCTGCTCAAGGAGGAGGGTGTGCTGGCTGGCTCCTCCTCCGGCACCCTGCTGGCCGCCGCCCTGCGCTACTGCCGCGAGCAGCGCGAGGCCAAGCGGGTGCTGACCTTCGTCTGCGACAGTGGCAACAAGTACCTGTCGAAGATGTTCAACGACTACTGGATGCTCGACCAGGGGCTGATCGAGCGGCCCAGGGAGGGCAACCTGCGCGACCTGATCGCCCGCCGCTACGACGAGGGGGCGACCGTCACCTGCAAGCCCAACGAATCCCTGGAGGTGGTGTACGGGCGCATGCGCTTCCATGACATCGACCAGGTGCCGGTGATGGACGGCGACCGGGTGGTGGGGCTGATCGACGAATGGGACCTGCTGCGCGCGGTCAAGGACGCCCCGGAGCACTTCCAGTCGCCGGTGCGCGAGGCCATGGTGACCGGGTTGCAGACCCTGGACCCGGACGTGCCGCTGCAGCGCCTGCTGCAGACCTTCGACGAGGGCCATGTGGCGCTGATCGTCGAGAACGGCCGCTTTCTCGGCCTGATCACCAAGAGCGATGTGCTCAACCTCTGGCGCCGCACCCTGCGCTAGGGGCGGTAGCCGTTTCATTCGAGACCGCGTCGGAGCCTTACGTAGGGTGGATTACGCCGCAGCGCGGCTAACCCACCCTACGGGCTATTTACCCCAGGAGGCAGCATGAGCGAGTTCGAAACCCTGACCGTGCACGCCGGCTACGAGCCGGACTGGACCGGCGCGGTGATGCCGCCGATCTATGCCAGCTCGACCTTCCGCCAGCAGTCGCCCGGCGTGCATGCCGGCTACGAGTACGGGCGCAGCCAGAACCCCACGCGCCAGGCCCTGGAGCGGGCCATCGCCGAGCTTGAGGGGGGCGCCCAGGGCTATGCCTTCGCCTCCGGTCTGGCGGCCTGCGCCACGGTGCTGGAGCTGCTGCCGGCGGGCAGCCACATGGTCGCGGTGGACGACCTCTACGGCGGCACCTACCGCCTGTTCGAGCGGGTACGCAAGCCCGGCGCCGGCCTGCAGATCAGCTATGTGCCGGCCGATGCCGATGCCGCCACTCTGGCCGCCGCGCTCAGGCCCGAGACCCGGATGATCTGGGTCGAGACGCCGACCAACCCGACCCTGAAGCTCTGCGACCTGGCCGAGGTCGGCCGGCTCGGGCGCGCGCGCGGCATCCTCACCGTGGCCGACAACACCTTCGCCTCGCCCTACCTGCAGCGGCCGCTGGAGCAGGGTTTCGACATCGTGTTGCACTCGGCCACCAAGTACCTCAACGGCCACTCCGACGTGATCGCCGGGCTGGTGGCGGTGGCCGACCGGCCGGAGCTGGCCGAGCAGCTGGCCTTCCTGCAGAACTCGGTGGGTGCCATCCTCGATCCCTTCTCCAGTTTCCTCTGCCTGCGCGGTATGCGCACCCTGGCGCTGCGCCTGCAACGCCATGTCGACAACGCCGGCGAGCTGGCCGCCTGGCTGGAGCACCAGCCGCAGGTGGCCTCGGTGCTCTACCCCGGTCTCGCCAGCCACCCGCAGCACGAGCTGGCCAAGCGCCAGATGCGTGGCTTCGGCGGCCTGCTGACCCTCTACCTGGCTACCGACGCCGAGGGCACTCGGCGCTTTCTCGAGGCCACGGAGCTGTTCACCCTGGCCGAGAGCCTGGGCGGGGTGGAGAGCCTGATCAGCCAGCCGGCGAGGATGACCCACGCCTCCATCCCGCCCGAGCGCCGCGTGCAGCTCGGCATCACAGACAACCTAGTGCGGCTGTCGGTGGGTATCGAGCATGTCGAGGACCTGCGCCGGGACCTGCAGCGGGCGTTGGCGGCGATAGGGCCATAGGGTCGAGGGGCGCGCCCCTTGGGCGAAGGGTGCAGGGCGGTCTTGCTAGGCGTTTTGCCCGCTGCCGTCTTTCGAGAGGCCCCTGGTCACGATGTATAGCAGCGGTCCCACGGACACGAACACCGCCGTGATGGCGAAGAAGGGCAGCAGATAGCCGATGGTCTTGCCTCGCGACTGGGCATCCCGGTACATCCAGATGCAGGCGAGCCCGGCAAGGATATAGAGATCGATGACCACCTGCGCCGTATCCGGGCGTGACATGAGCTGGATGCCGAACTGGATCAGCGACTGTTCCGCGTTGAGCATGACGTAAAGGGTATAGGCGCAGAAGAGGATCAGGGTGGTGAGCGCGGGGACAACTTTCTTCATCTTTCCTTCCTTGGTGGATGCCTGGGGCCAGAATATGCGGCCTAGGATAACCCTCCCGTCGCAGAGCGACGAGGCTCCAGTGTCAGGCTGGCGCGCCGGGCAGCAGTCCGAGCGTGTGGACCCGGGGCGCCGTCGATCGCCGGTTGCGGCAGAAGTCATGCGCGAGGGCGGCAAATTTTCCGGCCTCGGACTACCCTACAGTGGACGGCTCCGAGTTTTTCGATCTGAATGACTCCACGTCGACCAGCCCTGGCTTCAGGTCTGGCTTATGACACATCAAGCAGCCCTTGCTTGATTCTCGGGCGGCACCGCAACTGGTGTCGCGACACCGCCGCAGTAATGACGGTTGCAATGGGAAAGCGGTTTATCCATCCATCGCCTGAGGAGATCACTTCATGAGCACAGCCTTGCACGATGATGTCAGCAGCGGAGTATTGCGGCGGATGAAGGAGGGCGGATTCGACTTCGCCAGCTTTCACCCCATCGAGTTCTACGCCATTTTTCCCGATGAGGAGCGGGCCCGTCAGGCGACCAGAAATTTTCGTGGTGAATCCTTGCACGCCTTGGTGACCGAGCGGGATGACGGCGCCTGGCACCTGCAAGTCAGCAAGGTGATGTATGCGACCCACGCCGGTATCGGCGATTTCGAGCAAGACCTGGCGTCGGTGGTGCTGCCGCTTGGCGGTACCCTGGATGGCTGGGGCGTGACGCAGGAGGTCAAGGCTTCACGGCCCTAGTCGCCGACTCCACCCGTAGCCGCCCCCAGCGACCGTTGGCCGATGGGGGCGTGTAGTACCTCTGCCTAGTGCTTGCCTCTGCTCGACCCAAGCCTGTGCTTTGCTTCAGACTGGGCGGCGGAGGCCGCTATGACCGATATTCTGATTCTGACTCACATCGACTACTGCCCACCGGGCTATTTGGCCCAGGTGCTGGAGGAGGCGGGGCGCGATTTCAGCGTGCTGCGCGTCGACCGCGGCGAGCTGGACGACTATGACCTGGACCGACCGCTTGCCGTGGCGATCATGGGCGGGCCGATGAGCGTCAACGACGATCTGCCTTGGCTGGCCACGGAAGTCGCCGCCCTGCAGCATTTCATCCGTCGCGACATTCCCATGATCGGCCATTGTCTGGGGGCCCAGCTGCTGGCCAGGGCCCTGGGCGCCGAGGTGCGGCGCATGCCTTACACCGAAAGCGGTTGGCAGCCGCTGCGGCGAACCGGTGGCGGGGCGGACAGCCCCTGGCTGGCCCACTTGCCGGCCGAGTTTGCGATTTTTCAGTGGCATGGCGACAGTTTCGCCTTGCCACCCGGCGCCCAGCCTTTGCTGAGCAGCCGCTGGTGCGAGAACCAGGGCTTCGCCTGGGGAGACAAGGTCCTCGCCGTGCAGGGGCACCCGGAAATGACCGAGGACTTGGTGCGCCTATGGCTCGAGGACTGGGCGCATCTGCTCGACGAGCACCAGCCCAGCCAGCAGAGCGTGGCGCAGATGCTCGATCAGCTGCCGGCCAGGGTGGCGGCACTCAATCAGGTGGCTCGGGGTTTTTACCGGCATTGGCTGGGCCTGGCCTTCCCTTGAACCAAGCCTGAGACGTGCCTGGCGCAACGACCACCGCTGGCCATCATGTTTGTCGGGTATCCGGCGCCGAATGGGGTAGCGCCTATACTGGTAATAAATGATGGGTGATTGCGACCCTCGCTGGAGCGACGTGGGGCGTACTCGACGAAGGCGGCCGCAATGCGCCGCCAGAGGGGGTGCGGGTTGCTTTTTCAGTTGCCTAACAGATTGATCTCATAGGGATTAGCCTGATGGCTCGGGTCGTGTGTGGCTCGAGTGCATCCGGAGGCAAGGAGTAGGCATGGCGCGCGCGCACTACGACGAGATGTATCTGGCGAACGGTGAATGCCGCGCACATTACCGCGAGTTCTCGCGCTGGCTGGCCGAGACGCCGAAGGAGTCGCTGGCCCAGCGAAGACGCGAGGCGGACCTGCTGTTCCACCGCGCCGGCATCACCTTCACCCTCTATGGCGATGACCAGGGCACCGAGCGCCTGATTCCCTTCGACATCATCCCGCGCAGCATTCCGGCCAGCGAGTGGCGCATGGTCGAGCGCGGCTGCATCCAGCGGGTGCAGGCGCTGAACATGTTCCTCGCCGACCTCTACCATGACCAGCGCATCCTCAAGGCCGGCGTCATCCCGGCCGAGCAGGTGCTGGCCAATGAGGCTTATCAGCTGGCGATGCAGGGGCTCGACCTGCATCGCAACCTCTACGCCCATATCGCCGGGGTCGATCTGGTGCGCGATGGCGACGGCAGCTACTACGTGCTGGAGGACAACCTGCGCACGCCGAGCGGCGTCAGTTATATGCTCGAGGACCGCAAGATGATGATGCGCCTGTTCCCCGAGCTGTTCGCCGCCCAGCGGGTGGCGCCGATCAACCACTACCCCAGTCTGCTGCTCGACACCTTGAAGAGCGCCAGCGCACTGGACAACCCCACCGTGGTGGTGCTGACACCCGGGCGCTTCAACAGCGCCTACTTCGAGCACGCCTTCCTGGCCCGCGAGATGGGCGTGGAATTGGTCGAAGGCGCCGACCTGCTGGTGCGTGACGACAAGTTGTACATGCGCACCACCGCCGGGGCCAAGCAGGTGGACGTGGTCTACCGGCGGATCGACGATGCCTTCCTCGACCCCCTGGCCTTCAACCCGGACTCCATGCTCGGCGTGCCCGGGCTGTTGTCGACCTACCGTTCGGGCAACGTGGTGCTGGCCAATGCCATAGGCACGGGGGTGGCGGACGACAAGTCGATCTACCCCTATGTGGGCGAAATGATCCGCTTCTATCTGGACGAGGAGGCCATCCTCAAGAACGTGCCGACCTGGCAGTGCCGCAAGCCCGAGGAGCTGTCCCATGTGCTGGCCAACCTGTCGCAACTGGTGGTCAAGGAAGCCCAGGGCTCCGGCGGCTACGGCATGCTGGTCGGACCGGCGGCGAGCAAGGCGGAAATCGAGAAGTTCCGCGAGCGTCTGATGGCCAAGCCGGAGGCCTATATCGCCCAGCCGACCCTGTCGCTGTCGACCTGTCCCACCTTCGTCGAGAACGGCATCGCGCCACGGCACATCGACTTGCGTCCGTTCGTCCTGTCTGGCCGCGAGACTCGCCTGGTGCCCGGAGGTCTGACCCGTGTGGCGCTGCGCGAAGGCTCGCTGGTGGTCAACTCGTCCCAGGGCGGCGGCACCAAGGACACCTGGATCGTGGAGGATTAACCATGCTCTCGAGAACCGCCTCCGATCTGTACTGGATGTCCCGCTACCTGGAGCGCGCCGAGAACCTGGCGCGCATGCTCGATGTCAGCTATTCGCTGTCGCTGATGCCGCAGGACGGCAGTGGCGATGGTTTGGACGAGCTGGCCATGCCATTGCTGATCACCGGCACCCTGGACGAGTACCTGGAGCGTCATGGGCAGATGCATGCCGAGCGCATGCTGAACTTCTTCGCGCTCGACGCCGATAACCCGGCGAGCATTTACTGCTGCCTGCAGGCCGCCCGCACCAATGCCCATGCGGTGCGCGGACGTATCACCGGAGACGTGTGGGAGAACATCAACGCCACCTGGCTGGAGATTCGCGGGATATCCGAGCAGGGGCTGGGGCGCTTCGGCATCAGCCGCTTCTGCGAGTGGGTCAAGGAACGTTCGCATCTGTTCCGTGGCGCCACCTTCGGCACCATCATGCGCGGCGATCCGTATCACTTCGTGTGCCTGGGCATCTTCATCGAGCGGGCCGACAACACCCTGCGTCTGCTCGATGCGCGTTACGAAATGCTCGGCGAGGACATCGATGAGATCGATGGCCGGCCGGCCCGCAGCTATTACCAGTGGACGGCCTTGCTGCGGGCGCTGTCATCGTTCGAGGCGTTCGCCGAGATCTATCGGGGCTCCCCGGGGGCGCGCAAAGTTTCCGAATTGCTGTTGCTGCGCCCCGAGGTGCCGCGCTCGCTGCGTGCCTGCATGGACGAGCTCAACCGGACGCTCGCCAACCTGCCTGGCGAGAATGCTCGCCCGGCTCAGCGCCTGGCCGCGGAACTGGAGGCCCGCCTGCGCTATACCGGCATCAAGGAAATACTCGATGAGGGGCTGCATGCCTGGCTCACCGAATTCATCCAGCAGGTTCGCCTGCTGGGCCAAGCCATTCAACGGTCATATCTGGAGGTAGCATGAGACTGTCCATTAGCCATGACACCACCTACCACTATGAAGATCAGGTGCGTGCCAGCATCCAGTACTTGCGCGTGACCCCCCACGACAGCGAGCGCCAGCATGTGCTCGACTGGCAGCTGACGCTGCCCCACCCGGCGCGCGCGCAGCTCGACCCCTACGGCAATATCCTCCACGTGCTGACTCTGGACGAGCCCCATGACACCGTGGTGATCGGGGCTCACGGCCAGGTCGAGATCGACGAGCGGCGCGAGGCAGAGCATGAAGAGCAGTCGCCGCTGCCGTTCTTGCGCTTCACTCCCCTGACCGCGGCGGACAGGGCGTTGCGCGAGTTCGCCCGGCAACAGTGTCAGCAACGCCGTGACCGGGCCGCGCTGATCGACCTGATGCACGGGTTGAACGCCCATATCAGCTACCTGCCGGGCAGCACCGAGAACGAGACCAGTGCCGCCGAAGCCTTCGCCGGACGCCAGGGCGTCTGCCAGGACCAGGCCCATGCCTTCCTTGCCTGCACACGCAGCCTGGGCATCCCGGCGCGCTTCGTGTCCGGTTACCTGTTCACCGATGGCTCCGAGCAGTTGGCCAGCCACGCCTGGGCCGAGGCCTGGCTGGATGGGGCCTGGTACAGTTTCGACGTGACCAATTGCCTGGCCATTCCCGAGCGGCACCTGAAGCTCGCCGTCGGCCTGGATTACCTGGATGCCTGCCCGGTGCGGGGTGTGCGCCGAGGGGGCGGGGGCGAGCAGATGCGCGCGAAGCTGGCTCTGTTGCCGCTACTGCGCGTGCAGGCGCAGTAGCGCGGCGGGGGCGGCCACCAAGGCGTGCTCCTGTATGGCGCACGAGTCGGGGCCGCTTTTGCGTCGCCCGCGGGTTAGCTTCGGTCGGGCCTCGTCGGCTAGGGGTTATGCACCTTGCGCCCGGCCATATGCCGCAGGTAGGCGAGCAACTGGGTCAGTTCCTCATCGTTCAATTGCGCGCGGCTGAAGCCTGGCATCCGCCCCTGGGGCCAGTGCCGCAGGCTCTGCGGGTCGCGGATATAGCGGGCAAGAAAGTCGCCGGCAAAGTACTCGGTGGGGTTGTGGGGAATGTTCAGGTCCGGACCGAACCTGGAGTCGCCGGCATCATTGAGGCGGTGACAGGCCATGCAGTGCTTCTGGTACTGGGCAAAGCCGGCGGTGACGCGCGGGGCGGCATCACGGGCCGGCAGCAGCTGCGGGTAGCGTTGCGCGAGTGGCGCCACGCTGCGAATGCGGGCGATACGGAACGGCCATTGTTCCGCACCGATGCGGCTGGCCGCCGGGTTCAGCCAGACCAGGTAGAAGGGCCCCGCACTGGCCTTGTTCGGCGCTAGCGGTGGCCAGGGGTGGGCCGGGTCTTCCACCGCCAGCCAGGCCTGGGCGCCGGCCGGGTTGAGCAGCAGCGTGGCCGGCAACTCGGCGGCGAAGCCGTCGCGGGCCACCGCTTGCAGGAGGTCGCCTGGCCGCAGACCCGGCAACAAGGCGACCAGTGGTACGGCGCGGTAGCTCATGCTGCGCTTGTAGCTGACGTCATCGGCAATCGCTATCCAGCGCGCCTGCGGATGGGCGAGCAGTTCGGTGCTGCTCCAGCTACGGCTGGCCACGCCTATGTCCAGGCGCAGCTCGGCGGCCTGCACCCAGGCACTCAATATCATCAGGGCGAGTATCAAAGCGCGCATGTGTGATGTCGCCGTTGCTGCGAATTCGAGGATTACCGGCAGCCGCATCCGATTGTGGGCGCACGCGTGGGAGTGTGCGCTGGCTGGAGTGTCGGGCAGGCCAACGATTCTAACGCGGCAGGAGGTTGGCCGCGCGGTTGCGCATGCGCGCTCGAAGGGGACGCGCAGCGCCGGGAGGGGAGATCAGCTGACCAGTCGGGTCAGGTTGGGGATGATCAAGATGACCGTAGTGGCGAAAACGATCAGGCCGGCTTGACGAAACTTGGGTTGTCTGAACATGGCCATCTGCCTTTTGTTATTTTCGGCGTGACGTCTATTGCCCGTTATCGAGGCTTGCGGGCTACGGCGTCACACCAGGCGTGGACTGACATACCGCCCCGGCAGCGCCCGGCGACGGTCCCTGGCATCTAGTGTTCATTGCCTTCCTACTTGGGTAACTCTAGGGGGCACATCACGGTTCACTTAGATAACTTGGTTTCAATACGAAGGTTGTTTGGAACTATGAGTTATTGGATGTGCCACAAGTTCCCCAAGCAGGCCCGGAGCCAGACGCCTCTAAGTGCGGCGCGCCGTCATTAGGCCAGTAGTGAGCCGTTCGTCTGAACGCGCCGGTCAATGGCGCTGAGCGCTTCGGTCATTGAGTCAGCCGGCCCCGGGGGTATGGTGGAGAGGAGCACGGCAGGCACGCCCGAGCGCGACAGGCGGCGCCGCCCCCTTATCCATTCCCTCCATGGGAGGTTCGAGGACGTCATGACCGAAGCATTCATTTTCGATGCGCTGCGTACGCCCCGCGGCAAGGGCAAGAAGGACGGCGCCTTGTACAGCGTCAAGCCGGTGAGCCTGGTTGCCGGTCTGCTGCAGGCCCTGGGGCACCGCACGGGCCTGGACACCAGTCAGGTCGACGATATCGTGCTCGGCTGCGTCACCCCGGTGGGCGACCAGGGCGCCGACATCGCCAAGACCGCGGCCATGCTGGCGGACTGGGATGTCAGCGTTTCCGGCGTGCAGCTCAACCGCTTCTGTGCCTCGGGCCTGGAGGCGGTCAATCTCGGCGCGATGAAGGTGCGCTCCGGTTTCGAGGACCTGGTGGTGGTCGGTGGCGTGGAGTCCATGTCGCGGGTGCCCATGGGTTCCGACGGCGGTGCCTGGGTGATGGATCCGGAAACCAATATGCACAGCCATTTCACCCCTCAAGGCATCGGCGCCGACCTGATCGCCACCCTGGAGGGCTTCGGCCGCGCCGATGTCGATGCGTTCGCCCTGCGCTCGCAACAGAAGGCCGCGCGCGCCAGTGCCGCTGGCGCGTTCAGTCGCTCGTTGGTCCCGGTCACCGATCAGAACGGTATCGTCCTGCTCGATCACGATGAGTTCATTCGCGGCGACAGCAGCCTCGAGGGGCTCGGCAAGCTCAAACCGAGCTTCGAGGTGATCGGTCAGATGGGCTTCGACAGCACCGCCTTGCAGGTCTACAGCCACCTCGAGCGCATCGACCATGTGCATACCCCCGGCAACAGCTCGGGCATAGTCGACGGTGCCGCGCTGATGCTGATCGGCTCGGAGGCCAAGGGCCGCGAGCTGGGGCTCAAGCCGCGGGCGCGTATCGTCGCCACCGCCGTGACCGGTACCGACCCGACCATCATGCTCACCGGCCCGGCGCCGGCTACCCGCAAGGCCCTGGCCAAGGCCGGGTTGAGCGTGGAGGACATCGACCTGTTCGAAGTCAACGAAGCCTTCGCCTCGGTGGTGCTGAAGTTCATGAAAGACATGGGCGTGGCCGAGGACAGGGTCAACGTCAACGGTGGCTCGATCGCCATGGGGCATCCCCTCGGCGCCACCGGCTGCGCGATCCTCGGCACCCTGCTCGACGAGCTGGAGAAGCGCCAGCTGCGCTACGGCTTGGCCACCCTCTGCGTGGGCGGCGGCATGGGCATCGCAACGATCATCGAGAGAGTCTGAGGCGGAGAATGAGAACCATGACTGACGCCATCCGTTACGAGAAAGGCCCGGACGATATCGTGGTCCTGACCATGGACATGCCCGGGCAGAGCGCCAACACCATGAACGCGCAGTACCGTGAGGCCATGTCTCGGGTCGTCGAGCGCCTGGAGGCCGAGCGGGACGCGCTGGCCGGGGTGATCATCACCTCGGCGAAGAAGACCTTCTTCGCCGGCGGCGACTTGAATGAGTTGATCCAGGTGAGCAAGGCCGACGCCCGCGACTTCTACCAGATGGTCCTGAAGATCAAGGACCAGCTGCGCCGCCTGGAATGCCTCGGCAAGCCCGTGGTGGCGGCGATCAATGGCGCCGCCCTGGGCGGTGGCTGGGAGATCTGTCTGGCCTGCCACCACCGCATAGCCCTGGACAGTTCCGCTGTGCAGCTCGGCCTGCCGGAAGTGACCCTCGGCCTGCTGCCGGGCGGCGGCGGGGTCGTGCGTATGGTCCGTCTGCTCGGGCTGGAGAAGGCCCTGCCGTACCTGGCCGAAGGCAAGAAGGTGCGCCCGGATGCCGCCCTCAAGGCCGGCCTGATTCATGACCTCGCCAGCGACAGGGATGACCTGCTGGCCAAGGCCCGTGCCTGGATCGCCGCCAACCCGGCACCCAAGCAACCCTGGGACCAGGCCGGCTACAGGATGCCCGGCGGCACGCCGTCGAGTCCCGGCGTGGCGCAGATGCTGGCCATTGCCCCCTCGGTGCTGCGCGACAAGACCAGGGGCTGCTTCCCGGCGCCGGAGAAGATCCTCTGCGCAGCGGTCGAGGGTGCCCAGGTCGACTTCGACACCGCACAGTTGATCGAGGCCCGCTACTTCACCGAGCTGACCACCGGACAGGTGGCCAAGAACATGATCGGCACCTTCTGGTTCCAGCTCAACGAGATCAATGCCGGCGGCTCACGCCCGCAAGGCTACGCCCCCTGTCAGACGAAGAGGGTCGGTGTGATCGGCGCCGGCATGATGGGCGCCGGTATCGCCTATGTCTCGGCGGCGGCGGGGATCGAGGTGGTGCTCAAGGACGTCTCCATCGAAGCGGCGGAGAAGGGCAAGGCCCATTCGGCCAGGCTGCTGGACAAGAAGGTCTCACGCGGCCAGATGAGTGCCGAGAGGCGCGATACCTTCCTCGAGCGCATCAAGACCAGCGACAAGGACGCCGACTTCGTCGGCTGCGACCTGATCATCGAAGCGGTGTTCGAGGACCGCGACCTCAAGGCCAACGTCAGCGCCGCCGCCGAGCGTGCGGCACTGAGCGACGCGGTGATCGCCTCCAATACCTCGACCCTGCCGATCACCGGTCTGGCCACCGCGGTGCAGAAGCAGGAGCGCTTCATCGGCCTGCATTTCTTCAGCCCGGTGGACAAGATGCCGCTGGTGGAAATCATCAAGGGCGAGCGGACCAGCGACGAGACCCTGGCCCGTGCCTTCGACTACGTCATGCAGATCAAGAAGACCCCGATCGTGGTCAACGACAGCCGTGGCTTCTTCACCTCTCGGGTATTCGGTACCTTCACCAACGAAGGCATCGCCATGCTCGGCGAAGGCGTGTCGGCGGCGCTGATCGAGAACGAGGCCCGCAAGGCGGGCATGCCGGTCGGGCCCTTGGCGATCAGCGATGAAGTGTCGCTGAGCCTGATGCAGCACATTCGCCGGCAGACGGCGCAGGACCTGAGCGCCGAGGGCAAGCCCGTTCCCGAACATCCGGCCTTCGCCGTGCTCGAGCTGATGCTGGGCGAGTACAAGCGGCCGGGCAAGGCGGCTGGCGGCGGTTTCTACGAGTACCCGGAGGGCGGCAAGAAGCGCCTGTGGCCAGAGCTCAAGGCGCGCTTCGAGCGGGCCGATCGGCAGATTCCCCAGGCGGATGTGCGTGACCGTATCCTGTTCATCCAGGCCCTGGAAACCGTGAGGTGCATGGAGGAGGGCGTGCTGCGCTCGACCGCCGACGCCAACATCGGCTCGATCTTCGGCATAGGTTTCGCCGCCTGGAGCGGCGGTGCACTGCAGTTCATCAACCAGTACGGCATTCAGGACTTCGTCGCCCGCGCCCAGTACCTGGCCGAGCAGTACGGCGAGCGCTTCCTGCCACCGGCGCTGCTGCTGGAGAAGGCGGCCAGCAACCAGCGCTTCTGAGGAGAAAGCCGACGACCGGCGCTGGGCGGGCCGGTTCGCTCTGACTGCAGCGGTTGCGAGACGGGCGCTCCTGTGCACCAGGGGCATCCGTTCGCCTTGTGCTCATGACGGTGTCAGCGGCTCTTGCCTTGCCTGCCAGCCCCAGGCAGGCTTGGGCACAGTAGACACCACCTCCATGCGTTTTAGGTACCCGCCCCATGCCGCTGCAGATTTGCATTCTGGAAACCGACATTCTTCGTCCCGAACTGATCGATCAGTACCAAGGCTACGGCCGGATGTTCGAGCGGCTGTTCGCGCAACAGCCGATCGCCGCCGAGTTCCAGGTGTACAACGTGATGGAAGGCCACTACCCGCCGGACAGCGAACATTACGATGCCTATCTGGTAACCGGCAGCAAGGCCGACTCCTTCGGTAGCGACCCCTGGATCGAGACCCTCAAGACCTATCTGCTGGATCGCTATGCCAAGGGCGACAAGTTGCTCGGCATCTGCTTCGGCCATCAACTGCTGGCGCTGCTGCTCGGCGGCAAGGCCGAGCGCGCCGAGCAGGGCTGGGGCGTCGGCATTCATCGCTACCGTCTGGCCCATCAGCCGGCCTGGATGGCACCGGTGCTGGAGGAGTTGACCCTGTTGATCAGCCATCAGGACCAGGTCACCAAGCTGCCGGAGAACGCGACCCTGTTGGCATCCAGCGACTTCTGCCCGATCGCCGCTTATTGCATCGACGACCAGGTGCTGTGCTTCCAGGGGCATCCGGAGTTCGTCCACGATTACTCCAAGGAGCTGCTGGAGATTCGTCAGCAGCACATCGGCGAGCAGACCTACCGTAAAGGCCTGGATAGCCTGCAGCACGACCACCAGGGTCATACGGTGGCCGAGTGGATGATGCGCTTCGTCGCCCATGGGCGTTCGGGGCTGGACCTCTGAACCCGACCCGGCGGTAGCCCGGCACTGCGCCAGGCCACCGCCGGCCTATGGCTGGCGCCAGGGGAGGCGGCTTTAGGCGAGGGCCAGTTCCGCGTCCAGGGCGTCGATGCAGGCCTGCATCTGGGCGTGACAGTGATCGATCAGCCCGGGCAGGTCGGCCTGAGTCAGACCCGTTGTGGGAATGGCCGGCAGCGAGCGGATCAGGATCTTGCCGCCGTCCCAGCTGTTCAGGCGAATCTGCCTGATGTAACTGCTGACGCAGACCGGGATGATCGGCACTCCGGCGGCAATAGCCATCTGAAAGGCGCCCTTCTTGAACGGCAACAGCGCTTCGCCCGCGTTGCGCGTGCCTTCGGGGAATACCCAGATCGAGGTGTCCTGGTGTCTGAGCACCTCGGTGGTGGTGAGCATCGCCTCTTTGGCTTTTCTCGCGTTGCCGCGGTCGATCAGCACGTTGCCAGCCAGCCAGTAGAGTTGGCCGAACAGGGGAATCCATTTCAGGCTCTTCTTGCCGATGCTCACGGTGCGTGGCGGCACCACGCCGCCGATCACGTAGAGGTCGTAGTTGGACTGATGGTTGGCGACTATCACGCAGGCCTGCCGCTGTGCCCGCATCGACTCGACCTCTGTGCGCAGCTCGAGACGCAGGATGCACAGGGCCGGCAGTGCGTAGAGGCGCGCGCAGAGTCGGCTGTTGTCGGGATTGAAGGGGCGACAGATGCCGATCAGCAGGCCGAGTATGCCGGCGAGAACGAAGTGCACGGCCATCACCAGCATGCGCAGAAGAAAAAGCATTGGGGGGGGGTACGCCCATCGGAAGAAAGGCGCGCAGTGTAGGGGCGGGCAGGTTATTGGGCAAATGCCGTTGATCGCCGACGGTTAGCGGCTATTTTCGCGGCATTTACCCTATTAGTCGCATCGAGCGAGCGGTCCTGTGGCCACTCGCGCGATGCCCGTTGACTGCCGGTCGGCAGGGCGTTCGGTTCAGACCTTGAAGCGTTCCAGCATGCGGTCCTGTTGGCCGACCTGGTCGACCATCACCGCGCACTGGCGCACCTGTTGCTCGGCGCCCCCGGCCACCTCATGGCTGATGTCGCGGATGTTGGTGGTGTTGCGGTTGATCTCCTCGGTGGTCGCACTCTGCTCTTCCGCCGCGGTGGCGATCTGCAGGTTCATGTCGTTGATGCGGGTGATGGCCTCGCGGATGCGGCCCAGCATGGCGTTGGCGGCGCTGGCGTCTTCCGCCGTCTGGCTAGCGGTGTCGCGGCTCTGCTGCATGCGCGCCTCGGCCTGTTTCACCCCGGACTGCAGCTGGTCGATCATCTGGCGGATTTCCTGGGTGGACTGCTGGGTGCGCGAGGCGAGCGAGCGTACCTCGTCTGCCACCACGGCGAAGCCTCGTCCCGACTCGCCGGCGCGCGCCGCCTCGATCGCGGCGTTGAGGGCGAGCAGGTTGGTCTGGTCGGCAATGCTGGTGATTACCGAAAGGATCGACTCGATGTTGTGACTGAGCTTGGCCAGTTCGTTGATCGAGTGGCTGGTGTCGTTCATCTCGTCGGCCAGGCGCTTGATCGCATCGGTGGATTGCGACACGACGGTGACGCCGTTCTCGGTCTCCTCATTGGCCGCGATGGCTGCCTGGGCCGCGGCCTGGGCATTGCGGGCGACCTCCTCGGCGGTGGAGGCCATTTCCTGCATGGCGGTGGCCAACTGGTCCAGCTCCTGCAGCTGCTCTTGCAGGCGGTTGGCCGCCTGGTTGGCCTCGCTGGAGGTGAGCGAGGTGCTCTCGCGGACCTGGCGGGAACTGCCCATCACGTCGCCGATCAGGCTCTGCAAATTCTGCATCAGGCCGTTGAACTCCCGCTCGACCGAGGCGATTTCATCGTTGCCCTGGGCCGGTAGGCGCCGTGTCAGGTCGCCTTCGCCACTGTTGATATCGCGCAGCGAGCTTTGCAGCTGGCTCAGCGGTTTGAGCAGTCGGGCCACCAGGGCGCCGAGCAGCACCAGGCTAAGGGCGACGCCGAGCAGGGTGCCGGTGGCCGCGCGCCAGCTGAGGGCGTTGGCCTCGGCCATGACCTTGGATTCATCGAGCACCACGCCGATATACCAGTCCATGCCCTTGAGGTTGCTCAGCGGGGTGAAGGACACCAGCAGGTCCTGCCCGTTGCCGGTCATGGCGCTGAGCTCCTGCTTGAGGGCGGGTGTTTGGCCGTCGAACAGGTCGCCGAGCGGCTTGCCGTTCAGCTCGGTGTTCGGGTGCGAGATGATGTTGCCGGCGCGGGTGAGCAGAAAGGCGTAGCCGGCACCGTTGAAGTCCAGGGTATTGATGGTGTCGGAGATGGTCTTGAGGCTGATATCGCCGCCGAAGGCCCCCTTGAACTGCCCGCGGTCGCTGAGCTTGGCGACGGCGGAGATGAGGATTTCGCCAGTGGCGGCATCGGCATAGGGTTCGGTCAGCAGGGCGCTGCTGCCGGACTTGGCCACTGGATACCAGGGGCGTTGCCGCGCATCCCAGCCAGAGGGGTTCCAGCTCGGGTCATTGGTGATGCGCTCACCGTCGCTCTCGAGGCCGCCGAAGATCAGCAGGAACTGCTGCTTGAGGATGGGCTGGTCGAACACGCGTTGAATCTGCGCATCGCCGAACTGGCTATCGATGCTCTGCGCCATCATGTCGATGAGCTGCAACTTGCCGTTCAACCAGTTCTCGATCTGCCGTGCCAGGGCGCCGCTGGAGTCCTTGATGCTGGACTCGGTCTGCTCGTTCAGGCTGGCGCGAACCTGACCGATTTGCACCAATGAAAGTAGGCTAGTGGTGAGAAACAAAACCGTTGCTGCCGCGAGGCCGACTTTATGGGCAATTTTCATAAGCGCTGATTCCTATTCTTATGTTGAGCCGCCGGACTGCTGGCGGCTCGGTATCAGCGCATCGGCAAGTGGCCGATTATCTTGATGACCGATGGTCGTCGGCTCGGCATTTTCTTGTGATCGGATCTTCCTGCCGGGGGCGCCGATTGTTGCCGCTCAGCCTGAGCGTTCGACGCCGGCGCCGTGCCGCACGAATCCTGGCCAGCGACGGCATCGGAGGGCTTCTGCGTGCCCGCCTCGAGCATGCCCCTGGGCCATGGCGGAGAGGGTGGTGGCCGTGGTGACGGTTACGATGGCGATGGCAGCGGCCACGGCCGTGGTCATGGCGGTGATCATGATAATAGAGGCTCAGGCAGCGCCAACTCGGGATGGCGCGATGGCGAGCATGACGATGATGGCCATGAGCATGCCGGCCGCATGCATGGCGCCAATGATCTGGACGAGGACGATGGCCTGCGTCGGAGGGTCAGTAACCGAGGGCGTGTGAGGCAAGAGTCCCGGCTGCAGGTGGCGGGCCACACCAGAAGCCCGGCATTGGAGCCGGGCTTCCGATTTCGCGTCGCCCCATTAGAGCAGCTGCTGGCGGTCCTGCTCGATGGCCTGGTCGAGGGTCTCCAGCAGCGCCTTGCGCACCTTCAGCTTGGTGTTGCGGTGCGCCGTCATGTTGATCTTCTTCAGTTGCTGGGCGGCCGCCAGGGCACTGTTCATCAGCTGTTCGGCCGGCACCACCTTGTCGAGGAAGCCGGCGTCGACGGCGCCCTGCGGGTCGAACATCTCGCCATTGATCACCGAACGGTGGAATGCCGACTTGCGCAGGCGGTCGCGGGCCAGTTCGATGCCCACGTGGTGCATGGTCATGCCGATCTGCACCTCGTTGAGGCCGATATTGAACGCTCCCTCGACGCCGATGCGGTAGTCGGCCGAGAGCAGGATAAAGGCACCCTTGGCCACCGCATGACCGGGGCAGGCGACGATGATCGGGAAGGGGTGAGCCAGCATGCGCCGCGCCAGCGTCGACCCTGCGGCGACCAGAGCGATGGCGTTCTGCGGGCCGGAGGTCATCACTTTAAGGTCGTAGCCGCCGGAGAGGATGCCCGGCTGGCCGGTGATGATGACGATGGCCTTGTCCTGCTCGGCCCGATCCAGCGCGGCGTTGAAGGCTGCGATCACGTCCGGGGAAATGGCGTTCACCTTGCCGTTGCTCAGGGTCAGGGTGGCGATACCCTCTTCGAGTTGATAGCTGATCAGGTCGCTCATAGCGGGGTTCCTTGTGCTGAAGTGGAGCAGACGTTACTCACCCCCAACCCTCAGGTAAAGCGCGGCGGCTGACTGGTCGGTCAGCCTTGCAGGGGAGCGAGTTGCCGGGTGTGCATCGGCTCGAATGAGCTCGATCAGGCATAGACAGTGTTCGAGAACGCCTTGCCCTGGTTGTAAGAGCGGCCGGTGTGCTGCCCGTGGGGCCGAGGGCTTTGACGCGTTAAGGCATCGGGCCGCCTGTCTGCGGCTAGGCGTCGATACCTGCACTGGGTATAAGCACATGAATCTTTTGAAAAAAACTTTTGCCTTTGGCGAGGTGTTCGGCTAGATTAGCGCGCCTCGACAGACGGCAGCGCCTGTCGAGATCCGGTGAAGTGTCCGAGTGGTTGAAGGAGCACGCCTGGAAAGTGTGTATACGGGAAACCGTATCAAGGGTTCGAATCCCTTCTTCACCGCCACTTTCGCAAAGCCCCTGAGAGAGCGATCTTTCAGGGGCTTTTTGCGTTATGCGCCAGTCGAGCCTGGCCAGTAGGGGCTGCCGCGCCCCGCTAAGGGGTTAAACTCAGTGCCATCATTCGGAAGCCCGAACGTGAAGTGGGACATTTTCTGTAGAGTCGTCGACAACTACGGCGATATCGGGGTGACCTGGCGTCTGGCTCGGCAGTTGGTGGCCGAGCATGGCCAGCAGGTGCGCCTGTGGGTCGATGACATGGCGGCGTTCGCGCGCATCTGCCCCGAGGCCGATGCCCAGGCCGGTCGGCAGGAGCAGCAAGGCGTGGAGCTGTGCCGGTGGGGCGAGCCGTGGCAGCCGGTCGAGCCGGCCGACGTGGTCATCGAGGCCTTCGCCTGCGAGCTGCCGGCCGCCTATGTGGCGGCGATGGCGGCGCGGGCCTCCGGGGTGCTGTGGCTCAACCTGGAGTATCTGAGCGCCGAGGACTGGGTCGAGGGTTGTCACGGCCTGCCGTCCTTGCAGCCCAAGGGCTTGCAGAAATTCTTCTTCTTTCCGGGCTTCGCCCCGGGCAGCGGTGGTTTGTTGCGCGAGCGCGAGCTGCTGGCGCAGTGCCGGGCCTTTCAGGCCGATGCGCAGGCGCAAACCGGGTTTCTCGCCGCCCTCGGGGTGCGTCGGCAGCCGGGCGCGCGGCTGATCTCGCTGTTCGCCTACGAGAACCCGGGGCTGGCCGGTTGGCTGGACGTCTTGGCCGCCGACCATGCTCCCACCCAACTGCTGGTGCCCGAGGGGCGCATTCTCGACGACCTGCAGGCCTGGCTCGGAGGTGGGAGGCTGGCGGCCGGGGATGAGCGGCAGTGTGGGCAGTTGCAGATCCGCGTCCTGCCGTTCATGGAGCAGGCGCAATACGACCGACTGCTCTGGTGCTGTGACTTCAATGCGGTGCGCGGTGAGGACTCCTTCCTGCGGGCGCAGTGGGCCGGGCGGCCGCTGCTCTGGCACATCTATCGGCAGGCCGAAGGCGCACATTGGGACAAGCTCGAGGCCTTCCTGGCGCTCTACACGCAGGGGTTGTCGCCCGAGGCGGCACAGGCGCTGATCCGTTTGTGGCGAGGCTGGAATGCCGGTGAGGGGGTGGGCGAAGGTTGGCAGGCGTTGCTGCCGCACTGGCCGGAGCTGCTCGCACATGCACGGAACTGGAGCCAGGAGCAGGGCGCGCGTACCGATCTGGCCACGGCGCTGGTACAGTTTTACCGAAATTGGCTATGATACGCGGCCTAGAAATTCTGTACTCCCGCATACATCGGATATTCGTATGAAAACCGCACAAGAAATGAAGCCCAACAGCGTGGCCCTGATCGACGGCCAGCCGTGGCTGATCCAGAAGGCCGAATTCACCAAGTCCGGCCGCAACAGTGCCATCGTCAAGATGAAGCTGAAGAACCTGCTGAACGGCTCCAAGACCGAGACCGTTTACAAGGCCGACGACAAGATGGAGCCGGTGATCCTGGAGCGTAAGGAAGTGAACCTTTCTTACATCAGCGGTGAGGATTACGTGTTCATGGACCCGGACTACAACTCCTACGAGCTGCGTGCCGAAGATCTGGAAAGCGTACTGCCGTTCATCGAAGAAGGCATGACCGACGTCTGCGAAGCCGTGTTCTTCGAAGGCAAGGTGATTTCCGTCGACCTGCCGACCACCATCGTGCGCCAGGTCGTCTACACCGAGAACGCTGCCCGTGGCGACACGTCCGGCAAGGTGATGAAGCCAGCCAAGCTGCGCAACGGCACCGAGATCAAGGTCGCCGAGTTCGTCGAAATCGACGACTGGATCGAGATCGATACCCGTGACGGCTCCTACAAGGGCCGTACCCAGGCGCCGCAAGCCTGAGTCCAGGGCTGTAGCCTCGAGAAAAACCCGACCTTGGCGTCGGGTTTTTTTTGCCTGGTATTTTCGGTTTACCGCTGTTGCGGCAGGTAGGCCCGCAGCGCCTGGTCCCAGGGCGGCGGGAAGCCGAAGCGCTGCTTGAGGAAGTCGAGCAGCAGCTGGGCGCGCGAGCTCGCCTCACGTTCCAGGCGCAGGGCATAGATGCTGCTCGGTTCGGCGGGCGGCAGGCCGTTTTCGCAGAACAGTGCGACCAGCTCGCCGCGCAGCAGGTGCTCGCTGACCAGCCAGGTCGGCAGGTGGGCGATGCCGAGGCCGGCGAGGGCCCCATACAGCAGGGTTTCCGCATTGTTGGCGGTCAGGCGCCGACGTTCCGGACGATGGAGCTGCAGCCTGCCGTCTTGCTCGAAGCGCCAGGCGTAGGGCGGCATCAGGCCTTCCCAGTCTAGGCCGTCGTGCTCCGGCAGTTCGCCGGGGGCGCGAGGTATGCCGCGCCGTGCCAGGTAGTCCGGGCTGGCGCAGACCACGCGTATCAAGGGCGAAAGCGGCGTCGCGACCAGGCGGGTATCGGCCAGCGGGCCGATGCGCAGGACCAGGTCGACCTCACCGAGGTGCGCGCCTTGCAGGTCCACGAAGCTGTCGATCAGGCGCAATTGCACGTCCAGTCCCGGGTAGGCGGCGAGGAATTCGGCCAGCACCGGCGCCAGGTGGCGGCGACCGAAGGGGGCCGGGGCGTCTATGCGGATCAGCCCCTCAGGTGCGCTGCTCAAGGAGACGGCCTCGGCTCGAGCCAGGTGCAGTTCGTTGAGGATGCGCCTGGCCCGCTCGGCGAAGGCCAGGCCGGATGCCGTGGCGCGCACCGCATGGGTGCTGCGGCTGAACAGCCTGCTGCCCAGCGAGCGCTCCAGGGCGTCGATGCGTCTGGCAACGGCGGAGGGGGTGAGGGGATGGCGACGGGCGGCGGCGGAGAAACTGCCGGTTTCCAGTACGTCGAGAAAAAGGCCCAGCTGGTCGGTGAGGTTGTCGGGATTCATGCAGCCTCGCTTGTGCGGAATACGCATAGCCATTGTGCTCGGCTACGCGTTTCCAGGCCAGCGGACGGTGGCTAGCATGGCCCGTACCCAGATGGAGCCCGCCCGTGAACCTGATCGACTTCGCCCTCAATCTCATCCTCGGCATGCTGCTCGGTGCGCTGGGCGGGCTGTTCGGCATCGGTGGGGGGTTGATCGCGATTCCGGTCCTGGGCGTGCTGTTCGGCCTGGATCAGCAGCTGGCCCAGGGCACCGCCTTGGTCATGGTGGTGCCGAACGTGCTGCTGGCCCTGTGGCGTTACCACCAGCGCAATCGCATCGATCGACGTCACGCCCTGACCCTGGCCGCCAGTGCCCTGCTCTGGGCCTGGCTCGGCTCGGCCTGGGCCGTGACCCTGGATGCCCAGCGCATGCGCCTGGCCTTCGTCGGTTTCCTGTTGGCCCTGGCCCTGTATAACTTTTCGCGGGTCTACTGGCGCACGGTCGCGGGCAGCGCCGGGCTGCGTTATCCCTGGCCCTGGCTGGCGCTGCTCGGCAGTGGTGCGGGGCTGCTCGGTGGTCTGTTCGGGGTGGGTGGGGCGGTGCTGGCCACGCCGGTGCTGACCGCGGTGTTCGGCACGACTCAGGTGGTGGCTCAGGGGCTGTCGCTGGCCCTGGCGGCGCCGAGCACCGGGGTGACGCTTATCACCTATGCCCTGCATGGCCGTGTCGACTGGGCGTTGGCCTTGCCGCTGGCGAGCGGCGGTCTGCTCAGTATCAGTTGGGGCGTGCGGGTGGCCCATGCGCTGCCCGAGCGGCTGTTGCGCGCACTGTTTGCCGGTTTCCTGCTGCTCTGCGCACTGCTGCTCGGGATCAAAGTTTGAAGCCCTCGATGATGTGCTCGGCCAGGGTTTCGGTCACCGGCGACTGGGTGTGGCTGTTGCGTAGCAGCACGATGCTCGCCGACGGCATAGCCGGCAGACCCTCGGCCTCGCCGATGATACGCTGATCCGGCGGAATCAGGCTCTGCAGTTGGGCGGTGATCGCCAGGCCGGCGCTGACCACCGCCATGATCGCCGACAGGCTCGGGCTGGTGTAGGCGATGCGGTACTCGCGCTCCATGGCATCCAGGGCGTTGCAGGCCCAGGAGCGGCAGAAACACTGGGCATTGAACATCGCCAGGGGCAGCGGCTCCTGCTCGTGGGGGCTGAAGCCCTGGGCTTCGGCCCAGACGATGCGTTCCTGGCGCAGCAGTTGGCCGATCTCGGTGCCCGGCTCGCGGGTGACGATGGTCAGGTCGAGATCCTGGCGCTGCAGCAGGCTGAACGAGGGCTCGCAATGCAGCTCCACCTGCACCAGGGGATAGGCCTGGGCGAAGCGCGAGAGGATGCCCGGCATGAAACGCATCACGTAATCGTCCGGCGTGCCGATGCGCACGGCACCGACCATGTGCGGCTCGCGCAGGGTGGTCATCACCTCGCCATGCAGCTTGAGGATGCGTCGGGCATAGCCGAGCAGGACCTGGCCCTCGGCGGTCAGGCTGACCTGGCGTCCGTCGCGCTGGAACAGCGGGCGCTCTAGTACGTCCTCTTCCAGGCGCTTCATCTGCATGCTCACCGCCGACTGGGTGCGATTGACCACCTCCGCGGCGCGGGTGAAACCGCCGTGGTCGGCGATGGCGACGAAGGTGCGCAGCAGCTCGCTGTCGATACTCGGGTAGTTGGCCATCAATCAATCTCAGAGATGTATTGCATAAGAAACATTCGTTGGATTGATCATAAGCCTGGCGTGAGACTGTCGCCAACCCCACAGGAGGGCGATGTGATGAAAGGTCAAAGAGGTTACGCAATAGTTCAGGTAGTGCCCGGGAGTGGTCTGAGTCTGGGCGCCTTGGCCAGGGCCGCCTGGCATCGACTCGAGCGCTGGCAGCAGTTGGCCCGCCAGCGTCGGCAGTTGGCTACCCTTAATGATGAGGCGCTCAAGGATCTGGGCCTCAGTCGGGCGGACGTCCTGCAGGAGAGCGAGCGCCCCTTCTGGGACGACCCCCTGGCGAAATAACCATGCCACTGCAACAGAGGCGCCGATATGCAGGTCGAGGTGCGGATCGTCAGCGCCTTCGTCGATGACGGCCAGGGCGGCAATCCCGCCGGGGTGGTGCTGCAGGCCGATGGCCTGAGCCCCGCGCAGAAACAGGCCATTGCCGTTCAGGTCGGGCTGTCGGAGACCGCCTTCGTGTCCCGTTCGCAGAGTGCGGCGTTCAGGCTGGAGTTCTTCACCCCGATGCGGCAGATCGCCCACTGTGGCCATGCCACCGTGGCCACCTTCGCCCTGCTGCGTCAGCAAGGACAGGTGGGCGAGGGCTGGACCAGCAAGGAAACGATCGACGGCAACCGCGACATCCTGATCCGGGGCGACATGGTCTTCATGGAGCAGCATCGGCCCGAGTCATTAGCGCTTACGGACGATCCGCGCTTGCTCGATGCGCTGATGGCGGCGATGGGCATCGATCCGGGTCAGTTGCTGCCCGGCCTGTGGCCCACGCGGGTAAGCACCGGCGGCGCCTTCGTCCTGCTGCCGCTGGCCGACGAGGCCCGGGTCGCCGCGCTATGCCCGGACCAGGAGGCCCTGGCGCGCCTCAGTCAGCGGCTCGGGCTGATCGGCTTCTATGCGTTCTCCCCGGATACCCGCCGACCTGGGCGAGCAGCCGGTGCACGGATGTTCGCGCCTTATTACGGCATCGCTGAGGAGTCGGCCACCGGCATGGCGGCCGGCCCACTGGCGTGCTTTCTGCACGAGCGAATGGGTATAGCGGGTCCCCGGTTATTGATCGAGCAGGGCTACCTGATGCACCCGCCATCGCCCAGCCTGATCACCGTCGATCTGCAGCTGGCCCAGGGGCGGATAGCGCGGCTGCTGGCCGGCGGTCTGGCGCGGGTGCAGCACGAGGTGGTCCTGGAGCTGTGAACCTGCGCGGGCGTGAAACGGCCCGCGTTCGGGCATGCCGCGTCAGGGCGGCACGGGGGCGATGCTTCCGTTACAATGCGCGGCGAAATCAGCCTGCCAGAGAGCCCGTTCATGTCCGCTTGCCAGACTCCGATCATCGTCGCCTTGGATTTCCCGACCCGTGATGCCGCTCTGGCGTTGGCCGATCGCCTCGATCCCGCCCAGTGCCGGGTCAAGGTCGGCAAGGAGTTGTTCACCCGTTGCGGCCCGGAGATCGTCAAGGCCTTGGGTGACAAGGGTTTCGAGGTGTTTCTCGACCTGAAATTCCACGACATCCCCAATACCACGGCGATGGCGGTCAAGGCCGCCGCCGAGCTCGGTGTATGGATGGTCAATGTGCACTGCTCGGGTGGCCTGCGCATGATGGCGGCCTGTCGCGAGACCCTGGACACGCTCGGCGGTCCGGTGCCGCTGCTGATTGGCGTTACGGTGCTGACCAGCATGGAGCGCGAGGACCTGGCCGGTATCGGCCTGGATCTGGAGCCGCAGCAGCAGGTGCTGCGCCTGGCCGGGCTGGCCGAGCAGGCCGGGCTGGACGGCCTGGTCTGCTCCGCTCAGGAAGCGCAGGTGTTGAAGTCCAGCTATCCGTCGCTGCAGCTGGTGACGCCGGGCATTCGCCCGGCCGGCAGCGCTCAGGACGACCAGCGACGCATCCTCACCCCGCAGCAGGCGTTGCAGGCCGGCTCCGATTACCTGGTGATCGGTCGGCCGATCAGTCAGGCCGCCGATCCGGCTCAGGCCCTGGCGGCGCTGGTGGCCGAACTGGCCTGAGGCGGCTCGCCGGCGAATGAAGCGCTGATTCGATCGAGAGATTTGTATACAATTCGTTGTTCCGTTTAACCAGGTTTTTGCCATGCACCCCGCCGCCGAACATTCGCCCCTGGGCAAGTCCAGCGAGTACATCGCCACCTATACGCCCTCATTGCTGTTCCCCATCCCGCGCGCGCCGAAATGGGCCGAACTGGGACTGACGGCCGAGACCCTGCCCTATCAGGGGGTGGATCTGTGGAACTGCTTCGAACTGTCCTGGCTGTCGCCGTCGGGCAAGCCGGTGGTGGCCATCGGCGAGTTCGCCATTGCGGCGGATTCGCCGAACATCATCGAGTCGAAGTCGTTCAAGCTCTACCTCAACTCGCTCAACCAGACGGTCTTTGCCGATACCGACGAACTGGTCGCCGTGCTGCAGGCCGACTTGTCGGCAGCGGCCGGCAAGCCGGTCGCTGTGCGTGTGCGCAGTCTGGGCGAGGTTGCCGCCGAGGGCGTGGCGACGTTGCCGGGGCCGTGCATCGATGAGTTGGATGTGACCATCAGCAACTACGCGCAACCGCAGCCACAGCTGCTGCGTTGCGAGCCGGGGCGGATCGTCGAGGAGAGCCTGCATAGCCACCTGCTCAAGTCGAACTGCCCGGTCACCGGCCAGCCGGACTGGGGCAGCCTGGTGGTGCAGTACCGCGGCGCGGCGCTGGATCATGCCAGTCTGTTGGCCTATCTGGTGAGCTTCCGCCAGCATGCCGACTTCCATGAGCAATGCGTGGAGCGGATTTTCCTCGACCTGCTGCGCCTGCTCGAGCCCGAACAGCTGACGGTGTATGCGCGCTATGTGCGTCGCGGCGGGTTGGATATCAATCCCTACCGCAGTACTGCGGCGATTCGGCCGGATAATCGCCGTCTGGTCCGTCAGTAACGAAGAACTCCAGCCAAGGCTGGGGTTCTTCGTGTTGGGCGGCGGGCGAGTTCAGATCCCCATATTGGCCAGGCTCTGCAGGATATTGCGCAGGGTACCGGCCAGCGTCGGGTGGCTGACCTCGAAGCGCTCCACGGCCAGGTTGACCCCGTCGATCAGCGTGGCATCCGGTGCCGCCGCGGTCTGACGGGCCAGCTGCAGTTCGATTTCCTGGGTCAGCAGATAGAGCGAGGCCCGTTCCTCCTCATTGAGTGGCGGGTCCTCTTCCAGCTGCTTGCGCAGTGCTTCCAGTTGCTGCTGCAGACGATTTGCAGGCATAGGGCTCTCCCTTTTCAGACAAGTCAAAAGCATTGACTCTGCGCGGAGGCAAAAGGTCTGTGCTCGTCTTCAAGGGTAATCCAAGCGACGCGGCTTTGCCTGCTCTGGATCAAGCCCGGAGCAGACGTTCGAGCCGCGGATGGAAATGTTCCAGCGGTGGCGTCTGCATGACCGAGTCTTTGCCCAGGTCGTCCAGGCGACGCAGCACCAGGGCCTGCTGGGCGAATGGCGCACGCAGGAAGGCGGCGACCTCGCACGGGGCGAATGGGCCTCCCTGCAGTGCCAGGCTGTGTTGTGAGGCCGGTGAGAGTGCGGCGTGGTAGGCCGGGTCGGTGGCGCAGAGGTAGCGCTTGGCCGCCACGTGCAGGTGGATCGGCTGCCAGACTGCTTCGGGCAACAGCGGGCGCAGCAGCTCTGCGGCGCGTTGTTCATGCCGCGAGTCATGGCTCTCGGCCGTCTCCGGCACCTCATGCAGGTGGCCGATGTCGTGCAGCAGGGCGGCGATCACCAGGTTGTCGTCGCAACCGCCGCGCTCGGCCAGGGTCGCGCACTGCAGCGCATGCTGGCACTGGCTGATGGCTTCGCCGTAAGGGTGATGGCCACGCCGGGCGAAGAGCTCGCCGAGTTGGGCGGTGAACTGCGCGCTGTCGAAGGTCATGGCTTCTCTCCTTTCTGCCTGCGCGCACTGAGGTCCGTCAGGCACGGACCCAGTTCGGTCAGTTGGTCGATCACCGAATGCACGCCGAGGCGATACAGGCTCAGGGTCGCCTGGGTGCGCAGCTCGTCTCGTTCGACTGGGGCGAGCGCGTGCCAGTCCGCGGGACCTTTCCCGCAGAGCGGGCCGCAGGCGGCCAGGCCGATGGTCCACAGGCCGGCGTTAAGGCCGGCCTGCAACAGGCGCGGCTCGCCGCTGATCAGCACGCAACCCTCCAGTTGCTCTATCTGCAGGCTCATCAGGGCATGCCAGCAGGCGTCCGGCGCTGGCCAGGGGCGGCCGACATCGTTCGTCGAGGTGCCCGCCAACCAGTCGGGCAAGGAGGCTGCCAGGCGGGCGCTGGCGTCACGTGGCAATTCGTCGAGCCAGGCGCAAGGCAGGTTCTGCTGACGCAGCGTCTCGAGCAATGCGGTCGCTCCCGGCGTGGGTTCGGCAAGCGCGTCGACCACCCCGGCAAGGGCCTGCTCATAAGCGATGTGCTCATGGGGCTGTGGCGTGCGGCCGAGCAGTTGTTCCAGAGTGGTATGGCCGCCGGTGTGATCCGGGCGCAGGCGCTGCAGGCTCAGGGGCAGGGTGCGTGCGCCGAAGTCGACCAGGCAGCCGGACAGGCCGAACAGCAAAGCGGAGAAGGCGGGCGGGGCGGTGGATGTGGGCATGGCTGTCATCCCTGGTAATGGTCTAGTCCAGGCTAGTGACTGAAGATGACGAAGCGATGAACGGGTTGCGACAGGGATTACCAGGCTAGCCGGGCAGGGGACTTGCGAGGCGCTGCTCGGGCGTTCAGCCTCGTGTCGGTCCGCTATGCTGCCAATAGAGTGCGTATAGGCCTTATACTGCGCGGCCTCAATGGCCGCTTGCTGGCCGCCCATTTTTGTACTCAAGGAGCGACTGCGATGTATGTGTTCGGAGTGAACTGGACCGAGCGTCTAGGCCGATTGGTGCTATGTGCCGGCTTGGCGCTGCTGCCGGTTGCGGCGCAGGCTGCCGAGGAGGACCCCTGGGAAGGGTTCAATCGGGCCATCTTCCGTTTCAACGACACCCTCGATACCTATGCACTCAAGCCCCTGGCCCAGGGCTATCAGACGGTCACTCCGGACTTTCTCGAGGACGGCGTACACAACGTCTTCGGCAACCTCGGCGATGTCGGCAACCTGGCCAACGACCTGCTGCAGGGCAAGTTCCACGACGCCGGCGTGGACACCGGCCGGGTGATCTTCAATACCACCTTTGGTCTGCTCGGCTTCTTCGACGTGGCCACCCAGATGGGCCTGCAGCGAAACGACGAGGACTTCGGCCAGACCCTGGGCGTCTGGGGGCTGGGTAACGGGCCCTACATCGTGTTGCCGCTGCTCGGGCCAAGCACCGTACGCGATGCCACCGGCAAGATTCCCGATGCCTACCTCGAGCCTTATCCCTATATGGGGCACGTGCCGACGCGCAACCTGACTCGTGGTGTTGACGTCATCGATACCCGCGCCAGCCTGCTGTCGGCGGAGAAGCTGATCAGTGGCGACAAGTACCTGTTCGTGCGCAATGCCTACCTGCAGAATCGCGAGTTCCGGATGCGCGATGGCGAGGTCGAGGACGACTTCTGAGTGCGCCTCTCGGTGTTCTTCCATGAAAAAGGCGACCCTTGGGTCGCCTTTTTCATGGAGGCTAGTAGCGATCCTTCAGTTCATCGCGATGATCGCCAGGCCGAGCGCTTGGCGACCGCTGTCCAGTTGCGTGACCCGTACCACCTCGGCCTGCGCATCCAGACCTTTGAGTTCGTTGTGCTCCGAGGCGATATGCACCCTGACCTTGTCGCCCATGTTCAGCCTCGACTCGGCCTCGAGTTGCATGCCCGTACTCGATAGGTCGAGACACAGCGCCGGGATCTCCCCGTCGGCGCAATGCAGGGTGACCGGCGCTTCCAGGCGCATACGGATGTAATCGCGTTTTTCGCTGTACGCACGATCACTTTGGCTCATGGGCTTGTCCTCTTGTTATGGATCTCTCCTGGCGCCCTTATAACCTCGGCTGATTTGGGGTGTAAAGTCGCCTGGCGATGATCGGCGCATGCTTGAATCGGGCAGAGGATGGGAGTACCGTCTGCGCCTTAACGCGAACCGAGTATGCGCGGGCAGGTTTCGACCTGACGTTTACGTCCATCCCCGGCGCAGTTTGCCTGGATATCCCATGCACAAAACCAGTGCCACACTGCTGATCATCGATGACGACGAAGTAGTGCGCGCGAGCCTCGCGGCCTATTTGGAAGATAGCGGTTTCAATGTCTTGCAGGCCACCAATGGCCTTCAAGGTCTGGAGGTGTTTCAGCGCGAGCAACCCGATATCGTGGTCTGCGATCTGCGCATGCCCCAGGTCGACGGTCTCGAGCTGATCCGCCGTATCAATGCGCTGGGCGTGGAAACACCGGTCATCGTGGTGTCCGGAGCAGGGGTGATGACCGATGCGGTCGAGGCCTTGCGCCTGGGCGCCGCCGACTACCTGATCAAGCCCCTGGAAGACCTCGCGGTACTCGAACATTCGGTACGCCGTGCGCTGGATCGTGTGTACCTGCGCCAGGAAAACCAGCGCTATCGAGAGAAGCTGGAAGCCGCCAACCGTGAGTTGGAGGCCAGCCTGCATCTGCTGCAGGAAGACCAGAACGCCGGGCGCCAGGTGCAGATCAACATGCTGCCGGTCACCCCTTGGCAGGTCGATGGCCTGCAGTTCGCCCACCAGATCATCCCGTCGCTCTACCTGTCCGGGGACTTCGTCGATTACTTCCGGGTCGATGATCGGCGCGTCGCCTTCTACCTCGCCGACGTTTCCGGTCACGGCGCGTCCTCGGCCTTCGTCACCGTGTTGCTGAAGTTCATGACCACGCGACTGCTCTACGAGTCGCGACGCGGTGGGCGTCTGCGCAAGTTCAAGCCTTCCGAGGTGCTCAGCCATATCAACCGTGGCCTGATCAACTGCAAGCTGGGCAAGCATGTGACCATGCTCGGCGGCGTAATCGACGAGCAGAGCGGGCAGCTGCATTACAGCATCGGTGGCCATCTGCCGCT
The DNA here is from genome assembly GCF_051904775.1 of Pseudomonas sp. MBLB4123. Classification (NCBI taxonomy): domain Bacteria; kingdom Pseudomonadati; phylum Pseudomonadota; class Gammaproteobacteria; order Pseudomonadales; family Pseudomonadaceae; genus Pseudomonas; species Pseudomonas sp. MBLB4123. Next base: position 715,212 of record NZ_CP196711.1, read on the forward strand.
GCCGGTGCTGTTCAGTGAAGGTCAGGCGCAGTATCTGAGCGGCCGTGGCCTGCCGGTCGGCCTGTTCGAGGAAGCCGAATATACCGACCATGTGCTGGAGTTGCCCGAGTCGTTCAGCCTGACGCTGCTGTCGGACGGCATCCTCGATCTGTTGCCGGGCGACACCCTGCAGGACAAGGAGGCCGCGTTGCCCGAGCTGGTCGTTTCGGCCGGCGGAACCCTGGAAGGGCTGCGCGGGGTACTTGGGCTGGCCAATCTGGCGGATATGCCGGATGATATCGCCTTGCTGGTGTTAAGCAGGAACCTTGCATGAATCCTGGGATGAGCCCCGGTAGAATCCAATTCGCCGAGCAGGACGGTACCTTCGTCCTGAAGTTTGTCGGCGAAGTGCGGTTGACCCTTTGCTCGGCGCTGGACGCCACCATAGAGAGAATCTTCAGCGCGCTGAATTTCTCCGCCATCGTCATCGATCTGACGGAAACCCGCAGCATCGATAGTACTACCCTGGGCCTGCTGGCTAAGTTGTCGATCCTCTCGCGGCAGAAAATCGGCTTGCTGCCGACCGTGGTCACCACCCATGCGGATATCACCCGTCTGCTGCAGTCGATGGGCTTCGATCAGGTGTTCAACATCGTCAACAAGCCGATCCCCTGTCCTGAATGCTTGTCTGACCTGCCGTCGCAGGACCAGTCGGAAGAAGTGGTCCGTTCCAAGGTGCTGGAGGCGCATCGCATTCTTATGGGCTTGAACGAGTCCAACCGCGAAGCCTTCCACGACCTGGTCAGCGCGCTCGAACACCACTGAAGACCGGCTTCTGCAACCCACGGCGGGGCGCTCAGGCGCCCCGCCCTGTATTCAGACTTGGCCGGCAAGCAGCGCTTCCAGTTTTTCCTGGTCACGGGCGAACAGGCGAATGCCCTCGGCGAGCTTCTCCGTGGCCATGGCGTCCTCGTTGAGGGCCCAGCGGAACTGGCCTTCCCCGAGTGTCTGCCGTGCCTCGGCCGGCTTGCCGCCGCTCAGTTTGCACTCCAGCGGGCTCTGGTCATCGGCCAGTTGCTGCAGCAGCTCGGGGCTGATGGTCAGGCGGTCGCAGCCGGCCAGCTGTTCGATCTGGCCGAGGTTGCGGAAGCTGGCGCCCATCACCACGGTGGAGTAGCCGTTGGCCTTGTAGTAGTTGTAGATGCGCGTCACCGAGCGTACGCCGGGGTCCTCGGCGCCGACGAAGTCGCGGCCCTCGGTCTTCTTGTACCAGTCGTAGATGCGCCCCACGAACGGCGAGATCAAAAACACCCCGGCGTCGGCGCAGGCCTGGGCCTGGGCGAAGGCGAACAGCAGGGTGAGGTTGCACTGGATGCCGGTCTTTTCCAGCTGTTCGGCGGCGCGAATACCCTCCCAGGTCGAGGCGATCTTGATCAGCACTCGCTCGCGGCCGATGCCGGCCTGCTCGTACAGCTCGATCAAACGCTCGGCGCGGCGCAGGGTGGCCTGGGTGTCGAACGACAGGCGTGCGTCCACTTCGGTGGAGATGCGCCCGGGTACCACCTTGAGAATCTCCTGGCCGACCGCTACGGCGAAGCGGTCGCAGGCCAGGCCGAGGTCGCCATTGCTGACTGCGACGGCGCCGCGCAGCAACTCGGCGTAGCGCGGCATGGCCGCGGCCTTGAGCAGCAGGGAGGGGTTGGTGGTGGCGTCGACCGGCTTCAGTCGGGCGATGGCATCGAGGTCGCCGGTGTCGGCGACCACGGTGGTGAACTGCTTGAGTTGATCCAGCTTGGAGGTCATGGCGCAGCCTTGTCGTTGCAGATGCCACGACCTTACCCGAGCCGCCGGAGCGGCTCAACGGCGGCTAGTGGCCTTGCAGCAATTGCGCGGCCTGATCGAACAGCGCCAGGGGCTCGGCGGTCTTGTGAATATCCACCGACAACAGCTGGCGAAAGCGCCGGGCGCCCTTGAACCCCTGGGCCAGACCGAGCATATGGCGGGTGACGTGATGCATGCTGCCACCCTCGGCCAGGTGTGCGGCGATATAACCGCGCATCGACTGCATGGCCTCGAAGCGGCTGAGCATGGGGGCGTCGGAGCCGAATAGCTGTCGATCGACCTGCGTCAGCAGATAGGGGTTGTGATAGGCCTCGCGGCCGAGCATCACGCCATCGAAGGTCTGCAGGTGTTGCTGGCACGCTTCCAGGGTCTTGATGCCGCCGTTGAGGATGATCTCCAGGTCCGGGAAGTCGCGCTTGATCTGCGCCGCCACCTCGTAGCGCAGCGGCGGTACCTCGCGATTCTCCTTGGGCGACAGGCCGCTCAGGATGGCGATACGCGCGTGTACGGTGAAGCTCTGGCAGCCGGCCTCGCAGACCTGGCCGACGAAGTCGCGCAGCTCGGCGTAGCTGTCGCGCCCGTCGATGCCGATACGGTGCTTGACCGTTACCGGAATGCTCACCGCCTCGCGCATGGCCCTGACGCACTCGGCAACCAGGGTCGGATGGGCCATCAGGCAGGCGCCGATCATGTTGTTCTGCACCCGGTCGCTGGGGCAGCCGACGTTCAGATTGACCTCGTCGTAACCGGCCGCCTCGGCCAGCTTGGCGCAGGCAGCCAGCTCGGCCGGCACACTGCCGCCCAGTTGCAGGGCCAGGGGGTACTCGGCTTCGTCGTGGCGCAGGAAACGGGCACTGTCGCCGTGCAGCAGCGCCCCGGTGGTGACCATCTCGGTGTAGAGCAGGGTGTGTGCGGACAGTTGGCGTAGGAAGAAACGACAGTGGCGGTCGGTCCAATCCATCATCGGCGCCACGGAGAAGCGGCGGGACAGGGCGGGGCGCGTGGTTGTTGGATTTGAGGCTGATTCTAGAGGCATTTGGCTAGTCGCATTTCCACCGTGATTTCGGGGGTTTCAGGGCGTTTTTCTCAAGGCGGTGGTAAAATGTACCACCTGAAAACTCGCTTGTACCACCAGCTAGGAGGGCGTACCACTGTGGCAACCATTCGAGCCAGAAAGAGCGCGGACGGCTCGCTTCGCTATACCGCGCAGATTCGTATCAAGAAAAACGGCATGCAAGTCTATCAAGAGAGCCAGACTTTCGCCCGCAAGCAGGCCGCGCAGGCGTGGGCCAAGCGTCGTGAGGCTGAACTGGACGAGCCCGGTGCCATCGAGCGGGCGAGTCGTTCTGGCACCACTGTTGCCTCCATGATCGAGACGTATCTCGAAGAGTACGGGAAGGCCAGATCCATCGGTAAGACCAAGAAGGCGACACTCGAGGCCATCGCCAAGACCTATCTGGGCGAGTACGAGGATCGCCAAGTGGGTGCTCAGGTGTTGGTGGACTATGCCCTATGGCGCATGAGTAAGGAGGGCGGCGGGGTTCTGCCGCAGACGGCAGGTAATGATCTTGCTCATCTCGGTGCTGTGCTATCCATTGCCCGTCCAGCTTGGGGGTGTGAGATTGACCCGCATGCTATGGCGGATGCTCGCAAAGTGCTGACCAAGTTGGGTTACAGGTTGAAGAGTCGCGAGCGTGATCGCCGGCCGGCACTGAATGAGCTTAATCTGATTTTTGCAGAGTTTGAGAGGGTTCTAGAGGCCCGGCCAACGTCTATCAATATGTTGAAAGTGTCATGCTTCGCCATCTTCTCCACAAGGCGGCAGGATGAGATCTGCCGTATCCGCTGGGACGATCTTGATGAGTCGCGGCAATCGGTGATGGTTCGGGACATGAAGAATCCAGGCGACAAGATCGGCAACAACGTCTGGTGCCACCTGCCTGATGAGGCCTGGGCAATCGTTCAGAGTATGCCGCGCCTATGCAGCGAAATTTTCCCCTACAACAGTGAGTCGGTGTCTACGGCCTGGAGTCGAGCATGCGAGCGCGCCGGGATTAGGGATCTGCACTTTCACGATCTTCGTCACGACGGCGTCAGTCGTTTATTTCAGATGGGTTGGGATATCCCACGTGTCGCAAGTGTTTCGGGTCATAGGGACTGGAATTCGTTGCGGCGTTACACCCACCTGAATGGACGTGGCGACCCCTATAACGGATGGAGTTGGCTTCCAAGGGTTCTGGCGTCAAGCGTAAAATTCGGTGATCGTACGCTCAACGGTCTCTCCCGACGCGGCGGACGCCACTAAGTTGATCCCGCTCCCTGATCGCTTCCAAGCGTTGGGCGTCGAGGTAAATGGCCAGGTCTTCAAGGTGTACTCCCTTGGCAGACTTCTGGCTTGACTCGATTCGTACAATGGGGATCTTGAGCGTGCCGCTTAGAGCCTTGCGCTGGAACATCTCGGGGCTGAGATGTGAGAAGTAGTCCTGGCATACTCGATCAAGCGGAATAATTGCCTGCCCGTCGTATTGCACCATAAGCAAAAACAGTGTCTTCATTGTTCCGTGCCATCAGCCTATTCCATTGGATTCAGCCTATGGGCAAGGTGTCGAGTGACCAACCAATTGTGTCGCAGGCAGGCGAGGGAAAGAGCAGTTCCGGGGGGTAATGGCGCCGTTTGAAACACGGCGCCATTGGGCCTGTCGGTGCTACTGCAGCCAGCTCTCAACCACGTCTGCGCCAAACTCTTCTTTCCAGGCTTTCAGGACTTTGTGGTTGCCGCCTTTGGTTTCTACAATCTCTCCGGTTTTGGGATTCTTATAGCGTTTCACTTGGCGAGGGCGGCGCGCGCCTGAGTCCTTCTTTGCGAGCTTGGCAACTTTGGTTTGCGGGTCGAGGATGGCAACGATGTCGCGCAGGCTCTTGTCGTATTTCGACATCAGGGCACGGAGCTTGTCTTCAAACTCCATTTCCTTCTTCAGGCCATCGTCTTTCTTCAGCGCTTCCAGTTCAGCTAGCTGAGCGGCCAGCTGCTGTTCAAGAGCGCGAAATTCGGCAAGTTTCGACATGCTGTCTGTTTCCCATTCTGCGTAGTGATTCGGTTTTTGACTATAGCGCCAAACACTATGTGGGGGAATGCAAGTCAACTGTTGTTAACTTGGGGCTAGGCAAGCTGTTTACTCATTTCACCGATCACGATGCTGACGATAGCTCTCAGGCAACGTGTTTCGCCTGCAAGAGTCGCCTGCAGTGCAGGTTTTTCCTGGGACAGTTTCTGATTGTCCAGGATTACCTGTTCAAGCAACTGAGCCGCAGCGATCTGAATCCCCGATGTCATCTTGTCGATTGAGGCCTGTGCCACTCTGGCTTTAAGTCCCATGGCTTCGCCTGCGGCAACTAGGTTCGTGCGATTAAGCCGGGTGATCCGTTCCTCTTCACCAATTGGCCACGCCATCCTGACCTGCTCTGGCCAGCCAGTTTGGTCAAAGGCGCGAGTGGTATATACCGCAGTACTCAGCAGGTCGTAAAAGGGGGAGAGGGTAGCCCCCTTGGCCGTCATCAGGAAACTGAGGTTTTTCAGGTGGGCGTCGCCGTTGCCCACCAGGACGTTGAACACGAGCCAGCGAAATAGCTCCAGGCGAGCCTTTGCCGGAATGCTGCACATCTTGCTGATATCCAGGAGACGTTGCACGCTGCCCTGGTCGTATTTGTAGGCCCGGTCGAGTCCAAGCAACTGGCAGGCATCGATGCAATGCAGCCGTTCCCAGCCTTTTGCTGTTAGCCGCCGATCAAAACGCGAGATGAGGTAGACCGGTTGCGGCATATAACGGCGAGTGACTTCCGGCACTTGAAGCCCCATGCGTTTCGCCAGAGTCATGACAAACCACTCGTTAATCACCGAGTGCGCGTAGCTCATATCCGGGTGGTCGGGCTTGAGGATATGGGTCGATGGCATGTTGCCGGTGGGCTCGAACAGTTGCTCCCCATCGAAGATGATGGCCATCTTGTGTTGGGCACCTGCCAGCGACATACGTTTGGCCGCTTGCTCGGCTAGCGGTACCCGAGGCATCTCGCGAATACGCCGGGACAGCGTTTCATCGGGCAGTGGACGAAGTTCGCCTGGTGCAGGTTGCTGGCCCGGCCGAAGGAGGGTGACAGAACCTGCCGACTCGGCTCCGAAATGGGTAAGTAAGCCAAAGGCATCGGCCACGGATGTGCGTGCGGCGCGGGCGATCAGTTGGCGCTGGCCCTCCTCGGGAAGCAGGTTATCGAAGTACCACTGAACCGGCCGCATCGAGGCGCCATCGCTATGCGGGTCAGCCTGTAGAGGCAGGCCAGGGCAGAGCGGATAGGCGCCGGGTTGGCGCAGCCATTGCTCGGTGTAAACGAAGCTCCACAGGCCGTTGTGCTCGGTTACGGTGCCGATCAGTGTGTGGTTGATCCAGGCATTCAGCTGGCGATCCATTGTGGCCTTCTACTTCTGAGCAGTGTGCTGTTGTTCGGCTTTCTCGAGCAGCTTTTCCAGGTTCTGCCGAGTTTGCTCCGCGACTTCATCCGGGACATCCACGTAGAGGTGAAGTCCCAGTTCCCGCATGACCTGGAACAGCTTTCCCCAATGCACCGACTCACCACCACGTTCCACTTTGCCGAGGAAGTTCTCCGACACGCCGATACTGCCTGCAGCATCGTCTTGGCGCATGTCCATGGCCTTGCGGCTTGCGCGAATCACCATGCCAATCGTCTCTGGCTTGTCGATCTGAATCTGCATATGAAAATCCTCATGATCGAGCGGATTATGTTTGCACAAGCCTATTCTAGTCATTAATCCGCATGTTCGTGAGGATTGCGCCTTGAAAACCTCCGGCCATCTATAAAACCTCACAAACATGAGGATTATCCTCGGACGCATTTCTGCCGCAGGACAATCTACTTGTTGCCTGTTAGCAGGGGCGGTGAGGTCACGAAGCAGCGCATCATGCAGGGCTGTTGGCCTTCTTGAATGCCCGGTCCCGAGCCATGAAGGCCTCCAGCATGTGCGGAATGAGGGTCAGGGCATCGACCTCTTCGCCGTAGGTTTGCGCGTGCAGCGCCGCGTAGCGCTCGAGATCTACTTTCAGGCTGGCCGGGCAGGTGAAGGTCAGCTTCAGGTTCTCGGTTTTCGGCAAGGGGCCGAGGCGCAGCTTGGTCGTGCTCATTGCGGGTTCCTCTGCTGGGTGAAGACGGGCTGATAGGGACGCAGCACCAGGTCGCGGGTGACGATCACCCGCAGGGGCAGACCGGGGCGCTGGGTCAGTGTGGGTTGGATGTCGAGATTGCGGCGGGTGACCTCCTGGCCGATCTGGTTCACTGTGTCCTGCAGGCTGTCGCGCCCGGCGATGATGATGCGGTCGCCGTCGTTGCGATTGGCCGGTGCCGCCAGTTCGGCGCCGATGCCCAGCAGGCTGGTCATCGCAGCGCCGGCGACGAGTCGGTCCCAGTGCCAGTCGACGCCATCCTCCAGGCCGGCGTAGCCAGCGGCGTCGCTGCCGACCAGGTTGTCGAGCCGGAAAGACGAGGTATCAGGCAGGATCACCCGCTGCCACACCACCTGCACACGACTCTGCCCGTAGCTCACCTGGCTGTTGTAGCGCCCGAGCAGGCGCGCGCCCTGGGGGATCAGTACATGCTGGCCGGTGGCGCTGTCGTAGACCGGTTCGGTCACCGTGGCGATGACATCGCCGGGCAGGTCCGACTTGATGCCGGTGACCAGCGCCGCCGCAATGACGGTGCCGGCCATCACCTGGTAGGGCGACTCGGGCATTTGCAGAGATCCTGAATTACGGATTTGTGCATTAACGGATTTACTGAGAAACGCCTCGTTCTGCTCCAGCCGGTTTTGTGTTCCAGACACTCCGTCTACCGCGGCTGGCGACGCCGCACTCAGGATCTCCGGCTCAAATTGGGTGAACCCAGCGGATGCGACGTTCGACTTCCGTGCACTGCCGGTCTGGAAGAACACCGAAGACAACGCCGCCTCCTCGGACTCCTTGAGCCTGGCCAGGCGCTCGGCCTCGGCCGGGTCGGGGCCGGCCTGGCGGTAGTCGTAGCCCTGCGCCTGCTGCTCGGCCCTGAGGATCGGGCCGCCCAGGTCGCCGGGCAGCGGTGGGCCCAGCTGCGGTATCTCGGGAGCAGGTGGCGGCAACTGCGAGTAGTCCGCCGGCAACTGCTCCAGGCCCTCGGAGCGCGCCACGCGGTCGACGTTGTACAGCTCCTGTGGCGCCGTGCCCTGGCGGCGCGGCTGCGGTTGCAGCGACCAGAGCAGGGCGCCCAGCACCGCAGCGGCCAAGCCGCCGGCGAGCAGCGCCAACATGCGCGGATTGAGGCGAGTGACGGGGCGCGGTTGCGCACGCAGCTCCAGCGCCTCCGGTGCCTCCTTGGGCGGTACTGCAGGTGCAGCGCTCTGGATGTCGTCCTTGGCACTCATGCTCAGGGCCTCCGTGCCACGCCGTCGGTGCGCTCGATGCGTACTACATCACCCTTGTCGGCGCCCAGACGCAGTTCGGCCGCACCGAACAGGCGGTCGACGATGTAGTAGGGCGAGCGGAAGCGGTAGTTGACCAGCTGCCCGTCGCCCTGTGGGCCGATCACGAACAGCGGCGGAAGCTCGCCCTGGGCGATGCCGGCGGGGAACTGGATATAGACCTTCTTGCCGTCGTCGAAGGCGCGCAGCGGTTTCCACGGCGGGTTACTGCCATTGATCGCATAGCGAAAGCGCAGTTGTTCTAACGCCAGGCCGGCATCCACCGGCGCGGCCGCCTGGGCTGCGCTGGCGCGACGTTGCAGGGCGAGCATGCGATCCTTCGGATAGTCCCAGGACACCGAGGCCATCCAGGCCTGCTCGGTGGAAGTCAGCTCGATCAGGTAGGTACGGCGCGTGGTGGTGATCACCAGGTTGGTCTTGAGATCGACCCGGGTCGGCTTGACCAGCACGCTGACCCGCAATTCCTCGCCGCTGCCGCTGGAGGTGTCGCCGACGATCCAGCGCACGGTGTCGCCGGCGGCCACGGTGACCAGTTCCTCGCCGGCCTGCAGGTTGATCGCGGTGACCCGGCCGGGGCTGGTGTACAGCTGATAGAGCGCGCCCTCCGAGTAGGGCCAGACCTGGATGGCGTTGACGTAGCCCTCCCGAGTCGGCGCGACCCGCGCGTCGCGGTTGGCCCGGGAGACGCGCACGCGCTCATCGGCCGGCTCCTGGACCGGCTTTCCCGCCTGGGGATCCGGCAGCGGCTTGAGCTGCGCCGGCAGGGCCAGGGGCTTGGGTACGGCCACCACCTCGATGGGCGTGGGCGGCTCCGGCAGGGGCTGTGCCTGAACAGGTTCGTCCAGGGCGATCACCGGCGGCTCGTGGCTGGCGCAGCCGGCCAGCAGGGCCAATAGAAGAGGGCTGGCGTAGCGGTAGGCTGAGGTTTTCATGGCGTTTGCGCTCCTTGCGTAGTGTCCAGCTCACGGCTCCAGGACAAGCCGTTGACGTAGATTCCCAGCGGGTTGCGGCGCAGCTTCTCCTCGGTGCGCGGTGGCTGCAGCACCAGGGCGATCAGCGCCGTCCAGCGCTCCAGGCCGGCGGCCGCACCGTTGACGAAACGGCGCTCGACCCAGCGCACCTGGAAGGAGCTGTCGCTGGCCCGCACCACGCTGGTGACCTCCACCGTCACCGATTCCTCGCCGACCCGGGCGAAAGGATCGTGGGCGCGGGCATAGTCGTTGAGCGTGGCGGCGCCGCGGTCGGTGGTGAAGTGGTAGGCCTCCAGCCAGTTCTGCCGCACCACCACTGGATCAATCGACAGCGAACGTACCCGCTCGATAAAGCGCGCCAGATGGTGGGCGATCTGCGCGTCCTGGGGCTGGTAGGGACTGGCCGCCTCGCCGACGGCGCGCACCTGACCGAGCTGGTCGACCTCCACCACATAGGGCGTGACCGTCGCCTGGGCCGCGCGCCAGAGCAGCCCGCCGGCCATCAGCAGGGCCAGGCCCAGGCAGCCGAAGGCCATCAGCCGCCAGTTGCGCGCCTGCGCCAGGCTGCTGCCCAGGCGTCGATCCCAGGCCTGGGCCGCCGCCTGGTAGGGCGTGGCCGGTTGTGGGCTGTCGCCGTAGCGCACCCGTGGACGTCTGAATCTCATCCTCGTTCTCCTTCACGTGTTCGAGGGGTCGCGCACCTGCGGCCCGGGGGATGAACCACCACCATCGCCACCGCGCAGGCTTTGGGCAACGGTGGTGGCGGCTTGGTTGAGCTGTTGCCTGCGCTGCAGGCGCCTGGCCCACTCGGGCGGCCTGCCAGGAGCCGTCGACGGGCCGGCAGCGGCGCTTGCCTCGCCTGCCGCTACACCCGTTGCCGCAGATCCCGGCGGCATACCAGCGACCAGGGGCTTGGCACCGCCCACGGCCAGGCGCGCCGCAGCGGGGGCCAGGCGGGCGCCGGCCCGCACGGCGCCGCCGACGCCCGCCGCCACCGCGGTGGCGCCCGCGGCCATGCCGGTGGCCGCGAGGGCGGTACCGGCCGCGGCGCCGGCGCCGAGTTGCGGGGCGCCGGAGACCAGGCCGGTGGCGATGCCTGGGCCGAAGATGCCCAGGCCGAGCAACGCCAGGGCGGCGAGCATGACCACCAGGGCGTGGTCGATGGAGGGCTCGTCCGGCAGCGTCTGGAACTCGGCGAACAGCCCGCTGCCGATGCCGGCGATCACCGCCAGCACCAGCACCTTGATGCCGGAGGCCACCACGTTGCCCAGCACCTTCTCGGCAAGAAAGGCGGTCTTGTTCCACAGCGCAAAGGGCACCAGGACGAAGCCGGCGAGGGTGGTCAGCTTGAACTCCACGAGGGTGACGAACAGCTGGATGCCCAGGAAGAAGAAACTGACGATCACCACCAGCCAGGCCAGGAACAGCACCAGGATGCTGTGCAAGTTTTCGAAGACTTCCGGAAATCCGCTGAGCATGCTGATCTGCTCGAGCAGCGGGGCTCCGGCATCGATACCGATAGCGGCCAGCCGTCCTGGTTTCAGGAATTCGGCGGGGCTTAGCGCGGATCCTGCCGCCAGTAACCCTAATCCGGCGAAGGAGTTGAAGAGGATCTTCGCCAGTGCGTTGAAGTTGCCGATGAGGAAGGCGAAGGCGCCGACATAGAGGATCTTGCGGATCAGCTTGGCGCTGACGTCCTCGCCGCCCATGGCCCAGAACAGCCCGGCCAGGGTCATGTCGATCACCACCAGGGTCATGGTGAGAAAGGCCACCTCGCCGCCGAGCAAGCCGAAGCCCGTGTCGATGTACAACCCGAACACTTCGAGGAAACGGTCGATCACGCTGACGTCGCTCATTGCACGTCCTCGTCGAAACTTGGTGGTATGGCGGGTAGGTCAGCAGGACGGAGAAACTCGCCGGGCCGGGCGCAGCCGGAGTAAAAGCGCTCAGTCGCACCGTCTTGCTGAGCCATGACGCCGTTGTCGCCCTGTCCGCAAGCGGCCAGCGCGAGCAGCGGTAGCAGTGCCAGGATTTTCATGGGGCCTCCCTACCGATAGAACTGCACGGGGTAGGGGGTGTAGGGCGTGCCGCTGCCCATAAAGCGCCGGCGCAGTTCGCGCGCCTCCTCGGCGGCGGCGGCCTGGCGGGCCAGCTCCAGAGCGATGGCGCGGTTCTGGGTGATCTGCAGCTGCTGGGCCTGGATCGACTGCTTGGCCTGCAGGGCCAGCAACTGGTTGGTGGCCTGGGCCGCCTGCAGGGCGCCGCCGGCGGCCTGGCTCTGCTGCACCAGCTCGGCCAGCACGCGCTCGTCCTGGGCCAGGTTCTGCGCGACCTGGGCCTGCACGCGCATCGCGGTGTGCAGGCCATCGAGACCCTGCCGCCAGCGTTCGCGTGCCTCCTGGGCCATACGCTGGCCGCTGATGTCGCGCGCATAGTCGGCGGGATAGAGGCGGGCGAACTCCCGGTCCAGGCGCTGCACCTCGAAGGCCAGGCCCTGGGCCTCGGCCAGCAGCCGTTCGGTGCTGGCCAGGGTCACGCGCAGGCGATTGACCACGTTGTAGTCCAGGCGCGCCAGGTGGCGGGCCTGGTTGACCAGCATCTGGCTTTCGTTCTGCAGCTGGCTGACCTGGTTGTTGATCAGCTCCAGGGTGCGCACCGCGGTCAGGGTGTTCTGCACCAGGTTGGTCGGGTCGATCACGGTCACGGCGTTGGCCGGTTGCAACGCCAGCAGGCCCAGGCCCAGCAGCGTGACGACAGGAGAAAGACGGATAGGCAGCTTCATGGCAGGCACTCCTTGCGTTGCGGGATATGGGAAGCGAGCAGGTCGGCGGCCCAGTCCAGGCCGCGGTGACGCAGCCAGGCGGCGGCGAAGCCCGCCGCACCCGACTCCTGCAGGATCCGGTCGATCTCGCGCTGCTCGACCGGGCTGGCGGAGGCGGCAAAGGCCAGTGCGACTGGACCCAGGTCGAGGTCGAACAGGCGGTTGCCCTGGCGCGACTGGTAGTAGTAATCGCGCTTGGGCGTGGCCTGGGCGATGATCTCGAGCTGCCGGTCGTTGAGGCCGAAGCCTTGGTAGATGCCGCGGATCTGCGGCTCGCCGGCCTGGGGGTTGGGCAGGAAGATGCGGCTAGCGCAGCTCTCGATGATCGCCGCGGCGATACTGGAGTCCTGGATGTCGGCCAGCGACTGGGTGGCAAAGATCACGCTGACGTTCTTCTTGCGCAGGGTCTTGAGCCACTGGCGGATGCGCGCGGCGAACAGCGGGTCGTCGAGGAACAGCCAGGCCTCGTCGAGGATCAGCAGGGTCGGCGCGCCGTCGAAGCGTTCCTCGAGGCGGGCGAACAGGTAGCTGAGCACGGCGGCCACCGCCGCCTTGCTGTGCATCAGCTCCTCCATCTCGAAGCACTGCACGTCGGCCGTACCAAGGCGATCAGCATCGGCATCCAGCAGGCGGCCGTGGGCGCCGCCCAGCACATAGGGCTGCAGCGCCTGGCGCAGGGCGTTGTCCTGCAGCAGCACCGACAGGCCGGTCAATGTGCGCTGCGCCACGGGCGCGCCGGCCAGGCTATCCAGGGCTGGCCACAGCGCGGCCTTCTGCTCGGGGCCGACGGCCACGCCCTCCATCAGCAGGCGCGCCTCCAGCCACTCGGCGGCCCAGGCGCGGTAGCCGGGCTGGTCGATGCGCGCCAGGGGCTGGAAGGCCAACTCGCCATCGCCGCCCAGGTCGTAGTGCTCGCCGCCCAGGCCCAGCACGGTCGCGCGCAGCGAGCGACCCATGTCGAACAGGAACAGGCGCGAGCCCGGGTAGCGGCGAAACTGCAGCGCCAGGGTCGCCAGCAGCACCGACTTGCCCATGCCGGTGGGGCCGGCCACCAGGGTGTGGCCGACATCGCCGACGTGGGTCACCAGGCGAAAGGGCGTCGCCCCGTCGGTGCGGGTCACCACCAGCGGCGGGCCGTCCAGGTGTGCGTTGCGCGCCGGCCCGGCCCAGACCGCCGAGACCGGCAGCAGGTGGGCCAGGTTGAGGGTGGAGATCAGCGGCTGGCGCACGTTGGCGTAGGCGTTGCCGGGGATCGACGACAGCCAGGCCTCCACCGCGTTGAGGCTCTCGGCAAGGGTGACGAAGCCGCGGCCCTGGATCACCCGCTCGACCCGGCGCAGCTTCTCCTCGGCGAGCTCGGCGTCAGCGTCGCTCACCGTCACCGTGGCCGTCACATAGCCGAAGGCGACCTGGTCGGTGCCCAGCTCCTGCAGCGCCGCATCGGCGTCGCCGGCCTTGTTCGCCGCGTCGCTGTCGAGCAGCGGGTTTTCCTGCTGGAAGATCGCCTCGCGCAGCAGTGCCAGCACGCCCTTGCGCTTGGCGAACCACTGGCGGCGCAGGCGCACTAGTTCCTTCTCGGCCTCGTCCTTGTCCAGGCAGATGAAGCGAGTCGACCAGCGATAGGCGAAGCCCAGGCGGTTGAGGTCATCCAGCAGGCCCGGCCAGGTCGAGGTGGGAAAGCCGCGTACCGTCAGCACGCGCAGGTGCTGCTCACCCAGGCGCGGCGCCAGGCCGGTGGTCAGCGGGCAGTCGGCCAGCAAACTGTCGAGGTGGAAGGGCACCTCCGGCACGGCGATCCGCTGGCGGTGGGTCGACACCGTGGCGTGCAGGTAGCTCAGCGTCTGGCTGTCGTCGAGCCAGGCGAGTTCCGGCATCACCCCCTCCAGCAGATCGAAGAAGCGCTCGCTCTCGGCGACGAAGGCGGCCAGCCGTTCGCGCCAGTCGACGCCGCGCTGGGGTCGGTGCTCGTAGAGCAGGCCGGCGGCGCGGGCGCGAGATTCCTCCGCTGGCAGGTGGAGCAGCGTCAGGTGATAGCGACTCTCGAAGTGGCTGCCCTGGGCTTCGAAGGTCGCACGACGCTCCTCGTCCACCAGCCAGGACAGCGGTTCGGGAAAGTCGCTGTCCGGGTAGTCGGCGGCGGCCAGGCGTTCGGCTTCGATGAACAACGCCCAGCCGGCGCCGAGCCGGCGCAGGGCGTTGTTCAGGCGTGCCGTGGTGGCCAGCAGCTCGCCCTGGGTGGCGCTGTCCAGGTCCGGCCCGCGAAAGCGCAGGGTGCGCTGAAAGGCGCCGTCCTTGTTCAACACGACGCCGGGTGCGACCAGGCCGGCCCAGGGCAGCCAATCGGCGAGCTGAGCCGGACGGCGTTGGTATTCGTTGAGGTTGAGCATGGCGGCGCTCCTCACACGTCCAGCAGCGCGGGCAGCTTGATGTGCCGGGCGAATACCTGGAGAAACTGCGGGTCCAGACGCGCGCCCCAGACCGCCAGGGAGTGGCCGACCAGCCAGAGCAGCAGCCCCGGAATCCACAGCTGCAGGCCCAGGCCGACCACGGCGGCCAGGGTGCCGTTGAGGATCGCCACGTTGCGCGGCGCGCCGCCGAGCAGAATCGGTTCGGCCAGGGAGCGGTGCAGCGGCACCTCGAAACCGGGGATCAGTTCGCGGGAGTCGTTCATGCGATCAGTGCCCCGCCGGCGAAGCTGAAGAAGCTGAGGAAGAAGGAGGAGGCGGCGAAGGCGATCGACAGGCCGAAGACGATCTGGATCAGCTTGCGGAAACCGCCACTGGTGTCGCCGAAGGCCAGGGTCAGGCCGGTGGTAATGATGATGATCACCGCGACGATGCGCGCCACCGGGCCCTGCACCGAGTCGAGGATCGACTGCAGAGGTCCTTCCCAGGGCATGCCGGAGCCAGCGGCGAAGGCCGGCAGGGCAGTACTCAGCAGCAGGGCGCCCAGCAGCAGGGCGCGGGCGGCGCGTTGGCGTACAGCGACGCGGGAGTGGAGGGGATTCATGGTTGAACTCCTGAGGCAGTGGACAGGGCAGGAAGGTGGTCGAGGGTGTCGATGGGCTGCAGGCGATAGCCGCGGGCATCGTGGCCGACGACCTGGGCGATCTGCTGGACCTGGCGGGCGCGACCACGGCCGGCGAGGAACACCACCAGGTCGACCGCCTCGGCGATCAGCGCCCGCGGCGCGGCCAGGGCGACCTCGAGGATCAGCTGCTCCAGACGCAGCAGGGCGCCCTGGGCGGAGCCGGCATGGATGGTGGCGATGCCACCGGGGTGGCCGGTACCCCAGGCCTTGACCAGGTCCAGGGCCTCGCCGCCGCGCACCTCGCCGACCACCACCCGGTCGGGGCGCAGGCGCAGGGTGGAGCGCACCAGGTCGGCCATGCTCACCACGCCGGGCTTGGTGCGCAGGGCGACGTGGTCGAGGGCCGGGCACTGCAGCTCGACCGTGTCCTCGAGCACCAGCACGCGGTCGCCGCTGCCGGCCACCTCGGCGAGCAGGGCGTTGGCCAGGGTGGTCTTGCCGCTGCTGGTTCCGCCGGCGACCAGGATGTTCCGCCGGTCGCGCACGGCGTCGCGCAGGTACTCGGCTTGTCCGTAGGTGAGGATGCCGTCGGCCACGTACTGCGCCAGAGGAATCACCCCGCCGGCGCGCTTGCGCAGGGCGAAGGTCGGCCCGGCGGCCACCGGCGGCAGCACGCCCTCGAAGCGCTCGCCGCTCGACGGCAGCTCGGCGCTGAGCAGCGGCTGGCCGCGGTGCACCTCCGCACCGATGTGGGCGGCGACCAGGCGGATGATCCGCTCGCCGTCGGCGGCCGGCAGGCTGCCCAGCCTGGATCGGCCGCTGGAGAGGCGGTCGAGCCAGAGCGCACCGTCGGGGTTGAGCAGCACCTCGACCACGTCCGGGTCGTCCAGGGCCGCGGCGATCAGCGGGCCCATGGCCGTGCGCAGCATGCGCGTGCGCCGATCCAGGGAAGCGGCCGCTGCGTTCAGAACGCTGGAAGAGGCGGCAGTCATGGACGCTCTCCCGTGGCCTGAGTCTCCTCGTGCACCTCCCTGACCAGGCTGCGACCGCGCTGCAGGTGACGGCCCAGCTGCTCGACGAACTGGCCGAAGCGCAGCTTGCCCTGGGTCCTGGCCGCCTCCTGATGGGCCTCGGGCACCGGCGTGCTGACCGTGAGGTAGTAGCGCACGTAGAGGGCGAGGGTCTCGATCAGGATGTGCTGGTCGCGCTCCAGCCGCTCGAACTGCCGCGACAGCCGGTCCAGGCGCTTGGCCATGGCCACCTCGCGCCGCTCGCCGGACTCCGGCGACAGCCAGGCCGCCAGCGCCGCGGCGATGATCGAGGACTTCGACACGCCCTTGCTGATCGCCAGTTCGTTCAGGCGCTTGGCATGCTCGGGTTGGATGAACAGGTTCAGGCGGGCTCGGCTCATAGGGCTATTCCGTCGTCAGGGTCGAGGGCGGCCAGTCGCGCCGCGCGTTGCAGGCGCGGATCGGGCTGGCTGGGAAAGGGGGGCGGAACGTCGTCCTCGTCGAGCAGCAGCAGGTCGCCGGCCAGCTCGTCGTGCTCCGGCAACGGCACGCTCTGCGCCAACTCGGGCTGGCGGCGGGGGCCGCCGTCCTCCGCTTGGCATGCTCGGGTTGGATGAACAGGTTCAGGCGGGCTCGGCTCATAGGGCTATTCCGTCGTCAGGGTCGAGGGCGGCCAGTCGCGCCGCGCGTTGCAGGCGCGGATCGGGCTGGCTGGGAAAGGGGGGCGGAACGTCGTCCTCGTCGAGCAGCAGCAGGTCGCCGGCCAGCTCGTCGTGCTCCGGCAACGGCACGCTCTGCGCCAACTCGGGCTGGCGGCGGGGGCCGCCGTCCTCGCCGGACTCGGCGTCGGCCCAGTCAGCCTGCGCGGCGCCAGCGGCCACTGGCACGGCCAAGCCGCTCCAGTCGTCGGCCCGTGGCGCCGGGGCATCGGCATAGCGGCCGGGCTGCAACTGCGGTGCCGGCAGCAGCCGGCGGCGGAAGTTGGTGTCGCTGAAGTAGCGCAGCTTCTTCGCCCGGATCGGCGCATGGCCGGAGAGCATCACCACGGCCTCGTCGCTGGGCAGCTGCATCACCTCGCCCGGGGTCAGCAGCGGCCGCGCCGTCTCCTGGCGCGACACCATCAAATGGCCGAGCCAGGGCGCCAGGCGGTGGCCGGCGTAGTTGCGCTGGGCGCGCAGCTCGGTGGCGGTGCCCAGGGTCTCGGAGATGCGCTTGGCGGTGCGCTCGTCGTTGGTGGCGAAGGTCACCCGCACATGGCAGTTGTCGAGGATCGAGTGGTTCTGGCCGTAGGCCTTGTCGATCTGGTTGAGCGACTGCGAGATCAGGAAGGCGCGCAGCCCGTAGCCGGCCATGAAGGCCAGGGCCGACTCGAAGAAATCCAGGCGCCCCAGCGCCGGGAACTCATCGAGCATCAACAGCAGCTTGTGCTTGCGCGCGATGCCGTCGGCGCCATCCAGGGACTCGGTCAGGCGCCGGCCGATCTGGTTGAGGATCAGGCGAATCAGCGGCTTGGTGCGGCTGATGTCCGAGGGCGGCACCACCAGGTACAGCGACACTGGATGCTCGGCCGAGATCAGGTCGGCGATGCGCCAGTCGCAGCGCGAGGTGACGGTGGCCACCGTCGGGTCGCGGTACAGGCCGAGGAAGGACATGGCCGTGGACAGCACGCCGGAGCGCTCATTCTCGCTCTTGTTGAGCACCTCCCGCGCGGCCGAGGCCACCACCGGATGGGGACAGTCGCCCAGGTGGGGCGTGCTCATCATCCGCTGCAGCGTCAGCTCGAAGGTGCAGGCCGGATCGGAGAGGAAGTTGGCGACGCCGCGCAGGGTCTTGTCCTGGCCGGCGTAGAGCACATGGAGGATGGCGCCGACCAGCAGCGCATGGCTGGTCTTCTCCCAGTGGTTGCGCCGCTCCAGGGCGCCTTCCGGGTCGACTAGGATGTCGGCGATGTTCTGCACGTCGCGGACCTCATGGGTGCCGCGGCGCACCTCGAGCAGCGGGTTGTACGCCGCCGAGCTCGCATCGGTGGGATTGAACAGCAGGCAGTGGGAGAAGCGCGCGCGCCAGCCGGCGGTCAGGCTCCAGTTCTCGCCCTTGATGTCGTGGATCACCGCCGAGGCCGGCCAGGCGAGCAGGGTGGGCACCACCAGACCGACGCCCTTGCCCGAGCGCGTCGGCGCGAAGGCCAGGACATGCTCGGGGCCCTCATGGCGCAGGTACTGCTCATTGAACAGGTCGAGGAACACCCCTGCCGGCCGGGTCAGACCGGCCTGGCGGACCTCATCCGCCTCGGCCCAGCGCGCCGAGCCATAGGTGGTGACCCGCCGCGCCTGGCGGGCGCGCCAAAGGGCCATGCCGATGGCCACTGCCAGCGCCAGCAGGCTGCTGCAGGCGGCGATGCTACCGCCGACGTTGAACACCTCCGGTGCATAGGCATCGAAGACGAACCACCACTCGAACAGGCGCCAGGGGTGATACACAGGCGTGCCCAGCAACTCGAACCAGGGCGCCCCAAGGCGCACTTGATAGCCGAGCGTGGCCGCCGTCCACTGCGTGGCACTCCATACCCCGCACAGGGTGATGGCCAATACCGCCAGCACCTGGCCGTACAGCACCGTCGTTGCTTGCATCCCTGAGCCCAACCTCTCCGACAAAACCAACGGCACGCAGAGGTGCCGCGGGCGAGAGGTTGGGTATTGGCAGGGAAGGGGTCAAAGACCGTTTCGACGCTGATTAAAACTGAGGTGACATCAGTTCCAGATAGGGCTTGGCTGGGAGGAATTCAGCGAGGTATTGCGCAGAGGGGGGATGCTCGCCATGGGCTCGCCCGTCGTGCACGATTGGCTGGAGTCCTGGAGTCCTGGAGTCCTGGAGTCCTGGAGTCCTGGAGTCCTGGAGTCCTGGAGTGAACAGGCAGAAACCGGCCAGTAACGGTCGCTTGGGAGGGCCGGCAAGCGGGATCAAGATCATGTCATACCCTCATCGCCGCAGAGCAGGATACTGTGATCTGGCTCTACCCCGGGCTAAGACTTTGGCTAGTCGGATACGACGCCAAACTCGTGGAGTCTCCTCAAGCGGTGCCATGGTCAGTCGGATCGTCCAATATGCCCATGCTCTTGTCTTGCGCAACAGCAGGCGCTCGCCTCTATCGTGTAACTCCAGCAGCTCCGAGATGAAGCGATAGAACGCCGTATGGCTGAGGAACTGGTCGTTGATCCGCTCAAGGAACGTTTCACCAACCTGCTTGATCCCAATGAGGATCACCGCTCCAGGTAGCATGCAAACGGCGATTGGAAGCACGATAGCGAGCCACAGCTGAACGATTAAACTCCATGTGTCCACCAGCCACTGCTCTAGGTCGGCAAAGAGCACCTCTCTGGAAAGCGTAGAGATAATGATGCCGGCCAATATCGCCACAAGGCCGGTCATGTATGCGGCGAAGTTACCAGGTGACGGTAGCGTGAAGAATCCAGCAGCGCGCTGTAAAAGGGGCTCCTGGGCCCTGACCTTAAGCTCACGCCGCCACTCCCATTCCTCAATGAGGTGCTTGGCCAATACACGAAGGTCACCCTCGTGAGCGAAGATGGCGCGGATATAGGCATGTTTTTCTTTCGCCAAAATCTCATGCGGCGTCCTGAAGTGGATGCGTTTGGCGGTTGGATAAAGCATGCGATACCGGCGCTCAGTGCCATGGAAATGGGCCTGCATCATGCCGAACAGCATGGGCACTTCATACACCATCAACCATGCCTGATCGGTCTTGCCCAAGAGGTACGTGCTTTGGGCGATACGCAGGTACAGGTCGAAAAACAATAGCCCTAGGATGAGCGTTGCCAATCCGATGGACAGCCATAAAGCCAATGAGTCGAGCGCGTAGAAGACTGGCGGGCGAAACGTTTTGCGGTAGTGGCGGATTTTGTCAGCAATCGCTTCCATGTGCTTTTTCCTTCGGTACGGAGAGTTTCTGTCAACTACTGGATGTGCCCCAATGGCGACAACCGGCCAGCCGTCACTGAGTGTCTACGAAAGCCGGGACGATTCATATAACGTGCTTTTGCATGCAAGGGCAGAGGGTTAGCGTCAGTGCGTACATATGAACACCAGTGGGTTTGCTCCGCTTTTTGGCAAGATGTGTAGTATTGGTGCAATCTAGGACAGTTCGTCAGGAGGACATGTGATCCGTCATTTTTTGCGCGGCATCTGTAGTTGTGTCAGGGGTATCTTCCGTTCTGAACAGGGACCTGCCAAGGCGTCGTGGAAGCTGGTCCCGCTTACCCCTGAGTACCTAGAAGAAGAACATGGCGGCTATGTCGCCGCTATCGAAGCTGCTCTCGCGAATGATCAAATCCGCAACATAGCCTTGTCCGGCAATTACGGGGTCGGTAAGAGCAGTATCATGCGGGAGGTCGCTCAGCGGCAGGGCAATCGTATCGTGGAGTTATCGCTCTCGACGCTTGCACCTATCGAGGCTTCCCAGCTTGATGACTCGGTGCCTATCCAGGCCACCACCCCGACTAACCGTATCCAGCAGGAGATCGTCAAGCAGCTGCTCTATCGAGAATATCCGAGCAGAACCCCTGGCTCACGGTTTCGACGTATTGAGCGTTTCCGATGGTTACGGACGATCGGAACTTCGGTACTGCTGGGGTTTATCGTTGGTGTAATCTTCCTGCTGACTGGATGGACGTTAAAGATTGCTTCTGAGCTCACACCATATGTGGATATTGGCAATTGGGCTCACCCTGTCATTTGGGGGGGCGCGTCGCTAATTATCCTGCTGGTGAACTGGTTGTTCTATGGGAAGTTGCATATACAGCAGCTCTCCGCTGGGGCTGCAACCGTCACGCTCAGCGAAAGCTCCGTTTCGTACTTTGATCAATACCTCGACGAAATCGTCTACTTCTTTGAGGTTTCAGGGCGCGACGTCGTTCTATTCGAGGACATCGATCGGTTCAACGACTCTCATATCTTCGAAACGCTTCGGGCGCTGAACACTTTGCTCAACGCTTCGCCCCAGATCGAGAGACCGATCCGATTCATCTATGCCATCAAAGACAGCATCTTTGATCGCATCGGCCTGGAGATTGAGGGGCGAGTGCGCAACATAGAAGTGCTTACGACGGACGATCCTGCACAGGTCGAGGCTATACGTGCCAACCGCACGAAATTCTTCGATCTGGTGATCCCAGTAGTTCCCTTTATTACGCATCGGAGCGCGCGCAACTTGGTTCTGCAGCTGCTTAGTCAAGTCGAGCACAAGGTGGCTCCGGAGCTACTCGACTTGGCGGCGCAGTATGTGCCAGATATGCGGCTGCTAAAGAATGTTCGCAACGAATTCATAGTTTTTCGCGACCGGATCTTCTCCGGGGACGGCAAGCAGCTCAATCTGAATGAGACCGACCTATTTGCGATGATGCTCTACAAGAGCACGCACCTAGCAGACTTCGAGACTATCCGGCTCGGCCATAGCAAGCTGGACACACTTTACAAGGTCGGCCGTGAGCTGGTGACTGAGAACATCAAGCGTTTCGAGGGCGAACGGCGTGTGCTTTTCCAGCAGATTGCACGGATCAACGGGGCTGCCACCCGCAGTGCTCGGTTGGGCGAACGCCTGCTGGCGCACGTGCAGCGAACAGCTCAGGCTGCGGGCTACAGGACCCAGAGAGCAACGTACTTGTATGCGGGCGAAAGTAAGTCTCCGAATGACCTCAAGGGGGCGCAGTTCTGGACAAGTTTCGTCTCGGCAGACGGCGACTCGCCGCTTCAATGGCGCAATGACTTCGGCCAGACGCTGTCGTTCAGTCGTGACAATCTTAAAGATTCGCTTGGTGATCCGTTGGACGCCGAGAGCTGGGGCAACTCGGATCATGACGCTCTCACTGAACAGATCGATGAGAAGACTGAGGACATCAAGTTCCTGCGGAGCGCTGATCTTGGTGACCTCATCAAGCGACCGGAGCTCCTAGTCCAGTACAAGGGGAGCAACCAGTCCCTCGAGGTAATCGCGAAGATGATCTTAACGCCTGGCTTGGCTTACCAAATCGTCCGTGCCGGGTATATCAACCGAAACTTCACGCTCTACACGTCGACCTTCCACGGGGATCGCGTGGGCTCCGCTGCAACAAACTTCATCATCCACCACGTCGAGCGAGACATGATGGACGAGCACTTCGAGCTTACCTCGGATGATGTGGATGCAGTTGTTCGCGAGCGAGGCAAGAACGCGCTGAAGGATCCTGCCCTTTACAACATCGCTATCCTCGACCGCCTTTTGGCCGCCGATCTCGACGCGGCCGACATCATGATCCGCTCCTTAGTTGGTCTCGGGGAGCGTCAGGCGAGCTTTCTGAAGGCGTACCTTACCGCAGGGAACGAGCGCCTACGGTTCATCGAGCGGTTCACGGTCGCATCTCCACGAGTGCTCACTTATCTTGTGGGGGAAGCGGACATAGATGACGCTTCACGGCTAGAGATGGTAGATGTGGCGCTGGCATGCCTTACGTCTTCTAAACAGCGGACAGATTCTGCGGTGTCGTCGTACCTGTCGGCACACTACGCGGAGTTCAAGGCGCTTAAGTCTAACGCGACTGTGCCGCTCCAGGCCGAACGTATAGGTGTGCTCTTCGGGGATGCGGGCATTACCGTGCCTCGTTTGGAGCCGCTAGGCCAGCATACTCGTACTTCGTTTGTGTCACGCAATTTATATGACGTCACGTACCAGAATCTCGCGATTGCCATAGACAACACTGCAACCTTGGCGCTCGACATCATCCGTGCGAGTAACCAGAAGGTGTACGGCTATGTACTCAATCATTTGACCAAGTACTTAGATGCTATAGACGGCACTTCGGCGACAATAGATGCGAACGAGAACTTCCTTGTGGTGATTGAGGATGTGCTCTCGATAGAAGCACCTCGCCTAAAAGATGTGATTGAGCGTGCGGCTTCATGTTGTGAGGTTATAGACCTCACTGAGGTTTCTGAGGGTGCCTGGCCAGCCTTGGCTGAAGATAGGCGTTTCCCCGCAACTTTTAGCAACGTTAGCAATTATGTCGTGGCTCGCGGGGAAGTTGATGAGCATCTAGCTAAAATCTTGACGTCCACTACAAAGATTGCTGACGCTAACAGCGCTGATGAGAAGTCTAAAGCAGCGTTGGCGGTCGCAATCTTGGCGACAGCGAATCACCTTCCATCTGCGGCACTACGTGCGGAGCTAGTCGACAGCTTAGGCCTGGAGGACTATCTCTCTGTTGACAATATCACCGCTGAAGCTGGCGATCTTTTCGCGCAGTTGGTGAAGTACAACCTCATTGCTGATGACGCAGTGTCTTATGGGCACCTAGCCGGCACGGACTGGCCGACGCGCAAAGCGTTTATTCGAGAGTCGCAGAACTTTTCGAGCTACATGACCCCAGCGTTGATAAGGGAGGACCTGGCGGCGCTTCTAGAGAGCAGTGAAATTGTTTCGGCGGTCAAGAACATAGTTATCGAGCAAGCTGCAAATTATGCAGAGGTAGCCGATTCTCGAGGGCTGAACGAATTGGCGCGATTTGCTACCAAGTCCGGGAGCGAGCTCTCTCCTGATGTTATACAGAAGATGGCAGAACAAAATGTCTCAGCGCAGCAGATCATTCTGCTACTAAAGCCACATCTAGATGTGATTAGTCGTGACCAGCTCTTCACTATACTGCAATTACTTGGTGGTGATTACCCTAAGCTCACTGAAGTGGGTCGCAGTAGGCTGCACGTACCGGATACGCTTGCTGACCGTGAACTCCTTAAGCGTCTTCAACGGGAAAGGACTGTAAGTAGCTACGACGTTAGTAAGGGAATGATTGAGGTAAATAGGAAGCGCAAGCAAGGCTGAGCTGTCTAAGTTAACCCGGCGCGAAGATGGCTAGTGCTGTAAATCTTCGAACCAACGGTGTCGGCTTAAAACGGCTAACCTTGCGTGGACGCTGTAGTTCGATCATGGGCGTCCGCTTTGGGCAGCTTTGAGCCTTTCGCATAGGGCAAGAGCCGGCCAAAACGAGCATTTGCTGAAGCTCGATTGGAGGCGTCTACGGAGCCTGGGACGATTCAAATTGGTTGCGTTTTCAACCTTACTACGGTATCACAAAGGCCCGTGTAATCTTGGGCTGTCTCTAGGGAAGCCGTTAGAAAGTCTTAAGGATTTTTATGTTCTCTGCATACCTTGCACCAACTGAGTACGATCAACCTAAGCCCATTGACGGCGAGTATCCCGCAACAGTGTTTGAAACTTATGCTGAGTTTCAATACTTGGGGCGCAAGGTCCTAGCCAGAATTTCTGCCCAAGGCTCCATGAACGCGGATGGAAACCCTGGAAGAGTCCTTGTGAAAGGGGATGACGTGGAAATCACATGGAATGGAAGTGCCCCTTATAAACCCTTTGAGTACGCTCGTAGTGATGAACGAGAAATTCGTTACGAGCTCTCTTTGATCGCCTCGTTAGTGCCCGAAGAATTTGATCAGCCACATCCACTTGCTGACAATCCATATGGCTTCAAATGTCGAACTAGAAGTATCGACATAGAGTTTGGGGTGCTTGAAAAGTATCGCGCCAGATTGGACGGTTACATCCAGTTCCCTGTTATGGATGCCCCATGCGTAGTCAAACCTCTAGAAGGCGAACCTCTAAAATGCTTGGTGGTTTTTGATGAAGAGACCATTTTCCTAGCCAAGAGGTATGGTCGGGGGGTACATGATCGATTAGTGGCGAAGGCAGTTAACGAACTGCAAGCTCTCCTCCCCTAATACGTTAGTGCTAGGCCGTTGTGGCAGGGTGAGTCGGTCCCAGTTTCGTAGATAGCCCAAGAAACTCGGAGTGTCCACTCGTGGGCCGATAGCGGCCTGCCGTGACCGGTAGCTATCAGCCGATTCTGTTGAAAAAGTCTCGCCGCGTTTTTTGCCCACGAAAGAACGTGGTCGACGTTGAAATCTGGTTCGCTCAGAAGGTGGAGTGTCTTCGTTTTACGTAGCAACGCCAAAATTGAGCGTTTTTCGAGCTGCCGAGCAACAGCTCACTCAGCGGTCGACTTTTTCAACAGAATCGGCCATTAGCTGTCGCTCGAGCTTAGCGAGAAGCCGCTGTCTTTCGCGCCGTCGTCATTCATGCCCCCTTTGGTGGCACTCTGCCCACTGAGAGATGTATCGTCTCCTTGCGCCATTCTGCGCAGCCAGGGAGGACAGCCAGTGATTTCTATCGGCGACATCTACAACCAAGACATCAATTTCCTCTTCGGATCAGGAGCATCGTTCGGCCTGCTCCCGACCCTCCAACTGCAGGTCCAGACTGGTGTGGGCAACTCGCGCTATACGCTGGAAGATCTAGCCACCAAATTTGAGCACGAGGGCGACGAGCGCCTAATTCCGCTGTTCATGCATTACTACGCCAGCTGTATCCGTCCGGCCGAGGAGCTTAGCCTGGAACAGGCAGTGGCCGGAGAGGCAGGCGCCACGGTTATCAAGAACTACCGCACCTTCCTAACGACAGCGCTCGAAATGGTAAAACGCCGCAAAGCTCTGGATCGTCGTTGCAATGTGTTCACGACGAACTACGACGGTTGCTTCCCGCTCGTGGCCGACGCGCTTATCAAGGAGGGCCACACTGACTTCGTATTGAATGATGGTGCACGGGGTTTCACGCGGCGCATCCTACAGGCCCGAAATTTCGGGTCTTATCTTTGCCAGGCCGGTGTCTTCGGCCGTCATCAGAGCAGCATCCCTCAAATCAACCTGATCCATTTGCATGGGTCGGTCTACTGGAGCAAGTTGGACGCCGCTATTCAGGTCGGCTACGACCTGTCTAGCCGCGAAGAACTGCTGGACGCTGCCGCTATGGCGTTGCTGCAGCCATTTTCGGCCGCGCTTAATAACCCTGCATCGACACTTGCCGACGTCCCAGTCCCAGATTTCACCAATGATGAACTGGACGCCTTTTGGGACAAATATAAGCGGATTCCAATCGTGAATCCGACCAAGTGGAAGTTCCACGAGACGGTCTACGAGGAGCATTACTATCAAATGCTGCGGCTGCTCAGTTATGAGCTTGAGAAGCCCAACGCCGTGCTCATAACCTTCGGGTTCTCGTTTGCTGATGAGCACATCTTCAACCTCGTCATGCGCTCTCTTTCCAATCCGGGTCTGCAGGTGTTTGTTTGTTGTTACAGCCAGTCCGGGCACGCCGAAATGGAGAACAAATTCAAGGGCAACCGTAACGTCAAGTGCCTGATGCTACAGAGTGGGGTGATGGACTTCACCGCATTCAATGAGCAGGTATTGGCTTGGCCGGAGGCTACAGCTCTTGCAGCTGCTCCCCCCATAGCTCCAGCAGCTCTCCCAGCGGCCGATGCAGGCTTAGAGAGCCTGACATGAGCATTCGCGTTGGCGAGGTCATCGCCGTCCATGGAACAAAATTAGTTCTGAAGATCGACGAACAGTCGAGCAAGGAAACCCTGTTCTATGAAGGGGAGAAATACAAGGGGGTCTCAATCCGTGAATACCTATCCATCCAGCGCGGCTTCCGCGACATCATCTGCATCGTCGAGGGCGAGTATCTGGACGAAAGCCGCACTGAAATGTATGACGGCCGGCAGACGTTTGTGCGGAAGGTAGAGGCTAGGCCGATTGGATACTTCGACCGTTCTGGCTTCACTCAGGGCATCAAGTATCTACCGATGATCCAAGATGCGGCTTACCTGCTTCCCGAGGAGAAAATCAGGTCCATCTTCGACCGCAAGGCGGATAGCGATTTCAGAATCGGGACCATGCTGAAAGAGGAAATCGCGGTTGGGTTGCCATGGAAGCGACTCTTCAATAGCCATATCGGTATCTTCGGCAATACCGGAAGCGGCAAGTCGAATACTCTGGCAAAGCTCTACACGGTTCTTTTCGATCAAAAGCTGCCTCTCATTACAGGTAAGAGCCGTTTCATCATCTTGGATTTTAATGGTGAGTACGGCGGCGAGCAGCTCGCGCCTGTGGAGCACAAAACCGTCTACCAGTTGTCCACGCTTACCCCTCCAGACCTGAACGATCCCGCTTCCCGGTTTCCGCTGGCAACACAGGAGTTCTGGCAGCTCGAGACTATGGCTCTGCTCTTTCAGGCTACCCCGAACACGCAAAGGCCTTTTCTCAACCGCGTCATCGTAGGTTGGGAACGCTATAGAGCCATTCCTGGCTCACTCGCGAATTATGCGAAGCTGATGTTCCAAACGTCGTTCTGCGCCGGAGAGGTCAAGACGGCGACGCTGGATTTGATGCGCACCGTATCGAGGCTCATGGGAAACCAGCAGGTGCAGGACATGCTGGCAGACGTAACCTGGCATCGGGTTGGTGGGCGCTTCACGTACGAAGGGAGGTTCATAGGTACCGATGGCGTACAATACGCGGCGGATATCGCGCCAATCGTAGAAACACTGGACGCTGCAGGTCTCGATGAGTTCGACCAGCTTGTGCTGCGCGTCAACTTGCAGCTGATCTCAGATCTGAACGCCGGATACGTTCAGTTTGAGCATATTCAGCCACTTCTGAAGCGCGTCGAGTCTTCACTCGCCAACCTGCGTAAAGTGTTATCTGTTTCGAATGTGGCACCAGATGAGCGCCTGCTCACGGTAATCTCGATGCGCCATTGCAATAACGAGATTAAAAAGGTTCTGCCTCTACTGTTCGCAAAGCACTACTACAACAGTCACAAGGCCATGGTCACCAATCCGCCCGACCGAACCATCCATCTCATCGTCGACGAAGCGCACAACATCCTGTCTGACCAGTCTGCGAGAGAAAGTGAAACCTGGAAGGATTATCGGCTCGAGCAGTTCGAGGAGATCATCAAGGAGGGGCGCAAGTTTGGGATGTTCATCACCATCGCTAGCCAGCGACCGGCGGATATATCACCCACCATCGTCTCGCAGCTACATAATTTCTTCATTCACCGTTTGGTGAATGACCGCGACCTATATTTGGTCGACAACACTATTTCTACGCTGGACTCTTTATCTCGCAGCCTTATCCCGGGGCTCTCGCAAGGGTGTTGTGTGGTCACTGGTACCGCTTTTGAACTGCCAATTGTGATCCAGGTGGACCGGCTGCTAGATGGTAAGCAGCCTGCCAGCGAGGATGTCGATCTCGACAGACTTTGGAGTGATGCTCTAGCAGTTGGGGCAGAGGAGTAGAGCCAGTCGCAGCACCAATGGTGCTGCACAACCCTCATCTCACGGGCTGAAACAGTCAACCAAGAACAGCTGCTGAGCGACTACTTCTGGCCGAAACCGGCCTTCTGAACACGGGGATTCTTAATCATTTCAGGTCACCTAGGCAGCTCCTTTAGCAAGGGCCATCGATCATGTATCCAGGCGTACTCCTCGGGTGGATCGGTGGTCACCACATACACCCGCTGCTGCTCTCCCTCGCCAATCACCAAGCACTCCAGAGCATAGCCCTCCGGCACGTCGAACCAGTGTGACGGTCGGTTCTTGTCGTCGGGTTGCCCTTCCTTCTCCATAAAGCGCTGCACTATGCCGTAGCCGCGGCGCGGCCGGTGCTTGGCCCAGCCTCCGGCCTCTACAGTGTTGAGACGCGCCCAGCCGCCCTGCGGGCCGATGCCGGGCTCTTCCCTCCTGCGGCCCCAGTGAATCCAATCGAGTTGGCCGGAGTCTTCCAGCAGAACCGGGATGGCCGCCTTGGGGTTCGGGAAATAGATCTTCCAGACCTTCTCCGCTTCCCGGGCTTCTACGCCTCCGCACATAGCAGTTCCTCCACTGTGGACCGTTGCATAAATGGGCTGCTCATCATGTTCTAGACTCTCCGCGCCAGGATGGCATTCCCTTCGAATGGAGTTCGACCATGCCCTACGCCAAGTACTTCGCTGTTGCCCTTGCTTCCGCCTTGCTCTCCGCCTATGCAGCCCTTTGGTTTGCTACACCAGTCACCGCTGAGACTCCACTTTCCGTTGTCCGCCCGCCGCTCACGATTGAGCAGAGCGACGAGACGTTGCTGATCTGGGGTGGGTGGGAGACCCAGCAGGGGTACGAAGCCCCCGGTTCCAACGCCATAGAGATTCGTTGCGAGCGTGCGAGCGGCCGTTGCATCGAGGCTTACGCCTCGATTCTCCATCACACCGAGGGCGAGGACTTGGAGGCTCAGGCATTCCAGTACGCCGTCCAGGATTGGACCGACACCGAGGTTACTGCGGTTGCCGAGCGAGCCAATGACTGCCTGAGCAGACGTCTATTGGTGGACCTGCCTCGCAAGCAGGCCCGGTTAGAGTGGGGCCCCAACTCGAACGCTGACTGCGATGGCGATGGCGATGTGGGTGTTGCCGTGTTGGTGGGCGACCCGATACCACTTGTCTTCGTCGATTGACCGTATTCGACTCTTCGCAAATACTGTTTGTATATACAGTATTTTGTGAGTTAACCGATGTCATCTCTTTCCATACTCGCCCGGGGTAAGCGCTTGCGAGAGCGGCTGCTTACCGACGTGGCAATTGACCTGCGCATTACTGGCTTCCAGTCGCCCGCCGAGGACGAGAAAGAGGAGGGGCTGTCCCTCGACCGGCTCACCGGTCTGGGGGCGCCTCATATCTGGGGCGTGCAGGTGCTGGACGACAGTCTGGTCGGTTTCGGGATTTTTCGGGGCGACCGGCTGATCGTGAACCGGGCGGCCAGCCATTTGGATGACAGATTGGTGGTTGTGGACCTGGGCGACGGGGGCTACCGCGTGCGACTTGTGCAGCGGGATATGTTCGGTGAGCGCTGGCTGAAGGCGGCCGAACCAGTGGTCTCGGATGTGCTGCTGGACGGCGAAGAGAGCGCCGAGGTGTGGGGTGTGGTGTCCTGGGTGATCAGCCGCGTGGCGCCATGAGTAGGCGGCGGTGCGTGTTCGTGCTGATCGACTGCAACTCCTTCTACTGCAGCTGCGAGCGAATTTGTCAGCCCTGGCTCAAGCGCCGGCCGGTGGTGGTGCTGTCGAACAACGACGGCTGCGTCATCGCCCGCAGCGCTGAGGCTAAGGCCCTCGGCATTGGTATGGGTGCCGCTTACTATCAGGTGAGAGAACAGATGCGCCGCCAGGGCGTGGTGGCCTGCTCCAGCAACTACACGCTGTATGCCGATATCAGCAACCGCGTCATGCGCGTGCTGGCCGAGATGCTGCCCGGCATCGAGGTGTACTCGATCGATGAAGCCTGGGGCGATATGACCGGCGTGGACGATCTGGACGGCTTGGGCCGGCGCATTCGAGAACGCCTGGCGCGCGATGTCGGCATGCCGGTGGGAGTTGGCATCAGCACCACCAAAACCTTGGCAAAATTGGCGAACTGGGCGGCGAAGAAGTGGGAGGGCACCGGAGGCGTGCTTGATCTGACCGACCCGGCCCGCCAGGACAAGCTGCTTCGCCTGGCGCCGGTGAGCGAGGTATGGGGCGTGGGCCATCGCTCTGCGGCCAAGTTGGCGGCGCTAAACATTGCTACGGCCTGGGACCTGGCACACTTCGATATCGGTACGCTGCGCAAGACCTTCGGCGTGACCATGGAGCGCACCGCACGCGAGCTGCGCGGCATCAGTTGCATCGGCTTCAATGAGGGACCACCGCCGAAGCAGGCTATCTACTCGAGCAAGATGTTCGGCGTGCGCCAGACAGAGCTGCCGCCGATCCGCGAGGCGCTGGCCGCCTACGTGAGCCTGGCTGCGGAGAAGCTGCGCAGCCAGGCCTCGTTGTGCTGCACTATCCAAGTGGGCCTGCAAACCCAGTTGGCGGACCTAGATGGGCCGCGCTACGCCAATGCCGTTACCCTGGCACTGTCGGCGCCGACAGACGACACTCGTACGATCCTGGCGCTTGCCCAGCAGGGGCTGACGCAGATCTACCGCCCCGGCTACCCATACTCGAAGTGTTCCATCCTGCTAATGGACTTGAGCCAGCGCGGCGAGCTAATTCCGGACCTTTTTGCGCCGGAACCACGCCGTGGCGCTGAGCGGCTGATGGCGGTGATCGACCAGATCAACCAGAAGGAAGGGAGAGGCACCGTGCGCATCGGCAGAGTGCCGGTGGCGCCGGCTTGGGCCATGCGCAGGGAAATGCTCAGCCAGCACTACACGACACGCTGGGCGGAGGTGATTGGGGTGCGTGGGTAGTTGAAAGTAGGCGCCAGCCCTCGGCCAGGTGCGGTCACTTGAGGGCGATAACGCGTACGACTCAAGCGGTCTTTGTATGCCTACAGACATAGGGGCGATTCATATCCTCAGTTCTGCGAGCTATTCGGCCATCAGCGTGGCAATCCGGTTGACGCTAACAATCTGCCCGCTCCAGATCATCTCGAAATGAGCGGCCTGAATGATCGAGGTCACAGACCTCGGGGTCATCAGCGCCCAACAGACGTTGCCCGGTGACCGGACCGAGTTGTAGCGCAGGCCCGTGCATTCCGCGCGTTTGGTTTCGTTTCCCAGTTGATGCGAGTGCGTGTAGTCGTCAGGGGCGTAGATGGGATCTGTCAGCGGCACTAGGGTCGCGTCCCGCATCCCGGCATCGGTGAAGCTGCAGGTCAGCCCGCGGAAGACGAAGCGCTCGTAATTGAGGTCCGGCACCTTCGACCAATAGCGCTCCTGGTGATGGCGCACCTCGGCAATCGCGGTGTCCATCCTGTCGGCCAGGTAGAGCACGCCGAAGCTGCCATTGCTGAAGCGCGAGCCGGCCGGGTTCACGTGGGTGAAGGGCGCGGTGGCATAGGAGCATCCGGGAATGCCGAACGGGATCTGCTCGCGAGGAATCAGCTCCAGGCGGCCAAGCTCGTTCTGCAACCTTGGGTTGGTCAGTGCCTGAAGCTGGTAGAGCACCTCGAAGTCCGCGGCGTCGGCCACGTCATCGAATAGGGCGATGGGGGGAAACTTGGAGTTGACCAGGCGGTAGGCCTGCAGGCTGTCGCCCTCCAGGGCGGCGAGGCTGTCGAGCCTTACCACTGGGCACCGCGCAGGGTATCGATGCGCCGGAACGTCTCGTACAGCGAGATCATGTCGCCCTGGGCCATGACCTCGAGCGGGGCGCGCCCGTTGAAGAACTCGTTGCGGTTCGCCATCGCGGGGAAGCTGTAGACGTTCTCCGGGTTGTCGAACACCAGGCGCAGTGCCGCGTGAATGTTCAGCACGAAGCTGATGCGTTGCATCTGATCGGCGTCCAGGCTGACCGACCACGCCGCGTCTTGTTGCCGGGCGCGGGTGTAGGTGCTGCGCGAGATGCGCAAGATGCGGCAGGCCTGCTCGCAGGACGCCTGCCATTTGTCCAGGATGTTCAGCGCCGCACGCAGGCCCGCCACGCATTGGCTTTTCGAGAAGCTCTGAGCTTGGCTGGCGGTTGTCATGGCAGGTGCCTCAATTTTGACCTGTGGATTCAAATCTAGCATCTCTGCGTCTATGGATCAAAAGGTGGGTGCTTCACGGTTGCCTCAGCGAGGCCCGCCTCCAGTGTCAGGGAGGGGACTTGAGAAGATCTTGACGGGGTAGGGGGTGTAGGGGGTGCCCTTGCCCATAAAGCGTATGCGTTGGGCGTCGCCCACTGCATTGCATTGGGCTTCGCCCAGCTTGGATCGGTCCGCCCGGCACTGCAGACGCAGCTCCTCGAGCCGCTTGGGGTTCTCGGCGAGAAACTCGGCCGACTCGAACGGCATAGGCTTTTCGCACGCGCTCAACAGCAACGCGCTCAGTAGCAACGAAATCTTGTTCATCAAGCGATCTCCTCTCGTGATATCTGTGCGGGTAGCAGTGCCCGTTCCTCGGCCGGGCTCAGCCGCCCGATAAACCGTGCC
This sequence comes from Pseudomonas sp. MBLB4123, assembly GCF_051904775.1. Taxonomy (NCBI): domain Bacteria; kingdom Pseudomonadati; phylum Pseudomonadota; class Gammaproteobacteria; order Pseudomonadales; family Pseudomonadaceae; genus Pseudomonas; species Pseudomonas sp. MBLB4123. The sequence continues at coordinate 748,201 of NZ_CP196711.1, forward strand.
ATTTGCCCGGACGGTTCGCCCTCGCGTCGCACCAGATAGGTGGTCAGCATCGCCGGGCAACCGGCCAGCGGCCGTGCCACCACGTCGGGGTTGTTGAGCCCGGTGATCTTGGCCAGGCTGGAGAAGCCCAGTCCGTAGCCGGCCGCCACCAGCGCCATCATCAGGTCCAGGGTCGGTACGCGATCGGCGATGGTCAGCCGGGCATTCACGCTGCCCAGCACGCGCTGCAGTTGTTGCCAGAAGCCTTCGCAGACCTGGGGATCGCAGAGCACCAGGGGGTAGCGCACCACCTCCTCGAGCGGCACGTGGCGGTGGCTGAGCAGGGGATGGCGGGCTGGTACCGCCACCACCAAGGGATCGAACCAGACCGGCTCGGCTACCAGCCCCTCGCCGACCTCGGCGGCTTGGGCCAGGCCGAGGTCGAACAGGTCGTCGTTCAGCCCTCTGACCAGTTCGCCGAAGCTGACCTCTGCCAGAGATATCTCCACCTCCGGCTCCTCCTCGCGGCACTCGGCGAGCAGGGCGGCTAGGCGTGCCTGGGGAATGCCGTCGGACAGCCCGACCCGGATGCGCCCGCGGTAGCCGGCCGCGGCGCTGCGGGCGCTGGCCTTGGCCTGGTCGACCACGGCCATTATCCGGCGCGCCTCCTTCAGTAGCACCTGGCCGGCCCAGGTCAGGCTGGTACGCCGGGTGGTGCGCTCGAACAACTGCACGCCCAGGCGGTACTCCAGCTCCTTGATGATCCGCGAGAGCGGCGACTGTTCGATATGCAGGCGCGCGGCCGCCCGGGCGAAGTGCAGCTCCTCGGCGACGGCGATGAAACAGCGAAGATGGCGCAACTCCATGCTCACACCTCCTGGCGATGCATCAGCTATAGGGTTCGGCCTGCACGTCGCCGCTCCAGCCCGACTGGCGACGCAGGTTGACGATCTGCAGCAGGGCGCCCAGGGCGGCCACGCCAGCGGCGCTGGCGGCGAGGGTCCAGGTGGGCAGTTGCAACAGCAGGACGAAGCCACCGGCCGCGGCGCCGATGGCGCTGCCCAGGTACAGCGCCGACTCGTTCAGGGCGATGGCCAGGTTGCCGTCGCCCTGGGTTTGGCGCGCCAGGATCAGCTCGTTGTTCTGCGGCACCTGCAGGGCCCAGCCGACCGCGCCCCAGACGGTGATGGGCAGCATCACCAGCCAGGTGCTGAGGGCGGCGGCCAGCGGCAGCACGAACAGCGATACGGCGAGGATCAGCATGATGGCGAAGGTCAGCACCGGGCCCTTGATGCGGTCCACCAGCGGGCCGATCAGAAAGCTACCCAGCACGCCGCCGATGCCCCAGACCCACAGGTAGGGGGTGACCGAGCGCACCGCGCCGTAGTCCGGATCGGCCAGCAACGGGGCGATGAAGGTGTACATGCCGAGGCTGGCGATGGCGGCCAGCAGGGACACCAGCAGGATCACCAGCACATGGCCGTCGCCGAGGATCGCCAGCTTCTGGCCCAGCGTGCTGGCGGTGGCGGCCGGCAGTGCCGGAAGCTTCAGCAACAGGCCGAAGAAGGCCAATAACCCGAGCCCGGTGACCAGCCACAGGGCGGCCTGCCAGCCCAGTTGCTCGGCGATCAGCAGGCTGAGCGGCACGCCCAGCACCACGCCGCTGGCCATGCCGCCCATGATGATGGCGATGGCCTGCCCGCGCTTCTCCGGAGTGGATACGGCCGCCGAGGCGCCAATGCCCATGGCCAGGTAGACGCCGGCGCCGATGCCGGCGATGGCGCGCCAGACCATCAGCGCAGTGAAGCTCTCCGCCAGTGCACTGGCAGCGTTGGCTATGACGAACAGGCCTAAGGCCAGCAGGAGGCCGGCACGTTGGCGATGGGCGGGGGTCAGGGCGACGAAGATCGGCGAACCCAGGCCGTAGGCCAGGGTGAAGGCAGTGACCAGCTGCGCGGCCACCGCGACGGACACCGCGAACGAGGCCTCGATCATCGGGATCAACCCGGCGGTGACATAGGAGGCCATGCCGAGGGCGAAGGCCCCCAGCGCTATCAGGTAGATGGGGGATTGCTTGGGTGTGTGCATGCTCGGACTCGCTTGCGTTGCAAGAACGCGTGGATGGGACAGCGGAGGGATGCAGCCCCGCATCGGGGCCACATCCGGTTGGGGACTAGAGCTCGAGGCTGACGTCGTACTCGCTCAGCCACGTGTTGAGGCCGACCGCCAGCTCCATGCCCATGCGTTCGTACATGGGCGAGACGCTGCCGAGCGGCTTGGCCAGGGTTTGCTGTATACGGCCGCTGTCGAGCAGCGGCGTCACCGGGGCATTGCGATCGGCCTGGATGGCGGCCAGGGCATCACGCAGCGCCTGCTCATAGGCCGGATCCTGGGTCGAGGGGTAGGGGCTCTTGACCCGCTCGCTGATCGACTCCGGCAGCAGGTCGCGTGTCGCCGCGCGCAGGATGCTTTTCTCCCGCCCATCGAAGGCCTTCAGCGCCCAGGGGATGTTGAAGGCGTACTCGACCAGGCGGTGGTCGCAGAAGGGCACCCGCACCTCGAGGCCGACGGCCATGCTCATGCGGTCCTTGCGGTCGAGCAGGGTCTGCACGAAGCGGGTCAGGTTGAGGTAGCTCATCTGCCGCATGCGCCTATCCTGTGCGCTCTCGCCCGGCAGCGCCGGCGCTTCGGCAAGGGCCTGGCTGTAGCTGTCGCGCAGGAAACTGTGCATGTCGAGCTGGGCTAGCAGGCCCGGATCGAACAGGGTCTTGCCGTCGAAGTACTTGCCGGTCACCGAGGTCAACCAGGGAAAGGTGTCGGCTTGGATCGCCTCGGGGTCGTGGAACCAGCGGTAGCCACCGAACACCTCGTCCGCGCTCTCGCCGGACAGCGCCACGGTCGAGTGCTTGCGCACCTCCTGGAACAGCCGGTAGAGCGACGGCCACATGTCGCCCCAGAAGGCCGGCGGCAGGTCGAGGGCGCGCACGATCTGTGCACGCAACGCTGGGTCGGCCAGCTCGCGGCTGTCGAGGACGATCTCCTGGTGGCTGGAGCGGATCTTCTCCACCAGGTCGCGCACGAAGGGCGCGTCCGGCGTGCCGCGCACCGCATCGCCGGTGAAGCCGGCGCCGTGGTCGCTGAAGTCGACGGAGAAGGAGCGGATGTTCTCCTTGCCGGCGGCCAGCAGCTTCTTCGACGCCAGCGCGGTGATGATCGAGGAGTCGAGGCCGCCGGAGAGCAGGCTGCACAGGGGCACGTCGGCGACGATCTGGCGGTCGACGATATCCTCCAGCAGGTCACGGGTATGGCGGATGGTCTCGTCCAGCGAATGGCTGTGCTCGTGCGCCTCCAACTTCCAGTAGTGACGGCGGCCCAGGCCCTGGCGATTGATCCGCACGATCTCGCCCGGCAGCACCTCGCGCATACCGTCGAACACCGCATGGCCCGGTGTCTTCACCATCTCCAGGATCTCGCGCAGGCCGTCGGTGCGCACCTTGCGCGGCACCAGGGGATTGGCCAGCAGTGCCTTGGGCTCGGAGCCGAACACCACGCCGTCCGCGGTGGGGAAGTAATACAGCGGCTTGACGCCCATGCGGTCGCGGATCAGCAGCAGCTCCTGCGAACGCAGGTCCCAGATGGCGAAGGCATACATTCCGTTGAGGCGCTCGACGAAGGCCTCACCCCACTCCACATAGGCGCGCAGCACCACCTCGGTGTCGCTGCGGGTTTTGAACTGATGACCGAGTCGCTGCAACTCGGTACGCAGCTCGCGGAAGTTGTAGACCTCGCCGCTGTAGGTGATGGCGGCGACCTCGCGCGGGCCACCGTGCAGGGCCGTCATCGGTTGGCGGCCACCCTCCAGGTCGATGATCGACAGGCGGCGATGGCCCAGGCCGACCGGCCCGTCGATCCACAGCCCATCGGCATCGGGGCCGCGCAGGGCCATGGTGTCGGTCATGCGCTGCAGGGTGGCGCGCTGTCTTTCCAGGTTCTGGCTGTAGGACAGCCATCCAGTGATTCCACACATAGTCTTCTCCTCTCCTTGTGAATGGGTTACCCGAGGCTTTCCAGGTCGCTGTCCTCGGCCAGCAGCACGCGTGTCTCGCCATGGACGTAGCGCGCCGCTGGTGGGTTTTTCGCGTGGGCGTCGATCTCGTTGAGCAGGCGCTGCAGGGCCATCGCGATATCGAGACCGGCGAAGGCCTGGCGCGGCGGCTCCTTGAGCGCGACCCAGCGGACCACCTGCAGGCACAGCCGCGAGAGCTTGTGCAGGGTGTCCAGCCCTGGCTCGTCGGGGGTGGTGACGAACGCGTGGAGCAGCTCCTCGGCGCCGTTCGCGCCGCGGGTCCAGATGCGCAGCTGGTCGTGGTCCCAACGCGGCGTGTCGAACACCAGGCGCGCATGGATCAGCCGGGCGTCGCGGTCGACGAAGCTGAAGTCCAGGGTGCGCTGGCGGACGATGTTGACGAAGCTGCTGTAGCCGCTGACCGGCGCCTCGCCCAGGCGGGCGGTGAGCAGCACGCTGTCGAGCACCTCGTCGCCGGAGATCGAGAAATCCGAGCGCACGCCGAGCACACCCTGCAGTTGAAGCTGGCCGGCGCGCGGGCAGATCCAGCCGAGCAGGTCCAGGGCGTGGATCACCTCGCTGGTCACGCCACAGGAAGGGCGGTAGTCGTTGATGCGATCTTTGCCCCAGTGGAAGTGGGCGCGTACCAGTTGCCAGTTATGCCGCTCGACCCATTCGCGCAGCTGCCGGCTGGCGTCCGAGTAGCGTTCCACCAGGTCCAGGGCAAAGCCGCCGACCTGACTCAGGGCAGCACTGATTGCGGCCAGCTCATCCTGGGGCGTGACCAACGGTTTCTCGCAGATCACAAAACCCCGGTAGCCGGCCAACTGCTTGAGCACCGGCGCATGGCTGTGATCGTTGACGCTGACTACGACGATGTCCGGTGCGAATACCTCCAGCGCCCGGCCGACGCTGTCGAAGAACGGCAACTCGGTGGTCTTCTGCCGGCGCCCGACATAGGCCAGCGACAACGGCAGCCCGGTGCTCGTGGCGATGTGCTCGAAGGCGCGGCGGTAGCGGCTGCCGGCATAGCCCAGGCCGATGATGAGGATCTTCATGCCGCGGCCTCCTGACGGATCAGCAGACGCTCGTCGCTGGCGGCGAAGCCCAGTGTCTTGTACAGCGTGCCGGCCGCCGCGGTGCTCTGCAGCACCACCGAGCCGACGCCGCGGTTGGCGAACCAGTGCAGCAGTTGCTGCATCAGATGCCGGGCGATGCCGCGGCCCCGCCACTGCGGCGCCACCACCACCGACTGCACCCAGCCGCACAAGCCGTTGAGGCAGTTGGGCGCCGGCGCCCGCTGGTCGATGATGGCGGTCGCGCAACCTATGACCTCGCCGCTGTCGCGACGCTCGGCGGCGAGGATCTGCAGGTTGTCGCTCGCACCCAGGTGGCTGCCCAGCCAGCTGCGGTAGGCCGTACGCCACTGCGCGGCGTCCTCTGGCGACTTGCTCGCGTACGTGGCCGCAGTGCCATCCAGCAGGTGCGCGCGCAGCTCCACCAGGCTGGCCACGTCGGCCAGGGTCGCCGGACGTACGGTGAAGAGGGGCTGATCCATCTCAGGCCACCTCCGCGCCGAACACTTGGGACGCCAGCGGAATGGCGAAGTGCTCGAAGGTCTCGCGTAGCGACAGCGCCAGGTGCTCGATCTGCCCGTCGCTGTGGTTGGGCGTGGCATTGACCCGGAAGCGCTCGGTGCCGATCGGTACCGAGGGGTAGTTGATTGGCTGCAGGTACACGCCATGGCTGTGCAGCAGACGCTCGGCGGCGGCCTTGCAGCGCTTGGCTTCGCCGACCAGCACCGGCAGCACGTGGGTCTGCGAGCAGGGCATGACCGGGATGTCGTGCTGCCGCAGTTGCTCGCGCAGCTTGGCGGTCTGGCGATGCAGGCGCTCGCGCTCGGCACTGCTGGTCTTGAGGTGCTCGACGCTGGCCAGGCAACCGGCAGTGATCGCCGGCGGTAGCGAGGTGGTGAAGATGAACCCGGTGGCGAAGGAGCGCACCGCGTCGACGATCACCTGGGTCGAGGCGATATAACCGCCGATCACCCCGATGGCCTTGGCCATGGTGCCCTGGATGATGTCCACCTGCTCGGCCAGGCCGCGCTCGGCGGCGATACCGGCGCCGCGCGGACCGTACATGCCCACCGCATGCACCTCGTCGAGGTAGGTGAGGGCGTTGTAGCGCTTGGCGACCGCGACGATCTCGGCGATGGGCGCGATGTCGCCGTCCATCGAGTAGACCGACTCGAACACCACCAGCTTGGGCTGGCCGAGGGGGTAACCGGCGAGGAGCTGCTCCAGGTGGGCGACATCGTTGTGGCGGAACACCTTGCGCTCGTTCGGGGTCGAGCGGATGCCGTTGACGATGGAGGCGTGGTTCAGCTCGTCGCTGAGCACTACGCAATCCGGGATCCGCCGCAGCAGGCACTGCAGGGTGGCGTCGTTGGAACCGAAACCGGTGGGAAACACCAGCGTCGCCTCCTTGCCGTGCCAGTCGGCCAAGCTCGCCTCCAGGCGGGCATACACCTCATGGGAGCCACCGATATTGCGCGAGCCGCCGGAGCCGGCGCCGTAGGTCTCCAGCGCGTCGTGCATCTGCTCACGCACGGCTGGATGCTGGGACATGCCCAGGTAGTCGTTGCTGCACCAGACCACCACCGGCTCCTGCTCCCGGCCATCCAGCTTGGCCAGGGGGTATTGGCCACAGATGCGGCTGAGGGTGGTGAAGGTGCGGTACTGGTTGGAGGCCTTCAGGGTCTCCAGTTGTTCACGAAGAAGCGCTTGGTACATCCGTATATCTCCTTAGCGATTGCTGACACGTCGTTGTGTCTTCCTCATTCAGAAAGGGCCCTGGCACGCGCCTTTACGGCCAGGAGGCGCTATTCTTCTTTGGATTTATTGGGGTTACAATTTGACTATTTATACTGTTACTAGAGGTAATCGGATGAGCGCGCCCCGCACCCTCGAACGTACCCGGGCGGAACTGGCAGAGTTCCTGCGCAGCCGCCGCGAACGCATCTCGCCGGAGGAGGTGGGGTTGCCGGCGGGCAGTCGGCGGCGCACGCCGGGGCTGCGCCGCGAGGAAGTGGCGGCCCTGGCCGGGGTGGGGTTGTCCTGGTACACCTGGCTCGAACAGGGGCGGGACATCAGTGTCTCCGCGACCTTCCTCGATAACCTCTCGCGCACGCTCAAGCTCGATGCCACCGAGCGCCGTCACCTGTTCCTCTTGGCCCACCAGCGCCTGCCGCCGGAGCCGGGGCGCACCTGGTGCGTGGTGCCGCCGCTGATCCACCGCCTGATGGGCGATCTGCCGACGCGCCCGGCCTACGTGCTCAACCTGCGTTGGGACGTGCTGGCCTGGAATGGCGCGGCGGACCGGGTGTTCGGCTTCGCCGCGCAGCCGGTGGAGCGGCGCAACCTGCTGTGGCTGCTGTTCACCAGCCCGGCCATGCGCGAGTTGTTCGAACCTTGGGACGAGCAGGCGTTGCAGATCCTTTCCAGCTTCCGCCGCGACTTCGTCCGTGCCACCCAGGACCCGGATATCACTGCGCTGGTGAAGGATCTGGAAAAGGCCTCGCCCGACTTCAAGGCCTGGTGGCGCCAGCAGGAAATCCATGGCCCCTGCCAGGGCGTCCGCCACCTGCACATCGAGGATGTCGGGCACGTCGACTTCGAACACACCACCCTGACCATCGACGAGGACCGCCACCTGCGCCTGGTGTACTACGCGGCGAAGGAGGGCAGGGCGCAGAGCCGCGCCTTCGAGCAGTGGCTGCAGCAGGCGCTCGAGCCGGCTGGAGTACCGGCCGCTTAACCAATCGACGGGCCGCGCTGGCGGCCCAATTGCCAGGACACGCCGTTGCCCTGCACCACGGCAGACAGGCTCTGCCCGAGCTTCTGCTCGATCACCGGCTTCCAGGGCACCAGGCTGAAACCGATGCCGTCATCGAGCAGGGCGAAGCGCCCGCTGGCCAGCTGCAGGCTGCGCCGGTAGACCCCGCTGACCCGTTCGCCCTCGACCGCCGGGCGGTACTGCAGGCCCGTCTGCGCCGCGATCTCGCGTGCCGCCGTCGTCAGCTCGCGAGATCGCAGGGTGGCCAGCAGGTTGCGGGCCAGCACGACGCGCTGGCCCTGGCGCTGGGCCAGGTCCTGTTCCACCAGAAAGTCCGCACGCTGGCGCAGGGCCTCGCGCACCTCGGTGCCGAAGCCGCGGTTGGACAGCTCGCGGCTGCCACCGAGCAACTGCTGGTCCAACCAGGTTGCACCGATGGCCCTGACCTGCCGCTCGATGGGCAGCGGCGTGCGCAGCTCCACGGCGACCTCACCAAGGCGGCGGGCGTCATGCCGCAGTCCCTGCTCCGGCAGATCGGCCGGTACTCGCCAGACCCCCTCGGCCACCCGCTCGACGATGCCGGCCCGGCGCAGGGCTTCCAGGCGCCGTACATGGCGTTCGACTAGCGCCGCGCGATCAGGCTCGTCGGTGGCCTGCGTCCGGGCCTGAGCCAGGTGCTGATCGCTGCAGTAAATGCCATCTGCCGCCAGCGCAGCGATCGAGCGGTCCACCGCGCGCGGTTCGCTCAGTGTTCGCGCCTCCACCACGGCGCCGATGGGGTAGTCGGCCAGCTCAGTGCGGGCCGGCAGGGCCAGGTAGTGGGCCTTGCCATCGAGGCCATCGACCACCAGGTAGCCACGGTCATGCAGTTCATCGGCGAGCCCCTTGGCCACCACCCGGCCGGTCACCGCAGGGCAGCCGTTACCGGAGTCGAATACCGCCAGTTCTCGCTGCGTACCGCCCATGGCGCGCTGTAGCGTGCGCACGATATCGCCGCGCTCGCCCAGGGCTCGCAGGGTCGCCTCGGCCTCACTGCGTATGAGCCACTGACCGGGTCGAGTTTCGGCGGCCAGTTCCAGCCGCTGAAGGTGCTGCAGGCGGCCGATCAGCAGCTGCCGGCGCGGATGGTTGGCGAGGCGCTTCAGGCTCAGCACGCCGGCCTGTCGTTCGCGCAGCAGGGTGCGATCCAGGCTGGTAAAGCGCTGCTGCTCCACCTCGCGCTGCAGGCCCTGCTGGATCTCCAGTTCGGTACGCGGGCCGAGCCATTCGGTGGCCAGTTCGGCGGCGCGGTTGCGCATGCCCTCGGCGATGTAGTCGCGGGCGATCACCAGGTCCTTGCCGGTGTCGTCCTTGCCGCGCAGGACGATATGGGTGTGCGGGTTGTCGGTGTTCCAGTGGTCGACCGCCACCCAGTCGAGTCGCGTGCCGAGATCAGCCTCCATGCTGCTCATCAGGTGGCGGGTGTAGGTGCGCAGATCGTCGAGCTGCTCGGCGTCCTCGGGCGAGACGATGAAGCGGAACTGGTGGCGGTCCTCGCGGCCACGCTCCTCGAAGGCCGCCACGTCGGCCTGGTCGGTCAGCGGGCCGTAGGCCTGGCCCGGATTGCCCTCGCGACTGACGCCATCGCGCTCGATGTAACGCAGGTGGCTCAGGGTCGAACGCTTGCCCGCCTGGCGCAGGTTCACCAGGCGCGTCTTGATGGTGACGCGGCGGGCGTTGGCTGGCAGTTGCTGCGCACTGAACCGCGCGGCGACATGGCCGCGGCCGAGGCGGGCGCCTGGCTGCTGGCCAGCCTTGCGCGCCTTGCCGGTACCGGCCTTGTTGGCCTGGCGCAGCACTTGGTTGATGTAGCTCTGGCCGCGTTGCTTCGGCGCTCCCGGCCGGGGGCGGAAGCCTTGTTCGTCGTTCGGATGGCGCTCCTTGCTCATGCTGATTCCTCTTCCATGTCGATCGTAGTGCGGCGTGCCAGTCACGCGCGTAGGCCAGTGTTGATCCGGGGTGAACACGACCGCGGCACCTGGTGAAGTTGACGCTGTGCCGCCGCCAACCCCCGTGCAGACTGCTTTCCAGGGCTAGCGAAGTGCCGCCCCCTTTTATCTTGCCCTCCGCTTTTCCCGTGCCTTTGTGCTCCTAGGTTGGGTAATCAGGTGAGGTGGGACGTGGACTTCCAAAGTCCCAGACCGGCAGGCGAGGGCAGTTATATCGGCATGACGGTGGTGCTCGACTGCACAAGCCGAGCACACGCATTCGGCAGACGGATTGACTCTGAGAGGGTCTGATCATCGACGCGACTCCAGCCACAAGGGCTGCGCCCGGCCGATCACCGCGTCGACCGACACCGGGCCGAAGTAGCGGCTGTCGAACGACTCCGGATGGCGGCCCAGCAGGAACAGTTCCTTGCCCACCAGGCGTCGACAACCTCGCCAGACCGGTAGCGCGCGACCTTGTCGATCCCAATGCAACCGCCTGGCAACAAGCCTGCCGTCGACCCGCAGCTGAGCGCCGTGTACGCACACGCTCTGCGGCGCGACCGCGGCGACCGTTTTCAGCAGCGGTACGTTCGCCGGTAGAAAACCCCGCTGCGCTGCCAGCGCCATTGCCTCTGCTGGCAAGCGAACCAGCAGCAGATCGCCGGCTGCAACCGTGCGGGTTGCTGTGATGCGATACCAGCCGATCGGCACGCTGTCGGAGGCGTTGTAAACGAGTTGGGGCGGCGACGTCGCGAATGCGGTCCAACCCAGTGCCAGCAAACTGCCGGTGGCCAGCGCCAGTGGCCACTGCGCACGGCGAGTGTCCGGCGTCATGGCGTGGCCTCCGGGTATTCCCGCTCCAGCACCTCGCGCAGCAACTGTGCCACCGTCACGCCGCGGTTGAACGCCGCCAGCTTGATCCGTGTGCGCAGGGCGGGCGTCACGTCCAGGGTCAGTCGCGCGGTGTAGCGCGCAGCCTTGCTGGGGGCGATGGCGGTGCCCTGGCGTATCCAGGCCTCGGCCTTTGGATCGGCCAACGGCCGTGCACCGATGCCGATGCGCTTGCCGCTCATGGCGCCCACCTCAGCAGCTCGTCGACCAGGCTGCTGACCTCGCGTGCTGCGACGCTGTCCGGTGCCAGTTCGCAGGCCAGGCGACCGGCCGCCACGCTCTCGGCAAACACGATGCGTTGGCGCACCTCGGCCTGCAGCGCCGGCAGCGGTTGGTCGGCCAAGGCGCCGCGCGCCTCGCGGCCGATCACCGTGGTGCTGACCCGGCGGTTGATGGCAAACGCTGCTTGCAGCGTGGGACGAAACAACTGCGCCTCGCGGATCAGGTTGACCATCTCCGCGCTGGCCCACAGGTCGTAGGGGCTGGGCTGCACCGGGATCAACACACGCTCGGCGGCCAGCAACGCCGAGCGGGCGAGGGCGGCGATGCGCGGTGGTCCGTCGATGATCAGGTGATCGGCACGCCGAGCCAGCTCCGGTGCCTCCTGGTGCAGCGTCTCGCGCGCCAGGCCGACGGCGCTGAACAGCCTGGGCAAGCCCTGCTGGCTGCGCCGCTGGGTCCAGTCGAGCGCCGAGCCCTGGGGATCGGCATCGAGCAGGATGACGTTGTGGTCGCGCAGGGCCAGTTCGCCGGCGATGTGGGTGGCCAGGGTGGTCTTGCCCACCCCGCCTTTCTGGTTGAGCAGGGCGAGGATCATGGCCGTTTCTCCCCGGCCAAACCGCCCCAATCGGCGCCTGTCCACAGCAGGGGCCTGCCCCAATAACAAGTTAGAGCTTTTAAGTTAGTTAAGTTAAGGGAGGCTGGAGGTCGCGCCAGCCGTGGCCTGCAGAGGAGTTGGTGCGCCTGATGGCACGTGCATCGTGCTCCTGATAGCACGGGCCGGCGTGCGCCCGATAGCACGTCGCGATTCACAGCTTTTCCCGAAGTTATCCCCGTGCCGTCTACGGCACGGCGCGAAAGGCCAGCAGCTCGGTCGACCGCGACAGACGCACCACCTCCAGGCGATAGCCCGGCATCGACTGCCGGGTGACCAGGGCACGCAGGTCGAGGGCGAAGTCCGAGTAACGTGCCGTGCTCCCCGACTTGCGGTACAGATGGCGAAAGTCGAACTGCCAGCCGTCCTCCTGGCGCCCGCCGTGCTTGCGTACCAGGCGGTACAGCCAGCGCTCGATGCCGCCGGAGAGGCGGAAGTAGGCCGGGTCGATGGTCAGCACCAGGGCCTGATCCAGCACCCCGCGGTAGAACCAGTCCGGCAGGATCAGCTCGATGCCCAGCGGCCGGCCATCCGCCTCGGCCAGCTCCTTCCACTCGTTGATCCATGAGAAACGATGCAGGCGCCGGCCGGTGGGTGCGCGAAGCGAGGTGGCCACGCTGGTCGACTGCAACCGATCCAGGGCGGCCTTCAGGCGCTGGTAGTCGCGCAGCGAAGTGCCGCGGCCGATGAAACGCAGGATCTGGTAGGGCGTTGCACGCATCAGCCGCGAAGTGGGGATGCCGGCATCGCGTGCCTCGACGATCTGGCTGGCCGCCCAGATCAGGATGTCGGCATCCCAGATAGTGGCGATGCCATGCTCCAGCGTGCCCTCGACGCGCACCGTCACCTCGCCCGAGCGAAAGTCGATTGGCACGACACGGCGTGACTTGGCCAGGGAGAAGAACGGGTGCGCCATCAGGTCCTGGGCGTCGCGCGGCGCCAGGTCGCCCGGCAGGGCGCGGAACAGGTCTAGTTGCTGGCTTTGCCCGCTCGAGGCCGGCAAGGAGGGCTCGTAGCGACTCATGGGCAAGGGCTTCACTGCTCATCACGCTGCGCTCCCGGGTGGCGGTCGAGGTACTCGGGGTCGAAGGTGGTTTCGAAGCTGCGCTGACCGGCCCAGGCCTCGAGATCGGCCAGGGCGTACATCACCCGCCGACCGAACTTGTGGAAGCGCGGCCCGCCGCCGATCACCCGCTGCTTCTCCAGCGTGCGTGGCGACAGACGCAGGAAGGCCGCTGCTTCGTGGTTGGTGAGGTAGCGCTGGGAAGGGCAGGCCTGAGGCGTTTGCGCTTCACTGGCGCGCTCTACGGGCCTCATGGCGTGGGCCGTAGGGCCGGCCTTGCGGTGCAGCGGGGAGTCGAGATCGATGCGATTTGGGTGACGGGACGGCTCGGGTGAGTGCGACATGGGGGTGTCCTCCGTTGACGTGGGAGGTGCACCGTGCGGCAGTCGGCGCGCTCGATCATGCCAAGTTGGGTCAGGGCGAATGCGCAGGCAAGAGGGGCGGGGATTGTGACACGGAGGGTCTGGATGCTGACCGAGTACGACCCATCCGTGCGAGCGACTGCCAGCGGCAAGCCCCCGCGTCGGGATAGAAGTGCGCAGAGTTACGGATTTGCGGATCTACAGCTTTCTGTAGAACCGCAAAAGCGCATCGGCGGATTTCCGTAAATCCGTAGAAGCGCCGATTCGCTTCTGCACAAATCCGTGGATCCGTAGAAGCGGATCTACGGATTTGGGTAAAGACGTAAGACCCTAACGGTCTGAATCGGTAGGCTCCAGAATGGGGCTGCAGCAGGCCGATTGCCGGGTGCGCTCACCCGGGCATCGGCTTTCGGGTGGGGCGCGCGGGTGGCCGGCAGGACAGGGGCGCAAACAGCCAAGGCACCGGGTTGGCCCCGGTGCCCCGCATTCGTTCTAGCGATTCCAGAACACGTGCACCAGCTCGAAGCCGGTCTCCATGGTGAACGCATCGCCGCTCATCTCCATGTCGCGGGCCATGGCGCGGTAGTCGATGTAGGGGGCCAGGTGCTGGGGAATGTGGCTGGTTTCCTCGGTCAGCTCCTGGGCGTAGTCGGCCAGCGAGGCGTAGCAGCCGCAGTAGTCTTCCTCGGCCGCCTTGCGCGCCTGCTCAAGGTCGTTGCAGTGGGCGAGGAGGGCGCCGCCGAACTCCGGGTACTCCTCGATAAAGCAGGCAACTTCGTGGGCGCTCTGGAGGCCCTCGTACTCACCGAGGCGGTAGCCGTCGAAGCCCTCGAAGTCGTGAATGGCGTATTCCTCCGCTCCCTCGACCGGCGAGGCCGTCAGCATCGCTTCGACCTGCGCCTGGATCTCGTCCAGCTCCAGGGTGGCATCGATCCAGACCCCATGCAGGTGGCCGGCGTTGTAGGCGGCCAGGTCGGCCACATAGATCCTGATTGCTTCGCTCATGGTGTTCGCTCCTTCGTCTTCCGGGTTCTGCGCTTGCGCGGCGCATGAACCCCTGCCGACTAGGGCGACTAAGGCCGTCGTGAAAAAATCAGGAAAAATCGCGGAGGCTCCGCCCAGCGCAGCGGCCGGGTGGAAACCGTCTATTTTTCTTGATTTTGAGGGGGCAAGAACCCCTGCTCTTGGCGCCAGGAGGGCTCGCCTCCGGGACAAGGGATGAGCCGGCGGCAGCGCCGGCTCAGAGTCTGCTTAGAGACGCAGCGCCACCGCCTTGACGGGCTCGCCACCCTGTCGGGGCGAGCACAAGCGCTGATGGATGCGGCTGAGAAAACCCACCTCGAAGGCACGGCGCTCGATGGCGCGGGGCAGGTGGTCGCGCTCGGCGATCATCGCTGCCCAGAGCCAACCACTGCGGGTGTTGTCGAGCCAGGTCTGGGCGAAGTTCACGCCCTGGTTGAAGGCTTGGCGGCAGTCCGCGGCCCAAGTGATCTCCATGCCAGGATGGCCGTCGTGCGGCGGAAGGAGGGTGACGACACCTTTGCTCATGACGCGACACCTCCTCGCGCTTCGGAGAGCGCTCGGCGGTACAGCACGACCATCTCATCCAGCAGATCCAGAGCCGAGTAGGCCGTAACCCTCACACGCAGGTCATCTGGCTGAAAGCCTTCCGGCTCGGCCATCTGATCGAGCAAGTTGCCGAGCATTGTGGCGCGCAACTCGGCGGCGGCCTCGACGGGCAGGGGCGAGCGTTCGGATTCGTGCAGCGGACTCTGCTGCCTCGGGAACGGGATGATGCAGGTGTCGAACTCAGCCATGACGCACCTCCCGGATGGAGGCGGACAACAGGACCTGAGACCCAAGGCGGAGCCCTTGGGTAAAAAGGGGGTAGCGCATTTTCCTTATGCTCCTTGGTTCGATTAAGGAGCCACTACCATCCGTTGTCACGCGGATTGGTGGTGGACCGTACGGGGGTGACGACCGGGAACCAAGGGAACCGGCCAGGCCGAAGCCTGCCCCGCACGGCCCACCATAGAAAAGCGATAGCCGAGCACAAACGTGCTTGCTAGTCACCTAAGGTGCTACCGCGCCCTTGCTTCACAGGTTGTCACGCCCGGCCGTGGGATTGACCACGACGGGCGCACTCTAGCCTGCGAGTTTCGGGATGGCAACATGCTGTGGCGTAGATGTTCTATGACTTGGTGGCCGCTGTGGAGACGCGTGCTTTTGTGCGAGGCAGAGGGCCCCCGATTGCTGCGTTTGACTAACACAGGAGGGCTCAAGGACTAAGTGGGCTTCCCCTGCGCAAATTATGCCGGTCGGCGGCGTATGTGGAGGCGCAGGTCCGGCGTGTGGTTCATATAGTGAAATAGCGGATCTTCAAGCGGGGGCGTAAGCCGCACAAGGATATGCACTGATGCATTCCGACCGATCTCCAGAACCGGAGTAGACCAATCTGGCGAATGCGGGCGAGGTGCGCCTGTAAAACGCAGAAACCCGGGCAAAACCCGGGTTTCTGGATGAATCAGCCGGCTGCGCCAGATCTGGAAGTGCATTGAGCAAGTTACAGCCGGATTGGTGCTGGCTTGTTCGGAGTTTCTTTAGCCAAAGATAAGACTAGGGAGCCACAGAGCGATCTGGTCGTTTTTGATCGACGGCCCGCTTTACAAAATCAGCGAAGGCTGAAGTCGGCCAAAATTACTGGGCTACTTCAGACCATCCTTAGCAGTGCGGTGTAGGCCCACTCTGTCTCAGCAAACATAATCGGAGGTGAGCGAGTGGAAATTATAGGTCGGCCACGAACAAATATGAATGAGTGCAATCTGCTTCAATTCCTAAAAATTGGAGTGGCCTGCCATTACGCTGCTGGTCAAAAGATAAGCGGTCGTGCTCAGGGGGAATGTGTTTAATTAATATCGTCAGAGGTTCGTTGATGACGTAATGATGTTCATTTTAGTGCATTTGCTGGGCTTATCTCTGGCGGGCATAATTAATAGAGCTTTGGTGGGTATATGACTATTCGCATTAAATTGATAGTCGCCTTTATCTGTGTAACCTTGGTCCCCGTGCTGATTATCGCGGCTTTTGTCACCAAACAGGCGGTCGATCGGGAACGTGAGCAGTTTAATAAGAGCAGCGTTGAGCAGATGCGTGAAGTGGACAATGCGTTCTCATTTTTTCTAGATGGTGTTGCAGAGAACGTCACGCTGTTGAGTCGGACAGGGTTGTTGCAGACGGCCGATAGCACCCTCCCAAGCTATATTGAGACATCGCAGGTGACGAAAATGCACACCCCGACCAGTGGGGTGGCGAGCGCCATCTATGAGCTGTTCGAGCAGGTGGGACAATCGCATCCAAGTTACGCATATGTGTATGCAGCGACTAGCCAGGGGCATTATCTGCAATGGCCATTGTCGGAGATTAGGGCCCATTATGATCCGCGCGAACGGCCTTGGTTCAAGGCGGCCCTGACAGACAATGGCAAACCGATTCGCACTCAGGCTTACGAGTTTGCCGAGGATCGCGCCGTCATCATTTCTACCGCGCAGACCTTCACCGATGCCGATGGCGGAATCGGCGTTGTCTCCGTGGACGTTTCGTTGAAAAAACTGACCGAAGTAGCCAAGAAAATCCGCTTTGGCAACGATGGCTATCTGCTGCTGGTGGAAAGTGACGGTAATGTACTGGCCGATCCGCAGTATCCCGATAATAGCTTTAAGGCCTTGGCAAGCCTGGGCGATGGATATGAATTTCTCGCCGGCCAGCCGGCAGGCTTCTATAACGTGCACCTGGATGGCAAGGACTATTACGCCAGTGTGTATAAATCACAGGCCTTGGGCTGGACCTACATTGGCCTTATCGAAAGCAGTGAGATCAGCGCTGGCGCTTGGCATCTGGTGTGGGTGATCACGCTGCTGGCAGTTGTTCTGGTGGTGATTTTTGGGTTGTGCGGCGTAATGCTGTCCAAAGTGCTGATTGCGCCGATCAACAGTACTTCAGCGAGCCTGCGTGATATAGCCAGCGGCGAGGCGGACCTGACGCGCCGCCTAGTGACCAAGGGTAATGATGAAACTGCGCAGATGGCTAAGGGCTTTAACAGCTTTATCGGCAGTATCCAGAAACTGATCAAGGAAATTCGCGCTTCCAGCCTGCAGGTGGAGCAGGGGGCGGTGGCTATTGGTGACCAAGCCAGCCAGCTCGACGATGCAGCACAACGCCAGGCGACGGCCGTGGACATGGTGTCTACTGCCTTCCATGAAATGGTCGCAACGGCCAATGAAGTGGCCATCAGTTGCAATCGGGCCGCGCAAGCCGCTCAGGACGGCCAGGATCAGGCGCATAAGGGGCAGCAGGTCATCGGCCTGATGGTCAAGCAAGTCGGTAGCCTGGGCGAGCGTATTCGTCAGGCCGCCGAATCGATTAGCCAACTGGAGCAGAATACTCAAGGCATCACGGCCATTCTAGATACCATCCGTGGGATTGCCGAGCAGACCAACCTGCTGGCCCTCAATGCCGCCATCGAGGCCGCGCGCGCCGGTGATCAAGGGCGCGGGTTTGCTGTGGTGGCGGACGAGGTGCGCGCCTTGGCCAAACGCACCTCAGACTCGACCGAACAGATCAACGACTTGCTCAGCAGACTGGTCAGTAGTAGCCATATCGTGGCCGTGGAAATGCAGCACAGCCTGCAGCAGTCAAACGAGTCGGTGGCCTTTACCGCTCAGGTTGAGGAGGCATTTGCAGGTGTGCATGAGGCGGTTACCACGATAAAGGACATGAATACCCAAATCGCTACCGCCGCTGAGGAGCAGCATGCGGTGGCCGAGGACATCAACCGTTATGTAGCCGATATTCACCAGGATGCCGCTCGGATCAGCGAAGTTTCCAGTGAGTCCAAGGTCACCACGCGCTCGCTCACTCAGGTATCCAGTCAGCTGAACACATTGGTGGGTCGTTTCCGGACGGACTGAGTAACGCGTCTGAATTGTCGGGATTGCGTAGCGGGTGTCAGCTGTGCAGGAAGCGAGTGAACAGCCGCGCTAGCATCTTTGCCGATGTGCCCAGGGGGACACCTCGCAAGCTGAGAATGCCAAGCGACATAGGTGGGGGCAGGGGGGCGACGGAAAGCTGTTGCAGCCCGGCGCCAAACAAGGAATCGCTGAGCAGGGCCGTTGGGCCGAAGCCTATGTAGTCCGTGCGGCGCATCAATTCGAGCATCAGGGTCAATGAGGCGCAGGGCACCATATTCCTGGGCGCGCCGATGCCCTGCGCCGTCAGCCAGCGCATGAAGTGGTTGCCCATGCTTCCGTCGGTGAGGTTGAGCACCCAACTGGCGTCTTTGAGTTCTGCCCATGTGCGCGCCTTCGCCAGCGGATGATCGACGCGGCCGGTGGGTGCTGCGTGGACCTCGGCCAAGGGTTCGAAATTCACCTCATAGGGCAGGTCTGACGGGTTGGCCAGGGCGACCGCGAAGTCGAGCCGGCCTTCCAGAAGACCCGGTAGGGCCTGTGTTAGCAAGCCTTCTTCGAGAGACAGGACAGCATCCGGCTGAATACGGCGGAACTCGGTCAATACCGGGGGCAGTACTGTAGCCGCCACCAGCGGAGTCAAGGCGATCGTTATGCGCGCGCCGGCGCCGCCCCGCAATAGACGAATTTCTTCTCGCGCCTTATCGAGTGTCGCGTGGGCAAGGCGTGCGCGAACCAGCAACGCGTGGCCAGCTGGCGTGAAATCAATGCCTCGGTAGCTGCGCGTGAGCAACTCCGCACCGACATCTTCCTCGAGCTCCCGCAAGGCCTTCGTGAGCGCGCTCTGGCTCAGGTTCATCGCGCGCGCGGCGGCGCGAATTGAGCCGCACTCGGCGACCTGGATCAGGGCTTTGAGCTGATGGTCCTTCATGGCGAAGGTGATTCCTTATAGTTGTCACCTAGGAAAAAGTACTGCCTTCCATCAGGCACTGCAAATTCTATTATCGAGTCATGAATACATTCGATCTCTACCTACCCAATGAAGCCGCGATGAAGTCATGGCGGCGCACTATTCATCAGCATCCTGAGCTGGGTTTCAGCGAGTTTGCGACCAGCCGACTGGTGGCCGACTGTCTGGAGCAGTGGGGCTACGAGGTGCATTGCGGCATTGCGGTGACCGGTGTCGTGGGGACCTTGCGCTGGGGCGAGGGCGGGCCGCGGCTCGGCCTGCGTGCCGATATGGACGCGCTGCCGATTCAGGAGCTGACCGGCCTGCCATGGGCCAGCCAGACGCCGGGGCAAATGCATGCCTGTGGTCATGATGGTCACACCACGATGCTCCTGGGCGCCGCGCAAGTGTTCGCGCGCATGCACCGGGAAGGGCGCCTGCCGGGCAGTGGTACGTTGAACCTGATCTTTCAGCCGGCCGAAGAGCTGGGCGGCGGCGGTGGAGCGCGGCGCATGCTCGACGAGGGTTTGCTCGAGCGCTTTCCTTGCGACGCGGTTTTCGCGATGCACAACTACCCGGGCGTCCCGACAGGCCATTTCCGTTTTCGCGCGGGGTCTTTTATGGCCTCGTCCGATCGCGTGGTAATCCGTTTCAGCGGCAAGGGCGGGCATGGTGCATTGCCGCACCTCGCCGTGGACCCGATGCTCCCGGCCGCCGCGACCGTACTCGCACTGCAGACCATCATCGGGCGCAACATCGAGCCGAACGACGCTGCGGTCATCAGCGTGGGACGCATCGCCGCGGGAAAAACCTACAACGTGATTCCCGAAACGGCCGAGATGGAGCTGAGCGTGCGCGCCCTGCGACCAGAAGTGCGCGATTTGCTCGAGGCGCGTATTCGCAGCCTGGTCGACGGGCAGGCTGCTGCCTTTGGCGTCAGCTGCGAAATCGATTACGAGCGCGGCTATCCGGTCCTGGTCAACAGCGTGCGGGAAACGCAGCTCGCCGCCGAGGTCGCGCGCGAACTGGTCGGTGAAGCGCAGGTAGTCGATGACGCCTCGCCTTTGAGTGGGAGCGAAGACTTCGCCTTCATCCTGCAGCGGGTCCCGGGTTGCTACCTGCTGATCGGTAACGGCGACAACGGTTTCGGCGGTGGCGAGCACCTCGGCCCCTGCAGCGTGCACAACCCCCATTACGACTTCAACGACGAATGTTTGGTACCTGGCGCGGCCTTCTGGGTGGCGCTAGGCGAGCGATTCTTCGGTGAGTGAATAGCTGTCGTCACTCGCTTTCATAACAACAAGTAAGCTCTATCGTGGAGATGACATCATGAGTAGGCAAAAAGCGGCTCCCCCCAAGCACCAGGTTATCGCAGCCGTGATTGGCAACGCGTTGGAATGGTACGACTTCATCGTCTTCGGTTTCCTCGCCGTGCTGATTTCGCGCCTGTTCTTTCCCAGCGAAAGTGAATACAGCTCGCTGCTCATGGCCACGGCGACATTCGGCGTCGGCTTCTTCATGCGTCCAGTCGGCGGCATCCTGCTCGGTATCTACGCCGACCGCAGGGGGCGCAAGGCCGCGCTGCAGCTGATCATCGGCATGATGACGGTATCCATCGCGCTGATCGCCTTCGCGCCGCCCTATGCCGCGATCGGTGTCGCCGCACCACTGCTCATCGTGCTCGCCCGCCTGCTGCAGGGCTTCGCGACCGGAGGTGAGTTCGCCAGTGCTACCTCCTTCCTGATCGAGAGTGCGCCGGCCAATCGCCGCGGGCTCTATGGCTCTTGGCAGATGTTCGGCCAGGGCCTGGCAGTGTTCTGTGGCGCCGCCATTACCGCACTGGTGACCAACGGACTAACGCCGGAGGCGCTGGACGCCTGGGGCTGGCGCATCCCCTTCATCATCGGCTTGATCATCGGTCCGGTTGGTCTGTGGATGCGCCGTCACCTGTCGGAAACCAGTGCCTTCCTCGAGGCTCGGCAGGCACCTAAGGAAAAGCAGTCGCTCGCCCGCATGCTGCGTAATCATCTGCGCGAGGTGATTACCGTCATGGGGCTCACCGTATGTGGCACCGTCGGCTTCTACGTGATCCTTGTCTACATGCCGACCTTCGCCAATCGGCAATTGAGCTTGGCGCTGACCGACGCCTTTACCGCCCAGGTGATTGCCGTCGCCCTGATGACGCTGCTGATGCCGGTATTCGGCGCGCTGTCCGACCGGCTTGGCCGCAAAGCGCTGATCATCAGCGCGACCGCCGGCCTGCTTATCGCCCTGTATCCATTGTTTAGCTGGGTCCATGCGGCGCCATCCTTTGCTCGCCTGATGACCATGCAGGTGGTGCTGTGCACCCTGCTGGCCGCGTACTTCGGGCCAATATCCGCGGCGATGGCCGAGCAATTTCCCGCCGGCGTGCGCTCCACGGGGCTTGCGTTGGCCTACAACCTGGCAGTGATGATCTTCGGTGGCTTCGCCCAGTTCATCGTCACCTGGCTGATTCACACCACCGGCCTGGCCATTGCTCCGGTGTTCTACGTGATGTTCGCCGCGGCCCTGGGCCTGGTGGCTGCTTTCTTCCTCATCGACCGCACCCACGAGGCTCGTCTGGCAGTCGTCGATGACAGGGGGGCGGCGAGTCCTGAGGCGTCATCGAGCAAGGTCGACCTGCCCAGCAGTCGGGTGAGCACGCAAGGCCTTTAGGCTCAGGCCATAGACCAGTCCTGGCGTAAGCCGTTGGCATTCGAGACCAGGCGCCGTCACCGAGTCGAGCGCCCGGGCTTGCCAGGCAGCGGGCTGGTCACCACTTCTTGCCGCCCCACTCGCACGATGTCTGCGAGGGGCGGTGCGGGGAACCCCATGCACTGAGCATGGCGGTTGATCAAGACTACCTGTCGGGAATAATAACAATGCACCATACCCAATCGAGTGGCGCGAGCGCGCTCGCGCGCCTGTCCGTCGCCCCCTGTCTGCTGATGGCATCCATGGCCATGGCCGGCGTCGTCGACGATAGCAAGGCCAGCCTGGAACTGCGCAATTTCTACCTGAATCGCGACTTCCGTCAGGAGTCGGCCCGCCAGGCAAAAGCTGCCGAGTGGGGCCAGGGCTTCATCGCCCGGTTCGAGTCGGGCTTCAGCGAGGGCCCGGTAGGCGTCGGACTCGACGCCATCGGCGAGCTTGGAATCAAACTGGACTCCAGCCGCGATCGTCGTGGCACCGGGTTGTTGCCGTTCGACCCAGCCAGCAAGGAGCCGGTGGACGATTACAGCGAACTGGGCTTGACCGGGAAGCTGCGCGTCTCGAAGAGCGTGTTGCGCCTGGGCACCCTGCAACCATGGCTGCCGGTCGCCCTCTACAACGACACCCGCTTGCTCCCATCGACTTTTCAGGGCGGCATGCTCACATCCCAGGATATCGAGGGCCTGACGCTCGATGCTGGCCGCCTGACCCGCACTAATCTGCGCGACTCCTCAGGACGAGACGAGATCGGCTACGGCAGTGCCCGCAGCGACGCCTTCAACTTCGCGGGGGGCAGCTACGCGATCAATCCGCAGCTCGCCCTCAGTTACTACTACGGCCAGCTCGACGAGATCTATCGCCAGCAGTTCGTCGGCCTGGTGCACAACCAAGTGCTTCCCGGTGGATTCAGCCTGCGCAGCGATATCCGCTACTTCGACAGCCGCGGCGACGGCAGTCGGCGCGCGGGGGAGATCGACAACCGCAACTTCAATGGCATGTTCAGCCTCAGCCACGGTGGTCACAAGGTCAGTGCGGCCTGGCAATCCCTGTCCGGAAACAGCGCCTTTCCCTACCTGAACGGCGGAGCGGCCTACGTCGTCAACCTGGTGACCCTCAACGACTTCACGCGTGCCGATGAAGACTCCTGGCAGCTGCGCTATGACTACGACTTCGCCGCCATGGGCGTTCCCGGACTGACGTTCATGACCCGTTACGTCGATGGTCGCAACGTCAGAACGGCGACGACCGGCAACGGCGAGGAATGGGAGCGCGATACGGACCTGGCTTACGTTGTGCAAAGTGGCAGCCTCAAGGGCCTGAGCCTGCGCTGGCGCAACCTGAGCTTCAGGTCTGGTAATGGCCTCACGACCGATATTGACGAGAATCGCCTGATCCTCGGCTACACCCTGGCGCTCTGGTAGGGATCGAAGCTCTGCTGCGGAGTGACTCAGGCGTTCCTGGGCTTTGGAAGTCCAGTTGGCGGGTGTACCGCGGCTGTTCAACGCTAAGGACTAAGCTACAGCCAATGCCATCTGCCGAGAGCATCGCCTTGCGCTCGTTGCTCCATTGCTGCTTGTCCCAACTGCGCGGCGGTGCGCGATGCCGGCTACCGCGTGCAACTCGGTGCGATCCGGGCGCCAACCCTGATCGTCGCCGACAGCGCCGATCCGGTGACCACCGTGGCGGGCGGCCGCTTCATGGCCGAGCGCATCGCCGACGCGCGGTTGCTCGAACTGCGCGCCGCCCACCTGTCCAACGTCGAAGCAGGGGAGGCCTTCATCCGTCCTGTGCTGGACTTCCTCAAAGGCTGAGCGAAGGTTAGGGAAAGGGCGGCGAAGCAGAGCGGCTGTCCACCCGAGTAGTGGCCTACAGCCGAGCAATGAAGTGCCCTTTGGTCGTGGCGCCGGAAAACTGAGTGGGCGGTCAGTCCGGTCTGAGCTTCAAGTGCGTCGCAGGGATTGGATCTACCTATCGGGCGACTCTGAACAACTCTGCGTCGAAGTTAGACAGATTCTGTAGCCGGTAGCGGCCGAAAATCCTCATCAAATCACGCACCGGATGGTGCGCAGTGATAGAGGATTCGCTATGGCCATCAGTGTGTTCGACCTGTTCAAGATCGGTATTGGGCCGTCCAGCTCCCATACCGTTGGCCCCATGCGCGCCGCGGCCCTGTTCGTCGGCGCCCTGCGCGAGCGTCATATGCTCGAGCGCGTCGGCCGTGTCGAGGTGCGCCTGTACGGCTCGCTGTCGGCCACCGGCGTCGGTCACGGCAGCGACACCGCGGTGATCATGGGGCTGATGGGCGAGTGGCCCGACAGCATCGACCCGAGCCAGATCAACTCCCGCATCGAGGCGCTGCGCGCCAGCGGCCAGCTGCAGCTGGACGGGCGTCTGGCGGTGGCCTTCGACTGGCAGCGCGACATGCTGCTGCTCGACGAAAACCTGCCGTACCACCCCAATGCCATGACCCTGACCGCGTTCTGCGGCGAAGGCCGCGAGCTGCACAGCGACACCTACTACTCGATCGGCGGCGGTTTCGTGGTCGACGCCGAGCAGGCCGCCGCCGGTCAGCTCGACCAGGACGGCACCCAGCTGCCCTACGACTTCTCCAGCGCCGCCGAACTGCTGCGCCTGTGCAAGCAGCACGGCCTGCGCGTATCCCAGCTGATGATGGAGAACGAGAAGGCCTGGCGCAGCGAGGCGGAGATCCGCGCCGGCCTGATGCGCCTGTGGCAGGCCATGCGCGAGTGCGTGGACAACGGCCTCAAGCACGAGGGCATCCTGCCCGGCGGCCTCAACGTCAAGCGCCGCGCGGCCAAGCTGCACCGCAGCCTGCAGGAGATGAGTAAGCCCAACGTGATCGGCTCGACCCTGAGCGGCATGGAGTGGGTCAACCTGTTCGCCCTGGCGGTGAACGAGGAGAACGCCGCCGGCGGGCGCATGGTCACCGCGCCGACCAATGGCGCGGCGGGGATCATCCCGGCGGTGCTGCACTACTACGTGCGCTTCAGCCCGGCGGTGAGCGAGGCCGACGTGGTCGACTACCTGCTGGCCGCCGCCGCGGTGGGCATCCTGTGCAAGAAGAACGCCTCGATCTCCGGCGCCGAAGTGGGCTGCCAGGGCGAGGTCGGCTCGGCCTGCGCCATGGCCGCCGCTGGCCTGGCGGAGATTCTCGGCGCCACCCCGGAGCAGCTGGAGAACGCCGCGGAGATCGGCCTGGAGCACAACCTCGGGCTGACCTGCGACCCGGTCGGCGGCCTGGTCCAGGTGCCGTGCATCGAGCGCAACGCGATCGCCGCGGTAAAGGCGATCAACGCGGCGCAGATGGCCCTGCGCGGCGACGGCGAGCATTTCATCTCCCTCGACCGGGTGATCCGCACCATGCGCGATACCGGTGCCGACATGCACGACAAGTACAAGGAAACATCGCGCGGCGGCCTGGCGGTCAGCGCGGTCGAGTGTTGAGCCCCGTTATTCATTCGTTAGTGAGCCGCTTGCCGCTCCATTGCCAGGCCGTTGCCGAGGAGATATCCCCATGTCCGCTTACCAGGCGCTGAAGCAGCCGGCTGAGGTTGCGATCCAGTCGATCGGCTTCATGCTCAGCGACGATTTCAGCCTCATCACGCTAGCCGCGGTGCTGGAGCCCTTGCGCCGCGCCAATCAGTTTTCCGGCAGCAACCTGTATCACTGGCGAACCCTGACGATGGATGGCCGGCCGGTACGTGCCAGCAACGGCATGCTGGTCACGCCGGATGGCGCCGCCACGTTCGAGGGCGACTTGGATGCGTTGATCATCTGTGGTGCGGAAAACCTCCAGCGCCGCTGCGATCCGGAACAGATTCGCCTGCTGCAGCGGCTGGCCGATCGAGGCGCCCACCTGGGCAGCCTGGGTTCTGGCAGTTGGCTTCTGGCCAATGCCGGCCTGCTGGACGGCTATGAATGCTGCACCAGCTGGGAGTACCGGGTCGATATGCAGGAAGCCTTTCCCGGCGTCGTGCTCAGTGGCCGGCATTTCGTTCTGGATCGTGATCGCTTCACCGCGGGGAACGGCAGCGATGGGGCGGACATGATGCTGCAGCTGATCCAGCGCAGCCATGGCCCCGTGCTGGCGCAGGCGATCGGCGATACCCTGGTGCTGGAGCGCATCCGCAGTGAGCAGGTGCCTCAAAGACTGACGCTACGGCAGACCTTGGGCAGCGCCCAGCCGAAGTTGCAGGAGGCGATCGGGCTGATGGAGGCGAATCTCGAAGAGCCCATCGAGTTAGGAAAGCTGGCGAGCTTTGTCGGCTTGTCCAGACGACAGCTCGAGCGAATCTTCTGTCAGCATCTGCATTGTTCGCCGTCGCGCTACTACCTGAAGTTGCGGCTGCTGCAGGCCCGCCAGCTACTGAAGCTGACGAGGCTATCGATACTGGAAATCGCCACCGGTTGTGGGTTCGTATCCCCGCAGCATTTCTCCAAGTGCTATCGCGAGCACTTCGGTGCGGCTCCGAGTCGCGAGCGTCAAAACAGTTCGCAGTGCGCTGCTTTGGCCATGCACTGACCTAATCAACGCCTGGATTTTCCTTAGGCTCGCCCGTGCGACATAGCACCGGCGGGCTTTTTTGTTTTCGGGAACGCGTGGGGGCGCAACCAATGCCCGGTGCGAAGCAAGCGCGCAGTCGGTGCCCGTGTGCGTTGAATGGGCCTGCTCGAGCCTTGTGCAGGCTCCGTTCCGCTGGGCTCCGAAGGCCATGGTCCGCCGCGTGGCCAGTGCCTGGAGGGCGCCCCAGGCGGGGTAGCGGATCTGACCAATTTCGGGTCGGAAACGTACAAAAGTGGCAGAAGTGCATCTGGTGGAATGCGTTCCAACGGCTCGCCAAACCGGCGGACCGAGTCACTGGAAAACGAAAAGGATTCACGCCATGCAAATGCCCAAGACGATCCGGATTCAGAACGGCGACAAGGTCAACTCCACGTTCTCCGCCCAGGAGTATGCCAACCGCCAGGCCAAACTGCGCGCCCACCTGGCGGCGCAGGATATCGACGCCGCGGTCTTCACCTCGTACCACAACATCAACTACTACAGCGACTTCCTGTTCTGCTCGTTCGGTCGTCCCTACGCCCTGGTGGTGACCCAGAACGACGTGGTCAGCATCAGCGCCAACATCGATGGCGGCCAGCCGTGGCGCCGCACCGTCGGTACCGACAACATCGTCTACACCGACTGGCAGCGCGACAACTACTTCGTCGCCATCCAGCAGGCGCTGCCGAAGGCGCGTCGCATCGGCATCGAGTACGACCACATCAACCTGCAGAACCGCGCCAAGCTGGCCGACCGCTACCCGGACGCCGAGCTGGTCGACATCGCCGCCCCGTGCATGGGCATGCGCATGATCAAGTCCGCCGAAGAGCACGAGATGATCCGCCACGGTGCGCGCATCGCCGACATCGGTGGCGCTGCGGTGGTCGAGGCGCTGCGTGATCAGGTGCCGGAGTACGAAGTGGCCCTGCATGCCACCCAGGCCATGGTGCGCGAGATCGCCCGTACCTTCCCGGACGTCGAGCTGATGGACACCTGGACCTGGTTCCAGTCCGGTATCAACACCGACGGCGCGCACAACCCGGTGACCACCCGCAAGGTGAACAAGGGCGACATCCTCAGCCTGAACTGCTTCCCGATGATCGCCGGCTACTACACCGCGCTGGAGCGCACCCTGTTCCTCGATCACTGCTCCGACGACCATCTGCGCCTGTGGCTGGCCAACGTCGAGGTGCACGAGGCCGGCCTGAAGCTGATCAAGCCGGGCATGCGCTGCAGCGATATCGCCCGTGAGCTGAACGAGATCTTCCTCAAGCACGACCTGCTGCAGTACCGCACCTTCGGCTACGGCCACTCCTTCGGCACCCTCAGCCACTACTACGGCCGTGAAGCAGGGCTGGAGCTGCGCGAGGACATCGACACGGTGCTCGAGCCGGGCATGGTGGTGTCCATGGAGCCGATGATCATGCTGCCGGAAGGTCTGCCGGGCGCCGGTGGCTACCGCGAGCACGACATCCTGATCGTCAACGAGCAGGGCGCGGAGAACATCACCAAGTTCCCGTACGGGCCGGAGAAAAACATCATTCGCAAGTAATACGCGTAACAGGCGGCGCAACGCCGCTTGGTTACTACGTTCCTGGCCCACAAGGTGCGGAGGAGTTTGGGTCTCCGTGCCTTGTCCCCGCCTATCAAGCCCGATGCAGCCACGGCCCATTGCAGAGTGTCAGGCACGGAGTCCGCGCATGAGCAGGCACACCAGTGCCAGCGCTTGCTCTGTGGCGAGCAACCAATCTCCTATGAGCGCTTGCAGCTGACGGGCCTTCCTGGCGAAGGTGATTCATCCTGGATGTCACCCCGGAAAAAATACTGTCTTACGCAGAGCGCCGCGAACTTTATCATCGGTTAATGAATAGCTTCGTTCTCAATCTACCCAATGAAACCGCGATGAGGTCCTGGCAGCCTACGATTCATCGGCACCCTGAGATCGGCATGAGCGAGTTGGCGCCAAGTCCGTTGGTTGCTGAGTGCCGGGCAGCCCTCGTGCGGATGCACCGCGAAGGACGTCTGTCGGGTAGAGCTAACGGAACCTGATCTTTTATCCCGCCGAGAGGCTGGTCGATGGCGGAGTAGGGCGCATGTTCGGCGAGGGAGCGTTCGAGCGCTTTCCTTGATGCCCCTTTTTTAGTGCCAACGAGTAAGCGTTAGTGAGCGTCCGCAGCAGAGCCGAAACTGGCTATCTGCTGGTACGGCTGACGAGTCAGGCAAGTAGGAAGCGTACTCGCAGCCGGCTTCATTACTGCCAACGCGCTGGTTGGTGGTTCCGCCCCCCAAAAAAGAGTGGCCACCTGGCTGTCTGCACAGACAGGTATCACCCCGGCATCGCCCGAATGCACTGGCCGCCGCTGCTGCTCTTTAGAGGGCGGGCGGATGATCAGCGAGGCGGCACATAGGCGCGCGCTGGCCCGCATCCTGGCGAGTGTGACCAACTTAGGGTCGGGTATGTACAAAAACGGCACTGCTGCTTCTGCTGCAATGCCAGGCAGTGAGAGGCCACCTGCGCCTGCACTCTCAGGAGACGAATTGATGACTAGAAGCGTTTTTGTAGGCGAACTGACCTGGAAAGAATACCAATCCAGGGTCAGTCGAGGCGATTGCGTGCTGATGTTGCCGGTAGGTGCGCTGGAGCAGCACGGTCACCACATGTGCATGAATGTTGATGTGCTGCTGCCCACCGCCGTATGCCAGCGGGTCGCCGAGCGCATTGGGGCGCTGGTCCTGCCGGGGCTGCAGTACGGATACAAGTCGCAGCAGAAGTCTGGCGGTGGCAACCACTTTCCTGGCACCACCAGCCTGGATGGCGCCACCCTCACCGGCACGGTGCAGGACATCATCCGTGAGCTCGCACGTCATGGCGCGCGCAGGCTGGTGCTGATGAATGGCCACTTCGAGAACTCGATGTTCGTAGTCGAGGGTATCGATCTCGCCCTGCGCGAGCTGCGTTATGCCGGCATCGACGATTTCAAGGTGGTGCTGCTGTCCTACTGGGATTTCGTGAACGACCCGCAGGTAATCGCCCAGCTCTATCCCGAGGGATTCCTCGGCTGGGACATCGAACATGGCGGCGTATTCGAGACCTCGCTGATGCTGGCGTTGTACCCCGAGCTCGTCGACATGACCCGTGTCGTCGACCACCCCCCTGCAAGCTTCCCCCCCTATGACGTCTTTCCCATCGTGCCGCAGCGAACACCTGCATCCGGCACCCTGTCCTCCGCGCGCGGCGCCAGCCGGGAGAAGGGGGAACTGATTCTTGACGTCTGTGTTGCGGGAATCGCCGCCGCGGTGCAGGAGGAATTCGAACCGTTTCGTTGATTCGACCACTTCGTACGCTCGACCAGCACCCACAAGAACAATCAGAGGGCTGTAACATGAAACCAGAAGAATGCGCGGTCGAGGCCGCGCCCACGCTCTTGAGTCACGACCTGAGGAGTGACTTGCACGAGGCCAGTGTAGCGATCTCGCAGAGTCCCTGGCTCAAGGGCCTCAATCCAGTTGTCACCCTTGGTTCACTGGCGATTATCGTCGGTGTGATCTTCGCGGTACTGGGATTTCAGGAGGAGGCGGCGGCGCTCTTTGATCGTGTCCGCAGCGGCATCACCTACTACTTCACCTGGTACTACGTGCTGATTGCCGCGTTGTTCCTGATCTTCAATGGTTGGCTGGCGTTCAGCCGTTTCGGCAGCATCCGCCTCGGGCACGCCGACGAGAAGCCGCAATACGGTTATTTCTCCTGGTTCGCCATGGTGTTTTCCGCCGGCCAGGGCATCGGCCTGATTTTCTGGAGCATCGCCGAGCCGATCTTTCATCTGCAGAGCAACCCGTTCGCGGCCGAGGGCATGACCCCGGAGGCGGCGGAAAGCGCCATGCGCATCACCTTCTTTCACTGGGGGCTGCATGCCTGGTCGATCTACTGCATCGTCGCGCTGGCACTGGCGTATGCCGCATACCGCAAGGGCCTGCCGCTGACCATCCGCTCCACGCTGCGGCCGCTGTTCGGCAGGCGCATGGATGGCCCGCTCGGCCATACTGTGGACATCATGGCCATTCTGGCCACCATCTTCGGCGTGGCGACATCCCTGGGCCTTGGCGCGCAGCAGATCAACGCGGGCCTGAGTCGCCTGGTCGGGCTGGACAGCTCGGTGGCGGTGCAGCTGGCGATTATCGCGGTGATCACCCTGGTGGCGATGTTCTCGGCGGTCTCGGGGGTCGATCGGGGGGTCAAACGCCTCAGCGAGCTGAATATCTGGCTGACCGTGGCGCTCGTCTTGTTCTTCTTTATCTGGGGACCATCGCGTTACCTGATCATGTCGCTGGTCGACGCCACCGGCGATTACCTGGCCAGCTTCATCGAAATGAGCTTCTGGACCGACGCCAGCCATCAGGACCCGGCCAAGTGGGAAGGCTGGAAGTCGAGCTGGCAGGGCTGGTGGACGGTGTTCTATTGGGGCTGGTGGCTGTCCTGGGCGCCTTTCGTTGGCGTGTTCATCGCCCGCGTTTCCCGCGGCCGCACCATCCGCGAGTTCATTTTCGGCGTAATCGGCGTGTCCTCACTGCTGACCTTCATCTGGGTCGTCGCCTTCGGTGGTACGGCGGTGAGCAATGAGCTGTTTGCCGACGGGGGTATCAGTGCCGCGGTTTCCAAGGATGTGGCCAATGCCTTCTTCGCCACTGTCGACTCCATGTCACTGGGCGGGTTGGGGACCATGGCGCTCTGGTTGGGCGCGGTGCTGGTGGCCACCTACTTCATCACGTCTTCGGACTCGGCGACCTTGGTGATGACTACCATCATGTCCCATGGTGCTGTGCATACCGCGACCCGCCATCGCGTGTTCTGGGGCGTGCAGCAGGGCTTGGTAGCGGGCGTGCTGCTGGTTGCAGGAGGGGCAGCATCTCTGGCCACACTGCAGACTGCCGCCATCGCCAGTGCGCTGCCGTTCTCTGTGATCATGCTGTTGATGTGCGCAAGTCTGGTGCGGGCACTGCAGCAAGAGAGCATCGCCAAGGACTGAGCCAGACCTGGGGCGGTGACCCTTCCGACACCCACTCGGGGACCGAGAGTGGAACGCCCATGAAGACAAAGCCACGGACTTGGAGAAGTCCGTGGCTTTGTGCTGTCAGTGCTCCGTTCTGTGGTCAACAGACACCGAGTGGAGTGATGGCAGGGCGTCAGGACAGGCGCGGCAGGCCGAGGCAAGCTCAGGCCTGGGGAAGCCCAGGGACGGCAAGCGGATCTGACCAACTTCGGGTCGGGAACGTACAAAAGCGGCAGAAGTGCATCTGGTGGAATGCTTTCCAACGGCCCGCCGAACCGGCGGACCGAGTCACTGGAAAACAAAAAGGATTCACGCCATGCAAATGCCCAAGACGATCCGGATTCAGAACGGCGACAAGGTCAACTCCACGTTCTCCGCCCAGGAGTATGCCAACCGCCAGGCCAAACTGCGCGCCCACCTGGCGGCGCAGGATATCGACGCCGCGGTCTTCACCTCGTACCACAACATCAACTACTACAGCGACTTCCTGTTCTGCTCGTTCGGTCGTCCCTACGCCCTGGTGGTGACCCAGAACGACGTGGTCAGCATCAGCGCCAACATCGATGGCGGCCAGCCGTGGCGCCGCACCGTCGGTACCGACAACATCGTCTACACCGACTGGCAGCGCGACAACTACTTCGTCGCCATCCAGCAGGCGCTGCCGAAGGCGCGTCGCATCGGCATCGAGTACGACCACATCAACCTGCAGAACCGCGCCAAGCTGGCCGACCGCTACCCGGACGCCGAGCTGGTCGACATCGCCGCCCCGTGCATGGGCATGCGCATGATCAAGTCCGCCGAAGAGCACGAGATGATCCGTCACGGTGCGCGCATCGCCGACATCGGTGGCGCCGCCGTCGTAGAAGCGCTGCGTGACCAGGTGCCGGAGTACGAAGTAGCCCTGCATGCCACCCAGGCCATGGTGCGCGAGATCGCCCGTACCTTCCCGGACGTCGAGCTGATGGACACCTGGACCTGGTTCCAGTCCGGTATCAACACCGATGGCGCGCACAACCCGGTGACCACCCGCAAGGTAAACAAGGGCGACATCCTCAGCCTGAACTGCTTCCCGATGATCGCCGGCTACTACACCGCGCTGGAGCGCACCCTGTTCCTCGATCACTGCTCCGACGACCATCTGCGCCTGTGGCTGGCCAACGTCGAGGTGCACGAGGCCGGCCTGAAGCTGATCAAGCCGGGCATGCGCTGCAGCGATATCGCCCGCGAGCTGAACGAGATCTTCCTCAAGTACGACCTGCTGCAGTACCGCACCTTCGGCTACGGCCACTCCTTCGGCACGCTCAGCCACTACTACGGCCGTGAAGCAGGGCTGGAGCTGCGCGAGGACATCGACACGGTGCTCGAGCCGGGCATGGTGGTGTCCATGGAGCCGATGATCATGCTGCCGGAAGGTCTGCCGGGCGCCGGTGGCTACCGCGAGCACGACATCCTGATCGTCAACGAGCAGGGCGCGGAGAACATCACCAAGTTCCCGTACGGGCCGGAGAAAAACATCATTCGCAAGTGATGTCCGGGCGCTGCCGTGCCCTCCACGCGGGGCACGGCAGCGCCACGGCTGAGTCGAGTCAGCCAGCGCCTCGATACGGCGCCGATCAGCAGTCTTAAGAGTGAATTCAAAGGGAAGGTTTTATTGCGTCCATCCGGACGGCGCTCATTGTGTGAAGTGGTGATTAAACCGATTGGCGAAGTTAAGTGCGCCAAGTTGGTGAGTGGCTTCTTCAACAGTTATTACAAATACAATAATGAGGCATTTGTTATGAATTCCTGGGTACTTACGCTCTTCGTAGCGCTCAACATTCTCATGTTCCTGATTGCGGCCGGAACCTACCTGTGCCGCTCCGCCAACGAACAAGCCAGGCAGCGAGGGTGAGCGCAGTGGACTTCTATGAACTGTTCAATTGGGGCCTGCTGCTCGTCACCTTCGCGGTAATGATCGGCATCGGCTTCCTCTCATCGCGTAAAGTCAAAGACAGCGATGAAGGCGGATTTCTTCTCGCGGGCAGGAGCCTCGGTGCTTTTGTCGGCGCGAGTACCATAGTGGCCACCGGCTTCAGCGGCTGGGGCTTTATGGGGTCGCCGGCGGTGGCTTACGAGTTCGGGGCCATCGAGCTGCTGGGCAACTTCTTCTTCGCTCCGGCGATCATGATCGCGGTGCTGTTCTTCGCCAACCATATGCAGAACCGCGCCATTCACATGGGCAGCAACACCATTCCCGAGTACATCGGCCAGATTCATGGCGGCGGTGCGGGTGGGCGACTGCTGCAGGGTGTGGCGGCGTTCATGACCATCATCCTGCTGATGGTGTTCCTGGTCAGCCAGATCAAGGCGGTCGGCATGCTCGGCGCCTCCTGGCTGAACATCGAGATGACCAGTAGCGCCTGGCTGATGATTTCGGTGATCATCCTCTACACCATGCTGGGTGGCCTGGCCGCCGTAGCCTGGACCGACACGGTGATGGTCTGCGGCATGGCCCTGGCGGCGATCGTGATCATGGTGCAGATGTTCACCAGCGTCGATCTGGGCCAGTGGCAGGCCAACCTCAACGCCATCAATCCCAGTCTGCTCAACCCGGAGACCGCGGCGCCCTATGGCCAGAGCAAGGGTTCGGTGTTTCTGGTGTTGCCTTACGCCTTCCTGTTTGCCGCGGTGCTGCCGTACATGGCGATCCGTTTCCTCGCCTTCAAGCCGAACGTGAAGATGCACAAGGTCGGCATCTACGTGGCGATTCTCGGCGCGCTGCTGAGCCTGATCCCGCTGGTTGGCCTGTACATGCGTGCCTTCGGTCCGCAACTGGCCGATCCCGACAGCGCCATGCCGATGTACCTGCAGACGTTCATGCACCCGGCGCTGCAGGGGATCATCACCCTGTTCATCATCTTCGCCATGAAGTCCACCGCCAATTCGATGCTGCACACCGTAGCGTCGGCGACCTCCCATGACCTGCGTCTGGCGCTGAACAAGCATGCCGAGGTGGACTCACCCCGTGCCCTGACCGTCAACCGGATTGCGGTAGTGGTGTTGGGCCTGCTGGGGCTGCTGATGATGATGTATGCGCCGCCGTTCATGCTGTCCTGGCTGGGCATCCTCGGCTCCGGCACCCTGCTGGCGGCGATGATCGGTCCGGTGTTCATCTCCACCTTCTGGCAGGGCAACGTGGCCGGTGCCCTGGTGGCGATGCTGGTCGGTTTCTTCACCAGCGCCGGCCTGCTGTTGACCACCGATATCGGCTGGGTCGAGGGGCCGCTGATTGGTTGCCTGGCCTCATCCCTCGCCTATGTCGCGGTCTCGGTGCTGACCCGCACCCGAATGCCGGTGGTGAGGCGGGCGCGATAGTCCAGCCGTTCTAGGCAAGGGCCACTGACACGGCGCAGTCAGTGGCCCTTTGCTTTTTGACGGTCTTTGCTGGGGGCGCTAGCTGCACATGCCGCAGGTGAGATGACTCATCCCAGGGCGCTCTGCTTGCGTTCGTCCCGTGGCGAGTGGCCGAACAGGCGGCTGTAGCACTTGGAGAAGTGCGCCGGCGAGGCGAAGCCGCAGGATAGCGAGACGTCGCGTACCTGCGCATCGGTGCGCAACAGCAGGTCGCGGGCGCGATTGAGGCGCAGCTCCAGGTAGTACTGGCTGGGCTTGCGCTCCAGGTACTTGTGGAACAGCCGCTCCAGTTGGCGCACCGACACCTCGTTGAGCTGGGCGAGCTCCTCCAGTTCCAGGGGCTCCTCCAGGTTGGCTTCCATGATCGCGACTATCTGGCTCAGCTTCGGCTGGGCATGTCCGAGCTTCTGCCGCAGCGGCACCCGCTGTTGCTCGCGGGAGCCGCGCATGCGATCGCACAGCAGCAGCTCCGCGGCATGCTCGGCAATCTCCGCGCCACCGGGTTCGCGGGCGATCAGTTGCAGGGTCATGTCCATGGACGCGGTGCCGCCGGAGCAGGTGTAGCGGTTGCGGTCCAGCTCATACAGCTGGTTGGAGATGATGATCCCGGGGAACTTCTCCTTGAGCTGCTCGATGTCCTCCCAGTGAATGGTGCAGCGGTGGCCTTTGAGCAGGTCGGCGCTGGCCAGCAGGTGGCTGCCGGTGCAGATGCCGCCCAGTGGCACGTCCTGATGGGCCAGCTTGCGCAGCCAGTTGAGCAGGTTGCGGTCGTGCTTGGCCGGAATCGGGTTGGAGCCGACCACGAACAGGGCGTCCAGCTCGGGGGCATCGGCGATGGAGTGATCCGGCACCACGCACATGCCGTTGCTGGCGCGTACCAGTTCATGGTCCGCGGCGATCAGCAGCGATCGGTACAGCGTGCGCCGCGCCGCCAGGTTGGCCATGCGCAGGGTTTCGATGGCGCAGGCAAAGCCGATGGTGGTGAAGTTGGGGGTAAGCAGGAAACCAAAGGTTTTCACTCGAGCTTCCGGCGCTTCCCTGAGCGGTCTGCCGACCTGCTCCAATGTTTTAGACGTTTGCGCCATGCGAGAAACCTCCACTGCAGTAGCTATCGCCTTTGCGCGCAGGGCAGGAGGGCGCAAAGGAGTCTACTGAGGCTCTTGTTGTTCTTGGGCTGCCTGGAACAGCCAGCCAGCGGTCGATTTTACACCCATTCCCGCATCTACCGATCGTTCCCTGGGGGCTATCTGGAGCCCTTTGCCGCGGCAGTTTCGCCAGGCAGAGGTGCCCGTACTTGCCGGGCAAGCCGAACATTTTCGCGTCGGAAATGAACAAACGGCGCCTTGGGCCTTTTCGCACAATCCATCGCAACAAGCCCTACCCATCCAGCTCCCGACCAGGTGCGCCATCTATGGCATTGCGGACGTCGGGAGAGGGGCTGGGGTTAACCCCTTCGGGCACAGGGCGGCCTTATACCAACAAGAGCGACTTCACCCTGTCGCAGGAGATCAGCGATGTTCAGCAAACAAGACCAAATCCAGGGCTACGATGACGAACTGCTCGCGGCGATGAACGCCGAAGAGGCCCGTCAGGAGCATCACATCGAGCTGATCGCCTCGGAGAACTACACCAGCAAGCGCATCATGGAAGCCCAGGGCAGCGGCCTGACCAACAAGTACGCTGAAGGCTACCCGGGCAAGCGCTACTACGGCGGTTGCGAGCACGTCGACGTGGTCGAGCAGCTGGCCATCGATCGTGCCAAGCAGCTGTTCGGTGCCGATTTCGCCAACGTCCAGCCGCACTCCGGCTCCTCGGCCAACAGCGCCGTCTACCTGGCCCTGCTCAACGCCGGCGACACCATCCTGGGCATGAGCCTGGCCCACGGCGGCCACCTGACCCACGGTTCCAAGGTCAGCTCCTCCGGCAAGCTGTACAACGCCGTGCAGTACGGTCTGGACACCGCCACTGGCCTGATCGACTACGACGAGGTCGAGCGCCTGGCCGTCGAGCACAAGCCGAAGATGATCGTCGCCGGCTTCAGCGCCTACTCCAAGACCCTGGACTTCCCGCGCTTCCGCGCCATCGCCGACAAGGTCGGTGCGCTGCTGTTCGTCGACATGGCCCACGTCGCCGGCCTGGTCGCCGCCGGCCTGTACCCGAACCCGATTCCGTTCGCCGACGTGGTCACCACCACCACCCACAAGACCCTGCGCGGCCCGCGCGGCGGCCTGATCCTGGCCAAGGCCAACCCGGAGATCGAGAAGAAGCTCAACGCCGCGGTCTTCCCGGGCGCCCAGGGTGGCCCGCTGATGCACGTGATCGCCGCCAAGGCGGTGTGCTTCAAGGAAGCCCTGGAGCCGGGCTTCAAGGACTACCAGCAGCAGGTGATCAAGAACGCCCAGGCCATGGCCCAGGTGTTCGTCGAGCGCGGTTTCGACGTGGTCTCCGGTGGCACCGACAACCACCTGTTCCTGCTCAGCCTGATCAAGCAGGGCCTGACCGGTAAGGACGCCGACGCCGCCCTCGGCCGTGCCGGCATCACCGTCAACAAGAACTCCGTGCCGAACGACCCGCAGTCGCCGTTCGTCACCTCGGGTCTGCGTATCGGTACCCCGGCCGTGACCAGCCGCGGTTTCAAGGAAGCCCAGTGCGTCGACCTGGCCGGCTGGATCTGCGATGTCCTCGACCACCTCGGCGATGCCGACGTCGAGGCCCAGGTGGCCAGCTTGGCAGCGGGATTGTGCGCGGACTACCCGGTCTATCGCTGAGTTTTCCCTCACCCCAGGGCCTCTGGCGAGGCCTGGGGGAACAGATTTCAGGAGCATACCCATGCAACGTTATTCCGGCTTCGGCCTGCTCAAGCACTCCTTCAGCCACCACGAGAACTGGCAGCGCATGTGGCGCAACCCGACGCCCAAGCCGGTTTACGACGTGATCATCGTCGGCGGTGGCGGCCACGGTCTGGCCACCGCCTACTACCTGGCCAAAGCGTTCGGCGTGAAGAACGTCGCGGTCATCGAGAAGGGCTGGCTGGGCGGCGGTAACACCGCGCGCAACACCACCATCGTGCGCTCCAACTACCTGTGGGACGAGTCGGCGCAGCTCTACGAGCACGCCATGAAGCTGTGGGAGGGCCTGTCCCAGGACCTCAACTACAACGTCATGTTCTCCCAGCGCGGCGTGTTCAACCTCGGCCACACCCTGCAGGACATGCGCGACATCGAGCGCCGGGTCAGCGCCAACCGCCTCAATGGCATCGACGGCGAGGTGCTCAACGCCAAGCAGGTCGAGGAACTGATCCCCTTCATGGACTGCAGCAAGAACACCCGTTACCCGGTGATGGGCGCTTCCCTGCAGCGCCGCGGCGGCGTCGCCCGTCACGATGCGGTGGCCTGGGGCTATGCCCGCGCCGCCGACGCCCTGGGCGTCGACCTGATCCAGCAGACCGAAGTGATCGGCTTCCGCAAGGAGAACGGCGCGGTCATCGGCGTGGAGACCAATCGCGGTTTCATCGGCGGCAAGCGCGTCGGCGTGGTCACCGCCGGTAACTCCGGGCACATGGCCAAGCTGGCCGGCTTCCGCCTGCCGCTGGAGTCGCACCCGTTGCAGGCGCTGGTGTCCGAGCCGATCAAGCCGATCATCGACAGCGTCATCATGTCCAACGCCGTACACGGCTACATCAGCCAGTCGGACAAGGGCGACCTGGTCATCGGCGCCGGCATCGACGGCTACAACGGCTACGGCCAGCGCGGCTCCTACCCGACCATCGAACACACCCTGCAGGCCATCGTCGAGCTGTTCCCGATCCTCTCGCGGGTACGCATGAACCGCCAGTGGGGCGGCATCGTCGACACCTGTCCAGATGCCTGTCCGATCATCAGCAAGACCCCGGTGAAGAACCTGTTCTTCAACTGCGGTTGGGGTACCGGTGGCTTCAAGGCCACGCCGGGTTCCGGCCATGTATTTGCCGCCAGCCTGGCCAAGGGCGAGATGCACCCGCTGGCCAAACCCTTCGCCATGGACCGCTTCTACAGCGGCGCGCTGATCGACGAGCACGGCGCTGCCGGCGTCGCCCACTAACAGGAGAAATACCGACATGCTGAACATCTTCTGTCCCCATTGCGGCGAGCTGCGCTCCGAAGAGGAGTTTCACGCCAAGGGTCAGGCGCATATCCCGCGTCCGCTCGATCCGAATACTTGCACCGACGAACAGTGGGGTGACTACCTGTTCTTCCGCGACAACCTACGGGGCATCCACCACGAGCTGTGGATTCATGCCGCGGGCTGCCGGCAGTACTTCAATGCCACACGCGACACCATCAGCTACGAAATATTCGAAACCTACAAGATTGGCGAGAAGCCGAGCGTGACGGGCCAGCCGAAGCCGGCTCGCCAGGTCACCCGTGCGTCAGGAGAAAAGGCATGAGTCAGATCAATCGTCTCTCCCAGGGCGGGCGCATCGATCGCAGCCAGCCCCTGACCTTCAAGTTCAACGGCGAGACCTACCAGGGCTATGCCGGCGACACCCTGGCCGCCGCGCTGCTGGCCAACGGCGTCGACATCGTCGGCCGCAGCTTCAAGTACTCGCGTCCGCGCGGCATCGTCGCCGCCGGCGCCGAAGAGCCGAACGCGGTGCTGCAGATCGGCTCCACCGAAGCGGCGCAGATCCCCAACGTGCGCGCCACCCAGCAGGCGCTGTACAGCGGCCTGGTAGCGACCAGCACCAACGGCTGGCCGAACGTCAACAACGACCTCATGGGTATCCTCGGCAAGGTCGGCGGCAAGATGATGCCGCCCGGGTTCTACTACAAGACCTTCATGTACCCGCAGAACCTCTGGCTGACCTACGAGAAGTACATCCGCAAGGCCGCCGGCCTTGGCCGTGCGCCGCGGGAAAACGACCCGGACAGCTACGACTACATGAACCAGCACTGCGACGTGCTGGTGGTCGGCTCCGGCCCCTCCGGTCTGGCCGCCGCCCTGGCCGCCGGCCGCAGCGGCGCGCGGGTGATCCTCGCCGACGAACAGGAAGAGTTCGGTGGCAGCCTGCTCGACAGTCGCGAGACCCTGGATGGCAAGCCGGCCGCCGAGTGGGTGGCC
Organism: Pseudomonas sp. MBLB4123; assembly: GCF_051904775.1. NCBI lineage: Bacteria > Pseudomonadati > Pseudomonadota > Gammaproteobacteria > Pseudomonadales > Pseudomonadaceae > Pseudomonas > Pseudomonas sp. MBLB4123. The sequence goes on from NZ_CP196711.1 coordinate 787,991, forward strand.
AAGGCCCTCGCCGAGCTGGAGAAGCTGCCTGAAGTGTTGCTGCTGCCGCGCGCCACGGTCAACGGCTACCACGACCACAACTTCCTCACCATCCACCAGCGCCTGACCGACCACCTCGGTGAAGTCGCGCCGATGGGCCAGGTGCGTCAGCGCATGCACCGCGTGCGCGCCAAGCGCGTGGTCCTGGCCACCGGCGCCCACGAGCGGCCGTTGGTTTACGCCAACAACGACGTGCCGGGCAACATGCTGGCCGGTGCCGTGTCTACCTACGTGCGTCGCTATGGCGTCGCGCCCGGCAAGCAGTTGCTGCTGTCGACGACCAACGATTACGCCTACCGCGTGGCCCTGGATTGGCTGGAAGCCGGCCTGCAGGTGGTGGCCATTGCCGATGCCCGCCCCAATCCACGCGGTGCCTGGGTCGAGGAGGCAAGGGCGAAAGGACTTCGCGTCATCAGCGGCAGTGCGGTGGTCGAAACCCGAGGCAGCAAGCGCGTCAGCTCGGCGCGGGTGGCTCGCATCGATGCCCAGACTCACAAGGTCACCAGCCCGGGCGACTGGCTGGAGTGCGACCTGGTGGCCAGCTCCGGCGGCTACAGCCCGGTGGTGCACCTGGCTTCGCACCTCGGTGGCCGCCCGGTGTGGCGTGAAGACCTGCTCGCCTTCGTACCAGGTGACGGCTTCCAGCAGCGCCTGTGCGCCGGCGCGGTCAATGGTGTGTTCGCCCTCGGCGATGCCCTGGCCGACGGTTTCGAGGCCGGCGCCAAGGCGGCGGGCGAGGTGGGCTTCAAGCCGGTGAGCGGCGAGTTGCCGAAAGTATTCGGCCGCCATGAGGAGGCCGGACTGGCGCTGTTCCTAGTGCCCCACGACAAGCCGACGGCGCGCGCGCCGAAGCAGTTCGTCGACCTGCAGAACGACGTCACCGCGGCCGGCATCGAGCTGGCCACCCGCGAGGGCTTCGAGTCGGTCGAGCACGTCAAGCGCTACACCGCGCTGGGCTTCGGTACCGACCAGGGCAAGCTGGGCAACATCAACGGTCTGGCCATCGCCGCCCGTTCCATGGGCATCGGCATCGCGCAGATGGGCACCACCATGTTCCGCCCGAACTACACCCCGGTGACCTTTGGCGCCGTGGCCGGGCGCCATTGCGGCGAGCTGTTCGAGCCCAAGCGCTACACCGCGCTGCACGCCTGGCACCTGAAGAACGGCGCCGAGTTCGAGGACGTCGGCCAGTGGAAGCGCCCCTGGTACTTCCCCAAGCGCGGTGAGGACATGCACGCCGCCGCGGCCCGCGAGTGCAAGGCCGTGCGCGACAGCGTCGGTATCCTCGATGCCTCGACCCTGGGCAAGATCGATATCCAGGGCCCGGATGCCCGCGAGTTCCTCAACCGCGTGTACACCAACGCCTGGACCAAGCTGGACGTGGGCAAGGCCCGCTACGGCCTGATGTGCAAGGAAGACGGCATGGTCTTCGACGACGGTGTCACCGCCTGCCTGGCCGACAATCACTTCGTCATGACCACCACCACCGGTGGCGCCGGTCGGGTGATGGAGTGGCTGGAGATCTACCACCAGACCGAATGGCCGGAGCTGAAGGTGTACTTCACCTCGGTCACCGACCACTGGGCGACCCTGACCCTGTCCGGCCCCAACAGCCGCAAGCTGCTGGCCAAGGTCACCGACATCGACCTGGACAAGGACGCCTTCCCCTTCATGACCTGGAAGGAAGGCAATGTCGGCGGCGTGCCGGCCCGGGTGTTCCGCATCTCCTTCACCGGCGAGCTGAGCTACGAGGTCAACGTCCAGGCCGACTACGCCATGGGCGTACTGGAGCAGATCGTCGAGGCGGGCAAGCAGTACAACCTGACCCCCTACGGCACCGAGACCATGCACGTGCTGCGGGCGGAGAAGGGTTTCATCATCATCGGTCAGGACACCGACGGCTCGGTCACTCCGGACGACCTCAACATGGGCTGGTGCGTCGGTCGCAACAAGCCGTTCTCCTGGATCGGCTGGCGTGGCATGAACCGCGAGGACTGCCTGCGTGAAGACCGCAAGCAACTGGTCGGCCTCAAGCCGGTCGACCCGAACAAGGTGCTGCCGGAAGGCGCACAGCTGGTGTTCGATGCGAAGCAGCCGGTACCGATGAGCATGGTCGGCCATGTGACCTCCAGCTACTTCAGCAGCTGCATGGGCCATAGCTTCGCCATGGCCCTGGTCAAGGGCGGCCTCAAGCGCATGGGCGAGAAGGTCTTCGCGCCGCTGGTCGACGGCAGCGTGATCGAGGCCGAGATCGTCAGTGCGGTGTTCCTCGACCCGAAGGGCGAACGGCAGAACATCTGAGGCTTCAGCATTCACCTCCAGGCGCCGGCGAACCGCCCCTGGAGGTCAACCAGACAACCTCGAAGGTTAACGATATGACAGCGTTCAACGTCTACAAGCAGCGCCCCGATGCCGGCCAGGCCGAATCCCCGCTGTTCCACGCCGGCCTCGACGAGCTGGCATGCAAGGGCAAGAGTAGCGCCGGGGTTACCCTGCGCGAGAAGAAGCTGCTCGGCCACCTGATCCTGCGCGGCGATGGCCATGATCCGGCTTTCTCCAGCGCCGTACACAAGGCCATTGGCCTGGAGCTGCCGGTGGCCCTGAGCCTGGTGGCCAGCGGCGAGACTTCCTTGCAGTGGTTGGGACCGGAGGAGTGGCTGCTGATCGTGCCCAGCGGCTCCGAGTTCGAAGTGGAGCAGAAGCTCCGGGCAAGCCTTGCCGGTCAGCATCATCAGGTGGTCAACGTCAGCGGCGGCCAGACCATTCTCGAGCTGAGCGGTCCCAAGGTCCGCGAGCTGCTGATGAAGTCCAGCTCCTACGACGTGCACTCGAGCAACTTCCCGGTGGGCAAGGCGGTCGGCACCGTCTTCGCTAAGTCCCAGCTGGTGATCCGCCATACCGGCGAGGAGACCTGGGAGCTCTTGGTGCGCCGCAGCTTTACCGATTACATCTGGTTGTGGCTACAGGATGCGTGTGCCGAGTTCGGACTGGCGATTAAGGCCTGACATGTCGCTAACTCGTCCCTCGCTCGGCCTCGGGGGGCGGGTTAGCACATCTATAGGCAGTGTAACTGTAGTGATACTTCGCTGGAGCCAATAGCGGTAAAGGGGGGAATCTCAGCTCGGTGGTACAAGGGTGGTACGAGGTCGGCAGAGGGTGAGCCTGCAGCCCAGTGTTTCCAGCCCTTAGAGGCTTTGATCCTTCCAATCCATCATCGGCGCCACGGAGAAGCGGCGGGACAGCGAAGGGCACGTGATTGCTGGTGTTGAGGCTGATTCTAGAGGCATTTGTTCCAGGCCGGTTAAGGGCTCAAAAGGCTCGTTTTGGCCCATTTTCGCGCATGTTGTGCAAAATTTAAGCACTGGTAAATGTATTTTTAGCACTGGTGGTGAGCGATATGGGAACGATCACTCGGCGCGTGAATAAAAGCGGGCAGACCAAGTAAACGGTTCAGATTCGGCTGCGCCGCAAGGGGGTCATAGTTTACCAAGAAAGTCAGTCTTTCGACCGCAAGCAGGTGGCCCGGGCCTGGATGACCAGGAGGGAGGCAGAGCTGGCGTTGCCCGCTACCACTTGAGCGGCCTCCTCAGAGGCCCGCTCCGCCCTGCTGCGCTAGTCCCAACGGACGATGTTGCGCCTCGGCCTAGCCGATTAAATCGCTCTCCATAGGGCCTCCCCGGCAACGTGCGCGGGTAGGCCGAGGCCTGACTGCAACGAGGAGAGCGCCCATGGATATCCGTGGTCTGGGTTACGTCACCGTATTGGCCAGCGACCTGAACCGCTGGCGCGACTACGCCACACAAGTGCTCGGCCTGATGGCCGATGCCAGCGCCCAGGCCGACGGTCTGCTGTACCTGAAGATGGACGAGCGTCCCTACCGCTTGCTGGTCGAGCAGGCCGAGCGCGACGGCTACGGCGCCTGCGGCTGGGAGCTGGCCGGCGCGGCCGCCTTCGAGCAGGCCATCGCCGAGCTGCAGCAGGCCGACGTGCAGGTCAGCCGTGGCAGCGCCGCCGAGGCCACGCAGCGCAAGGTGCAGGCACTGGCGCGCTTCTGCGACCCGGACGGCAACCGCCACGAGCTGTTCTGGGGGCCGCTGCAGGACTTCGCCCGCTTCGTCTCGCCGGTCGGTGTGCACGGCTTCGTCACCGGCGAGCTGGGCATGGGCCACGCGGTGCTGCCGGCGCCGAACTTCGAGCGCTGCCTGGACTTCTACCAGAACGTCATGGGCCTGGGCCTGTCCGACCTGATGAAGGTGCGCTTCAGCGACGACCCGGCCGAGCCGCAGAAGCGCATTCACTTCCTGCATTGCAACAACGGCCGCCACCATTCCCTGGCGCTGTTCGAGTGCCCGATTCCCTCCGGTTGCGTGCACCTGATGCTCGAGGTGGACAACCTCGACGACGTCGGCCGCGCCCTGGACCGCCTGCATGGCGCCGGCGGCAAGCTGTCGGCCACCCTCGGCCGGCACACCAACGACGAGATGACCTCCTTCTACATGCAGACCCCGGGCGGTTTCGACCTGGAGTACGGCTACGGCGGCAAGGTCATGGACTGGCAGCGCCACACCCCGTTCGAGAGCACCGTGGTCAGCCACTGGGGCCATGACTTCAGCGTGGGGCGGCGGTGATGGAGGCGAGCATGAACAAATGCACCACGGCGGCCGAGGTGGTCGCCCAGTTGCGCGACGGCATGACCATCGGCATCGGCGGCTGGGGCCCGCGGCGCAAGCCCATGGCCCTGGTGCGCGAGATCCTGCGTTCCGAGCTCAAGGACCTGACGGTGGTCGCCTATGGCGGCGCCGACGTCGGCATGCTGTGCGCCGCCGGCAAGGTCAGGAAGCTGGTGTTCGCCTTCGTCTCCCTGGACTTCATCCCGCTCGAGCCCTATTTCCGCAAGGCCCGCCAGGACGGCGCCCTCGAGGTGCTGGAGATCGACGAGGGCATGCTCCTGCTCGGCCTGCGCGCCGCGGCCATGGGCGTGCCCTTTATCCCCACCGCGGTGGGCCTGGGCACCGACGTGCTGACCCACAACCCCGAGCTCAAGCTGGTCGCCTCGCCCTATGCCGACGGCAAGGACTGGCTGGCCATGCCGGCGCTCAAGCTGGACGCCGCGCTGATTCACGTCGACCGCGCCGACGCCCGCGGGGTCTGCCAGATCCAGGGCCCGGACCACTATATGGACGACCTGTTCGTGCGCGCCGCCGAACGCGCTTACGTCAGCTGCGACGAGCTGGTCGACAGTGACTGGTTCCACGCCCACCCCGAGGCCGCGCGCCAGGTGTTCTGGGAGCGCAACCAGACCAGCGCCGTGGTGCACCTGCCGGGCGGTGCCCATCCCAGCTCCTGCGCGCCGCTGTACGGCTTCGACGTCGCCCACTTCAAGGCCTACAACGCCTCGGCCAGCGAGCCGGACGGCTGGCCGGCCTACGTCGAGCAGTACGTCAACTGCAGCCATGTGCATTACCTGGAGCGGGTCGGCGGCCTGGCCGCGATTCGCCAGCTCCCCCTGCCGGTTTTCTAAGCGAGGCTCGACATGACCACTGCTACCACTCCCTATAGCCTCGCCGAACTGCTGATCTGCGCCGCCAGCGAATGCTGGCGCGACGACGGCGAGGTGCTCGCCACCGGCATCGGCGTGATCCCGCGCCTGGCCGCCTCGCTGAGCATGCAGAGCAGCAACCGCGACCTGCTGATGACCGACTCCGAGGCCTTCATGGTCGCCGAGCCGGTGCCGCTCGGCGCGCGCGGCGGTTACCAGCCCAAGCTCGACAGCTGGATGGGCTTCTCGCGCATCTTCGACAACGTCTGGGGCGGCAAGCGCCATGCCCTGGTCGGCCCGACCCAGATCGACCGCTTCGGCCAGGCCAACATCTCCTGCATCGGTGGCGACTACCGCAGGCCCAAGGTGCAGATGCTCGGCGTGCGCGGCTTTCCCGGCAACTCCATCAGCCACGCCAACTCCTTCTTCGTGCCCAGCCACAACCGCCGGGTGTTCGTCGAGGGCGAGGTGGATATGGTCGCCTCGGCCGGCTACAACCCGGCGCGCCTGGCCCGCGGCTGGTCGCTGGACGACATCGACATCCGCCTGATCGTCACCGATCTGTGCGTGCTGGATTTCCAGGGCCCGCAGCGGCAGATCCGCGTGCGCTCGCTGCATCCGGGCGTGAGCCTGGCCGAGGTGCAGGACAACACCGGCTTCGCCCTGCATGTGCCGGCGACCGTCCCCACCACCGCCGCACCGAGCCCGGAACAGCTGCAACTGGTCCGGCAGCTGGACCCGCACAACCTGCGTGCCCAGCAGCTCAAAGACAACCCGCCGGGCGAGCGCCGCCCGCGCTGAGCGCCACAGGCAGTGCGCCTGCCGGAGAACCCGAAGATGAGCGAACACAATCCGCAAGACAGCCAGGTGGTGCTCTACGAGGTGCAGGGGCCGGTGGCCCTGGTCACCATGCACCGTCCCGAGTACCACAACGCGCAGAACTCGCAGATGACCTACGCCCTGGACGCCGCCTTCCAGCGCGCCTGTGCCGACGACGCGGTCAAGGTCATAGTGCTGCGCGGCGCCGGCAAGCACTTCTCCGCCGGCCACGACATCGGCACCCCGGGGCGCGACGTCGACCAGAGCTTCGAGCGCGCCAGCCTGTGGTACGACCATGTCAATAAGCCCGGCGGCGAGTTCCTCTATGCCCGCGAGCAGGAGGTCTACCTGGGCATGTGCCGGCGTTGGCGCGAGATGCCCAAGCCGACCATCGCCATGGTCCAGGGCGCCTGCATCGCCGGCGGCCTGATGCTGGCCTGGGTCTGCGACCTGATAGTGGCCAGCGAGGACGCCTACTTCGCCGACCCGGTGGTGCGCATGGGCATTCCCGGGGTGGAGTACTTCGCCCACGCCCACGAGCTCAACCCGCGCATCGCCAAGGAATTCCTCTTCCTCGGCGAGCGCATGTCGGCGGCCCGCGCCCAGCAGATGGGCATGCTCAACAAGGTGGTGCCGCGCGACGTGCTGGAGGACGTGACCCTGGACATGGCCCGGCGCATCGCGCAGATGCCGCGCCTGGGCCTGCAGCTGACCAAGCAGGCGCTGAACAACGCCGAGGACCTGATGGGCAAGCGCGCCACCATGGACATGGTGTTCGGCCTGCATCACTTCGCCCACGCCCACAACGAACTGGTATCCGGTGACCGCCTGGGCGGCTACGACGCCAAGGCCATGGCCAGTTCCCAGCGCAAGCCGGCGGAGGCCTGATGACCGTGGCTTTGAATACCCGCCTGACCGAACTGCTCGGTTGCCGCTACCCGATCCTCCAGACCGCCATGGGCTGGGTCGCCGACCCCAGGCTGGTGGCCGCCACCGGCAACGCTGGCGGCTTCGGCTTCCTCGCCGGCGCCACCATAGAGCCGCAGCGCATGGAGGCGGCGATCCGCGAGACCCAGCGCCTGACCGACGCGCCCTTCGGCGTCAACTTCCACATGTACCAGGCCAACGCCGGCGATATAGTCGAGCTGGTGCTCAAGCACAGGGTCAAGGCGGTCAGCTACAGCCGTTCGCCGGGCAAGGCCATGATCGGCCGCCTGAAGGACGCCGGGGTGGTCTGCATGCCCACGGTGGGCGCGCTCAAGCATGCGGTCAAGGCGGTGGAGATGGGCGCCGACGCGGTGACTATCCAGGGCGGCGAGGGCGGCGGCCATACCGGCTCGGTGCCGACTGCCCTGCTGCTGGCCCAGGTAGTGGACGCGGTGCCGGTGCCTGTGGTGGCCGCCGGCGGTTTCAAGGACGGTCGCGGCCTGGTCGCGGCCCTGGCCCTGGGCGCCTCCGGCATCGCCATGGGCACGCGCTTTTTGATGAGCGCCGACAGCCCGGTACCGCGCGCCACCCTGGCGCGTTACCTGGCGGTGCGCGATCCGGCGGCGATCATCGTCAGTCGCGCCATCGACGGCATGCCGCAACGGATGATCCGCAACGAGCTGCTCGACCAACTGGAGCGCAGCGGCGGGCTCAGGCGCCTGCTGCTGGCCCTGCGCTGCGCCCTGGCCTACCGCAAGCACAGCGGCGCCAGCCTCGCTCAGCTGCTCGCCAGCGCGCTGAAGATGGGCGGCGCCGGCGAGCTGAGCGCGGCGCAGACCTTGATGGCGGCCAACGCCCCCATGGTGATCCAGAAGGCCATGGTCGAGGGCCTGCCGGCGCAGGGCGTGCTGCCCGCCGGCCAGGTCGCCGCCAGCATCGACAGCCTGCCGGGCTGCGCAGAATTGATTGGCCAGATCGTCCGGGAAGCCGAAGCGCGCCTGGCCGAGCTGGGTCGCCGAGCCACCGCCACCGCATTGCCTGAAAGGACCACCCCATGAGCCATCCCTTTAGCGTCAGCATCGACAACGGCATCGCCGAGCTGGTGTTCGACCACCCGCCGGTCAATGCCTTCGACTGCCAGGGTTGGGCGGCCATCGCCGCCGAACTCACGCGTCTGGGCGAGTCGGCCGAGGTGCGGGTCATCCTCATCCGCGCCGAGGGCCGCGGCTTCTGCGCCGGGGTCGACATCAAGGAGCTGGCCGCCGACGGCAACCTGATCGTGGCGGTGAACAAGGGCAACTACGACAGCTTCAAGGCGGTGCACCGCAATCCCAAGCCGGTGATCATCGCCGTGCACGGCTTCGTCCTCGGCGGCGGCATCGGCCTGTGCGGCGCCGCCGACATCCTGGTGGCCAGCGACTGCGCGCGCTTCGGCGTGCCCGAGGTGGACCGCGGCGCCATGGGCGGCGGCGCCCACCTGCAGCGCCTGTTCCCGGTGCAGAAGGTGCGTCACATGTACTTCACTGGCGAGCCGATCGACGCCGCCGAGGCCCATCGACTGGGTGCCGTGGAGCGTGTGGTGGCGCGCGGCAAATTGCGCGAGGCGGCGCTGACCATCGCCCGGCAGATCGCCGCCAAGAGCCCGGCGATGATCGCCCTGGCCAAGGAGGCGCTGACCGGCATCGAGGACGGCAACCTCGAAGACAAATACCGCTGGGAGCAGGGCTTCACCCTCGAGGCCTACCGCTCGCTGGATTCCCAGGAGGCCCGCGACTCCTTTGTCGAGAAGCGCGGCGCCCAGTTCAACGGCTGACAGGACAGACTTCTATGGACCTTCACTACACCGAGGGCCAGCAGGCCTTCCGCGCCGAGGTGCGCGCCTGGCTGGCGGCCAACGTGCCGGCAGAACCGCTGCAGTCCTTCGACACCGAACAAGGCTTCGCCCAGCACCGCGCCTGGGAGGCCAGGCTCAATGAGGGGCGCTGGGGTATGGTGACCTGGCCGACCGAGCTGGGCGGGCGCGGTTGCGACCTGATCGAGTGGCTGATCTTCGAGGAGGAGTACTACCGCGCCGGCGCCCCGGCGCGGGTCAACCAGAACGGCATCTTCCTGCTCGGCCCGACCCTGATGGAGTACGGCACCGAGGCGCAGAAGGTGCGCTTCCTGCCGAAGATGGCCACCGGCGAGGAGGTCTGGGCCCAGGGCTGGTCGGAGCCGGGTGCCGGCTCCGACATGGCGGCGATCCGCTGCCGCGCCGAGCGGGTCGGCGACAAATACCTGATCAATGGTCAGAAGACTTGGTCGACCCGCGCGGTCTGGGCCGATTGGCTGTTCGGTATCTTCCGCACCGACCCGCAGTCCAGCCGCCATCACGGCCTGACCTTCATCCTGGTGCCGCTCAGCAGCCCGGGCATCACGGTGCGGCCGATCGAGCAGCTCAACGGCCTGCCGGGCTTCGCCGAGGTGTTCTTCGACGACGTCGAGGTGCCGGCGGCGAACGTGCTCGGCGGCGTCGGCCAGGGTTGGCAGGTGGCCATGTCCACCGCCGGCTTCGAGCGCGGCCTGATGCTGCGCTCGCCGGCGCGCTACCAGGAAACCGCGCGGCGCCTGGTGCAGCTGTACCTGGACAACCGCGAGCAGGCCGACCAGGACCCGGCCATAGGCGAGGCGGTGATGCGCGCCTACCTGGATGCCGAGGCCTACTGCCTGGCCACCTATATGACCGCCTCGCAGCTGGACAAGGGCGGCAAGATCGGCGCCGAGTCCTCGACCAACAAGATCTTCTGGTCCGAGCTGGACCAACGCATGCACGAGACCGCCCTGAGCATCCTCGGCCTGCGCGGCGAGCTGCTGCCCGAGGCGCCGGACGCAGGCGTAGTCGGCCACTGGCTGGACGGCTTCCTGTTCGCCCAGGCCGGGCCCATCTACGCCGGCACCAACGAGATTCAACGCAACATCATCGCCGAACGCATGCTCGGCATGCCGCGCGCATAACAGGGGGCGTCATGGACTTTAGCTTTAGCCAGGATCAACTGCTGTTCCAGGCCAACGTCAGGAGCTTCCTGACCAACGAGGTCACCCCCGAGCGCATCCGCGAACTGTGGCAGACCGGCAGCGGACGCAGCGACGAGCTGTGGACGCAGCTCGCCGAGCTGGGCCTGACCGCCCTCAGCGTGCCGGAAGCCCACGGCGGCCTGGGCATGAACGAGCTGGACTTCGTCCTGCTGGCCCAGGAATGCGGCTATGCCGGGTTGGCCGAGCCGCTGGTGGATACAGTGCTGCTCGGCGTGCCGCTGCTCAGTGGTCTGGGCGACGAGCAACTGGAGCTGCAAAACGACTGGCTGAGCCGCGTCGCCGAGGGCCGTGCGCGCCTGGCGGTGGGCCAGCCGGGCAACCCGCTGGTGAGCGATGCGCATGTCGCCGACCTGCTGCTGCTGCCCCATGGCGACGAGGTGCACGCGCTGCCGCGGGCGGCGGTGCAACTGACCCGCAACCCATCGGTGGACCCCAGCCGCCAGCTGTTTCGCGTCGACTGGACGCCCAGCGTCGCCACCCGCGTGGGCGCCGCCGAGCAGGGCCGTGCGCTCTGGGCCGCCACCGGCAATCGCGGCGCCCTCGGCACGGCGGCGCAGTTGCTCGGCCTGGCCAAGCGCATGGTCGACCTGGCGGTGGACTACAGCTTCGAACGCAAGCAGTTCGGCAAGCCGGTGGGCTCCTTCCAGGCGGTCAAGCACCTGATGGCCAACGTCGCGGTGCAGATCGAGTTCGCCAAGGGGCCCTTGTACCGCGCCGCCTATGCCCTGGCCGAGGGCCAGCCGGGGGCGGCCGTGCAGGTCGCCCATGCGCGCCTGGCCTGCGCCGAGGCCGCGCTGTTGGCGGCCAAGAACGCCATCCAGACCCACGGCGCCATGGGCTACACCTGGGAGGTCGACCTGCAGATCTTTATGAAACGCGCCTGGGCCCTGGACAAGGCCTGGGGCGACCGCGGCTGGCACAAGGCGCGCATCCGTCAGGCGCTGTTCGGCGGGGCCCTGTGCCCGGGCGCCGGGCAGACCTTCCAGTAATAGACAGGAGCTCTTCCCATGCCCGAAGCCTATATAGTCGACGCCCTGCGCAGCCCCACCGGGCGGCGCAAGGGTGGCCTGAGCCAGATCCACGCCGCCGACCTGGGCGGCCATGTGCTGCGCGCCCTGGTCGAGCGCAACGGCATTCCCGAGCAGGACTACGACGACGTGATCTTCGGTTGCGTCGACACCATAGGTCCGCTGGCCGGCGACATCGCCCGCACCAGCTGGCTGGCCGCCGGCCTCGACCAGGCGGTGCCCGGCACCACCATCGACCGCCAGTGCGGCTCCTCGCAGCAGGCCGTGCACTTCGCCGCGCAGGCGGTGATGAGCGGCACCCAGGACGTGGTGATCGCCGGTGGCGTGCAAACCATGACCCAGATCCCCATCTCCTCGGCCATGATCGCCGCCGAGCCGCTGGGTTTTTCCGACCCCTTCAGCGGCTCCGAAGGCTGGGTGCGCCGCTACGGCAGCCAGCCGCCGACCCAGTTCAAGGCGGCGCAGATGATCGCCGAGAAGTGGGGACTGTCGCGCGAGGCGCTGGAAGCCTATTCACTGGAGTCGCACCAGCGCGCCCTGCGCGCCATCGCCGAAGGCCGTTTCGCCCGCGAAATCGTGCCGCTGGCCGGGGTCGAGCAGGACGAGACGCCACGCCAGACCTCGCTGGAGAAGATGGCCGAGCTGGATTTCCTGTTCGGTTGCGACCGGGTCACCGCCGCGGTGTCCAGCCAGACCTGCGACGCCGCCAGCGCCCTGTTGATCGTCTCCGAGGCAGCGCTCAAGCGTTACGACCTGACCCCGCGCGCGCGCATCCAGCACCTCAGCGTGCGCGCCGACGACCCGATCTGGATGCTCACCGCGCCGATTCCGGCCACCGCCTACGCGCTCAAGCGCGCCAGCCTGCGCCTGGACGACATCGACTTGGTGGAGATCAACGAGGCCTTCGCCTCGGTGGCCATGGCCTGGCTCAAGGAGACCGGTTACCCCCACGCGCAGACCAACGTCAACGGCGGCGCCATCGCCCTCGGCCACCCGCTCGGCGCCACCGGCACCCGGCTGATGTGCAGCCTGCTGCACGAGCTGGAACGCAGCGGCGGTCGCTACGGCCTGCAGACCATGTGCGAAGGCGGCGGCCAGGCCAACGTCACCATTATCGAGAGGCTGTGACCCGTAGCCCGGATGCAATCCGGGACGGCGCGCCCCCGGATTACATCCGGGCTACCCCTGAAGCTACTGCGTTCGGCCATACGGCGTTCGTGACGCTTCAGGGGCCAACTTTCCCCCGCGTTTCTGGAGAACAAAATGGCAATCTGCAAAGACCGCGTAGTGATCATCACCGGCGCCGGCGGTGGCCTGGGCAAGGCCTATGCCCTGGCCTTCGCCGCCGCCGGCGCCCAGGTGCTGGTCAACGACATCAACCTGGCCGCCGCCGAAGCAGTGGTTGCCGAGATCCGCGCCCAGGGCGGCGTGGCTCAGGCCAATAACGGCGACATCACCGACTATGCCGCGGCCGGCGCCATAGTGCGCCAGGCCCTGGAGGCCTTCGGCGACCTGCACGTGCTGGTGAACAACGCCGGCATCTGCCGCGACCGCATGTTCGCCAGCCTCACCGAGGCCGACTGGGACGCGGTGATGGCGGTGCATCTCAAGGGCCACTTCTGCCTGGCCAGCCACGCGGTCAAATACTGGCGCGAGCAGGCCAAGGGCGGCCAGACGGTCAAGGCGCGGATCATCAACACCAGCTCCGGCGCAGGGCTGCAGGGCTCCATCGGCCAGTCCAACTACGCCGCGGCCAAGGGCGGCATCGCCGCCCTGACCCTGGTCCAGGCCGCCGAGCTGGCGCGCTACGGCATCACCGCCAACGCCCTGGCCCCGGCCGCGCGCACCGGCATGACCGAGCAGGTGTTCGCCGCGGTGATGCAGAAGCCGGAGCAGGGCTTCGACTACTTCGCCCCGGAAAACGTCGCGCCGTTGTTGGTCTGGCTCGGCTCGGAGCAGTCCCAGCAGGTCAGCGGCCGGCTGTTCGAGGTGGAAGGCGGCAAGCTGTCCATCGCCGACGGCTGGCGCAAGGGCCCGGAACGCGACAAGGGCGGGCGCTGGCAGGCGGAGGAGCTGGGCGAGGTGGTCGAGCAATTGCTGGCCGAGGCCGTGCCGGCGCAGAAGGTGTACGGCAGCTGAACATCGTTGCGCCGCCAGGAACCGGGCCTAATGGCCCGGTTTTTTATGGGCGGCAGCTCGGCGGGCCTGCGGCGCTTACAGCGAACCGGCGATGAATTCCCGCAGCCAGCGATGGGCGGGGTCGCGGTGGGCTCGCTCGTGCCAGATCAGGGCCATCTCGTAGCCCGTCACCTCGACGGGCGCCTCGACCACTTGCAGCGCGGCACTGTCCCGCACCAGGCGCGAGGGCAGCATGGCCACCAGGTCGCTGCGCTGCAGCACCGAGATCAGGAACAGGAAGTGCGGCACCGACAGCACCACCCGGCGCGTCAGGCCCCGCGCGGCCAGCGCCTGGTCGGTGATGCCGTGAAAGCCGCCGCCATCCGGCGAGACTATCGCCTGCTCGAGCGCGCAGAACTGCGCGAGCGTTGGCCGTTTGCGCAGGCCTGGATGCCCGGCGCGGCCTACCAGCACGTAGCGTTCCTGGAACAGCGCGCGGCGATGCAGGCCGGCCGGGGCCTCGTCGCTGACATGAAAGGCGAGGTCGATCTCGGCGTTCTCCAGCTGCTTGGCGATGCGCTGCGGGGCCAGTTCGAACACCGCCAGGCGGGTGCCGGGAGCGGCCGCGCGCAAGGCGGGCAGGGCCGGCAGCAGCACGGTCGATTCGCTGTAGTCGGTGGCGGCGACGCGCCAGCTGTGGTTCGCCTCGGCCGGGTCGAAGGGGCTGGCCGGCGCGACCACCCGCTGCATCGCCTCCAAGGCCTGGCGCAGCGGCTCGCGCAGTTCCTCCGCGCGGCTGGTGGGGCGCATGCCTCGTGGCCCCGGCAGCAGCAGGGGGTCGTCGAAGATCTCCCGCAGCTTGGCCAGGTGCACGCTGACCGAGGGCTGGGAGAAGTGCAGGCGCTCCGCAGCGCGGGTCACGTTGTGCTCGGCGAGCAGGGCGTCGAGGGTCACCAGCAGGTTGAGGTCCAGCCGGCGTAAATTAGTCATGACAATACCTGGGATATTGGATATTCATTTCAAATATACCTGGTGCCACGCCAAGCTGCGCGCCCCTGGTATTGGAGACCCCGCCATGAATGTTCTGCTCGTCTACGCCCATCCCGAACCCCGCTCGCTGAACGGCTCGCTCAGGGACTTCACGGTCCAGCGCCTGGCCTCGGCCGGTCACGCGGTGCAGGTGTCGGACCTGTACGCCATGAACTGGAAGGCCGCGTTGGATGCCCAGGACAGTCTCGACCCGCCGGCCGAGGCGCGCTTCAACCCATCCCTGGACTCCAAGCGTGCCTTCGAGAACGACCGGCAAAGCCCGGACATCGCGCGCGAGCAGGACAAGCTGCGCTGGGCGGATGCCGTCATCCTGCAGTTCCCCCTCTGGTGGTTCTCCATGCCGGCGATCCTCAAGGGCTGGGTGGAGCGCGTCTATGCCCACGGCTTCGCCTACGGTCTGGGCGAGCACTCGGCCAGCCGCTGGGGCGACCGCTACGGCGAAGGCAGCCTGGCCGGCAAGCGCGCCATGTTGCTGGTCACCGCCGGCGGCTGGGAGTCCCACTTCGGTCCACGGGGCATCCACGGACCGATAGACGACCTGCTGTTTCCCATCCACCACGGGGTGCTCTACTACCCCGGCTTCGACGTGCTGCCGCCGTTCGTGGTGTACCGCACCGGGCGTATCGACCAAGACCGTTATGCGGGGATTCGCGAGAAGCTCGGCGCGCGCCTGGACGCGCTGTTCGACACCGCGCCCATCCCCTACCGTCCGCAGAACGGCGGGGCTTACCAGATCCCCGAACTCACCCTGCGCGCCGACATCGCCCCGGAGCGCATCGGCTTTGCGGCGCATATCGTCTAGCGGGGAGAAGGCCTTGGCCGCGAGGCTTGGTTGGCGCTCAGGTTGGCGTTCAGGCCGCCGCCTAGTTATTGGCTTTGCACTTAGGTTCCACCCTTACGGCGGGTCACTTCTGGCAGTCGCCCCAGAAGTAACCAAGAGGGCTTGCCCCTGCATTCGGCCTGCCTACGGCGGGTTCCCTCACTCCATCATTGCTCCGATGGCCCGCTGCGAAGGGCCATCCCTTGATGGTTCCCACGCTCCGCGTGGGCACGATCAAAAGCTCTTTGCTGCTGGGTTGCACAGTTCGTCCAGACGACGCGGTCCGGGGGCCCGTCAGGAGGCCGAGTGGAGGTGCTGTGTAGAAGGGCATTTGGCATGGATGCCAAACGAGGAACGATGGGCCAGGGATGGCCCTTCGTGACGACCCTCGGAACAGCACCGGAGCGAGGGAAGTTGAGCGTAGCGAAACCCGTATGCCGGGCGCGCTTTCTCTTTGCTGACCCTGATATAAAAAGTCTCTTTCGCGCGAGCAAAGAGAGACGGAGCGAAGCGAAGTAACAGCCGCAGGCTGGCCCGAAGGGTGAGCGTAGCGAATCAAGTAACTCGCCGTAAGGGCGAAAAGGGTCGTTTAGCAGCAATGCAGATGCGGCGGGGTATCGTCGGTGTGCGGGTCAAACGCAGCGTCGACAAGAAGGGAGGGGAGTTTATTAGTTGGGGCTCGCCATCTATGCGCCATGCCGGGCACAACGCCATTACACGCCCATACGCCTGACCACGATCACCCGACTGCCCCATCAGCGGATCGTCGTAAAAGTCGCGAAGCCATTTAGCCCCAAGCCCCTCAGCCCGCGAGAAAGCGCGCAATGGCCTGATTAACTACGTCCGGGTGAGTGATCGGCCCCATATGCCCCAGCCCTTCGAACTCGATCACCTGCACCCGCGGCAGGGCAGCGGTCAGCAGCCGCCCCACGGCCCGCGACGAAGCTGGGGAGTTTTGCCCGATCATATAGAGCACGGGCACATTCAAGGCGGCGAACGCCGCCAGGGGCGTGGGCTCGCCGAGCAGGGCGTGCGCCCAGCCGGGCAGGTTGCCGATGGTCGCGACAATCGGGCCCTGGCGCGTGGCCGGCATGCGGGCCCATGAACCCTTGCCCATCCAGTAGTCGATGAAGTGTTCGGCGGCGCCGGCCGGGTTGTCGGTCTCCAGTTCGGCTACCGCCGCAGCCACCGTGGCGCGGATGCCATCGGCGGCATTCGGCGGCGGGTTTTCGGCGTCGAGCAGGGCGAACAGGGTGGGCTCGTACAGGGCCAGGGCGCGGATGCGGCGGGGCTGCGTCACTGCCGCGAGCAAGGCCACCGCGGCGCCGTAGGAGTGGGCGACCAGGGTGCAGGGCGCGCCCGCGCGGGCGAACACCGGCTCGAGCAGCGCCAGCTCGTCGCCCAGCGTCAGTGGGCGCTCCCCTGGCCAGGCCGGGCTCTGGCCCGCGCCGTAGGCGTCGGCGGCCAGCACGTGGAACTCGGGGGCGAGGTGCTCCAGCAGGGCGCGCCATTGGTTGCAGCTGCTGGCGTTGGCGTGCAGGCAGACCACGGCGGGGCCGGAGCCTGCCTCGCGGAAGTAGGGGGTTGGCGACTTCATGCTGGGTCCTCGGGCGCTGGGCGACCTTGCTGGGGCGTGGCTGTTGGGCTGCGGCCGCCAAACCAGCCGGCCCCTAGCGCTTGAACAGCGACGAGTCCAACTGGTTGAAGCAGCGCACTAGGCGTTCGCGGGGAACCTCCGGGAAGTTCTTCTGCGTCAGCTCCACCAGCACGGCCGGCTTGACCCGCCCAGACCTGAGCTGGCGCTGCATATAGGCGCCAATCTGTTCGTCGCTGACCGGCGCTGGCTGCTGCTCGTCCATTCCCTTCTCACTCCCCACGCATTGGCTGTCTGTGGAGCATGACTATACGCCCATCGGCCTCGGCCTAAACACGTCCGCCTGGCGCCAGGGGGGCGGTTTGCTCTGGCCGCTGAGCGGGGCGGCCCTGGCATCGGCCATTCGGACTAGTCAGCGCTAACGATTTGCCGCCCGGCCATTGCCGCCAGACTCCCCGGCAAGCGGGCGCAGTTCCGGGTGCCCGACCCGATCAGTGACAAGGCACAGACCATGGAATTTGCATTCAGCGACGAGCAGGACATGATTCGCGAGTCCGCCGAGAGCTTTCTCGCGGATGTCTCAGACTCCGCCGCGGTGCGGGCGGCGATGGCCAGCGAGCTGGGCCATGACCCCGCGCTCTGGCAGCGCCTGTGTGGCGAGATGGGCTGGTCGGCCATCCATATCCCCGAGGCCCATGGCGGCCTGGGCCTGGGCTTCGTCGAACTGGCCATCCTCCTGGAACAGATGGGCCGCCGCCTGCTCTGTTCGCCGTTCTTCGCCACAGCCTGCCTGGCCACCCCGGCGCTACTGCTGGGCGGCAGCGAGGCCCAGCGCAGCCGCTGGCTGCCGCCGATCGCCGAGGGCAGCCTGACCGCGGCCCTGGCCTTCAGCGCGGGGCGTGGCTGGGACGCCACGACCCTGGGCGCCACGGCGCGGGCCGAGGGCGAGGGCTTCGTGCTGAACGGCGAGCTGGCCCAGGTGGTCGACGGCCACGGCGCCGGGCTGCTGATCGTCGCCGCGCGGGCCCCGGGCTCGAGCGGCCTGGATGGCATCAGCCTGTTCGCCGTGGCGGCCGACAGCCCGGGCATCGGCCGGTGGCTGACGCCGACCCTGGATCAGACCCGCAAGCTGGCGCACATCGAACTGAACAACCTCTATGTTCCGGTCGAGGCCCTGCTGGGCCCGGCCGGGCAGGCCGGCGCGCTGCTGCAGCGGGTGCTGCAACTGGCCTGCGTGGCCCTGGCGGCCGAGCAGACCGGCGGCGCCCAGCAGGTGCTCGACCTGAGCGTCGCCTATATGCAGGAGCGCCAGCAGTTCGGCCGGCCGATCGCCAGCTTCCAGGCGCTCAAGCACCGCGCCGCGGACATGATGCTGCAGGTCGAGTGCGCCCGCTCGGCGGCCTACTACGCCGCCTGCGTGGCCCAGGAAGCGCTGGACCCGGCCGGCGACCCGGCGGTGGCCGCCGAGTTGCCGCTGGCCGCGGCCCTGGCCAAGGCCGAGTGCGGCGAGGCCTTCTTCCACTGTGCGGCCGAGTCCATCCAGTTGCACGGCGGCGTCGGCTTCACCTGGGAATACGACCCGCACCTCTATTTCAAGCGCGCCCGGGCCGGCGAGGCCTTCCTCGGCGCGCCGTCCTGGCACCGCGAGCGCATCGCCGCCGCGCTGCTGGACGCCCCACAAGCTGGAGAACAGCCATGAAGCTAGGATTCACCGCCGCGGACGAGGCATTTCGCGCCGAGGTCGCCGCCTGGCTGGCGGCCAATCTGGGTGGCGAGTTCGAGGAGTTGCGCTTTCGCGGCGGCCCGGGCGACGAGCACAGCTTTCCCGAGCAGCGCAAGGCCTGGGAACGCAAGCTGGCAGGGGGCCGCTGGACCTGCGTCGGCTGGGCGCCGGAGCACGGCGGCCGTGGCCTGTCGATCAACCAGCAGGTGATCTTCCACGAGGAGTACGCCCGCGCCGGCGGTCCCGGACGCATGGGCCATATCGGCGAGGGCCTGGCCGGGCCGACCATCGCCGCCTTCGGCACGGACGAGCAGAAGCGCCGCCTGCTGCCCGGCATAGTCGCCGGCACCGAGTTCTGGTGCCAGGGCTATTCCGAGCCGGGCGCCGGCTCGGACCTGGCCAACGTCAAGACCCGCGCGACGCTGGACGAGGCCGGCGGCAAATGGCGGATCAACGGGCAGAAGGTCTGGACCTCCCTGGCCCACGAGTCCGACTGGTGCTTCGTCATCGCCCGCACCGAAGCGGGCAGCGTCGGCC
Organism: Pseudomonas sp. MBLB4123; assembly: GCF_051904775.1. Classification (NCBI taxonomy): domain Bacteria; kingdom Pseudomonadati; phylum Pseudomonadota; class Gammaproteobacteria; order Pseudomonadales; family Pseudomonadaceae; genus Pseudomonas; species Pseudomonas sp. MBLB4123. The sequence goes on from NZ_CP196711.1 coordinate 807,260, forward strand.
ACCAGGGCCTGTCCTTCCTGCTGGTGCCCATGGCCCAGGCGGGCGTCACGGTGCGGCCGATCGAGCAGCTGACCGGCACCAGCGAGTTCAACGAGGTGTTCTTCGACGACGCCGAGACCGACGCGGCCAATATTCTCGGCGCGCCGGGGGAGGGCTGGAAGATCGCCATGGCCCTGCTCGGCTTCGAGCGCGGGGTCTCGACCCTGGGCCAGCAGATGCTGTTTCACAACGAGCTGGAAGAGATCATCGCCATCGCCAAGGCCAATGGCGCCGCCGCCGATCCGCTGCTGCGCCAGCGCATCGCCAAGGCCTGGAGCGGCCTGCGCATTCTGCGCGCCAACTCCCTGCGCATGCTCTCGGGCCCGCAGGACGGGCGGCTGCAGCGCGAGGCGATGATCTACAAGCTGGGCTGGTCCACCTGGCACCTGGAGCTGGGCAAGCTGGCCATGGACGTGCTCGGCGCCGACGCCGAGCTGCTGGAGGGCGGGCCCTACCAACTGGGCCGCCTGCAGTCGATGTTCCTGTTCAGCCGCTCGGACACCATCTACGGCGGCAGCAACGAAATTCAACGCAACATCATCGCCGAACGCGCGCTGGGCATGCCCCGCGAACCGCGCGTGCGCGGCTGAAGCCCTGTCGAGGAGATTGCCCATGTCCATTCCCCATTACGTGCCGGGTCACGGCCTGCTACGCGGCAAATCGGTGCTGATCACCGCCGCCGCCGGCGCCGGCATCGGTTTCTCCGCCGCCCTGCGCGCCGCCGAGGAAGGTTGCCGGGCGCTGTTTATCAGCGATATCCACGAGGGCCGCTTGGCCGAGGCGGTGGCAAAGATCCGCGAGCAGAGCGGGTTGCAGCAGGTATTCAGCCAGGTCTGCAACGTCGCCGATGAGGCCCAGGTGCAGGCGCTGATCGAGGCGGCCGAGGGTGAGCTGGGCGGCGTCGATGTGCTGATCAACAACGCCGGCCTGGGCGGCTCGCGGCTGCTGGTGGAGATGAGCGACGAGGAGTGGAGCCGGGTGCTCGACGTGACCCTCACCGGCACCATGCGCATGACCCGCGCCATGCTGCCGAAGATGATGGCGCGTCAGCGCGGGGTGATAGTCAACAACGCCTCGGTGCTCGGCTGGCGCGCGCAGAAGGAGCAGAGCCACTACGCCGCCGCCAAGGCCGGGGTCATGGCGCTGACCCGCTGCGCCGCGGTCGAAGCCGCCGAGCATGGCATCCGCATCAACGCGGTGAGCCCGAGCATCGCCCTGCACGATTTCTTGCGTAAATCCGCGCCGCAGGCGGTGCTGGAGCAGCTGGCGGCCAACGAGGCCTTTGGCCGCGCTGCGGAAGTCTGGGAGGTGGCCAACGTGATGATGTTCCTGGCCAGCGACTACAGCTCCTATATGACCGGCGAAGTGCTGTCGGTCTCCAGCCAGAGGGCCTGAGCATGCCGCAGATATTCGAGACGCCCTTTGCGCTGGCCGACCGGGTCGGCGAACAACTGGGCCACAGCGACTGGCTGACGCTGGAGCAGCAACGCATCGATCAGTTCGCCGAGGCCACCGGCGACCACCAGTGGATTCATGTCGACCCCGTGCGCGCGACCAGCGGCCCGTTTGGCGCCTGCATCGCCCACGGCTACCTGAGCCTGAGTCTGGTCAACCTGTTCCTGCCGCAGATCCTCGAGGTGCGCGGCATCAGCATGGGGGTGAATTACGGCTGCGAGCGGGTGCGCTTCCCCAATGTGGTCAAGGCAGGCAGCAGGGTACGCGGCAGCGCGCAATTGATCGCGGTGGAGGAGGTCAAGGGCGGCGTACAGGCCACCACCCGGGTGACCGTGGAGATCGAGGGTGAGGAACGCCCGGCCTGCGTGGTCGACACCATCAGCCGTTATTACCCGAGCTGAAAGTTACCCGAGCTGAAAGCTGCTGCGGGCTTCGCGCGCGGTGCTACTGCCGCCTTGCCTGCGTTCGCGACGCTTTCAGTCCTATAGCCCGGATGCAATCCGGGAGCGGAATTTCCCCGGGTTGCATCCGGGCTAGCAGAACCGCTGTGCGTCCTTCTTCCGCCGGGAGAAGGGTGGGGCGAGGGATGCAGATCCCCGCCGTAACAATCCGAGGATTCAGTAATGAAAGAAGCCGTCATCGTCTCCACCGCCCGTACCCCGATCGGCAAGGCCTTTCGCGGCGCCTTCAACGACACCGAGGCGCCGGCCCTGGGCGGCCACGTGGTGGCCGAGGCGGTGCGCCGCGCCGGCCTCGAGCCGGGTGAGGTGGACGACGTGCTGATCGGCGCCGCGGCGCAGCAGGGCACCCAGTCCTACAACCTCGGCCGGCTGTGCGCCATGGCCGCCGGCCTGCCGTCGAGCGTGGCCGGCATGGCCATCGAGCGCCAGTGCGCCTCGGGCCTGATGAGCATCGCCACGGCGGCCAAGGCGATCATCTGCGACGAGCTGGACATCGCCGTGGCCGGCGGTCTGGAGTCCATCTCGCTGGTGCAGAACAAGCACAAGAACCTCTACCGCAATCAGTCCGAGGAGGTGCTGGCGCACGACCCACGGGCCTATATTCCGATGATCGAGACCGCCGAGATAGTCGCCGAGCGCTACGCCATCAGCCGCGAGGCCCAGGACGACTACAGCTACCAGAGCCAGCTGCGCACCGCCCAGGCCCAGCGCGCCGGGCTGTTCGACGCCGAGCTGGCGCCGCTGACCAGCCGCCAGGCGATCTTCGACAAGGCCAGCGGCGAGACCCGCTACCAGAGCGTCACCCTGGAGCGGGACGAGTGCAACCGCCCGGATACCAGCCGTGACAGCCTGGCGGCGCTGGAGCCGGTGTGGCAGGGCGGGCAGTGGAGCGGACCGGGTCGCTGCATCACCGCCGGCAACGCCTCGCAGCTGTCCGACGGCGCCAGCGCCTCGGTGCTGATGAGCGCCACGCTGGCCGAGCGCAAGGGCCTGGCGCCCCTGGGCCTGTACCGGGGCCTGGCGGTGGCCGGCTGCGACGCCGACGAGATGGGCATAGGCCCGGTGTTCGCCATTCCCAAGCTGCTCAAGCGCCACGGCCTCAAGGTCGATGACATCGGCCTGTGGGAGCTCAACGAGGCCTTCGCCTGCCAGGTGCTGTACTGCCGCGACCGCCTGGGCATTCCCGACGAGCGCTTGAACGTCAACGGCGGCGCCATCGCCATCGGTCATCCGTTCGGCATGTCCGGCGCGCGCATGGTTGGCCACGCCCTGCTCGAGGGTAAGCGCCGCGGCCTGCGTTACGTGGTGGTGAGCATGTGCGTCGGCGGCGGCATGGGCGCCGCGGCGCTGTTCGAGGTGCTCTAAGTCCGCCGGCGCGGACGGCCAGGAAAGGAGGAGGCGATGGCCAAGGTCTATGGCTTCGAGGGCGTTATTCCGGTGGTCGATCCGGCCGCCTTCGTCCATCCGGATGCGGTGCTGATCGGTGACGTGATCATCGCTGCGCACTGCTATATCGGCCCGGGCGCCTGTCTGCGCGGCGACTTCGGGCGCATCCGCATCGAGACCGGAGCCAACGTCCAGGACAACTGCGTGCTGCATTCCTTTCCGGACGCCGAGATGTGGGTCGGGCCGGGCGGCCATATCGGCCACGGCGCCATCCTGCACGGCTGCCGGGTGGGTGCCAATGCCCTGGTCGGCATGCATGCGGTGTTGATGGATGGGGTCGAGGTCGGCGAAAACGCCTTCGTCGCCGCCCTGGCGTTCGTCAAGACGGGGCAGGCGATTCCCGCCAACAGCCTGTTCGCCGGCCAGCCGGCGCGCTGGGTGCGCGGCCTGACGGCCGACGAGATCGCCTGGAAGCGCCGTGGTTCGGCCCTCTACCAGGAGCTGGCGGGCCGCTGTTTGAAAGGGATCGAGGCGGTCACGCCGTTGTCCGCCGAGGAACCCGAGCGCCCGCGCATAGGCTGGGCCGCGCAACCCAACAAACCCCAGGCAGCTGTCAAACCATAACCCCCCGAAGGGACTGCAGATGATCAAACCGGAACAGATACAGCAATGCATGGCGCGTTACATCGAGTTGGTGGATGCCGGCGATATCGACGGCATAGTCGCGTTGTACGCCGCCGATGCGGTGGTCGAGGACCCGGTGGGCCAGGCGCCGATAGTCGGCATCGAGGCCATCGAGGCCTTCTACCGCGAGGGCCTGGGCCTGAGCGAGGCCCGCGCGACGCTCAGCGGGCCGGTGCGCGCCACCCTCAATGGCTGTGGCGCCATGGCCTTTCGTGTGGACCTGAACTGGAGCGGCGAGCGCTGCTCGATCGAGGTGATCGACGTGATGGAGTTCGACGACGCCGGCAAGATCCGCTCGATGAAGGCCTACTGGAGTGCGCTCAACCTGCAGATGGGAAGTGCAGCATGAGCCTGGAGCAACGCATTGCCCGGCTGGAGGCGCTGGAGGCGATCCGCCAGCTCAAGCACCGCTACCTGAACGCCTGCGACCTGAAGGATGTCGAGGCCATCCGCGACTGCTTCGCCGAGGGGCAGATACTGATCGACTACGGCCCGCTCGGGGTGTTCGAGGAGCGTGACAGCTTCGTCGCCCTGTACCGCGAGCTGGTCTGCCGGGACGCGGTGATCGATCTGCACCACGGCGCCAACCCGGAGATCGAGCTGCGCTCGGCGACCGAGGCTTCGGCGCGCTGGGCGCTCTACTACTTTAACCTGGACGGCGAGAGCGGCGCCACCCGCCAGCTCGGCGGCTTTTACCAGGACCGCTATCGGTTGACCGAGGCTGGCTGGCAGATAGTCGAGACGCGTTTTCGTGCGCATTCGCAGGTAGTGGGGCAGTCGGCTCCGTAGACCAGGCCGTGATCGGTGTCAGAACCTGGGATGGGAGGCGCGCAGCGACTCCCATCGCGGCCGTGGGACTCCACCCATGAGATCGCAGGCTCAACCCCTCCTGCGGGGCTAGATGTCGCGCGGCTTGAACGCCGGGTTTTGCGTCTCGCCGGTCTCGTAGAAGACCTTGAGGTTGACGGCGATCTGCGCCACCACCTTGTTCAGCGCCCGCCTCAGCAGCAGGCGGTCCAGCAGGCGGCCGAACAGCCCGCCGGCCGGGCGGTAGATCAGGCTGGCGGTGAAGCGCGTGCGCGTGCCGTCCGGGGCGATGGCGTAGCGGAACCAGGCCTGGCGAAAGGGTGGCGGCGCGCCCTTGGCGCCACGGTGCAGGCGGATCAGAAAGCCCTCGCCCTCGCGCCATTCTTCCACCGTCTCATCCAGCCACTGGCCGTTCTTCTGCAGTACCCGGCGACTGGCGCCTTGGCCGTGCGCAGGGCCGCGATGCAGCTGGCAGCCGGTCAGGTTCGGCACGTAATGGGGGGCCAGGCTCAGGTCGCGGAGTTTGTCCCAGACCTGTTCCTGGGGGAGCTCGATATGCAGGCTATGGCTGGCGCTTGAGGTCATCTGTGAAGGCTCCACTCAATGCTCCCGGGCAGCGTCGAGAAAGGCCGGGCGTTCGCCGCCGCCGTGCACGCAGAGGTCGGCGCCGCTGACGTAGCGGGCCAGCGGCGAGGCCAGGTACAGGCAACTGTCGCCGATATCCTCGGGCTCGGCCAGACGTTGCAGCGGAATGGTCGCCGCCACCCGGGCCACGCCGGCGGCATCGCCGTAGTGCAGTTCGGCCTGCTCGGTGCGGATCAGCCCGGCGGTCACCGCGTTGACCCGCACCCTGGGCGCCCACTCCACCGCCAGCGAGCGGCTCAGGTTGAGCAGCCCGGCCTTGGCCGCGCCATAGGCGGCGGTGCCCGGCGAGGGGCGGGTGGCGCTGACGCTGCAGATATTGATGATGGCGCCGCCCTCGGCCTGCTGCTGCATCACCCGGTTGGCCAGCTGACAGAGGTTCAGCGGTGCCAGCAGGTTGAGGCGGATGATCGCCTCGGAGAAGCGCGGCGAGGCCGTGGCGGCGTCGGCATTGGGCGCGCCGCCGGCATTGTTGACCAGTACGTCGAGGCGGCCGAAGCGCTCGACCACCGCGTCGATCAGGGCCACCGCCTGCTCCCAGTCGCGCAGGTCGCAGGGCAGGAACAGCGCCTGGCGGCCGTCATGCTCGGGCAGGCTGGGCGGCGCTTCACGCCCGCAGATCACCAGCTCGGCGCCGCATTGCAGAAAGCGCTGGCTGATGCCGCGGCCGACGCCCTTGCCGCCGCCGGTCACCAGCACCACCTTGCCGCGAAAATCCATGGGATCGCGCATCGTTGTTTCGCTCCTCGGTTCGGGATAGACGCGAGGCTAGGGCGCGGCGCCAGCGCTGCCTACGTCCGAGCGGACTAGGGCGGCTGCTAGTCCTGTCGGACGATGTTGCCCAGCAGGGGGCTGGGAATAATCCGCTAAACCGCGAACTCCCAGGAGGACCCCATGGGCGCTAGACCGCAAGGGCATTTCGTCACGCTGAACGATGGACTCAGACTGCACTATCTAGATCTTGGGGCCGGGCAGGGCGAGCCGCTGGTGTTTATCCACGGCAGCGGCCCCGGCGCCAGCGGCCACAGCAATTTCAAGCAGAACTACCCGCAGTTCGCTGCCGCCGGTTATCGGGTGCTGGTGCCCGACCTGCCGGGTTACGGCGCCTCGGACAAGCCGGAAACCACCTACAGCCTGGACTTTTTCGTCGCCGCCCTGGTCGGCCTGCTGGATGCCCTGGACATCCGGCGCTGCGTGCTGGTGGGCAACTCCCTGGGCGGTGCGATCGCCCTCAAACTGGCCCTGGATCAACCGGCGCGGGTCAGCAAGCTGGTGCTGATGGCGCCAGGCGGCTTGATGGAAAAAGAGCAGTACTACCTGCAGATGGAAGGCATCCAGCAGATGGCGGCGGCCTTCGTCAATGGTGAGCTGAACGATGCTGCGGGCATGCGCCGGCTGCTGACCCTGCAACTGTTCGACCCGGCGCTGATCGACGACGAGACCGTGGCCGAGCGGGTGGCGGTGGTGGCGCAGCAGCCGCCTTGCGTACTGAGCAGCATGCAGGTACCGAACCTGAGCGCGCGCCTGGGCGAGTTGGCCTGCCCGATTCTCGGCTTCTGGGGGATGAACGACAAATTCTGCCCGGCGTCCGGGGCGCAGACCCTGATGCAGGCCTGCCGCAACATCCGCTTCACCCTGCTCAGCGAGTGCGGGCACTGGGTGATGGTCGAGCACCGCGAGCTGTTCAACCGCCAGTGCCTGGACTTTTTCGCGGAGGGCCGGCCATGACTCAGGCCTTGCGTGACCAGCATGCCGAGGCGCTGTACCAGGCCCTGAGCAGCGGCACCACCCTGCAGCCGCTGACCGCGCGCTGGCCGGCCATCAGTATCGAGGACGCCTACCACATCTCCCTGCAGGTGGTGCAGCGGCGGGTGGCCGCCGGCGACGCCATAGTCGGCAAGAAGATCGGCGTTACCTCGGCGGCCGTGCAGCGCATGCTCGACGTGCACCAGCCGGACTTCGGCTTTATCACCCGCGACATGAGCTTCGCCGACGGCGCGGCGATCTCGCTGTCCGCCAACAAGCTGATCCAGCCGCGCGCCGAGGGCGAGATCGCCTTCAAGCTGAAACGCGACCTGGTCGGCCCCGGCGTCACCGAGCAGGACGTGCTGGACGCCACCGAGTGCGTGATGCCCTGCTTCGAGATAGTCGACTCGCGCATCCATGACTGGAAGATTCGCATCCAGGACACCGTGGCCGACAACGCCTCCTGCGGGGTCTTCGTGCTCGGCGCCGAGCGGGTCGATCCGCGCGAGCTGGACCTGCCCAACCTGCGCATGCGGGTATTCAAGAACGGCGCGCAGATCAGCGAGGGCCTGGGCTCGGCGGTGCAGGGCAACCCGCTGACCGCGGTGGCCTGGCTGGCCAACACCCTGGGCGCCTTCGGCATTCCCTTCAAGGCCGGCGAGATCATCCTCTCCGGCTCGCTGGTGCCGCTGGAGCCGGCGCGGGCCGGCGACCGCTTCGAACTGACCATCGACGGCCTGGGCAGCGCCCGGCTGTCCTTCGAGGAGTGACCATGAGCAAGAAACTCAAGGCGGCCATCATCGGCCCGGGCAACATAGGCACCGACCTGTTGATCAAGATGTGCCGCTCCGACTGGATCGAGCCGGTGTGGATGGTCGGCGTCGACCCCGAGTCCGAGGGCCTCAAGCGCGCCCGCGAGCTGGGCCTGAAGACCAGCGCCGCGGGCGTCGACGGCCTGCTGCCGCACGTGCTGGACGATGACATCCGCATCGCCTTCGACGCCACCTCGGCCTATGTGCACGCCGAGAACAGCCGCAAGCTCAATGAGCTGGGGGTGATCATGATCGACCTCACCCCGGCGGCCATCGGCCCCTACTGTGTGCCGCCGGTCAACCTCAAGCAGCACGCCGAGACCCTGGCGCTGAACGTCAATATGGTCACCTGCGGCGGCCAGGCCACCATCCCCATGGTCGCCGCCGTGTCGCGGGTGCAGCCGGTCAGCTACGGCGAAATCGTCGCCACCGTGTCGTCCCGCTCGGTCGGCCCGGGCACCCGGCAGAACATCGACGAATTCACCCGCACCACCGCCGGCGCAGTGGAGAAGATCGGCGGCGCCCAGCGCGGCAAGGCGATCATCGTCATCAACCCGGCCGAACCGCCTTTGATGATGCGCGACACCATCCACTGCCTGACCGAATCCGAGCCGAACCAGGACGCCATCCGCGCCTCGGTGCTCGACATGGTCAAGGAGGTGCAGCGCTACGTGCCCGGCTACAAGCTGATCAACGGCCCGGTGTTCGACGGCCGCAAGGTGTCGATCTTCGTCGAGGTCGAGGGGCTCGGCGACTTCCTGCCGAAGTCCGCCGGCAACCTCGACATCATGACCGCCGCCGGTCTGCGCACCGCCGAGATGTTCGCCGAAGAGGCCCATAAGGGCGCCCTGCAACTGCCTGCCCGTTGAGTGGAGAAACAACATGAACCTGCAAGGTAAGCGCGTGCGCCTGCACGACATGAGCCTGCGCGACGGCATGCACGCCAAGCGCCACCAGATCGGCCTGGACGAGATGGTCAACGTGGCCACCGGCCTGGACGCCGCCGGCGTGCCGCTGATCGAGATCACCCACGGCGACGGCCTGGGCGGCGCCTCGCTGAACTACGGCTTCCCGGCCCACAGCGACGAGGAGTACTTCGCCGCGGTGATCCCCAAGATGAAACAGGCCAAGGTCTCGGCCCTGCTGCTGCCCGGCATCGGCACGGTCGATCACCTGAAGATGGCCCATGAGCACGGCGTCTCCACCATACGCGTGGCCACCCACTGCACCGAGGCGGACGTGTCCGAGCAGCATATCGGCATGGCGGCGAAGATGGGCCTGGACACCGTCGGCTTCCTGATGATGGCGCATATGGTCAGCGCCGAGAAGTTGCTGGAGCAGGCCAGGCTGATGGAGAGCTACGGCGCCAACTGCATCTACTGCACCGACTCGGCCGGCTACATGCTGCCGGACGAAGTGACCGAGAAGATCGCGGTGCTGCGCGCCGGCCTGAATGCCGAGGTGGAGATCGGCTTCCACGGCCACCACAACATGGGCATGGCCATCGCCAACTCCCTGGCCGCCATCGAGGCCGGCGCGGCGCGCATCGACGGTTCGGTGGCGGGCCTCGGCGCCGGTGCCGGCAACACCCCGCTGGAGGTGTTCGTCGCGGTGCTCAAGCGCATGGGCGTGGACAGCGGCGTCGACCTCTACGCCATCATGGACGTGGCCGAGGACCTGGTGGTGCCGATGATGGATCAGCCCATTCGCCTGGATCGCGACGCCCTGACCCTGGGCTATGCCGGGGTCTACAGCTCCTTCCTGCTGTTCGCCAAACGCGCCGAGAAGAAGTACGGCGTCTCCGCCCGCGAACTGCTGGTGGAACTGGGCCAGCGCGGCACCGTGGGCGGTCAGGAAGACATGATCGAAGACCTGGCGCTGACCCTGTCGCGCTCGCGCGAGGTATTGCCGACCTGAGGGGCTAGCGTCTGCGCCACAGACGGCAGGGCTTGCGCGGCAAGCCCTGCCGTTTTTGTTTGCGTGGTTGGCACGAGGGTCGAGTTTTTGGGGCGCCTCAGGGCCACAGGTGCTGGCGCGGGTGGATAGTGCCGGTTATGGGGCTCTGCCCGGCGGGCGACTCGGTCGTTCTCTCGCTGAGCGCGCCCTACAGTCCCTGCTCCAGCCTGGGCGTCCGCGCACAGTGCGCCGGCCGCAAGGGGATGCAGCGGTTAACCCGGCCCAGGGCTTGAAGGAGCTGGCGCTGCCGCTTCAGGGCAGCAGGCGATGGATCGAGGGGGCGGGCATATAGCAGCCGCCGACATAGGCCTGGCAGGCGGGCTGGCTCGCCAGTCGGTAGCTAGGTTGCTGCAGCAGGCTGAGGGCGGCGGCGCTGGTGATGCAGACGAAGAGCAACAGGGTAAGGGTGACTTTCTTCATGGCGCACCTCGGCTTGCAGGAGCCGCCGCGTTCGGACTGTTGCGCCGTCGCGGCCGGAACCGGGTTTTGTTGTTGTTGTGCAGCCACCTTAGGCGCGGATGTGGCGGTCGGCTTCGTCCGAATGGACTAGGGTGCGGCACGGGCGATCAGTGGTCGGCAGCTGGCGCCTTAGCCGCGTCGCGCCAGGGCGCTCAGGGCCATAAACAACGCGGCGATGGCGCGGGCCTCGTGCAGTTCGCCGCAGGCCACCAGCTCGCCGATCTGGCTCAGCGGCAGGCGGATCAGGTCCAGCGGCTCGGGTTCGTCGCCGGGCAGGTAACTGGGACTCAGCTGTTCGGCGAGGACCACCTGACAGCTATGGCACAGGTGGCCGGGGGCCAGGGTCAGTTCGCCCAGTTCGGTCAGGCGATCGGCGCGCAGGCCGACTTCTTCTATCAGTTCGCGCTGGGCCGCCTGCAGGAAACTCTCGTGCGGCTCGGCGCCGCCCTTGGGCAGGCCGAGCACCTGGCGTTCCACACCCACCGCGTACTCACGCACCAGCAGCACGTGCTCGGGATCGGGCAGGGCCACCAGCATCACCGAGCGATAGCCGGTGCCGCGCAGGCGTTCGTAGACCCGTTGCTGGCCGTTGCTGAATTGCAGGTGCAGGGCCTCGATCTGGAAGTAGCCGCTCTCGGCCAGCAGTTCGGTTTTCAGGATGGTCGGACAGCTTCGCATGGCATGGCCCCCTGCGCCTGGGGATGGAGTCTCGATGGAGGCACTGTGCGCGTCGGCAGCCGCCCCGCCATCGTCCATGCGGACTACGGACGGGGCTTAGCCGAGGGTCGCCACGCTGCGCAGGATCAGCCGCACCAGCATGGTCTGGCGGGTCACCCCGGTCTTCGAGAAGGTCGAGCGCAGGTGCGCGCGCGCGGTGTTGCGGCTGATGCCCAGTTCTTCCGAGGCTTCGTCGAGGGTCAGGCCGTTGGCCAGCAGCAGGGCCAGCTGGGTCTCGGCCGGGGTGAGGTCGAACAGCGCGCGGACGATTTCCTGGGGGGCGCTGGACTGCTGTTCCGGGTCGCTGATGAAAATCACCACCGCCGGGCACTGCTTGCCCTCGCTCCAGGCCGCCAGCGGCACCGAGCGCACTATGATGCCCAGGTCCGCACGGCCGGACGGGCGCTGCACGCGCAGGGCCTCGACCACCGAGGGACTGCCGCTCTTCTGCGACAGCAACGACTGCTTGAGCAGGCGGCGGAACTCCTGGGTGTCGCGGGCGGTGCCGACCTGCAGGCCGTCGTTGACCAGCTTGAGACCGTCCTTGTCCTGCAGCAGCTGGTCGGCGATCTGATTGGTCTGCAGCACCTTGCCGGTCTCGTCGAGGATGATGGTGCCCACCGCCATCTGGTCCACCGCGCCGGCATAGAGGTCGCGCTCGGTCTCGATGCGGTTGAGGCGCATATGGATCTCTATCGAGCGCTCCAGGTGCGGGATGAACTGCGCCAGCAGGGCCTTGTCGGTGTCGTCGAAGGGCGGTGCGGTGCGGCTGCGGCTGATGCGGATGCGGCACTGCGCGCCGTCGCCAGTGTTGATGTCGGCGCCGAGGATGTGGAAGACGTCCACCGGCTCGAGGAAGCTTTTGTAGAACTCGGAATTCTGCCAGGCGTCGTCGGAGAGGAATTCCGCATTGGTCACGACCTGGCGATTGGGCAGGTCGACGAAGGGGTCGAGGGCGAAGAAGTGACGGTTGTAGGACGCCGTGGCCTCGGCCGAGGTGCCGGTGGTGTTGACCATCAGGCCGGCGTCGTGCTGGCTCGGCGGGCGCAGGATGAAGGTGACGTACTTGCTGTCCAGGTGCAGGTTGAGCTGGTTGAGGAAGCTGGCCCAGGGAATAGTCTCCAACGGTCCCTGATAGAGATTGCCGAGCAACTCGCTGAACGTCTCGAGGCTGAGAGTGCGTGCCATAGCCATAGGGGTACCGTTGTTATTTTTATGCAGTGTCGGCCCCCGAGCATAAACGGCGTCTTCCGTCGAACGCAACGCGCGGGCTAGAGGGGGCGGCTGGCGGCAGGCGCAGCCGCCAACCTCGGGTTCAGGCCGGCTCCGGGCTGCGTACGGAGAACACCTTGCGTTCGCCGAGTTCGGCCGGCAGCGCGGCGACGTCGTGGTAGAACTGCTGGTACCACTTGCGCAGCTGGTAGACCGGACCGTCGCCGTCGCACAGCAGCGGGTTGTCGACCCGGGTCTTGCTGTGCCAGATCGCCACGTCCTCGTAGAAGGCTTCTTGCGCCTGCTGCACGTAGGCCTTGGCCATGGCGCTGTTCTGCTCGTCGCTGAGCCCGGGGATCTTCTTCACCAGCACGCCGTAGCGCAGGGTGAAGCTGTTGAGGTCGATCGGCACATGGCAGTTGAGCAGGATCGAGTGGATGGGCTGGCCATCCATCTCGCCGGTCATCTGGGTGATCTGGTAGGCCGGACCGAAGTAGGTGGCCACCGTGCTCAGCTCGCTGTCGCCGGACAGCCGTTCGCTGCGCGCACGCATGATCTGGGTCGCCGTATGGCCCTCGAAGACGTTGCTGAATGCCTCGACCGGGGCGCCGTGCACCGTGCCGAAGTGCGCCATGTCGGCGACGTTGTCGATCAGCTCGCGGCAGTTGGTCGCGATCTGCAGCTCGGCCACCTCCCAGTTGGCCCAGTCGTCGCTGAAACACTCGGCGATCCGCGGGATGCGCTGCGCGGCGATCGGCGGGTTGCCCTCGGGATCGTTCCAGATGAACAGCAGCTGGTTCTCTTCGAGCAGCGGCCAGCTCTTGATTTTGGCCCGTGGCGGGATGCGCTTGGCGTAGGGGATGTCGTCGCACACGCCGTCGGCGCCCCAGCGCCAGGCATGGAAGGGACAGCGCAGCGAGTTGCCCTCGACGCAGCCCTGGCTGAGGTCGGCGCCCATGTGCGGGCAGTAGCCGTCGAGCACGCGCAGCTCGCCGTCCTCGCCCTGGAAGGCCACCAGACGGGTGCCGAACACGTCCAGGCGGTGGGCCTTGCCGTCGCGGTACTGCGCGGCCAGGCCGAGGCAATGCCAGCCGCGGGCGTAACGGTCTTCCAGGGGGCGCGTTTCGATGCGATGCAGGGTGCTCATCTTGTTGTTCTCCGCAGATGGGGCTGATTGGGCCGGCGCAGGTTCAGGCAAACCCGGGGCAGCGCTGATGCACGCTCTGGATTCTGCAATGCCTGTGGTTGAGGGCATCGTCTGAATGGACGATGGCCGCTGCGGTCTGGACGGCTCTACTGGTTGCGCTACCACTATCAGCAGGAGCCGAGCATGAGCAGTGAACAGGGCCGCGTGGCGGTGATTACCGGGGCGGCCAGCGGCATCGGCCGCGGCCTGGTCGAATATGCTGCGGGGCAGGGGTTGCGCCTGGTGCTCAGCGATGTCGACGCGCCGCGCCTGCGGGCGCTGTGCGCCGAGTTGCAGGGCCGGGGCGCCGAGGCGTTAGCCTGCGTCGCCGATGTCGCCGACCCGGCCCAGGTCGAGGGCCTGCGCGACCTCGCGGTCGCACGCTACGGCGGTGTCGACCTGCTGTTCAACAACGCGGGGGTGATGCAGACCGGGCACTGCTGGGAGATCAGCACGGCGCAGTGGCAGCGCATGCTCGGGGTCAACCTGCAGGGGGTGATCAACGGCATCCGCAGCTTCGTGCCGTTGCTGCTCGCGCAGGGCCGCCCGGCCCATGTGGTCAACACCGCCTCGCTCGCCGGGCTGGTCAGCAGCCCGCTGATGGCACCCTACACCGTGACCAAGCAGGCGGTGGTGGCGCTCTCCGAAACCCTGCATTACGAGCTCGCCATGCTCGGCGCCCAGGTCGGCGTCTCGGTGCTCTGCCCGGGGCCGGTGACCAGCGCGATAATGGATTCCAACTGCATCACCGGCGCCGCCGATGCGCAGCTCGACGCGCTGCTCGGCAGCAGTATCCGCGAGGGCATGAGCCCGCAGGCGCTGGCCGAACTGGTGTTCGCCGCGGTGGAGGAGAAGCGCTTCTGGATCCTCCCACACAAGTTCTTCAAACCGGCGCTGCAGAGCCGCCTGCAAAGCATCCTCGACGAGACCAACCCGATATTCCAGATGGCCCAGGAGGACTCCCATGCCGCTCGATAAGCAGATCGCCGCCGTCCTTTCCCAGTTCAGCGGCCAGCCGCAACCCGACTTCAGCCGGCTCGACGCGGCCAGCTACCGCCAGGTCGTCGACCATATGATGCCGCCGCTGCCCGGCGCCGAGATGGCCGAGGTGCGCGCGCTGCGCGTGGCCGGCGCGGCCGGCCCACTGGAGGCGCGCCTGTACCGGCCGAGCGCAGAGAGCAACCTGCCGCTGCTGGTGTTCTTCCATGGCGGCGGCTTTGCCTTCGGCACCCTGGATACCCACGACAACCTGTGCCGCAGCCTGGCTGCGTTGACTGACGCCGCGGTGGTGTCGGTGGCCTATCGGCTGGCCCCAGAATGCAAGTTTCCGGTGGCGCCGCTGGACTGCTACCAGGCCACTCGCGATCTGTGCGAGCGCGCCGCCGAGCTGGGTGTGGACGCCTCGCGCCTGGCCCTGGCCGGCGACAGCGCCGGCGCCAACCTGGCGCTGGCGGTCAGCCGCCTGGCGGCCGAGCAGGGCGGGCCGCGCATCGCCTACCAGTGCCTGTTCTACCCGGTCACCGATGGGCGCTGCGCCTCGGCCTCCTATGCGGCGTTCGCCGAGGGCTACTTCCTCACTCGCGAGCAGATGCACTGGTGCTGGCGTCAGTACCTGCCCACGCCGGAGCAGGCGGTCGACCCGCTGGCCTCGCCGCTGCTGGCCGAGGACCTGGAGCGGCTGCCTCCGACCACCCTGCTGACCGCCGAGTTCGACCCGCTGCGCGACGAGGGCGAGGCCTTCGCCGAGCGTCTGCGCCAGGCCGGGGTGAGCGTGCGGGCCAAGCGCTGCGCGGGGATGATCCACGGCTTCGTCAGCCTGGCGCCCTTCGTCGAGCAGGGCGCCGAAGCCCTGGCCACCGCCGCCGCCGATCTGCGTGCGGCGCTGAATCGAGAGTCTTAACATGCAATTGAACGCAATTCAGGAGCTGCTCGAAGCGCTGCGCCACGGCGAGATGGTGGTGCTGACCGATGACGAGATGCAGACCGAAGGTATGCTGATCATGGCCGCCGAACAGGTTGACGCCGAGGCGATCAACTTCATGGCCATGCAGGCCCGCGGCCTGATCGCCCTGGCGCTCACCGAGGAGCGTTGCCGGACACTCGGTCTCGGTCTGATGGTGCCGCATTCGCGGGCGCCCAACGGCCAGGGTTTCACCGTGTCGATCGAGGCCGCGCAGGGCGTCAGTACCGGAATTTCCGCGGCCGACCGGGCGCGTTCTGTGCAGGTCGCGGTCGATCCGGCCAGTCGGCCCAGCGATCTGGTGCAGCCCGGGCATATCTTCCCGATCCAGGCGCAGTCGGGCGGGGTGATGAACCGCGCCGGTCCGGCCGAGGCGGCGTGCGATCTGACCCGCCTGGCCGGTCTGTTGCCGGCCGCCACCCTGGTCAGCATCCTCGACGAGACCGGCGAGATGGCCCAGGGCGAGACGCTGTGGCAATTCGCCCAGCAGCACGGCCTGAAGATCGGCAGCATCGCCGAGCTGATCCACTACCGCATCCTCCACGAGGGTTGCATCCAGCATTCCGGGGAGTATCCGCTGCATACCCGGCATGGCGAGTTTCGCGTGTTGACCTATCAGGACAGCTATCAGGGGCAGTTGCATTTGGCTCTGGTCAAGGGCCGGGGCGAGCGCCAGCGCCCCACCCTGGTACGGGTGCAAGCGGTCGAGACCCTGCGCGACGCCCTGGGCTGCGAGTCCGAGAGCGGTCCGGCGCAATGGAACCTGGACCGGGCTCTGGCGCACGTGGCCGCTGAGGGTTGCGGTGTGGTGGTGCTGTTGGCTCAGCGCGAGACCCCGGACGCGCTGCTCGAGCAGTTGCGCCAGCGCAGCGCCGGCGAGCCGCGGCCACCGCAGTTCGCCCAGCGCACCCTGGGCATAGGGGCGCAGATACTGCGCGATCTGGATGTGCGCAAGATGCGCCTGCTGAGTTCACCGGTGCCCTACAAGGCGGTCGCCGGCTTCGAGCTGGAGGTGGTGGAGTTCGTCTCCTTTCAGCAGTAGCGTCGCGTGGCTGGCAGAGACGGGTGGCGAGCGCTGCGCAGGGAAACCCTGCTGTTGGGAATACGACGCTACGCGACTAGCCATGCCCTGACCCAACAGGCTCTTGGGTGAATACAGAAGGCCCTGCCGCAACCCGGCAGGGCCTTCTGACTTTCCAGTGCATCAACTCATGACGAAGTTATGGGGTCAGGCCCTTAAGCATCTTCTTGGTTTGCTTCAGCAGGGCCCCGGGGGCGGTCATATTGCCGTCGATCACGGTGATCACCGCCTTGCCGGCGAACAGCTGGTAGGCATCGGCCTGCTGCTGCTCGGCGCTAGGCATCGGCGGCGGCACCAGATTGACCCGTACCACGCCATCGGCCCCGCGCTGGCTCTGGAAGACGACCATGCCCCAGTCGCCGATCGGCGCATAGGCCACGCCTTTCACCTCGCCGGCTTCCAGGGCCGGGTAGTTGAGGTTCAGCCCCGTGGTGCCGGGCAAGCCGAGTACGTTCAGCGCGCAGAACGGCTTGGCCCTGCCATGGCTCTTGTCACACTGCTGTTTGGCCTTGGCGCCCTCGGCGCTGGCTTTTTCTATCACCTTGACGGTGAAGTTGGCGGTGTCGTCCAGGGCGTTGAGGGTCTTCAGGTAGCCGGCCTGGCGGTCGCGCATGATCAGTTCCAGGTCGATGGCGGTGGACACCGCGATCGCCGGCACGCCTTTGAACATGGCGCGTACGGCGGCATTGACCGTGCCGGACATCTGCGTCAGGGGGCCGACGTTGTCGCCGAAGTTGCTGCCGGACACCACCAGATCCGGCGGATTGTCCTTGAGCAGCAGGTCGAGGCCGACGTTGACCGCGTCCACCGGGGTGCCGATGGCGCCGTTCTTGCCATGTTCGGGCACATGGTCGGCGGGGGCGCCGATGCAGTACTTGCCGGCGGCCAGCTCGGTCACGGCCAGGGCCTGGCCGGGGCTGACCACGCTGGCCGCGCCTATGCCGCTGTTGTCCTTGTCCGGTGCCACCAGGGTGACCTGGTGGCCGGCGGCGACCAGAGCCTGGTGGACGGCGGCGATGCCCGGGGCGCGGCAACCGTCGTCGTTGGTCAGCAGTATGTTCAGGGCGCTGGCCGGCTGGGCCAGAGTGATGGCAGCCGCGGCCAGGGAAGTGGCGAGCAGGGTTCTTCTCATTGTTGTTATCTCCACGGGGTTGAGGCGAAGGGCAAAAGGCCCATCAGACTGGCGAGCGACTGTGACAGTGGCTCGACAGTGATGGGCGCGGGTCGAACGGTCTCGCTGTCGACCGCCAGGCGAGGCCGCTCAATATCGGGGCGTGATAGGCAGCAGCGCCTGGGGCCGGCGCTGCGCGTCATAGCGGCCAGGCCGGCGCCGGGGCGCCAGCCTGGCCCAGGGCTAACGGGTTCCCAGCTTACGCAGGTTGCCCGGGGTGAAGTCGCTCTCGGTGAAGCTGCTGGCGTTGAGCAGGGCCGGTTGCTGATCGACCAGCAGGCGGTCGACCATGTAGGAGCCGGCGATCAGGTCGTGGTACATGCCCAGGCGGGCGTGGTAGCGCTGCATATCGTAGGCGTAGATCGAGGCCTGCATGTTGGTGCGCCAGAACTGGCCACGGCTGTCGTAGTTGTCGGCCAGGGTCGCGGCCCAGGTGTCCTCGTCGAGGTAGAGCACGCGCTTGGCATAGATGTGCCGGCTGTTGGGCTTGAGCGTGGCCTCCAGGACCCAGACCCGGTGCTTCTCGTAGCGCATGTAGTCGGGGTTGAGGTGGCCGGCGGTAGACAGCAGTTGCTCGGTGCTCACGCTGGGGTCGTCGAGCCTGTAGTTGTGGTAGGGGATATACAGCTCCTTCTTGCCGAGGATCTTCCACTCGTAGCGGTCCGGGGCGCCGTTGAACAGGCGGTCCTCGTCGTACACACGGAATCCGCCGGCGCCGGTGGGCGAGTCGTAGCCCACCGTGGGCGCACGGCGCACCCGGCGCTGGCCCGGGGCGTACTGCCAAGCCTGGCGGGGGCTGGCTACCGGGTTGATAAACTCGTGGCCCACCACCATCTCGCCCTTCTTGCGCACCGGTTCCAGGGTGGTCAGCAGGAAGTGGGTGAACATGCCATCGACCGTATCCAGGTTGTTGTTCGGGTCGGACCAGACCGAGAAGATCTTGTAGTTGACCTTCTCGAACACCTTGTTGCCGTCGGCGTAGTTCACCGCCTGCAGGTAGGTGGCCTCTTCCTTGGCAGCGCGGCCCTGCATGGTGTGGTTGAGCATCAGCTCGCTGCCGTTCTGCGGGATCGGGAAAGGCGAGGCGCCGAAGGCGTTGGCCGCCGCGTTGCCGTCGTCGATCAGCTCGGCGTTGAGCGCGTTGTGCTTGATGTACTCCTCGGTCTTCTGGTCGTAGCGGAAGTCGCGATGGCTGGGGTAGACCGGGATCCTGAAGGTGCTCGGGTAGCGTTTGAGCAACGCTTGCTGGCCGTCGCTGAGGTTGTCGGCGTACTGCGCCATGTTTTGCGCGGTGATGACGAACAGTGGCTGCTCGTCGGCGTAGGGGTCGGGGTAGGCCGCGCCCGGGCCGGCGAACTGGACGTGGGGCGGCGCGCCGCGCCATTTGCCGGACCAGGCGGGGATGCTGCCGTCGGCGTTGCCGGCCTTCTCGGCGCCCAGGGGCGTCAGGTCCTGGCCCAGGCGTGCGGCCTGTTCCGGGGTGACCTTGGCCTGGGCGGCCAGGCTGGCACCGAGCAGGGTAACGGCCAGGGCCGTGCGCAGCAGGTTGGGGGTGCTTCTAGTCATGCTGGGTTCCTCCGTCAGAGGCGTCAGAAACGGTACTTGAAGTTGAGCGCGAGGTTGTCGCGGTCCGCCAGGGGCGAGTTCTTGGCGTTGCCCAGGTAGGCGTTGTATCGCGCCTCCACGGTGAAGTTGCCGAGATAGCGCCAGGTGGTGCCGACGCTCATGCGATCGTCGCCCTCGCCCGAGTTGATCGAGCCGAGCAGCGAGCTGTCGCGTTGCGCCGCGGTGCTGTAGGTGACCGGCACCGACATGTCCCAACCGCTGAACACGTTGTTGTAGTCAAACGTCGCCTGCACGGTATAGCCCCAGGCGTCGCGGTCCTTGAACAGGGTGTCGGAGCGTGGGCTGTCCAGCGGCCCTATGCCTGGGATGAACACCGTGAAGGCTTCGGCCCGGTCGTGGCTGAGCACGTTGTTGTAGACCAGCTCGCCGACCAGGGTGGTGTTGTCCGCCCAGGCCGTCGGGCCCAGTACATGGATCATCGACACCTGCGCCTGCAGGGTCTTGGCCCGCACCGCGTGGGGCGGCAAGGGGATGTCGATGGGGAAGCCGAAGCCGCTGAAGGTGGTGGTGGTGTCGACCAGCACCGGCTGGCCGTCGCGGTAGCTTACTTCGCCGGACAGGCTGGTGTCGCCGAGCACGGTGGCGAAGCTGGCGCCGTACTGGTCGATGTCGTCGAAGTAGCGCGCCCGGTAGCTGCCGAAGTCGCTGAGGAAGTCCAGGGTCGGGGTCTTGTCGTGATAGCGCGAGTAGTAGAGGCCGAACTCGGTGCTGTTCAGCGACTCGGCGGTATAGGTCAGGGCCACGCCATACTGGCCGCTGTCGCTCGGCTTGTCGTCCTTCAGGCGACGGAGGAAACCGGTGGAATCGTTGAAGCCGCCTTCGTCGATCAGGTCGGTGGTGGAGAAGTAGCTGCCGACGCCGAACAATTCGGTCTTCTGCCACTCGTACTGGTAGTAGGCCTGCAGATCGAGGCTGTCGGTCAGGCTGAACTGGGCGAACAGCTGGCCGACCGGCAGCAGGATCTCCTTGACCTCGACCCCCGGGGTGGTCGCCTTGGTCGCGTCCACCGGGCTCTGCGCCGAGGAGATGCCCTGGTAGAACAGGCTCTCGCCCCAGCTCACCACCTGGTCACCGAGGCGCAGGTTGAGGTTGTGTCCGCCTATGTCCCAACTGCCGTAGAAGTAGGAGTCGAGCAGGCGCAGGTCTTCGCGGTGCTGGTCGATGGTCTCCCGGGAGAAGCGATCGGGGCGCGAGCACTGGCCGCCGGCGAAGCAGTTGGAGCTGCCGCTGTCGTTGTCGTTGCCCTGGTCGTAGACCCTGTCGTAGAAGCCGGCGGCGCGGACGAACAGGCCGTAGTCGTCTCGCCACCTGAAGTCGGCCTCGGTAAGGAAACCGAGGCGGTTGTTGATCAGGCTGCCCTTGTCGAAGGCGTTGTCGCCGTCGTTGCCATCGGCATCGGCGGTGAGCCGGCGATCCCTCCCCTCGGTGCGCCAGGCCAGGCTGTAGCTCAGGGTGGTGTCCCAGTCGATGCGCAGCTCGTCGCTGGGCTGAAAGGACAGGGCGCTGGCCTGGTTGGCCAGGCCGCCGACCAGCAGCGCCAGGCCGAGGCGGATGGCGCTGCACAGCGGTTGCGGGGCGATTGTTGTTCTTATCATGTCGTCCTCTTACGGAGTCGGGGCTACCCGACCTTCACTTCAGTTTTAGGGGGGAGCTGGGGTGACTATGGGGTCACAGCCGAAGGCCCAACATCGTCCAAGCGGACTAACCCATTTGACTCGCCTCGGCGCCTGAGAATGGTAGTCCCATCGGACGATGCCCCGTCTCCCGGCGGCTGCGAACAATTGTCGGCATGACCGTCTGCTCCTGGGCGCCGCGGCGGTCCCAATCCGGTTCTTCGGGCCCCGGGCGGAGATGAGCGATGAACGAAGACAAGATCTACTGGGACGAGTGCTGCGACGTGCTGGTGGTCGGCTCCGGCGCTGGGGCCATGACCGCCGCGCTGCGCGCCCACGACCTGGGCCTGGACGTGCTGTTGATTGAGAAGAGCGCGCAGTACGGCGGTACCTCGGCGGTGTCCGGCGGCGGCATCTGGATTCCCAATAACCACCGGATCGCCGCCCTGGGCGGCAGCGACTCGGTCGAGGAGGGCATTCGCTATATCCGCGCGGTGACCCAGGGGGAAATCGACGATGGGCGCATTGAGGCCTATGTCGAGCACGGCCGCGCCATGGTCGAGTACCTCGAGGCCCACAGCCGGGTGCGCTTCGAGGCGCAGCCGCGCTATGCCGATTACTACCCCGAGGTCGAGGGTGGCAAGCCGGGGTACCGTTCCATGGACCCGTTGCCCTTCGACGCCGCCGAGTTGGGCGAGGAGTTCCTGCGCATGCGCCCGCCGTCGCCCGGCACCCTAATGCTCGGGCGCATGGCCATGACCATGCAGGAGGCCCAGGTGCTGCTATGTCGCGGCCCAGGCTGGCTCGGCCTGACCGCCAAGCTGATGTGGCGCTACTGGCGCGACTGGCGGGGCCGTCGGCTGTCGCGCCGCGACCGTTTCCTGACCCTAGGCAATGCGCTGATCGGCGCCCTGCGCGCCTCGCTGTGCGACCGCGGCGTGCCGCTGTGGCTGAACTGCGCTCTGCAGGAGTTGATAGTCGCCGACGGCCGGGTGGGCGGCGTGCTGGCCAGCCGCGAGGGGCAGCCGCTGCGGATCAAGGCGCGCCATGGGGTGGTGCTGGCCGCCGGCGGTTTCGAGCGCAACCAGGCGATGCGCGAGCAGCATCTGCCGCAGCCGTCCCAGGCCGCCTGGAGCGCCACGCCGCCGCACAACACCGGCGATGCGTTGCGCGCGGGCCAGGCCATAGGCGCGGCCACCGCGCTGCTGGAGCACAGCTGGTGGGCGCCGACCGTGCACGTGGCGGGTGAAGAGAAGCAGCGCGCGCTGTTCGTCGAGCGCACCCTGCCCGGCTGCATCCTGGTCGACTCGGCCGGCCAGCGCTTCGTCAACGAGGCGGCGCCCTACACCGATATCGTCTACGCCATGTACGCGCACAACCGCGAGGGCGCGACCAGCGTGCCCTGCTGGATGGTCTTCGACGCCGAATTCCGCCGCAAATACCCCTGCGGCGCGCTGCTGCCCGGCTATGCCCAGCCGGACTGGCAGGTGCCCAAGCACCTGCGCGGCTACTACCACAAGGCCGCTAGCCTGGAGGCCCTGGCCGCGCAGATCGGCGTCGACCCGACGGGCCTGGCGCATAGCGTGGCACGCTTCAACCCCATGGCGATTGCCGGCGTCGACGAGGATTTCCACAAGGGCGAGTCGGCCTTCGATCGCTACTACGGCGACCCCAACATGCGGCCCAACCCCTGCCTGGCGCCGCTGAGCAAGGGCCCCTATTACGCGGTGCGCATCGACGCCGGCGACATAGGCACCAAGGGCGGCCTGCTCACCGACACGCAAGCGCGGGTACTGCATGTGGACGGCCAGCCCATCGCCGGCCTCTATGCCATAGGCAACTGCGCCGCCTCGATGATGGGCCGCACCTACCCGGGTGCCGGCTCGACCCTGGGCCCGGCCATGGTCTTCGGCTTTCGGGCGGCCGAGCATATTCGTACCCAGGCCCAGCCGGCCGGTGCGCGCCACGCCGCGGCATTGGCGCAATAAGACGCGGCACCTTAGATAGGAGATCCCCATGAGAGACGCATCCAACCCAGTGGCAGTGGTCACCGGCGCCAGTCGTGGTGTCGGCCGGGGCATCGCCCTGGCCCTCGGCGCCGCCGGCATGACCGTGTATGTCACCGGTCGCGCCCCGGACCAGGCCGGTTCGCGCCTCTATGGCCAGGCGCTGAATGGTTCCCTGGCGGACTGTGCCGAGGCCATCACCCGTGCCGGGGGCCGTGGCATCGCGGTGAACTGCGACCATGCCGAGGATGCCCAGGTGCAGGCGCTGTTCGCCCGGGTCGCGGAAGAGTGCGGGCGCCTGGACCTGCTGGTGAACAACGCCGCCGCCATCCACGAGCAACTGATCGAGCCGGGGCCCTTCTGGGCCAAGCCCCTGGAACTGGTGGACATCCTCGAGGTCGGCCTGCGCTCGGCCTATGTCGCCAGCTATCATGCCGCGCCGCTGCTGCTCAAGGCCGGCCGCGGGCTGATCGCCTTCACCTCCTCGTTCGGCGCCGGCTGCTATATGCACGGTCCGGCCTACGGCGCGCAGAAGGCCGGGGTCGACAAGCTGGCGGCGGACATGGCCATCGACTTCGAGGGCACTGAGGTGGCTGCTGTGTCGCTGTGGCTGGGGCCGCAACTGACCGAACGCACCCGCCTGGCCGGCGAGCAGCACGGCGAGCAGTACCAGGCGTTTCTGGCCCAGGCCGAGACCCCCGAGTTCAATGGCCGGGTGATCCATGCGCTGCTGGGCGACCCGGAGTTGCCGAGCTACAGCGGGCAGACCCTGGTGACCGCCGAGATCGCCCCGCGCTACGGCATCAGCGAGGCGGCAGGCCGCCAGCCGCCGTCCTACCGGGAGATGCTCGGCGCGCCGCGGCTGCAGCACCCGGCGCGGGTGATCTGAAACCGGCAATAAAAAGGCTATGTCCCAATGATGTGTTGCAAGAACTAATCTGAAAGGCAGGCATCCGCTCGGGAGGTCTGCCCATCATGGGCACTCAAGCCTTTCACCACTGGCTGGCTCAACTAGGCCAGCTCAGCCCCCAGCAGAAATCCACGCTTCATCAAGCCCCGCAAAGCCCGCCCACAACAGCGGTGCTTGATGACCTGCCGGCGCTGCAGAGTTGCCCGCATTGCCAGGCCGCTGCCAGATACCTCGCGCCCTGGGGATGGTCGCGTGGTCTGCGCCGCTATCGCTGCCGTAGCTGCCGACGGACGTGTACCGCGTTGTCGGCAACCGGCCTTGCCCGCCTGCACTACCCCGAGCGCTGGAAAGACTATGCCCAGGCACTGATTAATGGGCTGAGCGTGCGCAAGGCTGCCAAGGCGTGCGGCATCAGTAAGAACACCAGTAAGAACACCGCGTTTCTCTGGAGGCACCGTTTCCTGGCGGCAGCCGCCGAGCATCACGCCACCCATGAGACCGGGATTGTCGAAGTGGATGAAACGTTCTTTCTGGAGTCATTCAAAGGTCAGCGACGCTTACCGCGGCCGCCGCGTAAACGGGGCGGGGTCAGCGTGACCCGCGGCACGGGGAAAGACCAAATCCCGGTGATGGTGGTGCGCGACCGGGAGGGGCATACCGCTGACTTCACACTGGCCAAGCTCGATGCTGTGCATGTACGCAAAGCGCTGGCGCCGCTGATCGATCAGGAGTCCGTGCTGTGCACTGACGGAGCGGCGGTCTATGCCAGTTTCGCCCGGGTGCAGGGCATCACCCATTAGGTCGTGCATGCTCGCCCCGGCCAGCGCGTACGCCAGGGCGCCTTCCATATCCAGAACGACAATGCCTACCACAGTCGACTGAAGAACTGGATGACCCGCTTTCATGGCGTGGCCACCCGCTACCTCCCGAACTATCTGGGCTGGCGCCGTATGCTGGAGCGCTATCAGCACGGCATTCGGCCGGTTCACTGCATCCAGGAGGCGGTAGGACGAACCATGCAACACGCTATTGGGACATAGCCTAAAAAAACGGGCCTCAGGGCCCGTTCTTAGTTGGCGCTAGAGCGGCTTGGCTCAAGCACCATGCGCCGCCCACTCGCGCAGCTGCTGCTTGGTCACCTTGCCGGCGGCGTTCAGTGGCAGCGCCTCGACCACTTGCAGGCGGCGCGGCACCTTGTAGTTGGCCATCTGTTCGCGGCACCAGGCCAGCACCTCGTCCTGCGCGATGCGCTGGCCGGGCGCCGGTTGCAGGAAGGCCATGGCCACCTCGCCGAGGCGCTCGTCGGCGATGCCGATCACCGCGACCTGGGCCAGCCCGGGGTATTTCAGCAGGCACTGCTCGATCTCCGCCGGGTAGACGTTGAAGCCGCCGGTGATGAACATGTCCTTGAGCCGGTCGGTGATGCGCAGGTAACCCTGGGCGTCGAGTACGCCGATATCGCCGGTGTGCAGCCAGCCGTCGGCGTCCAGGGCCTCGGCGCTGGCCTGGGGGTCGTTGAAGTAGCCGCGCATCAGGTTGTAGCCGCGCACCAGCACCTCGCCGGGCTCGCCCGGCGGCAGGCGGCGGCCCTCGCCGTCCACGCAGCACAGCTCGACGCCGGGCATGGCCCGGCCGCTGCTGTTGGCGACCAGTTCCGCCGCATCGCCGGGTCGGCAGATGCTGGCGAAGCCACAGGCCTCGGTGAGGCCGTAGGCGGTGACTATGGTCGCGAAGCCCAGTTCGTCGCGCATGCGCTGGATCATCTGCACCGGAATCGCCGCGGCGCCGGTCACCGCCACCCGCAGCGAGGACAGGTCGTACTGGCTGCGTTCGGGGTAGGCCAGCAGCGACTGATAGAGGGTCGGCGGCCCCGGCAGCACGTTGATCCGCTCGCGGGCCACGCAGGCCATCAGCTGTTTGACGTCGAACACCTGCTGCGGGTAGATGCAGCAGCCGCGCATCAGCGCCGCCAGCCAGCCGGCCTTGTAACCGAAGGAGTGAAAGAACGGATTGACTATCAGGTAGCGCTCACCCTGACGCAGGCCGACCACCGCGCTCCAGTCGCGCACCACCCGCAGGTTCTGTCCGTGCTCGCTCATCACCCCCTTGGGCCGGCCGGTGGTGCCGGAGGTGAACAGCAGGTCAGACAGCGACTGCGACGTGACCGCCACCTGACGGCGCGCCAGCACGGCGGCCGGGACATTGCGGCCGAGGGCGAGAAACTCGGCCCAGTCCAGGCAATCCGCCGCGCTGCCGCGCAGGCAGACGATCTTGCGCAGCGCCGGCAAGTGCTCGGCGTCCAGCTGACGTGGGTAGTCGACGCCGAGGAACTCGCCTATTGAGAACAGCAGGCTGGCGCCGCTCTCGCGCAGGACGAAACCGGCCTCGCTGCCTTTCATCCGCGTATTCAGTGGCACCAGCACCGCGCCGACGCTGTGCAGGGCGCTGGCGGCGACTATCCATTCCCAGATGTTCGGTGCCCAGATCGCCACCCGCTCGCCGGCCTGGATCTCCAGGGCGAGCAGGGCAAAGGCGGCCTGCTGGCGCAACCGGTCGAGTTCGCGGTAGCCGATGAGCCGGCCGCCGTCGACGATGGCCGGGCTGTCGCCAAAGGCCTGGGCGGCATTGGCCAGCAGTTGCGGAATGGTGGTGGATTCGACGGGCGACATGGCACCTCCTCGGGCAGAGGATCAGGGCAAAGGGGCAGCGGGCCGGGCAGGGCGTCCGGCCCGCGGAGGCGGGCTTACTGCGGCGGAGCGAAACGCCGGCCGGCGGAGAAACCGCCATCCACCGCGATCATCTGGCCGCTGACGAAGCTGGCCTCGTCCGAGGCGAGGAACAGCGCAACGTTGGCCACTTCCTCCGGTTGCCCGGCGCGGCACAGCATGTGCTGCGAGGCGAAGTAGGCATGGAAGGCTTGATTGTCGCGGACCATGGAGGTCATCGGCGTATCGATCAGCCCGGGGCACAGGCCGTTGACGCGGATATTGGCATGGCCGTAGTCGATGGCCATGGAGCGGGTCAGCTGGTTGATGCCGCCCTTGGCCACGTTGTAGGCGACGTTGTTGTCGCAGCCCTGCAGGCCGAAGATCGAGCCGATATGGATGATCGAGCCGCTGCGCTGGGCCTGCATCGGTGCCAGGGCGTACTTGCTGGTGAGCATGCTGCCGGTCAGGTTGATGTCCAGCACCCGTTGCCAGTTGGCCGTGCTGGTGGCGGTAATGCTGCCCTGGTCGGCGATGCCGGCGGCATTGACCAGCACATCCAGGCGGCCGAAGCGGCCGACTATCTCGCTCATCAGCTGCTCGACCTGCGCCTCGTCACGCACGTCCAGGGTCATGAACAGACCGGGAAACTCCGCCGGCGCGGCACCGATATCCAGCCCCACCACCTGTGCGCCTTCCTCGGCGAAGCGCCGGGCACAGGCCAGGCCGATACCCGAAGCGGCACCAGTAACCACCGCCACCTTGTTCTGCAATCGTGCCATTACGCACCTCGTTTTATTGTTGTGAGTAGGTTCTTCGTGCGGAGTCTAACCACAGCGCGGCCGCCGGTGATCGTCCATTGAGACTAAGCCTGGGGCAGGTCATGGGTGACAGGCCGTTGCCCGTTGTGGCGGGCGCAGAAAAAACCCGGCCTGAGCCGGGGAAAAGGAGCTAACACTTGGCGCACGCACTCAGTCGGGGAACTTCACCCGCAACCGCGCGCTGCCCGGCCGGCTCTGGCAGGCCAGGGTCCAGCCCGCGGCCAGCTCCTGGGCGCTGAGCGCGTCGTTGCGCGCCAGCCGGGTTTCGCCTTCCTCGACCCGGCACATGCAGGCGCCGCAGAAGCCTTCCTCGCACGAGGAGGGCACCGCCAGACCGGCCGCCTTGCAGCTCTGCAACAGGGTGTCGCCGGGTTGGTAGGGGATCTCGTGGGGCTGGCCATCCAGCTCCACGGTCAGGCTTGCGCAGCTCGAATCGAGGCTGGCCGCGCGCGCCTCGGCCTGCTGCGCCTGCAGCTGGTCTGGATCGGGCGGCGAGACGAAACGCTCGACATGGATGCGCGCCGGCGCTTCGCCGAGCGCCAGCAGCGCGCCTTCCACCGTGTCCATGAAGGGCCCGGGGCCGCAGATGAAGAACTCGGCGCCGGCATGGCCGCGCACCAGCTGGCGCACCTCGGCAGCGGTCAGAAAGCCCTGCAGCGAGTCCAGCACATGCACCACCTGCAGGCGTTCGCCGTTAGCCTTGGCCAATTGGCGCAGTTCGTCCTTGAAGATCACCGAGGCTTCGTCGCGGTTGGCGTAGATCAGCTTGATCCGTCGCTGGGTGGTATGCAGCGCCGACTTGAGGATGGAGAACACCGGAGTGATGCCCGAGCCGCCGCCGAACAGCACGAGGTCGTGGTCAGCGGCGGCCAGCTGGCTTTCGTTCAAACAGAAAAGACCGGCCGGCGGCAGCACCTCCAGCCAGTCGCCGGCCTGCACCTCTTGGTTCATCCAGTTGGACACCCGGCCGTCGGCGACCCGTTTGATGGTGACCTTGGGCAGGGCGTCGCAGTGCGGCGAGCTGGCCATGGAGTAGCAGCGGGTCAGCAGCTTGCCCTGGTAGTGCACGCGGAAGCTGAGGAACTGCCCCGGCTTGTAGGCGAAGCGTTCGCGCAGCTCGGCGGGCACCCGCAGCACCAGCGAGCGGGCGTCGGCCGTTTCCTCTATCACCTCGGCCACCTGCAGGCGGTAGCTGCCGGTCACAGGCTGCTCGGCCGGGGTCAGGCGCAGCTGCTGGGTGCCCATATTCACCTCCGCTTTACAGGCCGCTGATCAGCTGGGCGTTGTCCACCCGCAGCTCGCTGCCGTTGATGAACCGCGACTCGTCCGAGGCGAGGAACAGCACCAGGTTGGCGATATCGCGCGGCGCGCACATGCGGTTCAGCGGGTCCTGGTCCAGGGTCTCCTGGGGAATCGGCTGGCCGCCGGTCAGCGCCTGGGTCATCGGCGTGTTGATGCCGTCCGGGTGCACGCTGTTGCAGCGGATGCGATAACCCTGCTGCTTGCAGTGCAGGGCTACGGAACGGGTCATGGCCGCCACCGCGCCCTTGGACGCCGAGTAGGCGCAGAACATCGGCATGCCGCCCAGGGCCGCCACCGAGGACATGTTGATGATCGAGCCGCCGCCGCTGTCCTTCATCGCCTGCACGCCGTACTTGCAGCCGAGGAAGTAGCCCTCGCCATTGATCCGCTGGACCTTCTGCCACAGCTCCACGCTGGTGTCCTCGATGCTGCCGAGGGCGAGGATGGCGGCGTTGTTGACCAGCACGTCGAGGCGGCCGAAGCGCTCCAGGGTGGCCTTGATCACCTGCTGCCAGTCCGCCTCGCTGGCGATGTCCTGGCGGATAAACAGGGCGTTGTCGCCGATCTCGGCGGCGACCTGGCGGCCGGCTTCCTCGTTGAGGTCGGTGAGCACCACCTTGGCGCCTTCGCTGGCCAGCAGCAGGGCGTCCTCGCGGCCGACGCCGCTGGCGGCGCCGGTGATGATGCAGACCTTGCCTTCTACTCGTTGCATTGTTGTTCTCCTGATCGGGCAGTTGCGGGTTGAATCTGGGTGGCCAGGTGGGCCGCGGCGCGACGGCCGGAATACACGCAGTCGGCCAGGGACAGGCCGGACACATAGAGGTTGGAGGCGATGCCCACGGCATTGCGTCCGGCGCTGTACAGCCCGGCGATGGGCGCGCCCGAGTCGTTCAGCACCCGGCCGCTGCCTTCGCAGACCCGTAGGCCGCCGAGGGTGAGGGTCGGGCAGGGGAACAGGCGACTGGCGAAGGACAGGTCGAGGGCATACCAGGGGCCTTGCTCCAGCGAGGCGAGCATGGCCGACGATTTGCCGAAGGCATCGGCCGTCTCGCCGCGGGCGGAGCTGTTGTAGTCGGCCAGGGCCCGTTCCAGATTGGCTACCGGCAGGCCGCAGCGTTCGGCCAGGGCCGCCGGGCTGGCCCCACGCTTGGCGTTGCACAGCAGGTTGAGCAGCACCGGCAGGCGCTGGAACTGCCAGACCTTGCCCGGCCCGACCTGGCGCAGCGCCTCGCGCACCAGGGCCTTATTGAGGATGAGGATGGCGCGGCCGGCCTGTTCCTCGACCATGGCGTGGCCGAGGGTGGCGCCGTAGACCTCTTCGTTGCAGTAACGCTGGCCGCTGCCGTTGACTATCAGGCCGCGGGCCCAGGCCAGCGGCGGGTTGATGAAACGCCAGGCGCTGACCTTGTCCATCCGCGCCAGGGCACCGCCGGCGCTCTGGCCGAGGCGGATGCCGCTGCCGTCGCAACCCGTGGTGCCCAGCGGCAGGCCGGCCAGGTAGTGTGGCGCATGCTGGCGCAGCAGGGCGCGGTTGAAGATGAAACCGCCGGCGCTCAGCAGCACGCCGCGCTCGCCGCGAATCAGCCGGCGCTCGGCGTGGTTCAGCTCGATCTGGCGCAGTCGCGCGCGCAGGCGGTCGGCCAGGGGCGGGGCGTACATATGGATGGCCGTGGCCCAGCGGCTCAGGCGTGCGTGGCGGCGCGCGGCACGACTGCCGGGCGGCAGTTGCCAGGCCTCGACGCCGAGCACCTCGTCGCCGGGGCCGAGGACCAGGCGGCGCACCTCGCACTGCTGTCGCAGGCGCACGCCGCGGCTGAGGGCGGCGTTTTTCAGGGCGGCGAACAGGCTGGCGCCGGACATCCCCGGGCCCTTGGTCCGGTGCCCGCGCGGCGCCGGCGCGGCCTGGGCGGCATAGGCCGGCACCGCCTCGTTGCCGGAGTAATAGAGGTAGTACTGGTCGCTGGGGTAGGAGGTCTTGTGCGGCGGCACGCTGGCCTCGAAGGCGACGCCCTGGCGCTCCAGCCAGGCCAGCTGCGCGCAGCTACGTTCGCAGAAGTCGCGCAGGGTCGCGGCGGATACCGCCTCGCCGACCTCCTGGCGCAGGTAGGCGACCATCGCCGCGACGCTGTCGCTGTAACCGGCCTGGCGCTGGTAGGGGGTGCCGCCGCCGGCATACACCACGCCGCCGCTGATCGCGGTGGCGCCGCCGCCGGCGAAGCGCTCCAGGGCCAGCACCGACAGGCCGCGGTCGCTCGCCTCGATGGCCGCGCAGACTCCGGCGCCGCCGAAGCCGACCACCAGCAACTCGGCGCACTCGTCCCAGCTGAGCGCCTCGGCAGCGCTCACCCGCAGGGGCGCAAGCGCCTCTGTCGCCGTCATGCCGCGCGCCTCAACCGGCCACCGCGAGGGTCGGCGCCGGCGCGGTGGTGGTGTAGCCGCCATCCAGGTAGACCAGCGGGCTGATTTCGGCGCCGTTGTGAATCTGCTGGATACGGCCGATGAAGATGCTGTGGGTGCCGTAGCTGAACTTGCCGTCCTGGCGGCAGAGGATGGCCGACTGGGCATCGCCCAGGTAGGGAATGCCGTCCTCGCTGCTCAGCCAGTTGCCGCGCTGGAAGCGCGCTTCGCCCTTGACCGGGCCGCTGCACAGCTGCGACAGCTCTTCCTGTTCGAGGCCGAGGATGTTCACGCAGAAGTCCGCGCCGGCGTCCAGCACCCCGTGCAGCGAGGCGGTCTTGTTGACGCAGATCAGCAGCGACGGCGGCTCGGTGGACAGCGAGTCGACCGCGGTGGCGGACATGGCGAATCGCTCGCTGCCGTTGCTGGTGGTGATGATGGTCACCGACTTGGCCAGGCGGCGCATGGCCTGGAGCATCTCGGCTTTCAGATTGACTGGGTTCATCGCACGGCCCTCTCGTTGTGCATGGGGGTGTGATGGATTCTTGCAACGGCCTCAGCAGCCAACATCGTCCGAGGGGACTAGCAGACCGTTGAAAAACTACCTGCGTTGCCGATACGGCGTTGAAAACAGGCTCAGAATGCTCATTTACCGCTCGTAAACTCCGCTTCCTCGCCTGTTTTTGCCTTGTCTCGGCTGCCTCGCCAACGTTTTTCAACGGCCTGCTAGTCGAGCCGCCGCGGCCATTCGCCTGACCTGCGCCGCCAGACAGGCGCTGATTGGCGTCGCGCCGGCATATGGTCCGTTTGAGGGATGTTGGCTTGTTGCGCCGTTGCTTGAATGCCCGCGTAGGGTGGGCCGCCGCTGCATCGGGCGCTCCGCCACCGCTGAACGCGCGCCCCGGCGGACGGGGCGAACAGAGGAGAACAACAAGATGCTCGACCAAGAGCTGATTCGCCAGCGTCTGATCCAACGTGCCCGCGAGCTGGTGCCGGTGCTGCGCGAGCGCGCGCCGCAGGCCGCCGCCCTCGGCCAGTTGCCGGAGGAGACCATCCGCGATTTCCAGGAGGCCGGTTTCTTCCGCATCCTCCAGCCGGCGCGCTGGGAAGGCTACGAGCTGGAGCCCAAGGACTTCTTCGAGGTGCAGATGACGCTCGCCGAGGGCTGCATGTCCTCGGCCTGGGTGCTCGGCGTGGTGGCCATCCACAATTGGCAGCTGGCGCTGTTCGACGACCGCGCCGCGCAGGACGTCTGGGGCCAGGACTCCAGCGTGCTGATCTCCTCCTCCTATATGCCGGTGGGCAAGGTCGAGCGCGGTGAGGGTGGTTTCCGCCTGAGCGGCCGCTGGGGCTTCTCCTCCGGCAGCAAGCACTGCGACTGGGTGTTCCTCGGCGCCCTGGTGCCGCCGGCCGAGGCGGGCGGGGCGCCGGACTACCGCACCTTCCTGGTGCCGCGCGGCGATTACCAGATACTCGACAACTGGAACGTCATGGGCCTGGAGGCCACCGGTTCCCACGACATTCTGGTGGAAGAC
Source organism: Pseudomonas sp. MBLB4123 (assembly GCF_051904775.1). Taxonomy (NCBI): domain Bacteria; kingdom Pseudomonadati; phylum Pseudomonadota; class Gammaproteobacteria; order Pseudomonadales; family Pseudomonadaceae; genus Pseudomonas; species Pseudomonas sp. MBLB4123. The sequence goes on from NZ_CP196711.1 coordinate 839,949, forward strand.
GCCCTGGTGCCCGAGTACCGCACCCACCGCGCCCTGGACGGTTTCATGCAGGACAGCCCGGGCAATGCGGTCAATGCGGCGCCGCTGTTCCGCCTGCCGTTCGGGCAGATCTTCGTGCGCGCCGTGTCGTCCTCGGCGATCGGCGCGCTGCAGGGCGCGGTGGACCAGTTCGTCGCGCACAACCGTGCGCGGGTCGGGGTCAACGACGGGCGCAAGATGGTCCAGGACCCGGCGGCGCAGAGCGCCCTGGCGGGCGCCATGGTCTGCGTCGACGAGTGCAAGACGGTGCTCTACCGCAACTTCGAGCTGATGCTGCAACGGGCCCGGGAGGGCGCGCCGCTGGCGATGAGCGAACGGGTGAAGATGCGCTACGACTCGGCCCTGGTCGCCGACAAGTGCGCCCGGGCGGTGGGCGAGCTGATGTTCAACAGCGGCGCCTCGACCATCTTCCGCAGCCATGCGATCAACCGCGCCTTCCGCGACATCCACACCGGCCGCGCCCACGTCGCCAACAGCCCGGCCAAGTACGCCTGGAACCTCGGCGGGGTGAGCATGGGCCAGGACAGCAGCGACTTCTTCCTCTGAGCCACGATCGCCACCGGGAAACCTGTCTCCCGGTGGCGCCATGCGCCCGCCTCGTGCGGGCGTTGGCGTTTACCGCCAAGCACCGATCGGCGTGGCCTTGCGCCCATTGCGAGTAGTCTGTTTGGGGGATTCCGCACCCCCTTCGATCCTCGACCATGGGCGCAAGGCCTCGGGATTCCCAGGCCCACTCGAATCCAGAACAAGAAGGGCTAGCGAATGAAATTCTCCCTGATCTATGAGGCACAGACAGTCGACTCCAGCCGCGCAGGCGACCGCAAGATTTTCGACGACACGGTGGAGCAGGCGGTGCTGGCCGATAAGCTCGGCTTCGACACCTTCTGGTGCGTCGAGCACACCGCGCTGAGCAACTACTCGCACATGTCCGCCCCGGAGACCATGCTGGCCTTCGTCGCCGGCAAGACCGAGCGCATCGGCATCGGCCACGGCGTGGTGTGCCTGCCGCCGGCGATGAATCACCCGGTCAAGGTGGCCGAGCGCATCGCCACCCTCGACCTGTTGTCCAAGGGCCGCGTGCACTTCGGTGTCGGCAAGGGCGGCACCCAGCAGGAGGCCGGCACCTTCGGCTACGACCTGGCGACCCTGCAGCCGCAGATCGACGAGGCCATGTACCTGATCCCGAAGATGTTCGTGCAGGACGAGATCGAGCACCACGGCGACTTCGTGCAGATTCCCCTGCGGCCTATCCACCCCAAGCCCTACCAGGACCCACACCCGCCGATGTACCTGGCCTGCACCAACACCGAGTCGCTCAAGCGCGCCGGTGAGCGTGGCATGGGTGCCCTGGTGCTGGGCTTCGGTGGCCCGGAGGAGATCGCCAAGAAGGTCGCGGTGTACCACGAGGCTTGGGACTCGCGTGACGCGAAGGATCAGGTCGGTTTCCGCCCCAACCGGCATATCGCCGCGCTGTGCCCGGCCATCGTCCTCGACGACAACCAGCAGGCGCGGCAGATCGGCATCCGCGGCCAGCGCTACTTCATGGAGTCGTTGTCCTACTGGTACGCCGGCGGCGAGCGCCCGGACCCGGAGAAGTGGAAGGACGATACCTTCGTCGACGGCAACGGCCAGGCGGTGATCAAGTCGCGTTTCGCCTCGGAAGAGGTGACGGTGGACTTCTCCGACCCGACCATGTCGATGATGAACCCCAACCACGCCTACGGTACGGTCGAGGACTGCATCGGCTACGTGCAGCGCCTGATCGACGCCGGCGCCGACGAGATACTGTTCATCTGCCAGATGGGCACGGTGCCGCAGTGGGCGCAGCTGGAAACCCTGAAGAACATCGGCGAGAAGGTGATTCCTTACTTCCGCAAGTAACAGGTCTAGCAGCCTGTTGAAATTCACGGTTATGACTGCGATCACTGCTTCTGGCGGCAGCGGTCGCGGCTGTATACGCCCCGATCAGGTTGTCAACTAAGGGATGGTCTGAAATAGCCACGTGTTTCTGGCCGAGCTCAGCACCTGCGGATTTTCAAAAGCAGCCAGTCGGCCCAGAACGCCCAGATCATCCGCTGTTCCTGTGTTTTTTGGCCGTAGCGAGTACCGCGCGGCGGCCATTTCCCGCGTTACAGACGCACCTCGCTTGCGCCGACGTGCCATCCACAGATTCGACAGGCCAAATAGCGTTACCAGTTGTGCGGTGTTCTTCACCAGTCCACGACGCCCAGCGAACGGCAGGCCTAAATATGGCTGTAGCCTTGATCCAGTACCAAGGCCGCTGCCTCTCGCTTGAACTCGGCGGAAAACGTACGTCGTTGCTTGCCCATCAGACACCTCTTTCACGGCGAGGATTTTCGCCTAAATCGGTGTCCGGGGTCAGTAGACCACTACAGGCATTGCAAACCTCAGCCCGGCGAATGATCCAGTTCATGCAGGCCATCAGCGAAGAGCTGGATCAGCAGCGGGAGCTGATCGCTCGCATTCCGACGGGGTGAGCTGCTGCTCGCGGA
>NZ_CP196711.1:847500-2530000 GCF_051904775.1 Pseudomonas sp. MBLB4123
GGTCTTAGTGATCCGGTGGTTCTGTATGGAAGGGCCATCGCTCAACGGATAAAAGGTACTCCGGGGATAACAGGCTGATACCGCCCAAGAGTTCATATCGACGGCGGTGTTTGGCACCTCGATGTCGGCTCATCACATCCTGGGGCTGAAGCCGGTCCCAAGGGTATGGCTGTTCGCCATTTAAAGTGGTACGCGAGCTGGGTTTAGAACGTCGTGAGACAGTTCGGTCCCTATCTGCCGTGGACGTTTGAGATTTGAGAGGGGCTGCTCCTAGTACGAGAGGACCGGAGTGGACGAACCTCTGGTGTTCCGGTTGTCACGCCAGTGGCATTGCCGGGTAGCTATGTTCGGAAGAGATAACCGCTGAAAGCATCTAAGCGGGAAACTTGCCTCAAGATGAGATCTCACTGGAGCCTTGAGCTCCCTGAAGGGCCGTCGAAGACTACGACGTTGATAGGTGGGGTGTGTAAGCGCTGTGAGGCGTTGAGCTAACCCATACTAATTGCCCGTGAGGCTTGACCATATAACACCCAAACAATTTGCTGTTTGTGTGCTCGATGGTTGAAGTCGACAACAAACCGAAAATTTGCCAGAACACGCAAAACCAGACATCACATACCCAATATGGAGAGGCGACTCAACACCGACTCTCCAACCGAATTGCTTGACGACCATAGAGCGTTGGAACCACCTGATCCCATCCCGAACTCAGTAGTGAAACGATGCATCGCCGATGGTAGTGTGGGGCTTCCCCATGTGAGAGTAGGTCATCGTCAAGCACCTATCCCAAACCCCCGACCCGCATATGCAGGTCGGGGGTTTGCTTTTGCGCGGCGGAAATTCAGAGCCTGCCCCGAGTGGCCATATTGTCGGCATGCCCTCGCCAGTTCGCCACGGGGCTCGTCTAGAATAAGCATTCTTCACCGAGAGCTCGTTTATGTACGATTCGGGCGACGGATGTCGACGAGAATCGCCTGATCCTCGGCTACACCCTGGCGCTCTGGTAAGGCTCGAAGCTCTGCTGCGGGCTGACTCAGGCGTTCCTAGGCTTTGGGAGTCCTGTTAGCGGGTGTACCGCGGCTGTTCAACGCTAAGGACTAAGCTACAGCCAATGCCATCTGCCGAGGGCATCGCCTTGCGCTCGTTGCTCCTTTGCTGCTTGTCGGTTCTGCTACTGGGGTTGTGGCTGCCGTTGTCCTTGTCGGCCGAAGCGTTGCGTCTGTTTTCCCAGGAATACCCGCCGGTGAACTTCAGTAGCGATGGAGAGCCGGTCGGCATGGCCGTGGACGTGGTGCGCGAACTGGCTCGGCGCAGCAGCCAGCCGATCACCCTGGAGGTGGTACCTTGGGCGCGTGCCTATCGGGAAGCGCGAACTCAGCCCAATGCGGGACTCTTTGTCGCGATGCGCACGGCAGAGCGCGAGCCCTTGTTCCAGTGGGTGGGGCCGATCACCGTGAACATCACCGGCTTCTACGGGTTGACCCGTTCGGCGCCGCGCATCGACAGCCTCGACGATGCGCGGCACCACGGCGAGATCGCGGTCCCGCGCGAGTGGTATAGCCATCAGCTGCTGCTCGCCGAGGGGTTCACCAATCTGCACCCGGTTCCCGGACCGGACATGGTCGTACAGATGCTCAAGCACGGGCGGGTGAGGCTGATGGTGATGGATAACCTTGGACTGTCGGCGTACCTGGCTCGCGGTGGGCTACGCGAAGACGAGGTGAAACTGCTGTTCAGCTTCCTGCGCAGCTACAGCTACATTGCCTTCTCATCCGAGACCGACCCTTCACTGGTCGCCCGTTGGCAGGAGGAGCTGGATGGCATGAAGCGCGACGGCAGCTTTGCGGCGATCCATCACAAATGGCTGCCGGATCAGGAGATGCCCGGCCTGCGGGCACAACCCTGAGCCGCCTGCGGCCGCGTCAGGTCATGGTTGATCTGGGTGTAGGGGCTAACGGTGCGAGTATCGGCGCCGACTGGCCGGTTACATGTCCCGCCAGGGCGCCACGCTTTCTCGGATAATGCCGATAAGTAGTGGCGCGTCCCCGCTCCTGAGCAACATTCGACCAGGGCGGGGGGCGCTCCTACCTGTGCCGGGGCGTGGACCGGCTGGAGGAAATGATTCCGCTTCGTGGGCAGAACCATGCCCAGTCCGTGGCAGGTACCTGACCGTAGCGGTCGCAGACTGGGCGCAGGCAAGGTTATCAGGTGGAACTGCGAGGTCAATTGCGATTATCGAACTATGGTTCGATAATCGCTCCGAGATCAATTGTGTCCGCTATCGGAGACTGTATGAGCGAACCACGACCGCCCCAGCCGCCCTTGGCGCCGCCGCCCTATGTGTCGCCGGCCCAGCGCATCGCCGAGTTCGCCGGCGATCCGAACTTCATGGCCTCCCTGGCCCGGGGCCTGGCGGTGATCAATGCCTTTCAGGAACGCAAGCGCCACCTGACCATCGCCCAGATCAGCCACCGCACGGATATTCCCCGCGCCGCCGTGCGCCGCTGCCTGTACACCCTGATGCAACTGGGTTACGCCACCACCGATGGGCGCACCTATTCGCTGCTGCCCAAGGTGCTGACCCTGGGCCACGCCTACCTGTCGTCCACGCCTCTGGCAGTGTCGGCGCAGTCCTATCTGGACCGCATCAGCGAGCAGCTGCACGAGGCCTGCAACCTGGCCACCCTGGAGGGCGAGCAGGTGCTGTATATCGCTCGCTCGGCGATTCCCCAGCGCTTGATCTCGGTGGACCTCAGCGTCGGCAGTCGCCTGCCGGCCTACTGCACCTCCATGGGCCGCATCCTACTGGCCGCCCTGGACGACGACAGCCTGCACGACTACCTCAACCATGCCGAGCTGCAGCCCAAGACCAGCCGTACCCTGCACACTCCGGAGGACCTCTGGGCCTGCCTGCAGCAGGTCCGCCAGCAGGGTTGGTGCATAGTCGACCAGGAGCTCGAGCAGGGGCTGCGTTCGTTGGCCGTGCCGGTACAGGACTCGGCAGGCCATGTGCTGGCGGCGATGAATGTCAGCACCCATGCCGGGCGGGTGTCGGTGAGCGAGCTGGAAAAGCGCTACCTGCCGATCATGCTCGAGGCCAGTCGCGAGCTGAGCAGCCAGCTGTTTCCGCCGCTCTGAGCGGGGTCTGGGACAGGCGTTAATCGCACGCTTTTCGCGCCGCTCGATTGACGGGGCGCGGGGCCGCTTCTTATGGTGGCGGTCTGCCGATAGCCTGGACGAGCCGTTCGTCCGTTGGCCGAGTCGCCGCCCGGTTGCCGGGTAGACTCGGAGAGACATGAGTCGCTGCAACGTCCGGAATGCCGGGCGCCACCATAAGAACAAAATGGTACTGCGTGCATGCTGCTTCTGAGTGATAAAAGCATGGTGTTCGATCATGCCGACCCCTATGCCGTGTCGGGTTACGTCAACCAGCACGTGGGCCACCATTGCATCAAGCTGCCTAGCAAGGGTGGCCTGTCAGCCAGTCTTAACCACCGCAAGTTCGCCGACCTGGACCTGTGTAGGATCAGCTATGGCGGCAGTGCGCGGGTTACCTCCGAGGCCCTGGAGACCATCTACCACCTGCAGATCTTGCTCAAGGGCCACTGCCTGTGGCGCCAGCGCCACGACGAGCACTTTCTGGCTCCCGGCGAATTGCTGCTGATCAACCCCGACGACCCGGTCGACCTGACGTATTCCGAGGATTGCGAAAAGTTCATCGTCAAGCTGCCAGTCAGTCTGCTGCGGGCTGTGTGCGAGGAGCAGCGCTGGCGAATCCCGGAGCAGGGTATCCACTTCGCCCGCAACCTCTACAGCCTGCAGGAGCTGGAGAGTCTGACCCGTCTGCTCGGTCTGGTGTGTCTGGAGGCCGAGGCGGACGACAACGCCCTGCAGACCCGGGAGCACTACAGCCGTATCATCGCCGGCAAGCTGCTGACCCAACTCGGCAGCAACCTCTGTCGCGAGCAGCCGCTGCCCCAGGCCGCACCCTTCGAACACCTGATCGAGTACATCGAGGCCAACCTCAAGCAGGACATCAGCGCCGAGCACTTGGCGGCCTGTGCGCAGATCAGCCTGCGCTCGCTCTATGCGTTGTTCGAGCGCCACTCCGGCAGCACCCCCAAGCAGTACGTGCGCGAGCGCAAGCTGGCGCGCATCCACAGTTGTCTGAGCGACCCGAGCTGCCACGTGCGCAGCGTCACCGAGATCGCCCTGGACTACGGCTTCACCCACCTCGGGCGCTTCTCCGAGTGCTACAGAAACAGCTTCGGCGAACTGCCTTCGGACACCCTGCGCCGCCGCGGCTGATGCTCGGCCTGGCGCGTGCTCGCGCCATGCCTGTGATCGCCTCCCGAGCCACCTGATACGACCTTGAGCGGCCAGTCGCGTGCGCCGGCGGCGGCTCGCGTGTGGCTGCTCGACTGCGGTTCTAGCCATTTCCTGCAGTCTGCAGAAAATGGATAACGGTCGTGCACAAAGCGGATATTGTCCGACAAGCCGGGCTCGTAGCCTTAACCCCGTTGAAACAATAACAACGGAGCCACGGCCATGACCCTGGGATTCGATTACCTCGATAGCCTGCTTGAAGAAGACAAGGACAAGGGCCTCTACCGCTGCAAGCGGGAGATGTTCACCGATCCCCGGTTGTTCGACCTGGAGATGAAGCACATCTTCGAAGGCAACTGGCTGTATCTGGCCCACGAGAGCCAGATCCCCAACGTCAACGACTACCTCACCACCACCATGGGGCGCCAGTCGATCTTCATCGCGCGCAACAAGGACGGTGAGCTGAACGCCTTCCTCAACGCCTGCAGCCACCGTGGCGCCATGCTCTGCCGGCACAAGACCGGCAACAAGAGTTCCTATACCTGCCCGTTCCACGGCTGGACCTTCAACAACTCCGGCAAGCTGCTCAAGGTCAAGGACCCGAAGGAGGCCGGCTATCCGTCGAGCTTCAATTGCGACGGCTCCCACGACCTGACCAGGGTCGCGCGCTTCGAGTCCTATCGCGGCTTCCTGTTCGGCAGCCTCAACCCCGACGTGCCGCCGCTGGTCGAGCATCTCGGCGAGTCGGCGAAGATCATCGACATGATCGTCGATCAATCGCCGGACGGCCTGGAAGTGCTGCGCGGCTCCTCCAGCTACATCTACGAGGGCAACTGGAAGCTGACCGCCGAGAACGGCGCCGACGGCTACCACGTCAGCTCGGTGCACTGGAACTACGCGGCCACCCAGCAGCAGCGCAAGCAGCGCGAGGCCGGCGAAGAGATCAAGACCATGAGCGCCGGCAGCTGGGCCAAGAACGGCGGCGGCTTCTACTCCTTCGACAAGGGCCACCTGCTGCTCTGGACCCGTTGGGCCAACCCCGAGGATCGCCCGCTGTACGAGCGCCGCGACGAGCTGGCCGGCGAGTTCGGCCAGGCCCGGGCCAACTGGATGATCGAGAACTCGCGCAACCTGTGCCTGTACCCGAACGTCTACCTGATGGACCAGTTCAGCTCGCAGATCCGCATCGCTCGGCCGATCTCCGTGGACAAGACCGAGATCACCATCTACTGCATCGCCCCCAAGGGCGAGAGCGCCGATGCCCGCAGTCGCCGCATCCGCCAGTACGAGGACTTCTTCAACGTCAGCGGCATGGCCACCCCGGACGACCTGGAGGAGTTCCGCTCCTGCCAGCTGGGCTACCAGGGCAGCCGCGGCTGGAACGACATGTCGCGCGGCGCCGAACACTGGATCGAGGGCGCCGATCAGGCCGCCGAGGAGATCCAGCTCAAGCCGCTGCTTTCCGGGGTGCGCACCGAGGACGAGGGCCTGTTCGTGCTGCAGCACCAGTACTGGCAGCGGACCATGATCGAGGCGCTGGGCAAGGAACAAGAGCAACTGATCCATGTGGAGGGTGCGTGATGAGCATTTCCTACGACGTCGTGCGCGACTTCCTCTACCGCGAAGCGCGCTACCTGGACGACAAGGAGTGGGACAGCTGGCTGGAGCTGTATGCGGCCGACGCCAGCTTCTGGATGCCGTCCTGGGATGACAACGACGAGCTGACCGAGGACCCGCAGAGCGAAATCTCGCTGATCTGGTACGGCAACCGCGGCGGTCTGGAGGACCGGGTCTTCCGCATCAAGACCGAGCGCTCCAGCGCCACCATCCCGGACACCCGCACCTCGCACAACATCAGCAACATCGAGATCCTCGAGCAGGCGGACGGGCTGTGCAAGCTGCGCTTCAACTGGCACACCCTGAGCTTCCGCTACAAGACCGTGGACAGCTACTTCGGCACGAGCTTCTACACCCTCGACGTACGCGGCGACAGCCCGCTGATCAAGGCCAAGAAAGTGGTGCTGAAGAACGACTACGTGCGTCAGGTCATCGACGTCTACCACATCTGATTACCCGTTCGGAGCCGGCGCAGGCGCGAATCTGAGGCAGGGAAGCCGGTTGCCTTCCCATCAGGATCAGGGACGCGCTCGCGCCAAAAACGCCCGAAACCGTGTGTAACCACTGCCAAGCGAGGTGTGCCATGAGCCACAAGATCGCACTGAATTTCGAAGACGGGGTCACCCGCTTCATCGATGCCGACGCCAGCGAAACCGTCGCCGACGCCGCCTACCGCCAGGGCATCAATATTCCCCTGGACTGCCGCGACGGTGCCTGTGGCACCTGCAAGTGCTTCGCCGAGGCCGGCCGCTACGAGCTGGGCGAGGACTACGTCGAGGACGCCCTGAGCGAGGAAGAGGCCGAGCAGGGCTACGTGCTGACCTGCCAGATGCGTGCGCAGAGCGACTGCGTCGTTCGCGTTCCGGCGTCGTCGGAGCTGTGCAAGACCCAGCAGGCCAGCTTCTCGGCGGCGATCAGCGCGGTGCGCCAGCTCTCCGACAGCACCATCGCGCTGTCGATCAAGGGCGAGTCGCTGGCCAAGCTGAGCTTCCTGCCGGGCCAGTACGTCAACCTGCAGGTGCCGGGCAGCGAGCAGACCCGCGCCTACTCCTTCAGCACCCTGCAGAAGGATGGCGAGGTCAGCTTCCTGATCCGCAACGTACCGGGTGGTCTGATGAGCAGCTTCCTCACCGGCCTGGCCAAGGCGGGCGACAGCATGACCCTGGCCGGCCCCCTGGGCAGTTTCTACCTGCGCGAGATCAAGCGACCGCTGCTGTTGCTGGCCGGCGGCACGGGCCTGGCGCCCTTCACCGCGATGCTCGAGAAGATCGCCGAGCAGGGCAGCGCCCATCCGCTGCACCTGATCTACGGGGTGACCAACGACTTCGACCTGGTGGAAATGGACAGGCTCGAGGCCTTCGCCGCGCGCATCCCCAACTTCAGCTTCAGCGCCTGTGTGGCCAATCCGGACAGCAGCTACCCCCAGAAGGGCTATGTGACCCAGCACATCGAGCCCAAGCACCTCAACGACGGTGAGGTGGACGTGTACCTGTGCGGTCCGCCGCCGATGGTCGAGGCGGTCAGTCACTACATCCGCGAGCAGGGCATTCAGCCCGCGAACTTCTACTACGAGAAGTTCGCCGCCAGCGCCTGAGAGCTCCTTTGGTCCGCCTACTCCGGTAAGCGGGCCTGTTTTATTCGAGAGGGCGGCCGGCCCGGAGCGCATCCGGGCGAAGCCGCCAGCGCAGTCCCGGATTTCATCCGGGCTACGGGACTTGAAGCGTCGGGGGGGCAGTCCATTGCCCCGGGGGCTTCGTTGAGTGAGGTCGGGACTATGAGCAAGCGTTTTCAAGACAAGGTGGCGGTGATCACCGGCGCCGCCCAGGGCATAGGTCGGCGGGTGGCCGAACGCATGGCCGAGGAGGGCGCGCGCCTGGTGCTGGTCGACCGCTCCGCGCTGGTGGATGAACTGGCCCAGGAGCTCGAAGGCGTCAGCCAGGTGCTGTGCCTGACCGCCGACCTCGAGCAGTTCGCCGATTGCCAGCGGGTCATGAAAGCCGCGCTCGAGCATTTCGGCCGCCTGGACATCCTGGTCAACAACGTCGGCGGCACCATCTGGGCCAAGCCGTTCGAGCACTACCGGGCCGAGGAGATCGAGGCCGAGGTGCGCCGCTCGCTGTTCCCCACCCTGTGGTGCTGCCACGCCGCCCTGCCGCACATGCTCGAGCAGGGTAGCGGCGCCATCGTCAACGTTTCCTCCATCGCCACCCGTGGAGTCAATCGCGTGCCCTACGGCGCGGCGAAGGGCGGCGTCAATGCGCTGACCGCCTGCCTGGCGTTCGAAACCGCCGAGCGTGGCATCCGTGTCAACGCCACCGCGCCGGGCGGCACCGAGGCGCCGCCGCGTCGTATTCCGCGCAACGCCGCCGAACCGAGCGAGCAGGAGAAGCGCTGGTACCAGCAGATCGTCGACCAGACCGTGCAGAGCAGCCTGATGAAGCGCTACGGCACCATCGACGAGCAGGTCGGCGCGATCCTCTTCCTGGCTTCCGACGAAGCCGCCTACATCACCGGTGTGACCCTGCCGGTGGGTGGTGGCGATCTGGGCTGAGCCCGCTCGCCACCGCCGAGGGATAGACCCGCCAGGACGCACTCGTAGTACAACAACAAAAGAGTCCCGAGCCATGAGCAAGATCGACGTCCACGACATCATCGACAACGCAGGATTCAACCCTTTTCACTGGCGGGTCATGGCGCTGTGCGCGCTGCTGCTGATCTTCGACGGATATGACCTGTTCATCTACGGCGTGGTGCTGCCGGCGCTCATGCAGGAGTGGGGCCTGACCCCGCTGGAAGCCGGCGCCCTGGGCAGCTATGCGCTGTTCGGCATGATGTTCGGCGCCCTGGCCTTCGGCACCCTGGCCGACAAGATCGGCCGCAAGATGGGCATCGCCATCTGCTTCGCGCTGTTCTCCACTGCGACCATCATCAACGGCTTCGCCGGCAACCCGACCGAGTTCGGCATCTGCCGCTTTCTCGCCGGCCTCGGCTGCGGCGGCCTGATGCCCAATGCCGTGGCGCTGATGAACGAGTACGCCCCCAAGCGCCTGCGCAGCACCCTGGTGGCGGTGATGTTCAGCGGCTACTCGCTGGGCGGCATGCTTGCGGCGGGTGTGGGGATCTACATGCTGCCGCGTTTCGGCTGGGAATCGATGTTCTTCGCCGCCGCCATTCCGTTACTGCTGCTGCCGCTGATCTTCTGGCTGCTGCCTGAGTCGGTCGGCTTCCTCGTTCGTCAGGGGCGCAGCGCCCAGGCCCGCGCCATCCTCAAGCGAGTCGCGCCGGACAAGTCGCTGGCCGACGGCGCCGAGCTGGTGATGAGTGACAGCAAGGGCAAGGGCGTGGCCGTGTTCGAGCTGTTCCGCGAGGGCCGCGCACTGCGCACCCTGTGCCTGTGGCTGGCGTTCTTCTGCTGCCTGCTGATGGTCTACGCGCTGAGTTCCTGGTTGCCGAAACTGATGGCCAGCGCTGGCTACAGCCTGGGCTCGAGCCTGTCGTTCCTGCTGGCGCTGAACTTCGGCGGCATGGCCGGCGCCATCCTCGGCGGCTGGCTGGGCGACCGCTTCAACCTGGGCAAGGTGATGGTGGCCTTCTTCGTCGCCGCCGCCGTCTCCATCAGCCTGCTCGGCTTCAAGAGCGCGCCCGCGCTGCTCTATCTGCTGATCTTCGTCGCCGGCGCCACCACCATCGGCACGCAGATCCTGCTGTACGCCGGCGCCGCGCAGTTCTATGGCCTGTCGATCCGCTCCACGGGCCTGGGCTGGGCTTCGGGCATCGGCCGCAACGGCGCCATCGTCGGTCCGCTGCTGGGCGGTGCACTGATGGCCATCAACCTGCCGCTGCAGCTCAACTTCATGGCCTTCGCCGTGCCCGGCGCTGTGGCGGCCGTCGCCATGACCCTGTTCGTCCTCAGCAGCCAGCGCAGTCAACGTACCGCGCCGGGTGCTGCGGTGGCGGCTTCCTGATTACTACCCTGCGGAACCTGAAATGAACCCTGTCCTGATCGAAAGCATCGAGGCGATCATCGTCGATCTGCCGACCATCCGCCCGCACAAGCTGGCGATGCACACCATGCAGCAGCAGACCCTGGTGGTGATCCGCCTGCGCTGCGCCGACGGTATCGAAGGCCTGGGCGAGTCCACCACCATCGGTGGCCTGGCCTACGGCAACGAGAGCCCGGAGAGCATCAAGCAGAACATCGACAGCCACCTCGGCCCGCTGCTGCTCGGCCAGGACGCGGCCAACATCAACGCCGCCATGCAGCGGTTGGACAAGGCGGCCAAGGGCAACACCTTCGCCAAGTCCGGCATCGAAAGCGCGCTGCTCGACGCCCAGGGCAAGCGCCTCGGCCTGCCGGTCAGCGAGCTGCTCGGCGGCCGCGTGCGCGACAGCCTGGAAGTGGCCTGGACCCTGGCGTCGGGCGACACCGCCAAGGACATCGCCGAGGCCGAGCAGATGCTCGAGGCGCGCCGCCACCGCATCTTCAAGCTGAAGATCGGCGCCGGCGAGGTCAACCGCGACCTCAAGCATGTGATCGCCATCAAGCAGGCCCTGGGCGACTCGGCCAGCGTGCGGGTCGACGTCAACCAGGCCTGGGACGAATCGGTGGCCCTGCGCGCCTGCCGCATCCTCGGCGACAACGGCATCGACCTGATCGAGCAGCCCATCGCACGGATCAACCGTGGCGGGCAGATCCGCCTGAACCAGCGCAGCCCGGCGCCGATCATGGCCGACGAGTCGATCGAGAGCGTCGAGGACGCCTTCAGCCTGGCGGCCGACGGCGCGGCGAGCATCTTCGCCCTGAAGATCGCCAAGAACGGCGGCCCGCGTGCCGTGCTGCGTACCGCGCAGATCGCCGAAAGCGCCGGCATCGCCCTGTACGGCGGGACCATGCTCGAGGGCGCCATCGGCACCCTGGCCTCGGCCCATGCCTTCCTCACCCTGCGTCAGCTGACCTGGCACACCGAGCTGTTCGGCCCGCTGCTGCTGACCGAGGAGATCGTCACCGAGGCGCCGCAGTACCGCGACTTCCACCTGCAGGTGCCGGCGACCCCGGGCCTGGGTCTGACCCTGGACGAAGAGCGCCTGGCGTTCTTCCGCCGTCCCTAACGAGGAGATCGATCCCATGCTGTTCCACGTGAAGATGACCGTAAGACTGCCGGCGGACATGGACCCGGCCCGCGCCACCCAGCTCAAGGCCGATGAGAAGGAACTGGCCCAGCGGCTGCAGCGCGAGGGCACCTGGCGCCACCTGTGGCGCATCGCCGGGCACTACGCCAACTACAGCGTGTTCGACCTGGAGAGCGTCGAGGCGCTGCACGACACCCTGATGCAGCTGCCGCTGTTTCCCTACATGGATATCGAGATCGACGGCCTGTGCCGCCATCCCTCGTCGATCCATTCCGACGACCGCTAAGCCCGGCGCCATAACAACAACGCGAGGTTAACCGTCATGACTATCAAGATTTCCCACACTGCCGAGATCCAGAAGTTCTTCGAAGAGGCCGCCGGCCTCACTAACGACCAGGGCAGCCCGCGGGTCAAGCAGATCATGCTGCGCATCATCAACGACGCGGCGAAGATCATCGAAGACCTGCAGGTAAGCGACGACGAGTTTTGGACCGCCGTCGACTACCTCAACCGCCTGGGCGCACGCAGCGAGTTCGGCCTGCTGGTGCCGGGCCTGGGCCTGGAGCACTTCCTCGACCTGCTGCAGGATGCCAAGGACGCCGAAGCCGGCCTCACCGGCGGTACCCCGCGGACCATCGAGGGCCCGCTGTACGTGGCCGGCGCGCCGATCTGCGAGGGCGAGGCACGGATGGACGACGGCAGCGAACTGGCCGAGGCCACGGTGATGTTCCTCGAGGGCGTGGTGCGCGACATCGACGGCCAGCCCGTGGCCGGCGCGGTGGTCGACCTGTGGCACGCCAACACCAAGGGCAATTACTCCTTCTTCGACAAGAGCCAGAGCGAGTACAACCTGCGCCGGCGCATCGTCACCGACGCCGAAGGCCGCTATCGCGCGCGCAGCATCGTGCCGAGCGGCTACGGCTGCGCCCCGGACGGCCCGACCCAGGAATGCCTGGACCTGCTCGGCCGCCACGGCCAGCGTCCGGCGCATATCCACTTCTTCGTCTCGGCGCCGGGCCACCGCCACCTGACCACCCAGATCAACCTGGATGGCGATAAGTACCTGTGGGACGACTTCGCCTACGCCACCCGCGAGGGCCTGGTCGGCAAGCTGCGCTTCGTCGAGGACGCCGCCGCGGCCGAGGCCCGTGGCGTGCAGGGTCGCTTCGCCGAACTGGTGTTCGACTTCGAGGTGCAGAAGGCGCCGGCGCCGGCCGCCGAGCTGCGCAGCCAGCGTCCGCGGGCCCTGCAGGACGCCTGAAGGGCAGGGTGGATGACGCGGTTTTCATCTACCCACGCCTATCGCCAAGGTCCGCCGGTGGATGGCTAGCGCGTCATCCACCCGAGGGCTCCCCGCTTCACCCACAACAACAGCGATCCGGGCTTCTGGCCACGGATGGCGAGCTGCACCCTGACGACGAGGTCTTATGAAAACCTTGTTCCACGATTTCTCGCTGTCTGCCCTGGTGGCAGGCTGCATCGCCACGCTGATTTCCTACGCCGGGCCCCTGGTGATCATCTTCCAGGCGGCCGACAGCGCCGGCCTGTCCCATGCCGTGTTGTCGTCCTGGGTCTGGGCCATCTCCATCGGCAGCGCCGTGCTCGGCATCGGCCTGAGCCTGCGCTACCGGGTGCCGCTGGTCATCGCCTGGTCGGCGCCGGGCTCGGCGCTGCTGGTCACACTGCTGCCGCAGATCAGCCTGAACGAGGCGATCGGCGCCTACCTGGTGGCCAACCTGATCATCCTCCTGGTCGGCCTGTCCGGCGCCTTCGACCGCATCATCGGCCGCCTGCCGGCGGCGATCTCCGCGGCCATGCTGGCCGGCATCCTGTTCAGCTTCGGCACCGGCCTGTTCGTCTCGCTGAAGAGCCAGCCCGTGCTGGTGCTGGCGATGTTCGCTACCTACCTGATCTGCAAGCGCCTGCTGCCACGCTACGCGGTGATGGCGGTGCTGCTGGTCGGCGGTCTGGTCGCCTTCGCCAATGGCGAACTGCATGGCGAAGCGCTGGTGATCGGCCTGGCCGTGCCGGTGTGGATCACCCCGGAGTTCAGCCTGGCGGCGACCCTGAATATCGCCTTGCCGCTGGTGATGGTGGCGCTGACCGGGCAGTTCGTGCCCGGCATGGCGGTGCTGCGCAACGCCGGCTACCAGACCCCGGCCAGCCCGATCATCAGCGCCAGCGCCTTGGGCAGTCTGCTGCTGGCGCCATTCGGCTGCCACGGCCTGAACCTGGCGGCCATCACCGCGGCCATCTGCACCGGCCGCGAGGCCCATGAAGACCCGCGCAAACGCTACGTGGCCGGCGTCGTCGGCGGCCTGTGCTACCTGCTGCTGGGCCTGTTCGGCGCGACCCTGGTGTCGCTGTTCAGCGCCTTGCCCAAGGAGCTGATCGCCGCGCTGGCCGGATTGGCGCTGTTCGGCGCCATCGCCGGTGCCCTGGCCGGCGCCATGTCGGTGCCGGAGGACCGCGAAGCGGCGCTGATCACCTTCCTGGTGACGGCCTCGGGCATGTCCCTGCTCGGTCTGTCGGCCGCCTTCTGGGGCCTGATCTTCGGTATCGCCGCCCATCTGCTGCTCGGCGCGCGACGTATCGACCAGGCGCCCCGGGCCGAGGCGCTGGGTGAACGGGAGGTGGCGCGCTAGGCCGGCCGTTCCAGCGGTTATTGCCGCCTTGCCTGGGGGATACCGGGGCAGGGCGGGGTAAGACCACCCGCTTGCGTTGCCGCGCCGCATGGCCGGCAAGGGTGGAAGTCAACACCACGACAACAACTACAAAGAGTGAAACGATGATGCAATCGATCCGTGCACCCCGCGTATTGCGGGCCCCCTTGTCCCTGGCCGTCGCCCTGGCCTTGCCCGCTAGTCTGATGGCGGCCGAAGACGGCTTCGTCGCCGGCAGCAGCGCCACCCTCACGGCGCGCAACTACTACTTCAGTCGCGACTACTCCGATATCGTCGGGCCTAACCAGCAGTCCAAGGCCGAGGAGTGGGCCCAGGGCTTCATCCTCAACTTCAAGTCCGGCTATACCCAGGGCACCGTCGGTTTTGGCGTCGATGCCGTGGGCCTGCTCGGCCTCAAGCTCGACAGCAGCCCGGACCGGGTCAATACCGGCCTGCTGCCGGTGACTGACGAGGGCAGGGCGGCCGACGAGTACAGCCGCCTGGGCGCGGCGCTGAAGGTCAAGGTATCGAAGACCGAGCTGAAGGTCGGCGAGCAGCAGTTGATGCTGCCGGTGCTCTACTTCGGCGATATCCGCCTGCTGCCGCCGACCTACCAGGGCGCCAGCCTGGTCTCCAACGAGATCGCCGGGCTGACCCTGCAGGCCGGCCAGCTGCGTTCCACCAGCCTGCGCAACGAAGCGGGTGACGGCGAGCTCGGCGCCATGGTGGGTTTCGTCCCGCGGCGCCAGGCCGGTCAGTTGATCACCAGCGACCGTTTCAACTACGGCGGCGCCGATTACGCCTTCAACCAAGGCCGCACCGCGGTCGGCGCCTGGTACTCGCAGCTGCAGGACCTCTACAACCAGCGCTACTTCAGCCTCAAGCACAGCGAGCCGGTGGGCGACTGGGTATTGGGTGCCAACCTCGGCTACTTCGACTCGGCCGAGGACGGCGAACAGTTGCTGGGCCAGCTGGACAACCAGGCGGCGTATTCGCTGCTGTCGGCCAAGTACGGCGCCCACACCTTCTACCTGGGCTACCAGGCGATGTTCGGCGACGACGGCCTGCCGCGCGTGTTCGCCAACGTCAGCCCGCTGGGCAACGAGGTACCGACCTACGCCTTCGATTCGGCCGACGAGCGCTCCTGGCAAGTCCGCTACGACTACGACTTCGCCGCCCTGGGCGCGCCGGGCCTGGTGGCCGGGGTGCGCTACATCCAAGGCGACAACGTCGACACCGGCCGCGGCTTCGAGGGCAGGGAGTGGGAGCGCGACCTGGACATCGGCTACGTGGTGCAGAGCGGTTCGCTCAAGGGCCTGAACGTCAAGGTGCGCAACGTCACCGCGCGCTCCAACTACCGCACCGACGTCGACGAGAACCGGCTGATTTTCAATTACACCTGGAACCTGCTCTAAGCCCCTGGCCGCTCTGGCCCGGGGGGCAGAGCGGCGCGGCGGAGATAGGCGACACCTCCCATAAACTCGCGTCAATGGATAACCACGATGAACAACTATAAGAAAATCGGTATCACCCTCAGCTCCGCCGCCCTCACGCTGGCCCTGTTCGGCAATGCGCAGGCCGCCGACCCGGTCAAGGTCGGCTTGTTGCTGCCCTATACCGGCACCTACGCGGCCCTCGGCGAGGCCATCACCAACGGCATGAAGATGGCCATCGAAGAGCAGGGCGGGTCGCTCGGCGGGCGTACCGTGGAATATGTCAGCGTCGACAGCGAGGCCGACCCGGGCAAGGCCGTGCCGAACATGCAGAAACTGGTCGATGGCGCCAAGGTCGACGTGGTGGTGGGCCCGGTGCATTCGGGGGTCGGCATGGGCGCGGTCAAGGTGGCCCGCGACAGCGGCGTGCCGCTGATCATCCCCAACGCCGGCTTCAACGCCGCCACCGGTCCGCTGTGTGCGCCGAACATCTTCCGCACCTCCTTCAGCTCCTGGCAGACCGCCTACCCGATGGGCCACGTAGCCGCCGACAAGGGCTACAAGAACATCGTCACAGTGGCCTGGCGCTACGGCTTCGGCACCGAGTCGGTGGACGGCTTCAAGGAGGGCTTCGAGAAGGCCGGCGGCCGTGTCAGCAAGGAGATCTACGTGCCCTTCCCGGATGTGGAATTCCAGTCGCAGCTGACCGAGATCGCCGCGCTGAAGCCGGATGCGGTATTCGTCTTCTTCGCCGGCGGCGGCGCCGCCAAGTTCGTCCAGGACTACGCCGCCGCCGGGCTGCAGGGCAAGATCCCGCTGCTGGGCTCGGGCTTCCTCACCGAGGGCACCCTGGCGGCCCAGGGCCAGGCGGCCGAAGGCCTGCTGACCACGCTGCACTATGCCGACAGCCTGGACACCGAGCGCAACCGCGGCTTCCGCGACCAGTACCGCCAGCGGTTCGGCAAGGAGGCGGACGTCTACGCGGTGCAGGGCTACGACAGCGGCTTGCTGCTGGTCCAGTCGCTGCAGAAGGTCGCCGGTAACACCACCGATCGTGCGGCCTGGATCGGCGCGATGGGCCAGGCGCGCATCGACAGCCCGCGCGGCGCGTGGACCTTCTCCAAGGCCCACAACCCGGTGCAGAACGTCTACCTGCGCGAGGTGAAGGGCGGCGTCAACCAGGTGGCCGGTATCGCGGCCGCAGACCTGGCCGATCCGGCACCGGGCTGCAAGCTCTAGCCAGCCCTGCGGCACCCGGCCCCGCGCACCCTGGGTGCGCGGGGCCGGCCCACTCGTCTACGCCAGGTATTCCCGATGGATTTTCCTACAGTTCTGATCCAGACCATGAACGGTCTGCAGTACGGCCTGCTGCTGTTTCTCATCGCCAGCGGCCTGACCCTGATCTTCGGCATCATGCACATCATCAATCTGGCCCACGGCGCCCTCTACATGGTCGGCGCCTACCTGGCCTTCTGGTTGACCGCGCTGACCGGCAACCTGTTTCTCGCCATCCTCCTCGGCCTGCCACTGGCGGCCCTGCTCGGGGTGCTGATCGAACGCTTCCTGATCCAGGCGCTGTATAGCCGCGACCACCTCGACCAGGTGCTGATGACCTTCGGCCTGATCCTGGTGATCGACGCGTTGCGCAGCATCGTCTGGGGCAACGATGTCCACAGCGTGGCCATTCCGGCGCTGCTGGAAGGCTCGGTACGGCTCACCGAGACCCTCGAGTACCCGGTATACCGGCTGTTCGTCTCCGTAGTCTGCGGGCTGATCGCCCTGGCCATGTACCTGGTCCTGCAGCGCACCCGCCTGGGCATCGTCATCCGTGGCGGCGCCAGCAATCGCGAGATGGTCCAGGGCCTGGGCATCAATATCCGCGTCGTCTACACCCTGGTATTCGCCGCCGGCACGGCGCTTACCGCGTTCGCCGGGATGATCGCCGCACCGCTGTCCTCGGTGTACCCGGGCATGGGCAACCAGATCCTCATCATCGCCTTCGTGGTGGTGGTGATCGGCGGTCTGGGTTCGATTCGTGGCGCCTTCTTCGCCGCGCTGCTGGTCGGCCTGACCGCCACCTGGGGCGCGGTGCTGGCACCGCAATACGCGGGCATGGCGATCTACCTGCTGATGGCCGTCGTGCTGCTGTTCAAACCTCGCGGGCTGTTCGCCTGACACCTGCCCCTCGGAGGAAACGCCCCATGCGTCCCTTACCCCCAAGCATCCGTTACCTGCTGCTGGTGCTGGTCTTGCTGCTGGCCGGCTTTCCGCTGTTCGGCGAGAGCCTCAGCGGCGAGCAGCATGGCTTCCACCTGCAGCAACTGACCCACATCATGATCCTCGCCCTGGTGGCCCTGAGCCTCGACCTGCTGGTCGGCGTGACCGGCATGGTCAGCCTGGCCCAGGCGGCTTTCTTCGGCATCGCCGGCTACAGCCTGGTGCTGTTCGCCCCGGAGTACGAGGCGGTCAGTTTCTGGCTGGCGCTGCCCCTGTGCCTGGGCGTCAGCGCCGCCGCCGCGCTGCTGATGGGCCTGCTGATCATCCGCACCTCGGGCATCTTCTTCATCATGGCGACCATCGCCTTCTCGCAGATGCTCTATTACCTGTTCCACGATGCCGCCTTCGCCGGCGGCTCGGATGGCATCTACCTGTTCCTCAAGCCCGAAGTGGCGATCGCCGGCGTACAGCTATTGGATCTGGAGAATCCGCGCAGCCTGTTCTACCTAGTGCTGGGTTCGCTGGTGCTGGTCTACCTGCTGCTGCGCACCTTCCTGCGCGCGCCGTTCGGCCGGGTGCTGCTGGGCATCAAGAGCAACGAGGAGCGGGTTCGCTCCATGGGCTACAACCCGCTGTTCTACAAGCTGGTGGCCTTCGTTATCGCCGGCACCATCGCCGGCTACGCCGGCATGCTCTCGGCCACCCAGTACGGCTTCGTCAGCCCCAGCCAGGTCAGCTGGCAGCTCTCGGCCCACGCCCTGGTGATGGTCATCCTCGGCGGCATGGGTAGCCTGTTCGGCCCCATTCTCGGCGCCTTCGCCTTCGAGGGCCTGCATCAGATGTTCGCCGGCCTGACCCCGCACTGGGAGCTGCCCATGGGCCTGGTGATCATCGCCATGGTGCTGTTGCTGCCGCACGGTATCGCCGGTCTGCTGCTGCAGCTCGGCACCCGGCGCCAGGCCGCGGTCGCCCCACCCACCGACGAGACGCTCAAGAAGGAGGCCGGCGTATGACTGTCCCTGTTCTGCAAACCCGCGGACTGAGCAAGGCGTTCGGCGGCCTGCACGCGGTCAACGACATCTCCCTGAGCGTGGCGCCTTGCGAGGTGCACGCGATCATCGGGCCCAACGGCGCCGGCAAGAGCACCATGGTCAACCTGCTGTCCGGCCATCTGCAGCCCAGCGCCGGGCAGATCCTCTTTCACGGTCGCGACATCACGGGCCTGGCGCCCAACCGGGTATCGCACCTGGGCATCGGCCGCAGCTTCCAGCGCACCAATATCTTCCCCGGCTTCACCTGCCTGGAGAACTGCTGGCTGGCGGCGCAGTCGCGGTTGAAGAACTCCTTCCGCTTCTTCCGCCGCTGCGAGGCCTATGCCGAGGTGCGCGAGCGCGCCGAGCGGGCGCTGGAACTGTGCGGCCTGGCCCGGCACCGCGACACCCTGGCCGATGCCCTGAGCTACGGCGAGCAACGCCAGCTGGAGATCGGCATGGTGCTGGCCACCGAACCGAGCTTCCTGCTGCTCGACGAGCCCATGGCCGGCATGGGCAAGGACGAGTCGGCGCGGGTGGTCGAGCTGCTGGCCAGCCTGTCCAAGCAGTACGCCATGGTCCTGGTCGAGCACGACATGGACGCGGTGTTCAGCATCGCCAGCACCCTGACCGTGATGGTCAACGGCGAGATGCTGGCCAGCGGGCCGCTGGAGCAGGTGCGCAACGATCCGGCGGTACAGCAGGCCTATCTGGGCGACGGCGAGGAGCAGTTCTGATGAGCACACAAGCCCTGGTGCAGGCCACCGGCCTGCACACCTACTACGGCAACAGCCATGTCCTGCATGGCGTCGACCTGCATATCCAGCCAGGCGAGACCCTGGCGCTGATGGGGCGCAACGGCATGGGCAAGAGCACCACCATCCGCTCGCTGCTCGGCCTGACCCCGGCACGTCGCGGCGAGGTGCTGATCCGCGGCGAACACTGCAGCGGCCGCCCCACCCACCAGATCATCCGCCGCGGCATCGGCTACGTGCCGGAGGGCAGGGGCATGTTCCCCAACCTGAGCGTGCGCGAGAGCCTGATCATGGCCGCCCGCCCGGGCCTGGACGGGCGCCGCGACTGGGACCTGGAGCGGGTGCTGGAGACCTTCCCGCGTCTGGCCGAGCGCATCAAGCACCTGACCGGCAACCTCTCCGGCGGTGAGCAGCAGATGGTGGCGATCGGTCGCGCGCTGATGACCAACCCCGAGCTGATGATCCTCGACGAGGCCACCGAGGGCCTGGCGCCGCTGATCCGCAAGGAGATCTGGCAGGTCATCCGCCTGATCAAGGCCAGCGGCATCGCCACCCTGGTGGTGGACAAGAACGTCAACGTGCTGCTCGACCTCACCGACCGCAGCATGATCATGGTCAAGGGGCGGGTGGTCTACGACGGCGCCAGCGCCGAGCTGAAGCGCCAGCCGCAGATTCTGCAGGAGCATATCGGCCTATGAGTTCAGTGAATCCATCGATGAGCCGGGTCGACCGCGAGCCCCGCCAGGGGCGGCTCAAGTCCCTGGCGGCGTTGCTGCAGCTGACGGCGGCGCTGGCCGCCGCCGGCCTGTTGCTGGACAGCAACCTGCATGGTCCGCTGGCCGCCTGGGTGCTGGTCAGCCTCGTCTTGGCCGGGCTGCTGTACCACAGGCTGCCGCCGGCCCTGGTCGAAGTGCAGGTGCCGGCGCCACCCGCGCCGGCAGCCGAGCCGCAGGCGCCGCTATTGCCGCCGGCGCCGCTCGCTGCACCGGCGGCCGATCCCGCTCTGTCGTTGCGCCCACCCTTGGCCCAGTTGCTCGACGGCATCCTGCGCACCGAACAGGACATGCAGTACGCCACTGAGCTGGCACGGGCGGGCGGGGAGAAGGTGCAGTTCAGCGCCGCCAGCATCCAGGCGTGCGAGGCGGCGATCCGCGACCTGGCCGGCTACATGGAAAGCATCGACCAGGTGTTCGATGGCCTGTCGCAGCAGTCGCTGCGCATCGGCGCCCTGGTCGGCAGCATCCAGGACATCGCCAAGCAGA
The DNA here is from genome assembly GCF_051904775.1 of Pseudomonas sp. MBLB4123. Lineage (NCBI taxonomy): Bacteria > Pseudomonadati > Pseudomonadota > Gammaproteobacteria > Pseudomonadales > Pseudomonadaceae > Pseudomonas > Pseudomonas sp. MBLB4123. Next base: position 867,935 of record NZ_CP196711.1, read on the forward strand.
CCAACCTGCTGGCGCTCAACGCGGCCATCGAGGCGGCGCGGGCCGGCGAACATGGCCGCGGCTTCGCCGTGGTGGCCGACGAGGTGCGCCACCTGGCCCAGCGCGCCAACGAGTCCAGCGAGCAGATCCGCCAGATCGCCGGCGGCCTGCAGCAGTCGGCGCAGGAGGCGCGGGCCGGCGTCGAGCATATCGGCCAGTCCACCCGCACCGGCCTGGAGAAAGCCGCCGCGGCCCTGGGTGCCATGGGCGAGATGCGTGCGGGCGCGACGGCGCGGCTGGAGATAGTCGAGCGCATCGTCCAGCGCCTGCATGAGCAGCGCGCCCTGGCCCAGGGCATGGTCGAAGGGCTGGATCAGACACTGTTCGTTAATCGCACGGATAAGCGATTATCGGATTGTTTGGCCGGCTGACTCGGCTTACCGTTGACTCAGCCGCCACCGCCGCGCGGTGGCACCGTCAACCGAGCGAGAGTAACTCCGATGGCCGAACTCATTTCCCTTGGCGAAGCGGTCAAGCGCTTCGTCAACGACGGCGACACCGTCGCCCTCGAAGGCTTCACCCACCTGATCCCCACCGCCGCCAGCCACGAGCTGATCCGCCAGAACAAGCGCGAGCTGACCCTGGTGCGCATGACCCCTGACCTGGTCTACGACCTGCTGATCGGTGCCGGCTGCGCCAGGAAGCTGGTGTTCTCCTGGGGCGGCAACCCCGGCGTCGGTTCCCTGCACCGTCTGCGCGACGCGGTGGAGAAGGGCTGGCCGCAGCCCCTGGAGATCGAGGAGCACAGCCACGCCGACCTGGCCAACGCCTATGTCGCCGGAGCCTCGGGTCTGCCGTTCGCCGTGCTGCGCGCCTATGCCGGCTCCGACCTGCCCAAGGTCAACCCGCTGATCAAGACGGTCACCTGTCCGTTCACCGGTGAGGTGCTGGCGGCGGTGCCCTCGGTGCGCCCGGACGTCACCGTGATCCACGCGCAGAAGGCCGACCGCAAGGGCAACGTGCTGCTCTGGGGCATCCTCGGCGTGCAGAAGGAAGCGGCCCTGGCGGCCCAGCGCTGCATCGTCACGGTGGAGGAGGTCGTCGACGACCTGAACGCGCCGATGAACGCCTGCGTGCTGCCGAGCTGGGCGCTCAGCGCGGTCTGCCATGTACCGGGCGGCGCCCATCCGTCCTACGCCCTGGGTTACTCCGAGCGCGACAACCGCTTCTACCAGGCCTGGGACCCGATCGCCCGCGATCGCGAGAGCTTCACCGCCTGGATCGACCAGTACATCCGCGGCACCGCCGACTTCTCAGAGTTCCAGGCCAAACTGGCCGCGCAGCAGGAGGCCAAGTAATGAGCGCCTACAGCACCAATGAAATGATGACCGTGGCCGCGGCCCGCCGCCTGAACAACGGCGCGGTATGCTTCGTCGGCATCGGCCTGCCCTCGAAGGCCGCCAACCTGGCGCGCCTGACCTCCTCGCCGGACGTGGTGCTGATCTACGAATCCGGCCCGATCGGCGCCAAGCCCAGCGTGCTGCCGCTGTCGATCGGCGACGGCGAACTGGCCGAGACCGCCGACACCGTGGTGCCGACCGGCGAGATCTTCCGCTACTGGCTGCAGGGCGGGCGCATCGACGTGGGCTTCCTCGGCGCCGCCCAGGTCGACAAGTACGGCAATATCAACACCACCGTCATTGGTGATTACAACTCGCCGAAAGTACGCCTGCCGGGCGCCGGCGGCGCGCCGGAGATCGCCGGATCGGCCAAGCAGGTGCTGATCATCCTCAAGCAGTCGCACCGCACCTTCGTCGACAAGCTGGCCTTCATCACCTCGGTCGGCCATGGCGAGGGCGGCGACCACCGCAAGCAGCTGGGCCTGCCCGGCGCCGGCCCGGTGGGCATCATCACCGACCTGTGCATCATGGAGCCGGAAGCCGGCACCCACGAATTCATCGTCACCTCGCTGCACCCGGGAGTCAGCCGCGAGCAGGTGGTGGCCGCCACCGGTTGGGCCATCCGTTTCGCCGACAGCGTCGCCGAGACCGCGGCGCCGACGGCGCTGGAGCTCGAAGCCCTGCGCGCCCTGGAGGCCCGCACCGCGGCCGCCCACGGCCAGGCCGGAGGTGAGGAATGAGCCGCGACGTCTATATCTGCGATGCCGTGCGCACCCCCATCGGCCGCTTCGGCGGTGGCCTGGCGCCGGTACGTGCGGACGATCTGGCGGCGGTGCCGCTCAAGGCGCTGATCGAGCGCAACCCGCGGCTCGACCCGAGCCAAATCGATGAGGTATTCCTCGGCTGCGCCAATCAGGCCGGCGAGGACAACCGCAACGTCGCGCGCATGGCTTCGCTGCTGGCCGGTCTGCCGGACACGGTGCCGGGGGTGACCCTCAACCGCCTGTGCGCCTCGGGCATGGATGCGATCGGCACGGCGTTCCGCGCCATCGCCAGCGGCGAGATGGAGCTGGCCATCGCCGGCGGCGTCGAGTCCATGTCCCGCGCGCCCTATGTCATGGGCAAGGCCGACAGCGCCTACGGCCGCACCCAGAAGATCGAGGACACCACCATCGGCTGGCGCTTTATCAACCCGCTGATGCAGGCCCAGTACGGCGTGGATGCCATGCCGCAGACCGCCGACAACGTCGCCGACGACTACCGGATCAGTCGCGCCGACCAGGACGCCTTCGCCCTGCGCAGCCAGCAGCGCGCCGCCGCCGCCCAGGCCGCCGGCTTCTTCGCCGAGGAGATAGTCCCGGTGCTGATCAAGGGCCGTAAGGGCGATACCCTCATCGAGCAGGACGAGCACCTGCGCCCCGACACCAGCCTGGAGGTGCTGACCAGGCTCAAGCCGGTCAATGGCCCGGACAAGACGGTCACCGCCGGCAACGCCTCGGGGGTCAACGACGGCGCTGCGGCGCTGATCCTGGCCAGTGCCGAGGCGGTGCAGAAACACGGCCTGACTCCGCGGGCGCGGGTGCTGGGCATGGCCAGTGCCGGGGTGGCGCCACGCATCATGGGCTACGGCCCGGTGCCGGCGGTGCGCAAGCTGTGCGAGCGGCTGGGCGTAGCCGTCGGCGATTTCGACGTGATCGAGCTCAACGAAGCCTTCGCCAGCCAGGGCCTGGCGGTGCTGCGCGACCTCGGCCTGGCCGACGACGCGGCCCAGGTCAACCCGAATGGCGGCGCCATCGCCCTCGGCCATCCCTTGGGCATGAGCGGCGCACGCCTGGTGCTGACCGCCTTGCACCAGCTGGAGAAATCCGCTGGCAAGAAAGGCCTGGCGACCATGTGCGTCGGCGTCGGCCAGGGCCTGGCCCTGGCTATCGAGCGCGTCTGATTCAGCGATACTGAGCACTGCGCCGCCCCGCTGCACAGCCGACAGCAGTCGCGCCTCCGGGGCAGCGTCTTGAAATGAATGATCTAGTGAGGAACTGCGTCATGCCTGTCGTCCGACTCGCCGACGGTGAACTGAATTATCGGCTCGAAGGGCCGGCCGGCGCGCCGGTGCTGGTCCTGTCCAACTCCCTGGGCACCGACCTGCACATGTGGGACGCGCAGATGCCGGCATTCACCGAGCATTTCCGTGTGCTGCGCTACGACACCCGCGGCCATGGCCACTCGCTGGTCAGCGAAGGCTTCTACAGCATCGAGCAGAATGGCCGCGACGTACTGGCGTTGCTCGATGCCCTGGACATCGCCAAGGCGCATTTCTGCGGTCTGTCCATGGGCGGGCTGATCGGCCAATGGCTGGCGATCAACGCCGGCGAGCGCCTGGACAAGCTGGTGCTGTGCAACACCGCGGCGAAGATCGCCGGCCCCGAGGTGTGGAACCCGCGCATCGACACTGTGCTGCGCGACGGCCAGGCCGCCATGCAGGCCTTGCGCGACGCCTCCATCGCGCGCTGGTTCACCGCCGCCTTCGCCGCGGCCGAGCCGGCGAAGGTCGAGCCCGTGGTGGCGATGCTCGCGCAGACCTCGCCCCAGGGCTATGCGGCCAACTGCGCGGCGGTGCGCGATGTCGACTACCGCGAGCGGCTCGGTGCGATCCGCGCGCCAACCCTGATCGTCGCCGGCAGCGCCGATCCGGTGACCACCCTGGCCGATGGCCGCTTCCTGGCCGAGCGCATCGCCGGCGCGCGCCTGATCGAGCTGCCCGCCGCGCACCTGTCCAACGTCGAGGCCGCTGCCGCCTTCACCCGTCAGGTGCTGGACTTCCTGAGCCACTGAAGCGGCTGGCGACCCTCACCGAGTCCGGCTAGCGCCGCTTGCCAAACACGGACTTGGGCGACTTGCCGAAGAAGCTGGAGAACGCGGCGCTGAAGTTGTTCGGATGGCGATAGCCCACCCGGTAAGCCGCCTGGGCGACCTGACAGCCGGTTTCCAGCAGCGCGTAGGCTTTGCGCATGCGCAGCTCGTTGAGCATCTGATGGGGCGTGGTCTTGAAGTGCTGGCGGAAGCCCTGCTTGAACTTGAACTCGTTCAGTCCCACGGTTGCGCTGAGGTAGGGGATCGTCAGCGCCTGGTCCATCTGCTCCAGCATCAGGTCGCGGGCTCGTTCCAGCTTCTCGATATCGGCCAGGCCGAGTTGCGGGCTGTTCCTGGCCGACGGGGCTATGGCGCTCAGCTGCTCGGACAGCAGGGTCAGGGCGTGGATGTGGGCGTCCAGCGTGCCGCTGCCGTTTTGCAGCAGGTGCTGGGCCAGGGCGCCGGCGTGGGCACTGCTGGCTCGGGAGGTCTTGTGAAAGGCCAGCTGGCGGATGCAGTCGGTGGCCAGCAGGGCCGCCGCCCGCTCGGCCCCGAGGTAGCGACAGAGCACGCCTTCGCCGACCAGCAGGCGTAGCTGGGAGACGGTCGCGCCGGCCTCGTAGCATCGTTCGCCATGGCTGCAGCGGAAGGCGGTGATGGTGGTGTAGCCGGCCCGGAAGTCGAGGGAATAGCCATCCGTGCCCGCGTACACCGAGCGCCCCTGGATGCCGTAGGTGATGACCAGCATGCGGCGGTCGTGGGGGTTGACCGTTTCTTCGACCAGATTGCGCGTCGGGTGGTAGCGCGAGCGCACCACCACCAGGCCGTCGTCCAGCGGGAGACGTTCGGAGTAGCACTCGCCATAGACTTCGGGGAGGCGGTGACGCTCCCAGCCGCCCTCTTGGCGTTGGTTCAAGCGGGTCTGGGTCATCTCCAGGCGGTGCGACTGCAGTGCTTTCTGGAATGCGGCCATGCTCTGTTTCCTCCCTTATGGATACAGCTAGATCCTGAAATCATACAAACATACATGATACTCATTCGTATTTATCTCTAAGATTCCCCCTCGTCAATAGCATGAGTCGGATGACAGAAACCCTGCTTGCGGGGTTTCGCATGAGTTCATCTGTGCTTGTTTCTGCGGGGAAACGATGGGTAAGCATGCTTTATCGGGCGTCGGGGTGCTGGTAATCGCCCACATTCTGGCGAGTGCGGCCAGGGCCGAGCAGGTCCTGCCTTCCGTCACGGTGACGGCCAACAAGCTCGCGCAGCGTCAGGAGGAGGTGCCGGGCAGCCTCTCGGTGTTCTATGGCGAGGATCTGCGCGCCGCGGCGGTGGAAGACCTGCAGGGGCTGGCACGGCGCACGCCCAGCTTCGCCTTCCAACCGTTTGGCCAGTCGGGCACCAATCTCCCGGTGATGCGGGGGCTGACCTCCAGCGCCACCGCGTTCTCCTCTTCGATGCTGATGCTGGTCGATGGCGTCCCGACCCTGATGGGGCAAGGGTTCGACAGCAACCTGCTGGGTGTCGAGCGGGTGGAGGTCCTGCGTGGGCCGCAAGCGACGCTGTACGGGCGCAATGCCGAGGCCGGGGTGCTGAGCCTCCATACGCGCCAGCCCGACGACAGTCCCTATGCCCTGGTCGATGCCAGCCTGGGGAGTCGCGACAGGCGTTCGCTGCGTTTCGACCTCAGCCAGGCGCTGGTGGCGGACAGCCTGTATGCCGGGATCGCCGGCGAGTGGCTGGAGCAGGACGGCTTCATCGACAATCGTCATCGCGGCGGCCGTGAGGACGACCGCGCGCGCTACAACGGTCGTGCCGTGCTGCGCTGGACGCCTTCGTCGCGCAGCAGTGCCACCCTGCGTTACAGCCGTCAGGACTACCGGGACGGCGGCTCGCAGTGGGGGGACGTGGCTGCCTCCCGGCGCGAGGTCCGCTCCGGGACCCCGAGCTGGAACCGCTCCAGCGGGCGCACTTTGGCGCTGGATCTGGCCCACGAACTGGGCGCCGGCCTGCGGCTGCGCTCGATCACCGCGAGCAGCGACTTCTACGACCGGGTCCGCCAGGACAGTGATTTTCTCCCCGTCGACCGGCTGCGGCTGGAGCGTGACCATCACCTGAGCAACCTGTCCCAGGAGCTACGCCTCGAGGGGGATGCGGCCAGTGGTCAGTGGCTCTTGGGCTTCTACGCGGATCGTGACGACCACGACCTGGACTTCCGCCAGCACTCACCCATGGGCCAGAGCCGCACCCGGGTGGACCTGGGTGGCAATTCCACCGCGCTGTTCGGCCATTGGACGCTGCCGCTGTCCGCGCGCTGGTCGCTGAGCCTGGGGGCGCGCATGGAGCGGGACAGGGTCAAGCTGTCGGCCCGCAGCGGCACCCGCAAGCGCGACGCCTGGCAACGTCTCACCCCCAAGCTGGCGCTGCAGTACCAGTGGTCGCCGGACGCCCAGCTCTACGCCAGCTACGCCGAAGGCTTTCGCGCCGGGGGCTTCAACGCCTTCGCCGCCGCCTCGAACTTTCCCGGCTACGACCCGGAGCAGGTGCGCGCCTATGAAGTCGGTCTCAAGGGCTGGGGCGCGCAACGCCGCCTGCGCTATGCCGCCGCGCTCTACTGGATGGATATCGACGACATGCAGGTCCAGCAGATCCTCCTGCCAGGCGCCGTCTCCATCAGCAACGCCGCCGAGGCTCGTTCCACCGGTCTGGAGCTGGAGGCCGAGTACCTGTTGGGGCGCGATTGGCGACTACAGGGCGCCCTGGGGATCAATCGCACCCGCTTCGAGCGCTTCCGTGACGGCAGTGCCGATCACCGGGGCAATCACAACCCCTTCGCCCCGGACCTGAACGGCTACCTCGGCCTGCGCTACGACGCCCCCGCCGGCTGGTACGCCCAGGCCGGGCTGAGCGGGGTGGGGCGCACCTATCTGGATTCCGCCAACCGCTTCAGCCGTGGCGGCTACACCCTGCTCGACCTGAGTGCCGGCTACCAGTACGGGCACTACGGCATCGCCCTGTATCTCGACAACGCCACGGACAAGCGCTACGACGCGGTCGGCTTCCTCAATGGCATGGCCCGGGTGTACAGCGAGCCCCGTGAGCTGGGCCTGCGCCTGAGCTACCAGCTATGAGCCGCCACCCGCCAGCGGATGCCCGCCACCCCCTGCAGCCCTTCTGGGACATCTCCCAGGCGGCGGTGCAGGCCGATGCCCTGCGCCTGGCCCTGGAACTGCAGCTGTTCGAGCTGCTCGCCGAGCCGCTGTCGGCGGCCGAGGCGGCCGCGCGCCTGCAGCTGCACCCGGCGAATACCGCGCATCTGCTCGAGCTGCTCTGGAGCATGCGCCTGCTGGAGCGCCAGGGCGCCGATGCCGCGCCGGGCCAGTGGCGCTATGGCACCGGGGCGGTCGCCGGGCAGTACCTGAGTCGCGAATCCCCCCGCTATTGCGGCGATGCCTGGCTGTTCCGCACCCAGGCGCTGCGTCATTTCGGCGACCAGTTGGGTGAGCAGGTGCGCAGCGGCCGGGCCCGCATCGCGCCCAACCTCGCCGGGACCGGGGCCAACTGGCAGGCGGCGGCGCGCCTGCAGATCGCCCAGGAGCAGCGCGCCGCCACGGTCGCGGCGGCGCTGGCGCTGGTCAGGCGTCTGCCCGAATTCACCGGGGCCGAGCGCCTGCTCGATCTGGGCGGCGGCCCCGGGCTGGTCGCCATCGCCCTGGCCGAGGCCAACCCCGCGCTCGGCGGCGAGGTGTTCGACTTGCCGGAGACAGCCAGCGTGGCTCAGGAAAACATCGAGCGGGCCGGGCTGGCCGGACGTCTGCGCGGGCGGGGCGGCGACCTGTCCCGTGACGCCCTGGGCGAAGGCTACGACCTGATCTGGTGTTCCTCGGTACTGCATTTCATCCCCGACCCGCATGCCACCCTGTGCCGGATATTCGCCGCGCTACGGCCGGGCGGGGTGCTGGTCTGCGTCCAGGCGGAGATCCCGCCCAGCCCGGACGCTGCGCTGGCGGTGCTGCCCTACTACCTGTCGATGCGCATGCTCGGCCGCCACGTGACGCGCGCGGGCGAGCTGTACCAGGCCCTGGAACGGGCCGGCTTCGGCGGGTTGGAAACGGTTCGCGAGGTCCCGTTCCCCATGGCCCCGGTCACCGCCGTGATCGGCCGCCGGAGCGCGTCATGAGCCGCGCCGCAGGGTCCCTGCTGGGGCGCCAGGCGCTGTTCGGCTGGCTGAACTTCGCCCTGGCGCTGCCGAGCATCTATCTGCTGCTGGGCTTACCGCTGGTGATGCGCCAGCACGGCTGGTCGGGCACCGATATCGGCCTGTTCCAGCTGGCCGGGTTGCCGGCGGTGTTCAAGTTCCTCCTGGCGCTGCCGGTCGAGCGCTGGCGGTTCTCCGGCGGCCATTACCGGGGCTGGGCCTTGCTGCTGTGCCTGCTGCTGGCGGCGACCCTGGCTCTGATCGGGCGTCAGGAGCTGCTCGGCAACCGTGGGCTGCTGTTCGTCCTGGCGCTGTGCGCCGGCGTCCTGGCGACCTGGGCGGACATTCCGGTGAACGCCCTGGCGATCAAGCTGCTGCCGGAGAGTGAGCGCATGCGCGCCGGCGCGATCCGCTCGGCGGCGCTGTTCCTCGCGGCCATCGCCGGCGGCGGGCTGATGCTGCTGGTGCACGAGCGCTGGGGCTGGCAGGCGCCGTTTCTGCTGATGGCAGCGGCGTTGCTGCTCGGCGCGGCGCTGCTGCCGCTGCTCGGCGAAGCGGCGCCGGCGCCGCCTGCAGCATGCCCGGGGACTGCCCCCGGGGATGGCTGGCGCGGTTATTTCGAGCAGCCGGGCGCGCGCCTGTGGACCTTCCTGCTGCTGCTCAGCTTTCCCTTTGTCGGCGCCTGCTGGCTGTACCTCAAGCCCTTGCTGCTGGACCAGGGTATGCCGGCGGAGCGGGTGGCCTGGCTGGCCGGGGTGGGCGGCGGGGTAATCGGTGCCCTGGCCAGCGTGGCGAGTGCCCGGCTGATTCGCCTCATCGGCGCCGCGCAGGCGATGCCGCTGTTCACCGGCTTCGCCTTGCTCGCCCTGGCCAGCCTGACCGCGGCGGTCTGGCTGGGGGCAGGCACGCTCGGCCTGGTCGTCGGCGCGGCGCTGGTCGCGGCGGCCATGGGCGCCATCTCCGCGCTGGTATTCGGCCTGATGATGTTTTTCACCCGGCAGCAGCGTCAGGCCGCGGACTACGGCCTGCAGGCCAGCCTGTTCGTGGTTTCGCGCCTGGCGGTGCCCGTGCTCGCCGGGGTGGCCCTGGATCGCCTGGGCTACACCGGCATGCTGCTCGGCTTGACGCTGGCCATGCTCGGCGTGGCCGGCCTGGCCCTCGGCAGCCGGCAGACCCTGGCGCAGGTGACGGAACAGGAGGAAGGGAGGCGGCTGGCCGCCATGGAGGCGGACGGGCGCTGCCCTTGAAGGAGCATGATGCGCGTGACGCTGTACAGGCGCGCAAAGGGAGTCGCGGGCGACACCCGCGGCAATTGAGAAACCTGTGCAGAGGATGGATCCATGAAGGGAGTGCTGGGGGTATGCCTGATCACACAGGCGCAATGGCTGTTCGAGGACGTGGCCTTCGTCGTCGAGCAGCTGGGGAGGGGATTGGCCGTCGCATCGGGCGAACCTTGGAACGCCGCCGAGTGCATGGAGGAAATGTGCCGAGCGCTGGGCGGGCAGCCGCGTAGCGAGGCGGTGCTGGAGACCCTGATGGTCCAGGCCGAGGACTATCTGCAGACGAGCACTGCGGCCAACCGCCAGGAGCTGTCGGTGGAGCTGCTGCATTTCCCCTCGCTGGAGGTGGCGTTGACGCAGTTGCCGCGCCACACCGCTGGCCCGCGGGTGGAGCTGTTCATAGTCGACGCCAGCCCGCTAGCGGAAATGGCGGATGACCCCTTCGAGGCGTTGTTCGCCGCCTGTGGCCGCGAGGGCCAGGGGCCCCGCCTGTCGCCCCATTCGGCGCTGCTCTACTGTTCCGCTGCGGCGCTACCGGGCTGGGTGGCGCGGGCCGGCGGCAACCGTCATCTGCGTGTCCCGCTGGAGGACCGAGCGGCGGGGCGTGCCGACCTGCTGCGGATCGCCGTGGACCACCTGGAGCACGGCCACTTTAATCGCATGCTGGCTCGCTCGATCAGCACGGCCTTGCCACCCGTGAGCATCGCCACCGAGGTGGCGCGGTTCATGGGCGAACGCTGGCCGGACCACTGGGACTTCCATTCCTACACCGGCTCCATGGTGGCCGGGCTGATCCAGTCCATGCAGCAGCGCGTGGCCGGCAGCGGCGCCCGCTGCCTGCACGGCTGCAACGAGCACAGCCTGGCGGTCGCCGCCCTGGCCGGCTGGCAGCTCTACGGCCGTGCCTATGTAATCGCGGTCACCTCCGGGATGATCGACGAGTTCCGCGGCACCCTGGCCAACCTCAAGCGTGCCGGCGCCCCGGGGCTGATCATCTGCGCGGACAGCCCGGACAACGCCTGGTTCGCCTTCCAGGGCACGATGGACGCCGATCACGATGGCCGCCAGGTGATCGCCGCGCGCGGCCTGCGCCACGTGTTCATCCGCAAGGTGGACGAGGTGGCGGCGAAGCTGGCGGAGGCCTTCGCCCTGCTTGCCGAGCGCGCCGAGCCGGTGTTCGTGCTGGCCACCCAGGCCGCGCTGGAGTCGCGTCCGCAGCAGCCCCTGGACGTCGGCCTGCCACCGCTGGGCACGCCGGCGTCACCGCGCCTGAGCGAGGCGCAGCAGGTGGCGCTCGACGAGGCGCTGAGTCTGATCAACCAGGCGCCGCTGCACATGCTCTGGCAGTGCGGCAGGCTGTCGGACGAGCAGCGCGAGCGGGTCTACCGGATCGCCGCGGCGGCCGGTATCGCCCTGGCCGACAGCATCACCCAGCCGGGCAGCGTCGGCCCCTATCACCAGGGGCAGACGGTGCCTAACTACCTGGGACCGCTGTCGCTGTATGGCTTCAGCCGCAGGGTCTATCGCTTCCTGCACGACCGGCATGAAGTCGTCGGGCCGGACGCGCAGTGCCTGTTCTTCCTCAAGGGCAAGGTGGACCAGGCCGCCACGCCGTTCTCCGAGGGCAAGCTGAAACGCCAGCTCCGCGTGGTGCAGGTCAACCACGAACCCCGCCACCTGTCGCCCTTCACCGACTTGGCGCTGGACATGCCGCTGGACCTGTTCCTCGACCAGGTCCAGGCCCGCTTGGCGGTAGCACCCGAGGTGCTGGCCCTGCGCCGGGCCAGGCTGGCCGCCGTGGCCGCGATCAGCGAAGCGGTGCCGGTGGATCACATCGCCACCTTGCCGATGACTGCCAACTACTTCTTCCTCCGCCTGGGCAGTCTGGTGCGCGAGCTGATCGAGTGCGACGGCTACCGCTATACCGGCATCTACGACGTCGGCCGCTGTGGCATTTCTGCGCTGCGCAACATACCGCGCACCGATCCGGGCTTCTCCGGCTGGTACGGCCGGGCGTTGATGGGCGACGCGCTGATGGCATTGCCGTACATCGCCTGCAGCGCCGCGGGCAACGTGCTGGCCTTCGTCGGTGACGGCGCGCGGGCACTGGTGCCGGACATCGAGGCACGCCTGCTGGCCGGCCTGGCGCAGGACCCGCGCGGCGCGGCGAAGAACGTCACGCTGTTCTATCTGAGCAACGGCGTGCTGTCGATGATCCAGAGCTACCTGGACAAGCGCTACGCACACAACGGCGCGCGTCAGGTGGCGGTGACCGCACCGGCGCCGGGGCCGGCCGTGGAGCGTGTCGGGCCGATCAGCCTGTGCCGCAGGCGGATGCTGCAGTTCGACGCCGACAGCCTGCGCAGCGCCCTGACCAGCCCAGGGCAGCTCAACATCATCGACGTGACGCTGGCCCACAACTCCGACGGAGACGGCCTCAGCCTGGTCTCCGAAACCGCCTGGAACCGCCAGTGAAGCTGGCCACAAGGACACTCGAACCATGAAATTCGGATTCATCGCGCACCCGACCTCGGTGGCACTCAAGCGTCACGTGAAGATCCTCGACCTGCTCGATCGCAACCTCGCCGAGCAGGACCGCGGTTACCGTCCCGACCTCTGGCAGCGGCGCAACCTGGTGCCCTTCGCCGACTTCGGCCGCATCGTCAGCGCCCGCGGCGCGGTCTGCGAAGGCATAGTCCATTACCTGCCGCTGACCGCCGAGGAGATGCTCGCCCAGCCGCGCGCCATCGCCCGGCGCGTGATCGAGGGGGTGGACAGCCTCAAGGAGCAGGGCGCCCAGCTGGTCGGCCTCGGCGGCTTCACCGCGATAGTCGGCAACCGCGGCCTGCAGACCCTGGAGCGCACCGGGGTACCGGTGACCACCGGCAATTCGCTGACCGCCTACGCGGCCTATCGCAATGTGCTGGAGGCCATGCAGTACCTGGAAGTGGACCCGCTCGACACCGAGGTGGCGGTGGTCGGCTATCCGGGCTCCATCGCCCTGGCGATCGCCAGGCTGCTCGGCCGCGAGGGCTGCCGCCTGTGCCTGGTGCACCGGGGCGGCGCGGAGCAGGCCCGCCAGGGCCTCGAGTACCTGCCTGCGGAGCTGCGCGGGCGGGTACGCCTGAGCAACGACATGCAGAGCTGCTATGGCGGTGTGCGCTTCTTCGTCGCCGCCACCTCCAGCGGCGGGGTCATCGACCCCTATCGCCTGGCGCCCGGCTCGGTGGTGGTGGACGCCGCGCTGCCGCGGGACGTGATGCCCTATCGCCAGGACCGCAACGACATCCTGATCATCGACGGCGGGCTGGTCTCGGCCGCTGCGACGCTGCGTTTCGGTGGGGAAAGCCTGGGCATGGCGCCGAAGAAGTTCCTCAACGGCTGCCTGGCGGAGACCCTGGTGCTGGGCCTGGAGGGGCGCGCCGAGGCCTTCTCCATCGGTCGCGAGCTGCCGGAGGACAAGGTGCTGGAGATCGGCCGCCTGGCCGAAGGCCACGGCCTGCTGCCGACGCCCATGGCCTCCTACGGCGAGCGCCTGGGCGAGGCGGATTTCCAGGGCCTGCGTCGTTTTCACCAGAAGCCCGGCCAGGCCCCGGTCCCGTTCGAGGGCCCACAGCTGCGCGCCGAGGCCCTGCGTTGTTTCGGCGAGCACATCAACCCGATCCTCCGCGAGTTCTACGCCTTCAACCACATCGAGCGGGTGTTCGGCCATGGCAGCGGCTGCTGGTTGACCGACCTGGACGGCAGTCGCTACCTGGACTTCGTCGCCGGATACGGCTGCCTGAACACCGGGCACAACCACCCGCGGATCAACGCCGCGCTGCAGCGCTACCTGCAGCAGGAGCAGCCGACCTTCGTCCAGTACGTCTCCGTGCCGCTGCAGACCAGCCTGCTGGCGCAGCGCCTGAGTGCGTTGGCGCCGGGCAAGCTGGAGCGGGTGTTCTTCAGCAACTCGGGGACCGAGGCGGTGGAGGCGGCGTTGAAGCTGGCGATCGCCGCCATGGATCGCAGCTGGGCCTCGCGGGTGCTCTACTGCGACAACGGCTACCACGGCAAGACCCTGGGTGCGCTGTCGGTCACCGGCCGCGACAAGCACCGGCAGCCGTTCAAGCCACTGTTGCCGCGCTGCGACGCGATCCCCTTCGGCGATACTGCCGCGCTGGAACAGGCCCTGCTGCAAGGCGACGTGGGCGCCTTCATCCTCGAGCCGATCCAGGGTGAAGGCGGCGTGCTGCTGCCGCCTCCGGGTTACCTGGCGCGGGTCCGCGAGCTGTGCAGCGAGCATGACTGCATCCTCATCCTCGACGAGATCCAGACCGGGCTGGGGCGCACCGGCAGGCTGTTCGCCTGCGAATGGGACGGGGTGGCGCCGGACATCCTGGTGCTGTCCAAGTCCCTCTCCGGTGGCGCGGTGCCCATAGGCGCCACGCTCTCGCGGGCGGACCTGTGGGACCGCGCCTACGGCAGCATCGACAGTTTCGCCCTGCACACCTCGACCTTCGGCGGCGGCAACCTGGCGGCCGCATCGGCCCTGGCCACGCTGGACGTCATCGAGGCAGAGGACCTGGCGGGCAATGCGCAACGGGTCGGCGGGCTGCTGTTGCAGGCACTGCGCGAGGCGGTGGCCGACTACCCCTTCATCCGCGAGGTGCGCGGGCGCGGTCTGATGATCGCCATCGAGTTCCACAACAGCTTCGCCGGCGGCGTGGAGGCCTTCGTGCGCGAATTCGCCAGCCGCATGCCGGGCAACGCGATGGGCACCTACCGGATGATGTCCGGCAAGGCCAAACAGCTGATCCGCGAGGCCGTCGACGAGCTGGAGAAGAACTTCGAGGAGATGTTCGTGCTGCGCTTCGTCAGCAAGCTCTCCCAGGAGCACGGCATCCTCACCTTCGTCACCGCCAACAACAACCGGGTCATGCGCATCCAGCCGCCGTTGCTGCTCGACGAGGCCCAGGCCCGCGCCTTCGTCGAGGCCTTCGCCACGGTCTGTCAGGACATGTCGACCTTCCTCGAGTGAGGGGAGCCCCAGGGGCGGCGCGCTGTCCCTGGCCCCCGGGCCTGCGCCAAGGTGGCCAACAGGCCGTTTTGTGCGCAGGTCGCTCGCGTCTTCGCGGCGTGCTCCGCCTCGCATAGGAATGGGTCCCGAAGGCATACGAAATCCGCCGGCCGGGCGATTGCCGGGTGGGGGGATATTCGAGACTCTTTCTCAACCAATCATTCAGGGACCCGATGATGAAACTTAACGCTTTGGTCGAACCCGTCGCCGAGCTGAGCCGGGACGAGGTCTCCCGCTACAGCCGCCATCTGCTGATTCCCGATGTGGGCGTCGAAGGTCAGCGCCGCCTCAAGAGCAGCAAGGTGCTGGTCATCGGCGCCGGCGGCCTGGGCTCCCCGGCATTGCTCTACCTGGCAGCGGCCGGGGTCGGCACGCTGGGGATCATCGACTTCGACGTGGTCGACGAGTCCAATCTGCAGCGCCAGGTGATTCACAAGCTGTCCATGGTCGGCCGGCTGAAGGTCGACAGCGCCGAGGCGGCCCTGCGCGAGTTGAACCCGCATGTCGAGCTGCGTCTCTACCGCGAGCGCCTGGAGCCGGAGATGGCCGTGCAGCTGTTCGCCGAGTACGACCTGATCGTCGATGGCACCGACAACTTCGCCACGCGCTACCTGGTCAACGATGCCTGCGTGCTGGCCGGCAAGCCCTATGTGTGGGGTTCGATCTTCCGTTTCGAGGGCCAGGCCTCGGTGTTCTGGGAGGATGCCCCGGGCGGCGTCGGCCTCAACTACCGCGACCTGTATCCGGAGCCGCCTCCGCCGGAGATGGCGCCGTCCTGTTCGGAGGGCGGGGTGCTGGGCATCCTCTGCGCGTCCATCGGCGCCATCATGGCCACCGAGGCGGTCAAGCTGATCACCGGTATCGGCGAGTCGCTGCTGGGGCGGCTGATGGTCTACGACGCGCTGGACATGAACTACCGGCAGATCCCCCTGCGCCGGGCGCCCGGCCGTCAGCCGATCACCGCACTGAGCGACTACCAGAGCTTCTGCGGCCTCAAGCGCCCAGTCGGGGTGCAGGACTCGGACATTCCCTCGATCAGTGCCGGCGAACTCGCCGCGCTGCGCCGGCGCGGCGAGCGCCATGAGCTGATCGATGTCCGCGAACGCACCGAGTGGGACATCGTGCATATCGAGGGTGCCCACCTGATCAGCAAGGGGCCGGCGGCGGTCAGCGAGATCGCCGCGCGTTTCGCCAAGGACACGCCGTTGATCCTGCACTGCAAGAGCGGCTTGCGTTCCAGGGCGGTGCTGCTCGAGCTGCAGCGCCAGGGCTTCGGCGACGTGCGCAACCTCGAAGGCGGCATCCTCGCCTGGGTCCGTGACGTGGATAGCGCGCTGCCGACCTACTGAACCGGCAACGCCCCCTAGGGACTCTGGAGCAAGGACGCCATGCTGATCATCCTTTCCGAACTGCTCGACGCCATGCTCGCCATGGCGCGCGAGGACCATCCGCTGGAAACCTGCGGCGTGATAGTCGCGCCAGTGGGGTCGCCGCTGCCGACGCGGCTGATCCCGATGCGCAACGCCGCCCAGTCGCAATCCTTCTTCCAGTTCGACCCGCAGGAACAGCTGCGCGTCTGGCGAGAGATGGAGAGCCGCAACGAGGAGCCGCGGGTGATCTACCACTCCCACACCCACTCGGCCGGCTATCCCAGCCGCGACGACATAAGGCTCGCCGGCGAACCCCAGGCGCACTACGTGATCCTCTGCACCGCGCAGAACTGCGGTCCGCCGGTGCGCAGCTTCCGCATCGTCAATGGCCAGGTGACCGAGGAAAGCATCCAGGTGGTGGCGCAGTATCCCGCCGCGACCGTTTCCCCCTGAGCCTGGCCGGCCGTTCCAGTTCATCAACGCTTCATCACCAAGACCAAGGAGTCAGGCATGCCCGTTTCCGTTTCCATTCCCACCCTGTTGCGCCCGTACACCGAGGAGCAGAAGCGCGTCGAGGCCGAAGGCGCCAACGTGCGCGAGCTCATCGAGGGCCTGGAAGAGCGCTACCCGGGGATCAAGGAGCGTCTGCTCGACGCCGGCCAGATGCATCGCTTCGTCAACCTCTACGTCAACGACAACGACATCCGCTTCGCCGACAACCTGGATACGGCGCTGCAGGACGGCGATAGCGTGACCATCCTGCCCGCCGTAGCCGGAGGCTGAGTCCCGGGTTTTCCGCAATTACGCGTCCGTGCCGCCAGTGTCGAGGCGCTGGCGCGCGGGTTTTCATGGATCGATCGCGGCGTTCAACTCTATGTCCTTTCCCCTGGCCGGATGCACCCTTGCCGGCGCTTTTGCCTCTGTCCCGCCGGCCTTCGCCCCTGTGGCGACGGCCGTTCTCAGCCAAGCCCGCGCCCTGGGCATAGCACTCGGCCCCGCCACGGCTGCCGGCGCGCAGGGCTTGGATTTCCGTTTCGAAGTCCCAGGTCTCACGCCTATCGCCGCCAGTCTCTGCGGCTGGGCCGACGGCTGCAGTCACGGCGCCAGCGAGCTGACGGTACAGGCCGCGTCGGGCCTGATGGCCGTGCATGGCCGCGCCAGCGGCGCAGCGGGGCCCCTGGGCCTGGACTACGTCTCGACCCTGGCCGCCTGCCTGGCCATGCAGGGCGTCTTCGCCGCCGCCGTCGGCCAGCTGCGCGGCGCCGGGCAGACGCGGGTCGAGCTGTCCCTGGCCGCCGCGGCGGCGCTGAGCGTCGGCCAGTATCTGGCCGGCGCCACTGCCCCGGAAGGCGCCGAGCGCATGTTGCCGGGCTGCAGTTCGCCCCGGCAGCGGCCGCCGTTCACCTCTGCCGACGGCGTGGTGTTCGAGCTGGAGACCCTGGATGCCGGACCCTGGCGGCGCTTCTGGACGTCCCTGGGCGTGTCGGACGAGTTGGCCGGCAAGGGCTGGAGCGCGTTCCTCATGCGTTACGCCAAGGCGATGTCGCCGCTGCCGGCAGAACTGATGGCGGCCCTGGCGCGCCAGCCCTACGGCTGGATCGCCGAACGCTGCCGGGACAGCGGGCTGTCCATCTGCCCGCTGCGCAGCCTCGCCGAGCGACTGGCGGACGCCGACCTGCCGCCCCTGTTGGAGCGCGGACCGTGGGCGTTCGGGCCGGGCCGGGCCGCGGCGGCGCCGTCAACCGGCGTTGCCCGGGGCGCGTTGCCGCTGCACGGACTCACCGTCATCGAGTCGTGCCGGCGCATCCAGGGGCCGCTGGCCGGCCACCTGCTGGCGCTGCTCGGCGCCGAGGTGGTGCGTATCGAGCTGCCCGGCGGCGATCCGCTGCGCGGCATGCCGCCACTGGCGAACGGTTGCTCGGTGCGTTTCGACGCGCTCAACCGCCACAAGCAGGTGCGCGAAGTGGATATCAAGTCGCGCCAGGGCCGCGCCGAGCTGCTGGAGATGGCCAATCAGGCCGACGTGTTCCTGCACAACTGGGCGCCCGGCAAGGCAGCCGAGCTGGGGCTGGAGGCAGACGACCTGGCGCGGATCAACCCGGCTTTGGTCTACGCCTACGCCGGTGGCTGGGGGGATGACCCCGGTCTGCAGCGGATGCCGGGCACCGACTTCATGGTGCAGGCCTATTCGGGAGTGGCGCAACGGATCGCCCAGGCCTCGGCCGGCGTCGGTGGTTCGCTGTTCACCGTGCTGGACGTGTTGGGCGGCGTGGTCGCGGCTCAGGGCATCGGCGCGGCCCTGCTCAAGCGTGCGCTGGATGGCGAGGCGGGGCGGGTCGACAGCTCGTTGCTCGGCGCCGCGACCCTGCTGTGCCACGGCGAGCTGCAGGCGCTGCGCGAGGGCAGGGCGCCTGCCCAGCCGCTGCTCGCCGGGGTCTATCCCACCGCCCGGGGGCTGCTGGCCCTCGAGTGCCACGAGGCGGCGGACCTGCAGCGACTGTGCCGCGCCCTGGATTGCCAGCTGGCTGCCGAGCCGGCCCTGCGCGACGAGCAGCTCGCTCGCTGCCTGGCGGCGCGCGATGCCCTGGCCTGGCAAGAACTATTGCGGGAGTTCGGCCTGGCCGCTTCCGCCGTTCAAGAAGACCTGTCGGCGGTGCACGAAGACGGGCGGATGCAGCCGTGTTTGCGTACGGATACCTACACCCTGGTCACGTCTCCCTGGAGTTTCACATGAACAACTCAGGCATTATCGATCTGGTTCCCCTGGCCGCGCGGCGCGAGTGGGCGCGGGAAGGGCTCTATCCGAATGAGTCGGTGTTCCAGCTGTTCCGGCAGCATGCCGAGCGCTCCCCCGAGAAGCTCGCGGTGCTCTCGCCGGAGGGCAGCATCGGTTATGGCGAGTTGCTCGAGCAGGCCCTGCGCCTGGCCGCGAGCCTGCGGGCGCGGGGCATAGTGCCCGGCGATGTGGTCGCCTACCAGCTCACCAACAGCTGGCGCTGCTGCGCCATCGACCTGGCGGCCGCGGCCCTGGGGGCGGTGGTCGCACCTTTCCCGCCGGGACGTGGGCGCCTCGACATCGAATCCCTGCTGCGCCGCTGCGACGCCCGGGCGGTGATAGTGCCGGCCGAGTTCGGCGGCATCGACCTGTGTGAGCTGGTCGATTCGCTGCGTCCGACCCTGTTGTCGCTGCGCGTGCCGATAGTCGAGGGCAGGGCACAGCGTGGTTGGGCGTCCCTGGAGCAGTTGCTGCAGGCCGAGCCGCTGGGGCTCGAGGCGCTGCCGAAGGTCTGCCCCAACTCGCCGGTGCGTCTGCTGGTGTCCTCCGGCACCGAATCGGAGCCCAAGTTGGTGGCCTATTCGCACAACGCCCTGGTCGGCGGGCGTGGACGCTTCCTGCAGCGCCTGCATGCGCAGGGCGAGAGTTTTCGCGGCATGTACCTGGTGCCGCTGGGCTCCTCGTTCGGCTCCTCCGCCACCTTCGGCTGCCTGTCCTGGTTGGGGGGCTCCATCGTGGTGTTGCCGAAGTTCGACGTGGCGGCGGCGATCCAGGCCATCGAGGCCCTGCGGCCCACCCATATCCTCGGGGTGCCGACCATGCTCCAGCGCATCGCCGCCGAACCGCGGTTGGCGGAAGTCGACAAGTCCAGCCTGCTGGGCCTGATCAGCGGCGGCTCGTTGATCGACGAGGCCAGCGTGCGCCGCTGCGTCGAAGCCTTCGGCTGTGGCTTCATCAGCCTGTACGGCTCGGCCGACGGGGTGAACTGCCATAACACCCTCGACGACCCGCTCGAGGTGGTACTGCGCAGCGTCGGCCGGCCCAACCCGAGCGTCTGCGAGATCCGCATCGTCGACGATCAGGGCGCCGAGCTGCCCCGGGGGGAAGTCGGCGAGATCAAGGCGCGCGGCCCCTTGAGCCCGATGCAGTACGTCAATGCGCCGGAGCTCGATGCCCGCTATCGCGATGCCGAGGGCTGGGTGTGCACAGGCGACCTGGGCTATATCGACCGCGACGGCTACCTGGTGCTGGCCGGGCGCAAGAAGGACATCATCATCCGCGGTGGGGTGAACATCAGCCCGGTGCAGATCGAGATGCTCGCCACCGGTCATCCCGATGTGGTCAGCGCCGCCTGCGTCGCCGTGGCGGACGCCGACCTGGGGCAGCGCGTGTGCATCTGCGTGACGCTGCGCCAGGGCGCGCCGCGCTTCGCCCTCGGCGAGCTGACCGACTACCTGCGTGCCCAGGGGCTGGAGGTCAACAAGCTGCCGGAGTATCTGCGCTTCTACCGGCAACTGCCGCTGAGCCCGGCCGGCAAGGTCGACAAGAAGCTGCTCGCCGCCGAGGTCGCGTTCCTCGAACGCGGCATCGGCATCGCCTGTTGAGGAGGCGCCCATGAACCAGTCACAGCAGACAATTCCGGAGCAGGATGCCCAGGGCTTGGCGCGCCGGGTCAGAGCCTTCGTCGAGGCGCATATCCTACCCCGCGAGGCCGAACTGGCCGGCCCCCGCGACAGCGCCCAGGCCTGCCATGCCGAACTGGCCGCCCTGGCCCGGCAAGAAGGGCTGTGGGGCTCCTTCTACCCGGGCCGCCTGGCCAGCCTGCAGGCCTATCTGGCGGTGGCCGAGCAGGAGGGACGCTCGGAGTACGGCCCGGCCGTCTTCGGCGCGGATGCCACCCTGGATGCCCACATGCTGACGCGGCATGGCGGTCCGGAGGTGCGAGCCGCCTTCCTCGCGCCGCTATTGAGCGGGGAGGCGGTGTCCGCCTACGGGATGTCAGAGCCCCAGAGCATCGGCTCGATTCCGGCGACCCTGACCACCCGCGCCAGGCTGGAGGGTGAGCAGTGGCGGCTGGAAGGGCGCAAGTGGTTCATCTGCCGCGCCGACCGCGCCAGTTTCGTCACCGTGGTGGCGCGTACCGACGAGGGGCCGCTGGGTGCGGCGTTGTCTATGATCCTGGTGCCCACCGACGCCCCAGGTTTCGCCATCGTCCGTGAGTTGGATATCCTCGGCCGCTTCCAGGGACAGTGCGAGATCGTTTTCGATGGCGTCCGGGTGCCGCGGCACCATGTGCTGGGCCAGGTCGGCAGCGGCCTGGCGCTGATGCAGGAGCGCCTCGGGCTGGGCCGCATCCTGCGTTCGGTGCACTGGCTGGGGCTGGCGCAGCGCTGTTTCGACCTGCTCTGCGCGCGGGTCGTTTCGACGCGCGGCGAGCAGGCGCGTCTGGCGGACAAGCAACTGGTGCGCCTGCGGATCTTCGAGGCTTACCAGGCCATCGCCGGCGCCCGTGGACTGCTGCAGGACGCCGCGCGCAAGTTCGACGCCGGGCTGGACAACGCCATAGAAGTCAACGTGGCGAAGGTCGCCGCCTCCCGGGCACTCAGCCTGGTGGCAGACTCGGCGATTCAGATCTACGGCGCCGAGGGCCTCAGCGAGCTGTCGCCGCTCTCCGGCATCTACCGGGCGGCGCGCGCCACCCACATCCTCGACGGCACCGACGACGCCCTGATCAGCGCGGTCGGCCGCCGCCTGCTGGATGCCTACCGCGGCGAAGCCAGTCTGGACTTCGACTGGCCGACGCTGTCCGCGACGCGGGCCGACGCGGCTACCTCCGGGGCGAGCCAGGGGGAAGCCCGGTGACCCGCGAGACGCCACCCCAGGCTGCCACCGGCGCGCTGGAGGCGCTGTGTCTGCGCACCGTGCTGACCGGCGCCATGGCGCTGCCGATGCTGATCTTCTATGCCATCGGCACCCTCGGCCCCTTCCTCGTCGCCGACCTGGGCATAGCGCCGGGCTGGCTGGGCTACCTGACCATGAGCGCCTTCGGCTTCGCCGCTCTGTTGTCCCTGTGGGCCGGGGCGCTGGTCAACCTGTTGGGCTCGCGTCGCTCGCTGGTGCTGCTGGCCCTGTCCGCGGCTCTGGCCTATGGGTTGATCGCTGTGCTGCCCGGCTTCGTCGGGGTGGTGCTGGCCGTGGCGTTCTGCGGCGTCGCCCAGGCGCTGTCCAATCCGGCGACCAACTTGCTGATCGCCGAGCGGGTGCCGATGCAGCAGAAGGCCGCGGTGGTGGGCCTGAAGCAGGCCGGCGTGCAGGTCGCCGCCTTGTTCGCCGGGCTGGTCCTGCCGCCGGTCGCCCAGGCGTTCGGCTGGCGTGCGGCGTTGCTCTTGCTGGTGCCGCTGGGGCTGTTGCTGGCGTGGGGGGCGCCGCGGGTCGCGCCCGGGGGAGTGACGCAACGGCCTCCGCGCTTCGGCCTGGTGCGGCCAAGTCGTGAGCTCGCGCTGCTGATGGCGATCCAGCTGTGCGCAGGCATCGCCCTCTCGGCCTACATCACCTTTCTCGGCGTGTTCGCCCAGCAGCAGGGCCTGTCTGCGGTGCTGGCGGGCAGCCTGGTGGCGATGTTCGGCGTCACCGGTATCCTCGCGCGGGTGCTGCTGACGCCGCTCGGTGGACGGATGCGGGACGAGTCCTGGCTACTGTTGGTGTTGCTGGCCCTGGCGGCAGGGGCCATCGGCATGACCATGCAGGCCACGCCCGGGCGTCTTTGGGCGATCTGGCTGGGCACCCTGGGTGTCGGCCTGACGGCGGTCGCCACCAATGCCATCGCCATGAGCATGCTCTTGCGCGACCGGGCCTTCGGCTCCCCGGCAACCTCGGCGGGCCTGTTATCGGTGGGTTTCTTCGGCGGTTTCACGGTTGGCCCGCCGAGCTTCGGCGCGCTGTCGGCCACGGCCTATGGCTTCACCGGAGCCTGGAGCGCGTTGATCCTGGTGCTGGTCGTCGGCTGCCTGCTGGCGGTAGTTCTGGCCGGCGTGCGACGCGCCAGGGCGCGAGTCGAAGGCCCCGGCGCCCTATCCTCCAGTCCGGCGAGGGCAGAATGAACGAGTTGTTTCATCAACAACCGGCAGAGACCTTGAGCCCGGCGGAGCGGCGCTGGGCCATCGATTCGTTGCTGCAGCGTCTGGAGCGGGTCGAGCGCAGCTGTCAGGGCGGTTTCCCGCTGTACTCCCCGGGGCTGACGGACCGCTGGGTCGTATCTTCCGGCGGCTCCTGGCTGGGAGGCTTCTGGGCCGGGCTCTGGTGGTTGCGGGCGCGTGTCACCGGCGTCGCCACCGACCGCGCCAAGGCGGCCGCGTTCGGCCCGCGGCTGGCGGCCAAGCTGGAGAGCCAGAGCCTGAACCGCAGCATGATCTTCTGGTACGGCGCCGCGCCAGGGGCTCTGTGGTTCGGCGACGAGCAGGCGCAGCGGCTGCTGGAGCAGGCGGCGGCCGCCTTGGCGAGGGCGTTCGATCGCGAGGTGGGCTGGATACCCCTGGGCACCGAGATGGGCGGTGGGGCGGACGGCGACCGGCGGATCGCCATCGACACCTTGGCGCCGACCCTGCGGCTGCTGGCGCAGAGCCCGCGGTGCGACATCCGCGAGCTGGCCGGTCAGCATCTGCAGGCGACCCTGGCCGCCTGCGGCACCTGGCAGGGGGCCTACTGCGGCAGCAGCCATCACGAGCAGGGGCGCATCGTCCGGCACGAGCCGGCCGGGCAGTGGTCGCGGGGCCAGGCCTGGGCGATGCTGGGTCTGGTGCAGGCGGCCGGGCTGTATGGCGAGCCCTACCTGGACCTGGCGCGCCGGGCCTGCGACTACTGGCTCCGCTCACGCCCAGATCCGTTGCCGGCGAACCGGCTGGAGCGGCCCGAGGAGGGCGAGGATCCCTCGGCGGCGGTCATCGCCGCACTGGCCATGCTCGGTCTGTCGTCTCTGCTCGGGGGCGACGGACCCTGGCGCGAGCAGGCCGAGTGCCTGACGGCCGCGTTGCTGCGCAGCCG
This sequence comes from Pseudomonas sp. MBLB4123, assembly GCF_051904775.1. Taxonomy (NCBI): domain Bacteria; kingdom Pseudomonadati; phylum Pseudomonadota; class Gammaproteobacteria; order Pseudomonadales; family Pseudomonadaceae; genus Pseudomonas; species Pseudomonas sp. MBLB4123. The sequence goes on from NZ_CP196711.1 coordinate 891,887, forward strand.
CCATTTCGGCTCGACAGGCGTGACCTCTGGAATCTTCGGCGGCATGTGCTACCGAACCCGGATGGGGGAGGAACTGGTCGAGTCCGCCTGTTCCAGCTTCTTCCTGCTGAAACTGCTGCTGGTGCTGGACGGCCGAGTCGACCCCTTGGCGTGTTAGTCGGGGGGAGCCGAGAGGCCGCAGCGATAGCAGCTGCGCGGGGATTGTCTATGCTCATTGGTAGCCTTTACGCACCGTACTGGTTCGGGGCATGACCGGCTTGGGAGATGATCGCTATGGGCAAGAATTCTCTGTTTCGTCGTTTGGCCGCCGCCTTGGCGGTGTTTCACCTGCTGCTGGTGGCCCAGGTGCCGCTGGCCAACGCGGCCATGATAGGGACCGCCGAGGTCCTGGCCGCGCAACAACAGCAGGTCGACCGCCAGCAATTGCTGGGCATGCTGGAGGACCAGGGCGTGCAGAAGAAGCTCGAAGCCATGGGCGTCGAGCGTACGCAGGTCGAGGCGCGCATCAATAGCCTGACCAATGCCGAGCTGGCGCAGTTCAATCAACAGCTGCAGGAGTCCCCGGCGGGAAGTGGCGTGGTCGGAATCATCGTGCTGTTCTTGGTGATCTTCATCATCACGGATATGCTCTGCGCGACCAATATCTTCAGTTTCGTCAAATGCATAAATCGTTGAGTGGCTGGCGTTTCCTTCCTTTCTTGTTGCTTCTGCTGCTGGGTGCATGCGCGAGGTCTCCGGTGTTGTCGCCGGAGGGCTCGCGCCTTCCCGAGCGGGTGGAACTCAGCAGCGTGCCGTTCTTCCCGCAGAGCGCCTATCAGTGTGGTCCGGCGGCTCTGGCGACCATGCTCAACCAGCGCGGCGTGATGACCAGTCCGGGGTTGCTCAAGGAGCGGGTCTTCATTCCGGGGCGTGAGGGCAGTCTGCAGGTCGAGATGGTGGCGGCCGCGCGGGCGCACGATCTGCTGGTGTATCCGCTGGAGCCGCGTCTCGAGGCGCTGTTGGCGGAGGTCGCCGCGGGACATCCGGTATTGGTCCTGCAGAACCTGGGGTTCGACTGGTATCCAAACTGGCACTTCGCCGTGGTGGTGGGCTATGACCGGCGCGAGCGCATGCTGGTTCTGCGCTCGGGCACCGAGCGTCGTCGCCTGACCGCTTTCGCCAGCTTCGACAGCACCTGGGCGCGGGGTGGGCGCTGGGCGGTGTTGACCCTGCCGGCCGGCGAACTGCCGGCGCGGCCGGCGCTACGGCCCTGGCTCAAGGCCGCCAGCGACCTGGAGGAGACCGGTCACGGCGCGGCGGCGCAACGTGCCTATCGCACCGCTACCCAGCAGTGGCCGGAGGAGTCGCTGGGCTGGTTCGCCCTGGCCAACAGCTACTACGCCAGTGGCGACAAGGCGAGGGCGGAGGAGGCCATGCGCACCAGCCTGGCCCGCCAGCCGGATTTCGCCGCGGGTTGGTTCAACCTCTCCCAACTGTTGGGCGAGCGCGGCTGTCGGCAGGCGGCCGTGCAGGCGCAGAGCTGTGCCCGGCGCCTAGAGCCCGGTGAGCCGCGTTTTGCGCTGCTGGCCGAGTCGGTGTCCGGTGCGATGGGGCAATGCGCTGCGCCGCCGGCTTGTCCGCTGACGGAGTGACGGAGCGGATATGAAGAAAGACGGCGCCCGTGGGCGCCGTTTCGCTGTCTGCGGTTTTATACGCCGAGCCGGTCGCGCAGGCTGTAGTACCAGGCGCCCATGGCGGTGAAGGGGACGCGCAGCAGTTGGCCGCCGGGGAAGGGGTAGTGGGGGAGTTCGGCGAAGGCGTCGAAGCGCTCGGCCTGGCCGCGCAGCGCCTCGGCCAGGACCTTGCCGGCCACATGGGTGTAGGTCACGCCGTGGCCGCTGCAGCCCTGGGAGTAGTAGATGTTGTTGCCGAGACGGCCGACCTGGGGCAGGCGCGACAGGGTCAGCAGGAAGTTGCCGGTCCAGGCGTAATCGATCTTCACATCCTTCAGCTGCGGGAAGGTCTTGAGCATCTTCGGCCGGATGATCGCCTCGATGTTGGACGGATCGCGTGCGCCATAGACCACGCCGCCGCCGAAGATCAGGCGCTTGTCGCCGGACAGGCGATAGTAGTCGAGCAGATAATTGCAGTCTTCCACGCAGTAATCCTGCGGCAGCAGGCTCTTGGCCAGCTCGTCCGACAGGGGTTCGGTGGTGATCACCTGGGTGCCGCAGGGCATCGACTTGGCCGCTAGCTCGGGGATCAGGTTGCCCAGGTAGGCGTTGCCGGCGACCACCACGAACTTGGCCTTGATTCGCCCGTTGGGGGTGTGCACCACCGGGTTCTCGCCGCGCTCGATGCGCGTGGCCGGGGACTGTTCGTAGATCACTCCGCCGAGGGACTCCACCGCCGCGGCCTCGCCCAGGGCCAGGTTGAGCGGGTGGATATGCCCGCCGCTCATGTCGAGCATGCCGCCGATATAGTTGTCGGTAGCCACCACCTCGCGGATGCGTTTGGCGTCCATCAACTCCAGTTGGGTATGGCCGTAGCGCTCCCACAGCTTCTTCTGCGCCTCCAGGTGGCCCATCTGCTTGCCGGTGAGCGCAGCGAACACGCCGCCGTCCTTGAGGTCGCACTGGATGTCGTACTTGGCCACACGCTCGCGAATGATGCGCCCACCCTCGAAGGCCATCTGCCCCAGCAGTTGGGCCTGCTTGGGGCCGACCGTACGCTCGATGACATCGATGTCGCGGCTGTAGCTGTTGACGATCTGCCCGCCGTTGCGCCCCGAGGCGCCAAAGCCGACCTTGGCGGCCTCGACGATGCTCACCTTGAAGCCGCTCTCGAGCAGGAACAGAGCGGTGGACAGCCCGGTGTAGCCTGCGCCGACGATGCACACGTCGGTTTCGACGTCGCCATTCAGTTCGGGGCGTGCAGGGACGGGGTTCGCCGATGCGGCGTAATAGGATTGTGGGTATGCCGTGTGCGCCATTTTGCAACCTCTGTTCTTTATTTTTTACGAATGAATCGATGCTACCCGAGTTGCAAATGCTCGGCTAGTGGCCTGTGTGAAATATTAAACGTCCGCCTGGACGGTAAAAAATTCATTTATTCAGTCAGTTAGCGAAAAAATGTGTTGACTCCCTCGAACCGATCCGTAGAATGCGCACCCATCGAAGGCACATAGCTCAGTTGGTTAGAGCACCACCTTGACATGGTGGGGGTCGTTGGTTCGAATCCAATTGTGCCTACCAAATTCGATAGAAAGGGTCGCTTAGGCGACCCTTTTTTATTGGGCGGCTTGCCAGTTTTCCGGCTTTCTGGAAGCATCCCGGCTTTGTTCGTTGCACAGACCTCCAGTGACTCTGGTTCGGTTTCGGTTGGCTCGCAAGCTCCTGTCACCGTAAGGCAGGCATACCGCCGGATCGCTTACTGGCTCATCCCAACCCATGTGGCCTTTGGTAGAGGTCACCACTAGGAGAGGAGGCGCCATGCCCATCATTACTCTTCCCGACGGCAGTCAGCGTTCGTTCGATCACCCGGTCACCGTGGCCGAGGTGGCGCAGTCCATTGGTGCAGGCCTGGCCAAGGCCACCGTCGCCGGCAAGGTCAACGGCAAGCTGGTCGATGCCTGTGACCCGATCGCCAGTGACGCGACCCTGCAGATCATCACGCCGAAGGACGAGGAGGGCCTGGAGATCATCCGCCACTCCTGTGCGCACCTGATCGGTCACGCGGTCAAGCAGCTGTTCCCGACGGCGAAGATGGTGATCGGTCCGGTCATCGAGGAAGGCTTCTACTACGACATCGCCTACGAGCGCCCCTTCACGCCTGATGATGTCGCGGCCATCGAGCAGCGCATGCAGCAGCTGATCGAGAAGGACTACGACGTCATCAAGAAGGTGACGCCGCGCGCCGAGGTCATCGAGGTCTTCAAGTCCCGCGGCGAGGATTACAAGCTGCGACTGGTCGAGGATATGCCGGAGGAGCAGGCCATGGGCCTGTACTACCACGAGGAATACGTCGACATGTGCCGCGGGCCGCATGTGCCGAACACCCGCTTCCTCAAGTCCTTCAAGCTGACCAAGTTGTCCGGCGCCTATTGGCGCGGCGACGCCAAGAACGAGCAGCTGCAGCGCGTCTATGGCACGGCCTGGGCGGACAAGAAGCAGTTGGCCGCCTATATCCAGCGTATCGAAGAGGCCGAGAAGCGCGATCACCGCAAGATCGGCAAGCGCCTGAATCTGTTCCATACCCAGGAAGAAGCGCCGGGCATGGTGTTCTGGCACCCGAACGGTTGGACCCTGTACCAGGTGCTCGAGCAGTACATGCGCAAGGTGCAGCGTGAGCATGGCTATCTGGAAATCAAGACGCCGCAGGTGGTCGACCGCTCCCTCTGGGAGAAGTCCGGGCACTGGGCCAACTACGCCGAGAACATGTTTACCACCGAGTCGGAGAGTCGCGACTACGCGATCAAGCCGATGAACTGTCCGTGCCATGTGCAGGTGTTCAACCAGGGGTTGAAGAGCTACCGCGAGCTGCCGATGCGCCTGGCCGAGTTCGGTGCCTGTCACCGTAACGAGCCGTCCGGCGCCCTGCACGGCATCATGCGCGTGCGCGGCTTCACCCAGGACGATGCGCACATCTTCTGCACCGAAGAGCAGATGCAGGCCGAGTCAGCGGACTTCATCAAGCTGACCCAGGCGGTCTATGCCGATTTCGGCTTCTCGGATATCCAGCTCAAGCTCTCGACCCGTCCGGAAAAACGCGTCGGTTCGGACGAACTCTGGGATCGTGCCGAGGCGGCCCTGGCTGCTGCGCTGGAGAGCGCCGGCCTACCCTATGATCTACAGCCGGGCGAGGGGGCCTTCTATGGGCCGAAGATCGAGTTTTCGTTGAAGGATTGCCTCGGTCGGGTCTGGCAGTGTGGTACCCTGCAGCTCGATTTCAACCTGCCGGTGCGCCTGGGGGCGGAGTTCGTCAGCGAGGATAACAGTCGCAAGCATCCGGTGATGCTGCACCGTGCCATCCTCGGTTCCTTCGAGCGCTTTATCGGTATCCTGATCGAGCACTACGAGGGGGCATTCCCGGCCTGGCTGGCGCCGACCCAGGCGGTGGTGCTGAATATCACCGACAAGCAGGCCGAATTCGCCCTCGAGGTCGAAAAAACACTGGCTCAAAGCGGTTTTCGTGCCAAGTCCGACTTGAGAAACGAAAAAATCGGCTTTAAAATTCGCGAGCATACTTTGCTCAAGGTTCCCTATCTCTTGGTTATCGGAGATCGGGAGGTTGAGACGCAAACTGTCGCCGTGCGTACCCGTGAAGGTGCTGATCTGGGCTCCATGCCCGTCGCCCAATTCGCCGATTTCCTCGCGCAGGCGGTTTCCCGGCGTGGTCGCCAAGATTTGGAGTAATCATTATTAAGCGTGAAATGAGACAAGATAAACGAACTGCACCGAAAGCCCCGATCAACGAGAATATCTCGGCACGCGAGGTTCGGTTAATTGGCGCGGATGGCGAGCAGATTGGCATCGTCTCTATTGATGAAGCGCTTAGCGCGGCTGAAGAAGCCAAGCTAGATCTGGTGGAGATTTCCGCCGATGCCGTGCCTCCGGTTTGCCGGATCATGGACTACGGCAAGCACCTGTTCGAGAAGAAGAAGCAGGTCGCGGCGGCGAAGAAGAATCAGAAGCAAGTCCAGATCAAAGAAATCAAGTTTCGTCCAGGGACGGAGGAAGGGGATTACCAGGTAAAACTACGCAACCTGGTACGTTTCCTTAGTGAGGGGGACAGGGCCAAGATATCCTTGCGATTTCGTGGCCGTGAGATGGCCCATCAGGAGCTGGGCATGGAGTTGTTGAAGCGGGTCGAAAACGACCTCGCCGAATACGGCTCGGTTGAACAGCATCCAAAGATGGAAGGACGCCAGCTGATCATGGTCATCGCCCCCAAAAAGAAGAAGTAACCTCCAGGGCACGGCAGGCCTTGCGGTTATGTTTATCCACTGAATGCGGAGTATCCGAACATGCCAAAGATGAAAACCAAGAGTGGTGCAGCGAAGCGTTTTTTGAAAACCGCTTCCGGCTTCAAGCACAAGCACGCTTTCAAGAGCCACATCCTGACCAAAATGTCCACCAAGCGTAAGCGTCAACTGCGCGGTAGCAGCCTGCTGCACCCGTCTGACGTGGCAAAAGTGGAGCGCATGCTGCGCGTTCGTTGATTCGGTCAAGATTTAGAGGAAATTACTCATGGCTCGTGTAAAGCGCGGCGTTATCGCTCGTAAGCGTCACAAAAAAATTCTGAAACTCGCTAAAGGCTACTACGGTGCGCGTTCGCGCGTATTCCGCGTCGCCAAGCAGGCAGTGATCAAGGCAGGCCAATACGCCTACCGCGACCGCCGTCAGCGCAAGCGTCAGTTCCGTGCCCTGTGGATCGCTCGTATCAACGCTGGTGCGCGTGTCAACGGTCTGTCCTACAGCCGTCTGATCGCTGGCCTGAAAAAAGCGTCCATCGAGATCGACCGTAAGGTTCTGGCTGATCTGGCAGTGAACGAAAAAGCGGCGTTTGCTGCGATTGTCGAGAAAGCGAAAGCCGTACTGGCTTAAGTCCCCGACAATCACCGGGCTCGCCCGGTGCTAAACGTCACCAATAGGGGAAGAGCCTTCAAGCTCTTCCCCTATTTCGTATCTGGAGTCTGTAAATGGAAAATCTGGATGTGCTGGTCTCGCAAGCGCTCGAGGCCGTTAGCCACACCGACGACATAAGCGCCCTGGAGCAACTCCGGGTTCACTACCTGGGCAAGAAGGGCGAGTTGACCCAGGTGATGAAGACCCTGGGCAACCTGTCGGCCGAGGAGCGTCCGCAAGCCGGTGCGCTGATCAATGCAGCCAAGGACAAGGTCCAAGACGCGCTGAACACCCGCAAGACGGCGCTCGAGCAGGCCGCGCTGGGTGCCAAGCTGGCCGCCGAGCGCATCGACGTGACCCTGCCGGGCCGCGGTCAGACTTCAGGTGGCCTGCATCCCGTGACCCGGACTCTGGAGCGCGTCGAGCAGTTCTTCACCCGGATAGGCTATGGCATCGCCGAAGGCCCCGAAGTGGAGAACGACTACCATAACTTCGAGGCGCTCAACATTCCCGGCCATCATCCGGCGCGGGCGATGCACGACACCTTCTACTTCAATGCGAACATGCTGTTGCGCACCCATACCTCGCCGGTGCAGGTGCGCACCATGGAGTCGCACCAGCCGCCGATCCGCATCGTCTGCCCCGGGCGCGTGTACCGCTGCGATTCCGATATCACCCACTCGCCGATGTTCCACCAGGTCGAAGGCCTGTTGGTCGACGAAGGCGTGAGCTTCGCCGACCTCAAGGGCACCATCGAGGAATTCCTCCGGGTGTTCTTCGAGAAGCCGCTGGGCGTGCGCTTCCGCCCGTCCTTCTTCCCCTTCACCGAGCCTTCGGCGGAAGTCGACATGCAGTGCGTGATGTGCAGCGGCAAGGGCTGCCGCGTGTGTAAGCAGACTGGCTGGCTGGAGGTGATGGGGTGCGGCATGGTTCATCCGAACGTGCTGCGCATGTCCGGCATCGACCCGGAGAAGTACCAGGGCTTCGCCTTCGGCATGGGCGTGGAGCGCCTGGCCATGCTGCGTTACGGCGTCAATGACTTGCGCCTGTTCTTCGATAACGACCTGCGATTCCTGGCGCAATTTCGCTAGAGCCGCACGACCGTAACCGAACAGTTTTAGGAGAGCAGGATGAAATTCAGCGAACAATGGCTGCGCACCTGGGTGAACCCGCAGGTTTCCCGCGATGAACTGGTGGCGCGCCTTTCCATGGCAGGCCTGGAGGTCGACAGCGTCACCCCGGCGGCCGGAGTATTCAGTGGCATCGTGGTGGGCGAGGTGCTGAGCACCGAGCAGCATCCGGATGCCGACAAGCTGCGCGTGTGTCAGGTCAGCAATGGCGCGGAGACCTTTCAGGTGGTGTGCGGCGCGCCGAACGTGCGCCCGGGCCTGAAGATCCCCTTCGCCATGATCGGTGCCGAGCTGCCGGGCGACTTCAAGATCAAGAAGGCCAAGCTGCGCGGCGTCGAGTCCAATGGCATGCTCTGCTCGGCCTCCGAGCTGCAGATCAGCGAAGACAACGACGGTCTGATGGAGCTGCCGGTCGAAGCGCCCGTGGGGCAGGATATCCGCGCCTATCTGTCGCTGGACGATGCCAGCATCGAGGTCGACCTGACCCCGAACCGCGGCGACTGCCTGTCACTGGCCGGTCTGGCTCGCGAAGTCAGCGCCCTGTACGGCGCGCCGGTCACCCGTCCGACGATCGCAATCGTGCCCGCCGCCCATGACGAGGTGCGTCCGGTCGAGGTTCTCGCCGCGCATGCCTGTCCGCGCTACCTGGGGCGCGTGGTGCGCAATGTCGACCTGTCCCGGCCGACGCCGCTGTGGATGGTCGAGCGTCTGCGCCGTGCCGACGTGCGCAGCATCGATGCGGCCGTCGATGTCACCAACTACGTGATGCTCGAACTCGGCCAGCCGATGCATGCCTTCGACCTGGCGGAGATCAACGGCGGCATTCGTGTGCGCATGGCCGAGGAGGGCGAGAAGCTGGTGCTTCTCGATGGCCAGGAGGTCAATCTGCGTGCCGATACCCTGGTCATTGCCGACCATCAGCGCGCTCTGGCGATTGCCGGCGTGATGGGTGGCGAGCACAGCGGTGTGGGCGAGCGGACCCGTGATCTGTTCCTCGAAAGTGCCTTCTTCGACACCATCGCGATTGCCGGCAAGGCGCGCTCCTATGGCCTGCACACCGACTCCTCGCACCGCTTCGAGCGGGGCGTGGACTGGCAGTTGGCGCGCGATGCAATGGAGCGTGTGACGGCGTTGTTGCTGGAAATCGTCGGTGGCGAAGCGGGACCGATCATCGAGCAGGTGGCCCCGACTCAATTGCCGAGCGTGGCGCCTATCACCCTGCGGGCCGAGCGTGTCGAACAGATGCTCGGCCTGAAGATGGATGAAGCGGAAATCGAACGCCTGCTGGTGGCTCTGGGGCTGGGTGTCAGCACCAGTGGTGCAGGGCAGTGGCAGGTCGAGGTGCCTAGCCATCGATTCGATCTCAGTCTGGAGGTCGACCTGATCGAAGAGCTGGGACGCCTGTACGGTTACAATCGCTTGCCAGTGCGCTATCCCCAGGCACGATTGGCGCCTCAACCGAAGGCTGAGGCCGCGGTCGAGTTGCCCGCTTTGCGTCGTCTGCTGGTCGCCCGCGGCTACCAGGAAGCCATCACCTACAGCTTCATCGACCCCAAGCTGTTCGAGTTGTTCAGTCCTGGCGTCGAGCCCCTGATGCTGGCCAACCCGATTTCCGCCGACATGGCAGCTATGCGCTCCTCGCTGTGGCCGGGCCTGGTCAAGGCACTGGAGCACAACCTCAATCGCCAGCAGTCGCGCGTGCGCCTGTTCGAGAGTGGTCTGCGTTTCGTTGGTCAGTTGGAAGGCTTGAAGCAGGAAGCCATGCTGGCCGGGGTGGTCGCGGGCAGCCGCATGCCGGAAGGCTGGGCGCATGGTCGCGACGGCGTCGACTTCTATGATGTCAAGGCCGATGTCGAGGCGCTGTTGGCCAGTGCGGGCGCGGCTGACGGCTTCAGCTTCGTGGTTGGCGAGCATCCGGCCTTGCACCCGGGGCAAACCGCGCGTATCGAGCGAGAAGGGCGTTTGGTCGGCTTCCTCGGCGCGATTCATCCCGAGTTGGCCAAGACGCTGGGCCTCGATCAGCCGGTCTATCTGTTCGAACTCTTGTTGAGCGAGTTGGCCGAAGGGCGTCTGCCGGCGTTCCGTGAGCTGTCGCGTTTCCCTGAGGTGCGTCGCGACCTGGCTCTACTGGTCGACCGTGAGGTGCCGGCCGCGGCATTGCTGGAGTGCATTCGCACCTCCGCGGGCGAATGGCTGACCGACCTCAGGCTATTTGACGTGTATCACGGTAAAGGCATTGATCCACATAGAAAAAGCCTCGCCGTCGGCTTGACCTGGCAGCATCCATCGCGCACTCTTAATGATGACGAGGTGGGTATGGCAACGGAGAATATCCTCACCTCCCTGGAACAAAGGTTCAACGCCACGTTAAGGAAGTAGCGTATGGGGGCTCTGACGAAAGCTGAAATGGCGGAACGTCTTTATGAAGAGCTAGGCCTGAATAAACGGGAAGCCAAGGAGTTGGTCGAACTGTTCTTCGAAGAGATCCGCCAAGCGCTGGAACTCAACGAGCAGGTCAAGCTCTCGGGGTTCGGCAACTTCGATCTGCGCGATAAGCGTCAGCGCCCCGGTCGTAATCCAAAAACAGGGGAGGAGATTCCGATCACGGCCCGCCGTGTGGTGACTTTCCGCCCAGGCCAGAAACTTAAAGCCAGGGTTGAGGCTTATGCTGGAACCAAGTCATAACGACGAGTTACCCGCCATACCCGGCAAGCGGTATTTCACGATTGGCGAGGTTAGCGAGCTCTGCGCGGTCAAGCCGCACGTCCTGCGTTATTGGGAGCAGGAGTTTCCTCAGCTTAGCCCGGTCAAGCGCCGTGGAAACCGGCGATATTATCAGCGACAGGATGTGCTGATGATTCGTCAGATCCGTGCGTTGTTGTATGACCAGGGATTCACCATCGGAGGGGCGCGGCAGCGTCTGTCCGGGGACGAGGCGAGGGAGGACACCACGCAGTACAGGCAGCTGATCAAACAGATGATTGCCGAGCTGGAAGATGTGCTGGTGGTGCTCAGGAAGTAAGCTTTCGAATGAAAAAGTTTCCATATTTCAGAAGCTTATAGTATAGTGCTCAAAGTTTCAGCGATGTCGGAAACGGTGTCACATCAGTCGGGGCGTAGCGCAGTCCGGTAGCGCACTTGCATGGGGTGCAAGGGGTCGAGTGTTCGAATCACTCCGTCCCGACCAAAAAACCTAGAAAATCCAGTCACTTAGTGGTGACTGGATTTTTTTATGCCTGAAAGATTTTGGCTGCTTCAGATTTTTGCCCCACTTTTTGCCCCACCAAGAAATTCTCAGCTGGAACATTGAGACTATTGTAGGTGTGCCAGGGGCTGCCGTGCCAATTGAGCCGTACCGGGCGCTGAGGAGGGTGCATGGTGCGGTGATGGAGGGCAGCATAGTGTTCAGCGCAGGCTAAGAGTTTGACCTATGAGCAGAGTGCGAAATGGCTCAGCGCGCCGCGGTTGTCCGAAGGACTGAAGTAGCCGCACAATCTTCTTGGCTGCGCGGCAGCGGCGAGTACACATCGGCCAGGTCAGCCAGTACGCGTCCTAAGGCGCAGGTCTGTCTGTCCGCAGTTAGGGGTAGTTGGATGCGATTGCCTCATCGTTTTCGGTTGTTTGGGGGCACGGGCACGATATTGTCCCGGTTTATTTTCCACTGTGGCCGGTTGTCGATAGGTTGTTCTTTCTCCCCTGACTGCGTGGTGGTATCGATAGTTTCCAGCCGCCAGTGGCGCTCAGGGTTGGCTGCTGATGTCTGCTGGACTGTCAGGAGTTGTTCGGACGCTATCATTGTGGCGGATATGGGCTCGTTTCCAGACTCCTTAGCCTTCACTGGGATGAGGTCTTCTGCGGCCTTCTCTTCGTCCAATACCGCGGGAGCCACAGTTTGAGGGTGTGGGCATTTCATGCTCTCGGCGATTGGTGGCGCTATTGCTATCTCTACCGGCGTGGCGTTGGCCTCGACTAGATTGCTTATGTCCACTGGCGGGGGCGCCTGTGTGCTCGCGCCTTGCACACTAGCATCTGTGGCGTTTCTAACTCTGGCTGATGGCTCCTGGTATGTCGGTGCAATGCCCCTTCCATCTTGAGGGGGCGTCATAGCACTGACTGGTTCGGAGCTGGTAATGCTGCTTGCTTTGAGCGAGCTTTCGTCCGGCGAGATCCCTTGTATTACCGGCGAGTCGTTGTGCTTCTCCTTGCTCGTGGTCACTTCTTCGCTCGGCGTGCTGGAAGGCGGGGCATCAATATCGATTTGAACTGAAGCGTGCTCATTGCTGCCTGTCAGTGGTGTGGCAGGCATGGAAGAGGTGGTGCTGCCAATCGGATTAATTGTTGAAAGGGTTTGGAGTTGTTGTTCGGTGGGGGAGGGCTCTTGTTGAGTTGTTATCATATCGTTTTCAGGCGATTGACTGATTTTCCTGGATGTCTCGTGCGGTTTTTCTCGCAGAGACTCTACCTGCACCCCTAGATTGGTGTTGTGTATGTAGTGGTCTACTGATCCCGGACACCGATTTAGGCGAAAATCCTCGCCGTGAGAGAGGTGTCTGATGAGCAAGCAACGACGTACGTTTTCCGCCGAGTTCAAGCGCGAGGCAGCGGCCTTGGTACTGGATCAAGGCTACAGCCATATTGAGGCCTGCCGTTCGCTGGGCGTCGTGGACTCGGCATTGCGCCGCTGGGTGAAACAGCTCCAGGATGAGCGCCAGGGGGGGGGCACCTCGAAGAGCAAGGCGCTGACGCCCGAGCAGCAGAAGATCCAAGAGCTGGAAGCCCGGATCAACCGGCTGGAGCGGGAGAAAGCGATACTAAAAAAGGCTACCGCTCTCTTGATGTCAGACGAACTCGATCGTATGTGCTGATAGACCAGTTGAGTGAGCAGGAGCCAGTAGAAGTGGTCTGCTCAGCTTTCGATGTGGCGCGCTCTTGCTACTGCGCCCATCGCCTTCGACGTCACCGTGTCGATGCTCGCCGCGTGGCGCTACGCAGCCAGGTCAACCAGTTGTTCAGTCAGAGTCGAGGCTCGGCCGGAAGCCGGGGCATCTTGGGCATGCTGCGCGAGGATGGCGTGGCGATTGGCCGTTTTCGTGTACGCCGGCTGATGCGTGAGCTGGGCCTGGTCAGCAAGCAGCCGGGCTCGCACGCCTACAAGCAGGCCACTGTTGAACGACCAGATATTCCGAATCGGCTGAATCGCGAGTTCACGACCGAAACTCCCAATCAGGCTGGTGTGGCGACATCACCTATGTCTGGGCGCAAGGTCGCTGGCATTACCTGGCCGCAGTGCTGGATCTACATACCCGTCGGGTAGTTGGCTGGGCGTTCTCGGCCAAACCGGATGCCGAGTTGGTAATCAAGTCCCTGGACATGGTTTACGAGCAACGCGGCAAGCCACAACAAGTAATGTTCCATTCGGATCAGGGCAGCCAGTACGCCAGCCGCCTGTTCCGCCAACGGTTGTGGCGTTACCGGATGCAGCAGAGCATGAGCCGTCGGGGTAATTGCTGGGACAACTCGCCGATGGAGCGCCTGTTCCGAAGCCTGAGGTCGGAATGGGTTCCAACGACCGGATACCTGACCGCCCAGGAAGCTCAACGGGACATCAGTCATTACCTGATGCACCGTTACAACTGGATCAGGCCGCATCAGTTCAACGACGGATTACCACCTGCGGTGGCCGAAGAAAAACTTAACCCACTGTCCGGGATGGGTTGACCACTACACTGGCGTTCAGTGGCCTCGGTATTCGCAGCCGCTGGTGCAGGTCTCGTGGATGCGAATGCGGGACAGTTCCGGCAGGACAGGTTTGAGTTGTTCCCAGAGCCACTTGGCGATGACTTCGCTGGTGGGATTTTCCAAGCCGGGAATGTCATTGAGGTAGTTGTGATCCAGCTGCTCATAGAGCGGCTTGAAGATCTCCTTGATTTCGGCGAAGTCACGGATCCAGCCGGTGTAGGGATCGACCTCGCCTTCGATATAGACGGCGACGCGGAAGGAGTGGCCGTGCAGCCGTCCGCATTTGTGCCCGGCGGGGACGTGGGGGAGGCGATGGGCGGCCTCGAAAACAAACTCTTTGAACAGTTCCACTACAACATGTCTCTCTAGAAGGCGCGGCGAAAAGCTCCGCTCTGATAAAGGCTGATCTTACCAGTTAGGCCCGTGCTTTACCCAATGCCCTGGCTGCCAATCTGGGCGCCTCGCTGCCAGAGGGTGAGCAGACCGCTCGGCGCCGGGCCTGGGGCGATTCAGGCATGCAGCCTACTTGCGAGTCGGTGCGCCGTTTCGTTCGTGGCGATAGACGCTCACCGCCTCATACACGGCCCCCCTCAAACGGTTGAGTCCGCCGATCGGACGATGCTCCGGCAGCGAATGCCAGGGATTGAACGAGAGGTTGTCGCAAAACAGGTTTTGCTCCGTGCTATCGAAGTCCTGGGCAGGCAGATGGATGTCGGCAACGGTTTCGAAGGGCGACACCGCTTCGTCCCACTCGACGCTGGGGTCTTCGATCGGCATGTAGTGGGTGGGGTCCTGCCGTTGGACCTGCAGGGCGAAACAGGCAGGGACACGGTCCAGTGAGAGTTGTTGGTACAAGGCACTGCGTAGGAAGTTGGGCAGGTCGGTGTTTGGCTGTGGCAGGCTGTATTTCGGGCAGTTCTCGGGAGTGGGGATGACCCGATACTTGATGTTGTGTGGGCCGAGCTTGAACGGAGCGATGGAGTTGTAGGTGGTCGCGACCGGGCTCTGAGGCGCTGGTGCCAGGGTCTTGAGCGCGATGATGAGGTGGCGTATTTCCCAGCTGCGTGGGTCCCAGCTGGGGAAGAAGGCCAGGGCTTTTTTGCCGTCGGCCTGGGCGGCGAAGTTGCTGCGGTACTCGGCCACGTCGCGAACGAAAAAGACCGGGTGGTTGAACATCACGAAGTCTTGTTCGTTCTCATGGCCTGCACTGCCCATTAACTTGGCGCCGGGTACGTCGAGAAGCTTGATGGCCATGCCGCGGGCATCGCGAACTCGGTCGAACTGGGGGTAGGCGTTGCCATTGGAGAGACGCATCCAGGCCTGCCAAGTCTTTCCCGGCTCGCTCAGCACGCCATGCTGGAGGTCGGTATCGAGGTCGACGCGGACGGTCACTTCGGCCTTCACGCAACCATGGGCTTTGGCATGGGCGTCTCGCAGGACTCGGGTGTTATCACGGTGCTGTTCGACGATGCGAACGGCATCTTCGATGATGGCCTGGGTGAGGGCGGCCTCGCCGGGAGGTATTTGCTCCTCGCTGGGTACCGGGCCGGAGTGTTTCCAGCTGTAGTAAGCCGTGCCGACGGCCCAGCCACCCAGCCCGAGGGCCGCCAGCAAGAACAGCAATCTACCTAACAGGCGACCAAGCCAGAGCCAGAGTCTTTTGAGCATGGATCCCTTCCCTTGTCCGTTGCCGTTATGTCTGCTCGCCAGTTCAGAGTTTTTCTGACTCTCCTTCGCTTGCGAGCGAGGTTTCTGAGGTCCTGCACTCGGGGCCAGGGCTCCAGGGCTTGGCCTTGACCGGTTGCAACTGCTGCTCGAGCTCACTATTGCCCAAGACCTTGAGGTACTCGATCAGCGCCAGGCGTTCCTCGGGCTGCAGGGCGCGACCGATCACTCCACCCTGGCGGCAACCGTCGCGGAACTCATGTCCGTGGTTGCCGTTGCCGGTGATGCGGGTGTCGAAGAGGAAACCACCGGGAAACGCCTGGCTGGAGAAACCGACTTTTTTCGGGTCGAATTCGAAGTTGCCGACCCAGAACTGCTCCTGACGTTCCGATACGGGCGAAAGCAGTTGAAACAGAGTGGGTACCGAACCGTTGTGCAAGAAGGGGGGGGTCGCCCAGATTCCCTCGAGGGGACGGGCCTTATAGCCACGCTTTTCCTGGACGCCGATCGGCAGGCCGAAGCCGTCCATGCGCCAGCGCTCCCTGGGCTGTATGCCGGCGTCTTGGTAGGCGCGGTTCTCGACATAGGCGGTGATGTAGGCCAGGCCCTTGGCGCTGGAGATGCTACGCAAGTCCACCTCATCCAGGGTGGCGCCGAACAGTCGGACGTCCAGCTTGCTCAGTTCGGCCTTGGTCCAGCCCAGTCGGCCGATGTCGAACCGGTGATCGGCGATGTTGTCGGCTGCGGTAGGGTCGGTGCCGATGATATCTGTGGGGACGACGCGCATGTGCCATTCGGGATCGCGCGCCGGGGCAAAGCGTTTGTCTCGTGGCTTGGGCGCCGGTGCATGGCAATAGGCGCAGTTTTCCTGGTACAGGGCGCGGCCCTGGCTGGCGAGTGCTCGATCTATCCGGCCGAATACCGCTTCGGGCCAGGGCGGAGGTTTAAGCTGCTGGAGCGTTTCCTCGAGGGTGTGCAGATCCCGCAGGAGTACGCTGGAGGCATAGCGCTCGGTCTCTGCGACCGGTTGTCCGTTGCTGTCCATCAGGTTCAGCGTGGCGCCGACGCCCAGGGCTTCGCCGATATTGCGTGCCATCGGTTGCATGGCCGAGCCGTTCCACTGCACCCAGTCGAACTTCCAGATGTCCCATACGTGCGGGTAGCTGACAGGGGCATTGGCGACGCGATAGTTGCCTGGGTCTATGGCATCGCCGAATACGCTGTTGGCGATACGGCCGAAGGCATCGGTGCGGCCGAAGCCCTCCTCGGTCGGGTAGAGCCCGCGGTGCCAGTCGTTGAAGGCGGTGTCGAGCAAGCGATCGAGCACTTCCTTGAAGTCACGGCGCAACTGGTCGCGCCCTTCCGGATAGGCTTCGCCCAGCACTTCCTGGGCAAAGCGTCTGAATTTCAGAGGGTTGTAGTAGGTGAACGCCATGCTCATGCCGAGGGCCTGGCCGAAGCCGCCGCCTCGCAATGTGGGTACGGTTGAGGCTAGCGAGTGCAGGGCCGGACCGCCGTCGATGCGCACTGCCTCGCCTCGGTAACGTAACTCGCCCGTGTGGCAGGCCGCGCAACTGATGTCCAGGTACTGGGTTCCGGTCGTGCTGTCTTCGTGGCGGGCAAAACCAACGGGGAGATTGGCCGGGTTGCGTTCGCTTGCGACTTGCCGAGGGTCGACCAGAAAGCCGAAGCGCGCCAAGTAGTCCGGGGTGGCGAACTTGCGTGCGCTCAGGGGCAGTTCGAGGGCGCTAAACCATGCGTAACGCAGTCCCTTAACCCGAGTGCCCTGGGGCGTGTAGTAGTAGGTCTGCCGTTGTTCCTCGTCCCATTGGTCCAGGTAGTGCAGGCGTACCGGCTTCTGATAGTCGGGCAGGTTCGGATTGGCGACGAAGTACAGGCCAATGCCGAGGCCGAGGCCTAGCAACAGCACAAGAGCAACTAGGGCGCGACGGAGTATTCGCATCGGGCACTTCCTTGTCGAGCATGCATATAGATCCGACTTTATGCCAAGCACACCGCCTAATGGCAAGCGGCCATTGCGTTGTTCCTGGGGGCGGGCGCGAACTGGCCGGGCTCTGAGCATGTTTCAGGAATAACATTGCCGGAGAAGGGACGTTAGACGGAAATGGGCGCTCTCGCCGATTGTGCGCAGGCAGCCCCAATGATCGCGGCGCGACCGGTTTGCAGGCGCGGCCGTTGTCTGGCTACCCTGAGAGTACATCTGACAGGAGATCGTGATGCACCCCTTCGAAGCCAAGCATCCCCAGCAGCTGGCCATGCACCTGGGCTATGCCGGTCTGGTTCCTTTCGTCAGCGGAGCCCTGGGCATCTGGATCACGCCGTTTGCTTGGCGACCCTATGTCATGTCGGCTCTGCTGGATTATGCGGCGGTGATCCTGGCGTTTATGGGGGCGATTCATTGGGGGTTGGCGATGCGCGCCGAGGCGAACGATGAGCGTGCCAGGCTGCAGCTCGGCCTGTCGGTGATCCCGCCACTGCTCGGATGGGTTGCGGTGGCCAGCGGCATGCCATTCGGTTTCGCCTTGCCGGTGTTTCTGGTGGCCTTCGTGCTGCTCTATTTCGCTGACTTGCGCGCGGTCAAGCTGGGCCTTGCGCCGAAGTGGTATCCGGCCTTGCGGCGGCCGTTGACCATAGTGGTGACGATCAGTCTGCTGATCGCCTGGATCAGCCTGTTACGCCTGTGAGTCGATACCCCGAACGCCCTGGATGGTGTGGGTGAGCGCTAGTAGGTGAGGGTGTCTGCTTGGCGATAAAGCATCAGCAGCTTGCGCGTGATGGTCTGCTGGATATCCTCGCGCTCGAAGGACGAGAGGCGATTGAGGCGATGTACCTGCAACCTGTGCAGATGGATGTAGGGCATCTGCTGATCGAATTCGCGCAAGTCGCCCTTCATCATGATCGGAAGGAACAGGTCGCCGATTTTCTTCTGATTGCTGATGATCTGCGCCAAGGCCAGTTTGAAGGGCATGGTCTTGGGTGCGGGACCGCTCTCCGTTATCTGGGTCGCCAGCAGCAAACCAGGCTTGCCTAGCAGTGCACCGGGTAGCACGCAGAGGCCGGTCTTGCGCACCGCCAGTGCCTCGATGCCGTGCAGGGTGTCATGGAAGGCGTAGGGATTGGGGAGCACCACCATCTTGCGCCCCTGGTCACTGGGGAAGTGCAGGTCGTAGTTGGTATAGAGTTGGCGCACCGACTCGGAGTAGACGCACAGGCGGTTCTCGAACAGCTTGATGAAGCGCTCGGCCAGCTCGCGGCGGGCAATGCTGTCCAGGTCCCAGATCAGGTCCTGATTTTGCGCTCTGTTGAGATCGACTTCCTGATGTTCCATGCTGCTCATCTTCTTGCCTCATACATGAAGCTGGTTGAGCACTCTGGCGAGTGGCCCAGCCGCCAGCGCATTGTCATGCTTCAAGTCAATCGCTTGGGCGACACTCCGATTAACAGCTTCGGGCGCGCAACATTGTTGCAGTGTGGCCCTGGTATGGGAAGCATTCAAGGCGACGATCTGGGCTGTTGCCTGCGTCTCGCCCCTATTTGCTTTCGGGGTGTATTGGGCTCGGGAGCTGTTGCGGCGTTCTTTGCACTTTTCCCGTCGGTATCTGGCAGAAGTCGTACTGGTCTGGGCCGGAGGTCGCTGGTGCGCAAGACTTAGCGCAGAGAGGTCGATCGTGCGGGTTTCTCTGGTAGCATTTCGGCCCTCGCGCGGTCTACGAACACCTCTGGGCTGAATGCCCGCATGAAGGAACCTTGCTGCGAGACATGAGTCCGAGACTCGTCCCTTGGTGTTAGCCCCGCATAGACAAGTATTTTCGCACGGTGAGTGCCGTGCGCCTTAGGAGACCGGATGGATCTGTGGTTGGCCGTACAGGCTTTGATATTGGGCGTTGTCGAAGGCATTACCGAGTTTCTGCCTATTTCCAGCACAGGGCATCAGATCATAGTTGCGGATCTCATCGACTTCTCCGGTGAACGGGCGATGGCCTTCAACATCATCATCCAGTTGGGCGCCATCCTCGCGGTGGTCTGGGAGTACCGGCAGAAGGTTCTCGAGATCGTGCTCGGTCTGCCGAAACAACCCCAGGCCCAGCGGTTTACCGCCAACTTGCTAATCGCGTTCTTTCCTGCCCTGGTGCTGGGTGTGACCTTCGCGGATTTTATTCATGCGTTTCTATTCAACCCGGTCACAGTGGCGGCCGCGCTGGTGGCCGGGGGTGTGGTCATGCTCTGGGCCGAGCAGCGTAGTCATCAGATCAGTGCCGAGAGCGTGGATGACATGAGCTGGCAACAGGCGTTGAAGATTGGCTGCGCGCAGTGCCTGGCGATGATCCCCGGGACTTCGCGCTCCGGCGCCACCATCATCGGGGGGCTGCTGTTCGGCCTCTCGCGCAAGGCGGCGACCGAGTTCTCCTTCTTCCTGGCGATGCCGACCATGGTCGGGGCGGCGGTGTATTCCGGCTATAAGTACCGGGACCTGTTCCAGCCGGCCGACCTGCCGGTTTTCGCCATCGGCTTCGTCACGTCCTTCGTGTTCGCCATGATTGCCGTACGAGCATTGCTGCGCTTTATCGGCAACCACAGTTATGCGGCCTTTGCCTGGTACCGCATCGTATTCGGTCTGCTGATCCTGGCCACCTGGCAGATAGGGCTGATCGACTGGAGTACGGCGCAGGGGTGAGCCTGTTGGACGCGCCTGTCAGTGATCGAGCAACAGCCCGACCTGCTGGTGCTTGGACAGCCGGCGCACCACCAGTTGATGGGAGCGGATCAGCAGTTGGCGCAGCTCGGCGTCAGCCAGAGGTGGCTGGATGCCGCTCATGCTGACCCAGTGCGCCCGCGCCAGGTAGGGCGCCGGTCGGATGCCCGGACGGTCGACGTAGCCGAGGAACAGGTCGCGGTCGACCTTGAAGGCCAGGTCTTGTCCGAGGAAATCGAGGATGGCGAACATCTTGTTGCCGGCCACGGAAAAGACCCGGTTGCTGCCCCACTTGAAGTCTTCGCGGGCGCCGGGCAGATGCAGGCAGAAGTGCGCTATTTCATCCTGGGTCATTTCGCCTCAGCCTGCCGAGATCACCGCTAGTCCTTGGCAATCAGGTTGCCGGCGTGCAGCCCGCATTCCTTCTGCGTGGCTTCCTCCCACCACCAGCGCCCTTCGCGCTCGTGCTGGTTGGGCAGCACGGGCCGGGTGCAGGGCTCGCAGCCGATGCTGATGAAACCGCGCTCGTGCAGGCTGTTGTAGGGCAGCTCGAGC
Organism: Pseudomonas sp. MBLB4123; assembly: GCF_051904775.1. Classification (NCBI taxonomy): domain Bacteria; kingdom Pseudomonadati; phylum Pseudomonadota; class Gammaproteobacteria; order Pseudomonadales; family Pseudomonadaceae; genus Pseudomonas; species Pseudomonas sp. MBLB4123. Next base: position 912,295 of record NZ_CP196711.1, read on the forward strand.
ATGCGGATATAGGCCCAGACCTCCTCGCTGCTCATCTGCGCCAGCGGGTTGAACTTGTATAACGGCCGCTCGGGGGTGGAGAAGGCCGTGTCGATCTCCAGCGCCGCCACCTGGCTGCGGGTGCCGGGACTCTGGTCGCGGCGCTGGCCGGTGGCCCAGGCCTTGACCGTGGCCAGCTTGCGACGCAGCGGGGCGATCTTGCGGATGCCGCAACATTCGCCGTGACCGTCCTTGTAGAAGCTGAACAGGCCTTTTTCCTTGACCATCGCCTCGAGCGCCGTGGCGTCCGGGGATAGCACCTCGATGGCGATGCCGTAGTGCTCGCGGACCTGGTCGATGAAGCGATAGGTTTCCGGGTGCAGGCGGCCGGTGTCGAGGCTGAAGACCTTGACCTGCTTGTTGAGTTTCCAGGCCATGTCCACCAGCACGACGTCCTCGGCGCCGCTGAAGGAGATCCACAGCTCATCGCCGAAGTGCTCGAAGGCGAGCTTGAGAATGTCCTGGGGCGACTTGTTCGCGTAGGTCGCGGCCAGTTCGGTTACATCGAAGGGGTGGCTCATCGGGCTGGATTCCTGGTTATGGTCGCTTGCAGGGGCTGGCGGCCGGAGGTCTACCTGCCTCTTGCCCGGCCGCGTCCGCTGGCGCTCTGTGTGGCGGATGGTAGCAAAAAGGCTTTATTCGGCTAAATAAACAAATCCCATGATGACCGCGACGTTCGGTTATAAGCGGTCGCGTTGCGCGGCCTTGGGCGAGGGGCTAGAGTGCCGCCTTCATTCAAGCTCAAGCTAGGAGTGTGCCGTGGAAATCGCTTGTCTCGACCTGGAAGGGGTCCTGGTTCCGGAAATCTGGATCGCCTTCGCGGAAAAAACCGGCATCGACGCGCTGAAGGCGACTACCCGGGACATTCCGGACTACGACGTATTGATGCAGCAGCGCCTGCGCATTCTCGACGAGCACGGCCTGAAACTGGCCGATATCCAGGAGGTGATCGCTACCCTCGAGCCGCTGGAGGGCGCGGTGGAGTTCGTCGACTGGCTGCGCGAACGCTTCCAGGTGGTGATTCTCTCCGACACCTTCTACGAATTCTCCCAGCCCCTGATGCGCCAGCTGGGCTTTCCGACCCTGCTCTGCCACAGGCTGATCACCGACGACAGCGGCCGCGTGGTGAACTACCAGCTGCGCCAGAAGGACCCCAAACGCCAGGCGGTGATCGCGTTCAAGAGCCTGTACTACCGGGTGATCGCCGCGGGCGACTCGTACAACGACACCAGCATGCTCGGCGAGGCCCATGCCGGCATCCTGTTCCATGCGCCGGACAACGTGATTCGCGAGTTCCCGCAGTTTCCAGCGGTGCACAGTTTTGAGGATCTCAAGCGCGAGTTCCTCAAGGCGTCCAACCGCCCGCTGGGCCTGTAACTCTCGCGCCCAAGATACAGGCCCGCGGGTGCGGGCCTGCTCGTCAGTCGCAGAAGCGCTCCAGGGTCTCCAGCAGGACCTTCACCTTGGTGATCGACTCCTGGTACTCCGCCTGCCACTGGGAGTCGGCGACTATCCCGCCGCCGCCCCAGCAGCAGAGCTGCCCGTCCTTGGCCAGCAGGCTGCGGATGGCGATCGAGCTGTCCATCTCGCCGCGCACGTCCAGGTACAGCAATGAACCGCAGTAGAGTGCGCGGCGGGTCGGCTCCAGTTCATCGATGATCTGCATCGCGCGAATCTTCGGCGCCCCGGTGATCGAGCCGCCGGGGAAGCTACCGGCGATCAGGTCCAGGGCATCCTTGTCGGCGGCCAGCTCGCCGGTGACCGCGCTGACCAGATGGTGGACGTTGGGATAGCTCTCCAGGGCGAACAGCTCCGGCACCCGTACCGAGCCGGTGCGGCAGCTGCGGCCCAGGTCGTTGCGCAGCAGGTCGACGATCATCAGGTTCTCGGCCCGGTCCTTCAGGCTGCTCATCAGGGCATGGGCCTGTGCGGCGTCCTGACGGGGGTCGTCGCTGCGCGGTCGGGTGCCCTTGATCGGCCGAGTTTCCACCTGGCCCCGGCTGACCCGGATGAAGCGCTCCGGCGACAGGCTGATGATCGCACCGCCGTCCGGCAAGGCCTGATAGCCGGCGAAGGGGGTCGGGCAGGCCTCGCGCAGGGCCCGGTAGGCGCTCCAGGGGTCGCCCTGATAGCGGGCGCGGAAGCGTTGGGCGAAGTTCACCTGGTAGCAGTCGCCGGCCTGGATATAGGCCTGGATACGCGCGATGGCCTGGCGATAGCCGTCCTCGTCGAGGTCGGCCTGGAAGGCGCCGAGCAGCTTGAAGGGGTGCGCGGGCTCGACTGTCAGCCGTTCGAACAGGACGATCAGGCGCTCGCGCTCGCTGGGCGCCAGACTCGGATGGAACAGCAGCTGGCTGGTCCCCAACTGGTGGTCGCTGATCAGGGCCCAGGCGTACAGGCCGAAGCGGGCATCGCTCAGGCCGAGGTCATCGCTCGCCAGGGCGGGCAGCTTCTCCAGGCGCCGGCCGAAGTCGTAGGCCAGATAGCCGATCAGGCCGCCGGCAAAGGGCAGGGGGTAATCGGCGGGCGGTTCGGCGACGCCGAGCCTGGCCAGGCCGTCGCGCAGGCGCTGGAGAAAGGCGTCGGCCGGCTCGTCGGGGGCTGGTGCCAGCTCTGCCAGGGGCCAGGCGCTGATCAGGTCATAGCGCCCCCGCTGCGCCGTCGGGCGCCCGGCATCCAGCAAGACCGCGCCGGGGGCCTGGCTGACGGCACTGAAATAGTCGAGGGGATCGGCCCGATAGGGCAGAGGGTGAACGAGGCAAGTAGGCATGCGAGGTATTCGGAGGAGCGCGGACGCCGATTGTAGAACGCCGTCACCATTCGTCCTAGGGTTTGCGCGTAGGTTTACTCGACAGAAGGCGGCTGACTAGTATGGGCGGTCAGCGCGATAGGCTGTACGTCAGTGCCAGATAACCAGACAAAGGATCACGTTTATGGATGAAACGCTGGGGCCGGCCGCCGATAGCCTTCTGCGCACCAGATTAGGTCCGCCCCAGGTATCCAGTGAGTATTTACCCCGGCCCCGGGTCGAGGCGGCGTTGTCCGCTCGGCCCCATGCCCGCCTGCTGTTGTTCTCGGCCCCGGCCGGCTTCGGCAAGACCAGCGCCCTGGCCACCTTGGCGTACACGCGGGCCGGCGCCGGCCATGCGCTGGCCTGGCTGTCGTTGGAGCCTGAGGACGACGAGCCCTCGCGCTTCTTTCGCCAGCTGATCGAGACGCTAATCGGGCTGGCTCCCGAGTTCGGCACGGAGGCCCTGGCCTACCTGGAGAACACCGTGGGCGTACCGGTGGCGGCGGTGATGGAGTGCCTGCTGGCTGACCTGTCCCGGCTGCATGCGCCCTTGTTGCTGGTGCTCGACGATCTTCACCTGATTCAGAATGAAGAGCTGTTGGCGGCTCTCAAGCGCCTGCTCCGCTTCGCGCCCGAAGGCTTCGCCCTGGCGGTCGGCAGCCGCGCACAACCGGCGTTGGGCCTGGCGACCCTGCGCGCCAAGGGCCTGCTAGTGGAGGTCGGCGAAAGGGACTTGCGCCTGGGCCTGGAGGAAATCCGCGACTATCTGGCCCGGCACGAACTGCAGCTGGGGGCCGAGGCCGTCGCCGCGCTGCATAGACACACCGAGGGGTGGCCGGTCGGGGTACACCTGGCCTGCCTCTGGCTGCGCCACCGGCCTGAGGCCAGCCAGCAACTGAGCGAAATCGGCACCGCCCCGAGCGTCGCCGGTGACTACCTGCTGCGCAGCGTGTTCGACCAGCTGCCGATGGACAAGCAGCAGTTGCTGCAGGCCCTGGCCATTGCTCAGCAGCTCAACGGTGACCTGGCCGGTGCCCTGACGGGACACCCGGATGGTCAGCGGTTGCTGGAGGAGCTGGAGGGCATGCAGCTGTTCCTGTTGCCGCTCGATCGCGAGCGGCGGTGGTACCGCTTCCACTACCTGTTCGCCGAGTTCTTGCGCGGACGCCAGCTGGCGGTCGATCCCGAGCGCTTCAGGCAGCTGAACTTCAATGCCTGTCTATGGTTCACCAACCACCATATGCCCAACCTGGCCATCGAGCATGCCTGCCTGGCCGAGGACCCGCAGATGCTCGCGGCGCTGGTGGACGGCTGTGGGCTGGAACTGATCAACCGGGGCCAGCTCCATCTGATCTACAAGTGGCGCCTGCGCGTCCCGGACGAGATCGTCGAGGGTTACCCGCTGCTGGTGCTGGCTGACGTCTGGAGTCGAGCGACCGAACTGGGGCTGGCGGAAGCCAACCGGATGCTCGACGAACAGCTGCTGCGCTGGGGGCCGGTGGGCGACTCGGAAAGGCTCAGCGACAAGCTGTTGGCGACCTTGACGATCAAGGCGGTGGTGGCCCTGCAGAAGGACGATTTGCCTGGCTGCCTCGCCCTGGTGTGTCGGGTGGAGCGGCAGCTGGGGCAGCACACGGCCTTTCTCGAGGTGGCCATGTTGATCGTTGGTGCCCTGGCCAGCGTGATCGTGGGGCGCCCCGAATCCGCTCGCCGCCTGTTGGCCCAGGCCCAGCAACGCAACCACTTCCTGCAGGGGCGCTACCTGGGCATGCAGTTGGCCAACGTGGAGGTCCTGCTGTATCTGGAGCAAGGGCAGATCAAGCAGGCGCGGCTGCTGTTCGCGCAGCTACGCGGCCGTAGCCTGCCCTGTTTCGCCGAGCGCTCCCGCGCCATGGTGCTGCCGACCATCAGTGAGGCATTGCTCGATTACCTTCGGGGGCGTCTGGACGGAGTCGAGGAACGTTTGCGTGGGGCCCTGGCGAGGGTGGATGTGATCAATCCAATCGACCTGTATGCCCAGGGCATGCTGTGTCTGGCCCGGCTCCAGCGGATGCAAGGCAAGCCCAGGGAGGCCGCCGGGACCCTGCTACAGATCCAGAAGATGGCAGCGGCCAACCGCGCCTGGCGTTTCCATGCCCAGGCCATAGGCGAGGAGGTGGCGCAGATTCTCCAGGAGCCGGCGGCCGATCGTCTCAGGCGCGCCGAGCAACGCCTCAACAGCCTCGACTGGTTCAGGCTGGCGGAACACTATCGGCACATGGCATGCAATCCGTTGCTCTGGGAGCGGGGGCTGGCGCGCCTGCGCCTGCAGCAGGCGCGTGGCCATCACGGCGAGGCGTTGCAGGAGGCCGGCCAACTGCGCGAACTGCTGCTGGATGACTGGCACGGTCTGCAGCGTCTGCGTCTGGATCTGCTGGATGCGCTCAGCTACTTGGGGCTGGGCTATCAGGAGCGCGCCTTCAGCCTGCTGGAGCAATGCCTGATCGGCGCCGAGCGGGAAGGCGTGCGCAGCCTGTTCATCGAGGAGGGGGCGCAGGTTCGCCTAGCCTTGCAGCAGTTCGAGGCGCTCGGCCGGCAGCCGGTTTTGCAGGGCTTCATGCGTTCGATCCTGGCGATCTGGCCGGGACCGGCAGCGGCTCGGCTCCAGGAGGCCATGGATGAGGGGCTGACCGAGCGCGAGGGCGAGGTGATCCAGTTGGCGGCCCAGGGGCTCTCCAACGACGCCATCGGCCGGCAGCTCGCGCTGGCCCTGGGCACCGTCAAATGGCACCTGCACAACATCTACGAGAAGCTCAAGGTGCGCAATCGAACCCAGGCGATCCGCCGTGCCCGCGAACTGGGGCTGCTCGCATCATGAGCCAGCCAGCATTGCCGTCCCTGCCGCTGCTGCGCACCAAGCTGTTTCCGATTGCGGCCGGCAGCCAGCCGCAGTTGGAGCGCATGGCCTTGGTCGAGCGGTTGCGCGCTGCCCGCGATCGCCCCCTGACGATCCTCTGTGCGCCGGCGGGTTATGGTAAGAGCACGCTGCTCGGCCAGCTGCGACTGCGTTTGCAGGCGGAGGGTGTCCGGGTGGCCTGGCTGTCATGCGACGAGGTCGACGGTGAGCCGCAACGCCTCCTGCACTATCTGGTCGCGGCCATCGCCGAGCAGCGGCCCGGCTTCGGGGGGCGCACCCTGGCGTTGCTGCAGGGGGAGGAGAGCCTGCCTCATCAGGAGCTGATCGATGCTTTTCTGGTCGAGCTGGCAGGCATCGAGGGGCGGCAGCAGCTGATCCTGGATGACGTCCACCATCTCCGCCACCCCGACCTTGCGCCTCTGGCGCGTGGGCTGATCGAGCGGATGCCGGATCATGTCCGGCTCACCGTCAGCACGCGTCGCACGTCCGGCCTTACCGGCGAACGCTCGATGCGAGGAGCGGCAGCGTTCTGTATCGGGGCCGAGGACTTGTGCCTGACGCCTGAGGAAACCCGTGACTATCTGTGCGAGATCCGGGGCCTGAGCCTGAGTCGAGCGCAGGTCAGGCTGTTGCATGAACGCACCGAGGGCTGGATCACCGCGTTGCATCTGGCGACGCTGTCCCTGGGCCGATGCGGCGAGTCGGGCGTCGATCTCGACGGGCTCACCGGCACCGAGCGCAACATCGCCGACTACCTGGGCGAAGACGTGGTGGATCGGCTGCCGGGCGTAGTGCAGCGTTTCCTCGAGCGGACCTCGGTACTGGACGAGTTCAATGCCGAACTGTGCAGCGCGCTGACCGGCCAGGAGGACGCCGGGGCGACCCTGCGGCGTCTGCAGCGCGAGCAGCTGTTCATCGTGGCCCTGGACGAGCGGGGCGAGTGGTTCCGCTACCATCCCCTGTTCGCCGAGTATCTGCAGGGACGCCTGGCCAGGCATGGTGAGCCGACCCAGCTGTTGCACGCGGCAGCGCGCTGGTGCGAGCAACGGTCCCAGGTGGACAAGTCGGTCACTTACGCCCTGCGCGCCCGCGACTACGCCTTTGCCGCCGACCTGTTGGAGCGCCAGGGCGTGCACCTGATGGCCGGCAATCGGCTGTATGACATCCTCGCGACTATTGGGACGATTCCGGCCGAGGTCATTCGCGAAAATCCGGTGTTCCAGATCTTCTATGCCTGGCAGTTGGCCTTCGAGGAAAAATACGTCGATGCCGAGGCGTTGCTCGAGGACATCGCTGCGCGCCTGCAGAAGCCCTGTGGGCGAGAGCAGGGCGCCGGCCTGAGCGAGACACTGGCGCTGGTGCAGGTGATCAAGGCCCTGGTGCTGCTCTATCAGGATAAGTTGGGACAGTGTCTGACCGTTACCCGTCACTGGCTCAGCCTGGTCCCGGATGGGCAGGTGCTGATTCGCGCCAGCCTGTCGTGCCTCCAGGCGGCGGCTCATGCCTTGCTCGGTGAGTTTGGCGCAGCCTTGGGGATGATCGAGCTGGCCCGCGGCAGCCTGCGTCACTGCCCCAGCGAATACCTGCACGTGATGCTGAGCCTGATCGAGGCGCTGCTGTGCAAGGAGCAGGGGCAGCTGGAGCGCGGCTGTGCCCTCGCCGAAGACGCGCGTGCCCGCGTCGAGCGGGTGTTCGGCTCGCGCAACCGGGTAGGCGGTCCCCTGGCCCTGGCTTATGCCGACCTGCTGTACGAGCGGGATCGCCATGCCGGGATCCTCGCCGAGCTGCTCCAGGCCACCACCTGGCGCGACGTCGCCACGCCGGTCGAGCTGATCAGCCGTGGCCGTCTGTTGATGGTGCGTGCGAGTTTCTTTGCCGGTGAGAGCGAGCAGGCGCTGGCGCAGCTGGACGATTGGCTGACGCAGGTGCAGGGGGCCGGTTACGAGAGGCTCTATGCGTTGGCCGTGAGCTGCAAGGTGCAGTTCCTCCTGTGGCTGCGGCGCCCGAGTGAGGCCGAGCGACTGTGTCTGCAACTGCGGCGCCATTCGCTGGCGCTGCCGGCGCAGCGCGATACTGACGTCGGTGTTGCCCTGGTGCAGTGCCAGGCACGACTCGCCTTGTCAGGGCGCCGGGGCGAGCGGGTCGTCGCGCAGCTGGAAGCCTGCCTGGCGAAGCAGGGGGACGAGCATCGGCGCGACAGCCGTGTGCGCCTGTCCTTGCTGCTGGCGGTGGCCTACTGGGGCGCGGGGAGTGGTGAGAGGGCATTCGCCTTGTTTCAGGCAACCCTGGAGGAAGCCTGGAGCAGCGGCTACCGCCGTGCTTTTCTCGACGATGGGCTGTGGTTGCTGCCGCTGTGGGAGGCCTGGCGAGTGGCCGACCCAGAGGCTGCCGGGAGTTGGCAAGGCCTGGCCGAGCAAATGCGCGTGCAGTGCCGGCGTCTGGGCGTCGATCAGGAGGTTTTCGCCGGCCATCAGGATGTGAACCCCAGGGAGCAGGATATCCTGCGCTTGGTTGCCGCCGGCCTGTCCAACCGCGAGATTGCCAAGGCGATGCACCTGAGCGAGGCCACCATCAAATGGCATCTGCACAACCTGTTCGCCAAGCTGGGCACGCGCAGCCGCACCCAGGCTGTGCTAGAGGGCAGGCGTTCGGGCTGGTTGACTGAGGATTGAGGGGCAGAGGCAGAAAAAGCCCGGCATCGGCCGGGCTCTTTCGCAGGGGTCAGACCTCGGCCGTAGCGGCGTGGCCGAAAAGCTCCTGGGAAAAGCGCATGCGCTCCTCCGCGCTTTCCTGGATACCCTTGGCCTTGAGCTCGGCGAGGCGTGCCTCGACGGCGTGGGCGCGGTGGGTGAGGCCGCAGTCGTTGGCGATCTGGATGTTCAAGCCCGGACGGGCGTTGAGCTCGAGAATCAACGGGCCTTTCTCCTGGTCCAGGACCATGTCCACGCCGATGTAGCCCAGGCCGCACAGCTCGTAGCAGCCGGCCGCCAGCTTCATGAAGCCGTTCCAGTTCGGCAGCTGCACGCCGTCCACCGCGTTGGTGGTATCCGGGTGCTTGCTGATCTTGTTGTTCAGCCAGGTGCCACGCAGGGTCACCCCGGTGGCCAGGTCGACGCCGACGCCGATGGCGCCCTGGTGCAGGTTGGCCTTGCCGTTGGACTGGCGCGTCGGCAGGCGCAGCATGGCCATCACCGGATAGCCCATCAACACGATGATGCGGATGTCCGGCACGCCCTCGTAGCTGATGCTCTTGAAGATCGGGTCGGGGATCACCCGGTATTCGATCAGCGCGCGGTCGCGGTGGCCGCCCAGGGAGTAGAGTCCGGTGAGGATGCTGGAGATCTGGTGCTCGATTTCCTCATGGCTGATGATCCGCCCGGATACCGTCTTGTAGCGTTCCTCGAAGCGGTCGGCGACCACCAGGATGCCGTCGCCGCCGGCGCCTTGCGCTGGCTTGACCACGAAGTCGCTGCGCTCGCCGATGATCTCGCCGAGCTTGTCGATCTCCTTCTCGGTGGAGATCACCCCATAGAGCTCCGGCACATGGATGCCGGCCTCGATGGCCCGCTCCTTGGTGATGATCTTGTCGTCGACGATCGGGTACAGGTGCCGCTTGTTGTACTTCAGCACGTAGTCCGCATTGCGCCGGTTGATGCCCATGATGCCCTTGGCTTCCAGGGCCTTCCAGGTTTTCCAGAGACCTAGCATGGCTCAATCCTTCAGGAAGGCTTTGAAGCGGAACAGTTCGGTCAGGCGGTAGCCGCGGTAGCGACCCATCGCCAGCATGAAGCCCACCATGATCATCAGCACCGCCGGGAAGGTGAAGACGAAGTAGACCAGTTCCGGAATGCTCATCAGCAGGTGCGCGAGGGTCGCGGCCACCAGGGTGCCGATGGCGACCTTGAAGGCATGGCCGCCGCCGCGCTCCTCCCAGGTGATCGACAGGCGCTCGATGGTCATGGTCAGGATCACCATGGGGAACAGCGCCACCGACAGGCCGCGCTCCAGGCCCAGCTTGTGACTGAACAGGCTGATGGCGGCGATCAGCACCACCACGAAGGTCAGCACCACCGACAGGCGCGGCAGCATCTGCAGCTTGAGGTGCTCCAGATAGGAGCGCAGCGACAGGCCCAGGGCGGTGATCACGGTGAACAGGAAGATGCCGAAGCCCAACTGGGTCTCGCGGAAGGCCAGGGCGATCAGCACCGGGGTGAAGGTGCCCAGGGTTTGCAGGCCGCCGAGGTTGCGCAGGATCAGGATCAACAGCACGCCGACCGGGATGACCACCATGATCTGGAAGGTCTGCTGGGTCGACAGCGGCAGGCCGTACAGCGAGTAGCCGAGGAAGTCGGCATCGGTGCTCTCGTCGGTCAGCTTGGCCAGGCGGATGGCGTTCATCTCGCTCTTGTTCAGGCTGAAACTGACCTGGGCCTTCTTGCCGCCTTCCAGGTTGATCAGCTCGGCATCGCCGATCCACCAGACCAGGCGATCGGCCGGCAGGCCCTGTTCACCGCTCTCGGGGTTGAAGTACAGCCACTTTTCGCCGTTGAAGCTGCGCAGCCAGAGCTCCGGGCTCTGCTGGCTGTCGGCGCTCAGGCGAATGGTGTGGACGCGCTCCATCGGCACATGGGCGATCGACAGCAGCAGGTCGATGGCATTGGCCTTGTTGGCGGTGGAGGCATCGCCGCCGAGCAGCAGCTTGACGTTGTCGTCGGTGGTGTCGTTGACCCGCTTGATGGTCTCGCTGATGAAGGTCTCGACGTCCGCCGAGTGCTGGCGGATGGGCGCGAGCAGCGCGTCGGCGGCGATCTTTTCCGGGCCTTCGACCGGCAGGCTGTCGCGGAAGATCGGCCCCTTGGCCTTGCTCTGTTCGCCGCTGTAACGCTTGGTCAGCACCAGGCGGTAATACAGGGTCTGCTTGCCGCTGGCGCGGCGTGCCGACCAGGTGACCCGGCGGTTGCCCTCGGCGCGGTTGATGCTGACGCCATAGTTGTTGGAGATGAAGCTCTCGTTGAGGCTGACGTAATCCTGGGCCAGCGGCGGCACGAACATCTGCAGCTTGACTGGCTCGCGCGGGTTGGCCTGGAACTCGACCTTGGCGTCGATGTTCCACAGATCGTCGGTTTCGTCCTCGGTCACCGGGATGCCAAGAATGAAGATCTGGTAAGCCGTAATCAGAACGCCCAGGCTCACCAGGAGCGTGATCAGGACTTTCAGATGCAGGGTAAGAGAGCGCATGGGAATTACTCGCCAGGGTTTGCGTCGGTGGTGCAGCCAGGTTTCCCCGCTGCGTATTTGAGGCCAGGGTCGACCAGCGCACTGAAGCGTTTGAGCGCTTCGGAGCCGATCAATAGCGGGTATTGAAAGGCGCTGCGGTCGGTCAGGTTCACTTCGATGGTGCGCAGGGCTTGGCCCATGCACACCGTCATCTCGATAACGGGGCGTGCGGTGTAGGTTTTTTCTTCATCGGGATCATAGTCGCCGGCGCGGCGCTTGATCTTGCTGATCCGGGCCAGCGGGCGTTCGATCGGGCGCTCGTGGGCCTCGTCGATGGCCAGGTAGAACTGTACCCAGGTTTCATCGTCGCGCTTGAAGCGTCTGATGTCGCGTGCGCTCAGGGACGCTGTCTTGGCTCCGGTATCCAGTTTCGCGGCAACCTCCAGGTCGAGATCGTTCAGCTTGACGTATTCGTTGAGGCCGTAAACGGTCTTGTTCGCGGCCAGCCCCACGCCTGGTGAAAGGAACAGGCAGCACAGCAGGGCAGAGGGCTCGAGTCTCATAAGTCCTATTGAATATCGCGCAACATTTGATCAGAAAGACCGGCGGGCGTGATGCAACAGCCACGAGCCTCTGGCATGGAGTCTAGCAGGCATGACGGAGCCGTCTGGCCAGGCCAAAACGGGCGGCATTCTAGCATGGCGGTTTTCTGCTGTGACAGGCGCTTATGAGCAATTGTGCAGGTGATTTCCGCTGTCCAGGGGCTGCTGCTTCTTGTCGGCGTATTGTCAACAATATCTTGGTGTTGGTTGACATGCATGCCTGCAAAGCCTAATTTTTCGACATCGTTAAAGTGTGGTGTAGACAATATGCTGGAGTCCACCGAAGCCCCCCGTAGCGCGCAAGACGACTCGGAAACCCTGTCCGAGCATGTGTTTCGCTGCATTCAGGCCGCCATCGTTCGAGGCGACATCGCCCCGGGCAGCAAGATCTCAGAACCGGAGCTGGCGCGTACCTATGGCATCAGCCGTGGGCCGTTGCGCGAGGCGATTCATCGTCTTGAGGGACAACGGTTGTTGGTGCGTGTTCCCCATGTGGGCGCACGGGTGGTTTCCCTGAGTCACGCCGAACTGATCGAGTTGTACGAGATCCGCGAGTCTCTGGAGGGTATGGCCTGCCGCCTGGCTGCCGAGCGCATGAGTGCGGCCGAGATCGACGAATTGCGCCGGGTACTCGACCTGCATGAGCAGGATGCGGCCTTCAAGGCTGGCGTCGGCTACTACCAGCAGGAAGGCGATTTCGACTTCCACTACCGGATCATCCAGGGCAGTGGCAACAAGACCCTGGTGCAGATGCTCTGCGGAGAGCTGTACCAACTGGTGCGCATGTACCGCCTGCAGTTCTCCGCCACCCCCAATCGGCCGCGTCAGGCCTTTGCCGAACACCACCGCATTCTCGATGCCATCGCCGAGCGCGACGGCGAGCTGGCCGAGTTGCTGATGCGCCGTCACATCGGCGCCTCCAAGCGCAATATCGAGCGCCACTACCAGGGCGCGCAATCCAAGACAGCCAAACCCAGAGGTGAGTCATGAGTCTGAACACTCCCGGCCAGCGTTTCCGCGATGCGGTCGCCGCCGAACATCCGCTACAGGTGGTCGGTGCGATCAATGCCAACCATGCGTTGCTGGCTCAGCGTGCCGGCTTCAAGGCCATCTACCTGTCCGGCGGCGGCGTCGCGGCCGGCTCCCTGGGCCTGCCGGATCTGGGCATCACCGGCCTGGATGACGTGCTCACCGACGTGCGGCGGATCACCGATGTCTGCGACCTGCCGCTGCTGGTGGATGTCGACACCGGCTTCGGCAGCTCGGCGTTCAACGTCGCCCGTACCGTCAAGTCGATGATCAAGTTCGGCGCCGCGGCCATCCATATCGAGGATCAGGTCGGCGCCAAGCGCTGCGGTCACCGGCCGAACAAGGAGATCGTCTCCCAGCAGGAGATGGTCGACCGCATCAAGGCGGCGGTGGATGCGCGTAGCGACGACAGTTTCGTGATCATGGCGCGCACCGACGCCCTGGCCGTGGAGGGCCTGAACGCCGCCCTGGACCGTGCCGCGGCCTGCATCGAGGCCGGCGCCGACATGATCTTCCCCGAGGCGATCACCGAGCTGGCGATGTACAGGACCTTCGCCGAGCGGGTGAAGGCGCCGATCCTGGCCAATATCACCGAGTTCGGCGCCACCCCGCTGTACACCACCGAGGAGCTGGCCGGCGTCGACGTGTCCCTGGTGCTCTATCCGCTGTCGGCCTTCCGCGCCATGAACAAGGCGGCCGAGAACGTCTACACCGCGCTGCGCCGCGACGGCACCCAGAAGAACGTGATCGACACCATGCAGACCCGCATGGAGCTGTACGAGCGCATCAACTACCACGCCTTCGAGCAGCACCTCGACGCACTGTTCGCGGCCAAGAAATAAGCGGCCCGCAGACGGCCCCGAAACGGATTGATGAGGAGACTGAGTGATGAGCGCGACCCCAGAAACCCCCACCCCGGGCTTCAAGCCGAAGAAGTCGGTGGCCCTCTCCGGCACCGCCGCCGGCAACACCGCGCTGTGCACGGTCGGGCGCAGCGGCAACGACCTGCACTACCGTGGCTATGACATTCTCGATGTGGCCACCAGCTGCGAGTTCGAGGAAATCGCCCACCTGCTGGTGCATGGCAAGCTGCCGAACGTCGCCGAGCTGGCCGCCTACAAGACCAAGCTCAAGGCGTTGCGCGGTCTGCCCGCGGCCCTCAAGGCCGCCCTGGAGCAGCTGCCGCCGTCCGCTCACCCGATGGACGTGATGCGTACCGGCGTCTCCGTGCTGGGTTGCCTCTCGCCGGAGAAGGACGACCACAATCACCCGGGCGCCCGCGACATCGCCGACAAGCTGATGGCCTCGCTGGGTTCTGCGCTGTTGTACTGGTACCACTTCAGCCACAACGGCAAGCGCATCGAGGTGGAAACCGACGACGACTCCATCGGCGGCCACTTCCTCCACCTGCTGCACGGCGAAAAGCCGCGCGACAGCTGGGTGCGCGCCATGCACACCTCGCTCAACCTGTACGCCGAGCATGAGTTCAACGCCTCCACCTTTACCGCGCGGGTGATCGCCGGCACCGGTTCCGACATGTTCTCCTGCATCGCCGGCGCCATCGGCGCGCTGCGCGGGCCGAAACATGGCGGCGCCAACGAAGTCGCCTTCGAGATCCAGAAGCGCTACGACAACCCGGACGAGGCCGAGGCCGACATCCGTGAGCGCGTCGGCCGCAAGGAGGTGGTCATCGGTTTCGGTCACCCGGTCTACACGGTCGCCGACCCGCGCAACAAGGTGATCAAGGAAGTGGCCCGCGAGCTGTCGCAAGAGCAGGGCAGCAGCAAGATGTTCGACATCGCCGAGCGCCTGGAAGGCGTGATGTGGGAGATCAAGAAGATGTTCCCCAACCTGGATTGGTTCAGTGCGGTCAGCTACCACATGATGGGCGTGCCGACCGCCATGTTCACCCCGCTGTTCGTCATCGCCCGCACCGCCGGCTGGTCCAGTCACGTCATCGAGCAGCGCATCGACGGCAAGATCATCCGCCCGAGCGCCAACTACGTCGGTCCCGAGGACCTCAAGTTCGTGCCGCTCGAGGACCGTGAATAAGATGAACACACAACATCGCAAGAATCTGCCCGGCACGGCGCTGGACTACTTCGATGCCCGCGAGGCGATCGACGCCATCGCGCCCGGCGCCTACGCCAAGCTGCCCTATACCTCCCGCGTGCTGGCCGAGCAGCTGGTGCGGCGTTGCGATCCGGCCACGCTGACCGATTCGCTCAAGCAGCTGATCGAGCGCAGGCGCGACCTGGATTTTCCCTGGTACCCGGCGCGGGTGGTCTGCCACGACATCCTCGGCCAGACCGCGCTGGTCGACCTGGCCGGCCTGCGCGACGCCATCGCCGAGCAGGGCGGCGACCCGGCCAAGGTCAACCCGGTGGTGCCGACCCAGCTGATCGTCGACCACTCGCTGGCCGTGGAGGCGCCGGGCTTCGATCCGCAGGCCTTCGACAAGAACCGCGCCATCGAAGACCGGCGCAACGAGGACCGCTTTCACTTCATCGAGTGGACCAAGACCGCGTTCAAGAACGTCGATGTGATCCCGGCCGGCAACGGCATCATGCACCAGATCAACCTGGAGAAGATGAGCCCGGTGATCCAGGCGCGCGGCGGCGTGGCCTTCCCGGACACCTGTGTCGGCACCGACAGCCACACCCCGCATGTGGATGCCCTGGGCGTGATCGCCATCGGCGTCGGCGGCCTGGAAGCCGAGACCGTGATGCTCGGCCATCCGTCGATGATGCGCCTGCCCGACATCGTCGGCGTCGAGCTGACCGGCAAGCGCCAGAGTGGCATTACCGCCACCGACATCGTCCTGGCCCTGACCGAGTTCCTGCGCAAGGAGCGTGTGGTCGGCGCCTGGGTCGAGTTCTTCGGCGAGGGGGCGGACAGCCTGTCGATCGGCGACCGCGCCACCATCTCCAACATGTGCCCGGAATACGGGGCGACGGCGGCGATGTTCCATATCGACCAGCAGACCCTCGACTACCTCAAGCTCACCGGCCGCGAGCCGGAGCAGGTGGCCCTGGTCGAGAATTACGCCAAGACCCTCGGCCTGTGGGGCGATGCGCTGAAGACCGCCGAGTACGAGCGCGTGCTGAGCTTCGACCTGGGCGGCGTGGTGCGCAACATGGCGGGCCCGTCCAATCCGCACCGTCGCCTGCCGACCTCCGCACTGGTCGAGCGCGGCATCGCCGACGAAGCCAAGCTGAAGTCCGGCAAGGTCGAGGAGGCCGAGGGCCTGATGCCCGATGGCGCGGTGATCATCGCCGCCATCACCAGCTGCACCAACACTTCCAACCCGCGCAATGTGGTGGCTGCCGGCCTGCTGGCGAAGAAGGCCAACCAGCTGGGTCTGGTACGCAAGCCCTGGGTCAAGACCTCCTTCGCCCCGGGCTCCAAGGTCGCCAGGCTGTACCTGGAGGAGGCGGGCCTGCTGCCGGAGCTCGAGCGGCTCGGCTTCGGCATCGTCGGCTACGCCTGCACCACCTGCAACGGCATGTCCGGTGCGCTGGACCCGCAGATCCAGCAGGAGATCATCGGCCGCGACCTGTACGCCACCGCCGTGCTCTCCGGCAACCGCAACTTCGACGGCCGTATCCACCCCTACGCCAAGCAGGCCTTCCTCGCCTCGCCGCCACTGGTGGTCGCCTACGCCATCGCCGGCACGGTGCGCTTCGATATCGAGCAGGACATGCTGGGGCATGACCAGAGCGGCAATCCCATCACCCTGAAGGACCTGTGGCCGAGCGACGAGGAGATCGACGCCATCGTGGCCTCCAGCGTCAAGCCGGAGCAGTTCCGTCAGGTCTATATTCCGATGTTCGATCTGGGCAGCGTCAAGGAGGCCGACAGCCCGCTGTACGACTGGCGCCCGATGTCCACCTACATCCGTCGTCCGCCGTACTGGGAAGGCGCCCTGGCCGGTGAGCGCACGCTCAAGGGCATGCGGCCGCTGGCGATCCTCCCGGACAACATCACCACCGACCACCTGTCGCCGTCCAACGCCATCCTGGCCGACAGCGCGGCCGGCGAGTACCTGGCGAAGATGGGCCTGCCGGAGGAGGACTTCAACTCCTACGCCACCCACCGCGGCGACCACCTGACCGCCCAGCGCGCTACCTTCGCCAACCCGCAGCTGGTCAACGAGATGGTGATGGTCGAGGGGCAGGTCAGGAAGGGCTCCCTGGCGCGGGTCGAGCCGGAAGGCCAGGTCACCCGCATGTGGGAGGCCATCGAGACCTACATGAACCGCAAGCAGAACCTGATCATCGTCGCCGGGGCCGACTACGGCCAGGGCAGCTCCCGTGACTGGGCGGCCAAGGGCGTGCGTCTGGCCGGAGTCGAGGTGATCGCCGCCGAAGGCTTCGAGCGCATCCACCGCACCAACCTGGTCGGCATGGGCGTGCTGCCGGTCGAGTTCAAGCCGGGCACCACCCGTCTGACCCTGGGCCTGGACGGGACCGAGACCTACGACATCGAGGGCGAGGTGTCGCCGCGCTGCGACCTGACCCTGGTGGTCAATCGCCGTAACGGCGAGGTGATCGAGGTGCCGGTGACCTGCCGCCTGGACACCGCCGCCGATGTCAGCGTGTACCAGGCCGGCGGCGTGCTGCAGCGCTTCGCCAAGGACTTCCTCAAGGGCGAGGTCGCCTGATTGGTAGGGTGGGTCACGCTTCACCGATCCACCATTGCGCTCTGCGCGGTGGATGGAAAAGGCGCCATCCACCCTGCTCCAGTTGTGTAGCCCGGATTGCATCCGGGCTACTTCCACCATTCAGCCAGGACACAACCATGGCTCATCCAGCTCAGATCAAAGTACCCGCCACCTATATGCGTGGCGGTACCAGTAAGGGTGTGTTTTTCCGCCTGCAGGACTTGCCGCAGAGCTGCCAGGTGCCGGGCGAAGCCCGCGATCGGCTGTTCATGCGCGTGATCGGCAGTCCCGACCCCTATACCGCGCATATCGATGGCATGGGCGGCGCCACGTCCTCGACCTCCAAGTGCGTGATCCTGTCCAAGAGCAGCCAGGCGGATCACGACGTGGACTACCTCTATGGCCAGGTCGCCATCGACAAGGCCTTCGTCGACTGGAGCGGCAACTGCGGCAACCTGTCCACGGCCGCCGGCGCCTTCGCCATCCACGCCGGCCTGGTCGACCCGGCGCGCATCCCCGAGCACGGCACCTGCCAGGTGCGTATCTGGCAGGCCAATATCCAGAAAACCATCATCGCCCATGTGCCGGTGAGCAACGGCCAGGTGCAGGAAACCGGCGACTTCGAGCTGGACGGCGTCACCTTCCCGGCCGCTGAAATCGTGCTGGAGTTCCTCGACCCCTCCGACGACGGCGAGGAGGGCGGCTCGATGTTCCCCACCGGCAACCTGATCGACGATCTCGAGGTTCCGGGCATCGGCACCCTCAAGGCCACCCTGATCAGCGCCGGCATCCCCACCGTGTTCGTCGATGCCGAGGCCATCGGTTACCAGGGCACCGAGCTGCGCGAGGACATCAACGGCAACCCCGAGGCGCTGGCCCGCTTCGAGGCGATCCGCATCGCCGGGGCCCTGCGCATGGGGCTGATCAAGACGCCGGAAGAAGCGGCGACCCGGCAGCACACGCCGAAGATCGCCTTCGTGACGAGCGCCAAGGACTACCGGGCGTCCAGCGGCAAGGTGGTGCAGGCGAGCGAGGTCGACCTGCTGGTGCGGGCCCTGTCCATGGGCAAGCTGCACCACGCCATGATGGGCACCGCCGCCGTGGCCATCGGCACCGCCGCGGCGATTCCGGGCACCCTGGTGAACCTCGCCGCTGGCGGCGAGGCGCGTAGTGCGGTGCGCTTCGGTCACCCATCGGGCACCCTGCGGGTGGGCGCCGAGGCCGCCCGGGACGGCGACGAGTGGCGCGTGACCAAGGCGATCATGAGCCGCAGCGCCCGGGTGTTGATGGAGGGCTGGGTGCGGGTGCCCGGCGACGCGCTCTAGGACGGGGACGCCCGCGCCGGCAGGCTACTCTCATCTATAGACGTGCCGGCAGGGGGCACCGGTCAACAGCCTCGCCGGAGGAGGTGCCAGATGTCCGCGACCTTTGACCTGAACATGCGTCCCGACTACGACCAGGTGCTGCAGGATATCGCCGACTATGTCCTGAATTACCGGGCCGAGTCGCAAGAGGCGCGCAGCACCGCCCGCCACTGCCTGATGGACAGCCTGGGGTGCGCCCTGCTGGCGCTGCGCTTTCCCGCCTGCACCAAGCTTCTGGGGCCTCTGGTTGAGGGGACCCAGGTGCCCCACGGCGCCCGTGTACCGGGTACCCACTTCGTTCTCGACCCGGTCAAGGCGGCCTGGGACATCGGCTGCGCCGTGCGTTGGCTGGATTACAACGACACCTGGCTGGCGGCCGAATGGGGCCACCCCTCCGACAACCTGGGGGGCATTCTCGCCGTGGCCGATCACCTGTCGCAGAAGCGGGCCAGTCGGGGCGAGGCGCCGCTGACGATGCGCGCGGTGTTGGAGGCCATGATCATGGCCCACGAAATCCAGGGAGTGATCGCGCTGGAGAACGCCTTCAATCGCGTCGGCCTCGACCACGTCATCCTGGTGAAGGTGGCCACCACCGCCGTCTGCGCCAGGCTGATGGGGGGCAGCCGCGAGCAGCTGCTGTCGGCGCTGTCCCATGCCTTCGTCGATGGCCAGGCCTTGCGCACCTATCGCCATGCGCCGAACGCCGGCAGCCGCAAGTCCTGGGCCGCCGGCGATGCCACCAGCCGCGGCGTGCGCCTGGCCGATATCGCCCTGCGCGGCGAGATGGGCATTCCCGGCGTGCTGACTGCGCCGCAGTGGGGCTTCTACGACGTGCTGTTCAGTCATACCAACCAGGACCTGGCGACCAAGCCGGCGCAGCGGCGTCAGTTCGGCTTTTCCCAGGGCTTCGCCAGCTACGTGATGGAGAACGTGCTGTTCAAGATCAGCTTTCCGGCCGAGTTCCATGCCCAGACCGCCTGTGAGGCCGCGGTCCGCCTGCACCCGCAGGTCAGGGGGCGGTTGCACGAGATCGACAGAATCGTCATCAGCACCCAGGAGTCGGCGATCCGCATCATCTCCAAGGTCGGTGCGCTGGCCAATCCGGCCGATCGCGACCACTGCCTGCAGTACATGGTCGCGGTGCCGTTGGCCTTCGGCACGCTGCAGGCCGAACACTACGAGGACGAGTTCCATGCCGCCCATCCGCTTATCGACGAGTTGCGCGGCAAGATGGCGGTGGTCGAGGAGCCGCGCTACAGCCGCGAATACCTGCAGGCCGACAAGCGCTCGATCGCCAACGCCGTGCAGGTGTTCTTCGAGGACGGCAGTTGCACCGAGAAGGTGGAGGTGGAGTACCCCCTGGGGCATCGGCGGCGGCGCGCCGAGGGCATTCCGCTGCTGGAGGAGAAGTTCAAGGCTAACCTGGCGAGTAGGTTGGCCGAGCAGCGCTGCGCCGAGATCCTGGCTCTGTGCCGGGATCAGGCACGGCTGGAGGCCACGCCGGTGCAGCGCTTCATGGAGCTGTGGGTGGTCTGAGCCTCGCGCCGATAAAAAAGCCGAAGCGCGGGCTCCGGCTTTTCCTGCTGGGGCGGGTTTTACTTGAGACGCCGCTCGACGCCTTTTTCCACCAGGATCTTCGCCGAGATCTCCTCCACCGAAAAATGCGTGGAGTTGATGAAGGCGATGTTCTCGCGGCGGAACAGGTTCTCCACCTCGCGCACCTCGAACTCGCACTGGGCGAAGCTGGCGTAGCGGCTGTTGGGCTTGCGTTCGTGGCGGATGGCGGTCAGGCGGTCCGGGTCGATGGTCAGGCCGAACAGCTTGTCCTTGTGCTTCTTCAGCGCCGCCGGCAGCTGCAGGCGCTCCATGTCGTCTTCGGTCAAGGGGTAGTTGGCCGCACGGATGCCGTACTGCATCGCCATGTACAGGCAGGTGGGGGTCTTGCCGCAGCGCGAGACGCCCACCAGGATCAGGTCGGCCTTGTCGTAGTAGTGGGTGCGCGCGCCATCGTCGTTGTCCAGGGCGAAGTTGACCGCCTCGATGCGCTCCATGTAGTTGGAGTTGTGCCCGATGGAATGGGACTTGCCCACCGAGTAGGAGGAGTGCGAACTCAGCTCCTGCTCCAGGGGGGCGAGAAAGGTGGAGAAGATGTCGATCATGAAGCCCTCGGACTGGGCCAGCACGTCGCGAATCTCCTGGTTGACGATGGTGTCGAAGATAATCGGTCGCACCCCGTCTTTCTCGGCAGCGCTATTGATCTGTAGTACCATGGCGCGCGCTTTTTCCACGCTGTCGATGTACGGCCGCGTGAGCTTGGTGAAACTGGTGGTTTCGAACTGCGCCAACAGGCTCTGACCCAGGGTTTCGGCGGTGATGCCGGTACCATCGGAGATGAAAAAAGCGGTTCGTTTCATTTGCGCCATGGGCCTTAAGCTGAGGACGATTCTTGGCTATCATAGGCCCGCTTTGGCTGGCCCGAATGGGGCGGCATTGTTACTTATTTTCCAGGGCCAGGCCACAATCGTGCGGATTCGCGCCGCCGAACTTTCCCAGCCCCTTGAGCTTTTCCAACACCAATAAGTGGAGAGATCACCTTGGTAGAGTACGTAGTTTCCCTCGATAAGCTCGGCGTCCACGATGTTGAGCACGTAGGGGGCAAGAACGCCTCCCTGGGCGAGATGATCAGCAACCTTGCCGGTGCCGGTGTCTCGGTTCCCGGTGGTTTCGCCACTACCGCCCAGGCCTACCGGGACTTTCTCGAGCAGAGCGGGCTGAACGCGCAGATCCACGCCGCACTCGATGCCCTGGATGTCGACGACGTCAACGCCCTGGCCAAGACCGGTGCACAGATTCGCCAGTGGGTGATGGACGCGCCGTTCCCGGCCGAGCTGGACACGCAGATCCGCCAGGCGTTCGCCGCCATGGCCAATGGCAACGACAACATGGCCGTCGCCGTGCGCTCCTCGGCCACCGCCGAAGACCTGCCGGATGCCTCCTTCGCCGGTCAGCAGGAAACCTTCCTCAATATCCGTGGCGTGGACAACGTGATCCGCGCCGCCAAGGAGGTGTTCGCCTCCCTGTTCAACGACCGCGCCATCGCCTACCGCGTGCACCAGGGCTTCGACCACAAGCTGGTCGCCCTGTCCGCCGGCGTGCAGCGCATGGTCCGCTCGGAGACCGGCACCGCCGGGGTGATGTTCACCCTCGACACCGAGTCGGGCTTCCGCGATGTGGTGTTCATCACCGGCGCCTACGGCCTGGGCGAGACCGTGGTGCAGGGGGCGGTCAACCCCGACGAGTTCTACGTGCACAAGCAGACCCTGGAGGCCGGTCGTCCGGCCATCCTGCGCCGCAACCTGGGCAGCAAGGCGATCAAGATGATCTACGGCGACGAAGCCAAGGCCGGCAAGTCGGTCAAGGTGGTCGACGTCGAACGCGCCGATCGCGCGCGCTTCTGCCTGTCCGACGCCGAGGTCAGCGAGCTGGCCAAGCAGGCCATGATCATCGAGAAGCACTATGGCCGGCCGATGGACATCGAGTGGGCCAAGGACGGCGACGACGGCAAGCTGTACATCGTCCAGGCCCGCCCGGAAACCGTGAAGAGCCGCGCCAGCGCCACCGTGATGGAGCGCTACCTGCTCAAGGAGACCGGCACCGTGCTGGTCGAGGGGCGCGCCATCGGCCAGAAGATCGGCGCCGGCAAGGTGCGGGTGATCAACGACATCGCCGAGATGGACAAGGTCCAGCCGGGCGACGTGCTGGTCTCCGACATGACCGACCCGGACTGGGAGCCGATCATGAAGCGTGCCAGCGCCATCGTCACCAACCGCGGCGGCCGTACCTGCCATGCGGCGATCATCGCCCGTGAGCTGGGCATCCCGGCCGTGGTCGGCTGCGGCAACGCCACCTCCGTGCTCAAGGACGGTCAGGGCGTAACCGTGTCCTGCGCCGAGGGCGACACCGGTTTCATCTTCGAGGGCGAGCTGGGCTTCGACGTGCGCAAGAACTCGGTCGACGCCATGCCCGAGCTGCCGTTCAAGATCATGATGAACGTCGGCAACCCCGATCGCGCCTTCGATTTCGCCCAGCTGCCCAACGAGGGCGTGGGCCTGGCGCGTCTGGAATTCATCATCAACCGCATGATCGGCGTGCACCCCAAGGCGCTGCTGAACTTCGCCGGCCTGCCGGCGGAGATCAAGGACAGTGTCGAGAAGCGCATCGCCGGTTACAACGATCCGGTCGAGTTCTACGTCGAGAAGCTGGTCGAAGGCATCAGCACCCTGGCCGCGGCCTTCTGGCCGAAGAAGGTCATCGTGCGCCTGTCGGACTTCAAGTCCAACGAATACGCCAACCTGATCGGCGGCAAGCTCTACGAACCGGAAGAAGAGAACCCGATGCTCGGCTTCCGCGGCGCCTCGCGCTACATCAGCGAGTCGTTCCGCGACTGCTTCGAGCTGGAGTGCCGCGCGCTGAAGAAGGTGCGCAACGAGATGGGCCTGACCAACGTCGAGATCATGGTGCCCTTCGTGCGCACCCTCGGCGAAGCCAGCCAGGTGGTCGAGCTGCTGGCGGAGAACGGCCTGGCCCGCGGTCAGGATGGCCTGAAGGTCATCATGATGTGCGAGCTGCCATCCAACGCCATTCTCGCCGAGGAATTCCTCGAGTTCTTCGACGGCTTCTCCATCGGCTCCAACGACCTGACCCAGCTGACCCTGGGCCTGGACCGCGACTCGGGCATCGTCGCGCACCTGTTCGACGAGCGTAATCCGGCGGTGAAGAAGCTGCTGGCCAACGCCATCGCCGCCTGCAACAAGGCCGGCAAGTACATCGGTATCTGTGGCCAGGGCCCCTCGGATCATCCGGATCTGGCCATGTGGCTGATGGAGCAGGGCATCGAGAGCGTCTCGCTCAACCCCGACTCGGTACTGGATACCTGGTTCTTCCTGGCCGAAGGTCAGCCAGCCTGATCTGCGGTTCACCACCTTGATCGAGGGCGGGTTATCCCGCCCTTTTTTGTGGCTTGCCATTCCCGGCCGCCACCCATCGGGCCGTCGCCAGGCGACGTGAAAAATTGCTCCCGGCAATTTTTTGTACCAGAGCGAAGTAGATGCAAAGCAGCAGTGAGCTTTTTCCCGTCGCCTTGATCGGCGCCGATATCCGGGGCGACCTGAGCGAGGATGTCTATCGCCTCAAGCCGGGCAGCAGCCCCGACCCCAGCGTCGAGCTGGCATTGACCCGTCTGGGCCGGTTCGACCAGCAAGGCGGGCGCGGTGTGCCGGTGATCCTGCTGCCGGGGAGTTTCTCCAACCGGCGTTTCTGGTATTCGCCCAAGGGTATCGGCCTGGGCCCCTACCTGGCACGCGCCGGTTACGATGTATGGATCGCCGAGATGCGCGGCCATGGCTTGTCGCCGCGCAACCGCGGCTATTCGCGCAACCGGGTCAGCGATTACGTGCGCTACGACCTGCCGGCGATCGCCGACTTCATCCATGAGCAGAACCCGCAGCCAGCCCACTGGCTGGGCCATTCCCTGGGCGGCATCACCCTGGCCGGCGCCTTGGGCGGGCGTTATCTGGACGAGGCCCGGGTGGCCTCGGCACTGCTGTTCGGCAGCCAGGTCAGCCGCATCTACTGGCCGTTGAAGCTGCCGCCGGTGGAGTGGGGGACGCGTCTGTTGCTGGGGCGCTTCTCGGTGCTGTCCGGTTCTCGCCTCGGCCGCGGGCCGGAGGACGAGCCGATCGGCCTGGCCCTGGAAAGCCTGCGCTGGCATGGCCTGTTCGGCCGTTTCGGCGATGCCGAGCGTGACTGGTGGGCGGGTCTTGGCGAGGTGCGAGTGCCGCTGCTGGCGGTGGCGGCCGTGGGAGACCGGCAGGACCCGGCCTGGGCCTGCCGCAAGTTACTGGAGCAGTGCGGCAGCGGGGTGCGGGAGTTTCTCTGTCTGGGCAAGCAGCACGGCTTCTCCGGTGATTTCGGCCATGTGGAAATGCTGGTCAGTAAGGCGGCGCAGGCCGAGGTGTGGCCGCTGGTCGAACACTGGCTGGGCAATGGCTCGTTGCAGGGCTCCGGTGCGCAAAGCATTGTCCTTGAGCCGCGCACGGGCATACCAACGGAACCCTCATCCGGTTAACATGTGACGCTGTACGCGCTTGCGGTCACTTTGTGCGGCCTGTGCGGCCACTATGTTCGTTGTTCTGGAGTCTTGGCCGAATCTCGAACAGGGCTCTCGCCCGGTCTTTCCGGTTCAGGCGCGCGAGCCGTTGCTGCGGGTCGCCGAGGGGCGCAACCTGTCGTTGGGCACCCGCTGTTCGCCCGACGTCCCATTCTTAAAAGGAGCTCAGCCATGCACTACATCACTCCCGATCTGTGTGACGCCTACCCCGAACTGGTGCAGGTGGTCGAACCCATGTTCAGCAACTTCGGTGGTCGCGACTCCTTCGGTGGGCAGATCGTCACGGTCAAGTGCTTCGAGGACAACTCGCGGGTCAAGGAGCTGGTCGAGCAGCCCGGCCAGGGCCGGGTGATGGTGGTCGATGGCGGCGCCTCGATGCGTCGCGCCCTGCTCGGCGACATGCTGGCGGAAAAGGCCGCGAAGAATGGTTGGGCGGGCATCGTGGTGTACGGCTGCGTGCGTGACGTCGACGTGCTGGCGCAGACCGACCTGGGCATCCAGGCACTGGCCAGCCACCCGATGAAGACCGACAAGCGCGGCATCGGCGACGTCGATGTGCCGGTGACCTTCGGTGGCGTGACCTTCCGCCCCGGCGAGTACCTCTATGCCGACAACAACGGCATCATCGTCGCGCCTAGCGCGCTGGAGATGCCGGAGTGAGGCGCTCGGCTCGCTGATCGGGAGGCAAGGGATGCAGGAGGAAGACAACGGGCAGCTGGGCCTGGTCCATGCGCTGGTGCTGGATGGTCGCGGCGGGGCACGATTCGTCACGCGCGAGGGGTTGACGGGTCTCGAGCTGGGCGAGGGCGAGAGCCTGTGGTTGCACTGGGACCGTAGCCACCCGCAGACCCGGCAGTGGTTGCGGCAGGACAGCGGCCTGAGCGAGTTCGCCTGCGACCTGCTGCTGGAAGAGAACACCCGCCCACGCCTGCTGCCGCTGCCCGACCAGGGGTTGTTGCTGTTCTTGCGCGGGGTCAATCTCAACCCGGGGGCCGAGCCCGAGGACATGGTCTCGGTGCGCATCCACGCCGATGCGCGCCGGGTCGTTTCCCTGCGCTTGCGCCCCCTGCGCGCCAGCGAAGACCTGATCCGCGACCTGCAGGCCGGCAAGGGGCCGAAGACCTCCTCGGAACTGATCCTCAGCCTCGCCGATTATCTGACCGACAAGATCGACGGCCTGGTCGCCGAGCTGGCCGAGCGGGTCGATGAGCAGGAAGAGCGGATCGACGCCGACGAGCGTCTGTTACCGGACCATGACCTGTTGCTGCAGATGCGCCGCCGTGCCGCCGGCCTGCGCCGCTTCCTGGCGCCGCAGCGGGAGATCTACGCCCAGCTGGCGCGTAACCAGCAGCCCTGGTTTCTGGCCGACGACAGCGACTACTGGAACGAGCTGAACAACCGCCTGACCCGCTATCTGGAAGAGCTGGAGCTCAGTCGCGAACGGGTCGACCTGGTGCTGGATGCGGAGAAGCGACGCATGGACGAACGGATGAACCGCATCATGTACCGCTTCAGCATCATCACCATGGTGTTCCTGCCGATGAGTTTCCTCACCGGCCTGCTGGGCATCAACGTCGGCGGCATGCCCGGGGCCGACAGCCCGCTGGGCTTCGTCATCGCCTGCCTGGCCATGTCGGCCATCGGCCTCGGCCAGTGGTGGCTATTCCGTCGCTGGCGCTGGCTCTGATGTGACCCAGTGACCGCTGCTCTCGTCTAGCCGAGACGTCCTGTGAGGTGCGTCATGCACGATCCATTCGAAGAATCCCTGCGCGATTTGCTCAAGTCCCCGGTGTCCGATCACGACGATGACGCCTGCCTGCACCGCGTGCTGAAGACCGCCAACCGCCAGGTCGGCGCGGGGGACTTGTTCAGCCTGATGGGACATTGGCTCGAAGCCCTGATGATCGCCCTGAATAGCGGTTCGGCGCATGTCGCGCCGGTCTCGCGCCGCCACTCTTCTTCTCGTTCTACTGATAAGGCTGACTGAAATGGAACTCGATCCCTGGACCCAAAGCCTGATTGCCGCGATGACTGCCCTCTGGACCAAGGTCGCCGGCTTCATTCCGAACCTGTTCGTGGCCTTGATCCTGGTGCTGCTCGGTTTCGTGGTGGCCAAGCTGCTCGACACCCTGCTGTCCAAACTGCTCGGCAAGCTCGGCCTGGATCGGCTGATGGCCGGCACCGG
The DNA here is from genome assembly GCF_051904775.1 of Pseudomonas sp. MBLB4123. NCBI lineage: Bacteria > Pseudomonadati > Pseudomonadota > Gammaproteobacteria > Pseudomonadales > Pseudomonadaceae > Pseudomonas > Pseudomonas sp. MBLB4123. The sequence goes on from NZ_CP196711.1 coordinate 939,250, forward strand.
CCTGACCAAGCTGCTCGGCCGCGGTGGCATCCAGGTGCCGGTGTCGACCCTGATCGGCAAGATCGTCTACTGGTTCGTGTTGCTGATCTTCCTGGTGTCGGCCGCCGAGTCCCTCGGTCTGGAACGGGTGTCGGCGACCCTCGACGTGCTGGCGTTGTACCTGCCCAAGGTCTTCGGCGCGGCCCTGGTGCTGGTCGCCGGCGTGCTCCTGGCCCATCTGGTCAGCGGTCTGGTGCGCGGCGCGGCCGAGGGCGTCGGCCTGGATTACGCCCATGGCCTGGGGCGTATCGCCCAGGGCCTGGTGATCATCATCAGCATCTCCGTGGCCATCGGCCAGCTGGAGGTCAAGACCGACCTGCTCAACAACGTCATCGCCATCGTGCTGATCTCGGTCGGGCTGGCCGTGGCCCTGGCGTTGGGGCTGGGCAGCCGGGAGATCGCCGGGCAGATACTCGCCGGCATCTACGTGCGAGAGTTGTATCAGGTCGGGCAACAAGTGCAGATCGGCGAGGTCGAAGGGCAGATCGAGGAAATTGGCACGGTCAAGACCATCCTGCTGACCGACTCCGGCGAATTGGTCTCGGTGGCCAACCGAGCCCTGCTCGAGCAACGGGTAAGCAGCCGCTAACGCGCCAATCCCTGCTAATGTATGCCGCCGTACCTGCCGCCTGAAGCATCAGGCGCTGGCGGCTTGTGTCCCGACTGTCGGCCCGACCCGTTTTGAATAAAGCCCAACCGTTGTCCATGCGATACGACCCCCGCGAGCTCTCGGACGAGGAGCTGGTGGCGCGGGCGCATGGCGAGTTGTTTCACGTCACCCGTGCCTATGAAGAGCTGATGCGGCGTTATCAGCGCACCCTGTTCAACGTGTGCGCGCGCTATCTGGGCAATGATCGCGATGCGGACGATGTCTGCCAGGAGGTCATGCTCAAGGTTCTCTACGGTCTGAAGAACTTCGAGGGCAAGTCCAAGTTCAAGACCTGGCTGTACAGCATTACCTATAACGAGTGCATCACCCAGTACCGCAAGGAGCGGCGCAAGCGCCGTTTGATGGATGCCCTGAGTCTCGATCCTCTGGAGGAGGCGTCGGAAGAGAAGACGCCGAAGGTCGAGGACCGCGGGGGGCTGGACCGCTGGCTGGTGCATGTGAACCCGATCGATCGGGAAATCCTGGTGCTACGTTTTGTCGCAGAGCTGGAGTTCCAGGAGATCGCCGACATCATGCACATGGGCCTGAGTGCCACGAAAATGCGCTACAAGCGCGCACTGGATCGATTGCGTGAGAAGTTTGCCGGCGACACCGAAAGTTAGTTCGGGGCAGCTCTCTCTGGCGCAGCAATCGTTCTGCTAAACTCGCCGCCGTTTTGCGTGTCTACCTGCACGCAATTCAATCAATCACCATGTGGGGATTTACGGATGAAACTGAAAAACACCTTAGGCGTAGTCATTGGCTCTCTCGTTGCCGCCTCTTGCATGAGCGCGCTGGCTCAGGGCCAAGGCGCAGTCGAGGTGGAAGCTTTCGGCAAGCGTTACATGACCGACAGCTCTCGCGACCTGTCCAACGGCAATCTGTTTGGTGGCTCTGTAGGCTACTACCTGACCGATGACGTCGAACTGGCCCTGTCGTATGGCGAATATCACGATATTCGTTCGGAAAACGGAACCGGTAACAAGAACATCAAGGGCAACCTGGCCGGCCTGGATGCCATCTACCACTTCGGTGAGCAGGGCATCGGCCTGCGTCCCTACGTGTCTGCTGGCTTCGCCCACCAGAACATCAGCAACGTGCCGGCGCGCACCGGCCGTGATCACTCCACCTTCGCCAACGTCGGCACCGGCGTGAAGTATTTCTTCACCGAGAACCTCTTCGCCCGTGCCGGCCTGGATGGCATGTACAACATCGACGCCAACGAAACCGAGTGGGCCGCTGGTCTGGGTGTCGGCATGAACTTCGGCGGCAGCAGCAAGCCGGCTCCGGCGCCTGCGCCGGTCGCCGCCGTGCAGCCGGTTGCCGAGCCGGTTCAGGCCGAAGAACCGATGGAAATGGTACGTGTCGAGCTGGACGTTAAGTTCGACTTCGACAAGGCCAACGTCAAGCAAGAGAGCTATGGCGACATCAAGAACCTGGCCGACTTCATGAACCAGTACCCGCAGACCACCACCACGGTCGAAGGTCACACCGACGCCAAGGGCAGCGACGCTTACAACCAGAAGCTGTCCGAGCGTCGTGCCAACGCCGTTCGTGAAGTGCTGGTCAACCAGTACGGCGTGTCGGGCGAGCGCGTCAACGCCGTCGGTTACGGCGAGAGCCGTCCGGTGGCCGACAACGCCAGCGATGCCGGCCGCGCCATCAACCGCCGCGTGGAAGCCGAAGTGGAAGCCCAGATCAAGCAGTGATCGAGGCTAAGCTTCAGGAAAAACCCGGCTTCGGCCGGGTTTTTCTTTGCCCAGAAAAAAGCCCGGCCGAAGCCGGGCAGGAACAACTTCGCAGGAGCGAAGCGGTTAGGCACTGATCGCCAGCTGGAGGGCTTGCGGTTCGGCGGCGACCTCGCCGATCACCAGGATCGCCGGGCTCTTGAGTCGAAAGGACAGGGCATCGTGCTGCATGGCGGCCAGGCTGCTGCGGCAGTCGCGCTGCTGCGGCAGCGAGGCGTTCTCGATCATCGCCACCGGCATGTCCGCGCGCATGCCGCCGGCCAGCAGGCCGTCGCGGATATCCGCCAGCTTGGCCACGCCCATGTACACCACCAGGGTGGTGCCGCTTTGCGCCAGGGCCGGCCAGTTCAGCGTGCTGTCGTCCTGGGTGTGGGCGGTGACCAGGGTCACGCCGCGGGCCACGCCGCGCAGGGTCAGGGGGATGCCGCACTGGGTGGCGCCGGCCAGGCCGGCGGTGATGCCGTTGACCAGCTCCACCTCGATGCCGTGGCCGCTCAGCCAGGCGGCCTCCTCGCTACCGCGGCCGAAGATGCAGGGGTCCCCGCCCTTGAGACGCACCACGCACTTGCCCTGGCGCGCGTAGCGCAGCATCAGGCGGTGGATGAAGGCCTGGGGCGTGGAGCGGCAACCGCCGCGCTTGCCCACCGGCACCACCCGGGCGCCCGGGCAGTGCTCCAGCACGGCTGGGTTGACTAGGTCGTCGATCATCACGATCTCGGCCTGGCCCAAGGCCTTCACCGCCTTGAGGGTCAGCAGCTCCGGGTCGCCGGGACCCGCGCCTACCAGCCAGACTTTTGCGCTCATATTCATCACCTCAGGCGTTCGCGGCGGCGGACAGGGGTGCCGCCAGCAGTCGTTTGATTTCCGGTACACAGGAGCCACAGCTGGTGCCGCACTTGAGCTCCTGCTTGAGACCGTCCAGGTCCAGGCCACGGGCGATGCCGGCGCAGACCGCGGCCTCGCTCACATCCAGGCAGTTGCACAGGGTCTTGCCGGCCTTGGCCGCGGCGGCATTGCCGGGGGGCGTGGCCAGCGGCGCCAGCAGCCAGCGGCGCAGGTCGGCGTCGGCCTGGCCCTTGCTCCACAGGCTCTTGAGCCAGTCGCGGGCGGCGGTTTCGCCGGCCAGGCGGATGGCGGTGATGCGCCCGTCCTCGATGCGCACGCGCTTGCCGACGGTGCGCCGCGGGTCGTCGTAGGCCAGTACCGGACCTTCGACGACATCCAGCAGCGCATCGATCCGCGCCAGCAGCGCCGGCTCAGGTGCCACCGCGCTGGCGGCGCGGATCAGCAGGGCGGGGCGCTCGCGGCCGGTGAGGCACAGGCTGGCGTAGGCGAAGCCGTCGAACAGCGGGCGCAGAGCGGCGAAGCGCTGCTGCACATCGCCCTCGACCAGGGCGAACAGCTGCCAGGGCAGCTCGGCCTTGTCCACCTCGATGCCGGCGTGCTTGAGTTCCGGTTGCTTGGACAGCGGGTCGAAGGCCGGCAGGGTCAGCACGTTGGTGCCCAGGCCCTTGAGGAAACGGTCGCCCCAGTGCATCGGCAGGTAGGCCTGGCCGGAGCGCACCGCGTCGTCGGCCTGGATCGGCAGGATCAGGCTGCCGCGGCGGCTGCGCAGCTTGACCAGGTCGCCGGCCTGCAGGCGGCGGCGGCGTAGTTCGTCCGGGTGCAGGCTGAGCACGGCTTCGGGAGCGTGGCCGAACAGCCGCGCGGCGGTGCCGGTGCGGCTCATGCCATGCCACTGGTCGCGCAGGCGGCCGGTGTTGAGGGTCAGCGGGAAGCGCGCCTCGCGCTTCTCCTTGGGCGCACGGTAGGGGTCGGCATGGAAGCGTGCGCGGCCGTTGTCGGTGGCAAAGCGCCCGTCGCCGTACAGCCGTGGGGTGCCCTGGCGGGCGCCGGCCGGGAAGGGCCACTGCTGGGGACCCAGCTGATCGATCAGCGCGTAGGACAGTCCGGTCAGGTCGAGGTCGCGCCCCCGGGTCAGCTGCTTGTATTCCTCGAACAGCGCCTCGGGGCCGTCGAAGGCGAACAGGCTCGGCTGGCCCGGACGCAGGGATGGTTCCAGGCGACGGGCGAAGTCGCTGGTGATCGCCCAGTCCGGCCGCGCCTGCCCCGGCGCCGGCACGGCGCGGCGCACATGGCTGACGCGGCGCTCGGAGTTGGTCACGCTGCCTTCCTTCTCGCCCCAGCTGGCGGCGGGCAGCAGCAGGTCGGCGTACTGGCAGGTCTCGGTGGTGAAGAACGCCTCCTGCACGACGACGAAGGGGCAGGCGGCCAGGGCCTCGTGCACCTTGTTCTGGTCAGGCAGCGATTGCGCCGGGTTGGTGCAAGCGATCCACAGCGCCTTGATGGTGCCGGCGCGCACCGCCTCGAACAGCTCGATGGCAGTCAGGCCGGTGCTGTGCGGCAGGGCGTCGACGCCCCAGTAGCCGGCCACCTCGGCGCGGTGTTCGGGGTTGGCCGCGTCGCGGTGGCCGGGCAGAAGGTTGGCCAGGCTGCCGGTCTCGCGTCCGCCCATGGCGTTGGGCTGGCCGGTCAGGGAGAAGGGCCCGGCGCCGGGCCGGCCTATCTGCCCGGTGGCCAGGTGCAGGTTGATCAGCGCGCTGTTCTTCGCGCTGCCTGCGCTGGACTGGTTCAGGCCCATGCACCACAGCGAGAGGAAGGAGGGAGCGGTGCCGATCAGCTCGGCGCAGGCCTGCAGCTGCTCCAGGGAGATGCCGCAGATCTCCGCCACCGTGCCCGGGGTGTAGTCGCGCACCAGCTTCTTCAGGGCGTCGAAGCCCTCGGTGTGGGCTTCGATAAAGCGCCGGTCGATCCAGCCTTCCCACATCAGGATGTGCAGGATGCCGTGGAACAGCGCCACGTCGGTGCCCGGCAGGATGGCCAGGTGCAGGTCGGCCAGCTCGCAGGTGTCGGTGCGCCGCGGGTCGATGACGATGACCTTCATCTCCGGGCGCCTGGCCTTGGCTTCCTCCAGGCGGCGAAACAGCACCGGGTGGGCGTAGGCCATGTTGCTGCCGGCGATCAGCAGGCAGTCGCTCTGCTCGATGTCCTCGTAGCTGCAGGGCGGCGCGTCGGCGCCGAGGCTGCGCTTGTAGCCGACCACCGCGCTGGACATGCATAGGCGCGAGTTGGAGTCCAGGTTGTTGGTGCCGACCAGGGCCCGGGCCAGCTTGTTGAAGGCGTAGTAGTCCTCGGTCAGCAGCTGGCCGGAGATGTAGAAGGCCACGCTGTCCGGGCCGTGCTCGCGGATGGTCTCGGCGAACACGCTGGCGGCGTGGTCCAGGGCGCTGTCCCAGTCCGTGCGGCTACGGGCCAGGCCCTTGCCCAGGCGCAGCTCGGGATACAGGCCGCGGGCGTCGAGGTCGCCGGTCAGGTGCAGGCTCGCGCCCTTGCTGCACAGCTTGCCGTAGTTGGCCGGGTGGCTGGGATCGCCCGCGACGCCGAGGATCTTCTCGCCGTCGTGTTCGATCAGCACGCCACAGCCGACGCCACAGTAGCAGCAGGTCGAGGCGGTGATCTGGTTGGTGCTGGCCATGGTTCGGGGCTCCTACAGGCGTGGGGTGGACGACGCTGTGCGGGTCCACCGGTACGTGGCGGTGGAAAAGCCCGTGGCGTTTTCCACCCTGCGGCTCACGCGCACTCTTTCGCGGTATTCAGGGACAGCAGCACCCGGCCGTTCTCGACCTTGGCCTGATGCCGGTGGGCGCAGCCGACATCCGGGGCCACCGCCTCGCCGCTGGCCAGCTCGATCTGCCAGTTGTGCAGCGGGCAGGCCACGCGCTTGCCGTAGATCAGGCCCTGGGACAGCGGCCCGCCCTTGTGCGGGCAGCGGTCGTCCAGGGCGAACACCTCGTCGCCTGCGGTACGGAAGATGGCGATGTCACCCTTGGGCCCTCCGATGATGCGCGAACCCAATACGTTGATCTCGTCCAGGGCGCAGATATCCAGCCAGTTCATACGGAGGCCTCCTCGAGCTGCACGACAGTGATGCGGTCGAACTCTTTCTTCAGGTTCGGGGTTTCGATGCGCTCCTTCCACGGGTCCTGCTCGAAGGACAGCGCGTACTGCAGGCGGGCATTGAGCGCCTTGCGGTTGTCGGCGTCCTCGAGCACGGCCTTCTTGATGTGCTCCATGCCCACGCGCTGCAGGTAGTGCACGGTGCGCTCCAGGTAGAAGGCTTCCTCGCGATAGAGTTGGAGGAAGGCGCCGTTGTACTCGCGCACCTCCTCGGCGGTCTTGAGCTTGACGAAGAACTCCGCGACCTCGGTCTTGATGCCGCCGTTGCCGCCGATGTACATCTCGAAACCCGAGTCCACGCCGATGATGCCGACGTCCTTGATGCCGGCCTCGGCGCAGTTGCGCGGGCAACCGGAGACCGCCAGCTTGACCTTGTGCGGCGACCACATGTTGAACAGGTCGTGCTCCAGGTCGATGCCCAGCTGGGTCGAGTTCTGCGTGCCGAAGCGGCAGAACTCGCTGCCCACGCAGGTCTTCACGGTGCGGATGGACTTGCCGTAGGCGTGGCCGGAAGGCATGTCCAGCTCCTTCCACACCGCCGGCAGGTCGTCCTTCTTGATGCCCAGCAGGTCGATGCGCTGGCCGCCGGTGACCTTGACCATGGGCACCTGGTACTTGTCGGCCACGTCGGCGATGCGGCGCAGCTCGGAGGGGTTGGTGACCCCGCCCCACATGCGCGGCACCACCGAGTAGGTGCCGTCCTTCTGGATGTTGGCGTGGGCGCGCTCGTTGATCAGGCGCGACTGCGGGTCGTCCTTGGCCTCGCCCGGCCAGGTGGAGATCAGGTAATAGTTCAGCGCCGGGCGGCAGGTGGCGCAGCCGTTGGGCGTGCTCCAGTTCATGAAGGCCATGGCCTGGCTGAGGCTGGTCAGGTGCTGCTCGCGGATGGTCTTGCGGATCTGCCCGTGGTTGAAGTCGCTGCAGCCGCAGATGGCCTTCTCGCTCTTGGGTTTGACGTCGGCGGCACCGCCGACGGTGCTGATCAGGATCTGCTCGACCAATCCTGCGCAGGAGCCGCAGGAGCTGGCGGCCTTGGTGTGCTTCTTGACCTCGTCGACCGAGAACAAGCCGTTCTCCTGGATGGCCTTGACGATAGTGCCTTTGCACACGCCGTTGCAGCCGCACACCTCCATGCTGTCGGGCATATTGGCGGTCTTGTCGGCGCCCTGGTGGCCGACGTCGCCGATGGCGTTCTCGCCGAACATCAGGTGGTCGCGGATCTCGCTGACGTTGTGGTTCTCGCGGATCTGCCGGAAGTACCAGCCGCCGTCGGCGGTGTCGCCGTACAGGCAGGCGCCGACCAGCACGTCGTCCTTGATCACCAGCTTCTTGTACACGCCGCCGATGGGGTCGGACAGGGTGATGGTCTCCGTCCCCTCGGCGCCCATGAATTCGCCGGCGGAGAACAGGTCGATGCCGGTGACCTTGAGCTTGGTCGAGGTCACCGAGCCCTGGTAGCGGGAGAAACCGAGCTGGGCCAGGTGGTTGGCGCAGACCTTGGCCTGCTCGAACAGCGGCGCCACCAGGCCGTAGGCGATGCCGCGGTGGCTGGCGCATTCGCCGATGGCGTAGACCCGCGGGTCGAAGGTCTGCAGGGTGTCGTCGACCAGGATGCCGCGGTTGCAGGCGATCCCGGCCTTCTCCGCCAGCTCGGTGTTGGGGCGGATGCCGGCGGCCATCACCACCAGGTCGGCGGGGATCACCTCGCCGTCCTTGAACTTCACCGCGCAGACTCGGCCTTCGCCGTTGTCCAGCAGCTCGGCGGTGTGCTTGGGCAGGAGGAACTTCAGGCCGCGGTCCTCCAGCGACTGCTGCAGCAGGTCGCCGGCGGTGCGGTCGAGCTGGCGTTCCAGCAGCCAGTCGCCCAGGTGTACCACGGTGACGTCCATGCCACGCAGCTTGAGGCCGTTGGCGGCCTCCAGGCCGAGCAGGCCGCCGCCGATCACCACCGCGTGCTTGTGGGTCTTGGCGGTGTCCATCATGGTCTGGGTGTCGGCGATGTCGCGGTAGCCGATCACCCCGTCCAGGTCCTTGCCGGGAATCGGCAGGATGAAGGGGTTGGAGCCGGTGGCGATGAGCAGGCGGTCGTACTCGGCCTCGCTGCCGTCCTCGGCGATGACCAGGCGGCGCTTGCGGTCGATCTCCACGACCTTGCGGCCCAGGCGCAGGTCGATGCCGTTGTCGGCGTACCAGGCCAGATCGTTGAGGACGATCTCCTCGAAGCTCTGCTCGCCGGCCAGCACCGGCGAGAGCAGGATGCGGTTGTAGTTCGGGTGGGGTTCGGCACCGAACACGGTGATGTCGTAGAGGTCGGGGGCGAGCTTGAGCAGCTCTTCGAGCGTCCGCACTCCGGCCATGCCGTTACCGATCATTACCAGCTTGAGTTTCTTCATGGTTCCTCACCGTCCTGCATCACCGGAAAACAAAAAAGGCGTCCCGCCAGTCACCTAGCGAGGACGCCTTTGTCCAAGTCCCGTTCTCTCGGGAAGTGCGCTCTTCTACGTTGAAGCGCGCACCTTATTTAATTTGTATGAGTGCTTTAGCAGGCTCTGTGCCAACTCTGGCGTATGGCCGGTTCACGGGGGTTCTGGCGGTTCCAGGGAAGGCGCCGGGCGCGGCATGGGGCCGGCTGCGCACCTGTTTAAGGCGAGTTGCGCCCTTATGGTGCATGGTTGGGCGGCTGCGCCTAGTTGAGCAGCAGTACCAGCAGGGCCAGGTTGAGCAGCAGGGAGCACAACGCCACGCTGCGCCAGACCAGCAGCGGCTCACGCTCCAGCAGCGGCCTGGGCCGGATGCTCAAGGCCTGGCGCTCGCCCTGTTCCAGGGCCAGCAGCCATTCCTCGGCGGTCTCGAAGCGCTGCTGCGGGTCGGCGCTGACCGCGCGGTTGAGGCTCTCGTCCAGCCAGCTCGGCAGGTCGGGGCGGTAGCGGCTGGCCGGAGTCGGGCTGCCGAAGCGCGGGTGCTGGAAGGCCTCGATCTCGCCATGGGGGTAGTGGCCGGTGAGCAGGTGATAGAGGGTCACGCCCGCTGCGTAGAGGTCCTGGCGGGCGCTGGGCGGGCTGCCGGCGAAGGCCTCGGGGGCGATGTAGCTGGGGGTGCCGGGCAGGCTGCCGCTCTCGTCCTGGGACAGCCCCGGGCAGTAGGCCAGGCCGAAGTCCAGCAGGCGCAGCTCGCCGTCATCGCCCCACAGCAGGTTCTCCGGCTTGATGTCGCGATGCAGGATGTTGCGCCGGTGCAGCAGGCCCAAGGCCTTGAGCAGGCGCGGGGCGATATCCAGCCACTCCGGCAGCGGCAGCGGTCCGGACAGGCGCAGGTGTTCGGCCAGGGTCTGGCCGGCGTACTCGCGCTGCAGGTAGTACAGGTGCTGGCGCTGCGGCAGCGGATGGACCTCGGCGAAGTGGCGGCCGGCTACGCGGCGCAGGAACCATTCCTCGAGCAGCAGGGCCGGGCCGGCCTGGGGTTCGTCGGCGCGGCCGGGCGGCAGGGTCTTGAGCAGCCAGCGCCGCGCCTGGCCGTCGCGCACCCGGTAGACCAGGGACTGGCGCGACTCGGCCAGCAGGCGTTCCACCTGCCAGCCCTCGAAGGCCTGGCCATCGCGCAGCCTAGGTGGCAGTGGCCAGTGCGCGAGCTGGGCCAGGGTGTCGGCCAGGGCGCTTTCCGGCAGGGCCTCGACCCTGACCAGCAGGGCGCTGGCGTTGTCCTGACTGCCGGCCAGGTGGGCGGCGCTGACCAGGGCGCGGCAGGCCGCGGCCGGGTCCGGCTCGTCGTGCAGGATGCGCTGGATGCCCCCATCGCCGAGCACCGCCCAGACGCCGTCGCTGACCAGCAGGAAGCTGTCGCCCTGGCGCAGCTCGCCGTCCAGGTAGTCCACCACCAGGTGCTGGTCCAGGCCCAGGGCGCGCTTGAGCACATGTTGCATGCCCGGCTGCTCCCACACGTGGTCCTCGCTGAGGCGCTCCAGCTCGCCGGCGTGCCAGCGATAGGCGCGGCAGTCGCCGACGTGGGCCAGGGTGAAGCGGCGGCCACGCAGGACCAGGGCGCTGAGGGTGGTGAGCAGTGGCTGGCCGCCGCCATTCGCCTGCAGCCAGCGGTTGTGGGCCACCAGCAGGCGATCCAGCGACTGCGCCACGGCCCAGGTCTCCGGGGTGGCGTAGTAATCCAGGGCCAGCGCCTGCAGCGTCGCGCGGGCGGCCAGGCCGCCGTCGGCACACTGGCTGACGCCGTCGGCCAGGGCGAACAGGTAGCCCTTGCTCGCGGCCAGGGCCGGTGCCGGGGTGACCACCCGCAGGGCGTCCTGGTTCTCTTCCCGGGGGCCGGTGGCGGTCGCTTCGCCGAAGGTCAATTGCAGGGCCATCATGGCTGTCCTGTTGGGGGAGGACTGAGGCAAAGACGGGGCCGGGGCACGGATGCCGGGGGGCGGCCGTCGCCGGCCTTCCCCATCTCGCCTGACCAGTGCATTGCTACCCTGCCGGGCAGCCCCGTCTTTGCCTCAAGCCTCCAGTTTATGAGGGCTGTAGGGTGGATCGCGCTCCACCGATCCACCCTACGTTAGTTTGTTACACCCGGGCGGCGGTGACGGCAGCCGAGCCCCAGGTGGTGCGCCAGCGCTGCTTGACGCCGTGCAGGCCGAACCAGGCCAGCAGGCCGAGGCTGGCGAACAGCCACAGGCCCAGCTGGTAGTCGCCGCTGTGCTGCTTGATGGCGCCCAGGCCCGCGGCCAGGAGGAAGCCGCCGACGCCGCCGGCCATGCCGATCAGCCCGGTCATCACGCCGATCTCCTTGCGAAAGCGCTGCGGCACCAGCTGGAACACCGCGCCGTTACCGGCACCCAGGCCGAGCATGGCGGCGACGAACAGGGCCAGTGCGGCGGTCGAGCTGGGCAGGTTGAAGCCCACCGCGGCGATGCACAGCGAGGCGAGGGTGTACATCATCAGCAGCGAGCGGATGCCGCCGATGCGGTCGGCCAGGGCGCCGCCCAGGGGGCGTAGCAGGCTGCCGGCGCAGACGCAGGCGGCGGTGTAGTAGCCGGCGGTCACCGGGTCCAGGCCGTACTGGTCGTTGAAGTAGCCGGGCAGGGCGCTGGCCAGGCCGATGAAACCGCCGAAGGTGACGCTGTAGAAGAACATGAACCACCAGCTGTCGCGGTCGCCGAGGGCCTTGAGGTAGTCGGCCAGGGCCTTGGGCTTGGGCCGCTCGGGCGCGTTCTTCGCCACGGCGGCGAAGACCAGCAGGGTGATCAGCAGCGGGATCAGCGCCCAGCCGAACACGTTCTGCCAGCCGAACAGGGCGGCCAGGCCCGGCGCGAAGATCGCCGCCAGCACGGTACCGGAATTACCCGCACCGGCGATGCCCATGGCCTTGCCCTGGTGTTCGGCCGGGTACCACTGGGACGCCAGGGGCAGGGCGACGGCGAAGGCTGCGCCGGCGAAGCCGAGGAACAGGCCGAGCAGCAGGGCCTGCTCATAGGTCTGGATGCCGATCCGCCAGGCGGCGAACAGCGACGCGATCACCACCACCTGGCCGAGCAGCCCGGCGCTCTTGGGCGACAGCCGATCGGCGAGGAACCCCATGACGATGCGCAGCACGGCGCCGGCGAGGATCGGCGTGGCGACCATCAGGCCACGTTGCTGGGCGCTCAGGTCCAGGTCGGTGGCGATCTGCACGGCCAGCGGGCCGAGCAGGTACCAGACCATGAAGCTCAGGTCGAAATAGAGAAAAGCGGCGAACAGCGTCGGGGTGTGGCCGGCCTTCCAGAAACTTTTATTCATCGAACACCTCATCAGCAAGAAGGAGCCCGGTCGGGTCGAGGCGTCATGGTCGTGGACACGACGACCGCCACCCGCCGGGGAGGCGCGGCACTTGTGGTGCCACGCCCTGCGGCCGAAGCCACAGCTGGGTTGAGAGAGTTACCGGCAGCACCGCTGGATCACAGCGGCGCCACCAAGCCCCGGGCGTTGGGGCGTAAACGAAAAACGCCGCGTCACCGACCGCTGTCGAGCGGGGGTGAGGCGACGTCTTTGTCGTTCGAGAGGGCAGCCGCCGTTGGCTGCTTGTGGTGGTGATAAAGCAAGAGGCGAGCCAACTGGCCGAAATGCCCGAAGTCAGGGGGACGCCTGGTTCAGCTCCTCAATGCTCGAGTCAAAATGGGGCGCGCCGACTTCTTGGTGCGCTGGGACGGGGCGTGAAGGCATGCGTGATCGCGGTGCATGCTCCGGACGCTCCGGGCCGAGCGCCAGCAGTGAGCCACAGGGCTCAGGCCGCCGGGCGCTGCTGCTTCTGGTAGAGGAACTCCAGCACCGCCGCGCGGTAGGCGTGGTAGCGCGCGTCGTGGGCCAGGGCCATGCGCTCGCGCGGGCGCGCCAGCTCGACCTCGAGGATGTCGCCGATGGTCGCCGCCGGGCCGTTGCTCATCATCACGATGCGGTCGGACAGCAGCACCGCCTCGTCGACGTCGTGGGTGATCATGATCACCGTGTTGCCCAGCTCGGCGTGGATCTCCATCAGCGAATCCTGCAGGTGGGCGCGGGTCAGGGCGTCGAGGGCGCCGAACGGCTCGTCCATCAGCAGCACCTTGGGCTGCATGGCCAGGGCGCGGGCGATGCCGATGCGCTGCTTCATGCCGCCGGATATCTCGCTGGGACGCTTGTCGCGGGCGTGGCTCATGTGCACCAGCGCCAGGTTGTGCTCGATCCACTCGCGCATCTCCGTCTTGCTCTTGTGCCCCTGGAACACCTGGCGCACGGCCAGTTCGATGTTCTGGTAGCAGGTCAGCCAGGGCAGCAGGCTGTGGTTCTGGAACACCACGGCGCGCTCCGGGCCGGGCGCGTCGACCTCGCGGCCGTCGAGGATGACCCCGCCGGTGCTGGCCTGGTAGAGGCCGGCGACGATGTTGAGCACGGTCGACTTGCCGCAGCCGGAGTGGCCGATCAGCGAGACGAACTCGCCCTTGGCGATCTTCAGGTTGACGTTTTGCAGGGCGCAGAACAGACCCTTGTCGGTGGGGAAGCTGATGCCGACGCCGGTCAGCTCGAGGTGGGCAGTGTTCATGGCGGACTCCTGGGTTGACTGGGGTTAGCGCAGGTCGGCGTTCTTGTCCCAGCTGGCGCGGCGCTGCAGCAGGAGCATGAGACGGTCGAGGACGAAGCCGATCAGGCCGATGACGATCACCGCCACCATGATCCGGCCGAGGGAGTTGGAGCTGCCGTTCTGGAACTCGTCCCAGATGAATTTGCCCAGGCCGGGGTTCTGCGCCAGCATCTCGGCGGCGATCAGCACCATCCAGCCGGTGGCCAGCGACAGGCGCAGGCCGGTGAAGATCATCGGCACGGCGGCGGGCAGGACGATGCGCCGCACATGGGACAGCGGCGACAGGCTGAGCACCCGACTGACGTTGCGCAGGTCCTGGTCGAGGTTGGCCACGCCCACCGTGGTGTTGATCACCGTCGGCCACAGGCAGCACAGCGCCACGGTGATCGCCGAGGTGACGAAGGACTTGGCCATCAGCGGGTCGCTGCTGGTGTACAGGGCGCTGACCACCATGGTCACCAGCGGCAGCCAGGCCAGTGGCGAGACCGGCTTGAACACCTGGATCAGCGGGTTGACCGCGTTGTAGATCGGCTTGCTCAGGCCGCAGACGATCCCCAGCGGAATGGCCAGCAGGGAGGCGAGGACGAAGCCGGTCAGCACCGTGTAGAGGCTGGTGAAGATCTGCTTGAAGAAGGTCGGCTTACCGGTATAGGGGCGAATCTTCACCTCGGCGTCGGGATTGTTCGCCAGCTTGGCGGCGTTGCGCGCCTCCTGGCGGGCGTAGAAGGCGTCGGCCTTGTCCAGCTCGCGCTGGTGCTCGCTGATCAGGGCGCCGAACTGGCTGGCGACCTGGGTCGGCCCGGGGAACTTGCCCAGGCTGGTGTCGATGCTGCCGGCGGCGAGCTGCCAGAACAGCAGGAAGGCCAGCACGCCGATCAGCGGCATCAGCACGCTCGGCAGCCAGCGTTTGAAGGCGGCGCTGCGCGCCGACTTCAGGGTTTCCCGTATGGGTTGGGCGACGGCGGGGTTGCTCATCGTCTGGTCCTCGAAGCAGAGGGGAGCCGGAGGGGCCGACTCCCTGGGCTATGGCTGGCTTACAGCGCGGAGTCGGCCTTCAGGCCAATGCTGAACTGGTTGATGTAGGCGTTCGGCTGGCGTCCGTCGTAGGTCAGGCCGTCGATGAATTCATTGGTGGGGGAACGGAAGCCATCCTCGCCGGCGTCCGGGAAGTCGTCGGCCTTGGCCAGGCCGTCGGCGACCAGTTCGGTGGCGGCGCTGCGGTAGATCGCCGGCAGGTAGACCTGCTTGGCCACGTCCAGATACCAGCTGTCCGGCTTGGCCTCGCCGATCTGCCCCCAGCGGCGCATCTGGGTCAGATACCAGATGGCGTCGGAGTAGTAGGGGTAGGTCGCGTGGTAGCGGAAGAACACGTTGAAATCCGGCACTTCCCGGATATCACCCTTCTCGTACTCGAAGGTGCCGGTCATGGAGTTGGCGATCACCTGGGCGTCGGCGCCGACGTACTCGGGACGCGAGAGGATCTGCACGGCCTCGGCGCGGTTGGCGTTGTCGTTCTCGTCCAGCCACATGGCGGCGCGGATCAGCGCCTTGACCAGGCGCTTGTGGGTTTCCGGGTTGGCCTCGGCCCAGGCCTTGGACACGCCGAAGACCTTCTCCGGGTTGTTCTTCCAGATCTCGTAGTCGGTGATCACCGGCACGCCGATGCCCTTGAACACGGCCTGCTGGTTCCACGGCTCGCCCACGCTGTAGCCGTCGATGGTGCCGGCCTCCATGGTCGAAGGCATCTGTGGCGGCGGGGTGACCGAGAGCAGCGCGTCGGCATTGAGGGTGCCGGCGATGTCGCCCTTGGCCGGGGCGTAGTAGCCGGGGTGGATGCCGCCGGCGGCCAGCCAGTAGCGCAGCTCGTAGTTGTGGGTGGAGACCGGGAACACCATGCCCAGGTTGAAGGGCTTGCCCTGGGCCTTGTACTGCTCGATCACCGGCTTGAGGGCGTCGGCCTTGATCGGGTGCACCGGCTTGCCCTTGTCCATCGGCACGTGCTTCTTCATCTCCTGCCACACGGCATTGGACAGGGTGATGCCGTTGCCGTTGAGGTCCATGGAGAAGGCGGTGACCACCTCGGCCTTGGTGCCGAAGCCGATGGTCGCCCCCAGCGGCTGGCCGGCCAGCATGTGCGCGCCGTCCAACTCGCCGGTGATCACCCGGTCCAGCAGCACCTTCCAGTTGGCCTGGGCCTCGAGGCTGACGTACAGGCCCTCGTCCTCGAAGTAGCCCTTCTCGTAGGCGATGGCCAGGGGCGCCATGTCGGTCAGCTTGATGAAGCCCAGCTTGAGTTCGTCCTTCTCCGGCTCGGCGGCCTGGGCGACTTGCAGGCTCAGCGGCGAGAACAGCAGGGCGGCGGCGCAGCCGAGGCCGGCCAGGGTCTTCTTCAGCAGGGAACGGCGAACGGTGAATGTACGCATGGTGATTCCTCAGGTCTCGAAAACGAAAAAAGACGTCGCGGACAAACCGCCCCTGGGGGCAGGCTGCCTTCGACGTCTTTGTCTATTCGTCCCGATCACCGCCGTTGGCGATCCGATGACGTTTGCCGAGGAGGTAATTGCAAGGGACTTGCCAGCTTTCTTGGCAGCGGCCGATTCCAGCTGCGCAAAAGCTGGCCGGCGGCCGCCGAGCGCTCGCGGACCTGCGGTCTATAGGCTTTTAAATCAGTAGGTTATGCAAGGTATTCAGGTGCTTCATGAGGTCGCTCAGACGCACTGCCGGCAGGCGCACGGCGCTCGGCCGCGCCGCGCCAAGGCCGCTCGTTGAGCCATCGGCGGGCGAAATGGACAGGGGCTGGGCGCTTCTGCTTCGGCTTGGTGCGCCAGCGACCACTCCACGGCGCAGCTCAGCGCGATACTGGCTGGGCGTGAGCTTCCTCGACGAACTCCCTGAGCCATCTCAGCACCTGCACGGCATCCCAGCGCGCCGGATCGAACAGGGCATAGGCCAGGCCCTGATACCCCACCACATCCAGCTGCCTGTGGTAGCCGGCGCGCTGCAGCAGGGCTTCGATCTCGGCGAAGCAGGTGTTGAAGTGCACGCGGTTGAAGGGGGTCTTGCCCTCGGTGACTATGCCTTCGAGCTGCAGCTCCTCGACCGTCGCGCGAACCCTGTCCAGCGGCATCCGGTTTACCCGGTGTTTCAGTTGCAGTACGTCCAGCATCGTTTTGCTCCCGATTGATGCTCCGAAATGGCCGGCCCGGGTCTAGGCGAAGGGCGACCGGTGGCGAGGGACAGTCTAGTGGAAAAATACTGTACAAATAAACAGTATTCGACAATAGTAAGACCGTCGCCTTTCGAACTCACTCGTTCGCCCGGTTCCCAGACACTGAGGCCCTGGCGTACAGCAGAGGAGCAATGAACAATGCAACAGAGCTTGATGACGATTGTGCTGTTGGTCCTGTTGAGCGGCTGTGCCCAGCCCCAGGTCGAGCAACCCAAGGCCAATGGCAGCTATCTGGTGATAGAGAACGGCCAGGCCTGGGCGGTGTTGGTGGCCAATGGCAAGCGGATAGAGGAACGGGGGACGGTGGTCGACGCGATCAGGTTACCCAGCGAGCATGCGGCGGTGGCTGCCAGCTATGTGATCGAGACGCCCAACTGCGGGCGAGTGCAATGGTTGACCGAGCGGCGGGATGCCGCGGAGGGGATGACCAGCCTGATGTCGTTGCACTACAACCGGCGCCTGGACGAGTCCGGCTGTGTGATAGGGGCCGGGCTGAGCCGGGTATGGACAGTGTTGGATTACTCGGGCTGAGCGCGCCCAGGGGGAGTGCGCGCCCGACAGCGCAGGGCCGTCGAGCGCGTCAGGGTCAGGCTTCCGGCGTCTTGCGCGGCTTGCCCGACGCGGCCGGCAGCAGGCCGTCGGCACGGAACATGGCCTTGATGCCGCGCAGCGCCTGGCGGATGCGGTCCTGGTTCTCGATCAGGGCGAAACGCACATGGTCGTCGCCGTAGTCGCCGAAGCCCAGGCCCGGCGACACGCAGACCTTGGCCTCGAGCAGCAGCTTCTTGGCGAACTCCAGGGAACCGAGCGCGGCGTACTGCTCGGGGATCTTCGCCCAGACATACATCGAGGCCTTGGGGTTCTGCACCATCCAGCCGAGCTCATGCAGGCCCTTGACCAGCAGGTTGCGGCGCTGGCGGTACTGCTCGGCGATGTCGCGCACGCACTGCTGGTCGCCCTCCAGGGCGGCGATGGCCGCGACCTGCAGCGGGGTGAAGGTGCCGTAGTCGTGGTAGCTCTTGATCCGCGCCAGGGCATTCACCAGCTCCTTGTTGCCGACCATGAAACCGATGCGCCAGCCGGCCATGTTGTAGCTCTTGGACAGGGTGAAGAACTCCACGGCGATGTCCTTGGCGCCGGGCACCTGCATGATCGACGGCGCCTGCCAGCCGTCGTAGACGATGTCGGCGTAGGCCAGGTCGTGGACCACCAGCACGTCGTACTGCTTGGCCAGGGCCACCACGCGCTCGAAGAAGTCCAGCTCCACGCACTGGGCGGTGGGGTTGGAGGGGAAGCCGAGGATCATCATCTTCGGCTTGGGAATCGACTCGCGGATGGCCCGTTCCAGTTCGGCGAAGAAGTCCACGCCCGGCACCAGCGGCACCGAGCGCACCTGGGCGCCGGCGATCACCGCGCCGTAGATGTGGATGGGGTAGCTGGGGTTGGGCACCAGCACGGTGTCGCCGTGGTCCAGCGTGGCGAGCATCAGGTGGGCCAGGCCTTCCTTGGAGCCGATGGTGACGATGGCCTCGCTTTCCGGGTCGATGTCCACCTGGTAGCGCTCCTGATACCAGCGCGAGATGGCGCGGCGCAGGCGCGGGATGCCGCGGGAGGTGGAGTAGCCGTGGGTGTCTTCGCGCTGGGCGACGGTGCAGAGCTTCTCGACTATGTGCGGCGGGGTGGCGCCGTCGGGGTTGCCCATGCTGAAGTCGATGATGTCCTCGCCACGGCGGCGGGCGGCCATCTTCAGCTCGGCGGTGATGTTGAATACGTAGGGGGGGAGTCGATCGATGCGCGCAAAGCGGCGCGAAGCTTGATCAGCCATGCTGTCCTCGAAAACGTAAGCGCCCGGAACCGTCCGAGCGACGTTGGCCAGTGCGCTGGCCAGGCGGCGAAGATAAGCCCAGCGCCTGGCCTTTGTCGAGTGCTGTCAGGCCGGTGTGCTGCGCTTGAGCTCGCTCAGCAGTTCGATCAGCGCCTCGATGTCGGCGTCCTCGGTGCGCCAGGAGCTGACGCTCAGGCGAAAGGCCGGGCGCCCCTGCCAGAGGGTGGGGCCGAACCAGGCCCGGCCCGAGGCCTGGGCCGCCTGGCGAATGGCCACGGTCTGCTCATCGCTGTCGGCGCGCACCAGCACCTGGTTGAGCACCGCCCGGTTGAGCACCTGATAGCCCTGGGCGCGCAGGCTCGCGGCCAGGTGGCCGGCCTGGCGGATATGCCGGTCGATCATCGCACGCAGGCCGTCGCGGCCGAGGCTGGCGAGGGCCGCCCAGATCGCCACCCCGCGGGCGCGGCGGGAGAACTCCAGGGTGAGGTTTTTCTGCGCATCCTTGGACGCCGTGGCATAGGCCGCGTCGCTGTTCATCGCGGTGGCGAGGGCGTCGGCGTCGCGGCAGATGGCCATGGCGCCGTCGTAGGGCGTGTTCAACCATTTGTGGCCGTCGCTGGTCCAGCTGTCGGCCTGCTCGACCCCGGCAGCCAGATGGGCCGAGGACGAGGCACGGGCCCACAGGCCGAAGGCGCCGTCGACGTGCACCCAGGCCCCGGCCGCCTTGGCCGACGGGATCAGCTCGGCGAAGGGGTCGAACTCGCCGGTGTTCACTTCGCCGGCCTGCAGGCAGAGGATGGTCAGGTCATCCAGAGGCGGCAATTGTTCGGGGTCGATGCGCCCATGGGCGTCGGTCGGCGCGACGATCAGCCGGTTCATGCCGAAACCGAGGATGCGCAGCGCCTTTTTCACGGTGATGTGGCAGCTGGCGGAGACCACCACCCGGACCTCCGGCGCGCCGACCAGGCCGTCGCCATCGAAGTCCCAGCCGCGGCGGGCCAGCAGGGTGCGCCGGGCGGCGGACAGGCAGGCCAGGGTGCAGGCGGTGGCGCTGGTGCCGAAGCCCACGGCGCTTTCGGCCGGTAGGCCGAGCAGCTCGCAGACCCAGCGTCCGGCGATGCGCTCCAGGGTATCGGCCGCCGGCGAGTTGTCGAACGACGAGGCGCACTGGTCCCAGGCCAGCACCAGGCGCTCGGCGGCTGCGGCGGCGGGCAGGGTGGCGCCGATGACGAAGCCGAAATAGCGCGGACCGTTGGACGCGACGGTGGCCGGCGAGCCGATCTCGTCCAGGCGCCGCAGCACCTCTGCGCCAGCCATGCCTTGCTCGGGGATGCCCTGATCGAAGGCCTGCAGCCCGGCGATGGTGGCCGGCGTCGGAAATACCGGGCGGCCGGCTATGTCGTCTAAATAGGCGAGGGCGCGGCGGTCGGCCTCGGCCAGGAGTTGGCGTTCATCGTTGTGGCTGGGCATGCGGGCAGGTCTCGTGATGGACTGGACAGGGACCCCAGCTTAGCCACTGCCGGCGTGGTCCAGCAGGCACACCCGCGGCGCCAGATGGCCGTACAGCTGGCGCGGCCTCTCCCGAATCGGGGGGCACAGTGACCCGTTGGGCAGTACAGTCGAGCGCCGGCGCGGCTCGGCGGCGGTCAATGGCCGAGCATGTCGTGCATGGCGATGATCTGCTCGGCCACCTGGATCAGCTTCTGCTGGCGGCTCATGGCCTGACGGCGCATCAGGGTGTAGGCCTCTTCCTCGTTGCAGCTCTTCATCTTCATCAGCAGGCCCTTGGCCAACTCGATGCGCTTGCGCTCGGCCAGCTGGGCGTCGCGGGCCTGCAGCTGGGCGCGCAGGGCCTGGTCGCTCTCGAAGCGGGCCATGGCCACGTCGAGGATCGGCTGCAGGCGCTCGGCCTGGATGCCTTCGACTATGTAGGCGCTGACCCCGGACTGGATGGCCTGGCGCATGACCTTGGGGTCGTGCTCGTCGGTGAACATGACGATGGGCCGAGGTTGGTCGCGGCTGACCAGCACCACCTGCTCCATGACGTCACGGCCGGGGGATTCGCTGTCGATCAGGATGACGTCGGGACGAACCGCCTCGACCCGCTCCGGCAGGTCGATGGTCAGTCCGGATTCATCGATCACCTCGAAGCCGGCCTCGATCAGGGCGGTCTTGAGACGGCCCACCTTCTTCGGTGTGTCGTTGATCAGGAGAATGCGCAACATGATGGCAGGGGTTCCGTAATTTAGAGAGCCGCGGTCGAGGCCTGAGCGTCGCCGGCCAGGGCGTGCAGGGCGAAGCTCCGGGCGTAGGCGGCCGGGTCGCTGCCGTCCCAGACCTTGCCATCGAGCAGCACGGAGCTGCGCAGGGGCGTTGCCGGCACGGCGACATTCAGCGCCGCAGCCGCCTCATGATAGAGCCCGAGCTGCTGAACCTGGGCAGCCACGGTCAGGTAGTCGGGGTCGTCGCGCAGCAGGCCCCAGCGGCGGAACTGGGTCATGAACCAGAGGCCGTCGGACAGATAGGGCATGTTCACCTTGCCCTCGTCGAAGAAGCGCAGTGGCTGGGGATCCAGCCAGGCGTGACCGTTGCCGTCCTCGTACTGGCCGAGAAAACGCGGTTGGATGGCGCTCAGTGGTGCGTCGACGTACTCGCTGGCGCTGAGCAGTTGCGCGGTGCCGCGCTTGTTCTCCTCGCTCTGGTCGATGAAGCGGCTGGCCTCCAGCACGGCCATCACCAGGGCGCGGGCCGTGTTGGGGTAGGCGCTGACGAAGGCCTGGGTGCAGCCCAGGACTTTCTCCGGGTGTCCGGGCCAGATCGACTGGCTGGTGGTCAGGGTGAAGCCCATGCACTCTTCGATCGCCTGGGCGCCCCAGGGTTCGCCGGCACAGAAACCGTCGATGCGCCCGGCCTTCAGGTGGGCGACCATCTGCGCGGGCGGCACGACCAGCGTCTGCACATCCTCCAGCGGATGGATGCCCTGGCTGGCCAGCCAGTAGTAGAGCCACAGGGCGTGGGTGCCGGTGGGGAAGGTCTGCGCCAGGCTGAGCTTTGCACCCTTTTGGCGCACGTGTGCGCACAGCGCCTCGACATTGCTCACGCCGGCTTGTTGCAGCGCATGGGAGAGGTTGATGCTCTGGCCGTTCTGCGACAGGCCCATGAGCACCGCCATGTCCACCGGCGGGGTGCCGCCGATGCCCAGGTGCACGGCATAGAGCAGGCCGTAGAGGCCCTGGGCGGCGTCCAGCTCGCCGCTGAGCAGCTTGTCGCGAAGACCGGCCCAGGACGCCTGGCGCTTGAGGTTCAGGGTCAGGCCGTAGGGCTGGGCGAAGCCCTGGGTCGCGGCGACGATCAGCGAGGCCGAGTCGGTCAGGGCCATGAAGCCCAGGTTCAGTTCGCTCTTCTCCGGTGCATCGCTGCCGTTGACCCAGGCCAGGGCATCGCCACGGGGAAGCTGGTGCTCGCTCATCGCATACCTTCCTTTCTCAGCATCCAGGGGGGTGACCTGTGCTTCGCATATCGAGCGAAGCGACGCCCTCGTCGTCGGGCCGCTCGGCGTTGCAGCGGCCCTGTTGAGTTTGTTCAAGCAAGCGATATGCCACGGCTGCGAACGCCAGACATAAAAAAGCCCCGCACGGGGCGGGGCTCTTTCGACGCGGGTAATGCTTAGGCTTGAACGACCGGAATCTGGGCGTTGGCAGCGGCTTCGCGGAACTCGGCGATCTGGTCGAAGCTCAGGTAGCGGTAGACGTCGGCCGCCATGCTGTCGATGTCCTTCGCGTAGGCCATGTACTCCTCGACGCTCGGCAGCTTGCCGATGATCGCGGCGACCGCTGCCAGTTCGGCAGAGGCCAGGTACACGTTGGCGCCATCGCCCAGACGGTTGGGGAAGTTGCGGGTCGAGGTCGAGACCACGGTGGAGTTGGCGGCGACGCGGGCCTGGTTACCCATGCACAGCGAGCAGCCCGGCATCTCCATGCGCGCACCGGCCTTGCCGTAGATGCCGTAGTAGCCTTCCTCGGTCAGCTGGTGGGCATCCATCTTGGTCGGCGGCGACAGCCACAGACGAGTCGGGATGCCGCCCTTGACCTTGTCCAGCAGCTTGCCGGCGGCGCGGAAGTGACCGATGTTGGTCATGCACGAACCGATGAACACCTCGTCGATCTTGTCGCCGGCCACGGTGGACAGCAGACGGGCGTCGTCCGGGTCGTTCGGCGCGCAGAGCACCGGCTCCTTCAGTTCGTTGAGGTCGATCTCGATGACTTCGGCGTATTCGGCGTCGGCATCGGCGCTCATCAGCTCCGGGTTGGCCAGCCAGGCTTCCATCGCCTGGGCGCGGCGCTCCATGGTGCGGGCGTCGCCGT
Organism: Pseudomonas sp. MBLB4123; assembly: GCF_051904775.1. Lineage (NCBI taxonomy): Bacteria > Pseudomonadati > Pseudomonadota > Gammaproteobacteria > Pseudomonadales > Pseudomonadaceae > Pseudomonas > Pseudomonas sp. MBLB4123. The sequence goes on from NZ_CP196711.1 coordinate 962,207, forward strand.
AGCCTTCGCTGATCATCCAGCGCAGCAGGGTGATGTTCGACTTCAGGTACTCGGCGATGGCCTTTTCCGGCAGCTTGATGGTGCAACCGGCGGCCGAGCGCTCGGCGGAGGCGTCGGACAGCTCGAACGCCTGCTCGACGGTCAGCTCGTCGAGGCCTTCGATCTCCAGGATGCGGCCGGAGAAGGCGTTCTTCTTGCCCTTCTTCTCGACGGTCAGCAGGCCCTTCTGGATGGCGTAGTAGGGGATCGCATGGACCAGGTCACGCAGGGTGATCCCGGGCTGCATCTTGCCCTTGAAACGCACCAGGATGGATTCCGGCATGTCCAGCGGCATGACGCCGGTGGCGGCGGCGAAGGCCACCAGGCCGGAACCGGCCGGGAAGCTGATGCCCATCGGGAAGCGGGTGTGCGAGTCGCCGCCGGTGCCGACGGTGTCCGGCAGCAGCATGCGGTTCAGCCAGCTGTGGATGATGCCGTCGCCCGGACGCAGGGACACGCCGCCACGGGTGCGGATGAAATCCGGCAGGGTGTGGTGGGTGGTGACGTCGATCGGCTTCGGGTAGGCCGCGGTGTGGCAGAACGACTGCATCACCAGGTCGGCGGAGAAGCCCAGGCAGGCCAGGTCCTTCAGCTCGTCGCGGGTCATCGGGCCAGTGGTGTCCTGGGAGCCGACGGTGGTCATCTTCGGCTCGCAGTAGGTGCCCGGACGCACGCCGGTCACGCCGCAGGCCTTGCCGACCATCTTCTGCGCCAGGGTGAAGCCCTTGCCGCTGTCGGCCGGCTGCTCCGGCTTCTTGAACAGGTCGGAGCTGCCCAGACCCAGTTCGGCACGGGCCTTGTCGGTCAGGCCGCGGCCGACGATCAGCGGGATACGGCCGCCGGCGCGCACTTCATCGAGCAAAACCTCAGTCTTCAGTTCGAAGGTGGTGATGACTTCTTCGCTGCCGTGCTTGCACACCTTGCCGGCGTAGGGGTAGACGTCGATCACGTCGCCCATGTTGAGGTTCGACACGTCGAACTCGATCGGCAGGGCGCCGGCGTCTTCCATGGTGTTGTAGAAGATCGGGGCGATCTTGGAGCCGAAGCAGAAGCCGCCGGCGCGCTTGTTCGGAACAAAGGGGATGTCGTCGCCGAAGAACCACAGCACCGAGTTGGTGGCGGACTTGCGCGAGGAACCGGTGCCGACCACGTCGCCGACGTAGGCGACCGGGAAGCCCTTGGCCTTGACCGCTTCGATCTGCTTGAGCGGGCCGATGGTGCCTTGCTGCTCGGGCTCGATGCCGTCGCGGGCCATCTTCAGCATGGCCAGGGCGTGCAGCGGGATATCCGGACGCGACCAGGCGTCGGGGGCCGGGGACAGGTCGTCGGTGTTGGTTTCGCCGGGGACCTTGAACACGGTCAGGCTGTACTTCTCGGCGATCGCCGGGCGCTTGGTGAACCACTCGCCATCGGCCCAGGACTGCAGCACGGCCTTGGCGTGGGCATTGCCGGCCTTGGCCTTCTCGGCGACGTCGTGGAAGGCGTCGAACATCAGCAGGGTGTGCTTGAGCTGTTCGGCAGCGACGCTGGCCAGCTCGGCGTCATCCAGCAGCTCGACCAGGGTGGCGATGTTGTAGCCGCCCTGCATGGTGCCGAGCAGTTCGACGGCGCGCTGCTGGTTGATCAGCGGGGAAGCGGCTTCGCCCTTGGCCACGGCAGAGAGGAACCCGGCCTTGACGTAGGCGGCTTCGTCCACGCCTGGCGGCACGCGGTTGGTGATCAGGTCTACGAGGAATTCTTCTTCGCCAGCCGGCGGGTTCTGCAGCAGCTCGACCAGGCCTGCGGTTTGTTCGGCGTTCAGCGGCTGGGGCACGATACCCTGAGCGGCACGCTCTGCTACGTGTTTGCGATAGGCTTCAAGCACAGTTATTACCCTCATCAGTGGTCCCAAAGGGTTGTCCGGGACGCGATCCAGAAAACACTGAACCAGGCGCTTCGTGGCTTTATGGGCTACTCAGCCGAGGTTTCAGGGATTTCTTCCAGAAGCTGCTTTCAAAGTTTTACGCCGGCAGGACGGGCGAGATGAGGGCTGACGCTGGCCCTTGAAGGAACATTCAAGAGCCGGCGCCAACATCGTACCTGCGGGATCGACTGTGCTCGTGACGCTTTGAAAACAGCTTCCAACGGACATTGGCGCCTATAAAAGGCGGGGCGATAGTACCGGAAAGCGCGGGCGAAGTTAAGCCGCCGCCTGGCCGGTTTGGGGATGAACTGGCCTAGACAAAGGGCTAAGATGCCAGGCCGTTTCGCCCTCGACGTTTTCTTCACCATGTCCAATCAACGCATCAAGACGCCTTGCGTAGGCCTGTGCTCAACCGTATACGGCGACCTGGTATGCCGCGGTTGCAAGCGCTTCCATCATGAGGTGATCCATTGGAATGGTTACAGCGAAGAGGAGAAGCGCGCCGTCTGGCTGCGCCTGGAACAGCTGTTGGTGCAGGTGATGGCGGCCAAGCTGGAAGTCTTCGACGCAGTGCGTCTGCGCAGCCAGCTGGAGCAGCGGCAGATCCGTTTCGTGCCGCAGCAGTCGCCCTATTGCTGGGCGTACCAGTTGATCGCCCGCGGGGCGCGGGTGATCAGTCAGCTCGAGGCCTACGGCCTGGCGCTGCTGCCGGAGTTCCGCGACTGGGCCTTGCCGGAGCTGCGCGATGCCATCGATCGCGAGTTCTTCCTGTTGTCCGAGGCGCATTACGAGCGTTACATCGCCCCGCGTTTTCTCCGAGACGGCATGACGCGGCTGTAGGCCGCCTCATGCCGTGCGGGCTTGTCCCAGGCCTCCGCGGCGGGCTCTGTCTCAGCGCTGGGCGACCAGCTCTTCGAGATGGGCGATGATGTCCGCCGGCTTGAGCACCAGGATGTCGCTCTCCAGCGAATCGAGAATCACCTCGGCGGTATTGCCGATCAGCGCGCCGGACAGGCCTGTGCGGGCGACGGTGCCGATCACCGTGACGGCGGCATTCAGCTGCCGCGCAACCTGCGGAATCAGGGCGTCGGCCGGACCTTCGGCGATATGCAGGCGCTCGCCGGCGATCTCGTATTCGGCCTGGAAAGCCTTGCACTCCTCGCGGTAGCGCGCCTCTATGGTTTCCTTGAGCTGGAAGGTGGGGTCGGCGGCGGACAGCATCGGCGCCGGGTGGGCGCTGATCACGTGCAGCTCGGCCTTGGCCAGCGCGGCGATGTCGTAGCCGTGGCTGATGATGCTGGCATGCAGGGTGCGGTGCTCGGCGTCGGAATTGCCCACATCCACGGCCGCCAGTATGCTGCTGCCGATCCAGGACCTGTCGGTCTTGACCATCAGCACCGGGCTGGGGCAGTAACGCAGCAGTTTCCAGTCGTCGGGAGTGAGCAGGGCCTTCTTCAGCGGGTTGTCGGGGAAATGCTGCTTGACCACCAGGCCACAGCCTTCGGCCTGCTGCACGGCGATCACGGTCTGGTGCAGGTTCTCGTGCCAGGCCTGCTGGCTGGAGACGCTGAAGCCTTCCTGCTGCAGGCTGCTGCTCAGGTCGTGGAGGTAGGCCGAATGGTCGTGTTTCTTGTCGCAGACCAGCAGGTGCAGCTGTGATTGGGTCACCCCGGCGATCAGTTTGGCCCTTTTCAAGGCCAGGCCTTCCGGTTGTTCCGGCGTCATGACCACCAGAATGCTGCGTATCGCTTGCATGATCGTCTCCCTGCGAAATGGATGGTGCGGTGAGACCACTATAGATGGCGCCGCAGCCCCTTGTCTTGACCGCAGTCAACGCCGCGGCTGGCTGTTCCCCTCGTCATTCGTATAATGGCCGGCCTTGTCCGCCAGCCGGCGCTGCCACCCCATTCGTGAGCCTATGCAACTGCTACCCGAGATCGAAGCCTTTCTCCGCTGTCCCACGCCTGACGCCTGGATTGCCCAGGCCCTGGAGCACCAGGACATCATGCTGATCGACCACGCCAACTGCGAGAAGAAGGCCGCCTCGACGGCCATGACCCTGCTGTTCCGCTATATCGAGAAGGCCGATCTGCAGTACAACTTGTCGCGTCTGGCCCGTGAGGAGCTGCGTCACTTCGAACAGGTCGCGGCGCTGATGGCCAAGCGCGGTATCGCCTACCGGCCGGTCAGCGCGGCCCTGTACGCCCAGCGCCTGCACAAGCACATCCGCAGCTCGGAGCCGCACAAGCTGGTGGACACCCTGATCGTCGGCGCCTTCATCGAGGCGCGCTCCTGCGAGCGCTTCTTCCGCCTGGCGCCGCACCTGGACGAGGAGCTGGGGCAGTTCTACCGCTCGCTGCTCAAGTCCGAGGCGCGCCACTACCAGGGCTATCTGAAGATGGCCCGGGACTATGCCGGCGAATCGATCGACGAGCGGGTGGCCTACTTCGCCGAGGTGGAGCGCGAGGCGATTCTCACGCCGGACAAGGAGTTCCGCTTCCACAGCGGCGCGGCCGCCTAAGTCGTAGCGAGGCGGGCTGTCACCAGGCGTGTGGCGACAGCCGCTGCGGCTCTCTCAACAGGCGCCAGCCGCCGGCGGGACGATCGGCAGCACCTTGCGATTGCCGCGCAGGATGACCACGGCCAGGGCCACCAGCAGCAGGGACGCGGCGCTCAGCACCAGGAACACGTCGTGCAGCGAGCCGGTGCTTTCGCGGATATAGCCGGCCAGCAGGTTGCCCAGAGTCCCGCCCAGGCCGAAGGTCACCATGCAGATGCCGCTGATCTGCATGGTCGCGGTCGAGGAGTGGTGCTGGTTGACCCAGCCGGCGACTATGCCCCACATCGGGAAGTACATCAGGCCGTAGCCGAAACCGGCGACCAGGGCGAACTTGCCCGGGTCGGCGACAAACGCCAGCAGCCCCAGGGCGAAGCCGCTGAAGATCACCATCAGTGCGGTGCCATGACCCCGGCGGTCGGCCAGCTTGCCGGTGATGAAGCCGGCCACCATGCCCGTGCCCCCCACCGTCGCCCAGGTGTAGCCGCCCAGCGCCGCCGGCAGGCTGAGTTCATCTAGGTAGCTGTTGAGCCAGTAGGAGAACGGCATGGTGGTGAAGCCGACCAGCAGGCAGATCAGGCAGGCGAACAGCGCGGTGCGCTCGCCGATGATGGTGGCGAACAGTCGCGAAGTCGGAATCGCCGCGTCGACCGGGACCAGGCCCTCGACCGCTTCGGCGGGTGCCGCCTTGAGGTCGCGCAGCATGTGCCAGGTCAGGGCCACCACCAGCAGGCCGAACAGCCCGGCGACCTGCCAGCTGGCCTGCCAGCCGAGCAGCGGCACCACCACGAGGATCAGCAGGCCGTTGAGGGCATAGCCCCAGGCGGTGCCGCTGGAGGCGCAGGACAGATAGGTCGAGCGCTGCTCGGCGCGGGCGCAGCGGCTGACGATCTCGACGATGCAACCCCAGCTGATCGCCGCGCTGGCCGCCAGGCAGGTCAGGGTCAGGGTGATCAGCAGCGGATCGCGCAATTGCGCCATGCACAGCAGCAGGGTGCTGCTGAAGATGCCGGTCAGCAGGACCAGACGCCCGGTGCCCAGGCGGTGGCCGAGCGTGCCGAGGAGCATGGCCCCGGCGAGATAGGCCACCTGGGTCAGGGCGCCGATGGTCGCCAGCTGCCAGGCGCTGATCTCGATGGCTTCGCGCATGAAGGGCATCAGGGCGGCGAACAGGAACATGCCAAAGCCGTGGCTGACGATCTGGTTCATGCCGAAGGTGGTGGGCATCCGCATTGATTCAGGCTCCGTGGCAGCTCGCAGGGATGAGCTGGATGCCGGCTAACATAGAGACTTGTCAGCGTTCATGAAAACGATAAATATTGAGCACTACTTTCAATAAGGTTGAATTCTGTGATGCGCGACTTGCCCATAGCCTTGCTGCGTACCTTCGTGGTGGTCGCCGAGACGCTCAACCTGACCACCGCTGCCGCGCGCCTGCACCGCGCGCCCTCGACCATCAGCATGCAGCTCAGCCGCCTGGAAGAGCTGGTCTCGGCCGAATTGCTGCAGCGCGGCCAGTACGGCGTCCGCCTGACCCAGGCCGGCGAACAGCTGAAATCCTGCGCCCCACAGTTGCTGAACCTGCACGACCGCATCCTCGGCAGCTTCCAGCATGCCGAGGTGGGGGGGCAGGTGCGCTTCGGCACCCATGATCAATACGCCACCCGCAGCCTCACGCCGCTGCTGGAGGCTTTCGTGCTGAGCTATCCGGAAGCCTGCCTGGAGGTGGTCTGCGACCATCGCCCCGAGCATCTGGCGGCGCTGGTGGCCGAGGGCAGGCTGGACCTGGCCCTGGTGGAGATGCCGGCCTCGTCCACGGGCGGTCGCCGCCTGTTTCGCGACCAGCTGGTCTGGGTGGGCGCCGAGGCGCACTCGACCCATGCCCGCCAACCGCTGCCGCTGGCGGTGTTCGTCGAGGGCTGCTATCACCGCGATTCGGCCGCCAAGGTGCTGGCCGGGGCGCAGATAGCCTATCGCATCGCCTTCACCAGCCAGAGCAGGGCCGGGGTGCTGGCGGCGGTGCGCGCGGGGATAGGTGTGGGGATCATTCCGCTTTCGACCCTGGAACCGGGGCTGCGGGTCATAGAGGACGGGCTGCCGCCGCTGCCGGGCACGGACATCACCCTGTTCGTCGCCGAGCAGGTCAACGAAGCGACTCAGCGCCTGGCGCAGACCATAGAGGCAAGCCCGCAGTACCGGCGCTACGAGCGCCAGGCCGCGCTGCAGCGCTAGGCGAGGTGTCGCAGCCCGGCTCAGCCGAGGGGGAAGGGCGCCAGTTGCCAGTTTTCTCCGTCGATCTGCAGGGCCCAGCCCTGCTTGTCCCAGTCGCCCAGCACGATACGTCGCGCCGGCTGACCTGAGACCTGCAGCTGATGTTCGGCCGGGCGGTGGGTGTGGCCGTGGATCAGCGTGCGCACGCCCTGGGCCGCCATGACCCGCGGCACCTCGGCGGGGGTGACGTCGACGATGTCGTTGGCCTTCATCGCGGTCTGGCTGCGGCTTTCCTTGCGCAGCTTGCGCGCCAGCTTGTGCCGGGTGGCCAGGGGCAGGTGGCGCAGGATGAACAGGCTCAGCGGGTTGCGCAGCCAGCGGCGCAGGCGCATGTAGGCCTCGTCCCGGGTGCACAGGCTGTCGCCGTGCATCAGCAGCACCGGCTCCCCGTTCAGCTCGATCCGGCTCGGGTCCTTCAGCAGGGTGCAGCCGGCCTCGCGGCAGAACGCCTGGCCGATCAGGAAGTCGCGGTTGCCGTGCATCAGGTAGAGGCGCGTGCCGCCGTCGCTCAGTTGGCGCAGGGCCTGGGCGATGGAGCGTTGAAAGGGGCTGATGGCGTCGTCGCCGATCCACACCTCGAAGAAGTCGCCGAGGATGTACAGCGCCTCGGCCTGGCTGGCGCGGGTCTGCAGAAAATGCAGAAACGCCCGGCTGATGTCCGGGCGCTCCTCTTCAAGATGCAGGTCGGAGATCAGTAGGATCACTCAACGATCTCGGCACGCTCGATGACCACGTCGTCGACCGGTACGTCCTGGTGGCCGGACTTCATGGTGGTGGCCACGCCCTTGATCTTCTCGACCACGTCCATGCCTTCGCTCACTTCGCCGAATACCGCATAGCCCCAGCCCTGCACGGTCGGCGCGCTGTGGTCGAGGAAGGTGTTGTCGGCGACGTTGATGAAGAACTGCGCGGAGGCCGAGTGCGGTTCCATGGTGCGGGCCATGGCGACGGTGCCGACCTTGTTGGAGACGCCGTTGTTGGCTTCGTTCTTGATCGGTGCGCGGGTCGGCTTCTGCTTCATGCCCGGCTCGAAACCGCCGCCCTGGATCATGAAGTTGCTGATCACGCGGTGGAACACGGTGTTGTCGTAATGGCCGGCCTTCACGTATTCCTTGAAGTTGGCCACGGTTTCCGGGGCCTTGTCTTCGAACAGCTTGAGGGTGATGACGCCGTGGTTGGTGTGCAGCTTGATCATGGGGGATTCGCTCTGTCGAGAAATTCGAAGGCCTGTCAGGGGGTTGACAGCTTCGGCTATGATAAGCGCTTTGTTTTAGCCGGCCTACCCTGCGCCGCACCTGCATGATCAAGGACCCCATGAGCAAGCCAGAGACTCCCGCCGCCACGAACTTTCTGCGCCCCATCGTCCAGGCCGACCTGGATTCGGGCAAGCACACGAAGATCATCACCCGTTTCCCGCCGGAGCCCAATGGTTACCTGCACATCGGCCATGCCAAGTCGATCTGCCTGAACTTCGGCTTGGCCAAGGAGTTCGGCGGCGAGTGCAACCTGCGCTTCGACGACACCAACCCGGCCAAGGAAGACCAGGAATACATCGACGCGATCAAGAGCGATGTGCAGTGGCTGGGCTTCCAGTGGGCCGGCGAGGAGCACTACGCCTCCGACTACTTCGACCAGCTGCACGACTGGGCCGTGGCGTTGATCGAGGCGGGCAAGGCCTATGTCTGCGACCTGTCGCCGGACCAGGCCCGCGAGTACCGCGGCAACCTCACCGAGCCGGGCAAGAACAGCCCGTTCCGCGAGCGCTCGGTGGCGGAGAACCTCGACCTGTTCGCCCGCATGAAGGCCGGCGAGTTCGCCGATGGTGCCCGCGCCCTGCGCGCGAAGATCGACATGGCCTCGCCGAACATGAACCTGCGCGACCCGATCCTCTACCGCATCCGCCACGCCCATCATCACCAGACCGGCGACAAGTGGTGCATCTACCCCAGCTACGACTTCACCCACGGCCAGTCGGACGCCATCGAGGGCATCACCCATTCGATCTGCACCCTGGAGTTCGAGGACCATCGTCCGCTGTACGAGTGGTTCCTGGCCAACCTGCCGGTGCCGGCGCAGCCGCGCCAGTACGAGTTCGCCCGGCTCAACCTGAACTACACCATCACCAGCAAGCGCAAGCTCAAGCAGCTGGTCGATGAGAAGCACGTCGAGGGCTGGGACGACCCGCGCATGTCGACCCTGTCCGGCTACCGCCGCCGCGGTTACACCCCGGCGTCGATCCGCACCTTCTGCGACATGATCGGCGTCAACCGCGCCGGCGGCGTGGTGGACATCGGCATGCTCGAGTTCGCCATCCGCGAGGACCTGGACGCCAACGCCTCGCGCGCCATGTGCGTGCTCAAGCCGCTCAAGGTGGTGATCAGCAATTACCCCGAAGGCCAGGTGGAAAACCTCGAGCTGCCGCGCCATCCCAAGCAGGACATGGGCGTGCGCGTACTGCCGTTCAGCCGCGAGCTCTACATCGACGCCGGCGACTTCGAGGAAAACCCGCCGGCCGGCTTCAAGCGCCTGGTGCCGGGGGGCGAGGTGCGCCTGCGCGGCAGCTACGTGATCCGCGCCGACGAGGCGATCAAGGACGCCGCCGGCAACGTCGTCGAGCTGCGCTGCAGCTACGACGAGAACACCCTGGGCAAGAACCCCGAGGGCCGCAAGGTCAAGGGCGTGATCCACTGGGTGCCGGCCGCCGAGAGCGTCGAGTGCGAAGTGCGCCTGTACGACCGCCTGTTCCGCGCGGCCAACCCGGAGAAGGTCGAGGAGGGCGCCAGCTTTTTGGACAACATCAATCCAGAATCATTGACTGTGCTGAAGGGCTGCCGCGCCGAGCCGTCCCTGGCCCAGGCCCAGCCGGAGGAGCGCTTCCAGTTCGAGCGTGAGGGCTACTTCTGCGCCGACCTCAAGGACAGCCGGCCGGGCGCCCCGGTGTTCAACCGCACCGTGACCCTGCGCGACTCCTGGGGAGGTCAGTGATGGCGCTGTCGATCTACAACACCCTGAGCAAGACCAAGGAAGCCTTCCAGCCGCTGGTGGGCAACCAGGTGCGCATGTACGTGTGCGGCATGACGGTCTACGACTTCTGCCACATCGGCCATGCGCGGGTCATGGTGGCCTTCGACGTGATCGCCCGCTGGCTGCGCCATAGCGGCTATGCGCTGAACTACGTGCGCAACATCACCGATATCGACGACAAGATCATCAAGCGTGCACAGGAGAACGGCGAGCCGTTCGAGGCCCTGGTCGAGCGCATGATCGCCGCCATGCACGAGGACGAGGCACGACTGTCGGTGCTGCGCCCGGATCAGGAGCCCCGCGCCACCGGCCACATCGCCGGCATGCACGGGATGATCCAGACCCTGATCGACAAGGGATTCGCCTATGCCCCGGGCAACGGCGACGTCTACTACCGGGTCGGCAAGTTCGAAACCTACGGCAAGTTGTCGCGGCGCAAGATCGACGAGCTGAAGGTCGGCGCGCGCATCGAGGTCGACGAGGTCAAGGAAGACCCCCTGGACTTCGTCCTGTGGAAGGGCGCCAAGCCGGGTGAGCCGAGCTGGGATTCGCCCTGGGGCAAGGGGCGGCCGGGCTGGCACATCGAGTGTTCGGTGATGTCCACCTGCTGCCTGGGCGAGACCTTCGACATCCACGGCGGCGGCCCGGACCTGGTGTTCCCGCACCACGAGAACGAGATCGCCCAGAGCGAGGCGGCCACCGGCAAGCTCTACGCCAAGGCCTGGATGCATGCCGGCGCGGTGCGGGTGGACGGCGAGAAGATGTCCAAGAGCTTGGGCAACTTCTTCACCATCCGCGAGGTGCTGGACAAGTACCACCCCGAGGTGGTGCGCTACCTGCTGGTCGCCAGCCACTACCGCAGCCCGATCAACTACTCCGAGGACAGCCTCAAGGAAGCCAAGGGCGCCCTGGAGCGTTTCTACCATGCCTTGCGCGGCCTGCCCGAGGCGGCGCCGGCCGGCGGTGAGGCCTTCGCCGCGCGCTTCGCCGCGGCGATGGACGACGACTTCAACTCCCCGGAAGCCTGCGCCGTGCTGTTCGAGATGGTGCGCGAGGTCAACCGTCTGCGCGACAGCGACCTGCAGGCCGCGGCCGGCCTGGCGGCGCGCCTCAAGGCGCTGGCCGGGCTGCTCGGCGTGCTGCAGCTGGAGCCGGATGCCTTCCTCCAGGCCGGCGCCGCCGGCCGGGTCGACGCCGCCGAGGTCGAGGCGCTGATCGCCGCGCGCCTGCAGGCCCGCGCCGAGAAGAACTGGGGCGAGTCCGACCGCATCCGCGATCAGCTCACCGCCATGGGCGTGGTGCTGGAAGACGGCAAGGGCGGCACCACCTGGCGCCTGGCCGAGTAAGTCCGAGTCCGAGCCACGAGAAGGCCGCTTGAATGCGGCCTTTTTGTTGGCCGGGCTTTGTGCGCAGCCGATAGGGGGCAAGGGGCGCGTGACTCAGGTCTCTATAAAATCCCTTATTATTCAATGGTATATACAGGCAACCTAATGGGAGGCGGCGAATGTTGTCAGCTGTCAGGCGCTACAAGGCGCTGGTCTCCGACGTTCTGGTGCGTTACTTCCCGCGTACTACGGCCTATCTGCGGGCGGAGAGGGCCGGTGCCCTGGGCGGCCCCTCGGCCAAGACGCCGGTAAAGACACGGGCCAAGGCGAAGCAGGGCGGCGCCGGCAAGGCGAAAGCCACGGGGGCGCGCAAGGCCGCCAAGCCCCGCGGCAAGCCCAGGTCGAAGAAGGCGCCCGCCGCCGGCATCTATGGCCCCGGCCGGGTGAGGGTCGAGGAGCGGCAGGTCCAGGCCATGCGCGAGAAGGTGGACCAGGCGGTGGCGGCGGGGTTGATCGGCCCGCCGTCGGACGAGCAGTGGGCGATGATCCTCGGCGATCGGCCCTTGACCCGGATCTTCGCCGGGGCGGGTTCGGGCAAATCCACGACCCTGGTGCTGCGGGTGGTGTTCATGCTGGCGCACCTGGGGATCGACCCCGCGCGCCTGACGGTGATCTCCTTCACCAACGCGTCCTGTGCCCAGCTGCGCGAGCAATTGCTTCGGCTGCTGCGGTTCTGGCACTGCCCCTTCGATGCCGAGGCGGCGCGGCGCTGCGTGCGCACCTTCCATTCGGCCATGGCCACGCTGGCCCGGGAGGTGCTGGGCACGCCGGTGTGGTTCGAGCAGCTGGACGACAAGCGGGCGGCGGCCGAGGAGCCGGACAACCCGCTGGCGGTTTCGCGCCTGCGCCCCGCCCAGCGCCGCCTGCTGCAGCAGGCCTATCAGCGTTGCTATGACGAGGAGGCGGAGTTCAGGTGGCGGGTGCACGCCTTGCTCGGCCAGCCGGAGCCGGTCCCTGCGGTCCGGGGGGCGAAGGCGCCGCTGGACGGCTACAGGCTGGACGGCGAATTCACGCCCGTGCCGCTGTTCGAGGCCTTCTATGGGCAGGCCGGGTTCATGCAGAGCATCGGCATCGAACTGGACCGGATGCGCCCCGAGACGCTGGCCTGCGCGGCTGGCGAGCGCCTGTTCGTCGAGGCCCTGCTGCTGTTCTGGCGCGCCTTCGAGTCCTGCCTGGACGAGCAGGGCCTGATGACCTTCAACGGCGCCTTCCTGCGCCTCACCCGGCTGTTCGAGCCCGGCGAGGGCGCGGCCTCGACCACGCCGCTGGCCCCCCTCAGCCACCTGCTGATCGACGAGTTCCAGGATATCTCGCCGCAGATCGTCCAGTGGTTGCGCGCCGTACACGGCAGTCTGGCGCGCCAGGGCGAGGCGGTCAGCCTGATGGCGATCGGCGACGACTGGCAGTCTATCTACGGCTGGCGGGGCAGCTCCCCCGAGCTGTTCATGGACTTCGATCGCCACTTCCCGAGCCGGGGGCGCTCGCAGCGTAGCCAGGTGCTGCTGTTGACCACCAACTACAGGTCGGTCGAGCCGGTGATCCGCGATGCGGAGGCGGTGCTCGACGCCGTCGAGGTCAAGCAGGCCAAGTCCAGCCAGGCCTTCCGGGCGGTGCGCCCCGGCGATCACGGCGTCAGATTGAGCACGGGCTTCGAGATCAAGCAGCACCTGCCCAAGCTGCTCGAGGAGATCGAGCAGCAGTGCGCCCGGGTGGCCAGCCGCGGCACCACCGAGCGTACGGCAGTGCTGGTCTTGAGTCGGCGCAACGAGCCGCTGCGCGACATCCAGACCGGGTTGGACAGCCGCTTGCCGGTCAAGGCCTACAGCATCCACCGGGCCAAGGGCCTGCAGGCCGAGGTGGCGATCATAGTCGACGACTGCGTGGCGCCGCAGCCGCACCCTCTGCGCAATGCGCTCTATGCCTACTCGGGGCTGTTCCGCAACAGCTACGACCAGGCCATGCGGGACGAGAGCCTGCGCCTGGCCTATGTGGCCATCACCCGCGGGGTGAGCCGGGTCATCTGGTTCACGCGCCGGCCCGAGGGGGCGACGCAGCTATTGGCGGCCAGGGCCGGCCGGCACGCCGCCTTGGCCTCCTGAGGCCGCGCCTGGCCGACTAAGGCTTCAGGCCCTGTTCGCGCAGGCGCTTGTACAGGGTATTGCGGCTGACCCCGAGGTGCCGGGCCAGGTGCGAGATATTGCCGCCGCAGGCCTGGTACTGGCTGGCCAGGTCAGGGTCGCCGGTCTCGACATGAGGCCGGGGCTTGTGGTGTTCGAGGGGGCTGTCTGGGCCGCTGCGTTCGGCCAGGTCGGCAAAGAAGTCGTCGGGCAGGTGCTCGGCCCGAATCGGTTGCTCCTCGGCCATGACCAGGGCAATCTGCAGCACGCTGCCGAGCTGGCGCAGGTTACCCGGCCAGGGGTGTCGCTCGAACAGTTCCAGCACCTCGCGGCTCAGCCCCGCCCCTTGCTGGGGTTCGCGATGGTGGTTCCACAGGCGCTGGAACAGGGCCTGCTTGTCGCTGCGCTCGCGCAGCGGCGGCAGTTCCAGGTTGAGGCCGCTGATGCGGTAGTAGAGGTCCTGGCGGAACAGGCCACCGTCGACGTCCTGGCGCAGCGGGCGGTTGGTGGCTGAGATCAGGCGGATATCCACCGGATACAGCTCGCTGCTGCCCAGGGGCTGCACGCAGCGCTCCTGCAGCACCCGCAGCAGGCGGGCCTGTACCCGTAGCGGCATGTCGCCGACCTCGTCGAGGAACAGCGTGCCTTTGTGGGCCTTGCGGATCAGGCCGATGCTGCCTTTCTGGTTGGCGCCGGTGAATGCCCCCTTCTCGTAGCCGAACAGTTCGGACTCCACCAGTTCGGCGGGGATGGCCGCACAGTTGACCGCAATCAGCGCCTGGTTGGCGCGGGAACTGGCCTGGTGCAGGGCCTTGACGAAGACTTCCTTGCCGACCCCGGTCTCGCCGTGGACGAGGATCGGGATGTCCTTCTCCAGCAGGCGTTCGGCCTGGCGCACGGCCTTGGCCACCCGCGGGTCGCCGAGGTCGATCGCGTCCAGGGCGAGGGCCTGGGCGCTATTCGCTGTGCCGGGCGGCGGCGCGGGGCGAAAGTCCCGCGCCTGGATCGCCGCGGCCTGCTGCGGGCGCTTGAGCAGGCCGTGAAAACGGTAACGGCCGGCGCCGCGCAAGGCGAACGGCAGACCTTCGGGCTGATTGAGCAGTTGCCGCAAGGGCAGATCGAACAGGCTCTCCACCGTCACCCGTGACAGGCTGATGCCCAGCAGGCTGTCGGCGCGGCGGTTGGCGGACACCACCAGGCCGGTCTCGTCGAAGATCAGCAGGCCGGCCCACTGGCTGTCCAGGTTGTTCAGCCCGGTGTTGAAGATCAGCTGGAAGTAGCGGCCCTGGAACAGGTTGAGGATCAGGCGGTTCTCCACCGACTGGCTCATCATCTTGACCATGCCCAGGGTGTGGGAGGGCGGCAGGTAGCTGTCGCTGGAGACGTCCAGCACGCCGATCATCTGCCGCTGGGCGTCGAAGATCGGCGAGGCCGAGCCGGTCATGAAGCGGTTGGCCTTGAGGAAATGCTCGTCGTGCTGGATATGCACGGCCTGGGTGCTGCTCAGGGCGGTGCCTATGGCATTGGTCCCGGCATGGCGCTCCAGCCAGCTGGCGCCGGCGACGAAACCGGGCGCCAGGGCCGGTTCGATAAAGCGTCGGTCGCCCCAGGACTGCAGCAGCTGGCCCTGGCTGTCGGCCAGCATGATCAGGCAATTGGAGTTGGCGAGGATGTTCTCGTAGTAGGGCAGCACCTCCCGCTGGGTGGTCTGCACCAGAAACTGCTGCCGCTCCAGCAGGGCCGATACTTCGCCATCGGTCGGGGGGCTGAAACTCGGGGGGCTGTGGTGGAGCAGGCCGTATTCACGGCAGCGGGCCCAGGAGTCCTGGATGATGGTCGCGTGGGGAAGCGCTTGGCTGGCGTCCTTCATAAGGTGGTCCGATCACCTGCATGTTCTTGTTCTTATCGGGCGGCAAATCGCTGTGCGCCGTCGTTATCCAGCGCGCAGGATGTTGTTCGCCCCTGTTCATTGTCAACGCCTGCGCTGTTCAGTTGTTCAGGCTGAACAGTGTTCAGCTGTTCAGGAGGGTGTTTCGGTGGTGACGGGATTCTGATTAATCCATAAGTATTTCAATGGCTTGCAGATTATTAAGGTGGGCGTGGATGAGCTGGCATGGTTGTCGCTATGTCCTGGCAAGGCGGTTCATACCGCAGGACATAACAACAATTAAGGGCACGCCATGTCGCTTACCCTCGAACATGTCAGCCGCATCGTCGACAACCAGGTCCATATCGACGACGCCTGCCTGACCTTCGAACCCGGTTCCTTCAATGTCTTGCTCGGTCGCACCCTGGCGGGCAAGACCAGCCTGATGCGTCTGATGGCGGGGCTGGACAGGCCGACCAGCGGCCGCATCCTGATGAACGGCGCGGACGTGACCGGTGTGCCGGTGCGCAAGCGCAATGTGTCGATGGTCTACCAGCAGTTCATCAACTACCCGACCCTGACGGTGTTCGAGAACATCGCCTCGCCGTTGCGTCAGGCCGGGGTCGGCCAGGCCGAAATCGTGCAGAAGGTCGAGGAAACGGCGCGCATGCTGCATATCGAGAAGCTGCTGCAGCGCCACCCGTTGGAGCTGTCCGGCGGTCAGCAGCAGCGCACGGCCATGGCCCGGGCACTGGTCAAGGAGGCCGACCTGGTGCTGTTCGACGAGCCGCTGGTCAATCTGGATTACAAGCTGCGCGAAGAGTTGCGCCAGGAGATGCGCGAGCTGTTCCGGGCGCGCCACACCATCGCCATCTACGCCACCACCGAGCCGAACGAGGCGCTGGCCCTGGGCGGCACCACCACCGTTCTCCACGAGGGCCGGGTGGTGCAGAGCGGCAAGACCGCCGAGGTCTATCACCGGCCGCAGCGGGTATTGGCGGCCGAACTGTTCTCCGAGCCGCCGATCAACCTGCTGGACGGGCAGGTCAGTGCCGCCGAGGTGAGTTTCGAGAACGCCGTGCATTTCCCGCGCAACCCCGATCTGGGCGAGTTGGGTGAGGGCGCCTACCGTTTCGGCGTGCGCCCCAGCCACATCGGCCTGGTGCCGTCCAACGACGACGACCTGGAGCTGGCGGTGACCGTCGAACTGGCGGAGATCAGCGGCTCGGAGACCTTCCTGCATGTGGGCAACGAGCACTTCTCCCTGGTCCTGCATCTACCGGGCGTGCACGAGTACGACGTCGACACGCCGATCCTCATCTACATCCCGACCCACAAGCTGTTCGTCTTCGATGCCAACGGGCGCCTCGCCCAGGCGCCCAGCCGCCGCATGGGGAGGAGTGCCTGATGGCCGAGATACGCTTGCATAACCTGGCCCACAGCTACAGCCGCACGCCGACCGGGCCCCAGGACTACGCCATTCGCGAGATGAACCACGTCTGGGAGCAGGGCGGGGCCTATGCCTTGCTCGGCCCCTCCGGCTGCGGTAAGTCGACCCTGCTCAACATCATCTCCGGGTTGCTCAAGCCGTCCCACGGCGAGGTGCAGTTCGACGCCAAGGCGGTCAACGCGCTGCCCCCGGAGCAGCGCAACATCGCCCAGGTTTTCCAGTTTCCGGTGGTCTACGACACCATGACGGTGTTCGACAACCTGGCCTTTCCCCTGCGTAACCAGGGCCTGGCCGAGGCCAAGGTGCTGAGCAAGGTGCACGAGATCGCCGAGGTGCTCGACCTGCATCCGCTGCTGCACAAGAAGGCGCGCAACCTGACCGCCGACGAGAAGCAGAAGGTCTCCATGGGCCGCGGCCTGGTGCGCGACGACGTGTCGGCGATCCTCTTCGACGAGCCGCTGACCGTGATCGACCCGCACCTGAAATGGAAACTGCGGCGCAAGCTCAAGCAGATCCACGAGCAGTTCAACATCACCATGGTCTACGTCACCCACGATCAGCTGGAGGCCTCGACCTTCGCCGACAAGATCGCGGTGATGTACGGCGGCCAGATCGTCCAGTTCGGCACGCCGCGGGAGCTGTTCGAGCGCCCCAGCCACACCTTCGTCGGCTATTTCATCGGCAGCCCGGGGATGAACCTGATCGAGGTGGAGCGCTGCCCGGGCGGGGTGCGCTTCGGCGCCATCGAACTGCCGCTGGCCGATGCCCTCAACCGGCGCCTGGCCGAGTGCGGCGGCCAGCGCCTGCAGGCCGGCATTCGCCCCGAGTTCGTGCACGTCTGGGAGGGTCCCTACGAGGGCGCCTTGCGTAGCGAGGTGGTGCATGTCGAGGACCTGGGCACCTACAAGATTGTCACCCTGCGCCTGGGCGAGCAGCTGCTCAAGGCACGCTTGCAGGAGGACCAGCAGGTGCCGCACAAGCAGGCCTACATCAGCTTCCCGGCGCAGTGGCTGATGCTCTATGCCGACGACGTGCTGGTCGAAAGCGCACAGGCGGAGGAGCAGGCATGAGCAAGGTGCACAACAACCGGGCCTGGTGGCTGGTGCTGCCGGTCTTCCTGCTGGTGGCCTTCAGCGCCATCGTGCCGATGATGACGGTGGTCAACTATTCGGTGCAGGACATCTTCGACCAGTCCAGCCGCTACTTCGTCGGCGTCGACTGGTTCCGCCAGGTGCTGCAGGACACCCGCCTGCACGACTCGCTGCTGCGCCAGTTCGTCTACTCGGCCTGCGTGCTGTTGATCGAGATTCCCCTGGGGATAGGCATCGCCCTGTGCATGCCGACCAGGGGGCGCTGGGCCTCCTTGTGCCTGATCCTCATGGCCATCCCGCTGCTGATCCCGTGGAACGTGGTCGGCACCATCTGGCAGATCTTCGGTCGCGCAGACATCGGCCTGCTGGGTTGGAGCCTCAACGAGCTGGGGGTGGCCTACAACTATGCCTCCGACACCGGCGACGCCTGGGTCACGGTGCTGGTCATGGACGTCTGGCACTGGACCTCGCTGGTGGCCCTGCTGTGCTACTCGGGTCTGCGGGCGATACCCGACGTCTATTACCAGGCGGCGCGCATCGACCGCGCCTCGGCCTGGGCGGTGTTCCGCCACATCCAGCTGCCCAAGCTCAAGAGCGTGCTGCTGATCGCCGTGATGCTGCGCTTCATGGACAGTTTCATGATCTACACCGAGCCCTTCGTGCTCACCGGCGGCGGGCCGGGCAATGCCACCACCTTCCTCAGCCAGACCCTGACCCAGATGGCGGTCGGCCAGTTCGACCTGGGGCCGGCGGCGGCGTTCTCCCTGGTGTATTTCCTGATCATCCTGCTGGTGTCCTGGCTGTTCTATACGGCCATGACCCACGACGACACGCATCGCTGAGGCCGACCATGAGCATACGCAAACGTCTGGTGCTGCTGGGCTACCTGCTGTTCCTGCTGGTGCCGATCTACTGGCTGCTGAACATGTCGTTCAAGAGCAACACCGAGATACTCGGCGGGCTGAGCCTGTGGCCGCAAGGCTTCACCCTGGACAACTACCGGGTGATCTTCACCGACCCCAGCTGGTACCGGGGCTATCTCAACTCGCTCTACTACGTCAGCCTCAACACCCTGATCTCGCTGAGCGTGGCGCTGCCGGCGGCCTATGCCTTCTCGCGCTACCGCTTTCTCGGCGACAAGCACCTGTTCTTCTGGCTGCTGACCAATCGCATGGCGCCGCCGGCGGTGTTCCTGCTGCCGTTCTTCCAGCTGTATTCCTCCATCGGCCTGTTCGACACCCATATCGCCGTGGCTCTGGCCCACTGCCTGTTCAACGTGCCGCTGGCGGTGTGGATTCTCGAGGGCTTCATGTCCGGGGTGCCCAAAGAGATCGACGAGACCGCCTATATCGACGGCTACAGTTTCCCGAAATTCTTCGTGAAGCTGTTCATCCCGCTGATCGGCTCGGGCATCGGCGTGACGGCGTTCTTCTGCTTCATGTTCTCCTGGGTCGAACTGCTGCTGGCGCGCACCCTGACCTCGGTGGAGGCCAAACCGATCGTCGCGGTGATGACCCGCACCGTGTCGGCCTCGGGGATCGACTGGGGCGTGCTGGCGGCGGCCGGGGTGTTGACCATCCTGCCGGGCATGCTGGTGATCTGGTTCGTGCGCAACCACGTGGCCAAGGGCTTCGCCCTGGGTCGGGTTTAAGGAGAAGACGATGGAATGGATGGCGTGGACCCTGCCGACGGGCCTGTTCTTCGGGGCCATCGCCCTGACCCTGGTGGGCATGACGGTCTGGGAAATTCGTTCGCCCTGCATGGAGCGCAAGGGCTTTCTGCCGATTGCCACCACTCGGGGCGATCGCCTGTTTATCGGTCTGCTCGGCAGCGCCTACCTGCACTTGCTGGTGGTCGGCGCGACCGACTGGAGCGTCTGGATAGCCTCGTTGCTGTCCCTGTTGTGGCTGTTTGCAGTGATGCGCTGGGGCTGATCCGCGGCGCCCGGGCTGCGCCGCCGGCAAGGTTGCGGTGGCGAGGAGCGGGCGATGCGCGGCCTCTTATAAAACCTGAGATGGAGGTCTCCATGTTCGACAATAACAACAACACCCGACATAGCATGGCCCTGGCCGCCTTGCTGGCGCTGTCCGGCCTGAGCGGCGCGGCCTGGGCGGATGCCTACGAGGAGGCGGCGAAGAAATGGATCGCCGAGGAATTCAATCCCTCGACCCTGACGCCGGAACAGCAGCTGGCCGAGCTGCAGTGGTTCATCAAGGCGGCCGAACCGTTCCGCGGCATGAGCATCAGCGTCGCCTCGGAAACCATCGCCACCCATGAATACGAGTCCAAGGTGCTGGCCAAGGCGTTCAGCGAGATCACCGGCATCCAGCTCAAGCACGACCTGATGCAGGAAGGCGACGTGGTGGAGAAGCTGCAGACCCAGATGCAGTCGGACAAGAACATCTACGACGGCTACATCAACGATTCGGACCTGATCGGCACCCACTTCCGCTACGGCAAGGCGGTGGCGATCAGCGACATGATGGAAGGCGAGGGCAAGGCGGTGACCTCGCCGACCCTGGACCTGCAGGACTTCATCGGCCTGTCCTTCACCAGTGGCCCGGACGGCAAGCTGTACCAGCTGCCCGACCAGCAGTTCGCCAACCTCTACTGGTTCCGCGCCGACTGGTTCGAGCGCCCGGAACTCAAGACCAGGTTCAAGGAAATCTACGGCTATGAGCTGGGGGTGCCGGTCAACTGGTCGGCCTACGAGGACATCGCCGAGTTCTTCTCCGAGAAGGTCAAGGAGATCGACGGCCAGCGTGTCTACGGTCACATGGATTACGGCAAGAAGGACCCGTCCCTGGGCTGGCGCTTCACCGATGCCTGGTTCTCCATGGCCGGTGGCGGCGACAAGGGGCTGCCCAACGGCCTGCCGGTGGACGAGTGGGGCATCCGTGTCGACGGTTGCCGGCCGGTCGGCTCCAGTGTCGAGCGCGGTGGCGACACCAACGGCCCGGCGGCGGTCTACGCCACCACCAAGTATGTCGACTGGATGCGTCAGTATGCGCCGCCGGAAGCCCAGGGTATGACCTTCTCCGAGGCCGGCCCGGTGCCGGCCCAAGGCAACATCGCCCAGCAGATCTTCTGGTACACCGCCTTCACTGCGGACATGACCAAGCCGGGGCTGGCGGTGGTCAACGGCGACGGCACGCCGAAGTGGCGCATGGCGCCCTCGCCCAAGGGCCCGTACTGGGAGGAGGGGATGAAGCTCGGCTATCAGGATGCCGGCTCCTGGACCTTCCTCAAGTCGACGCCGGAGAAGCAGCGCCTGGCAGCCTGGCTGTACGCCCAGTTCGTCACCTCCAAGACCGTGTCGCTGAAGAAGACCCTGGTCGGC
This sequence comes from Pseudomonas sp. MBLB4123, assembly GCF_051904775.1. Classification (NCBI taxonomy): domain Bacteria; kingdom Pseudomonadati; phylum Pseudomonadota; class Gammaproteobacteria; order Pseudomonadales; family Pseudomonadaceae; genus Pseudomonas; species Pseudomonas sp. MBLB4123. The sequence goes on from NZ_CP196711.1 coordinate 983,251, forward strand.
CTGACGCCGATCCGCGAGTCGGACATCAACTCCCAGGCGATGACCGATGCGGCGCCCAAGCTGGGGGGGCTGGTGGAGTTCTACCGTAGTCCGGCCCGGGTGCAGTGGACGCCGACCGGCACCAACGTGCCGGACTACCCGCGCCTGGCGCAGCTATGGTGGCAGTTCATCGCCGAAGCGGCCAGCGGCGACAAGTCGCCGCAGGAGGCGCTCGATGGCCTGGCGGCGGCGCAGGACACCATGCTCGGTCGTCTCGAGCGCTCCGGTGTGCTGGGTGAGTGCGGCCCCAAGTTGAACGAGCCGCGTGACCGGCAGTACTGGCTGGATCAGCCGGGGGCGCCGAAGGCCAAGCTGGCCAACGAAAAGCCCAAAGGGGAAACCATCGGCTATGACCAGTTGCTGAAGTCCTGGCAGCAGGCGCAGAAGTAGCCGCACGAGCGGCTGCTCCGCGCAAAAGAAAACGGCACCCTCGGGTGCCGTTTCTCGTCTCTGAACCCTGGGTTCAGTCGTGCAGGTGTTCAGCCGCGTGCAGGGTGTTCTCCAGCAGGCCGGCACGGGTCATGGGGCCGACACCGCCGGGCACCGGCGTGATCCACCCGGCGCGGGACAGGGCGGTTTCGTACACCACGTCGCCGATCAGCTTGCCATCGGCCTGGCGGTTGATCCCCACATCGATGACGATCGCCCCCTCCTTGATCCACTCGCCCTTGACCAGGCCCGGCTTGCCGGTTGCGACCACCACGATGTCGGCCTGGCCGACATGCTGTGGCAGGTCCTTGGTGAAACGGTGGGTGATGGTGACGGTGCAGCCGCCGAGCAGCAGTTCCATGGCCATCGGCCGGCCGACGATGTTCGAGGCGCCCACGACCACGGCATGCAGGCCGTAGAGGTCCACGCCGGTGCTCTGCAGCAGGGTCATGATGCCCTTCGGCGTGCAGGGGCGCAGCAATGGCATGCGTTGGGCCAGGCGGCCGATGTTGTAGGGGTGGAAACCATCCACGTCCTTGTCCGGACGAATGCGCTCCAACAGCAAGGAGGCGTCCATGTGAGCGGGCAGTGGCAGTTGCACCAGAATGCCATCGACGCTCGGATCGTCATTGAGGCGGTCGATCAGCGCCAGGAGTTCCTCTTGGCTGGTGCTGGCCGGTAGGTCGTAGGCTTGGGAGAGGAAGCCCACTTCTTCACAGTCTTTGCGCTTGTGCGCGACATAGACCTGAGAGGCTGGGTCGCTGCCGACCAGGATCACCGCCAGGCCGGGGGCCCGCAGGCCCTGCTCGCGTCGCTCGGCGACCCGTTGGGCGATCTGCTGGCGGAGGCTGGCGGCGATCGCTTTGCCGTCGATCAATTGTGCGGTCATTGCGCTAGATAAACCATTGGAAAGGATTGAAAAAGGACGCGCATTCTCGCATGGCGAGGCGGTGCGGCAAAGGCGCCACCCCAGGATTTTCGCGTAACCCCTTTATCTCGCTGAACTTTTTTTAAAATTAGTGTTGACGGCCCATGGGTGCCTCTATAACATGCGCCCCGCTTGTCGAGCACAGCCAGTCGCTGGGTAAGACGGCAAAGGCAGAGGTTGCAAAGCCTCCGCCGAAGCCGAAAGCTTTAAGTCTGCGCTTGCAGATGGATAGGCGCCCGTAGCTCAGCTGGATAGAGCATCCGCCTTCTAAGCGGATGGTCGCAGGTTCGAGTCCTGCCGGGCGTGCCATTTGGCAGCTTTGGCACAAGCAAAGCGTAATATGGTGGGCGTAGCTCAGTTGGTAGAGCACAGGATTGTGGCTCCTGGTGTCGTGGGTTCGATCCCCATCGTCCACCCCATATTCCAAAACGCCAGGCCGAAAGCCTGGCGTTTTTGTTTTATAGTCTGACCACGCGGACGTGGTGAAATTGGTAGACACACCAGATTTAGGTTCTGGCGCCGCAAGGTGTGAGAGTTCGAGTCTCTCCGTCCGCACCATCTTCTTTCCCTCCCGATTGCCGCCTGCATCTAGGGTGACTTCTGTAAATTGACCCTCTAGAATGCATGCCCTTGATCTGGGGCCGGAAACGGCCGGCTTATGTCTGTGCAACGAGGAATATCCATGCAAGTTTCTGTTGAAAGCACTTCTGCTCTTGAGCGCCGCATGACCGTCGGCGTTCCCGTCGAGCGCATCGAGACTGAAGTCAACAAGCGTCTGCAGCAGACTGCCCGTCGTGCCAAGGTTCCTGGCTTCCGTCCCGGCAAAGTGCCGATGAGCGTGATCCGCCAGCGCTATGAAGCGTCCGCGCGCCAGGAAGCCCTGGGTGACCTGATCCAAGAGACCTTCTATGAGGCCGTTGTCGAGCAGAAGCTGAACCCGGCCGGTGCTCCGGCTGTCGAGCCGAAGCCGTTCGAGAAGGGCAAGGATCTGGAATATGTGGCCACCTTCGAGGTGTTCCCGGAGTTCCAGGTGCAGGGTTTCGAGTCCATCGCGATCGAGCGCCTGCAGGCCGAGGTCGGCGATGCCGACGTGGACAACATGCTGGACATTCTGCGCAAGCAGAACACCCGTTTCGAGGTCGCCGAGCGCGCCGCCGAGAATGGTGATCAGCTGAACATCGACTTCGTCGGCAAGATCGAAGGCGAAGCCTTCGCCGGCGGTTCGGCCAAGGGCACCCAGTTGGTGCTGGGCTCCGGTCGCATGATTCCGGGCTTCGAAGACGCCCTGGTGGGTGCCAAGGCGGGCGAAGAGCGCGTCATCAACCCGACCTTCCCCGAGGATTACCAGAACCTGGACCTGGCCGGCAAGGTCGCCGAGTTCAGCGTCACGGTAAACAGCGTTTCCGCGCCGCAGCTGCCCGAGCTGAACGACGAGTTCTTCGCCCAGTTCGGCGTCAAGGACGGTGGTCTGGAAGGTTTCCGCGCCGAAGTGCGCAAGAACATGGAGCGCGAGCTGCGCCAGGCCGTCAAGTCCAAGGTCAAGAACCAGGTGATGGACGGTTTGCTGGCGGCCAACCCGATCGAGGTGCCGAAGGCGCTGCTGGGCAACGAAGTCAATCGTCTGCGTGTGCAGGCGGTCCAGCAGTTCGGTGGCAACATCAAGCCTGAGCAGCTGCCGGCCGAGTTGTTCGAGGAGCAGGCCAAGCGTCGTGTGGTGCTCGGTCTGATCGTCGCCGAGGTGGTCAAGCAGTTCGAGCTGAAGCCGGACGAAGAGCGCGTGCGTGAGCTGATCCAGGAGATGGCTTCGGCCTATCAGGAGCCCGAGCAGGTCGTGGCCTGGTACTACAAAAACGACCAGCAAATGAACGAAGTGCGTTCGGTTGTGCTGGAAGAGCAAGTTGTAGATACTGTTTTGCAGAAGGCCAACGTGACCGACAAAGCGGTCTCTTACGAAGAAGCTGTCAAGCCGGCGGAAGCGCCCAAAGCCGACTGATTCTTTACCTCGTTCGAACACGCCATAAGCCAGCCTCCGCGCTGGCTTATGCGTATTTGTGACATGACTATTTAGGGAGCGAGTGCAAGACATGTCCCGCAATCCTTTTATGCAACACATGCCTGACATCCAAGCTGCCGGCGGCCTGGTGCCGATGGTGATCGAGCAGTCGGCTCGCGGCGAGCGCGCCTACGACATCTACTCGCGTCTGCTCAAGGAGCGGGTGATCTTCCTGATCGGCCCGGTCGAGGACTACATGGCCAACCTAGTCGCGGCCCAGTTGCTGTTCCTCGAGGCCGAGAACCCGGACAAGGACATTCACCTGTACATCAACTCGCCGGGCGGGTCGGTGACTGCGGGCATGTCGATCTACGACACCATGCAGTTCATCAAGCCCGATGTGTCGACCATCTGCATCGGTCAGGCCTGCAGCATGGGCGCCTTGCTGCTGGCCGGCGGCGCCGCGGGCAAGCGTTACTGCCTGCCGCACTCGCGGATGATGATCCATCAGCCCCTGGGCGGCTTCCAGGGCCAGGCCTCGGACATCGAGATTCATGCCCGCGAGATCCTGACCATTCGCGAGCGGCTGAACAAGATCCTCGCCGACCACACCGGCCAGCCGATCGAAGTGATCGCCCGCGACACCGACCGCGACAATTTCATGAGCGGCGAGGATGCGGTCAAGTATCGCCTGATCGATCAGGTGCTGAGCAAGCGTCAACTGGCGGGCTAAGCGGCTTGCGTATGGGGCGGCTGGATTGTTCCAGCCGCCGCGCGGGCTTGAAAACGCCCGCATTTGCCTTCATCTTGTGTTTCAAGCCTACCGTATTGGATTGATCGAATGACTGATACCCGCAACGGCGAGGACAACGGCAAGCTGCTTTATTGCTCCTTCTGCGGCAAGAGCCAGCACGAAGTACGCAAATTGATTGCCGGGCCCTCTGTCTTTATCTGCGACGAGTGCGTCGACCTGTGCAACGACATCATCCGCGAGGAGGTGCAGGAAGCTCAGGCCGAGAGCAGTGCGCACAAGTTGCCTGCGCCCAAGGAGATCAGCACCATCCTGGATCAGTATGTGATCGGTCAGGAGCGTGCGAAGAAGGTCCTCTCGGTAGCGGTGTACAACCACTACAAGCGCCTCAATCAGCGCGACAAGAAGGACGACGTCGAACTGGGCAAGAGCAATATCCTGCTGATCGGTCCCACCGGTTCGGGCAAGACCCTGCTGGCCGAGACCCTGGCGCGCCTGCTCAACGTACCGTTCACCATCGCCGATGCCACCACCCTGACAGAGGCGGGTTACGTCGGGGAGGATGTCGAGAACATCATCCAGAAGCTGTTGCAGAAGTGCGACTACGATGTCGAGAAGGCCCAGATGGGCATCGTCTACATCGACGAGATCGATAAGATTTCGCGCAAGTCCGACAACCCCTCGATCACTCGCGATGTGTCGGGCGAGGGCGTGCAGCAGGCCTTGCTCAAGCTGATCGAAGGTACCGTCGCCTCGGTCCCGCCGCAGGGCGGCCGCAAGCACCCGCAGCAGGAGTTCCTGCAGGTCGACACGCGCAACATCCTGTTCATCTGTGGCGGTGCCTTCTCCGGCCTGGAGAAGGTCATCCAGGGGCGCTCGACCAAGGGCGGGATCGGCTTCAATGCCGAGGTGCGCAGCAAGGATCTGGGCAAGAAGGTCGGCGAGTCGTTGCGTGAGGTGGAGCCGGACGACCTGGTGAAGTTCGGCCTGATTCCCGAGTTCGTCGGCCGCCTGCCGGTCATCGCGACCCTGGAGGAGCTGGACGAGGCCGCCTTGATGCAGATCCTCACCGAACCCAAGAACGCCCTGACCAAGCAGTATGCCAAGCTGTTCGAGATGGAAGGGGTGGAGCTGGAGTTCCGCCCGGACGCGCTGAAAGCGGTCTCGAACAAGGCCTTGGAGCGCAAGACCGGGGCCCGTGGCCTGCGCTCGATACTCGAAGGCATCCTGCTCGACACCATGTACGAGATCCCTTCGCAGTCGGAAGTCAGCAAGGTGGTCATCGACGAAAGCGTGATCGACGGTTCGTCCAAGCCGCTGTTGATCTATGAGAACAGCGAGGCGCCTGCCAAGGCAGCGCCGGACGCGTGACCGTTACATCCTGAATGCAAAGGGGCCTGCGGGCCCCTTTGCATTTCCAGTGCTAGCGCTTGTTTTTTGCGGGGGCTACCCCCATCTTAGGGCCAAGGGTATTCCCATCTGTTTACGGCCGTATGGCCGCCGTAGAGCCGAAATCATGAAGACAACCATCGAATTGCCTCTCTTGCCGCTGCGCGATGTCGTGGTCTATCCGCACATGGTGATCCCGCTGTTCGTCGGGCGCGAGAAATCCATCGAAGCCCTGGAGGCGGCGATGACGGGGGAGAAGCAGATCCTGCTGCTCGCCCAGAAGAACCCCGCGGACGATGATCCGGGTGAAGAGGGGCTCTACCGGGTCGGCACCGTGGCGACGGTCCTGCAACTGCTGAAGCTGCCGGACGGCACGGTCAAGGTGCTGGTCGAGGGCGAGCAGCGGGGCGAGATCGAGCGGTTCATCGAGGCCGAGGACCACTGCCGCGCCGAGGTGCAGCTGCTCGACGAGGTCGAGACCGCCGAGCGTGAGTCCGAGGTCTTCGTGCGCAGCCTGCTCAGCCAGTTCGAGCAGTACGTGCAGCTTGGCAAGAAAGTGCCGGCCGAGGTGCTGTCGTCGCTCAACAGCATCGACGAGCCGAGTCGCCTGGTCGACACCATGGCCGCGCACATGGCGCTGAAGATCGAGCAGAAGCAGGAAATCCTCGAGATCACCGACTTGTCGGCGCGGGTCGAGCACGTACTGGCGCTGCTGGACGCCGAGATCGACCTGTTGCAGGTCGAGAAGCGCATCCGTGGTCGGGTGAAGAAGCAGATGGAGCGCAGTCAGCGCGAGTACTACCTGAATGAGCAAATGAAGGCCATCCAGAAGGAGCTCGGCGATATCGACGAAGGCCACAGCGAGCTGGATGAGCTGAAGAGGCGCATCGAGAATGCCGGCCTGACCAAGGAAGCCTACGACAAGGCGCAGACCGAGCTGAACAAGCTCAAGCAGATGTCGCCGATGTCGGCCGAGGCCACCGTGGTGCGCTCCTATATCGACTGGCTGGTGAACGTGCCGTGGAAGGCGCACAGCAAGGTGCGCCTGGATCTGGCGCGGGCCGAGGCCATCCTCAATGCCGATCACTATGGCCTGGAAGAGGTCAAGGAGCGCATCCTCGAGTACCTCGCGGTGCAGAAGCGGGTGAAGAAGATCAAGGGGCCGGTGCTCTGTCTGGTCGGGCCGCCGGGGGTGGGCAAGACCTCCCTGGCCGAGTCGATCGCCCACTCGACCAATCGCAAGTTCGTGCGCATGGCCTTGGGCGGCGTGCGCGATGAGGCGGAGATCCGCGGTCATCGGCGGACCTATATCGGTTCGATGCCGGGCCGGCTGATCCAGAAGATGACCAAGGTGGGCGTGCGCAACCCGCTGTTCCTGCTCGACGAGATCGACAAGATGGGTCAGGACATGCGCGGCGATCCGGCCTCGGCCCTGCTCGAGGTGCTCGATCCGGAGCAGAACCACAACTTCAACGATCACTACCTGGAAGTCGATTACGACCTCTCCGACGTGATGTTCCTCTGCACCGCCAACTCCATGAACATTCCGGCGCCGTTGCTGGACCGCATGGAGGTGATTCGCCTGCCCGGTTACACTGAGGATGAGAAGGTCAACATCGCCATCAAGTACCTGGCGCCGAAGCAGATCCAGGTCAACGGCCTGAAGAAAGGCGAATTGGCGTTCGAGGAGGCGGCGATTCGCGACATCATCCGCTACTACACCCGCGAGGCGGGGGTGCGCAGCCTGGAGCGGCAGATCGCCAAGGTGTGCCGTCGGGCGGTGAAGGAGCATGCCCGGCAGAAGCGTTTCGAGGTGCTGGTCACCGCCGAGTCGCTCGAGCATTTCCTCGGTGTGCGCAAGCACCGTTATGGCCTGGCCGAGCAGGAAGACCAGATCGGTCAGGTGACCGGGTTGGCCTGGACCCAGGTGGGCGGCGAACTGCTGACCATCGAGGCGGCGGTCGTGCCCGGCAAGGGCCAGTTGATCAAGACCGGTTCGCTGGGCGACGTGATGGTGGAGTCGATCACCGCCGCGCAAACCGTGGTGCGCAGCCGCGCCAAGAGCCTGGGCGTGGCCCTGGATTTCTATGAGAAGCGCGATATCCATATCCACATGCCCGAGGGCGCGACGCCCAAGGACGGCCCCAGTGCCGGTGTGGGCATGTGCACGGCTCTGGTCTCGGCCCTGACCCAGATCCCGGTGCGGGCCGATGTGGCCATGACCGGCGAGATTACCCTGCGCGGCCAGGTGCTGGCGATCGGTGGACTAAAAGAAAAATTGCTGGCGGCTCATCGGGGCGGAATCAAAACAGTGATCATTCCTGAAGAAAATGTCCGCGACTTGAAAGAAATTCCTGAAAATATAAAGCAAGACCTGCAGATTAAACCCGTTAAATGGATTGACGAGGTCCTGCAAATTGCGCTGCAATACGCCCCGGAGCCCTTGCCCGATGCGGCTCCCGAGCTGGTTGCAAAGGATGAGAAGCGCGAGTCTGATTCCAAGGAGCGAATTAGCACGCATTAGCCGGGGGGCTTTCTTGACACAATTTTAGAGCCCTTGATATAAAGCGGCTCTTATTGTGTCTGCAGGCCGCCCAGCACCCGCTTTGCTTACACTAAAAATCAAGAAACAAACTCAACAGAAATTAAGGGGACTTAGAGTGAACAAGTCGGAACTGATTGATGCTATCGCTGCATCTGCTGATATCCCGAAAGCTGTTGCTGGCCGCGCGCTGGACGCAGTGATTGAATCCGTCACCGGCGCTCTCAAGGCTGGTGACTCCGTCGTACTGGTTGGTTTCGGTACCTTCGCCGTCAAAGAGCGCGCCGCTCGCACTGGCCGTAACCCGCAGACCGGTAAGCCGATCAGCATCGCCGCTGCTAAGATCCCAGGTTTCAAGGCTGGCAAAGCCCTGAAGGACGCAGTCAACTAAGCGTCTTTCGGGCCTTGCCCTTCCAGTTCGGCTGTGAGGTCGGGCTGGTAGCGGAGCGGTGATTCAGCCGGTCAGACACCGGCCGTAACGCCGGAAGTCACGGGCTCGAGTCTCGTCCGCTCCGCAAGTCACGCGAAGGCGCATCCCCGGATGCGCCTTTCTTCTATCTGGATATTACCCACGCTGCGCGGCTGTTTATTATTCGTACAGTCGTTCTGGGGGACGCATGCTGCAGAACATCAGGGACAATTCACAGGGGTGGATTGCCAAAACCATTATCGGCCTTATCGTCGTGCTGCTGGCGCTGACCGGTGTCGAGGCCGTATTCACCGGTACCAGCAACAGCCAGAACGCCGCCGAGGTGAATGGCGAAAAGGTCAGCTTGAATCAGCTGGGGCAGGCGGTCGAGATGCAGCGGCGTCAGCTGTTGCAGCAGCTCGGCAAGGACTTCGACGCATCCCTGCTGGATGAGAAGCTGCTGCGCGAGTCGGCGCTCAATGGCTTGATCGAGCGGACTCTGCTGTTGCAGGCCGCGGCGGATGCAGACTTCGCGTTCTCCGAGCAGGCGCTCGATCAGCTGATCCTGCAGACCCCGGAGTTTCAGGTGGACGGCAAGTTCAACGCCGATCGCTTCGATCAGGTCATTCGCCAGCTGGGCTATAGCCGCCTGCAGTTCCGCCAGATGCTGGCCCAGGAAATGCTCATCGGCCAGCTGCGGGCGGGGCTGGCCGGCAGCGGCTTCGTCACCGACGCCCAAGTCGAAGCCTTCGCCCGCCTGGAGCAGCAGACCCGTGACTTCGCCACGCTGCGGGTGCCGGCTGATACCGCGGCGGTGCAGTTGAGCGATGACGACGTCAAGGCTTACTACGAGGCCCAGGCCAGCCAGTTCATGAGCCCTGAGCAGGTGGTCCTGGAGTACCTCGAGCTGAAGAAGGATGCCTTCTTCGATCAGGTGGAAGTGGCTGACGAAGACCTGCAGAGCGCCTACCAGAGCGAGATCGCCAATCTGGCCGAGCAACGCCGAGCGGCGCACATCCTGATCGAGGTCAGCGACGCGGTTGACGAGGGGCAGGCCAAGGCCAAGATCGACGAGGTCCAGAAGCGCCTGCAGCAGGGCGAGGAGTTCGCGGCGCTGGCCAAGGAGCTCTCCGAGGACCCGGGTTCGGCGACCGAGGGCGGCGATCTGGGCTATGCCGGGCAGGGTGTGTACGATCCGGCCTTCGAAGAGGCCCTGTATGCCCTGGGCGAGGGCGAGGTTTCCGCGCCGGTCCGCAGCGAGTTCGGCTGGCACCTGATCAAGCTGCTGGGTGTACAGGCGCCCGAGGTGCCGAGCTTCGACAGCCTGAAGGACAAGCTGGTACGCGACCTGAAGGCGCAGCGGGTCGAGCAGCGTTTCGTCGAAGTTGCCAAGCAGCTGGAAGACCTGGCGTTCGAGTCCTCCGATCTGGCCCAGCCTGCTCAGGAGCTCGGTTTGGAGGTGAGAACCACCGACGCCTTCGGCCGTGAAGGTGGCGAAGGGCTGGCGGCTAACCGCCAGGTTATCCAGGCGGCCTTCAGTGCGGAGGTGCTGGAGGACGGCAACAACAGCGCGACCATCGAGCTGGATCCGAACACCGTCGTGGTGGTGCGCGTCAAGGAGCACCGGAAGCCCGAGCAGTTGGCGCTGGAGCAGGTGGCCGACAGCATCCGTGCGCACCTGACCAGGGTGCGGGCCAGCGAGGCGGCGAAAGCCAAGGGCGAGGAGCTGTTGACGGCATTGCGCGACGGCAAGACGCCGGCCGAGCAGACGCAAGAATGGCAGCCGGTCGAGGCGGCCACGCGCAGCCATGAGGGTGTCGAGCCGGTGGTGCTGCAGGCGCTGTTCCGTATGCCCAAGCCGAGCGATTCCGGCCAGCCGAGCTTCGCCGGCGTGGGCCTGGACAACGGTGACTTCGTGGTGATCCGCCTGAACGGCGTGAGCGAGCCGCAGGAAGCGTTGGCCGAGGAGGAGAAGTCCATGTACCGCCGCTTCCTGGCCTCGCGCAGTGGTCAGCAGGACTTCGCCGCCTTCCGCAAGCAACTGGAAGCGCAAGCGGATATCGAGCGGTTCTGATAACCGTCGAGTCATAAAAAAGCCCGCTTTCGCGGGCTTTTTTATTGTCGCCGTTGGCTCGATCAGTCTTCCATCGCGCCCATGGCGGTGGTGTTGAAGCCGCCGTCGACGTACATGATCTCACCGCTGACGCCCGAGGCCAGGTCGGAGCAGAGGAAGGCGCCGGCATTGCCGACCTCCTCGATGGTCACGTTGCGGCGCAGCGGGGTCTGCTTCTCGTTGGCGGCCAGCATCTTGCGGAAGCTGGCAATGCCGCTGGCGGCGAGGGTGCGGATCGGGCCTGCGGAGATGGCGTTGACGCGGGTGCCTTCCGGGCCGAGGCTGGCGGCCAGGTAGCGGACTCCGGCTTCCAGGCTGGCCTTGGCCATGCCCATCACGTTGTAGTTCGGCATGGTGCGCTCGGCGCCCAGGTAGGAGAGGGTCAGCAGGCTGCCGTTGCGCCCCTTCATCATTTCGCGACCGGCCTTGGCCAGGGCGACGAAGCTGTAGGCGCTGATGTCGTGGGCGATCTTGAAGCCTTCGCGGGTGGTGACTTCGGTGAAGTCGCCGTTGAGCTGATCACCCGGGGCGAAACCGACCGAGTGGACGATGCAGTCCAGGCCGTCCCACTTCTTGCTCAGGGCCTCGAACACGCTGACGATCTCGTCATCGTTGGCCACGTCGCAGGGGAAGCACAGCTCGGGGCCCGAACCCCAGCCGGCGGCGAACTCTTCGACCCGGCCCTTGAGCTTCTCGTTCTGATAGGTGAAAGCCAGTTCGGCGCCCTCGCGGTGCATGGCCGCGGCGATGCCCGAGGCGATGGACAGTTTGCTGGCAACGCCAACGATCAGTACGCGCTTACCGCTTAGAAAACCCATGTGTACGCTTCCTCTTCCTGCTTTCAAGGATTAGTCGGCAGCGCCTGGAGCCAGAAAGGCGGCTTCCAGCAGCTGCCGAGTGTAAATATGCTGCGGTGCGGCGAAGATCTGCTCTGCCGCCCCCTGTTCCACTACTTGTCCTTCCTTGACCACGATCAGCTGGTGGCTCAGTGCCCGAACCACCGCCAGGTCATGGCTGATAAACAGGTACGTCAGGTTGTGCTTGATCTGCAGCGAGCGCAGCAACTCGACGACCTGGCGCTGGACTGTGCGGTCGAGCGCCGAGGTGGGCTCGTCCAGCAGTATCAGCGCCGGTTTCAACACCAGTGCCCGGGCGATGGCGATCCGTTGCCGTTGCCCGCCGGAAAACTCGTGGGGGTAGCGGTGCCGGGTCTCCGGGTCCAGGTCTACCTCCACGAGCGCGTCGATGATCGCTTGTTCCTGTTCGTCCCGCGTGCCCATGCGATGGATGTGCAGGCCTTCGCCTACGATCTGGCCCACCGACATCCGCGGACTCAGGCTGCCGAAGGGGTCCTGGAACACCACCTGCATCTGCCGGCGCAGCGGACGCACGGCATGCTGCGACAACCCCTGCAGTGCCTGACCCTGGAAGCGGATGGCGCCCTGACTGCCGAGCAGTCGCAGGATCGCCAGCCCCAGGGTCGACTTGCCGGAACCGCTTTCGCCGACTATGCCCAGGGTCTGCCCCTGGGGCAGGCTGAAGCTGATCCCGTCCACCGCCTTGACATGACCGACGGTGCGACGCAGCAGGCCCTTCTTGATCGGGAACCATACGCGCAGATCGTCGATTTCCAGCAGCGGCTCGCCGGCCTCGACGGCCACCGGGTCGCCGCTGGGCTCGGCGCCGAGCAGTTCCTGGGTATAGGGATGCTGCGGCGTTCGGAACAAATTTTCACACGACGCTTGTTCGACGACCTTTCCGCTCTGCATGACACATACCCGATGGGCAATTCGTCGTACCAGGTTGAGGTCATGGCTGATCAGCAGCAGCGCCATGCCCAGGCGGGCCTGCAGATCCTTGAGCAGCTCGAGGATTTTCAGCTGCACGGTCACGTCCAGGGCGGTAGTCGGCTCGTCGGCGATCAGCAGTTCCGGTTCGTTGGCCAGGGCCATGGCGATCATCACCCGCTGGCGTTGGCCGCCGGAGAGTTCATGGGGGTAGGCCTTGAGGCGCTTGTGCGGTTCGGGGATGCCGACCAGGTCGAGCAGTTCCAAAGTTCGCTCGGTGGCAGCCTTGCCGCTCAGGCCCTTGTGCAGGGCGAGCACCTCGTTGATCTGCTTCTCGATGCTGTGCAGCGGGTTGAGGGAGGTCATGGGCTCCTGAAAGACCATGGCGATGCGGTTGCCGCGCAGCTCGCGTAGACGCTTCTCGTCGAGCTTGAGCAGGTCTTCGCCGGCGTAGTGGATGCTGCCGGCCGGGTGCTGGGCCAGGGGGTAGGGCAGCAGGCGCAGGATCGAGTGAGCGGTGACCGACTTGCCGGACCCGCTTTCGCCGACCAGGGCCAGGGTTTCGCCACGCTGGATGGAGAAACTGACAGCTTCGACCACGCGTTGCCTGTGCTCGCCGGTGACGAATTCGACGGCCAGGTCGCGTACTTCGATCAGGGGGGCGGAGTCGCTCATCTCATTTCCTCGGGTCGAAGGCATCGCGTGCCGCTTCGCCGATAAACACCAGCAGGCTGAGCATCAGGGCGAGTACGGCGAAGGCGGTCATCCCCAGCCAGGGGGCCTGCAGGTTGGCCTTGCCCTGGGCGACCAGCTCGCCGAGCGACGGTGCCCCCGGCGGCAGGCCGAAGCCGAGGAAGTCCAGGGCGGTGAGGGTGCCGATGGCGCCGGTGAGGATGAAGGGCATGAAGGTCATGGTCGAGACCATGGCGTTGGGCAGGATGTGGTGGAACATGATGGCGCCGTTCTCCATGCCCAGGGCGCGGGCGGCGCGCACGTACTCCAGGTTGCGGCCACGGAGGAACTCGGCGCGCACCACATCCACCAGGCTCATCCAGGAGAACAGCAGCATGATGCCCAGCAACCACCAGAAATTCGGCTGCACGAAGCTGGCCAGGATGATCAGCAGGTAGAGCACCGGCAGGCCGGACCAGACCTCGAGGAAGCGCTGCCCCAACAGGTCGACCCAGCCGCCGTAGAAGCCCTGCAGGGCGCCGGCGAGCACGCCGATGATGGAACTGAGCAGGGTCAGGGTCAGGGCGAACAGCACCGAGATGCGGAAGCCGTAGATGACCCGGGCCAGTACGTCGCGACCCTGGTCGTCGGTGCCCAGCCAGTTGGCCGCCGAGGGCGGCGCCGGGGCCGGCACCTCCAGATCGTAGTTGATGCTCGAATAGCTGAAGGGGATCGGCGGCCACAGCATCCAGCCGTCCTTCTCCGCGATCAGCCCCTGGATGTAGGGGCTCTTGTAGTTGGCCTGCAGCGGGAATTCGCCGCCGAAGGTGGTTTCCGGGTAACGCTTGAGCACGGGGAAGTACCACTGGCCGTCGTACTGCACGACCAGGGGCTTGTCGTTGGCGATCAGCTCGGCGCCCAGGGTCAGGACGAACAGCACGAGGAAGATCCACAGCGACCACCAGCCGCGCTTGTGGGCCTTGAAGCGCTGGAAGCGCCGTTGATTGATAGGAGACAGGGCCATCTCAGTTCTCCCGGCTTTCGAAGTCGATGCGCGGATCGACCAGGGTGTAGGTGAGATCGCCGATCAGCTTCAGGATCAGCCCCAGCAGGGTGAAGATGAACAGGGTGCCGAAGACCACCGGATAGTCGCGGTTGATGGCGGCCTCGAAGCTCATCAGGCCCAGACCGTCGAGGGAGAAGATCACCTCGATCAGCAGGGAGCCGGTGAAGAAGATGCCGATCAGCGCCGCCGGGAAGCCGGCGATGATGATCAGCATGGCATTGCGGAACACATGGCCGTAGAGCACGCCGTTCTTCGACAGCCCCTTGGCCCGGGCGGTGGTCACGTACTGTTTGTTGATCTCGTCGAGGAAGCTGTTCTTGGTCAGCAGGGTCAGGGTGGCGAAGTTGCCGATGACCAGTGCGGTGACCGGCAGGGCCAGATGCCAGAAGTAGTCGAGGATCTTGCCGCCGAGGCTGAGCTGATCGAAGTTGTTCGAGGTCAGGCCACGCAGGGGGAACCAGTCGAAGTAGCTGCCACCGGCGAACAGCACGATCAGCAGGATGGCGAAGAGGAAAGCCGGTATGGCATAGCCGACGATGATCGCCGAGCTGGTCCAGACGTCGAAGGCGCTGCCGTGGCGCACGGCCTTGGCGATGCCCAGGGGGATGGACACCAGGTACATGATCAGGGTGCTCCACAGCCCGAGAGATGCCGATACCGGCATCTTCTCGACGATCAGGTCGATCACCTTGGCGTCACGGAAGAAACTCTCGCCGAAGTCCAGTTGGGCGTAGTTCTTCAGCATGATCCAGAAGCGTTCCGGGGCCGGCTTGTCGAAGCCGTACAGGCGCTCGATCTCGGCGATCAGCTCGGGGTCCAGGCCCTGGGCGCCGCGATAGTTGGAGCCGGCCACCGCCACCTCGGCGCCGCCGCCGGCAATGCGGCTGGTGGCGCCCTCGAAGCCTTCCAGCTGGGCGATCATCTGCTCCACCGGGCCGCCGGGGGCGGCCTGGATGATGATGAAGTTGAGCAGCAGGATGCCGAACAGGGTGGGAATGATCAGCAACAGGCGACGCAGGATATACGCCAGCATGCTAGTGCTCCGTGCTCGCCAGGTCGGCCTCGGTTGGCGTCGCCGAGGTCTGCGGCAGTTTGCGGAACCACCAGGTGTTCAGGCCGATGTCGTACAGCGGGGTGACCTGGGGGTGGGCCAGGTGGTTCCAGTAGGCCACGCGCCAGGTCTTGATGTGCCAGTTGGGAATGACGTAGTGGCCCCACAGCAATACCCGGTCCAGGGCGCGGGTGTGGTCGATCAGGCTCTGGCGCGAGTCGGCGTTGATCAGGCCGTCGACCAGCTGGTCGATGGCCGGGTCCTTGAGGCCGATGAGGTTGCGGCTGCCGGGGTTGTCGGCGCTGCTGGAGTGCCAGTACTCGCGCTGCTCGTTGCCCGGCGAGTTGGACTGGCCGAAGCCGCTGACGATCAGGTCGAAATCCCGCGAGCGCAGGCGGGTGATGTACTGGGAGACATCCACCCGGCGAATCACCAGTTCCATGCCGAGATCGGCCAGGTTGCGCTTGAAGGGCAGCAGCACCCGTTCGAACTCCGTCTGCGCCAGGAGAAACTCGAAACGCACCGGCGTGCCCGTGGCGTCGAGCATATGGTCGCCCTCGACCCGCCAGCCGGCTTCCTGCAGCAGCTGGTAGGCGCGGCGCTGCTGCTCGCGGATGATGCCGCTGGCATCGGTGGTCGGTGGGCGGAACTCGTCGGTGAACACCTCGGGCGGAATCTGCTCGCGCAGCGGCTCGAGTATCTGCAGTTCGGCCTCGCTGGGCAGGCCGCGGGAGGCCAGTTCGGAATTGTCGAAATAGCTGCGGGTACGGCTGTAGGCACCGTTGAACAGCTGCTTGTTGGCCCACTCGAAATCGAACAGCAGGCCGAGGGCCTCGCGTACCCGGCGGTCCTGGAACAGCGGCCGACGGATATTGAAGACGAAACCCTGCATGCCGGTGGGGTTGTGGTTGTCGATTTCTTCCTTGATCAGCTGGCCGTTGGCCACGGCCGTGGTGTCGTAGGCGCTGGCCCAGTTCTTCGCGCTGGTTTCCAGCCAGTAATCGAACTGCCCGGCCTTGAGCGCCTCCAGGGCCACGGTGTTGTCGCGGTAGTAGTCGATGCGCATGCGTTCGAAGTTGTAGAAGCCGCGGTTCACCGGCAGGTCCTTGCCCCACCAGTCCTCGACCCGCTCATAGACGATGGAGCGGCCAGCCTTGACCTCGACGACCCGATAGGGGCCGCTGCCCAGGGGGATGTCCAGGTTGCCCTTGGCGAAGTCGCGCTCGGCCCACCAGTGTTTGGGCAGCACCGGCAACTGGCCGAGGATCAGCGGCAGCTCGCGGTTACCGGCGTGCTTGAAGACGAAGCGCACCGTATTCGGGCTTTCGACCTCGACTCGCTCGACGTCGGCGTAATAGGCCCGGTACAGCGGCGCGCCATGCTCGATCAGGGTCTCGAAGGTGAACTTGACGTCCTCGGCCGTGACCGGCTGGCCGTCGTGGAAGCGCGCCTCGGGGCGCAGGTAGAAGCGCACCCAGGCGTTGTCCGGGGCCTTCTCCATTTTCTCGGCCAAGAGGCCGTACTCGGTGAAGGGCTCGTCCAGGCTGTGGCGGGTCAGGGTGTCATAGATCAGGCCGATGTCGTCGGCCGCCACCCCTTTGTTGATGAAGGGGTTGAGGCTGTCGAAACTGCCGAAGCCGGACTGACGCAGGGTGCCGCCCTTGGGCGCATCCGGGTTCACGTAGTCGAAGTGCTGGTAGTCGGCCGGGTACTTGGGGGCCTCGTCGTACAGGGTCAGCGCGTGTTGCGGCGCCGCCTGGCTCAGGCCGGCCAGGGCCAACAGCACCAGGCCGCTGCCGTGTGCAAGGAGGGCGCGCAGGGAGTGCGTCATCGAGTGGTCTCCGAGGATTTCAGCCACCAGGTGCGCAGCCCCAGGGTGTAGGGCGGGGTGGTGACGAAGGCGAAGCGGTTCCAGTACGCCAGGCGGTGGTGGCTGATGTACCAGTTGGGGATGGTGTAGTGCTGCCATAGCAGCACCCTGTCCAGGGCGCGGGTCGCGGCTACCTGCTGGTGACGGGTCTTGGCCGCCAGCAGCTTGTCGAGCAGGGCATCGACCACCGGGTTGTCGATGCCTGCATAGTTCTTGCCCCCCTTGACCTTGGCCTGGCTGGAGTGGAAGTACAGCCACTGTTCCAGGCCGGGGCTGAGGGTCTGCGGCAGGGTCAGCAGGATCATGTCGAAGTCGAACTGGTCCAGGCGCTGCTTGTACTGGGCCCGGTCGACGGTGCGCAGGTTGGCCTCGATGCCGATGCGCGCCAGGTTCTCGGCATAGGGCTGGAGGATCCGCTCCAGCCTGGGGTTGACCAGTAGAATCTCGAACTGCAGCGGCTGGCCATCCTCGTTGAGCAGGCGCTGGCCGCGTGGTTTCCAGCCCGCCTCGGCCAGCAGCTTCAAGGCGCGGCGCAGGGTGTCGCGCGGAATGCCGCGACCGTTGGTTTGCGGCATCTTGAAGGGCTCGGTGAACAGGCGCGCCGGCAACTGTTTGCGGTACGGGGACAACAGCAGCCACTCGGCGCCCTTGGGCTTGCCGGTGGCGGAGAACTCGCTGTTCGGGTAGTAACTCTGGGCCCGGGTATAGGCGCTGTTGAACAGCGCGCGGTTGGTCCACTCGAAGTCGAACATCAGGCCGATGGCCTCGCGCACCTTGCGTTCGGCGAAGGTCGCGCGCCGGGTGTTCATGAACAGCGCCTGGGTCTGGGTGGGGATCTGGTGGGGGATTTCCGCACGAATCACCTCGCCACGCTCCACGGCCGGAAAACGGTAGCCGCTGGCCCAGTTCTTCGCCTGCTGCTCGATATAGAAGTCGAACTCCCCGGCTTTGAAGGCTTCGAAGGCGACGTGACTGTCGCGATAGAACTCCACGTTGACCCGGTCGAAGTTGTACTTGCCGCGGTTGACCGGCAGCTGCTCGCCCCACCAGTTCTTGACCCGCTCGAAGACCAGGCTGCGCCCCGGCTTCACCTCGGTGATGCGATAGGGACCGCTGCCCAATGGCGGCTCGAAGGTGGTGGCCTTGAAGTCGCGGTCCTTCCAGTAGTGCTGGGGCAGCACCGGCAGTTCGCCCAGGCGCAGGATCAGCAGCGGATTGCCCGAGCGTTTGAAGACGAAGCGGATGCGATGACGGTTGAGAATGTCGACCCGCTTCACCTCCTGCAGGTGGGTGCGGTATTGCGGATGGCCGTCCTTGAGGAGCAGGCGGTAGGAAAATGCCACGTCGTAAGCCGTGATCGGCTTGCCGTCGTGGAAGCGCGCCTGCGGCCGCAGGTTGAACACCGCCCAGCTGCGATCCTCGCTGTACTCGACCGACTTGGCAATCAGGCCGTAGCTCGAGGCCGGTTCATCGCCGGAGGGATCGTAGGAATCGGTGCCGACCATCAGCGGTTCGTTCAGGCCGGTGATGCCGTATTGCAGGAAGTTGGCCGTGGAGATCGGGCTGGTGCCCTTGAGGGCGTAAGCGTTGAGCGTATCGAATGACCCCAGGGCCATCATGCGTACGGTGCCGCCCTTGGGGGCATCGGGGTTGACCCAGTCGAAGTGGCTGAAGCTGGCGGGGTACTTGAGTACGCCGAATTGCGCATAGCCGTGGCTTTCGCGGATAGCGGCCCAGGTCGGCAGGCTGAGGACCAGACCGAGGAGTAGCGGGAGGAGGGGACGCATCAGGTGAAATATCCGATCCGTGGCGGCTTTTGGGCTTCTTGTCCGGTACAGTAACAGCTTGTATCAGCTGGAAAAAGAGCGGGCCCGGGGGCAGGCTGCGGACGCCTTCTGACTACACTTGGACAACTCATTGCGAGGCCTCGAACTTGGATACACGTTGCCATGGTTTGCAGTCATGGATAGAGCGCTTGAACGAAGCCGAGTTGCCCGCGTTGGCGGCGGTGGTGCAGGACCTGCATCGCTTGGCCCAGGAGGAAACCTCTTCGGTCAAGCAGCTGGCCGACGTCCTGTTGCGCGACGCCTCCTTGACCTCCAAGGTTCTGCGCGTCGGTAACAGCGCATATTACAACCCTTCGCAGGAGAGCATCCGGACTATCTCTCGCGCCATCGTGCTGATCGGCTTCGACAACGTGCGTCTGATCGGCATGGCGGTGAGCCTGATCGATGGCCTGCTGACCCGGGTGCCGCGCGAACAGCTGCAGGCACTGCTGGCGCGCTCCTTCCATGCCGCGGTGCAGGCACGCAATATCGCCGGTTATGTGCTTTCCAGGCATCAGGAAGAGGTTTTTATCGCCGCCTTGCTGTTCCATCTGGGCGAGCTCGCCTTCTGGGGCTGCGGTGGCGAACAGGCGGACGAGTTGGCCCGTGCCCTGGACCAGGCGGGCGTCGATGAAGAGGCGGCGGTGCGCGCCGTACTCGGCACCAGTTTTCGTCAGCTGACCCTGGGGTTGGTCAAGGCCTGGAATCTCGGCGAGATCGCCAGCCTGGCCCATGGCGCCTCCAGCCGGAGCGATCCGGCGGTGTATGCCGTCAACCTGGGCACGCGGATCAGCGAGGCGGCGCTGGAGGGCTGGGATTCTCCGGCCATGGAGCAGCTGGTCCGGGAGTTGGCCGGCTTCGTCGGAGTGAGCCCGGAGGAGGCCATGCAGCAGGTGCTGGACAGCGCCGACGAGGCGGTCAGGGTGGCCAGCACCTTCGGTGCCGGCAAGCTCTGCAGCCTGATTCCCAATACCGACCCCGAGCAGATCCGCCTGCAGCAGGAGCAGCGCCGCGCGCGTCTGCTGCAGCCCGATCTGCAGGTCCTGCAGTCGGCGCTGCAGGCGCTCGGGCAGATGGCGGTGCGACGCGGCGAGGTCGGCGCGATTCTCGATACCCTGCTCGAGGGCTTGCACCGGGGCGTGGGGTTGGAGCGGGTCATGCTCGCGGTATTGGCCGACGGCCAGAGCTGCTTTCGCGCCAAGCGAGTTGCGGGAGAGGGCACGGCCGGTTGGCTGAGCGACTTCGAGCTGCCGTTCGAGCCGTCCAGCCAGAGCCATATCTTCGGCTACGTGCTGCGCGACAAGGAGGCGGTGTGGATGGGCGTGCCGGCCAGCTATGGCCTCAACGAGCTGGTGACCCAGGCCATTCGCGAAAAGCTCGGCCAGGGCATGTTCTTTATCGCGCCGCTACTGGCGGGCAAGCGTGAGATCGGTGTGCTCTATGCCGACAGCCGGGTCTCCGGGCGGGCGCTGAGTCATGAGCAGTTCGTCGCCTTTCAGCGCTTCGCCCAGCTCGGTGGTCGTTGCCTGGAGGCGTTGACCCGGCGCGACTGATCAGCGTGGCAGGTGCAGCGTCAGGGTCTGTCCGGGCTTGAGTGCGCTGCCGGTGCGTGGGTTCCAGCGTTGCAGGTGCTTCATCTGCACCTTGAAGCGTTTGGCGATCAGGTACAGCGAATCGCCTTTGCGGACCCTGTAATAGGTCGCATTGGTGCCGCCTTTGCTGGTGCCTGCGGAGGCATCCGACGCTTGCAGAATCAGGGTCTGGCCGACGCGCAGGTTGTTGCCCTGGAGCCGGTTCCAGCGTTGTACGTCCTTCACCGAAACCTGGTGGGTCTTGGCGATCTGCCAGAGGTTGTCGCCGCTCTTGACCCGATAGCTGCGTGGCGTGCCGGCAGTGCTGGCCAGGGCCGCGCGTGGCGCTTCCTGCACCCGCGTGCCCGGCTGGGCGGGAATGCTCAGTACCTGGCCGATGCGCAGGCGGTTGCTGGTGAGGCGGTTGAGGTCCTTGAGGGTGCTCACCTCGAGCTGGTAGCGATTGGCGATGGCGCTCAGGCTGTCGCCGCGGCGCACCCGATACTGCTGCCAGTCGACCAGCTCCTGGGGCTTGACCTGGGCCAGGTTGGCCGTGAGTAACTCGGCCTTGTCGGTCGGCACCAGCAGGTGCTGGGGGCCATCGAGGGTGATGCGCCGTTTGAAGGCCGGGTTGAGCTGATACAGCTCGTCCTCGTCCAGATCGGCCATGGCCGCCACGCGCGACAGGTCCATGCGCTGTTTGAGCTCGACCTTCTCGAAATAGGGTTCGTTGGCGATCGGGCCGAGGCTGACGCCATAGGCCTGGGGGCTCATGATCACCTGGGACAGGGCGAGCAGCTTGGGCACGTAGTTGCGCGTCTCGTTCGGCAGCGCCAGGTTCCAGTAGTCGGTGGGCAGGCCGAGCTGCTGGTTGCGCTCGATGGCACGGCTGACCCGGCCTTCGCCGGCGTTATAGGCGGCCAGGGCCAGCAGCCAGTCGCCGTTGAACATCTCGTGCAGGCGCGACAGGTAGTTCATCGCCGCGTTGGTCGAGGCCAGCACGTCGCGGCGCCCGTCGTACCAGCTGGTCTGGCGCAGATTGAAGTGGCGGCCGGTGGAGGGGATGAACTGCCACAGGCCGACGGCATCGGCGGGCGAATAGGCGAAGGGGTTGTAGGCGCTCTCGATCATCGGCAGCAGTGCCAGCTCCATTGGCATGCCGCGTTCTTCCAGGCGCTCGACGATGTAATAGATATAGGGGCTGCTGCGCTCGCTGACCTTCTCGACGAAGGAGGGGTTGCTGACGAACCACAGACGCTGCTGCTCGATGCGCGGGTTGATGCCGATCTCGTCCTGCAGCTGATAGCCGCCGCGGACCCGCTCCCAGATATCGTTCGGTTCCTCGGCATCGACCTCGGGCGTCAACCACTCGGGTTCCCGTTTCAGATCGGCCGCCAGGTCGCTCTCCCGGCCCAGGTCGCCATTGCCATTGCCCATGCTCTGGCAGCCGCCCAGAAGCATCGAGAACACCACCACGAGCGCCCCGGCGCTTTGTGCCAATGCCTTTGAAATCAAGGTCTTGCGTGGTGATAAAGGCATTGTTCGGCGCGCACTTCCCAGGCAAAAGAACGGGCGATTCTAGGAATCGTCACCCGGAGGGTCAAGTTTGCGGCGACCCTTTTGCGCAATCGTCGAGCTTTTAGAAGCGATCCTTCCAGGCCCGCAGGCAGGCGAACACCTCGCTCGAGGACCTTGCTCGAGGGCCGTCGTGCGCGTCGATCCGCGCCTGCACCGAGGCCTCGGTGCTGCGCAGGAAGGGGTTGGTTGCCTGCTCCAGGGCCAGGGTGGAGGGCAGGCTGACACGCCCGGCCTGGCGCCACTCGGCGACCTGCTGCAGGCGTCGGGCGATCTGCGGGTTGTCCGGCTCGACCGCCTGGGCGAAGCGCAGGTTGCTCAGGGTGTATTCATGGGTGCAGTACACCAGGGTTTGACCGGGCAGCGCCGCCAGGCGGTCGAGCGAGTCATGCATCTGCTGCGGGGTGCCTTCGAACAGGCGGCCGCAGCCGGCGGCGAACAGGGTGTCGCCGCAGAACAGCCAGTGCTGCTCGGCCTGGTAATAGGCGATATGGCCCAGGGTATGCCCCGGTACCGCGATGATGGCGAAGCTGTGGCCGAGCACCTCGACCCTGTCCCCTTCGCCCAGGGCCAGGTCGCGGGCGGGGATCTGCTCCTTGGCCGGGCCGAGCACGCGGGCACCGCTCGTCGCTTTCAGTCGCTCCACCCCGCCGATATGGTCATGGTGATGGTGAGTGATCAGAATGTCGCTCAGTTCCCACCCCGGATGTTCGGCCAGCCAGGCCAGTACGGGGGCCGCGTCGCCGGGGTCGACGACCGCGCAGCGGCGCGTCGTGGCGTCTTGCAGCAACCAGATATAGTTGTCGGTAAAGGCGGGTAGGGCGTCGATCTTGATCATGGTGTGGGTCGCTAAGCGGTTCACAAAGGTGCATCTTAGGCCTCAATGGCAATGGCGGCTACGCAGGCAAAGCTTATGTCCGATCATCCTTTCGCTCAGGCCGATGCCGACTGGCTCTCGCTGATCGGCATGGCACGCAACTGGTTCAAGGGCCCCTACGGCCAGCTGTTGCTGGCCGAGGAATACCGGCTGCTGGAGGACGAGCTGGCGCGCTTCTTCGGCGGCTACCTGGTGCATTACGGGCCTTCGGCGGCGGCCCCGGGGGCGACCCAGATCCAGCGCAGCGTGCGCCTCGGCGCGCCATTCGCGGGGGTGGAGATCGTCTGCGAGGAGCAGGCCTGGCCGCTGGGCGAGCACGCAGCGGACCTGGTGCTGCTGCAGCATGGCCTGGACTTCAGCCTGTCGCCCCACGGCCTGCTGCGCGAAGCGGCGCGCAGCGTCAGGCCCGGCGGCCACCTGGTGGTGATCGGCATCAACCCCATCAGCATCTGGGGCGTGCGCCATCTGTTCAGTCGTGACGCCCTGCGTCAGGCCCGCTGCATCGCCCCGGGGCGGGTCAGCGACTGGCTGCGCCTGCTGGGCTTCGCGCTGGAGAAACGCCGCTTCGGGTGCTATCGTCCGCCGCTTGCTTCGAGCGCCTGGCAGGCTCGTCTCGCGCCTCTGGAAGCCTGGGGCGATGCCTGGCAATCGCCGGGCGGCGGCTTCTACCTATTGGTGGCGCGCAAACTGGTGGTTGGCCTGCGGCCGCTGCGCAAGTCCCAGCGCGCCCCCATGGGCCAGCTGGTGCCTATGCCGGTGGCCAAGGTCAGCCGCCGCGACTCCGAACAGCACTAGGCCTGCCGGGCGAAATTTACTGAGAGAAAGGCTGTGCATGTCTGAACAAGTCGAGATCTACACCGATGGCGCCTGCAAGGGCAACCCGGGCATCGGTGGCTGGGGGGCGTTGCTGGTTTTCAAGGGTGTGGAGAAGGAGCTCTGGGGTGGCGAGGCCGAGACCACCAACAACCGCATGGAACTGACCGCCGCCATCCGTGGCCTGGCCGAGCTCAAGCGGGCCTGCGAGGTGCGTCTGGTCACCGATTCCCAGTACGTCATGCAGGGCATCCAGGACTGGATGCCGAACTGGAAGAAGCGCGGCTGGAAGACCGCCGCCAAGCAGCCGGTGAAGAATGCCGACCTGTGGCAGCAGCTGGACGAGCAGGTCAACCGCCATAACGTGACCTGGCAATGGGTGCGCGGCCACACCGGCCACCCGGGCAACGAGCGGGCCGACCAGCTGGCCAACCGCGGCGTCGAAGAAGTGAGGGGAAGCAAGCGTGCGTAGCATCGTTCTGGACACCGAAACCACCGGCATGCCGGTCACCGATGGCCATCGCATCATCGAGATCGGTTGCGTCGAACTGGAAGGCCGGCGCCTGACCGGCCGGCATTTCCACGTCTACCTGCAGCCGGACCGGGAGATCGACGAAGGCGCCATCGCGGTGCACGGCATCACCAACGAATTCCTGCAGGACAAGCCGCGCTTCAAGGACGTGGCCGAGGAGTTCTTCGAGTTCATCAAGGGCGCCCAGCTGATCATCCACAACGCGGCGTTCGACGTGGGCTTCATCAACAACGAGTTCGCCCTGCTGGGGCAGCAGGATCGCGCGGAGATCGCCGATCACTGCGCGATCCTCGACACCCTGTTGATGGCCCGCGAGCGTCATCCGGGCCAGCGCAACAACCTCGATGCGCTGTGCAAGCGCTACGACGTCGACAACTCCGGCCGCGACCTGCACGGCGCCTTGCTCGACGCCGAGATTCTCGCCGACGTCTACCTGGCAATGACCGGCGGGCAGACCCACCTGTCCCTGGCCGGCGAGGGCGGCGAGGGCGACGGCAGCGGTCGCCGGCAACCGACGCCGATCCGTCGCCTGCCGGCCGAGCGCGCACGCACCCCGGTGATTCGCGCCAGCGAAGCAGAGCTGGCCGCCCATGCCGCGCGTCTGGCGGTGATCGAGAAGTCCGCCGGCGCGCCGCCGCTGTGGCTGCAGCTGGAGCAGGCCGAGGGCGCGACCGAGGCCTGAGCCGGCGGCGGGTCTGTCTGAGGCAGGTCCGCGACGCGCCAACCCAGGCGCCAACGAAAAACGCCCCGGGGCCTTGCGGCTCCGGGGCGTTTTCGTACCCGCGCGGTGCTATCAGTCGAACACGATGCCCTGGGCCAGCGGCAGCTCGCGGGAGTAGTTGACCGTATTGGTCTGCCGGCGCATGTAGGCCTTCCAGGCATCGGAGCCGGACTCGCGGCCGCCGCCGGTCTCCTTCTCGCCGCCGAAGGCGCCGCCGATCTCCGCACCGCTGGTGCCGATATTGACGTTGGCGATGCCGCAGTCGCTGCCGGCGGCGCTCTGGAACTGCTCGGCCTCGCGCATGTCGGTGGTGAAGATGCACGACGACAGGCCTTGCGGCACTTCGTTGTTCAGGCGCAGGGCCTGATCGAAGTCGCTGTAGCTCAGCACGTAGAGGATCGGCGCGAAGGTCTCGTGGCGCACCACCTCGCTCTGCGCCGGCATCTCGACTATGGCCGGGCTGACGTAGTAGGCGTTCGGATACTGCTCGGCCAGCTGGCGCTCGCCGCCGAAGACCTTGCCGCCCTCGGCACGGGCCTTGTCCAGCGCCGCCTGCATGGCCTCGAAGCTGTGCTTGTCGATCAGCGGTCCGACCAGGTTGCCCTGCAGCGGGTTGCCGATGCGCACCTTGGCGTAGGCGACCTTGAGGCGGGCGACGATCTCGTCCTTGACCGACTCGTGGGCGATCAGCCGGCGCAGGGTGGTGCAGC
Organism: Pseudomonas sp. MBLB4123; assembly: GCF_051904775.1. Lineage (NCBI taxonomy): Bacteria > Pseudomonadati > Pseudomonadota > Gammaproteobacteria > Pseudomonadales > Pseudomonadaceae > Pseudomonas > Pseudomonas sp. MBLB4123. The sequence goes on from NZ_CP196711.1 coordinate 1,008,915, forward strand.
GCTGGCCGGCGGTGCCCACGGCGCCGAACAGGATGGCGCGCACGGCCATGTCGAGGTCGGCGCTGGGGGCCAGGATCATGGCGTTGTTGCCGCCCAGTTCGAGGATGCTGCGACCGAAGCGGGCGGCCACCTTGGGCGCCACTTCGCGGCCCATGCGGGTGCTGCCGGTGGCGCTGATCAGCGCCACGCGCGGGTCCTCGACCAGGGCGTCGCCGGCCTCGCGGTCGCCGATGATCAGCTGACTGAGACCTTCGGGGGCGTCGCCGAAGGCGGCCAGCGCCTGCTCGAACAGCGCCTGGCAGGCCAGGGCGGTCAGCGGGGTCTTCTCCGACGGCTTCCACAGCACGGCGTCGCCACAGACCAGGGCCAGGGTGGTGTTCCAGGCCCAGACCGCCACCGGGAAGTTGAAGGCGCTGATCACGCCGACCACGCCCAGCGGCTGCCAGGTCTCGCGCATGTGATGGCCCGGGCGCTCGGAGGCGATGGTCAGGCCGTACAGCTGGCGCGACAGGCCGACGGCGAAGTCGCAGATGTCGATCATCTCCTGCACTTCGCCCAGGCCTTCCTGGGTGATCTTCCCGGCTTCCCAGGACACCAGCTCGCCGAGGTCGGCCTTGTGCTTGCGCAGCACCTCGCCGAACAGACGGATCAGCTCGCCGCGACGCGGCGCCGGCACGCTGCGCCAGGCCAGGAAGGCCTGCTCGGCGCGGGCGATCTTGGCCGTGACCGCGGCGCGGTCCTCGAGGCTGACCGAAGCGATCTGGCTGCCGTCGATCGGGGTGTATACCGGGTGGTTGCCATTCGCTACTGCCTGGGCGCTAACCCCGAGGCGGCTCAGAAGTCCGTCAACCATGGCTCTCTCCTGTATTGGGTCGTGGTTGAAAATTATGCTCGGGGTCAGTATTAATCCTCCGCCTGGAGGGCAGCAAGCGAGCATTATTCGCCATGTCATTCCTAGGATTCATCGTTCGCCCCTGTTCGCCGCCCCACGCCTTCGCGAGATTTTCCCATGTCCAAACGCCTGATGCCGTCCATGGCCGCCCTGCAGTGCTTCGAGGCGGTGGCGCGCCACCTGAGTTTCACCCGCGCCGCCGAGGAGCTGTTCCTGACCCAGAGCGCGGTGAGCAAGCAGGTGGCGCAGCTCGAGGAGATGCTCCAGCACCTGCTGTTCCGGCGCATCCGCCGGCGCCTGCAGCTGACGCCGGCCGGTTCGCTGTACCTGACCGAGGTGAACAAGATCCTCAAGCAGGTGGAGATGTCCACCCACTACATCCTGTCCTACGGCGGCGAGACCGAGGTGCTCAAGGTGGCGACCCAGCCGACCTTCGGCGCGCGCTGGCTGATCCCGAATCTCAAGGGCTTCGGCGCGGCCAACCCGAACATCCACCTGGACATCCGCAACGAGTTGGAACCCTTCGACCTGGTCCAGGCGCGGGCCGACGTGGTGTTCTTCTTCGGCCAGGGCACCTGGCCGGGGGCCGAGTGCATCGAGCTGTTCGGCGAGCAGATGGTGCCGGTGTGCGCCCCGGATATCCTTCCCGCCGAGCCGCTGGTCAGCGCCCTGCAGCTCAGCGAGCGGGTGCTGCTGCAATGCGCCTCGCGGCCCGAGGCCTGGCACGAGTGGTTCCAGGCCCAGGGCCTGCAGACCGAGCACAGCTACCACGGGCCGCGCTTCGAGACCTTCTACATGTGCATCCGCGCCGCCCAGTCCGGCTGCGGTGTGGCCCTGGTGCCGCGTTTCCTGGTGGAGGACGAGCTGGCCGAGGGCAAGCTGGTGATTCCCTGGGACCACCCCCTGGCCAGCAGCGGCCGGCACTTCCTCGCCTACGCCGAGCACGCCGCCGAGGTGCCGAAGATTCGCGCCTTCGTCCGCTGGATCGAGGAGCAGGTGCGTCGCGAACGGGGCGAGGCCGCTCGCTGATCACGCCCCTGCGCAGCTTCGAACGGGGCCCGACTCGGAAAAAAAGGAATAACTGGCGCGTTTTTTTTCGTTTGTAGGGCGGCTTCCTCTCTCGCTTTCATAGTGGCCCAGTCAAACCGGCCACGAGGACGCCCCATGCCCGCCCGCGAGAATGCCTGCCCACGCCCATCGATCCGTCGCCGCCAGCGCGCAGCGGGAGCCCGCCCATGAGCCAGGCACCGATCAGCAATGCCCTGGGCATCGTCCACCCCATCAGCCTCAGCCACGGTCGCAACGCCGAGGTCTGGGACACGGCGGGCAAGCGCTATATCGACTTCGTCGGCGGCATCGGCGTGCTCAACCTCGGCCACTGCCATCCGCGCATCGTCGAGGCGGTGCGCGAGCAGGCCGGCCGGCTGACCCATTCGGCCTTCAATGCCGTGCCCCACGAGGGCTACGGCCGGCTGATGGAGGCCCTGACGCGCTTCGTTCCGGTGAGCTACCCGCTGTCGGGCATGCTCACCAACAGCGGCGCCGAGGCGGCGGAGAACGCCTTGAAGCTGGTGCGCGCGGCCACCGGGCGCACGGCGGTGATCGCCTTCGACGGCGGCTTCCATGGCCGCACCCTGGCCACCCTCAACCTCAACGGCAAGGTGGCGCCCTACAAGCAGAAGGTCGGCGTGCTGCCGGGGCCGGTCTATCACCTGCCGTACCCCAGTGCCGACAACGGCGTCAGCCGCGAGCAGGCACTGGCGGCCATGGAGCGCTTGTTCAGCGTGGAGATCGACCGCGCCGAGGTGGCCTGCTTCATCGTCGAACCGGTGCAGGGCGAGGGCGGTTTCCAGGCCCTGGACGCGGCCTTCGCCCAGGACCTGCGGCGCTTCTGCGACGCCCACGGCATCCTCCTGATCATCGACGAGATCCAGTCCGGCTTCGGCCGCAGCGGCCAGCGCTTCGCCTTCAGCCGCCTGGGCATCGAGCCGGACCTGCTGCTGCTGGGCAAGAGCATGGCCGGCGGCCTGCCGCTGGCGGCGGTGGTCGGCCGCCGCGAGCTGATGGACGCGCTGCCCAAAGGCGGCCTGGGCGGCACCTACTCGGGCAACCCCATCGCCTGTGCCGCGGCCCTGGCCACCCTGGAGGAGATGAGCGACGCCAACCTGGCGACCTGGGGCGAGCGCCAGGAAAGCACCATCCTGGCCCGCTACCAGAGCTGGCAGCAGGCGCCCTGGGCCGGGGCCATCGGCCGCCTCAGCGGGGTGGGCGCGATGCGCGGCATAGAGCTGCGCAGCGCCGCCGGCGGCCCCGGCAGCGAGCGTCTGGCCGGCCTGTTGGGCCTGGCCCGGGAGCAGGGCCTGCTGCTGATGCCCAGCGGCAAGCAGCGCCACATCGTCCGCCTGCTGGCGCCGCTGACCGCCGAGCAGGCGATCCTCGACGAGGGCTTCGACATCTTCGAGCGCTGCCTGGCGCAGCTGGACTGAGCCGATGATCGCCCGCCTGACCCCGCCGGCGCCGCCGGCCGCGCTCTATAGCGCGTTCCTCGACGCCCTGGCCGCCGCCGGCTTCGCCGGCGAGATCGCCCACGACCACGGCACGCGCACCGTGCTGGCCACCGACAACTCGATCTACCAGCGCCAGCCCCAGGCCGCCGTGTTCCCCAGGGACGTGGCGGACGTGCAGCGCCTGCTGCGCCTGGCCGGCGAGGCGCGCTTCAGCCGGGTGGTGCTGACCCCCCGCGGCGGCGGCACCGGCACCAACGGCCAGTCGCTGACCGACGGCCTGGTGGTCGACCTGTCGCGCCACCTCAACCGCATCCTGGAGATCAATGTCGAGGAGCGCTGGGCGCGGGTGCAGGCCGGGGTGGTCAAGGATCAGCTCAACGCCGCGCTCGCGCCCCACGGGCTGTTCTTCGCCCCGGAGCTGTCCACCTCCAGCCGCGCCACCCTCGGCGGCATGATCAACACCGACGCCAGCGGCCAGGGCAGCTGCACCTACGGCAAGACCCGCGACCACGTGCTGGAGCTGCACAGCCTGCTGCTCGGCGGCGAGGCCCTGCACAGCCGGGCGCTGGACGCCGCCGAGCTGGAGGCCGAGTGCGCCCGCGCTGACCGCATCGGCGCGGCGTACCGCTGCGCCCGGCGCATCGCCGAGGAGCAGGGCGAGTTGATCGCCGCGCGCTTCCCGCCGCTGAACCGCTGCCTGACCGGCTACGACCTGGCGCACCTGCGCGAGGCGGACGGCCGCTTCAACCTCAACAGCCTGTTGTGTGGCGCCGAGGGCTCCCTCGGCCTGGTGGTGGAGGCCAAGCTCAACCTGCTGCCGATTCCGCGCCACAGCCTGCTGCTCAACCTGCGCTACGCCAGCTTCATGGACGCCCTGGGCGATGCCCGGGCGCTGATGGCCCAGGCGCCGCTGTCGATCGAGACGGTGGACTCGCGGGTGCTGCAGCTGGCCATGCAGGACATCGTCTGGCACGGCGTGGCCGAGTATTTCCCCGACGACCCGCAGCGCCCGACCCTGGGCATCAACCTGATCGAGTTCTGCGGCGACGACGAGGACGAACTGGAGCGGCGGGTCGCCGCCTTTATCGAGCACCTGCGCCGCGACCGCTCGGTCGAGCGCCTGGGCCATACCCTGGCCCGCGGCGCGGCGGCGGTGGCGCGGGTCTACGCCATGCGCAAGCGCGCCGTGGGCCTGCTCGGCAACGTGGCGGGGGAGGCGCGGCCGCAGCCCTTCGTCGAGGACTGCGCGGTGCCCCCCGAGCAACTGCCGGCCTTCATCGCCGAGTTCCGCGCGCTGCTCGACGGCCATGGCCTGGAGTACGGCATGTTCGGCCACGTCGACGCCGGGGTGCTGCACGTGCGCCCGGCCCTGGACCTCAAGGACCCGGCCCAGGCCGCGCTGCTGCGGCCGCTCAGCGATGCCGTGGCGGCGCTCGCCGGCAAGTACGGCGGGCTGCTCTGGGGCGAGCACGGCAAGGGCCTGCGCTCGGCCTATGCGCCGCAGTTCTTCGGCGAGCTGTACCCGGCGCTGCAGGCGCTGAAGGCGGCGTTCGACCCGCACAACCAGCTCAACCCGGGCAAGATCGCCACGCCCCTGGGCAGCGCCGCGCGGCTGCTGGCGGTCGACGAGGTGCCGCTGCGCGGCGAGTTCGACCGGCGCATCGACCCCGGCGTCTGGCGCAGCTACCGGAGCGGCCTGCACTGCAACGGCAACGGCGCCTGCTACAACCAGGACCCGGACGACGCCATGTGCCCGTCCTGGAAGGCCACCCGCCGCCGCGAGCAGTCGCCCAAGGGCCGCGCCGCGCTGATCCGCGAATGGCTGCGCCTGCAGGGCGAGCAGGGCGTCGACGTGCTGGCCAGCGCCGCGGCCATCCGCGCCGGGCGCGGCTCCGGCCTGTGGCGCCGGCTGCGCAACAGCCTGGCGCAGCGGCACGGCGCGGCGGACTTCTCCCACGAGGTCTACGAGGCCATGGCCGGCTGCCTGGCGTGCAAGTCCTGCGCCGGCCAGTGCCCGGTCAAGGTCGACGTGCCGGAGTTCCGCGCGCGCTTCCTCGAGCTGTACCACGGCCGTTACCTGCGCCCGCTGAAGGACTACCTGATCGGCTCCCTGGAGTTCAGCCTGCCCTACCTGGCCCATGTGCGCGGCCCGTACAACGCGCTGCTGGCGGCGCGGCCGGTGCGCCAGCTGCTGCGCCGCTACGCCGGGCTGGTCGACAGCCCGCCGTTCAGCCGCCTGGACCTGGCCCCGGTGCTGGCCCGCTGGCGGGTGCGCAGGGCCACCCCGGCGGCGCTGGCGGCGCTCAGCCCGGCGCAGCGCGGGCGCAGCGTGGTGCTGGTGCAGGACGCCTTCACCCGCTACTTCGAGACGCCGCTTTTGGCCGACTGGATCGAGCTGATCGGCCGCCTCGGCTACGCCATCTACCTGGCGCCCTACGGCGCCAACGGCAAGCCGCTGCAGGTGCAGGGCTTTCTCGGCGCCTTCGCCCGGGTGGCGCGGCGCAACGCCGCCCGCCTGCGCGCCCTGGCCGAGCAGGGCGTGCCCCTGGTGGGCCTGGACCCGGCCATGACCCTGGTCTACCGCCAGGAATACCCCAAGGCCCTCGGCGCCGAGGCCTGCCCGGAGGTGGCGCTGCCCCAGGAATGGCTGGCCCGGGTTTTGCCCGAGCGGCCGGCCTGGGCCGGCGACGGCAGCCAGCGCTACCAGCTGCTCGGCCACTGCACCGAGAAGACCAACGCGCCGGCCGCCAGCGCCCTGTGGGGCGAGCTGTTTAGGCGCTGCGGCCTGGGCCTGGAGCAGCCCGCCAGCGGCTGCTGCGGCATGGCCGGCACCTACGGCCACGAGCGCCGCAACCTGGAGACCTCCAGGGCCATCTACCGCCTGTCCTGGGCGGCCCGGGTGCGGCAGCAGGCCGGGGCAGGGCGCCTGCTGGCCAGCGGCTATTCCTGCCGCAGCCAGGTCGAGCGCCTCGACGGCCAGGCCCTGGCCCACCCGCTGCAGGCGCTGCTGGCCCAGCTGCGCCGCTTCCAGGCGGCGAATTAGCCGGCGCGCGCCTGTGTCCCGGACGCGCCGGCGGCAGTCCAGTCACTACAGGCGCCGCCGGCCGAGCGGCGGCGCCCTCTGCCCCGGAGCCCCCGATGCACCCGCTGAGAGAAAGCCTGCACGATGAACTGCACGCGCGGCCGTCGATCTACTTCGACGGCCCCGCCCACGTCTACCACTTCGCCCTGCTCGACGACGGTCAGTCCCTGGATGGCATCGTTCGCCGCCTCGACGAGCTGGCCGACAACCCCGGCCGCGGCGTGCAGCGCCACGGCCTGCTGCGCATCGCCGGCCACCCCTTCAAGTGGGAGCGCCACAGCGAGTTCCTCTCCCTGACCTGGGTGGTGCCGCTGCAGGCCGGCGACAGCCGCTGGGCCGAGCTGCCGCAGCCGCTGCGCGGCCTGCTCGACGCCCACCGCGAGCTGATCCTCAACGCCCAGGTGATCCTGGTGGAGAACCAGCAGGACGCCGAGCAGGCCCCGGCCGGCTACGGCTTCAAGGACCCGGCCGGCTCCCATATCGGCGGCGGCGACGCCACGCTGTGGAGCGACTTCCGCCTCTCGGCCCAGGGCTTCAGCCGCCTGCTGCTGGTCAACCGCGGCCTCAACGCCTACCGCCTGGGGCGGATGATCCGCCGCCTGGTGGAGATCGAGACCTACCGCATGCTCGCCTCCCTCGGCCTGCCGGAGGCCCAGCAGCTGAGCGCCAGCCTGCAGGAGCTGGACCGCGAGCTGATCGAGCTCGCCGAGCGCAATGCCTGCGCCGACAACGCCCAGGCCAAGGCCCTGCTCGACGGCCTGACCGCCCTCTCGGCGCGGCTGATGCGCAGCTCCGCCGGCAGCCGGCCGCGCTTCGGCGCCACCGCCGCCTACGCGCAGATCGTCTTCGAGCGCATCGCCGAGCTGCGCGAAAGCCATGTCGGCGGCAGCCAGCGCCTGGGGGTGTTCCTCGAACGGCGCTTCAAGCCCAGCGTGCGCTACATCGCCGCCACCGAGCAGCGCCTGGACCGCCTGGCCGCCGGCATCGCCAACCTCGGCGAGCTGCTGCAGGCCAAGGCCCAAGTGGAGGTGGAGGAGCAGAACTCGAAGATCCTGGAAAGCCTCAACGCCCGCAGCCACACCCAGCTGAAGATCCAGAAGGCGGTGGAGGGCTTCTCGCTGATCGCCATCAGCTACTACCTGATCGGCCTGCTGAAGATGACCCTCGAAGGCCTCGGCGCCCTGGGCTCGCCGCTGTCCGCCAAGGTGCTGTTCGCCCTGCTGGCGCCGCTGTTCCTGCTGACCCTGCTGCTGATGGCGCGCAGGCTGAAGCAGGCGGCGCGGCACTAGGCGGGCAGGGTGGCACTCTCGCCCGGCGCGCCTGGCGCTGCCCACCTCCGTACGGGGCGTAAGGTCGGGGGCGCGGTGCTGGACAGCCTCATGGCAAAACAGTAGCGTCGGCGACGCATGCCGGGCGACTGCCCGGCTTCGGGGCTTGTCGTCCATGTCGTTGTTCCTTCCCGCACCCTGTCGCGTTTGCCGATGCGATGGCCTGGCGAGGCAAGGCGTTACGGATGAACAGGGAACGTTATCCGACACAAGTGGCGTAAGAAATTACCCCAAATGTGTCGCCTACTTGTAGTTAGCCAACACCAATAAGGCAGATACATGTCTGTAGATATTCAGTTGCTTCTAGAGCAAGGCGAAAGCGAGACAGTAGAATTCAAGGAAATAGTAAAGCATCCGGCAATTCTTGCCCGCTACTTGTCAGCTTTCTCCAACACAGACGGCGGACTCATTGTCGTTGGCGTTAGAGAGCCAAATCATATCACCGGCATCTCTCAAGAAAAATTAAGAAGCCTATTTAACGCCGCAATCAAAAAAGTCACAGGCCCCATAAAAGCCGAGATAGAATTCAAAGAGTTTGAAGGTAAAAATGTAGGCATTATTCACGTTCAAAAATCAGCAGAGCTTGTCGGATCTTCTGATGGCATTTTCAAGAGAGACGGCGAAAGAACAATAGCGCTATCTGCTGAAAACATAACAAGAATGGTGCACAAGTCACCAGACATTGAATCCTCTCTGTCGACACTATGTGAAACGATCTCCAGGCAGAGCCAAGAGATATCCAGAATGTCCGATGAGGTTCAAAAGCTGAATTCATGGAAGCGTAAAATATTTTGGATAGTGCTTGGTGCTATCGTTGGTGCTTTCGCCAGAGCTGGCGTTCCATATATTGAGCCACTCCTTTCGAAGGTTGTAGGCTAACAATGTATATGGACTCTCCCTGCAAGTAGTGAGCAATAGCTTTTCCAGCCCTGTCGTCAGTGCGGCTGCATGCATCTATACGGCCTGTTCTGGGCGTAACCGCCTGACCACTCTGTAGCTCGAACGATGGTGCAATCGTGATGCCAACTTGTAGTTAGATACCAGGCTGCCCATGGCGGGCGTATACCTTCTATGCTTGGACTGTACGCAGCTTGCTTGTATTCCGTTTCATGGTGGGCTTCAAGTTGCTCGGCTAAAAATGGGAGGGCAAGAACAATGAGCCTGGCTGATAGGGTACGGCAAGGGTGGAAGGCGCTCGGCGCTGGCGATTTCGATACCTTGGTGGCCGACTATGCGGAGGATATGAAGTTCATAATGCCAGGGCAGGCTGATGTTCTGGATGGGCGGCAGGCGTTCCGCTCTGCGCTGGATAGTCTCGGGGAAATCCTTCCCCCGGGGTTCGAGATCACAGGCTTGCGCCAGATTGAGGGGGCGAATGAAGTTGTCTCTATTGTCGAGTGGCGCTCGGCGAGTATCGCGGCCTCCCAGTTGTCGGTCCTGTTCAAGTTCCACGATGGAAAAATCTACGAGGAGCGCTGGTTTATCGACACCGAGCAGTGGAAAAGTGCGTTCTGATTTTCCAGTGGTCACTTACAAGGCGTATAGGGCTATCCCTGCCAGCAGGGCGTAAGGCCACCGCATTCCTGTCGCCCGTGATTGGCCGCTCTGTGTTGGACTTATCGCCCGGGCTGCTCTGTGATTCGCGCAACGGAGTTGGCGTACTTGCTGCGCGGCAGAACTGGCCAGTTCCGACAGCGCCTCATGCTCGTCACAAATAGCGGAGTCCCCCGCTCGAGCTATTTGCCTACTTGGCATATCCGTATTTCGCCAGTTGTAGCCTCACCGTGACCGATGCCCAGTGCAACCTGGAAGTTATGGCGAGTTGCATGCTGCTCTATGGATGTAAGACTGGGTGCACGAGTTTCTGCTTGATATCGGCCTGTTGTAATTAGGCCGGGTTAAGTGATTCATACTGTAAGCCGTCGTGTTAATAGGCGGCGTCTATACTGCTGTTGGATTGGGCGTCAACACAGGCCAATTAAATAATCTGGACAGTCAGTTGGGCGGCATAAGGATGTAGTGAAGATGCTATTCGACAATCTCGACGCGCGAATCGAACAGGCCGCCAATAAGGTGGCCGAGGTGTTGTTCCAGCCGGAGACCTACACCCAGGCCGGCATCGTGCTGGCGATCTATGCCGTCGCCTGGCTGGTGGCCAATCGCATCCGCACGTACGCGCCGCTCCTCGACGCGGGGTACGAGGCGGCGGCGGTGCATCCCGTGCGCAAGTTCGTCGGCAGGCTGGGCGCGCTGATCTTTCCGCTGCTGGCCATCCTCATGCTGCGGGTGTCGGTGGAGGTCAGCGAGAACCTGCTGAGCCAGGGCTGGCTGGTGCAGGCGGCGCTGACCATCTCCATCCTGCTGATCTTCTACTCGATCATCCGCAACTTCATCCGCAACAGGTTTCTCGCCGTGGCCTTCCGCTGGCTGGGCATCCCGCTGCTGTTCCTGCACCTGGTCGGCCTGCTCGACGGCCTGATCGCCATACTCGAATCCATCTCGGTCAACCTCGGCAATATCGAGATCTCGGTGTATGGCATCGCCCGGGTCGCCATCTTCGGTTCGATCCTGTTCTGGCTCGGCCGCGTCAGCAGCAGGACGGGGCGCGACTTCATCTCCCACCAGGAGAACCTCGACGCGCGTACCCGGGAGGTGGCGGCGAAGCTGTTCGAGGTGGGCATCTTCTTCCTGATCTTCCTGCTGCTGCTGCAGATCATGGGCATCAACCTCACCACCCTGGCGGTGTTCGGCGGGGCGCTGGGCGTCGGCCTGGGGTTTGGCCTGCAGGCGATCGCCTCGAACTTCATCTCCGGGATCATCATCCTGATGGATCGCTCGGTGTCGATCGGCGACTACGTCGAGCTGGAGGACGGGCGCACCGGCATAGTGCGCGAGCTGAACATGCGCTCGACCACCCTGGAAACCTACGACGGCAAGGACATAGTCGTGCCGAACGAGAAGTTCATCGCCGAGATCTTCACCAACTGGACGCACAAGGACAAAAGCCAGCGCTATCGGGTCGACTTCTCGGTGGCCTACGACTCCGACGTGCGCAAGCTGGTGGAGATCATCAAGCAGGTGGTGGCCAGCCACCCGCAGGTGTTCAGCGGCGACGAGGTGCCCTTCGAGGAGCGCCCCGACTGCGAGATCGACAGCTTCGGCGAGTCGGGCATCAACATGTTCGTCGAGTTCTGGATGGAGGGCGTCGACGACGGCAAGAACCGCGTCGGCGGCGACCTGCTGCTGATGATCCTGGAGGCCCTGCAGGAGCACGGCTACGAGATACCCTTCCCGCAGCGGGAGGTGCGCATCCTCGACAAGCAGGGGCCGGCCAGGGGCAGGCGGGGCGCCTGAGTACCCCCGCGTCGCCGGGCCGCCTTCGCTTAGGTATTCCGCTGCTTTTGGATTCTTCCGGGGAATGAACAGCAGAGGATTAGTCGTTTGAGTCGGCCAATTGCGCTCGCCAGAATGACTGCCATGAATGGCTGGAATGTCAGCCACCCTGTCCAGGCGATGCAAGGAGTCGAGTTCCCATGAGCGTTCAAGCTGCCGCTAACCCGGATGCCCTGGTTAGCCCCGATGATATCCGCGCGCAGTTCTCCCGCGCCATGTCGGCCATGTACCAGGCCGAGGTGCCGCTTTACGGCGAGCTGCTGGAGCTGGTCGGCGAGGTCAACCGCCAGGCCCTGGCGCGACAGCCGCAGCTGGCCGAGCAACTGCGCGCCACCGGGGAGATCGAGCGCCTGGACATGGAGCGCCACGGCGCCATCCGCCTGGGCAGCGCCGCCGAGCTGGCCACCATGCGCCGCCTGTTCGCGGTGATGGGCATGCAGCCGGTGGGCTACTACGACCTGGCCAGCGCCGGGGTGCCGGTGCATTCCACGGCGTTCCGCGCCACCCACGAGGCGGCGTTGCAGCGCAGCCCGTTCCGCGTGTTCACCTCGCTGCTGCGCCTGGAGCTGATCGAGAGCGCCGAGCTGCGCGAGCTGGCCCGGGGCATTCTCGAACAGCGCAGCATCTTCACCCCGCGCGCCCTGCAGCTGATCGAGCGGGCCGAGGCGGCCGGCGGGCTCACCGCGGCCGAGGCGGACGAGTTCGTCCAGCAGGCCCTGGAGACCTTCCGCTGGCACCGCGAGGCGACGGTCGGCGCCGCCCTGTACCAGCGGCTCAGCGCGCAGCACAAGCTGATCGCCGATGTGGTGGCGTTCAAGGGGCCGCACATCAACCACCTGACCCCGCGCACCCTGGACATCGACGCGGTGCAGGCCGGCATGCCGGGCCGCGGCATCAGCGCCAAGGCGGTGATCGAGGGGCCGCCGCCACGGCGCTGCCCGATCCTGCTGCGCCAGACCAGTTTCAAGGCCCTGCAGGAGCCGGTGACCTTCGTCGAGGCCGACGGCAGCGGCGCCCTGGGCAGCCACACCGCGCGCTTCGGCGAGATCGAGCAGCGCGGCGTGGCCCTCACGCCCAAGGGCCGCGCGCTGTACGACCGCCTGCTGGAGGCCACCCGCGAAGTGGCCGGCGGCGCGCCGAACGAGGAGGGCGCGGCGGCCTACATGGCCACCCTGGCCGAGCAGTTCCAGGCCTTCCCCGACGATTACCCGAGCCTGCGCCGGCAGCAGCTGGCCTACTTCCGCTACTTCGTCACCGAGCAGGGCCGCGCCGCCAAGGCCCGCGGCGAGCTGGCGACGGGGCTGGAGGCGCTGCTGGCCGCCGGCCAGCTGCAGTGCGAGCCTCTGGTATACGAGGACTTCCTGCCGGTCAGCGCCGCCGGCATCTTCCAGTCCAACCTCGGCGACGACGCCCGCGACAGCTATGGTGCGAGTGCCAATCGCGAGGCCTTCGAGCGCGACCTGGGCGCGCCGGTGCTCGACGAGCTGGCGCTGTATGCCGAAACCCAGCAGCGCTCGCTGGCACAGTGCGCGCAGGAGCTGGGCCTGGCGGCGTTCGCCTGAGGTCGGAGCCGCCCCAACAAGAGGAAGGATTGCGCCATGAACGATCAACACGCCTTGACCGAGTCGGCCCGGCTCGCCGCCCTCCTGGCCGCCCACTACGGGCTGCAGGGCGACTGCGAGCCGCTGCCCGGCGAGCATGACCTCAACTACCGGGTGCGGGCTGGCGATGGCCAGCAGTACCTGCTGAAGCTGCATGCCGCGGACGGCGAGCCCCAGGTGCTGGCGATGCAGGTGGCGGTGCTCGAACACCTGGCTCGCGTAGCGCCGCACCTGCCGCTGTCGCGGCAATTGCCCAGCCAGCAGGGCGGCATCCTGAATGCCGCCGAACTGCGCGGGCCGCGCCAGGCGCGCCTGCTGAGCTGGCTGGACGGCACGCTGTGGGCCAAGGCGCAGGCGCGTACGGCGGCCAGCAGCGCCAGCCTCGGTCGCCTCCTGGGTGAACTGGACCTGGCGCTGCAATCCTTCGGCCATGCCGGCTGCCGGCGTGCCTACGACTGGGATATCGGCCGCGCCGAGGTGCACCTGGACCATCTGGCGGCAGTCGAAGACGGCCCCAAGCGTGCCGCGGTGCAGGCCATACTCGAGCGTTTCGTCCAGCTGGTGAAGCCGGCGCTGGCGGGGTGCCCGCGCCAGGTGATCCATAACGACGCCAACGATTACAACGTGCTGCTGGACGAGCAGGGCGCGGTGAGCGGCCTGCTCGATTTCGGCGATATGGTGGAGAGCTGGCGGGTCAACGAGCTGGCGGTGGCCTGCGCCTACGCGCTGATCGGCGCGGACGACCTCATCGCCGCCATCCTGCCGCTGGTGGAGGCCTACCACGAGGTCAACCCGCTGCAGCCCGATGAGACCGAGCTGCTGTTCGACCTGATCAAGACCCGCTACGCGGTGAGCATCTGCATGGCCGCCCGGCAGATCCGCGAGACGCCGGACAACCCCTACCTGCTGGTCAGCCAGGCCGACGTCTGGCGCGAGCTGCAGCGCCTGGAACGGGAGAACTCGCGCCTGGTGACCCTGCGCATCCGCGATGCCTGCGGCTTCGCCCCGGTTCCCGAGGCCGCCGCGGTGATGCGCTGGCTGGAGCGCAATGCCCACGACTTCGCCCCGTTGTTGCGGCCGGCGGTGACCGCGCCGCGGGTGCGGGTCTTCGATTTCAGCGCCGCCGGCGGCGATAGCCGGGCGATCGAGGGGCTGGACTGCGCCGGCATGCAGACCTACATCGAGGCGCAGATCGCCGCCGAGGACGCCGACTTCGGCGTCGGTCGCTACGGCGAGCGACGGGGGCTGTACAGCAGCGCCGCCTATGCCGGCGCCACGGCGCAGCAGCGGCGCGACACCCACCTGGGCGTCGACCTGTTCGCCCCGGCCGGCGAAGCGGTGCATGCGCCCTTTGCCGGGGTGGTGGCGTTCCTCCACGACGATGCCGAGGACCAGGGCTTCGGCCCCACCCTGCTGCTGAAGCACCGCAGCGACTGCGGCGCGCGCTTCTGGACCCTCTATGGCCACCTGTCGCGCGCGTCCTGCGCCACGCTGCGGGTCGGTCAGGCGCTGGCCCGGGGCGAGGCCTTCGCCCGGCTCGGCGAGCGCACGGAAAACGGCGGCTGGCCGACCCACCTGCATTTCCAGCTGGTCATCGACCATCTCGGCCTGCAGGCGCGCATGTACGGCGTCGGCGTGGCGGAGCACTGGCAGGTGTGGCGGGCGGTGAGCCCCGACCCCAGCGTGGTGCTCGGCCTGCACGTCCCGTGCGCGGTCAAGGTGGAGCGCAGCAAGGACTGGCTGGTGCGCCAACGGCACCGGCGCATCGGCCGCTCCCTGAGCATCGCCTATGGCCGCGAGCCGCTGAAAATAGTGGGCGGCGAGGGCGCCTACCTGATCGACGAGCAAGGCAAGCGCTGGCTGGACATGGTCAACAACGTCTGCCATGTCGGTCACTGCCACCCGCGCGTGGTGCAGGCGGCCCAGGCCCAGCAGGCGCGACTGAACACCAATGCGCGCTATCTGCACGACTCCCTGGTGGAATATGCCGAGCGGCTGACGGCCTTGCTGCCCGAGCCGCTGAACGTGTGTTTCTTCGTCAACTCCGGCAGCGAGGCCAACGACCTGGCGATCCGCCTGGCGCGGGCCTACACCGGCCAGCGCGACCTGATCACGGTCGACCATGCCTATCACGGTCACCTGAGCAGCCTGATCGATGTCAGCCCGTACAAGTTCAACGGTCAGGGCGGCGCCGGCAAGCCTGAGCACGTCTGGGTCAGCGAGCTGCCCGACCCCTACCGGGGACGCTTCCGCTACAGCGACCCCGAGGCCGGGGCTCAGTACGCCGAGGACGTCGCCCGCCAGGTCGCCGCCATGGCCGAGCGCGGACGCAAGCCGGCGCTGTTCTTCAGCGAGGGCATTCTCGGCACCGGCGGTCAGCTGGTGGCGCCGCCGGGCTACCTGCAGGCGGCCTACAGTCACGTGCGGGCCGCCGGCGGCCTGTGCCTGGCCGACGAGGTGCAGGTGGGCTTCGGCCGGGTCGGCAGCCATATGTGGGCCTTCGAGACCCAGGGCGTGGTGCCGGACATCGTCACCCTGGGCAAGCCCATCGGCAACGGCCATCCGATGGCGGCGGTGATCACCACCGCGGAAATCGCCAACGCCTTCGCCAACGGCATGGAGTACTTCAATACCTTCGGCGGCAACCCGGTATCGGCGGAGATCGGCCTGGCGGTGCTCGACGTGATCCGCGACGAGCGCCTGATGCACCGCTGCGCGGTACTGGGCGAGCAGCTGATGGCGGGCGTGCGCGGGCTGGCGCAGAAGTACCCCATCATCGGCGATGTGCGCGGCATCGGCCTGTTCATCGGCATCGAGCTGGTGCGCGACCGCCAGACCCTGGAACCGGCGGCCGCGGAGCTTGAGTTCATCATCGGCGAGATGAAGCGCGTGCACGGCATCCTGCTGAGCAGCGAGGGGCCGCTGCACAACGTGATGAAGATCAAGCCGCCGGCCAGCTTCAGTGCGCAGAACTGCGAGCAGTTCCTCGCCGCCCTGGACCGGGTCCTGGCCAGTCTGCCCTGAACCCGGCCTGGGCCCGCTTGCCGGCGCTGTTGGCAAGCGGGCGCAGGGCCGTGACCGACTCAATCGACTAACGGTGCTGGCGGGCCGCGATGCAGCGACCACACTGAGGGGTGGGCCAAGCGAGGCACTTGGCTCGTGCTTACTATCGTCGCGCGCTGCAGGTCGCCCCTGAGCGCCCAAGCGGACGCTTCGTGCCTGGAGGGTGTCCGTATGGGCTGGCTGCAGGGGTTCGGACGATGGTCGACCCGCACTCTCGATTGCCAGCCGTCGCCCCAGGCCCAGGAGCTTCTCCATCGGCGCGAGCCGAAGGCTGCAGGGTGCTCTTTAATCCTCGACCAGATATACCGGAACAACAGTACGCGTCCGCCGAGTTCAGGCCCGCGTAACGGTATTCACCTAGGCAGGCCATGTCCGTTCGGCCTTGTGCTCACGGCGGGCCTTTCGCCAGCCGGTTTCAGTCAGTTCCTACCTACCGTTGCCCGCCGCGCTCGCCGGCCCGATAGCTGTTGACAGCTCGACGGATCGGGAAGGGTGCCCGTGACTGCGAGCCGCTCGCCCGAGTACGGACCCAGGTCAGCGCCTGTCGTCGAGCCGAAACAGTTCAAACTCACGCACAGGACGTTCGTCATGCAAACTATTCGCAACACCCTAGTGGTGATGGATGTGACGCAGCCCGAATCCCTGATCCTCAACAGGGCCAGACTGATCGCCAGCGCCACCCAGTCGCACCTGCACCTGCTGGTCTGCGACAAGAACAACGACCATTCATCTTTGCTGGCGCAGACCCAGCAGGCTCTTTGCGCCGAGGGCCTCAGCGCCAGCGCCGAGCAGGCCTGGAAAGGCAGCGAGCATCAGACCATCATCGCCGTGCAGCAGGCGCAAGGCAGCGGCTTGGTGATCAAGCAGCACCTGCGCGATACCCGCCTGAGCAAGAACCTGATCCTTTCCGAGGACTGGAAGCTATTGCGCCTCTGTCCGGCGCCCGTGCTCATCGTGAAAACCGCCGTGCCCTGGCAGGGTGGCCACATTCTCGTGCCTATAGACGCGGGCAACAGCGACGTCAATCACCGCGTGCTGCATGCCGGCATCGTCGGTCACGGGCACGACATCGCCAGGATGACCGGCGGCACCCTGCACCTGATGTCGGCGCACCCTTGTGCGGAGCTCCTGGCGTCCGACCCGCTGTACCAGGCCAAGGACCAGATCGAGGCCCTGTACCGCGAGCAGTGCAAGGCGCTGCAGGCGGAGTACGAAATTGCCGACGACTGTCTGCATATCGAAGAGGGGCCGGCCGATTCGCTGATCCCCGCCGTCGCCAAGCGGCTGGGGGCGGCCCTGACCGTGATCGGCAGCGTGGCCCGCAGCGGCCTGTCCGGTGCGCTGATCGGCAACACCGCAGAGAGCGTGCTCGACAGCCTGGACTGCGACGTGCTGGTCCTCAAACCCGACGACGTCATCAACCACCTCGAAGAGCTGGCGGCGCCGCCGAGCCCGGACCTGGACCAGGCCATCCATTCCTGGCCCTATAGCCACGCGGCCCGCGCCCGGGCTCCGGGCGACAAGTAGGCCTGGTCGGTCGGCGCAGGGCACCGTTACCGTCGCCCGTCGAGCGCTGCCGGGGGCGACGTCAGGCGCCGGCCCGGGATTTACTCAGCCCTTCAGCGTGCCCGCGGCCTTGGCCACGTGTGTGGCGATGGCATCCATCAGGGCCGGCGACAGGCAGTCGTAGGGCTCCAGGCCGAGCGACTTCAGGCGGGCGCGCACCTCGCCCATGAGCGCCGGGCTGGTGCCCGACTCGATGATCGAGGACACGAAGGCGGCGAACTGCGGGGCGGACCAGCCCCGGTCCGACGACAGTTCGGTGTGGACGAAATCGAGCCCGTAGAAGGGATGGGCGCTGTTCTCGATGCGGCCGAACATGTGTACCCCGCACTGGCGACAGGCGTGGCGTTGGATGGTGGCGCCGGCGTCGACCACGGCGAGCTTCTCGGCGTGCTCGGTGACCTTGAGCTTGTCCCGTGGCACCACCGCCACCAGGGAGAACAAGGCGCCCTCGGGCTTCCAGCATTTGGTGCAGCCGCAGGCGTGATTGTGCGCCGACTGCGCGTCGATCTGCACCTTGACCGGGTTTTGGGGGCAATGACAGACCAGGGTGCCGCCGGCGAAGCCCTCGACGCCGGGTTGGATGCCGTTGTCGACCGCCGGGTGAATCGAGAATGTGCTGGTCATCTTCCACCTCCGCAAGTTGCCAACTCTTTGAGCGTAGCGCGCGGCCCTGGCCGTGCCGGCGAGTCGGCGACCGTCGATCGGTCAGGCGCTGGCGGGACGAATTGCGCAGCCGTGTAGTCCTCGGTTTCCGTAGATTTTGGAATGAACCGAGTCCTTCTTTTCGTTTGAGGCCTGTGCCCATCCTTGTTTTCATCGGTACCCAACGGCGGCCTGGGTCGGCGTCCGCATAGGCCGTAGCAGCGCCGTCCCCGGCGCGCGGATGACGCCATTCAGGCCGTCGATGACGCCTGACTGTTAGCTGTAAGGCCCTGGCGACCGGCAGTATTTGCCAGGCTTAAAAAGAATAATAAGAGGTACTGCATGACCAGCTCCCCCTTCGCCCTGGAGATTCGCGACCTGCACAAGCGTTACGGCGATCACGAGGTGCTCAAGGGCATCTCGCTGGGCGCCCGCGACGGCGACGTGATCTCCATCCTCGGTTCCTCCGGCTCCGGCAAGTCCACCTTCCTGCGCTGCATCAATCTGCTGGAAAACCCCCATCAGGGACAGATCATCGTCAATGGCGAGGAGCTGCAGCTCAAACGCGGGGCGGCCGGCGAACTGCACGCGGCCAGCGCCAAGCAGATCAACCGGCTGCGCAGCGAGCTGGGCTTCGTCTTCCAGAACTTCAACCTGTGGCCGCACATGAGCGTGCTCGACAACATCATCGAGGCGCCGCGCCGAGTGCTGGGCCTGAGCAAGGCCGAGGCCACCGAACGGGCCGAGGCGCTGCTGGCCAAGGTCGGCATCGCCGACAAGCGCCACGTCTATCCCAACCAATTGTCCGGCGGCCAGCAGCAGCGCGCGGCTATCGCCCGCACCCTGTGCATGGAGCCCAAGGTGATCCTGTTCGACGAGCCGACCTCGGCCCTCGACCCGGAGATGGTCCAGGAAGTGCTCAGCGTGATCCGCGCCCTGGCCGAGGAGGGCCGCACCATGCTGCTGGTCACCCACGAGATGAATTTCGCCCGCCAGGTCTCCAGCGAGGTGGTGTTCCTGCACCAGGGCCTGGTGGAGGAACAGGGCCCGCCGGAGCAGGTGTTCGACAACCCGCATTCGGCGCGCTGCAAGCAGTTCATGTCCAGTAACCACTGAGGGAGCCTCACCATGCATAACTACAAGAAGATCCTGCTGGCCGCGGCCGCCACCCTGGCCTTCGCCGCTCCTGCGGTGGCCGCCGAGAAGCTGAAGATCGGCACCGAAGGCGCCTACCCCCCCTTCAACCTGATCGACGCCAGCGGCCAGGTGGTCGGTTTCGACGTGGAGATCGCCCAGGCCCTGTGCGCCAAGCTGCAGGCCGAGTGCGAAGTGGTCACCTCCGACTGGGACGGCATCATCCCGGCGCTGAACGCCAGGAAGTTCGACTTCCTCGTGTCGTCGATGTCGATCACCGAGGAGCGCCAGCAGGCGGTCGACTTCACCGAGCCCTACTACACCAACAAGCTGCAGTTCATCGCGCCGAAAGGCCGCGACCTGAAGGCCGACAAGGCCGGCCTGCAGGGCAAGGTGATCGGCGCCCAGCGCGCCACCATCGCCGGCACCTGGCTGGAAGACAACCTTGACGGCGTGGTCGACATCAAGCTGTACGACACCCAGGAAAACGCCTACCTCGACCTGTCCTCGGGCCGTCTCGACGGCGTGCTGGCGGATACCTTCGTCAACTGGGAATGGCTCAAGAGCGAGGTCGGGCAGAGCTTCGAGTTCAAGGGCGAACCGGTACTGGACAACGACAAGATTGGGGTGGCCGTGCGCAAGGGCGATCCGCTGCGCGAGAAGCTCAACGCCGCGTTGAAGGAGATGGTCGCCGACGGCACCTACCAGCGGATCAACGACAAGTACTTCCCCTTCAGCATCTATTGATCGGCCCGGCCGGTGCGGCGCAGCCGGGCCGCACCGGCCCCAGCGGTGGTTTGAAGCATGACTCTCGATCTCTTTGGATTCGGCCCGGCGCTGCTCGCCGGCGCCGCGATGACCATCAAGTTGGCGCTGTCGGCGCTGAGCCTGGGCCTGGTCCTCGGGCTGCTCGGCGCCCTGGCCAAGACCTCGCCGTACAAGCCGCTGCAATGGCTGGGCGGCAGCTATTCGACCCTGGTGCGCGGCGTGCCCGAGTTGCTCTGGGTGCTGCTGATCTACTTCGGCACGGTCAGTTTGATGCGCAGCCTGGCCGACCTGCTCGGCGTCGCCAGCCTGGAGCTGTCGCCCTTCGCCGCCGGCACCATCGCCCTCGGACTGTGCTTCGGCGCCTACGCCACCGAGGTGTTTCGCGGCGCCATCCTGGCCATCCCCAAGGGCCACCGCGAGGCCGGTCAGGCCCTGGGCCTGTCCAGGATGCGGATACTCTGGCGGCTGATCCTGCCGCAGATGTGGCGCATCGCCCTGCCGGGCCTGGGTAACCTGTTCATGATCCTGATGAAGGACACCGCCCTGGTCTCGGTGATCGGCCTGGAGGAGATCATGCGCCGCTCGCAGATCGCCGTGACCGCCAGCAAGGAGCCCTTCACCTTCTTCCTGGTGGCCGCGTTCATCTACCTGAGCCTGACCATTCTCGCCATGATCGGCCTGCACCTGCTCGAGAAGCGTGCCAGCCGTGGATTCCTGAGGGCTGCCGCATGAACTGGGAACTGATCGTCAAGTGGCTGCCGCGGATTCTCGAGGGCGCCTGGCTGACCCTGGAGCTGGTCGGCATCGCGGTGATCGCCGGGCTGATCCTGGCGTTGCCCCTGGGCATCGCCCGGGCCTCGCGGCACTGGTGGCTGCGGGTGGTGCCCTACGGCTACATCTTCTTCTTCCGCGGCACGCCGCTGCTGGTGCAGCTGTTCCTGGTCTACTACGGCCTGGCGCAATTCGAGGCGGTGCGCGAGGGGCCGCTGTGGCCCTACCTGCGCGATGCCTATTGGTGCGCCATCATCACCCTGACCCTGCACACCGCCGCCTATATCGCCGAGATCCTGCGGGGCGCCATCCAGGCGGTGCCGCCGGGGGAAATAGAGGCGGCACGGGCCCTGGGCATGGCGCGCTGGCAGGCGCTGCTGTACATCGTCCTGCCGCGGGCCGCCCGCATCGGCCTGCCGGCCTACAGCAACGAGGTGATCCTGATGCTCAAGGCCAGCGCCCTGGCCAGCACCATCACCCTGCTGGAGCTGACCGGCATGTCGCGCACCATCATCGCCCGCACCTACCAGCCGGTGGAGATCTTCTTCGCCGCCGGGCTGTTCTACCTGCTCGCCGCCTACCTGTTGGTACAGGCCTTCCGCCTGCTGGAGCGACGTCTGCGGGTGGACGCCTGCCAGGGACGGTGAGTCCGCCGGCCCCGCGCCGTGCCGGCGCGGGGCTCCGATGCGGCGCTGCGCCTGTTCCTTTACGAATCTGCGCCGCTTGCGCAGACTGCCCAGGCGCGTTCGTCTGTGGAGCAGGTCGCCGGGCGCGCTCGACCGGCGTGCCCGAACCATCCATTGCAATCGCCGCTCGGCCTGGCCGGGCGGCGCCTCGTTGTGACCTGAAATCTTGGGGCCCTTCCTGAATGTCTGATCTGAACCCGTTGCGCCTGGACGATATCGACCGCCAGCTGATCGCCGCGCTGCAACTCAACGCCCGCGAGAGCGTGGCCATGCTGGCGCGCAAACTGGGCATCGCCCGCACCACGGTGATCTCGCGCATCGCCCGGTTGGAGAAGAACAAGGTCATCACCGGCTACGGCCTGCGCCTGGGCCAGCGGGTGCTGGACGGCGGCCTGCAGGCCTATGTCGGCATCACCCTGCAGCCGCGCTCGGGCAAGGAGGTGCTGCGCCGCCTGACCAGCATGGCCGAGGTGCAGCAGCTGTGTACCGTCAGTGGCGAGTTTGACTTCGTCGCCTGGTTGCGCGCCGATTCGCCGGAGCGCCTCGACCAGTTGCTGGACGAGATCGGCGAGGTGGACGGGGTGGAGAAGACCACCACCTCGATCATCCTCTCGTGCAAGCTGGATCGCGGACAGAAGCTCTAGGGGCGTGGCGTGGCGTGGCGTGGCGTGGCGTCGGCCGCCGTGCGGGCGTGGGCTTGGCGCCATAGGCGCCTATAGTGCGGGCAATAAAAATCCCCGGTCGCCGACAGGGTTGCTGCCGGTGACCGGGGATCGGGGACTCATTGAGGCTTAGGCGGCCTCTTGAGCTTCCGCGTCGTGCTCTTCGTAGGCCTGGCCGAAACGGTTGCCCAGGAAGTCTTCCAGCGACACCTGCTCCTGGCTGATGAAGCCCGACTGCGGCAGGCGCTGCTCGCGGAACAGGTCCAGGGCGGCGCAGATGCCGGCGGCGGTGGTGATCTGGATGGCGCTGGTCAGGCGGCCGTTCTGTTCGGCGGCGAAGATCTTGCGGCTGAACACCTCCTGTACCAGCTTGCCGCCGCGCAGGCCGTTGACGGTGACGAACACCAGCACCACGTCCTGCATGGTGCTGGGCACCGCGCCGCGCAGGATGTCCTTGAGCTTGTCCTGGTTGTCGGCCAGGCGCAGGTCCTCCAGGAGGAACTTCATCAGGTCGCGGTGGCCCGGGTAACGCACGGTCTTGTAATCGAGCACCTCGACCTTGCCTTGCAGGGTCTCGCACAGGGTGCCGAGGCCGCCGGAGGTGTTGAAGGCCTCGTACTCGACACCGTCCAGGGAGAAGTGCTCCAGACCTTCCAGCGGCTGGACCATCTGCAGCTTGCCGTTGCGGATGGCCTCGCAGGGGTGGCAGTACTCGTTGACCAGGCCGTCGACGCTCCAGGTCAGGTTGTACTTCAGCGCATTGGTGGGGAACTCGGGCAGGGCGCCGACGCGCATCTTCACCTCGCGCACGCTGTCGAAGTGGCGCGCCAGGGAGTGGGCGGCGATGCCGATAAAGCCCGGGGCCAGGCCGCACTGCGGCATGAAGGCGGTCTTGGCGTCCTTGGCCAGTTCCATGATGGTCTTGGTCGCGTGCACGTCTTCGGTCAGGTCGAAGTAGTGGGTGGCGGTGGCCTTGGCGGCTTGGGCCACGGCGATGGCCATGTGATAGGGCAGGGCGTTGAGCACCGCATCCTGGCCCTGCATGGCGGCTTCCAGGGCCTTGCTGTCGGCCGAGTCGAGCTCGCGGGTGGCGATGCCCAGGTCGGCGATGGCCTGCAGCGAGGTGGCGTCGCGGTCGGCCACCAGCACCTGGTAGTCGCCGGATTTGTGCAGCAGTTGAGCGATGGTGTAGCCGATGTGGCCCGCGCCGAGCAGGAGGACGTTCATTGTTGTTATCTCCAAGGTTGCGTGTCAGATGGGGCCAGTCTAGAGAGCAGTTGATTCGACAATAAGACTCACAAGGCATCAATTAGATGAAAAATCTGGTCATTCAGACGTGCTGTCGAGTCATTTTGCAGTTCTGGTCGGATGGGCGAGAGGCGACATGCAGCCGAGTTCTTATAACTTTCTTGTCACATGGTCTCCCGGAGCCTCTACCCTGAGGGCAGGCCAACCCTTATCGCCGAGCAGGAGCCGCCATGTACAAAGACCTCAAGTTCCCCGTGCTGATCGTCCACCGCGACATCAAGGCCGACACCGTGGCCGGCGAGCGGGTGCGGGCCATCGCCCGCGAACTGGAACAGGACGGCTTCAGCATCGTCGCCACCGCCAGCGCCGCGGAGGGCCGCATCGTCGCCTCGACCCACCACGGCCTGGCCTGCATCCTGGTGACGGCCGAGGGCGCGGGGGAGAACAAGCACCTTTTGGCGGACATGGTCGAGCTGATCCGTATCGCCCGGGTGCGGGCGCCGCACTTGCCGATCTTCGCCCTCGGCGAGCAGGTGACCATCGAGAACGCGCCGGCCGAGGCCATGGCCGACCTCAACCAGCTGCGCGGCATCCTCTACCTGTTCGAGGACACCGTGGCCTTTCTCGCCCGCCAGGTGGCGCGCGCCGCACGCAATTACCTCGATGGCCTGCTGCCGCCGTTCTTCAAGGCCCTGGTGCAGCACACCGCCCAGTCCAACTATTCCTGGCACACCCCCGGCCATGGCGGCGGCGTGGCCTACCGCAAGAGCCCGGTGGGCCAGGCCTTCCACCAGTTCTTCGGCGAGAACACGCTACGCTCGGACCTGTCGGTGTCGGTGCCGGAGCTGGGTTCGCTGCTGGATCACACCGGTCCCCTGGCCGAGGCCGAGGCGCGGGCGGCGCGCAACTTCGGCGCCGACCACACTTATTTCGTGATCAACGGCACCTCGACGGCCAACAAGATCGTCTGGCACAGCATGGTCGGTCGCGACGATCTGGTGCTGGTGGACCGCAACTGCCACAAGTCGATCCTCCACTCGATCATCATGACCGGCGCCATCCCCCTGTACCTGAGCCCGGAACGCAACGAGCTGGGCATCATCGGGCCGATTCCGCTCGGCGAGTTCTCCGCCGACTCGATCCGCGCCAAGATCGCCGCCAGTCCGCTGGCCCAGGCCCGCGCGGCCGGCGGCGGGGCGCCGAAGGTCAAGCTCGCGGTGGTGACCAACTCCACCTACGACGGCCTGTGCTACAACGCCGAGCTGATCAAGCAGACCCTGGGCGACAGCGTCGAGGTGCTGCATTTCGACGAGGCCTGGTACGCCTATGCCGCCTTCCACGAGTTCTATGCCGGGCGTTACGGCATGGGTACTTCGTGCGAGGCCGAGGGGCCGCTGGTGTTCACCACCCATTCCACCCACAAGCTGCTGGCGGCCTTCAGCCAGGCCTCGATGATCCACGTGCGGGACAGCGGCAGCCGCCAGCTGGATCGCGACCGCTTCAACGAAGCCTTCATGATGCATATTTCCACCTCGCCGCAGTACGGCATCATCGCCTCCCTGGACGTGGCCTCGGCGATGATGGAGGGGCCGGCCGGTCGCTCGCTGATCCAGGAGACCTTCGACGAGGCCCTGAGCTTTCGCCGTGCCCTGGCCAATCTGCGGCAGAACCTCGAGGCCGACGACTGGTGGTTCAGCATCTGGCAGCCGCCGCGGGCGGAGGGCGCCGAGGTGGTGGCGACCGGCGACTGGCTGCTGCAGCCGCAGGCCGAGTGGCATGGGTTCGGCGAGGTGGCCGAGGACTATGTGCTGCTCGATCCGATCAAGGTCACCCTGGTGACCCCGGGGCTGACCGCCGGCGGCAAGCTGGACCAGTGCGGGATACCCGCGGCGGTGGTCGGCAAGTTCCTCTGGGAGCGCGGCCTGGTGGTGGAGAAGACCGGTCTGTACTCCTTCCTGGTGCTGTTCTCCATGGGCATCACCAAGGGCAAGTGGAGCACCCTGCTGACCGAGTTGCTGGAGTTCAAGCGCTGCTACGACGCGAACCAGGCGTTGAGCGAGGCCTTGCCCTCCATCGCCCAGGCCGGTGGCGCCCACTACCAGGGCATGGGCCTGCGCGACCTGTGCGATGCGCTGCACGGCTGCTACCGGGAGAACGCCACGGCCAAGGCGCTCAAGCGCATGTACACGGTGCTGCCGGAGGTGGCGCTGAAGCCGGCCGACGCCTATGACCAGTTGGTGCGCGGCGAGGTCGAGGCCGTGCCGATCGACCGGCTCGAAGGGCGCATCGCCGCCGTGATGCTGGTGCCTTACCCGCCGGGCATTCCGCTGATCATGCCGGGCGAGCGCTTCACCCCGGCCACCCGGGCGATCATCGATTACCTGGCGTTCGCCCGCACCTTCGATAACAGCTTCCCCGGCTTCGATGCGGACGTGCATGGCCTGCAGCGCCAGGAGGGCGCGCAGGGCATTGTCTACACCGTCGACTGCATCAGACCCTAGGTAGATCAATCGTTTAACGATGGGTTGCGAACGCCGACTTAAGTCCCGCGACGTGGTCTGCGTCACACTGGCCGGCATCGACATTCATGACGTCCTTGTTATAGTTGCCCGGTTCTAATCCCAAGAATATCTCGGCGCGTTCGCGCCATCTGCTCGAGGATGACTGCCGTGTCCGACTACAAAGCCTTTCGTGTCGAGTTGGCAGATAAGGTCGCCCATGTGACGATCAATCGGCCGGAAAAGGTCAATGCCATGAATGCCGACTTCTGGTCGGAGATCATCGAGATCTTCCGCTGGGTCGACGCCACGGACGAGGTCCGGGTGGTGGTTTTGTCGGGGGCCGGCAAGCATTTCTCCTCCGGTATCGACCTGATGCTGCTGGCCCAGGTCGGCAGCCAGCTGGGCAAGGACGTCGGCCGCAACGCCGAGACCCTGCGGCGCAAGATCCTCGAGCTGCAGGGTTCGTTCAATGCCGTGGACCAGTGCCGCAAGCCGGTGCTGGCGGCGATCCAGGGCTACTGCCTGGGCGGTGCCATCGACCTGATCGCCGCCTGCGATATGCGTTACTCCACCGTCGATGCGCAGTTCTCGATCAAGGAGATCGACATCGGCATGGCCGCGGATGTCGGCACCCTGCAGCGCCTGCCGCGGATCATCGGCGACGGCATGATGCGCGAGCTGGCCTATACCGGTCGGACCATCGACGGCGAGGAGGCGCGCCGCATCGGCCTGGTCAACCGCACCTTCGGCGATGCCTCGGCGCTGCTCGACGGGGTGATGGAGATCGCCCGGGAGATCGCCGCCAAGTCGCCGATCGCGGTGCGCGGCACCAAGGAAATGATTCGCTACATGCGCGACCACCGGGTCGACGATGGCCTGGAGTACGTCGCCACCTGGAACGCCGCGATGCTGCAGTCGGCAGATCTACGCGTGGCCATGGCGGCGCACATGAGCAAGCAGAAACCGGAGTTCGCCGACTGATGCGCTGCCCGCAACTGTCTTTTCTACCGGCGCGGGAGGCGCGTTAGCCATGGTTTCAGGAACCAGGTCGCTGAGTCTGGTGCGCGATGAACTGTTCACCACCATGGAAGAGGCCGAGTCCAGCCTGGAGCAGTTCATTGCCGAACGGCACAACGGCAGCCTGCTGCAGCAGGCGGTGGAAGGGCTGCAGCAGGTGCGCGGCGCGCTCAGGCTGATCGAGTTGACCGGTGCGGAGTTGCTGGCCCAGGAAGTGCTCGATCAGGCCACCGACATTCCCGCCGATGCCGGCAGCGAGCGCGACGAACAGCTGGCGGCCTTGAGCAATGCCTTGCACGTGCTGCGCCGCTATCTGGAGAGTGTCGACGCCCACCGCCAGGAAATGCCCGAGCTGCTGCTGCCGGCGATCAACCACCTGCGTCTGGCCGGGGGGCAGGCGGCTCTGCCCGAGAGCTTCTTCTTCAGCGTGCGCCTCGATCAGCAGCGCCCGCGCCGTGCGACGCCGGCCCTGGATGCCGCGGCCAAGCAAACCGAGGGGCGGCGCCTGCGACACATGTACCAGGTCGGGCTGCTCGGTTTCATTCGCGAGCAGAACGCCCTGGCGAGCCTGAAGCTGATGGCCCGGGCGATGAACCGTCTGGACGGGCTGTATGGCAACGAGCCCCAGGGGCGTCTGTGCTGGATCGCCGCGGCGGCTCTGGAAGCCCAGCTCGACGGCCAGCTGTTGGCGCGCAAGTCGCGTAAGCAGCTGTTCTCCAGGGTCGACCGCGAGCTCAAGCAGATGCTCGCCCACGCCCAGTATGAAACGCCCCGCAGCCTGCTCAAGGAGCTGCTCTACCTGGTCGCGCTGGGCGACAGCCGCGGGCCGGCCGTCACCCCGGTGCGGGATGTCTTCGGTCTGACCCCCTTGCCGTTCACCGACCACCTGCTGGAGGAGGAGTATCGGCGCCTGGCCGGTCCTGGACAGTCGGTGATGCGCTCGCTGAGCTCGGCGATCTGCGAGGAACTGACCAGTCTCAAGGACATGCTCGACCTGATCGAGCGCGGCACGGTGCAGGCGGAGAACCTCGGCAGCCTGCATGCCTTGCTCGGCAAGTTGAGCAAGACCCTGGGCATGGTCGGTCTCAGTTCGGCGGGCAACTCGCTGGCGGCTCAGTTGCAGACGGTCGCCGGCTGGCGCGAGCAAGTGGTGCCGCCGCCGGCCGAGCTGAACAAGCTGGCCGAGGCGGTGCTCTATGTCGAGGGCATGGTCGCCAGTCTGGAGAGCTGCGAGCGCCGTGACAGTCGCCCCGGCCAGGCGCAGCCGGGACGGGAGGCCGAAACTTTCGCCCAGCACCAGCTCAAGGAGGCGCGCATCGTCGTGGTCGACGAGGCCCAGGCGGGGCTGGCATTGGCCAAGCGCTCCATCACCGCCTATCTGGAAAACGGCGGCGACCGCATGCACCTGGCCAACGTGCCCTTCAGTCTGCAGGCCGTGCGCGGCGGGTTGTGGTTTCTCGGTCAGGAGCGCGCGGCCCTGCTGGTGGCGGCCTGCGCCGAATATATCCAGACGCAGATGCTCGATGCGCCGCAGATGCCCTCCGAACAGCGCTTGGAGACCCTGGCCGACGCCTTGAGCAGCCTGGAGTACTACCTGGAGGCCGGCGCGGTATTGCGGCCGGAAACCCAGCCGAGCGTGCTCGATCTGGCCGCCGACAGCGTCCACGCCCTGGGCATGAAGGTGGCCGTTTAGATGACTCGGCACTGGCAACCGGCCCTGCTCGATGTGCGGCAACCCGGCGGCTGGGCATTGGTGCATTGCCAACAGCAGTTTCTCGGCGACGCCAATGGCGTGCTGTTTCCCCGGGACTGGCTGAAGAAGCAGGCGCTTGCCATCCTCGCCGAGCAGGGGCTCGGCCACTTCGCTGGCGATGCGGTCTACCTGCTGGAGTTGGAGCAGCCGCAGGACCTGCCGGGTTGTGCCTGGCAGAGTCTGCGTCAGGTCATGTTGCAGGGCGAGGCCGACATCTTCCGGCTGCTCGGCTATGCCACGCAGATCGGCACCTGGGCGCGCCAGCACCGTTTCTGTGGCAGCTGCGGCGAGGCGATGGTGGCGGTGGCGGGGGAGCGCGCCATGCAGTGCCCGCGCTGCGCGCTGCGGCATTATCCTCGGTTGTCGCCGAGCATGATCGCGTTGGTCACCCGCGGCGATGAAATCCTGCTGGCGCGTTCGCCGCGCTTCGTGCCTGGCGTCTACAGCACCCTGGCCGGCTTCGTCGAACCGGGCGAATCGGTGGAGCAGTGCGTGGCCCGCGAGATCCGTGAGGAAGTGGGCATCGAGGTCGGCAACCTGCGGTACCTGGGCAGCCAGGGCTGGCCCTTTCCCCATTCGCTGATGCTCGGTTTCCACGCCGAGTACGCCGGCGGCGAGATCGTCATGCAGGTCGACGAGATCGAAGATGCGCAATGGTTCAGCGTGCACCGGCTGCCACCGTTGCCGGCGCCGCGTTCCATCGCCCGTTATCTGATCGACCTGTACGTCGCGCGGCGCCTGGGGCTAGCCGAACCAGTGCTGCCAGGCTAGGCGCGCGGTCAGCGCCAGTACCACCAGGATGAACACCGGGCGGATGAACTTCGCGCCGCCGCGGATCGCCGTGCGCGCGCCGAGGTAGGCACCGACCATCAGCGCCATGCCCATGCTCAGGCCGAGCACCCAGGCCACCTGCCCGGTACCGATGAATACCGCCAGTGCACAGGCGTTGCTGACGAAGTTCATGCTGCGCGCCACGCCGCTGGCACGCACCAGATCGAGGGGATAGAGCAGCAGGCTGCTGACGGTCCAGAAGGCCCCGGTTCCCGGGCCGGCGATGCCATCGTAGAAGCCCAGCCCGAGGCCTTGTGGCCATTGCCGGAGTTTTGCGGGCGGTGCCAGGGAGCCAGTGGGGGCTTCGGGAGGCCTGCCCAGCAGCAGGTAGAGCCCGCAGGCGAAGACCACGGCCGGCAGCATCTGGTTGAGCCAGGCCGCCGGCATCCAGTGGGCCACCGCCGCGCCGAGCAGGGCGCCGAGGGCCGTGCCGAGCAGGGCGTTGCGCCACTGTGCCGGGGCGAACAGCTTGCGCCGGTAGAAGGTGTAGCTGGCCGTGGCGGAGCCGAAGGTGGCGCACAGCTTGTTGGTGCCGAGCACCAGATGGGGCGGCAGGCCTGCGGTCAGCAATGCGGGTATGGTCAGCAGGCCGCCGCCGCCGGCGATGGCATCGACAAACCCGGCGAGGAACGCGACCAGGGCCAGAACCGCCAGCATCGCCGGGTCGACGGCCAGCTCGAAGGGAAAAGGCATGAAAAGACGACCTATGTCCGATTGTGCCGCGTGCTCGCTGTTCGAGGCGCGCGACGGCAGCGCATAATGCCGCTATTTTCCGGTAGAAGGAATGGAGTCGATGCAGTACGACGCTCTGGCTTGGGCGACCGCATTACTGGCGTTGCTGGCGGTGGTGGTCGCCGCGCGCATCCTGTTCAACCCGCGCTGGTTTTTCGGCTGGTTGCGCGGCACCTGTGGCCTGGCGTTTCTGGCGGTGGCCGGATTGATCGGCTTGGTGGCCTATGACCTGTCCAGCTACCGGCCGATAGTCGAAGGCAAACCCCTGGCGACCCTGACCTTCCAGGCGGATGGCTCGGCTTATCGCGTCAGCGTGCAGGAGGGGGGGCGCGAGCGCACTTTCACCTTCGAGGGCGATCTGTGGCAGCTGGATGCGCGTCTGTTGCAGTGGAAGGGCCTGGCCGCGTTGATCGGCTTGCAGCCCGGCTATCGCCTGGAAAAGTTGTCAGGACGCTTCTTCACCATCGAGCAGCAGGCATTGGCTCAGCATGCCCGGGTCGAGTTGGCGCAGAGCCCTTATGGCGTGGATCTGTGGCGCTGGCTGCGCCTCGGCCGGCATGACCTGTTCATGTTCGACGCCCAGGCTCGCCGGGTGACCTTCCTGCCGCTGGCCGACAAGGCCGTGTACGCCGTCAGCCTGACGCCTACCGGACTGCTGGCCCAGCCGATGAATCCGGCGGCCGACAAGGCCCTGCAGGACTGGCAGTAGGCGCCTGTCGGCGAGGCATGAAGAAGGGACCGCAGAGGGTCCCTTTTTTGTGGGCGGCAGTCGTATCAGGCGAGGAAACCGCCATCGACGTTGAGCGCCACCCCCGTGGTGTAGCTGGAGGCGTCGCTGGCCAGGTAGAGGACGGTGCCGGCCATTTCGCCGGGGTCGGCCACGCGCTTGAGTGGGATGCGCTGCAGGGCCAGGTTGAGGATGGCGTCGTTCTGGGTCAGGGCCGAGGCGAACTTGGTATCGGTCAGCCCCGGCAGCAGGGCGTTGCAGCGGATGCCGAACTGCGCGCACTCCTTGGCGAAGACCTTGGTCATGCTGATCACCGCGGCCTTGGTCACCGAGTAGATGCCCTGGAATTCTCCCGGGGAGACGCCGTTGATCGAGGCGACGTTGATGATGCTGCCGCCGCCGTTCTGTTTCATCAACTTGCCGCCCTCGATGGACATGAAGTAATAGCCGCGGATGTTGACGTCGACGGTCTTCTGGAAGGCGCCCAGATCGGTGTCCAGCACGTTGCAGAACTGCGGGTTGGTGGCGGCGTTGTTGACCAGGATGTCCAGGCGGCCGAACTGCTCGCGGATCTGCGCGAAGACGGCGCTGATCTGCTCCATCTCGCCGATATGGCAGGCGATCGCGGTGGCCTTGCCGCCGGCGGCGGTGATGGCGTCGGCCACCGCCTGACAGCCCTCGAGCTTGCGGCTGGAGACGATCACGTGGGCGCCTTGCTGGGCCAGCAGCTTGGCGATGGCCTCGCCGATGCCGCGGCTGGCGCCGGAGACGAAGGCGATCTTGCCGTCGAGGTCGAACAGTTGCGTCTTGGACATGGGCTTTTCCTTTTATCTGGGGCCTGTTCGGCCGGATTACAGCTGCGACTGGGCGATGACTTGCAGGCTCATCTGTTCCAGCAGCGTGTTCATGTGGACGAACTGGGCGAAGCGTTTGTCCTGGGTCTGGCCGTGGTAGTAGCGGTAGTAGATCTGCTGGACGATGCCGGCCAGGCGGAACAGACCGTAGCAGTAGTAGAAGTCGATGCTCTTGATCTCGATCCCGGCGCGCTCGGCGTAATAGTCGGCGAACTCCTGGCGGGTCAGCATGCCCGGCGCGTTGCTCGGTTGGCGGCGCATCAGTTGCACCGGCGGCGGATCGCCGGCCTCGATCCAGTAGGCGAGGGTGTTGCCCAGGTCCATCAGCGGGTCGCCGATGGTGGTCAGCTCCCA
The DNA here is from genome assembly GCF_051904775.1 of Pseudomonas sp. MBLB4123. Lineage (NCBI taxonomy): Bacteria > Pseudomonadati > Pseudomonadota > Gammaproteobacteria > Pseudomonadales > Pseudomonadaceae > Pseudomonas > Pseudomonas sp. MBLB4123. The sequence continues at coordinate 1,041,027 of NZ_CP196711.1, forward strand.
GTCCAGCACGCCGATGATCTGCATCGGGTTGTGCGGATCGAGGATCACGTTGTCGAAGCGGTAGTCGTTGTGCACGATGCCCGGCTTGTGATGGTCGGCCGGCATCTTGTCCTTGAGCCAGGCCTTGACCGGCTCCCACAGCGGCGCATCGGGGGTCAGGGCCTTCTCGTAGCGGTCGCTCCAGCCGCCTATCTGCCGTTGCACGTAGCCTTCCGGCTTGCCCAGGTCGCCCAGGCCGCAGGCCTGGTAGTCGACCTGGTGCAGCTCGACCAGCTTGTCGATGAAGCTCTTGCACAGGGCGCGGGTCTGCCCGGCATCGAAGTTCAGCTCGGCCGGCATTTCCGAGCGCAGGATGATGCCCTTGACCCGCTCCATCACATAGAACTCGGCGCCTAGCACCGACTCGTCGGTGCAGTGCACGTAGGCCTTGGGACAATAAGGGAAGCCGGCGTTGAGCCGGTTGAGGATGCGAAATTCGCGACCCATGTCATGGGCGGACTTGGCCTTGTGACCGAAGGGGGGGCGGCGCAGGACGAATTCCTGCTCCGGATACTCGAGCAGGTAGGTCAGGTTCGAGGCGCCGCCGGGAAACTGGCTGATGCGCGGTTCGCCGGTCAGTCCGGGGATCTGGGACTTGAGATAGGGGTCGATGATCGTGGCGTCGAGTTCTTCGCCTGCGCGGATGCGGGTGGATTGGTCAGTAAGCGCCATGCATATCCCTTCTAGTTATGATAGGTGCCCGATATTATTGGCTAATCTAATGCTGCACCCGGGCTGTCACAAGCAACATGCGCCTTAATAGGCGGGCGTGTTGCCCCACAATCAAAGTGCCTGATTCATCGCGGCCCCCGGTGCTCGGGCGAAAAAAAACCGGAGTCTAGAACTCCGGTTTTCTTCGAGTCGATCCGACCTTGAGGCTTAGACCGGGAACAGCTCGCCCAGCTTCATGGCCAGCATCATGTCGCCTTCGGCGCGCAGCTTGCCGGCCATGAAGGCCTGCATGCCGTCGGTTTCGCCGCTGGTGATGCCCTTGAGGGTCTCGGTGTCCATGATCAGGGTCACGTTGGCGTTGTCCGCATCACCCTGTTGGACGTCGCAGGTGCCGTCCTTGACTACCAGGTAGTGGTTCTCGCCGTCTTCGATATTGAACTGGAATACCAGGTCCAGGCCTGCGGCGGCACCGGCGTTGAACTTGGACTGCATGGTTTGGACGATGTCTGCAACGCTCATGGTTTCTTCCTTTGATTTCAGGTTTTTCTCGTGCCCTTATGGGCACAGTGGGCCGGCACTCAGCGAAAGGTGATGAGTTCCGGCGCCTTCAGCAGCTGCAAGTGGGTTTGGCTGTTGAAGGAAGCCAGGCTCACCTGAGTGCCGCGAAACTTCAGGCAGCTCAGGGAGGTATTGACGATTTGCCAGTTCAGTTCGAAGGCCTTGGCCGCCGGTACCCCGGTGATCAGGTGTAGCAGCGCGGTTATGGCCCCGCCAGAGGTGAACAGGGCAATGTTCTGACCGCGTCCGGCCCGTTCCAGCAGGCGGGCGAGGCCTCCCTGGACCTGGGCCACGTACTGCGGCCAACTCTGCAGCTCAGGCTGCTCGTATTCCCCGGAAATCCAGCGACCGATCAGCCGGGCGAACAGGCGTTGAAATTCGCCACGGTTCTGCGCACCGTTGCGCAAGATATGCAGGGCCTCGGGCTCCTCGGGAAGCAGGCCGGGGAGCAGGGCACGGATGACGGCATCGGCATCGAACTCATTGAACGCCGCGTCGATCTCCAGTGGCGGAATCGATTGGCCGGCGCCGCTCAGTTGAGCCAGCGCGGCGTTGGCGGTGTGTTGCTGGCGGCGCAGGCTCCCGCTCAGGCAGCGGTCGAGGCAAATACCGAGTTGCGCGAGGTGCGCGCCCAGCACCTCGGCCTGGCGGATGCCGATGGGGGACAGCACGTCGTAATCGTCGGCGCCAAACGAGGCTTGACCATGTCGGATCAGGTAAATGCTGCCCACGTCCGCTGCAATCCCGGTACGGTTAGAGTTTCGCGAGGGTATGAGGATAGCGGGGGACTGTCAACGAAAAAACATACGCTTGTTTGAATCCCTGCGAAGGCCTCCGTGTGCGGCCGGTGGCTGGCCGCGGTGCGGGGGCGTCGGTATGCTTGAACGGCGCGGGCGCTGCTCAGGGGTGGGCGCTGGCATGGATAACGAGGGGAATGGGTGTGGAGTTTCTGGCTGAATATGCAAGCTTTCTGGCCAAGGTGGTGACCCTGGTGGTCGCCGTTCTGGTCTTGCTGGCGGCGGGTGTCGCGGCACGCGGTAAGGGGCGCAAGACGCCTGGGCAGTTGCAGGTGGATAAGCTCAACGACTTCTACAAGGCATTGCGCCGGCGCCTGGAGCAGGCGGTGCTGGACAAGGACCAGCTCAAGGCGCTGCACAAGGCGGAGGCCAAGGCCGAGAAACTGGCGAAGAAATCCGGCGGGCACAAGCCGCGGGTGTTCGTGCTGGATTTCAATGGTGACATCAAGGCATCGGCCGTCGACCAGCTGCGCCACGAAGTCACGGCCCTGCTGAGCATGGCCAAGCCCCAGGACGAGGTGGTGGTGCGCCTGGAAAGCGGCGGTGGCATGGTCCACGGTTACGGTCTGGCCGCCTCGCAGCTGGCGCGCATTCGCGAGGCGCACATTCCGCTGACCGTGTGCATCGACAAGGTGGCCGCCAGCGGTGGCTACATGATGGCCTGCATCGGCGAGAAGATCCTCTCCGCGCCCTTCGCCATCCTCGGCTCCATTGGTGTGGTGGCGCAGCTGCCCAATGTGCATCGCTTGCTGAAGAAGCACAACATCGATTTCGAGGTGCTGACCGCCGGCGAGTACAAGCGCACCCTCACCGTCTTCGGCGAAAACACCGAAAAGGGCCGGGAGAAGTTCCAGGAAGACCTGGAAACCATCCACGGGCTGTTCAAGGGCTTCGTCTCCCGCTACCGCCCGCAATTGCAGATCGAGGAGGTGGCCACCGGCGAAGTCTGGCTGGGCCTGGCGGCTCTGGAGAAACAGCTGGTCGACGAGCTGAAGACCAGCGATGAATACCTGGCCAACCGGGCCAAAGAGGCCGAGCTGTTCCACCTGCATTTCGCCACCAAGAAGAGTCTGCAGGAACGCGTCGGCCTGGCGGCCAGCGTGGCCCTGGATCGTTTTGCGCTCAACTGGCTGAGCCGCCTCAACCAGCAACGCTTCTGGTAAGCCACTATCTGTCACAGGGGGATCGACATGGGTAAGTTCATGGCACTGCAGGCCCGCGAAGGCGCGGAGGGTGAGTTCGAGCAGGCGATAGTCGAGCGCGACACCAACGATTTGCCCGCCGGCGAGTTGCTGATTCGGGTCCGGTACTCCTCGCTGAACTACAAGGATGCCTTGTCCGCCAGTGGCAATCGCGGGGTGACCAAGCAGTTCCCGCACACCCCCGGCATAGACGCCGCCGGGGTGGTGGAGGCATCGAGCGTCGCCGAGTTCGGCGAGGGTGATGAGGTGATAGTCACCGGTTACGACCTGGGCATGAACACCGCCGGCGGCTTCGGTCAGTACATCCGCGTCCCGGCGGCCTGGGCGCTCAAGCGGCCCGCCGGTCTGTCGCTGCGCGAGGCGATGGTGCTCGGCACCGCCGGACTGACCGCCGGCCTGTGTGTCGACAAGCTGGAACAGGCCGGGGTCGCTGCCGATTCCGGCCCCGTCCTGGTGACCGGGGCCACCGGCGGCGTGGGCAGCGTTGCCGTGGCTTTGCTGGCCAAGCTCGGCTACCAGGTGGCGGCGTCCACCGGCAAGGCGGAGCAGGGCGCGTTTCTAGAGGCCCTGGGCGCCGAGCGTATCGTGCTGCGCAGCGAATTGCAGGAGGGCGGCGAGCGGCCGCTGCTCAAGGAGCAGTGGGCCGGCGCGGTGGACACCGTGGGCGGCGACATCCTGTTCAATGTGGTCAAGTCCCTGCGCTACGGCGGTAGCGTGGCCTGCTGCGGCCTGACCGCCGGCGTCGGCTTCAAGGCCAACGTGCTGCCTTTCATCCTGCGTGGGGTGAATCTGCTGGGGGTCGACTCGGTCGAGCTGCCGCTGGTGGTCAAGGCGTCCATGTGGGACAAGCTGTCGTTGCAATGGAAGCTCGAGGGTCTGGATCGCCTGGTCACCGAGGTCGGTCTGCAGCAACTGCCCGAGGCCATTCGCGTAATCCTCGCCGGCCAGCAGGTCGGCCGCGTGCTGGTGCGGCTCGACTGAGGCGCAAGCGAGACAACGGCCCGGTGACACCGGGCCGTTCGCCTTCAGGCCCGGCTGACGTACATGGTGATCTCGGCGCGCAGTACCGGCTTGTCGCCGACATAGGCCATAACCGGGACCTTCACGTCGCCCGGCGCGCTAAAGTCCACGGCGCTGCCATCGGCCACCGCGCGAATATCGCCATCGGCCTTGGCCAGGTACTCCACCGTCATGCCCCGGGGAATCCAGCGGCACCCGGCGGGAATCGATGCATCGGTCATGGTGCCGGCCACCAGCTCGGCGGCGTTGCACAGGGCGATGGCGTGCACGGTGCCGATGTGGTTGAGCACCTCGCGGCGCTTGGCGAAGCTGACCTCGGCATAGCCCGGACGCAGTTCGACGAACTGTGGGGCGATGCTGGCGAAGTAGGGCGCGACCTGGCCGATCATGGTGCTGAACTGGGCCGCCCCGGCCTGCTGGAACATCTGCAACATCTGACTCATGGGACTCTCCTGGTGGTGAATCGTTTGAGAATGTGCGCGCGCCGAGGCAGTATACGAGTGCCAGAAATTAATTCTAGAAAATAATTCTACTGAGTGATTCGAGGAGACACATGGGCCGCCCATCGCGCAAGAACGAGATCCTCCAGGCGGCGCTGGCCTGCTTCACCGAGGCGGGGGTGGATGCCACGACCATCGAGATGATCCGGGATCGCTCCGGCGCCAGCATCGGCAGCCTGTACCACCATTTCGGCAACAAGGAGCGCATCATCGCGGCCCTGTATCTGGCCGGCACCGCCGAGTATGCGACGGCGCTCGAGGCGGGTTTCGCCGAGGCGCAGGGCGCGGAGGACTGCGTCAAGTTGCTGGTCACCAGCTATATCGATTGGGTGGTGGCCAATCCGGACTGGGCGCGCTTCATCCTGCACAGCCGGGGGCGGGTCGAGGCGGGTGAGATGGGCGAGCAGCTGCGCGCGGCCAATCGGCAGCATTACGCGCGTATCTTCGAGGCATTGGCGGGGTATCGCGAGCAGGGTCTGTTCAAGACGATGCCGGTCGATTGCTTCGCCTCGGTGATCATCGGCCCGAGCCAGGACTTCGCCCGCAACTGGTTAGCGGGGCGGACTCAGACGGCGCTGGGCGATTGCCGCGAGCTGTTGGCGCAGGTGGCCTGGGACAGCGTCAGGGCCTGAAGCGCACGAGCCCCGCATAGCGGGGCTCGTGCGTGGCGATGCAGCTCAGGCGCGGCGGCGGAACAGCGGCAGCGGCTGGTCGCTGGAGGCCTGGTAGACCTCGGAGAACTCGTCGAAGGCCTTCAGCGCATCCTGCGGGTCCTTGTCTTCCCGCAGGGCGAAGGCATCGAAACCGCAGCGCTTGAGGGCGAACAGCTGGTCGCGCAGCACGTCGCCGATGGCGCGCACTTCGCCCTTGTAGCCGTAGCGGGTGCGCAGCAGGTAGGCGGTGGAGCAGTGCCGGCCATCGGTGAAGGACGGGAAGTTCAGGGCGATCACCTGGAAGTTGTCCAGCTGGTCGGCGATCTCCTCGATCTCTTCGCCGGCCTCCAGCCAGACCCCGAGGCCGCCGTCGCGGGCCTTCAGGGCCGGGGCGTGGTCGACCCACAGGCCCAGCGGCACTATCACGTCGTCGCAGTTGGGCAGCTCGTCGAAGCTCACGTCCTTGGGCAGCAGATGCCAGCTTTCGTCGACTACCTGGCCGTTCTTAATGATTCGCTGCATATACGCGCTCCTTGAACGGGTCGACACCGATGCGGCGGAAGGTGTCGAGGAAACTTTCTTCTTCGTTGCGCTGCTCGACGTAGACCTTGATGATCTTGTCGATCACGTCCGGCATGTCGTCCTGGGCGAAGGACGGGCCGAGGATCTGCGCCAGGCTGGCCTCGCGGCCGGAACTGCCGCCGAGGGAGACCTGGTAGAACTCCTGGCCCTTCTTGTCCACCCCGAGGATGCCGATATGGCCGACGTGGTGGTGACCGCAGGCGTTCATGCAGCCGGAGATGTTCAGGTCGATGTCGCCGATGTCGAACAGGTAGTCGAGGTCGTCGAAACGGCGCTGGATGGCCTCGGCCACCGGGATCGACTTGGCGTTGGCCAGGGAGCAGAAGTCGCCGCCCGGGCAGCAGATGATGTCGGTCAGCAGGCCGACGTTGGGCGTGGCGAAGCCCTGCTCGCGCAGTTCGCCCCACAGGGTGAACAGCTGCGCCTGCTCGACGTCGGCGAGGATGATGTTCTGGTTATGGCTGTTGCGCACCTCGCCGAAGCTGTAGCGCTCGGCCAGGTCGGCGATGGCATCCAGTTGCTTGTCGGTCACGTCACCCGGGGCGACGCCGGTGGGCTTGAGCGACAGGGTCACGGCGACATAGCCGGGCTTCTTGTGGGCGAAGCAGTTGCGCTGGCGCCAGCGGGCGAAGCCGGGATGCTGGGCATCCCACTCGGCCAGGGCGGCGTCCTGATCCTGCAGGTCCCGGTAGTCCGGGTCGACGAAGTGGGCGGCCACACGGGCCACCTCGGCTTCGGTCAGGGTGGTGGGGCCGTCCTTGAGGTGGGCCCATTCGGCGTTGACCCGCTCGGCGAAGACCTCGGGGGTCAGGGCCTTGACCAGGATCTTGATGCGCGCCTTGTACTTGTTGTCACGACGGCCGTAGCGGTTGTACACGCGCAGGATGGCGTCGAGGTAGCTGATCAGGTGCTGCCAGGGCAGGAACTCATTGATGAAACTGCCGACCACCGGGGTGCGGCCCAGACCGCCGCCGACCGATACGCGGAAGCCCAGCTCGCCGGCATCGTTCTTCACCGCTTCCAGGCCGATGTCGTGCACCTCGATGGCGGCACGGTCGCTGACGGCGCCGTTGACCGCGATCTTGAACTTGCGCGGCAGGTGGGTGAACTCGGGGTGGAAGGTCGACCACTGGCGAATGATCTCGCACCAGGGGCGCGGATCGACGATCTCGTCCTTGGCCACGCCGGCGAACTGATCGGTGGTGGTGTTGCGGATGCAGTTGCCGCTGGTCTGGATCGCATGCATCTGCACGGTGGCCAGCTCGGCGAGAATCTGCGGCACGTCTTCCAGCTCCGGCCAGTTGAACTGGACGTTCTGCCGGGTGCTGATGTGCGCGTAACCCTTGTCGTAGTCACGGGCGATCCTGGCCAGCATGCGCACTTGCTGGGACGACAGCAGGCCGTAGGGCACGGCGATGCGCAGCATCGGCGCGAAGCGCTGGATATACAGGCCATTCTGCAGGCGCAGCGGGCGGAACTCTTCGCCACTCAGCTCGCCCGCCAGGTAGCGGCGCGTTTGATCACGGAACTGCTGGACGCGGTCCTCGATGATTTGTTGGTCGTACTGGTCGTATACGTACATGAAGTGTCCTGTTATCAGGCTGCTTGCAGCAAATCAGCGCGCACGGCCGCGCTCTCCCAGCGGAGGCGAAGGAAGATACCAGTTCGGGGATATGCGCAAAAGTGATGTTTAAATATATGGAAAGAACCTTTTGCGCTAAGGATGGGGCGGGGCATAACCCCACTGCTTGAGCACGCGCCTGGCCTGGTCTTAACTGCACAGCGACGTACCCATAAACACAAAAAAGGGCTAGCCAAATGACCGAGCACTCCGCACCGGATAACCGCGATAGCGTCGTCGATGCCAGGGCCATCTTTACCCTGATCCTGATTGTCGTTGCCACGGCGGTTTTCTGGGTCAGCCAGCAGTAGGCCCGCCAACAGCCACTAGTGGGCATTAGAGCCAGGTCCACTCAATTGCAGTCGGCTGACGGGTGGTGGCAGACGGCCACCTGATCGGCCGTATACTGCGCGCGCTTTTCTGGGTGGGGATGCATGGCGTGGTCGAGGCGGTTGTCAGAATTTTCTTTAGCCTGGTGTTACTCGCTTCTTGCGAGGCAGCACTGGCCGCGCCTGCCAAGGCGGAGGCCGGGGTGCCGGGTGCATCCGTGGTATTTCTCAATCCGGGTTATTCCGACGAACCCTTCTGGGTCGGTTACAGCGACTTCATGCAGGCCGCCGCCACCAGTCTCGGCATGCGCCTGCGGGTGATCTACGGCGAACGCGATCCCAAGCTTCTATTGAGCAATGCGCGCCAGGTGCTGGCTGATGCCGAACAGCCTGACTATCTGCTGTTCGTCAATGAAATGTATACCGGCCCCGAGCTGCTGAGACTGTTCGCCGACAGTCGGATCAAGCTTTTCTCCCTGCACAGCACCCTGACGCCGGAGCAGCAGGCGCTTGTCGGCGGCACGCGGGAACACTATGGGAACTGGATCGGCAGCCTGGTTCCCAATGACAAGGAAGCGGGCTACCTGATGGGCAAGGCGTTGATCGCCAAGCTCGGTGGCCGCGCGGGGGAGATGCTGGCATTTTCCGGGGTACGTCACACACCTTCGGCCACGCTGCGAGAAGATGGCTTGCGCCAGGCGCTGGCGGAGCATCCGGAAGTGAAGTTGCAGCAGCTGGTATATGGCAAGTGGGCGCGACAGCGTGCTTATCAGCAGGCGCAGTTGCTGCTGCCGCGCTATCCCAATGCGAGCCTGGTCTGGGCCGCGAATGACGAAATGGCGTTCGGCGCGATGCGTGCGGCGCGGGAGCTGGATCGACACCCGGGCAGGGACCTGCATTTTTCCGCGCTGAACAACTCGGAAGAGGTGCTCCAGGCGCGTATCTCGGGCTCGTTGTGTGTGCTGGCGGGCGGGCACTTCACCCTGGGCGGCTGGGCCATGGTGCTGCTGCATGACTATCACGCCGGGCAGGACTTCGCGCAGCGGGGCGGCAAGGACCGCGTCGATGGGGTGTTCAGCCTGCTCGACGAAAAGCGGGCCGCGGCCCTGGCGAAACGCCTGCGGGTGCCGGGCTATGGGCTCGACTTCCGCAGGTTCAGTGCGTTGTACCGGCCGCAGCTGAGCAACTACCGCTTTTCGGTCGAGCCGTTGCTGCAGTGATCAGAGGCCGGCCAGGTGCAGGACCAGCTTGACCACGGCGAAGAGCATCAAGACGAAGACCAGGGTGAACAGCACACCGAGAATGATGAAGTGACTCGGCTTGCCGCGGCTGAAGTCACGCGCGCGGTGTTTGTTGCTCTGCACGCCGAAGGCTGCCGCCACAACGCTCTGCAGCATCTCGCGCAAGGTCAACGGCTGCTCATCCTGTTTCTGTTTGTCGGTCATACGGCCTCCATAGCCGCGGCTGCATGTCGGTCGAGTTCCCGGAGAGCCTGCGTTTCGCGGCGTCGTCAGGCCCCGGGCGTTACCCTAACACCGGCTCGCAACGCACTCGGCTTTTCACCGAGTTGGCGATAAAGCATTCCTCGTGGGCCTTTTCGTGAAGGGCCGTCAGTTGCTCGGGGTTCGGCTGCGGCTCCCCGCCGAAGACCACGCGCGGGCGCAACAGGACCTCGGTCATGGCCAGTCGGCCCTCGGCATTTCTGGCCATCACGCCTTGGGCGTGGTCGGCGTAGCTATCGACCCGAAACCCCTGCTTGGCTGCGAGTGACAGGAACCACAACATATGGCAGCTGGACAGGGAGGCGACGAAGGCTTCCTCCGGGTCGACCCCCTGGGCATCTGACCAGGGCAGCGGCACGACATGGGGCGAGGATGAGGCCGTTACTTCCATGCCGCCGTCGAAGCGCCAGCGGTGGGCCCGGCTGTAGCGGTTGGCGAGAAAGTCTTGCTCGCCGCGTTCCCAGACGATGCTCGCAGTGTGTTCGGCCATTCCCTGTACCCATAGAAAGTTCACGGAGCATTATTACCGGCACAGCAGAATTTGCCAGCCACATAGTCGACGGATTGCGGCGTGCCGCTTGCCTGCTGACGTCGTCAGCGCTGCGGTGGGTTCTGTCGGGCCTCTGGATGCAGCTATAGTCTCAACGGGAATGCCATGACATGCAGGAGGCGTGTGCTCGATGCCCAACTCGGCTCTCCACAGGCTCGACGAAGCGCTCGGTTCGGTTGTGCGCAGTGCGCTGCCCGCGGCATTGCATGAGCTATTCAGGGGGCTCGACTCGGCCTTGTCCGAGCAGTTCCTGAGGGCAGGCTCCAATCAAGATGCCCAGGCCCTCTACGAATTCCAGCAGTTCTGCAAGAAGCATGGCGAGCGGGTCATCGACACCTGCTGTATCGCGATTTGCCAGCACTTGGGCACCGCTGGCGCGGAGGCGCCGGCCGAGCAGCAGAGCGTCAGCGAATGGAGCTTGGTGGATGATCGCGAAGTGGAGGACATGCTCCTGGCACGCAACCTGGTGCGGGTCCTGCGCGAGGCTTTGGGGGTGTTCGAATGGCGCGCCTGTGCCTGCCTGAGTCGCCTGGTCGGACGCTATTTGCCGGACGCCGATAACCCGCTCTCGCTCGAATTCCTCCTGCGCCGGCTACAGGACGGGCTGGCCATGCGCGAGCGTCCCGTATTGATCCGTAGCCTGTTCCAGGGCGAAGTCGAGCGGGCGCTGCCCGAAGCCCTGCGGTCCTATTTGCAGGCCTTGGCGGCGCAGTTCGAGATGCAACGGGTGGAACCCCTGCCGCAACCCGAGGTGTTGATGCGCAGCCACTGTGAGCCGCAGGTCCGCCAGCCGGATAGTGCCGACGCGGTGTGCCAGGCGATTCGCCGTATGCGCCGGACGGAAACGCCCTTATCCCCGTCCCCTGGGCCGGCCCATGACGCCGGAGACGTGCCGCTCAGTGAGGCCCTGGCCGCATTGCAGCGGCAGCAGGCACCGGCCAGTGGTTGGGGTGCCCAGCAGCTGCTCGAGCAACTGCAGCAGCAAGGCTGCCAGTTGACGCCGCGTCAATACGAGGACACCCATCTGGTCAGCGAGGTGTTCGAGGCGTTTGGCCAAGAAGCTGGGTTGGCGCCGACTCTGCGGCCTTTGCTCCAGCGCCTGTTGCTCCCGGTGCTCGAAGCCACGCTGCGCGAACCGGCAGCCATTGCCGACAGCGCCCATCCGGTACGCGCCACTCTCGATCGCCTGTTGCGGCTGTGCGACTACACCGAGCCGCCGAACAAGACGCTGGAAGCCGGGGTGGAGGATCTGGTCGAGCGCATTCTCGACGAGTACCAGGGCGACGCCGAGGTATTCACGCGCTTCGATGCGGAGCTCGATGAGCTGCTGAGCATCCAGCAGCGTGGTTACCAGCGTAGTGCTCAGCGGGTCATGCAGCTGCACCGCGGTCACGACATTCTGGAGAGCGCCCAGCGTGAGGTGGCGCTGGCCATGGCCGCAATCTGCGGTGAGCGGGTGCCGAAGCTGCTGGCGCAGTGGCTGGATAGCGGATGGCGTGATCTGTTGGTCAACGAGTTGATTCGCTCGGATGATAAGAAGCTTTCCTGGCGGGCCGACTTGGCCCTCACCAGCCTGCTGGTAAAGCGCTTGCAGGAGGCATCGGAGGGCCTGGCCGAGACTGATCGGGCTGCCCGGGTCGACGAGGTCGATCACCTGTTGCAGATCCTGCGTCGGCGCATGGGCGAGTTTGGGGCGGGGCATTTTCAGCAGGCATCGGTGCTGGCGGAGCTGCGCGAGCAGCTGCTCGGCATGAGTCCGGTAGAACTGGTCGAGGGGCCGCCCCTGCCGCCAGCGGCCCCGCCGGTGCCCGCGCAGTTGCACCGCTGGCGCGAGCGTCTGGAAGCGCTGCAGCAGGGCGACTGGCTGTTGACTGAAGATGGCCAGCCCTTGCAGTTGATCTGGCGCAACCCACAGATGGACCACTATGTCCTGGTCGATGATCAGGGGCAGGAGGCGGGCAGTTTCGGAGTGGCCGAGCTGGCTGGCAAGTTGGCCGAAGGCGCCTTGGTGGTCGATGGCGCAGGCGGCGAGGGCGAGGGCCTGGTCCATCGCACGCTGCAGGACATGGTCGGCAGGCTCTACCGCGAGATAGCCCACGCCCGTAGTCATGACGAACTCACCGGCCTGCCTAATCGGCGCAGCTTCGAGGGCGCGCTGGCGCAGAGCCTCTCGGCCGGCGACACGCCGTCCTTCTTGATGGCCCATATCGACCAGTTCAGCTTGATCAACGGTCATGCCGGGCCGGTGGCGGGAGATGCCTGCCTGCGGCAAGTCGCCAATCGCCTGCAGATGTGGTTGCCGACGGCCAGCTGCATGGCCCGGGTCGGCGGTGTGGAGTTCGCCGTGGTCCTGCCGGCCTGCGCAGAGGCCCGCGCCGCCGAATTGGCCGAGGATCTGAGGGCGGCGATCGAAGCCGAGGGGTTTGCGTGGAATGGCCATCGGCATGGCCTGACCCTGAGCATCGGCGTGGTCGAGGCGGCCCAGCGACATGATGTCGCCAACCTGTTCTTCGACTTGCAGAGCGCCTGCAATGACGCCAAGGAGGCGGGGCGCAACCGTGTGCAGCGCTTCAGCGAGGTGGCCGATGACGGCCGTGTCGGACTGTTGGCCATCGCCGCTCGGGTCGACGACATAGTCGAGCGCGAGGATCTTTCCCTGCGCGTGCAACAGATCGCCCCCACGGCATCCGACTCGCCCGAGCCGCCGCATTACGAACTGCTGCTGGTGATGCAGAACGAATTGCCGCTGCAGGACTTCATCGCCGCGGCGGAGCGCTATCACCGCATGACCAAGGTCGACCGCTGGGTGCTCAGGCGGATCTTCAGTGAGCTGGAGCGGCATCCGCAGCTCTGGCAGCGTTGTTCGGGCCTGTCGATCAACCTGTCCGGCAGCAGCCTCAACGACGACCGTCTGCTCGGCTTTATCGAGAGTCTCTTCGAACGTTATGCCGTCGACCCGCGGCGTATCTGTTTCGAGCTGACCGAAACCGCTGCCGTGGCCAATCTGGCCAAGACCGCCGATCTGGTGCGCCACCTGCAACGCGCCGGCTGCAGCTTCTCGATCGACGATTTCGGCGTCGGCTTCTCCTCCTTCGACTACCTCAAGCGCCTGCCGGTGGACTACGTGAAGATCGACGGCAGTTTCGTCAAGGAAATCGAACGTTCGCCGAGCGACCTGGCGATGGTCCGCTCGATCAACGAGATCGCCCATGCGCTGGGGCGCCGTACCGTCGCCGAGTATGTGGAGACCCCGTCGATACGCGCCCGACTGGCGGAGATGGGGGTGGACTATGTACAGGGCTTCGGCGTGCAGAAACCCAGGCCGCTGGGCGACTGGTTGCAGGCCGAGGAGGCATTGCTCGATCCCTGTTGAGCGATCGGGCGGGGCATCTCAGGCGCAGGGCGCGCAGCCCGTTCTGTTCAGCGAGCGCGCACTGGGCGGGGCTTGACCAGGGCCGCGGCCCGGGCCCGCAATTGGCCGCAGCCGCCGTCGATGTCCTGGCCTGCCGAGTTGCGCACCTTGGTCAACACGCCACGACTGTGCAGGTAGCGCACCATCTGCACGATACGGTCGCCGTCCGGCCGCGCGTAGGCGTCGCCTTCCAGGCTGTTGTAGGGGATCAGGTTGAGCACCGCGAACTTGCCCTTGAACAGGCGCAGGATGCCGTCCATCTCCCCCTGACTGTCGTTGATGCCCTTGAGCAGGGTCCACTGGTACTGAATCGGGTAGTCGACGGCGCGGGCGTAGGCCTCACCCAACTCCATCAGCTCCTCGGGGTCGATGCGCGGTGCGCGGGGCAGCAGCTGCTGGCGCAGTTCGGCATCGGTGGTGTGCAGCGACAGCGCCAGCGCCGGCTTGATTCGTTGTTGCGGCAAGCGCTCGAATACCCGCGGGTCGCCTACGGTGGAGAACACCAGGTTCTTGTGGCCGATGCCGCCCTCGGTGCCAAGCAGGTCGATGGCCTCGAGCACGTTGTCGAGGTTGTGGGCCGGCTCGCCCATGCCCATGAACACGACTTTCTTCACCGCGCGAAAGCGTCGGGCCAGCGCTACCTGGGCGACGATCTCGGCGCTGCTGAGCTGGCGCAGCAGGCCGCTCTTGCCGGTCATGCAGAACACGCAGCCGACCGCGCAGCCGACCTGGCTGGAGACGCACAGGCCGTCGCGCGGCAGCAGTACGCTTTCCACCATCTGGCCATCGCGTAACTCCACCAGCAAGCGTGCCGAACCGTCGGCGCCCGGATGCTCGGAGCGCAGGCGCACGAGGCCGTCCAGCGCCTCGCTCAACTGGGGCAGGGCCGCGCGCACGCTGAGCGGCAGGAAGTTCTCGCTGGGTTGGTTGCGGGTGCCGCTGTCCAGCGGCTTGCCCTGCAACCAGGCACGGGTGATCCGCCCGCTGTGCTGGGGCTTGGCGCCGAGCTCGGCGAGGCGTTGTTGAAAGTCTTGGATATGCATGGGGCGCGAATCCTATCACCGAGGCGCGCCGACGCGTAGCGCGGTGTGTCGGCAAGCGCTGCGGGATACGGCCGACCCTTGCGCAAATGGCCAGGCGGCCAGCCGCTGGCTCATACTAGCGGCTTGATTTGACTGCCAAAGCTCAGTGGAGCCGTAGATGAAGTTCATACACCAGCGCGAACACCTGAACGAGGACGATATCGTCGTCATCGAGTGCTCGCAGACCTGCAATATCCGTCTGATGAATGACGCGAACTTTCGCAGCTTCAAGAACGGCGGTCGCCACACCTATCACGGCGGCGCATTCGACAAGTTCCCGGCCAAGATCACCGTGCCCAGTAGCGGATTCTGGAATATCACCATCGACACCGTGACCCGCAAGGCGATCAGCGTCACCCGTAAACCGACGCTGAAACATTCGATCAAGATCATCCGCCGCTCGGATTCGCGCTTGAGATAAGCGGGCGGCCGAAGTCCTGTCGGCTCAGCTTGTCTGCGGCTGAGGACTCGGGTCGCCGCCGAGGCGGTACTGATTGTTGCCACTGCGCTTGGCTTCGTACATCGCCATATCGGCGGTATGGATCAGCCTGTCCATGTTTGGCGCATGCTCTGGAAACACCGCGATGCCCAGGCTGGCGCCGGTGTGGTGCGCGGTGTTGCCGGTCTGGATGGGTTTGCTCAGGGCCGCGAGGATTTTCTCGGCGACAACCCGGGCCTCGTCCTCCAGGGGTCGGCTCGCCGAGAAGTCCTCCAGGATGGCGACGAACTCGTCGCCGCCGATTCTCGCCAGGGTGTCGGACTCGCGTAGCGTGCGGTTCAGGCGCGTGCCGGTGACGACCAGCACCCGATCCCCGACGGCATGGCCGTACCGGTCATTGATCGCCTTGAAACCGTTGAGGTCGATGAACACCAGCGCCACGCGCGTGGTATTGCGTCGCGCCCGCTCCAGCGACTTGGCCAGGTGCTCCTCGAACACCAGGCGGTTGGGCAGTCCGGTGAGCGGATCATGGTGGGCCAGCTGGTGCAGCTCACGGGTCCAGGCTTTTTCTTCGGTGATATCGCGTACCACGCCCATCATGCGCACGGCGCGGCCCTCGGCGTCCTTGACCACATTGCCGGTTTCGCGCAACCAGCGCTGGGTGCCGTCGGGCCAGACGACCCGGTATTCCTCGTCGTGGTTCTCGCCGGTTGCGATGCAGCGCAGCTCGCCGGCGCGGACCTGTGCCTGATCATCCGGGTGTACGCTGGCGCAGAACAGTTGGTAAGAGGGCGTTACCAGGCCCACTCGGTAGCCGAACATGCCGTAGATGGCGTCCGACCAGTAGAGCTCGTCGCTGTCGATGCGCCAGTCCCAGGTGCCGATGCGGGCGAAGTACTGGCTGCGCTTGAAGCGCTCGGCGTCCTCCGTTGACCCGCCGGCCTTGGTGGCCGGCTGGATAAGCAGGATGCCGGTGTCGGTATCGCTCGGGCCGATGCGCAGGGCTTCCAGTGCCGGGCGGTTACTGGCGCCGCCGTCGTTCAGGTTGCAGCGCTGCGGCGTGTGCGCAGCCATTCCGCTCAGCTGCGGCAGGCAGTCCGCCAGGTGTTTACCGACCAGTGCCGCTTTGCCATGCCCCAGCAATCGTGCGGCCGCCGGGTTGTATCGGCTGATCCGGCCGTCGCGTGCCACCTGCAATACGCCCTCGGGCAGCCGTTCGGCCAGCGCCCGGTACTGGGCCAGCTGTTCGCGGGCGTGGCGCTCACGACGACGCAGTACGACCAGGAGCGCCAGGAGCAGGAGGACGCCGGCGCTGGTGAGAAGAGTCAGAGGCATGGCCTGGCGGGTGTCGTCTGTGGGGTTGGCCGCATTATGCCCTGGCAATACTGGCCGCTGGCTAGTGGTTTGGCCCGATGCCCTGGTCCAAGCGGCATAGGGCGGCAAGTGCGGCCGGGGTCGGTTACTCGACGAAGCCAACGCCGGCGGCGGCGACGAAGGTCATTTCGACCAGGTAATCCGGGTTGGCCAGCTCCGCCTTGACGCAGGCGCGGCTTGGCGCCGTGCCTTCCTCGAACCAGACGTCCCAGAGTTCGTTGAGCGTCGCCAGGTTGGCGAAGTCGGTGAGATAGATAGTCGTGGAGAGGATGCGCGTCTTGTCGCTGTCGATCTTCGCCAGCGACTGTTCGGCCTGGGCGAAAATCTGCGCGACCTGGCCTTTGATGTCGGCTTTGGGGTCGGTGTCGGCAATCTCGACAAAGTGCGCGATACCGTTGAAAACGGTGATGTCGGACCAGCGTTTGGTGGGGTTGATGCGATGGATCTGCATGGGCGTTGTCCTCGAAATCAGATGGGTGGGGTCGTTAATTTTCTCATGGGCCCGTATCGGCCCTGCGCCAGATTCTAATGGTGCGGGCCCAGATATAGCGAAATGTCACTGGGCAGGCGGCGAGGGTATTGAAAGGCTTCCGGACCTGAAACCACAAGGCCCGCATGGGCGGGCCTTGTGGTTGTTCGAGGATCGACTTCAGTAGTCGTAGCCCAGATTCGGCGCCAGCCAGCGTTCGCTGACGGCCAGCTCCTGGCCCTTGCGCGCCGTGTAGCTCTGCACCTGGTCCTTGTCCACCTTGCCGACCGCGAAGTACTGCGCCTGGGGGTGGGCGAAGTACCAGCCGCTGACGGCCGCGGCGGGGAACATGGCGTAGTGGTCGGTGAGGAACACGCCGCTGCGGCCGGGCTTGCCTTCCTCGGCGGTCGGGTCGAGCAGGTCGAACAGGGTGCCCTTCTCGGTGTGATCCGGGCAGGCCGGGTAACCGGGGGCCGGGCGGATGCCGACGTACTGCTCCTTGATCAGCGCCTCGTTGTCCAGTTGCTCGTCCGGCTGGTAGCCCCACCAGTGCTTGCGCACCTCGGCGTGCAGCCACTCGGCGCAGGCCTCGGCCAGGCGGTCGGCCAGGGCCTTGACCATGATCGAGTTGTAGTCGTCGCCCGCCTCCTGGTAGGCCTTGGCCACTTCCTCGGCGCCGATGCCGGCGGTGGTGATGAAGCCGCCCACATAGTCGGTCAGGCCGCTGTCCTTCGGAGCGACGAAGTCGGCCAGCGACAGGTTGGGCTTGCCGTCCGGCTTGATGGTCTGCTGCCGCAGGTGGTGCAGGGTGGCCAGGGGCAGGCCGTCGTCGCCGTAGAGCTCCAGGTCGTCATTGTTGACCTGGTTGGCCGGCCAGAAGCCGAACAGCGCGCGGGCCTGGATCAGCTTCTCGTCGATCAGCTTCTTGAGCATGGCCTGGGCGTCGTCGAACAGGGCGGTGGCCGCCTCGCCGACCACCTCGTCGGTGAGGATCCGCGGGTACTTGCCGGCCAGGTCCCAGGCGATGAAGAAGGGCGTCCAGTCGATGTACTCGGCCAGGGTCGCCAGGTCGATGTCGTCCAGCAGCTTGACCCCGGTGAAGGAGGGCACCGGCGGCTGATAGCCGGCCCAGTCGAACTTCGGCTTGTTCTCCACGGCCTTGGCATAGGGCAGGCGCTCGGTGCGGGCGCTGCGGCCGGCGGTGCGCTCGCGCACCTCGACGTAGTCGGCGCGGGTCTTCTCGACGAAGCCGGCCTTCAGTTCCTTGGACAGCAACTGGGTGGCCACGCCGACGGCGCGGGAGGCGTCGGTGACGTAGACCACCGCATCGTTCTGGTACTTGGGCTCGATCTTCACCGCGGTGTGGGCCTTGGAGGTGGTGGCGCCGCCGATCATCAGCGGCAGGGAAAAGCCCTGGCGCTGCATCTCGCGGGCGACGTGGACCATCTCGTCGAGCGAGGGGGTGATCAGCCCGGACAGGCCGATGATGTCGCACTTCTCCTCCTTGGCCACCTGGAGGATCTTCTCCGCCGGCACCATCACACCGAGGTCGACTATGTCGTAGCCGTTGCAGCCCAGCACCACGCCGACAATGTTCTTGCCGATGTCGTGCACGTCGCCCTTGACCGTGGCCATGAGGATCTTGCCCTTGGCCTCGGGTTTGTCGCCTTTTTCCGCCTCGATGAAGGGAATCAGGTGGGCCACCGCCTGCTTCATCACTCGCGCCGACTTGACCACCTGGGGCAGGAACATCTTGCCCGAGCCGAACAGGTCGCCGACGATGTTCATGCCGCTCATCAGCGGCCCCTCGATCACCTCGATCGGCCGCGCGCACTGCTGGCGGCATTCCTCGGTGTCCTCGACGATGAAGGCGGTGATGCCCTTGACCAGGGCGTGCTCCAGGCGCTGGTTGACCGGCAGGCTACGCCATTCCTCGTTCTCCACTTCCTTGACGCTGCCGTCGCCCTTGTACTGGTCGGCGATGGCCAGCAGCGCCTCGGTGGCGCCGGCGTTGCGGTTGAGCACGACATCCTCCACGGCGTCGCGCAGCTGCTTGGGAATCTCGTCGTAGATCTCCAGCTGGCCGGCGTTGACGATGCCCATGGTCAGGCCGTTCTGGATGGCGTAGTAGAGGAAGACCGAATGGATCGCCTCGCGCACCGGGTTGTTGCCGCGGAACGAGAAGGACACGTTGGACACCCCGCCCGAACTCAGCGCGTAGGGCAGGTTGTCGCGGATATAGGCGCAGGCCTCGATGAAGTCGACCGCGTAGTTGTTGTGTTCCTCGATGCCGGTGGCCACGGCGAAGATGTTCGGGTCGAAGATGATGTCTTCCGGGGGGAAGCCGACTTCGTTGACCAGGATGTCGTAGCTGCGCTGGCAGATCTCTTCCTTGCGCGCCTGGGTGTCGGCCTGGCCGGCTTCGTCGAAGGCCATCACCACCACGGCGGCGCCGTAGCGCTTGCACAGCTTGGCGTGGTGCTTGAACTGCTCGACGCCTTCCTTCATCGAAATCGAGTTGACGATGCCCTTGCCCTGGATGCACTTGAGGCCCGCCTCGATCACCTCCCACTTGGAGGAGTCGATCATGATCGGCACGCGGGAGATGTCCGGCTCGCCGGCGATCAGGTTGAGGAACTTCACCATCGCCGCCTTGGAGTCGAGCATGCCCTCGTCCATGTTGATGTCGATCACCTGGGCGCCGGCTTCCACCTGCTGCAGGGCGACTTCCAGGGCCTCGCTGTAGTTCTCCTCGCGGATCAGCCGGGCGAACTTGGCGCTGCCGGTGATGTTGGTGCGCTCGCCGACGTTGACGAACAGCGAGTTGCGATCGATGGTGAAGGGCTCCAGGCCCGACAGGCGGCAGGCCTTGGGGATATCCGGCAGGGCGCGCGGCGGGTACTTGGCCACGGCCTCGGCGATGGCCTGGATATGCGCCGGGGTGGTGCCGCAGCAGCCACCGATGATGTTGAGGAAGCCCGAGGCGGCGAATTCCTCGACCACCGCGGCCATCTCCGCCGGAGTCTCGTCGTATTCGCCGAAGGCGTTGGGCAGGCCGGCGTTGGGGTGGGCGGAGACATGGGTCTCGGCCTTGGTCGACAGCTCCTCCAGGTAGGGGCGCAGCTCCTTGGCCCCCAGGGCGCAGTTCAGGCCCACGGAGATTGGCCCCGCATGGCGCACCGAGTTCCAGAAGGCCTCGGTGGTTTGCCCGGACAGGGTGCGGCCGGAGGCGTCGGTGATGGTGCCGGAGATCATGATCGGCAACTCGACGCCGTCTTCCTCGAACACCTGCTGCACGGCGAAGATCGCCGCCTTGGCGTTGAGGGTGTCGAAGATGGTCTCGATCAGGATCAGGTCGGCGCCGCCCTCGATCAGGCCGCGGGTGGCCTCGGTGTAGTTGTCCACCAGTTCGTCGAAGGTGACGTTGCGGTAGCCGGGGTCGTTGACGTCCGGGGAGATGGAGCAGGTGCGGCTGGTGGGACCGAGCACACCGGCGACGAAGCGCGGGCGATCCGGGGTCTCGGCGGTCTTGGCGTCGGCCACCTGACGGGCCAGGCGCGCGCCCTCGACGTTCAGCTCGTAGACCAGCTCCTCCATGCCGTAGTCGGCCTGGGATATCTGGGTGGCGTTGAAGGTGTTGGTCTCGAGGATGTCGGCGCCGGCGTCCAGGTAGGCCTTCTCGATGGCGCCGATGACGTCCGGACGGCTGAGGATCAGCAGATCGTTGTTGCCCTTGACGTCCTGCGGCCAGTCGGCGAAGCGCGCGCCGCGGTAGTCCTCCTCCTCCAGCTTGTAGCTCTGGATCATGGTGCCCATGCCGCCGTCGAGGATCAGGATGCGCTCCTTGAGGGCTTGCTGGAGTGCTTGGAGGCGGGCGCTGCGATCGGACGAAGACATGGACGGTACTACCTGAGCAAAGCGGAAACTATGGGTCGGCGATCATAGCAAAGCTGTGCACTTTTGGATCAGTCGCCCCGTTTGCATGAATGATGCTCATGTTTGGCGGTGCGCCTGCGCCCCCCGGTTGATTGGTGCGCGTGTACCGAACGGGGCGTCCTGGGGAGGTCGGGGCGCTCCTTGCGAGATTCGCGAGCCGCGTCGGCCGCTGTCGGCGCCCTGGGCCGCGAGCGCTGTTGAGCGGCCTGGGTGCTCGCAGCAATCGTCTCAGCGCACTACCAGCACGGAAGCGTCGGAGTAGGAGGCGAAATACCCGGCGTTCGAGGCGAACAGGTGCTCGACCAGGCCGGGCACGTGGGAAGCCATGACCACCAGGTCGGCACCCTGCTCCTTGGCCGCCTTCAACAGGGTCTTGTCCAGGTCCACGGCCGGGTCATGGCTGATATAGGCCGCGCTACTGACGGTGTTCAGGCCGTATTTCTCGGCCTGGGCCTTGGCGAAGGCCTCCATCTTGGCGGTGAACTCGGTCGGGTTGTGGGCCACCGCGCTGGGCGTGTTGCCCGACACACCGACATAGCAGATCGGGGCGTCATAGACCTTGGCCAGGTCGGCGCCGGTCTTCAGGGCTTTTTCCAGACGCTCGGCATGGGCCAGGTCGACGGGAATCATGATTTGGCGGTACATCCGGAGGCTCCTATTTCGTGGCGGGTGGTTTCTCCAATAAAGCGCGTTGTTCCTATCCAGAGTATTGCAGAGGATCGATGGGGCCGTGCCCGTGACGGTCGCTCAGGGCGCTCGTTCGGTAGCGGGCCGTTTCGCCTGGCCATCGTCCTGGCCTGTCAGAGTGGGCAACCAGCCGCCGACTGCCTGGTAGGGGGCGACCTGCCCCGGGGCGCTGAGCCAGGCGACTATGGCCTGGCGCTCGCCGCGTGGCTCGTCGGGCACGCGCGTCTGCCAGCGATTCGCTGCATTGGCGGCGAGCTGTTGCAGGCTCAGCACCACGAAGTCATGTTCGAGCAGCCGGCCGGCGTTCTCGCCGCGGCGCACCTCGGTGCGCAGACTGAAGCCGAGGCGGGCGACATGGGCGGTCAGGCCGGGTGGTGCGGGCCGGCCGGGCACGAACGCCAAGCGCAGCCTGTCACCGTCCAGCATCAGGGTCAGGCTGCCGACCTCCTCGGGATCGGACAGGGGCAGCGGCTGGCCGCGAAACCAGCCGTGCCACTCGCGTCCGGCCAGGATGAATCCCGGGGTATAGACGCCGCGGCTGGCGCCGATGCGGAAATAGGCACGCTGACGGGCACTGTGTCCGGGATTGGCGAAGGGGTCCGGCCATCCCAGGCGATCCCAGTAGTCGACATGGAAGGCCAGAGGGATCAGGCCGTTCCACAGCGACGGATGTTCGCGCAGGCCCGACAGCCAGCGGTCGGCCGGCGGGCAGGAGCTGCAACCCTGCGAGGTGTAGAGCTCCAGCACGGTGTTGGCCGTGACGCCGCTGCTGAACTGCAGCACGCCTTCGGCGCGGGCTGGGGGAGTGCCGAGCAGCAGGGCGAGGGCCAAGGCAGGCAGCAGCTTGTTCATGACGGGCACTCACTCGGGAACCTGAGCGTTGGATTCGCCGCTGCGCCACTCGTTGCAACAGTTTATCCGACGGAAACGCTCAGGCTTTATCGGGGGAGGCTGCTTGGCGTACACTGCGCCCATGTCTGCGAGGAGTTGCCATGAGCACCATCACCATAACTGACGCCGCCCACGATTACCTGGCCGATCTGCTGAGCAAGCAGAACACCGCCGGCATCGGCATCCGCATCTTCATCACCCAGCCGGGCACCCAATATGCGGAGACCTGTATCGCCTACTGCAAGCCGGGCGAGCAGAAGGCCGAGGACACCGCCCTGGCCCTGGCCAGTTTCACCGCCTGGATCGACGCCGTCAGCGAGCCGTTTCTGGAGGACGCCGTGGTCGACTACGCCACCGACCGCATGGGCGGCCAGCTGACCATCAAGGCGCCGAATGCCAAGGTGCCCATGGTCAACGAGGACAGCCCGCTCAACGAGCGCATCAACTATTACCTGCAGACCGAGATCAACCCGGGCCTGGCCAGCCACGGCGGCCAGGTCAGCCTGATCGACGTGGTCGACGACGGTATCGCCGTGCTGCAGTTCGGCGGCGGTTGCCAGGGCTGCGGCCAGGCGGACCTGACCCTCAAGGAGGGCATCGAGAAGACCTTGCTTCAGCGTATTCCGGAGCTGAAGGGCGTGCGCGACGTGACCGACCACAGCAACAAGGAAAATGCCTATTACTGAGGCAGCAGCTCGAGAGAAGGCGACCCCAGGGTCGCCTTTTTCGTTTAGAGGCGGGCCCAAACAGGCTATGCATCGGCGAGCGCGCTGCTGCTATGCTGCGCAGAAATAACAATCTAGCCCACTGAGAGAGCCCGCGACCTTGCCGATTTCCTCGTTGCTGGTGTGTGATGACTCCAACATGGCGCGCAAACAGCTGATCCGCGCGTTGCCTGCCGATTGGCCGGTGACCGTGGTTCAGGCAGCCAATGGCCGCGAGGGACTCGAGGCCATCCGCCAGGGCAGCGTCGACCTGGTCCTGCTCGACCTGACCATGCCCGAGATGGACGGTTATGAGGTCCTGACGGCGCTCCGCGCCGAAGCACTCGATACCCAGGTCATCGTCGTTTCCGGTGACGTCCAGGACGAGGCGATCAGGCGAGTCCACGAACTCGGCGCGTTGGCCTTCCTGAAGAAGCCCGTCGAGCCAGATCTACTGCGGCGTACCTTGCTCGACCATGGCCTGCTGGGCGAGCCGTCGAATGAGTTGGTTGGGCGATCCGCGGTCACCGAGCCCAGCGTGCAGTTCCGCGATGCCTTTCGCGAGGTGGTGAACGTGGCGATGGGCCAGGCGGCGGCCCTGTTGGCCAGGCTGCTCGATGTGTTCGTGCGCTTGCCGATCCCCAACGTCAATATCCTCGAGGTTGGCGAGCTGCATATGGCCCTGGCCCATGCTCAGCAGGGCGACCGGCTGTCGGCGGTGTGCCAGGGCTATATCGGCAGCGGCATCGCGGGGGAGGCGCTGCTGATCTTCCATGACTCCGAAGTGCGGGACATGGCCCGGCTGATGCGTTGGAAACCGGCCAATCAGGAAGGCGAGCTGGAGATGTTGCTGGACCTTGCCAGCATTCTGATCGGCGCCTGCTTGGGCGGTATAGCCGAGCAGCTGGATGTCAGCTTCTCCCAGGGCCATCCGGTGGTACTCGGCCAGCACGCGTCCATCGAGGAGTTGATTCGCGTCAACCAGCGTCGCTGGAAGAAGACCCTGGCGGTCGAACTCAGTTACAGCCTGGAGGGCCACGACATTCACTTCGACCTGTTGCTGCTGTTCACCGAGGATTCGGTGGCCAGGCTCTCCCACAAAACCGCCTACCTGATGAGCTGACCATGAGCGCACCGCTGGACTTCAACGACTTTCACAGGTTGATGACTATCGTGCAGAGCATCGATGTCGGGGTGGTCATGCTGGATCGCGAGTGCCGCATCGAAATCTGGAACAGCTTCATGGAGAACCATTCCGGTCGTCCGCCCGACGAGGTTCACCTGCAGTCCTTCTTCACGGTGTTCCCCGAGGTGGACGAGGCCTGGTTCCGCCACAAGCTGGAGACCGTCACCCTGCTGGGGACGCCGGCTTTCACCATCTGGGAGCAGCGGCCCTACCTGGTGCGCTTCAAGAACTACCAGCCGATCACCGGTCAGGAAGACCACATGTACCAGAACGTCACGCTGATCCCCCTGCGTGCGACCAACAGTGAGGTCACGCATATCTGCGTGATCATCTACGACGTGACCGAGGTGGCGATCAACAAGCGCCAATTGCAGGCCGCTAACGGCGAGCTGCAGCGGCTGTCGCGTACCGATCGTCTCACCGGCTTGAGCAACCGCGGGCACTGGGAAGAGGTAATGCGCCAGGAGTATGCGCGTCATCAGCGTTATCAGAGCATGGCGGCGCTGGTGATGTTCGACATCGATCATTTCAAACGGGTCAATGACGGCTTTGGCCACCCGGCTGGCGACAAGGTGATCCAGGGCGTGGCCAAGCTGGTTCAGGCCCAGGTGCGTAACACCGACACCGCAGGGCGCTATGGCGGTGAGGAGTTCGCCGTGCTGCTGCCGGACACCGACGTCGAGGGCGCCAAACTGTTCGCCGAGCGCCTGCGCCAGTCGGTGGAGGCCATGGCGGTGAACCATGACGGCCAGTCGATCCCGGTAACCATCAGCCTAGGGGTTGCCGATCTCTCTGCGCGCAGCAACGATTACCAGCAGTTCATCGAATGGGCGGACCATGCCCTCTACGCGGCGAAGCAGGGCGGACGCAATCAGGTGCGCGTCTACGGCGCCTCCTGAACGAGGCGTCCGGGGGCGCCTTGCGCCGCTCTAGGCCGGTTGGGCTTGACGCCTGTCGCCGGCCAGGGCCAACAGGACCAGGGCGAGCAGCGGCAGCATGGCCAGGTTCACCGGGTTCCAGCCCAGGCCGCTGATCAACGCGCCCGAGGCGAAGGAGGCGCAGGCCGCTACCGCGCCGTTGCCCAGCTCCATCAGCGCCTGGGCCTGACCGCGCTCCTCCGGGGCATGGCCCTGGCCGAGCAAGGTGGTACCCGCCACCAGCATCAGGTTCCAGCCCATGCCCAGCAGTATCGAGGAAATCAGGAAGTGCGCCTGCTGCTGGCCAGTCAGGGCGACGGCCGAACTGGCGGCGAGCAGGGCGACCCCGAGCAGCGCCACGTGCCGTGCGCCGAGGCGGTCGACCAGCGGCCCGGCGACGAAGGCCGGCAGAAACATGCCGACCATATGCCAGCGGATCACCTCGGCGCCGGTTGCCAGTGGCAGGCCGCAGAAGCTCATGGCCAGCGGCGTGGCGTTCATCACCAGAATCATCAGACCGTGGCCGATGGCCGTGATGGCCATGGCCGCGCGCACCGTGGGGCGGGCGAGCAGGCTGCGCATGGCCTGCAGACCACCGGCGTTGCGCGGTGGCAGCGCGCCCTGGCGCAGGCCGGCGAGCAGCGGCAGGGCCAGGGCCGCCAGGGCGGCCACCGCCAGATAAGCGCCGGTGAAGGGCGTGGCCAGCGCGTCCCGTGCCCACAGGGTCAGCTCGGGGGCCAGCAGAGCGGCGCACAGACCACCGCCCACCACCCAGGCGGTGGCGCGCCCCTGATGGGCGGTGTCCACCGCCTCCAGGGCGGCGAAGCGGTAGTACATGGCCGAGGCCTGGTACATGCCGAGGATCAGCGAGCCCAGGCAGAACAGGCCGAAGTCGGCCAGCCAGACTCCGGCGGCACTGATCAGGCCGCCCAGCACGCCGGCGCCGGCGCCGAGCAGCAGGCCGGCACGCCGCCCGCGGCGCTGCAT
Organism: Pseudomonas sp. MBLB4123; assembly: GCF_051904775.1. Lineage (NCBI taxonomy): Bacteria > Pseudomonadati > Pseudomonadota > Gammaproteobacteria > Pseudomonadales > Pseudomonadaceae > Pseudomonas > Pseudomonas sp. MBLB4123. The sequence goes on from NZ_CP196711.1 coordinate 1,067,136, forward strand.
GAAATTAGACAAGGGTTGAGTCGTCAGCAGATAGCCGAGCACCAGCAGGGCCAACGGCAGGGTGGCCAGGATATTGAGCGGCGCCAGTTGCAACCCGACCAGCGAGGTCAGGGTCACGCCGATCAGGGTACAGCTCCAGAACAGCGCCTGGGCGAGGAACAGGCGCAGCAGGGTGGGATTGCGCAGTAGCAGCATGGCGAAACTCTCAGGGGCAGCCGGTGGGGTTGTGGATGCGGTCTTTGGTGGCGGGAAAGCGCGCGAGCTTGTCCGCCGGGCGGACCGGCCTGCGCAGCAGTTCGCCGCCGCAGTTGGGACAGTGGCCATGCAGGCGGCCTTGCGCGCAGTCGCGGCAGAAGGTGCACTCGAAGGAACAGATCATGGCGTCCTGGGATTCGGGCGGCAGATCGCGGTCGCAGCATTCGCAGCCGGGGCGTAGTTGCAGCATGGGGGCTCCTGGGTTCAGGCGAAACGTTGGGCGTAGTCCTGCGGGCTCACCGCCAGGTGCTTGTGGAAGCTGCGGCGCAGGTTTTCCGGGTGGCGAAAGCCGGTCAGCCGGGCCACGGTGCCGATGGAGGCACCGCTGTCCTGCAGCAGGGCTCGGGCGGCGTCCAGGCGCAACTGCTCGACGTAGCGGCCCGGGCCCATGCCTGTTTCACGCACGAACAGGCGCGACAGGCTGCGCGCTGACAGGTTGGCGCGCTCGGCCAGGGTCTCCAGCGACAGGTCGGCGCTCAGGTTCTGCGCCATCCACTCCAGCAGGCTCAGCAGGCGTGGCGTCTGGTTGGCATCCGGGGTGAGCAGTGCGCTGAACTGCGCCTGACCGCCGGGGCGGCGCAGGAACATCACCAGGCGGCGGGCCACGGCGAGGGCCAGCGGTCGGCCGAGGTCGGCTTCGACCAGCGCCAGGGCCAGATCGATGCCTGCGGTTACTCCGGCCGAGGTGAAGACATGGGCGTCGCCGTCGCGGCCCAGAGGGTCATAGGTGTGCAGACGGTCGCCATCCACCTCGATGCCGGCATGAAGGCGCAGGGCCGCCACGTCGGCCCAGTGGGTGGTGGCGCGGCGGCCATCGAGCAGCCCCGCGGCAGCCAGGATCAAGGCCCCGGAGCAGACCGAACCGAGTCGGCGCACCCTGGCTTCGGCCGTCCTCAGCCAGTCGAGCAGCGGTTGATGGGTAGACTGGGCCGCCTGGCCCTGGCCGCCGGGCACCAGCAGGGTGTCCAGCTCGGCCGGGTCGCAGTCGCGCCAGGCCCGTTCGGCCACCAGTTGGAAGCCGGCGGAGGTAGGCACCGGGCCAGCCTCGTCGGCCAATACCAGCAGGCGGTAGGCCTCGGCGCGACCTTGGCGGCGCAGTTCGACATTGGCGGAGGCGAAGACCTGCAGCGGTCCGGTGACGTCCAGGCTCATGACGTCCGGATAGAGCAGGCAGGCGACGGTTTTCAGGGCATCCATGGCGCACTCTCGGTGGGCGATGGAGGCAGTCTGCGCTTAATCGGGAAGTGGCAACAAGGACAACGGCCCCACGGATATTGCCACTGCCCCGCAGGCAGCGGGGCACGAAAGGCAAGGGCAGAGGCCGCGAAGTCGGGGCTCGTGCGGCCGTGCCCTCAGGGGCGGCGGGTTACTCCGGCATGCTCCAGGGCGCCAGGTCGAAGCCTTGCCGGCTCAGCTCGTCGCGGGACGTCTTCAACACCTTGGCCAGTTTCTCCGGGTCGCTGTAGGTGCTGTTGGACAGCTGGGTGCGGCCGAGCAGGCGGGTGCTGGTGCGGTCGATGACCGTCAGGCTCAGCTCGCCGTTGCCGTCTTGCGGGGACCAGGCAACACATTGAAAGGGCTTGAAGGCGCGGTCGGCGATCAGTAGGGCTTCGTTGAAGCGCAACGGGGCGTTCATGGGGGTCTCCGAGGTGATCCCAAAAGGTGTAGGGACAGCGGCGTGGCTGCACGCTGGCCGGTCATAGGTGTTGATGACCGACCCTGACTAGTAAGTCACATGGCCTGGTAAAAAAGTTCCACTGGTTCACGGAAGCTGTCGCGAAATCGGTCGTGAGTGTCGGAATGGCCGGAAAACCTGGTCTCGGGCCGGGGATGGCCGTTGCGCTACCGCAGGGTGGCTCCGCCGTTCGTCGGCGTCAGTGGGTGGAAATTGAACGATTCCGACTTCTCTTGCTCAGAAAGTAGCCAGTCGAGGGCGGCGGCATTCGCCTCGCTTTCATGCAAACCCCAGGAGCTTTTTCTCACAGGCGCGAGTCATGTGCAGAGGGAGCTTTTTACTTTTGAAAGAGGAAATCGAATGATTAGAAGTTCATTCGCCAGGCCGTTCTGCATTTGATGTTTCTTCACTGAAACCGATAAGGCTGCACTGGAGTCGTTTCTTCACTGCAAATGTAAGAAATGAATCTGGCTACTCGACGGCCGGGTTCACCCGATTATAAGAAAGAGGCACCCATGGACCTGACTATAGTTGCTGCGTTCTTCGAGCAAAAAACCACCATGGAGTTTATGCGCCTAGGGATAGTGTATGCGCACCTGATCGCTTGCTGTGTCGCCATCGGCATGGTGCTGAGCAGCGATTTCGCGATGATCAAAGAATTGTTCAAGGGGGGGAAATCCCACCTGCAGGACAGCCAGCACATGGAGAGCCTGCAGAAGTCCGTGTCCGCTGCGCTGGCGGTACTCTGGGTCAGTGGCATCGCCATCATCTGGCTCGACATCAATGCCAACGGCCTGTCCTATCTGCTCAACCCCAAGCTGCAGGCCAAGATCACCATCGTGATGCTGCTGACCTTCAACGGCATGCTGCTGCACGGCCTGGTTCTGCCCGCCCTGCAGAAGGCCGGCTCGCTGCTCGAGTTGAACTTCAGCATGCGCCTGTTCGCCCTGTTCGCCGGTGCGCTGTCGGGGGTTTCCTGGTTCTATGCCGCGATGCTGGGCGTCGGTCGCCCGCTGTCCTGGAAGTACTCGCTGACCGAAATCCTCGCCGCCTATCCGGTGATGATCGTCGGCGGCTTCGTCGCGATGGTGCTGCTCACCCAGTGGGCGAAGAAGCGTGAGACCGCTAAGGACAGTCGGCCGGCTGTTGCGGTATCCCGCAATCCGGCCTTGGCTGCGTGGTAATGATCTGACGTCAAGTTTCGGGCCGGTGCAAACCGTACCGATTCCGCCCATGCATAGCGCCCCCGAACTCTGTCGACAGGAGTTCGGGGGCGCTTCGTTTTCACGCTCTCAGGTGGAACTGTTGGGACTGGTACAGCGGGATAACAGCTGCCGCAGGTAGTTCGCTACATAGCGGTGAAAGTTCCTGTCTTGCCAATACGCGAGATGGCTCATCGGCGTATGCCGCTTATACCAGGGGCCCACGGGCATGGCGCGGTCTTCGCTGACGACCCCGGCATAGCTCGCTATCGGGCGCAGCGGGTAGCCGAGAATGTCTGCCGGCGCATAGAGATTCAGCCAGCGCGCCTGCTCGCGTACCGCATCGCTCAGGCAATGTCCGGGAAAGCGGATCGGCACCACCGGGTCGTAGGCGAAGGTGAACAAGGGAATGTTGCAGCCGAAGGTGATCAACCCGGTCAGGGTCTCCAGGGCCAGAAAGGGGTCATGGGGGCAGCTCGAGGTCCGGTTGACGCGCTGCTGATCCCAGACGAAATTGGAAAAGATATGGCCACCCAGCGAATGGGCCAGGACCACCAAGGGCGTCGTGGCATCGACCCGGGCGCGCAGGCGGTTCAGGCCGCTGCGCAGGCACTGGTGGACCTCTTCGTAGGTGGTGTCGTAGGCCTGGCTGACCTGGCGATAACCGCTGGCGTCGCCGAGGAACAGGGTGACGATGCGCCGCAGCCAGCGCCAGCGGACCGGTTGGCCGCGCAGCTGCTCGAGGTAGGCCAGTTGACGCCTGTCCAGCACACTGGCCCAGTACAGGGTCTGAAAGGCCACCTGGTCGGCCTCGACGCCCAGGCGGCGGCGCAGTCCGGCGATCAGCTCCTGGGCGAATGCATGCTGCCCATCGCCGTCGCGCAGATCGGGTTGGGTGCCGATGCCGTGGATGATGGCGACTGCCAGTTTCATGTCGGTCCTTCCTTGGTCAAGTAGCGCTCAGGCTAGCCGCCTACCGGCGGCGCAGCCGTTCACAGGGGGTGAATGCGATCGGCCAACCCGCCGCCATCCACCAGTTCGAGGAACTCGTCGCCGAGACGTCGGCTCTCGTCCATGGCCTGGCGCCAGTAACGCCGGCGTCCGGCGTCGTTACCCTGGTAGCGGGTGAAATCCTTGCGGTCGGGTAGTTTGCCATGGGGCAAGCGCGCCAGGTACTCGGACGAGGGAGAGAGAAGCAGCACGTCCTGCAGGCGTTGGCCGTCGCCGCGGCGCCAGGGCATGCCTTTGTCGAACCAGCCGGGTATGACCCGGTCGGTGAAATGCGGGTACAGCACGATGTCGCCGCCGCTGTAGGGGAGGTCGAGGTGGTAGTCGAGCAGGCCGCCGTCGCGATAGGTGCCGGGGCCGACGCCGGGAATATCGCGCACGCCTTGCATGATCATGGGTATCGAGCCGGAGGCGAGCAGGGCGTGGCGCAGGTTGTGCCGGTCCAGCGGCAGGCAGCGTGAAGGGAAGTCCGCCAGGGCGGCCAAGGGCGGTGCCTGGCGGGCGTCATGCAGGATGATCCGCTCGAAATGCCGGGCCAGGCGTGGCCGGCCCAGCAGGTTGTTGCCGATCACGGCGGACAGGCCCAGTCCCAGGGCTGCACGATGGTCGTGCTGGAGCAGGCCCTGGCTGCGTACCAGCATGATGTTCAGGCGGTAGTGCGGGTTGTCCAGTATCTGGGCGTCCCGCCCCTCCAGCAGTTGCTCGAGCATCTGCCGGCAGCTGTGGGAGACCTCGGCCATGCTCACGCCTTTGGCGAACTGCTGCTCGGTATACAGCTCGCCCAGGCGGCGCAGGCTGGCGGCGGCATCGCTCAGGCAGACGCTGGCGAAGCGCCAGGAGCCGATAGAGGCGCCGATCAGCGCGCGCTCGCGCGGGGCGCGCGGCAGCCAGTCGCCGAACAGCGCCAGGTCCAGGCCTTGAATGCCGAGGGCCTTGGGCCCACCGGCGGCGCCGGGGAGAATGCCGACATCCGCCGGCTGCAGGCCGCGCTGGCGAATGCGCGCCAAGGCCCGGGTGCCGGCCTTGATGGTCAGGGCAGGGGACTTGATGTGAATCGCGCTCATGTTCGTCTCCGTCAGGCAGGACCGCGATTATAGGGTCCAGAGAGGCCTGGCCAATGCACTTCAGCCCGTGAATGATGGGGCAGGGCTGCGAGCAATGGGCGGCGCGGCCAGGGAGGCGGGTCGCTTCAGCTTGAATTAAGCTAGCCGGCGTAGGCTGGCCCGGGTCGAAAGGCAATTCTCTCAAGGAACTTGAACATGAAAACACTGACCGCGCTATTCGCCTTCTCTGCCCTGGCCACCGTAGCTGGGATGGCCCAGGCCCGTGACCTGGCACCAGCGGAAATTCTCCAACTGCATGACGCCGGCAGCATCCTGGCGTTCGACCGGCTCGACGCCCTGGCCCAGTACCCGGGGGGCAAGATCGAGGAAAGCGAACTGGAAGAGGAGTACGGCCGTTATGTCTACCAGGTCGAGGTGCGCGATCCGCAGGGCGTGAAGTGGGATCTGGAGCTGGACGCGGGCAGCGGTGAAATCCTCAAGAATCGACAGGACGATTGATGGGCCGGCTGCCGGCCTTGGGCCTGGCGCTGGTGGCCGTTGCCGCCAGTGCCGGGGATCTGGATCAGGACGAAGCCCTGCGCCTGCGCCTGGCCGGCGTGATACAGCCTCTCGAGCACTTGCTGCTGCACGTCTGGCAGCGCCACCCCGGGGCCACCTTGCTCGAGGCGGAACTGGAACGGGAGGGAGACGCTCTGGTCTATGAGGTCGAGCTGCTGACCGCCGAGGGCCAGGTACGCGAAGTGGAGCTGGACGCGCGCGACGGGCGCATCCTGAAGGATGAGGAAGACGACTGAATGCGTCTGTTACTGGTTGAGGATCACGTACCGCTGGCCGACGAGCTGCTCGCCGCCCTGGAGCGCCAGGGCTATGCGGTGGATTGGCTGGCGGACGGGCGCGATGCCCTGGTTCAGGGCCGCTGTGAGCCCTACGACCTGATTATCCTCGACCTGGGCTTGCCGGGCATGTCCGGCCTCGAGGTGCTCGCGGCGTGGCGCGCGGCCAGCCTGGCGACGCCGGTGCTGGTCCTCACCGCGCGGGGCGCCTGGGCCGAGCGCATCGAGGGGCTGCAAGCCGGTGCCGATGATTACCTGAGCAAGCCGTTTCACCCCCAGGAGCTGCAACTGCGCATTCAGGCGTTGCTGCGTCGGGCCCACGGCCTGGCCAATGGCGCACCGCTGAGGGTCGCCGGACTGCAACTGGATGAGTGCCAGCAGAGCGTCAGGCATGGAGCCGAGGAGATCGCCCTGAGCGCCGTGGAGTTCCGCCTGCTGCGCTACTTCATGCTGCATGCCGGGCAGGTACTGTCGAAGAGCCGCCTGGCCGGGCACCTCTACGATGGCGAGAGCGAGCGCGACTCGAATGTCATCGAGGTGCACGTCAATCATCTGCGCCGCAAGCTGGGGCGCGAGGTGATCGAGACGCGTCGCGGCCAGGGCTATCGCTTCGCCGGACCGGCCTCTTGAATTCGATTCAGCGCCGCCTGACCCTGGGCCTGGCGGCTATCCTGCTGGTCGCCGGGCTGTTGTTGGCGCAGGCCAGCCTGTGGCTGTTCGACCACAGCCTGCGCCGCTACCTGCAGGCGGGTCTGCAGGACGAGGCCGAGTCCCTGCTGATCGCCCTGGTCCGTGGCCCCGAGGGGGTTCAGCTGGACAGGCGTCGCCTCGCTATGGCCTATCAGCGGCCGTATTCCGGCTCCTACTTTCGTATCGACTTCGCCGAGCGCAGCTGGCGCTCGCGCTCGCTCTGGGACCATGGCTTGCAGCCGGCGTCCGAGCCCGGGCAGCAGGCCGAGCTGGGCGAGGGGCCGCGCGGTCAGTTGCTGCTGACCTACAGGGGCGACTACCGACGCTTCGGCCAGCCCTTGAGCATCCTCGTGGCGCGGGACTACACCCCGGTGCTGCAGAGTTTTCGGCGCCTGCAATGGGTCGGCCTGGGGCTGGGGGTGGGCGCCTTGCTGTTGATTCTGCTGCTGCAGCGCCTGGCTGTCCGGCGTGCGCTGCAGCCCCTGGAGCAGGTCCGCCTGCAGATCGCCCAGTTGCAGCAAGGTCTGCGCAGCCAGCTGGACAGCCAGGTCCCGCGGGAGCTGGAGCCGCTGGTGACTCAGATCAATCGCCTGCTGGCCCACACCGAAGACAGCCTGAGGCGTTCGCGCCACGCCTTGGGCAACCTCGGGCACGCGCTGAAGACGCCCCTGGCGGTGTTGCTCAGCCTGGCTGGCCGTGACGAGTTGCCACCTGCAGGCGAGTTGCGTGCCAACCTGCTCGAACAGCTGCAGCAGATTGAGCAGCGCTTGGCGCGTGAACTGGGGCGCGCACGCCTGGCCGGCGAGGTCCTGCCCGGTGCGCGGTTCGACTGCGAGCGAGAGCTGCCGGGCTTGTTCGGCACCCTGGAGATGATCCACGACCGCGGGCTGGCTCTGGACTGGCAGGCGCCGCCGGGCTTGCGTCTGCCCTGGGACCGGGAGGATGTGCTGGAGCTGCTCGGCAATCTGCTGGACAACGCCTGCAAATGGGCGCGGAGCCGGGTACGGCTGCGTATCGAGACGATGGCGGCGGGTTATCGGTTCAGGATCGACGACGACGGCCCGGGTATCGCCGCTGCGCGCCGCCATGAGGTGCTGAGCCGCGGCACCCGCCTGGATGAGCAGGTCAGCGGGCATGGGTTGGGCCTGGGCATAGTCCGCGACATAGTCGAAGCCTGGGGAGGACGCCTCGAGCTGCACGACAGCGACCTGGGCGGTCTGGGTGTGCGCATCGAGCTGCCCCTAGGGGCGGAGGTCGGCCGCCGGGCTTGAGCGGCGGCCATGGTGCCGTCACATGCCGTTGGCGAAGGCCCGGTTGTCCAGGTCGATGCTTTCACGCACCGGCCTCAGAGCCCTGGCGTACTTGGCCAGGATGTCCAGGTCATAGTCGATGCGGGCACGTAGGCGAAGGTCGTCCTCGTCGGCAGGCTCGGGGCCGTTCAGCACGCTCTCGACATGGCGCACGATCAGATGCTCGGGCAGGTAGCAGAGCCGGCAGTTCTTGTAGCTGGAGGCCCGCAGCTCGCTGATCGGGTAGGCGCCACCTATTCCCGCGGAGACGCCGACCAGCAGCGCGGGCTTGTGCGCCAGCTCGCTCTTGCCGGCGTAGATGAAGAAGTTCTTGATCGCCGGGCAGGCCATGCCGTTCCACTCCGGGGCGACGATCAGCACGGCATCGGCCGCTTGCAGCTGCTGCTGGTAGAGGCCCCAGGGGCCGCTATCCTCGGCGGGCCACAGCGGCAGCGGGGCGAGGCCCAGATCGATCAGGCTGCTGGAGTCCCGATCGACCAGCTCCAATTGCAGCAGACGCTGGCGGAGAAAACGGGCGACCTTGCCTGACTGGCTATTGCTGCGGCTGGAGCCGGCCACTAGAGCGATATTCAGCATTTTGCTATCCCTGAAATTAAAGCGCCCAGGCTAGCGGCGCCTGGCCCGGACGGCAAGGGCCGGGCCAGGCGTACAGGCCCATGGCAAGGAGCCTGTACACCAGTCCGCAGGCGCAACTTCAGACGCGGAACTGATCCATCAGGCTCTGCTGGTGGTTGGCCAGGCGATTGAGGTTCTGACTGACCTGCGCCGATTCGTCGGCCTGGCTGGAAATCGATTCGGTGACGTCGCGGATCGAGGCGACGTTGCGGTTGATCTCCTCGGCCACCGAGCTCTGTTCCTCGGCGGCGCTGGCGATCTGCAGGTTCATGTCGGTGATCACGCTGACCGCCTGGCCGATGCGCTGCAGGGCGGCGACCGCCTGTTCGACCTGCTCGACGCTGCCCTGGGCCTGGCGGTGGCTGCTGTGCATGCTGCTGACCACCTCGCGGGTGCCGCTCTGTAGGCCCTCGATCACCTGGCGGATCTCTTCCACCGAGTCCTGGGTGCGCTTGGCCAGGTTGCGCACCTCATCGGCGACCACGGCGAAGCCGCGGCCGGCCTCGCCGGCGCGGGCCGCCTCGATGGCGGCGTTGAGTGCCAGCAGGTTGGTCTGCTCGGCGATCGAGCGGATCACCTCCAGCACCGAGCCGATCTGCTCGCTGCTGCTGGCCAGGCCCTCGACCTCCTGCATGGCCTGGCTCATGGCGCTGGCCAGCCGTTCGATGGAAGCGGTGGTCTGGTCGATCACTCCGAGGCCTTCGCGGCTGGCCTGATCGGCGCTGCGCGCGGCTTCGGCGGCCTGGGCGGCGTTGTGGGCGACGTCCTGGGCGGTGGCGCTCATTTCCTGGAAGGCGGTGGCGACCTGATCGACCTCGCGGAACTGCTGCTGCATGCCGGCGCTGGTCTGGCTGGCGATGGCGGCCGACTGGTCGGCGGTGCCGCGGGCATCCTGCACGCTGCGTTTGACGTCGGCGATCACCGGCTGCAGCTTGTCGAGGAGGCGGTTGAACCAGCCGGCCAGCTCGCCCAGCTCGTCCTGCTTGCCGTAGTCCAGGCGCCGGGTCAGGTCGCCTTCGCCGCTGGCGATGTCCTCGAGCATGGCGGCCACACCGAGGATCGGCCGGGTCACGCCGCGGGCGGTCAGCCACATCAGCAGCAGGCCGGCCACGACCGCGGCCAGGCCGATCAGCAGGCTCAGGCTGCTATCGGCGGTGCGCTGGGCGTCGAGTTGCTGCTCCAGTTGCAGGGCCGGGCCGAGCAGGACCTGCTCGGGCACCTCCAGCAGCACACTCCAGGGTTCGGCTGCGGGGATCGGCTTGAAGGGCTGCAGCACGCGCATCATGTCGCCATGCTGCAGCTCTGCTTGGTCGCCGCTGTTGATCAGCGGGCGCAACTCGGCGGCAAACTCGCCATAGGCCTTGTCGACCGAGCTACCGAGCGCGTCGGCGTCGCGGCTGTGACCGGCCAGCAGCGCCGCGGGGCTGAAGATGCTGATATGGCCTGCGCCCGCGTAGAGGTCGCGATTGGCCTCCTGGCTCAGCTGCTGCAGGCTGTCCAGGCTGATGTCCACACCCATGACGCCGATCACCTTGCCGTCCAGCTCCAGGGGGAAGGCGATGCTGGTCATCAGTACCCGCTTGCCGCCGACCTCGTCGAAGTAGGGCTCCAGCACACAGGTCTTGCGACTGTCGCGCGGGCAGGTGTACCAGGCGTTGTAGGGATCGCCGCTGGGGCCGATCTTGGTGTCGCCGAGCATCTCCTCGTTCATCGACTCGGACTCCAGCTGGCCCGGCGAGGGCTGCGCCCAGTACAGCGAGAAGCGCCCCTGGTCGTTGCTGCCCAGTTCGGCCTGCTCGGCGAACAACTCGTCCTTGCCGTCCAGGGCATTGGGCTCGAACACCAGATAGAGGCCGAGCAGGGCCGGGTTGGCCTCCAGGCTGCTGCGTACCTGGCGGGTCAGGTCTTCGCGCAGGTCGAAGGCATCGAGGAAGCGCTTCTCGGCCTGGTCACGGAGGAACAGGATCTGCCGGGAAAAGCCCTTGCCGTACTGGTAGGCATCCATGAAGTAGCGCTGGATGCGGATCGCCTGCAGCTCGCCCCGGGCCTGCAGGCGCAGCTTGGCGCTGTCCTTGAGCATGGCGCTGCTGGAGTCGCGTACCAACGCGGCGCTGCGCGTGGATTGCAACAGCGAAGTTCCCACCAGCAGGGTGACGATGAAAATCAGGCAGAGACCGGCCAGGAGGCTGATTTTCAACTGGATGGACAGGCGGCTGGGCGACATGCAGCGCTCCCTTTATCTGAATGATGATTGGCGTGATCGGCCGACCGGCGACTTTCTTGATAGATCCGGTGCAGGTGGCACGGATGTTCGGCGATAGGAAGCGGTCGGTCTGCCGGGTGCTGAATTATGCACGATGCGATCAGTATTTCGCACGGCGTGATTTTGACAGCCACCGGTGCTTGCGGCAGAGTACGCCGCTTTTTTCCGGGCGCACGGGTAGTCGCTGCGCTCCTTGTTTCAGCGCAAGCCCCTGGGAGGGCTCTTATGAATGCAGTAATCGCAGCGGTTGGCGTCATGCTGATCCTCAGCCTGTGCCGCGTGCACGTGGTGGTCGCCCTGATCGTCGGTGCGCTGCTCGGCGGCCTGCTCGGCGGTCTGGGGGTCGAGGGCTCGCTGGCGGCCTTCAACCGGGGGCTGGGCGGGGGGGGCACCGTGGCCCTGTCCTATGCGCTGCTCGGGGCCTTCGCCGTGGCCATCGCCAAGTCCGGGTTGGCCCATGCCCTGGCCGACAGGGCGCTGGCCATGGTCGGCAAGCAGCAGGGCGAGGGCGGCACGCTGCTCAAGTGGCTGCTGATCGCCCTGCTGATGGCGGTGGCCATCGCCTCGCAGAACATCCTGCCGATCCATATCGCCTTCATCCCGCTGCTGGTGCCGCCGCTGCTCTATGTGCTGAGCAAGCTGCGGGTCGACCGGCGGCTGGTCGCCTGCGTGCTGACCTTCGGCCTGGTCACCCCCTATATGTTCCTGCCGGTGGGTTTCGGCGGGATCTTCTTGAACGAGATCCTGCTGGCCAACGTGGCCAATGCCGGGGTGGACGTCAGTGACGTCAGCCTTAGCCGGGCCATGGCCATTCCGGCACTGGGCATGCTGTTCGGGCTGCTGGTGGCGGTGCTGCTGAGCTATCGCGGCAAGCGGGTGTACGACCTGGCGAAGATCGAACGGGTCGAGCGGGTCGATGTCGCCTACAACCCCCTGAGCCTGCTGGTGGCCGGCGTGGCGATAGGCGCGGCCTTCGCGGTGCAGCTGTGGCTGGACTCGATGATCATCGGCGCGCTGGTGGGCTTCGTGATCTTCTCGCTGTCAGGGGTGGTGCGCTGGAGGGAGGCCGACGGCCTGTTCACCGAGGGCATGAAGATGATGGCGATGATCGGCTTCATCATGATCGCCGCCGCCGGCTTCGCCGAGGTGATGAAGGCCACCGGCGAGGTGAAGACCCTGGTCGACGGCGCGGCCGAGCTGATCGGCCACGACAAGGCCATCGGCGCGCTGCTGATGCTGCTGGTCGGCCTGCTGGTGACCATGGGCATCGGCTCGTCCTTCTCCACCATCCCGATCATCGCCGCGATCTTCGTGCCCCTGGGGCTGCAACTGGGCTTCAGCCCGCTGGCCATCGTCAGCATAGTCGGTACCGCCGGCGCCCTCGGCGATGCCGGCTCGCCGGCCTCCGACTCGACCCTGGGACCCACCGCGGGGCTGAACGTCGACGGTCAGCACAACCACATCTGGGACAGCGTGGTGCCGACCTTCCTGCACTACAACCTGCCGTTGCTGGCGTTCGGCTGGTTGGCGGCGATGGTGCTCTGAGGCATAGGGGCGGCATGTTGCGGCGGGGTTGCCGGGGATTCGGCGACCCCGCTTTCGTTCAGCCCAGGCTGATGGTGCTGAGCATGGCCAGTAGCGGTTGCGGGTAGACGCCGATGGCGAAGGCCAGCACCGCCACCAGCAGCAGCATCATGCCGCCGGCGCGCTGGCCCCAGTTGAACGGCGCGTCGTGGCGGCGCAGGTTGGGCTCGTTGAGGAACAGGGTGACCATCACCCGCAGGTAGTAGAACACGGCGATGGCGCTGCCCAGCACCAGGGCGCCCAGCAGCCACCAGAGCTGGGCCTGCACGCCGGCGGCGATGACGTAGAACTTGCCGATGAAGCCGGCGGTGAGGGGGATGCCGGCCAGCGACAGCAGCATCACCGTGAGCACCGCAGTCAGGTAGGGGCGGCGCCAGAACAGTCCGCGGTATTCGTACAGGGCGTCGGCATCGCGGCCGTTGTAGGGCGTCGACATCAGGGTGATCACACCGAACGCACCGAGGCTGGTCAGCACGTAGGTGGCCAGGTAGACGCCGATGGCCTCCACCGCCAAGCCCTTGCTGGCCACCAGTGCCACCAGCAGGTAGCCGAAGTGGGCGATGGAGGAATAGCCCAACAGGCGCTTGAGGTTGCTCTGCAGCAGGGCCAGCAGGTTGCCGAACAGGATCGAGGCGATGGCGATCAGGGTCAGCAGGTCGTTCAGCCAGCCGCCGGCGGTGGCCGGGGATATCTGGTACAGGCGCAGCAGCACGGCGAACACCGCGACCTTGCTGGCCGTGGCCAGGAAGGCCGCCACGGGCGCCGGCGCACCCTCGTAGACGTCCGGGGTCCACAGGTGGAAGGGCACCAGCGACAGCTTGAAGGCCAGGCCGATCAGCATCATGCCGATGCCGATCTGCACCAGCAGGCCGCTGCCGGCGGCGAGGCTGGCGCCGATCTGGCTGAAGCCGAGGCTGCCGGAGTCGGCATAGAGTAGGGCCATGCCGAACAGCAGGAAGGCGCTGCCGGCGGCCGACAGCACCATGTACTTGATGCCCGCTTCCAGCGAGTGCTTGTCGAAGAAGGCATAGGCCACCAGGCCGTAGATCGGCACCGACAGCAGCTCCAGGCCGATGAACAGGCCCGCCAGGTGCTGCGCGCCGGCCAGGACCAGGCCGCCGGCGGCCGACAGCAGCATCAGCAGGTACATCTCCTCGCGGTTGCCCGGATACCCCTGGCGGCTGCCCTGGCCGGTGCTCAGGGTGGCCTCGCCGAGGTAGGCGTGGGTCAGGGTCACGCAGGCCAGGGTGGCGACCAATATCAGGGCCATGTAGTAGCAGGCGAAGCGGTCCACCAGCAGCAGGGGCGTGACCTGTATCGGGGCGATACCGAGCACCGGGACGATCGACAGCAGGGCCAGGTTGAGGCCGAGCACCGAGAGTACGAAGGTCAGGCCGTGGTTGCGCTTCCAGGCGATGGCCAGCATCACCAGGATCAGCGTTGCGCCGGTCACCAGCAGCGGCAGCAGGGCGATGGCGTGCTGGAGGGTAAATTGCGTGGCGCTGCTTTCCATAGACCTTTACCTGACCGAGGCGAATTGGCTGAGGCTGTGGCTGAACCACTGCTGCACGCCCTGCATGCTGGCCGCCGAGGTGTCGAGCACCGGCTGCGGGTAGAGGCCGAGCAGCGTCAGCAGCATGGCCAGCCCCAGCACCATGCCCAGCTCGCGGGGTTTGAGGCCGAGCAGGGTGCCTTCCGCCTTGGCCGGGCCGAAGAAGGCGCGGTGGATCATGATCAGCGAGTAGACCGAGCCGAACACCAGGCCGCTGGCGGCCAGCACGGTGACCCAGGGCGCGCTGGGGAAGGTGCCGACGAGGATGAGGAACTCGCCGATGAAGTTGCCGGTGCCGGGCAGGCCCAGCGCCGCGGCGGCGAAGAACAGGCACAGCGCCGGCAGCCAGGGCATGCGCGCCCAGATGCCGCCCATCTCGCGCATGTCGCGGCTGTGCAGGCGCTCGTAGAGCTGGCCGCAGAGGATGAACAGCGCGGCGGCGGACAGGCCGTGGGCGAGCATCTGCACCACCGCGCCCTGCAGGGCGATCTGGCTGCCGGAGTAGATGGCGATCAGCACGAAGCCCATGTGCGACACGCTGGAATAGGCCACCAGGCGTTTGATGTCGGTCTGGGCAAAGGACAGCAGGGCGCCGTAGACGATGGCGAACACGCCCAGGCCCATGGCGACCGGGGCGAACTCCACCGAGGCGTTGGGGAACAGCGGCAGGGCGAAACGGATCATGCCGTAGGCGGCGGTCTTCAGCAGGATGCCGGCCAGGTCCACGGAACCGGCGGTCGGCGCCTGGGCGTGGGCGTCCGGCAGCCAGGAGTGGAACGGCACCACCGGGAACTTCACGGCGAAGGCGACGAAGAAGCCCAGCATCAGCAGGTATTCGGTGCCCGGCGTCAGCTCGGTCTTGAGCAGGTCGGCATAGTTGAAGGTCAGCACGCCGGTGCCGTTGTAGTGGACGAACACCAGGGCGAGGATCGCCACCAGCATGATCAGGCCGCTGGCCTGGGTGTAGATGAAGAACTTGGTGGCGGCGGTGATGCGGGTCTTGCCGGCGCTGCCGCTGTGGCCCCAGAGCGCGATGAGGAAATACATCGGCACCAGCATCATTTCCCAGAAGAAGAAGAACAGGAACAGGTCGATGGCCAGGAACACGCCCACCACGCCGCCGAGAATCCACATCAGGTTGAGGTGGAAGAAGCCCACGCGGTTCTGGATCTCATGCCAGGAGCAGAGCACCGAGAGTACCCCCAGCAGGCCGGTGAGGCTGATCATCAGCACCGACAGGCCATCGAGCGCCAGGTGCAGGCTGATGCCCAGGCGCTCGATCCACTGCAGCTGAAACTCCTGGGCCCAGCGCGGCTCGGCGCCGGGCGCCGGGGCCAGGCCGAAGTCGCCGCTGGACCACAGCCACAGGCCCATGCCGAACAGCAGGCTCATGGTCAGCAGCGCCACCCAGCGCGGCAGCGTGTTGCCCAGGCGCTCACCCAGCCAGCACAGCAGGCCGCCGATGAAGGGAATCAGGACTAGCCAAGGCAAGATCATGATGGGCGGGTTCCTTTCGCTATTAGTCAGGGTCGACCCAGCAGCACGACGGCCAGTACCAGCACGGCGCCACCGACTATGGAGGCCGCGTACCAGCGCAGCTGTCCGGTTTCGCTGCGGCTGAGGACGCCGTGGCCGCCACGGGCCAGGCGCGGGATCACGCCGATGCCGGAATCGATCGGGTCGCGACCGAGCAGCCGGCAGGCCAGCAGATAGGGACGGACGAACAGCTTGTCGTAGAGCCAGTCGAAGCCCCAGGCGGCGAACCACCAGGCGCCGAGCACACGCCCCGGCGCGGTTCGGGCAACGGCGCCGACGAGGCGGCGCCTACCGAGGAACAGCAGGGCGGCGAGGAGGATGCCGGCCAGGGCGATCAGTCCCGAGGCCAGCTCCAGGCTGTGCTTGGCCGCGCCGCCGGCGTGGCCGGCGCTCTGCGGCAGCACGCCGGCCAGCGGCGGGGTGATCAGGGCGCCGATGAAGGTCGAGAGGACGATCAGCGCCGCCAGCGGCAGCCAGTGGGCGATACCCTGGCCGGCGTGGGCCTCGACCTTGGCCTCGCCGTGAAAGGCGATGAAGATCAGACGGAAGGTGTAGATGGAGGTGAGGAAGGCGCCGGCCAGGCCGGCATAGAGCAAGCCGCTGTGGCCGCTGGCGAAGGCCTCCCAGAGGATCTCGTCCTTGGAGTAGAAGCCGGCGGTGACCAGCGGCAGGGCGGCCAGGGCGGCGCCGCCGACGATGAAGCTGACGTAGGCCAGCGGCAGTTTGCGCCACAGCCCGCCCATCTTGAAGATGTTTTGCTCGTGGTGGCAGGCGTTGATCACGCTGCCCGCGGCGAGGAACAGCAGGGCCTTGAAGAAGGCGTGGGTCATCAGGTGGAAGATCGCCGCGCTCCAGGCGCCGACGCCGAGGGCGAGGAACATGTAGCCGATCTGGCTCATGGTCGAGTAGGCGAGGATGCGCTTGATGTCGGTCTGCACCAGGGCGGCGAAGCCGGCCAGCACCAGAGTCGCGCCGCCCACCAGGCCGACCAGCTCGAGAATCTCCGGGGTCAGCAGGAACAGGCCATGGGTGCGGGCGATCAGGTAGACCCCGGCGGTGACCATGGTGGCGGCGTGGATCAGCGCCGAGACCGGGGTCGGACCGGCCATGGCATCGGCCAGCCAGGTCTGCAGCGGCAGCTGGGCCGACTTGCCGACCGCGCCGCCGAGCAGCATCAGGGTGGCGAGCCACAGCCAGTTATCGCCGGCGACGTACTTCTGCGGCGCCAACAGCAGCAGTTCCTGGATGTTCAGGGTGCCGAGCCGGGAGAACAGGATGAACAAGCCGATGGCCATGAACACGTCACCGACCCGGGTGACGATGAACGCCTTGAGCGCGGCATTGCCGTTGGCCCTGTGCTTGAAGTAGAAGCCGATCAGCAGGTAGGAGCACAGCCCCACGCCTTCCCAGCCGAGGTAGAGGAACAGCAGGTTATCGCCGAGCACCAGGAACAGCATGCTGGCGATGAACAGGTTGGTGTAGGCGAAGAAGCGCGAATAGCCTTCCTCGCCACGCATGTACCAGCTGGCGAACAGGTGGATGAGAAAGCCGACCCCGGTGACTACCCCGAGCATGGTCAGCGACAGGCCGTCCAGATACAGGGTGAAACTGGGAGCGAAGCCGTCCACCGCCATCCACTGCCACAGCAGCTGGCTGTAGGCGCCGCCCGCGGGTGGCGCGACATTGAACCGCCAGGTGACCCAGGCGGCGGTGAGCGCCGACAGGCCGACCGAGCCGACGCCGATCAGCGCCGTGGTGTTTTCCGAGCAGCGCCCGCGTGTGAGGGCCAGCGCCAGCCAGCCGAGCAGGGGGAACAGGCAGGTCAGGAAGAGTAGGTTCATCCGCGCATCTCGCTGGCTGCGTCGATATCCAGGGTGTTGAAGCGGCGATACAGCTGCAGCAGGATCGCCAGGCCGATGCTGGCCTCGGCCGCCGCCAGACTGATCACCAGGATAAACATCACCTGACCGTCGGCCTGGCCCCAGCGTGCGCCGGCGACCACGAAAGCCAGGGCGGCGGCGTTCATCATCACCTCCAGGCTCATCAGCACGAAGAGGATGTTGCGGCGCACCATCAGGCCGACCAGGCCGATGGCGAACAAGGCGCCGGCCAGGGCCAGGCCGTGCTCCAGTGGAATACCGTTCATGGCGTGGCCTCCTTGGCGTCGTGGCGACCGAGGTGGTAGGCGGCCACTAGGGCGGCCAGCAGCAGCATGGAGGCCAGCTCGACGGCCAGCAGATAGGGGCCGAACAGGCTGATGCCGACCGTCTTGGCCTCCACCGTGACCTGACCGATGAGGGCGCCGCTCGGCACGGTGAACAGCACGTAGAGCAGCTGGCCGAGCAGCAAGGCACAGAGCAGGGACGGCCCGAACCAGATGCCCGGCGTGAGCCAGTGGCGTTCCTGCTCGACGGCGGCGGCGCCGAGGTTGAGCATCATCACCACGAAGACGAACAGCACCATGATGGCGCCGGCGTAGACGATGATCTCCAGGGCCCCGGCGAAGGGGGCGCCGAGGCTGAAGAACACCATGGCCACCGCCAGCAGGGAGATGATCAGGTACAGCAGGGCGTGTACCGGGTTGGTGCCGGTGACCACCCGCAGGGTGGCGATCAGGGCGACGCCGGCGGCGAAATAGAAAGCCAGTTCCATCTTTTCAGGCCTCAGGGCAGCAGAGTCTTCACGTTGATCGGTTCGGCCTCGTTCTGCGCGGCGCCCTTGGGCTTGCCGGCGATGGCCAGGCCGGCGACGCGGTAGAAGTTGTAGTCGGGGTATTTGCCCGGGCCGGATATCAGCAGGTCTTCCTTCTCGTACACCAGGTCCTGGCGCTTGAACTCGCCCATCTCGAAGTCCGGGGTCAGTTGGATCGCCGTGGTCGGACAGGCCTCCTCGCACAGGCCGCAGAAGATGCAGCGCGAGAAGTTGATGCGGAAGAACTCCGGGTACCAGCGGCCGTCCTGGGCCTCGGCCTTCTGCAGCGAGATGCAGGCGACCGGGCAGGCCACCGCGCACAGGTTGCAGGCCACGCAGCGTTCCTCGCCGTCGGGGTCGCGGGTCAGGACGATGCGCCCGCGGTAACGCGGCGGCAGGTACACCGCCTCTTCCGGGTATTGCAGGGTGTCGCGCGGGCGAAAGCCGTGGGCGAAGATCATCGCCAGGCTGCGCAGCTGGGTGTAGGTGCCGTGGATCACATGCCTGATGTACTTGAACATGGTGTTCTCCTTACCTAGCCGCGACCAGCACCAGGGCGCCGGTCACCAGCAGGTTGAGCAGGGTCAGCGGCAGGCAGAACTTCCAGCTGAAGGCCATGACCTGGTCATAGCGCGGGCGCGGAATCGAGGCGCGCAACAGGACGAAGAGCATGATGAAGAAGGCGGTCTTGGCGGCGAACCAGAAGAAGGGAATCTGCGGCAGCAGGCCGAACGGGCCGTGCCAGCCGCCGAAGAACAGGGTCACCAGCAGCGCCGAGATGGTGACGATGCCGATGTACTCGCCGACGAAGAACATGCCCCATTTCATCCCGGCGTATTCGATGTGGTAGCCGTCGGCCAGCTCCTGTTCGGCTTCCGGCTGATCGAAGGGGTGGCGGTGGGTCACCGCGACGCCGGCGATGAAGAAGGTACAGAAGCCGAAGAACTGCGGAATGATGAACCACAGGTGCCGGGCCTGGTAGTCGACAATGTCGCGCAGGTTGAACGAGCCGGCCTGGGCCACCACCCCCATCAGCGCCAGGGCCAGGAACACCTCGTAGGACACGGTCTGCGCCGAGGCGCGCAGGGCGCCGAGCAGGGCGTACTTGTTGCTGCTGGACCAGCCGGCGAACAGCACGGCGTAGACCGACAGGCCGGCCATGGCGAAGAAGAACAGGATGCCTATGTTGAGGTCCGCCACGCCCCAGGTCGGGGTGATCGGGACGATGGCGAAGGCGATGAGCATGGCGCTCATGGCGATCAGCGGGGCCAGGGTGAAGATCACCTTGTCGGCGAAGGGCGGCGTCCAGTCCTCCTTGAAGAACATCTTGAGCATGTCCGCGGCGATCTGGAACAGGCCGAACGGCCCCACCCGGTTCGGTCCGTAACGATCCTGCCACCAGCCCAGCAGGCGGCGCTCGACGAAGCTCAGCAGGGCGCCGCAGACCACCACGACCAGCAGGATGACCACGGCCTTGACCACGGCGGCGAGAATCTCGAGCAGCTCGGGCGTCAGCCAGTTCATTGTGCGGCCTCCCGGATCGCCGTCACCGCAGCGCCGGCGATCGCCGGGGGAATGCCGGGCAGGCCGGCGGGCAAGCCGACCAGGCCACAGGCGAGATCTTCGTGCACCCGGAGTGGCAGGCGCAGGGTCTGGCCGTTCAGGGTCAGGGCGAGCAGGGCGCCTTCATCGACGCCGAGGCGCGACGCCTCCGCCCGGCCGAGGGCGACATAGGGCGCGGGGGCGCGGGCCTGGATCGGCGCGGCACGGGTGGAGGTCTCCTCGCTGCCGAACAGGTGATGCAGCGGCACCGCCTGCAGGCTGCCTTGGGCCGGGGCGAAGGCGGCACAGGGGGAAAACCAGGGTAACGGCGTGCCGGCGGCCTCGATCAGGCGCACGCCGGGATCGCCGGCGCGCAGGTGGCCGCCGACCTCGTCCTGGAACTTGTTCCAGGCCTGGGGCGAGTTCCAGCCCGGCGACCAGGCGAAGGGAATCTGCTGGCGGGGTTCGGCGGAGCCGGAATAGCCCTCCATGGAGAAGGCGAAGGCGGAGTCCTGGTCCAGAGGCTGACGGGGTTCGTGCACGCTGATATTGGCGCGCATGGCCGTGCGGCCGCTGTAGCGGTGGGGCTCGCGCGACAGCTTGAGGCCCTTGATGCGGAAACTGGCAGAGGGTGCGGCAACTTGGATACCGGCCAGTGCCGGGGTGCCGGCGGCACAGGCTTCGGTGACCTGATCCAGTTGGCTCCAGTCGACCGGCTTGTCCTGCAGGGTGCTGTGCAACGCATGCAGCCAGCGCCAGCCTTCGCGCACCAGGTTGTCGCCGTCGTAATAGGTCGGATCGAACACCTGGAAGAAGCGTTGGGCGCGGCCCTCCTGGCTGACCAGGGTGCCGTCGGCCTCGGCGAAGCTGGCGGCCGGTAGCAGCAGGTGGGCCTTGGCGGCGGTGGGGGTGTGCTGATGATCGGCGACCACCACCACCCGGGCGGCGGCCAGGGCGGCATCGACCCGGGCGGCGTCGGCGTGGCGGTAGAGGTCGTTCTCCAGCACCACCAGGGCGTCGGCTTCGCCGCAGCTGAGGGCCTGCAGCGCGGCGTCCAGGGACTGCTTGGCAAGATCCTCGCCCTGCAGCAGGGCCAGCCCCATGCTGTTGGCGTCCGGCACCACCAGGCTGATGGAGCCGTTTCTCTCGCGGTTCTTCAGGGCGCCGGCGATATTGGCGGCGGCCTCGATCAGCGTCCGGCTGCCCAGGGAGGCGCCGGATACCAGCAGCGGGCGCTCGGCGGCCAGCAGGGCATCGGCGATGCGCCGGGCCAGTGCGGCGGCGTCGGCGTCTAGGCCGGTCACGGCCGGGGCGCTCGGGTCGATGGCGTGGGCCACGGCGAAGCCGAGGCGGGCCAGGTCGTCCGGCGCGGCGTGCACGCACTCGCTGGCGACGTCGTCCAGGCGGGTGGCGCAGACGCTGGCGATGAACAGCGGGCTGAGCGCCTGCTGCGCGACGTTCTGCATCGCGGCCATGTGCCAGTCCTGAATCTTCATCGCGGCGGCCAAGGCCATGGCCTTGCCCTTGACCGCCTGGCGCAATGCGAGGGCCAGGCGCGCCGAGGTCTGGGTCAGGTCCTCGCCGAGGACGAACACCGCGTCGTGGGCCTCCACCTCGCGCAGAGTCGGCACCGGCAGCGGGCCGTTCTGCAGCACCTCGCGGATCAGCTGCAGCAGCTGCAGCTCAGCTTCGGCCAGGCCGGCGTAGAAGTGTTCGGCGCCGACCAGCTGGCGCAGGGCGAAGTTGCTTTCCAGGCTGGCGCGGGGCGAGCCGATGCCGATCACCTTGCGCTTCTTCAGCAGTGCGGCGGCCTGATCGAGGGCCGAGTCCAGATCCATCTTCATCTGGCTCAGCACCATCAGCGGCTGGCGCGGGCGGTCCGGGCGGTTGACGTAGCCGTAGCCGAAGCGGCCGCGGTCGCAGAGGAAATACTGGTTCACCGAGCCGTTGAAGCGGTTTTCGATGCGGCGGATCTCGCCGTAGCGCTCGCCGGGGCTGATGTTGCAGCCGGCGGCGCAGCCGTGGCAGATGCTCGGGGCGAACTGCATGTCCCACTTGCGGGTGTAGCGTGCGGAGTGGGTCTTGTCGGTGAACACCCCGGTCGGGCAGACCTCGACCAGGTTGCCGGCGAACTCGCTCTCCAGGGGGCCGTCCTCGACCCGGCCGAAGTAGACGTTGTCGTGCGCGCCGTAGACGCCCAGGTCGCCGCCGCCGGCATAGTCCTTGTAGTAGCGCACGCAGCGGTAGCAGGCGATACAGCGGTTCATCTCGTGGGCGATGAAGGGCCCCAGCTCCTGGTTCTGGTGGGTGCGCTTGGTAAAGCGATAACGGCGGGCGTTGTGCCCGGTCATCACCGTCATGTCCTGCAGGTGACAGTGCCCCCCTTCCGCGCACACCGGGCAGTCGTGGGGGTGGTTGGTCATCAGCCACTCCACCACGCTGGCGCGAAACTGCCTGGCCTCTTCGTCGTCGATGGAGATCCAGGTGTTGTCCGCGGCCGGTGTCATGCAGGACATCACCAGGCGACCACGGCTGTCATTCTCGTCGGCGAACTGCTTGACCGCGCACTGGCGGCAGGCGCCGACGCTGCCCAGGGCCGGGTGCCAGCAGAAGTAGGGGATATCGAGCCCCAGGGACAGGCAGGCCTGCAGCAGGTTGTCTGCCCCATCGACTTCCAGATCTTTGCCGTCTACGTGGATAGTGGCCATGTCGGTTGTCTTCTTACCCGCCGTGGCGGGCGTGGCTAATGGATTCTCGGTGGGTCGCGGGCCGGGTCGGTGGCCTCGCGACGCGATGCGTCATGCCGGGGTCAATTGGTCGCTGCCTGTGGGCGCGCTCTGGCGGGCGAGGCCCGCCTCGAACTCGCCGCGGAAATACTTGAGTGCACTGGCCAGCGGCTCCACCGCCCCCGGCGCGTGGGCGCAGAAGGTCTTGCCGGGGCCGAGGAAGTTGCACAGCTGTTCCAGGGTCTCCAGGTCGCCCGCCTGGCCCTCGCCGCGCTCCAGGGCGCGCAGCAGCTTGACGCTCCAGGGCAGGCCGTCGCGGCAGGGTGTGCACCAGCCGCAGGACTCGCGGGCGAAGAACTCCTCCAGATTGCGCAGCAGCGCCACCATGCCGACGCTGTCGTCCACCGCCAGTGCCAAACCCGTGCCCATGCGGGTACCGACCTTGGCGATACCGCCGGCGTACATTGCCGCGTCCAGGTGTTCCGGCAGCAGGAAGCCGGTGCCGGCGCCGCCGGGCTGCCAGCATTTGAGGTGATAACCGTCGCGCATGCCGCCGGCGTAGTCCTCGAACAACTCGCGGGCGCTGATGCCGAAGGGCAGCTCCCACAGGCCGGGCTGCTTCACCTTGCCGGAAAAGCCCATCAGCTTGCTGCCGTGGTCCTCGCTGCCCGGGCGGGCCAGGCTCTTGTACCAGTCCACGCCGTTGCCGATGATCGCCGGCACGTTGCACAGGGTCTCGACGTTGTTGACGCAGGTGGGCTTGCCCCAGACGCCGACGGCGGCCGGGAAGGGCGGCTTGGCGCGCGGGTTGGCGCGGCGCCCCTCCAGGGAGTTGATCAGCGCCGTTTCCTCGCCGCAGATGTAGCGCCCGGCGCCGGTGTGCACCAACAGCTCGAAGGAAAAATCGCTGCCCAGGATGTTCTGGCCCAGCAGGCCGGCGGCCTTGGCCTCGGCGATGGCGCGGTTGAGGATGTCGGCCGCGTCGACGTATTCGCCGCGCAGGAAGATATAGCCGCGATAGGCCTTGAGCGCCCGGGCGCTGATCAGCATGCCTTCGATCAGCAGGTGCGGCAGCTGCTCCATGAGCAGGCGGTCCTTCCAGGTATTGGGCTCCATTTCGTCGGCGTTGCACAGCAGGTAGCGGATGTTCAGCGACTCGTCGGTGGGCATCAGGCCCCACTTCACCCCGGTGGGGAAGCCGGCGCCGCCACGGCCCTTGAGGCCCGACTCCTTGACCCGCTGTACGATGTCCTCCGGGGCCATCTCGGCCAGGGCCTGGCGTGCGGCGGCATAACCGTTCTTCTGCTGGTACTCGTCGAGCCACACCGGCTGGGCATCGTCGCGCAGACGCCAGGTCAGCGGATGGCTCTGCTCGGGCCGGGCGCAGCGGTTGGCCGGGCCGATCGAGGTCAGCGTCTTGGCACTCATGCATAGCCCTCCAATAGCCGGGCGACAGCCTCGGGGCGGACATCGCCGAAGGTGTCGTCGTCGATCATCAGTGCCGGGGCCTTGTCGCAGTTGCCCAGGCAGCACACCGGCAACAGGGTGAAGCGGCCGTCGGCGCTGGTCTGCCCCAGACCGATGCCCAGTTCTTGTTGAATA
Source organism: Pseudomonas sp. MBLB4123 (assembly GCF_051904775.1). Taxonomy (NCBI): domain Bacteria; kingdom Pseudomonadati; phylum Pseudomonadota; class Gammaproteobacteria; order Pseudomonadales; family Pseudomonadaceae; genus Pseudomonas; species Pseudomonas sp. MBLB4123. Next base: position 1,091,284 of record NZ_CP196711.1, read on the forward strand.
CTAGACAGCAGCGACTCATGGCCGCCGATGAAGCAGGTCATGCTGTCGCACACGCGGATGATGTGGCGGCCCACCGGCTGGCGGAAAATCTGGCTGTAGAAGGTGGCCACGCCCTCGACGTCGCTGGCCGGGATGCCGAGCACCGCGCCTATGGCCTCGGCCGCGCCGTCGGGTACCCAGCCGCGCTCCTGCTGGACTATCTTCAGCGCCTCGATGGACGCCGCCCGCGGGTCCTCGTAGTGGTGCATCTCCTCCTCGATGGCCGCGCGCTCGCGGGTGCTGAGCACGAAGCGGTCGGTTTGGATCAGGTCGGTCTGGCTCATGTCAGCGGTCCACATCGGCCATGACGAAGTCGATACTGCCCAGGTAGGCGATCAGGTCGGCCACCATGCTGCCGCGGATCACCGCGGGGATCTGCTGCAGGTGTGGGAAGCTCGGGGTGCGAATACGGGTGCGGTAACTCATGGTGCTGCCGTCGCTGGTCAGGTAGTAGCTGTTGATGCCCTTGGTCGCCTCGATCATCTGCAGGGACTCGCCCGCCGGCATCACCGGCCCCCAGGAGACCTGCAGGAAGTGGGTGATCAGCGTCTCGATGTGCTGCAGGGTGCGCTCCTTTGGCGGCGGCGTGGTCAGCGGGTGGTCCGCCTTGTAGGGGCCTGCCGGCATGTTGTTCAGGCACTGCTCGATGATGCGTACGCTCTGGCGCATCTCCTCGATCCGTACGATGCAGCGGTCGTAGGCGTCGCCGTTGTGGGCCAGCGGAATGTCGAACTCGAAGTGTTCGTAGCCGGAATAAGGGCGCGCCTTGCGCAGGTCGAAGTCGAGGCCGGTGGCGCGCAGGCCGGCGCCGGTGACCCCCCATTCGAGGGCTTCCCGGGTGTTGTACTGGGCGACGCCAATGGTGCGACCGCGCAGGATGCTGTTGTGCACGGCGGCCTTCTCGTACTCGTCCAGGCGATTGGGCAACCAGGCGACGAATTCCCTGACCAGGGCGTCCCAGCCCCGCGGCAGGTCGTGGGCGACGCCGCCGATGCGGTACCAGGCCGGGTGCATGCGAAAGCCGGTGATGGCCTCGATCACCTTGTAGGCCCGCTGGCGGTCGGTGAAGGTGAAGAACACCGGGGTCATGGCGCCGACGTCCTGGATATAGGTGCCGAGAAACAACAGGTGGCTGGCGATGCGGAAGAACTCCGCGAGCATCACCCGGATGAAGTCGACCCGGTCCGGGACCTGGATGCCGGCCAGCTTCTCCACCGCCAACACGTAGGGCAGGTTGTTCATCACCCCGCCCAGGTAGTCGATGCGGTCGGTATAGGGAATGAAGCTGTGCCAGGACTGGCGTTCGGCCATCTTCTCCGCGCCGCGGTGGTGATAACCGATATCCGGCACGCAATCGACTATTTCCTCGCCGTCGAGCTGCAGGATGATGCGGAAGGCGCCGTGGGCCGAGGGGTGGTTGGGGCCGAGGTTGAGGAACATGTAGTCCTCGTGCTCGCCGTGGCGCTGCATGCCCCAGTCCTCGGGGTTGAAGCGCGCGGCTTCCTCCTCCAGCTGCTGCTTGGCTTGGGTCAGGCTGAAGGGGTCGAACTCGGTGGCCCGGGCGGGATAGTCCTTGCGCAGCGGATGGCCTTGCCAGGTCGGCGGCATCATGATGCGGCTGAGATGGGGGTGGCCGCGGAAGCTGATGCCGAACAGGTCCCAGACCTCCCGCTCGTACCAGTTGGCGTTGGGCCAGATCGCGGTGGCGCTGGGCAGTTCGAGATCGTCTTCGGCCAGCGCCACCTTGATCATCAGGTCGCTGTTCCGTTCGATCGACAGCAGGTGATAGAACACCGTGAAGTCCGCCTGCGGCAGGCCACGGCGCTGGGTGCGCAGACGTTCGTCGATGCCGTGCAGGTCGTAGAGCATGACGTAGGGCCGCGGCAGGTCCCGCAGGAAGCGAAGCGTCTCGATCAGCCGGTCACGGGGCACCCAGACCACCGGCATGCCGGTGCGCGTGGCCTGCAGGGTCAGGGTTTCGGCGTCGAAACGGGCCTGCAGCTCGGCGACGACGTCCTGGTCGTCGGCCTTGTAGGGTGGCGGTGACACGGCGCTGTCTGCGGTCATGGTCTCGGTCGCTATCGGTCAACCTAGGGACAAAATGGGTTTCCAGCCGGCGGCCGACGTCAAACCTCGTCGGGGCTGCGCAGCTGGGTGACGGCGATGCGCTGGGCGCGTCGTTGCTCGCGCTGCGACGGCATCTCGGCGCGGTACACCCCCTGGTCGCCGACCACCCAGGAAAGCGGGCGGCGCTCCTGGCCGATGGACTCCTGCAGCAGCATCAGGCCCTGCAGGAAGGCCTCGGGGCGGGGCGGGCAGCCGGGGACGTAGACATCGACGGGGAGAAACTTGTCCACCCCCTGGACTACCGAATAGATGTCGTACATGCCGCCGGAGTTGGCGCAGGAGCCCATGGAAATGACCCACTTGGGCTCGAGCATCTGTTCGTACAGGCGCTGGATGATGGGCGCCATCTTGATGAAACAGGTACCGGCAATGACCATGAAGTCGGCCTGGCGCGGCGAGGCGCGAATGACTTCCGCGCCGAAGCGGGCGATGTCGTGGGGCGCGGTGAAGGCCGTGGTCATCTCCACGTAGCAGCAGGACAGGCCGAAGTTGTAAGGCCAGAGGGAGTTCTTGCGCCCCCAGTTGACCGCGTCATGGAGCACGTTCTCCAACTTGCCCATGAAGATGTTCTTGTGCACCTGGTCGTCTAGCAGTGGATCGGCAACGGTCTCGCGCTGGCCGATCGGATACTGCTCGTTCGGCGCATCCGGATCGACCCGAGTAAGTGTGTATTGCATCGCCAGAGCCTCATTTTTTTAGCTTCGCCTGCCGTTCGCGGCGTCCCGTCGGTGCCCAGTCGAGCCCGCCGATGCGCCAGAGATAGACAAGGCCGGCCAACAGAATCGCTATGAAAATAGTAGCTTCGATAAAGCCGGCCCAGCCGCTTTCGCGTACGGAGACGGCCCAGGCGAAGAGAAACAGGGCTTCGACATCGAAGATCACGAAGAGCATCGCGACCAGATAGAACTTTGCGGAAAAGCGCAGGCGGGCGCTGCCGGTGGGCAGCATGCCGGCCTCGAAGGGCTCATTCTTGCGCCGGCCCCAGGCCTTGCCGCCCAACAGGCTGGACAGGCCGAGCATGAAGGCGCAGAGCCCGGCGATGCCGAGCAGGAACACGGCCAGCGCCCAGTCATGGGACAAGATGGTGCTTGCTTCCGACATGCCGGTATCCCCCCTGGAAAGGAACGGCGTTCTGCGCAGCTTATTGGATTTGTTTGTCTCGGCCGCTCTGCCGTGAGCGGTCGAGACTCTGCATTGAGCTTAGGCCCGTCATGCGCGGCTGGTAAGTTTTTCGCCAACAAAATTTTAGGATAGGCCCGCAAGGCCTTGTTTTAAGACGCTGCCGGTGGCGCGAAGACAGGGCTGTGGGGCTGGCCGGGCATTGGCCCTGAGGTGCGGGAAATGGGCGACCGGGCCATTGCGGCTGGCCGCCCGAGGTATGGCTTACAGCAGGCGCCGGCCGTCCTCGCGGCTGATGATCAGGGTCGCCGAGCGCGGCCGCTTGCCGGGGCCGTCCGGCCAGGTACTGAGCAGGTTGCCAGCCGTCGACCCCTCGCCTGGATGCTGGATGTTGACGAACAGCGTGCGGAAGTCCGGGGTGGCGCTGATGCCGGTGATCTCCGCGCCCAGGGGGCCGACCAGGAAGCGCTTGAGTTCACCGCTCTTCGGATCGGCGACGAGCATCTGGTTGTTGCCGAAGGGGCCGCTGCGCAGCTGGCTGCCGCTCATGTCGGTCTGGATCCACAGGCGGCCCTCCGGGTCGAACCACAGGCCGTCGGGGCTGGCCAGCAGGTTGTCGGCGTTCAAGGGCTGGCCGTTCGGCCCTAGGCTGTCGCTTTCCGGGCCGGCCAGCAGGAACAGACTCCAGGTGAAGCTGCGTCCGGCATAGTTCCAGCTGCGTTCGCGCCAGCGAATGATATGGCCGTAGGCGTTGGCCGGGCGCGGATTGGCCGCGTCGCCCTCGCTGCGCGAACTGTTGTTGGTGAGGGTGAAGTAGACCTCGCCGTTGTCCGGATTGACCGCCCCCCATTCCGGACGGTCCATCTTGGTGGCGCCGAGGATATCGGCGGCCAGGCGGGTATTGATCAGTAGCTCGCCCTGGTCGGCGAAACTCACGCCGGCGGCGCGGCAGGCCTTCTGGAAGGCCTTGTCATGGATATCCAGGGCCAGCCACTTGCCCCTGCCATTGGCGTCGAAACGGGCGACATAGAGCGTGCCGTCGTCCAGCAGGCTGCCGTTGCTGCGGCCGGGGCGATACTTCGCGCGGCTGACATATTTATAGATGTACTCGTTCTGCGAGTCGTCGCCGGAGTAGCACACCACCGGCCGGCCTGGCTTGACCGGGGCGAATACCAGGCCTTCGTGGGCGAAGCGCCCCAGGGCGGTACGTTTGACCGGCACCGATTCGGGGGCGAAGGGGTCGATCTCGACTATCCAACCGAAGTGGTTGGGCTCGTTGCGGTAGTCGCCGGCGGCGTGGGCCGCCTTGCGGGTGGCGTCGAAGCGTTCGAACTCGTCGCCGGCCAGGGTCTCCCAGCCGTAACGGCTGCTGCTGCGCAGGCCATAGCGGCTCAGCTCCCGAGGCAGTGCGCTGTCGCGAGAGGCGAAGTAGCCGGCCCAGTTCTCCTCGCAGGTCAGGTAGGTGCCCCAGGGGGTGAAGCCGTTGGCGCAGTTGTTCTGGGTGCCGCGGGTGGCCGTGCCGTCCGGGCTGTAGCGGGTCTGCAACAGGGCATGGCCGCGGGCCGGGCCACGGATCTGCATAGGCGTGGCGGCAGTGATGCGGCGGTTGCGCGCGCTCGGCAGCACCTCCCAGTCGCCCAGCGGGTTGCGGCGAATTTCCACCACCGAGACGCCGTGGGCATTGATTTCCTTGCGGACCTCTTCGGCGCTCACGCGCTTGCCATCCATCACGGTCGGCCCGCTGAGATGGATCAAGCCGGCGTCGATGTATTCGTGGTTGAGCACCAGCAGGCCGTGATCGCTGCTGCGGCCACGGCCGCGTTGGGCATCGATGGGGAAGAAGTGCATGCCGTCATGGTGCATGCCGGTCTGCTGGGCCTGGTCTGCGGCGCTGTTGCTGGCGTCCTCGAGAAAGGCCGGATAGCTGCCGGTGATGGGCGTGCCCCAGGGAATGAAGGGCGTGGCCTGGTAACCGGCCGGGACGCTGATGGCGTCGGCACGGCTGATGGCCACAGGGGTAAAGGGCAGCCTGGTCCGCGGTCTGAACAGCGGTTGGGCCTGCGATGTACCGGCCGCTGGCGCGGCTTCGCTGGTGCCCGGCAGGGCGGCGCCGAGAAAGGCCAGGGCACCCAGCGCCGCACCGCCGGCCAGCACCTGGCGTCGCGCCAGGCCGGTGTTGATCAGCTCGTTGAAATGCGAATTGCTGGAATGGTTGCTGGGCAGTTCATCGCCACTGCCGAACAGTACGCTGTGGTCATCTTCCTGGCGCATGGGGGCTCCTTGGGGCTAATCGACGGAGCCATGACGCTAACCAAGGAAAACGACGGGACTATGACAAGGCTTGTGCGCCAGTCGACACTCAGGCCAGTTTCCGCTTCTGGGCGGGGCAGAAAAGAAAAAACCCAGCATCTCTGCTGGGTTTTTCCTACGCCACGCTCAGGCGGAATGCGGGGTTCCGCCTGGCCGAGCCGGTTCCACTCAGTGGAACTGGTTCATGGTGTTGTCTTTGCCACCGGCTTTCAGAGCGGCTTCGCCGGCGAAGTACTCCTTGTGGTTGTCGCCGATGTCGGAGCCCGCCATGTTCTGGTGCTTGACGCAGGCGATGCCCTGACGCAGTTCCTGACGCTGCACGCCTTTCACGTAGGCCAGCATGCCCTGGTCGGCGAAGTAGCCCTTGGCCAGGTTGTCGGTGGACAGTGCGGCGGTGTGGTAGGTCGGCAGGGTGATCAGGTGGTGGAAGATGCCCGCCTGAGCCGAACCGTCGCGCTGGAAGGTGCGGATCTTCTCGTCGGCGACCTGGGCCAGTTCGGTCTCGTCGTACTCCACGCTCATCAGCTTGGCGCGGTCGTAGGCGGAGACGTCCTTGCCCTCGGCAACCATGGCGTCGAATACCTGCTGACGGAAGTTCAGGGTCCAGTTGAAGGACGGGCTGTTGTTGTACACCAGCTTGGCGTTCGGGATTTCCTTGCGGATCTCGTTGACCATGGCCGCGATCTGGCCCACGTGCGGCTTCTCGGTTTCGATCCACAGCAGGTCGGCACCGTTGCGCAGCGAGGTGATGCAGTCCAGCACGCAGCGCGCTTCGCCGGTGCCCTTGCGGAACTGGAACAGGTTGCTCGGCAGGCGCTTGGGACGCAGCAGCTTGCCTTCGCGCTTGATCACCACGTCGCCGTTGCCCAGTTCGGCTTCGGAGATTTCCTCGCAGTCGAGGAAGGAGTTGTACAGGTCGCCCAGGTCGCCCGGCTCGTTGGTCACGGCGATCTGCTTGGTCAGGCCGGCACCCAGGGAGTCGGTACGGGCGACGATCACGCCGTCGTCGATGCCCAGCTCGAGGAAGGCATAGCGAACGGCGTTGATCTTGGCGAGGAAGTCGGCATGGGGCACGGTGACCTTGCCGTCCTGGTGGCCGCACTGCTTCTCGTCGGACACCTGGTTCTCGATCTGGATGCAGCAGGCACCGGCTTCGATCATCTTCTTGGCCAGCAGGTAGGTGGCCTCCGGGTTACCGAAGCCGGCGTCGATGTCGGCGATGATCGGTACTACGTGAGTTTCGTAGTTGTCGATCTTGCCCTGGATCTCGGCGGCCTTGGCGTTGTCGTCGGCGGCACGGGCGGCGTCCAGCTCGGTGAACAGCAGGTCCAGCTCACGGGCATCGGCCTGGCGCAGGAAGGTGTACAGCTCTTCGATCAGCGCGGCGACGGAGGTCTTCTCGTGCATGGACTGGTCCGGCAGCGGGCCGAACTCGGAGCGCAGGGCGGCGACCATCCAGCCGGACAGGTAGAGGTAACGCTTGTTGGTGGTCTTGAGGTGCTTCTTGATCGAGATCAGCTTCTGCTGACCGATGAAGCCGTGCCAGCAACCCAGGGACTGGGTGTAGACGGAGGAGTCGGCGTCGTATTCGGCCATGTCCTTGCGCATGATGGCCGCGGTGTACTTGGCGATATCCAAACCAGTCTTGAAGCGGTTCTGCGCACGCATACGAGCCACGGATTCCGGGTTGATAGCGCTCCAGGTGCTGCCGAAGGTCTCTTTCAGCGCAGCGACTGCCTTGATGTCGTTTTGATATGCGGACATGGTCAATCCTTCAATGTATGTGTTTGGTTGAGCACCGACTTTCCCACTCAGAACCTGCATCTCGCAGGCAATGGTTGCGGGGCTCACGACAGCACGACGAAATATTGACCAGGGCGGCGTTGAAACCGGGGGGAGGGGTGACGAGTGCACCGAGCGAGACTGCGACGGGGCCTGCTTTCCGGCTCGTGGATGCCGTAGGGCAGACTGACTTCGACTGTCTGGCTGGCTGATGCCTTAAACGCTTCCCCGTCCCTCAGGACAACTTCGTTCCAGTCGCAATCTCGTCGAACTGCCTTGTGGGCTTTACAACGCGAATCGTCTCGGGCGGTAAGCCTGGAGAGCGACCCGGAGGCCCTTTCTAGGGCCCCTGATAAGCGGGAGCGAGGCCATCATGCCTCCGCGGGAAGGGTTCGTCAAACGTTTTGTAGTGGTTTTTTACGACTACTACATAAGTCTTGCGACGACCGGCGAGTCAGTTCTGTACGGTCTTTAATCGACGACTTCGACCTTGACCCGCAGGCTCATATCCTCACGGCCCTGGGTCGCGCGGCGCTGGAGAAAATCGCCTTGCTCGGCCTGAGTCTGCTCGTTGACGCCGCCGATGCTGATCCACTCGCCCAGGCGGCCGGTGACCCGGGTGTCGGCGCTCTGCAGGTCGATCACCCCGGGTTGTGACGGACTGACGCGGTCGCGGTTGCTGCTGATGCTGATATGCACGATTTCGCCGCTCAGGCTGGCGGTGACGTAGAAGCCACGGGTGACATCGCGGTACTGGGTGGAACTCTGCAGCTGCCCGTAGTGGTCGCGCTCGTAGGTGGTGAGGGGGACGCTCTGGCCGACCTGGATCAGTGCCGGATAACCCTCGGTGGCCTGCACCTGCTGGGTGCCGCCACCACGGCTGTCGGTACTGCGCCGGATGATGCGCACCTGGTCGCGACCGCCGATCTCGCCCTGGCCGATTACCACTTCGGCGCCGCCGGCGCTGACCGAGCCGTCGGCGCGGTAGCCGCGGTCGGTCTGGTAGCTCGATTCGCTGCTGGCGACGCTGATCAGCAGGCGCCGCGGGCGGGTGTCCAGTTGTTCGAGCAACTGGCGGATCTCCGCGATCTTCGCCGGGGTCGAGTTGACGATCAGCTGATTGCCGTAGGGGCTGACCCGTCCCTCCTGACCCAGCACCGACTGCACCACCGGCAGGACCTCGTCGGCGCTGCGGTAGTTCAGGGCAATGACTTCGGTGGCCGCGCTCGCGACGAGGCTCAAGCCGAGCAGCAGGGCCGCGATCAGTAGGCGAATGCTCATAGCAGGAAGCTCCGTAGATCCGGGTCGGTGATGCTGGTCTCCCAAGCCTGGTCGAACTGCGCCTGGCGCAGGCGCACGCGGGCCGGGTCCTGGTACAGGGCGTAGCCGGCGAACTGCTCCAGCTCCGGGCGCAGCAGCAGGCCACGGTCGTCGGCCAGCAGGAAGGCGATATCTTCGCTCGGGTAGTCCGGATGCAGTTTGCGGATATGCAGGTTGCTCGACAGACGACGGGACAGACTGAGCAGGCGATGCCCTTGTTTGACCGCAAGGGTCACGTCGCGCAGGAGGATGCGCAGACGGTTCTTCGGGTTGGCCAGGAGAAAGCGCGTGCAGGCTTCCTGCACGCTGCTGTGATGGTAGAGCCAGGGTTCGAGGTCGTCGCTGAAGATGCACAGGCTGCGCTGCGCCTGCTGCAGCAGGGCCAGGGCATGGGCACGGGCCTGCTCGGGCTGGCTGAAGCGCTCCAGCGGCAGATGCTCGCCGAGCCTGAAGGGCGCAGGCTCGCGGCGCTCGGCGTCCAGCTGCGCGGGTTCTGGATTGTGCACGGCGAAACGCCCCGGTGACTCGAATTCGATGGCGGGAAGCTCCAGGGGCTCATCGTTTTCGCCTGTGTCTGGCGGGGCGTTGTCGTCGTTCATCCTGACCTCAGGGGCTAGCGCTGTGGCGTACCATATCCACGTGGGGGATGCCGGCGTCGAGGTATTCGCCGCTGACTATCTCGAAGCCTAGCCTTTCATAGAAGGCGGTAGCATGCACCTGGGCGCTGAGCATTTGTTGCTGCAGGCCACGCTTTTCCGCCTCGGCGATGACCGCACGAATCAGCGCGTCGCCGACCTTGAGCCCGCGCCAGTCCCTGAGTACCGAGACCCGGCCGATATGGCCGTCGGGCAGCAGGCGGGCGGTGCCGATCGCGTAGTCGCCCTCGTAGGCGAGGAAATGCAGGGCCTCGGCGTCTTCGGCATCCCACTCCAGCTCCGGTGGTACCGCCTGTTCGGCGATAAACACCGTTTCGCGGATGCGCCGCAACTCGGCGTTGTCCTTCTGCCAGTCGGCCAGGCGTACGTGGATCTCATTCATCGGCAAACCCCAGACTGCCTTGCTTGACCAGTTCCCACAGCAGATTACGCGCCTCGGCGTCGGCCAGCCATTGGCCGAGGTTGTCGATATGTAACGAGTCGGCCGAGCAGATCAGCTTGAGCAATTCCCGCAGACCGGCCGAGAGCAGGCGGCTCTGGCCGCTGGCGAACAGCACCAGGTCCTCGCCGACCTCGGACCAGGCCAGGCGGGCGCTGGGGTTGCGCACCAGGATGGCGCCATCCTGCAGGGCGGCGAGGAAGGCCGGCTCGTCGATGTCCAGACCATTGACCAGTTCCGGGTAGCGCGGCTCGGTCATGAACTGGCCGAACCAGGTCATCAGCAGGCGCTCGTCGCCCATATGCTCGTTGAGCAGGGCCTTGAGGCGATCCAGGGCATCGCGCTGGATCTGATGCGGGTCGCTGGTCGGCTCGGCATCGGCGTCGCTGTAGCGCTCTTCATCGGGCAGGAACTGGCCCAGGAAGTCGGTGAAATGAGTCAGCACTTCGGCGGCGCTCGGCGCGCGGAAGCCTACGGAATAGGTCATACAGTCATCCTCAGCGGTACCACAGTGGGCCAGGAGCGGCGGCAGATAGAGCATGTCGCCGGGCTCCAGCACCCATTCTTCAGTTTGTTCGAACTCGGCCAGGATCTTCAGGTCGGCGTGGTCCAGCAGCGGGCTGTCGGAGTCGCACCGCTGGCCGATCTGCCAGCGCCGCTTGCCATGGGCCTGCAGCAGGAACACGTCGTAGTTGTCGAAGTGCGGGCCGACGCCGCCGCCGGGAGCGGCGAAGCTGATCATCAGGTCGTCGATGCGCCACTTGGGCAGGAACTTGAAGTGCTCGAGCAGCTCGGCGACTTCCGGGACGAACTGATCGACGGCCTGCACCAGCAGGGTCCAGTCGCGCTCCGGCAGCGTGGCGAAGGCATCTTCGGCGAAGGGACCGCGACGCAGCTCCCAGGGGCGTTCGCCGTGCTCGATGACCAGGCGCGACTCGACTTCTTCTTCAAGGGCCAGGCCGGCCAGCTCGTCCGGTGAGATGGGGCTCTCGAAGTCGGGGATGGCCTGGCGCACCAAGAGGGGTTTCTTCTGCCAGTAGTCGCGCAGGAATTCGCGGGCCGTGAGGCCACCCAGCATTTGCAGCGGAGTATCAGGATTCATCGGTAAGCCCTTGATAGTAATAAATACCCATAAATAAAAACGCCCGGCACAGCCGGGCGTTTGCTGGGCTGTCGCCGTTTAGATGCGCTGGGCCTGGGCCACCGCGTTGCCGATGTAGTTGGCCGGGGTCAGCCGCTTCAACTCGGCCTTGGCCTCGGCCGGCATGTCCAGGCCGTCGATGAACTCGAGCAGCGCCTGGGGGCTGATGCCCTTGCCGCGGGTCAGCTCTTTCAGCTTCTCGTAGGGGTTCTCGATGGCGTAGCGGCGCATGACGGTCTGGATCGGCTCTGCGAGCACTTCCCAGCAGGCGTCCAGGTCTTCAGCAATACGTTGAGCATTCAGCTCCAACTTGCTGATTCCCTTGAGGCTCGCCTCGTAGGCGATGACGCTGTGGGCGAAGCCGACACCCAGGTTGCGCAGCACGGTGGAGTCGGTCAGGTCGCGCTGCCAGCGGGAGATCGGCAGCTTGCTGGCCAGGTGCTGGAACAGCGCGTTGGCTATCCCTAAGTTGCCTTCGGAGTTCTCGAAGTCGATCGGATTGACCTTGTGCGGCATGGTCGAGGAGCCGATCTCGCCGGCGATGGTCTTCTGCTTGAAGTAGCCGAGGGAGATGTAACCCCAGACGTCGCGGTCGAAGTCGATGAGGATGGTGTTGAAGCGGGCGATGGCGTCGAACAGCTCGGCGATGTAGTCGTGCGGCTCGATCTGCGTGGTGTAGGGGTTGAACTGCAGGCCCAGATCGCCCTCGATGAAGGCGCGGGCGTTGGCTTCCCAGTCCACCTGCGGGTAGGCCGAGAGGTGGGCGTTGTAGTTGCCCACGGCGCCGTTGATCTTGCCCAGCAACGGCACGGCCGCGACCTGGGCGATCTGCCGCTCCAGGCGGTAGACCACGTTGGCCAGTTCCTTGCCCAGGGTGGTCGGCGAGGCCGGCTGGCCGTGGGTGCGCGAGAGCATCGGCACGTCGGCGAACTTCACCGCCAGCTCGCGGATGGCGCCTGCGGTCTGGCGCATCAGCGGCAGCAGCACGTTGTCACGGCCCTCGCGCAGCATCAGGGCGTGGGACAGGTTGTTGATGTCCTCGCTGGTGCAGGCGAAATGAATGAACTCGCTGACCTTCTCCAGCTCCGGCAGCTTGGCGGCCTGCTCCTTGAGCAGGTACTCCACGGCCTTGACGTCGTGGTTGGTGGTGCGCTCGATCTCCTTGACCCGCTCGGCGTGCTCGAGGGCGAAATTGTCCGCCAGCTCGTTGAGAATCGCCTGGGCTTCGGCGGAGAAGGGCGCGACCTCGGCGATACCCTCATGGGCGGCCAGGCGCTGCAGCCAGCGGACCTCGACCAGGACGCGGAAGCGGATCAGGCCGTATTCGCTGAAAATGGGGCGCAGGGCGCTGGTTTTGCCGGCGTAGCGGCCATCGACGGGGGAAACCGCGGTGAGCGAAGAAAGCTGCATGGGAGGCGTTCTCGGACAGTCGGGCATTGAAAAGGGCGCATATCATACATGAAATCGCGGCACGGGCCGCGCTCCGCCAATCGCCTTATCAGCGCCCCGGGCGGCGGATCGACAGCAGGCTGGCGACGAAGATCAGCGCGGCGCCGAACAGCGAACTCAGGGCCGGGGCCTCGCCCCAGCGTAGCCAGGCCAGCAGGCCGGCGAAGACGATGGCCAGGTAGGCGAACGGGCCAATCAGCCCCGGAGGCGCCAGGGCATAGGCCTTGGACATGATGATCTGGCTGACGGTGGCGAGCAGGCCGATCACCAGCAGTGCGCCCAGTTCATGCGTGCCCAGCGGCTGCCAGGCCCAGGTCAGGGGAATCGCCGAGGCCAGGGCGCCGAACAGCGCGAAATAGAAGACGATGCGAAAGGCCGGCTCGGTGTCGCTCATCTCGCGGATCGAGACGAAGGCGAAGGCCGCCAGGATGCTGGCGGCCAGGCCGATCGAGGCCTGGGCGTCGAACAGGGCCGCAGAGGGCTTGGCGACCAGCAGCACGCCCACCAGGCCCACTGTGCTGGTGAGCAGCATGCGCCGGGTCAGCGGCTCCTTCAGCCAGCAGCGGGCGATCAGCGGGGTGAACAGCGGCGCCGAGTAGGTGAAGAGCATGGCGTCGGCCAGCGGCAGATGGGCGATGGCGTAGAAGAAGCAGTACATCGCCGCCAGGCCGTAGGTGGAGCGCCACAGGTGCGACTTGAGGCGTGCGGTGCGCAGCGGACGCCAGCCCCTGAGGGCGAGCAGCGGCAGGAAGAACAGCACGCCGACCAGGTTGCGGAAGAACACCACCGATTCGTTGTTGACGCTGCTGGATACCTCGCGAATGCCCATGCCCATCAGCGCGAACAGCAAGGCCGAGCAGGCCAGCAGGGCGGCGCCCTGGGCGGGCTTGACCGCGCGGGGTCGCATCGCTCAGCCGCGCAGCAGCGGGTAGAGTTCCTTGAGCAGCTTGCCGCGGCTGAACACCAGCTGCCAGCGGTGCCCGCCCAGCTGCCGCCATAGGCGCGCCGCGCGAATACCGGCGAGCAACAGGGCACGGATCTTCGAGGCGTTGCTCGGCTGCTGCAGGTGGCGCATGTCGCCCTGCACCTGGATGCGTTGGCGGAAGGTGCTGATGGTGTCCTGGTAGAGGCCGCCGCAGGAGGCGATCACGTTGTCGTGGACCAGGCCGAAATGCTCGGTTTGCTGCTGGATCTGGTCCAGGCGACTGCCCATGATCTGCAGCAGATCGTCGCGCTTGTCCAGCTGCCGCTCCAGGCCGAGCAGGGCCAGCGCATAGCGCAGCGGATCGCGCTGCAGGCTGCTCGGGTCCCGTTCCAGGGCGCCGACCAGGGCGCGATAGCCGTCGCGCAGGCCGAGGTCGTCGCCGCCGTAGATCTCCAGGGTGTTCTTGGGATCGCGCACCAGCAGGCTGCCGAGCATGCAGGCCAGGGCGGGCTCGCCGATCTGACCGGTCCTGGCCAGCTTGTCGACCAGCACCGCGGACTGGAAGACGGCGCCGAGGGCGACCAGTTGTTCCTGTATCGGCGTCATGCGTCTTCACTCTCGGGAGTCCACGGCTCGGCCGATTCGATCACGCCGCCGCCGAGGCACACCTCGCCGTCGTAGAACACCACGGACTGGCCGGGCGTCACGGCCCGCTGCGGCTGCTCGAACACCGCGCGATAGCCGTCGGTGGTCTTCTCCAGGGTGCAGGCCTGGTCGCCCTGTCGGTAGCGCACCTTGGCGGTGAGCGGGCGCGGGCGGCTCAGGTCGACCGGGTTGACCCAGTAGAGCTCCGAGGCCAGCAGGGCGCGGGAGAACAGCCAGGGGTGTTCGTTGCCCTGGCCGACCACCAGCACGTTGCGCGCCAGGTCCTTGCGCAGCACGTACCAGGGCTCGTCCCCGGCATCCTTCAGGCCGCCGATGCCCAGCCCCTGGCGCTGGCCGATGGTGTGATACATCAGGCCATGGTGGCGGCCGATGACCTCGCCGGTCGTGGTCTCGATGTTGCCCGGCTGGGCCGGCAGGTACTGCTTGAGGAAGTCGCTGAAGCGCCGCTCGCCGATAAAGCAGATGCCGGTGGAGTCCTTCTTCTTCGCCGTGGCCAGCTGGTATTTCTCGGCAATCGCCCGCACGGCGGGCTTCTCCAGCTCGCCGACCGGGAACAGGGTCTTGGCGATCTGCTCGCCGCCGACGGCGTGCAGGAAGTAGCTCTGGTCCTTGTTCGGGTCCAGGCCCTTGAGCAGCTCGGTACGCCCGTCGACATCGCGGCGACGCACGTAGTGACCGGTGGCGATCAGGTCGGCGCCGAGGGCCAGGGCGTAATCGAGGAAGGCCTTGAACTTGATTTCGCGGTTGCACAGGATGTCCGGGTTCGGCGTGCGCCCGGCCTTGTACTCGGCGAGGAAGTGCTCGAACACGTTGTCCCAGTATTCCGCGGCGAAATTCGCGGTGTGCAGCTTGATGCCGATCCTGTCGCACACCGCCTGGGCGTCGGCCAGGTCGTCCATGGCCGTGCAGTACTCGGTGCCGTCGTCCTCGTCCCAGTTCTTCATGAACAGGCCTTCGACTCGATAGCCCTGCTCCAGCAGCAGCAGGGCGGAAACGGACGAATCGACGCCGCCGGACATGCCGACTATCACGCGTGGCTTTTCTGAGGTGGGAAGATCTGGATCGGACATGGGATTTCGGCGTGGGTCTGCAAAAAAGGACGAAATTCTAACAGGCCGGCCAGGGCAAGGCGAAGACGGCGTTCAATCGCGGACCACGCTCAGGTCGTGCAGTGGGCCGGCGAGGTAGTCGTCGATGCAGCGCAGCACCAGTTCGCTGCGCCAGCGTTCGGGTTGTGCCGCCAGTTCATCGCGGCTCAGCCAGGCGATGCCGTGGATGTCGGCATCCAGCTCGCGCGCCGCATCGTGGCGCACCGGGCGGGCAACGAAGCACACGCGCTGGTAGGTCACGCCGTTGCTCGGTGCGGTATAGAGGTAGATGCCGACCACCCCGATCAGCTCGACCTCCCAGCCGGTCTCCTCGAGGGTTTCGCGCACGGCGGCCTGGCGCAGGGTCTCGTTGGCCTCGAGGTGGCCGGCGGGCTGATTGAGCACCAGACGTCCGCCCTTGAGTTCTTCTACCAGGAGGAAGCGGCCTCGGTCTTCGACGATGGTGGCGACGGTGATATGGGGGGTCCAGTCCATGGCGGGTGGCCTCGTAGCGGGGGGCGGTCATAGCAGGTGCTGTTCGTGGTTCTGCCATGGCGAAAAGCAGAAACCCCGGCACCGGGCCGGGGTTTCTGTTGCAGGCTGCGGCTTGCTAGAGCTTACGCCAGGGCAGCCAGGGCGGCGTTGAAGGTGGCGCTCGGGCGCATCACCTGGCTGGCCAGCTGCGGGTTGGCGCGGTAGTAGCCACCGATGTCCACCGGCTGGCCCTGGACCGCGGCGAGTTCGGCGACGATGCCTTCCTCGTTGTCGGTCAGGGCCTTGGCCAGCGGGGCGAACTGCGCCTGCAGTTCGGCGTCTTCGGTCTGGGCCGCCAGTTCCTGGGCCCAGTAGAGCGCCAGGTAGAAGTGGCTGCCACGGTTGTCCAGCTCACCGGTCTTGCGCGACGGCGACTTGTTGTTGTCGAGCAGGCGGCCGGTGGCCGCATCCAGGGCCTTGCCCAGCAGCTTGGCTTTCGGATTGTCGGTCTTGATGCCGGTCTCCTCCAGCGACACCGCCAGGGCCAGGAACTCGCCGAGAGAATCCCAGCGCAGGTGGTTCTCTTCGATCAGCTGCTGCACGTGCTTGGGGGCCGAGCCGCCGGCGCCGGTCTCGTACATGCCGCCGCCGGCCATCAGCGGCACGATGGAGAGCATCTTGGCCGAGGTGCCCAGTTCCATGATCGGGAACAGGTCGGTCAGGTAGTCGCGCAGCACGTTGCCGGTCACCGAGATGGTGTCCTGGCCGCGGATCATGCGCTCCATGCTCACGCGGATGGCCTCGTTGTAGCCCATCATGCGGATGTCCAGGCCGCTCAGGTCGTGCTCCTGCAGGTAGGCCTCGACCTTCTTCTGCAGCTGGCGGTCGTGGGCGCGCTCCGGGTCCAGCCAGAAGATGGCCGGGGTGTCGGACTGGCGGGCGCGGGTCACGGCCAGCTTGACCCAGTCGCGGATCGGCGCGTCCTTGGTCTGGCAGGCGCGCCAGATGTCGCCGGCCTCCACCTCGTGCTGCATCAGCACGGTGCCGTCGGCCAGGACCACGCGCATGGTGCCGTCGGCGGTCATTTCGAAGGTCTTGTCGTGGGAGCCGTACTCCTCGGCCTTCTGCGCCATCAGGCCGACGTTCGGTACGCTGCCCATGGTGGTCGGGTCGAACGCGCCGTTGGTCTTGCAGAAGTTGATCATCTCCTGGTAGATGCGCGCGTAGGTGCTTTCCGGCATGACGGCCTTGGCGTCCTTCAGCTTGCCGTCCTTGCCCCACATCTGCCCGGAGCTGCGGATCATCGCCGGCATCGAGGCGTCGACGATCACGTCACTGGGGATGTGCAGGTTGGTGATGCCCTTGACCGAGTCGACCATGGCCATTTCCGGGCGGCCGCTGTAGCAGGCGTGGATGTCCTGGAGGATCTCTTCCTGCTGCGAGGCCGGCAGCACCTTGATCTTGTCGTAGACACTGCTGATCCCGTTGTTCGGGTTGACGCCCAGTTCCTTGAACAGCTCGCCGTACTTGTCGAACACGTCCTTGTAGTAGACGCTGACGGCATGGCCGAAGACGATGGGGTGGGACACCTTCATCATGGTCGCCTTGACGTGCAGCGACCACATGACGCCGGTTTCCTTGCAGTCCTGCAGGGTCTTCTCGAAGAAGTCGCGCAGCTTGCGGCAGCTCATGAACATGCTGTCGAACACTTCGCCTTCCTGCAGGGCGAGTTGCTTCTTCACTTCGACCTGACCGTTCTTGTCGACGAACTCGATGCGCACCTCGCCGGCCTGGTCCATGGTGATGGACTGCTCGCTGGAGAAGAAGTCGCCGCCACGCATGTAGTCGGCGTGGGATTGCGAGGCCATGCTCCACTTGCCCATGGAGTGCGGGTGCTTGCGGGCATAGGCCTTGACGGCCGCCGGGGCGCGGCGGTCGGAGTTGCCTTCGCGCAGGACCGG
The DNA here is from genome assembly GCF_051904775.1 of Pseudomonas sp. MBLB4123. Taxonomy (NCBI): domain Bacteria; kingdom Pseudomonadati; phylum Pseudomonadota; class Gammaproteobacteria; order Pseudomonadales; family Pseudomonadaceae; genus Pseudomonas; species Pseudomonas sp. MBLB4123. The sequence continues at coordinate 1,108,780 of NZ_CP196711.1, forward strand.
GTTCACCGCGCTGCCGAGGACCTTGGCGTAACGGGCGCGGGCGTCTTTTTCGGCATCGCTCTGCGGGTCTTCCGGGTAGCCGGGGATGGCGTAGCCCTGGGCCTGCAGTTCGGCGATGGCCGCCTTGAGCTGGGGGACCGAGGCACTGATGTTCGGCAACTTGATGATGTTGGCGTCCGGCGTGGTGGCCAGGTCCGCCAGCTTGGCGAGGTCGTCCTCGACGCGCTTGTCGCCGTCCAGGCGGTCGGCGAAGCCGGCCAGGATGCGCCCAGCGAGAGAGATGTCGCGTGTTTCGACGGCTATGCCAGCGGAGGCGGCGAAGGCTTCTACGATGGGCAGAAGCGAGTAGGTGGCGAGGGCTGGGGCTTCGTCGGTGAAGGTATAGATAATCTTCGAGCGGGTGGGCATTGGGGGTTAACTCTCTCTTTTGCTGAGCGTACACAGAATCTCGACATGCGCAGGTAGGCGCCCTGGCTCGCCATGGGCGTGGGCCAGAAGTCGAGAACTCGCCGCGGTGATGATGGATGCACCAGTAGAGTGTCGAGCATTTCGAGTCGCCGAGCCGTGGTAGCCGTTCGGCGAGTTCAGGAGGCAGCTGCCTTTGTTCAAGGCGAGTTGACCCCGTATGACCTATTAGTCATCCGCCCAGTATATCACTGCGACCAGACGCCGCAGAACGCCCTTGTGCATAAGACCAACGAACATATGGTTCGACCCGTTTCAAGTGCGCTACTCTCGGAGGCTGAGCGCTGTTTAACCACAAGACGGAGTCCAGCATGGGATACCAAAAGATCCAGGTGCCAGCAACCGGTGACAAAATCACCGTCAATGCCGACATGTCCCTTAACGTTCCGAACAATCCGATCATCCCGTTCATCGAGGGCGATGGTATCGGTGTCGATATCAGCCCGGTGATGATCAAGGTCGTCGATGCCGCCGTGGAGAAGGCCTACGGTGGCGAGCGCAAGATTTCCTGGATGGAGGTCTATGCCGGCGAGAAGGCCACTCAGGTCTACGACCAGGACACCTGGCTGCCGAAAGAGACCCTGGAGGCCGTGCGCGACTATGTCGTTTCGATCAAGGGGCCGCTGACCACGCCGGTCGGTGGTGGCATCCGCTCGCTGAACGTGGCGTTGCGCCAGGAGCTGGACCTCTATGTCTGCCAGCGTCCGGTACGCTGGTTCGAGGGTGTGCCGAGCCCGGTCAAGAAGCCGGGTGATGTCGACATGGTGATCTTCCGCGAGAACTCCGAAGACATTTACGCCGGCGTCGAGTGGAAGGCCGGCTCTGCCGAGGCCGAGAAGGTCATCAAGTTCCTCACCGAAGAGATGGGCGTCAAGAAGATCCGCTTCACCGACATGTGCGGCATCGGCATCAAGCCGGTTTCCGAGGCGGGCACCAAGCGCCTGGTGCGCAAGGCGCTGCAGTATGCCGTCGACAACGATCGCGGCTCGGTGACCCTCGTGCACAAGGGCAACATCATGAAGTTCACCGAGGGGGCCTTCAAGGAGTGGGGCTACGAGATCGCCCAGCAGGAGTTCGGTGCCGAACTGCTCGATGGCGGCCCTTGGATGCAATTCAAGAATCCGAAGACCGGCAAGAACATCGTGGTCAAGGATGTGATCGCCGACGCCATGCTGCAGCAGATCCTGCTGCGTCCGGCCGAGTACGACGTGATCGCCACCCTGAACCTCAATGGTGACTACCTGTCCGACGCCCTGGCTGCTGAGGTCGGCGGTATTGGTATCGCGCCCGGCGCGAACCTGTCCGACAGCGTGGCCATGTTCGAGGCCACTCATGGCACCGCACCGAAGTACGCCGGTCAGGACAAGGTCAATCCGGGGTCGGTCATCCTCTCGGCCGAGATGATGCTGCGCCACATGGGCTGGAGCGAGGCCGCCGACCTGATCATCAAGGGCACCAACGGCGCCATCGCCGCGAAGACCGTGACCTATGACTTCGAGCGCCTGATGGACGGCGCCCGGCTGATGTCTTGCTCGCAGTTCGGCGATGCCATGATCGCTCACATGTAAGTCAGTCGTGGGCAAAAAAAGGCCGGTCACTTGACCGGCCTTTTTGTGGGCGAGGACTGCCCGAGTTATCAGACTTCGATCGTCGTGTCTTGCGGCTGGCTGGCGGCAGCAGGCGCTTCGGCAGAAGCCGAGGTGGCGCGAATGTTCACGGCGTGAAGCCCTTTGGGGCCTTGAATGATGTCGAAGTTCACTGGCTGGCCGGCCTTTAGCGTCTTGTAACCGTCCATCTGAATAGCCGAGTAATGGGCGAACAGGTCCTCATCACGGCCATCGGCGAGGATGAATCCATAGCCTTTGGCGTTGTTGAACCACTTGACCTTACCGCTAAGCATGCTCACATCCCTCTGCAAAGGTCTCCATCACTGGAGTATCATCCATTTCGACTCCGCGCATGAGTCGACCAAGCTGGGCGAAGGCGCGGAGCCCCTCTACCCTTAGTGGGTATTCTTTGTTTGTAACACCGTTTTGCCGATAGTCAAGGCAATGCTGCAAGTGGCTGAGAAGCCGTTCAAACTCCCTCTAGCATCAGTATTAGCCCAGCCGTGAAGCACTATTTCAGCATGCATGCAAACAGCCAGATTCGACTAACATTCAATCAGGATCGCCCTGGAACGCACGAGGACGATTCCACCGGCCTGGCCGTGCAGGAATCCAAACCGGCGTTGCAGGCACCACCGCTGTATAAGGTGGTCTTATTCAATGACGACTACACACCCATGGATTTCGTGGTCGAGGTGCTCGAGGTGTTCTTCAATCTGAACCGGGAGCTGGCGACCAAGATCATGCTGACCGTCCACACAGAGGGACGGGCCGTATGCGGGGTGTTCACCCGGGATATCGCCGAAACCAAGGCGATGCAGGTCAACCAATACGCGAGAGAGAGCCAGCATCCATTACTCTGTGAGATCGAGAAGGACGGTTAACGCCGGCCGCTTGGGCATGAGGTGAAGCTATGTTAAATCGAGAGCTCGAAGTCACCCTCAATCTGGCCTTCAAAGAGGCTCGCACCAAGCGTCATGAATTTATGACGGTTGAGCACCTCCTGCTGGCTCTACTGGACAACGAGGCCGCGGCCAGCGTGCTGCGCGCCTGTGGCGCCAACCTCGACAAGTTGCGGCATGATCTGCAGGAGTTCATCGACTCCACCACGCCGTTGATCCCGCAGCATGACGAGGAGCGCGAAACCCAGCCGACTCTAGGTTTTCAGCGGGTGCTGCAGCGCGCGGTGTTCCACGTGCAGAGCTCCGGCAAGCGCGAAGTGACCGGTGCCAATGTGCTGGTGGCAATTTTCAGCGAGCAGGAAAGCCAGGCGGTGTTCCTGCTCAAGCAGCAGAGCGTCGCCCGGATCGATGTGGTCAACTTCATTGCCCACGGCATCTCCAAGGTGCCGGGGCATGGCGGCCATTCTGAGGCCGACCCGGACCTGCAGGACGAGGAGGGGGGCGATTCGTCCACTTCGGGCAATCCACTGGACGCCTACGCCAGCAACCTGAACGAACTGGCCCGTCTGGGACGGATCGATCCGCTGGTCGGGCGCGAACTGGAAGTCGAGCGGGTGGCGCAGATCCTCGCGCGCCGGCGCAAGAACAACCCGCTGCTGGTCGGTGAGGCCGGGGTGGGCAAGACGGCGATCGCCGAAGGCCTGGCCAAGCGCATCGTCGACTCGCAGGTGCCCGATCTGCTGGCCGACAGCGTGGTTTACTCCCTGGACCTGGGCGCCTTGCTGGCCGGGACCAAGTACCGGGGCGACTTCGAGAAGCGCTTCAAGGCGCTGCTCAACGAGTTGCGGCGGCGTCCCCATGCCATCCTGTTCGTCGACGAGATCCATACCATTATCGGTGCCGGAGCGGCCTCCGGTGGGGTGATGGATGCATCGAACCTGCTCAAGCCGATGCTGTCCTCGGGCGAGATACGCTGCATAGGCTCGACCACCTTCCAGGAATTCCGCGGTATTTTCGAGAAGGATCGCGCCCTGGCGCGGCGTTTCCAGAAGGTCGACGTGGTCGAGCCGTCCGTGGAGGACACCGTCGGCATCCTGCGTGGCCTTAAGCCGCGCTTCGAGCAGCACCACAGCATCGAGTACAGCGACGAGGCCTTGCGTGCCGCGGCCGAGCTGGCGGCACGCTACATCAACGACCGGCACATGCCCGACAAGGCCATCGATGTGATCGATGAGGCGGGTGCCTTCCAGCGCCTGCAGCCGGAAGACAAGCGCGTCAAGCGCATCGATGTGGCTCAGGTGGAGGACATAGTCGCGAAGATCGCGCGCATTCCGCCCAAGCACGTCAGCAGCTCGGACAAGGAGCTGCTGCGCAATCTGGAGCGCGACCTCAAGCTCACGGTGTTCGGCCAGGACGCGGCGATCGACTCGCTGTCCACCGCGATCAAGCTGTCCCGTGCCGGGCTCAAGGCTCCGGACAAGCCGGTCGGCTCCTTCCTCTTCGCCGGCCCCACCGGGGTCGGCAAGACCGAGGCCGCGCGACAGCTGGCCAAGGCCCTGGGCATCGAGCTGGTGCGCTTCGACATGTCCGAGTACATGGAGCGGCACACCGTCTCGCGCCTGATAGGCGCACCGCCGGGATATGTCGGGTTCGACCAAGGCGGCCTGCTGACCGAGGCGATCACCAAGATGCCGCACTGCGTGCTGCTGCTCGACGAGATCGAGAAGGCGCACCCAGAGGTTTTCAACCTGCTGCTGCAGGTGATGGACCATGGCACCCTGACCGACAACAACGGGCGCAAGGCGGACTTCCGTAACGTCATTCTGATCATGACCACCAATGCCGGCGCCGAAACCGCGGCCCGGGCATCGATAGGCTTCACCTATCAGGATCACTCATCCGATGCGATGGAGGTGATCAAGAAGAGCTTCACGCCGGAGTTCCGCAACCGCCTGGATACCATCATCCAGTTCGGTCGCCTGAGTCACGAGGTGATCAAGAGCATCGTCGACAAGTTTCTCACCGAGCTGCAGGCGCAGCTCGAGGACAAGCGCGTCATGCTCGAGGTCAGCGACAGCGCGCGCGACTGGTTGGCGGAGCAGGGCTACGATGTGCAGATGGGGGCGCGGCCGATGGCGCGCCTGATTCAGGACAAGATCAAGCGCCCGCTGGCGGAGGAGATCCTGTTCGGAGAACTGGCCGAGCACGGCGGGGTCGTGCACGTCGACCTGGTCGAGGGCGAGTTGACCTTCGGCTTCGAGACCACGGCCGAAATGGCCTGAGGCGCATATTGCGTCCACACAAAAACGCCCGGCAATGCCGGGCGTTTTCACTGGTGCTTGGCTTAGCGGGCGCGGTAGGTGATGCGGCCCTTGCTCAAGTCATAAGGCGTCAGCTCTACGCGGACCTTATCGCCAGTCAGAATGCGGATATAGTTTTTGCGCATCTTTCCGGAGATGTGCGCAGTAACGACGTGCCCGTTTTCCAACTCCACACGGAACATGGTGTTGGGCAGGGTGTCGACGACAGTGCCTTCCATTTCGAAGCTGTCTTCTTTCGACATGCAGTAAAGCCCTCGGTATCCAAAGAATGGCCCGGCGCAACTGGCCCCAGGCAAAAGCGGCGTGCATTGTGCCCGAAAACGGAGGTTTCCGCCAAGACCTTCAGGTAAGGGTTATCCAGCGCTGGTTGACGAGCAGCTCTATTGGGCGGTACTGCGTCTTGTAGTTCATCTTGCGGCAGTTCTTGATCCAATAGCCGAGGTAGACCGCATGCAGTCCCAGGCGGGCCGCTTCGGCGATCTGCCAGAGGATGGCGAAACGGCCCAGGCTACGACGCTCCTCGCTGGGCTCATAGAAGGTGTAGACGGCTGACAGGCCGTTGGGGAGGGCGTCGGTGACGGCGAGGGCTAGCAGTCGGCCGCTCAGGCGGAACTCGTAGAAGCGGGAGAAGGGCAGGTCACGCACCAGAAAGGTGGAAAACTGCTCGCGACTGGGCGGGTACATGTCGCCATCGGCATGGCGCTGTTCGATATAGCGGGCGTAGAGGGCATAGTACTCTTCACTGAACGCCGGCCTTACCGGGCGCACCTGCACATCCTGGTTGCGCTTGAAAATGCGCCGCTGCTGGCGGTTCGGGCGGAACTGGGCGGCGGGGATGCGCGCGGCCACGCAGGCGGTGCAGTGTTGGCAGTGCGGGCGATAGAGGTGATCGCCGCTGCGGCGAAAGCCCATTTCCGAGAGCTCGGCATAGACCTCTGCATCCATGGGCTGGCTGGGGTCGAGGAACAGGGTCGTGGCCTGTTCTGCCGGCAGATAGCTGCAGGGGTGAGGCTGGGTGGCGTAGAACTTCAAGCGGGCCAGCTCGGTCATGGGCGACTCTCGGGGTAAGCCTTGAGTAAGTGTATGCCAGGCTGCCGTGCACGCCTAGGCGAGCCAGTCGGCGCCGCTGGGCTGGTCGAGATGCCGCTCCAGCAGCTCGGCGAATTGTTCGCGGGCGATGGCGCGGGCGCCGAAGCTGTGCAGGTGCTGTGTGGGCATCTGGCAGTCGATCAGTGCGAACCCCCAGTCTCGCAGGTGTTCGACCAGGGTCGCAAAGCCGACCTTGGAGGCGTTGTCGACGTGGCTGAACATGGATTCGCCGAAGAACAGCTGGCCCATGGCCAGGCCGTAGAGCCCGCCGACCAGCCGCTCGCCCTGCCAGACCTCGGTCGAATGGGCGATGCCTCGGCGATGCAGGTCGAGATAGGCGTCTTGCATCTCGCGGGTGATCCAGGTGCCGTCGGCATAGGTGCGCGGCGCGGCGCAGGCGCCGATGACCTCGGCGAAGGCTTGGTCGAATGTCACTCGGTAGCGTTCCTGGCGCAGCAGCTTGGCCAGGCTGCGGGAAACGTGCAGTTCCTGGGGGAATAGCACGGTGCGCGGGTCGGGGGACCACCAGAGGATCGGCTGGCCATCCTGAAACCAGGGAAAACAGCCGTGCCGGTAGGCTTGTATCAGGCGCTCGGCGCTCAGGTCGCCGCCGGCGGCCAAGAGTCCGTTGGGTTCGCGCAGAGCCCGTTCGAGCGGGGGGAAACTCAGCGAGTCACGTTGTAGCCAGGTCAGCATCGGATGGGGCCGGAGGAGGGTAGGGCGGGCGCGAGGCGCACGCCCTCAGGCTATCAGATGTCGTCGAGGAACTTCTCGGCATCCAGGGCCGCCATGCAACCGGCCCCGGCGGAGGTGACGGCCTGGCGGTAGACATGGTCGGCCACGTCGCCGGCGGCGAAAACGCCCTCGATGGCTGTTGCGGTGGCATTGCCTTCGCTGCCGCCCTTGACCAGTAGGTAGCCGTCACGCATCTCCAACTGCCCCTGGAACAGGTCGGTATTGGGCTTGTGGCCGATGGCGATGAATACGCCGGACAGTGCCAGCTCCTTGGTCGCTGCGCTGGTGGTGTCCTGCAGGCGCACGCCGGTCACGCCGGTGGCATCGCCCAGTACTTCGTCCAGGGTGTGGTTCCAGTGCAGGCGAATGTTGCCGTTCTCGGCCTTGTCGAACAGCTTGTCCTGCAGAATCTTCTCCGCGCGCAGCTTGTCGCGACGGTGGACCAGGTGGACTTCCTTGGCGATGTTGGACAGGTACAGCGCCTCTTCCACGGCGGTGTTACCGCCACCGATCACGGCGACCACCTGGTTGCGATAGAAGAAGCCGTCGCAGGTGGCGCAGGCCGAGACGCCCTTGCCGGCGAACGCTTCTTCGGACGGCAGGCCGAGGTACTGAGCGCTGGCGCCGGTGGCGATGATCAGGGCATCGCAGGTGTAGGTGCCGCTGTCGCCCTTGAGGGTGAAGGGCCGCTGCTGCAACTCTGCGGTGTGGATGTGGTCGTAGACGATCTCGGTGTCGAAGCGCTCGGCGTGCTTCTGCATGCGCTCCATCAGCGCGGGGCCGGTCAGGCCTTCGACGTCACCGGGCCAGTTGTCCACTTCGGTGGTGGTGGTGAGTTGGCCGCCGGGCTGGATGCCGGTGATGATCACGGGCTTGAGATTGGCGCGGGCGGCATAGACTGCAGCGCTGTATCCGGCCGGCCCGGAGCCCAGAATGATCAAGCGCGAATGCTTGACTTCGCTCATAAAAACACCTCATAAGCCTTTGTCACAAAAGAGAATGCATGCTCCAATTGAGCCGCACGAAAGTTGTTGCGGGCTATGCTACACCGAAGCGGGGGCGAGCGGGAGTCGTGGGCGCCGGTGGCCGCCCAGCGTGGCAGCCCCCGGGTAAACCCGTACAATAGGCCAATTTCGCCGTTACCCTATGAATCGGCGCTTGCCGACGCAGGAATAGATGCGTTTTGAAGAACTCTAGCTCTACTGCTCAGGCGCCCGTCTGGCGCCAGCAACTGTCTTACCGGCTCAAGGAGGGCGCGCTGATCGCCCTGGGCGCCCTGTGCCTGTACCTTTGGATGGCGCTGCTGACCTACGATGCCGCCGATCCGGGCTGGACCCATACCAGCAACGTCGAGCAGGTGCAGAACGCCGCCGGCCGGGCAGGCGCCTGGTTCGCCGATATCCTGTTCATGGCCTTGGGGTATTTCGCCTACGTATTTCCGTTGCTGCTGGGCGCGAAAACCCTGCAGGTCTTCCGTGCCCGCCACCAGCCCTGGCAATGGAGCGGTTGGCTGTTTTCCTGGCGTCTGATCGGCCTGGTGTTCCTGATCCTGTCCGGTGCCACCCTGGCCTATATCCACTTCCAGGCCGGCTCCAGCATGCCGGCCTCGGCCGGTGGCGCCCTGGGCGAGAGCCTCGGCCAGCTGGCGGTCAATGCGCTGAACGTACAGGGCAGTACGCTGCTGTTCATCGCCCTGTTCCTGTTCGGCCTGACCGTATTCACCGACCTGTCCTGGTTCAAGGTCATGGACCTGACCGGCAAAATCACCCTGGACCTGGCCGAACTGATCCAGGGCCTGGTCAATCGCTGGTGGACTGCGCGCCAGGAGCGCAAACAGTTGCTCGTGCAGTTGCGCGAGACCGACGAGCTGGTCAGCGAGGTGGCCGCCCCTGTGGTCCGCGACCGCCGCGAGCAGGCCAAGGTCAAGGAGCGCCTGATCGAGCGCGAGGAGGCCCTGAGCAAGCACATGAGCGAGCGCGAGAAGCGCCCCGCACCGATCATTACCCCACCCGCCGAGCCGAAACCCGCCGAGCCGAGCAAGCGCGTGCTGAAGGAGAAGCAGGCGCCGTTGTTCGTCGATGCCGCGATCGAAGGCTCCTTGCCACCGATCTCCATCCTCGACGTGGCCGAAAAGAAGCAGAAGCAGTTTTCCCCTGAGTCGCTGGAGGCGATGTCGCGCCTGCTGGAGATCAAGCTCAAGGAGTTCGGCGTCGAGGTCCTGGTCGAGTCGGTGCACCCGGGGCCGGTGATCACCCGTTTCGAGATTCAGCCGGCCGCGGGGGTCAAGGTCAGCCGCATCTCCAACCTGGCCAAGGACCTGGCGCGCTCGCTGGCGGTGATCAGCGTGCGAGTGGTCGAGGTCATTCCCGGCAAGACCACCGTCGGCATCGAGATACCCAACGAGGACCGGCAGATCGTGCGCTTCTCCGAGGTGCTGTCGTCGGCCGAGTACGACGATGCCAAGTCGCCGGTGACCCTGGCCCTGGGGCACGACATCGGCGGCAAGCCGGTGATCACCGATCTGGCGAAGATGCCCCACCTGCTGGTGGCCGGCACCACCGGCTCGGGCAAGTCGGTGGGGGTCAACGCCATGATCCTGTCGATCCTGTTCAAGTCCCGGCCGGAAGACGCACGGCTGATCATGATCGACCCGAAGATGCTCGAGCTGTCGATCTACGAGGGCATCCCGCACCTGCTGTGCCCGGTGGTCACCGACATGAAGGAGGCGGCCAACGCCCTGCGCTGGAGCGTGGCCGAGATGGAGCGGCGCTACCGCCTGATGGCAGCCATGGGCGTGCGCAACCTGGCCGGCTTCAACCGCAAGGTCAAGGACGCCATTGAGGCCGGCACGCCGCTGCCCGACCCGCTGTACAAGCGCCAGAGCATGGAGGACGAGGCGCCACTGCTGCAGCCCCTGCCGACCATCGTGGTGATCGTCGACGAATTCGCCGACATGATGATGATCGTCGGCAAGAAGGTCGAGGAGCTGATCGCCCGAATCGCCCAGAAGGCACGGGCCGCGGGCATCCACCTGATCCTCGCCACCCAGCGGCCGTCGGTGGACGTGATCACCGGCCTGATCAAGGCCAACATCCCGACCCGCATGGCCTTCCAGGTGTCCAGCAAGATCGACTCGCGGACCATCCTCGACCAGGGCGGCGCCGAACAGCTGCTGGGCCACGGCGACATGCTCTACCTGCCGCCGGGCACCGGTCTGCCGATTCGCGTACACGGCGCCTTCGTCTCCGACGACGAGGTGCACCGGGTGGTCGAGGCCTGGAAGCAGCGCGGCACGCCGGACTACATCGAAGACATCCTGGCCGGCGTCGAGGAGGCCGGCAGCGGCTTCGAAGGCGGCGGCGAGGGCGGCGGCGAAGGCAGCGAGGAGGACCCGCTGTACGACGAGGCCGTGGCCTTCGTCCTGGAAAGCCGCCGCGCCTCCATCTCCGCCGTGCAGCGCAAGCTGAAGATCGGCTACAACCGTGCCGCCCGTATGATCGAGGCCATGGAGATGGCCGGCGTGGTGAGTTCGATGAATACCAACGGCTCGCGCGAGGTGATCGCGCCCGGGCCGGCTCGCGACTGATACCGGAAAACCGACTCCATGAGGAATACCATGCGCCTGATTCGCATGCTGATGCTGGCAGTGCTGAGCATCTGCAGTTTTACCGCCCTGGCCGCCGAGGATGCCGCCGTGCAGCGCCTGACCCAGTTGCTCAGCCAGGCCCAGACCCTTACCGCGCGCTTCTCCCAGCTGACCCTGGACGGCAGCGGCACCCAGTTGCAGGAAACCGCCGGGCAGCTGGCGCTCAAGCGCCCGGGGCTGTTCCGCTGGCACACCGACGAGCCGATGGAGCAGCTGCTGGTGTCCAACGGCGAGAAGGTCTGGCTCTATGACCCGGACCTGGAGCAGGTCACCATCCAGACCCTGGATCAGCGCCTGACCCACACCCCGGCCCTGTTGCTGTCGGGCGATGTGTCGAAGATCAGCGAGAACTTCGAGATCAGCCACAAGGAGGGCGGCAGCGTGGTCGACTTCACCCTCAAGCCCAAGGCCAAGGACAGCCTGTTCGACAGCCTGCGGCTGTCCTTCCGCAGCGGCGTGCTCAACGACATGCAGCTGATCGACAGCATCGGCCAGCGCACCAATATCCTGTTCCTCAATGTGCAGATGAACGAGAGCCTGGATGACGGGCAGTTCAGCTTCGACATTCCCGAGGGCGCGGACGTCATCCAAGAGTAAGAGGCCGCCATCCGGTTCCATGGACCTGTTCAGCAAGGCTCCCGTCGCCCAACCCCTGGCCGCCCGCCTGCGCGCGGCCAGCCTGGACGAGTACGTCGGCCAGGAGCACCTGCTCGCCCGCGGCAAGCCGCTGCGCGAGGCGCTGGAGCAGGGCGCGTTGCACTCGATGATCTTCTGGGGCCCGCCGGGGGTCGGCAAGACCACCCTGGCGCGGCTGCTGGCCCAGGTCACCGACGCCCATTTCGAGACCATTTCCGCGGTGCTGTCCGGGGTCAAGGAGATCCGCCAGGCGGTCGAGGTGGCCCAGCAGCACGCCGCGCAGTACGGCCGGCGCACCATACTGTTCGTCGACGAGGTGCACCGCTTCAACAAGTCGCAGCAGGATGCCTTCCTGCCCTATGTGGAAGACGGCACGCTGATTTTCATCGGCGCCACCACCGAGAATCCGTCCTTCGAGCTGAACAACGCCTTGCTGTCCCGCGCCCGCGTCTACGTGCTGAAGAGCCTCGACGAGGCGGCGCTACGCAGGCTGGTGACGCGGGCCCTGAGCGACGTCCGGGGGCTGGGCGAGCGCCGCCTGAGCCTGCCGGATGCCAGTTTCCAGATCCTCCTGGCCGCCGCCGACGGCGACGGCCGACGCCTGCTCAACTTCCTGGAGAATGCCGCGGACCTGGCCGAGGATGGCGGCGAGATCAGCGTCGAGCTGCTGCAGGACCTGCTCGGCGACAGCCGCCGGCGTTTCGACAAGGGCGGCGAGGCCTTCTACGACCAGATCTCGGCGCTGCACAAGTCGGTGCGTGGCTCCAGCCCGGACGGCGCGCTGTACTGGTTCGCGCGCATGCTCGATGGCGGCTGCGACCCGCTGTATATCGCCCGCCGCGTGGTGCGCATGGCCAGCGAGGATATCGGCAACGCCGACCCGCGGGCGCTGACCCTGTGCCTGAATGCCTGGGACGTGCAGGAGCGCCTGGGCAGCCCCGAGGGCGAGCTGGCGGTGGCCCAGGCCATCGTCTACCTGGCCTGCGCGCCGAAGAGCAATGCCGTCTACAACGCCTTCAACACCGCGATGCGCGATGCCGCGGAGCAGGGCTCGCTGGAGGTGCCGCTGCACCTGCGCAATGCGCCGACCAAGCTGATGAAGGAGCTGGGCTACGGCGACGAGTACCGCTACGCCCACGACGAGCCCGATGCCTATGCCGCCGGCGAGGACTACTTCCCCGAGCAGCTGCCGCCGCGCCGCTACTACCAGCCGGTGCCCCGGGGCCTGGAGCTGAAGATCGGCGACAAGCTCAGGCACCTCGCCGAGCAGGATCGCGCCAGCCCGCGGCAACGGAGAAAGCCATGATCGGCGCCACCCTGGCCGTGGCGGCCGGCGGCGCGACGGGCTGCCTGCTGCGCTTCGCCACGGCGAACTGGATCAATGCCCACTGGCCGCAGCATTTCAATATCGCCACCCTGGCGGTGAACCTGGTCGGCTGCCTGCTGATCGGCTACCTCTACGGGCTGTTCCTGTTGCGCCCAGAGGTGCCGCTGGAGCTGCGCGCCGGCTTGATCGTCGGCTTCCTCGGCGGCCTGACCACCTTCTCATCCTTTTCCCTCGACACCCTGCGCCTGCTGGAAAGCGGCCAGGCGCCACTGGCCATCGGCTACGTGGCGCTCAGTGTGTCGGGTGGCCTGCTCGCGACCTGGGCCGGCCTATCCTTCACCAAACTCTGATCGACGAGAACCCGACATGCTCGACTCCAAATTGGTGCGCACCCAACTGCAAGATATTGCCCAGCGCCTGGCGACCCGCGGCTTCGAACTGGATGTAGCGCGTTTCGAGGCGCTGGAGGCCCAGCGCAAGACCGTACAGACCCGTACCGAACAATTGCAGGCCGAGCGCAACAGCCGCTCCAAGGCGATCGGCCAGGCCAAGCAGCGCGGCGAGGACATCGCGCCGCTGCTGGCCGACGTCGACCGCATGGGCAACGAACTGGATGCCGGCAAGCAGGAGCTGGATGCCATCCAGGGCGAGCTGGACAGCCTGCTGCTGAACATCCCCAACCTGCCGCATGAGTCGGTGCCGATCGGCGACGACGAGGATCACAACGTCGAAGTGCGCCGCTGGGGCACGCCCAAGCAGTTCGATTTCGAGATCAAGGACCATGTGGCCCTGGGCGAGCAACACGGCTGGCTGGACTTCGAGACCGCGGCCAAGCTGTCCGGCGCGCGTTTCGCCCTGCTGCGCGGCCCCATCGCCCGCCTGCACCGCGCCCTGGCGCAGTTCATGATCGACCTGCACACCCGCGAGCACGGCTACGAGGAGGCCTACACCCCCTATCTGGTGCAGGCCCCGGCCCTGCAGGGCACCGGCCAGCTGCCGAAGTTCGAGGAAGACCTGTTCAAGATCGGCCGCGAGAACGAGGCCGACCTGTACCTGATTCCCACCGCCGAGGTGTCGCTGACCAACATAGTCGCCGGCGAGATCCTCGAGGCCAAGCAACTGCCGCTCAAGTTCGTCGCCCACACTCCATGCTTCCGCAGCGAGGCGGGTGCCTCCGGCCGCGACACCCGCGGCATGATCCGTCAGCACCAGTTCGACAAGGTGGAAATGGTGCAGATCGTCGAGCCGAGCACCTCCTACCAGGCGCTGGAGGAGCTCACCGGCAATGCCGAGAAGGTCCTGCAGCTGCTCGAGCTGCCGTACCGGGTGCTGGCCCTGTGCACCGGCGACATGGGCTTCGGCGCGACCAAGACCTACGACCTGGAAGTATGGGTGCCGAGCCAGGACAAGTACCGGGAGATCTCCTCCTGCTCCAACTGCGGCGACTTCCAGGCGCGGCGCATGCAGGCGCGCTTCCGCAACCCGGAGACCGGCAAGCCGGAGCTGCTGCACACCCTCAACGGCTCCGGCCTGGCGGTGGGCCGCACCCTGGTGGCGGTGCTGGAGAACTACCAGCAGGCCGACGGCAGCATCCGCGTGCCGGAAGTGCTCAAGCCCTATATGGGTGGCATCGAAGTGATCGGCTGAGCAGTCGGGTGGAAAGGGCCCCGGGTCTTTTCCACCCAATCCCGCCCGCGCTGGAAGATGCTGCGCGGTTTTCCACCCCTACCTTTCTTGCTCGTCGAGGCCGCGATGGATTTCCTACCCCTGTTCCATAAGCTGCAGGATCGCCGGGTGCTGCTGGTCGGCGGCGGCGAAGTGGCCCTGCGCAAGGGGCGCCTGTTGGCCGATGCCGGTGCGACGCTGCGGGTGGTGGCGCCCGAGGTGCGCGACGAGCTGCGCGAGTTGGCCGGGCAGGGCGCCAATCAGCTGCTGTTGCGCGGTTACCGGCAGGAGGACCTGGCCGGCACGGCGCTGGTCATCGCCGCCACCGACGACGAGCCGCTCAATGCGCAGATTTCCGAACAGGCCCAGGCCCTCGGCATCCCGGTCAATGTGGTGGATGCGCCGACGCTGTGCAGCGTGATCTTCCCGGCCATAGTCGATCGTTCGCCGTTGATCGTCGCGGTCAGCAGCGGCGGCGATGCGCCGGTGCTGGCACGGCTGATACGGGCCAAGATCGAGACCTGGATTCCCGCCGCCTATGGCCAGTTGGCCGGCCTGGCCAGGCGCTTCCGCGCCCGGGTCAAGGCGCTGCTGCCCGACGTGCAGCAGCGTCGGGTGTTCTGGGAGGAGGTGTTCCAGGGCCAGGTCGCCGAGAGCGTGTTCGCCGGCAAGCCCCAGGAGGGCGAGCGCCTGCTCGAGGCGAAGATCGCCGGCGCCGCGCCCCAGGCTCTGGGCGAGGTGTACCTGGTCGGCGCCGGGCCGGGTGACCCGGACCTGCTGACCTTCCGCGCCCTGCGCCTGATGCAGCAGGCCGACGTGGTGCTCTACGACCGCCTGGTGGCCCCGGCGATCATCGAGCTGTGCCGGCGCGACGCCGAGCGCATCTACGTCGGCAAGCGCCGCGCCGAGCATGCCGTGCCCCAGGAGCAGATCAACCAGCGCCTGGTGAGCCTGGCCAAGGCGGGCAAGCGGGTGCTGCGCCTGAAGGGCGGCGATCCCTTCATCTTCGGCCGCGGCGGCGAGGAGATCGAGCAGCTGGCGGCCCAGGGCATTCCCTTCCAGGTGGTGCCGGGCATCACTGCGGCCAGCGGTTGCGCGGCCTATGCCGGCATCCCGCTGACCCATCGCGACCATGCCCAATCGGTGCGCTTCGTCACCGGCCACCTCAAGGACGGCAGCTGCGACCTGCCCTGGTCCGAGCTGGCGGCGCCGCGCCAGACCCTGGTGTTCTACATGGGCCTGGTCGGCCTGCCGCTGATCTGCGAGCGGCTGGTCGCCCACGGCCGCGCCGCGGACACCCCGGCGGCGCTGATCCAGCAAGGCACCACCAGCAACCAGCGGGTCTTCACCGGCACCCTGGCCAACCTGGCCGATCTGGTCGGCCACCACGAAGTGCATGCCCCGACTCTGGTGATAGTCGGCGAGGTGGTGCAGCTGCGCGACAAGCTGGCCTGGTTCGAAGGAGCGCAGGCCGACGTCTGAGTCCGGGGCTCGGCCGCTCAGGGCCGCTGCCAGCCCCCCTTGCCGGGCAGGCGCTCACGGTCGTGGGGGCGGGCGAAGTCCAGCGCCGGCCCGCGCGGCACTATGCCGGTCGGGTTGATGGAGGCGTGGCTGGCGTAGTAATGGTTCTTGATGTGCTGCAGATCCACGGTGGGCGCGACACCCGGCCATTGGTACAGCTCGCGCAGCCAGTGGGACAGGTTGGGATAGTCCTCGATGCGTCGCAGGTTGCACTTGAAGTGACCGTGGTACACGGCGTCGAAGCGAATCAGGGTGGTGAACAGGCGCCAGTCGGCCTCGGTGAGGTGCTCGCCGGCCAGGTAACGCCGCTCGCCGAGCAGGGCGTCGAGGTGGTCCAGCTCGGCGAACAGCTCGGCGAAGGCCTCCTCGTAGGCCTGCTGGCTGGTGGCGAAGCCGGCGCGGTAGACGCCATTGTTGACCGCCGGGTAAATGCGCTCGTTGAGGGTGTCGATCTCGCCGCGCAGCGCCTGTGGGTAGAAGTCCAGTCGATTGCCGGTCAGGCCGTCGAAGGCCGAGTTGAACATGCGGATGATCTCCGCCGACTCGTTGCTGACGATGCGTCTTTGCCGCTTGTCCCACAGTAGCGGCACGGTCACCCGGCCGCTGTAGCGGGCATCGTCGGCGGTGTAGCGCTGATGCAGGAATGCATGGTCATCCAGCGCATCGCCCGTGGAACCGTGATCCGGGTCGAAGGTCCAGCCGTCATCGCGCATCAGCCAGCCGACCACCGAGACCCCGACCAGTTCCTCCAGCCTCTTGAGCCTGCGCAGGATCAGGGTGCGGTGGGCCCAGGGGCAGGCCAGGGATACATACAGGTGATAGCGGCCAGCCTCGGCGGCGAAGCCGCCTTCGCCGCTCGGCCCGGGGGCGCCATCGGCGGTGATCCAGTGGCGCCGCTGGGCCTTCTCGCGCTTGAACTGGCCGTCCTCGCCCGTGTCGTACCACTGGTCGTGCCAGCGCCCATCGATCAGCAGTCCCATTGCGTCCGTCCTCTTCTGTTGGAAAGTAGAGGTTCAGTCTATCCAGACCTGCTCGATAGAAAAACGCAAAACCATGGCTTATATGATCGACTAACTAGATGGGTCTCCGGGCTTCCCAGCGCCGTTGGGCCTCGGCGAAGGCTTCCTCGCGCGGGGTGCCCAGGGCGCGTAGGGCCAGGGCCATGGTGCTCAGCACGGCCAGCCGGCCGTAGGCATCCTCGGCGTCGTCGCGCCAGAACGCCAGCAGATGCGCGGGTTCCAGGTGCTCGGGTTTGACGTGGCGCTGCGGCGACAGGGGTGGCCAATCTTCGTCCCAGGTGTTCCCTTGGGCCGTGCCGTAGAGGTGGCTGGTGGCGTCGGGGTTGATCTCGATCTCGCCGCCTTCGCCCTTGATCACCACGGCGCTATCGCCGAGCAGTTGGCTGGCCTCGCGGTGCACCGCCTGGTAGCCGGGATGGAAGATGCTCTGCAGGCCGCAGCGCGCGCCAAGGGGATTGAGGATGCGCGCCAGGGAATGGATGGGCGAGCGCAGGCCCAGGGTGTTGCGCAGGTCGATCATGCGCTGCAGCTGCGGCATCCAGGCCCCCAGCGGGATGAAGGCCAGGCGCTGGTCGTCCAAAGCCCGCTCGACTTCGCCCCAGTTCTGGCACAGGGGGATGGCCAGCGGGGCGAGGCACTGCTCGCTGTACAGGCGCCCGGCGGTGTGGGCGCCGCCGCCGTGCAGGAGGATGCGCACGCCACTCTGGGCCAGGGCCTTGGCCGCCAGGAGGAACCAAGGCAGGTGGCGCTTCTTGCCGGCGTAGCTCGGCCAGTCCAGGTCCACGGCTATCGGAGGCGCCTGCAAACGCTCGCGGATGGCCTCGGCGAAGCCGGCCATCTCCTCGGCGCTCTCCTCCTTGTGCCGCAGCAGCATCAGGAAGGCGCCGAGCTGGGTGTCCTCGACTTTGCCGTCCAGCAGCATGGCCATGGCTTCGCGGGCCTCGGCGCGGGTCAGGTTGCGCGCGCCGCGCTTGCCCTTGCCGAGGATGCGCACGAACTGGGCGAAGGGGTGTTCGGGTGGGGCTGCGAGGTTCATAGGCAGTTCGTCGGTTTGGGCAGGCCCGCCAGCTTGGCGGCGAGTTTGGCGGGAGCGCCTTTGAACAGCAGGTTCAGGTGCAGGCTGCTGCCTTTTTCCGGTCCCAGCTTGAGCGCCGCGTACTTGATCAGCGGGCGATTGGCCGGCGACAGCTGGAACTCGGCATAGAAACTGCGCAGCAGGTGGAGGATTTCCCAGTGATCGTCGCCCAGGTGCAGCCCCTCATCGCGAGCCAGGGCCTCGGCCACGGCTGCGGACCAGTCATCCAGCTCGGTCAGGTAGCCATCCTTGTCCAGTGCGATGGCGCGACCATCGACCATCAAGTGCTTCATAGCCAGCTGTTGACCTTGGCGAAGCGGCAGCTGAGTGCGACGAACCCCGGATAATCCACCGCCTGCACCCGGGAGGGAGGGGCGATGGCCCGGGCTTCGAGGTCTTCGGCCAAGGCAAACAGGGCAACGCCTTCGGGCACCTGCTCGAGTGCCTGACGCGGCGCGCTGCCGGCGCTCAGGGCGTACACCGCGTTTCCGCTGAGCAGCAGGCCATCGGTCGGCCCGAGCAGGCGCAGGCAGCTGCTCAGGCGGCTGTCGGAGAAGGGCGAATGGGAGAGTACGTGCAGGGTTGCCATCAGAGGGTAATCACCTGGTCATAGCGGTCGATAAGCGCCTTGAGAGCCTCGTCATCCAGTATCTCGGCGGTCAGCGCCAGCGGTTGATCGGCCAGGCCACGCTCTTGCAGGCTGCAGGCCGCGGCATACAGCGACTCGACGCCGAACATCGGTAGCGCCTGCAGGTTGGCACCCAGGTCTTTCTGCTGCAGGGCCTTGGGCTGTTGCCGCGGGATGAGCTGAAATACTCCGTCATCGAGAAACAGCAGGGCGATCGGCAGGTCGAAGGCACCGCCGGCCAGGGCGATGTCCAGTGCCTCGCGGGCGCTAGGGCCCGCCCAGGGCGCCTGGCGGCTGATGATCAGCAGGGATTTACTCATCTCACGGGCCTCCAAAGCACAGCAGGCGATCGGCCGTCTGCGCCGCTTCATGCAACTGGCCCAGGCCGGACAGTTCCCAGGGCGCCTCCAGGTTGGCCGCGCTGCGACCATAGCGCCGGGCTTCCTCCTCGTTGAGCACGCCGCGACGCAGAGCCGCGGCGATGCACACCACGCCGTCGAGCTGGTGCGCCTGGACGAACGCGCGCCATTCGGCGGGCAGGTCCAGTTCATCCTGGGGGGGGATCACGTTGTTCGAAGCGCTGTGCACGCCATCCTGATAGAAGAACAGGCGCACGATCTCATGCCCGCCGGCCAATGCCGCCTGGGCGAAGCGCAGGGCGCGGCGCGAGGAGGGCGCGTGGGGGGCGGAAAACAGGGCGATGGCGAATTTCATGGGTAGGCCAAGCGGGAAGTCTGCCGGAATGATAAAGCCTGCACGCGCAAGATGCTCGCCGCAGGCATGAAAAAGCCCGCCGAAGCGGGCTTTCGATTGGCGCGGATGGATCAGTCGTCGCCCATCAGGCCGAACAGCTGCAGCAGGCTGACGAACAGGTTGTAGATCGACACGTACAGGCTGATGGTGGCCATGATGTAGTTGCGCTCGCCGCCGTGAATGATCTCGCTGGTCTGATAGAGGATGCAGGCCGAGGAGAACAGCACGAAGCCGGCGCTGATCGCCAGTTGCAGGCCGCTGATCTGGAAGAAGAAGCTGGCCAGGATGGCGCCGAGCAGGACGAAGAAACCGGCGGTGATGAAGCCGCTGAGAAAGCTCATGTCCTTGCGGGTGGTCAACACGTAGGCGGACAGGCCGCAGAACACCAGGGCCGTCATGGAGAACGCCGAGCTGACCACTTCCGCACCGTTGGCCATGCCCAGGTAGCGGTTGAGGATCGGGCCCAGGGTGTAGCCCATGAAACCGGTCAAAGCGAGGGTGGAGACCAGGCCCCAGGGCGAATTACGCAGTTTCGCGGTGAGGAAGAACAAACCGTAGAAGCCGATCAGCACCACGAAGATATTCGGGTAAGGCACGTTGGCCCGTTGGGCGAAGAACGCCACCAGGCCGCTGAAGGCCAGGGTGATGGCCAGCAGGCCGTAGGTGTTGCGCAGGACGCGGCCAACCTCTTGTTGCTCAACCTGCGAGTGGCTGAGAGCGTAATCTTGTTCGCGCATGGCGACACTCCTTATTAAAGTGCTGGTGGTTCCGTGATCAGGCTGAACTCGATCATAACAGAGCATAGGACAGTGCCAAGCCGCAGAGTTTGACAGTGTGTTGCGTTCCGGTAAGATTGCCGCCCGCAGCAACGCCGGAAGCGTGGCAGAGCGGTTGAATGCAACGGTCTTGAAAACCGTCGAAGGGGAAACTCTTCCGTGAGTTCGAATCTCACCGCTTCCGCCATACGACTGAAAACCCCTGATCGCCCCACGGCTCAGGGGTTTTTTCGTTTTTCAGCCCGTTGTTGATCCTGCGCCGCCGATCTGTCACCGCGCCACCCTGCAGCTGTTGCCCTTTCCTTGGTGTACGCCTGTCGTCCCGCTGGCTTGTCGGGCCGGCAGGGCTTCGCGGTCAGGCGTTGCGACCCGATAAGCGAGAGCCATCCGCGATGAAGCCTGGGCTGCGGCCTTTTCCGGGCGCTCGGCGTGGGCAGGCGTCTGGCACTCGTTGCGCAATGCCCGCCGTATGGTGCGTCTCTCTCCGGTCAGTCCGAAACTATTGCATGGTCTGCGCAGGCGGACTCAGGTGATTGGTCTTGCGTAAATTAATTAAAAATACCTTATAAAACAGCTATCTATGCGTGCAGATAGTGATGGCTTGGGTTGTCGACAAATCCTTGACAATGCGTGGGGCCGATTCTTTAGTTAGCTGTGGGAGAGGGATGATTTATCAGTTTTTCGCGAAGGAGAGGGCGCGAATAACCTTGGAACAACGCTAGGGGAGATTGTGATGGACCGGCCAATACGCACCCCGGACAAGGGGATGTCTGCTCACAATCGAATTCTGTCAGTTCCTCCGCATGGTCCTCCCGCCTCCTGAGCCGTAGTGCCGACGAACTACGGCGCCATTCCTAAGTCCTCGCAGTTTCGCGACAGGGTTGCAGTTGACTGCCGCGAAGAGGGCTTGTTGTGGCCCTGGATTGAGTCAGCTGCATCCGTGTTCTGCGCCGATCGCGCGGGGGTGCTTCATGCGGCCTTGACAGTGGCCGGGCTGCGAGAAAACGCTAACGAGGACAACGCCATGAAGACCCTGTTACTGGAGAACGTGGACAGACTAACCCCAGGGGATTGGAAGATTTCCGTCCGTGCGGGTGGTTGGGAGCCGGTTCCCGCGCTGGCCAGCGAGCTGTCGGAGGGCGAGGGCCGGCGTGACTTCCTGAGGCTCACGGCGGCGGCCATGGCCGCCCCGCTATTGTTCGCCTCCGCCGACAGCGAGGCCCGCCGGCGGCGCCGTGGACGCGATCCGGAGCCGGACCCCGAGCCCGATGAGCCGACTCCGCCGGCCGTGCCGCCCAGCCCGGCGAGCATTCCCTGGGTCATGGAGTTGCCGGAGGAGCCCCCCGTGCTGGAGGCCAGCGAACTGGACCCGCTCCCCACCGGTTTGGCGCAGACCGCCCTGGGCGAATGCGGGCGTGACAAGCACCAGCGCTGGGCCGAGCTGTATGCCACCCCACGTGAGTACCCGCCGGTTCACTACATGTTGAGCGTGGAGGAAAACGACGACTGGGAATTCAACCCGGCCTACCCCAAGCAACGTATCTGGGGCTTCACCGGCGACTCGTCCAAGGCCACCACCCCGGGGCCGACCATCCTGGCCCGCTATGGCGAGCCGGTGGTGGTGCGCTTTCGTAACAACCTGCCGCAGAACCATGTCGGCTTCGGTTCGCCGGAAATCTCCATGCACCTGCACAACGCCCACGTCGGCTCCGAGAGCGACGGCTTCCCCGGCGACTACTTCAGCCCGCTCAAGGCCGGCCCGACCCTGGCCGCGCCGGGACGCTGGAAGGACCACTTCTACTCGAACATCTACGCCGGCTACGACGAGCTGCAGAACGGTATCGGTGACGAGCGCAACGCCCTGGGTACCCTGTGGTACCACGACCACACCTTCGACTTCACCGCGCCCAACCTGTATCGCGGCATGGCCGGTTTCTACCTGCTGTACGACCATATCGACTCGGGCGACGAGCGCGACCCCAGCCCGACGGCCCTGCGCCTGCCCAGCTACCCCTACGACTATCCGCTGAGCTTCGGCGACCGCCGCTTCGGCGCCGACGGCATGCTGGTCTACGACCAGGTGGGGCCGGACGGCACCCTGGGCGACAAGGTCGCGGTCAACGGCCTGATCGAGCCGGTGCTGAAGGTAGCCCGGCGCAAGTACCGCTTCCGCCTGCTGGATATCGGCCCGAGCCGCATCTACGAGTTCTTCCTGACCCGTACCAACGGCGTATCGCAGACCTTCGACTACATCGCCAACGACGGCAACCTGCTGCCGGCGCCGCTGCGCAATCAGGTCAGCGTGCGCATCGCCGTGGCCGAGCGGGCCGATATCGTCATCGACTTCTCCAGGTACGCGCTCGGCACCGAGCTGTACCTGTCCAACCGCCTGCAACAAGTCGAGACGCGTCGGCACGAAGGGCTGGGCGCCGCCACCCCGGTGCTGAAGTTCATCGTCGACCGCGAGCCAGACGAGCAGGATCTGAGCCAGGTGCCGAACGTGCTGCGCGAGCTGCGGCCGCTGGACCCGGCGGAGATCGCCGCGGCGCCGGTCAGGCGCTGGGTGTTCGAGCGCAGTAACGGCATGTGGGCGATCAACGGCCAGTTCTTCAACCCCAACCAGCCGCGGGCGGTCATTCCCAAGGGCGGCGCCGAGGTCTGGGAGCTGGTGAACATCGACAACGGCTGGGATCACCCCATCCATATCCACTTCGAGGAGGGGCGCATCCTCAGCATGACCCGCGACGGCGTCGAGGTGCCCGTGCCGCCGCACATGCGGGGACGCAAGGACGTCTACCTGCTAGAGCGCAACTCGAGCTTCCGGGTGTTCATGCGCTTCCGGGACTTCGTCGGCAAGTACGTGATGCACTGCCACAACCTGATCCACGAGGATCACGCGATGATGCTGCGCTGGGACATCAGGGAAGACGACTAGTCGCCGCGACGGAGGTATTGCCATGAATACGCGAAGAAAACTGCTGGCCGGAATGGGCGCGGTGGCGCTGGGCGGGCTGCTCTGGCAGCGCTTCCCGGCGGAGGCGGACGGCGAGGTCGAGGAGGCCGTTCAGGCCCCCGAGGACACCTACTTCCCCAACGTCTGGGTCACCACCCATGAAGGTGAGCGGGTGCGCTTCTACGACGACCTGGTGCGCGGCAAGATCATCACGGTCAACATGATGTACGTGGACTGCGCCGGCGTCTGCCCGACCATGACCTCGAACCTGCGCAAGGTGCAGGAACTGCTCGGTGAGCGGCTGGGTGAGGAGGTGTTCATGTACTCCATCACCCTGCAGCCTTTGCTCGACCGTCCGGAACAGCTCAAGGAGTACGTCAGGCAGCAGCGCCTGTTGCCCGGCTGGAAGTTCCTCACCGGTGACCCGGCCGATATCACCCGATTGCGCTACGGCCTGGGCTTCTACGACCCGGACCCGGAAGTCGACCGCAACCTGGCCACCCATACCGGCATGCTGCGGGTCGGCAACGACCGCAACGAGCGCTGGACCATGGCGCCGGCCCTGGCCGACCCGGAGCGCATCATCACCACCATCAACCATGTCGATGGGGCCATGGTGCACACCGTCCACCGGGGGCGCGAGGGTGCCAGCCGCATCGGCTAGCGGGGGCATGCTCTACGGGAAGCGTGGGAATTAATGCTCGCAGCAAGGAGGTGCTCGGGCCCTGAGCAAGGGTGAGCGTGATGAAGCACACAGCAACCGGAAGCGACAAGGACAAGGGGGACGCGCCATCCCATGATGCGTCTTCCCCGAGGCGCACCAACAGCGTGCGAGAAGAGAAGGGCGAGGACGAAGGCCGCCGTGCCTTTATCAAGGGTACGGCGGTGGGCTTGGCGCTGCCGCTACCGCTGCTGCTGAGTGCCACGAGCGGTAGCGGCAAGAGGCGGGAGCGCCGCGACGACGAGGCCGAACCGGACGACAGGCCGGAGAAGAGTCCGCCGAGCATTCCCTGGCAGATCGAGTTGCCGCTGGCCTACGAGCCGCTGCAACCCGTGGTGCTCGACCCGGCGCCGATGGAGGAGGCCAACACCGCGGCCGGCGAGGCCGGGCGCGACGCCCATCAGCGCTGGGACGAGCTCTACGAGCGCGTGCGGGAATATCCGCCCGTTTACTACGAGATGAGCGCCGCGGAAAACCCCGCCTGGGTCTTCAATCCGGCCTATCCGCCGCAGCGTACCTGGGGTTTCGCCTATGGCGGCAACGCCGCGACCACGCCGGGGCCCACCATAGTCGCGCGCTACGGCCAGCCGGCCATAGTGCGTATCTACAACCGCTTGCCCCAGGACCACAAGGGCTTCGGCACGCCGGAGATCGCCACCCATCTGCACAACGCGCACACGGCCTCGGAGAGCGACGGATTTCCCGGGGACTTCTACAGTGCGGTCAAGGCCGGGCCGACCCTGGCCGCCCCCGGGCAGTTCCTGGATCACTTCTATCCCAACATCTACGCCGGCTACGACGAGCAGCAGAACGGCATCGGCGACCCGCGCGAAGCCTTGGGAACCCTGTTCTACCACGACCACACCATGGACTTCACCGCGCCGAACCTGGTCCGTGGCCTGATGGGCTTCCTCCTGCTGTTCGACGATATCGACTCCGGCGACGAGCGCGACCCCAGTCCCGCGGCGCTGCGCCTGCCGAGCTATCCCTACGACTACCCGCTGGATTTTGCCGACCGCCTGTTCGACCGCAACGGCATCCTGTTCTACGACCAGGTGGACCCGGACGGCACCCTGGGCGACAAGGTCATCGTCAACGGCTATGTCGAGCCGGTGTTGCGGGTGGCGGCGCGCAAGTACCGCCTGCGCCTGCTCAACAGTGGCCCGAGTCGCTTCTACGAGTTCTACCTGGTCGACGCGAACGACAGGGTGCAGACCTTCACCTACATCGCCAACGACGGCAACCTGCTGCCCGCGCCGCTGCTCAACCAGCACCGGGTGCGCCTGACCGTGGCAGAGCGCGGCGATATCGTGGTGGACTTTTCCCGGTACCCGATCGGTACCGAACTCTACCTGGTCAACCGCCTGCAGCAGGACGACACGCGGCGCCCGGATGAGGTGAAGGCGCCCGGCGTGCGGGTGCTGAAGCTGATCGTCGATCGTTATCCGCCGCAGCAGGACCTCAGTCGGGTGCCGCCGGTGCTGCGCGAACTGCGCCCGCTCGATCCGGAGGAGATCGCCAATGCCCCGGTGCGCCGCTTCGAGTTCGAGCGCACCAACGGCATGTGGGCGGTGAACGACAAGTTCTTCAACCCGCTGCGCAGCGCCGCGAATATTCCCCGGGAGGCCGTGGAGGTGTGGGACCTGGTCAACGACTCGGGCGGCTGGGCGCACCCCATCCACATCCACCTGGAAGAAGGGCGGATCATCGCCAAGTTCCAGGATGGCACCGACGACGATGACGAGGTGCCGGTGCCGCCCCACGAGCAGGGCCGCAAGGACGTCTTCAACCTGGCACCCAACTCGCGCACCAAGGTGCTGCTGCGCTTTCGCGACTTCCTCGGCAAGTACGTACTGCACTGCCACAACCTGATCCATGAAGACCACGCGATGATGCTGCGCTTCGATGTCGTCGCGCCCGACCGGCAGGCGGATGACCCGGTTCCTGATCGGGACCGGCCCGACGAGCGTCTCGACCGTGACGACAAGCGCTCGTCTCGACGCAAGGGCAAGGGCCGCAGAAACTAGGTGCTCGACACTTCGCCAGTCGTGTCACAGCCTGTGCCCGGAATAACCGGCTGGCCGTCTGTATTCCCCAAGCTAGAGCGGATGCTCCCTCAGCGACCAAGGCATCGAGGGACGCTGTGTTTTTATGGCGTTTGCTATTTGACGCACCTGCACCAAACTAGGTTCGTGTCGCGCTTTTTGATATGGTGAGCGGCGAAAAACAACCGCAATTCAGACCGCAGCAGTGATGCGCATGGGGAGTTCGCTTGATTAGGGTGCTGGTGGTCGATGACCACGATCTGGTTCGAACAGGCATCACGCGCATGCTGGCGGATATCGACGGCCTGCAGGTCGTCGGTCAGGCCGACTCCGGCGAGGAGTCGCTGCAGAAAACCCGCGAACTCAAGCCCGATGTCGTCCTGATGGACGTCAAGATGCCGGGTATCGGCGGCCTGGAGGCCACCCGCAAGCTGCTGCGCAGCCATCCTGACCTGAAGGTGGTGGCGGTTACCGCGTGCGAGGAAGACCCTTTCCCCACTCGCTTGCTGCAAGCCGGGGCGGCCGGTTACCTGACCAAGGGCGCGGCGCTGACGGAGATGGTCCAGGCCATCCGTCAGGTGTTTGCCGGGCAGCGCTACATCAGCCCGCAGATCGCCCAGCAGCTGGCGTTGAAACCCTTCCAGCCCCAGGGCAATGCGTCGCCGTTCGACCTGTTGTCCGAGCGCGAGATCCAGATCGCGCTGATGATCGCCAGCTGTCAGAAGGTGCAGAGCATCTCCGACAAGCTATGCCTGTCGCCGAAAACGGTGAACACCTACCGCTATCGAATCTTCGAGAAGCTATCGATCACCAGCGATGTCGAGCTCGCCTTGCTGGCGGTGCGCCACGGCATGGTCGATGCCGTCAGCTGAGATGAACGCCCCGTTCGACGCCAGTGCCTTCCTCGCCACCTGCAGCAGCCGCCCCGGTGTCTACCGCATGTTCGGCGCGGACGCCAAGCTGCTCTACGTCGGCAAGGCGAAGAACCTGAAGAAGCGCCTGGCCAGCTACTTTCGCAAGAGCGGCCTGGCGCCCAAGACCGCGGCGCTGGTCGGCAAGATCGCCCAGGTCGAGACCACCATCACCGCCAACGAGACCGAGGCGCTGCTGCTCGAGCAGACCCTGATCAAGGAGTGGCGGCCGCCCTACAACATCCTGCTGCGCGACGATAAGTCCTACCCCTACGTGTTTCTCTCCGATGGCGAGTTTCCGCGTCTGGGCATTCACCGCGGGGCGAAGAAGCTCAAGGGCCGTTATTTCGGCCCCTATCCCAGCGCCGGGGCGATTCGCGAGAGCCTGGGCCTGCTGCAGAAGGCCTTCCTGGTGCGCCAGTGCGAGGACAGCTACTTCAAGAACCGCACCCGTCCCTGCCTGCAGTACCAGATCAAGCGCTGCAAGGGACCCTGCGTCGGCCTGGTCGAACCGCAGGAGTACGCCGAAGATGTGCGCCACTCGGTGATGTTCCTCGAAGGCCGCAGCAACGCCCTGAACGCAGAGTTGTCCGCCGAGATGCAGCAGGCCGCCGGCGCGCTGGATTTCGAGCGGGCCGCCGAGCTGCGCGACCAGGTGGCCTTGCTGCGCCGGGTGCAGGATCAGCAGAGCATGGAGGGCGGCAGCGGCGATGTGGACATAGTCGCGGCCATGGTCAACCCCGGCGGGGCCTGCGTACACCTGATCAGCGTGCGCGGTGGGCGGGTGCTGGGCAGCAAGAACTTCTTCCCCCAGGTGGCGATCGAGGAGGAGGGCAGCGAGGTGCTGCTGGCCTTCCTCGCCCAGTACTACCTCAGCAGTCAGGAGCGCGACCTGCCCGGCGAGTTGATCGTCAACGCGCTGCACGAGGACTTCCCCACGCTGATTTCCGCCATCGCCGAGGCGCGCGGTCGCGAGCTGAGCATCAGCCATCGCGTACGCGGCACCCGCGCGCGCTGGCAGCAGCTGGCCGTGACCAATGCCGAGCAGGCCCTCGGCGCGCGCCTGGCCAACCGCCAGCATGTCGCCGCCCGGTTCGAGGCCCTGGCCGAGGCCCTGGACATGGACGAACTGCCGCAACGCCTGGAGTGCTTCGACATCAGCCACTCCAGCGGCGAGGCGACCGTGGCCTCCTGCGTGGTGTTCGGCCCCGAGGGCCCGCTGAAGTCCGACTACCGGCGCTACAACATCGAAGGCGTCACCGCCGGCGACGACTACGCGGCCATGCACCAGGCCTTGACCCGGCGCTTCAGCAAGATCAAGGACGGCGAGGGCAAGCTGCCCGATATCCTCCTGGTCGACGGCGGCAAGGGCCAGCTGGCCATGGCCCGCGAGGTCTTGGAGGAGCTGGCCGTGCCCGACCTGATCCTGCTCGGGGTCGCCAAGGGCACCACCCGCAAACCCGGCCTGGAAACCCTCTACCTCAACGACGCCGCCCATGAGTTCACCCTGCCGGGAAACTCGCCGGCCCTGCACCTGATCCAGCAGATTCGCGATGAATCGCACCGCTTCGCCATCACCGGACACCGCGCGCGGCGCGGCAAGGCCCGGCGCACCTCCAGCCTGGAAGAAGTCGCCGGGGTGGGGCCGAAGCGCCGCCGCGAGCTGCTCAATCATTTCGGCGGCCTGCAGGAGCTGACCCGAGCGAGCGCCGAGGAGATCGCCAAGGCCCCCGGCATCAGTAAAAAGCTTGCCGAGTCGATTTATGCCGCCCTGCACAGCGAGTAGAATGCCGACTCACCTCGCAGCCCAGTTGTGCCGATGAACATCCCCAACCTGCTTACCGTGCTCCGCGTCCTGCTGATCCCGATCTTCATCCTGCTGTTCTACCTGCCGTTTTCCTGGAGCTATTGGGCCGCCGCCGGCGTATTCGCCTGTGCCGCCTTCACCGACTGGCTGGATGGCTACCTGGCGCGGCGTTGGGAGCAGAGCACGCCTTTCGGCGCCTTCCTCGACCCGGTCGCCGATAAGTTGATGGTGGCCGTCGCCCTGGTGTTGCTGGTGGCCGAACATGCCAACCTGTGGCTGACGCTGTCGGCGGCGATCATCATCGGCCGGGAAATTGTGGTGTCGGCCCTGCGCGAGTGGATGGCCGAACTGGGCGCCCGTGCCCATGTCGCGGTGTCCAACCTGGCCAAGTGGAAAACCGCCGCGCAGATGCTCGCGCTGATCATCCTGCTGGCCAATCCGCCGCTGTTCAACTTCTGGGTGCTGCTCGGCTATGTGCTGCTGATCGTCGCCGCGGTGCTGACCCTGTGGTCGATGCTGCAGTACCTGCTGGCCGCCTGGCCGCATCTGAGTACCACCGCGGAAAAGAAATAAAGTTTTTTGAATCAAGGGGTTGACGGGGCGTTCTGAAGCTATAGAATGGCGCCCGTCACCAAGACAAGCGGGAATAGCTCAGTTGGTAGAGCACGACCTTGCCAAGGTCGGGGTCGCGAGTTCGAGTCTCGTTTCCCGCTCCAATTTCTACGGGCCGTTTACGACGGCCCGTTTGGTTTCAAGGCTGAGTAGCAGAGTGGTTATGCACCGGATTGCAAATCCGTGAACGCCGGTTCGATTCCGACCTCAGCCTCCAATTAGAAAGCCCCAAGCGGTCATGCTGTTTGGGGCTTTTTATCGTGCGCCTGTTTTTATGCTGCTCGACAAGCCAGGGCCGTTTCATGCGGCTCATGTAGCAGTGCTCGGGGCTCATGCGATTACCCAGGGTTCCATAGCTTTCGTATTCGCCCCACGCTGTTCTTTGGCGTACTCAGCATGGCCATGGAGCTGGGGCTGTTCCTGTATCCTCGGAAAGCGTGCGCTTCTGGTCGCCGAGAAAACTCTGAGCGAGCGGCTTCGGCCGCTGTGCCGGGGGCACATCACCCTGAGCTGTGGTGTGGCCATGGCCGATGTGGGTGATCAGGTCGAGGCGTTGGTCGTACGCCTTGCCGAGCAGGCGCCGAGCCGCAGTTTCCCCAGGGCTGTAGCCCAGTTAGAAAGCTACCAAAAATAATGGTTTACGCGCATTTTCTAATAAAACTGAAAGGTTGCGGCTTCGTCGAGTGCTGTATATAGTCCTGGCCTCGCTCGAGCCGGCCAAGGCTCGCTGCGTTGGGCCCGGCCTCATTCGTCGTGAATGACAGAGCCCAGCCCGCCGTCCGTTAGCCATTCACCTGCTTAGCCAGGTGAAATGCCGAAGCGCCCCGATGGTGAAATTGGTATACACAGCAGACTTAAAATCTGCCGACCGCAAGGTCTTGCCGGTTCGATTCCGGCTCGGGGCACCATATTCGAGTCTTGCTCCAGCGCCCGCTCGGGCAAGCTGAGAATCCAACCGCGCAACGGGTCGTTCCCTTTATGCCGCGCCGTCTCCAATGCCTGCCCCCCCTGCGGTGAAGTGCGCAAATCCAGTGCATTCCCTTACTCGCCTCGCCATATGCTGGGAGAGCTTCCCTGGCTCGGTCTCCCGCAGCGTCTGCGATAAGCGCATAAATCTCTCCTATAGTTAAAACAGACCTGCCCACCTCCGAGGCACTGTTGTAGTGCATGTCGGACGTCTGAAGTAAAGCCCCATGGGCGCCAAGTCCCTCATCTGCATACGCCGGGCGAGCGTTTAAGTGGCAGCCGGTCCGCAAGGGCTCCGGGTGATTCTGGAGCTGGGCGGGTTCGCCGCGCAGTCGTGATGCGCAACCACAAGTACATGAGGAACTCCATGGAACATGCACTCAGTTTCGCAACATGGTTCTGGCTGATCGTGCCGATGGGCGGCGTCGTTCTGCTGTCGCTGGTTACCTACCTAATGGGCAAGTGAGGAGCGCCAGCCATGAGCATGAGTACCCCCACCCTGGTGACTTTCATCATCTATCTGATTGGCATGCTGGTGATCGGGTTTGCGGCCTATCGGCTCACCGACGACCTGTCCGACTACGTACTCGGCGGACGCCGCCTCGGGCCCGGCGTGGCGGCGCTGAGCGCCGGTGCCTCGGACATGAGTGGCTGGCTGCTGCTCGGCCTACCCGGCGCGCTCTATGCCGCCGGTATGAACCAGGTGTGGATCGCGGTGGGCCTGACCATCGGCGCCTACCTGAACTGGCAGTTCGTCGCCCGGCGGCTGCGGGTCTACACCGAGGTCGCCCGCGACGCGATCACAGTGCCGGACTACCTCGAGAATCGCTTCCATGACAGCAGCAAGGTGCTGAGGATGATCTCGGCGCTGGTGATTCTGCTGTTTTTCACCTTCTACACCTCGTCCGGCATGGTCGCCGGCGCGACCCTGTTCGAGAAGAGCTTCGGCATGGAGTACGGTGTCGCCCTGTGGGTGGGCGCGATCGTCATCATTTCCTACACCTTTCTCGGCGGCTTTCTGGCGGTTTGCTGGACCGACTTCGTGCAGGGCCTGCTGATGTTCCTCGCCTTGCTCATGGTGCCGATCGCGGTGATCGCGGCCGATGGCGGCTGGGGCAACACGGTGGCGCAGGTGGCGGCGGTCGACCCGACGCGGCTCGATATCTTCCATAACATGACGCTGTTCGGCATCGTCTCGCTGATGGCCTGGGGACTGGGCTATTTCGGTCAGCCGCACATAGTCGTGCGTTTCATGGGCCTGCGCCGCTCCAGCGACATGCCCACCGCCAAACTGATCGGCATGACCTGGATGGTCCTGGCGCTGTACGGTGCGATCTTCACCGGTTTCGCCGGTATCGCCTACTTCGCCGAGAGCCCGCTGGAGAATCCGGAGACGGTGTTCATCACCCTGTCGCAGGTGCTGTTTAATCCCTGGGTGGCCGGGGTGCTGCTGGCGGCGATCCTGTCGGCGATCATGAGCACCATCGACTCGCAGCTGCTGGTGTCCTCCAGCGCCCTGACCGAAGACTTCTACAAGGCCATGATCCGGCCTAGCGCCGGCCAGCAGGAGCTGGTGTGGATCGGCCGCGGCACGGTGATCCTGATCGCGTTGATCGCGGTGCTCATGGCCCGCGACCCCGACAGCACGGTGCTCGGTCTGGTTTCCTATGCCTGGGGCGGGTTCGGCGCGGCATTCGGCCCGGTGATCATCCTGTCGCTGTTCTGGAAGCGCATGACCCGCAACGGCGCCATTGCCGGCATGGTGGTCGGCGCGCTGACGGTGATTCTGTGGAAGCAGGTCGAAGGCGGCATGTTCGACATGTACGAGATTCTTCCCGGCTTCATCCTCTGTGCGCTCACGGTCGTCGGGGTCAGCCTGATGGGGCCGGCGCCGACGGCGGCGATCCAGAGCGAGTTCGATGCCTTCGAGAAGACCCTTCACGACTAGCTGCGGGTAGACGACCGCGTCGCGCACGCGGCCACCGCAAGGCCGGCGGCGGCTGTCCGCCCAGATTCCAGGCGAGGACGAGACGATGATCTTCGATACTCCCCCACTGCAACCCGATGCGCTGCGGCGCGAGATCGACGCTCACTACCGGGCTGACGAGGCGAGTTGTGTGACGGCGCTGCTGGGGCAACTCGATCTATCGTCCCAGGCCCAGGCGCGGATCCAGTCCACGGCCGGCCGCTTGGTCGAGGGCGTGCGCGCCAAGTCCAAGGGCGGCATCGACGCCTTTCTGCACCAGTACGGTTTGTCTACCCAGGAAGGGGTGATGCTGATGTGCATCGCCGAGGCGCTGCTGCGCATCCCCGACGACGCGACCCAGGAGGCCCTGATCCGCGACAAGATGTCGGCGGCCAACTGGGATGCGCACCTCGGGCGCAGCGACTCGGTGTTCGTCAATGCCTCGACCTGGGCGCTGATGCTGACCGGCCGGGTCGTCGGCCTGCGCGGCGTCAAGGGTCAGACACCAGGGGCGGTGCTGCGCCGGCTGGTCGCCCGGGTCGGCGAGCCGATGATCCGCGAGGCCGTGAACCAGGCGATGCGCATCATGGGCAAGCAGTTCGTCATGGGCCGCACGATCGGCGAGGCGCTCGAACGCGCCAAGGCCTTCGAGCGCAAGGGCTATCGCTACTCCTACGACATGCTGGGGGAGGCGGCTCGGACCATGGCCGACGCCGATCGCTTCTTCGAGTCCTACCGCAGCGCGATTGCCGCCATCGGTCGGGTGTCGGGCGGCAAGGGGATCTACGACGGGCCGGGTATCTCGGTGAAGCTGTCGGCGCTGCACCCGCGCTACGAGCTGTGGCAGGAGCTCCGGGTCATGGACGAGTTGGTGCCGCGCATGCATGCGCTGGCGGTCGAGGCCGCCCGGCTCGACATCGGGCTCAATATCGACGCCGAGGAGGCGGCGCGCCTGGACATCTCCCTCGACGTGTTCGAGGCGATTTCCGGCTCCGACGACCTCAAGGGCTGGGACGGCTTCGGCGTCGTGGTGCAGGCCTACCAGAAGCGTGCGCCCTTCGTCATCGACTGGCTCGCGGACATGGCGCGGCGCCACGGCCGTAGGCTCATGGTGCGCCTGGTCAAGGGCGCCTACTGGGATGCGGAGATCAAGCTGTCGCAGGAGCTGGCACTGCCCGACTATCCGGTCTACACGCGCAAGATGAACACCGATGTCGCCTACCTCGCCTGCGCGCGCAAGCTGCTCGCGCAGCGCGACCTGTTCTATCCGCAGTTCGCGACCCACAACGCCCACTCCATTGCCTCCGTGCTGGAGTACGCGGGCGACAAGGGCGGCTTCGAGTTCCAGCGCCTGCATGGCATGGGTGAGGAGCTCTACGAGGGCGTGGTCGAGGACAAGCGCATCGGCATGCCGTGTCGCATCTATGCGCCGGTCGGCGGGCATGAGGATCTGCTCGCCTACCTGGTACGGCGGCTGCTGGAAAACGGCGCCAACAGCTCCTTCGTCAACCGCATCCAGGATGAATCGCTGCCGGTCGAGGCGATCATCGCCGATCCGGTCGCTCAGGTGCAGGCGCTGCCCTACATCCCACACCCGCATATCCCCCAGCCGCGCGACCTGTACGGCCAGGGCCGGACCAACTTCGCCGGGCGGGATCTGTTCGATCGCGCGACCTTGCGCGAGTTTGCCGAGGCCATGGCGGCGGCCGAGCAGGGCGCCTGGAGCGCCGGGCCGATCATCGACGGCGAGGAGCGCAAACGCGACGCGTGCGAGGTCCTGAGCCCGGCCGACCGCACCCGTGTAGTCGGCCATGCCGGCGAGGCTACGGGCGAGGACATCGAACAGGCCTTGGCGAGTGCACAGCGCAGTGCCGCGGACTGGGCCGCCACCCCGGTCGCCGAACGCGCTGCCGCGCTGCGCCGCCTGGCCGACCTGATGGAGCAGGAGGCGCCGCAACTGATGGCCATCGCCGTTCGCGAGGCGGGCAAGACGCTCGCCGACGCGCTCGCCGAGGTGCGCGAGGCGGTCGATTTCTGTCGTTATTACGCGCAGCGCGCCGAGCACGATTTCAGCCAGCCGGTGAGGTTGCGCGTACCCTCCGCGGCGGGCCACGAGGCTCGCCTGCATGGCGGTGGGGTGTTCTGCTGCATCAGCCCGTGGAACTTCCCTCTGGCGATCTTCACCGGTCAAATCACCGCGGCATTGGCCGCGGGTAACGCGGTGGTGGCCAAGCCTGCGGAGCAGACGCCGCTGATCGCCGCCGCCGGGGTCCGGCTCATGCACCGCGCCGGCATCCCGACCGGCGTGCTGCACCTGTTGCCCGGCGATGGTGCGCGGGTAGGCGGCACGCTGGTCGCCGACGCCCGTGTCAGCGGCGTGTGCTTCACCGGTTCGACCGAGGTCGCCCAGCTGATCAACCGCACGCTGGCACGGCGCGACGGCGCGCTCTGCCCATTGATCGCCGAGACCGGCGGTCTCAACGCGATGATCGTCGACTCCAGCGCGCTGCCCGAGCAGGTGGCCCGCGACGTGGTCATGTCGACCTTCCAGAGTGCCGGCCAGCGTTGTTCGGCGCTACGCGTGCTGTTCGTGCAGGAGGACGTCGCCGACAAGATGCTGAGGATGATCTGCGGCGCGATGGAGGAGCTCAACGTCGGCGACCCGGCGCTGTTGTCCACCGATATCGGTCCGGTCATCGATGACGAGGCCAAGGGCCTGCTCGAGCAGCACATCAAACGCATGCGCGGCGAGGCGAAATTGCTCAAACAGGTCAAACCGGGACCGAGCAGCGGCAGGGGCAGTTTCGTCGGGCCGGTCGCCTTCGAGCTGGACAGCCTTTCGCGGCTCAAGCGCGAGGTCTTCGGGCCGGTGCTGCACGTCATCCGCTTTCCCGGCGAGCAGATCGGCAAGGTCGTTGAGACCATCAACGCGACCGGATACGGACTGACCCACGGCATCCACACCCGGGTCGACGAGACGCGTGATTACATCCTCGAACGTGTGCGTGCCGGTAATACCTATGTGAACCGCAACCAGATCGGCGCGGTCGTGGGTGTCCAACCCTTCGGTGGCGAAGGGCTGTCGGGCACCGGCCCGAAGGCGGGCGGGCCGCACTATCTGCAGCGCTTCGCCAGTGAAGTCGTCGATGGCACAGCAGGGGAGGCCGCCGCCCCCACTGGCGCCCCAGGCGCAATGGCCGGGGTCTCACGGGAGCAGTTCAGCCGTGCTCTCGAGGAGGCGCGTACCGCAGCACCGGCTTGGGCCGCCAGGCCGGTCGCTGAGCGGGCCGACCTGCTGGAGGCGGTCGCCGCGGCGCTCGAGGCTTCCGAGCAGAAGCTGGCTGGACTCGATCCGGACGCTGGGCAGGGTATCGCTCGGGCCGCCGAGTCTCTGCGTTTCTATGCGGCCCATGCGCAAGCCGAACTGGCCGAGCCCGTCGGGCTGCCAGGGCCCACCGGCGAGCGTAACCAGATGTGGTTCCCGCCGCGCGGCCTCGTGGCCTGTTTCGCGGCGGCCGGCAGCGGTTTCACCGCGCTTGCCGCCCAGTGCGGCGCGGCGCTCGCCGCGGGCAACGCCGTGCTGCTGTGGCACGAGGACGAACCCATCGCCACCGAGTTACAACGTCTGCTGCATGCCGCCGGGCTGCCGAAGGCATCGGTTGCCGTGCTGGCGGCCGGCAGCGATGCGACACTCAAGGAGGTGATCGAGGACCCGGGTGTCGATGCCGTCGCACTTGCCGGCCCGCACGACCTCGCGAAGGCACTAAACCGTGTGCTGGCCGAATGCGACGGAGCGATCCGCCCGTTGATTCCATTCGCCCTGCAGGCACATACGGGCGGCGCGCCGGGTTGCCCGCTCGCCGGCAGCCCGGCCTACCTGCACCGTTTCGTACTGGAGCGCGCCGTGAGCATCGATACCACCGCGTCGGGTGGCAACGCCTCACTGTTCACGATGGAGTAGCCGTCATGCAGAAGCGGGCAGGGGGCGACATTCGTGACGCTGAAGTCTTGAAACGCAGTACTTGCAACCGTTTCCACTGTCGAAGCCGCCCGTTAAGAAGTGCATGAGCAGCGCATCACAAATGGCCGGGGATGATGAGCCCTTCGCGGCGATAGGTTTCGATATCGATGCCGAATGCGCCGGTCGGGTGCACGGTGCCGATTCGATAGGGCAGGCCGTTCTGATCGGTGGGGTTGCTCAACAGGTCGAGGATCTTGGGTTTGCAGGGCTGTTTATTGCCATCGAGTACCAGAAGAAGACGGGGCTTGAGTTTATGCTCGGGCGAGCATGCGGTGATAATGGCTACTTCGCCCGTGGTGAGCTCGACAATCTCGCCCGGCGGGAATATTCCGATCATGCGGATGAAGGCGAGGACTATCTCTTCGTCGAACTGGGAGTTGGCCGCATCGAAGAGGATGCGTAGCGCCTCCATCGTGGAGCGACCCTTG
This sequence comes from Pseudomonas sp. MBLB4123, assembly GCF_051904775.1. Classification (NCBI taxonomy): domain Bacteria; kingdom Pseudomonadati; phylum Pseudomonadota; class Gammaproteobacteria; order Pseudomonadales; family Pseudomonadaceae; genus Pseudomonas; species Pseudomonas sp. MBLB4123. Next base: position 1,145,375 of record NZ_CP196711.1, read on the forward strand.
CTGTAAACCCGGTCGCTATTGATGGCGTCATAGGCGTCGACCACCGCGATTATCTTGGCGAAGTAGGGGATCTGACTCGCTTTCAGCCCTCGAGGATAGCCCGCCCCATCCATTCGCTCATGATGAGCATAGGCAACGTCGACCGCGGCAGGCGGCACCTGTCCATTGGCCAATAGCAGCTTGCGTCCTTCGACCGCGTGCAGTTGCATTACCCTGAACTCTTCGTGGGTCAGTTTGCCCGGCTTGTTCAATATCTCGTCGGGCACCTTGAGCTTGCCCACATCGTGGAGCATGCCGCAGATACCCACTTGTTCGAGTTCCAGGGGGCTCAGGCCCAACTCGCGCCCCAGGGCGATCGAAAGGATACCGACGCGCAGACAATGCTCGGCGGTGTACTCATCGCTGTTTTTGATTCGTGCCAGCCAGAGCATCGCCGCAGGACTTTCCAGGATATGCTCCACGCACGTCTTGACCACGCCCTTGACCGTGGCGATGTCGAGATTCTGGCCGAACCTGACTGCATTGAGGATGCGCAGGGATGTGTCGCGGGCGTCCTGCCAGATGGGGAGTGCCTGCTGCAGGCGATTGTCGAACTTGACCTTGGCTATAGCCGCCTGCCGCGCCGCGGCATCTGGCTGCCTAGCCAGATGCCGGACACCATCGCCGGTGGACTGTCTGGCGTCGACCCAGACCGACCGGCAGTGCTCCCGCAGTTGCCGCAGTTCCTGCTGCTCGCGAATAAGGAAGCCTTGGAAGAGGAAGGGCGTCTCAGTCCAGGGGCGATCCAGGGCCGCCACGTACATACCGATGCTTAGGTCATCTACCGCCACCTCGAGGGTGTGTGGCAGCGAAGGTGTGTTCATGATTTCTCCGTGAGCGGACTGCGATGCTAGCCAATGGCCTCAAGCGATTATAGGTCGGAGCAATGGCCTGTACCTCAAGTGATTCCCTCACAGGGCTCGGGCAAGAGCGCGCTCGGTCGGGCCGTGGCCCGCGCACTCGGCTGGCGCTACCTCGAGGGCGATCTGTTCCATTCCCCGCAGAATATCGAGCGAATGCGCGCCGGCATCCCCCTGGGCGATGCCGAGCGCGGCCCTTGGCTGGATGCCCTGGTCCATGGCTTGCTGTCCGCCCAGGCGGCCGGCGAAGGGGTGGTGCTGGCCTGTTCGGCGCTCAAGCGCCGCTACCGGCAACGCCTGCGTGCCGCGGTGCCTGGACTGCGCTTCGCCCACTTGAGTATCGACCCGGCCAGCGCCCGGCGGCGGGTCGATGCCCGTGTCGGCCACTTTATGCCGAGCAGGCTGCTCGACAGCCAGTTCGCCAGCCTCGAAGACCCCAGCGGCGAACCCGGGGTGCTGCTTATGGATGCCACTCTCAGCAGGGGCGCGCTGCGCCGGCAGCTCTGCGCCTGGCTGTGCGAGCGCGGCTAGGCGCGGGGGATCGCAGGCGTCAGGCGCTGGCCTGGTCGAGCTTCCTCTCCTGGGCCGCGACCTGCTGGCAAATCTCGATGATCTGCTCGCGCATCCAGCGGTTGGCCGGGTCCTGGTCGGTGCTCTCATGCCAGTACAGGTGGGTTTCCAGGGTCGGTACGTCGCTGACCGGCAACTCCACATGGTGCAAGCCGTTGCGCCGGGCGAAGCGCTCCGGCACGGTCATGGCCATGTCGGTCTGCTGCATCACGGTGCTGGCCATCAGGTAGTGCTGCGAGCGCAGGGCGATCTTGCGCTGGATGCCCATCTTGCCCAGGGCCAGGTCGATGTAGCCCAGGCCGCTGCGGCGACTGGAAATGTGGATATGGGTCAGGGACAGGTACTCGTCCAGGCTGAGCTTGTCCTTGGCCAAGGGGTGGCCCTGGCGTAAAGCGCAGACATAGCGATCCTCCATCAGCTTGACGTGGCGCACCTGGGGATCGGTATTCAGGGGCGCGTCCACGGCGAAGTCCAGGCGGCCGGCGGCCAGCTCCTTGGTGGTCTCGCGACGCTTGGCCAGCATGCTCTCGATCACCAGTTGCGGCGCCAGGCGACGCAGGCGCTGGAACAGCGGTGGCAGGATGACCGCCTCGGTCAGGTCGGTCATGCTGATGCGGTAGGTCTTGTTCGCCTGGGCCGGGTTGAAGGTGCGGCTCTCCTGCACCGAGATGCGCAGCTGCTGCAGGGCGCTGCGCACCGGGCCGATGATGTTCTGCGCCATGGGCGTGGGTACCATGCCCTGGGCGGTGCGCACGAACAGCGGGTCGTTGAAGGTCTCACGCAGGCGCGCCAGGGCGTTGGATACCGCCGGCTGGGTGATGCCGACGATCTGCCCGGCGCGGGTCAGGTTGGCCTCGCTGTAGATGGCATCGAAGACGACGAAGAGGTTGAGGTCGACCTTGTTCAGATTCATTGCGAGCGGGCTCCGCGGCTGGTCCGGTTCGCCGGATCATATATCGGTGATGAATGTTTATACACGACGAAAATAGCTTAGATAAATCAAAAGCCCTGTTCTAGCATCCTTCCCATGTCGCCAAGACCTCACTCAAATCCCGTCAGAAGGTAGCCCCATGGATTTCGCCTACTCCCCCAAGGTCCAGGAACTGCGTGAACGCGTGACGGCGTTCATGGAGGCCTATGTCTATCCGGCCGAAGCCGTGTTCGAGCAGCAGGTGGCCGAGGGCGATCGCTGGCAGCCGACCGCGATCATGGAAGAGCTCAAGGCCAAGGCCAAGTCCGAGGGCCTGTGGAACCTGTTCCTGCCCGAGTCCGAGCTGGGCGCCGGCCTGAGCAACACCGAATACGCGCCTCTTGCCGAGATCATGGGCAGCTCGCTGATCGGCCCGGAGCCCTTCAACTGCGCCGCGCCGGACACCGGCAACATGGAGGTGCTGGTGCGCTACGGCAGCGAGGCGCAGAAGCAGCAGTGGCTGGAGCCCTTGCTCAGCGGCGAGATCCGCTCGGCCTTCGCCATGACCGAGCCGGGCGTGGCCTCGAGCGACGCCACCAACATGGAGGCCACCGCCGTGCGCCAGGGCGACGAGTGGCTGATCAACGGCCGCAAGTGGTGGACCTCGGGCGCCTGCGATCCGCGCTGCAAGGTGATGATCTTCATGGGCCTGACCGACCCGGAGGCGCCGCGCCACCAGCAGCACTCGATGATCCTGGTGCCGATGGATGCGCCCGGGGTCAAGGTGCTGCGCCCGCTGCCGGTGTTCGGTTACGACGACGCGCCCCACGGCCATGCCGAGGTGCTGTTCGACAACGTGCGGGTGCCCTACGAGAACGTCATTCTCGGCGAAGGGCGCGGCTTCGAGATCGCCCAGGGTCGCCTGGGTCCGGGCCGTATCCACCACTGCATGCGCTCGATCGGCATGGCCGAGCGCGCCCTCAAGCTCATGTGCGAGCGCGCCATCGAGCGCACCGCCTTCGGCAAGCCTCTGGCGCGCCTGGGCGGCAATATCGATCTGGTCGCCGACTCGCGCATGGAGATCAACATGGCGCGCCTGCTGACCCTCAACGCCGCCTACATGATGGACACCGTGGGCAACAAGGTCGCCGCCAGCGAGATCGCCCAGATCAAGGTGGTGGCGCCGAATGTGGCACTCAGGGTGATCGACCGGGCCATCCAGATCCACGGCGGCGCCGGGGTCTCCAACGACTTCCCGCTGGCCTACTGGTACGCCATGCAGCGCACCCTGCGCCTGGCCGACGGCCCGGACGAGGTGCACCGCGCGGCGATCGGCAAGTTCGAGATCGGCAAGTACATGTCCCGCGAGGCGATGAAGGCCACGCGCTGACGGCGGGCACGCCGATTGAATGGCCTGGGCCCGCCATGGTGTGAGCCCCGGGCATTTGGCTCGTTTCTCAGGGCCGCGGGTCGTCGCTGTCGTCGCGGGCCTGCTGCAGCCAGCGCAGGCGCAGATGCGGTTGCGCGGCGAAGGTGCGGGCCGCCAGCTCCTCATGGGCGTTCAGGGCGCGCCGGCCGCAGCACCCTTGCACGGTGGTATGGATACTGACCTGGGGGAGCGTCAACTGCTGTGACGGTCCTGGGTGTGTGTGCGGGTCTTGAGCAGCGACAGCACCACGCCGCCGCTCAGCAACCCCAGGGTTACGCCAAGCGACAGCAGCGCCGGCACGGGGCCGAGCAGATCGTGCAGGAAAATCTTGCCGCCGATGAAGATCAGCACCAGTGCCAGAGCGTATTTCAGGTAGACGAAGCGGTGCATCAGCGAGGCCAGGGCGAAATACAGCGCGCGCAGGCCGAGAATCGCGAAGATGTTCGAGGTGTAGACGATAAAGGGGTCCTGGCTGATGGCGAACACCGCCGGCACGCTGTCCACGGCGAACACCAGGTCGGCCAGCTCGATCAGCACCAGGGCCAGCAGCAGCGGCGTGGCATGCAGCCGGGGTCTGCCGCCGCCGGGCTCCGGCAGGCGCACCAGAAAGCGCCCGCCATGCAGCTCGTCGGTGACCCGCAGGTGCCGGCGCAGGAAGTTCAGCAGCGGGTTGCGCGCCAGGTCCGGATGCCGCTCCTCGCGGGTAAACAGCATCTTCACCCCGGTCAGCAGCAGGAAGGCGCCGAACAGGTAGAGCACCCAGTCGAAACGCTGTATCAGGGCGGTGCCCAGGCCGATCATCAGCGCCCGTAGCAGCACCACCCCGAGGATGCCCCAAAACAGCACCCGGTGTTGGTAGCGACGGGGAATGTCGAAGTAGGCGAGGATCACCGCCATGACGAAGACGTTGTCCATCGACAGCGACTGCTCGACCAGCAGACCGGTGTAGAACTCCAGTGCCTTGGTCGCCCCCAGCTGCCACCAGATCCAGGCGCCGAACGCCATGCCCACGCTGAAGTAGCCGCTGTAGAGCAGCAGGCTCTCGCGCATCTCGATTTCATGCTGCTCGCGGTGCAGCACCCCCAGGTCCAGCACCAGCAGGGCGACGACGATGGCGGCGAAAGCCAGCCAGAACCAGCCGGGGGTGCCGAGAAAGGAGAGGGTGAGGAGGCTGTCCAGTGCGGTCATAGGCCCTCCCTGATGTCCGCCTAAGTTGAGAACCAACTTGGTGACGCCGACATCACGGTGAACATTCACCGCCAGAGGGGCCCGGTATCACTGGGAGTAAGGCTAGAGCCGAATACCCCCCAAGGCAAATCCCAGGCCGCCGACGATGCCGGCCTGGGGTGCAAGCGGGCTCAGTACACCCAGACTTCGACCCGGCGATTCTTGATCCGCCCTTCGTCGGTATCGTTGACGGCCACCGGCAACTCGTCGCCCAGGCCGATGATGTCGCGGAAGATCACGCCCTGCTTCGCCAGTTCGCGGCGCACCGCCATGGCTCGCAGCTTGGACAGCAGCTCGGCCCGGGCCGGATCGGACTTGGGGTCGCCGAACCCGACCAGCACCACCTTGTGGCGCAGCTTGTCCTGCTCCTTGAGGAAGGTCAGCACCCGGGCGAAATCCCGCCCGGTCTTGTTGTCCAGGCTGGCGCTGCCCTCCTGGAAGCGGAAGTTCACCGACAGCCGCTGGGCGTCCCTGGCCAGGTCCTGGTAGGCCGCCGGCATGGCCGGGTCGGGCTTGACCTGCACGGCCTGCACGGTCTGCGCGATGAAGCCGTTCTGCGCCACTATGGCCTGTCCGCGCGGGCTATGGGCGAAGCGGATCAGGGCCTTGGCCCAGGGATTGTCCAGCGCCGGCTGGTTGTACAGGAACAACCGTCGCGACAGGGGGTAGTCCTCGGTGGCGATCAGCGTCTCGCTCGGCGGCATGGCCAGGGAATCCCCGGCGGCGACGGCCAGGGCCTTGGCCTGGCGAATGTAGGGCAGGCCGATGAAGCCGATGCCCTGGGTATCCCGGCTGACCAGGTCGGAGAGGCGCTCGCTGGATTCGAAGCGGCGGGCGCCGGCGGCCAGGTTCTTGCCATTGGCGGCCAGTACCAGCTCCTTGAAGGTGTCGTAGGTGCCGGAGTTGTCGTCCCGGGCGTACAGGTTGATCGGCCCCGGGCGCCCACCGAGCTGCGCCCAGTCGGCGATCTCGCCGGCGAACACCTGGGCCAGCTGATCGATGCGCAGCGCCTCGATGGGGTTGCTTGGATGCAGGATGATCGCCAGGCCGTCGATGGCGATGACCTGCTCGGCGTCCCGGCTCCTCATGTCGCCGAGGGCCGCCAGGGCGGCGACCTCGCCGGCCTTGATTGGCCGCGAGGAGGCCGCCAGATCGGCGCTGCCGCTGTGCAGGGCGGCGAAGCCGGTGCTGGAGCCGTGGGCCGCCACCTCGATGATCACGCTGCGGCCCTGGTCGGTGGTGCCGACGATCCGCTGCTCATTCTCCGCCTTGCCCGGCCGCACGTCGATGGCGTCGACGCCTTGCTGTTCGAGCAGCCCCTTGGCCAGCGCCGGTCCGAGCTTCGCGCCTATGGTATTGGAGCCCTGGATGCGCAGCACGCTGCTGCCGTCGGCGGGAGTCGGCAGGGCGGCGGAGACCGGCCCGGACAGGAGCGAGCCGATGAAACCTAGCAACAGCAGGGCTGCGTTCAGGTTCCGGGGTTGGCGATCACGATCTTGCAGGGCGCGCGGCATGCTGCAGACACCTTCTATGGGTGGATGAGGATGCCGTGACGATAAGACAGAAAGATGACCGAAATATGACAGCTGCGTGCGCGCGGATGCTCTAGGACGAGGCCTCCCGGCAAGCTCGCCGATTGCCGGGACTCGGCAATCGGCTCGGCTCAGCTCAGCTCCAGCCAGATCGGCGCGTGGTCCGAGGGCTTCTCCATGCCGCGCAGTTCGTAGTCGATGCCGGCGTCCTCGATCCGCTCCTGCAGGGCCAGGGAGGCGAGGATCACGTCGATGCGCAGGCCGCGCTTGGGCTCGTCCTCGAAGCCGCGGCTGCGGTAGTCGAACCAGCTGAAGCGGTCGTTCACCTGCGGATTGAGGCGGCGGAAGCTGTCCACCAGGCCCCAGTCCTTCAGCTCGGCCAGCCACTGCCGCTCCTCCGGCAGGAAGCTGCACTTGCCGGTCTTGAGCCAGCGCAGGCGGTTCGGCTCGCCGATGCCGATGTCGCAATCCTCCGGCGAGATGTTGATATCGCCCATCACCACCAGCGCCTGCTGCGGCTGGAAGCGGCTGCGCAGCAGCTGCTGCAGGTCGGCGTAGAAGCGCTGCTTGGCGGGGAACTTGAGCGGGTGGTCGCGGTTTTCGCCCTGGGGGAAGTAGCCGTTCATCACCGTCACCGGATTGCCCTGGGCATCGGCGAAGGTGCCGTAGATGAAGCGCCGCTGGGCATCCTCGGCGTCACCGGGAAACCCCTTGTGCAGCTCCAGCGGGGCCTGGCGCGAGAGCAGGGCGACGCCGTAGTGGCCCTTCTGCCCGTGGTAGTGCACGTGGTAGCCGAGCTGGCGGATCTCCGCCTCGGGGAATTGCTCGTCGGCGACCTTGGTTTCCTGCAGGCCGATCACGTCCGGCTGGTGCTTGTCGATCAGCGCCGCCAGTTGATGGGGGCGCGCACGCAGGCCGTTGATGTTGAAGGAGACGATCTTCATGGGGCGGCAGATCCTGGGACAGTTGTCTGGAAGGCCTGGGATGCTAGCCGATCCCCGGGGGCCGGGGCCAGTCGCCTAGCGGGCGCGGGGCTGCGGTGCTAACGTGGCCCAAGGCCACGCAATCCAATAGGAAGAGGTCGCGCCCATGCCCAACAGTCCAGCCGAGATTCGCCAGCTCGATGGCGGCTATGCCCGCGAGGCCCGCTCGCTGCTGTACCACGCCTACCGTCACGAACCCACCTTCGCCTACCTGTTCGAGGCCGGTCGCACGGGCTATGACCAGCGCGTAAGGGCCACGGTGCGCGAGCTGGTGCAGCAGCATTTCAGCGAGGACCTGCCGGCCCTGGGCCTGCTGATCGACGACCGGCTGATCGGCATGGCGCTGATCGCGCCGCCCCAGCGGCGCCTGGACATCACCGAAAGCTGGGGCTGGCGCATGCGCATGCTGCTGACCACCGGCTTTCGCTGCACCCGGCGCTACCTGGAGTACCACGATGCCGTACTGGCCTGCCTGCCGCCGGGTACCTATCACCAGTTGCCGCTGCTCGGCATCCACCCTGAGTTCCAGGGCCAGCACTACGGCGAGCAGCTGCTCGAGGCGCTGCACAACTGGTGCGCGGAGGATGGCAGTTCCCAGGGCGTGGTGCTGGACACCGGCGACGAGCACTACCTGGACTTCTACAAGCGCCAGGGCTACCAGGAGGTCGGCCAGGTGGCGGTCGGCCCCATAGTCGAGCACGTGTTTTTCCATCCCAATCCGCAGCCCGCGGTCAAGGCCAGCGCCTGATTCGGCGCGTGCGCGGTGCCGCCTCGCAACTAGCGTCCGGAGGCTCTGGCCAGGGGCGCGGCGCGTGCTAGCATCGCTCCCATGACCATCCTCGAAAAGCTCTGCGCCGGCCTGGCGCTGCTGTTGCTCAGTGCCACCATCCTCGCCGAGGCGCGGCTGGAGGTGCGGGTGCAGCCGGCCAACAAGGCCCTGAAGAGCAACATCGAGGGGCACATCGGCAGCCTCGGCAAGCGTGATCCGGAGTCCCTGCAGCGCTTTCGCCGGGTGGCCGAGGCCCAGGCGCGCAAGGCCGTTCAGGCACTGGGCTATTACCGGGCGCGGATCGCCAGCGAGGTGGTCGCCGGAGAGCCGCACCGCCTGATCATCGAAGTCGATCCCGGCGAGCCGGTGCGCTTGCGCGAGGTGGTCCTCAGGGTCGAGGGGCCGGCCAGCCAGCTACAAGCCTTCCGCGTGCCCGGCGATGCCCAGCTGCGCAGCGGCGCGGTGCTCAACCATGGCCGCTACGACGCCGCCAAGCGGCAGATCCAGAACCAGGCCTCGCGTTACGGCTTCTTCGCCGGACGCTTCACCCAGCAGCAGCTGCGCATCGACCCGGACGCCGGGGTGGCCGATATCGCCCTGGTCTACGACAGCGGCCCGCGTTACCGCCTGGGGGCGGTGCGATTCAGCGGCGACGCGCCGTTCGACGAGGAGCTGCTGCGGCGCATGGTGCCGTTCGAGGCCGACAGCCCCTACGACTCGGAGCTGATCGCCGAGCTGTATCAGTCGATGCGCGCCAGCGGCTATTTCGAAACGGTGCGGGTCGATGCCGACCCGGCCACCGCCGTGCAGCAGGCCATCCCGGTCGAGGTCCAGTTGCAGGTGCGCAAGCCGCGCAGCCTGGGCCTGGGCCTGGGCGTCTCCACCGATGTCGGGGTGCGTGGGCGGGCCAACTGGACACGCCACTATGCGAACCGCAAAGGTCACAGCTACGGTGCCGAGCTGGAGCTGTCGCAGCCGCGGCAGAACGTCGGCCTGTGGTACGACGTGCCCCGCGATCCGCCGCTGACCGACAAGCTGCGCTACGCCGGCGGCTACCAGTACGAGGAGCTGGCCGACACCGACAGCCTCAGCCGCCTGCTGACCATCGGCCCCGAGTGGCACAGCCGGCTGGACAGCGGCTGGCAACGGGTCATCTCGCTGAAATGGCAGCGCGAGGAGTATCGCCTGGGCGATGACTCCGGCCTCAGTACCCTGTTGATGCCCGGCATCAGTTACGCCTACCTGCACAGCGACAATCAGCTGGACCCCAATCGGGGCTATCGCCTGCAGTTCGATCTGGCGGGGGCCAAGCAGGGGCTGCTTGCGGATGCCGACGTCATCCACGGCACCGTACTGCTCAAGGGCCTCACCACCCTGGCGGACAAGCACCGCCTGCTCGGCCGGGTGCAGCTCGGCGCCACCGAATCCGGCGGCTTCAAGGGGGTGCCGCCGTCGCTGCGCTTCTTCGCCGGCGGCGACCAGAGCGTGCGCGGTTACGACTACCAGAGCCTGTCGCCGGAAAATGCCCAGGGCGACAAGATCGGCGGCCGCTACCTGTTCGCGGTCAGTGCCGAGTACCAGTACGGTCTGACCGAGCGCTGGCGGCTGGCGACCTTCGTCGACCAGGGCAACAGCTTCAACGCCCTGGAACTGCCCAGCCTGAAGAGCGCGGTGGGGTTCGGTCTGCGCTGGGTGTCGCCGGTCGGCCCGCTGCGCCTGGACCTGGCTCACCCGCTGGATGACCAGGGCGGCGTGCGCCTGCACTTCTCCATGGGGCCCGAGCTGTGAGACGCGGTCTGCGCTACGGCGCCTATGCGCTGCTCGGCGTCATCGCCCTGGTAGCGCTGGCCCTGTGGCTGCTGCTCGGCACGAGCGGCGGCAGCCGCTGGGCGCTGGAGAGGGTGCCGGGGCTGAAGGTCGAGGGTTTCGAGGGCCGCCTGGGCGGCCGTTGGCAGGCCGAGCGTCTGGCCTGGCATCAGGACGACGATCACCTGGTGGTGCAGGCGCCGCTACTGGAGTGGTCGCCGCGCTGCCTGTGGCGTCTGACCCTGTGCGTCGCGCGTCTGCAGGCCGAGCGGGTCGAACTGCAGAGCGCCCCGAGCACGGAGCCCGATGCCCAACCCTTAGGCCTGCCGGATCTGCAATGGCCCCTGGCCGTGGAACTGGGCGAACTGCGCATCGGCAGCCTGCTGATCGATGACGATGAGCAGTTGCACGGCCTGCAGTTGTCGGCGCACTGGCAGGCCGAGGGGCTGCGGATCGACAGTCTGCGGGTGCAGCGGGGCGAACTGCGCCTCGAGCTGCAGGGCCGCCTGCGGCCGCACGGGGCTTGGCCGCTCAGCGCCAGCGGACGTCTGCAGCTGCCGGCGCCCGATAAGCACGACTGGCAACTGGCCCTGGAGGTGGATGGCGACCTGCTCGGCAGTCTGCGCCTGAGCGCCGACAGCAGTGGCTATCTGCAGGGGCGTCTGAGCGGCGAGGTGCAACCGCTGGCCGAGAACCTGCCGGCGACCGCCCGGCTGATCGCCGATGGCTTCATGGCCAGCGGCGAGCTGCCGCCGACCCTGCGCCTGGACAAGGTCGAGCTCAGCGCCGCTGGCGACCTGGCCAGCGGTTACCGGGTCCAGGGCACGGCCGAACTGCCGGGGGAGGGCGGTGCGCTGGCCCTGGCCCTGCAGGGGCGGGTCGACCTGCAGGGCGCCGAGGTGGCCAAGCTGAGCATGGAAGCCGGGCCCGAGCAACATCTGCAACTCAGCGGCCGGATCGACTGGCAGGAGGCGCTGAGCCTCGACAGTCGTTTCCACTGGCAGGACTTCCCCTGGCGGCGCCTGCTGCCGGAGGTCGAAGAGCTGCCGGTGAGCCTGCGCCAGCTACGGGGTGAGCTGGCCTACCAGGGCGGCCACTACCTCGGCCACTTCGATGCCCAGCTGCAGGGGCCGGCCGGCGACTTCAGCCTGCAGAGCCCGCTCAGTGGCGACCTGCGGCAGTTGTTCCTCCCCGATCTGCGACTTCAGGCCGGCCAAGGTCGCGCCACAGGCCAGCTCAGCCTGGGCTTCGCCGAGGGCCTGCGCTGGGACGCACGGCTGCAGTTGAGCGACCTCGATCCGGCCTACTGGCTGGCCGAGCTGCCCGGACGGCTCGCCGGCCCCCTGAACAGCAGCGGCGAGTTGCAGCAGGGACGTCTGCGTCTGGAGGCGGACGTCGACCTCGACGGTCGCCTGCGCGGCCAGCCGGCGCGCCTGCAGGCCCAGGCCAGCGGGGCCGGCGAACACTGGACGCTGCACCGGATCGACCTGCGCCTGGGCGACAACCGCATACAGGGCAGCGGCACGTTGCAGGAACGCCTCAGTGGACAGTTACAACTGGCGCTGCCGCGCCTCGGCCAGTTGTGGCCGCAGCTACAAGGCCAGCTCGAGGGGCAGCTGGACCTGGCCGGCAGCCTGCAGGCCCCACAAGGCCGGCTGCGGGCTCAAGGCCGGCGCCTGGCCGTTGCCGAGCGGCGCGTACAGCGCCTTGAGTTGGATGCCCGGCTCGACGCCACACAGCAGGCCCGGATCGAACTGCAGGCCGATGGCATTGCCCTGGGGAAGACCGAACTGGGCCGCCTGAGCGCGACGGGGCGCGGCGATGCGCGACGCCAACAGCTGCAGGTGCAGCTCGAGGGGCCGTTGCTGCGCAGCGCCCTGGATGTGGCCGGCGAGCTGCGTGACGGCGCCTGGCGCGGCCGGTTGCGCAGCGGCGAGGTGCACAGCGGCGGCCAGGACTGGCACCTGCAGCAGCCGGCCGGCCTGCTGCGCCGGGCCGATGGCCGACTCGAACTGGGCGCCCATTGCTGGCGTTCCGGCCCGGCCAGCCTGTGCGGCGAGGCGCAACGTCTGCTGCCCGAGCCGCAGATTCGCTATCGCCTGGCCGACTTCCCCCTCGACAGCCTGAGCCCCTGGCTGCCCAAGGATTTCGCCTGGCAGGGGCAGCTGGATGCCGAGATCGCCCTCGACTTGCCGCCCAACGGGCCCCGCGGTCGGGTCACGGTCGATGCCGGGCGCGGCAGTTGGCGCATCCGCGATCAGGAACAGTGGCTGACGTTCGGCTACGACGAGCTGCGCCTGGACGGCCAATTGCGTCCGGCGGGCATCGACACGCGGCTCGCGCTGCGTGGACCGAAGCTCGGCGAACTGTCGCTGCAGGCCACGCTCGATCCGCGTTCGGCGCGCAAGCCGCTGAGCGGCAGTTTCCGCCTGAGCGGCCTGGACCTGGCCCTGGCCCGGCCCTTCGTGCCAAGGGTCGAACAGCTGGCCGGACGCCTGGAGGGCAGCGGCAGCCTGGGCGGCGAGCTGCTGGCGCCGCGGATCGATGGCCGTGTGCAGCTGCGCGATGGTGAGATCGGCGGCGGCGAGCTGCCGAGCAACTTCCGCGACCTGCAGCTGCAGGCGAATATCGCCGGCGAACGCCTGCAGCTGGACGGCGGTTGGCGCAGCGGCGAGCAGGGTCGCGGCGAGTTGTCCGGCGAGCTGACCTGGGCCGGCGGCCTGCAGGGGCAGCTGCGCGTGCGTGGCAGCCGCCTGCCGGTCAGCGTCGAACCCTATGCGGAGCTGGAGGTCGAGCCGGATCTGCGATTGAGCCTGGCAGCGGATCAACTGGCCCTGAGCGGCAAGGTGGCGATACCCCGCGGCAAGATCCAGATACGCGAGCTGCCGCCGTCCACCGTGCAGCTGTCGGATGACGCCGTGATAGTCGGTCAGGACAGCCCGCCGGCCCGGGCGCCGGCCATCGCCATGGATATCGACGTGGAGGTCGGCCAGGACCGCCTGAGCTTCTCCGGTTTCGGCCTCAAGGCCGATCTGGCCGGACGTGTGCACATCGGCGACGACCTCGACACCCGCGGCGAACTGAACCTCAACAACGGACGCTTCCGTGCCTATGGCCAGCGCCTGACCATTCGCCGCGCACGCCTGCTGTTCGCCGGCCCCATCGACCAGCCGTTCCTCGACATCGAGGCGATCCGTCGGGTCGATCAGGTGGTCGCCGGTCTGCGTCTGAGCGGCCGCGCCGAGCAACCCAGGAGCGAGGTGTTTTCCGAGCCGGCGATGAGCCAGGAGCAGGCCCTGTCCTACCTGGTGCTCGGCCGGCCACAGGGGCAGGGCAGTGGCGACAACAACCTGCTGGCCCAGGCGGCCCTGGCCATGGGGCTGGCCAGCAGCGCCTCGCTGACCGGCGGCCTGGCCCAGCGTCTGGGCATCGAGGACTTCCAGCTCGACAGCGAGGGCAGCGGGGTGACCACCAGCGTGGTGGCCAGCGGCAATCTGTCCGAGCGCCTGAGCCTGCGTTACGGCGTCGGCGTGTTCGAGCCGGCCAATACCCTGGCGCTGCGCTACCAGTTGAGCAAGCGCCTGTACCTGGAGGCCGCCAGCGGCCTGGCCAGCTCCCTGGACCTGTTCTACCGCCGCGACTTCTAGTCTCGTCCTGGCCAACGGCACGTCGTCCTGAAGCTGCATCGGCTGCGCTGGACTAAAGTGATTTATCAAGCCCAGGTGCAGGTCGATGTTCGCGGCCGGCCGGCCAGCGGCGTGCACAACCAGATGAAGGAGACTGCCATGGAGTTCATCACCGACCTGGTCAATCAAGTCAACGGCCTGGTCTGGGGCCCACCCATGCTGGTGGCGATCCTCGGCACCGGGCTGTTTCTCATGCTGCGTCTGAAGTTCATGCCTCTGGGCAAGATAGGCGCCGGTTTCAAGCTGATGTGGCAGGGGCGCAAGAAGGGCGACGAGGCCAGTGGCGAGATCAGCCCGTTCCAGGCGCTGATGACCTGCCTGGCCGCCACGGTCGGTACCGGTAACATCGCCGGCGTGGCCACCGCGATCTTCCTCGGCGGTCCCGGCGCGCTGTTCTGGATGTGGTGCACCGCCCTGGTCGGCATGGCCACCAAGTACTGCGAAGTGGTGCTGGCGGTGCATTACCGCGAGACCGACGAGCGCAAGGAGCACGTCGGCGGACCGATGTACGCGATCAAGAACGGCCTGGGGCCCAAATGGGTGTGGCTGGGCACGGCCTTCGCCATCTTCGGCGGCCTGGCCGGCTTCGGCATCGGCAACATGGTCCAGGTCAACTCCATGGCTCACGCCCTGACCGACACCTTCGGCGTACCGGCCTGGGTCACCGGGCTGGTCGCCATGGTCTTCGTCGGCCTGGTGATCCTCGGCGGCATCAAGCGCATCGGTCTGGTCGCCGCCTCCCTGGTGCCGACCATGGCCATCGCCTATATTGCCGCGGCCGTCGTCGTGCTGGTGGTGCATTCCGATGCCATCCCCGGCGCCTTCGCGCTGATCTTCACCCATGCCTTCAGCCCGGTGGCCGCCACCGGCGGCTTCGCCGGCGCGGCGGTGATGGCGGCCATCCGCTTCGGCGTGGCCCGCGGCATCTTCTCCAACGAGGCGGGTCTGGGCACCGCCGGCATCGCCCAGGCGGCCGGTACCACCACCAGCGCGGTGCGCTCGGGGATGATCGGCATGCTCGGGACCTTCATCGACACCCTGATCATCTGCACCCTGACCGGCCTGGCGATCATCTGCTCGGGCATGTGGACCAGCGGCGTCAGTGGCGCGGGGCTCTCGGCGGCGGCCTTCGAGGCCGGAATGCCCGGCTTCGGCGGCGCCATCCTCAGCATCGCCCTGGTGGTCTTCGCCTTCACCACCATCCTCGGTTGGGGGTACTACGGCGAGAAGTGCTGGGAATTCCTCGTCGGTACCAAGTCGATCCTGCCGTTCCGTATCTTCTGGGTCCTGGCCGTGCCCTTCGGTGCCATCGCCCAGCTGGACTTCGCCTGGCTGCTGGCCGACACCCTCAACGGCCTGATGGCACTGCCCAACCTGCTGTCGCTGTTGCTCCTGAGCCCCGTGGTGGTCAAGCTGACCCAGGAGCATTTCGCGAGAAACTGATGTGTCGCCGGGACGGGAAGAAGAGTCTGACTTGATGGTCAGATAATTCTGCCCGTCCCGATTCAACCCGATAACAGCCCTCAACCCTGCAGAGAAAGGATCAACCCATGGCGCAAGTCACCCTCAAAGGCAACCCGGTACAAGTCGCTGGTCAGCTGCCGCAGGTCGGCCAACAGGCCCCGGCCTTCAGCCTGGTCGGCAGCGATCTGAGCGATGTCAGCCTGGCCAGCCTGGCCGGCAAACGCAAAGTGCTGAACATCTTCCCCAGCGTCGATACGCCGACCTGCGCCACCTCGGTACGCAAGTTCAACAGCGAAGCGAGCAAGATGGCCAACACCCTGGTGCTGTGCATCTCCGCTGACCTGCCGTTCGCCCAGGCGCGTTTCTGCGGTGCCGAAGGCCTGGATAACGTGATCAGCCTGTCGACCATGCGCGGCGGCGAGTTCCTCAAGGATTACGGCGTGGCCATCGCCGACGGCCCCCTGGTCGGCGTCGCCGCCCGCGCCGTGGTGGTGCTGGACGAGCACGACAAGGTGCTGCACAGCGAACTGGTGGCCGAGATCGCCGACGAGCCGAACTACGCCGCGGCCGAGGCGGCGCTCAAGTAAAGGCGGCTATCGCAGCAAGAGAAACGGCCTACCGCGTAGGCCGTTTTTTATTGGCTTAGCGACCGAGCATGGCCATCGACTCTGCCGCGTAGCGCTCTCCGGCGGCGACTCGAGGTGGGAAGATGGCGTTCAGTGCGGCGATGTTCTGCTCCAGGTGAGACCGAGTCGGTCTTCGCCGGCAATTGCAGCGGCCCCCAGGGCCGTTTGCGCGTGGATCTGCCGGTCTCGCTCGCGCATCGCGTGGTGATTCCGGCGCTGCCGGAGTTCTGCGTCCGCTATCCGCGCATCGAACTGGAAGTCGGCGCCAGCGACCGCCCGGTGGACCTGATCCGCGAAGGAGTGGATTGCGTGCTGCGGGGCGGCGAGGTGCACGACAGCTGCCTGGTGGCCCGGCCTTTGACCGCGCTGCCGCAAGTGACCTGTGCCAGCGCAGCCTACCTGGCGCGGTACGGCACGCCACACACCCTCGCCGAGCTGGAGGGGCGCCGGGCGGTCAACTATTTCTCCTCGCTGACCGGACGGCGTTTCCCCCTGGAGTTTCTGGTGGCGGGGGAGCGGGTCGAACTGGCCTTGCCCGGCAGCATAAGCCTGAATAATGCCGAGTGTTATGTCGCCGCTTGCGAGGCGGGAATGGGCATCATCCAGGCGCCGGAGTACCACCTGCGTGAACAATTGGCAGCCGCCACCCTGCTGGATATCCTCGGCGACTTGCGGCCAGCACCGCTGCCGCTGACCGTGCTCTATCCGCCCCAGCGGCAACTGTCGCGGCGGGTACGGGTGTTCGTCGACTGGCTGGTTGAGCTGTTTTCCCGACGCGACCTGCTGAGCCAGAAGCTCTCCGGGTAGCCCAGGAACCGGAGAACACTGCGCCAAGGCATCGGGCAACATCTGTTTTTGCCGGCGGCTCATAGGCTTAGCCAACTCGCGCGAGGGTAAATAGGCGGTAAAGAGGCTTTGCTTCATGGCCGCGACTGCTTATCGTTCAGGCTCCCAAGAAAGCGGTCCGAGCCATGCCCGAGATTCAAGCGACACCCCACCGACTGTACACCGCGCGCCGCCAGTGGCTGACGGGCCTGAGCCTGCTGGTCGGCATCATTCTGCTCGTCTGGTGGTTCTGGCCGAGCCAGCCTGAGCCGCGACGCGGCGGGGGGCACTGGGGCGACGACGGGCCAGTGCCGGTACGGGTGGCCAGCGTCAGCCAGGGCGATTTCCCGATCGAACTCAAGGCCTTGGGCACAGTGACCGCCTACAACCGGGTCGATGTGCGTCCGCGGGTCGAGGGCCAACTCGTCGAGGTGCTGTTTGCCGACGGCCAGCGGGTCGAGGCCGGCGAGCTGCTGGCACGCATCGACCCGCGCCCCTACGAGGTGGCCCTGCAGCAGGCCCTCGGTGTGCAGCAGGAGAACCAGGCGCAGCTGCGCAACGCCGAGATCGACCTGGCCCGCTACCGAGGCCTGTACGAACAGGACTCCATCGCCAAGCAGACGCTGGACACCCAGCAGGCGCTGGTCAACCAGTACCGCGGTACCCTCCAGAGCAACCAGGCGGCCGTCGCCCAGGCGCGCCTGAACCTGGGCTTCACCCAGGTGCGCGCGCCCATAGGCGGGCGCCTGGGGCTGCGCCAGGTGGACGCCGGTAACCTGGTCGGCTCCGGCGACACCCTGCCGCTGGTGGTGATCACCCAGACCCAGCCGGTGTCGGTGCTGTTCACCCTGCCGGAGGCCGAGTTGCCGGCCGTGCTGCAGCAGTTCCGTGCCGGCCGGTCATTGCCGGTGGAGGCCTGGGACCGCAACGAGCGCATTCGGCTGGCCGAGGGCCGGCTGGACAGCCTGGACAATCTGATCGACACCGCCACCGGCACGGTCAAGCTCAAGGCGCGCTTCGAGAACGCCGAGGAGCTGCTGTTCCCCAATCAGTTCGTCAACGTGCGCCTGCGCCTGCAGACGCGCGAGAACGCGACCCTGATGCCGGCTGCCGCCGTGCAGTACGGCGCCCGCGGCACCTTCGTCTATGTCGTAGATGGCGACAGCAAGGTGCAGGTCCGGCCGATAGTCGCCGGCCCCAGCAACGGCGAGCTGACCCTGGTGGAACAGGGCGTGCAGGCCGGCGAGCGCCTGGTGCTCGAGGGCACCGACCGCCTGCGCGAGGGCAGCCTGATCGAGGTGGTAGGTGACGCTGAAGCGCCGGCCACGGCGCAGGCCGAGACCGGAGCGCGGAAGGACGCATGAACGCCTCGCGCCTGTTTATCCTGCGGCCGGTCGCCACCACCCTGGTCATGCTGGCGATTCTGCTCAGCGGCCTGATCGCCTACCGCCTGCTGCCGGTCTCGGCGTTGCCGGAGGTGGACTACCCGACCATTCGCGTGATGACCCTGTATCCGGGCGCCAGTCCGGACGTGATGACCCGCTTGGTGACCGCGCCGCTGGAGCGCCAGTTCGGCCAGATGGCGGGCTTGAAGCAGATGTCCTCGACCAGCTCCGGCGGCGCCTCGGTGATCACCCTGCGTTTCAACCTGGAGGTTGAGTTGGACGTCGCCGAGCAGGAGGTGCAGGCGGCGATCAACGGGGCGAGCAACCTGCTGCCCGGCGACCTGCCGGCGCCGCCGGTGTACAACAAGGTCAACCCGGCGGACACCCCGGTGCTGACCCTGGCAGTCAGCTCCAAGACCCTGCCGTTGCCGCAGGTCAACGACCTGGTCGACACCCGCCTGGCGCAGAAACTGGCCCAGACCAGCGGCGTCGGCCTGGTCACCCTGGCCGGTGGCCAGCGGCCGGCGGTGCGCATCCGGGTCAACCCCGAGGCCCTGGCCGCCTACGGGCTGAACCTGGCGGACGTGCGCAGGCTGATCACCGCCAGCAACGTCAACCAGCCCAAGGGCAATTTCGACGGCCCGACCCGGGTCTCGCAGCTGGACGCCAACGACCAGCTGCAGTCGCCGGACGAGTACCGCGCACTGATCCTCAGCCATCAGGACGGCGCCACCCTGCGCCTGCAGGATGTCGCCGAGATCGTCGACGGCGCCGAGAACCAGCGCCTGGCGGCCTGGGCCGACCGCAACGAGGCGGTGCTGGTGAACGTGCAGCGCCAGCCGGGCGCCAACGTCATCGAGGTGGTCGAGCGCATCCAGACCCTGCTGCCGCACCTGCGCGAGGGCTTGCCGGCCAGCGTCGAGGTGCGGCTGCTCACCGACCGCACCCAGACCATCCGCGCCGCGGTGCGCGACGTGCAACACGAGCTGCTCCTGGCGGTGGCGCTGGTGGTGCTGGTGACCTTCCTGTTCCTGCGCAAGCTGGCGGCCACGGTGATCCCCTCCATCGTCGTGCCGCTGTCGCTGATCGGCACCTTCGGCGTGATGTACCTGGCCGGCTTCACCCTCAACAACCTGACACTGATGGCGCTGACCATCGCCACCGGCTTCGTGGTGGACGACGCCATCGTCATGCTGGAGAACATCGCCCGCCACCTGGAGGCCGGCGAAACACCGCTCAACGCCGCGCTCAAGGGGGCCAGGGAGATCGGCTTCACCCTAATCTCGCTGACCCTGTCGCTGATCGCGGTGCTGATTCCCTTGCTGTTCATGGCCGACGTGGTCGGACGGCTGTTCCGCGAATTCGCCATCACCCTGGCGGTGGCCATCCTGATCTCCCTGGCGATTTCCCTGAGCCTGACGCCGATGATGTGCGCGCGTCTGCTCAAGGCCGAGCAGGGCGAGGGGGAAGGGCGCTTCTACCGGGCCAGCGGCGCCTTTATCGACGGACTGATCGCGCGCTACGGCCAGTGCCTGCAGTGGGTACTGGCCCGTCAGGGGCTGACCCTGCTGGTGGCGCTGGCTACCCTGGGGCTGACCGTGCTGCTCTATCTGGCGGTGCCCAAGGGCTTCTTCCCGGTGCAGGACACCGGGGTGATCCAGGGCATCTCCGAGGCGCCGCAGGCGATCTCCTTCCGCGCCATGAGCGAGCGTCAGCAGCGCCTGGCCGAGGTGATACTGCGCGACCCGGCGGTCGCCAGCCTGTCGTCGCACATCGGCGTGGACGGCGACAACCCGACCCTGAACAGCGGCCGCCTGCTGATCAACCTCAAGCCCCATGCCGAACGCGAAGTCAGCGCCAGCCAGGTGATCGAACGGCTGCGCCCCGAGCTGGCCCGGCTCAGCGGCATCGAGCTGTACCTGCAGCCGGTGCAGGATCTGACCATCGAGGACCGGGTCAGCCGCACCCAGTTCCAGTTCAGCCTGGAGTCGCCGGACCTGGCGCTGCTGGAGCAGTGGGTGCCCAGACTGGTCGACGCCCTGGCCCGCCAGCCGCAACTGCGCGATGTCGCCAGCGACCTGCAGAACCGCGGCCTGCAGCTGTACCTGCAGATCGACCGGGACCTGGCCGGGCGCCTCGGCGTGAGCATCGCCGATATCGACGACGCGCTGTACGACGCCTTCGGCCAGCGGCAGATCAGCACCATCTACACCCAGGCCAACCAGTACCGGGTGGTGCTGGAGAGCCAGGGCGCCGGCAACCTCGGCCCGGCGGCTTTGCGCCAGGTACACCTGGCCACGGCATCCGGCAGCCAGGTGCCGCTGGCGTCCCTGGTCCGTATCGAGGAGCGCGCCGCCAAACTGCTGGTCAACCACATCGGTCAGTTCCCGGCGGCGACCCTGTCGTTCAACCTGGCAGGCGGCGTGGCCCTGGGCGAGGCGGTGGCGGCGATCGAACGGGTGCAGCAGGAGATCGGCCTGCCGGCCGGCATCCAGAGCCGCTTCCAGGGCGCGGCCGAAGCCTTCCGCGCCTCGCTCTCCAGTACCCTGCTGCTGATCCTGGCGGCCGTGGTCACCATGTACATCGTCCTCGGCGTGCTCTACGAGAGCTATATCCACCCCATCACCATCCTCTCCACGCTGCCCTCGGCCGGGGTCGGCGCCTTGCTCGCGCTGTTGCTGACCGGCAACGACCTGGGCCTGATCGCCATCATCGGCATCATCCTGCTGATCGGCATCGTCAAGAAGAACGCGATCATGATGATCGACTTCGCCCTGGAGGCCGAACGCAACCAGGGTATGTCCCCGCAGGAGGCGATCTACCGCGCGGCGCTGTTGCGCTTCCGGCCGATCCTGATGACCACCCTGGCGGCGCTGTTCGGCGCCATCCCGCTGATGCTCGCGACCGGCTCCGGCGCCGAGCTGCGCCAGCCCCTGGGCCTGGTGATGGTCGGCGGCCTGCTGCTCAGCCAGTTGCTGACGCTGTTCACCACCCCGGTGATCTACCTGTACTTCGACCGCCTGGCCCGGCGCCTGAGCGGCCGTAGCGCGGCCGGCCTGGTCGTCGGCCCATGAACCTCTCCGCGCCCTTTATCCGCCGGCCGGTGGCGACCCTGCTACTGAGCCTGGCGATCCTCCTGCTCGGCGGCGTCAGCTTCGGCCTGCTGGCCGTGGCGCCGCTGCCGCAGATGGATTTTCCGACCATCACGGTGCAGGCCAGCTTGCCCGGCGCCAGCCCGCAGATCATGGCCTCCAGCGTGGCCACGCCACTGGAGCGTTCGCTCGGCACCATCGCCGGCATCAGCCAGATGAACAGCCGCAGCAGCCAGGGCAGCACGTGGATCATGATCCAGTTCGACCTGGACCGGGACATCAACGCCGCCGCCCGCGAGGTGCAGGCGGCGATCAATGCCGCCCGCGAGCTGCTGCCCAGCGGCATGCGCTCGATGCCCACCTATCGCAAGGTCAACCCGGCGCAGGCGCCGATCATGGTGCTGTCGCTGACCAGCGAGGTGCTGGGCAAGGGCCAGCTGTACGACGTCGCCTCCACCATCCTGGCGCAGAAGCTGGCCCAGGTGAGCGGTGTGGGCGAGGTGTCGATCGGCGGCAGCTCCCTGCCGGCGGTGCGGGTGGCCCTGGAACCGCGCCTGCTCGACCAGTACGGCATCGCCCTGGACGAGGTGCGCCAGGCCATCGCCGCGGCCAACGTGCAGCGGCCCAAGGGCGCGGTGGAGGACGCCGAACGCCACTGGCAGGTGCAGGCCAACGACCAGCTGGAGCGGGCCGCCGACTACCTGCCGCTGCTGATCCGCTACCAGGACGGCGCGGCGGTGCGCCTGGGCGATGTGGCGACGGTCAGCGACGCGGTGGAGGACCGTTACAACAGCGGCTTCTACAACGACAGCAGCGCCGTGCTGATGGTGATCAACCGACAGAGCGGGGCGAATATCATCGAGACCATCGCCGGCATCCGCGAACAGCTGCCGGCGTTGCGCGCGGTGATCCCGGCCAGCGTCGAGCTGCAGGTGGCCATGGACCGCTCGCCGGTGATCCGCGCCACCCTGCACGAGGCCGAGCGCACCCTGCTGATCGCCGTGGCCCTGGTCATCCTGGTGGTGCTGGCCTTCCTCGGCCGCTGGCGCGCGGCGCTGATCCCGGCGCTGGCGGTGCCGGTGTCGCTGGTCGGCACCTTCGCGGCCATGTACCTGCTGGACTTCTCCCTGAACAACCTGTCGCTGATGGCCCTGATCATCGCCACCGGTCTGGTGGTGGACGACGCCATCGTCGTACTGGAGAACATCGCCCGGCATATCGAGGCCGGCGACCCGCCGCTCTCGGCGGCCTTCAAGGGCACCCGCGAGGTCGGCTTCACCCTGCTGGCGATGAACCTGTCGCTGGTGGCGGTGTTCGTCTCCATCCTGTTTATGGGCGGCATCGTCGAGCGGCTGTTCCGCGAGTTCTCCATCACCCTGGCGGTGGCCATCCTCATCTCCCTGCTGGTGTCGCTGACCCTGACGCCCATGCTCTGTGCCCGCTGGCTACGGGCCGAGAGCACCGTGCAGCGCGGCAGCGGACTACAGCGCCTGGGCGCGCGGCTGCAAGCACGGGGGCTGGATGCCTACCGACGCAGCCTGGACTGGGCCCTGCGCCACTCGCTGCCGATGCTGGTCGGCCTGTTGGCGACCATCGCCCTGAACGTCTTCCTGTTCGTCAGCGTGCCCAAGACCTTCCTGCCACAGCAGGACACCGGCCAACTGATCGGTTTCATCCGTGGCGACGATGGCCTGTCGTTTCAGGTCATGCAGCCGAAGATGGAAAGCTACCGCCGCGCGGTGCTGGCCGATCCGGCGGTGGACAGCGTGGCCGGCTTCATCGGCGGCAGAGGGGGGATCAATAACGCCTTCATGATCGTGCGCCTGAAACCCATGAACGAACGCCGGGCGAGCGCCCAGCAGGTGATCAGCCGCCTGCGCAAGAGTCTGCCCAAAGTCCCGGGCGGGCGGTTGTTCCTGATGCCCGATCAGGACCTGCATATCGGCGGACGCGAGGGGCGCAGCTCGGAGAACGAATACCTGCTGCTGTCCGGCGACCTCGGGCTGCTGCGCCAGTGGCTGCCCAAGGTGCGCGAGGCCCTGCGCGCCCTGCCCGAGCTGACCGACATCGACGCCCAGGAGACCGAGGGCGCCCAGCAGGTCCGCCTGCAGGTCGACCGCGAACGGGCCCAGCGCCTGGGGGTGGACATGGCCATGATCACCGCGGTGCTCAACAACGCCTTCAGCCAGCGCCAGGTGTCGACCATCTATGCCAGCCTCAACCAGTACAGCGTGGTGCTGGAGATCAACCCGCAGTATGCCCAGCACCCCGAGGCCCTGGAGCAGATCCAGCTGATCGCCGAGGACGGCGCGCGGGTGCCGCTGTCGAGCTTCGCCAGCTGGGAGCGCAGCATCGAGGAGGACAGGGTCAACCACCAGGGCCAGTTCGCCGCGGAGAACATCGGTTTCTCCCTGGCCGAGGGTGTCAGCCTGGAACAGGCCACCCGGGCGATCGACCGGGCGGTGGCGCGCCTCGGCCTGCCGAGCGAGGTGCAGGGCACCCTGGGTGGCACCGGTGCGGCCTTCCAACAGACCCAGCAGAACCAGCCGTGGATGATCCTGCTGGCGTTGGGGGTGGTGTATATCGTCCTGGGGGTGCTCTATGAGAGCTACATCCACCCGCTGACCATCCTTTCGACCCTGCCCTCGGCCGGAGTCGGCGCCTTGCTCGCCCTGCAGCTGCTGGACACCGAATTCAGCCTGATCTCGCTACTCGGGCTGTTCCTGCTGATCGGCATCGTCAAGAAGAACGCCATCCTGATGATCGACCTGGCCCTGCAGCTCGAGCGCAGCGAACGGCTCAGCCCGGAGGAGTCGATCCGCCGCGCCTGCCTGCTGCGCTTCCGGCCGATCATGATGACCACCCTGGCGGCACTGCTCGGCGCCTTGCCGCTGATGCTGAGCAGCGCCGAAGGCGCGGAAATGCGCCAGCCGCTGGGTATCACCATAGTCGGCGGGTTGATCCTCAGCCAGCTGCTGACCCTCTACACCACCCCCGTGGTCTACCTCTACTTCGACCGCCTGCGCCACCGGGTCAACCGCTGGCGCGGCGTGCGCAGCGATGCCGCCCTGGAAACCCCGCTATGAGAGCTGTGACGTCCACCCCACGCCCCCTGGGCCTGATCGCCCTGAGCCTGCTGCTGGCCGGCTGCGCCATCGGCCCGGATTACCGACGGCCCGAACTGGCCACCCCGGCGCAGTTCAAGCAGATAGAGGGCTGGACCCTGGCCGCCCCCGGCGACGCCCTAGAGCGCGGCGCCTGGTGGACGCTCTATGGCGACGCCGAGTTGAACGCACTGGTCGAGCGTCTAAACCTGTCCAACCACAACCTGGCCGCCGCGGCGGCCCAGTACCGCCAGGCCCGCGCCTTGGTGCGCGGCGCCCGGGCGGCCTTCTATCCGAGCCTGTCGAGCAGCGCCGGGGTGACCCGGGCGGGGCAGGGCGGCGGCGACAGCACCCTGAGCACAGCGGACGGCTTCAGCGTCGGCGGGGCCGATACGGCCAGCATCTCCCAGAACTACGACCTCAGCCTGAATGCTGCCTGGGAGCTGGATGTCTGGGGCAAGCTGCGCCGCGCCCTGGAGTCCAGCCAGGCCGACTTCGAAGCCAGTGCCGCCGATCTCGCCGCGCTACGCCTCAGCCTGCAGGCCGAGCTGGTGCAGAACTACCTGCAACTGCGGGTGCTGGACGAGCAGCGGCGTCTGCTGGAGGCCACGGTCGCGGCCTACGCCCGATCCCTGAGGCTTACCGAGAACCAGTACAACGCCGGCATAGTCCCAAGGTCGGACGTCAGCCAGGCGCGCACCCAGCTGAAGAGTACCGAGGCCCAGGCCATCGACCTGCGCTGGCAGCGCGCCCAGCTGGAGCACGCCATCGCCGTGCTGGTCGGAGTGCCGCCCAGCGAGCTGGGCATCGCCGCCCGTGACGCGCTGCCGCTGCTGCCGCAGATACCCGTGGCACTGCCTTCGCAACTGCTGGAGCGGCGTCCGGATGTGGCCGCCGCCGAGCGCCGGGTGATGGCCGCCAACGCCCAGATCGGCGTGGCCGAAGCCGCCTGGTACCCGGACCTGAGGCTGTCGGCCAGCGGCGGCTACCGGGGCAGCAGCTTCGCCGACTGGGTCAGCCTGCCGAACCGCTTCTGGTCGATCGGCCCGAACCTGGCACTGACCCTGTTCGACGGTGGGGCGCGCCGTGCCGAGCTCCAGCGCAGCGAGGCGGCCTATGAGCAGACGGTGGCCGAGTACCGTCAGGTGGTGCTCGACAGCTTTCGCGAGGTCGAGGACCGGCTGGTGCAACTGCGCGTGCAGGAGCAGGAGGCGCAGGTCCAACAGCAGGCCCTGGAGGCGGCGCGCGAGTCGCTGCGGCTACTCGAGAACCAGTACCGGGCCGGCACCGTCGACTTCAACAGCGTGGTCAACGTGCAGGCCACGGCACTCAACAACGAGCGCAGCAGCCTGACCCTGCTCGGTAGCCGCCTGACCGCCAGCGTGCAGCTGATCGCCGCCTTGGGCGGTGGTTGGCAGGCGGCAACCGCCTCCAAGACAGAAGAGCCCCATGCTAGCTTCGGAGGAGGATAGCACTTTGATATCGCTTGCCTGCTCCAGACGGCTGGACGCCGGATATCCTTGAGCTAGGGTAAAAACTGAGCAATGGCACATTGGCAGGGATGCGGCTATGGACAGATATCAGGTGTTGCCGTTCGACTTGGCGGGCCAACACTTGGCAGTCGCCCTCGAACAGGTGGTTCGGGTGCTGCCGGCGTTGCACGTCAGTCCCTTGCCGGGAGCACCGAAGACGATCCGTGGGCTCGCGAACGTGCGCGGCCAGCTGCTCCCCGTGGTGGACCTGCCCCGGCGTTTCGGCTGGGATGCCCCTGAGCCCAGCCTCTGGCAACCCTTCATCTGGCTGACCAGCAGCACACGCGAGTTGTTGCTCCCGGTCGAGCGAGTGGAAGCGGTTAGCACCTACGCCTCGGAGCATTTCACTCCGGCGCCCGACCCGCGGGTGCCCTCCAGTCTGCTGCGTGGCGTGGTGCGCAACCGCGACGGATTGCTGCTGATTCAGGATGTCGAGCAGCTGCTCAGCCATGAGGACGAGCTACAGCTCGACACCCTGCTGGCCGCCAGGGAAGGGGTCTTCGATGCCGTGCAATGAACCGGTGTGCTCGCCGCGCCTACTCACCGCATTGAGTCATAAGGTTCTGCAACACCTGGGCATGGACTTCTCCGGTCCGCGCCGCAGCGACCTGCTACGCCGTCTGCAGCTGATCGCGACGGAGCGCGAGGTCGGGGATTTCGACAGCTGGCTGCACAACCTGGCATTCGCCGACTGGGACGCCAGCCAGGTGCAACGCCTGATCGCGGCACTTACCGTCGGCGAAACCTATTTCCGCCGGGATGCAGAGGCCTTCGACTGGCTCGCCAGCCAGCACCTGGCCCCGTTGTTGGCGTCACGCCGGGCCGAGGGGCGGCGCAGCCTGCGCCTGTGGAGTGCCGGCTGCTGTACCGGCGAAGAGGCCTATGGGCTGTTGTTTCTGCTGGACGAGCTGCTCGCCGGCGAGCGTGGCGACTGGTCGGTGGAACTGGTCGCCAGCGACATCAACGCGGCCTTCCTGGCCCGGGCGGAGCAGGGGCTGTATGGGCGCAATGCCTTCCGCAGCTGCGAGACGGGCTTCCGCGACCGCTACTTCCAGCCCGTGGGGAATCAATGGCGGGTGCGTCCAACCTGGCGCGGGCGCATTCGTTTCGTTCAATACAACCTTGCCGATAGCCGTCTGTCTCCGGCGCTGTCCGGCGCCGACCTGATCCTCTGCCGCAACGTGCTGATGTATCTGGCCCCGGAGCGGGCACTGGGCGCCTTGCGCCGGTTGCTCGCCAGCCTCAGCACAGACGGGATTCTGCTGCTGAGCGCCGTCGAGGCCGGGCTTGCGACCCAGGCCAGGCTGAACGGTCGCTGGGCCGGTTGCAACTACGCATTGTCCGGCGCCACTCGGGCCGGCATGGCGTTGCTGGTGCGCCCGGCTCCGCCATCAGCACCGGCGCCTCTGCCGTGGGCAGAGGCGCCGGCCAGAGCTTGCGCCGAACGACCAATACCCCTGGCCCGGCCGCCGGTAAACGCACCTATCGAACCTGCCCGCGCCGAGCCAGCTCCGGCCTCGCCCGAGCCTTACCGGCGCCCGTTAGAGCCGAACCGGGCCGGCGACGAGCCCGATCAGGTTCGGCAAGCGCTGCTCGACTCCCTGAGCTGTCCTGGCCTAGCCCCGGAGCAGAAACACCAGGCTTGCCTGGCCATGGCCCGCAGCTGGGCCGACCAGCAGCACCTCGAACAGGCCAAAGAATGGTTGGCGCGCGCGCTGGAGCTGGATAGCGCCGCACCCGCGGCCTACTGGCTACAGGCCCTGCTGGCCGAGCAGGAGGGTGATCACCGCGCGGCACGGAGAGCGGTGCAGAAGGTGCTGTACCTGGACCCCAAGTTCATCCTCGGTCATTTACTGCACGCCCGTCTGTTGCGGATCGAGGGTCGATTTCGGGACGGCGACAAGGCCTTGGCGGTATGCAGGCAATTGCTCCTGGCTGAGGACGGGGCCGCTCCGATACCCCATGGCGAGGGCATCTGCTGTGCGCAGCTGCTGCGTCTGTGTGACCAACTGCAACAGGAGCCGGGTAAATGTCCGAGCCACTGAAGGAAGATCAACGCTGGGAGCAGATCCGCCAGCGCCTGGCCCGATTCGAGCAGCGCCTGGCCGAAGGCTTCGGCGTCGATGCCGAGGAGCGCGATGCCCGGCTGCTGGAGCGCAGCCGGCAGTGGGCCGCGCCGGAGGAAGAGGAGCAGGCCGAAGACTGGCTGGAGGTGTTGATGTTCAGCATCGGCGGCGAGCTCTATGGCATAGGGAGCGAGCATGTCGCCGAGGTGCTGCCGCTGGCCCAGTACACCCCTTTGCCGGGCACGCCGCCCCATGTGCTGGGGATCGTCAGCGTCCGTGGCCATATCGTTTCGCTGCTCGACCTGCGGGTGTTGCTCGAACTGCCGGCTGGCGGCCTTTCCGACAAGAACTTCATGGCCGTCCTGCATGGTGACCAGATGGAGTTCGGCCTGCTGCTCGACCGGGTGCAAGGCACCGCGCGCATACGTCGCGATGCGGTTCAGCAGCAGCTGGCCAATCTCTCCGGCGTTCGCGCGAGGTATCTGCTCGGGGTCACCGCGGAGCAGCGCACGGTGCTGGATGGGGCAAGGCTGTTGAGTGACCCGAATCTGCGGGTCATGGACGAGGAGTAGGGGCAATGGAGGGTTCTATGACCAGGCTCGTCAACTTGGGTATCGGCAGCAAGCTGATCGCGGCCTTCGCCGCGCTGATCACGGGTTTCGGCATCCTGTTGTTCAGCAGTCTCGAGCGCTTCGCCAGTTTGCAGGAAAGCGAGGAGCGGCTGTTCCAGCAGCATTACGCACGGGTTTCCGATGTGAAGGAGCTACGCATCAACATCGCTACTCAGCGCAGCGACTTGAACCTGGTCATCGGCGAAGGTGCGCTGATGGAACTGGATACCATCGAGGACCGCATCCGCCGTCGCAGCGCGGAGAACGACCGCCTGGTGAAGCGTTTGCAGGATGCGGCCAGCGGTGACCTGGAGGTCAACGAGATTCTCGACGACATGCTGGCGGTGCGCGCCGCCCAGGCGCAGACCCGCGTAGAGCAGCTAAGGTTGATCCGTACCGGCGCGCTCGACGAAGCGCAGCAACTGGGCGCCGGGGTACAGGCGGAGCGCCTGGACAGGATTCACGAACTCGGCCTGCAACTGTCCGAACTGACCGACCGACGCGTCGCCGAGGCGCAGGAGCAATCGCGTCAGGCGCTGGAAGCCCAGCGCGAATGGTTGTTCCGCCTGAGCGTCCTGCTGGTCGGCATCAGCGCCTTGCTGGCCTGGTTGCTCAGCCGCCACATCGCCCGGCCACTGGCGCGCCTGACCCTATGGGCTGAACGCATCGGCCGCGGCGAGATCCCCCAGGACATGGTCGGCAGCACCCGTCAGGACGAGGTGGGGCGATTGACCCAGGCCTTCGTCGACATGGGCCAGTACCTGCGCGAGCTGGTCCGGGAAATGAACGAGGGCATCGGCGTGCTCGCCTCGTCCAGCGAGGAAATTCTCGCCGCCGCCAGCCAGGTGGCCGCCAGCACCCAGGAAACCGCCACCGCCATCAGCGAGATCGTCACGACGGTGGAGGAGGTCAAGCAAACCGCCGTGCTGGCTGGCAGCAAGTCTCAGTCGGTCGCCGAAAGCACCGAGCGTACCCGCCAGGTTGCGCTGAACGGGCGCCAGGCGGTGGACGAGGCGCTCAAGGGCATGGCGCAGATACGCGAGCAGATGCAGGCGGTGGCGGAAAGCATCATGCGCCTGGGTGAGCAGAGCCAGACCATCGGCGAGATCGTCGCCTCGGTCGGCGACCTGGCCGAGCAATCGAATCTGCTCGGGGTCAATGCCTCGATCGAGGCGATGAAGGCCGGCGAGGCGGGCAAGGGCTTCTCGGTGGTGGCCCAGGAGGTCAAGGCCCTGGCGGACCAGTCGAAACAGGCCACCGCCCAGGTGCGCGGCATTCTCGGCGATATCCAGAAGGCCATGACCAAGGCCGTACTGCTAGCCGAGCAAGGTAGCAAGACAGTGGAAAACGGTTTCGAACGGGCGCAGTCGAGCGGCGAGGCCATCCGCAGCCTGAGCAGCAATATCGAGGCCTCCAGCGAGGTGGCGCTGCAGATTGCCGCCACCAGCCAGCAGCAGATGGTCGGCATGGACCAGATCGCCTCGGCCATGGCGGACATCCGCCAGGCCAGCCAGGACAATGTCGGCGGCACCCAGCAGGTCGATCTGGCGGCGCGCAATCTGCACCAACTGGGTTTGAAGCTCAAAGGATTGGCCAGCCGCTTCAGGCTTTGAGCGGGTTTGTTCAGACGCAAAGGTTAGGGACGAGGAGACGCCAAAATGCTCGGAAGAATTGCCAACCTAAGCATCGGCAGCAAACTGATTCTGGTTTTCGCCGTGCTCATCTGCGGTTTCGGAGTCTTGCTGCTCACTTCGCTGCAGCGCTTCGACAGCCTGCAGACAACCCAGGCCGCGCTCTTCCAGCGCAGTTTCGAACGCGTTTCCATGGTCAAGGAACTGCGCGTCAACATCGTCAGTCAGCGCGCCGAGTTGCTCCAGGCCATGACCGATGCCCAGGATGAGGGCCGGCGATTGCAGCAAAGCGAAGGCGAGATCGAGGCGCTGTCGAAGGCCAATGATCGTCTGTTCGATGAACTGCTCGCCGGGCTGGGCGACGAGAGCGAGACGGGGAAGCTCCTCGATCAACTCAAGGAGGTGCGCACCGCGTTCGTGCAGACCCGCGACAGGCAGTTGCTGCCCCTCATACGCGAGGGGCGGCTGGATGAGGCCGAGGCACTGGCACTGGGAATCCAGCTCGAGCGCATGACGCAGATCAACGCACTGGGCCAGCGCCTGGCCGAGTTGACCGAACGCAAGGTCCGAATGACCCTGGAGCACGCGCAGTTGCAGGTCGAACGCCAGCGCATGGAGCAGCTGACGCTCGGGCTGCTCATGCTGGTTCTCGGCATCGTCATGGCCTGGCAGCTCAGTCGGCATATTGCCCAGCCCCTGGCGCAGCTGACCCTCATGGCCGAGCGGATCAGCCGCGGTGAGATCCCCAGGGAGCTGCGCGGCGTTACGCGCCGCGACGAGGTCGGGCGGCTGGGCCAGGCCTTCGCTCAGATGAGCCAGTACCTGCTGGCCCTGGCGGCCAAGGCCGAGTACCTGGCCCAGGGGCATCTCAACCAGGACAGCCAACCGGTATCCGAACAGGATGTGTTGGGTAGCGCCTTCGCCACCATGCTGGCGAACCTGCGCAACCTGGTCGGCGAACTCAATGAGGGCATCACGGTGCTGGCCACCTCCAGCGAGGAGGTGCTGGCGGCCACCAGTCAGGTGGCGACCAACACCCAGGAGACCGCTACCGCCATCAGCGAGATCGTCACCACGGTGGACGAGGTCAAGCAGACCGCCGTGCTGGCCAGTGGCAAGGCACAGTCGGTGGCAGACAGCACGGCGCGTACCCGTGAAGTGGCCCAGGGCGGCCGGCAGTCGGTGGAGGAGGCGCTCAAGGGCATGGGCCAGATCCGCGATCAGATGCAGGCCGTGGCCGAAAGCATCATGCGCCTGGGCGAGCAGAGCCAGACCATTGGCGAGATCGTGGCGTCGGTCAGCGACCTGGCCGAGCAATCCAATCTCCTCGGGGTCAACGCCTCGATCGAGGCGATGCGCGCCGGCGAGACCGGCAAGGGCTTCTCGGTAGTGGCCCAGGAGGTCAAGGCCCTGGCCGACCAGTCGAAGCAGGCCACCGCCCAGGTGCGCGGCATTCTCGGCGATATCCAGAAGGCCATGACCAAGGCGGTGCTGCTCGCAGAGCAGGGCAGCAAGGCGGTGGAGTCCGGCTATGAGCGAGCGCAGTCGAGCGGCGAGGCGATCCGCGCCCTCGACAGCAGCATCGTCGAGTCCAATGAGATGGCGCTGCAGATCGCGGCCACCAGTCAGCAGCAGATGGTCGGCATGGACCAGGTCGCCAATGCCATGAGCAGCATTCGCGAAGCCAGCCAAAGCAACGTCAGCGGTACGCGGCAGATGGACCAGGCCACGCGCAACCTGCATGAGCTGGGTATGAAACTCCAGGGCCTAGTGGCCCAGTTCAAGTTGTGAGCCGGCCATGAGCGTGGATCGCAAGGCCCTGCAACAGCGCCTGCAGGAGAGCTTCCGCATCGAGGCGGGCGAGCGTTTGGGCGTGCTCGCCGACACCCTGGCCAGCTGGCGGCAGGGTGTCACCAGCGACGACTCCATCGAATCGCTGTATCGCGAAGTACACAGTTTGAAAGGCGCTTCCCGGGCCGTGGGCCTGACTGCCATCGAGCGTCTCTGTCATGCCTGGGAGAGTCTGCTGGGCGCCGTGCGCAGGGGCTTGCTGGAGTTGTCGGAGGAGCGCGTCGAACTGTGCCGCCAGGCCTTGCGCATGGTGCAGCAATTGCACCAAGGGCAGCAGTTGGACGGCGGCGACCCCGAGCGGTTAAGCGCGCTGCTCGAGAGCGCCGCACGTGGCGAAGACGTCAGCCTGCCCAAGCCGCTACCCGTTGCCTCGCCGAGGCCTGCCACCCCGCCGAACCTGGTGGAGTCCGGCACCGTCAGGGTTTCCACCCGGCGCCTGGATCGCCTGCTGTTCCACGGTGAGAGCCTGTTGCAGCACAAGCTCGAGGCCCAGGCCTATGCTCGCCGTTTGCGCGAACATGAGGCGGCCTTCGAACCCCAGCGCGGTAAACGCCTGCTCGGCGCAGGCAGCCTGAAACAGCTGAGCGCGGACCTGGAGACGCTGCCGCTGACAAGCCGGGATGCGCTGAAGGGGCTGCTCGACTATCTGAACTGGAGCCAGGCTCAGCTCGACCGTCTGCATTTCGAGGCGGTCCACCTGGAAAGAGCGGGGCGGCACCTGGCGCAAGGTCTGGCCCAGCTTTCCGAGGCCCACACCAGCGAGTTGCAGGCAACCCTGCTACTGGCCGGCAGCCATCTGGTGGAGGGGTTGCCGGCCATGGTCCAGGACCTGGCCAGTGAGGCGGGCAAGCGTGTCGAGCTGCAGCTGAGTGGCACCGATCTGCAGGTCGACAAGCGTATTCTCGACGAACTGCGCACGGTGTTGACCCACCTGCTGCGCAATGCCGTGGACCATGGCCTGGAACCCCCGGCGCAGCGCGAGGCCAGCGGCAAGCCGGCGCTCGGCCTGATTCAGGTCGAACTGCTGCAGGAGTCGGCGGACCGTTTCGAGTTGCGAGTGCGGGACGATGGCCGCGGTATTTCCGGGCCGGCACTGAAGGCCAAGGCCCAGGCCGCCGGTTTGCTCAACGAGGAACAGGCCGCCGCGCTGAGCGAGGCCGAAAGCCAGCGCCTGATCTTCCGTTCCGGATTGTCGACCAGCGCGCTGATCACCGACCTGTCGGGCCGGGGACTGGGCATGGCCATCGTCGAGGAAACGGTCGAGCGACTGGGCGGGCGCATCGAGCTGGAGTCCAGTCCCGGCAAGGGCACCTGCTTTCATCTGTACCTGCCGCTCAGCCTGTCGACCTTCCGTGCGGTGATCGTGCGCAATGCCGAGCGCACCTTCGCCGTACCGGCGTTGGCGGTGGAGCGCTGCCTGCGCTTGCCGAGCTCCGCGGTGAAGAATCTCGAGGGCCGTCCTTCGCTGGTACTCGAAGACAGGGTGTTGCCGGTCTGGTCCCTGGCCGACGTGCTCGGCTTGAGCAACTCGCTGAACCAGGCCGATGAGCTGCTGCTGTTGCTGCTCAAGGTCCGCGGCGAACGATTCGTATTGTGGGTGGACGAGCTGCTGGGGGATCAGGAGATCACCGTCAAGAGTCTCGGCCGCCAGCTGCTGCGGGTACGCAATCTGCTCGGCGCGACGCTGCTAGGCGATGGCCAGCTGGTGCCCATCCTGCACCCCGGCGACCTCTATCGCAGCGCCCTGGCAGTAGGCGCCGGCAGCTTCGAACGCGCAGTGGACTCGGCGAGCGACTCGAGAGTGCAGCGCCTGTTGATCGCCGAAGACTCCTTCACCTCGAGGGGCCTGCTCAAGGCCATTCTCGAGGGGGCCGGCTATCAAGTCACCACCGCCAACGATGGCCTGGAAGCCTGGAATGCCTTGAAGCAGGGGGCATTCGACTTGCTGGTATCGGACGTGGAAATGCCGCGTATGGACGGCTTCACCCTGACCAGCCGCATTCGTGCCGATCGGGATCTGGCCGACCTGCCGGTGGTGCTGGTGACGGCCCTGCACTCGGCCGAGGATCGCGCCCGGGGGCTGGACGTCGGGGCCAATGCCTACCTGGTGAAGAGCGGCTTCGAGCAGGACAGCCTGCTGGATGCCATTGGTCGTCTGATCTGATCGGGAGCTGTGATGCGGGTACTGATAGTCGATGATTCGCCGGTGCTGCGCATATTGCTGCGCTCGATCCTCGAAGCCGCAGGCTTCGAGGTGCGTGAAGCGGACTGTGGCGAACGGGCCCTGCGCGTGCTGGTGGACTATCTGCCGGACATCGTCACCATGGACGTGCACATGCCGGGCATGGATGGCTATGAAACCACAGCGCGCATCCTCGAGAAGTATGCCCTGCCGGTGGTGGTGCTCACTGCCAGCGCCAATGCCTATGCGGCGGCAACTGCCATGCACGCGCTCGAGGCCGGCGCGCTGACCGTGCTGGAGAAGCCTCAGGGCCCCGGCGCGGCGAACTTCGAGGAGCGGGTCGAGGCCCTGTTGAACACCCTGCGACGCATGGCCCAGGTCAAGATGGTGCGCCGCCCACGCTTGCTGAAGAGGGCCGCTGCGGTATCGGCGGCCAGCCCACCGCACAGCGCTCAGCCCAAGTTGGTCGCCATCGCCGCATCGGCGGGGGGGCCGGTGGCGCTCAAGGAACTGTTGTCCGGCCTGACGATCGCGCCGCCTTGGCCATTGCTGCTGGCGCAGCACATCGCCACGGGCTTTGTCGGCAGTTTTCGCGACTGGTTGGCCAGCGTCTGCGCCCTGTCGGTGACCATCGCCGAAGACGGCCAGCGACTGCAACCCGGGGTGCTCTACCTGGCGCCCGACCACAAGCAGCTGGGAGTAAGCGACGACCTGCGGGCACAGCTGCAGGGCTGGAAGGGTGAGCCTTACTGCCCCTCGGCCAACCATCTATTCGCCAGCGTCGCCCGACGACTGGGGAGCCAGTCCATCGGTATCCAGCTGTCCGGCATGGGCCGGGATGGCGTGGAGGGACTGGCCGAGCTACACCGCCGCGGCGCCCTGACCATCGCCCAGGAGCCAGCCAGCGCAGTGATCGATGCCATGCCCCTGGCGGCGATCGATCTGCGGGTTGTGCGACAGGTGCTGACGCCGGAAGCCATTGCGGCATTGCTCAATTCGATCGCCCAGCGTGCTGTTACTCGCAGTACTGTGCTCAAAGGAGAGTGAAGATGTTCACGGACGCGGAGATTCTCATCGTCGAGGACAGCCCGACCCAGGCCGCCGAGCTGCAGTTTCTGCTCGAGGCAGCCGGCTGCCAGGTACGGGTCGCGCGTAACGGCGTGGAGGCACTCGCGGAAGTATCCGAGCACCCGCCGACCATCGTCATCAGCGATATCGTCATGCCCGAGATGGATGGCTACGAACTGTGCCGTCGGCTCAAGGCCGAGCCGGGCACCGCCAACATCCCGGTGATTCTGGTCACTCGCCTGGCCGATGCGCGGGATGTGGTGCACGGGCTGGCCTGCGGCGCCGACAACTTCATCGTCAAGCCCTTCGATGAGAAGTACCTGATGTCGCGTGTCCGCTACTTCCTGGTCAATCTCGAGCTGCGCACCAACGAGCGGGTGCAGATGGGGGTCGAGGTGATGCTGGAGGGCGAGCGCCACTTCATCACCGCCAGTCGCCAGCAGATCCTCGACCTGCTGATCTCCACCTACGAGCAGGGCGTACGCCTCAACCACGAGTTGCTGGCCAAGCACGACGAACTGACCCGCACCAACTCCTTGCTCAACTGCCTGTTCCAGTTCACCAGCGGTCTGACCGACGCGAGAAGCGAACAGCATGTCATCCAGACCGCCCTCGGGCGCATCCTCGAATTCCCCAATGCCGAGGGCGCCTGGCTGCTGCTTGCCGATGGCAACGGCGAGAACCCGGACGACAGCCTGCGGGTAGTCGCGGCCCGTGGCGGCAATGGCGACTACAGCCTGGAGCGCCTGACGGCCTGCTCCCAGGACTGCCCCTGCCGCCACGCCTGGTTGCGCGATCAGCTGAGCGTACCGAGCAACATTGCGGCCTGCCCGGCCCTGGCGCAACTGGTCGGGCAAAGCCATGCCAGCATCCCGCTGCTGCTGGGAGGGGAAACCATCGGCATGCTCAACGTGGTGCGCCATCAGGGGCAGGTATGGGCGGAGGACGCACTCAACGCGCTGGCATCGATCGGCCGTCAACTGGCCATGGCCCTGGGGCGAGTACGCTTGTTCGAAAGCCTGGAGCAGCTGGTCGAGCAACGTACCCGGGCGCTGGCACAGAACGAGGCGCTGCTGCGCAAGATTCTCGACAACCTGCCGGTCGGGGTCGCCGTAGCCGACAGCCAGGGTCGGCTGATTCTCAGCAACCCTGAGAACGGGCTGATCTGGGCCGGCCCACAGCCGGCCGAGTTGGAGGACTTCGCCCGTTACCATGGCGCCTGGTCGGAGCGTGGCGAGCCGTTGAAGGCGGAGGATTGGCCGCTGGCCAGGGCCGTGCTCGATGGCCAGGTGATGCGTAACGAGGTCATCGACATCCAGGCCTTCGACGACAGCCACAAGACCACCCTCAACTCGGCGGTGCCCTACCTCGATGAGCAGGGCGTGGTGCAGGGCGCCATCGCGGTGATCCAGGACATCAGCGAACAACGCCAGCGCGACCTGGAGTTCCGCATCCGCACCCGGGCAGTCGAAGCCAGCGTCAACGCCATCGTCATCACCGACAATCAGCGCGAAGACCAGCCGATCGCCTACGTCAACCCGGCCTTCGAGCGCATCACCGGCTACCGTAGCGAGGAGGTGCTGGGGCGCAACTGCCGCTTCCTGCAGGGCGAGGACAGGGACCAAGCGGAACTCGACAATATCCGCCGGGCGCTAAGCGCCGAGGAGGAGGGCAGGGCCATTCTGCGTAATTACCGCAAGGACGGCTCGGCCTTCTGGAACGAACTGCGCTTGTCCCCGGTGGTGAACGATCGCGGCAAGGTCAGCCACTTCGTCGGCATCCTGCACGACATCACCGAGGCCAAAGGCTACCAGGAAGAGCTGGAGCATCAGGCCAACCACGACAGCCTGACCGGACTGCCCAACCGTAACCTGCTCAACGACCGCATACTCCAGGCCATTGCGTTCGCCAGCCGCAACCAGGGCGGGTTCACCCTGGCGTTCATGGACCTCGACAACTTCAAGGTGGTCAACGACAGCCTCGGCCACAATGCCGGCGACCAGTTGCTGGTCCAGGTGGCCGCACGCCTGGAGGCTTGCGCCCGGGAAGTCGACACCGTGGCCCGGCTGGGGGGCGATGAGTTCGTCATCCTGCTGGCCGATGGGGGACAGCTGACCCGGCGCATCGGCGGCCTCGAGCGCTTCAAGCAGATCGTCGCCGAGCCCCTGAGCCTCGACGGCCAGGAAGTGGTGGTCAGTAGCAGCATCGGCTTCTGCTGCTTCCCCGACGACGGCAAGGATATCGGTACCCTGATGCGCAACGCCGATACCGCCATGTACCAGGCCAAGCATCAGGGGCGTAACCGCATCTGTGCCTTCACCCCGCAGATGAACGAGCAGATGCAGCGGCGCCTGTTGCTCGAGCGGGATATCCGCCATGCCCTGCAGCACGATGAGTTCCAGGTGGTCTACCAGCCGCAACTGGACCTGCGCAACGGCCGCCTGTGCGGTTTCGAGGCGCTGGTACGCTGGAGTCACGAGGGCAAGACGGTGATGCCCGGCGAGTTCATTCCGCTGGCCGAGGAGACCGGCTTGATCGTCAGCATCGACTTCCACGTCTTCGACGCCGTTTGCCAGCAGTTGCAGACCTGGAAGTACCTGTTGCTGAACGGCTGCATCGCCGTGAACTTCTCCGCCATCAGCTTCATGGCGCCGGAGTTCGTCGAACGCATCCGGACGACGCTGCAACGGCACGGGGTTGCGCCGTCCCTGGTCAAACTGGAGGTGACCGAGTCCATGCTGATGACCGATGCCGACGAAGTGCTGGAGCGGATGCGCACCCTGAGCGCCTTGGGCATCGGCTTCTCGATCGACGATTTCGGTACCGGCTATTCGTCCCTGGGATACCTGAAGCGCTTCCCCTTCAGCCAGCTGAAGATCGATCGCAGCTTCGTCACCGACGTGCATATGGACCCGGACAGTGCCTCGCTGGTGCGTTCGATGATCTCCATTGGCCACAACCTCGGCATCAAGGTGATTGCCGAGGGCGTGGAAAGTGCAGAGCAGCTCGGCTTCCTGCGCACCGCCGGCTGCGACGAACTGCAGGGCTACTACTATTCGCCACCGCTGCCGCCCCAGGCCTGTCTGCAGTTTCTCGGCGAGGAGGGCGAACTGAAACTGCCGCCGCTGATGGACGCAGAGCCGGTATGCCACCTGCTGCTGATCGACGATGAAGCCGGGGTACTCAGGGCGCTGCAGCGCGAACTGCGTCAGGAGAACTACCACATCCGGGTCGCCAGCAGCGGCGCCGAGGCGCTGAACATGTTGGCGGCCCATAGAGCCGACGTGGTGCTGACCGACCTGCGCCTGACCGATATGAACGGGGTGGAGCTCCTGCGCAAGATCAGGCACATCTATCCTGAGATCATCCGCATGGTGCTCAGCGGCTCCACCGACGTGCGCGACATCCTCAAGGCCGTCAACGAAGGGGTGGTCTTCCGCTTCATCACCAAGCCCTGGGACGCCGATGACCTGCGGGGCCAGCTGCGCGATGCCTTCGCCCAAAGCCTGCTGGTACAGGACAACCAGCGTCTGCGGGAGCAGCTGATGGCATTCAAGCGTTGAGCGAGGAGCGCTCCGTCCGCCACCGCGCCCTACGCCCTACGCACCGCCCGCTAGACTGAAAGAATCACAGCGGGTCGGAGGTGTGCCATGAACGTCTGTGAGGGGTTTACCGGCGCCATCGGTAATACCCCCTTGATCCGTCTCGCCCGACTCAGCGCCGAGAGCGGTTGCGAGATTCTGGCCAAGGCCGAGTTCCTCAATCCAGGCGGTTCGGTGAAGGACCGGGCCGCCCTCGCGATCATCGAGGACGCCGAACGCAGTGGCCGGCTGCGCGGCGGCGGCACCGTGGTCGAGGGCACCGCGGGCAATACCGGCATAGGTCTGGCGCACATCTGCGCGGCGCGGGGCTACCGTTGCATCATCGTGATCCCCGACAACCAGTCGGCAGAGAAGCTCGATCTGCTCCGCCATCTGGGCGCGGAGGTGCACCCGGTGCCCCCCAAGCCCTACAGCGATCCGCACAACTACCAGAAGATCGCCGGGCGCCTGGCCGCCGAGTTGCCCGGAGCGATCTGGGCCAACCAGTTCGACAATACCGCCAACCGCGACGCCCACTACCGGACCACGGGCCCGGAAATCTGGCGCGACACCGATGGCCGCGTCGATGCGTTCGTCTGCGCCACCGGTACCGGCGGCACCCTGGCCGGCGTGGCGCGCTATCTCAAGGAGCGCAACCCAGCGGTGCGCATCGTGCTCGCCGACCCCATGGGCAGCGCGCTCTACCATTGGGTGCTGGACGGCGAGCTGCTCGCCGAAGGCAGTTCCATCACCGAAGGCATTGGCACCAGCCGGGTGACGGCCAACCTGAAGGGTACCCAGATCGACTCGGCCCTGCGGGTCGATGACCAGCAGTGCGTGGACATGGTCTATCGCCTGCTGCGCGAAGAAGGCCTGTTCGTCGGCAGTTCCAGCGGCATCAACCTCTGTGCCGCCATGCGTCTGGCCGCCGACCTGGGGCCCGGGCATACCCTGGTGACCCTGCTCTGCGACCGCGGCGGCCTCTACGCCAGACGCCTGTTCAACCCGGCGTGGCTGCGGGAAAAGGGGTTGACACTACCGGCCTGAGAGCGCCGCGGGCGCTACGAGTCATTCGTCGGGCGGGGCCTGTGCTCGCAACAGCGGCGCCAGCAGGGCGCACATGTTGCGCCAGTGGCTGCCCTCCCAATACAGGCGACGACAGCCGCCACACTGCATGAAATGCGAGTAGCTGTAGCCGATGCGGCTGGGCAGTCGCTCGCGGGCCTCCTCCAGATCGATGGGCTGCAACGGCAGGTTGCAATGCAGGCAGCGGCTGAAAGGCTCGATACAGCGGGCCAGATCGAGGCGCTCGAACAGCTCGCGCAGTTGCAGCGCGGGCTTGAGTGCATGCACGTAGCAGCCATGGCTGACCAGCCGGCGCTTGAGCAGCTCGCGGTCCCGGGTCAAGACGATGCGCCCTTGCCGGGCGGCCAATTCGGCGATCATCGCATCCTCGAAATGGTTGTCGTAGAGCGTGTCGAAACCGAGCATACGGAGCAGGCGGGCCAGGCCGCCGAGATGGGCATCGGCGACAAAGCGCAGCACCCGTAACGGACGATCGCGCACCTTCAGCAACGGGCTGATGTCCAGGCGCTCGAACTTCGGATAGACCGCCACCCGGTCGCCGTCCAGCAACATCCGCTCGAAACCGACCGACTCGCCGTTGAGCAATACCAGTTCCACTTCGGTATGGGGCACGCCGAGTGCCTCGATCATGTGCTTGACGGTCGCCGCCTGGGCGCAGTCGCAGTCGAACGCCCTGCGCCGCCGTGCCGGCGCCAGGAAGTCGTTGAGCTCCTCATAGAAGCGAAAGGTGGCGTGGACCATGCCTCAAGCATAGCCTCAACCGGCAGGCAGACGCCTGACAGGGATGGGCGAACCGGCCTTCAGGCCGTACCTGAACGGCACGCGCTCATACTCAGCGGCACCCAGTTTGAGCGGCCAGTGGCTGCCATATTCTGATTTTTTGCAGAACGCATCAGGGTTCTCCGTTACTATCTGCGCGGTTGTTGCCTAGCTGCCGGCGCGAGCAGGCTGTACGCAAGCACGCCCACTGCGGTTCGGAGGCCCCTCCGGCCGCATTGCACAATCGTTCCCGGGGCGTCACTCAGCGGGGTCTAGAGCGCTGTAATGCTGGTTGCGAGTTACGATTTTTCCCTGGTGCTAACCTCCCTGGCCGTGGCCATCCTGGCGTCCTATACCGCGCTTGACCTGGCCGGGCGCATCGCCACCGCCAGAGGCCTCGCGCAGTCCTTGTGGATAGGCGGCGGCGCCGTGGCCATGGGCATCGGTATCTGGTCCATGCACTTTATCGGCATGCTCGCCTTTAGCCTGCCGATTGATCTTGGCTACGACGTCCCCATTACTCTGCTGTCCCTGGCGATGGCGATGCTCGCCTCGGGATTCGCCCTGTGGCTGGTGAGCCAGCCGCAGATGTTGCGCTGGCACTGGCTGCTCGGCGCCTTGGTGATGGGCGCGGGCATCAGTTCGATGCACTACCTCGGCATGGCGGCGCTGCGCATGCAGCCGGGGATCGACTATGACCCCGTGCTGTTCGGCCTGTCCTTGTTGATTGCCGTGGCGGCGTCCGCCGCCTCGCTGTGGATCGCCTTTCGCCTGCGCTGGCCAGGTCCCTACGTGCGCATGGCGCGCCTCGGCGCGGCAGCGCTCATGGGCGGGGCCATCGTCGGCATGCACTACACCGGGATGGCCGCGGCCAACTTTCCCCAGGGCAGTTTCTGCCTGGCCGCAGGGACCGGCCTGGACAGCGCCTGGTTGGCCGGCATGGTCGGCATCGCCACCCTCGCGGTGCTGACCATCGCCTTGCTCACCTCGGTCCTCGATGCGCGCATGGAGGACCGCATCGCCAAGCTGAACGAGTCCCTGGCCAAGGCCAACCTGGAACTGACCCAGCTGGCCCTGCATGACCCCTTGACCAAACTGCCCAACCGCCTGCTGCTGGAAGACCGGGTCGGCCAGAGCATCCACAAGATGGCCCGCAAGGGCGGGCATTTCGCGTTGATGTTCATGGACCTCGATGGCTTCAAGCCGATCAACGACGCCTATGGCCACCATATCGGCGACCTGCTGTTGTGTGCGGTGGGCGCGCGCCTGCGCGAGCGGCTGCGGGCGCAGGACACCTTGGCGCGGGTGGGCGGCGATGAGTTCGTACTGCTGGCGGAGGTGCACGAGCCGGACGACGCGGTCAGTCTCGCCAACCAGCTCATCCAGCTGATCGGCCAGCCGTTCCGGGTCGGCGAGCATGAGCTGCGCGTCTCCACCAGCGTCGGGATCGCCCTCTACCCGGGCGACGGGGCGGATCAGCAAAGCCTACTGCTCAATGCCGATGCCGCGATGTACCACGCCAAGGGCGCCGGAAAAAGCGGTTACAGTTTCTTCGAGGCCTCGATGAATGCCAACGCCCGCAATCAGCTGCAGTTGCTGCATGACCTGCGCATGGCCCTGGAGCGCGAAGAGTTCTGCCTCTACTACCAACCCAAGTTCGATGCGCTGAACGGTCGGCCTACGGGAGCCGAGGCCTTGCTGCGCTGGCAGCACCCGGTGCGGGGCCTCGTCTTGCCGGCGGAGTTCATCGGCCTGGCGGAGAAGACCGGGATGATCATCGCCATCGGCGAATGGGTGCTGCAACGGGCCTGTCGGCAGATGCGCGAATGGTACGATCAGGGGCGGCGCGACTGGCGCGTGTCGGTCAACCTGTCGGCGCTGCAGTTCTGCCATGCCGACCTGATCGAGAATGTGGCCAACGCCCTGGCGCAGCATGAGCTGCCGGCCAACTGCCTGACCCTGGAAATCACCGAGACCACGGCCATGCGCGATGCCGATGCCAGCCTGCAGGTGCTCGAGCAGCTGGCGGCGCTAGGCGTCGATCTGTCCATCGACGACTTCGGCACCGGCTACTCCAGCCTGCTCTACCTCAAGCGCCTGCCGGCCAACGAGTTGAAAATCGACAGGGGCTTCGTGCGCGACCTGGCCCAGGACAGCGACGATGCCGCGATCGTCTCGGCCGTCGTCGCCCTGGGCCAGGCGCTGAACCTGCGCATCGTCGCCGAAGGCGTGGAAACCCTGCAGCAGAAGAGTTTCCTCACCGACCTCGGCTGCAACGCGCTGCAGGGCTTTCTCCTGGGGCATCCGCTGCCGCCCCAGCAGCTCATCCAGGCCTTGGACGGCGGCGTTCTGGTCGGCGCCGAGTGAAAGCTGCCGGCCGGGGACGGCCGTCGATCAACGGGGCGACTTGCGGTTGACGGCCTGCGCGGCCTTCAGCACGTCGGCACCGATCTGCGCCTCGAACTGCCGCCACACCGGCCGCATGGCGTTGCGCCAGGCCTCGCGCTGTTCGGCGCTCAGGCCGATCACCTGGCTACTACCGGAGGCCTCGATGCGTTGGCGGTCGGCCCGGTTATCGGCCTCGGCCTGGCGGTTCACCGCATAGGTGACCTCATCGACTATGCCCTCCAGTTCAACCCGGATCGCATGGGGAATGGCGTACCAGAAGCGCGGATTGCTCACCAGCATGTAGTCGAGCACGCCGTGGTTGGTCTCGCTGATATAGGGCTGCACGCGGTGCAGGTTCTTGCTGTAGATGTTTGACCAGGGATTCTCCGCCCCCTGTACCCGTCCGCTCTGCAGTGCCTCGAACACCTCGGCGAACGGCATGGCCTGTGACTGCGCCCCGAGTTGCCGGAACTGCGCATCGAGCACCTCGGAAGACTGGATGCGGAAGTTCAGCCCCGCCGCGTCGGTCGGCAGCAGCAAGGCCTTGCTCGCCGACAGTTGCTTCATGCCGTTGTGCCAGTAAGCCAGCCCGACGATATCGTGCGCCTCCATGGCGCGCAGCAATTGGCGGCCCTTGGCGCGTTTCTGGAAGCGATTGACCGCGTCCAGGTCATCGAACAGAAAGGGCAGGTCGAACACCTGCAGCTGCTGGGTGTACTGGCCGAACTTGGCCAGGGACGGAGCCAGCAACTGGACCTCGTTCTTGCGCAGCGCCTCCAGCTCATCGGCATCGCCATGGAGCGAAGAGTTGGCGTAGACCTCGACCCTGACCTTGCCGGCCAACCGCTCCTCGACCAGTTGCTTGAACAGCAGGGCGCCTTGGCCCTTCGGGGTGTTGTCGGCGACCACATGGGAGAACTTGATCAGGATCGGCCCCTGGGAGGCGGCCTGGGCACTGACGACGGCGAGCGCCAGGGCACACGCGGCCATGGCGAGGAATGACTTGAGCATTGAGATGTCCTTTCTTGTTGTCGGGATCGGCGGCTGCGACCGGCCTGCTCGCGGGGCGTCCCGGCAATACCGCGCGCGGCCTTAGCGCCTGGGCTCTGCGTAGTGCAATGCCTGAGCCAAAAGCCGGATACCGCGCGAAGCCGGGGTTCGGCGAAAGAACGGCGTGACGCACCTCACAGCCAGTGGCGGTTTTCCGCCAAGCTGGCGTGCAGCAGTGGCGGATTGTTGCTT
Source organism: Pseudomonas sp. MBLB4123 (assembly GCF_051904775.1). Taxonomy (NCBI): domain Bacteria; kingdom Pseudomonadati; phylum Pseudomonadota; class Gammaproteobacteria; order Pseudomonadales; family Pseudomonadaceae; genus Pseudomonas; species Pseudomonas sp. MBLB4123. The sequence continues at coordinate 1,189,679 of NZ_CP196711.1, forward strand.
ATCGGCGGCGCCTGGCCCCGGCCACGGCCCATGCAGTGCCAGTCGAACGTTGCACCTCCGTCCGGGTCGGGGATGGCCGGTCGAACGCGATGGGGCAAAGGCGGCTATACCACAGCGTATGACCTGCACTGCATCCGCCCAGACCTGGGGCGGATGCTCATCCAGCCCCACGCCCAGGAGTGCTCATGTCGAAAGTAGCCATAGTCACAGGCGCCTCACGGGGAATCGGCGCGGCCATTGCCAGGCGGCTGGCCGGCGACGGTATCCGCGTGGTGGTGAACTACAGCTCGCGACCCGCCGATGCCGAGCAGGTGGTGCGCGCTATCGTCCGTGCCGGCGGCGAGGCCTATGCGGTGCTGGCCGATGTCACCGACCCGGTCGCCGTCGAAGCCCTATTCGACCAGGCCGAAGTGCGCTTCGGCGCCGTCGACATCCTGGTCAACAACGCCGGCATCATCCAGCCCGGCATGGTCAGTCTCGCCGACAGCGACGACGCCCTGTACCAGCGCCTGTTCGCGACCAACACCAAGGGGACCTTCAACACCCTGCGTCTGGCGGCGACACGCCTGCGCGAGGGCGGCCGGATCGTCAACTTCTCCTCCAGCGCGGTGGCCATGGCGCTACCCGGCTATTCGCTCTATGCCGCGTCCAAGGCGGCGGTGGAGAGCCTCACCCGGATATTCGCCAAGGAGCTGCGGGGACGGCATATCTGCGTCAACGCCATAGCGCCGGGCCCCACGGCAACCGACCTGTTCCTCGATGGCAAGAGCGCCGAGATGGTCGAACGCCTGGCCAAGCAAGCCCCACTGGAGCGGTTGGGCACGCCGCAGGACATCGCCAATGCCGTGGCCTTCCTGGTCGGCGCGCAGGGCGCCTGGGTCAATGGCCAGGTGTTGCGGGTCAACGGGGGACTGATCTAGAGCGGCGAATAAAAAAAGTCCCACGGCCGGGAGCGGCACCGTGGGACTGCAAAGGGTTGGCGAGCGACACCAACCGAGGAGTAGGTCGAATCAGGCCTGGGGTTGCCAACCGCCGCCGAGGGCCTTGTAGATGGCGACTATGCCGCGGTACAGCTCGACTTCCGCCTGGGCCTGGGCATCCTCGGCGGCCAGCCGTTCGCGCTCGGCATCCAGCAACACGAGGAAGTCCACGGTGCCTTCGCGGTAACGTACGGCAGCCTGCGCGGCCGCGGCGCGGCTGGCTTCGGACTGGCGCAGCAGGGCGAGCAGGCGCTGTTGTCGCTTGCCATAGTCGCTGAAGGCGTTCTCCGACTCCTCCAGGGCCAGCAGCACCCGCTGTTCATAGTTGGCCAGGGCGCCCTCGGCTTCCGCTTCGGCCCCCCGCAGCCGGGTACGCACGCTCCCCAGGTCGAAAGCGGCCCAGTCGATGGTCGGTGCGACGCCCCAGGCACGCGCCGCCGAGGCGCCCAACTGCGAACCCCGGCCGGCGGTGAAACCGAGAAAGCCACTCAGGCTGACCCGCGGGAACAGGTCGGCGGTGGCCACGCCGATGCTGGCGGTGGCGGCCGCCAGTTGCCGCTCCGCGGCCCGCACATCGGGGCGCCGGCGCAGCAACTCGGCCGGATCGCCGATCGGCAGGGCCTTGGCGATCGCCGGCAGCGGCTGCGCCGACAGATCGACGCTGAGCTGCTCCGGACGCTGGCCGAGCAGGGTGGCGATACGGTTGCGAGCACGCACCTGCTCGGCCTGCAGTTGCGGCAGGCTGGCCTCGGTGGCGGCCAGGCGTGCGTCGCTGCGCAGCACGTCCAGCTCGCTGCCGACTCCGGCATCGCGCAGCTGTTCGGTGATGCCGCGGGACTCGCGCTGGTTGTCCAGGTTGGCGCGGGCGATGCGTTCGCGCAGCTGGGCGCCACGCAGGCTGCCATAGGCATCGACCAGCTCGCCGATCAGGCTGACCTGCAGCTGCTGGTAGTCGGCTTCGGCCACCTCGATCTGCGCCTCGCTGGCCTCCAACTGGCGCTGGATGCGGCCGAACAGATCGAGCTCCCACGCCAGATCCAGGCCCAGGTCGTAGCGTTCGGCGTTCAGCCGTCGTTCGCTGACGCCGGGCTGCTGGGCCTTGCCGATCTCGCCGCTGGCGCGCCCGGTAACGGTCGGCAGACGATCGTTGGCGACATCGTCGCGGATGGCCCGGGCGGCACGCAGGCGGGCGAAGGCCACCCGCAGTTCGCGGTTGTCCTCGAGCGACTGCTCGACCAACTGGTTCAGGGTCGGGTCCTCGAACTGCTGCCACCACAACGCCTCGAAACGCGAGCGGTCATGGCCGGCTGCTGCGGCGTGGCTCAGCTGTGCCGGTGCGGTAGCCGGCGTCCGGTAGTCCGGGCCCAGGGCGCAGGCGCTCAGCGCCAGGGCGAGCAGGGCAGGGATGAACGGCTTCATGCGTTCACCTCCTGCAGTTCGGTGGCGCTCTTGCGGGCTTCGCGTCTTTCGACGAAGGCGCGGATCAGCACATAGAACACCGGGGTCAGCAGCAGGCCGAAGACCGTCACCCCGAGCATGCCGGAGAACACCGCCACCCCCATGGCCTGTCGCATCTCGGCACCGGCGCCCGAGGACAGCACCAGCGGCACCACGCCCATGATGAAGGCGAAGCTGGTCATCAGGATCGGCCGCAGGCGCAGGCGGCAGGCCTCCAGCACCGCGGCGATGCGGTCCAGACCTTCCTCCTGTTTCTCCTTGGCGAACTCGACGATGAGGATGGCGTTCTTGCACGCCAGGCCCACCAGCACGATCAGGCCGATCTGGGTGAAGATGTTGTTGTCGCCACCGGACAGGATCACCCCGGTGATGGCCGACAGCAGGGTCATCGGCACGATCAGGATCACCGCCAGCGGCAGGCTCCAGCTCTCGTACTGGGCGGCCAGCACCAGGAAGGCCAGCAGCACGCAGAGTGGGAACACGTAGATCGCGCTGTTGCCGGCGAGAATCTGCTGGTAGGTCAGGTCCGTCCACTCGTAACTCATGCCGTTGGGCAGTTCTTCCTCGAGCAGCTTTTCCATCGCCGCCTCGGCCTGGCCCGAGCTGAAGCCGGGCGCCGCGCCGCCGTTGATCTCGGCGGTGAGGAAACCGTTGTAGTGCATCACCCGATCCGGTCCGGCGCTGGGCTCGACCTTGACGAAGGTCGACAGCGGCACCATCTCGCCACGCTTGTTGCGCACCTTGAGCTGGCCGATCTGCTCGGGCTCGAGGCGGAAGCGCTGCTCGGCCTGGACGTTGACCTGGTAGGTGCGGCCGAAACGGTTGAAGTCGTTGGCGTACAGCGAGCCGAGGTAGACCTGCAGGGTGTCGAAGATGTCGTCGATCGCCACGCCGTGGGTCATGGCCTTCTCCCGGTCGATGTCGGCATCGATCTGCGGCACGTTGACCGTGTAGCTGGTGAACAGCCCGGCCAGCTCCGGTACTTCATGGCTCTTGGCGATGACGTTCTGCACCTGCTTATACAGCTCTTCGTAGCCGAGGTTGCCGCGATCCTGGATCTGCACGCGGAAGCCACCGATGGTGCCCAGACCCTGCACCGGGGGAGGCGGGAAGATGGCGATAAAGGCGTCCTGAATCTCGGCGAACTGGGCGTTCAGTTCGCCGGCGATGGCCCCGGCGCTCATGGACGGATCGCGGCGCTCAGCGAAGGGCTTGAGTGGGGTGAAGACGATGCCGCTGTTCGGGCTGTTGGTGAAGCCGTTGATCGACAGCCCCGGGAAGGCCACGGTGTTCTCCACCCCCGGGTGCTGGCCGGCGATCTGCGACATGCGCTTGATCACCGCCTCGGTGCGGTCGAGTGTGGCGGCGTCCGGCAGCTGGGCGAAGGCCACCAGGTACTGCTTGTCCTGGGGCGGCACGAAGCCGGTAGGCGTGTTGGCGAAGCCCAGGTAGGTCAGGCCCATCAAGCCGCCATAGACCAGCAGGGCGATGGAGCTGCCGCGCAGCACGCGCTTCACGGTGCCGACATAGCCGTGACTGGCGCGGTCGAACACGCGGTTGAAGGGGGCGAACAACCAACCGCCGAACAGCCGGTCGAGCAGTCGGGAGAAGCCGTCCTTGGGCGCGTCGTGGCGACGCAGCAGGGCGGCGGCCAGGGCCGGCGACAGGGTCAGGGAGTTGAAGGCGCTGATCACCGTGGAGATGGCGATGGTCAGGGCGAACTGCTGGTAGAACTGGCCACTGAGACCGGAGATAAACGCGGTCGGCACGAACACGGCGCAGAGCACCAGGGCGGTGGCGACAATGGGGCCGGTGACTTCCTTCATCGCCTGGCGGGTGGCCTCGATCGGCGACTTGCCCAGGCCGATATTGCGCTCGACGTTCTCCACCACGACGATGGCGTCGTCCACCACGATGCCGATGGCCAGCACCAGGCCGAACAGCGACAGGGCGTTGAGGGAGAAGCCGAACAGGTGCATCACCGCGAAGGTACCGATCAAGGACACCGGCACGGCGGCCAGGGGGATGATCGAGGCGCGCCAGGTCTGCAGGAACAGGATCACCACCAGCACCACCAGGACGATGGCCTCGAGCAGGGTGTGCACCACCGCCTCGATCGAGCCGCGTACGAAGATGGTCGGGTCGTAGACGATCTCGTAGTCCACGCCCTGGGGGAAGCCCTGCTTCAGCTCGGCCATGCGCGCGCGCACCGCATCGGAGATGGCGATGGCGTTGGAACCGGGCCGCTGGAACACCGGGATGGCCACCGCCGGTTTGTTGTTCAGCAGCGAACGCAGGGCGTACTGGCTGGAGCCCAGTTCGATGCGGGCGATGTCCTTGAGGCGAGTGATTTCGCCGTTGTCGCCGGCGCGGACGATGATGTTCTCGAACTCCTCCTCGCTGACCAGGCGGCCCTGGGTGTTGATCGACAACTGGAAGCTGTTGTCGCCGGCGGCGGGCGGCGCGCCGAGGGCGCCGGCGGCGACCTGGCGGTTCTGCTGGCGAATGGCATTGACCACATCGCTGGCGGTGAGATTGCGCGAGGCCACCTGGTTCGGGTCGAGCCACACGCGCAGCGAATAGTTGCCCAGGCCGAACAGCTGCACGTCGCCGACGCCGTCCAGCCGCGCCAGCTCGTCCTTGACGTTGAGCGCGGCATAGTTGGACAGGTAGAGCATGTCGTAGCGGTCGTCCGGCGAGGTCAGGTGGACCACCATGGTCAGGTCCGGCGAGGCCTTGTCGACGGTCACGCCGAGGCGCTGCACTTCGCTGGGCAGGGTCGGCATGGTGCGAGTCACGCGGTTCTGCACCTGGACCTGGGCGTTGTCCAGCTCGGTGCCCAGGGCGAAGGTGATGGTCAGGGTCAGCTTGCCGTCGGCGGTGGCCTGGGACGACATATAGAGCATGCCTTCCACGCCGGTGATGGCCTGTTCCAAGGGCGAGGCGACGGTTTCGCCGATCACCTTGGGGTTGGCCCCGGGGAAGTTGGCGCGCACCACCACGGTGGGCGGCACCACTTCGGGGTATTCGCTGATCGGCAGTTGGAACAGCGAGATGGCACCGCCGATCAGGATCAGCAGCGACAACACGGCGGCGAAGATCGGCCGCTGGATAAAGAATTGCGAGAAGTTCATGGTCGTTTACCTGTTAGCCGCGCGGCGCAGTGGCGGTGCGTTCGCCGTGTTCGGCAACCCGGGGGGCATCGCGGTCTTCGACGGCCTTACGCTGGCGGGCCAGGGTGGCCAGGGTGGCCAGGGTCTCGGCATCGGCCATGGGCACCTCCTGCGGGTCGACGGCCGAGCCGGGCAGGGCACGCTGCAGGCCGTTGACCACGATTTTCTCGCCCTTGCCCAGGCCCGCACGGACGATGCGCAAGCCTTCGACCTTGGGCCCCAGCTCGATGGCACGGTAGGCGACGGTGTTGTCGTCGCCGAGCACCAGGACGAACTTCTTGCCCAGGTCGGTGCCGACGGCAACGTCCCGAATCAGGGTGGCGGCGTAGGTGCCGCTGCCGACCAGTTTCAGCCGGGCATAGAGGCCCGGGGTGAAGCGTCCGTCCTGGTTGTCGAACACCGCGCGGCCGCGGATGGTGCCGGTCTGCGGGTTGACCTGGTTGTCGAGGAAGTCCAGTTGGCCCAGGTGCGGGTGGCCATCCTCGCTACTCAGGCCGAGGTACACCGGGCTGGCATCCCGGGCATCGCTGCCGGACTGACGCGCCAGCTCGAGGTACTTGAGGAATACCCGCTCGTCGGCGTCGAAGTAGGCGTAGACCTTGTCGGTGCTGACCAGGCGGGTGAGCAGGCTTTGCCCGGCCGTGACCAGGTTGCCGGCGGTGATTTCGGCGCGGCTGACCCGCCCATCTATCGGCGCGGTGACCCGGGTGAAGCTGAGGTTGAGGCGGGCATTGTCCAGTTCGGCCTGAATACCGGCCACGGCCGCCTGGGCCTCCTGGGCGGCACTGGCACGGGCATCGGCCAGCTCCGCGGAGATCGCGTTGCTCTTGCGCAGGCGCTCGCCGCGCTTGGCCTCGCTGGCGGTACGTGCCTGATTGGCCCGGGCTTGCTGCAGTTGGGCTTGCAGGCGCTTGACCTCGGCCTGGAACGGCCGCGGGTCGATCTGGAACAGCAGGTCTCCCTGCTTCACCAGGCTGCCTTCGGCGAAGGCCACGCGGTCGATGAAACCGGAGACGCGCGGGTGAATTTCCACCGACTCCGGGGCTTCCAGGCGTCCGGTGAATTCGTCCCACTCGTTGAGCGGCTGTTCGATGACTTCGGCGACGCTGACCTGGGCCGCCGGCATCTGCGCGGTGGCCTGGGGCGACTCACCGCAGGCGCCGAGGGTCACTATTGCAGCAAGGGCCAGAGGCAGGCGCCAAAGGTGGTTGAGCTGTTCCATGTGAGGTTCCGCCACTTGAGTTTGGAGTGGGCGGAGTCTGCGACGCGATCCGGGGCAATACGAATCGAACGCCGCGAAGGTGACTATCAGCGGCAGTGATGAACAGCTTGCTGTTATCGATGCGGGCGATAGAGGGGCAGGGGGAGCCTCTCAGCCCAGGCTGTCCGGGTCGCCGACGAACATCTGGATGCGCGAGCGCAGCCAGCGTTCGGCGGGATCGTTGTCCTGTGCGCCGCGCCAGGCCATATGCAGCTCGAAGGTCTGGGCGTCCAGCGGCAGGTCCTCGGCACGCAAGCCACCGGAGGCGGTCAGGGCATCGGCGGTGTAGTCCGGCACCGTGGCGACGATGTCGGTACCGCTGAGCAGGGGGCCGAGGCCATTGAATTGCGGCACGGCCAGCACCACGCGGCGGCGCCGGCCGAGCGCCTCCAGCTCTCTATCGATGAAACCGCTAAGGTCGCCGGCGAAGGACACCAGGGCATGGGGGCGCGCGCAGTAGTCGTCCAGGCTCAGCGGCCCGGGCACGCTGTCGGCGCGCAGCAGCTTCGGCTTGCTACGGCGCATCACCTTGCGCTTGGCATTGGCCGGCAGCTCCTCCGTATAGCCGACGCCCACGGATATCTCGCCGGAGGCGAGGAGCCCCGGCATCAACAGGTAGTTGGTACGGCGGATTACCAACACCACGCCCGGCGCCTCGGCGCGCAGGCGCTTGATCAGCGGCGGCAGCAGGCCGAACTCGACGTCATCGGACAGGCCGATGCGGAACACCGCCGTGCTGGTCGCCGGATCGAACTCGGCGGCGCGGCTGACCGCCGTGGAGATCGAGTCCAGCGCCGGCACGAGCAGGGAGAAGATCTCCTGGGCCCGGGTCGTCGGCTCCATGCTGCGGCCGGTGCGGACGAACAGCGGGTCGTCGAACAGACCACGAAGGCGGGAGAGGGCGGCGCTGATCGCCGGCTGGCCGAGGAACAGTTTTTCCGCGGCGCGCGTCACGCTGCGTTCATGCATCAGCGTTTCGAACACGACCAGCAGGTTGAGGTCGACTCGGCGGAGGTCGTTGCGGTTCATCCGGTGTCCATTCTGGAGAGGGCGCGCGGCGCGCTGCTCGGCTCAGGCTAATGCCGAACACTGCCGCGAAGCAACTCGCCAGTCGCCTCCATTGATATTGGCTGACGCAATCATCACCGACAGACATGGTGAATATCAGGCCTGGCTGGTGGCATTGCCGATAAAGCCCGGATAAAGTCGAGGTCAATAGGGGTCAACCGGCGAGGTTTGCGATGTCCCGCATCATCCGTTTCCATCAGTTCGGCGAGGCCAACGTCCTCAAGATCGAAGAGCGCTCGTGCCCGTCGCCCGCCGCCGGCGAGGTGCTGATCCGGCCCCAGGCGGTCGGTATCAGCTGGTATGACGTGCTCTGGCGGCAGAACCTGGCCAACACCCCGGCACAGCTGCCTGCGGGTCTAGGCCATGAACTGGCCGGCGAAGTGGTGGCCGTGGGCGAGGGGGTCGAGGACCTGGCAGTAGGGGACCAGGTCGCCAGTTTCCCGGGCCACAACGTCAACCGCTATCCCGCCTATGCCGAGGAAGTGGTACTGCCGCGCAGTTCGCTGACGCGCTATCCGGAACAGTTGACCCCGCAGCAGGCCAGCGTGCACTACTTGCCCTCGCTGGTAGGCTGGTTCGGCTTCGTCGAGTTGGCACGTCTGAACCCCGGCGAGACGGTACTGGTGACCGCGGCCAACCGTTGTTGGGGGCCCTATATCGTGCAACTGGGCAAGGCCCTGGGGGCCAAGGTGATCGCCGCGACTGCGGACGCCGAGGACCGGGACTTTCTCCGTGAGCTGGGCGCCGATCACATCATCCTCACCGAGGAGCAGGACCTGGTCAGCCGGGTCATCAAGCTGACCGACGGGCGTGGCGCCGATATCGTCATGGATGCCCTAGGCGGGCCGCAGATGTGCTTGCTCGGCGATGCCCTGGCACCGCGCGGGCGCCTGGTGCTGTACGGCCTGCAAGGTGGCAACGAGACGCCGTTTCCGGCTTGTGCCGCGTTCCAGAAGAACATCCAGTTCTTCGTCCACTGCATCGGTAACTTCACCGGCAAGGAGGAACTGGGCATCCCGCAGGACGAGGCGGCGGTGGCCAAGGCGCTGCAGGGCATCAACCAGCTGACCCGCGACGGCCTGCTGCGGCCACTGATCAACCAGGTATTTCCCTTCGACAAGGTGGTCGAAGCCCACAAGCTGATGGAAACCTGTCCGAGCCGGGGGCGGGTGGTGCTGCAGGTCTGATCCGCTAGAGGTCCACCGACCGACCTGCGTCGGCTCGACAGCGGCTCGTGCACTCGTCCTGCCGTTTCCCTCCGCGATGTTCCACTTGTCGCGACGTCCCGCGCGGAGGGCTGCGACGCTGGATCGAGGGCGTCGCCGGGGGCATAGTTAAGAAAGCTTTCTTGCCGAGGGTGCGAAGATGACGCAGGAAGCCCTTATCCCCGTTCCCATTCCCGACCGAATAGCCGCAGGCCAGGGGCTGGCTCGACTGTTGTCGGCCTATCGCCGTCGCCCCGATGTCATCGTGCTGGCCTTGCCCCGCGGCGGCGTGCCAGTGGCCTATCAGATCGCCGCAGCACTTGAGGCGCCCCTGGATCTGATGCTGGTGCGCAAGCTCGGGGTGCCGGGGCATGCGGAATTGGCCATGGGCGCCATCGCCAGTGGCGGAGTGCGGGTGATGAATCCCGACGTTCTGGACTGTGCCCATGTCGATCAAGCCAGCATCGAGGCCGTCGCAGAACGGGAGGCCGCGGAGTTGCAGCGCCGGGCCCGGGTCTATCGCGGCGAGCGGCCAGCGCCCGTGCTGCGTGACCGGCAGGTGATACTGGTCGACGACGGCGTGGCCACCGGCGCCACCATGCAAGCGGCGGTGCAGGCTGTGCGCCAACAGGCCCCGACGCGCATCATAATCGCCGTGCCGGTCGCCGCCGCAGAGAGTGCTGCGCAGCTGCGTGGCCAAGCCGACGAGCTGGTTTGCCCCTGCGAACCGATGATGCTGATGGCTATCGGCCATTGGTACGTGGATTTCGGCCAGACGCCGGACGAGGAGGTGGTCGATCTGCTCCACCGCGCCTGGCAGCGCGAAGACGAATGGCGGCCCTTGCATCGGTGATGCCCCGATCATGACGCTAGTGTGGCGAGTCGGGCCAGACCAGGGCGAAGCCGTTCTCGCTGGTCGGGCGAACGGTACAACCGAACCGTGCGCACTCACGGCTGAGGGTATGCTGCAGCCATTGCCGGTCCGCGCCTTCGGCTCTCTGGATGCTCAGACGTTGCTGGCGCGTGGGCTGCAACTCCAGGGACAACAGGCGACCATGGGCGTCCAGATCGGCGAAATACAGCAGCCCCAGATCGCCACGATAGGCGGCATAACCATCGATGCCCTCGTAGTCGTCCAGCAGGTCGCCGCAGCCATAGAGGATCAGATGCTGCCGGTAGACCTCGATGGCCTTGATATGGTGCGAGGAGTGGCCGTGCAGCAGGTCCACGCCGGCTTCTTCGATCAGGCCATGGGCGAAGTCGATCTGTTCCTCGGGGATGGCGAAGCCCCAGTTGCCCCCCCAATGAACAGACGCCACCACCCGGTCCCCAGGCTGCTTGGCCGTCTGTATGTGCTGCGCAATCTGCTCCAGGCTCTGTCGCGAGAGATCAGCCAGGCGGGCGACACCCGCGCGCTGCGGTGCGGCCGCCCAGTCTGCCGGGACGCCGCTGTCCTCGGTGGCGAAGGCAAAGAGTAGTAGCCGGCCACCAGGCAGGGGCAGGATGGCCGGCGCCGTGGCGTCCTCCTGGTCGAGCCCGGCCCCGGCATGGCTCAAGCCATGGGCGCTCAGGCCATGCAACGTGTCGATCAGGCCGGACTCGCCCCAATCCAGCACATGATTATTGGCCAGCGCACAGCAGTCGATCCCGGCCACCTCCAGCAATGGCAGGTTGGCGGGATTCATCCGGTAGTTGATGCCCTTGGGTTGCGGCCGCCCGCGACGGGTTACTGCGGTTTCCAGATTGACCAGGCGAAGGTCTGGGCGACGACGCCTGAATTCATCCAGGGCAACCCCCCAGACATAGGCGAAATCCACCGGCCAGGGAATAGGCCCATTGCGCCGTTCAGCCAACTGCACATAGTCACCGGCGTGCTTGACGTAAGGCTCATGGAGACGAGGGTCACCAGGGTAAGGCAGTATCTGATCGATGCCCCGTGCGCACATCAGGTCGCCGCCGAGAAACAGGGTGATGCACGGATTGCAGTGAGGCATGGCAACCTCCCGAGAGATCACGGGCGTCCCTTAAACCTCTGATCGAATTCCCTTGGTTCAGCCTGCAATGTTCAGCGGCAGCATTCAAGACCCTCGCGCCCGTGGCACCGGCCCAACACTTCGCATAATGTATATTATGTTAAGTGAGTGCCGTTTCAGGGGTGTTGCGTTTACGAGCCTCAGGAACCTATTGCAGCCCTCTGCTTCCTTACACGAAGCTTGCCAGTGCTAGTTCTTCGTCTCTAGCATCGCCGTCCTATGGCATGCATCAAGCTTCGAAATTCTTCTATTCCCAAATCGACCAAGGGTTGGCTTCTGATTGATGATCTGAGCCTTCCCAGGTTTTGGGCGACTGTGTGGGCCGATGTCCTCAAGGGGTTCTACCCCGTTAGCACGGACACTTTCGAGTAAGCTCACATCGAGTTAAAGGAGTGTTCATGTCCAAGCGCAAGAAATACAGCCCGGAATACAAACGGGAAGCCATCGAACTGGCTCGTCGCTCTGGGACGAGTTGCCGGCAGGTGGCCCTAGAGATTGGTGTTGCGCCACCCCTGCTCACGCGCTGGGTTAGAGAGGCGCAGCCAGACGGAGAAAGGGCATTACCTGGTACTGGAAGCCCTCGGGATGAGGAGCTTGCCCGTCTCAAGCGTGAGCTGGCCCGAGTGACCAAGGAACGTGATTTTTTAAGAGACGCGGCAGCGTACTTTGCCAAGGAGTCATCGAGCGGTACACGGTGATCCAGCGCTGCCGCAACGAGTACCCGGTGCGATTGATGTGCCGCTGCCTGAAGGTATCTGCCAGCGGCTATTACGCCTGGCAGGATCGCGAGCCCAGTCCGCGCGCTCAAGAGAATGCGCGCCTGATGAAGCGCATTCGTGAAATCCATGAGGACAGCCGTGGCGTGATCGGAGCACCGCGCATGCGCGAAGATCTGCTCGACGAAGGCGAAACCGTGAGCCTGAATCGTATTGCTCGTCTGATGGCGGCAGAGCGAATTCAAGGTTGGCCACGTCGAAAGAGGCGCGGCTTCGGTCGAGCAGCTACCAGCCGCCCAGCAGGCGTAAAAAATCTGCTGGAGCGCAACTTCACCGCCTTGGAGCCGGAACGCAAATGGGTCACGGACATCACGGAGATTGCCACCCTAGAAGGCAAACTGTTCCTGTGTGTGGTGCTCGACCTGTACAGCAAGTTGGTGATCGGTTGGTCGATGCATCATCGCCAGGATCGGTAGATGGTGATCCGAGCGGTGGAAATGGCGATTTGGCAGCGCCAGGGTGACTGGTCAGTGATCCTGCATTCAGATCGAGGCAGCCAGTTCACCAGCGCTGACTATCAACGCTTTCTGAGTCGCAACACGCTGGCTTGCAGTATGAGTGCGGTCGGACATTGTGGCGATAATGCTGCCTGCGAAGGCTTCTTCGGCCTACTCAAGCGGGAGCGGATTGCCCATCAATCGTATCGGACTCGCGACGAAGCACGAGCGGATCTATTCGACTACATCGAACGATTTCATAATCCAAGGATGCGTCGTAGAGTCGCCCGGCAAGATCTGAAGTTTTCAGCCCTTTTAAAACCGTCCGTGGAAATGGGGGAGAACCCAAGGGCCCGCCAATCGTCTAAGAGAAGCAATGAGGAAGCAGGAAGGAGAACGCCGCCGAGAGCGCCTGGGCCCTCCAGCATTCGCGAAAAAATGAGTGCTCTTGAGATTTGTAACTGTCTGTGTGCAACACCAAGGGGGAATCCCAGGTGCAACGGCCTGTCTCTCCATAGAACCCATAAACCCTAGTGTTTACTTGGAATCTGAGCTTGAGAGCAACGCAACACCGTTCGAAACGGCCTTCACTGTTAAAATAAGTTATACCGACAGTGAGACGGCTCAGCGCAAATACCGACCGATCTCTATCAGATTCCCGTCCGGGTCACGGAAATACACCGATTCGATTGGTCCGAGTGCTCCTGTACGCAGGACCGGCCCCTCTTCTATCTCGACCCCTTGCTCAGCCAGATGGCGGAGTATTCGCTCGAGGGCCCAGTCGCTGATCAGGCACAAGTCGATGGCCCCCGGTGTCGGGCGCGCGGCCTTGGGCTCGAATTCGCGACCGGCCTGATGCAGGTTGAGTTTCTGCTTGCCGAACACCAGAGCACTGCGACCACTGCCGAACAGTTCATGACGCATGCCCAGTACACGCTCGTAGAACGCCACGGTGGCGCCGACATCGGCAACGGTCAGCACTAGGTGATCCAGGCGTTCGATCATCGTTAGTCTCGATCCAGCAAATGAAAACGCGGCAAGGAAAAGCGCCAGCGAATGGCCGCCATGCGGATGCTCAGCACGGTCAGCATGGCAATGCCGGTGTCCATCCAGTGCGGCGTGTTGAGCAGGCGCAGGCCAATAAACACCAGCGCACCGGCGATGCAGGCGGTGGCGTAGATTTCCTTTTTGAAGATCAGCGGGATCTCGTTGCAGATCACGTCGCGCATCACCCCGCCCGCCACGCCCGTCATCACGCCCATGATCACCGCCGTACTGAGCGGCACGCCGTGCTGCATGGCTACTTCGGTGCCGATCACGGTGAAGACGGACAAACCGAAGGCATCGGCGATCAACAGGCCGGTCTCGTGGATCGGCTGGGTCAAGCGCACCCAGACGACGGTCCCCACGGCCACCAGGGTCGCCACGGCGATATAGGTATCGTCGCGAATCCAGCTGACCGGGTGGTTGTCCAGAATCAGGTCGCGCAAGGTGCCGCCGCCGAGGGCAGTGATCACCGCGATGACCAACACGCCGAACAGATCCATGGACTTGCGTCCGGCCATCAGCGCACCGGTGATGGCGAACACCGCCACGCCGAACAGGTCGGCCAGGTAGAAGAGTTGTGCCATGTGCTCCTCAGGCCGGAATCGGGGTTCGCATGGTCACGAACTCCTCGGCGGCGGTTGGGTGCACGCCTACGGTGTCGTCGAACACCTGCTTGGTGGCTCCGGCTTTCAGGGCGACGGCCAGGCCCTGGACGATCTCGCCCGCCTCCGGACCGACCATGTGACACCCCAGCACGCGGTCGCTGGCGGCATCGACCACCAGCTTCATCAGGGTGCGCTCCTGGCATTCGGTGAGCGTCAGCTTCATCGGCCGGAACCTGCTCTCGTAGACCGTCACCTGAAAGCCATCCGCCCTCGCCTGTTCCTCGGTCAGACCGACGGTGCCGATATTCGGCAGGCTGAAGACCGCGGTCGGGATCGTCTGGTAATCGACGCGGCGATACTCGTCTGGCTTGAACAGCCGCCGTGCCACCGCCATGCCCTCGGCCAGGGCGACCGGGGTCAGCTGCACTCGACCTATTACGTCGCCGATGGCCAGGATCGAGGGAACGCTGGTCTGGAAGTGTTCGTCGACCCGGATGAAGCCCTCATCGTTCAGCGCGACCGCGGTATTCTCCAGGCCCAGGTTGTCGAGCATCGGCCTGCGGCCGGTGGCGTAGAACACGCAGTCGGCCTCCAGCGTGCGGCCGTCCTGCAAAGTGGCCAGAAGGCTGCCATCGGCCTGCTTGTCGATGCGTACGATGTCGCTGTTGAACTGCAGATCCAGACCGCGCTTGCTCAACTCGTCACGCAGGTGGCGGCGCACCGCGCCATCGAAACCACGCAGGAACAACTCGCGGCGATACAGCAGCGAGGTCTGCGCCCCCAGGCCATGGAAGATCGAGGCGAATTCCACGGCGATATAGCCGCCACCGACCACCAGCACGCGCCTGGGCAGTTGTTCGAGGAAGAACGCCTCGTTCGAACTGATCGCATGCTCGCTGCCGGGGAACTCGGGAATGTGCGGCCAGCCGCCGGTGGCGATAAGGATGTGCCGGGCGCTGTAACGCCGGCCGTCCAGTTCCACGCTGTGGCCATCGAGCAAGCGCGCATGGCCTTCGAGCAGGGTCACCCCGCTGCTTTCCAGCAGGTTGCGGTAGACGCCGTTGAGACGCTGGATTTCGCTGTTCTTGTTGGCGATCAGGGTCGACCAGTCGAACTGGGCCTTGCCGAGCGACCAGCCGAAGCCCGTGGCCTGTTCGAAGTCCTCGGCGAAGTGCGCGCCATACACCAGCAATTTCTTCGGCACGCAGCCGACATTGACACAGGTACCGCCCAGGTAGCGGCTCTCCGCCACCGCTACGCGCGCGCCGAAGCCTGCGGCGAAGCGCGCGGCCCGTACGCCGCCGGAACCGGCACCGATCACAAACAGGTCGAAGTCGTAGGTCATGTCAGCCTCCTTAGCAGGTCGCCAGCATACCGCAAACCTCGCGCCACCCTGCACACCACGCCTATGCTTGGAGGATGTGCACGGGAGAACGCTCATGCCCCCTACCCTCACCCACCTGGCTCTGCATGTGCCCGACCTGGATGCCTGCGTAGCCTTCTACGCCGAGTTCTGCGGTATGCGGGTGATCCACGAGCGGGCCGGCAAGGGTTCGCGCATCGTCTGGATGGCCGAGCCGGGCAAGGAGCACAGCTTGATCTTCGTGATCATGCCGGGCGGTGCGGATCGCCAGCTGGCCGCGGACGATTACAGCCACTTCGGCTTTGCCCTGGCCAGTCGCGAGGAGGTCGACGCCGTGGCAGCCAGGGCGCAGGCGGCCGGCTGTCTCATCTGGGCGCCGCGGGATGAGCCCTACCCGGTCGGCTATTACTGCGGCCTGCGCGACCCGGCGGGCAACTATGTGGAGTTCAGCTATGGTCAGCCCCTGGGTCCGGGCTCGGAGGCCATGCCGATTCCCTAAAGGAAAAGAGCCGCCTTCAGGCGGCTCTTGCTCCATGGCTGTGCCTCAGTAGGCCTTGCCAGGTTTGTAGAGGTTCTGGAAGCAGAAGTTGGTGGCGTCGATATAGCCTTCCGCACCGCCACAGTCGAAACGTTGGCCCTTGAACTTGTAAGCCAGCACGCAGCCGTCCTGGGCCTGCTTCATCAACGCATCGGTGATCTGGATCTCGCCGCCCTTGCCCGGTGGGGTGTTCTCGATGATCTCGAAGATATCCGGGGTGAGGATGTAGCGGCCGATGATCGCCAGGTTGGACGGGGCATCCTCAGGCTTGGGCTTCTCGACCATGTTATGCACCCGGTAGATGTCGTCGCGGATCATCTCGCCGGCGATCACCCCGTACTTGTGGGTCTCTTCGGCGGGCACTTCCTGGATCGCCACGATCGAGCAGCGGAACTGGTTGTACAGCTTGACCATCTGGGTCAGTACGCCGTCGCCCTCCAGGTTCAGGCACAGGTCGTCGGCCAGCACCACGGCGAAGGGCTCGTCGCCGATCAGCGGGCGGCCGCTGAGGATGGCATGGCCGAGGCCTTTCATTTCCACCTGACGGGTGTAGGCGAAGCTGCACTCGTCGATCAGGCGGCGGATGCCGACCAGGTATTTCTCCTTGTCAGTGTCGCGAATCTGGTGCTCGAGCTCATAACTGATATCGAAATGATCCTCCAGCGAGCGCTTGCCGCGGCCGGTGACCATGGCGATCTCGGTCAGGCCGGCATCGAGCGCCTCTTCGACGCCATACTGGATCAGCGGCTTGTTCACCACCGGCAGCATCTCCTTGGGCATGGCCTTGGTCGCGGGTAGAAAGCGCGTGCCGTAACCGGCGGCTGGGAACAAGCATTTCTTAATCATGGGACTCCTTGGAGGGGAACAGAATGCCGACGCAGTCTATCAGGCTGCGCCGGCCAGACAACGGCCGAGCGCCGGCCTCCCGATGCCACGGTAGAGAAAACCCAGCTCGGCGAGCTGCTTGGCGTCGTAGATGTTGCGCCCGTCGAACAGCGCCGGCATGCGCATCAAACCGCGGATGCGGGCGAAGTCCGGCTGGCGAAACTGCTTCCATTCCGTCACCAGCACCAGGGCATCGGCGCCCTCGACGACGCCGTAAGGCGATTCGCTCAGGCGCAGCTGGCCGCTCTCCAGCGCCTGGACATAGCGCGCGGCGACGCCGCTCGTGGCGACCGGGTCGCAGGCCTGAACATTGGCCCCGGCCGCCAGCAGCGCCTCCAACAGCACCAGGCTGGGAGCTTCGCGCAGATCGTCGGTGCCTGGTTTGAAGGCGAGTCCCCAGAGGGCGACCACGCGCCCCTGCAGATGGCCGGAGAAGTGCTCGCGTAATGCCTGGAACAGCAGGGTCTTCTGCAATGCGTTGCGCGCTTCTACGGCACGCAGGATGCCCGGCTCTATGCCCTCCTGCTCCGCCGCGCGGATCAACGCGCGCACGTCCTTGGGGAAGCAGGAGCCCCCATAACCGCAACCCGCGTAGATGAAGTGGGTGCCGATGCGCGTGTCGCTGCCGATGCCCCGACGCACCTGCTCGATATCCACGTTCAGGCGCGCGCAGAGTCCGGCCATTTCATTGATGAAGGAGATCTTGGTGGCGAGGAAGGCATTGGCCGCGTACTTGCTGAACTCCGCAGCACGCACGCCCATGCACAACAAACGCTCGTGGTTGCGCAGGAAGGGCGCGTAGAGACGGCGCAGCAGTTCGGTGCCTGCCGCATCCTCGCAGCCGATAATCACCCGATCCGGGCGCATGAAGTCGTCCACGGCCGAGCCTTCCTTGAGAAACTCCGGGTTGCTGGCCACCGAGACCCGAAACGTTTTGCCGCGCTTCCCCAGGCAACCATTGATCCGCTGGCCGACCCGCTCCGCCGTGCCGACCGGCACCGTCGACTTGTCGACCACCAGGCAAGGCTGTTGCAAGACCGCGCCCAACTCCTCGGCCACCGCCATGACGTGGGACAGATCGGCCGAACCGTTTTCCCCGCTAGGCGTGCCCACGGCAATGAACACCACATCGGCCTGGGCGGTGCCCGCCGCCAGGGACTGGCTGAAGCTGAGTTGGCCGCTGGCCAGATGCGCCTTGAGCATCGGCTCCAAGGCCGGTTCGTAGATAGTCGCCTCGCCGCGCTTCAGGCGTGCGACACGAAAGGGATCACGCTCGACACAGACCACCCAATTGCCCATCTCGGCAAAACAGGCCGCCGTCACCAAGCCCACATAGCCAGCGCCAATCACGCAGATTCTCATCGTCGCCTCTCCGAAAGACCTGCTTCGATTGCAGCCAATCCATGTGGCAGGCAGATGGCGCAGTCATGACAGTGCAGTGACCGGGACGAGGCTTAAGTAGAGGCGAAGACTCCGAGCAGCGAGCGCAACATCTGATGCCATGGCGGTACCACTACAACTCGGCCACGCGCCAGACTCGGTTACGCCCCGTCTTTGAGTCTTGCGCCACCTCCACTGAACAAGGTACGGGGTTTACACCGCTAGACTGAGGCAAGGCAAAACAGCCAAGGAGACTGAGTTTGCTGATTGTGAATGAGCATTCCGAGGCTGCTTTAACGCAGTATCGCCAGCGTGCCGCAGGCCCGAGACCGCTTTTCAGAGGCTGCGGGCGATCACCAGGCGCTGCACGTCGCTGGTGCCTTCGTAGATCTGGCACACGCGCACGTCGCGGTAGATGCGCTCGACCGGGAAGTCCTGCAGGTAGCCGTAGCCGCCGAGGGTCTGGATGGCCGCCGAGCAGACCTTCTCGGCCATCTCCGAGGCGAACAGCTTGGCCATCGAGGCCTCGGTCAGGCAGGCCAGGCCGGCCTCGCGCAGACTGGCGGCGTGATGCACCATCTGCCGCGCCACGGCGATCTGGGTGGCCATGTCGGCCAGGCGGAATGCCACCGCCTGGTGCTCGATGATCGGCTTGCCGAAGGTCTGCCGCTCGTGGGCATAGTCGCGGGCCGCCTCAAAGGCGGCGCGGGCCATGCCCACCGCCTGGGCGGCGATGCCGATGCGCCCGCCCTCGAGGTTGGCCAGGGCGATGCGGTAGCCCTCGCCTTCCTCGCCCAGGCGCAGGCTGGCCGGCAGGCGCAGCTCGTCGAACTGGATCTGGCAGGTGTCCGAGGCGTGCTGGCCGAGCTTGTCCTCGACCCGCACCACCGAGTAGCCGGGCGTATCGGTGGGCACGATGAAGGCGCTGATGCCCTTCTTGCCGGCTTGCGGGTCGGTGACGGCGAAGACGATCACCATGCCGGCGTGACTGCCGGAGGTGATGAACTGCTTGCTGCCGGTGAGCACGTAGTGGTCGCCGTCGCGCCGGGCGCGGGTGCGCAGGTCGCTGGCGTCCGAGCCGGCCTGGGGCTCGGTGAGGGCGAAGGCGCCGAGTTGTTTGCCTTCGGCTAGGGGCTGGAGGAAGCGGCGCTTCTGTTCCTCGCTGCCGTACTTGAGGATGGGCATGCAACCCACCGAGTTGTGCACGCTCATGATGGTCGAGCAGGCGCCGTCGCCGGCGGCGATCTCCTCCAGGGCCATGGCGTAGGCCAGGTGGCCGGTCTGCGCCCCGCCCCACTGCTCCGGCACCAGCATGCCCATGAAGCCCAGCTCGCCCATCTCGCGCAGGGCCTCGACAGGGAAGCGGTGCGCGCGGTCCCACTCGGCGGCGAAGGGCTTGAGCCGCTCCTGGGCGAACTGGCGGGCCACGTCGCGAATCTGCAACTCTTCTTCGGATGGAATCATGACGTTCTCCCGGTTCAGTTCAGCAGTTCGATGGCCATGGCCGTGGCTTCGCCGCCGCCGATGCACAGCGAGGCGACGCCGCGCTTGAGGTCGTATTGCCGCAGGGCGCTGAGCAGGGTCACCAACACCCGCGCACCGGACGCGCCGATCGGGTGGCCGAGGGCGCAGGCGCCGCCGTGCACGTTGAGCTTGTCGTGGGGAATGTCCAGGTCGCGCATCGCCGCCATCGGCACCACGGCGAAGGCCTCGTTGACCTCGAACAGGTCGACCTCTCCCAGGCTCCAGCCGGTGCGGTTCATCAGCCGCTGCAGGGCGCCGACCGGCGCGGTGGCGAACAGGTTGGGCGCGTGGGCGAAGCTGGCATGCCCGCGGATCGCCGCCAGGGGCGTGAGGCCGCGCTTCTCGGCCTCGGACAGACGCATCAGCAGCAGCGCGGCGGCGCCGTCGGAGATCGAACTGGCGTTGGCCGCGGTCACGGTGCCGCCCTCGCGAAAGGCCGGCTTGAGCGTGGGGATCTTGTCCAGGCGCGCCTTGGGCGGCTGCTCGTCGCTGTCGATCAGGCGCGCCTCGCGGCCGGCCGGGGCCTGCACCGCGACCATCTCGGCGCCGAAGCGTCCCTCGGCCATGGCCTGCTGCGCCCGCTTGAGCGAGGCGATGGCGAAGGCGTCCTGCTGCTCGCGACTGAAACCGTAGGCCTGGGCGCAGTCCTCGGCGAAGGTGCCCATCAGCCGGCCCTTGTCGTAGGCGTCCTCCAGGCCGTCGAGAAACATGTGGTCGAGCACCCGGCCGTGGCCCATGCGGTAGCCGCTGCGCGCCCGCTCCAGCAGGTAGGGCGCATTGGACATGCTCTCCATGCCGCCGGCGACCACCACCTCGGCACTGCCGGCCAGCAGCAGGTCGTGGCCGAGCATCGCCGCCTTCATGCCCGAACCGCACATCTTGTTGACCGTCGAGCACGGCGTGCCCTGGTCCACGCCGGCGCCGAGGGCCGCCTGGCGTGCCGGGGCCTGGCCCTGGCCGGCCTGCAGCACACAGCCCATGATGACCTCCTCCACCGCATCGGCGGCCAAACCGGCACGCTCCAGGGTGGCGCGGATCGCGGCGGAGCCCAGCTGCGCGGCGGTGACCTCCTTGAAGTCGCCGAGAAAGCCGCCCATGGGCGTGCGCGCGGCGCTGACGATTACCACCGGATCGGAATTCATGGACATCTTGCTACCTCTCATAAGCAGTCTCGGTGGCCCACTCAGCATTCGGGCCACCCTTTCAGATTAGTTGGACCGTTTTATTTGGCCGCCATGCGCAAGGCGCCATCCAGGCGGATGACCTCGCCGTTGAGCATGGGGTTCTCGATGATGTGCCGCACCAGCGCGGCGTATTCGTCCGGGCGCCCCAGGCGTGGCGGGAACGGCACGTTGGCGGCCAGGGAGTCGCGCACCTCCTGGGGCATGCCGGCCATCATCGGCGTCTCGAAGATGCCCGGGGCGATGCACATCACGCGGATGCCGGAGCGCGCCAGGTCGCGGGCCGCCGGCAGGGTCAGCGCCGCCACCCCGCCCTTGGAGGCGGCATAGGCGGCCTGGCCCATCTGCCCGTCGTAGGCGGCGACCGAGGCGGTGTTGACTATCACCCCGCGTTCGCCTTCCTCGTTCGCCTCCCCCTGGGCCATGGCCTCGGCGGCCAGACGCAACATGTTGAAGCTGCCGACCAGGTTGATCTGGACGACCCGGCTGAAGCTGTCCAGGCCGTGGGCGCCGCCCCGCCCCAGGACCTTCTCCGCCGGGGCAATGCCGGCGCAGTTGATCAGCCCGTGCAGGCCGCCGAAGGCCTGCAGCGCAGCGGCTACCGCACGCTGGCCGTCCTCCTCGCGAGTGATGTCGGTCGGCACGAAGCGGGCGTTGCCGCCCAACTCTTCGGCCCGCGCGGCGCCGGCTTCGGCGTTGATGTCGGCCAGTAGCACCCTGGCTCCTCGCTCGAGCAGCGCGCGGGCGCTGGCCAGGCCAAGGCCGGAACAGCCGCCGGTGATCAGAAATACCCGGTCTTGGATACGCATGCTTTCGACTCCTTATTCAGTGGGCGGCCGCCTGGGCCTTGGCGATCTCCTGGTTGCGCAGGAGAAAGCGCTGGATCTTGCCGCTGGGGGTCTTCGGCAGCTCGTCGACGAATTCCACCTCACGGGGGTAGGCATGGGCCGACAGGCGTCTGCGCACATGCTGCTGCAGTTCTTCGGCCAGCTCGGCCTCGGCGCGGTACTGGCCGTGCAGCACGACGAAGGCCTTGACCAGCTCGGTGCGCTCCGGGTCCGGCTTGCCGATCACGGCAGCCTCGATCACCGCCGGGTGCTCGATCAGCGCGCTCTCCACATCGAAGGGGCCGACCCGGTAGCCGGAGGTGGTGATCACGTCATCGCTACGGCCGACGAAGCTGATGCTACCGTCCTCGTTCAGCTCCACGGTGTCGCCGCTCAGGTAGTAGTCGCCGACGAAGGCCTTGGTCGGCAGGCCCTGGTAACCGGGGAACCAGAACAGCGGCGAGCGCGGCCGGTCGACGGCGAGGATGCCCGGCTGCCCGGCCGGCAGTTCGCGCTGCTGCTCGTCCAGCACCACCACCCGATGGCCGGGTATGGCGAAGCCGGCGGCGCCGACGCGCACCGGATGCTCCAGAGCATGATGGTTGCACAGCACCATGCCCAGCTCGGTCTGGCCGTAGTGGTCGTGGATGGTGGCGCCCAGGCCGCCTTCGAACCAGCGGATCACCTCCGGGGTCAAGGGCTCGCCGGCGCTGCTTACCGCACGCAGGCGTCCCTTGAGTTGCGCTTCGACCTGTTCCCTGGCCGCCAGCAGCAGGCGATAGGCCGTGGGCGAACCGGCCAGGTTGGTGATGCCGTACTTGCGGATGATCCGGCAGGTGCTCTCCACGCTGAACGAGCCTTCGTAGAAGGTCGTGGCGTGGCCCATGGCCAGGGGGCCGGTCACCGCGTAGTAGAGGCCATAGGCCCAGCCCGGATCGGCCAGGTTCCAGAAGGCATCGTCCTCGCGCAGGTCCACGGCGTCGCGCAGATAGCCGACGAACGCCAGGATCGCCTTGAGCGGCACCGGCACGGGCTTGGCCAGGCCGGTGGTGCCGGAGGTGAACATCATCAGGAAGGGATCGGAGGCCGAGCGCATGACCGGCTCGAACTCGGTCGAATGGCGCTCCAGTTCCTCCCAGAAGCCGCACTCGCCGCGCTGGATGCCCTGATCCCGGGGGCCTGCGACCGTGACGATCATTGGTACGCCCTGCACCTCATCGAGCTTGGCGCGGTTGGCCGCGTCGGTCACCACCAGCCTGGCGCCGGAGCTCTGCACCCGGTGTTCGATGGCCTTGGGCCCGAAGGCGGTGAACAACGGCTGATACACCGCGCCCAGGCGCCAGGTGCCGAGCACCGTGATCAGCAGTTCGACGGTGCGCGGCAACAACCCGGCCACGCAGTCGCCGGGGCGCACGCCCTGGGCCTGGAGGAAGTTGGCGAAGCGCGCGGCCTGCTCCTGCAGCTCGCAGAAACTGTAGCGCGCGCTGCCGCCCTCGTGGCCCTCCCAGAACAGGGCGATGCGCCCCGGCACGGCATGCCGGTCGCAGCATTCGACGCAGGCATTGAGCGCATCCAGCGACCCCGCGAGGGTCGTGGCGACGGCAGTCGGATAATCGAACTCGCGGGCGGCGGTCAGGTAATCGCGCATCGGGGGGCTCCCGGTTGTTGTTCTTTGGAGTACCGGCAATAGTCGGCGCGCGACCTCCTGGCGGCAATGTCGACAGGCGTCAACCTGGCCGAGCGGTTTGGACAACCCGGCTCAGGCCGAGGGCAACTCGGGGTGCATCAGCGCGCGATACTGCCCCGGCGTGGTGCCGGTCCATTTCTTGAACGCCTTGTAGAAGGCACTGGCATCGGCGAACCCGAGCTCGAAGGCCAGCTCGGCGAAGTTGCCGGCACCGCCGTCCAGGCGGGCGATGGCCAGGTCTCGGCGCACCTGGTCCTTGAGTCCCTGGTAGGACTGGCCCTCCAGCGCCAGCTTGCGCCTCAGGGTCGAGGGCGCCATGTAGAAATGGCCGGACAAGGCCTCGAAATCCGGCCAGCGCTCGGCCTTGAGGCTGCGCAGATAGGCCTTGATTCGCGCGCCGTGACTCTGCGGATCACGGTAGCGCACCAGGATATTGGCCGGCGCCCCGGCGAGGAAACGCCTGAGCTCGCGCTCGCTGCGGCGCACCGGTTGCGCCAGGCATTCGGCGTTGAACAGCAGGCGGCTGTGGGGCCGGCCGAAGCGCAGGTTAGTGGTGAACATCACCCGGTAGTCGCCGATATAGTCCGGTGCCGGACAACGCAGTTCGGCCGCCAGGATCGGGATGCGCCTTCCGGCCAGCCAGCAGGCCAGGCCATGCACGATCATCCACAGGGTGAAGCAGGCGAAGGCCCGGCTGCCCTGCCCCGGGGCCTCCTCGATGACGATGGCCGCCATTCCGCCCTGGCGTTCCAGGCGCGGGGCAAATCCCTCGAAGACCAGCCGCAGGAAGGCCAGGGCGCTGTCCAGGGCCGTGCCGAGGGTCGGCTCGCGCAACGCCGCCTTGGCCATGAAGGCGAAACTGCCGACCTTCATCCGCCGCGGGTTCATGCCGAAGAACTCGTCGTCCATCGCCTGTGCCAGCGCCCGCCACAGCCGTGCATAAGCCTGGGCGGGCACCCGCGCGTTGCCCCTGCCGAGCAGCTCGGCGGCGATGCCGGCCCTGGCCAGCAAGCCACCGGCGTCCAGGCCCTTCGCCTGCCATTCGCGCAGGGCCTCATCCACCAGCCTGACCGAGATGGTGCCCTTCTCGACCCTTGCGTCGGTCATGCCGCCCCCGCACCCTGCGGCATCAGGGCGCCGCCTGCCCCAGCTCCGCCTGCATCTGCTCGCGCATGCGGAACTTCTGCACCTTGCCGGTCACCGTCATGGGGAAGGCATCGACGAACTTGAAATAACGCGGCACCTTGAAGTGGGCGATATTGGCCTTGCAGTAGGCCCGCAGGGCCTCGGCATCGCAGGCATGGCCGGGGTGCAGCTGGACCCAGGCGGCGATCTCCTCGCCGTACTTCTCGTCTGCCACGCCGATCACCTGCACGTCCGCCACTGCCGGGTGGGTGA
The DNA here is from genome assembly GCF_051904775.1 of Pseudomonas sp. MBLB4123. Classification (NCBI taxonomy): domain Bacteria; kingdom Pseudomonadati; phylum Pseudomonadota; class Gammaproteobacteria; order Pseudomonadales; family Pseudomonadaceae; genus Pseudomonas; species Pseudomonas sp. MBLB4123. Next base: position 1,214,505 of record NZ_CP196711.1, read on the forward strand.
AGAGGAACTCCTCGACCTCCCGCGGATAGATGTTCTCGCCGCCGCGGATGATCATGTCCTTGCTGCGTCCGACTATGCGCACGTAGCCCTGCTCGTCCATCACCGCCAGGTCGCCGCTGTGCATCCAGCGCCCCGGGTCTATGGCCTCGGCCGTGGCCTGGGGGTTGTCCCAGTAGCCGAGCATCACGCTGTAGCCGCGGGTGCACAGCTCGCCGGTCTCGCCCCGGGGCAGGATGCGCCCCTCGGCGTCGACTATCTTGGTCTCCAGCTGCGGCTGGGTGCGGCCGACGCTGGTCACCCGCAGCTCCAGCTCGTCGTCGGCGGCGGTCTGCAGCGACACCGGGCTGGTCTCGGTCATGCCGTAGGCGATCTGCACCTCGCCCATGTGCAGCTCGTCGATCACCCGGCGCATCACCTCGATCGGGCAGGTGGCGCCGGCCATGATCCCGCTGCGCAGGCTGGACAGGTCGAACTCCGCGCGGCGCGGATGATCCAGCGCGGCGATGAACATGGTCGGCACCCCGTACAGCACGGTGGCACGTTCCTCGGCCACCGCCAGCAGGGTGGCCTCGGGCTCGAAGCTCGGCGCCGGGTAGATCATGGTGCTGCCATGGGTCAGACAGCCGAGGTTGCCCATCACCATGCCGAAGCAGTGATACAGCGGCACCGGGATCACCAGGCGGTCGCGCTCGCTCAGGCCCAGGCTCTCGCCGACCATGTAGCCGTTGTTGAGGATGTTGTAGTGGCTCAGGGTCGCGCCCTTGGGCGATCCGGTGGTGCCGGAGGTGTACTGGATGTTGATCGGCTCGTCGAACTGCAGCAGCGCCTGGCGTTCGGCCAGCCGCCGCGACGCGACCTCCGCGGCCAGGCCCGCCAGCTCATGCCAGCAGAGGAAACCCGCCGGCGCCTGGCGTGCCAGGCTGATCACCCCGCGCAGCTGCGGCAGGCGCGCGCTGCGCAGCGCCCCCGGCTGGCTGGCGGCCAGCTCCGGCAGCAGCGCCACCAGCATGGCGTGGTAGTCGGAGGTCTTGAAGGCATCGGCGCAGACCAGCCAGGCGCAGCCGGACTGCTTCAGGGCGTAGTCCAGCTCGCTGCCGCGGTAGGCCGGGTTGATGTTGACCAGCACCGCGCCGACCTTGGCCGTGGCGAACTGGGTGATGCACCACTCGGCGCAGTTGGGCGCCCAGATGCCCACCCGTTCGCCCTGCTGCACGCCCAGTGCCAGCAGGGCGCGGGCGCAGCATTCGACCTGCTCGGCCAGCTCGGCCCAGCTGTAACGCAGGCTCTGGTGGCGCACCACCAGGGCCTCGCGTTCGGCGAAACGCGCTACCGTGGCGTCGAAGGCCTGGCCTATGGTCATGGCCAGCAGGGGCTTGTCCTGGGGGCCGCGGGTGTAACTGAGATGGTTCATGGGCTTCCCTTCTTGTACTTGTCATGGGTTATGACTTGCCGCTGGCGACTGTACCGCCGCCGTCAATTTACGTTGACGTTAACGTAAGCAAGCCATTGCAGGCTGTCCATACTCTTTTCGTCGAATGCCGCACGAAGAGCGACCACTCCTCTGACGCTCACGCAACCGGAGCGTGACCGCGCTAGCACTCTGAAGAATCGGGGCTATGCTGACCAGCTCAACTGGGACCATAGTGCATCAAGCCTGCCTCGCGCGCCTTTCCAACCCGATTGGACTGGGCGATCGACGCGGGTCTGGTGGTACCAGGCAATTGAGTATGGCAATACCCGCAACACCAGGAAGTGAAAGGACCACGAGGCGACAACACACCTCGGGCGTACACAGGGATGTGCAGTCCGCAGACAGGGCATGAGCCCTTGCATTCGCGAGAGTTCGGTCGAGGCAGAAGCCGTGCCGGACTCTGCAGGCGCCACAAGCACGCTGCAGAACATCCTTATTTGGTCAGGAACCAACACGGCCGTAATCCGCGGCCGCGTTACCCACCTACTACAGGGGATATGCAAACGTGAATCCTATCCGCACTCGCACTACCCGTGCACTGCGCATCCATGCGCTGGCTACCGCCTGCGCATTGGCGATGGTTGCACCTACAGCCTTCGCCGCACCGGACGTCGGTGCCGCGCGCATCAACACCAGCATGCTCAAGGAAGGCAAGACCTACGACCGCTTCATCGTCAAGTACCGCAGCGGCAGCAGCGAGCTGGCCAGCAGCAGCATGCGCGCCCAGGCCCTGAACCAGGCCGGCATGCTGCAGGGCCTGGGCGTCGGCCATCTGCGTCGCACCTCGGTCGGCGCCGATGTCATCAAATCCGCCCGCAAGCTCGACCGCGCCGGCGCCGAGGCCCTGATGCAACAGATCGCCGCCAACCCCAACGTCGAATACGTCGAGGTGGACGCCCTGCTCAAGCCGGTATTCACCCCGAACGACGCGCGTTACAACGAGCAGTGGCACTACTACGAGGCCACCGCCGGGATCAACGCCCCCACCGCCTGGGATCGCTCCACCGGCAGCGGCGTGGTGGTCGCCGTGCTGGATACCGGGATCACCGACCACCCGGATCTCAACGGTAACGTCATCGCCGGCTACGACATGATCTCCGACACCACGGTGGCCAACGACGGCGACGGCCGCGATGCCGACCCCTCCGACCCGGGCGACTGGACCACCGGCCAGTGCGACGAACCCAGCGACTCCAGCTGGCACGGCACCCATGTCGCCGGCACCATAGCGGCCGTCACCAACAACGGCCTCGGCGTGGCGGGCGTGGCCTATGGCGCGAAGATCATGCCGGTGCGTGTGCTCGGCACCTGTGGCGGCTACACCTCCGACATCGCCGACGGCATCGTCTGGGCCTCCGGCGGCAGCGTCAGCGGCGTGCCGAATAACCGCACCCCGGCCCAGGTCATCAACATGAGCCTGGGCGGCGGCGGCAGCTGCAGCCTCACCACGCAGAACGCCATCAACGGTGCGGTGAGCCGTGGCACCAGCGTGGTGGTGGCCGCGGGCAACAGCAACGCCAACGCGGCCAACTTCAACCCGGCCAACTGCAACAACGTCATCACGGTGGCGGCCACCACCCGTAGCGGCTCGCGTTCGAGCTTCTCCAACTACGGTTCGGTGGTCGATGTGGCCGCTCCGGGCTCTGGCATCCTGTCCACGCTCAACAGCGGCACCACCACTCCGGGGAGCGCCAGCTACGCCGCCTACAACGGCACCTCCATGGCCGCGCCCCACGTCGCCGGGGTGGTGGCCCTGATGCAGGCGGCCGCCCCCAAGACCCCGGCGCAGGTGGAGAGCAACCTGAAGAGCAGCACCCGCCCCTTGCCCGGCAGCTGCTCGGGGGGCTGCGGCACCGGCATAGTCGATGCCAGCGCGGCACTCGACGCTCAGCTCGGTAGCCCGCCGGTCAACAACGATACCCTGTTCAATGGCCAGCCGATCAACGGCCTGTCCGGTAGCAAGGGCTCCAGCAAGACGTACAGCATCACGGTTCCGGCGGGCGTTTCCAGTCTGAGCTTCACCCTGTCCGGCGGTAGCGGCGATGCCGACCTGTATGTCCGTTTCGGCTCGGCTCCGACCACCGGCAGCTATGACTGCCGTCCTTACCTGAACGGCAATAACGAAACCTGCACCTTCAACGCCCCGCAAGCGGGCACCTACCACGTGATGGTGCGTGGTTACTCCAGCTACTCCAGCGCCAGCCTGGTAGCACGCTACTAGGCTCAGGCGCCTCCCCTTGCCCCCGCCGCCTGTGCGGGGGCTTTTTTACCGCCACAGCGCGGCCTGTCCGCTCCGTCCAGCACCTCTTTCCAGCCGCCACCGCCGCTGGTCAGTGTCCGTTCGTCGCAATGTGAAGGCAGTCGCAGTCCAGGGTTCCAGCGCTATGCCGATAAGCAGAAGCGACTCCATAGTGCGCCGCGTCGGCTCACCCAGTTGAGCCAACCATGATGCCCCTCGAGTCTCGCCCCAACGGGCTCGGAGATAGGCGCAGCAGGATCGCGACGGCCCCAGGCAGTCGCCCCCGCACAGGGACGCGCAGTCCGTTAACTAGGAACAGGACCTCTTGGCTTCGCAATCGCCCGGCATCGCCTGACCGTGAACCGGGCACCCCCTGCAAGCGCTGGAAGCACTCTGCAGTAGTTCCCTTAATCGGGGTCGCAGCTTGCGGCCCTTAACCATGCCTATAGGGGTTGCACCAGTGTTTTCTACTCAGACTCGTACCCATCGAACGCTTCGCGTCCATGCATTGGCTGCCGCCTGTGCCCTGGCCATCGCAGCGCCCATGGCCTTTTCCGCGCCCGGCAGCGACGCCGCCCGCATCAACGCCAGCATGCTCAAGGAAGGCAAGACCTACGACCGTTTCATCGTCAAGTACCGCAGCGGCAGTGGCGAGCAGGCCAGCAGCAGCCTGCGCGCCCAGGCCCTGAACCGGGCCGGACTGCGTCGCGGCTTGGCCATCGGCCACTTGCGACGTACCGCAGTCGGCGCCGACGTCATCAGGTCCGTACGCAAGCTCGACCGTCTGGAGGCCACCGCCTTGCTGCAGGAACTGGCGAACAACCCCAGCGTCGAGTACGTCGAGGTCGACGCCCTGCTCCAGCCGGTCTACACCCCGAACGATTCGCGCTACAACGAGCAGTGGCACTACTACGAGCCCACCGGTGGCATCAACCTGCCTACGGCCTGGGATCGCTCCACCGGCAGCGGTGCGGTGGTTGCCGTGCTGGACACCGGCATCACCCATCACCCGGACCTCAACGGCAACATCATCGCCGGCTACGACATGATCGCCGACACCACTGTGGCCAACGACGGCAACGGCCGCGACGCCGACCCGAGCGATCCGGGCGACTGGACCAGCGGCCAGTGCGGCACGCCGAAGAACTCCAGCTGGCACGGCACCCATGTCGCCGGCACAGTCGCGGCCCTCACCAACAACACAGAAGGCGTTGCCGGTGTGGCCTACAACGCCAAGATCATGCCGGTGCGCGTGCTCGGCACCTGCGGCGGCTACACCTCGGACATCGCCGACGGCATCATCTGGGCGTCCGGCGGCAGCGTCAGCGGCGTGCCGATGACCAGCACGCCGGCCCAGGTGATCAACCTGAGTCTGGGCGGCACCGGAACCTGCAGCCTCACCACCCAGAACGCCATCGACAGCGCGGTCAGCCGTGGAACCACCGTAGTGGTCGCCGCGGGCAACAGCAACGCCAACGCGGCCAACTTCACCCCGGCCAACTGCAACAACGTCATTACGGTCGCCGCCACTACCCGTAGCGGCGCCCGCGCCAGCTTCTCCAACTACGGCTCGGTCGTGGATGTCGCCGCCCCCGGCTCGAGCATCCTCTCGCCCCTCAACAGCGGCAGCACCGTGCCGGGAGCCCCCGCCTACGCTTACTACAGCGGCACCTCCATGGCCGCGCCCCACGTCGCCGGGGTGGTGGCGCTGATGCAGGCGGCCAACCCGCAATTGCCGGCGCAGGTGGAAAGCAACCTGAAGAGCACGGCCCGGCCACTACCCGTCGCCTGTGCCGAAGGTTGCGGCAGCGGTCTCGTCGATGCGCGGGCGGCAGTGGATAGGCAGGCCGGTCCACCCGCCGGCAACCAGGACACCCTGTTCAATGCTGTAGCGATCACAGGCCTGTCCGGCGGCAGGCGCTCGATGAAGACCTACAGCATCACCCTGCCGGCAGGCGTCGGCCGCCTGACCATCAGCCTGTCCGGCGGCACGGGCAATGCCGACCTCTACGTGCGCTACGGTGCCGTGCCCTCCAGCTCCAGCTATGACTGCCGCCCACGGCGCAGCAACAACAACGAGAGCTGCACCTTCAACAACCCGCAAGCCGGCACCTACCATGTGGTGGTCAGTGGCGCGTCCAGCTACAGCGGCGCCAGCCTGGTGGCACGCAACTGATAGGTGTTGTTCGTCCTTTATTCCACCGGGTCGCCTCGGCGGAATAAAGGACAGACCCGCCACTGAATCCGCCTTCCTCTACCCGTCCGGGACAGGTCAGGGCCCCGGCGGCGCCCTGCCCGCTCGACCCCGTGATCATTCACCGTACTCGCCCGTTGACTAAATCCTCTTTCAGCCTTACGTTAACGTAAAGGTAAATCAACGGAACCCCGTCATGGCTGCGACCTACAGCATCTCCGATCTGGCCCGCGAGCTGGACATCACCACCCGCGCCATCCGCTTCTACGAGGAGCAAGGCATGCTCAGTCCCGAGCGGCGCGGCCAGGAGCGCATCTACAGCGGCAAGGACAAGGTCACCCTGAAGCTGATCCTGCGCGGCAAACGCATCGGCTTCTCCCTGGCCGAATGCAAGGAACTGATCGAGTTGTACGACCCGGGCCACGGCAATCGCAAGCAGCTGGAGACCTTCATGGGCAAGATCACCGAGCGCCGCGCCCAGCTGCAACAGCAGTTGCTGGACATCCAGCAGATGCAGCTGGAACTGGATACGGCCGAAGAGCGCTGTCTGACAGCTCTAGCCGAAATTGATAAAAAACAAAGCATTAACTCCTGAACCTAATCCGAACAATCACAGGTGGAACCATGAGCTATCCGTCCCTCAACTTCGCCCTGGGCGAAACCATCGACATGCTGCGCGAACAGGTTCAGGCCTTCGTCGCCGCCGAGTTGGCGCCGCGCGCCGCGGCCATCGACCATGACAATCTGTTCCCCGCCGACATGTGGAAGAAGTTCGGCGAGATGGGCCTGCTCGGGGTCACCGTGAGCGAGGAGTACGGCGGTGCCGGGCTCGGCTACCTGGCCCACGTGGTCGCCATTGAGGAGATCAGCCGGGCCTCGGCATCGGTCGGCCTGTCCTATGGCGCCCACTCCAACCTGTGCGTCAACCAGATCAACCGCAACGGCACCGCCGCGCAGAAGGCCAAGTACCTGCCCAGACTGATCAGCGGCGAACATGTCGGCGCCCTGGCCATGAGCGAGCCCAATGCCGGCTCCGATGTGGTGTCGATGAAGCTGCGCGCCGAGCGCCGCGGCGATCGCTTCGTGCTCAATGGCTCCAAGACCTGGATCACCAACGGCCCGGACGCCAACACCTACGTGATCTACGCCAAGACCGACCTGGACAAGGGCGCCCACGGCATTACCGCCTTCATCGTCGAGCGCGACTGGAAGGGTTTTTCCCGCGGCAACAAGTTCGACAAGCTGGGCATGCGCGGCTCCAACACCTGCGAGCTGTTCTTCGATGACGTCGAGGTGCCGGAGGAGAACATCCTCGGCGTGGAGAACGGCGGCGTGAAGGTGCTGATGAGCGGCCTCGACTACGAGCGCGTGGTCCTGGCCGGCGGGCCGATCGGCATCATGCAGGCCTGCCTGGACGTGGTGGTGCCCTACATCCACGACCGCAAGCAGTTCGGCCAGTCCATCGGCGAGTTCCAGCTGATCCAGGGCAAGGTCGCCGACATGTACACCCAGCTCAACGCCAGCCGCGCCTATCTGTATGCCGTGGCCCAGGCCTGCGACCGCGGCGAGACCACCCGCAAGGATGCCGCCGGGGTGATTCTCTACAGCGCCGAACGCGCCACCCAGATGGCCCTGGAGGCGATCCAGATCCTCGGCGGCAACGGCTATATCAACGAGTTCCCCACCGGCCGCCTGCTGCGCGACGCCAAGCTCTACGAGATCGGCGCCGGCACCAGCGAGATCCGCCGCATGCTGATCGGCCGCGAGCTGTTCAACGAAACCAAGTAAGGCTTGGTCGACAGTGATGGTTCCCACGCTTCCGCGTGGGAACCCATGAGAAGCACGCTCCCACGCAGAGCATGGGAGCGATCAGAACAGAGTGGAGCGCCCCAGATGGCCATCCTGCACACCAAGATCAATACCCGTTCGCCGGAGTTCGCCGCCAACAGCGCGGCCATGCTTGAGCAGGTCGACGCCCTGCATACCCTCCTCGCCCGCATCCACGAAGGCGGCGGCGAGAAGGCTCAGCACCGCCATACCTCGCGCGGCAAGCTGCTGCCGCGCGAGCGCATCAACCGCCTGCTCGACCTCGGCTCGCCCTTCCTCGAGATCGGCCAGCTGGCCGCCTTTGAGGTGTACGGCGAGGAGGTGCCGGCCGCCGGGGTGGTCGCCGGCATCGGCCGGGTCGAGGGCATCGAGTGCATGATCGTGGCCAACGACGCCACGGTGAAGGGCGGCAGCTACTACCCGCTGACCGTGAAGAAGCACCTGCGCGCCCAGGCCATCGCCCAGCAGAACCGCCTGCCCTGCATCTACCTGGTGGACTCCGGCGGCGCCAACCTGCCGCGCCAGGACGAGGTGTTCCCCGATCGCGAGCACTTCGGGCGGATCTTCTTCAACCAGGCCAATATGAGCGCCATGGGCATCCCGCAGATCGCCGTGGTGATGGGCTCCTGCACCGCCGGCGGCGCCTATGTGCCGGCCATGGCCGACGAGGCCATTATGGTGCGCCAGCAAGCAACGATTTTTTTGGCTGGCCCGCCGCTGGTGAAGGCCGCCACCGGCGAGGTGGTCAGCGCCGAGGACCTCGGCGGCGCCGACGTGCATTGCAAGACCAGCGGCGTGGCCGACCACTACGCCGACAACGACGAACACGCCCTGGCCCTGGCCCGGCGCAGCATCGCCAACCTCAACTGGCGCAAGCAGGGCGTGCTCAACCACCGCGAGCCGATCGCCCCGCTGTACGGCGCAGAGGAGCTCTACGGAGTGATCCCCTGCGATGCGAAGCAGCCGTTCGATGTGCGCGAGGTGATCGCGCGGATCGTCGACGGCTCGGTGTTCGACGAGTTCAAGGCGCTGTTCGGCGCCACCCTGGTCTGCGGCTTCGCCCATATCCAGGGCTACCCGGTGGCGATCCTGGCGAATAACGGCATCTTGTTCGCGGAGTCGGCGCAGAAAGGCGCGCACTTCATCGAACTGGCTTGTCAGCGCGGCATCCCTTTGCTGTTCCTGCAGAACATCACCGGCTTTATGGTCGGGCAGAAATATGAAGCGGGAGGAATTGCGAAACACGGCGCCAAGCTGGTCAACGCCGTGGCCTGCGCCAAGGTGCCTAAGTTCACCGTGATCATCGGCGGCAGCTTCGGTGCCGGCAACTACGGCATGTGCGGCCGCGCCTACGACCCGCGTTTCCTGTGGATGTGGCCGAACGCGCGGATCGGCGTGATGGGCGCCGAACAGGCCGCTGGCGTGCTGGTCCAAGTCAAGCACGAGCAGGCCGCGCGCGCCGGCCACGCCTTCTCCGCCGAGGACGAGGCCAAGCTCAAGCAGCCGATCCTCGAGCAGTACGAGCGCCAGGGCCATCCCTACTACTCCAGCGCGCGGCTGTGGGACGACGGCGTCATCGACCCGGCGCAGACCCGCGAGGTGCTCGGCCTGGCGCTGTCCGCCAGCCTCAACGCCCCGATCGAGCCGAGCCAGTTCGGCGTGTTCCGCATGTAAGCCAGGGGAAAACCATGACCGACTTCAGCACCCTCGAACTGGACAGAGACCCGCGCGGCTTCGCCACCCTGTGGCTCGCCCGCCCGGAGAAGAACAACGCCTTCAATGCGCAGATGATCCGCGAGCTGATCCTCGCCCTGGACGCGATCAAGGACGACAAGGGCCTGCGTTTCCTGCTGCTGCGTGGACGCGGCAAGCATTTTTCCGCCGGCGCGGACCTGGCCTGGATGCAGGCCTCGGCAGCACTGGATTACAACGCCAACCTGAACGATGCTCGCGAGCTGGCCGAGTTGATGTACAACCTGCACCGCCTGCCGATTCCCACCCTGGCGGTGGTCCAGGGCGCGGCCTTCGGCGGCGCCGTCGGCCTGGTGAGTTGCTGCGATATGGCCATCGGCACGACGGACGCGCTGTTCAGCCTGTCCGAGGTGCGTATCGGCCTGGCCCCGGCGGTGATCAGCCCCTTCGTGGTCCAGGCCATGGGCGAGCGGGCCGCCCGCCGCTATGCCCTGACCGCCGAACGCTTCGACGGAGAACGGGCCCGCGAGCTGGGCCTGCTCGCCGAATGCTACCCGGCCGCCGAGCTGGACGGCGCGGTCGAGGCCTGGATCGCCAACCTGTTGCAGAACAGCCCCCAGGCCATGCAGGCGACCAAGGACCTGCTGCGCGAAGTCGGCAGCGGCGTGCTGACCCCGGCGCTGCGCCGCTACACCGAGAACGCCATCGCCCGCATCCGCGTCAGCGCCGAGGGCCAGGAGGGCCTCAACGCCTTCCTCACTAAACGCCAACCCGCCTGGCAGGAGCCGCAAGCATGACCCTCACGCATATCGACACCCTGCTGGTGGCCAACCGCGGCGAGATCGCCTGCCGGGTGATGCGCACCGCCAGAGCCATGGGCATCAAGACCGTGGCGGTGCACAGCGCCATCGACCGTGACGCCCGCCACGTGCGCGAGGCCGACATGGCCATCGACCTGGGTGGCGCCAAACCGGCCGACAGCTACCTGCGCATCGACGCTCTGATTGCCGCGGCCAAGGCCAGCGGCGCCCAGGCCATCCACCCCGGCTACGGCTTCCTCTCGGAGAACGCCGACTTTGCCCGGGCCATCGAGCAGGCCGGGCTGGTGTTCCTCGGCCCGCCGGCTTCGGCCATCGACGCCATGGGCAGCAAGTCGGCGGCCAAGGCGCTGATGGAAGTCGCCGGCGTGCCCCTGGTGCCCGGCTACCACGGCGAAGCCCAGGACCTGGAGACCTTCCGCGCCGCCGCCGAGGTGATCGGCTACCCGGTACTGCTCAAGGCCGCCGCCGGCGGTGGCGGCAAGGGCATGAAGGTGGTCGAGCGCGAGGCCGAGCTGGCCGAGGCCCTGGCCAGCGCCCAGCGCGAGGCGCAGTCGTCGTTCGGCGACGCGCGCATGCTGGTGGAGAAATACGTGCTCAAGCCGCGCCACGTGGAGATCCAGGTGTTCGCCGACCGGCACGGCCACTGCCTATACCTCAACGAGCGCGACTGCTCGATCCAGCGCCGCCACCAGAAGGTGGTCGAGGAGGCGCCGGCACCGGGCCTGACCCCGGAGCTGCGCCGCGCCATGGGCGAGGCGGCGGTCAAGGCTGCCCAGGCCATCGGCTATGTCGGCGCCGGTACCGTGGAGTTCCTGCTGGACGAGCGCGGCGACTTCTTCTTTATGGAGATGAATACAAGACTCCAAGTGGAGCACCCGGTCACCGAGGCGATCACCGGCCTGGACCTGGTGGCCTGGCAGATCCGCGTGGCCCGGGGCGAGGCGCTGCCGCTGACCCAGGAACAGGTGCCGCTGATCGGCCACGCCATCGAGGTGCGCCTGTATGCCGAGGACCCGGATAACGATTTTTTGCCCTCCACCGGCCGCCTGGCGCTGTATCGCGAAGCCGGCGCCGGCCCCGGCCGCCGAGTCGACAGCGGCGTGGCCGAGAACGACGAGGTGTCGCCCTTCTACGACCCCATGCTCGGCAAGCTGATCGCCTGGGGCGACAACCGCGAGGAGGCACGCCTGCGCCTGCTGGCCATGCTCGACGAGACCGCCGTCGGCGGCGTGAAGACCAACCTGGCCTTCCTGCGCCGCGTGCTGGCCCACCCGGCCTTCGCCGACGCCGAGCTGGATACCGGCTTTATCCCGCGTCATGAAGCGCAGCTGCTGCCGCCCAGCGGCGAGCTGCCGGCCGAGTTCTGGCAGCTCGCCGGCGAGGCCTTCGTGCAGAGCGAGCCACTGCGGCGCAAGCACGAGGACTACCACTCGCCCTGGAGCGCCACCGCCGGCTGGCGTGCCGGACTGCCGCGCGAAATCGACCTGCACCTGGCCTGCAACGGCGAAAGCCAGGTGGTGCGCCTGCGCCACAGCGCGCCGCCTGCGGCGCAGCTGCGCGGCGAACAACTGGTGGTGGAACGGAATGGCCTGCGCCGCAGTCACCTGGCGGTACGCCGCGGCGACAGCCTGTACCTGGAGTTCCAGGGTGAGCTGCACGGCATCAGCCGCGTCGACCCGATCGCCGAGGCCGAGGCCAGTCACGCCCACCATGGCGGCCTGACCGCCCCGATGAACGGCAGCATCGTCCGCGTGCTGGTGGAGGCCGGCCAGGCCGTCGAGGCCGGCACCGCCCTGGTGGTGTTGGAGGCGATGAAAATGGAGCACAGCATCCGCGCGCCCCATGCCGGCACGGTCAAGGCGCTGTACTGCGGCGAAGGCGAGATGGTCGCCGAGGGCAGCGTGCTGGTGGAGCTGGACGAGGGCTGATTGCCGCCCGTAGGGTGGACAACGCGAAGCTTGTCCACCGACATCCGGGACTCGATAACGAGAGACGGCGGAAAACGCTTTGCGGTTTTCCGCGGGGTGGCCATCCACCCCACGCCTGCACCATTGCCCCGCCGGTGCGCACGGCGCACCCTAGGGCAAACCCCGAGAGCAACGAGGAACCCCGATGAGCCTGCCTACCTCCGTCCGCCTGGTCGAAGTCGGCCCCCGCGACGGCCTGCAGAACGAGAAACAACCGATCAGCGTGGCCGACAAGGTGCGCCTGGTCGACGACCTGACCGCCGCCGGCCTGAGCTATATCGAGGTCGGCAGCTTCGTCTCGCCCAAGTGGGTGCCGCAGATGGCCGGCAGCGCCGAGGTGTTCGCCGGCATCCAGCAGCGCCCGAACGTCACCTATGCGGCGCTGACGCCCAACATGAAGGGCTTCGAGGCCGCCGTTGAGGCGGGCGTGAAGGAAGTGGCGGTATTCGCCGCCGCGAGCGAGGCCTTCTCGCAGAAGAATATCAACTGCTCCATCGGCGAGAGCCTGCAACGCTTTCTGCCGTTGCTCGATGCCGCCCGGCAGCAGGGCGTCCGCGTGCGCGGCTATGTCTCCTGCGTGCTCGGCTGCCCCTACGACGGCTTCATCGCCCCCGAACAGGTCGCCCGCGTGGCCCGCGACCTGTTCGCCATGGGCTGCTACGAGGTGTCCCTGGGCGACACCATAGGCACCGGGACCGCCGGCGATACCCGCCGGCTGATCGAGGTGGTCGCCCGCGACATTCCCCGCGACAAGTTGGCCGGGCACTTCCACGATACCTACGGCCAGGCCCTGGCGAACATCTACGCCAGCCTGCTGGAGGGCGTCAGCGTGTTCGACAGTTCGGTCGCGGGCCTGGGCGGTTGCCCCTACGCCAAGGGCGCCACCGGCAATGTCGCCACCGAGGACGTGCTGTACCTGCTCGACGGCCTGGGCATCGCCACCGACGTCGACCTGCAGCGGCTGATCGCCGCCGGCCAGCGCATCTGCAGCGTGCTGGGCAAGGAAAACGGTTCGCGGGTGGCCCGCGCCCGGCTGGCCGGCGCCTGATCGGGCCAGAGGCGTCAGCCATGCTTTACGGGCTGTAAAGCGCCAGCGCCAGGCGCGGCGCAGAGGCGATCCGTCCGGTGCACAGGCTCTACAACGGCGGCCAGGTCGGCAGCCGAGTAAAAAGAGTCGCTGGCGTTCAAGGCACGCGGCGAGCGCTAGGCTAGCGTGCCACCGGTCAGGTTCGATGGCCTGGCACAACAAGAATGAAGATGAGGAGTCGCCATGCAACAACCCCTGTGGGCCCCTTCGGCCGAGCGTATCGCCGCCACCCGGATGGATGCCTTCCGCCGCTTCGTCAACCAGCGCCACGGCCTCGAACTGGCCGACTACCCGGCGCTGCACGACTGGAGCGTGGCGCAGCGCGAAGCCTTCTGGCAGGCCGTGGTCGACTTCTTCGAGATCCGCTTCAGCCAGGCGCCCCAGGCCGTGCTGCAGGAAGGCCCGGCCATGCCCAGCGCCCACTGGTTCCCGGGCGCCAGGCTCAACTTCGCCGAGCACCTGCTGCGCCGCCGCGACGCGCATCCGGCGCTGGTCGCCGTCGGCGAGGACGGCTCGCGCGAACAGCTGAGCTATGCCGAGCTGGCCGCCCATGTCGCCGGCCTGCAGCAGAGTCTGCGCAACGCCGGCGTCGGCGTGGGTGACCGGGTCGCCGCCTTCATGCCCAACACCTGGCAGACGGTGGTCGGCATGCTCGCCGCCACCAGCCTCGGCGCCACCTGGTCGTCCTGCTCGCCGGACTTCGGCACTCAGGGGGTGATCGACCGCTTCGGCCAGATCGAACCCAAGGTGCTGATCGCCGCCGCCGGCTACCGCTATGCCGGCAAGAACCTCGATCTGACCGGCAAGCTCAACGAAATTCTCGAACGCCTGCCGTCGCTGCAACAGCTGATCGTCGTGCCCTACTCGCGGTCGCAGGCCAAGGCCGAGGACTTCACCACCGACGCCCCCGTCGCGCTGTGGGACGCCTTCTACCGGGCCGGCGGCGAGCCGCAGTTCACCCCGCTGCCCTTCGACCACCCGCTGTACATCCTCTACTCCAGCGGCACCACCGGCGTGCCCAAGTGCATCGTCCACGGCACCGGCGGCGTGCTGCTGCAGCACGTCAAGGAACTGGGCCTGCACACCGACCTGGATGACAGCGACACGCTGTTCTACTACACCACCTGCGGCTGGATGATGTGGAACTGGCTGGTCTCGGGCCTGGCCCTGGGCGCCACCCTGGTGCTGTTCGACGGCTCGCCCTTCCACCCCGGCGCCGAGCGTCTGATCGACCTGATCGACGCCGAGGACATCAGCGTCTTCGGCACCAGCGCCAAGTACCTCGCGGCCCTGGAGAAGGCTGGCGCCCGGCCGGGCAGCAGCCACCAGTTGCGCCGCCTCAAGGCCATCCTCTCCACCGGCTCGCCGCTGTCCCACGAGAGCTTCGAGTACGTCTACCGCGAGATCAAGGCGGACCTGTGCCTGTCGTCGATCTCCGGCGGCACCGACATCGTCTCCTGCTTCGCCCTCGGCAACCCGGTATTGCCGGTGTGGCGCGGCGAGCTGCAATGCAAGGGCCTGGGCATGGACGTGCAGGTATGGAACGACGCCGGCCTGCGGGTGCAGGGCGAGAAAGGCGAGCTGGTCTGCGCCCGGCATTTCCCCTCCATGCCGGTGGGCTTCTGGAACGACGAAGACGGCGCCAAGTTCCAGGCCGCCTACTTCGACACCTTCCCCGGCATCTGGGCCCACGGCGACTACGCCGAGGAGACCGAACACGGCGGCCTGGTGATCCACGGCCGCTCCGACGCGGTGCTCAACCCGGGCGGGGTGCGCATCGGCACCGCCGAGATCTACCGCCAGGTGGAGAAGGTCGAGGAAGTGCTGGAATCCATCGCCATCGGCCAGGAGTGGGACGACGACGTGCGCGTGGTGCTGTTCGTGCGCCTGCGCGAAGGCGTCTCGCTGACCGACGACCTGCAGGCGCGCATCCGCCAGGTGATCCGCGCCAACACCACCCCGCGCCACGTGCCGGCCAAGATCATCGCCGTGGCCGACATCCCGCGCACCATCAGCGGCAAGATAGTCGAGCTGGCGGTGCGCAACGTGGTGCACGGCAAGCCGGTGAAGAACACCGACGCCTTAGCCAACCCCCAGGCGCTGGAGCTGTACCGGGGCCTGCCCGAGCTGCAGGACTGACAGCCGCTGTCCGACCTGGGCCCAGGGCGCTCGCCACAAGGCCTGTCCATGGCGGATCATCCGATGGACAGGCCGGGCGCGATCGCCTAGCGTCGGCTGATGAGTGTGCGTGACGGCAAGCGCCCACTCGCATTCGATTCAGCCAGGCACAATGGAGGCAGCGCGTGCACGAACCCGACTACCGCATCCGAACCATGAGCCGCGCGGAGCTCGATATCGCCATCGACTGGGCGGCGGCGGAAGGCTGGAATCCGGGCCTGCACGATGCCGACAGCTACTACGCGGCCGACCCCGATGGCTTTCTGATCGGCCTGCTCGGCGATGAGCCCATCGCCGTCATCTCGGTGGTGAAATACGGCGCCGGCTTCGGTTTTCTCGGTTTCTACATCGTCAAACCAGAGTATCGGGGCCAGGGCTATGGCCTGCAGATCTGGAATGCCGGCCTGGCCTACCTCGCCGGCCGCACCATCGGCCTGGACGGCGTGGTCACGCAGCAGGACAACTACCGCAAATCGGGCTTCGCCCTGGCCCATGCCAACGTGCGCTACCAGGGCGTCGCGGGCGATGAGCCGTGCCACGACGCCGATATCGTGCCCCTGACCGGCCTGCCCTTCGCCGACCTGTGCGCCTACGACCGGGCGCTCTTCCCCGAGAGCCGTGACACCTTCCTTCAGCGCTGGATCGCCCAGCCCGAGAGCACGGCGCTCGGCATTCTGCACGACCGACAACTGGCCGGCTATGCCGTGCTCCGCCGGTGCCGGGCCGGCTACAAGGTCGGCCCGCTGTTCGCCGACAGCGCGCGCTTCGCCTCCCCCTTTGCGCAGCCCGGAAAGCCAACGGCGAAGCACCAATTGCAGTCCTGAGCGGTAATCCCCCATATCCCTGACAGGAGACAAGCAAGACATGGAAGTTGATTGCCAATCCCTCGCCCAAGTGCGGGCCCATATCGACCGCCTCGACCGCCAACTGGTTGCCCTGCTGGCCGAACGCGGCGCCTTCGTCGCCCAGGCCGCACGCTTCAAGAGCGACACGGACGAGGTCAGGGCGCCGCAACGGGTCGAGCAGGTGATCGCCAAGGTACGCGAGCTGTCACGCGAGCTGGGTGCCGACCCGGAGGTTACCGAGCAGGTCTACCGGAGCATGATCGCCGCCTTCATCCAGGCCGAGCTCGCCGAACACGCGGCCCTGGCCCAGCGCCCGACTGAACCGCAATAATCCCCAGGCAACAGCCCACAAGGCGTCTCAGCATCAAAGAGGCCCTCGCGACGCTCAATACATAGGGCCCATCGGCCAAAGCCTTTAGTTTCAACCAGTCGTATCTGGTGCCACAGCAAGCAGCAGTAAGACTGAGCCTTACCTTATCGAGTGTAATGAACGGCAACTGATTCAGCCGGCCCTGGGCCAAGGAGAGAGTATGCAACTGATAGGAATGTTGGATTCGCCCTATGTGCGCCGTGTCGCGGTCTCATTGCAGCTGCTCAAGCTGCCCTTCGAACACCGACCTGTCTCGGTCTTTCTCCACTTCGAGCAATTTCGCCAGATCAACCCGGTGGTGAAAGCGCCTTCGCTGGTTTGCGCCGACGGCTCCGTACTGATGGATTCCACGCTCATCCTCGATTACGCGGAAAGCCTGGCCGATGGGAGCAATTCGCTGATGCCCAGCGCTCCAGACAAGCGTCTCGAGACCCTGCGGGTCATGGGCTTGGCGCTTGCCGCCTGCGAGAAGAGCGTGCAAGTCGTCTACGAACGCAACCTGCGTCCGGCGGACAAACAGCACGCCCCCTGGATAGGCCGAATCACCGATCAGTTGCTGTGGGCCTATACAGCCTTGGAGACAGAGCTGAACCGCACCCCGCTGGAGGTCGAGCGTCATAACATCAATCAGGCTGGCGTTACCGCGGCGGTCGCCTGGTTCTTCACTCAGGCGATGCTGCCCGAGCTTGTCAGAGCCTCGGACTTCCCTGCCCTGCAACAACTCTCAAATGCCGCCGAAACCTTGGAGGCGTTCGTCGCCGCCCCCCATGGCCCCGGTACCTATCAGGCCAAGGGATAGACTCAAGGTTCTATCGGCCCACCCGGGCCTCTATACCCAGGACAATCCCCCCACAAGGAGCCCCAGCATGGCTGGACAGTACCCCGACAAGATCAAGACCCTGCCCCTGTACGACGGCCGCTTCGATGCCTACAAGCTCGCGGCCGAGGGTAGCGATGTGCTCTTCGCCTCCTACCCCGCCGGCACCCGCATCCCGGCCCACGCTCATGACACCGACAACTATGGCGTGATCACCCGCGGCGCGCTGATCCTGACGATGCAGGGCTCGACCACCACCTACGGGGTCGGCGACTGGTATCACGTGCCGGCCGGCGCCGAACATGCCGCCGAATTCGCCGAAGATACCGACGAAATCGAGTTCTGGTTCCGGGTCCCGGCCTGAAACCAACGAGCGCCCTGCTCGTTTCAATAAACATCGAGGAGATTTGCACCCATGCAATGGAATGCACTGGTTCCGGAGCTGGTGGTCGAGGACTACCAGCGCTCCAAGGACTTCTATCAGGAGGTGTTCGGCTTCCGTCTATGCTTCGAGCGCCCGGAAGACCGCTTCGGCTACTTCGAGCTGGAGGGCGCGCAGCTGATGCTGCTGCAGGCGCCCGGCGCGGCAGTCTGCGGCATGCAGCGGCCGGGCCCGAAGGGCAAGGGTATCCACTTCCAGCTGGAGATTGCGACCCTGGCCGACCTGCTGGCGCGCCTGCAGGCCGCCGACGTGCAGCCGGAGACCGAGATCAGCGAATCCTGGTATAGGGCCGATGCCATCGAGCATGGACAGCGCGAATTCTTCGTCAGCGATCCGGATGGCTATCTGTTTCGTTTCTGCGAGTGCCTGGGGGAGCGGGATGCGGCGGTCGAGCCCCAAGCCTCGGCTTCGCCTTGAACAGCCCGCCCCGCGGCTTCGAGGCCCCAGCCAGCTGCCCCGCGGGCGCTGGCGATAACCAGGACATGCCTGGCGGGCTGGCAACCAACCCCGTCAACTAAAACTAAGCCTGCAGATAGGGGCGCACCACCGCCAGCGCCCGCTCGACGAACTGCTGCTTCTCGCCCACCGGCGCCACGTAGTGCAGCGCCTCGGCGCAGGCTGCCTCCCCGGCCAGCTTGGCGATGACCCAGGCGGCCAGGTAAGGCGACGACAGGCAGCCACCGGCGGTGGCCAGCTTGCCCTGGGCATGGAAGGGCTGATCCAGTACCTGCACGCCCGCCTCCGCGACCCAGGGTTTGCTGGTCAGGTCGGTGCAGGCCGGCAGGCCGTCCAGCAGCCCCAGCTTGGCCATGAGCAAGGCTCCCGAGCACTGGGCGCCGATCAACTGGCGTTGCGGGTCGAGGCGCAGGCGCTCGAGGATGGCGGGGTCTTCGGCAATCGCTCGGGTCCGGATACCACTGCCGAACAGCACGACATCGGCCTGGTTGGCGAACTCCAGGGGCTGTTGGGCCTGCACCTGTACCCCGCTCATCGAGACGACCTGGGCGTCTGGGCAGGTGATCTGCGCCTGCCAGCCCTGGCCGCGCAGGCGGTTGAGCAGTCCAGCCACGACGAAGGAGTCCAGTTCGTTGAATCCCTCGAATGTCAGCACGGCAATTTGCATCACGACTCTCCCGATCGCCCCAGTGGCACTGGCTTGGATAGGGAACATAAGTCGTCTCGGCATGAGAGATCATGCACAGTGAAGGTGAATTTTCCCGGTACAGCTGCTGCGCAGGGGCGACCGCCCGGAGGCGGCTCAGGCGGCTTCTGCTCCTAGATCCCCGGCCGCCCCGGGTCCTCGGGCGGCGAATCTTCCTCGATCGCCTCCAGTTTCAGCTCCAGCCCCCAGTCGCCCTTATCGCTCGCCGCGGCAGGCGTCGCGGCGGCCTTCTCGGCCACGGGGGCCGGGCTCGGCGTGGCCGGGTTGTCCCGGTACAGCTTGAGCTTGAGGCGCACGTTGTTCGCCGAATCGGCGTTCTTCACCGCCTCGTCCTCGTCGATGGCGCCTTCGTGGACCAGATCGATCAGGGCCTGGTCGAAGGTCTGCATACCGAGGTTCTTCGACTTCTCCATGATCTCCTTGATCTCGGAGAACTCGTTGCGCTTGATCAGGTCGCGGATGGTCGGTGTGCCCAGGAGCACTTCCACCGCGGCCCGGCGTTTGCCATCGGCGGTCTTGACCAGGCGCTGGGAGACGAAGGCCTTGAGGTTGTTGCCCAGGTCATTGAGCAGCTGCGGGCGGCGGTCTTCCGGGAAGAAATTGATGATGCGGTCCAGCGCCTGGTTGGCATTGTTGGCATGCAAGGTGGAGATGGCCAGGTGGCCGGTGTCGGCGAAGGCCAGGGCGTGCTCCATGGTCTCGCGGTCACGAATCTCGCCGATCAGGATCACGTCCGGGGCCTGGCGCAGGGTGTTCTTCAGCGCGGCATGGAAGCTGCGGGTGTCCACCCCCACCTCGCGCTGGTTGATGATCGACTTCTTGTGCCGGTGGACGTATTCCACCGGGTCCTCGATGGTGATGATATGGCCACCGCTATTGCGGTTGCGGTAGTCGATCAGCGCCGCCAGGGAAGTCGACTTGCCCGAGCCGGTGCCGCCGACGAACAGCACCAGGCCACGTTTCTCCATCACAGTCTTGAGCAGCACCTCGGGCAGCTTGAGGTCCTCGAAGCGGGGGATTTCCATCTTGATGTTGCGCGCGACGATGGACACCTCGTTGCGCTGTTTGAAGATGTTGATGCGGAAGCGGCCGATGCCCGCCAGGGAGATCGCCAGGTTCATCTCCAGTTCGCGCTCGAATTCCTCGCGCTGCGCGCTGTCCATGATCGACTCGGCCACCTGCGCCACATCGCCGGACTTCAACGGCTCCTGACCGAGGGCCTTGAGCACGCCGTTGAACTTCGCACAGGGCGGCGCGCCGGTGGACAGGTAGAGATCGGAACCGTCCTGGCTGGCCAGGATTTTCAGCAGCGAATGAAGGTCCATGGGCGGGGGCTTCCGTTAGGTGGAATCAATACGTTAGGCCAGAATCGGCCGAGATTCCCGGCGACACAAATGTCTTGCGGTTGACGCCATTCTGCTGGCGCGGCGAGAGCTGGCACAATAGGCGCCCCGAGGAAATGAGGAACCCGTCATGGCAAAGGCAATGGCCCGCCACATCCTGGTCAAGACCGAAGCCGAGGCGGCCGCGCTGAAGAAGCGCCTCGCCGCCGGCGAGGCCTTCGATGTGCTGGCGCGCAAATACTCCACCTGCCCGTCGGGCAAGCGCGGCGGCGACCTCGGCGAGGTGCGTCCGGGGCAGATGGTGCGGGTGATCGATCAGATCATCTTCAAGAAGCCGCTGCGCGAGGTGCACGGCCCGGTGAAGAGCCAGTTCGGCTATCACCTGGTGCAGGTGTTCTACCGCGACTGAGCCTGACGATTGCCGCTGGCCTGAACGATGCGCTGCGCCGGCACCCGCAGCTGGGTCAGCAGGTACTCGGCGAAGGCCGGGGAATAGCGCTGCCGGGCGATGGCCTGCGCCATGCAACCGAGCCAAGCCTCGGCATGGGCCTCATCGATCGGCCACTGCGCATGGAAGGCGGGAATCGCGATGGCGCCGTACTTCTCCTGATACAGCCGCGGGCCGCCGAGCCAGCCGCTGAGAAAGCAGGCCAGCTTGTCCCGGGCCTGCTCCAGACTTTGCGGGTGCATGCGGCGGATATCCGCCGCCACGTCCGACTCGTCCATGATCCGGTAGAAGTCGTCGACCAGGCGGCGCAGCCCTTCTATCCCCCCTGCGGCCTGGTAAGAAGCATCGCCTACGCCGAATCGAGCCGTACTGCCCACAGGTCATCCCCCGCTCAAAAGCGTCATTGTACCCTCGGCCCAGGAATATGCCGGCGGCTAGACGGATGGGCGAGCCCGGCGGTTGAATCGAGGCACGGGCACGAGCAGAATACTGGACATAAATCCAGCCAAGCAGCCCATGCCAACCGCCCTCCCCGCCGACTTCTACTACCTGAGCAACTTCCAGTCGGCCCTCGCCTGGATAGGCGAGCGCTATCGCGACCTGCTGAGCGACGCGGAGCAGGCCTTTATCGTCCAGTTCGCCGAACTGGAGCTGGGCGCCCAGGCCCTGCTGGTGCGCCTGCTCATGCGCAAGGGGCCGCACTTTCGCGCCAGCAAGCTGAGCTATGCCGAGATCGGCGCTATCCGGGCCCCGGCGGCGCGGCTGCTGGCCCTTGGCTGGCTGGTCGACGATGCGCCGCTGGCCGCCGCCGAGGTCGTCGCCCTGTTGCGTAAGGACGAGGCCCTCGCCCACCTGCCGCTGGCCGAGCGCCACAATTCGCTGAAGAAAAGCCAGCTGCTCGAACTGCTCACCGCGTCGCCCCCCGGCCCCCAGCCCTTCGCGGCCTGGTGCCCGGGCCTGGGGGACAGCCTGTACAGCCTGACGATAAGCGAGCTGTGCCAGCGCCTGCGCCTGCTGTTCTTCGGCAACCTGAGCCAGGACTGGTCGGAGTTCGTCCTCGCCGACCTGGGTGTGTTGCGCTACGAAGCCGTGGCCATCACCCCGGACTCGCGGGCATTCCGCTGCCGTGAAGACCTGGAGCATTACCTGTTTCTGCGCGAACTGCGCCTGCGTTTTGAGGCCGGGGAGGCTATCGACGCCCTGCTGGGGGACCTGGAAACCTTCGCCTCGGCCAACCCCTACCTGCAGTCGCGTCATGCCAGGCTGCAGTTCCAGCTCGCCCAGCACCAGGAGCGGCAGGCCGAGCTGGAGCAGGCCCTGGACCTCTATCGGCGCTCGGCCTACGGCGAGGCCCGCTGGCGACAGATCCGCGTGCTGGAAAAACTCGAGCGCCATGCCGAGGCCCATGCCCTGGCCCTGCAGGTCGGCGCCGCGCCACGCCACGAGCAGGAGGCCCAGCAGGTGCAACGCGCCTTGCCGCGCCTGCAACGCAAGCTGGGACTGCCGGCGGCCAAGCGCCGAGCCGTGGTACCGGAGGCGCGCCTCGAGCTGACCCTGGCCCAGCCCGAGGCCGGTGGCGTCGAGTACGCGGTGCGCGAGCACCTGCATCGCGATCACGCCCCGGTGCACTACGTGGAGAACAGCCTGATCTGCAGCCTGTTCGGCCTGCTGTGCTGGGAGGCCATCTTCGCGCCCCTGCCCGGGGCCTTCTTCCACCCGTTCCAGAGCGGGCCGGCGGACCTGCTCAGCCCGGACTTCTACGCGCGGCGCGCGGCGCTGTTCGCCGCCTGCCTGCAACGCCTGGATTCGGACGCTTATCAGGAACACATCCGAGCCCTGTACCGGGCCAAGTTCGGCACCCAGTCGCCCTTCGTATACTGGGGCATGCTCGGCGAGGAACTGCTGGAACAGGCGCTGGCCTGCATCCCGGCCGCGCACCTGAAGCTCTGCTGCCAGCGCCTGCTGCGCGACATCAGGGCCAACCGCGCCGGCATGCCCGACCTGATCCAGTTCTACCCGGGCGAACAGCGCTACCGCATGATCGAGGTGAAAGGCCCCGGCGATCGCCTGCAGGACAACCAGAAGCGCTGGCTCGCCTTCTGCGCCGAGCAGGGCCTGCCGATCGAAGTCTGCTACGTGCAGTGGACCCGGCCATGAGCTATGCAGTGGCGGTACGCGCCCTCTGCGAGTTCACCGCCAAGGAAGGCGACCTGGACCTGCGCTTCACCCCTTCGCCCTCGGCCCAAGAGGGCATGGCCGGGCACCAGACCGTGGTCAGCCGCCGTGGCCCGGACTATAGGGCCGAACTGCCCCTGGCCGGCGCCTTCCCCGGCCTGCTGGTCAGCGGCCGGGCCGACGGCTACGACCCCGAGGCCAACCTGCTGGAAGAGATCAAGACCCACCGCGGCGACGTGACGCGCATTCCGCAGAACCATCGCCTGCTGCACTGGGCCCAGGCCAAGGTCTACGGCTGGCTGCTGTGCCTGAACTACGAGCTCGATGCAGTCGAGCTGGCGGTGGTGTATTTCAATGTCGTGACCCAGCAGGAGACGGTCCTGCGCGAACGCTTCGGCGCCGCCGAGCTGAGGGCCTTCTTCGACCTGCAGTGCCGCCGCTTCATCGCCTGGGCCGAGCAGGAGGGCCTGCACCGCAGCGCCCGCGACAGCAGCCTGGAACGCCTGCGCTTTCCCTACCCTGCGTTCCGTCATGGCCAGCGCCAGTTGGCCGAGAATGTCTTCCGTTCGGCTCGGGACGGCCACACGCTGCTGGCCCAGGCCACCACCGGCATCGGCAAGACGCTCGGCACCCTGTTCCCTCAGCTCAAGGCCTTTCCCGCGCAGAAGCTCGACCGCCTGTTCTTCCTCACGGCCAAGACCCCGGGCCGGCGCCTGGCCCTGGACGCCCTGGCCAGCTTGCGCAGGCAGGAGGAGCAGATGCCGCTGCGCGTGCTCGAGCATGTGGCCCGGGACAAGGCCTGCGAACACCCGGACAAGTCCTGCCATGGCGAGTCCTGTCCGCTGGCCAAGGGCTTCTACGACCGCCTGGCCGCCGCCCGCCTGGCCGCCGTCGAACGCCGCTGGCTGACCCAGCAGGACGTGCGCCAGGTAGCCCTGGCCCATCAGATCTGCCCCTACTACCTGAGCCAGGAACTGTGCCACTGGGCCGACGTGGTGGTCTGCGATTACAACTACTACTTCGACCTCGGCGCCCTGCTCTACGGCCTGACCCTGCAGTACGACTGGCGCATCACCCTGCTGATCGACGAGGCCCACAACCTGGTCGAACGCGGCCGCGGCATGTACACCGCCGAGCTGATCCAGGACGACTTCCACGCGCTGTGCACGGCGGCGCCGGTCCGCTTGAAGGGCGCCCTGGAGCGCGTCGCCCGGCACTGGCACCAGCTGCATCAGGATCAGACGCTGCCCTACCAGATCTACCCTGCCCTGCCCGACCTGTTCGTCGCCGCACTGAACAAGGCGGTGGGCGCGATCAAGGACCACCTGACCGATCAGCCCAGCAACAACGAGCGCTCGCTGCTGCAGTTCTACCTGGATGCCTCGCTGTTCTGCCGCCTGGCCGAGGCCTACGGGCCCCACTCGCTGTTCGACATCACCCGCAACGATGCCCAGGGCACCTTCCCCAGCGCCGACCTGTGCCTGCGCAACGTGGTCCCCGCAGTGTTCCTCGCCGAGCGCTTCGCCACCGCCCACAGCACCACCCTGTTCTCCGCCACCCTGCAACCCGCCGACTACTACCGCGACCTGCTCGGCCTGCCCGAAGAGACCCAGTGGCTGAACGTGGCCTCGCCCTTCTCCGCCGAGCAGCTGGACGTGCGCATCGTGCGCAACCTCTCGACCCGCTACCCGCACCGCGAATCCAGCCTCGCCCCCATCTGCCGGGTCCTGGCCGAGCAATACCGCGCCAAGCCGGGCAACTACCTGGCCTTCTTCAGCAGCTATGCCTACCTGCAGCAGGTGCTGGACCTGTTCAGGAGCCTGCATCCCGAGGTGCCGACCCTCCAGCAGTCGCGCAGCATGAACGAGCTCAATCGCCAGGCCTTCCTCGACCGTTTCACCGAGCACTCCCGGGGGATCGGCTTCGCCGTGCTGGGCGGCGCCTTCGGCGAGGGCATCGACCTGCCGGGCAAGCGCCTGATCGGCGCCTTCATCGCCACCCTGGGCCTGCCGCAGGTCAACGCGATCAACGAAGAGATCAAGGCGCGCATGGAACAGATGTTCGGCAACGGCTACGACTACGCCTACCTCTACCCGGGGCTGCAGAAGGTGGTGCAGGCCGCCGGCCGGGTGATTCGCACCACCGAGGACGAGGGCGTGGTGTACCTGCTGGACGACCGCTTCGCCCAGCCACAGACCCGCCGGCTGCTGCCGGACTGGTGGCAACTCACCACCGTCAGGCTGTAATTCGACCGCAGCCGCACTGTCAGTTCTTTAAGCCTTCGTCGCGGCGTCGAAACAACGGCCGTGGCTCGATAGCCGAGCGTCCGTACAGCACACTCGCGCCCGCCAGGCCCTTGAGGGCGTCCGCGGCGGATTTGTCCTCGCGTATGGCGAAGGCATCGAAGCCACACTGGCGCATATGGCTGAGCTGGTCGCGCAGCACATCGCCGACGGCCCGCAACTCGCCCGTCCAGCCCAGACGGGTGCGCAACAGGTAGGCCTGGCTGTAACCACGGCCGTCACGGAAGCTGGGGAACTCGATGGCGATCAGCGGCAGCAGCGGCAGATAGACCTGTATCTGCTCGACCTCGTCTTCCGGCGCCAGGCAGAGCCCATCCGGGCTGGGGCGCCCGCCTGCTAGCGTCGCCTCGTCCTGCCTCTGCAGCCAGGCCGCCACCGGCAGTATCAAGCGGCCGTTCGCCGCGGGTTGTGCCGGATCGGCAAGCCAATGCCAGGGGTCGTCCTCGACTAGCCTGGCCTGCCCGTCGAGCAGGCGAATCAGATTGTGCATGCCGGCACCTCACCCTTGGCATACACCGAGTCTTTGAACGGTTCGAGCCCGATGCGCCGCAGCGTGTCGACAAACTGCTCGTCGCTTTCCCGGTAATCGTCGAAGGTTTTCACCAGGGCCTCGATGACCCCAGGAATCTGTGCGGCGCTGAACGACGGTCCGATGACCTTGCCCAGGGCGCTATCCGTGCCCTGAGTGCCGCCGATGGTCACCTGGTACCACTCGCTGCCGTTCTTATCCACGCCCAGGATGCCGATGTTACCGATATGATGGTGACCACAAGCGTTCATGCAACCGGAGATATTCAGGCTGATGTCGCCCAGGTCGTGCAGGTAGTCGAGGTCCTCGAAACGCTGCTGGATCGAGTGGGCCAGCGGAATCGACTTGGCGTTGGCCAGGGCGCAGTAGTCGCCTCCGGGACAGGCGATCACATCGGTCAGCAGGCCGACATTGGCCGTACCGAGGCCGTGGCGATGGGCGCGCTGGTACAACGCATGGAGGTCGGCCTTGCGCACATCGGGCAGCACCACATTCTGCTCGTGGGCGATGCGTATCTCGCCAAAGCCGTAATCGTCGGCCAGGTCGGCGATGGTCTCCATCTGCATCGAGGTCACATCCCCGGGCGATGCGCTCGCGCCCGGTTTGGTCGACAGCACCACCGAGGCGTAGCCCGGCACCTTGTGCGGGCGGACGTTGCGCGACGCCCAGCGGGCGAAGGCCTGATCCCGTGCCAGGGCGCTGCCGAAGTCCAGATCGGTATCCGCCAGGGCGGCATAGGGCGGCGCAGCGAACGCCGCCGCCACCCGCTGGTATTCGGCCTCGGTCAGCTCGGCCGGCCCCTCCTTGATCTGTTGCCACTCGGCCTCGACTTCCCTGGCGAATGCCTCGATGCCAAGGGCCTTGACCAGGATCTTGATACGCGCCTTGTACTTGTTGTCACGTCGGCCATGGCGGTTGTAGACCCGTAGCACGGCTTCGACGTAAGACAACAGATGCCGCCACGGCAGGCCGTCACGGATCTGCTGAGCGAGGATCGGCGTGCGCCCGAGGCCACCGCCGACCATCACCCGCAGCACCATCGCCCCAGCCTCGTCGCGGTACAGGTACAGGCCGATGTCATGCACCATGACCGCCGCCCGATCTTCCCGTGCAGAACACAGGGCGATCTTGAACTTGCGCGGCAAGTAGAGGAATTCCGGGTTCATCGTCGACCACTGCCGCAGGATTTCCGCCAGCGGCCTCGGGTCGAGCAGCTCGTCGGCGGCGACCCCGGCGAACGCCTCGGTGGTGATATTGCGCACGCAGTTGCCGGAGGTCTGAATCGCATGCATCTCGACGTCGGCCAGCAGCTCGAGAATGTCCGCCACCTGGTCGAGCTCGACCCAGTTGAACTGGATGTTCTGGCGCGTCGTGAAATGTCCGTAGTCCCGGTCGTACTCCCGGGCGATGCGGGCCAGAACGCGCATCTGGCGCGACGACAGGGTGCCGTAGGGAATCGCCACACGCAGCATGTAGGCATGCTTCTGCAGGTACAGGCCGTTCTGCAGGCGCAAAGGCAGGAACTCTTCCTCGCTCAGCTCGCCGCTGACACGCCGCTCGATCTGATCACGAAAGTGCGCCACGCGCTCGCGCACCAGGGCGCGGTCGTAGTCATCGTACTGGTACAT
Organism: Pseudomonas sp. MBLB4123; assembly: GCF_051904775.1. Lineage (NCBI taxonomy): Bacteria > Pseudomonadati > Pseudomonadota > Gammaproteobacteria > Pseudomonadales > Pseudomonadaceae > Pseudomonas > Pseudomonas sp. MBLB4123. The sequence goes on from NZ_CP196711.1 coordinate 1,242,043, forward strand.
CTGCAGGCTACCTCATCAGGACTGATCGCCGGCCGAGCACCACTGAACTGCGGCCGACCGAGTGCCTGCAACTATCCGTGGTGCGGGCATCGCGAAACAGCCTCAGTTCGATCTGAAAAAACCATATCAGCGATGCCGGCACTAGCCGTCTCGACCGCTCGACTCACCCAGGGTCCTCAGCTCTTGAGTGCATCCCTCAGGTGCGACAACCTGTCCATCTGATCCGCTTTTTATTGGAAAATCTGAGTCTGTTATCGGCACAAGGCTGCGCCGATCATGCGCCTCACTTGATTACGCCAGACGAGGCTCTTCCCATGAGCGAACGCATTCCCGCCAAGGTCATCGAAACGATCGACCCGCGCCGGCCCCTCCAGCTCACGCCGGCCAAAAGCGGCGGCGTCATCCACACGCGCAGCTTCACCGGCCTGTTCCGCACGCTGCGCCTGTGCGGCGCCGGCTCGCTGCTGCTGCTGTTCTTCGCGACCGCCTGGGTGAACTGGGACGGACGTCAGGCGGTGCTGTGGGACCTGGGCAACAGCCAGTTCCACATCTTCGGCGCCACCTTCTGGCCCCAGGACTTCGTCCTGCTCTCGGCACTGTTGATCATCGCGGCCTTCGGCCTGTTCTTCATCACCGTATTGGCCGGACGGGTCTGGTGCGGCTACAGCTGCCCGCAGAGCGTATGGACCTGGATGTTCATGTGGGTGGAAAAAGTCACCGAAGGCGAACGCCATCAGCGGATCAAGCTGGCCGCCGCCCCCTGGTCGGCCGACAAATGGCTGCGCCGCAGCGCCAAGCACGGCCTGTGGCTGGCGATCAGCCTGGCGACGGCGATTGCCTTCGTCGGTTACTTCACCCCGGTACGCCAACTGGTGCACGACCTGTTCACCCTGGAACTGGGCCTGACCACCGCCTTCTGGCTGTTCTTCTTCACCGCCGCCACCTACCTGAACGCCGGCTGGCTGCGCGAGCAGGTCTGCCTGCACATGTGCCCCTATTCGCGCTTCCAGAGCGTGATGTTCGACGACAATACGCTGATCGTCTCCTACGACGCGGCCCGCGGCGAGAACCGCGGAGCGCGCCGAAAAGACAGCCAGCCCCAGGCCGAGGGCCTCGGCGACTGCATCGACTGCACCATCTGCGTACAGGTCTGCCCTACCGGCATCGACATCCGCGACGGCCTGCAGCTTGACTGCATCAGCTGCGGGGCCTGCATCGATGCCTGCGACAGCGTCATGGACAAGATGGGCTACGCCAAGGGCCTGATCCGCTACACCTCAGAGCGCGCCCTGGCCGGTGCCAAGACCCGGCTGTTGCGACCGCGCCTGCTCGGCTACGCCACCATGCTGCTGGTGATGATCGGCGCCTTCGCCTGGGCCCTGAACGATCGTGCCCTGGTGCAACTGGACGTGACCAAGGACCGTGGCCTGTTCCGGGAGAACGGCCTGGGGCAGATCGAAAACATCTACCGGCTCAAGGTCATCAACAAGACCCAGCAACCCCATCGCTACCGCATCACGCTGGCCGAGGCCGACCGCTTCAGGCTACAGGGCAAGCAGCGACTGCACCTGGCCCCGGGCGAGATCGCCGATGTTCCGCTCAGCGTGGCCATGCTGGCCGAGGCGGCCGCCAGTGCATCGCAACCCCTGCACTTCAGCATCGCCGACGAGGACGACCCCGAGGTTCGGGTCACCGCCAAGAGCGCCTTCGTGGCCCCGACCCATCGCTAAGTGATCGCATGAGCCGTCACCTGCCAGTAGAGTATGGCGCTCCAGCAACTGAGCCACTGGGCCAGGACAGGATGAAGCGCTACGAGAAGTTTGCCGACGAAATCGCGGAGCTGGTGCGCACAGGCGTCCTGCTACCGGGGCAAAAGGTTCCCTCGGTGCGTCACGCCAGCCGCACCTACGGCGTCAGCCCCTCCACGGTGTTTCAGGCCTACTACCTGCTGGAGAGTCGCGGCCTGATAGTGGCCCGGGCACGCTCGGGCTACTTCGTCCGCGAGCATGCCCAGCGCACGCTGCATGAACCGGAAATCGCCGCGAGTCAGGCGCCGACCACCGACGTGAACGTCAGCGAGCTGGTGTTTTCGGTACTGGGTTCGTTGAAGGACCCGAACACCGTCGCCTTCGGCTCGGCCTTCCCCAGCCCGGACCTGTTCCCCCTGCAGCGTCTGGCCCGCTCCCTGGCGCAGAGCGTGCGCGCCATGCCGCCCCAGGCGGTGATCGCCGACATGACCGAGGGCAATGCCGATCTGCGCCGGCAGATCGCCCTGCGCTACATGGTCAGCGGCGTGATGCTGCCGCTGGACGAGCTGGTCATCACCAATGGCGCCATGGAGGCGCTGAACCTCTGCCTGCAATGCGTGACCCAGCCTGGCGACCTGGTGGCCATCGAGAGCCCCGCGTTCTACGCCACACTGCAAGTGCTGGAGCGCCTCAAGCTCAAGGCCGTGGAGATTCCCGTGCACCCGCGCGAAGGTATCGACCTGGACTGCCTGGCCAAGCGCCTCGCCGAACTGCCGATCAAGGCCTGCTGGTTTATGAGCAGTCTGCAGAACCCGCTCGGCGCGAGCATGAACGAGGCGAAGAAGCGCGGGCTGTACGAGCTGTTGCAGCGCCATCAGGTACCGCTGATCGAGGACGACGTCTACGCCGAGCTGTATTTCGGCACCCAGCCCCCCAAACCGGTGAAGAGTTTCGACCGCGAGGGCTTGGTCATGCACTGCGGCTCCTTCTCCAAGTGTCTGGCCCCGGGGTATCGGGTCGGCTGGGTCGCCGGCGGCCGCTATGCCGAGCAGATCGGCCGACTCAAGTTGATGACCACCATCTCCCCATCGGTGCCGGCCCAGGCAGCCCTGGCCGACTACCTGCAACAAGGCGGCTACGACCGTCACCTGCGCAAGCTGCGCCATGCGCTGGAGGCACAACAGGCCTCGATGCTGGCGTCGGCGGCGCGGCACTTCCCCGCGAGCACTCGGGTGACACGCCCGGCGGGTGGCTACTTCCTCTGGTTCGAATTCCCGCAGCGGGTCGACTCGCTGCAGCTGTTCCAACTGGCCCTGGCCCAGGGGATCAGCCTGGCGCCCGGGCCGATTTTCTCGGCGACCCGTGCGTTCGGCAACTGTGCCCGCCTGAACTACGGCCACCCCTGGGACGCACAGTGCGAGCAGGCGATGGCGGTTCTCGGGCGCATCATCGACTCGTTCTGAAACACCCCCTGCTTTCGTGCTCCGCCTCGAGGCCCTCGCCATCGGACGCCGCCCGCCGTATAAATTGCCAGCCCACCTATGCGACAATCCGCGCAACATCCGGCATACCCCCGCCTTCATCGCCCAGCAACTCGGCCACAACGCCCAGATGTTGCTTTCGACCTATGCCCGCTGGATCAACTGGTACGCCGCCTCAAGTGAGTTCGAGAGCCGAGCATTGCTAGCGGACCGGTACCGGCCGAAGGCGTCACATCGCACGTTATTGATAGGTAACCCGCTTGATTTCCACCGCCAACATCACCATGCAGTTCGGCGCCAAGCCGCTGTTCGAGAACGTTTCCGTCAAGTTCGGCAACGGCAACCGCTACGGCCTGATCGGCGCCAACGGCTGCGGCAAGTCGACCTTCATGAAGATCCTCGGCAGCGATCTGGAGCCTTCCGCCGGCCAGGTGATGCTCGAACCCAATGTGCGCCTGGGCAAGCTGCGCCAGGATCAGTTCGCCTACGAAGACTTCAACGTGATCGACACGGTGATCATGGGCCATGCCGAGCTGTGGCGGATCAAGGCCGAGCGCGATCGCATCTACTCGCTGGCCGAGATGACCGAGGAAGACGGCATGGCGGTGGCCGAGCTGGAGACCGAGTTCGCCGAACTGGACGGCTACACCGCCGAGTCCCGCGCCGGCGAGCTGCTGCTCGGCCTGGGCATCCCGCTGGCCCAGCATTTTGGCCCGATGAGCGAGGTGGCGCCGGGCTGGAAGCTGCGCGTGCTGCTGGCCCAGGCGCTGTTCTCCGACCCGGACGTACTGCTGCTGGACGAGCCGACCAACCACCTGGATATCAACACCATCCGCTGGCTGGAAAACATCCTCACGGCGCGTAACAGCACCATGATCATCATTTCCCACGACCGCCACTTCTTGAACAGCGTGTGCACCCACATGGCGGACCTGGACTACGGCGAGCTGCGCCTGTTCCCGGGCAACTACGACGAGTACATGACCGCCGCGACCCAGTCGCGCGAGCAGCTGTTGGCCGACAACGCCAAGAAGAAGGCACAGATCGCGGAACTGCAGACCTTCGTCAGCCGCTTCTCGGCCAACGCCTCCAAGGCCAAGCAGGCCACCTCGCGGGCCAAGCAGATCGACAAGATCCAGCTGGCCGAGGTCAAGCCCTCAAGCCGCGTCAGCCCCTTCATCCGCTTCGAACAGAACAAGAAGCTGCACCGTCAGGCCGTGACCGTCGAGAACATGGCCAAGGGCTTCGACGGCAAGACGCTGTTCAAGGGCTTCAGCTTCACCGTAGAGGCCGGCGAGCGCGTGGCCATCATCGGCCCCAACGGCATCGGCAAGACCACCCTGCTGCGCACCCTGGTCGGCGAGCTGACTCCGGATGCCGGCACGGTGAAGTGGACCGACAGCGCCGAGCTGGGCTACTACGCCCAGGATCATGCCGACGATTTCACCGACGAGAGCACCCTGTTCGAGTGGATGGGCCGCTGGACCCAGGGCGGCGAACAGCTGGTGCGCGGCACCCTGGGCCGCATGCTGTTCTCCAACGACGAGATCCTCAAGTCGGTCAAGGTGATCTCCGGCGGCGAGCAGGGGCGCATGCTGTTCGGCAAGCTGATCCTGAAGAAGCCCAACGTGCTGGTGATGGACGAGCCGACCAACCACCTGGACATGGAGTCCATCGAGGCCCTCAACCTGGCCCTGGAGAACTATCCGGGCACGCTGATCTTCGTCAGCCACGACCGCGAGTTCGTCTCCAGTCTGGCCACCCGCATCATCGAGCTCTCCGACAGCGGCGTGACCGACTTCAGCGGCAGCTACGACGACTACCTGCGCAGCCAGGGCGTGCTGGTCTGATCGGGCACGGCAGCCGCCGAGCCGCCCGCCAAGGAAAAAGCCCGTATCGCCAGATACGGGCTTTTTTCATTGCCGAGCCCTCGACCTGCGCGTGACGAGTCGGGACAAGAACCTTCGGCTGCCGAACTAGTAGGTCGGCAGCTCGACGCCCTGGAACAGCTCTTCCAGCTCCGACTTGTTGTGGCAATGAATGGCCTTGGCCAGCACGTCACGGGTCAGGTGGGGAGCGAATTTCTCGATGAAGTCGCACATGAAGCCGCGCAGGAAGGTGCCGCGACGGAAACCGATCTTGGTCACGCTGGCCTCGAACAGCTCGCTGGCATCCAGCACCACCAGGTCCGGGTCGAGCTTGGCGTCCACCGCCATCTTGGCCAGGATGCCCACTCCCAGACCGAGGCGCACGTAGGTCTTGATCACGTCGGCATCGGCCGCGGTGAACACCACCTTCGGTGTCAGGCCTCGATGACTGAAGGCCTCGTCCAGCTTGGAGCGACCGGTAAAGCCGAACACATAGGTGACGATGGAATGCTCGGCCAGGGCCTCCAGAGTCAGCTTCGGCATCTTCGCCAGGGGGTGTCCCTGGGGCACCACTACGCAGCGGTTCCAGCGGTAGCACGGCATCATCACCAGGTCGTTGAACAGCTCGAGGCCTTCGGTGGCGATGGCGAAATCCACGGTGCCGTCGGCGGCCATCTCGGCGATCTGCATCGGCGTGCCCTGGTGCATGTGCAGGGCCACATCCGGGTACTGCTTGATGAAGCCGCTGATCACCGAGGGCAAGGCATAACGCGCCTGGGTGTGGGTGGTGGCGATGGACAGCGTGCCCTTCTTCTCGTTGGAGAACTCCTGGGCGATCTGCTTGATGCTCTCGACCTTGCGCAGGATTTCCCCGGCGGTGGTGATGATGCGTTCGCCGGCGGGGGTCACCCGGGTCAGGTGCTTGCCGCTACGGGCGAATACCTCGACACCGAGCTCATCCTCGAGCAAGCGGATCTGCTTGCTGATGCCCGGCTGCGAGGTGTAGAGACTCTGTGCCGTGGCCGAAACATTGAGGTCGTGATGCGCGACTTCCCAGATGTAGCGCAGTTGTTGGAGCTTCATAGAAAACCCTCAAAACAGATAGACGGCCGGGCAATTACCGGTAAGGTCATATAACCATATTAATGGTTCAATAGTTAAATCTAGACGTTTTATATAGAAGTGCGACTGGCCGTCGCCTAAGGCTCCCCGCGACCGCGGTGCTGCAGCATCGGCACCAGGTACACCGGCACTTCCGACAACTGCACCAGGCGTGCGGCCGTCCGCCCCAAGGGGATCTCCAGCTCGGTGCCATGGCTGTGACTGCCCACCACCAGCAGATCCACCCCAAGCTTCTGCGCCTCTTCGAGGATCACCAGGGGCGGATCGCCCTGCACCACTCGCACCCCCCGAATCATGTCCAGCTCATGCTGCGCCTCGTCGATCTCGTCGCGAAAGCCCTCCAGCACCCGCTGCTCGATGCTCGCCATCACCGTGCTCAGCCCTTTGCTGCGCAGTTCCTTGAGGCGCTCCTCATCCAGATAGGTCTGCAGCACCGACTCGGCAAACAACCCCATGGGCTCGACCGCATGCACGACATACAGGCCGGCATCGAAGGCGCGGGTCAGGGACAGGGCATGTTGCAGGACATAGGGGGCGTAGAGGCCGAGATCGGTGGCGTAGAGAATCGAACGAATCATGCGGCCTCCTCGACAGCCGGCACGGCGGGCCCTTTTCTGAGCTTAGCAGCGCCATCTGCAAGTCAACCAAAGACCGACCTTTTAGGACCAATGGCTATATGCGCCGCGCACCGACTACTGCGGCGGTTCGTTGCTCACGCCATGGGGTACGTGTCCGGTGGCCACGACTTCCCGCGCCTTCTCGCAGTGCCCGGCCTGGTCGTCGAAGAACACATCGGCGGCGAAGGTCTCGAGAATCGCCGCCTTTTCCAGGCCACCGAGGAAGAATGACTCGTCCAGACGGATATTCCACTCGCGCAGAGTGCGAATGACCCGCTCGTGAGCCGGTGCCGAACGCGCGGTGACCAAGGCCGTACGAATCGGGCAGGCTTCCTCGGGAAACTCTTGCTGCAACCGATGCAACGCCGCGAGAAAGGGCTTGAACGGTCCGCCGCCGAGCAGCTCGCGGGCAGCATCGCGCTCGTGGCTCTGAAAGGCCTCCAGCCCGCCCTGCTGATAGACACGTTCGGACTCGTCGGAGAACAGCACGGCATCGCCGTCGAAGGCGATGCGCAGTTCGTTGCTCGCCGCCCGCCGCGCTCCGCCGGAGAGGATGGTCGCCGCGCCGAAACCCGAGCGCAGCGCACTGCGCACGTCCTCCACATGGGTGGAGAGGAACAGCTGGCAGCCGAACGCGGCCAGGTAGGGGTCCGGGCTGCGACCGCCGACGAAGGCCGCGCGGGAAATACCCAAGCCGTAATGCTGAATCGAGTTGAACGCGCGCAGGCCGGTGTCGGCGCTGTTGCGCGAGACCAGGATCACTTCCACCCGGGGCTGCCCCAGGGTCAGGTTCAGTCCGAGCAGCTTCTCGACCAGAGGAAAGGCGTCGCCGGGCATGAGTATCTCGTCCTCATGCTCGATCTGATAGCGACGGTAAGCCTCGACGCCCTGGCTTTCGTACACCAGATGGCTCTCGCGCAGGTCGAACAGCGCGCTCGAGGAGATCGCCAGCACCAACTTGTCGCCCATGCCCTTGCCCATAGCCATCCTCACGCGCTAACGCTTAGCCCGATCGAGAAAACACAGCGCCTGATACAAGGCACGAACCCGCGGCATGTCACAACCGGCCTGCTCGGCGGCGGCCAGCGGCGCGGCGTAGATCGCCTGCAGCTCCAGCGGCCGGTGCTGAGCGAAGTCGTGATACATACTCGGCCAATAGTCTGGCATGCGCTCGGTCGCCGCCAACAGTTTGCCCGGGTAACCTTCCGGCAAGCGCTGCCCACAGGCCAGCGCCGCGTCGGCTACCTCCTGCATCAATGCCTGGATCAGCGCACGGCTGTCGGGATCGGCCATCAAGGCACCAGTCCCCGCATCGAGCAGGACCGACAGGCCGTTATAGGGCACGTTCCACACCAGCTTCTGCCAGCGCCCCTGCTCCAGGTCCGCCAGGGCCGTGGAGTCGAGTCCCGCCGCCTTGAACAGGGCTGCGCCTTCCTCGGCGATCTGCTGGCGCTGCGCGCCATCGCTGGCGGGGCCCGAGTGATAACCGAGATTGACCGCCCCCAGCGCCTGGTGCTCGACCACCCCGGGCGCGGCGCGGTGGGCACAGATGAAACACAGGCCGCCGAGCAGGTGCAGAGACTCGGGCAGCAGCGGACGCAGCGCCTCTTCCACCGCCAGGCCGTTCTGCAGTAACAGCACCTTGGCACCGTCGGCGGCGACCTGGGCAATGACCGGCGCCAACTCGGCGTTGCTGGTCGTCTTCGCGCCCACCAGCAACCAGTCGCAGCGCGGCATATCCGCCGCCGCGCGGTAAGCCTGCACGGGCTGCAGGTGCAGGGCGCCATGCACCGCACTATTGAGCTGCAGCCCTTGCTCGGCAACCGTAGCGAACTCGCTGCGCAGCAGGAAGTGCACGTCGAAGCCGGCTCGCGCCAACATCAGGCCATAGAAACCGCCGATCGCACCGGTCCCGATGACGCCTATGCGCGGACTCTGGTTTGTCGTATTCAAGGGAGCTCCTCAGCAGGGCGCGACAGGGCCGCACCCAATGCATCAAGTAGATCGTTGGCACGCAAAGGACTGTGCAACGCGCCGAAAAATTGACCATCGCGCACGACGAACAGCGCCGGCAAATGGAACACCTCGTACCGTGCCACCAGCCCCGCATTATCGGCAGCGTCTATCCAGGCCAAACGCGCCACCGGCAAGGGCAACAGCGGCAGCTCTCGGCGCACCCAGCGGCAACTGGCACAGGCTATGCTAGTGAATATGAGCAGGGAGATGCCAGGCAGATCGAGCAGGCGCCGTTCAGCATCCAAATCTGTGAGTTGCAGTTCGTTCACTATACTGTGGTTAACGATGTCAATTTGATGGCATTGGGAGTCGGTAGTCATGCGTCGTTTCTTGCGTCATCCCAGTGATATGCCGGTGGAGCTGGTGCTCCGTAAACAGGATTTCGTGCCCACCCAGCGCCTGAACAATATCAGCCTCGGCGGCGTGGCGTGCAACTCCAGCCGAGGTTTTCGCCGCGGCACCGCCGTGGAGTTGCGCATTCCACTGCTCGGTGAGCAGGCCCGTTATCCCGGCGTGGTCGCCTGGTGCCACAAGATGGACGACGACTATCTGGTTGGCATCGCCTTCACCGACGAGGACACGCTGTTCCGTGCCCGCATGGTCGAGCAGGTCTGCCAGATCGAGCACTATCGCCGGCAACGCGAGCAGGAACTGGGTCACCAACTGCAGATCGAGAACGTCGCCCGCGAGTGGATCGCCCAGCACGCCGCCGAATTCTCCGACGCCAGCCTCTCGTAGTCGTCCGATCCGACTAACGACCTTCGCCCCATTGTCTCGCCCGCCCTTAACGCGCTAAGGTTCAGCTTCCCCGCTGTGCTCATTCTGCTGTGCTCCGCCACACGGGGATCGCTGGCGGCCGGCACCCGTGACCCGACGACCCTGACCTGATGAAAAGCACGATGGCTGATTTACCGATCGACGATCTCAACGTCGCCTCCAACGAAACCCTGATCACCCCCGCGCAACTCAAGCGCGAAATCCCCCTGACCGAGTCGGCCCTGCACACCGTTGCCACGGGCCGTCAGGTGATCCGCGATATCCTCGACGGCAAGGACCACCGCCTGTTCGTGGTCGTGGGCCCCTGCTCGATCCACGATATCAAAGCCGCCAAAGAATATGCCGAGCGCCTCAAGGTGCTCGCCGCCGAGGTAGCCGACAGCCTGTACCTGGTGATGCGCGTGTATTTCGAGAAGCCGCGCACCACGGTCGGCTGGAAAGGGCTGATCAACGACCCCTACCTGGACGACTCGTTCAAGATCCAGGATGGCCTGCACATCGGCCGCCAGCTGCTGCGCGACCTGGCGGAAATGGGTCTGCCGACCGCCACCGAAGCACTCGACCCGATTTCCCCGCAGTACCTGCAGGACCTGATCAGCTGGTCGGCCATCGGGGCACGCACCACCGAATCCCAGACCCATCGCGAGATGGCTTCCGGCCTGTCCTCGGCCGTGGGCTTCAAGAACGGTACCGACGGCGGCCTGACCGTGGCAATCAATGCCCTGCAGTCGGTTTCCAGCCCGCATCGCTTCCTCGGCATCAACCAGGAGGGCGGCGTCTCCATCGTCACCACCAAGGGCAATGCCTATGGCCATGTGGTGCTACGCGGCGGTAATGGCAAGCCGAACTACGACTCGGTCAGTGTTGCCGTCTGCGAGCAGGAACTGACAAAAGCCGGCATCCGCCCGAACATCATGGTCGATTGCAGCCACGCCAACTCCAACAAGGATCCGGCGCTGCAGCCGCTGGTCATGGACAACGTGGCCAACCAGATTCTCGAAGGCAACCAGTCGATCGTCGGCCTCATGGTGGAAAGCCACCTGGGCTGGGGCAACCAGTCGATTCCCAAGGATCTCGACCAGCTCAAGTACGGCGTATCCATCACCGATGCCTGCATCGACTGGGACAGCACGGAGAAGACCCTGCGCGGCATGCATGCCAAGCTCAAGGACGTTTTGCCGAGGCGCCACCGGGGCTGAGACTTTCCCGAACAAGAAACGCCGGGCACTGCCCGGCGTTTTTTATTCGCTTCGGTAAAGCTCAACCCTTGGCGAGGTGGCGCTGACGCCGCTCGATATAGCGCTCGACGTAAGAGCAGGACGGAATCACGGTGTAGCCGGTACGTTCGGCGTACTGCAGGGCATGCTCGGTCAATGCCGCAGCGATCCCCCTACCACGCAACGAGTTCGGAACGAAGGTCCGGTAGATGTCCAGGGTCTGCTTACCCAGGTCCATATACGCCAGGTAAGCACGATCACCATCCACTGTGGTCTCGAATTGGTGACCCCTCTGGTCATGGTGAATGGACAACGCCTCGCTCATTGCTACTCCTCTCCTAAACCTTAGAACTGCACCCGCACCTTATCGATCTTCTCCAGGCGTAGCGACATCTGCGCCGTGCCATTTCCGGCTTGCAACCTGAGATAGGCCTTGTTGTTCGCAACCCGGGTCAGGATTCCCTGATAGTACATGCCATCGTACGTGACGAAGCGCAAGCGCTTGCCGACATGATCGGCCAAGCTGGATACCGCGACAAATCCGGTGCGCGCACCGGCTGCCACCGAACCGACCCGCTGCGCCGCCTCGGCAGGCTGAGCCGCACGCGTCGGGCGCGAAGTCGGATCGACCCAGGAAAAGCCCAAGGGCTGAACCGCCTGATGATTGACCAAGACCGCCGGCCGCAGCATCGCCATCACATCCTTGGCATCGAAGAACTGCAGGCCATCCCAGACCATCCCTTCGCTCGGCTCGAACTCGACCCGCAGCGCCTGCGGGTCATCCAAATAAGCCCCATAGGCATCAAGGATCGGCTGATCCAAGGCTACACGCTGACTACGCAGTACCTTGTCGAACTGTTCCACAGCACGCTTTCTATAGGCGTCGGCATCCAGCCCCAGCTTGGCTGCACAGTATTCCTGCACCTTACGCTGATACTGGTTGTCGTTGACCTCGACACTCAGGCGCTGGATCCGTGGCGGGTTGACCCGCAGATCTCCGGGGTTATCCGGCATATTGATGACGGACAAGGCGACGCGTAGCTCGCCCATATCCCGGGTATCGGAGGTCAGGTTGAAACTGAGTGTCTGCGCCCCCGGCTGGAACCTGTAGGAAAACTGGCCATCGGCCTCGAAGGTGCGATACCCCATATCCAGCAGCTCATCGGCCCCTATGGCGCGAACCTTGCCGCAAGCCACTTCGCTCATTGCCGTGAACACGCTGCGCTCGGCCGGAACCGCGTAGAGCTGGCGCATGAATGGCCCATGGACGTCCAGGCTCACCCCCTCCAGGTTGACCGCCATCTGCTCGGGAAACTTGCCTTCGGCCAGGCGTTCCTTGAAACGCAACAGCTCGCCAAGCCCCTCGAACTTAAGTTCGGCATGCTCAACCCTCAGACTATCGCCCATGGCCGGCACCCGGATATCAATCTTGCTCAGACCGACCCGACCATCGAAAGAAGAGGTGATACCCCCATAACGGATATCCATGATTGGCGACAGCCGCTGCGCCGCATCGTCCATGATCGAGCGCACCGACAACCACAGTGACAGCTTGATCAGCACGGCAATTGCCAATACCGCCAACACACCCCATTTAATCAACTTCGACATACACGCATCCTTGGCCTGAGACAGGTAGCTCCTCGTTACAGAAGCCGAGCTTATCAGGCCGCCCCGGAGTCGGCCACGCTGAATCAATGACTTAGCGTATAGCCGGAACGGCAGGCGAAGACCTGCACTACCGCGAACTGGTGAATGAGGGCAATAGAGGCACAGCGGAGCGCGGGCCGGAGGCTTTCTTCTATGAGACGCTCACCAATGCCCATGCGACTACAACTTCGACCGCCGAGAACAGGCTCAATAACCGCCCCACCGCTCAAAGCCATGAGGTCCAGTCGCAAGTAATAGCAGCGAACACGACAACGCCTGTATGTTTTTTATACAGCAACAGCAACTTACAGAGGCTCCCTGCGACATCATGAAAAAAAAAGTGCGGCGCCTGCCTCGCCTCCGTTTACTTACTTCAGGTTACGGGTACTATGTACGCCGGCTAATTTCCTACCATTGGGAAATTGCTTTACATGGAAAACTCCACCTCAAGGGGAACACGATGAACAACGTTCTGAAATTCTCTGCTCTGGCTTTGGCCGCAGTTCTGGCCACCGGTTGCAGCAGCATGTCTAAAGAAACTGAAGCTCGCCTGACTGCTACCGAAGACGCAGCCGCTCGCGCTCAAGCCCGTGCCGACGAAGCCTATCGCAAGGCTGATGAAGCTCTGGCCGCTGCTCAGAAGGCTCAGCAGACTGCTGACGAAGCCAACGAGCGCGCTCTGCGCATGCTGGAAAAAGCCAGCCGCAAGTAAATAGTCCGCAACGGCTATTAGAGCCGGCCCAGTCCCTGGGCCGGCTTTTTATTGCCTGGCGAACGACGGCGAGTCAGCTGGCAATAAAAAACCCGCCGCTGTTTGCACAGGGCGGGCTTCGTTCAGCGTCACAACTTCAGAACGCGGCAGCTGCGCTGCTGACCAGCTCGACTTCGGGCTCGGCGATCTCCACCGGCAAGCCATCTTCTGCCGCGACCACCTCGCGCACCACCTCCCAGTCCAGACGGAGGTCGCCCAGCTCTTCACGCTTGAGCAAGGCATTGATGACCGCAGAGTGCTTGTCGACCACCGATGCCGCACCACTGTCTTCGAGTGGGGCATGAGCCTCCAGATAGACCTTGCCGTTGCTGCGACCGAACTTGTACGGCTCGTTGACGATACGTACCGGCGTACCGACCGGCGCCATATCCGCGAGCTGCAACACGTTATGGTTGAGCATGCGGAAACAGCCATGGCTGACGCGCATGCCGATACCGAACTTCTTGTTCGTGCCGTGGATCAGGTAGCCCGGTATCGACAGCGACATCTTGTACGGGCCCAACGGGTTGTTGGGGCCAGGCGGCACATAGGCCGGCAGCGGATCGCCATCGGCGGCATGCTCTGCAAGAATCGACTTCGGCGGGGTCCACCCCGGATTCGGGGTCTTGCCGGTGATACGGGCATCCGCCACGGGCGAACTCCACCCCTCACGACCTATCCCCAGGGGATAGGTATGCACGACGTTTTTCCCCTTAGGGAAGTAGTACATGCGGTATTCGGCGAGGTTGATCACAATTCCCTCGCGCGGCCCCGGCGGCAGAATGAAGCGCGTGGGCAGGACGATCTCGGTGCCCTCGCCGGGCAACCAGGCGTCCACCCCCGGGTTGGCGGCGATCATCTCCAAGTAACCCAGGTCGTTGGCTACGCCAAGGTCGGCAAAGGTATCTTCGTATTTGGCCTTGACCACCTGCACCTGGCCGACGATGTCCTCCCCGGCCGGCGGCAGAGGCAACTCCAGGGCTGTGACAGAGCCCGCGACAAACAGCGTGGCAAGTGGCAGGCAACGGGTTACGGCAGAGATGCGCGACAACATCCGGTAATCCTTGGCGTGAATGGTTGACGAAATTACTGCGTAATTGTACACCGCCGCCTGGCGCTACGGGAGCCCTCAGCACTCGGGCCAGGGAGGACGCATCCCGCGTCGCTGACCCTCGAATGCGCTGCGGCATCCCGGGCACAGGCGCGCATCGCGCAGCATCGGTCTGTCCAATCCGCGCCAGCGCGGCTGCGCCGGCAACAGCCCACCGCACAATGTGCGGTCGGCGAATTCGCCCAGCTCGAGCTGGCGCGCGACCAAGTGCAGGCGCACCTCTCGGCAGGCGAACAGATCCAGCTGCTCGTCCGGCTCGATCAGTTGGTAGGCATGCAAGGACCAAGCAGGACGCGGCATCGGGGGCTCCAGGGCGGGGGCGCCACATTAGCCGAAAGGCCGAAGGCAGGAAAGCCCGTCAGAGCAGCGGTTGCAGCAATGGCCAGACATTGCCCAAGAGAATGGGTTGAGCGTCTGCTGTGGGGTGGATGCCGTCATCCTGCATCATCTCCGGCACACCACCGACCCCCTCGAGAAAGAACGGCACCAAGGGAACCTCTAGCTCCTCGGCGACGCTTGTGAAGACCCCGGCGAATGCATCGGTGTAGCGCTTCCCATAATTGGGCGGCAAACGCATGCCCAAAAGCAGCACCTTGGCCCCCGCCTCCTGCGACTGCCGCACCATGGCCGCAAGATTCTGTTGCAATTGCCCGGGAGGCTGGCCACGCAGCCCGTCGTTGCCACCCAGCTCGACTATCACCAGGCTCGGGCGGTGCTCGGCGAGCAGCCCGGGAAGCCGTGCGGCGCCGCCTGCACTGGTATCGCCACTGAGCGAAGCATTCACCACCCGATGCGCGTAGCCCTGCTGTGCCAGGCGTTGTTCCAGCAGCGCGACCCAGCCCTGGCGGGTATCCAGGCCGAAAGCCGCGCTGATACTATCGCCGACAACCAGCACGGTCTCGGCCATGGCAGTCTGTGCCGTGAGCAACAGCGCCAAGACGATACCCAGCAACCCTGTACGCATCGGACTCTCCATGGGCTCAAGCATTCTCACTGCGCGGAACCTTAGCAAAGTGGTTCCCAGCGCGGAAGGCGAGTTGACCATACTCCACGACCTCTCCCTCGAGCTGGCCGCCGGCGACAGCCTGGCCATAGTGGGCAGCTCGGGATCGGGCAAGTCCACCCTGCTCGGCCTGCTCGCCGGTCTCGACCTGCCGAGCGTCGGCGAGGTCGCCCTGGCCGGTCAGGACCTCGGCCGGCTGGATGAAGACCAGCGCGCCCGGGTGCGTGCCGAGCACGTCGGGTTCGTCTTCCAGTCCTTCCAACTGCTCGACAGCCTCAACGCCCTGGAAAACGTGATGCTGCCACTGGAGCTCGAGGGGCGCCGCGATGCCCGCGAACGGGCCCATGCCCTGCTCGACCGGGTCGGCCTGGGCCAACGCCTGGGCCACTATCCGCGCCAGCTCTCCGGTGGCGAGCAGCAACGCGTGGCCATCGCCCGGGCCTTCGTCGCCGCCCCCACGGTGTTGTTCGCCGACGAGCCGACCGGCAATCTCGACAGTCACACCGGCGAACGCATCAGCGACCTGCTGTTCGAGCTGAACCAGGAGCGGGGGGCGACCCTGGTGCTGGTCACCCATGACGAACGCCTGGCGCATCGCTGCCAGAAGCTGATTCGCCTGGAAGGCGGCCGGCGAATCGACCACGTGCCAGCCTGATGGCCCGCCTACCCTTTCTCCGCCTGCTGATGCTGGCCGTTCGCCAATTGCTGCGCGACGCCCGTGCCGGCGAGCTGCGCGTGCTGTTCTTCGCGCTGCTGGTGGCAGTCTCGGCCAGCACGGCCATCGGCTATTTCAGTGCACGCCTGCACGACGGCATGCTCAGGCACGCCAGCGAGTTTCTCGGCGCCGACCTGCTGCTGACGGGCACCTCGCCTGCCGCACCCGAGCAAATTGCCCGGGGCCGGCAACTGGGGCTGGAACATGCGCAACTGGTCGAGTTCTCCAGCGTGATCACCAGCGATGCGGCCATCCAGCTGGTCAGCGTCAAGGCCGCAGACGATCACTACCCGCTGCGCGGACAGTTGAAGAGCGCGGCGGCCCCCTATGGCACCGAGCAGTCCGGCCCAGGCCCCCGTCCGGGTGAGGTGTGGGCCGAGGCCCGGCTGTTCGCCGCGCTGGGCCTGCGGGTCGGCGACAGTATCGAGCTGGGCTCCACCACCCTGCGCCTGAGCCGGGTACTGACCTACCTCCCGGACGAAGCTGGGGACTTCTACAGCCTGAACCCGCATGTGTTGATGCACCTGGACGACCTGCCGGCTGCCGGCGTGGTGCAACCCGGCAGCCGGGTCCGCTATCGCGAACAATGGCGCGGTGCGCCCGAGGCACTGACTGCCTACCGCCAGACCATCGAACCGACGCTGGCGGCCAACCAGCGCCTGGAGGACGCCCGCGACAGTAGCCGCCAGGTCGGGGGAGCCTTGGGCCGCGCCGAGCGCTACCTGAATCTGGCCAGCCTGGCCGCCGTGCTGCTGGCCGGTGTCGCGGTGGCATTGTCTGCCGCCCGCTTCGCCTTTCGCCGCTTCGACAGCAGCGCCCTGTTGCGCTGCCTCGGCCTGTCGCGCCGACAAGCGCTCGGCCTGTTCGGCCTGCAACTGGCCATGCTGGGGCTGGTCGCCAGCCTGATCGGCGCCCTGCTCGGCTGGCTCGGCCAGCATGGCCTGTTCTATCTACTGGAGGGCCTGCTACCCGCCGACCTGCCAGCCGGCGGACCAGGCCCGGCCCTGGCCGGCATAGCCACCGGCCTGGTGGCCCTGGCCGGGTTCGCCTTACCGCCGCTGTCCGCCCTAGGTCGGGTACCGCCGTTACGGGTGTTGCGCCGCGACCTGCTGCCGGTGCCAGTCAGCTCCTGGCTGGTCTATGGCGCCGCGCTGCTGACCCTGGGCCTGATCATGTGGCGCCTGAGCCTTGACGTGCAATTGACCCTGGCCCTGCTCGGCGGCGGCCTGCTCACCGCACTGCTGCTCGGGGCAGGGCTGCTGGCCGGATTGCGCGGCCTGCGCAGCGCCCTGGCCCGCTCCGCCCTGCCCTGGCGCTTAGGCCTGGGTCAGCTGCTGCACCGACCACTGGCGGCAACCGGCCAGGTCCTGGCCTTCGGCCTGATCATCCTGGCGATGGCGCTGATCGCCTTACTGCGTGGCGAGTTACTCGACACCTGGCAGGAGCAGTTGCCGGCACAGGCACCCAATCATTTCGCCCTGAACGTGCTGCCAACCGAGAAGGAAGCCTTCGCCGCTCGCCTCGCCCAGCTCGCGCCGCACCCCGCCCCCCTGTATCCGGTGGTGCCCGGACGGCTGGTGATGGTCAACGGCGAACCGGTCCGCCAGCTCGTCAGCAAGGACAGTCAAGGCGAGCGCGCCATCCGCCGCGACCTCAGCCTGACCTGGGCCGCCGAGCTGCCCGAGAACAACCGCCTGCTGAGCGGCGATTGGTGGAACCGTGCCCAGGCCAGCGAACTGCCCGGGGTGTCGGTGGAGTCCAAGCTGGCCGAGAGCCTCAACCTCAAGATTGGCGACCGGCTGAGCTTCAGTGTCGGCGGCCTGACCCGCGAGGCCCGCGTCAGCAACCTGCGCGAGGTCGACTGGAACAACTTCCAACCCAACTTCTACATGATCTTCGAGCCCGGCACCCTGCAGGACCTGCCGTTTACCTACCTGACCAGCTTCTACCTGCCCGCCCGCCAGGAGCGCGAGCTGGTCGAACTGGCGCGTACCTTTCCGGCCGTGACCCTGCTCCAGGTCGACGCCCTGCTCGCTCAGCTGCGCAGCATCGTCGCCCAGGTCAGCCTGGCCATCGAATACGTCCTGCTGTTCGTCCTTGCCGCCGGCCTGGCCGTGCTGTTCGCCGGCCTGCAGAGCACCCTGGACGAACGCATCCGCCAGGGTGCGCTGCTACGCGCCCTGGGTGCCGAACGGCGCCTGCTGATCGACGCCCGTCGCGCGGAATTCGCCCTGCTCGGCGCATCCAGCGGCTTGCTGGCCGCCTTGGGCTGCGAGCTGATCAGCTTTCTGCTCTATCGCTTCGCCTTCGACCTGAGCTGGCAGCCGCACCCCTGGCTGCTCAGCCTGCCGCTGTTCGGCGCTCTGCTGGTCGGCGCCGCCGGGGTGCTCGGCACACGCCGGGCGCTGAACGTCAGCCCGCTGACGGTGCTGCGCGAGGGCTGATAAGATCGCGGCTTTCCAGACTACTCGCGTCCTCGCAGCCCCATGAGCCGTTATCGTCCGCCCCGCTCCGCCGGCACCCCCCTGATCACCCCCGAAGGCGAGGCGCGCCTGCGCGCCGAGCTGCATGAGTTGTGGCACGTGCGCCGCCCCCAGGTCACCCAGGCAGTCAGCGAAGCGGCTGCCCAGGGCGACCGCTCGGAGAATGCCGAATACACCTATGGCAAGAAGATGCTGCGCGAAATCGACAGCCGCGTGCGCTTCCTCAGCAAGCGCCTGGAGAATCTCAAGGTCGTCAGCGCCCGCCCGAGCGATCCGGACAAGGTCTACTTCGGCGCCTGGGTCACCCTCGAAGACGAAGAGGGCGTGGCGGCGCGCTACCGCATCGTCGGCCCTGACGAGCTGGATCTGAAGCTGAACCTGATCAGCATCGACTCGCCCCTGGCCCGCGCCCTGGTCGGCAAACCCCTGGACGCCGAGGTGCGGGTGCAGACGCCGACCGGGGAGAAGACCTGGTACGTGGTGGCGATCGACTACCCCTGAGCCTGGGTGGCTAGCGCCGGGTGATCAAACCCTGGCGGGCGACCCGGGTCAACTCGCGCACCGTGTCGTGCAGCTGCTCGGCACTCGGCGCCTGGACCACGGCCAGGTCGAAACTGTCGCTGGCGAACCGGGCCAGGGACTCATCGGCATGGGTGAACTGGATCAGGAAGGTGGGTGAAGCGCCCCAGCGCTTGGGCCAACCGTCCAGATAGCGCAACAGGGTCGGCTGATGGCTGCCGCCGAGGAGTATCTTGGCGTTGCGCAGGCTCAACCCGGTGGTGATGGGGGCCAATCGAATCAGCGGTTGGGGACAGGTCATGCTCGCGTCTCCGCCTCAGGAATCCCGCTGGGCAGCGGTGAGAGGCGACACCGAACCAGCGCTTTAGCGGAATTTCGAGGCGTCCGTGAGAACCCTCTCAGAGCCCTGCCCTCGGCAATGACTCGGCGCCCCGCAAGTAGCTGTTTAAATCGGCGCATGGAGCGGCATCCTAGAGAAGCCTGCGCGATACTGTCAACAGGGAGATGGCAGCCGAAGTCACGACCATGAACGCTACCAGCCTGCGCCTGTTCTTCGCCTTGCGCTGTCCAACTGAACTGGCCGAGCGCATCGCCCTATGGCGCGATGCGCTGGGACTGCACGGCCATCCCGTGCCGCCGGCCAACCTGCACCTGACCCTGGCCTTTCTCGGCCAGCAACCGAGTGCTCGGCTCGCCGAGCTCGGCAGCCTGGCCGCCACGCTGAAGGCCGCGCCCTTCGACCTACGCCTGGACACACTGGTGCGCCGCCGCAACGGGCTGCTGTACCTGGCACCCAGCGAGCCTCCCGCCGCCCTCCAGGATCTGGCCGAACAGCTGCACCAGGCTTTGCGGGCGGCAGGGTTCGGCCTGGAGGAGCGGCCCTTCCTCGCTCACCTGACCCTGATGCGTCGCTGCACTACAAGGCCGCCTGCGGCCAACCCATCCTTCGATTGGTCGGTTGGCCATTATGCCCTGCTGGCTTCCGAAACCAACCCGCGGGGCAGCGTCTACCAACAGATCGCGGAGTGGCCACTGTTGCGAATCCGCTAAGCCCGACGTTTCGCCCCGTAACAAACCCGGCGTGATGCATGCCTCGGGCCCTCGTCGTTAATGGTACGAGAGTACCTGCTACAGAGCGCTTGCGCCCTCTTCGCGGCGAAGCTGGCACATTTCCTGCCGCAAGCCCCAGGCCGCGCCGATCCGTCCTCGACCGGCTGTCGCGGCCGACAGGATCGTATTAATTGCCCAACCCATCCCTTACGAGAGCGCCCATGAATAACAACAAGACCCTGCTCGCCCTCTGCCTCGGAGCCGGCCTCATGGCTTCCGGCCAGACCCAGGCTTTCTGGTTCGGCTCCTCCGGCTACACCCAGACCCAGTACCCGATCGTGCTCACCCACGGCATGCTCGGCTTCGACAGCATCCTCGGGGTCGACTACTGGTACGGCATCCCCACGGCCCTGCGCCGCGACGGCGCCAGCGTCTATGTCACCGAAGTGAGCCAGCTGAACACCTCGGAAGCCCGCGGCGAGGAGCTGCTGGAACAGGTGGAAGAGATCGTCGCGATCAGCGGCAAAGCCAAGGTCAACCTGATCGGCCACAGCCACGGTGGGCCGACCATCCGCTACGTCGCCGCCATCCGTCCCGACCTGGTCGCCTCGGCCACCAGCGTCGGCTCGCCGCACAAGGGCTCGGCTGCCGCCGACTTCATCCGCCAGGTTCCGCCCGGCTCGGCTGGCGAAACCCTGCTGGCCGGCATCGTCAACGGCCTCGGCGGGCTGATCAACTTCCTCTCCGGCAGCTCCAGCACCAGCCCACAAGACGCCCTCGGCGCCCTCGAATCGCTCAACAGCGAAGGGGCGGCACGCTTCAACGCCAAGTACCCGCAAGGCGTTCCGACCAGCGCCTGCGGCGAAGGCGCCTACCGCGTGAACGGCGTGCGCTACTACTCCTGGAGCGGCACCAGCCCGCTGACCCACCTGCTCGACCCGAGCGACCTGCTGCTGGGCGCCAGCTCCCTGACCTTCAACGGCGAAGCCAACGACGGTCTGGTCGGACGCTGCAGCTCGCACCTGGGCAAGGTGATTCGCGACGACTACCGGATGAACCACCTCGACGAGGTCAACCAGACCTTCGGCCTGACCAGCTGGTTCGAAACCGATCCGGTGACGGTCTATCGCCAGCATGCCAATCGCCTGAAGAACGACGGCCTATAAGTACACCCGGGGCCCTAGGGCCCCGCTCTCGGGCCGTAGCGAACTCGTGACGCCCCACTCAGTGAAAGAATCCGTGAACAAACTCTTGCTGCTGTTCCCCCTGGTTTTCACCGGCTGCGTCGCCACCCTGCTGTATCTGGATGGGGAGCAGCCCCCCGGCGCCAAGCCCCGCGACCTCACCTCGCCAATGCCTATCGAGGGCATAGCCTCTGGAGCGCCACGCCCCGCAGTGCAGACACCCGCAACTAGCGAGGGCACTGCGCTCCAAACCCTGCCTCCCTCCTTCGCGGGCACCCAGGTAGACGGGGTGTTGCGCGTCGATGCATCCGGCCAACTGATCATCAGCGAAGACATCCGGCGAATATTCGACTACTTTCTCGCCGCCATCGGCGAGGAGCCCCTCCGCCGCAGTGTCGAGCGCCTGCGGCTCTATATCGCCAGCCAACTGCAGGCACCGGCACGGGAGCAGGCGCTGGCCCTGCTGGATCAATACCTCGACTACCGCCGCGAACTGGTGATGCTGGAGCGTGACTGGCCTCAACAGGCAGGCCTGGACGCCCTTCGCCGGCGCGAGGATGCGGCGCAAGCCCTGCGCGCCCGGCTGTTCAGCCCTGAGGCGCATCAGGCGTTCTTTGCCCGGGAGGAAGCCTACAACCGGTTCAGCCTGCAGCGCCTGGCGATCCAGCAGGACACCGGCCTGGACGACGAGGGCAAGGCCATTGCGGTCGACCAGCTGCGCGACAGCCTGCCAGCGGACTTGCAGGCCAGCCTGCTGCCACAATTGCAGAACGATCTGCGCCAACAGGCCGCCAAGCTGCAGGCCGGGGGCGCAGGCCCCGAACAGATTCGTCAGCTGCGTTTACAGATGGTCGGCGCAGCAGCCACTCAACGCCTCGAGGCGCTGGATCGCCAACGTCAGGCCTGGGCACGACGGCTCGCCGATTACCAGGCGGCCAAGGCCAGGGTCGAGGCCAGCCGCGGCCTCAGCGAGGGCGACAAGGCTGCTGCCATCGCCCGCCTGACCGCAGAGCGATTCGACGAGCGCGAACGCCTGCGCCTGGACGCCGCCGAGCAGCTGGCCGAGACCCGCCGGCAACAAATGCCCTGAAATGCACAAGGCCCGCACAGGGCGGGCCTTGAATGGGAACCTTGGCCTATCCGGCGAAGCGCTTGTCCAGCGACAGGCGCCCGGCGCCCTCGACCAGCACCGTCAGGCTGATCGCCAGCAGGGCCAGGGCGAATTCATAGCCATCGTTACTCATGAAGAAACCATTGGCCAGGTGCACGCTGAAGATCGCCACCAGCATGGTCAGCGCCAGTACTGCTGCGGCGGGACGGGCCAGCACGCCGACGATCAGGGCCAGGCCGCCGAAGAACTCCGCACTTCCAGCCAGCAGAGCCAGCAGATAACCCGGCGCCAGGCCGATGCTTTCCATCCACTGACCAACCCCCTCCAGGCCGTAACCGCCGAACCAGCCGAACAGTTTCTGGGCACCGTGGGCGGCGAAGGTCACGCCGGCGATGACGCGCAGGACGGTCAGGCCGTAGCCGGCTTGAGTGAAGAACAGGGATTTGATCAGGGCATTCATGGGCAGGATTCCTGTGTTGAGGAGAGATGCCCACAGACTATCCGAAAAATACGATAATAAAACCGCAAATAACCGCTAATCATTATCTAACAAATAGATAAAACAAGGACCCTCAATGGGGCTCCAGCAGGTAGCGCTCCCGGTCGTAGGCCAGGTAGTACTTGTTCACGCTGTTGACATAGCTGACCACGCCCATGCCGACCTGCTCCATGGCGATCCGTTCGACCTGGAAGAACCATTGATTGGGGTTGAGCCCCCGGCGCCGGGCCTCGGCACGCATGCCTTGCACCCGGTGCGGCCCCAGGTTGTAGCCCGCCAGCACGAAGGCCATGCGCTCGCGTTCGTTGAGCTGAGCGCTGTTGAAATAGTTGCGCCGAATCATTGCCAGGTAACGGGCGCTGGCTTGCACGTTATTCTCCAGCGCAGCGATATTACCGACCCCGACACTGCGCGCGGCGGCCGGGGTGATCTGCATCAACCCGGTCGCGCCACCGGCGCCCCGCGCCCCCGGGTTGAGCGTGGACTCCTTGAAGGCCAGCGCCGCCAGGGCCAGCCAGTCGAACTGCTGCTCGGCGGCATGGCGCTGCAGCACCGGGCGCAGCTTCTCCAGGCGCTGGCGTTCGGTGCGCCCCAGGGGGTAATGGACCCGGTACAGGCGGCGGTAGATACGCTGGAAGGCTGCGTCCTGATCGGCCGGACTGCGATAGGTCTTGAGGAATCGGTCGATGCTCGCCGCCAGCGCCGGGGCATCGCGCCGGACGAACCAACGCAGGTCGCCGTCGCGGGCCAGGACCAGGTGGGGCTCCAGCCGCAGCTTGGGCATGACCTTGGCCCAGCGCTCGGCAATCGGCTGCTCCACCGCGGTGACGCTGAAGATGCCGGCCTGGACCATCTCCAGCACATCCTCGACGGCCAGGCTCGGGTCGACCCACTCGACGATGACCGGCGGCCTCTTGCGCTCGATCAGTTGCCTGTTGAGCCGCTGCACCGCCTCGCCCGCGGCACTGCCGGCCGGCAGTGCCAGGCTGCGGCCGGACATCTGCTCCAGGCTCTGGTAGCGGCGATCGCCCTGGCGAGCCACGATGATCAGCGGTACGTTGCTGCGAATCGCCGCACTGCCACGGACATTGCCGCCGCCCCCCAGGTCGAGCAGCTCGCCCGGCGCCACCAGATCCCCCTCGCCACGGCGCAAGGCCGCGAGCAACTGATCCTTGGCCTTGGGCACCATCTTCAGTCGCAGGCCCGTGCCGCCCTTCGCGCTGCGATTGAGATACTGTTCGAACGCGCGCAGGCGATGGTACTCCACGCCGATGCTCTGGCCTTTGACCTCGCCGGAGCTGTTACGACTCTGGTTGACCAGTACGCGCAACTCGCCGCTGCTGCGGATGCTCGCCAGATCCCGCGCCGGCACCGGTCGCACCACCTCCGGCGGGCCAGCCAGGCGCGCCACGGCCGCACAGGGCAGCAGTAGCAGCAGGCACAGCAGTAGCAAAGGTCGCGACATCGCGGCTCCAAGACAGGGTCACACGCTTCGGTAACAGGTCGACTGAGAGTACGGCGGCGGCACGCAAGTTCCCCGGTCTCGCGGCGCGCGGAGGGTCGCACAGCCTGCCCCTGGATGCCAGAGCAGCTTGTCACCCGGCCTCAAAACAAGAACGCAGGCTGTTGAAAGTAATGGACTTCTTGGTGAAGTCGAAGCTTTGCTATGCTGCCCCTCTCCAGCCAGCAGGTAGCACCATGCAACTCATCGACATTGGCGTCAACCTGACCCACCCCAGTTTCGCCGGCCAGCACCAGGCGCTGCTCGAGCGGGCCTACGCCGCCGGTGTCCGCCAGATGCTGGTCACCGGCACCAGCCTGGACGAGAGCGAGCAGGCCGTCGAGCTGTGCCAGCACCTGGATGAAGGCGGCCAGCACCTGTTCAGCACGGCCGGGGTCCATCCCCACGACGCCAAGAGCTGGACCAGCGACAGCGCCGCGCGGCTCGAGGCCCTGCTGGCCGCCCCCAGGGTGCGGGCGGTCGGCGAATGCGGACTCGACTTCAACCGCGACTTCTCCCCGCGCCCGCAACAGGAGAAGGCCCTGGAGGAACAGCTGGCCCTGGCCGTCGCCTTGCAGATGCCGGTGTTCCTGCACGAGCGCGACGCCGACCAGCGCCTGCTGGAGATGCTGCGCGATTACCGCGACCGCCTGCCGGCGGCGGTGGTGCATTGCTTCACCGGCGAGAAACGCGCGCTGTTCAACTACCTCGACCTGGACCTGCATATCGGCATCACCGGCTGGATCTGCGATGAGCGCCGCGGCAGCCATCTGCACCCGCTGGTACGGGAGATTCCGACCGGCCGCCTGATGCTGGAAAGCGACTCGCCCTTCCTGCTGCCGCGCAGCCTGCGGCCCAAGCCCAAGAGCGGACGCAACGAGCCGGCGCTGCTCGGCGAAGTCCTGCGCGAGGTGGCGTTGCATCGGGGCGAGTCCCCGGCAAGCCTGGCAGCGCACAGCACCGCCTGCGCCCGTCAGTTCTTCGGTCTGCCGCACCTCGCCGAGGAGCGGCAGACCGACTGAGCAGCTGGTATCAGCCGAATACCGTCACGGTCTGCCGGCTGATGGCCAGCAGCTCGCCGCTCGGGCTCCACAGGGCCGCGGCGATATGGCCGTAGCCATCGCGCGCATGCTCGATATGGGCCAGGTAGCGGCACCAGTCCAGAGTGTTCAACTCGGCCACCGGCTGGACGAACTCGATGGTCCAGGTCAGGGAGCTGCCCGGCGCCGGCGCACGCAGGTGCGAAAATACGGCCGGCGGCCAGGCATCGACCAGCGCCAGCAGGTGCGCTTCGCTCAGCGCCTGCACCTCGCCCTCGGCTTCCGGGCGCAGGCGCACCCAGCCGCCCATCTGGCGCGCCGGGTTGTTGCTGAACGGCATGCCGCCGATGCCCCAGCGCATCGCCAGGAAACGGGTGAATGCCGGGGTCACGTTGGCGATGTAGGGCAGCTCCTGGCACTCTTCCACCGGTTTTATATGCGGCGCCGCCTCGGCGGCGACGGCGATCGCCGAACTTCTCGCGGCGCCGAAGCTGCCCTGCACCAGGGTGACCACCCGACCGTCCTGTACCGCACGCCCCAGCACCTGGCTGACCGCCTTGCCCTCGCGCAGCACCTCGACCTGAAAGCTCACGGGCATGTCCGGTGCGACCGGTCCGACGAAGGTCACGGCCAGGGAGCGGACGGGACGTCCCTCCGGCACCTGGGCCCGCATGGCTTCGTACACCAGCGCCGCCACCAGGCCGCCGAAGCTGGCCCGCCCCTGGGCCCAGGCGGCCGGGATCTGCAGCGATTCGGGATGGCCACGAACGGCCTGCAGCAACGCGGAAAAGGTCATGACTACCTCGGGGCAATGGTTCGCAGAGGATCTTAGGGGAAAGCCGTAGCCGGCCGATAGCCGAGGCGAAGGCCGCTTCGGTCAATCAACACGGGATATCGGCGAGCCTGTCGCTCACTGCACCCGGGTGAAGCGCCAGGGCAGTGCCCGGCGCAGTGCCCCCAGGCGCTGGCGCAACTGCGCCGGGGATGCCGCCTGGCCGGCATAGCGCTGGGCCTCGAAGGCCGTGGCGAAGGCGCGGATAAGGTGCGCCTGCTTGGGCAAGGCGCGGGCCGCTCGCTCGGCAAAGTCGCGACCGCCTTCGCCTGGCTGCCGGCGCAGGCCATGACGCCCCAGCAGACGCTCGAAACGCTGGAAGGCCCGGCGCTGCGGATCGCGCTCACGCCGCCAGGGTTTGAACAGGCCTAGCGCCACCAGGGCCAATAACAGTGCGCCGCCGCCCACCAGACACAGCGCCAGCAGGCGGCCATCGAGCCGCCCGAACCAGCGCTGCAACAGGCGCAGCTGTTGCTCGCCCTGATAACCGAGCACCCAGCGCTGCCAGCCGTAGTTGAGATTGTCCCAGCCCAGGCGCAGCTGATTCAGCCAGGTCAGCTGGCGATAGCGCAGCGGGGAGAACGGCGAGTCTTCGAGGAAGCTCTGCTCGTCGGCCAGGGCCTCCTCCAAGCCCTGCTCGATGCGCTCCGGCGCCACCTGGAAGGTCGGGTCGACGCTGGTCCAGCCCATGCCGGGGCGCCAGTACTCGACCCAGGCGTGCGCATCGAACTGGCGCACCTGCACATAGTCACCGCCCGGGTTGTACTCCCCGCCCTGGTAGCCGGCCACCACCCGTGCCGGAATGCCGGCCGCGCGCAGGACGAAGGTCATGGCACCGGCATAGTGGGCGCAGAAGCCCCGGCGGCTGTCGAAGAGAAACTCGTCGACGCTGTCCCGCCCCAAAGTCGGCGGACGCAGGGTGTAGACGTAGGGCTCGCGGTTGAAATGCCTCAGTAGCGTCTGCACCAGGCGTTCGGGCTGCGGATATTCGCGCCTGAGCTGGGCCGCCCAGGCCCGGCTGCGCGAGTCCCCCCGCTCCGGCAGTTGCAGCGCGCGACGCGTGCCGGCCGGGGTACCTATGCCCTCGGGCTCGCGCAGGGCCTCGGGCCAGGAGGTCACCTCATACAGCAGGGCGCGCTCGACCGGCTGCCCACGTTGCAGGCGGAAGTCGCTCATCTGCCTGACACCCGGCTGCGAGGTCTCGGCGACATCCAGGGCAAACAACCAGGGCTGCGCACTGGGCTGCATGATGATGCTGTAACGCAGCGGCTCGCCCTGCCTCCGCCAGCCGGGCTCGAGGGGCTGGGCGGACTTGGCCTGCGACCAGCGACGGCCGTCGAAGTGCTCGAAGGTCAGGGCGCGCCAGTACAGCTGGCTGCGCGGCGGCACCTCGCCCTCGAAGCTGGCGCGGAACGCCAGCGCGCCGGAACGGCTCAGCTCGGCGATGTCCGCCGGCGCCATGCTGTCGGCCAGGCCGCTGCTCCCCTTGTCGCTGGGCGTCGGCAAGGACCACAGCGGGCCCAGCCGGGGAAAGAAGACGAACAGCAGCAACATCAACGGCAACGCCTGCAGCAACAGGCCGCCGGCCAGCCGCAGGGTCGGCCAGGGCTGGCTCGCCAGGGCGCCCTGCTGCAGGCCGATCAGGGCGGCGAGCAAGGCGGTGACCGGCAGCAGGCTGTACAGCGCGGCGAGCATGCCGTCATCGAACAGGTAGGCGGTGACCACGGCGAAGAAGCCGAGGAAGATCAGCACCAGGGCATCGCGCCGCGTGCGCATCTCCAGCAGCTTGAGGATGAACACGGCGATCAGCAGCACCACCGCGGCATCCAGGCCGACCAGACCGCCGCGGGAAAACCAGACGCCGCCGGCGGCCAGCAGCAGCAGCAGGGCCTTGATCCAGGCACGGGGAAAACCGGCACGCATACGATAGATCTGGATACGCCAGGTGGCGCAGCCGAGCCACAGCAGGATGATCCACGCCGGCAAATGGCCGAGATGGGGCAGGATCACCAGCGCCTGGGCGACCAGCAGCCAGCTCAGGCCGACCCGTGGAATGCCCGGCGACGGACTCATGGCGCCGTTCCGTACAGGGCCAGGGCGCGCAGGCAGGCGTCGCGATGGGCCTCGCCACCATCGGGCGCCAGCGTCTGGCCTGGCAGACGCAAGGCGAACGGCTGTTGCCGTGCGGACAACTGCAGCACCCAGTGGCAGAGCAACGACAGACGCGTCTCGACATCGCCCTCCAGCATCGCGAAGTCCAGCTGCGGATCGCGTCCGCTCAGGGTGGCGAAGTCCTTGACCAGCAGGCCCTGGCCGCGGGAATAGGCTTTCCAGTCCAGCCGCTGTTTGGAGTCGCCCGGCTGGTAGTCTCTCAGGCCGAGGAAATCATCGCAGCCCTGGCCGCGCGCCTGTCGCCCCTGTTCCTGCTGCTCATCGCCACCGCCGGACGACAGCGGCAGCTCGCCGGCCAAGGGCCGCGGGTAGACGAGCAGCGCCTGA
This sequence comes from Pseudomonas sp. MBLB4123, assembly GCF_051904775.1. Lineage (NCBI taxonomy): Bacteria > Pseudomonadati > Pseudomonadota > Gammaproteobacteria > Pseudomonadales > Pseudomonadaceae > Pseudomonas > Pseudomonas sp. MBLB4123. The sequence goes on from NZ_CP196711.1 coordinate 1,270,837, forward strand.
TCCAGGTCGAGCCAGCTCCAGGCGACCAGGATGCCCAATGGGAAGCGGCTCTCGACCCGCAGGCGTTCCGGCCGTAGCCAGCCGCGGCGCCGGGTCGGCAGGCTCAGCTGACACTCGCCGGTGCCTCGAGGCGGCACATCGACCAGTTGCAGACTGGCCTTCGGCCAACCCAGACCGATCGCCTGATGCGCCCGCCGGCTGCTTTCCAGGCGCACATGGAAGCGCCCCTGTTCGCCGAGGAAGACCGCACCCGCACCGCCGGCCCTGAGAATCAGCCCCGCCAGGTTGCGATAGGTATGCAAGATGGCCACGACGAATACCGCCCCGAGCAGGAAGGTCAGGCCGTAGGCCAGGCTGTTCTGGTAGTTGATCGCCGCCAGCAGCATCAGCAGCAGAAGCAGGACATAAGCCGCGCCGATGCGGGTCGGACGGATGAAGATCTTGCGCTGGTTGAGGCTGACGCTGCTGGCAGCGGGAATCCTTCGGTCCAGCCAACGCGTCCAGTAGGGTTTGAGCAACCCGATCAAAGCGCCGGCACCTCACGCAGCAGCCACTGCACCAAAGCACCGCCGCCATGGCCGGCGGGGTCGGCGCGCTCGCGCAGGCGGTGTGCGACCACCGACGGCAACACCGCCTGCACATCCTCGGGGATCACGTAGTCGCGACCCTCGAGCAGAGCCCAGGCACGGGACGCCGCCAGTAACGCGAGGCTGGCCCGTGGCGACAGGCCCCAGGCGAACTGCGGCTGGCTGCGAGTGGCCTCGACCAGGCGCAGCACATAGTCGACCAGGGCATCGCTGGCCCGTACCTTCGGCACCTCGGCCTGGATCGCCGCCAACCCCTGGTGATCGAGGACCGGCTGCAGGCGCGGCAACAGCGAGCGTCGTGGATCGCCAAGGAGCAACGCCTTCTCCGCGGCCTGGGCCGGATAGCCGAGGGACAAGCGCATGAGGAAGCGGTCGAGCTGGGACTCCGGCAGGGCAAAGGTGCCGCCCTGGCTCACCGGGTTCTGGGTGGCGATGACGAAGAAGGGCTCGGGCAGCGGTCGGGTCGCGCCCTCGATGGTCACCTGGCCCTCCTCCATGGCCTCGAGCAAGGCGCTCTGACTCTTGGGCGTGGCGCGGTTGATCTCGTCGGCCAGCAGCAGCTCGGCGAAGATGGGCCCGGCATGAAAGACGAACTGCCCGGTATCACGGTCGAACACCGAGGTGCCGAGAATGTCCCCGGGCAGCAGGTCGGAAGTGAACTGAATGCGCTGGAAACTCAGGCCCAGCACCTTGGCCAAGGCATGGCTGAGCGTGGTCTTGCCCATCCCCGGCAGGTCTTCGATCAGCAGGTGGCCCCGCGCCAATAAGCAGGTCAGCGCCAGGCGCACCTGGGTCTCCTTGCCCAAGAGCACCTGATTCACCGCGGCCAGGCAGGCATCCAGTTTCGTCCGCATCCGTCACTCCCCATGCAAGTGCGTCGATGCTACTGGCCAGCACGCCGTGGGCAAAGCCTCCTGTAACCTTTGCTCACTAAAGTGTGAGCGGCCCCTGGTTCACAGCCGGAAATGCCCGGCCATGCCCTGCAGCTCACGCCCCAGCTCGGCCAGCTGGACACTGGCGTTGGCGGACTCGTCCATCGCCAAGGCGGACTGGTCGGCGATATCGCGGATGGAGGTGACACTGCGGTTGATCTCTTCGGCCACCGCCGTTTGCTCCTCGGCCGCCGCGGCGATCTGCTGGTTCATCTCGAAGATCTGCGTCACGGCCTCGGCAATGGCCGCCAACGCACCCTCGGTCTGATTGGCGTCCTGCACCACCTGCTCGACCAGGGCGCCGCTCTGACGCATGTCCGTCACCGAACGCCGTGCACCATCGCGCAGGGTGGCGATCAGGCCTTCGATCTCTGCGGTGGACTGCTGGGTACGCCGCGCCAGGGCGCGCACCTCGTCGGCCACCACGGCGAAACCGCGGCCCTGTTCGCCGGCCCGGGCAGCCTCGATGGCGGCATTCAGGGCCAGCAAATTGGTTTGCTCGGCCACGCTCTTGATCACGTCCAACACCGAGTCGATGTTCTGGGTGTCCTGGCTGAGGCGCTCGATGCTTTGGGTGGTGGCTTCCACCGCGGCGGACAGCTCACCGATGCGCTCCAGGGTCTGGCGCACCACCTCGACGCCACTAGTGACCCGGTTGTCGGCCTGGGCCGTGGAGGCGGCGGCGGCCTCGGCATTGCGCGCCACCTCATGCACCGTGGCGGTCATCTCGCTCATGGCAGTGGCCACCTGGTCGGTTTCCTCTTTCTGCCCGCTCACGCCCTGGCGGGTCTGCTCGGTGCTCGCCGACAAGGACTGCGCCGAAGCGGAAATCTGCGTCACCCCGTCCTGCAGACGACCGACCATCTCGCGCAAGTTGTTGGACATGCCCTGCATGGCCGTCAGCAGTTGGCCGACTTCGTCACCGCGCTGCACCTCGATCTGCACGCTGAGGTCGCCCTCGGCGATCTGCCGGGCCTGCAGGATCACCTGCTTGAGCGGGCGGACAATCAGCAGGGTGATGGCCACCGTCGCCAACAGACCGATCAGCAGCGCCAGACCGGCGGCCAGCAGGATCAGCACGGCACTGGCCTGGGACTGCGCCTGCATGTCGCCCTTGCGCAGGTCGTGCGCCTGATCGACCAGGCCGAGGATGCGCTCGGCCTGCTCGACCATGCGGGCGTGTTCCTGTTTCTGCTCCTGCAGATGGCCGGTGTATTCCTTGAGGCGATCGTTGAAGGAATTGACGTTGCCGACGACCTCGGCCAGCACCGAGGCGTAGCCCGGATCGTCCATCGCATCGCGCAGCTCGCCGGCCAGGGCTTGTGCATCCAGGGCCTCCTGAATCACGGTCTGCACCGCCTCGCCGGAGCTGCGACTCTGTTCCAGGCGCACCCGCGCCTGGTCGAGGGCCTGCAGCAGCAACTGGTGAACCTTGCTGATCTGCCCCGCCTGCATGACCGAGTTGTCGCCTTCCAGCCCCTGGCTGCTCTTGAGCAGGTCGACGCCATCCTCGGCCAAGCCTTCCTTGAGCAGGTCGAGGCTATTGGCCGCGCTGACCACCAGCCAGTTGGCCGCCTCCAGCGACAGCCGCATGTTGTCGGTCAGCTCGACATAACGATCGAAGGTGGTCTTGTACTCGCCGATCGCCGCGCCTGCCTCCTCGAGCAGCGCGCGCTCCTCCCCCGGCAACTCGGCCTGCAGAGCCGCGCTGCTGTCGAGAATCGCCTGGGCCTGCTCATGCAGGTGCTTGGCATGTTGTACATCGCCGGTCAGGGCAAACTCCTGCTCGCTGCGCCGCATGCGCTGCACCTGGCTGCCGACCGTGCTCATGCGCTCGAGCAAATCCGCACTGCCGGCCAGATCCCGCAGCGCGGAGAAGCCGGTGGCGGCGACCAGGAGGGTGAGCGAAAGCACTACACCGAATCCCAGGGCCAGTTTCTTCGCCGTGCTCAAACTGGCGAGACGCCGCTGCAGGACAGTCCACATGATTATTTTCCCTTCCCATCAGGATGACGGTTGCACGATCTCGAGTCGTTCGGAACCTGTGTCGGCACGATAGGAGCAAGCATTAGCCGCAACAAGCTGTCTTCGTAAGCCATTGTCGCCGCGTGCTAAGTTCGGGTCGTTTTCTGGTTGTTACGGGGCGGGGGACGCCCGCGCACCGAACGCGCCTTATTGGCTTGCGCCACTGCGCCGTGCCGGCGGGCCGTTCGATCGCGCAGGAGAAATGGGGGTATCGCGCACTCCCCGGCCACCGCATCGACTGGCGGGGAGTGCTCTACGGCCAGGCTCAGCGCCCGGCCCGCGATTCGCGGATATAGAAGCGCGCCCGCTCCGACTTACTGGTGCACCCCTCGTAGGCTTCGAACTGCTGCTGGGTCTTGGCCGCGGTCAGCAGCGACAGCGCCTTCGAATAGCTCACGGTGCCGGCGAAGCCTTCGGCCTTGGCCAGGTCCAGTTCGCGCCAGGCCGCATCCAGCTGATTGGCACAGCTGTCGCGGTAAGCGGTCTTGCCGGCACAACCGGCCAGCACCAGGGCAATCATGGGTAGGCAGATCCAGGCTTTCATTGCGCACACTCCCTCAAACGGCAAACGATCAGAAGCAATAGATTCGATTAAGACGGCCAGACCTGGGAAAAGTGCCGCGGCCTCAGGGCTCGGCCCGCTGTCTCAAGTACTCCAGCACCGCCGCCTGTTCGCCGACGAACTCGATCCGTCCGGCCTTGTTCGCGCGCTGGAAGGCATACATCGGGTCGTAGTACTCCACCAGCAGCGCCTCGATCCAGCCGCGATGCAGGTCGACCGCCCCGCTACGCGCCTGCTCCAGCAAGGCCTGATCCATGATCGCCGCCAGCCGCTGGTAACGCTCGCCTCCCAGGCGCTTGAGGATGTTCGCCAGACTCTGCTGCAGACGCTCGGAGAACGCCTTGAAGCCGGCCTCGGCGCCCAGTTGCTCGACGAACTCGGCGCACAGGTCGATCACGTAGTCCTTGAGAATGCGCTCGATGCGCCCCGTCAGGCTGTCTTCCAGCCATACCAGAGGAAAGTGCTGCATGCCCTGATGCAGTTCAAGCGGCAGCGAGCAGCGGCCGACCAGGCGCCCCTCGTCTTCGAGCACGAACTGCCCCACTCCCTTCGCACGCTTGCGCAGGATGTCCACGGCCAGGGCGTTCTCGAAGTCGATCTGCGCCGGCTGTCCCGTGGCGCGCTTGCCGAAGCTGGAACCGCGGTGGTTGGCGTGTCCCTCCAGGTCCAGACTGTTGTCCAGCTGGGCGATGACCTCGGTCTTGCCGGTGCCGGTCATGCCGCCGACCAGCACGAACTGACACTCGGCCAGTGCCTGCTCGGTGGTTGCGAGCAGGAAGCTGCGCATCGCCTTGTAGCCGCCGATCACCCGCGGGTAGTCGATGCCCGCCTCGCTCTTGAGCCACTGCTGGACGATCTGCGAGCGCAAACCGCCGCGGAAGCAGTACAGATAGCCCGTGGGATTGGCCTCGGCAAAGGCCGCCCAGGCGGCGATACGCTCGGCCTTGAGCGCGCCGCTGACCAGCTGGTGACCCAGTTCGATAGCCGCCTGCTGGCCCTTCTGCTTGTAGCAGGTGCCGACCTTCTGCCGTTCGCCATCGTCCATCAGCGGCAGGTTGACCACTCCGGGGAAGGCACCCTTGGCGAACTCCACGGGCGCCCGGGCATCCATCATCGGCACGCCGTCGAGGAACAACTGGCGATAATCGCTGGTGTTGTCGCGCATCACAGCACCTCGACCGCGTGCTGCCGACGCTCGAGCAATTCGCCGATAGGCTCGAGCGCCAGACCCAGTTCGGCGGCGACCGCCAGGAACTGCGCCTCGCCCTCCGGGGTCACCGCGATCAGCAGGCCGCCGCTGGTCTGCGGGTCGCACAGCAGCAATTTGTGCAGCTCCGGCAGCGGCGCGATCTTCTCGCCATAGCTGTCGAAGTTGCGCAGGGTGCCCCCCGGCACGCAGCCCTGCTCCAGGTAATACTCGACGCCAGCCAGGCGCGGCACTTTGGCGAACTCGATGCTGGCGGTCAGGCCGCTGCCGTCGGCCATCTCCACCAGGTGACCGAGCAGACCGAAGCCGGTGACGTCGGTCATCGCCGTCACCCCGGCGAGCTTGCCGAAATGACTGCCGGGCTTGTTCAGCGTGCACATCCAATCCCGCGCCAGACCGATGTCCTCGGCGCGCAGTTTGGCCTTCTTCTCCGCGGTGGTGAGGATGCCGATGCCCAGCGGCTTGCTCAGGTACAGCTTGCAACCGGCACTGGCACTGTCGTTGCGCTTCATGTGGCGCTTTTCCACCAGCCCGGTCACGGCCAGGCCGAAGATCGGCTCCGGCGCATCGATGGAGTGCCCGCCCGCCAGGGGAATGCCGGCCTCGTCGCACACCGCGCGGCCGCCACGGATCACCTCGCGGGCCACCTCAGGCGCCAGCACGTTGACCGGCCAGCCGAGGATGGCGATGGCCATCAGCGGGTCGCCGCCCATGGCGTAGATGTCGCTGATGGCATTGGTCGCGGCAATTCGTCCGAAATCGTAGGGATCGTCGACGATCGGCATGAAAAAGTCGGTGGTGGACACCACGCCGCGCTCGCCATCTATAGCGTAGACCGCCGCATCGTCACGCGAGGCGTTGCCCACCCAGAGACGCGGATCGAGGTTCTGCGCGCCGCTGCCGGCGAGTATCACCTCCAGCACCTTGGGGGAAATCTTGCAGCCGCAACCGGCACCGTGGCTGTACTGGGTCAAACGAATGGGCGCGCTCATGACATCTCACTAATCGGGTCGACAGGCGGCGGCATTCTAGCAAATGCCACCTTGGCGGCGGCCATTGGCGCGCGTATGTTGATAAAACAATGCGTTACGGGGGATAACGAGATGACTAAGCGAGTAGCGCTGGTCTTGGGGGCCGGTGGCGCGCGGGGTTACGCGCATATCGGGGTTATCGAAGAGCTCGAGGCGCGCGGCTACGAAATTGCCTGTATCGCCGGCTGCTCCATGGGCGCCGTGGTCGGCGGCATCTACGCCGCCGGCAAGCTCAAGGAGTATCGCGACTGGACCCAGAGCCTGGACTATCTGGACGTGCTGCGTCTGCTCGACGTGAGCTTCCGCCTCGGCGCCATTCGCGGCGAGCGGGTCTTCGGACAGATCCGCGAGATTGTCGGCGAGATCGATATCGAGCAACTGCCGATTCCCTTTACCGCCGTGGCCACCGACCTGACCAACCAGCAGGAAATCTGGTTCCAGGAAGGCTGCCTGCACCAGGCCATGCGCGCCTCGGCGGCGATTCCCAGCCTGTTCACCCCGGTGATCCAGGGCAAACGCATGCTGGTCGACGGCGGCCTGCTCAATCCGCTGCCGATCGTGCCGGTGGTATCCAGCCATTGCGACCTGATCGTCGCGGTCAATCTCAACTCGACCAACCAGAAGCATTACGAACTGCCGGTCATCGAGCGGCCACTGGCCCTCAAAGGCCGTTTCGACCAGATGATGACCTCCCTGGGCTCGCACCTGCCCTCCTTCCGCCGCAAGAATGGCGCGGCAGACGATGAGTTGCTGCTCCTCGAGGCCCCTGCCGACGTCGATGCAGTCAGTCCGGACAGTGCGCCCTCGGCGTCCGAACAGGAAAGCGCTGCCGCGACCAAGTCCGCCAGCGGCTCGCGAGTGGCCGACATGAGTGGGCCGGCGTCTCTGCTGGAGCTGATCAACCAGAGCTTCGAGGTCATGCAGACCTCCCTGGCGCAATACAAGATCGCCGGCTACCCGCCAGACATTCTGATCAACGTGCCCCGCCGCGCCTGTCGCTTCTTCGAGTTCTACAAGGCGCCGGAGCTGATCATGCTCGGCCAGTTGATCGCCCGCGAAGCCCTGGACAAGTTCGAGCGAGGAGACAGCTGAGGCGGTCCCCGCTCCTGCGCCTCGCCCCTACAGGTTCAGCCCCGGCGGTGAACCCTCGCCGGAGTCTGGCGGGGGCGCCTTGTTCGCCACCCAGTCGCTGAGCAGACTGTAGGCCACGGCCAATACCGTGGGCCCGAGGAACAGGCCCATGAAACCGAACGCCAGGATGCCGCCGAACACGCCGAGCAGCACGACCACCAGCGGCAGGTTGCCGCCGCGACTGATCAGGTAGGGTTTGAGGATATTGTCCACCCCGCTGATCACGAAGAAGCCCCAGATGCCGAGGAATACGGCCAACCCGTATTCGCCCTGGCTCGCCAACCAGGCCGTGGCGGGCACCCAGACCAGCGGTGGCCCCATGGGAATCAGGCTGAGGACGAAGGTGACGATGCCCAGCAACAGGGCGCCCGGCACCCCGGCGATGTAGAACCCGATCATCGCCAGCAAGCCCTGGGCCGCTGCGGTCCCGATCACCCCGTTGACCACGCGCTGCACGGTGCCGGCGACCAGCTCCAGATAATGTTCGGCACGGGCGCCGATCAGGCGATCGAGCAGGCTGTGGACGAAGGCCGCCAGACGCGGCCCATCACGGTAGAAGAAGAACACCAGCGCCAGGCTCAGGGCCAGCTCCAGCATGCCGCCGCCGATCTGCGCGCTACGCGCCAGCAACCAGTTGCCGACCTGGCCGAGGTAAGGCCGAAGCGTGGCGAAAAAGGCCGAGCCCTGCTCATCGACCGTCTGCCAGGCCGACACCAGCGTCTCGCCCACCAACGGCAAGCCCGCCAGCCAACTCGGGGGCGGCGGCAGTCCCTCGACCTGGAAGCCCTTGATTAGGGCCGTGGCATCGCGGATATGGTCGGCCAGGTTGAAGCCCAGCAACACCAGCGGCACGGCCACCAGCACGATCCAGCAGAAAGTCAGCACGGCCGCCGCCGTGGCCTGCCGGCCATTCAACCAGCGGGTCAGCAGGCGCATCAGCGGCCAACTGGCGAAGGCCAGCACCGCAGCCCAGAACAGCGCCGACCAGAAGGGGGCGAGCACCCACAAACTGGCGCCCAGCAGCCCGAGGAGCAGGATCTGCACCAGCAGGCGATCGTTATTGAGCATTCACCAGGCTCCGCAAGAGGTAGATTAGCGCCCTACCCCAGAGGCAGCGGTCCAGGGCAGGCGCGAGAAGCATGCCCGGACCAAGCGCGGGCCGGCAAGCACGCAGGAGGAGAGCCGAACGCCATGTTTACCCGGCTCCGGCTAACGCAGCACGCTGATCCGCAGGCCGGGCACCTCGCTATCACCCAACTCCAGGCGCGCGGCCCGCACCCGTTGCTCGACCAGGGCCTCGCGCCAGGCCTCTGCCTGGGAGCCGGCCAGGCTGACCCGCAGGGTGCTGTCGAGGTTGAGGCTGCGCGACAGCAGTTTCGTCCAGGCCGGGCTCGGCTCGGTTTGCCTGGACAGGCGCAGCTCGCCACTGCTGCGCAACTGACGCAACAGGGTGGCGGGTGTCGGCAACAGCTCACCCAGCGCCGCGTCGGCAGCCAGCAGCTCGGCGTGCAGGTAGGCCCGGCGGTTGCCGCGAGTGATGCTGTAGAGCGCCAGCAGGCTGTCCTCACGCGGTTCGGCCAGGCGCATCAGGACATAGGCCTGTTGATCGTCGGAACCGTAGAGACTGGAGCGGCCGAATACCGCGTTGGCCCACAGGCTGCTAGAACCGCACTCTCGCCCCTGACACCAGTACAGCAGCTCGGCATCCTGGGCCTGCAGGGTTTCGCGGGCGGCGCTGAACACCTCATCGGACGTGTGGGTCCGTGGTAGCTCGTAGGTGACCGAGGTGAACTGCCCCTTGGCCTGGACTTCCCGCTCGTAACGCAGACGACCGCTGATGCGGCGGATCGACCCCTGCGGATAGATCCGCTCCTCCTCGGGCGCCTCGGCATAGGCGACGATCTGGGCGCCGGGAAAACGCGGCAGGATGTCCAGGTCGCGGCTGCCCGGCAGGTCCGCCCAGGCCGAAGTCCCCGCCAACAGGATCGCAAGCAGGCCGATACCGCGCATACGCCCCCTCATCGGATCAACATCGACTGAGCGGTTTTCACCGTCGAGTCTTCATCGGCTTGGCGCTTTGGCACCAGCAGCCCACGCTGCACCGCCGCACGCCCCTCGAGCGCGGCGAGCCAGCGCTGCAAGTGGGACAAGCCCTCGAGCGAAATCCCGGACCACTCATGGCTGCGCACCCAGGGAAAGGTGGCGATATCGGCGATGCTGTAGTCGTCTGCCAGGTACTCGGCCTCCCCCAGACGCGCGTCGAGCACCTCGTAGAGACGCCGGGTCTCGTGCTGGTAGCGGTCTATGGCCCCCTGCAGCTTCTCCGGGAAGTAGCGGAAGAACACATTGGCCTGACCTTGCATCGGACCGATGCCGCCCATCTGGAACATCAGCCATTGCAGGACCCGCGAGCGTCCCTTGGCGTCCTGCGGCAGCAGTTGGCCCGTCTGCTCGGCGAGATAGATGAGGATGGCACCGGACTCGAACACGGCGAAATCCTCATTGCCACGATCGACTATGGCCGGGATGCGGCCATTGGGGTTGATCTTGAGAAACGCCGGGGCTTTCTGCTCCTTCTTGTCGAAGCTCAGCACATGCACGCCGTAGGGCAGCTGCAGCTCCTCCAGGGCGATGGACACTTTGTGGCCATTGGGGGTGGCGGCGGTGTAAAGGTCGATCATGCGAATCTCCATGGCAATCGGCCACACCTTTCCCCAGTTGCCTTCGGCAAGTCAAGGCGAGCGCAAGAAAGCTTTGAAACAGTCTGCTACCAGCTGTGCGCCGACCTCGTCATCCAGATGCAGGTGATGCCCCCCCGGCAGCCGATTCAGGGTGATCGGCCGACCATCGAGCAGCTCGGCGAAACGTGGCTGCGCAGCCAACATGCCCTGCTCCGCCAGCACCAGATCGACCGGACACTGCAGTCGCTGGACGAAGGCCATGGCATGGGCCTGGGTCAGGCGCAGCGGCGACGGCAGGGTCAGGCGGCTGTCGGTACGCCAAGTATAGCCACCGGGCACCGGCATCAAGCCACGCTGGGCAAGCAACTCGGCGGCCTCGCGGCTGACCGCGCCGACCCCACGCATACGCGCCTCGACCGCCCGGGAGAACTCGGCGTAGACCGGCTTGCGCTTGCCGGTCAGGGCCATCTGCGCCCTGAGCGCCTCGCCCAGGCGCTGCGGTGCCTCTTCGGCCTCGCCGGTGTAGGGAATCAGCCCATCGATCAGCGCCAGACGTGCCACCCGCTCCGGCAACGCCCCGGCCAGCAGCACCGAGACGATCGCCCCCATGGAATGGCCGAGCAGGGAGAAACGCTGCCAGCCGAACTGCTCGGCCACCTGCAGGACATCGTGCACGTACTCCCAGATGGCGTAGCCGGCTCCCGCTGGACGATGATCGGAATGACCGTGGCCGGCGAAGTCCAGCGCGACGATGCGCAGCCCCGGCAACTTCGGCGCCAGCCGGGCAAAGCTCGCGGCATTGTCCAGCCAGCCGTGCAGGGCGATGACCGGTACGCCGTCCGCCGGGCCATAGAGATGTGCCGCCAGTTCGATGTGCGGCAGGCGCAGGCGTACTTCCTCGAATGCCGGACTCATGCGGATGCCTCCCGGCTGCGCTGGCCACCCCAACGCTCGAACAGCGACCTGAGCAGCTGGGCAGTCTCCTGTGGCCGCTCCAGGGGAAACATATGCCCGCCGGGCAGGGTCAGATACTCGCCCCTGGGCACCCGGCGCACCAGCCGCGCATGATGCGGCAGCACCACACGACTGTGGCGCCCGCGCACCAGGGCCAAAGGCACCTGCAGCTGCTGCGGTCGCCCCGGACTGGTATGCGGCACGCTGCGGTAGATGCTGATTTCCGTGGCGGGATCGAAGCGCAGGCGCAGCCTTGCGCCGTTGCTGTGCAGGCCATGACGCACATAGGCGTCCAGGCATTCCGGATCGAAGCGCCGAAACAGCGCCTTGCCCGCGAAATAACGACGGGCCTCGTCGAGGTCGGCAAACTCTTCGCGGCGCCCGAGCGTGCGTCCGGCCGGGGTGATGCGGTCGATGAAGCCGAAGTGCTTGGCCGTCCGGATGACGATCCGGTCGACCCGGGTCAGCACCGGCGAATCGAGCATGACCACCCCACGGTAGAGGTCGGGACGCTGCAGCGCGGCATGGTAGTGCAGCACTCCGCCGAGCGAGTGCCCCACTCCCCAGACCGGCGCGTCGCTTGTTTCCAGGTGATGGACCAGCTCGTCGACCAGGTTGCTCCAGTTGTCATTGACCGGAAAGCGCGGGTCGTGGCCATGCAGCTCGAGGTGCCGCACTCCATAGTCGGGGGCCAGAGCGGCGAACAGCTTGCCATAGGTGGCTGAAGGGAAGCCGTTGGCATGGGCGAAGAATACGGGCTGGGACATGGTCGCGAGCTTCTACGGAGGGACGTGAGAATTGTCCGACACGGCCGCGGCATCGGCAATGGCGAACCCGCCAGCCAATGGCGCCAATAAGGCCAAACTTCACGGGATGCAGGCCACCCGCCTTAGCGCCTGCCCCCGTACAGCGTGACCATGCCCTTGGGCGACCCGAGGTCGCGCCGCCCGCGGGCATGGCACTCAGTCATGCCAGAGCACCGCCTCGCCGCGCTCGAGCCACTCGACGAATTGCCCGGCGTAGCTCCCCTCGACCACGTTGCGCTTGATCTTCAGGGTCGGCGTGAGGAAGCCGTTGTCCACGGCCCAGACCTCCTTGACCAGCACCAGCCCATGCAGGCGCTCATGCTGATCGAGTGCCGCGTTGACCTCCTCGAGCAACGCCCTGAGGCTAGCCTCCAACAGCCCGCGTGCGCCGTTGGCAGCCTCCTGACGACCGACCTCGGACAGCACGCACAGCGCCATCGGCTGCGGCAGGCCATCGCCGACCACGCACACCTGCTCGATGCGCGCATGCGCGGCCAGGCGATTCTCGATCGGTGCCGGCGCCACGTACTTGCCCTTGCTGGTCTTGAAGATCTCCTTGAGCCGCCCGGTCAGGCGCAGGTTGCCCTCGGCATCCTGCTCCCCCTTGTCTCCGGTACGCAGGAAACCGTCGGCCGTGAGCGCATCGGCGGTTTTCTCGGACTCCTTGTAGTAGCCCTGCATGGTCGCGCCGCTGCGCACCTGCACCTCGCCGTCGGCGGCGATACGCACCTCGACGCCGGGGTTGCTGTGGCCGATCCAGCCCGACTTGAAGCGCCCCGGCCGACCGACGTGGGAGTAACCGCAGTTCTCGGTCATGCCGTAGATCTCCAGCACCTCCAGCCCCAGGCGCCGATACCAGCCCAGTAGCGCCTCGGGCACCGGCGCGGCGCCGGACAAGGCATAGCGCACCGCATCCAGCCCGAGACCGGCGAGCACTCTCCTGCCGACCAGACGACCGATGAGCGGCAGACCGAGCAGCAGATCCAGGCGCTTGGCCGGCATCTTGCCGAACACGCCCATCTGGAACTTGGTCCAGATCCGCGGCACGCCGAAGATCACGGTGGGCCGGGCGCGCCGCAGGTCGTCGAGGAAGGTCTCTAGGCTCTCTGCGAAAAAGACCGTTTGCCCGGAATAAATCGAGGCCAGCTCGACGAACATCCGCTCGGCCACATGGCACAGCGGCAGGTAGGACAGCACCCGATCCGCCTCGCCGACGGCGAACAGCTCGATGGCCTGGTTGGCGGCGAAGCCGAAGTTGCCGAAGTTGTGCATCACCCCTTTCGGTGCGCCGGTGGTGCCGGAGGTGTAGATGATGGTGGCCAGCCGATCGGCTGGCGGCTGCGGGTCGTCGCGGATCGGCGCGCTGGCCTGGAGATCCTGCCAGTGATGGCTGAAGCTGCCCTCGGGATGCAACGGCAGAGCCACGCTCGGCAGCGTATCGGGAACGCCCGGCGCCATGCTCGGCCAGTCGTCCAGTTTACCGACGAGCAGCAGCTGCGCCTCGGAATGCTCCAGCACCTGGCGCACCGACTCGGCGGTGAGGTTGGGGTAGAGCGGAACCGAGACATGCCCGGCCATCCAGATCGCCAGGTCGGCGATTATCCAGTGCGCACAGTTCTTCGACAGGATGGCTATTCGGCTCCCGAGCGGCAGCTCCCGAGCGCGCAGCCAACTGGCGGCACGCCGCGCCTGTTCGCCGACCTCCGCCCAACTCAGCTCCTGCAGCTGGCCACTCGGCAACGGCTGCACCAGATAGCGTTTGTGCGGATGACGGGCCTCGCGCTGGTAAAACACCTCCAGCGGCAAACGGACAGCATCGACCATGGGGCTTCCTCCTTTGTTGTTTTTGTGGAGCCGACCAAGCAATTGCTTGGTCGGACTATTCCACGCACAAAGTGGAGCCGCAAGTTAAGAAATGTATCGAGACACCGGGGTCATCGGTCGGGCCGGGGATGCACCAGGGCGAGCAGATCCATGCTGCCGGCGGCCAACAGTTCGCCATCCAGTTCGGCCAGGCTGGCGGTCTGCATGGGCAGGGGCTGTTGCCGGTGACCATGGATCAGCAGCCCGCCCAGGGCGCCGACCAAGGGCTGGTGGCTGACCAGCAGGAGTTCGCCGGCATCGTAGCGATCCAGCTGCGCCAGTACCTGGCGCGGATCGCCGTCGGGCGTCAGCCAGGACACGGTCAGCAGCGGGCCAGCGAACCCCAGGGCATCGCGCACCAGAGCCGCAGTCTGCTGTGCCCGCACATAGGGGCTGGCGAGAATCGTCGTGAGCGGTCGTCCCTGCAACTGCACCGTCACCTGCGCGACCTCCTCGCGCCCATGGGGCGTCAACGCCCGCTCGGCATCGCTCGGCGCCTGCAACTCGGCCTCGCCATGGCGCAGCAGCCACAGCCTCATCGCCCTGCCCTCACAGCTTCGGCTCTTCGTCGCGCACCGGGTGCGGGGCCGGCGGCACGGCATGGGGGGCTTCGCCCTGCGGCGCCCTGGGCGTCGGCCAATCGGAGAACGGCCACGGCTTGTCGTCGCTGTTGAAGGTACCGAAACGACCGATCTGCGCCAGGTACTGGCTGAGGCTGTCGCCGAAGCCGAGCAGGCCGGCATTCGGCGCGCCGTAGAACAGCCGATAGCCCAACTGCAGCAGCACCACGGCGCCGAGCACCAGCTCGGACAGCTGCCAGACGATGGTGAACAGCACCATCCAGAGAATCCTCAGCAGAATGGATTCGCGCTCCAGCTCTTTACTCTCTTCGCTCATGGCTATCTCCCTGAGTGGTGCAGGCCTAGAAGCCCGCAGTGGAAATGAAGTCGACGTCGGTCTTCGGCTCGGCGCGCATCAGCAGCTCGATTACCTGCTCCAGCGTACGCCCTTCGAACAGGATGGCATGCAGGCCGGTCACCAGCGGCATGTAGACCTGCAGCTCCTCGGCCTTGGCCTTGAGCACCTTGATGGTGTTGACGCCTTCGGCCACCTCGCCCAGGCGCTCGACCGCCTCCTCCAGGCTCAGGCCTTCGCCCAGGGCGAAGCCGACCTGGTAGTTGCGGCTCTTGGGCGACGAACAGGTGACGATCAGATCGCCGACCCCGGCCAGGCCGAGGAAGGTCATGGGGTTGGCGCCCTGGTGCACGGCGAAGCGGGTCATCTCCGCCAGCGCCCGGGTGATCAGCATGCTCCTGGTGTTCTCGCCCATGCCCAGGGCCGCGGCCATGCCGGCCATGATGGCATAGACGTTCTTCAAGGCGCCGCCCAGCTCCACGCCGAACCGGTCGCCACTGGCATAGACACGAAAGGTCCGGCCATGCAGCGCGGCCTGCACCTGCTGGCAGAGGGCCTCATCCTCGCTGGCGATCACCGTGGCGGTCAGCGCATGCTCGGCGACCTCCTTCGCCAGGTTCGGCCCGGACAGCACGCCGATGCGCGCCTGCGGGGCGATCTCCTCGAGAATCTGGCTCATCAGCTTGAAGCTCTGTGCCTCGATGCCCTTGGTGGTGCTGACCAGCAGCTTGCCCGCCAGCAGCTCGGCCACTGGCTGCAACGCCTGGCGCAGGGCGCTGGAAGGTAGCGCGACGAACACCAGTCGGCTGGCGCCCAGCGCTGCGCCGAGATCGCTGAGGGGCTCGACATCGGCATGAATCTTCACGCCCTTGAGATAGCGCGGGTTCTCGCGGGTGGCCAGGATGGCCTCGACCTGCTCCGGGTCCCGCATCCAGTGCAGGACATGCCGACCGTTCTCCGCCAGCAGATTGGCCAACGCGGTGCCGAAGCTGCCGCCGCCGAGCACGGCGATGGGGTGCTGCTCAGTCATAACGAGTCCGTAGTGGGTTATGGGGTGGCAATCTGCGCGCATTATACGGGCCAGAGGCATCGCGGCCAGCTTTTAGCCACCTCGATCAGGCTGTGCACCGTTCGGCACAAATGGCAGCGAGCAGGCGCCGAGCGACTGGAAAAGACGGCCGGCTCGGTTAACATGCGCACTTTCGACGCGAACAAGGCCGTTGCGTGAACACCCCTCCATCGAGCTCCTTCCTTCTCTCAGCCACCGACGCCGTTGGCCATCGACCACCACCCGGGCCACGGGCTGTCGAGTCGGCACGGCACTCCGACCTGGCGCACCCAGTGGCCGGGGAAATCCGCCCATGACCCTGCGCCGCGGCTGGGACATCCACACCCGCACGCAACTGATCAGCGTAGGGCCGGCCCTGCTGCTGACCTTGCTGCTGACCGGCTTCTTCACCTTCGAGCGTCTGCAGGACCTGCGCCAGGAGCTCAACCGCACCGGCCAGCTGATCGCCAACCAACTGGCGCCGGCCAGTGAGTACGGCGTGATCTCAGGCAACCGTGAGGTGCTCGACACCCTGCTGCAAGCCACCCTCGATACGCCGCACGTGCGTTTTCTCGAGGTGCGCGACCGCTATGACAATATTCTGGTCTACGTCGAACAGCCCAACAGCCAAGGCCAGGCCAGCGGTCCGGTGGATGTCTTCCAGGCACCGATTCACCTGCAGCGGGTCGACCTGCTCGAAGATATCTCCCAGCGTGCCGCCCGCCACTTGCCCAGTCCCCCGAGAGAACCGCTCGGCCGCGTCCTGGTCGGCATGTCCAGCGATGCACTCAACGAGCGCCAGCAGGCACTGCTGCTGAAGGCGACCACCCTGGCCCTGTTCGCCTTGCTCCTGACCTTCCTCCTGGCCCGGCGCCTGGCCCGACGTCTGTCCGCGCCGCTGAGCGCCGTGGGCGCGGCAGTCACGGCGATTCAGGCCGGGGATTACCACACACGCCTGCCGGACCTGGAGACCGGCGAACTCGGCGAACTGGCCCAGCACATCAATGCGCTCGCCTGTAGCCTGGATCGTGCCAGCCAGGAGCAACGCCAGGCCATGGCCCTGCTGGTCAAGGCCCGCGAAGAGGCGGAGCTGGCCAACCGCGCCAAGTCCGACTTCCTGGCCATGATGAGCCATGAACTGCGCACGCCGATGAATGGCGTGCTGGGCATGCTGCAGTTGCTGGAGACGACAGAACTCAGCGGGGAACAGGCCGAATATGCGGCGCTGGCCGCCGAATCCACCGAACACCTGTTGAAGGTCATCAACGACATCCTCGACTTCTCGCGCATCGAACGCGGCGCACTGGAGCTGGAGAGCATCTCTTTCAACCTGCTGGAACTGATCCAGGGCTCGGCCCAGGCGTTCCAGCATGGCGCCCAGCAGATGGGGCTGGCGCTGGAGCTGGACATCCAGGACGGACTGGGGCAGCTGGAGGTACAGGGCGACCCGACACGGATACGCCAGATCCTGGTCAACCTGATCGGCAATGCCCTGAAGTTCACCGAGCGAGGCGGTATCCGCGTGGAAACCCGTTGGCAGGCGCTGGATGGACAAGTGCTGTGGTTCAGCTGCGCCGTTCATGACACCGGCATCGGCATCTCGCCGGAGCGTCTGGAACACATGTTCGATGCCTTCCAGCAGGCCGACAGCACCATCTCCCGCCGCTACGGCGGAACCGGCCTCGGCCTGCCCATCGCCCGCACCCTGGCCGAACGGATGGGCGGCATGTTGCACGCGGAAAGCCAGGAGGGGCACGGCTCGACCTTCACCCTCGAGGTGCCTCTGCCCTTCTCGCTGCAGTCCCGCCCCACTCCGACCAACGCCGAGACCGAGGACTATCACGGCCAGAACCAGAGGGTGCTGCTGGTCGAGGACAACCCAGTCAATCAAACGGTGATAGAAGCCATGCTGCGCAGCCTCGGCTACCGGGTCGACCTGGTCGGCGATGGCGTCCAGGCGCTGCACCGTGTCGGACAACAGTCCTATGCGGCCATCCTGATGGACTGCCGCCTGCCGATCATGGATGGCTATGAGGCTACCCGGCAGATTCGCCGACTCGACGGCCAGGGCAACCTGCCGATCATCGCACTCACCGCCAACGCCCTGCAGGGTGATCGCGATGCCTGTCTGGAATGCGGAATGAACGACTACCTGGCAAAGCCCTTCAAACGGGCCGACCTGCAACGGATATTGCAGCGCTGGCTGCCAGTTCAGGCATCGATCGCCAGCCAGGACTGTTAAACTGCCCCGGCTTACCGTCACAGGCGCGCAAGTCGGGCGCCTGTGACAACAAACCCGCAGCAGAGTACAACTGTACTCGACAGGCTGTGACTTTCAGCACATCGCAACAGTCTATGACTAGGCTGCTGGCCGGCGCAGACTTTAGCGCGGCCAGCCAGGACGACTTGCCCAGCCTTGGCGCGTGGGGATTATTGAGGAGCTCGCATGACCAAACAAAACGCCTTCACCCGGGAAGACCTGTTGCGCTGCAGCCGCGGCGAACTGTTCGGCCCAGGTAATGCGCAACTGCCCGCGCCGAACATGCTGATGATCGATCGCATCACCCACATCAGCGACAGCGGTGGCAAGTACGGCAAGGGCGAAATCGTCGCCGAGCTCGATATCACCCCGGACCTGTGGTTCTTCGGCTGCCATTTCGAAGGCGACCCGGTAATGCCCGGCTGCCTGGGCCTCGATGCCATGTGGCAGCTGGTCGGTTTCTTCCTCGGCTGGCAGGGCAACCCCGGCCGCGGCCGCGCCCTCGGCTCCGGCGAAGTGAAGTTCTTCGGCCAGGTCCTGCCGACCGCCAAGAAGGTCACCTACAACATCCAGATCAAGCGCACCATCACCCGTTCGCTGATCCTGGCCATCGCCGATGGCAGCGTCAGCGTCGATGGCCGCGAGATCTACAGTGCCGAAGGCCTGCGCGTCGGCCTGTTCACCTCCACCGACAGTTTCTAAAGGACACTTTCCATGCGTCGCGTCGTGATTACCGGTCTGGGCATCGTTTCCTGCCTGGGCAATGACAAAGAAACCGTCTCCGCCAACCTGCGGGCTGGCCGCGGCGGTATTCGTTTCAACCCGGAATACGCCGAGAAAGGCCTGCGCAGCCAGGTATCCGGCTCCGTCGACCTGAACCTGGAAGAGCTGATCGACCGCAAGGTCTACCGTTTCATGGGCGACGCCGCCGCCTTCGCCTACCTGTCGATGCAGCAGGCCATCGCCGACGCCGGCCTCAGTGCCGAAGAGATTTCCAACCCGCGCGTCGGCCTGGTCGCCGGCTCCGGCGGCGCTTCCACCTTCAACCAGATGGAAGCCATGGACATCCTGCGCGAGAAGGGCGTCAAGCGCGTCGGCCCCTACCGCGTGCCGCGCACCATGGGCAGCACCGTTTCCGCCTGCCTGGCCACCCCGTTCAAGATCAAGGGTGTGAACTACTCGATCTCCTCGGCCTGCGCCACCAGCGCCCACTGCATCGGCACGGCCATGGAGCAGATCCAGCTGGGCAAGCAAGACATGGTCTTCGCCGGCGGCGGCGAGGAAGAGCACTGGAGCCAGAGCTTCCTGTTCGACGCCATGGGCGCCCTCTCCACCCAGTACAACGAGAGCCCGGAAAAGGCCTCGCGCGCCTACGACGCCAAGCGTGACGGTTTCGTCATCGCCGGCGGCGGCGGCATGGTGGTGGTCGAGGAACTGGAGCACGCACTCAAGCGCGGCGCCAAGATCTACGCGGAAATCGTCGGCTACGGCGCCACCTCCGACGGCTACGACATGGTCGCGCCGAGCGGCGAAGGCGCGGTGCGTTGCATGCAGCAAGCCCTGGCCACCGTCGACACGCCGGTCGACTACCTGAACACCCACGGCACCTCGACCCCGGTCGGCGATGTCGCGGAAAGCCGCGCGGTACGCGAAGTGTTCGGCGACAAGGCGCCGGCGATCAGCTCGACCAAGAGCCTGTCCGGCCACTCCCTGGGCGCCGCCGGCGTGCAGGAAGCCATCTACTGCATGCTGATGATGGAAGGCAACTTCATCGCCGGCTCGGCCAACATCGAGGAACTCGACCCCGAGGTCGCCGATCTGCCGGTGCAGCTCAAGACCGTCGAGAACGCCAAGATCGACACGGTGATGAGCAACAGCTTCGGCTTCGGCGGCACCAACGCCACCCTGGTGCTCAAGCGCTGGACCGGCCAGTAAGCGGAGCTTACTGGCGATGAGAAACGGCGCCTGCAGGCGCCGTTTTTCTTTCTATCGCACAGGCTTCGGGGCTTTCTCCCTGCCGTCCCGGGCCACTTGCGTCAGCGCACCAGAAAGCGCTGCTCGGCCAGTTTGCGGTCATCCTGGAACACCATGAAGTGCCACTCCCCCGCCACGATCTCGTGGGCTTCGCTGAACTCGAACGCCATCAGATCCTGAGGCGCGCCGGGCACCAGCTTCTGCGTCACCACGAATTTGTCATGGCGGACACCCTCGGGGGTCGTCACCCCGGGCGTGAGGTACAACAGGGTCAAGGGCGCCCCCTCGGTCGTTTTGCCGCTCAGCTGGTAGCGCAGGCCGAACTTGGTGCCGAGCCTGGCCGGAATCACCTCGGTGCGCTGGATATCCTGATTGCTGCGGGTCAGCACCCGCTCGCCCGGTTCGAAGTCCTGGTACGGGGTCGTGAAGATACCATACTCCACCTCACCCTCGACTTGCACCTGCGCCTGGACCAGTCCGGTCATCAGCATGAGTGCGGCCAGCGCACTGAAACGGGTGTATTGCATGACGCGCTCCTTGGTTGAGATGACGCGAGCCTATGACGCCCGAATGACAGGCTGATGACAGGGTTATTCCGCCACTCCGGCACGGACGCGCCGCGGCAGCACGGCGAGGAAGTTGTCCCGAGCCACCTGACGAGCTACGGGCTCCGGCAGGGCGTCGAGAAAGGGCGCGAAGCCTTGCAGGTAGTCGCCCAGCTTGTCGAAGCGCCCCACCACGTCGGAACCCAGCATGAAACGCGCCGGATAGCTGCTGACCAGCCGCAGCCATTCGGCATCGGGCCTGCCCTGCCGGTCCAGCAGGTAGGGCCTGAGCACGCTCCAGGACAGGTCGATATACAGGTTCGGATACTCCTCGAGCATGCGCCACAGGGTCGGCAGGAGGAAATCCAGCTTCTGTTGGTGACGGTGGATCTCCATGCTGGTGCCGGCATGGGCCCAGATGAAGCGCACGTGGGGATGATTGCGCAGCGGCTCTTCGATCTCCGCTAGATACAGCGGGTTGCGCTCGCGCTTCGAAGTGATATTGGCATGCAGCATCACCGGCAGGTCGTATTCCGCGGCGAGGTGGTAGACCCGTGCCAGCGCCTCGTTGTTGGCCCGCGGCACGTCGCCATGTATCAGCGCGGTGAGGTCGTCGTGACGGGTGAATATCTCGCCTATGCCCTGCCACAGGCCCGGGTCCAGCTCCAGCATGCGCCGGATATGCGCGTCCGAGTTCTTGTCGTTGGGGTTGAAACCCGAGAGAAAGGGGTGGAAACGCTCGCGCTGTGCGGGCGGAAGGCGCTTGTAGGCATGGGCGACCAGCACATCGGTGGCGCTGTACCAGTAGGCATTGGCATCGTCGCCGGCATAGTAGCGGGGACGTTTCGGCTCGTTCTCGTGCCACTTCTTCGCCACCGGAATGCCTGAGAGCATCGCATGCTCGACCCCACCGGCGGCCATGGCCGCCAGCAGTTCGTCCATGCCGGCGCTTTCCTGAAAGAAGTCCACGTAGTGCAGATGGGCGTCGCTGAAACGGTAGTCCCGCGCCTGGGCATCGGCGACGACCAACAACAACAGCACGCAGCATCGAATAACAAACAAGGAAGAGCCCTCCGCGGCATCCGAGCAGGATAGACCCTGACGGCCCAGGCCGAGTTCAGTTGCCCGCCAGCACCGCGAAAGCCGACATCTGCTTGGTAGAGGCGCGGATACAGGGTCGCGACCGTGCTGCTTTCGGGGGCGCCATAGGCAATACTGACAGCGACAACCACCTGTCGCTGCGCCGAACTGCAGCGGAGCGAGGCCCCATGAAAGCCGCCCCTAACCAGTCGACCAGCCCCTCCTACGAGGGACCGCCATGAGCGCTCCACTCCTGCTCCGGGCACGGCCCGAGGTGCTCGAGGGCCAGCCGATCCTGCGCCTGCTGCCCACGGCCCAGTGCCGCAGCATCGGGCCCTTCGTGTTCTTCGACCATATCCTGGAGAAGGACTACCCCCCCGGCGGCGGCCTGAACATCGACCAGCATCCGCATATCGGCCTGTCCACCCTCACCTACCTGTTCGAGGGCCGGCTACAGCACAGGGACAGCCTCGGCTCGGATCAACTGGTCAAACCCGGCGAGGTCAGCTGGATGACCGCCGGCCGTGGCGTCGCCCATGTCGAGCGCACCCCTGCGCCGCTGCGTGAACGTGGCTCGCGCCTGCACGGCCTGCAAATGTGGCTGGCACTGCCGGAGAGCGAGGAACAGTGCCAGCCGAGCTACAGCCACCATAGCGCCGACGGCCTGCCCCATAGCCAGGCCCTGGGCGTGGAAATCCGCCTGATCGCCGGAACCGGCTTCTGCCTGGAATCCCCGGTGCCGGTGCGCTCGCCGACCCTGTACGCCGAGCTCCGCTTGGCCGCCGGCGCCAGCCTGGCCATACCGGCGGAGCATCCCGAGCGCGCGCTCTACCTGATCGACGGCGAAGCCTTGCTGGACGACCTGCCCCTGCCCCTGCGCGGTCTCACCGTCCTGCCCCCAGGCGGCAGCTTCACCCTCGGCGCCTGTGGCGAGTGCCACCTGGTGATGATCGGCGGCCAGCCCCTGGGCGCCAGGCGCATGTTCTGGAACTTCGTCGCCAGCGACCCGGCGCTGATTGCCAGCGCCCGCGCGCGCTGGCAAGACAGGGACTGGCCAAAGGTGCCGGGCGAGACCAGACGCATCGAACTGCCGCAGGGCTAATCCGCGACGAACACCTCGTCGAACAGATCGTTCATGGCTCGATAGGCCCGCGCCGCCACCCGCGGGTGGTACTGATTGCGTTCCGGGTTGTTGGCCTGAGGGTTGGTGAAGGAATGCACCGCGCCACCATAGCTGATCAGCTGCCAGTCTACCTGCGCCGCCTTCATCTCGGCCATGAAGGCACCGACCTGGGCCGGCGGCACCGAGGGATCGTCCGCGCCATGCAACACCAGCACCGGCGCCCGGATATTCTGCGCATCGGCAGGGTTCGGCGTGTCCAGGTTGCCGTGGAAGGAGACGAAGCCCCGCAACGGTGCGCCGGAGCGCGCCAGCTCCAGCACCGAGCCGCCGCCGAAGCAGAAGCCGATGGCGCCCAGCCTGCCTGCGTCCAGGGCCACTTCATCGCCCAGCGTCTTGAACACCTCGACCGCGGCTTGGGCACGCTTGCGCATCAGCGCCCGGTCGGCGCGCACGGCGCCGGCCGCCGTCCCCGCCTCCTCGGCATTGGCCGGGCGTATCGCCTTGCCGTACATGTCGGCCATGAACACCACATACCTATCGCCGGCGACCAGCGCGGCCTGCTGTTCGGCATTCTCGCCCACCCCCAGCCAGTCCGGCACCATCAACAGGCCGGGGCGCGCCGTGCTGACGCTGTCGTCGTAGATCAGGCGCCCTTCGAAGGCGACTCCGTCGATCTCGTAGGGCACCGCCTTGACCACCACGGCGGCCTGGGCCAGGCCGGCCAGACCGCACAACCCCAGGGCTATCAGTGACTTGCTCATCGACCCGCTCCTGTTGCATGGGTAACACTTCAACAGTAGCCCGTGGCAGTCGACAGCCATGAAAAAAGCCCGCACGAGGCGGGCTTTTTTCATGACCGGTGCAATCAGGCGGAGAGCTCGACCAGCAGCTTGTTCAGGCGCTGCACATAGGCGGCCGGGTCCTTCAGGCTGTCGCCGGCGGCCAGGGCGGCCTGATCGAAGAGGATGTGCGACAGGTCGCCGAAGCGGTCCTCGTCCGGCTCGGCATCCAGGCGCTCGATCAGCGGGTGGTTTGGGTTGAACTCGAAGATCGGCTTGGACTCGGGCACCTTCTGTCCGCTGGCCTCGAGGATCTGGCGCATCTGCAGGCCCAGGTCCTGCTCGCCGATCGCCAGGATCGCCGGCGAATCGGTGAGACGGTGCGACACCCGCACCTCGGCCACCTGCTCGCCCAGCGCCGCCTTCAGGCGCTCGACCAGCCCTTCCTTGGCCTTGGCCGCATCGATCTGAGCCTTCTTGTCCTCATCCGAGTCCAGCTTGCCCAGGTCCAGGTCGCCGCGGGCCACGTCGACGAACTGCTTGCCGTCGAACTCGGTCAGGTAGCTCATCAGCCACTCGTCGATGCGGTCGGTGAGCAGCAGCACCTCGATACCCTTCTTGCGGAACACCTCCAGGTGCGGGCTGTTCTTCACCTGGGCGAAGGACTCGCCGGTCAGGTAGTAGAACTTGTCCTGGCCCTCCTTCATGCGGCCCAGGTAGTCGGCCAGGGACACGCTCTGCTCGCCGCTGGTCTCGTTCGACGAGGCGAAGCGCAGCAGGCCGGCGATCTTCTCCTTGTTGGCGAAGTCTTCCGCCGGGCCTTCCTTGAGCACCTGACCGAAGTTCTTCCAGAACGCCTGGTACTGCTCCGGTTCGTTCTTCGCCAGCTTCTCGAGCATGTCCAGCACGCGCTTGGTCAGCGCCGACTTCATCGAGTCGATGATCGGGTCCTTCTGCAGGATCTCCCGGGAGATGTTCAGCGACAGGTCGTTGGAGTCCACCACGCCCTTGATGAAGCGCAGGTACAGCGGCAGGAACTCGTCGGCCTGGTCCATGATGAACACGCGCTGCACGTACAGCTTGAGGCCCTTGGAGGCGTCGCGCTGGTACAGGTCGAAGGGCGCGCGGCCCGGCACGTAGAGCAAGGATGTGTACTCGAGCTTGCCCTCGACCTTGTTGTGGCTCCAGCTCAGCGGGTTCTCGAAGTCGTGGGCGACGTGCTTGTAGAACTCCTGGTATTCCTCGTCCTTGATTTCGGTGCGCGGACGGGTCCACAGGGCGCTGGCGCGGTTGACGGTTTCCCACTCAGGCTCGGCCGGCTTGTCCTTCTCCTCGCCGTGGAACTCCTTGGGCAGCTCGATCGGCAGGGCGATATGGTCGGAATATTTCTTGACGATGTTGCGCAGGCGCCAGCCGTCGGCGAACTCCTCCTCGCCCTTCTTCAGGTGCAGGACGATGCGGGTGCCGCGCTCGGCCTTGTCGATGCTGGCGACGCTGAACTCGCCCTCGCCATGGGATTCCCAGTGCACCCCTTCGGCAGCCGACAGACCGGCGCGGCGGGTGAACACCTCGACCTTGTCGGCGACGATGAAGGCCGAGTAGAAGCCCACGCCGAACTGGCCGATCAGGTGCGAATCCTTCTTCTGGTCGCCGGTCAGGTTCTTGAGGAAGTCGGAGGTGCCGGACTTGGCGATGGTGCCGAGGTGGGTCACGGCCTCTTCGCGGCTCATGCCGATGCCGTTGTCTTCCAGGGTGACGGTGTTGGCGTCCTTGTCGAAGCTGACGCGGATCTTCAGCTCGGCGCCGCCCTCGAGCAGCTCGGGCTTGGCCAGGGCCTCGAAACGCAGCTTGTCGACCGCATCCGAGGCGTTGGAGATCAACTCACGGAGGAAGATCTCCTTGTTCGAATACAGCGAATGGATCATCAGGTGAAGCAGCTGCTTCACCTCGGTCTGGAAGCCCAGGGTTTCTTTTTGAGTTTCCACACTCATGGTCGTCTAACTCCCCATTGATGACTAAGCCGCAATGCGACGGATGTCATGCAGATGGGGGCTTGGGCTGGGATTTCAAGTGCTTAGTCGACTTCTCGCTCAGGGTTCGAGCAGTTCGATGCGGACGAGCTCTTCCGGGCGCAGGCGGAAACTGGCCTGCCCCGTACCGCCCATGCGCTGCTGCAAGACGATTCGGCCTTGCTGATCGATGCCTTGGAAACGCCCCTCGGCCGTGTTGCCGCGCGCGGTGACGGCACGCATGCGCAAATCCTGGTAGCGACTGGGGCTGCGCAACAGGCCCTCCAGACTGAAGCGCCGGCGGCGGTCCAACGGCCGACTGAGGGGTTCGCCGGCGTGCTTTGCCAACGCCTCGGCACTCGCCGGGCGGTCCTCCGCTGCGCGGGTCGCTTCCGGCAGGGCCGGGAAGCGATCGGAACGCACCGCCCAGCCACGGCTCTCGCTCTTGTTCAGTTGAATCGGCAGACGCTGCTCCTGGCCATCGATCAGCGCTTCGACCTCCAGTTCCAGACTCTGCGCCGGCAGCAATGCGGGAGGCAGTGGCCGCAGCTGCACCCGGCGGGTAGCGAAGCGGCGTTGCAGATAGTCCTCGATGACATACGCCAGGGTGTCGCGGGAGTCGACATGACGGTCGACCTGGCCGGCGCGATAGCGCAAGCCATCGCGGAACAACTCGACCCTGCCGCTCAGGGTGGTCTTGAATCGCGGCGGCAACACCAGGTGGAAGTCGCCGACCAGCTTGTTCGGCGGCTGCGGTTGCAGGTTCAAGTGCAGACTGTAGCCACGGCTCAAGCGGCGCGCCTCGGGCAAGTCCTGCTCGGGCAGCAGCCAGCTGATCTCGACCTCCGGCAACACGCCCTCGTCGGTGGGCAACACATCGGCACGGACACCCCCCGGCCCCGATTGCGGCAGGCGGACCATCAGCTCTCGGTGGGCAAAGAAGTCCTGCCCCTCGCTAAGCCTGAGCACACCCTCGATCAATTCGCCATGCTGAGGCGCGAAGGGCTGGCCATTGAGCTCGCCCCGCAATTCGATTTCCAGTTCTGCGGGAGGGTTTCTCTCGGGCTCCAGCCAACGCAGACTGAGTATGGCGTCCATGCGCTGTGCATCATGACTGGCGAGCAGGACCAGGCCGATCACCAGCGGAATAACGCCCATGAGGCTGAGCGCCAAGGCCGGTCGGGCACGGCGCCAGTGGCGCGCCACATACAACAGGGTCAGCGGTGGCAGCAACGCGAGCCAACCCCAGAGCAGGCCGGTGCTGAAGGCGCGCATCACCAGCCAGATCAGACCGGCCAGGATCACGAGCAAGCCGCAGAGGATCAACAACGTATCCATCCAGATTTCCTTAGTTGGCAGGCGTCGCCCCCAGCTCGGCGCGCCTGATGTGCCTGGCCTCCGGGACAGAAGGGTCTCGGCGATGCCGAGAGTCGAGTACGCCGCCAGGTGGCAATAATCGTTGAAAGAGGCGGCATTGCCCCTGTCACCAGGGCCGGCGTTGAGATGAGCGCCACGATAATCGTCCGCGCGTAACCAATCTATCGAAAAGTCGAGGGTTCTCGGCAAATGTGGAAGCGGCGGTTCGCTCGCAGGCATCCGCCCAGCCATAGGCTCGTAGCTCGATTCACCCGATCGGCGCATCGCGGCGAACAGGCATCCACTGCACTCCACACGGTCTGCCAGTGGAAACTCCAAGCGCCGCTCCGGGGAACTTCGGCGGACCGCCTGCGCTCAAACGGCCCATGCCAGGACAAATCCGGCAATAACCAACACTACAAGGAGTACAACCGTGCAAAAGCCCTTTTCCTATGCCCTGCTGCTCGCCGCCACCCTGGCCCTCGCCGCCTGCGAGGACACCCCGCAAAGCAAGATGGACAACGCCAAGGAGTCGGTCTCCGAAGCAGCCGAAGCCATGGGCGACGCTATCGAGGAATCCGGCGAAGCCATCGAGCAGAAAGCCAACGAAGTCATGGGCAACGAACCGACCACCGGCGAGAAGATCGAAGCCGCTGCCGACGATGCGGCAGACGCCATGAAGGACGCGGGCGACGCCGCCAAAGAGGCAGTCGACGGCCAATAGTCCCTCGTCTCGTCGCGCACACGGCCCCGCACAAGCGGGCCGTGGCGCACCGGGCGTCTCACACTACCGGCGTGAGCATCAGCATCAGGCTGCAGATCAAACCCACCGCCCACACCAGGCTGCGTTGCCAGTGCCAATCGGCCCAATAGCACAGCAGATAGAGCACCCGCGCGACCACGAAGGTCACTGCCAAGCCATCCACTAGCAGCCCTCGGGTGTCGGTCACATGAGCCATCAACACACCCACGGCGAACAAGGGGAATGCCTCGAAACTGTTCAGGTGGGCGGCCAGGGCCCGGGCGCCGAAACCTGTCAGGTGCGACTGTTGAGTACGCGGGTGGCGATTGTCATAGCGACCACCCTGCTCTTGCATCGCCTTGGCCACCGGCGCCTTAGCCAGAAAGATCAGCAGTGCGCTGATGAAGATGCACCAGAACGGCAGGCTCACTCGCTCTTCTCCTTACTCGCTTCGAACATCGGGGTCTGGGTGTAGACCATTACCTCCAGCACGTCGGAATGAAACTCGCGACGATATAACACCACCACCACGCCACTGGTCACCAGCATGAAGCACCAAGGGTTGATGAACCAGGCCAGCGTCGCCATGCCGAAGTAATAGGCCCGCAGCCCATAGTTGAACTGGTTGGCGGCCATCGAGATCACCCGCGCGGTCCGCACGGCGTAGGCATTGCGCTCCTGCTCGGTGACATGCCGCTCCCCGGCCATGGGTGCCGACCCCACCAACACCGCCGAGAAGTTGTACTGACGCATGCACCAGCTGAAGGTGAAGAAGGCGTAGACGAAGATCACGCCCAGACACAACAGCTTGACCTCGGACATTTCCCGGCTGGCGACCTGCACGAAAGGCAGGTCGGCGAGTAGCGACACCGCGCGGTCGGAGGCGCCGAGCACGGTGAAGATACCGGCCAGGATGATCAGGGTGCTGGAAGCGAAGAACGAGGCATTGCGCTCCAGATTGCCGATCACGTTGGCATCGGCAATACGGTTGTCCCGCAGCAGCATGCGACGCATCCAGTCTTCCCGGTACAGGTGCAGGACACTGGCCAGACAGGGTGTGCTACGCCCTTTGGCATGTGCATAGCGGGTATAGCCCCCCCAACACAGCAGAAACCAAAAAATGGCCAGCAACTGCTGCCACAGGTTGTTATCGATGATGCCCATGATTCCCCCCAACAGAGGCGTCATTATAGCCAGCAAGTATTACTACCGCTGGCTTATGCATTTTTACCCGAAGGTTTTCCATACCCACCCTGTCCTCCGAGAAAGCAGTCCCAGCGGTCAAGATTCTTGGCGCCGTACGGTGATTGCAAAGCGCCTGCATCTGGACGAAGCTGTAATGGCGCATAGCCGAATATGCAGAGGGTGCATTCTCTGCTTCGCGCCCTTGACCTGCGCCGCTCAAGCGCATGCATTGTCGCTACGACAGGAAGTCCGAGTCATCACTGCTTAAGGAGAGTCGCAGTGTCCATACAGCGCCTGTTTTCCTTTATCTTTGCCACCATCATCGCCTGTACCGCCTTACTGGCGCTCCTGGTTTTCCTGATGATCGAAAACCAGCACCGCTTGACCGAGAGCCAGAAGAACCGTTACCAGTCCTATCTGCTGGCGGACGAACTGAGACAAAGCTCCGACGATCTCACCCGCCTGGCGCGTACCTACGCCGTCAGCGGCGAGGCGCGCTACGAACAGCAGTACTGGCAGGTGCTGGACATCCGCAATGGCAAGCTAGCGCGTCCGCAGCAATACGAGCGGCTGTACTGGGACTTCCTGGCCGCCGGCCAGGCCGCACCGCGAGCCGATGGCGAACGCGCGCCCCTGCTCGAGCTGATGCGCCGCCAAGGCTTCACCCAGGCCGAACTGGACAAGCTGGCGGAGGCCCAGGCCAATTCGGATACCCTGGTGCTGATCGAAACCGAGGCCATGAACGCGGTCAAAGGGCGCTTCGCCGACGGCCAGGGTGGTTTTACCCGCCAAGGCGAACCCGACCTGGCCCTCGCCAGTCGACTGATGCACGACGACACCTACCATCGGGAGAAGGCCAAGGTCATGCAGCCGGTCGACGCCTTCTATGCCCTGCTCGACCGGCGCACCGGCGATGCCGTGGCGCACCATGCGCGGGTCGGTGAGCGCTACATGCTCGCCGTGTCCCTGATGGTCGCGCTGCTGATTGTGGTATCGGCCGTGGGCATCTTCGCGATTCGGCGCAAGGTCAGTGGCGCCTTGTTGCGCCTGAGTGACGAGGCGCGCAAGGTCGCCGCCGGCGAGCTGGGCGCTCGCCTCGACGAGCGGAGCGGCGGAGAGTTCGGCGTACTGTCGCACTCATTCGGCCAGATGGTGGGCAAGCTGCGGGAGATCGTCAGCAATGTATTGAGCTCCAGCAACCAGCTGAGCGTTTCCGCCTCGCAGCTGACCAGCACCACCGCATCGACCCAACACAACCTGCAGCAGCAGGAACTGCACACCACCGAGGTGGCCGCCGCCATGACCGAGATGGCGGCCACTGTGCAGGAAGTCGCCCGCCACTCGACACACACCGCCGAGGCCGCGCAGCGTGCCGATCAGGCCGCCAATTCGGGCCAGCAACAGGTTGCACAAATGGTCGAGTCCATCGGTGCCCTGTCCCATGACATCGGTGCTGCCACAGCCGCCGTACAGGCCCTGGCGCAAGATACGGCCGATATCGGCGGCATTCTCGATGTGATACGCAGCATCGCCGACCAGACCAATCTGCTGGCCCTCAACGCCGCCATCGAAGCCGCCCGCGCCGGCGAGCAGGGCCGGGGGTTCGCCGTGGTAGCCGATGAGGTGCGCTCATTGGCCAAACGCACCCAGGACTCCACCATGGAGATACGGGAAATGATCGAGCGCCTGCAAGGTCGCGCGCAAAAAGCCTCCGAGGCCATGACTCAGAGCCGCACCCAGGCAGAGTCGGGAGCCAGCCAGGCACTCGAGGCCGGCCGGGCCCTGGAAACCATCACCGACGCCAATCGCGAAATCAGCGAGATGGCGGCGCAGATTGCCAGCGCCGCCGAACAACAGGCCGCTGTCGCCCAGGGCATCAGTGAACGTATCCAGATGATCCGCGACCTCGCCAGCGGCAATGCCGAGGGTTCGAACGAAGTCACCGAAGCCAGCCATAGCTTGGCGCAGCTGGCGGAGCAGCTGAATCTGCAGGTGCGCCACTTCAACCTGGACGAGCGCACCGGCTGAAGACATCGAACGCCACGCGAAAGCGCTGCTCCGGCTCAGATGACGGGCCCCAGCCCGCCACCTGAGCCACTTTCAGGGCGGTGCTCAGGCGGTCACGCTTTGCGGTTCGCCGAGCAGCCGATCGACTATCGCGACAGCCAGCAGCGTACCCAGCACCGGCACCAGCCAGCCAAGACCATGCTCGGCCAACGGCAACTCGGCAAACAGTGCGGGCACCCATTGCTTGAACCCGGCCGCACCGAGCGCGTCCACCAGGCCGAAGATCAGCGCAACCAGCATGACCGGCACGAAGATCCGCCGAGGCGATAACCACAGGCCATCGAGCAGGCTCAAGGCCACCAGAACGATCGCCAGGGGATAGAGGCCGACCAGCACCGGCACGGAGACGCTGATCAACTGCGTCAGGCCCTGGTTCGCCACTACCAGGCTGAACAGGCCGAACGCCACCACCACGGTGCGGTAGGAGACCGGCAGCAGATCGCTGAAGAACTCGCCACAGGCCGTCAACAGGCCGACCGCCGTGGTCAGGCAGGCCAAAGTGATTACCAGGGCGAGCAACAGGCTGCCGGTCGTACCGAAGCTGTGCTGCACGTAGGCCGTGAGTATCTGCACGCCGTTCTGCGCCTCGCCGGCGATGCCCTGGCTGGTCGCCCCGAGGTAGAACAGCGCCAGATAGACCAGCGACAGACCCAGGGCGGCGATCAGGCCGGCGATCACCGAGTAGCGGGTAATCAAGCCACGCTCGCTTACGCCGCGGTCGCGGATCGCCGTGGCGATGACGATACCGAACACCAGCGCGCCGAGGGTGTCCATGGTCAGGTAGCCCTGCAGGAAGCCCTGGACGAAGGGCGCCGAGCGATAGGCCTCGGCAGCCTCGCCAACACTGCCGGCCGGCGCAAACAGGGCCGCACCGCCGAGCACCAGCAATCCGGCCAGCAACACCGGGGTGATGAACTTGCCGATGCGGTCCACCAGGCGCCCGGGATTGAGCGACAGGAACAGCACCGCGGCGAAGTAGGCCAGGCTGTAGATCAGCAAAGGCGTACCACTGTTGCCGGTAAACGGCGCCACGCCCATCTCGAAGGAAACCACGGCGGTACGCGGGGTGGCGAACAACGGGCCGATGGCCAGGTACACGGCCACCGCGAACAGCACGCCGGCGCGCCGCCCCAGCGGCGCAGTCAGCAACGCCATGCCGCCGCCTACGCGGGCCAGCGCCACGATGGTCAGCAACGGCAGGCCGACCCCGGTCAGGAGAAAGCCCAGCGCCGCCGAGCCGAGATGTTCGCCCGCAGCCATGCCGGCGCTGGGCGGAAAGATGATGTTGCCGGCGCCGAGAAACAGCGCGAAGGTCATGAAGCCAAGGGCCAGGAGATCCGAGCCTTTCAAACGAGTCATAGAAGGGAATACCACAGGCAGAAAGTTTTTAAGTTCCGAGGGTTTCCCGAGGGGTCGGGGGAAACGTCGCTCCGCCGCTTAAGCGGAACCGCTGGTGCACTCTATGCCCCTTGTGGAGGCAGCGCGCCGCGAGCCTAACGATATCGTCGCGCCAACGGCAGAGAGAGCGGTCAGACTGTCGAACCGATGCAACTCGCTGTCGCATGGATGACAGGTTCTATCGGGGCCTAAACGCAAGAGGCCGCCCGAAGGCGGCCTCTCGTTCAGCCAGACACCCTTAGGCGTTCTTGGCTTCCCAACCGGTCAGCTCGGCCAGGGCCTTGCCGATGTCGGCCAGGGAACGCACGGTCTTCACGCCGGCGTCCTGCAGGGCGGCGAACTTCTCGTCCGCAGTGCCCTTGCCGCCGGAGATGATGGCGCCGGCGTGGCCCATGCGCTTGCCTGGAGGGGCAGTCACACCGGCGATGTAGGACACCACCGGCTTGGTCACGTTGGCCTTGATGAAGGCCGCGGCTTCTTCCTCGGCCGAACCGCCGATCTCGCCGATCATCACGATCGCCTCGGTCTTCGGGTCTTCCTGGAACAGCTTGAGGATGTCGATGAAG
Source organism: Pseudomonas sp. MBLB4123 (assembly GCF_051904775.1). Taxonomy (NCBI): domain Bacteria; kingdom Pseudomonadati; phylum Pseudomonadota; class Gammaproteobacteria; order Pseudomonadales; family Pseudomonadaceae; genus Pseudomonas; species Pseudomonas sp. MBLB4123. Next base: position 1,303,663 of record NZ_CP196711.1, read on the forward strand.
TTCGAGCCCGGGATCGGGTCGCCGCCGATGCCCACGCAAGTGGACTGGCCGAAGCCCGCATCGGTGGTCTGCTTCACGGCTTCATAGGTCAGGGTGCCGGAGCGCGACACGATGCCGACCTTGCCCGGCAGGTGGATGTGACCGGGCATGATGCCGATCTTGCACTCGCCGGGGGTGATCACGCCCGGGCAGTTCGGGCCGATCAGGCGCACGCCCAGCTCGTCGCACTTGACCTTGGCTTCCAGCATGTCGATGGTCGGGATGCCTTCGGTGATGCAAACGATCAGCTTGATGCCGCCGAACGCCGCCTCGAGGATGGAATCCTTGCAGAACGGAGCCGGAACGTAGATCACCGAGGCTTCGGCGCCGGTGGCCTCCACGGCTTCCTTGACGGTATTGAACACCGGCAGGCCGAGGTGGGTGCTGCCGCCCTTGCCCGGGGTCACGCCGCCAACCATCTTGGTGCCGTAGGCGATGGCCTGTTCGGAGTGGAAGGTGCCCTGCGAGCCGGTGAAGCCCTGGCAGATGACCTTGGTGTCTTTATTGATCAGGATGCTCATTACTTACCCTCCGCGGCCTTGACGACTTGCTGGGCAGCGTCGGTCAGACTGGTTGCTGCAATGATGTTCAGACCGCTTTCGGCCAGGACCTTGGCGCCCAGCTCGGCGTTGTTGCCTTCGAGACGAACCACGACCGGGATCTTCACACCGACTTCTTTCACAGCGCCGATGATGCCTTCGGCGATCATGTCGCAACGCACGATGCCGCCGAAGATGTTGACCAGCACGGCTTTGACGTTGTCGTCGGAGAGGATGATCTTGAACGCCTCGGTCACGCGCTCTTTGGTCGCGCCGCCGCCTACGTCGAGGAAGTTGGCCGGCTGACCGCCGTGCAGGTTGACGATGTCCATGGTGCCCATGGCCAGGCCGGCACCGTTGACCATGCAGCCGATGTTGCCTTCCAGCGCGACGTAGTTCAGTTCCCACTTCTGCGCATGGGCCTCGCGCGGATCGTCCTGGGACGGATCGTGCATGGCGCGCAGCTTGGGCTGGCGGTACATGGCGTTGGAGTCGATGTTGATCTTGGCGTCCAGGCAGTGCAGGTTGCCGTCGGCCTTGATCACCAGCGGGTTGACTTCCAGCAGGGCCAGGTCGTAGTCCTGGAACAGCTTGGCCAGGCCAACGAAGATGTGGGTGAACTGCTTGATCTGATCGCCTTCCAGGCCCAGCTGGAACGCCAGCTCGCGGCCCTGGTACGGCTGCGCGCCGACCAGCGGATCGACGGTGGCCTTGAGGATCTTCTCGGGGGTTTCATGGGCCACTTTCTCGATGTCCACGCCACCTTCGGTGGAGGCCATGAACACGATGCGGCGGCTGGAACGGTCGACGACCGCGCCCAGGTAGAGTTCCTTGGCGATGTCGGTGCAGGACTCGACCAGGATCTTGCTGACCGGCTGACCGTTGGCGTCGGTCTGGTAGGTCACCAGGCGCTTGCCCAGCCAGTTGGCGGCGAAGGCCTTGGCGTCTTCTTTGCTCTTGACCAGCTTCACGCCGCCCGCTTTACCGCGGCCGCCGGCATGTACCTGAGCCTTTACGACCCACTCGGTGCCGCCAATTTTCTCGCAGGCTGCCGCCGCTTCTTCCGGGGTGTCTACGGCGAAGCCCTTGGATACGGGCAGGCCGTACTCAGCGAACAGCTGCTTACCCTGATACTCGTGGAGATTCATGCTTGTCTACCGTCTTCGTTTGGGTATTGCGCATTCGGTGCTGCACTTGTGGTGCCGCACCACCTGTGACCGCCTTCGAGGGCAGTCCGACGTACGTTCCGCGCCAGGCCAGGGCCGACGCGGGCAGATCGCCGTGGTTCTTCTTATCCAGTGCTCGCCAGCCTGTCCGTCCTCTTTGGGGCGGTCAGGCCGGCGACGCAACGCCAGTGACTCAGCGCTTCTTGCGGTTGGCGATGTGAATGGCGCCGCCGTTGACCGCCAGGGCCGCTTCGTGCAGGGCCTCGGACAGGGTCGGGTGGGAGAACACCATCATCCCCAGGTCCTCGGCACTGGTGCCGAATTCCATGCCGATCGCGCCCTGCTGGACCAGTTCGGCGGCGCTCGGGCCGATCACGTGAACGCCCAGCACGCGGTCGGTCTTGGCATCGGCGATGACCTTGACCAGACCACCGGTGTCGTTGGCCGCCATGGCCCGGCCGCTGGCCGCGAAGGGGAAGGTCCCGACATTGACTTCGACACCCTCGCCCTTGAGCTGCTGCTCGGTCTTGCCCACCCACGCGATTTCCGGATGGGTATAGATGACCGACGGGATCAGGTCGTAGTTCATCTGCGCCTTGTGCCCGGCGATGCGCTCGGCCACCATCACACCCTCTTCCGAGGCCTTGTGGGCGAGCATCGCGCCGCGCACCACGTCACCGATGGCGTAGACGCCCGGTACGCTGGTGGCGCACTGATCGTCGACGTAGATGAAGCCGCGCTCGTCCAGATCCACGCCGCTGTCCGAAGCCAGCAGGTCGGTGGTCACCGGGCGACGGCCGACGGCTACGATCAGCTTGTCGAAGGTCATCTGCTGCTCGCCATCGGCATCGGTGAAGGTCACGGTGACCTGCTTCTTCTTCACCTCGGAACCGGTCACCCGGGCGCCCAGACGAATCTTCAGGCCCTGCTTGGTCAGGGTCTTCATGGCTTCCTTGGCGATCTGCTCGTCGGCGGCCGGGAGGAACTTGTCCAGCGCCTCGATCACGGTGACCTCGGCGCCCAGGCGCGACCATACCGAACCCAGCTCCAGGCCGATCACGCCGGCGCCGATGACGCCGAGCTTCTTCGGCACGCTCTGAAATTCCAGGGCGCCGGTGGAGTCGACGATAACGTCCTGGTCCACCGGGGCCGGTGGGATGTCCACCGGCTTGGAGCCGGAGGCGAGGATCACGTTAGCGGCCTCGACGATCTGGGTGGAGCCGTCCAGGGCGGTGACCTCCACCTGCTTGCCGGCCAGCAGCTTGCCGTGGCCTTCCAGCAGGGTCACGCCGTTGGCCTTGAACAGGGTGCTCACGCCGCCGGTGAGGTTCTTCACGATGTTAGCCTTGCGACCGATCATCGCCGGGACGTCGATGGTCACGCCCTTGGCTTCGATGCCGTGAACGGCGAAACCTTCCTGTGCCTCATGATACTTCCAGGAGCTGTCCAGCAGCGCCTTGGAGGGAATGCAACCGACGTTCAGGCAGGTACCGCCGAGGGCGATCTTGCCTTGTTTATCCTGGTACTTCTCGATGCACGCGGTCTTCAGACCGAGCTGGGCTGCTTTGATCGCGGCTACATAGCCACCAGGGCCGGCACCGATGACTACCACGTCGAATTTCTGGGTCATAACTCATTCCTTTTCGGATGAAAGCGACGGCCCCTTGTGGGGGCCGTCGCACTCAGGACAAACGGATTAGATATCCAGCAGCAGACGCGCCGGGTCTTCCAGCAGGTCTTTCATGGTAACCAGGAAGGTCACGGCTTCCTTACCATCGATCAGGCGGTGGTCGTAAGACAGCGCCAGGTACATCATCGGCAGGATGACCACCTGACCGTTCACCGCCATCGGGCGCTCCTGAATCTTGTGCATGCCGAGGATCGCGGTCTGCGGCGGGTTGACGATCGGCGTCGACAGCAGCGAACCGAACACGCCACCGTTGGAGATGGTGAAGGTGCCGCCGGTCATGTCCTCGATGGTCAGCTTGCCGTCTTTGGCCTTCTTGCCGAAGCCGGCGATGGTGCCCTCGATCTCCGCCAGGCTCATGTGCTCGGCGTTGCGCAGCACCGGCACCACCAGGCCGCGGTCGCTGGACACGGCCACGCCGATATCCTGATAGCCGTGGTAGACGATGTCGCTACCGTCGATCGAAGCGTTGACGCCCGGCTGGCGCTTGAGCGCCTCGGTGGCGGCCTTGACGAAGAAGGACATGAAGCCCAGACGCACGCCGTCGTGCTTCTTCTCGAACAGGTCCTTGTACTTGGAGCGCAGCTCCATGATCGGCTTCATGTTGACTTCGTTGAAGGTGGTCAGCATGGCCATGGAGGACTGGGCCTCGACCAGGCGCTCGGCGACCTTGGCCCGCAGGCGGGTCATCGGCACGCGCTTCTCGACGCGGTCGCCGGCCTCCAGCTTCGGCGCGGCCGCTGCGGCTGCAGGCTTGGCGGCCGGTGCGGCGGCCGGGGCCTTCTTCTTGGCCTCGACGGCGGCGACCACGTCTTCCTTGGTCACCCGGCCGCCCTTGCCGGTGCCGGCGATGCTGTTCGGATCGATACCGTTCTCTTCGGCCAGCTTGCGTGCAGCCGGCGAGAGGATCGCGTCGTCGTCCGCGGCAGCCGGCGCGGCGGCCTGAGCAGCAGGAGCGGCGGCCTGGGCGGCCGGCGCGGCGGCCACGCCACCGGCGGTCAACTTGCCGAGCAGCTCGCCGCTGAGCACGGTGTCGCCTTCGTTCTTGACGATCTCGGCGAGCACGCCATCGGCCTCGGCCAGGACTTCCATCACCACCTTGTCGGTTTCGATGTCAACGATCAGTTCATCGCGCTTGACCGCCTCCCCCGGCTTCTTGTGCCAGGTCGCAACGGTGCCGTCGGCAACCGACTCCGGGAAGGTAGGCGCTTTGATCTCGATAGCCATTATGTGTGGTTCCTTAAATTCGGTTTCTTCAGCGAGGCCGCCGTGGCGGGCCGCCTCTTTTGGGCGAAGGCGTTAAACGGTAAAGGCGTCTTGCAGCAGTTTCTCCTGCTGCTCGGCGTGCATCGAGGCGTAGCCGCAGGCCGGCGCAGCGGAGCCTTCGCGACCGGCGTACTCGAGGAACAGCGTCTTCTTGTGCGCAGTGGCGACACGGCGCATGTGATGCTGACTGCAGTACCAGGCCCCCTGGTTCATCGGCTCTTCCTGACACCAGACGATGTGCTTGAGGTTCTTGTACGGCGCCATGACCTCGGCCAGATCGTCTTCCGGGAACGGATAGAGCTGCTCGATGCGCACGATGGCGATGTCCTGGCGCTCCTCGGCCCGGCGCTTCTCCAGCAGGTCGTAGTAGACCTTGCCGCTGCACAGGATCAGGCGTTCGACCTTCTTCGGGTCGAGCGTATCGAGTTCCGGAATCACCGTCTGGAACGAACCCTCGGCCAGGTCCTCCAGGGTCGAGATGGCCAGCTTGTGGCGCAGCAACGACTTGGGCGACAGCACCACCAGCGGCTTGCGCAGCGGGCGAATGACCTGACGACGCAGCAGGTGGTAGATCTGCGCCGGGGTGGTCGGCACGCACACCTGCATGTTGTGCTCGGCACACAGTTGCAGGAAGCGCTCCAGGCGCGCCGAGCTGTGCTCGGGTCCCTGCCCCTCATAGCCATGAGGCAGCAGCATGGTCAGGCCGCACAGTCGGCCCCACTTGTGCTCGCCGCTGGAGATGAACTGGTCGAACACCACCTGGGCACCGTTGGCGAAGTCGCCGAACTGCGCTTCCCAGATCACCAGGGATTGCGGCTGAGTGGTGGCATAGCCGTACTCGAAGGCCAATACGGCTTCTTCCGAGAGGAAGGAGTCGTACAGATCGAACTTCGGCTGGCCGGCATACAGGTTCTGCAGCGGCAGGTAGGTGCTGGCGTCCTTCTGGTTGTGCAGCGCCGCATGGCGGTGCGAGAAGGTGCCGCGGCCGATGTCCTGGCCGGTCATGCGAATCGGGTGGCCTTCGAACAACAGGGTGGCGTAGGCCATGGTTTCGGCATAGCCCCAGTTGATCGGCAGCGCACCGGCGCCCATCTTCTGACGGTCCTCGAGGATCTTCGCCACCTGACGCTGAACCACGAAGCCTTCCGGGATCTCCAGCAGCTTGTTGGAGAGGTCCTGCAGGGTCTTCAGGTCGAAGCGCGTGTCGTGACGCGCGGTCCAGGCATGCCCCAGGTACGGGCGCCAGTCGACGAACAGCTCCTTGTTCGGCTCCTTGACCAGGCTCTTAACCACATGCTGGCCATTGTCCAGCGCGGTGCGGTAGTCGTCGATCTTGGCCTGCACCTCGTCGGCGGAATGGCTGACCGCGCTGGTCAGCGACTCGGCGTACAGCTCGCGGGTGGTGCGCTGTTTGGCGATCTGCTGGTACATCAGCGGCTGGGTGCCGCTCGGCTCGTCGGCCTCGTTGTGGCCGCGGCGGCGGTAGCAGACCAGGTCGATGACCACGTCGCGCTTGTACTGCATGCGATAGTCGACGGCCAGCTGGGTGACGAACAACACGGCTTCCGGATCGTCGCCGTTCACGTGGAAGATCGGCGCCTGGATCATCTTCGCCACGTCGGTGCAGTACTCGGTGGAGCGCGAGTCTTCCGCACGGCTGGTGGTGAAGCCGACCTGGTTGTTGATCACGATGTGGATGGTGCCGCCCGTCTTGAAGCCACGGGTCTGCGACATCTGGAAGGTTTCCATGACCACGCCCTGACCGGCGAACGCCGCATCGCCGTGGATGGAAATCGGCAGCACCTTGTCGCCGGACACGTCGCTGCGACGATCCTGACGCGCCCGCACCGAGCCCTCGACCACCGGAGAGACGATTTCCAGGTGCGAGGGGTTGAACGCCAACGCCAGGTGCACTTCGCCGCCTGCGGTCATGACGTTGGAGGAGAAGCCCTGGTGGTATTTCACGTCACCCGAGCTGAGGCCCTCGACCTTCTTGCCCTCGAACTCGTCGAACAGGTCGCGCGGGTTCTTGCCGAAGGTGTTGACCAGTACGTTCAGACGGCCGCGGTGGGCCATGCCGATGACGATTTCCTTGGTGCCGTAGGAACCGGAGCGCTGGATCACTTCGTCCAGCAGCGGGATCAGGCTTTCGCCCCCCTCCAGACCGAAACGCTTGGTGCCCGGGTATTTGGTACCCAGGTACTTCTCCAGGCCTTCGGCGGCGGTCAGGCGCTCGAGCAGGTGGCCCTGCACCTCCGGGGAGAATTGCGGACGGCCGCGCACGCTTTCCAGGCGTTGCTGGAACCAGCTGCGCTGCTCGGAATCGACGATATGGGTGAACTCGGCGCCTATGGTGCGGCAATATGTCTGCTGCAAAGCATCGCGGATTTCGCGCAGAGTAGCCTCTTCCTTGCCGATGAACAGGCCACCGGTGCGGAAGGTGGTGTCCAGGTCGGCATCGGTCAGGCCATAGTGGTTGATCGCCAGATCGGCCGGCACAGGACGCTGCCAGAGCCCCAAGGGGTCCAGCTTGGCGGCCTGGTGGCCACGCATGCGATAGGCCTGAATCATCCGCAGCACTTCGACCTGCTTCTTCTCGTGCTCGCTGCTCACGCTACCGGCGGACACCGGTTGGGCGCGGCGCTGGTTCTTGGCGAGCAGGACGAAATGATCGCGAATCGTCGAGTGCGATACGTCTGTGGCGGCGCTGCCGTCGCTCGGCAACTTCTGGAAGTAGGTGCGCCACTCTTCTGGCACAGCGTTGGGATCGTGCAGGTAGAGCTCATAGAGCTCTTCCACGTAGGCAGCGTTGCCACCAGATAGGTGGGCACTGTCCCACATGCGCTGCATCACGCTTTCTTGCATGCTTGGTCACCCTCAGTAAGGGGACTCCATCGGCGTGAAAACCGCATGGCTTTTCGAAGTCCTGAAGCAGCGACTTCGGTAAAGCCACCACGGATCCCGCAGATAGTCCGGGTACCAGCCCGGAGGCCCCTGCTGGTCGTCATATTTTTCAAATAAGAACCACGGCTTTGTGGGCTGTGGCTCTGGCTTAAACTGCGACGTCGGGTTGAGGCCGACGCCGCAGGTGCAACGGGTCTTGCAAACAGCTGAGAATCAGGTACCGCTTTGCAGCAACATGTTACGCACGTGACCGATGGCCTTGGTCGGGTTGAGGCCCTTGGGGCATACGTTCACGCAATTCATGATGCCGCGGCAGCGGAACACGCTGAACGGGTCATCCAATGCGGCCAGACGCTCTTCGGTCTTGGTGTCGCGGCTGTCGGCCAGGAAGCGGTAGGCCTGCAACAATGCGGCGGGACCGAGGAACTTGTCCGGGTTCCACCAGAACGACGGGCAGCTGGTCGAGCAGCAGGCACACAGGATGCACTCGTACAGGCCGTCCAGCTTCTCGCGCTCTTCCGGCGACTGCAGGCGCTCGATGGCCGGCGCCGGGGTGTCGTTCTGCAGGAACGGCTGCACCTTCTCGTACTGCTTGTAGAAGATGCTCATATCGACGACCAGGTCACGGATCACCGGCAGGCCCGGCAGCGGACGAATCACCAGTTTGCCGCCCTTGAGGCCGGCAGCCGAGATCGGCGTGATACAGGCCAGGCCGTTCTTGCCGTTGATGTTCATACCGTCTGAGCCGCACACGCCCTCACGGCAGGAGCGACGATAGGAGAAGCCCTCGTCCTGCTCCTTGATCAGCGCCAGCACGTCGAGGACCATGATGTCCTTGCCGCCGGTGTCGACCTGGAAGTCCTGCATGAACGGCGCAGCGTCCTGCTCCGGGTTGTAGCGATAAACACTGACTTGCAACATAGCGGCCACCCTTAATAAGTCCGAACCTTGGGTTCAAACGCCGGCACTGTCTTCGGCGCGAAGTTGACGGCGCGCTTGCTCACGCGCTTCTCACCCGGGAAATACAGGGAGTGGCACAGCCAGTTCTCGTCATCGCGCTCTTCGAAGTCTTCGCGGGCATGGGCACCACGGGACTCCTTGCGGACTTCCGCCGCCACCGCGGTCGCCTCGGCCACCTCGAGCAGGTTCTGCAGCTCCAGCGCCTCGATACGCGCCGTGTTGAAGGCCTGGCTCTTGTCGGCGATCTTGACGTTGGCGATGCGTTCGCGCAGGTCGGACAGCTGCTGAATGCCCTTCTGCATGTACTCGCCGGTGCGGAACACGCCGAAGTAGTTCTGCATGCAGTTCTGCAATTCCTTGCGCAGCGGCGCGACTTCTTCGCCGGCGGTGCGCTCGTTGACTCCCGCCAGGCGGGCCAGGGACTGCTCGATGTCGGTTGCGGAAGCACCGCGGACCTCGACGCCTTCCTTCAACGCCTTTTCCAGGTGCAGGCCGGCGGCGCGACCGAACACCACCAGGTCGAGCAGCGAGTTGCCGCCCAGGCGGTTGGCACCGTGGACCGACACGCAGGCCACTTCGCCCACGGCGAACAGGCCTTCGATGATCTTGTCGTTGCCGTTGGCATCCTGGGTGATGGCCTGGCCGTGGATGTTGGTGGCCACGCCGCCCATCATATAGTGGCAGGTCGGGACCACCGGCACCGGTGCGACGACCGGGTCGACATGGGCGAAGGTCTTCGACAGTTCGCAGATGCCCGGCAGGCGGCTGTGCAGCACTTCCTCGCCGAGGTGATCCAGCTTGAGCATCACGTGGTCGCCTTCCGGACCACAACCATTGCCGGCGATGATCTCCTTGACCATGGAGCGAGCGACTACGTCGCGGCCGGCCAGGTCCTTGGCGTTCGGCGCATAGCGCTCCATGAAGCGTTCGCCGTGTTTGTTGATCAGGTAGCCGCCCTCGCCGCGGCAACCCTCGGTCACCAGCACGCCGGCGCCGGCGATACCGGTCGGGTGGAACTGCCACATCTCGATGTCCTGCACCGGCACGCCGGCACGCAGGGCCATGCCGACACCGTCACCGGTGTTGATCAGGGCGTTGGTGGTGGAGGCGTAGATGCGACCGGCACCGCCGGTGGCCAGTACCACGGCCTTGGAGCGGATGTAGACGGTTTCGCCGGTTTCCAGACAGATGGCGATGACACCGACGATCGCACCGTCCTGGTTCTTCACCAGGTCGACCGCGTACCACTCATTGAGGAACGAGGTGCCGGCCTTGAGGTTGGCCTGGTACAGGGTGTGCAGCAGGGCGTGACCGGTACGGTCGGCCGCGGCGCAGGTACGGGCAGCCTGGCCGCCCTTGCCGAAGTCCTTGGACTGGCCGCCGAACGGGCGCTGATAGATGCGGCCCTGCTCGGTACGGGAGAACGGCAGACCCATGTGCTCCAGCTCGAACACGGCCTCAGGCCCTACGGAGCACATGTACTCGATCGCGTCCTGGTCGCCGATGTAGTCGGAGCCCTTGACGGTGTCGTACATGTGCCAGCGCCAATCGTCGTTCGGATCGGCCGAGGCGATGGCACAGGTGATGCCGCCCTGGGCGGAAACGGTGTGGGAGCGAGTCGGAAAGACCTTGGTGACCACCGCGGTCTTGTGGCCGCCCTGGGCCAGTTGCAGCGCTGCGCGCATGCCGGCGCCGCCGCCACCTACGATGATGGCGTCATAAGAAAGTGTACGAATGCTAGTCATGGATCAGATACCCCAAAGAATCTGCACGCCCCAGACGAAAAACGCGAACATGGCAATTCCACACGCGGCCTGGAAGAGAAAACGCACGGCAGTCGCCGACTTGCCCAGCGCCATCGGCGTCAGGTAGTCGGTGGAAATCGTCCACATGCCGACCCAGGCGTGGGCGCTGAGCGCCACCAGAGCCAGCAGACTGAAGATGCGCATTGCAGTACCGGAGAACAGACCATGCCATTCGGCATAACCCATGCCAGGATTAACGATTACGAAACCCAGCAGGAACAATACATAAGCCGCGAGAACGACCGCAGACACCCGTTGAGCCATCCAGTCGTAGAGGCCCGAACGCGAGAAATTCGTGACATTGGTTACCATATCCACACCCCCAGCAGCAGGATCACGACCACCGAAACGGCGATGACGATTTGCGAGCCCAGCTTGCCGCCTTCCAGCGTCTCACCGATGCCCATGTCCATGATCAAGTGGCGCACACCGGCCACCAGGTGGTACAGCAGAGCGGACAGCAGACCCCAGATCACGAACTTGGCCAGCGGACTGGTCAGGCATTCCTTCACCTGGGCAAAGCCCTCTGCCGAAGCCAGCGACTTGTCGAGGCCGAACAGCAGCACGGCGATACCGACGAAGAGGATGACACCGGAGATACGGTGAAGAATGGACGTGTAAGCGGTGACTGGAAGTTTGATAGTCCTAAGGTCTAGGTTTACAGGTCGTTGGCTATTCACGGCTTTTTTATCACACTGAGAGCCCCTAACTAGCAGGGCAAAGTTGTCGGGAAGTGCACTGGTCAGGTACCCATCACCCAAGGAGTGACGACCGCTTCGAACGGGGCCAAAGCCCCCGGCGGTCGGGCGCAGAGTATAGACAGTTAGGTTACTAATGACAACGCAAAGCCCCCCACCAAAATGCTCATTGCACTGCCCCGGCAAAAGGCGTAAATGGCGGCCTTTTTTCGCGAAAAACCGCCCTCAAACCCTTCTACTGCCTGACTTTTCGCAAATTGACTTTCGGATTTATCTCACTATAGTGGTGCGGGCCCTGCGTGGGGGGCTGACAGATGATTTCAAGCATAACTAGGAGGCCACCCATGGCTGACAAAAAAGCGCAGTTGATCATCGAGGGCGCAGCCCCCGTCGAACTGCCCGTCCTAACCGGCACCGTTGGTCCCGATGTAATAGACGTACGGGGCCTGACCGCCACGGGCCGTTTCACCTTTGATCCTGGCTTTATGTCCACCGCCTCGTGCGAGTCGAAGATCACCTATATCGACGGCGACCAGGGCGTTCTGCTGCACCGCGGCTACCCCATCGAGCAGCTGGCCGACAACTCCGACTACCTGGAAACCTGCTACCTGCTGCTCAACGGCGAGCTGCCGAGCGTGGAGCAGAAGGCCGCCTTCGTCAGCTCCATCAAGAACCACACCATGGTGCACGAGCAGCTGAAGACCTTCTTCAACGGCTTCCGCCGCGACGCCCACCCCATGGCCATCATGTGTGGCGTGGTCGGCGCCCTGTCGGCCTTCTACCACGACTCTCTGGACATCAATAACCCGCAGCACCGCGACATCTCCGCGATGCGCCTGATCGCCAAGATGCCGACCCTGGCCGCCATGGTTTACAAGTACTCCATGGGCCAACCGATGATGTATCCGCGCAACGACCTGAACTACGCGGAAAACTTCCTGCACATGATGTTCAACACCCCGTGCGAGATCAAACCGATCAGCCCGGTGCTGGCCAAGGCGATGGACAAGATCTTCATCCTCCACGCCGACCATGAACAGAACGCCTCGACCTCGACCGTGCGCCTGGCCGGCTCGTCCGGCGCCAACCCGTTCGCCTGCATCGCCGCCGGCATCGCCGCCCTCTGGGGACCGGCCCACGGCGGCGCCAACGAAGCCGTGCTGAGCATGCTCGACGAGATCGGCGACGTGTCCAATATCGACACCTTCATCGCCAAGGCCAAGGACAAGAACGACCCGTTCAAGCTGATGGGCTTCGGTCACCGCGTGTACAAGAACCGCGACCCCCGCGCCACCGTGATGAAGCAGACCTGCGACGAAGTGCTGGCCGAGCTCGGCATCACCAACGACCCGCAACTGGCACTGGCCATGCGTCTGGAAGAGATCGCCCTGACCGATCCCTACTTCAAGGAGCGCAACCTCTACCCGAACGTCGACTTCTACTCGGGCATCATCCTCAAGGCGATCGGCATTCCGACCAGCATGTTCACCGTGATCTTCGCCCTGGCGCGGACCGTCGGCTGGATCTCGCACTGGAAGGAAATGCTCTCCAGCCCGTACAAGATCGGCCGCCCGCGCCAACTGTACACCGGCCATCCGCAGCGCGACCTGCCACGCTAAGCGGCGTCTGCACTGCAACAAAAAGGCTGCCTCGGCAGCCTTTTTTGCATCTGGAGCCTCGGAAACTCGGCGCTGGGGAGCTCCTCACACGGCCAGCGCACCCAGGACCAGCCCGGCCCCGCTCAACTGGCCAGCGCCGTGCTCTGCTCCAACCATCCCAGCAGCCGAATGGCCTCCTCGCGACTGCTGCCGCACACCTCGACATCCGCCTGAAACGCCGCACACACGGCCGGCCGCTCGGGCTTGCCGAACAGGCCGCAATAGTTGTCTGCAGCCAGCTGTACGCAGCGCTCGCCGGCCGCCTTGCCTTGCGGCATTCCAGGGATAGGGGAACTGATCGAAGGGGCAATGCAACAGGCGCCACAGCCAGCACGGCAATTCATGACGGCGAAACCTCGGTAGGGTCTGGAGATCGGGACGGTTTGGCGATTTTAACCGAGCGCCAATCGGCTTGGCAGCTCCCCAGAGACGTTCCGCACCCGCTCGACCGACAGTCGGCAGCGGCACGTCGAGGCCGAGGACATGCCAAGCGCCTCGGCAGAATGTCGCCCGCTCACCCCGTCGGCACTCCGCCCCGCTTGCCGGGGTGGGCAGGCCTGGCTCTCAGGAGCGCTTGGCAGACTGCAGTCGGGCGATCAGGCTGGAGGTATCCCAACGCCCGCCACCCATCGCCTGCACATCGGCGTAGAACTGGTCGACCAGCGCGGTGACTGGCAGCTGCGCCCCATTGCGCCGCGCCTCATCGAGCAGGATCGCCAGGTCCTTGCGCATCCAGTCGACGGCGAAGCCGAAGTCGAACTCCCCGGCGAGCATGGTCTTGTGACGGTTCTCCAGTTGCCAGGACTGGGCCGCCCCCTTGCCGATCACGTCCATCGCGCCCTGCGCGTCGAGCCCCGCGCACTGGGCGAAATGCAGGGCCTCGGAAAGCCCCTGGACCAACCCACCGATACAAATCTGGTTGACCATCTTGGTCAGCTGTCCGCTGCCGGCGCCGCCCATCAGGCGCACCATCCGCGCATAGGCCTGCAGCACCGGCTCGGCCTTGGCATAATCCTGCGCTTCGCCGCCGACCATGACCGTCAGCACGCCATTCTCGGCGCCGGCCTGACCGCCGGACACCGGCGCATCGAGAAAGCCCAGTTGCAGTTCGGCCGCCTGTGCGGCCAACTCACGGGCGACATTCGCCGATGCCGTGGTGTGATCGATCAGCACGGAGCCAGGCGCCATGCCGGCGAAGGCCCCGTCGGCGCCCAGCACCACGCCGCGCAGATCATCGTCGTTGCCCACGCAGATCATGACGAAGTCAGCGCCCTGCGCCGCCTCGCGCGGGGTCGGCGCACTGCGCCCACCATATGCCGCGACCCATTGCGCAGCCTTGGCCGCCGTGCGGTTATAGACACACAACTGATGCCCGGCACGTGTCAGATGCCCCGCCATGGGGTACCCCATCACACCCAAACCGATAAAGGCCACCTTCGCCATACACACCTCCAAAACAGGGAGCGCAAGCCTAACACGGGGCTTGCCAGGCCCGAAAAGCCTTGCATACTGCCTCTAGCGCAACGGAGGGCCCATGGGATACTGGCTGGTAATCGACCTGGAAGCGACCACCGAAGAAGGCGGCTGGCCGCTCGAAGAGATGGAGATCATCGAGATCGGCGCCACCCTGGTTCGCGCCAACGGCCAGGAAGTGGATCATTTCCAACGCTTCGTGCGGCCGCTGCGCCGTCCCCATCTGACCGACTTCTGCCGCACCCTGACCCGCATCGACCAGGCCAGCATCGATTCTGCCGCCCCCCTGAACGCGGTATGGCCGCCGTTCGAGCGCTGGCTGCACGGCCACCGGCCGCGGCTGGCCGGCTGGGCCAGCTGGGGCGATTACGACCGACGCCAATTGCAGCAGGACTGGCAACGCCTGGAGCTGGCGAGCTGTCTCAGCCAGCTCCCCCACCTCAACCTCAAGCGGCGCTTCGCCGAGGCCCGCCGCCTGCCCCGTCCGGTCGGCCTCAACAGCGCCCTGCAACTGGCCGGCCTGCCATTCAGCGGCCAGCAGCACCGGGCCCTGACCGACGCCCGCAACACCGCACGTCTGCTGCCGCTGATCCTGCCGCTATAGCCCTCGGCAAAGCGGATGACGCCTCGTCACGGCTTGGGCATACTGGCGGCCCTTTTCCGCCCCCTCTGCGAGGAGTTCCGATGTTCAAGGTCAACGAATACTTCGACGGCACCGTCAAATCCATCGCCTTCGACATGGCCGAAGGCCCGGCCACCATCGGCGTGATGGCCGCAGGCGAGTACGAGTTCGGCACCAACCAACTGGAGGTGATGCACGTGGTCGCCGGCGCCCTGACGGTATTGCTGCCGGGCAGCGACAGCTGGGAAACCTTCGCCGCCGGCAGCCAGTTCACCGTCCCGGCCAACAGCAAGTTCCAGCTGAAGGTCGCAGTCGACAGCGCCTATCTCTGCGAATACCGCTAAGCCCCCAGGCTGACCGGAACCGGCCCCAGCGGCCGGTTTTTTTATGACGCCACCCCGAGGAACACCCCATGTCCGGCCGCGCCGCCCTCGCCCCCATCGCCCTGCTGCTGGTGGCCATGCTCTCGATACAGAGCGGCGCCTCCCTGGCCAAGAGCCTGTTCCCCCTGGTCGGGGCGGAAGGAACCACTGCCCTGCGCCTGGGGTTGGGCGCGGTCATCCTGGCCCTCATCATGCGCCCCTGGCGGGCGCGCCTGAGCCTGCAATCCTGCCACTCGCTGCTGGCCTATGGCCTGGCACTGGGCGGCATGAATCTGCTGTTCTACCTGTCGCTGCAGACCGTGCCCCTGGGGATTGCCGTGGCCCTGGAGTTCACCGGTCCACTGGCGCTGGCCCTGCTGTCCTCGCGCCGCCCCCTGGATTTCGCCTGGGTCGCCCTGGCGATCTTCGGCCTCTGGCTGCTGCTGCCCAGCGACGCGGCAGACACCCGACTCGATCCGCAGGGGGCGGCCCTGGCCCTCGCCGCCGGGCTGTGCTGGGCGCTGTACATCGTCTTCGGGCAGAAGGCCGGCGCCGCCTATGGCCGCCAGACCGTGGCCCTGGGCACTCTGGTCGCCGCCCTGCTGGTGATGCCCGTGGGCCTGTGGCAGGCCGGCAGCAGCCTGTTCGCGGTCGACTTGCTGCCCGTAGCCCTGGCGGTCGCGGTGCTCTCCTCGGCCCTGCCCTACAGCCTGGAGATGATCGCCCTGACCCGCCTGCCGACACGCACCTTCAGCGTCCTGATGAGCATGGAGCCGGCCATCGCGGCGCTGTCCGGCCTGCTGCTGCTCGGCGAGCGACTGGGCTGGAGTCAGTGGCTGGCCATCGCCGCGATCGTTCTGGCCTCGGCCGGCGCCGCCGCCACCATCCGCCCCAAGGGCACGCCGCTCTAGCTAGCCGGCAACGTCAAACTGCAGCGCCGCCAGCCGGGCGTAGAGCGGGCTGCTCGCCAGCAGCTCGGCATGGCTGCCGACGGCCGCCAGCCGGCCATGTTCGATGACCGCGATACGGTCGGCGCTTTTCACCGTCGCCAGGCGATGGGCAATCACCAGCGTGGTGCGCCCGGCCATTAGCCGTGGCAAAGCCTGCTGGATCAGGTGTTCGCTCTGCGCGTCCAGCGCGCTGGTGGCCTCGTCCAGCAGCAGGATAGGCGCATCGACCAACAGCGCACGGGCGATCGCCAGACGCTGGCGCTGACCGCCGGACAGGCCCAGGCCGGCGTCGCCCAGATGGGTCTGGTAGCCCGCCGGCAACCTCATGATGAACTCGTGGGCATGGGCGGCTCGCGCCGCGGCCTCGACCTCGGCGTGGCCGGCATCGGTCTTGCCGTAGCGAATATTGTCCTCGACCGTGCCGAAGAACAGCGCAGGGTTCTGCGACACCAGGGCGAAGCAGCCTCGCAACTGGGCCGGATCGAGCCGCTCGATGGCCTGGCCGTCGATCAGGATGCGCCCCTGCTGGGGATCGAAGAAGCGCAGCAGCAGATCGAACAGGGTCGACTTGCCGGCACCGGAGGGCCCGACCAGGGCCAGGGTTTCGCCGGGCGCGACGCTCAGGTCGATGCCGTCGATGGCCAAGATGCCAGGCCGCGAGGGATAGGCGAAGCGCACCCCCTCAAGCTCGATGCGCCCGCGTACCGGCTGCTGCAGCCGCAGCGCGGCGTCGCCGCTTGGCGGGGTGATTTCGTTGCGCGCCCGCAACAGCTCGGCGATGCGCTCGGCTGCACCCGCCGCGCGCTGCAGCTCGCCTATCACCTCGCTGAGGGTGCCGAAGGCCGAGCCGACGATCAGGCTGTAGAAGACGAAGGCCGCCAGCTCGCCCGCGGAAATCCGCCCGGCGATCACATCCATGCCGCCGACCCAGAGCATCACCCCCACCGCCCCCAGCACCAGCACTATCACCAGGGTCACCAGCCAGGCGCGCTGCATGATGCGCTTGCGCGCGATGTCGAAGGCGGCCTCCGCCGACAGGGCGAAACGCCGCCGGTCCTCGGCCTGGTGGTTGTAGGCCTGCACCGTCTTGATCTGCCCGAGCGCCTCGCCGACATAGCTGCCGACATCGGCCACCCGGTCCTGACTCAGGCGCGACAGCTGGCGCACCCGCCTGCCGAAGATCAGGATAGGCGCCACTACCAGCGGCAGGGCCAGCAGCACGATGCCGCTGAGCTTCGGGTTGGTGACGATCAACAGCACGACGCCGCCGACCAGCATGATCAGGTTGCGCAACGCCATCGACAGCGACGAGCCGATCACCGACTGCAGCAGGGTGGTGTCGGCGGTCAGGCGCGACTGGATCTCCGAACTGCGGTTGCTCTCGTAGAACCCGGGATGCAGGCCGATCAGGTGGTCGAACACCCGCTTGCGGATATCGGCGACGAAGCGCTCGCCGATCCATGACACCAGGTAGAAGCGGGTGAAAGTGCCGATGGCCAGGGCCAGCACCAGGACGAAGAACAAGCCGATGGCGTCGCGCAGCGCCTGGGCCGACTGGGTCGCCAGCCCCTGGTCCACCAGCAGCCTGATGCCCTGCCCCATGGACAGGGTGATGGCGGCGGTGAACAGCAGCGCCAACAGGGCGGCGAGGATGCGTCCCCGGTAAGGCGCGACGAAGTGCCAGGCCATGCGCAGGGCATCGCGTTGGCGGGCGGACAGCACCCCACTCATACCCGGACCCGAGCCATTGAGGTCTTGCTCGGACCCTCCGCCAGCCAGGCCAGCAGACACAGCGCCAGGGCAGCCAGGTTCGTGGAGAGCGGGTTGAAGGCCTGAATCAGCAGGTGAGGGCTGAGCAAGGCCACATCGACCAACAGCCCGACAAGCACCAGCCCGGCCAACAGCAGGGGCCAGCGCCGTCGACGCAGCAGCATCAGCAGGGCCGCCAGCAGCACCTCGGCCACCCCCGCGAGCATCGCCACCTGGGCGGCGGCCGGAAGACCGTGGGCCTCGATCATCGCCACTTCGTCCGGGCTCAACCAGAGGATCTTCGGCACCAGGCCGTGCCAGAGGAATACCAGCGCCAGGGCCGTCCGTGCCACCAGGGCGATCTGCTGCAGGCGGCACTCAGCCATGCAGGAAGCGCCGGGCATGATCGGGGTCGGGCAGCAAACAGCTGGGGTAGCGGCCGAACAGCCGATAGCGGTTCAGGGCGATGCGGTCATAGGCCCAGTCGCGCACCGGCCTGGGACACAGGCGCAGCAGGCCGAAGGCGCGCCAGGGCCAACCGAGCTGGCCGAGGATGCGCAGCACTGCCGTGGAACGCACGAACAACTGGTTGCCCTCGACATAGGCCATGGTGTCGAAGCGCTCCAGCGGCAGGCCGAACCAGGCGAGAATCGCCTGCCCCTGGGGCGACTGCACCGCCGCCAGCCTGAAGCGCCGCTGACGATCGTGGCGAATCAGGAACTTTGCCCAGCCATTGCATAGCTTGCACACACCATCGAATAGCACCACCCGCTCGCCCGGCTGCAGATAAGGGGGAAACCCGCCTGAATTCATCGATGCCCTCCGGCCCATGGGCCTTCCTGTCGATCGGGCCACCCGAGTTAAACCTCGGCAGCCAAGGGATACAGCAACTCTTCCTTATACCCTGCCCAGACCCGCACCACATCGGGGAAGGCATCGTCCAGCTGGACGTCGCCGGTGTCGACCAGCAGCGGGCGCCCCTGCAGGGTGGCGAGCTTGCGCTTGGTCGCCACCACCCGCAGATGATCGAGACCGATGGCCCGCAGCACCCGCGGGCTGATCTGCTGGTTGCCGCGACCGAGGATGTGGCCCTGACCGCCGATGGCGGTGATCAGCAGGCGCGCCGGATGCTCGGCCACCAGCTCGAACAACTGCGCCTCGTTGACATCCCGGGCGATCACCTGGCCGTTCTCGATCACGTCGACGCCCAGCAGCGTGGTCTGCAACCCCAGGTTCTGCGCCAGGCCGTGCAGGGTCGAGCCCGGGCCGAAGACATAGCGCACCCCGCTTTCCCAACTGCCTTCCAGCCAGGCCGCCAGATCGATCAGCACCAGCTCCTCCGACTCCACACCGGCCTGCTTGACCTGCTGCACGAAGGCGCCCTCCTCCGGCACGCACAGCTCGCCGTACCAGCGCGCCGCGACCCGCCCCTCGCGCAGCGCCGCCTCGTCGAGGTCGCGCACCTCGCCGCTGGCCAGGCGTACCAGACCGCCCTCGACCAGACGCCGGGTCAGCTCGCCTGCCGCCCGAGGGCTGATCGCATAGACCCCGGAATGGATCTTCACCCCGGCCGGAATGCCCAGCACCGGCTGCCCTTCGCGCACGGCCGCGCAGACATCGCGGGCGGTACCGTCGCCACCGGCGAAGAGGATCAGGGCGACGCCGGCGTCCTGCAGCGCCGCGACGGCCTGACGGGTATCGGCCGCACTGGTCGGACCCTCGGCCAGCTCGCCGGCCAGGCGATAGGCGAACCCCATCTCGGCCAGCAGGTCCGCGCCCATGGCCCCGGGAAAGGTCAGGAACTCCAGGCGCTCGCGCACCGGTTGCAGGCACTCCAGGGCGGTGCGGGTACGCTGCGTCGCCTTCGGCGTGCTGCCCAGGGCCAGCGCCTGCTCCGCCACCCCGTCGCTGCCCTTGAGCCCGGCCGGACCGCCCAGACCGGCCAGCGGGTTGATGATCAGTCCCAAATGAAATCGCTGCATAATGACCTCGTCGAACCTCCTGCGAAGGCGTTGGTAACTCTTAGAGTGCTGGCAGGGCGCCTGTTCGTTCGCGGGCGAGACTGTAACCCGAGACGCGCAGCCGGCGTCTCAACCTGTCACCACGCGTTCATCTGGGCTTCTTAGACTGCGCGCACCAACCGATGAGGAGACACGTCATGAACTCGCCCAAGCAGACCTCCGACCAGCAGGTTAAAACTGTCGAACCGCAACAGCCGGTGGGCGGCGCGATCATCGACGCCGAGGGCCACGAGGTGCCTATCACCGAGAACATGATCCAGACTGCCTGCGACGAACTGGAAAAAGACTTCGTGATCCCGGCCAAACAGCAGTGACACCGACACGACTCCTCGAGCCCAGGCCAGGCCTGGGCTTTTTCTTGTAGCGGCCTAGCGCAGACTCGCGCCCAGGGCTCTTACCAGCTGCACCAGCTGCCCGCCCTCGCCCTGCAGGGCGACGCGCAAGCCGTCGATCTCGCGGCGCATCGGGTAGTGCTTGCGCAGGGCATCGAAGGCCGCGCGGCGACTGGCGGCATCGCCCCCCAGGCTGCGGCGGAAATCGGCGTCGTCACGGCGCGGGTCGTACACCGCGCGGCACAGCGTGGCCAGGGCCCAATGCGGATCGGCCGCGGCGTCCAGCCCCAGCTCGCCGAGCCAGGGCGCCGGCATCAGCTCATCCAGCACCTGCGTCGCCTCGAGCCCCAGGTGCTGGCAGACTGCCCGATAGATCTGCGCCGTACCGCGCAGCTTGCCGTCCAGGCTGTAGCCGGCGACGTGCGGGGTCGCCAGGTGGCAGAGTTCCGCCAGCTCGACATCCGCCTGCGGCTCCCCTTCCCAGACATCCAGCACCGCTTCCAGGTCATCCCGCCGCTGCAACGCCTCACGCAGCGCGACATTGTCCACCACCGCACCGCGACTGGCATTGATCAGCCAGGTACCGGGCTGCAAGCTGGCCAGGCGGGCGGCGTCGAACAGGTGGCGGGTGCCGGCATCCAATGGCGTGTGCAAGCTGATCGTGTCGCACTGGTCGATCAGCTGCTCCAGGTCGACGAAGTCGCCCCCCTCGGCCGCCTGACGCGGCGGATCGCACACCAATACCTGCCAGCCCAGGCCACGCAGTACCTCGACCAGGCGCCCGCCGACCTGGCCGGCACCGACCACGCCGAAGCGCCGCTGCGCCAGGGGCACGCCATAGGTATCGGCCAGGCTCAGCAGGCTGCCCAGCACATAATCGACCACCCCGCGGGCATTGCAGCCGGGCGCGCTGGCCCAGGCGATGCCGGCCTGCCGCAGGCAATCGAGGTCGAGGTGATCGGTGCCTATGGTGCAGGTGCCGACGAAGCGCAACGCGCTGCCTTCGACCAGGGCCCGGTCGACCCGGGTCACCGAGCGCACCAGCAGCAACTCGGCATCGCCCAGCGCCGCACGCTCGATGGCGCGGCCGGGAAAGCGGTGAATCTCGCCGAAACCGGCGAAGAACTCGTCGAGCAAAGGGATGTTTTCATCGGCGACTATTCGCATGGCAAGGCTCCGCAAGTCAGGCGCTCATTCTAAGGCAGCCGGCCGCCAGCGTCGCCCCGCACTGTATCGCCAAAACACTTCGCCACTGCGTTTCCTGACCCATGCGTCAACGAGTAAACTGCGCGGTTTTCCCAGAGTGCCAGTGGATGACCTCTATGCCTGCCGAATCGCGCCAGCGGCGCGTGCGCACCGAACTGCGCAGCCTGCTGATCCTGGCCACGCCGATCATCATCGCCCAGCTGGCGCACACCGCCATGGGCTTCGTCGACACCGTGATGGCCGGCCGGGTCGGCCCGCGCGACCTGGCGGCGGTGGCCCTGGGCAACTCGATCTGGGTGCCGGTATTTCTGCTGATGACCGGCGTCCTCCTGGCCACCACGCCGAAGGTCGCCCAGCGCTTCGGCGCCGGCCAGCAGGCCGCCATCGGCCCGCTGGTGCGCCAGGCCCTGTGGCTGGCCCTGGCGGTCGGTGGCGCGGCGGCGGCGGCCTTGTGGAACGCCGAGGTCGTGCTGCACTGGATGGACGTCGAGCCGGCCCTGGTCGGCCCGGCCATGGCCTACCTGCGCGCGGTGGCCTGCGGCTTCCCGGCGGTGGCGCTGTATCACGTGCTGCGCTGTTTCAGCGACGGCCTGGGTCACACCCGACCGAGCATGGTGCTGGGCATCATCGGCCTGCTGCTGAACATTCCGCTGAACTACATCTTCATCTACGGCAAACTCGGCCTACCGGCCATGGGCGGCGTCGGCTGTGGCTGGGCCACGGCCCTGGTGATGGGATTCATGCTGCTGGGCATGCTCTGGTGGGTGAAGTGGGCCCCTTATTACCGGCCGAGTGAGCTGTTCGGTCGCTTCGAGCGCCCGCAGTGGCCGGTGATCCGTCGCCTGTTGGCGATCGGCCTGCCGATCGGCATCGCGGTGTTCGCCGAATCGAGCATCTTCGCGGTGATCGCTCTGCTGATCGGCGGCCTCGGCGCCACCGTGGTGGCCGGCCACCAGATCGCCCTGAACTTCAGCTCACTGGTGTTCATGATCCCCTATTCCCTGGGCATGGCGGTCACCGTGCGGGTCGGCCAGGCCCTGGGCCGTGACGACCCACGCGGGGCCCGCTTCGCCGCCGGTGTCGGCATGGCCAGCGCCCTGGCCTATGCCTGCCTCTCCGCCAGCCTGATCCTGTTGCTGCGCGAGCCGATCGTAGGGATCTATAGCCCCGACCCGGCGGTGATCGCCCTGGCCGCCGGGCTGATCGTCTATGCCGCGCTGTTCCAACTGTCGGACGCGGTCCAGGTCACTGCCGCCGGGGCGCTACGCGGCTATCAGGACACCCGGGTGACCATGCTGCTGACCCTGTTCGCCTATTGGGGCATCGGCCTGCCGATCGGCTACGCCCTGGGCCTGACCGACTGGCTCGGCACGCCCAGCGGCCCACGCGGACTCTGGCAAGGCCTGGTGGTGGGCCTGACCTGTGCGGCGGTCATGTTGGCGCTGCGCCTGAGCCGCAGTGCACGGAGGCGCATCCGGGCGGCTAAGCTGGCAGGATGAAGCCCAGAATCCTCGTTCTGTTAGCCCTGCTCGGCCTCACGGCCTGCGGCCCGACCGACGATGGCCTGGCGCTGCAGACCGACTACCTGCAACGCCTGAACAACGCCGTCGAAGGCGACGGCTTCGCCGGCTTCGACCCGGCACAGCTGCTGCGCTACCGCATGCCGCCGCGACGCCAACGGCTGATCAGCATCCCCGAGACCCGTATCGGCCTGCTCGAGCTGTTGGTCGATGTACGCCATTGCCCCGCGCTGCAGCAACAGATCAGCCAGCGCAACAGCAGCCTGGGCAAGCAACTGCAGCCGAGCAACCGCCTGGGCTACGAAGGCGATCTGCTGCGCGCCCTGCAGGCCTGCCTCGATACCCTGCAGGCGAGCCGGACGCAGGAGCTGCAGGTCACCCTGAGCGCCCTGGCGGCGCAGAAGCGCCGGCAATTGCCCGCGGTGTTCTGGAATGCCCTGAATGGCAGCCCCGAGGTCGAGCGCTACCTGCGTTTCGCCGACCAGGCCCTGCCCGTGCAGCCCGCCGAGGACACCGCGGCCCTCGATGCCCTGGCGCAGCTGGCGGCCCTCGGCAGTGCCCTGCCGCAGCGCCTGCCGCCCTCGGTGGCGCAACTCGACCCACTGTTCTTCGCCCTGCACAGCAGCGACCAGGGCGGTCAGTTGATCACCAGCCTGGCCAGCCTCCGACACACCCTGGAGCAGGCCAGCCTGTTACTGGAGCATCGCCTGCAGCACAGGCCGGTCTGCCCCCAGGGCAAACCGACCCCCGCCGGACGCATCCTGCAGAACATCTTCGTCAAGTTCTATGCCGGCGGCCTGCAGCCCTATCTGGCCCGGGTGCACCGGCGCGGCCAACGCTGGAGCGACAGCCTGCGCCGGCTCGGCGAGGCCCCTCAGATCCCGGCGGCCACGCGGGGCTACCTGCTCGACCTGGCGGGGGAGCGGGAATCACTGTGGCAGGATTTCCAGCAGACCAACGACCGACACGTTCGCGCCTGGCAGCTGGCCCTGAAGAGCTGCGGCCTGGCGCCGGGTCAGGCGGGCTGGGAGGGCCAGGCCGCCAACAGCGACCAGTAGGGCTCCGACAGGTACTCGCGCCCCGCCAGCAGATGGGCCAGGTAGTCGCTGGCCGGCAGCAGCCCCTCCTCGCGGAAGGCCGGGTTGGCGATATACACCCAGGCCGGCTGCACGCCATGGGCGGTGAGGATCGGCAGTCGCTCGCGACTGTAGTAGATCGGCGTGCCCTCGAAGGGGTCGAGCTTGGCGATCTCCTCCAGCTCGGCCAGGCGATAGAGCACACCCTCCACCACGGAGCCGCGCTGGTGGCGGATGTTGGCATAGGCGCAGCCGGGGCGATCCACCGCGCGCTTGTCGAAGCACAGGGCGTAGCCCGGCAGGCTGCCTGCCATGGCCTCGCGCACGCACAGGCCGCGCGCCTGCATGCGCGCCGGGTTCATGTTCGAGCCGTAGGCGAAGTACCAGCCCATCAGTCGACCTTCTTGCGGATCCAGTACAGGTAGGTGCCGGCCTCTTCCGCCTGCTCCAGCAACTCGTGGCCGAGGAACACACAGAACTTGGGGATATCGCGGCGGGTCGAGGGGTCGGTGGCGATCACCTTGAGCAGGCCGCCGGCCGGCAGGTCGCGCACCTTGTTGTGCAGCATCATCACCGGCTCGGGGCAGTTCAGCCCGGTGGCGTCGAGCAGGTCGTCGTGAATGGCATCGCTTCGCAGGGACATCGGCAGGCTCCATGGACAGGCCGTCATTGTCGCGCAAACCTGACCCTCAGGTCACCTTCGGCGAGCGAACCGCCTCGACTCGCTGCGCGAACTAGACTGTAGCGGCTAAAGATAGGCGCAATGCGCCTGAAGAATCTGTGGGTTTCCTTCTATGCCTATCGCCCCCGGACAACAGCCCTGGTGCCTGGTGCGCCTGGACGACAACGGTAACGAGTTCATCGTGCGCAGCGACCTCAGCCAGGAGGCCGCCGAGGCACTGGCCCGTGAGTTCGAGGCCCACGGCCACAAGCAGAGCTACTGGGCCAGGCCCCAGCCGCCTGCACCCCGCGACGAACAATGAGCCTCAGTCGAACCCGCTACTTGCCCAGGCGACGCAGGTGGCAGGTGACCTCCTCGCGGTCGTGATACAGCTGTTTGCAGGCGATCGACACCTTGATCTTGCGCGCGGCGAAGGCCTCCTCGAGGCGCTGGAGCAGGCGGCGCACCTCGGCGTAGCGCTGCTTCATCGGCAGCTTGAGGTTGACCACCGCCTCGCGGCACAGCCCCTCGCCTATCCAGGTCTCCAGCAAGGCGGCGCTGCGCGCGGGCTTCTCCACTATGTCGCAGACCATCCAGTCCACCGGCTGCCTGGGCTTCCAGGTGAAACCGTCGACCATCAGGTGCTGCACCAGCCCGGTATCCATCAGGCTCTCGGCCATGGGGCCGTTGTCGATGGCGGTGACCAGCATGCCGCGACGTACCAGCTGGTAGGTCCAGCCGCCGGGGGCGGCACCGAGGTCGACGCCGGTCATCTCGTCCGACAGGCGCTGATCCCACTGCTCGCGGGGGATGAAGGTGTGCCAGGCCTCCTCCAGCTTGAGCGTCGAACGGCTCGGCGCCTCGCGGGGGAACTTCAGGCGCGGAATGCCCATGGGCCATTGCGCCGAGTTATTGGCCTCGGCCAGGCCGACGAACACCTGCCGACCGCTGAGGAAGGTCAGCAGCAGCCGTGGCTTGTGCCCGTCCTCGAGCAACTTGCCGGCCTTGCTCAAGGCCTTGCGCAGCGGCGCCTCGAACTTCTTGCAGAAATTCGACAGCTCCTTGCCCTCGTTGCTGTCCAGCACCTCCAGCCACAGGCTGCCGCAGCTCGGGAAGTCCGCCAGGTGAGCCAGCAGCACACTGATGCGGTCGCTCTCCGGCAGTTCGACAAAGCTCCCACGGGCCCACTGCCGCGGGAAGATCAGCCGGTTGAACCGCAGCTCGGACATCAGGCGCTCGGCGCCCCCGGCCTCGCTGCAGATGAATTCGGCATAGGCCGTGCCTGGCTTGCCCTTGGCGTAGCCGGCCACCTGCAGGCGGCCGGCGTGTTCGGCGATCTCCGCACAGACCTCGCCCTCGAAACCGGGGCGGCAGTGCAGTAACAAAGTATTCATCGGGGTTCTCCTCAAGGCGCGCATTCTAACGGAGTCGGGAACCCCAGGTGGCAACGGCCTGTCCCGATAGATGGAAAGACCCGCCAAGCAGGACTAGTTTGAAGACTCTGCCGCGTTAAATCCGGCTCGCGCCGGGCGAGCCCCTAGGAGATGGACAATGCCTTCCCTCGATAGCCTGAACAGTCGTCGCAGCCTCGCAGTCGGCGACCAGACCTACCAGTATTTCAGCCTGCCGGAGGCCGCCAAAGCCCTCGGCGACCTCGACAGGCTGCCGATGTCACTGAAGGTGCTGCTGGAGAACCTGTTGCGCTGGGAAGACGGCAAGACCGTCACGGGCGACGACCTGCGGGCCATGGGCGATTGGCTCAAGAGCCGCGGCTCGGAGCGGGAGATCCAGTACCGGCCGGCCCGGGTGCTGATGCAGGATTTCACCGGGGTGCCGGCGGTGGTCGACCTGGCTGCCATGCGCCAGGCCATGGCCAAGGCCGGCGGCGACCCGCAGAAGATCAACCCGCTGTCGCCGGTCGACCTGGTGATTGACCACTCGGTGATGGTCGACAAATTCGCCAGCCAGGCCGCCTTCGAACAGAACGTGGCCATGGAGATGCAGCGCAACGGCGAACGCTATGCCTTCCTGCGCTGGGGCCAGCATGCGTTCGACAACTTCCGCGTGGTGCCGCCGGGCACCGGCATCTGCCACCAGGTCAACCTGGAATACCTCGGCCGCACCGTGTGGACCAAGGAAGAAGACGGCCGGCTCTTCGCCTTTCCCGACACCCTGGTCGGCACCGACTCGCACACCACCATGATCAACGGCCTCGGCGTACTCGGCTGGGGGGTGGGCGGCATCGAGGCGGAGGCGGCCATGCTCGGCCAACCGGTGTCGATGCTGATTCCCGAGGTGGTCGGCTTCAAGCTCAGCGGCAAGCTCAAGGAGGGTATCACCGCCACCGACCTGGTGCTGACCGTGACCCAGATGCTGCGCAGCAAGGGCGTGGTCGGCAAGTTCGTCGAGTTCTACGGCGACGGCCTGGCCGACCTGCCACTGGCCGACCGCGCCACCATCGCCAACATGGCCCCGGAATATGGCGCGACCTGCGGCTTCTTCCCGGTCGACGAGATCACCCTCGGCTATCTACGCCTGTCCGGCCGCCCGGAACAGTGCGTCAAGCTGGTCGAGGCCTACTGCAAGGCCCAGGGCCTGTGGCGCGAGCCCGGCCACGAGCCGCTGTTCAGCGACAGCATGGAACTGGACATGGACCGGGTCGAGGCCTGCCTGGCCGGTCCCAAGCGCCCCCAGGACCGGGTGGCCCTGTCCCAGGTCAGCCGGGCCTTCGATGAGTTCATGGGGCTGCAAATGAAAGCCAGCCCCAAGGAGGAGAGCCGCCTGCTCAACGAGGGCGGCGGTGGCGCCGCGGTGGGCGGCGCCGCGCAGATCGGTGAAGTCGACTACGACCATGACGGCCAGACCCACCGCTTGAAGGACGGCGCGGTGGTGATCGCCGCCATCACCTCCTGCACCAACACCTCCAACCCCAGCGTGATGATGGCCGCCGGCCTGCTGGCCAAGAAGGCCATCGAGAAAGGCCTGCAACGCAAACCCTGGGTGAAGAGTTCCCTGGCCCCTGGCTCCAAGGTGGTGACCGAGTATTTCAAGGCCGCCGGCCTCACCCGGTATCTGGACGAGCTCGGCTTCGATCTGGTCGGTTACGGCTGCACCACCTGCATCGGCAACTCCGGACCGCTGCTCGAGCCCATCGAGCGGGCCATCCAGGAAAACGACCTGACCGTGGCCTCGGTGCTGTCCGGCAACCGCAACTTCGAGGGCCGCGTGCACCCCCTGGTGAAGACCAACTGGCTGGCCTCCCCGCCCCTGGTGGTGGCCTACGCCCTGGCCGGCAGCGTGCGCATGCACCTGGGCGAGGAGCCGCTGGGCCATGGCCAGGATGGCAAGCCGGTCTATCTGCGCGATATCTGGCCCAGCCAGCAGGAAATCGCCGAGGCGATCCAGAAGGTCGACACGGCGATGTTTCACAAGGAATATGCCGAGGTGTTCGCCGGCGACGAACAGTGGCGAGCCATCGAGGTGCCGGTCGCCGACACCTACGCCTGGCAAGCCGACTCCACCTACATCCAGCACCCACCGTTCTTCGAGGCGATCGACGAGGCACCGCCCCATATAGGCGACATCCACCAGGCGCGCATCCTCGCCCTGCTCGGCGACTCGGTGACCACCGACCACATCTCCCCCGCCGGCAACATCAAGGCCGACAGCCCGGCCGGCCGCTACCTGCGCGAACAGGGCGTGGAGCCCAAGGACTTCAACTCCTACGGCTCGCGCCGCGGCAATCACGAGGTGATGATGCGCGGGACCTTCGCCAATATCCGCATCAGGAACGAAATGCTCGGCGGCGAGGAAGGCGGCCATACCCTGCACGTGCCCAGCGGCGAAAAGCTGGCGATCTTCGACGCGGCCATGCGCTACCAGGACACCGGCACCCCGCTGCTGGTGATCGCCGGCAAGGAGTACGGCACCGGCTCCTCCCGCGACTGGGCGGCCAAGGGCACCAACCTGCTCGGGGTCAAGGCGGTGATCGCCGAGAGCTTCGAGCGCATCCACCGCTCCAACCTGGTCGGCATGGGCGTGTTGCCCCTACAGTTCAAGGCCGGCCAGAACCGCAAGAGCCTGGAGCTGGATGGCAGGGAGACCCTGAGCATCTGCGGCCTGGACGGCGTCGAACTGCACCCGCACATGAACCTGACGGTCGAACTCAACCGCGCCGACGGCTCCGGCGAGCGCTTCGAGGTGCTGTGCCGCATCGACACCCTCAACGAGGTGGAGTACTTCAAGGCCGGCGGCATCCTGCACTATGTGCTGCGGCAACTGATCGCCGGCAGCTGAGCCAGATGGCAGGGCAATGCACTGCCACAACCTCGGCATAAAAAGTCCTGATGCGGGTCAAACCAAGTCGCCTCAGGCGCATTACTCTAGCGCTCAACTTTCGGCGACAACGGCCGAGAAGAACAGTATCGCCCCAGGGACATCCTCAGCCATGCGCAATAATCAGCCCATTACCCAACGTGAACGCAGTTTTCCGGCCCAGCAGCGTCTGATCTCCACCACCAATGCCAAGGGCCAGATCACCTACTGCAACGAGACCTTCATCGAGATCAGCGGCTTCAGCCGTGACGAGCTGATGGGCGCGCCCCACAACCTGGTGCGCCACCCCGACGTACCGCCTGCGGTATTCGAGCACATGTGGCAGACCCTGAAACAGGGCAAGCCGTGGATGGGCATCGTCAAGAACCGCTGCAAGAACGGCGACCACTACTGGGTCAACGCCTACGTCACCCCGGTGTCGGAGAAGGGCCAACTGGTCGGCTACGAGTCGGTGCGGATCAAGCCCACTGCCGAGCAGGTACGCCGCGCCGAAAAGCTCTACCAGCGCATCAATTCCGGCAAGTCGGCGATCCCCAGCCGTGACCGCTGGCTACCGGTGCTGCAGGATTGGCTGCCGTTCATTCTGGTCAGCCAGATCGGCTTCCTGATCGGCGCCTGGCTCGACTCCAGCTGGGGCTTCCTGCTGGCCGCCCTGCTCTCGATCCCCCTCGGCCTGGCCGGCCTGAACTGGCAGCAACGCGGCATCAAGCGCCTGCTGCAACTGGCCGAGCAGACCACCTCCGACCCGCTGATTGCGCAGATGTATACCGACAGCCGAGGCGCCCAGGGTCGCCTGGAACTGTCCATGCTCAGCCAGGATGCGCGCATGAGAACCTGCCTGACCCGCCTGCAGGACAGCGCCGAAAACCTGGCCCAACAGGCGCAGCGCGCCGACACTCTGGCCCAGAACAGTTCGGCCGGCCTGGAGCGTCAGCGCCAGGAAACCGAGCAGGTCGCCACCGCGGTCAACGAAATGGCCGCCACCACCCTGGAGGTGGCGAGCAACGTGGCGCGCACCGCCATCGCCACCCAGGAAGCCAACCGCCTGACCAGCGAGGGCCGCAACATCGCCGCGGAGACTCGCGAAGCGATCCAGCGCCTGTCGCTGTCGGTCGGCGAAACCGGCGAGACCGTCACCCGCCTGGCTCAGGACAGCAACGAAATCGGCGGCGTGGTCGATGTGATCAAGGGCATCGCCGACCAGACCAACCTGCTGGCCCTCAACGCCGCCATCGAGGCTGCCCGCGCCGGCGAAATGGGCCGCGGCTTCGCGGTGGTGGCGGACGAAGTGCGCTCCCTGGCGCAGCGCACCGCCGAGTCCACCGGCCAGATTCACCAGTTGATCGCCAAGCTGCAGCGCACCGCGGAAGAGGCGGTGATGACCATGGAAATCGGCCGCAAGCAGGCCGACGACGGCGTCGACAGCGTGCAGAAGGCCGACCAGGCCCTCGCCGGGATCAGCGACGCGGTGGCCAACATCGCCGACATGGCCAACCAGATCGCCGCCGCGGCCGAGGAACAGAGCGCGGTAGCCGATGAGATCAACCAGAACATCACTACCATCGCCCATCTGGCCGATCAGACCGCCGGAGAAGCGCAGAGCACCGCCCAGCTCAGCGGCGAGCTCACGGCCACCGCCCAAGGCCAGTACTCCCTGGTGGAGCGCTTCAACCGCTGAACCGCGCCTCGACGCACCGGCCCCGGCCGGTGCGCTTCCCCCCCTTCGGTCACGGCGTGACTGCTGCCATCAAAGGGAAAGCCCCCCCGAAGACGCGGAAAACTGGGTACGAGTAGCCTCAATACGGGCGGCTATATGCGCGGCGCCTTAACCGCCACATGCCAGCGCCCCCGGAAATAGCGGGTACAGGTATATGGATATACGCTTAGACGACCTCTCGGGCCCGGAGATCGCGGGTTTTCTCGAACAGCACCTGCAGGACATGCGTTCGGTATCCCCGCCTGAAAGCAATCACGCCCTCGACATCAACGATTTGAAGAAGCCCGACATCCTTTTCTGGACTGCCTGGCTCGATCTGGAACTGGTGGGCTGCGGCGCAATCAAGAGGCTCGACGCCGAGCATGGGGAGATCAAGTCGATGCGTACCAGCCCGGCCCATCGTGGCAGGGGCATAGCCTCATCGTTGTTGACCCATATCCTGCATGAGGCCAGGCGGCGCGGTTTCCGCCGCATCAGCCTGGAAACCGGCGCCATGCCGTTCTTCGCGCCGGCCTGCAGCCTCTATCGCCAGCATGGCTTCACGTTCTGCCCGCCCTTCGCAGACTACGCAGAAGACCCGAACAGCCTCTACATGAGCCGAATGCTGTGAGAGCCCCGAACACTACACACCTCACTAGACCCGAGCAGCATACAACCTGGGGATCGCACCCAATGAACCTGCAACCGCACCTGGCCCTATTGGCGCGCTACAACCAGTGGATGAACCTCCGGCTCTATGAGGCCTGCGGGCAACTGCCGCCTGAGGCCCTGGCCGCAGATAGAGGGGCGTACTTCGGGTCGATACTCGGCACGCTCAACCATATCCTGGTAGGCGACAGGGTCTGGCTGCAACGCTTTGCCGAGCACCCCTCCGGCAAGGCGAGCCTGGCCCCGGTGACCGCCCTGGCCAAGCCGGCCACGCTCGATCAGCTGCTGTTCCGCGACTTTGCCGAACTCTGCGCCCACCGCCGCTGGCTGGACGAGCTGATTTGCGCGTGGATCGACTCGCTGAGCGAGGACGACCTCGATGACTGCCTCGCCTACCGCAACATGAAAGGCGTGCCCGCCCGCCGCCCTTTCGCCAGTTTGCTGCTGCATTTCTTCAATCACCAAACCCATCATCGCGGCCAGGCGACCACCCTCCTGCACCAGGCCGGGCAGGATGTCGGCGTCACCGATCTGCTGGCCCTAATCCCGGACGACGATCTCGCCTAGCTAGCGTGTTAGAAAGGCCGCCACCGCATCGGCGGCCGCCTCCAGATGCTGGGCGTGAGTACGGCCCGAGCTTTTCAGCGGCTTGAGGTCGTGGTCGGCGGCCGTCAGCCAATGCACCTGGATCGTCTGTGACAGGGTATAGCCAGCCACCTTCGGGCGGTCGCCCATCGGGTCGCGCTCGCCCTGGACGATCAGGGCCGGCGTGCGCAACTCGGCCAGGTGCGCGACCCGCGGCTTGTCGGGCTTGCCGATGGCGTGGAAGGGGTAACCCAGGCACACCAGGGCGTCGGTCCCCAGCTCATCGGCCAACAGGCTGGCCATGCGCCCGCCCATGGACTTGCCGCCGATGGCCAGCGGCCCCGCGACCTGTTGCCGCACCCGGTCATGCACCGCGCGCCACTGCTCCAGCAACTTGGCCTGGGGGTTGGGCGGGCGTTTCTTGCCATCCAGGCGCCTTGCGGCCATGTAATCGAACTCGAAGCGCAGTACCGCCACGCCGCGCGCCGCCAGGCGCTCGGCCATCTGCTGCATGAATTCGCTGTCCATCGGCGCGCCGGCGCCATGGGCGAGAATCAGCGTCGCCCGGCACTCGCCCACGGGCCGATTCCACAACCAGGCCTGCCCCTCGCTCCCCTGTGCGCATTGATCCCCGTCAATACCCATGCCCTGCCCTTTGCTCATGCTTGCCTCGCTTCGATATCCGTGGGCCCTGGCCCGCTCATGCCTGTGCCCTGCGCGGCTATCGGACGTTCTGCCATAACCGTGGATGGAAGCCCAGACATGAACACAACAACCAGTGCCGCCTACAACTACAGGGTGGTCCGCCAGTTCGCCATTATGACAGTGGTGTGGGGCATAGTCGGCATGGGCCTCGGCGTGCTGATCGCCGCTCAGCTGGCCTGGCCCGCACTCAACTTCGACCTGCCCTGGACCAGCTTCGGCCGCCTGCGACCGCTGCATACCAACGCGGTGATCTTCGCCTTCGGCGGCTGCGCCTTGTTCGCCACCAGCTACTACGCGGTGCAGCGCACCTCCCAGGCCACGCTGTTCGCCCCCAGGCTGGCCGCCTTCACCTTCTGGGGCTGGCAGCTGGTGATACTGCTGGCGGCCATCAGCCTGCCGCTGGGCTACACCAGCTCCAAGGAATACGCCGAGCTGGAATGGCCGATCGACATCCTCATCACCCTGGTCTGGGTGAGCTACGCCATCGTCTTCTTCGGCACGGTGATGAAGCGCAAGGTCAGCCACATCTATGTGGGCAACTGGTTCTTCGGCGGCTTCATCCTCACCGTGGCCCTGCTGCACCTGGTCAACAACCTGGAGGTTCCGGTCAGTCTGACCAAGTCCTACTCGATCTACTCCGGCGCCACCGATGCGATGATCCAGTGGTGGTACGGCCACAACGCCGTGGGCTTCTTCCTCACCGCCGGCTTCCTGGGGATGATGTACTACTTCGTGCCCAAGCAGGCCGAACGCCCGGTGTACTCCTATCGCCTGTCGATCGTGCACTTCTGGGCGCTGATCACCCTGTATATCTGGGCCGGCCCGCACCACCTGCACTACACCGCCCTGCCGGACTGGGCCCAGTCTCTCGGCATGGTCATGTCCCTGGTGCTGCTGGCGCCGAGCTGGGGCGGCATGATCAACGGCATGATGACCCTGTCCGGCGCCTGGCATAAGTTGCGCACAGACCCGATCCTGCGCTTTCTGGTGGTGTCCCTGGCCTTCTACGGCATGTCCACCTTCGAAGGCCCGATGATGGCGATCAAGACCGTCAACGCCCTGTCCCACTACACCGACTGGACCATCGGTCACGTGCATGCCGGTGCCCTCGGCTGGGTCGCGATGATCTCCATCGGCTCGCTCTATCACCTGATCCCCAGGGTGTTCGGCCGCGAGCAGATGCACAGCATCGCGCTGATCAACGCCCACTTCTGGCTGGCCACCATCGGCACCGTGCTGTACATCGCCTCGATGTGGGTCAACGGCATCACCCAGGGCCTGATGTGGCGGGCGGTCAACGAAGACGGCACCCTCACCTACTCCTTCGTCGAAGCCCTGGAAGCCAGCCACCCCGGCTTCGTGGTGCGGGTGGTCGGCGGTGCGATCTTCTTCGCCGGCATGCTGCTGATGGCCTGGAACGTCTGGCAGACGGTACGCGCCAGCAAGCCTGCCGAGGTGGAAGCCGCCGCGCAGTTCTCGGTTGAAGGAGCCCACTGATGAAACACGAAATCATCGAGAAGAACATCGGCCTGATGGCCCTGCTGATGGTCCTGGCCGTCAGCATCGGCGGCCTGACCCAGATCGTCCCGCTGTTCTTTCAGGACGTCGCCAACGAGCCGGTGGCCGGCCTCAAGCCCTACACCGCGCTGCAACTGGAAGGCCGCGACGTTTACATCAAGGAAGGCTGCGTCGGCTGCCACTCGCAGATGATCCGCCCGTTCCGCGCCGAGACCGAGCGCTACGGCCACTACTCGGTGGCCGGCGAGAGCGTCTGGGATTACCCCTTCCTGTGGGGCTCCAAGCGTACCGGCCCGGACCTGGCCCGCGTCGGCGGCCGCTACTCGGACGAATGGCACCGTGCCCACCTGTACAACCCGCGCAACCTGGTGCCCGAGTCGAAGATGCCGGCCTACCCCTGGCTGGTGGAGAACACGCTGGACGGCCAGGACACCGCCAGGAAGATGCAGATCATGCGCGGTTTCGGCGTGCCCTACAGCGATGAGGACATCGCCGGGGCCAGAGACGCGGTGAAGGGCAAGAGCGAGATGGACGCGCTGGTCGCCTACCTGCAGGTGCTGGGCACCGCACTGAAGAACAAGAGGTAAGCCATGGCCTTCGACATCATCGACATCGGCACCCTGCGCGGCCTGGGCACCGCAGTGGTGTTCATCGCCTTCACTGCCGTGCTGCTCTGGGCCTACAGCGGCAAGCGCCACGCCGCCTTCGCCGAAGCCGCACAACTGCCCTTCGCCGACGAACTCACGACTGCCGCATCGAGGAACGACACCCCATGAGCACCTTCTGGAGCTGGTATATCACCCTGCTGACCCTCGGCAGCCTGGTCGCCCTGTTCTGGCTGATCTTCGCCACCCGCAAGGGCGAACGCAAAGGCACCACCGAGCAGACCCTGGGCCATTCCTTCGATGGCATCGAGGAGTACGACAACCCCTTGCCCAAGTGGTGGTTCATGCTGTTCCTCGCCACCCTGGTCTTCGCCCTCGCCTACCTGGCTCTCTATCCCGGCCTGGGTAACTGGAAAGGCCTGCTCCCCGGCTATCAGGACGGCTGGACCCAGGTCGCCCAGTGGCAGCGGGAGGTGGACAAGGCCGAGCGGGCCTATGGACCGATCTTCGCCCAATATGCGGCCATGCCCCTGGAGGAGGTGGCCAAAGACCCGCAAGCCCTGAAAATGGGTGGCCGTCTGTTCGCCACCTACTGCTCGATCTGCCATGGCTCCGACGCCAAGGGCGCGGTGGGCTTTCCCAACCTGACCGACCGGCACTGGCGCTGGGGCGGCGACGCCGAAACCATCAAGGCCAGCATCCTGGGTGGCCGCAACGGCATGATGCCGGCCTGGGGCGAGGTGCTCGGCAACGAGGGCGTGCAGCAGGTCGCCGCCTATGTGCGCCAGGGGCTGGCCGGATTGCCGCTGGCGGAAGGCAGCGCCATCGATCTGCAGAAAGGCGCCGAGCTGTTCGCCAACAACTGCACGGCCTGCCACGGCGCGAGCGGCACCGGCATGGCCATGCTCGGCGCCCCGGACCTGACCCAGCCCGCCGGCTGGATCTACGGCTCCAGCCTGGCGCAGCTGCAGCAGACCATCCGCTACGGCCGCAACGGCCAGATGCCCGCCCAGGAGCACTACCTGGGCAACGACAAGGTGCACCTGCTGGCCGCCTATGTCCTGAGCCTGAGCCGCAACGAGGATACCGAGCAAAGCCTGAGCCAACGCTGACCCCGTCCGCCGGCGGCCGTCGCGCCGCCGGCCCTTCCCCCTCCTAACGGCCCGCCAGGGCCAATGCGACGCTGTGTCGCACCGCAGCGACGACTGACCGCCTCGGGCGCCCGCCTTGAACTAACCTTGCCCGGTCGCCAGCGGGCATGCGGCTTAGGCGTCCCCGCTTCTGCGCCGCCCCCGGCTCGCGCAAACGGCCAAAACCAGGCCCAGCCGAAGCCCCCTCCGTAGCGGCCGGAAAAGCCTGTCAAGCCCGGTTTGTAACGGCTCGCGTCGTTGCAATGGCTACCTGCTTTCTCCATACTTGCCGCCGATTTTTGTCCCCTAAAAACTCCATTAACCGTGGAACCCAGCATGAGCACAGCAATCAGTCAGACTGCTTATAACTACAAGGTGGTCCGCCAGTTCGCCGTAATGACGGTGATCTGGGGGGTCATCGGCATGGGTCTAGGCGTGTTCATTGCCGCACAACTCGTGTGGCCGGAACTCAACCTGGGCATGGAATGGACGAGCTTCGGCCGTCTGCGTCCCCTGCACACCAACGCGGTGATCTTCGCCTTCGGCGGTTGCGCCCTGTTCGCCACGTCCTACTACGTGGTTCAGCGCACCAGCCAAGCGCGCCTGATCTCCGACGGTCTGGCCGCCTTCACCTTCTGGGGTTGGCAAGCGGTGATCGTGCTGGCGATCATCACCCTGCCCATGGGCTACACCAGCACCAAGGAATACGCCGAGCTGGAATGGCCGATCGACATCCTCCTGGGCATCGTCTGGATCAGCTACCTGCTAGTGTTCTTCGGCACCATCCTCAAGCGCAAGACCAAGCACATCTATGTGGGCAACTGGTTCTTCGGTGCCTTCATCCTGGTCACCGCCATGCTGCACATCGTCAACAGCATGCAAATGCCGGTCAGCCTGTTCAAGTCGTACTCCATGTACGCGGGCGCGACCGATGCGATGATCCAGTGGTGGTACGGTCACAACGCCGTGGGCTTCTTCCTGACCACCGGCTTCCTGGGGATGATGTACTACTTCGTGCCCAAGCAGGCCGAGCGGCCGATCTACTCCTACCGCCTGTCCATCGTGCACTTCTGGGCACTGATCACCCTGTACATCTGGGCCGGCCCGCACCACCTGCACTACACCGCCCTGCCGGACTGGGCCCAGTCCCTCGGCATGGCCATGTCGATCATCCTCCTGGCGCCGAGCTGGGGCGGCATGATCAACGGCATGATGAGCCTGTCCGGCGCCTGGCATAAGCTGCGCACCGACCCGATCCTGCGCTTCCTGGTGGTGTCCCTGGCCTTCTACGGCATGTCCACCTTCGAAGGCCCGATGATGGCGATCAAGACCGTCAACGCCCTGTCCCACTACACCGACTGGACCATCGGCCACGTCCACGCCGGCGCCCTCGGCTGGGTGGCGATGATCTCCATCGGCTCGCTCTATCACCTGATCCCCAATGTCTTCGGCCGCGAGCAGATGCACAGCATCGCGCTGATCAACGCCCACTTCTGGCTGGCCACCATCGGCACCGTGCTGTACATCGCCTCGATGTGGGTCAACGGCATCACCCAGGGCCTGATGTGGCGGGCGGTCAACGAAGACGGCACCCTCACCTACTCCTTCGTCGAGGCCCTGGAAGCCAGCCACCCCGGCTTCGTGGTGCGCATGATCGGCGGCGCCTTCTTCGTCACCGGCATGCTCCTGATGGCTTACAACACCTACCGCACCGTGCGTGCCGCCAAGCCGGCTGAATACGAGGCGGCTGCGCAGATTCCCGCCGGAGTAGCTCACTGATGAAACACGAAATCATCGAGAAGAATATCGGTCTGATGGCCCTGCTGATGGTCATCGCCGTCAGCATCGGCGGCCTGACCCAGATC
Organism: Pseudomonas sp. MBLB4123; assembly: GCF_051904775.1. NCBI lineage: Bacteria > Pseudomonadati > Pseudomonadota > Gammaproteobacteria > Pseudomonadales > Pseudomonadaceae > Pseudomonas > Pseudomonas sp. MBLB4123. Next base: position 1,341,465 of record NZ_CP196711.1, read on the forward strand.
GTCCCGCTGTTCTTTCAGGACGTCACCAACGAGCCGGTGGCCGGCCTCAAGCCCTACACCGCGCTGCAGCTGGAAGGCCGCGACGTGTACATCTCCAACGGCTGCGTCGGCTGCCACTCGCAGATGATCCGCCCGTTCCGCGCCGAGACCGAGCGCTACGGCCACTACTCGGTGGCCGGCGAAAGCGTCTGGGATCACCCCTTCCTGTGGGGCTCCAAGCGTACCGGTCCGGACCTGGCCCGGGTCGGCGGGCGCTACTCGGACGAATGGCACCGTGCCCACCTGTACAACCCGCGCAACGTGGTGCCGGAGTCGAAGATGCCCTCCTACCCCTGGTTGGTGGAAAACAAGCTCGACGGCAAATACACCGCCAAGAAGATGGAAGTCATGCGTGGCTTCGGCGTGCCCTACAGCGATGAAGACATCGCCGGGGCCAAGGATGCGGTGAAAGGCAAGACCGAGATGGACGCGCTGGTTGCGTACCTGCAGGTCCTCGGCACCGCCATCACCAACAAACGGTAACCCACGATGCCTTCTTTTCTCACGGACATCGGGACCATTCGCGGCCTAGGCACGGCGGTGGTGTTCATCGCCTTCATCGCCGTGGTGCTCTGGGCCTACAGCAGCAAGCGCAAGTCGAGCTTCGATGAGGCCGCCAACCTGCCCTTCGCCGACGAACCGAAACCCGACGAACGTGACGAGCAATCTTCCAGGAGCAATAACCAATGACCACGTTCTGGAGTTGGTACGTAACAATTCTTTCACTGGGCACCATCTTCGCCCTGACCTGGCTGATCTTCGGCACCCGCAAGGGCCAGCGCCAGGGGAGCACCGAAGAGACCGTCGGCCATGAGTTCGACGGCATCGAGGAGTTCGACAACCCGCTGCCCAAGTGGTGGTTCATGCTGTTCGTCGCCACCATCGTCTTCGCCCTCGGCTACCTGGCCCTCTACCCGGGCCTGGGCAACTGGAAGGGCCTGCTGCCGGGCTACGACTACCTGGACAACGAAGCCAAGACCCCCTTCGCCGCCAACGTGCAAATTGCCGACGGCGAGCGCAACGGCGGCTGGACCGGCGTGCACCAGTGGGAAAAGGAAATGGCCAGGGCCGAGGAGCAGTACGGGCCGATCTTCGCCAAGTATGCCGCCATGCCGATCGAGCAGGTCGCCCAGGACGAGCAGGCCCTGAAGATGGGTGGCCGCCTGTTCGCCTCCAACTGCTCGGTGTGCCATGGTTCCGACGCCAAGGGCGCCTATGGCTTCCCCAATCTGACCGACAACGACTGGCTGTACGGCGGCGACGCGGAAACCATCAAGACCACCATCATGGCCGGTCGTCAGGCGGCCATGCCGGCCTGGAAGGACAGCCTGGGTGAGGAAGGCATCAAGAACGTCGCCGCCTACGTGCGCAGCCTGTCCGGCCTGAAGACCCCCGAGGGGATCGACGCCGACCCGCTCGCCGGCAAGGAAATCTTCGCCAGCAGCTGCGCCGTCTGCCACGGTGCCGAAGGCAAGGGTCAGCACGCCATGGGCGCGCCGAACCTGACCGACAAGGTCTGGCTGTACGGCTCCAGTTTCGCCCAGGTGCAGCAGACCCTGCGTTACGGCCGCAACGGCCGCATGCCGGCCCAGCAGGACTTCCTCGGCAACGACAAGGTGCACCTGCTGGCCGCCTATGTGTACAGCCTGTCGCAGCAAGGTGCCGAGCAGTAAGGCTCGCTCCTGCTGCATCGCGACCCCCGGTCGCACCCAAATCGGGTGCGCTCGGGGGTACCATAGCGTATTAGTGAAATGCCCCGGGGCGGTGCTCGTCGTCCCGGGGCAGCCAGTCAACCGCTGTGGTAGTCCCCGATGAGTTCGCAGATTCCGGTCAAAGACGTCACCCCGGCCAAGGTCGAGTCCGTCGACCTCTACGCCAACCGCGAGAAAATCTACACCCGCGCCTTCACCGGCCTGTTCCGCAATCTGCGCATGCTCGGTGGCGCCCTGCTGTTCGTCCTCTATTTCGGCACCGTCTGGCTCAACTGGGACGGGCGCCAGGCCGTGTGGTGGGACCTGCCCGCGCGCAAGTTCCATATCTTCGGCGCCACCTACTGGCCCCAGGACTTCGTCCTGCTCTCGGCCCTGCTGATCATCGCCGCCTTCGGCCTGTTCTTCATCACCGTGTTCGCCGGCCGCGTCTGGTGCGGCTACACCTGCCCGCAGAGCGTGTTCACCTGGGTGTTCATGTGGGCGGAGAAGGTCACCGAGGGCGACCGCAACCAGCGCATGAAACTGGACAAGGCGCCGATGGACGGCCGCAAGCTCCTGCGCAAGCTGGCCAAGCACGGCATCTGGGTCGGGGTGTCCCTGGCCACCGCACTGACTTTCGTCGGCTACTTCACACCGATCCGCGAGCTGATTCCCGAGCTGCTGACCCTGCAGGCCAGCGGCTGGGCGGTGTTCTGGGTCGGCTTCTTCACCCTCGCCACCTACGGCAACGCCGGCTGGCTGCGCGAGCAGGTGTGCATCTACATGTGCCCCTACGCGCGCTTCCAGAGCGTGATGTTCGACCAGGACACCCTGATCGTCTCCTACGATCCGCGCCGCGGCGAACACCGCGGGCCGCGCAAGAAGGACGCCGACTACAAGGCCCAGGGCCTCGGCGACTGCATCGACTGCAAGATGTGCGTGCAGGTCTGCCCCACCGGCATCGACATCCGCGACGGCCTGCAGATCGAGTGCATCGGCTGCGCCGCCTGCATCGACGCCTGCGACAGCATCATGGACAAGATGAGCTACCCCAAGGGGCTGATCAGCTACACCACCGAACACAACCTGTCCGGCCAGCAGACCCACCTGGCCCGGCCGCGCCTGATCGGCTATGCCCTGGCGCTGCTGGCGATGATCGGCCTGTTCGCCTGGGCCATCGCCAGCCGCCCCCTGGTCGAGCTGGACGTGATCAAGGACCGCGTGCTCTACCGCGAGAACGAACAGGGCCGCATCGAGAACGTCTACACCCTGAAGATCATGAACAAGGCCCAGCACGACCTGATCTACCTGATCGAGGCCGAGGGTCTCGACGGCCTGGTCTACGAAGGCAAGCGCGAGGTCAAGGCGCTGGCCGGCGAGGTGCTGTCGCTGCCGGTAGAGCTGTCCATCGAGCCCGAAAAGCTGCCCTCCAGCACCAACGAAATCCGCTTCCGCATCCAGTCCATCGACGATGCGCGCATCACCCACGACGCCGACAGCCGCTTCATCGGCCCCAGCGTCCGCTGATTGAGATAACAACGCATGTCCGAGCAAACACCGGTCAAACCCTGGTACAAGCAGTTCTGGCCCTGGTTCATCCTCGGCCTGCTGGGCTATTCGGTCGTCCAGGGCGTGACCCTGCTGACCATCGCCAGCAAGAACCCGCCGGGACTGATCTCCGACGACTACTACGACGTCGGCAAGGGTATCAACCAGTCGCTGGAGCGCGAGAAGCTCGCCGAGCGCCTGCAACTGAGCGCCCGCCTGGACCTGGACGAGGAAACCGGCATCGCCGAACTGCGCCTGCAGGGCCACAGCGGCCCGGCGCAGCTGGTGCTCAACCTGATCTCGCCGACCCAGCCCGAGCGCGACCGCCGCATCATCCTGCAGCCCCAGGGCCAGGGCCTGTACCGTGGGCAGATGCAGGATGCCGTGCAGGGCCGGCGCTTCGTCGAGCTGATCGGCCAGGAAGGCGGCCAGGACTGGCGCCTGTTCGAGGAAGAGACCCTGGAAAGCGGCAAGACCATCCAGCTCGGCGCCGCGCGCTAGCCACAGGTCGAAGATCGCCCCCGATGGCTCAGCCCCTTCCCTGTTTCCATTGCGGCCTGCCGGTGCCGGCCGGCAGCCGCTTCCAGGCCCTGATTCTCGGCGAGCCGCGCGAGCTGTGCTGCCCCGGCTGCCAGGCCGTGGCCGAGGCCATAGTCGCCGGCGGCCTGGAGCACTACTACAAGCACCGCAGCGACACCGCCGCCAACCCCCAGGCCCTGCCCCAGGCGCTGCCCGACGAACTGGCGCTGTACGACCGCGCCGAGGTGCAGGCGAGCTTCGTCGAGCACCAGGGCGAGCTGAGCGAGACCTGCCTGCTGATCGAGGGCATCAGCTGCGCCGCCTGCGGCTGGCTGATCGAGAAGCACCTGCGTGCCCTGCCCGGCGTCGCCGAGGCCCAGCTCAACCTGTCCAACCAGCGCCTGCAGGTGCGCTGGGCCGACAGTCAGCTGCCGCTCAGCCAACTGCTCGCCGAGCTGCGCCGCATCGGCTATGCCGGCCATCCCTGGCAGGCCGACAGCGCCAGCGCCCAGCTGACCCGGGAAAACCGCCGCGCCATGCGCGAGCTGGGCGTCGCCGGCCTGCTGTGGATCCAGGTGATGATGGCGACCATGGCCACCTGGCCGGAATTCAACATCGACCTGTCCGCCGAGCTGGACCAGATCCTGCGCTGGACCAGCCTGTTCCTCACCACGCCCATCGTCTTCTACTGCTGCGGCCAGTTCTTCCGCGGCGCCCTGCGCGACCTGCGCACCCGCCACCTGAGCATGGACGTCTCGGTGTCCCTGGCCATCGGCGGCGCCTATGCCGCCGGCATCTGGTCAACGGTCACCGGCCAGGGCGAGCTGTATTTCGATGCGGTGGGCATGTTCGCCCTGTTCCTCCTGGCCGGCCGCTACCTGGAGCGCCGCGCCCGCGAACGCACGGCGGCGGCCACCGCGCAGCTGGTCAACCTGCTGCCGGCCTCCTGCCTGCGCCTGGACGAGCAGGGCCACAGCCAGCGCATCCTGCTCAGCGAGCTGCAAGTCGGCGAGCGGGTGCTGGTGCCGCCCGGCGCGCTACTGCCAGCCGACGGACGCATCCTCAGCGGCCACTCCAGCGTCGACGAATCGCTGCTGACCGGTGAATACCTGCCGCGGCCCCGCGACGAAGGCGACGAGGTCACCGCCGGCACCCTCAACGTCGAGGGCCCGCTGACCGTCGAGGTCGAGGCCCTCGGCGACGCCACCCGGCTGTCGGCCATCGTCCGCCTGCTGGAACGGGCGCAGAGCGCCAAGCCGCGCCTGGCCGAGGTGGCCGACCGGGTAGCGCAGTGGTTCCTGCTGATCGTCCTGGTCAGCGCCGCCGCGGTCGGCCTGGCCTGGTGGCAGATCGACCCGGCGCGGGCCTTCTGGGTGGTGCTGGCCCTGCTGGTCGCCACCTGCCCCTGCGCCCTCGCCCTGGCCACCCCCACCGCCCTGACCGCCGCCACCGGCAGCCTGCACAAGCTCGGCCTGCTGTTGACCCGCGGCCATGTGCTCGAGGGCTTGCGGCAGATCGACACGGTGATCTTCGACAAGACCGGCACCCTCACCGAGGGCCGCCTGACCCTCGGCGCCATCCATCCCCTCGGCGAGCTGGATGCCGATGCCTGCCTGGCCCTGGCCGCCGCCCTGGAGAACCGTTCCGAGCACCCCATCGCCCGTGCCTTCGGCCAAGCTGCCCAGGCCGCCGAGCACGTCGAGAGCATGCCGGGGCGCGGCCTGCAGGGCCGGGTGCAGGGCCGCCTGTTGCGCATCGGCCAGCCGGCCTTCGTCGCCGAGCTGGGCGGGCAGCCGGCGCCGGCGATTCCCGGCGACCAGGGCCAGTGGCTGCTGCTCGGCGACGAGCAGGGCCCGCTGGCCTGGTTCGTCCTCGACGACCGCCTGCGCGACGACGCCCCCGAGCTGCTCGCCGCCTGCCGCGCCCAGGGCTGGCAGGTGCTGCTGCTGTCCGGCGACAGCTCGCCGATGGTCGCCGAGGTGGCGCGCCAATTGGGCATAGAGCAGGCCCGCGGCGGCCTGACGCCGGACGCCAAGCTGGCGGAACTGCAGCGTCTGCACGCGCGCGGCCACCGCGTGCTGATGCTCGGCGACGGGGTCAACGACGTGCCGGTGCTGGCCGCCGCCGACATCAGCGTGGCCATGGGCAGCGCCACCGACCTGGCCAAGACCAGTGCCGACGCGGTGCTGCTGTCCAACCGCCTGTCCAGCCTGGTGCAGGCCTTCGACCTGGCCCGGCGTACCCGGCGGATCATCGTCGAGAACCTGGCCTGGGCCAGCCTGTACAATGGCCTGGTGCTGCCCTTCGCCGCCCTGGGCTGGATCACCCCGATCTGGGCCGCGCTGGGCATGTCGCTCAGCTCGCTGCTGGTGGTGCTCAACGCCCTGCGCCTGACGCGCACCCCATCACCCTAGGCTGGAGATCCGATGTCCGCGCTCTATATCCTCATCCCCGTCGCCCTGGTGCTGGTGGCCTTCGCCATCTGGCTGTTCTTCTGGGCGGTCGACAGCGGCCAGTACGACGACCTCGAGGGTCCTGCCCACAGCATCCTGTTCGACGATGAGGACCCCAAGCACAAGGCCGCGATCGACGAAGCGGACCAGTCCGCCGGGCAGGCCCCCAAGCGTGACTGAACTGGCGCCGCAGCTGCTCTCCGCGCTGATCCTCGGCCTGCTTGGCGGCGGCCACTGTCTGGGCATGTGTGGCGGCCTGATGGGGGCGCTGACCCTGGCCATTCCCGCCGAGCACCGGGCCCGGCGCCTGCGCCTGCTGCTCGGCTACAACCTCGGGCGCATCCTCAGCTACGCGCTCGCCGGCCTGCTCCTCGGCCTGGCCGGTTGGGCCCTGGCCAGCAGCCCGGCGGCCCTGGGCTTACGCGTGCTGGCCGCGCTGCTGCTGATCGCCATGGGCCTGTACCTGGCCGGCTGGTGGAGCGGCCTGACCCGCATCGAAGCGCTCGGCGGTGGCCTGTGGCGGCATATCCAACCGCTGACCCGGCGCCTTATGCCGGTGACCGACCTGCCCAAGGCCCTGGTGCTGGGCGCGCTGTGGGGCTGGCTGCCCTGCGGTCTGGTCTACAGCACCCTGCTGTGGGCGGCCAGCCAGGGCGACGCCCTGGACAGCGCCGCGCTGATGCTCGCCTTCGGCCTGGGCACCCTGCCGGTGCTGCTGGCCAGCGGCCTGGCCGCCGAGCGCCTCACGGCGCTGCTGCGCCGGCGCGGGGTGCGCACCGCCGGTGGCCTGCTGGTGATCCTGTTCGGCCTCTGGACCCTGCCCGGCCCTCACCAGCACTGGTTGATGGGCCACTGAGCCGACACCCGGCGCGCTTGATGCAGGTCAAGATGCCCTCCGGCCCGCGCCCCTAGACTCCCGGCATCGCTCGCTATTCCGGGAACCTCGCCCATGCTCGATGCCATCCAGTGGGACGCCGACCTGATCCACCGCTACGATCAGGCCGGCCCGCGCTACACCTCCTACCCCACCGCCGTGCAGTTCCATGGCGACATCGGCCCCTTCGATCTGCTGCATGCCCTGCGCGACAGCCGCAAGGAACTGCGCCCGCTCTCGCTCTATGTGCATGTGCCGTTCTGTGCGCACATCTGCTATTACTGCGCCTGCAACAAGGTGATCACCAAGGACCGCGGCCGCTCGCAGCCCTACTTGCAGGAACTGGCCCACGAGATGGCCATCATCGGCCGCCACCTGGACGGCCGCCAGCGGGTCGAGCAGCTGCATCTGGGCGGCGGCACCCCGACCTTCCTCAGCCACGACGAACTGCGCCAGCTGATGGCCCAGTTACGCGAGCACTTCAGCCTGCTGGACGACGATTCCGGGGACTACAGCATCGAGATCGACCCGCGCGAAGCCGACTGGTCGACCATGGGCCTGCTCCGCGAGCTGGGCTTCAACCGCGTCAGCCTCGGCGTGCAGGACCTCGACCCGGCCGTACAGCGGGCGATCAACCGCCTGCAGACCCTGGAAGAGACCCGCGCCATAGTCGAGGCCGCGCGCACCCTGCAATTCCGCTCGGTGAACATCGACCTGATCTATGGCCTGCCACTACAGACGCCCGAGCGTTTCGCCCGCACCGTAGACGAGGTGATCGCCTTGCAGCCCGACCGCCTGTCGCTGTTCAACTATGCGCATCTGCCCGAACGCTTTATGCCGCAACGCCGGATCAGAACCGAGGACCTGCCCTCGCCGAGCCACAAGCTGGCCATGCTGCACCGCAGCATCGAACAGCTGAGCGCGGCCGGCTACCGTTACATCGGCATGGATCACTTCGCCCTGCCCGACGACGAACTGGCCGTGGCCCAGGAGGACGGCAGCCTGCAGCGCAACTTCCAGGGCTACACCACCCACGGCCACTGCGACCTGATCGGCCTCGGCGTCTCGGCCATCAGCCAGATCGGCGATCTCTATAGCCAGAACAGCAGCGACCTGGGCAACTACCAGGGCAGCCTGGCCAACGGCCAGCTGGCGACCCTGCGCGGCCTGCACTGCGACGCCGACGATCGCCTGCGCCGTGCGGTCATCCAGCAACTGATCTGCCACTTCGAACTGCAGTTCGCGACTATAGAGCGCGCCTTCGCCATCGATTTTCGCGGCTACTTCGCCGATGCCTGGGCACAGCTGCAACAGATGCACGACGACGGCCTGATCGCCCTGAGCACAGAGGCGATCCGCGTGCAGCCGCCAGGGCGCCTGCTGATCCGTGCACTGTGCATGCTGTTTGATCGCTACCTGATGCCCCAGCAACATCGGCAGCGCTATTCCCGGGTCATCTAGGCAGTGCGGCGCGCTACTTCATCGCCAGCAGTGTCGCCGCCTGCAACTGTGCGTCATCTAGCCCCAGCTCGCTCATCGCCTCGAGCAGGTTGGCATTGGCACTGACCAGGGCCGCATTGAGTGAGGTCAACTCCGACTGGAAGGTCTGCGCCTGCCTGAGCCGGACTTCTGCATCCAGCCCGGAATCGGCCATCAGCGCAGCCAGCTCGGCCTGCTTGGCGGCTATTTGCGCCTTCAATTCGCGGATCAGCTTGAGCAGCTGCTTGATGCCATCCGGCAGGTTGCTCTCCTCGATATCGCTGTTCCGCTGGGCTTGGGCCGAGCGCGCGCGCCCCAGCTCCGAGAGGCTGACGCGCACGCTATCGCGCCACGCCTGCGGCTCGCTCGGCTCGCCTTGTGCTGCGGCATATTGTCGTTGCTGCGACCGGACGATATGACTGGTCAAGGGTCGGGGTTCCAGGCGCATGGTCGTGCTCCTTGCTGACGGTGGGCCATGCCGATAGATCGGCCAGCGCCCGAAAGACTTGAGCAAGGGGTCAAACTTTGCCGGAACTGGCTGGCTGACCACCCTCGCCTGCTGTAACCTTGCAGCTAGTGTGTGTTTAGTCAGGGACAATCTCGATGTCGCAATGCGCCAACCTTCGGGCACCTCATCAGACCAACTGCAAGGACTGCAGCCTGGCGCCGCTGTGCCTGCCCCTGTCATTGAATCTTGAGGACATGGACGCCCTGGATGAGATCGTCAAGCGCGGCCGCCCGCTGAAGAAGGGCGAGTTCCTGTTCCGCCAGGGCGACGGCTTCGGCTCGGTGTTCGCCGTGCGCTCCGGCGCCCTGAAGACCTTCGGCCTGAGCGACGCCGGCGAGGAGCAGGTCACAGGCTTCTACCTGCCCAGCGAACTGGTCGGATTGTCCGGCATGGACACCGAAACCTACCCGGTCTCGGCCCAGGCCCTGGAAACCACTTCCGTGTGCGAGATTCCCTTCGAGCGCCTCGACGAACTGGCCGTACAGCTGCCGCAGTTGCGCCGCCAGTTGATGCGGGTGATGAGCCGGGAGATTCGCGAGGACCAGCAGATGATGCTGCTGCTGTCGAAGAAGACGGCCGACGAGCGCATCGCCACCTTCCTGGTCAACCTCTCGGCACGCTTTCGTGCCCGCGGCTTCTCCGCCCAGCAGTTCCGCCTGGCCATGTCGCGCAACGAGATCGGTAACTACCTGGGGCTGGCCGTCGAAACCGTATCCCGGGTCTTCACCCGCTTCCAGCAGAACAAGCTGATCGAGGCCGAGGGCAAGGAAGTGCATATCCTCGACCCCATCGAACTCTGCGCCCTGGCCGGCGGCAAGCTCGACGGCTGAGCCCCGGCTGACCAGCAGCCGGAGCGGCCCCTTCGTAAACCCGAGGAGTCCTGCGATGATCTTCGACGAGTTCAGCATCAAGACCCTGATCCGCCCGATTGCCGACTTCCCCAAGCCAGGGGTGATCTTTCGCGATATCACCCCGCTGTTCCAGTCACCGCGCGCCCTGCGCATGGTCGCCGACAGCTTCATCCAGCGCTATGTCGAGGCCGAATTCAGCCATATCGGTGCCATGGATGCCCGCGGCTTCCTCATCGGCTCGATCATCGCCTACGAGCTAAACAAGCCGCTGATCCTCTTCCGCAAGCAAGGCAAGCTGCCTGACGAAGTGCTCAGCGAGGCCTATCAGACCGAGTACGGGGAAGCCTTCCTCGAGGTGCATGCCGACAGCCTGTGCGAGGGCGACAACATCCTGATCTTCGATGACCTGATCGCCACGGGCGGCACCCTGCTGGCGGCCGCGCAGCTGGTGCGCCGAATGGGCGCCCATATCCATGAGGCCGCGGCGATCATCGACCTGCCGGAGTTGGGCGGCTCGCAGAAGCTCCAGGATATCGGCATCCCGACCTTCACCCTGACCGCCTTCGCCCAGAACGAGCGCTGAGCGCCCGCCGCCAGGCAAGCCAGTCGCGCCGGGCGCACTCAGTCGAAATAGGCCTCGAAGAAGCGGTCCAACTCACCCTCGTACTGGTCCAGCGAGTACAGGGTATCGGCGGCCAGCAGGTCGAGCAGGACCATCCCGTTGGGCCCCGAGTCCTCGACAACGGCGGCACGCAGACGCTCGGTCATGCCCAGATTGACCAGGCGCAAGTTGCGGTATACCTCGCGCAACCCGCTCATCGACCAGTCCGCGGTCAGCCCCCGCTGCTGGCGCAGGTATTGGCCCAGCAGGTAGGTGCCGAACACCCGGTAGAGGGTTTCCTCCGTACCACTGAACGGCAGGTGGAACCAGGCCATGGCCTGCAACAGGCGTGTGTGCGGACACCCCGAGGTGGCGCCCAAGGCGCCCAGCAGGGACCCCAGCGCACGCTGCAGAGTGGTGTGTCGCCGGGTTTCCCGCCCACGCCAGTGCACCTCGACCTCCACCTGCTCATAGGATGGCGACTGCGCCAGCAGCTCCACCGGAGCCACCAGCGCCTGCGCGAAGGGACAATGGGGCGACTGCTCCGGGCGCAACGGGCAATGCCGGCACTGATGCACATTCAAGCGTGTCCAGTCGGGCCACGACTTGCCCTGCTCGCGTGCATCGGGTTGCAGCTCGACCCGATGGCTCCAACTGCGGCCATCGGCGAAAAGGAACCTGTAGTGGATGAGCGAGTCATCCGCAGCCTCTAGATCCATGGTCTAACCTGATCGTCGAGCGGGGTGTGGAACCTATGCTAGCAGTTTATCGACATAGCCTTGATCCAAGCGCCACTTGCCTGGCAACTGCGGGTGATCTTGACGCCAGGCTTATCGCACCCCTTACTTGCTGTAGCAACAGAGGAGCCCGCAATGGACGGCAGGCAGTGCCACCTGGCCCACATACTGGTCGAGCAAATAGAAATCGGGGTGATCATCCTCGACTCCAGCCTACGCATTCAATACTGGAACAACTTCGTCAGCCAATGCAGCGGCAAGGCCTTGGCGCAGGCCCGCAACCTACCGTTCACCCGGGTATTCCCCGAGGCCGACACCCCGCACCTGCAGCGCATGGTGACGCAGGCTCGTGACCTGGGTCGGCACGTCTACACCCAGTGGCGCGACAACCCCTACCTGATCCAGCTGCCCTACAAGCCTATGAGAAAGCCGGGCGCTCTGATGCTGCAAAACACCCTGTTGTTCTCCTTTCATGACCCGGAGGCGCAACAGCAGTGTTTCGGCCTGCTGCTTTACGACACCACTGAGTTGGCGCGTAGCGATGAACAGCTGGATGCCGTGCTCGACGCCTTGAGTGGCAAACAAGTAGAACGGGAACAACTGATCAGGAAACTGGAGCAAGCCAACAGCCAGCTCCTGCAGTCGGAGAAGCTCGCGGCCATCGGCCAGCTCGCGGCCGGCGTAGCCCATGAGATCAACAACCCGATCGGTTATGTGTTTTCCAACCTCAAGACCCTTGCCGGCTACGTCCAGGACCTGCTGCACATCGTCGACGCAGTGGACGGTGCCGCCAGCCTCGACGATCTGCACCGTCTCAAGCGCAGCCTGGAGTATGACTACATCCGCAATGATGTGGAGGCTTTGATAGGTGAGTCCGAAGACGGCATCGACCGGGTCAAGAAAATCATCACCGCCCTCAAGGACTTCTCCCACATGGAGGAAGAGGCATTCCGCAGCGCCGACCTGCACCAGGGCCTGGACACCACCCTCAACGTGGTCAACAACGAGCTGAAGTACAAGGCCGAGGTCATCAAGGAATACGGCCAGCTGCCGGAGGTCGAGTGCATCCCCTCGCAGATCAATCAGGTGCTGATGAACCTGCTGGTCAATGCGGCCCATGCCATGGAGGAGTTCGGTCGCATCACCCTGCGCAGCCAGCACGAAGGCGACTGGGTCTGGCTGGAGGTCGAGGATACCGGCAAAGGTATCGAACCCCACCTGCTCAACCGCATCTACGAACCCTTCTTCACCACCAAGCCGGTCGGCAAAGGCACGGGGCTGGGATTAGCCCTGTCCTACAGCATCGTCCAGAAGCACCACGGCCGCATCGAGGTCAGCAGCGAACCGGGGCAAGGCACGCGCTTTCGCATCTGGCTGCCCGTTCACCAACCCGATCCAGACACTGCAGACGCCCCCACTCTATGAACGCCCCCCTCCGGCCGCCAAGCGCCACCCTCCTCCTGGTCGATGACGAGGAAAATATCCTCAAGAGCCTGCGCCGCCTGCTGCGGCAAGAGCCCTATGAGATCCTCATGGCCAGCGGCGGCGAACAAGCCCTGCAGTTGCTCGAACAACACCAGGTCGACCTGGTGATTTCCGACGCCCGCATGCCCGGCATGGATGGCGCCAGCCTGCTCAGCGAAGTCCAGCAGCGCTGGCCGGAGTGCCTGCGCATCCTCCTCACCGGGCATGCCGACATCGGCACCACGATCAGGGCGATCAACCAGGGCCAGATATTCCGCTACATCAGCAAACCCTGGGACGACGACGAGTTGCGCATGATCATTCGCCAAGCGCTGTCCTTCCAGTACTCCGAGCGCGAGCGCCAGCGTCTGGAGCGCCTCACCCACGAGCAGAACCAGCACCTGCAGGAACTCAACGCCACACTGGAGCAACGGGTGCGCAGCCGCACCGCCGAGCTGCAGCAAACCGCCGACATGCTCGACATGGCCTACGAAGAGCTCAGGCGCAGCTACGTGACGGCGACCGAGGTGTTCTCCAGCCTGGTCAACCTGCGCGTTCCACGCGACAAGCAAAGCAACGGCGCGGTCATAGCGCTGGTTCGCGCCTTCGCCGAACAACATGACCTGGGCGAAGGGGCCAGCCACGACCTGGCGATGGCCGCGGCACTGTACAACGTCGGCAAACTGACCTGGAGCGACAACCTGCTCAACAGCCCTGCCGATCTGCTCTACAAGAACGAGCGTGAGCGCTATCGGCAGTACCCGGTGCTCGGCGAAAGCCTGCTGATGAGCCTCGAGCCACTGCAGGATGCGGCCCACCTGATCCGACACCACCAGGAACGCTGGGACGGCGGCGGTTTCCCCGATCGGCTCAAAGGCGAGGCCATCCCCATGGGCGCCCGCCTGCTGAAACTGGCGATCGACTTCATCGAGTTGCAATGCGGACTGGTGCTGGAGCGCAAGCTGAGCCGCGACGAGGCGTTGCTACTGGTACAGAAATACAGTGGCAAGCTCTACGACCCTCAGCTGTGCGAACGCTTCATCGAGCTCTGCACCACCCTTGCTCCCGACCTGGCACTGACCGATCCGAGCATCCTGGTGCTCGATACCCGCCGGCTGGTGCCGGGCATGCAGCTGGCGCGCAATCTGAAGGCCGACAACGGCACGCTGTTGCTCAATGAGGGCAAGCTATTAACCCGGGCACTGATCGACAAACTGATCACCTTCGAGGAAAGCGAAGGCGCGCACTACACCCTCTTCGTGCGATCGCCGGACCCAACGGACGCGCCCCCTGAGGAGACGGCCCGATGATCAAGATCCAATTGGTGGACGACGAGCCCCAGGTTCTCAAATCGCTGCAGCGCCTGCTCCACCCCCAAGGCTGGCAGATACACGCCTTCAACGATGCCTACCAGGCGCTGGACGCTCTTACCGTGCATAAATACGCGGTAATTCTTTCCGACTACCGCATGCCCCACCTGGACGGCATCACCTACCTGAAATTCGCCAGGCAGCGCCAGCCCGACGCTCTGCGCCTGATGCTGACCGGCCATGGCGATCGCCAGTCGATGATGCAGGCCATCAACGAGGCGGAGGTCTACCGCTTCATTTCCAAACCCTGGGAAGACTACGAGGTGGAAGCCGCCCTGCGCAGCGCCATCGACCTTCACCTGTTACGCAGCGAGAACCAACGCTTGCTGGAGCAAGTGCGCGAGCAGCAGAGCGCCCTGGATCGCCAGCAGCAGGAGCTGCTGCGGCTGGAGACGGAGAACCCCGGCCTGACCCGCGTACTGCGCGACGCCGACGGCTCCATTCTCATCGAAGACATCGACGATTGACCCGGCCCACCACGGCGGACCGCCCACAATGCACGCGAGTGTCCTAGCCCATGAATAGTGCGCGCCCTTTGCTTCTGCTGCTGATCGATGAGGATGAAGCCAGCTACCGGCTCACCCGCGACCTGCTCGGCGTGAACGGGATATTGCACCACCGCCTGGAATGGGTGGGCAATCTCGAGCAGGCACAGCAGAGCATCCTCGAGTACGCGCACGACCTGTACCTGATCGACTACCGCTTCGTAGCGGGCAGCGGGCTGGACCTCATTGCCTGGGCCCAGGCCCAGGGCGTGCACGCACCCTTCATCCTGCTCACCGATCAAGAGGATGAAGCGCTGGAAGCCAGCGCCATCGACGCCGGGGCCGCCGACTACCTGATCAAGGGACAGTTAGACAATCGCAACCTGGTACGCAGCATTCGCTACGCCATAAGCCGGACCCAGGCTTCACGCGCCGTGGCCAACAGCGAGACGCGCTATCGCCTGCTGTTCGATGCCAACCCTCAGCCCATGTACGTTTTCCACCGGGAAAGCCTGGCCTTTCTGGCAGTCAATCAGAAGATGCTCGACATCTACGGCTACGCGCGGGACGAGCTTCTGAGCATGAGTCTGCTCGACATCCGCTGCCCAGAGGAGCAACAGCGCATGCTCGAGTCCTTCAACCCTGCGGAAGTCCAGCGCTCGTTCTTCGGCCCCAGCGTCTGGCGCCATCGCCTGAAGGGCGGCGATGAAATATTGGTGGAAGTAACGGTTTCCGAATTCGACTTCAACGGCCTGCCGGCCTATATCGCCGTAACCAAGGACGTGACCGAACTGCTTCAGTCTCGCCGGGAAGCACAGCGCAAGAGCCAGGCCTTCCATCAGCTGCTGACCGATAGCCGCGACGCCATCCTGGTAGTCGATGCCCAAGATACCGTGCGCTACGCGAACCCTGCCGCGGAAGACCTGCTCGGCGCTCCTCTCGCCGAACTGCAGCAACGCCCCCTGGGCTTGGCCGTGGAGCCTGGCCGGCTGCACGAATGTGCGATGCCGCTGACCAGCGGCGAAACACTGCATGTAGAGGTTCAGTGCTCCCAGACCGCATGGGATGGCCAGGACATGCGTCTGCTCCTGCTAAGGGATATCCGCGGTCGCATCGAGTCGGACAAACAGCTGCGCCTGCTACGGCGCAGCCTCGAAACCAGCTATAACGGCGTGCTGATCTGCGATGCCCATGCCCGCGATTTGCCAATCATCTACGTCAACCCGGCGTTCGAGCGCATCACCGGCTACAGCGCCGATGAAGTCATGGGCCGCAACTGCCGCTTCCTTCAGGGCAAGGAGCGCGACGAGGCCGCTGCCGAGGAAATACGCCGCGGGCTGAAGGAGAAGCACGAAACCCACATCCTGCTGCGCAACTTCCGCAAGGACGGCACCCCCTTCTGGAACGCCCTCTACATCGCCCCGGTACCGGACGAACAGGGCTGCATCAGCCATTACATCGGCATCATGAACGACATCTCCGAGCAGAAACGCTTCGAGAGCCAGCTGGCCTACAATGCCAGCCACGACGTGCTTACCGGTCTCCCCAACCGCTCCCTGCTGGAGGACCGCCTAAACCAGGGCTGCCAGATCAGCCGGCGCTACCGACGCAGCCTGGCGGTGCTGTTCATCGACCTGGACGGCTTCAAACCGATCAACAACAGCATGGGCCACAGCGTCGGCGATCAACTTCTGGTCGAGGTCGCCCGCCGCATGAATCAACAGGTGCGCCCCGGCGACACCGTGGCGCGCCTGGGCGGCGACGAATTCGTCATCATCCTGCCGGATCTGGCCCGCGAAGAAGATGTGCTATTGGTGGCGGACCGTATCATCGCCAGCATTGCCCAGCCCTACAGGGTGGCCGGCATCGAGATGCACATCACTGCCAGTATCGGTATTGTCCTCACCGATGGCTCCGTCGATCAGCCGACAGTGCTGATCCAGCAGGCCGACCTGGCCATGTACAAAGCCAAGCAGCAGGGGCGCAACAACTACCAGTGGTACACCCAGGACCTCGACGAGAGGGTCAGCGAAAAGGTCACTCTGCGTAACGAGCTGCAGAAAGCGATCGAGGCCGAAGCCTTCCAGCTCTACTATCAACCCCAAATCGACGGGCGCAGTGGCCAGGTCGTCGGCTACGAGGCTTTGCTGCGCTGGCAACACGCCGACCGCGGTTTCATCTCGCCAGCCCAATTCGTCCCCGTGGCCGAGAATACCGGGCAGATCATCCCCCTCAGCGAGTGGGTCCTGCTCACTGCCTGCCAGCAGGCACGCTCGCTGTTCGACCAGGGCTGGACCGGCAACACCATGGCCGTCAACGTGTCGCCGGTACAGTTTCAGAGGGTCAACTTCGTCGAAACCGTGTGCAAAGTGCTGGAAGAAACCCGACTGCCGGCGGAGCTGCTGGAACTGGAGCTCACCGAAACCGTGTTGCTGAACAACGCCGAGCGGGCGATCTTCGTTCTGCATGCTCTGAAAGACCTCGGCGTGCATATCGCCATCGACGATTTCGGCACCGGCTTCTCCAGCCTGAACTACCTGAAGCGTCTGCCGATCGACAAGATCAAGATCGACCGCTCTTTCGTCCAGGAGGTAATCAGCGATAGCACCGATGCCGCGATCTCTTTAGGCATTATCTCCATGGCCCACCACCTCAATATCAAGGTGATCGCCGAAGGCGTGGAAACCGAACCCCAATACGCCTTCCTGAAGAAGAATCACTGCGACGAGTTCCAGGGCTTCTACTTCGCCAAGCCCATGCCGCTGTCGCTGCTGGAAGAGTTTCTTCGCGCCCAACGAGAACGCCAGCAACAGCGGATACGCGACTCCGACGGCGAGCGCAACGCCCAGACCCTGCTGCTGCTCGACGACGAGGAGAACATCCTGCGCGCCCTGACCCGCGTTTTGCGCCGCGACGGTTACCGGGTTCTCTCTGCCAACAGTGCCCAAGAAGCCTTCGCCCTGCTCGCTAAACACGACGTACAGGTGATCCTCTCGGATCAACGCATGCCGGAAATGAATGGCACCGAGTTCCTCAGCCGGGTCAAGGACCTCTACCCCGACACTATCCGCATCGTGCTATCGGGCTATACCGACCTGAAGTCGGTCACCGACGCGATCAATCAGGGGGCAATCTACAAGTTCCTCACCAAGCCCTGGGACGACGCTCAGCTGCGCACCACCGTGGCCCAGGCGTTCCAGCACTACAACCTGGCGAAGGAGAAGGACTCCAGCGCGACAGCGCCAGGCGCACAACCCTGAGTAACCCGGCTGTGCTAGCGCCGGCAGAGCGGCACATGTGCACGGCGTCTTGGAGGAACTGCGGCAGGCCAATATCCAGCGCGCCGGGCACCGAAGCCCCCTGCCACCAACAAGCGAGCGCCGGTTCCCCGAGGTGCAACACGCGTGACTACAGCTGAATCGGCCGCCGGCCGGCGATCGAATGGGCCAGGGTGCCGCCATCGACCAGTTCGAGCTCGCCACCCAGTGGCATGCCGTGAGCAATGCGCGAGGCGACCATGCCCTTGCCCGCCAACAGCTGGGCGATATAGTGCGCCGTAGCCTCACCCTCCACCGTGGGATTGGTGGCGAGTATCACCTCGCCGAAGCTTCCGTCCTCGACCCGAGCCAGCAGCTCGGGAATGCCGATGGCTTCCGGGCCCAGGCCATCCAGTGGCGACAGGTGCCCCTTGAGCACGAAGTAACGGCCACGGTAGCCGGTCTGTTCCACCGCATAGACATCCATCGGCCCCTCCACCACGCACAACAGGCCGTCATCCCGACGCGGATCGAGACAGGTCTGGCAGAGCTCATCCTCGCTCAGGGTTCGGCACTGCTTGCAGTGGCCCACCCCCTCCATCGCCTGACTCAAGGCCTGGGCCAAACGCAAGGCACCGCTACGATCACGCTCGAGCAGGTGCAGCGCCATGCGCTGGGCGGTCTTCTGCCCCACGCCAGGCAGGATGCGCAAGGAGTCGATCAGGTGACGAATCAGGGGGCTGAAGCTCATGGGCAGGCTCGATAGCTACACAGGAATTTCTGGGCCCTAGATGCCGTAGCGCACAATCGGAACGCCAGGCATCGGGCACACAGAGCACAGTGACAGCGATACGGGACACCCCGCGGCGCCGCCCTGTGGGTAGACGGATGACGGGGTCAGAAAGGCATCTTGAAGCCGGGCGGCAGCTGCATGCCGGCGGTCATCCCGGCCATCTTGTCCTGGCTGTTCTGCTCGACCTTGCGCACCGCATCGTTCACCGCAGCGGCGATCAGATCCTCGAGAATCTCCTTGTCTTCCTGCATCAGGCTGTCGTCGAGGCTGACGCGCTTGACGTCGTGACGACCGGTCATCACCACGCTCACCAGGCCGGCGCCGGACTGGCCGGTCACCTCGGCGTTCGCCAGCTCTTCCTGCATCTTCTGCATCTTTTCCTGCATCTGCTGGGCCTGCTTCATCAGGCCGGCCATGCCACCTTTCATCATGGTGCTAGTCCTCGGTAATCAGGGGTTAAATTCGTTCGGTTCACAGTAAATGGCGCTCGGCATGTCCGCCACCCTTAACCAGCCCTAGGTATCCACGGGCTCAATGCTGTCCGCCCTTATGCTGGCGGCGAACTGCTGAATCATCTGCTGTACCAGCGGGTCGCTGTGGATCGAGGCCTCGGCCTCGCGCTGGCGGTTGGCACGCTTGCGCGCCGCCGCCTGCGCCGGGGTTTCCTGCTCGGGCTGCCGCAGCTCGATCTGCAGTTTCAACTCGCGGCCGAGGTGCTGGTTCAGCGCATCATTCAAGCGGCGCTGTTGAGTCGCGTTGAACAGCGCGCTGTGTCCAGGGTCCAGGTGCAGCAGCCAGTTGTCACCCTCGGCCGAGATCAGCGTGCAGTTGGCGCCGATGCTACCGGTCATGCCGGACAGCCCCAGCTTGGGGAACAGCTCCAGCCAGTCGGCGGCCAGGCCGGTAGCCGGCTGCGCCGCGACCGTCGGCTCCGGCTCGGCCGGTTGCGTGCTGGCGACCGCATCGAAGTCGTAGTCGAAGGACTCGGCGTCCATCTCCACATAGTCGTAGTCGCCCGGTGGCGGCTCATCCTCGCCCTCGATCTCGGCCGGCGCCTCGCTGTCGACGCTCTGCAGCGCCACACCCCCGGGGACGGCTCGAACGGGCATCGCCTCGACGTCGGGAGCGGCCGGCTCCGCGGCACCGGCCGCAGCAGGCGCCATGGGTGCGGCCTGGGGAGCCTGTTCTTCCCACGGCAGGTCGGTAATCGCCGACGCGGCGGCCGTAGCGGCGGCAGACGCCTCTTGCACGGCAGGCACCGCGGGCGCCACGGATACCTCGGCGCCCGCAGGCTCGACAGGTGCCACGACAGGAGCGGCCGGCTGCTCTACCGGCTGCGGCTCGGGCGGCGCCGCCATGGGCGTGATCGGCGCCTGGGACTCGCTGGCAGGCACAGGAGCGGCAACAGCCGGCGCGACCATGGCCGCGTCGGCCACTGGGTTGCTTCGGGGATCAGCAGTGGCCTGGCTAATCCCTAGCGGCTTTAGCGCCACCCTCGGCGCATCGTCGCTATCCGCCGGGCGGAATGCCAGCATGCGCAACAGCACCATCTCGAAGCCACTGCGCGGGTCTGGCGCCAGGGGCAGGTCGCGGCGACCGATCAAGCCCATCTGGTAATAGAACTGCACATCCTCGGCCGGCAACGCCTGGGCCAGCGCCAGCACCCGATCGCGGTCGCCCTGACCGTTATCCACCGCCTCCGGCAAGGCCTGGGCGATGGCCACGCGGTGCAGCACATTGAGCATTTCCGCCAGCACGCCGTTCCAGTCCGGGCCTTGTTCGGCCAGGTGGCGCACGGCATCGATCAAGGCACGGGCGTCGCCCTCCAGCAGGGCATGCAATACGCCATACACCTGACCATGGTCCAGGGTGCCGAGCATGGCGCGCACATCGGCGGCCAGCACCTTGCCTTCGCCGAAGGCAATGGCCTGATCGGTCAGACTCATGGCGTCGCGCATGGAACCGTCGGCCGCGCGGCCGAGCAACCAGAGGGCGTCCTCCTCGTAGGGGATACTCTCGGCGGCGAGTACATGGCCGAGGTGCTCGACCACCCGCTCCGGCGGCATGTTCTTCAGGGAGAACTGCAGGCAGCGAGAGAGGATGGTCACCGGCAATTTCTGCGGATCGGTGGTGGCCAGGAGGAATTTGACGTGCGGCGGCGGCTCTTCCAGGGTCTTGAGCAGTGCATTGAACGAGTGCGACGAGAGCATGTGCACCTCGTCGATCAGGTAGACCTTGAAGCGCCCGCGGCTCGGCGAGTACTGCACGTTGTCCAGCAGCTCGCGGGTATCCTCGACCTTGGTGCGGCTGGCGGCGTCGACCTCGATCAGGTCGACGAAACGTCCCTCGTCGATCTCCTTGCAGACCGAGCAGACCCCACAGGGCGTCGAGCTGATGCCACTCTCGCAATTCAGGCACTTGGCGATGATCCGCGCGATGGTGGTCTTTCCCACCCCGCGGGTGCCGGTGAACAGGTAGGCGTGATGCAGGCGCTGGCTGTCGAGGGCGTTGATCAGCGCCTTGAGCACATGGGTCTGGCCGACCATTTCGCGGAACGAGCGCGGACGCCACTTGCGTGCAAGAACCTGATAACTCATCGAAACCCGTCACGAGAGGAAAGCATTGAAGAAGGCTAATGCTAACGGAGCATGGGGCAAATTGCATCCGATGCACAGCGCCGGCGCTGTCAGCCACGTCACTCTGTCGATAGTGGACGAGGGCTCGGGGTTTCGTCGGCCACCGCAGTTGTCAGCCCGACATCGAATTGATGCACTCTTGCTGAACTTAGTGCGAGACTCATGGTCTGCTGTCATCACCCTCAGGAGAGAGTACGGATATGGACAACCCCAATCAGCAATTCGTCGACCAACTGTTTGCCCCCTTGCGCGCCAACTTCAGCAACCCTCGCCCAGACGGCAGCATTGTCCTGTCCCTGCTCGACGAAAGCGACGCCACCGCCTACAGCCGAGTGCTCAACGCCAGCCAACTGAGCGACCCACAGGCCTTTGCGCAGAGCCTGGAAGAAATCCGCCTGGAGCTCGCGGTCCGTTCCGGGAGCATTCCTGCCGAGATGCGCAAGGCACTGAAAGAGCAGGACAGCGTACTCAATTACCAGGTCACCTGACACTCGACACACCGGCACTCGCCCCGGCCAATTCGGGGCCTTTCATTCCTCGCCAATTTTGCAGAAGCACTGCCCTCCAACACTAAAGGAGCCGGCGCCTCCCCCCAGCGAATCTGAGGTGCTCGTCATTTCCCGCCGAAGGCATGAGAACGCACAGGACACCGCACCACAACTCGTGAACAGAGGCCGGGGACGGACAACAGAAAAAGGAAGATGCTGCGCACGGGTGCATCACTTCTGTATCACTGCATGAGCGAAGTGAAGAAACCGTTATAGATACAAGATACTGGAGGTGGACCCCACCAGCCACACCCCGGCACACAATGTCACCGCTGCGGCTGCTCCCTTCCGGGCCTGACCGGGTTCACGGCTGATCGTTGCGGGGGGACCGGCAGGGCCACCATAACGCTGCCCACCAGGCGGCGGGCCGCGCCATTGTACCGGCTTGCCCCGAACTTACAACTGCTTCAAGCACTTAGCGCGAAAAACAGGGCGTCAATATGGAGTTTTCCACTTGCCGAGGGGTCACAAGGCGGGCTCGTTTTCCCCAAGTCCGCATCCTGCGATGCCAGCACGGCGAAATACCAGTACCCTGCGCAGGGCATTACAGCACCACCTCTCATTTCAAGGAGCACCATATGGCCATGACCAAAGACCAGTTGATCAGCGATATCGCCGAAGCCATCGACACCCCGAAGAGCACCGTGCGTGCAGCCCTCGAACAGCTCAGCGAGATCGTCAGCGATGCCCTGGAAAATGGCGAGGAAATTACCCTGCCCGGCATCGGCAAGTTGAAAGTCGGCGAGCGCCCGGCCCGTACCGGCCGCAACCCGCAGACCGGCCAGGCGATCGAGATCGCCGCGAAGAAGGTGGTCAAGTATGTGCCGGCCAAGGCACTGACCGACGCGATCAATTAAGGCCTAGGGGCCCTCACCGTCATCTTGGCACCCCAGATGACGCCGCCGCGTTGCACTGCAATGCGGCGGCTGTTAGCTGCGACAGACCGCCCGAATAGTGAAGACTGCGGCGCACAGGTCGCAATACATTCGGCTCCGGACGCCTTACGGGGTCTGTACCGACTCCTGCTGGACAGCGGCCGCTCCCGCACCCAGCTTTCGGCACTGGCGGAACCCTCGCAGCTGGTGATCGAACGCCTGCCGCACCGCGTCCGAGCCTGACTCCCTGAACGCCTCTGGCCTGCCGGCGCCGGTTTGTCAGCCGATGCTGCCATGGCTGGCCAGCACGGCCATGAACCCCTCCTCGTCCAGCACCCGCAGGCCCAGCTCGCTGGCCTTGGCCAGCTTCGAGCCGGCACCCGGTCCGGCCACCACGCAGGTGGTCTTGGCCGACACCGAGCCGGCGACCTTGGCGCCCAGGCTCTCCAGCCTGCTCTTGGCCACATCGCGACTCATGAGCTCCAGGGTGCCGGTCAGGACCCAGGTCTGCCCGGCCAGAGGCAACCCCTCCACGGCCTTGCGCTCGCTCTGCCAGTGCATGCCGAACTCACGCAGCTGCGCCTCGATCGCCCGGGCCCGCTCGACGTTGGCCGGCACCGCGAAATGCTCGCGCAGGGCCTGCTTGGCCTTCTCGTTGAGGCCCTTCATCACGCTCAGCTCCAGCCAGTCCTGACTGAGGGCGATCACGCCGTCGAGGCTACCGCCCTTCTCGGCCAGCTTCCTCGCCCCGGTGGCGGCGATGCCGGCGATATTCAGCTTGTCGAGCAGCCCCTCCAATGTGGCGCAGGCGGCGAACTCGGCGCCGAGCTCACCCTCCTCCTGCAAGGCGATGCCACGGGCCAGCAGGTCGCGGATCACCTGCTGGTTGTGGCCATCGGCGAAGAAGTTGCGAATTTCGTGGGCGACCTCCAGGCCGACATCCGGCAGGTAGGTCAGCACCTCCGGCAGCGCCCGCTGGATGCGCGCGAGCGAGCCCAGGGCACGGGCCAACAGCTTGGCGGTTTCCTCGCCGACATCGGGGATGCCCAGGGCGTAGATGAAACGCGCCAGGCTCGGCGTACGGCTGTCGACGATGGCGGCCAGCAGGTTGTTGCTCGACAGCTCGGCGAAGCCCTCCAGGCCGACGATCTGCTCGAAGGTCAGGCTGTAGAGATCCGCCGGGGAGCGCACCAGGCCCTCGTCGACCAGCTGCTCGACGCTTTTCTCGCCGAGGCCCTCGATGTCCATGGCACGGCGCGAGACGAAATGGATGATCGCCTGCTTGAGCTGGGCAGCGCAGGCCAGACGGCCGACACAACGGTACACCGCCCCCTCGCTAAGGGTCTCGCGCCCCTTGCTGCGCTTGACCAGCTGGGTGCGCTCGACCCGCGAGCCGCACACCGGGCACTGCTCGGGCACCTGCACGGCACGGGCATCGGCCGGGCGGCGCTCGCGCACCACCTGAACCACCTGGGGAATCACGTCGCCGGCCCGGCGGATGATCACCGTATCGCCGACCATCAGCCCCAATCGCGCCACCTCGTCCATGTTGTGCAGGGTCGCATTGGACACCGTGACGCCGGCCACCTTCACCGGCTGCAGGCGCGCCACCGGGGTCACCGCCCCGGTGCGCCCGACCTGAAACTCGACGGCGAGCAGCTCGGTCAGCTCCTCCATCGCCGGGAACTTGTGGGCGATCGCCCAACGCGGCTCGCGGGCGCGAAAACCCAGCTCGCGCTGAGAGGCCAGGCTGTTGACCTTGAACACCACGCCGTCGATCTCATAGGGCAGCGCCTCGCGGCGCTCGCCTATGGCGCGGTAGTAGTCCAGGCACTGCTGTGCGCCCTTGGCCAGTTTCAGCTCGCGGCTGATCGGCAGGCCCCAGCCCTTGAGCGCCTGGAGGATGCCGATATGGGTGTGCGGCAGTTCGCCCTCGACCCGGCCGATGCCGTAGGCGCACAGCTCCAGCGGGCGACTGGCGGTGATCTTCGGGTCCAGCTGGCGCAGGCTGCCGGCCGCGGCATTGCGCGGGTTGGCGAAGGTCTTGCCGCCACTCTCCGCCTGGCGCGCATTCAAGGCCTCGAAACCGGCCTTGGACATGAACACCTCGCCGCGTACCTCGAGCACTTCGGGCCAACCGCTGCCGTGCAGGCGCAGCGGGATGTTGCGTATGGTGCGCACGTTGGCGCTGATGTCCTCGCCGGTGCTGCCGTCGCCGCGGGTGGCACCGCGGACCAACTGACCCCGCTCGTACAGCAGGCTGACGGCCAGACCGTCCAGCTTGGGCTCGCAGCTGTACTCTACTTCGACGCCTTCGGCGAACAGGTCCCCGGTATGGTCGCCGGCCGGCAGATCCAGCCCCTCACGCACGCGGCGGTCGAAATCCAGCAGGTCGCCTTCCTCGAAGGCGTTGCCGAGGCTGAGCATCGGCACCTCGTGCCGGACCTCGCCGAAGGCACTCAGGGCCAGGCTGCCGACCCGCTGGGTCGGTGAGTCCGGGGTGATCAGCTCGGGGTGTTCGGCCTCCAGGGCCTTGAGCTCATGGTAAAGGCGGTCGTACTCGGCATCCGGAATGCTCGGCTCGTCGAGCACGTGGTAGCGGTAGTTGTGCTCATCCAACTCGCTGCGCAACTGGGCGATGCGTTCGGCGGCACTCTGGGCAGATGGGGCGGCGTCGGTCATGGGGCTCATCTCTCAAACGAAAAGAGCAGCCTGGGCTGCTCTTTTCGCGACACAATTGCTACTTAGCGTTTACCGGTCAACTGCTTGCGCTCGAACTCGACGATGCGCTGGCGGTAGTGTTCGATGGTCTGGGCGGTCATCACGCTGCGCTGGTCGTCCTTCAGTTCGCCGTTCAGCTCGTGAGCCAACTTGCGCGCGGCGGCGACCATCACGTCGAACGCCTGCTTCGGGTGGCGCGGCCCCGGCAGGCCGAGGAAGAAGCTCACCGCGCGGGTGCTGAAACCCTCGATATCGTCCAGATCGAAGGTGCCTGGCTTGAGTGCGTTGGCCATGGAGAACAGCACCTCGCCGTTGCCGGCCATGCTCTCGTGGCGATGGAAGATGTCCATTTCGCCGAAGCGCAGGCCGCTCTCGAGGATGTTCTGCAACAGGGCCGGGCCCTTGAACCCTCCATCATCCCGGGCGACCACGTTGATCACCAGGACTTCTTCCACCGCCGCCGGCTCTTTGCCGACGTTTTTCTTGGCGCCGTTATGGGCTTCCGGGGCTCCCGGGTCGACGGGGCTGAGCAGGGTCGGCACCGGCTCGTCCAGGTCCAGATTCAGGTCACCCTGGCGCGGCTCGTTGGAGCGGCGCCGACTCGACTCGCGGGCGCTCATGGCCGGCAGGTCGTGCTCGTCCAGCGAAGGCTCCTGCTGACGCTGAACGACCCGTGGCGGGCCGAGCAGATCGGGATCGCCCTCATCGTCCACTCCGCCGGCCATGCTCCGGTCGAGCTTGAATTTCAACTTGCCCTTACCGCCACGCATGCGCCGCCAGCCATCGAACAAGATGCCGGCAATGACGATGATACCGATGACGATCAGCCACTCGCGCAGACCGAATTCCATGAAATACCCTGACCCCTAATGAATTTTCTACGTAAAAAAGAGCATCCCGCCCTTACTTCGATGACCTTGAAACGCGGCGCCAACTCCATGTTCTGTCAGGCGTTTTCCACGTGCGATAAAAGTGCGCAATAAGCTAGCACGACGAAAGGCAACTTTACACAGCCGACAGGTCGTTATAGCAACTGGCCGCGCAGCGCGATTGTTGCACGCCCAGCCTTCTCAGGCCTCGACCATGGCCAACGCCTCCTCCACATCCACCGCCACCAGGCGCGAGCACCCCGGCTCGTGCATGGTAACGCCCATCAGCTGATCGGCCATCTCCATGGCGATCTTATTGTGGGTGATATAGATGAACTGCACCTTCTCCGACATTTCCTTGACCAAACGGGCATAACGGCCGACGTTGGCGTCGTCCAGCGGCGCATCCACCTCGTCGAGCATGCAGAACGGTGCCGGGTTGAGCTGGAAGATGGCGAACACCAGGGCCAGCGCGGTCAGCGCCTTTTCGCCCCCCGACAGCAGGTGGATGGTGCTGTTCTTCTTGCCCGGCGGCCGCGCCATGATGGTCACGCCGGTGTCCAGCAGGTCTTCGCCGGTGAGCTCCAGGTAGGCATTGCCCCCGCCGAACACCTTGGGGAACAGGGTCTGCAGGCCGCCGTTGATCTGATCGAAGGTCTCCTTGAAGCGGTTGCGGGTTTCCTTGTCGATCTTGCGGATGACGTTTTCCAGGGTATCCAGGGCCTCGACCAGGTCGGCGTCCTGGGCATCCAGGTAGCGCTTGCGCTCGGACTGCTGCTGGTACTCGTCGATGGCCGCCAGGTTGATCGGCCCCAGGCGCTGGATGCGCCCGGCGAGGCGCTCCAGCTCCTCTTCCCAGGCCTGCTCGCTGGCCTCCATGGGCAGGCTGGCGAGCACGCCGTGCAGGTCGTAACTGTCCTCGGCCAGCTGATCCTGCAGGGCCTTGCGCCGCACGTTCAGCGACTGCCACTCCAGGCGCTGCTGTTCGAGCTGGCCACGCAGCAGCTGGGCTTGCTGCTCGGCCTGGCTGCGGCGCTTCTCCGCATCGCGCAGTTCACGGTCGGCGTCCTCCAGGGCCAGGCGGGCGTGCTTGAGCTCCTCCTCCACGCCCAGGCGGCGCTCGAGCAGCTCTTCAAGCTTCAGGCGCAGCTCCTCGAGCGGTGCCTCGCCCTCCTCCAGGTTGAGACTGAGCTGCTCGCGCTTCTCGTGCAGGCGCTCGGCCTGCAGCTCCAGGCGCTCCAGGGCCTGGCGGGTGGAGTCGTGCTGGGCTCGCAGGGAGCCCAGGCGCACGGCCAACTGGTGGGCATGATCCTTGTGTTGACGCGCCTCCTGACGCACGCGATCGAGCCGCTCGCGCAGGGCGTCGCGGCTGGCCAGCAGGGTCTCGCGCTGCTCGTTGTCGAGGGCCATGGCGTCCAGGGCGTCCTGCAGCTGCAGCCGTGCCTCGCCCAATTGCTCCTGCTCCAGCTCGCGCTGCTCGGCCTGCTCGGCCTGTTCGCTCTCGAGCCGGCGGCGACGCAGGGCAAGCTGCTCGGCCTTGGCCTGGCCCGCAGACAGCAGGGCCTTGAGTTCGCCCAGCGCGCGGGTGCGCTCCTGCAGCTGGCGGCGTTGCTGTTCGCGGCGCTCCTCCTGCTGGCGCTGGGTCTCGCGCAGCGCCAGCAGGCGCTCGTCGAGCAATTCCAGGGCGGCCTCACGCTCGTCGCGCTCCAGCCCCAAGCGCTCCAGCTCCTGGCCACGGGCCAGCACGCCACTCTCCGCCTCGCCGGCGCGGCGCACCCGCAGAAAGTGCCGGCCGACCCAGTAGCCGTCGCGACTGACCAGGCTCTCGCCCTCGGCCAGCGCCGCCCGCCCCGCCAGAGCCTCCTCCAGGGACGCCACCGGCCTGACCCTGGCCAGCCAGGGCGCCAGGTCGACGCTCGCCTCGACCTTGTCCAGCAGGCTGCCGGCCATCCTGGCCGTACCGGCAGCGGAGCTGACCAGGCGCAGCTCGCCCTGGCTCAGGCCGGTGAAATCCAGATCGGCGAAGTCGTCCAGCAACACCGCCTGCAGGTCGGCGCCGAGCACGGTTTCCACCGCCAGCTCCCAGCCCGACTCGACCCGCAAGCCCTCGGCCAGACGCGGGCGCTCGCTCAGCTGCTGCTCGCGCAGCCAGTCCACAGCCCCCGCCCCCGGATCGAGCGCCGCCTGCTGCAAGGCTTCCAGCGAAGCCAGGCGTCCCTGCAGGCGCTGCAACTCGCCCTGGGCCTGCTGTTGCGCCTGACCGGTTTGCTGCAATTCGTCGCGCAACTGCCGCAGGCGCTCGGCCTGCTGCTGCTCGTCCGCCTGCAGCTGCTCCTGTTCCAGCTCGGCGGCGGCTATCTGCTCGCCCAGTTCGATGATCGCCGCGTCTTCGGGGTCGGCGACCAGCTGCTGCAATTCGTCGCCCAGGCGCCGCTGGCGTTCGGCCAGACGCTCCAGGCTCTGCTCCAGTTGCTGGATGCGCGACTGCTGCACCTCGGCCTGGCGGCGCGGCTCGGCGCTGCGCTGATTGAAGCCGTCCCACTGCTCCTGCCAGCCGTGCATGGCGCTCTCGGCCTCCTCCAGGGCGGCGGCGGCCTCCTCGGCGGCGGCGCTGGTCAGCTCCTGCTCGGGTTCGAGCAGGGCCAGCTCTTCGCCCAGGGAGGCCAACAGGGTGCGGTCGTGCCCCAGGTGCGACTCGGTCTCCTGACGCGCCCGCTCGGCCTCGCGCAGATCGTCCTGCAGCTGGCGCAGGCGCTGCTGGCCGTGCTGGATGCTCTGCTCGACCCGGGCGATGTCGCCGCCGACCGAATAGAAACGCCCCTGCACCAGGTTGAAGCGCTCGGAGAGCTCGTGGTGACCGTCGCGCAGGCGCTCGATGCTGGCATCGGCATTGCGCTGCTCGGCGACCAGTGCCTCGAAACTGACCTCCTGATTGCCGATCACCGCCTCGCGCTGGCCCACCTGTTCGTTCAGCGCCTGCCAGCGCAGGGCGGTGAGCTGGGCCTTGAGCTGTCGCTCCTCGGCCTTGCACTGCTGGTACTTCTCCGCCGCCTGGGCCTGGCGCTGCAGGCGCTCGAGCTGGCGCTCCAGCTCCTCGCGCAGGTCGGTCAGGCGGGCCAGGTTCTCGTGGGTGCGACGAATGCGGTTCTCGGTCTCGCGGCGGCGCTCCTTGTACTTGGAGATGCCGGCGGCCTCCTCGATGAAGTTGCGCAGGTCCTCGGGCTTGGCCTCGATCAGCTTGCTGATCATGCCCTGCTCGATGATCGAATAGCTGCGCGGGCCCAGGCCGGTGCCCAGGAAGATGTCGGTGATGTCGCGGCGACGGCACTTGGTGCCGTTGAGGAAATAGGTGTTCTGGCTGTCGCGGGTCACCCGACGGCGAATGGAAATCTCGTTGTAGCCGGCGTATTCGCCCACCAGGGTGGCATCTGAGTTGTCGAAGACCAGTTCGATGCTGGCCTGGGTCACCGGCTTGCGCGTGTTGGAGCCGTTGAAGATGACGTCGGTCATCGACTCGCCCCGGAGGTTCTTCGCCGAACTCTCGCCCATCACCCAGCGAACGGCGTCGATGATATTGGATTTGCCGCAACCATTGGGCCCCACCACCGCCGCCATGTTGCTCGGAAAGCTCACGGTGGTCGGGTCGACGAAGGACTTGAAGCCGGCCAGCTTGATGCACTTCAGGCGCATGGGTTAACGCTCGGCCAGGGTCGCCAGGACCAGTTGGCAGTTGTGCTCGCCGTAGCCGAGCAGCAGCTCGCGGGCGCGCCCGTGATCGCGCTCGACTATCGCCTGCAGCAACTGGGCGAATATCTCGAGAAACTGCGCCATCTCGCCTTTGCGCCGCTCCAGCGCCAGGTGATAGGTGCGGCTGATCGCCGGCAGCAGGTTCTCCACGGTTTCCTGCAGATAGGGGTTGTCGGCGAAGGGAAAGGCCAGGCGCATGACATCGAAGCTGTGCTCGACGAAGGCGTCTATGTCCTCGTTGCGCTGGCTCTCCATCAGCCGCTGCTGGATGGCCAGGAAAGGCGCGAGGTCGCTGTCGTCTCGCCAGCCGTCGGCCACGGCGCGGGCCAGGAGGATATACAGCTCCATGACCAGGGCATACAGGCTCTTGACCTTGTGTGGCGTCAGTTCGCTGACCTGGGCGCCGCGGCGCGGCAGGATGACCACCAGGTGACGCCGCTCGAGTATCAGCAAGGCCTCGCGCACCGAGCCGCGGCTGACGTTGAGCGCCTGGGTGACCTTCTGCTCCTGAATCCGCTCGCACGCCTTCATCTCACCACGAATGATGCGCTGCGCGAGGTAATGGGCGATCTGTTCGGCGAGGCTGTCCGAGGCCTTGAACGTCATGATTTTCCTTGGGCTCCATGGACCTTGCGGGGCAGGCGATAACGACGCCATAGCCCCGCCGTGCCGGCGCTGGAGAGGCTGGCGCGGGGCGCGAGTGTAGCACAGGGCGTCCGGTGGCCAATGGCACTAAGGGACGGCCGCGCGCACCTTGGCACCCGACTGCGCCGCCGGCCCGCCCCTCGGATTCGGAGGTCAGCGTCATGGAACGGGCTAGCCTCTGACTAGATCCAGCGCGCGCGGTTCGCCTCATAACCGAATCGCATGACAACCTCCTGACCAGCGGGTCAAATATTTGTTGACCCAAAAGTCAGAAAACTCTAGATTTGCCCCATGACAGAACGGGCGGAAATGCCGCGCAACCGTTATTCGTCCGCCCGCTACGAGTCGCTCGTAAAGAACAATAAAGTGCCTGGAGGTCGTCCTTGATCCAGTTTTTACTCAACCGGGAGCTGCGCACAGAGCAGCGACTCGATCCTAATGTCACCGTGCTCAACTACCTACGCGAGCACCTCGGCAAGCCCGGCACCAAAGAAGGTTGCGCCTCCGGCGATTGCGGCGCCTGCACCGTGGTGGTCGGCGAACTGGACGGCGAACGCATCCGTTACCGCACCCTGAACTCCTGCCTGACCTTCGTCTCCAGCCTGCACGGCAAGCAGCTGATCACCGTCGAAGACCTCAAGCACCAGGGCAAGCTGCACAGCGTGCAACAGGCCATGGTCGACTGCCATGGCTCGCAATGCGGCTTCTGCACCCCCGGTTTCGTCATGTCGCTGTTCGCCCTGCAGAAGAACAGCGACGGTTTCGACAAGGCCGAGACAATGGAGGCCCTGGCCGGCAACCTGTGCCGCTGCACCGGCTACCGGCCGATCATCGACGCCGCCGAGCAGGCCTGCTGCCAGAAGCAACCCGACCAGTTCGACGCCTTCGAGGCCGAGACCGTGGCCCAGTTGAAAGCCATAGCACCCCGTGAAACCGCCGAGCTGAACAGTGGCGACAAGCGTTGCCTGCTGCCGCTGACCGTCGCCGACCTGGCCGACCTCTACGCCGCCAACCCAGAGGCACGCCTGCTCGCCGGCGGCACCGATTTGGCCCTGGAGGTCACCCAGTTCCATCGCGAACTGCCGGTGATGATCTACGTCGGTCATATCGAGTCGATGAAACGGGTGGACGTGACCGCCGACAGCATCGAGATCGGCGCCGCCACCGCCCTGTCCGACTGCTACGCCGCCCTGGCCGAGGAGTACCCGGACTTCGGCGAGCTGTTGCACCGCTTCGCCTCGCTGCAGATCCGCAATCAGGGCACCCTGGGCGGCAATATCGGCAACGCCTCGCCCATCGGCGACGCCCCGCCGCTGCTGATCGCCCTGGGCGCCCAGATCGTCCTGCGCAAGGGCAACAGCACCCGCACCCTGGCCCTGGAGGACTACTTCCTCGACTACAAGGTCACCGCCCGCGAGGAAGCCGAGTTCATCGAGAAGATCGTCGTGCCGCGCGCCCGGGCCAACCAGGCGTTCCGCGCCTACAAGGTGTCCAAGCGCCTGGACGACGATATCTCCGCCGTCTGCGCCGCCTTCAACCTGGTGATCGAGGACGGTGTGGTGCGCGAAGCCCGCATCGCCTTCGGCGGCATGGCCGCCATCCCCAAGCGTGCCGCCGTCTGCGAGGCCGCGCTGGTCGGCGCCGGCTGGTATCCAGAGGTCATCGAGCGCGCCTGCGCCGCCCTGGCCGAGGACTTCACCCCGCTCAGCGACTTCCGCGCCAGCAAGGAATACCGCCTGCTCACCGCGCAGAACCTGCTGCGCAAATTCTTCCTCGAGCTCAACGCTCCCGAAGTCGAAACCCGGGTGACCGCCTATGTCTAACCATCACACTACCCCGAAGACCCAGGCCGAGCTGGCCGAACTGTTCCGCGCCGGCATCACCACCGGGGTCGGCCGCAGCGTCAAGCACGAGAGCGCGGACAAACACGTCTCCGGCGAGGCGGTGTACGTCGACGACCGTCTGGAATTCCCCAACCAGCTGCATGTCTATGCGCGCATGAGCGACCGCGCCCACGCCCGCATCGTCAGGATCGATACCTCGCCCTGCTACGCGATACCCGGGGTGGCCATCGCCATCACCGCCCAGGACGTGCCCGGCCAACTGGACATCGGCCCGGTGGTGGCCGGCGACCCGCTGCTGGCCGACGGCAAGGTCGAATACGTCGGCCAGGTGGTGCTCGCGGTCGGCGCCGACAGCCTGGAGACCGCACGTAAGGCGGCCATGGCGGCCATCGTCGAGTACGAGGACCTGGAGCCGGTGCTCGACGTGGAAGAAGCGCTGCGCAAGAAGCATTTCGTGCTGGACAGCCACCAGCACCGCATCGGCGACTCCGCTGCGGCCCTGAGCAGCGCACCGCACCGCCTGCAGGGCAAGCTGCATATCGGCGGTCAGGAGCACTTCTACCTGGAGACGCAGATCTCCTCGGTGATGCCGACCGAAGATGGCGGCATGATCGTCTACACCTCGACGCAGAACGCCACCGAAGTGCAGAAACTGGTCGCCGAGGTGCTCGGCGTGCCCATGCACAAGATCGTCATCGACATGCGCCGCATGGGCGGCGGCTTCGGCGGCAAGGAAACCCAGGCCGCCGGTCCGGCCTGCCTCTGTGCGGTGATCGCCCACCTCACCGGGCGGCCGACCAAGATGCGCCTGCCGCGCATGGAAGACATGAGCATCACCGGCAAGCGCCACCCCTTCTATGTCGAGTACGACGTGGGCTTCGACGACGACGGCCTGCTGCACGGCATCCAGATGGAGCTGGCCGGCAACTGCGGCTATTCGCCGGACCTGTCCGGTTCCATCGTCGACCGCGCGATGTTCCACTCCGACAACGCCTACTTCCTCGGCAACGCCACCATCAACGGCCATCGCTGCAAGACCAACACCGCCTCCAACACCGCCTACCGCGGCTTCGGCGGCCCCCAGGGCATGGTCGCCATCGAGCAGGTGATGGACCACGTCGCCCGCACGCTGGGCAAGGACCCGCTGGAGGTACGCAAGCGCAACTACTACGGCAAGGAGGAGCGCAACGTCACCCACTACCACCAGACCGTCGAGCACAACATGCTCGCCGAGATGACCGCCGAACTGGAGGCCAGCGCCGAGTACGCCCAGCGCCGCGAGGCCATCCGCGCCTTCAACGCAGGCAGCCCGGTATTGAAGAAGGGCCTGGCACTGACCCCGGTGAAATTCGGCATCAGCTTCACCGCCACCTTCCTCAACCAGGCCGGCGCGCTGATCCATGTCTACACCGACGGCAGCATCCATTTGAACCACGGCGGCACCGAGATGGGCCAGGGCCTCAACACCAAAGTCGCCCAGGTGGTCGCCGAGGTGTTCCAGGTCGATATCTCGCGCATCCAGATCACCGCGACCAACACCGACAAGGTGCCCAACACCTCGCCGACCGCCGCCTCCAGCGGCGCCGACCTCAACGGCAAGGCCGCGCAAAACGCCGCCGAGACCATCAAGCAGCGCCTGGTGGACTTCCTGGTGCGCGAGTACCGGGTCACCCCGGAAGACGTGGAATTCCGCAACGGCCAGGTGCGCGTGCGCGAGCAGTTCCTGTCCTTCGAGGAGCTGATCCAGAAGGCCTACTTCGCCCAGGTCTCGCTCTCCAGCACCGGCTTCTACCGCACGCCGAAGATCTACTACGACCGCGACAAGGCCGCCGGCCGGCCCTTCTACTACTTCGCCTACGGCGCCGCCTGCGCCGAGGTGCTGGTCGACACCCTGACCGGCGAATACAAGATGCTGCGCACCGACATCCTGCACGACGTCGGCGCCTCGCTGAACCCGGCCATCGACATCGGCCAGGTCGAGGGCGCCTTCGTCCAGGGCATGGGCTGGCTGACCATGGAAGAGCTGGTGTGGAACGCCAAGGGCAAGCTGATGACCAACGGTCCGGCCAGCTACAAGATCCCGGCCATCGCCGACATGCCCCTGGACCTGCGGGTCAAGCTGGTGGAGAACCGCAAGAACCCGGAAGACACGGTGTTCCACTCCAAGGCCGTGGGCGAGCCGCCGTTCATGCTCGGCATCGCCGTGTGGTGTGCGATCAAGGACGCGGTGGCCAGCCTCGGCGGCTACCGGGTACAGCCGCTGATCGACGCCCCGGCCACCCCGGAGCGCGTGCTCTGGGGCGTGGAGCAGATGAGGAAGCTGCAGCAGACGGCCAAGGCCGCCGCCGCTAGCGAAGCCGAGCCGGCATAACGCCAACTCTCGTGGGGTGGATGGGCCAAGCGACATCCGCTCCACGACCTGAACGAAACGGGTGTAAAACAATGACAAAACACACCGAACCCAATAGCCGACCCGCACGCCCGGCTCCGGTGCCGATTCTGGACCCGTCGCCGAGCAACTGGCGCCTACCGCGCCCGGGACAGACGCCGCCGACCTGGAGGCTGAGCAAATGAGCTGGATCAGCGCATTGGCCGAACTGCAGCAGCAGGGGCAACCCTGCGTACTGGTGACCATCATCGAGGAACGCGGCTCGACACCGCGCAACGCCGGTTCGAAGATGGTGGTCACCGCCGAGCGCATCTTCGAGACCATCGGCGGCGGCCACCTGGAGTACAAGGCCATGAAACTGGCCCGCGAGATGCTCGAGAGCCGCAGCCAGGACACCCGCCTGGAGCGTTTCAGCCTCGGCGCCAGCCTCGGCCAGTGCTGCGGCGGCGCCACCGTGCTGTTGTTCGAGCCCATGGGCCAGCCCCAGGCGCAGATCGCCGTGTTCGGCGCCGGCCATGTCGGCCGCGCCCTGGTTCCGCTGCTCGCCAGCCTGCCGTGCAAGGTGCGCTGGATCGATTCGCGGGAAAACGAATTCCCCGCGCAGATTCCCGCCGGGGTGGACAAAGTGGTCAACGACGAGGTGGTCGACGAGGTCGATAGCATGCCGGCCGGCAGCTACTACATCGTCATGACCCACAATCACCAGCTCGACCTGGAGCTGACCGCCGCCATCCTCAAGCGCAACGATTTCGCCTACTACGGCCTGATCGGCTCGCAGACCAAGCGCGTCAAGTTCGAGCACCGCCTGCGCGAGCGCGGCTTCGCCCCCGAGACGATGGCCCGCATGCGCTGCCCCATGGGCCTGGCCGAGGTGAAAGGCAAGCTGCCGGTGGAGATCGCCGTGTCCATCGCCGGCGAGGTGATCGCCACCTACAACGCCGCCTTCGGTCAGGACGTGAAGAAAGGCCAGCCGAGCATCGCCAAACTGCTGCCCAGCTCGCGCCGCGCCCAATCCTAGGCGGCACGCCGCCAACACCACCTTAGCCAGGGGCGCAGACGCCCCGACCCAACCGAGATCGAGACGTATCAGATGTCCAGCCACCTGAAAGCCTACCGCGCCGCCATCCTGCACAGCCTCGCCGACCCCGCCGTGGTCGGGGTCGAGCAATCCTATGAGTACTTCGAGGATGGCCTGCTGCTGGTCGAGGATGGGCACATCGCCCGGGTCGGTCATGCCGCCGAGCTGCTGCCCACGCTCAAGGATGTGGAGGTCGTCGAATACCGCGACGCCCTGATCACCCCCGGCTTCATCGACACCCACATCCATTACCCGCAGACCGGCATGATCGCCTCCTACGGCGAACAGCTGCTGGACTGGCTGAACACCTACACCTTCCCCACCGAGCGCCAGTTCGCCGACAAGGCCCATGCCGGCGATGTGGCCGGCATCTTCCTCAAGGAGCTGCTGCGCAACGGCACCACCACCGCCCTGGTGTTCGGCAGCGTGCACAAGCAGTCGGTGGATGCCTTCTTCGAGGCGGCCCAGGCGCTGAACCTGCGGATGATCGCCGGCAAGGTGCTGATGGACCGCAACGCCCCGGACTACCTGACCGATACGCCGGAGTCCGGCTACGCCGACAGCAAGGAGCTGATCGAGCGCTGGCACGGCAAGGGCCGCCTGCACTACGCGGTGACCCCGCGTTTCGCCCCCACCAGCACGCCGGAACAGCTGGCGCTGGCCGGCAAGCTGCTGAGTGAATACCCGGGCCTGTACATGCACACCCACCTGTCCGAGAACCGCAAGGAGATCGAGTGGGTCAAGGAGCTCTTCCCCGAACGTCAGGGTTACCTGGACGTCTACGACCACCATCGACTGATCGGCGCCCGCTCGGTGTTCGCCCACGGCGTACACCTGTGTGACGAGGAGTGCCGACGCCTGGCCGAGACCGGTTCGGCCGTGGCCTTCTGCCCCACCTCCAACCTGTTCCTCGGCAGCGGCCTGTTCGACCTGAACAAGCTGGAGGCGCACGGCGTGCGGGTCGGCCTGGGCACCGACGTCGGCGCCGGCACCAGCTTCAGCCAGCTGCAGTCGCTGAACGAGGCCTACAAGGTGATGCAGCTGCAGGGCAAGAAGCTCGACCCCTTCAAGTCGCTGTACCTGGCCACTCTGGGCGGCGCCAACGCGCTGTACCTGGACGACAAGATCGGCAACTTCGCCAGCGGCAAGGACGCCGACTTCGTGGTGCTGGACTACAACGCCACCCCGCTGATCAGCTACCGCATGCAGCAGGCCAAGACCCTGGCCGAGAAACTGTTCGCCCTCACCATGCTCGGCGACGATCGCGCGGTGAAGGAGACCTACGCCGCCGGGCAGTCGGTGCACCGCCGCGATTGAGCCCATTCATACGTCCCGCCGAACCGCGACCATGAAAAAAGCCCCGCGGCGCAAGCCGCGGGGCTTTCTGGCGAATCTCGCTCAGCGAGCGGCGCCGTTGCGGCCCGGCTTCTTCTTGGTCTGCAGCACGTGGGAGAACACCGCGTGCAGATCGTCCGAGGCGCTCTCCTCGTCCAGGTTGAGCTTGCTATCGATATGGTCCATGTGATGCATCATCAGGCTCACCGCCCGGGCGGCGTCGCGCGCCTCGATGGCGTCGATCAGCTGATTGTGCTCGTCGTAGGAGCAGTGCGAGCGGCTGCCGCTTTCGTACTGGGCGATGATCAGCGAGGTCTGCGACACCAGGCTGCGCTGGAAGCTGATCAGCGGCGCATTGCGCGCCGCCTCGGCCAGTTTCAGGTGGAACTCGCCGGACAGGCGAATGCCGGCGCCGCGATCGCCTCGGGCGAAGCTCGCATGCTCGTCTTCCACCATCTGGCGCAACTCGGTCAGCTGCTCGGCGGTGGCATGCTCCACCGCCAGCTCGGTGATCGCGCGCTCGACCATACGCCGTGCATAGAAGATCTGCCGGGCCTCCTCGACGCTGGGGCTGGCCACCACCGCGCCACGGTTCGGCCGTAGCAGCACCACGCCCTCGTGGGCCAGGCGCGACAGGGCGCGGCGGATGATGGTGCGGCTGACGCCGAAGATCTCGCCCAGGGCCTCCTCGCTCAGCTTGGTGCCGGGCGCCAGGCGCTGTTCGAGGATGGCATCGAAGATATGGGCGTAGACGACATCGTCCTGAGTCCCGCTGCGGCTGCTCTTGCCGGTGCGCGGCTGCTTCTTAAGGGGCTGCAATTGTTCGTTCATTCTGGCTCGTATCTAAAGAGGGCGGCCTGGTACCAGGGAACTCTACTGCGATTCACCCCGTACCTGGCAAGCCGTCGACGGCACGAATCACAGAAAACATCGGACCATTGTACACAATTCAACCAACCCGAACACTGCCCTCCAGCCCTGCACCCTAATCCTCGACGGTGCCCATGGCGGGCCGCACACGGCGGGCTCGCTAAATCCATTTCTTATAAGAGGCGCCCCTTCTTACTCATAAACCCAGTCTCGAATCCCTAGCCGATGCGCCGAGGAGACCTCGTGGAGCGCCCTGCCCTCGCCCTCTCCACCCCCTGTAAATCTCCTACCCATCTGATTTGGTTGATTTTTTTGTTCAGGAGCCCGCCTTCTCCGAACACACAAACCAAGCACTTTTTTCCTCAATCGCGCATCGAGTAGGTCACACACACCACAGAAAACATTATTTGCTTTTTTTGTATACAACAGCATAATCGCGACTGGGCGACTTCCTGACCGCTCGGTCAACAACTAAGCCAGCAAGCGCCCCAAACGCACCACCTGCCTCAGAGAGTCGAAGCCTTGACTCTGGGTGGTACACAACAAGAGATATGAGGAGTACCCGCTGTGGAAAGCGCTAAACAAGAACAACTTGCGACTCACGCCCAAGGCCTGGCGAAAGCCGGCTTACTCGACCGCTTCTTCAAGCTGACCGAGCACCGCACCACCATCAAAACCGAACTGCTGGCCGGCCTGACGACCTTCGTCACCATGGCCTACATCATCTTCGTCAACCCCAACATCATGGCCGGCGCCGGCGTCGATCACGGCGCTGCCTTCGTCGCCACCTGCATCGGCGCCGCCCTCGGCTGCTTCCTCATGGGCCTGTACGCCAACTGGCCGGTGGGCCTGGCGCCGGGCATGGGCCTGAACGCCTTCTTCACCTACACGGTGGTCGGCGAGATGGGCTACAGCTGGCAGATCGCCCTGGGCGCGGTGTTCATCTCCGGCATCCTGTTCATGATCATGAGCCTGTCGCGCATCCGCGAGTGGCTGCTCAACAGCATTCCCATGAGCCTGCGCTTCGCCATGGGCGCCGGGGTCGGTCTGTTCCTCGGCCTGATCGGCCTGAAGACCGCCGGCATAGTGGTCGACAGCCCCGCCACCCTGCTGACCATGGGTTCCTTCGGCGAGCCCTCGGCCCTGCTGGCCGCCGTGTGCTTCCTGCTGATCGCCGTGCTCAGCCACCGCAACGTGTTCGGCGCCATTCTCTTCAGCATGCTCGGCGTCACCGCCCTGGGCTGGGCCCTGGGCCTGGTCGAGTACAACGGCCTGGTGTCGATGCCGCCGAGCCTGGCCCCCACCTTCCTGGCCATGGACATCGCCGGGGCCTTCAACGTGGCCATGGTCAGCGTCATCCTGGCCTTCCTCTTCGTCAACATGTTCGACACCGCCGGCACCCTGATGGGGGTCGCCCACCGCGCCAACCTGGTGGACGAGGACGGCAAGATCCAGAACCTGTCCAGGGCTCTCAAGGCCGACAGCACCTCCAGCGTGATCGGCGCCATGGTCGGCTGCCCGCCGGTGACCAGCTATGTGGAAAGCGCCTCGGGCGTCGCCGCCGGCGGCCGTACCGGTCTCACCGCCGTCACCGTCGGCCTGCTGTTCCTCGCCGCGATGTTCTTCGCCCCCCTGGCCGGCATGATTCCGGCCTATGCCACCGCCGGTGCGCTGATCTATGTGGCGATGCTGATGATGAGCGGCATGGCCCATATCGACTGGGAAGACCTGACCGACACCATCCCGGCCATCGTCACCGTGGTGATGATGCCGCTGACCTTCTCCATCGCCAACGGCATCGCCCTGGGCTTCCTGACCTACGCCACGCTGAAGCTGCTCACCGGCCAGCGCAGCAAGGTCTCCGTCAGCCTCTACGTGCTGTGCATCATCTTTATCGCCAAGTTCGCCTTCCTGTAAGGTTGGCTTGAGCCCTACCCGCCCCCGGCACGCAAGTGCCGGGGGTTTCGCCACTTGTGGAGGCCACCCATGAGCCTGGAAACCTGGCTGCTGTTCGCCAGCGCCGCACTGATCGTGATCCTGATCCCCGGTCCGCTGTCCCTGCTGATGGTCAGCAACAGCCTGAACTACGGCCTGAGCCGCTCCCTGCCGGCATTCCTCGGCGGCGTTTCGGCCTCGATCTGCCTGCTCAGCGCCTCGGCACTGGGCCTGGGCGCCCTGCTGCTGGCCTCGGAGCGGCTGTTCAGCGTCCTCAAGCTGCTCGGCGCCCTCTACCTCTTCTACCTCGCCTGGCAGAGCTGGCAGCAATCGCGCCAGGCCGCCAAGCCGGCACAGGCCGAGGAACAGCCGGTCAACCCCGGTTTCCGCAGCCTGTTCTGGAAGGCCTTCGGCCTGGGCGCCAGCAACCCCAAGGACATCCTGTTCTTCGCCGCCTTCCTGCCGCAGTTCATCAGCGCCGACCGCCCCCTGCTCAGCCAGTTGCTGGTGCTGATCCTCACCTGGACCGTACTGGACCTGGGCTGCAAGCTGTTCTACGGCCTCGGCGCCCACGGCGCCGCACGCTACCTGCGCACAGGCCAGGGCCAGGTGTGGTTCAACCGCATCAGCGCCGGGTTGTTCGCCAGTGCCGGCACGGCCTCCCTGCTGAGCCGCTGAGCATCCCGCAGCGGCTCAAACGGTCGCAGCCGCGCACAGCCCCCTTTCGCCCGCCCGCGGCACCAGCCTCCGCGCGGGCCACCTCCCCCCTGCAACAGTCGCCCGGCCCCAGCGGGGCACCGGCGCATGTCCGTCATGTTTGTGTCGTAATTGACTAAAGCCCGACGCCAATTAGCCGACAGAATAGGAGCCGTCACCAACCGTCTGCGTGCCTACCCAGCAGGAACTCCCGATGAACATAAAACAAAAATTGACCTGGGCCTTTGCCGTCATCGCCTGCGTGCCGATCATGTTGGTCGCCACCCTGGTGGTCTTGAACCTGCGCAGCGAGGCGAAAGACGAGTTCGTCGAAACCAGCGCACGGGAAATCCGCCAGGTGGAGAACGCCATGCAACTGTTCTTCGACGGCATCAACCAGAACGTCGAATACCTGGCCAAACATCCCCTGCTCGCCGCCTCCGACGCCAACCTCAAGCGCTATACCGCCGCCGATGCCGCCAACACCCCGGCCGGCGAGCAGGACAAGCAGATCCTCAAGCTGTTCGCCGATTTCGGCGCCAGTCACCCGGGCTATGCCTACATTTCCCTGGGCACCGTCGACGGCGGCTATGTCAGCTGGCCGGAAGACCCCAAGCTGAGCAACTACGACCCACGCCAGCGCCCCTGGTACCAGAAGGCCATGGCCAACCAGGGTCAGACCGTGCGCACCGATGCCTATTACTGGGCCGTCGACGATGCCGTGCTGCTCGCCAGCGTGCGCAGCATCGCCAATGCCCTGGGCAACCCGGGCGGGGTCCTCGGCATCGACGTGTCGCTCAATCAGCTGACCGACATCGTCAAGGGCATCAAGCTGGGCGAAAGCGGCTACCTGATGCTGATGGAGAACAACGGCACGGTGCTGGTCGACCCGAGCCAGCCAGAGCACAACTTCAAGAAGCTCGGCGAGCTGGGCGCCGGCTATGCGGCGCTGGCCTCCGCGGACAAGGGGCTGGTCGAAGTCGAGATCGACGGCGTGCGCTACATGGCCAACGTCTGGCCGTCGGAGCGCCTCGGCTGGCGCTTCATCGGTCTGATCCGCCAGTCCGAGGTGATGGCCGGCGCGACCCAGCTGACCTGGGTGATCGTCGGCCTGGCGGCGCTGCTGGCCCTGGTGTTCGCCTTCGTCGGCGCCAGCTTCGCCGGCCTGATCGTCAGCCCGATCCGCGCCGTGGCCTCGGGCCTGGAGGGCATCGCCCAGGGCGAAGGCGACCTGACCCGCTCGCTGACCGTCCGCGGTCAGGACGAAACCGCGCAGCTGGCCGGCTGGTTCAACCAGTTCCTCGCCAGCATCCGCCAACTGATCCTGAACATCGGCCAGGCGTCCAAGCAGATCCACCAGACCTCCGGCACCTCCGCCCAGGTATCCGGGAACATGGCCGAAGCCGCCGGACGCCAGCGCGAGTCGGTCGACATGGTCTCCACCGCCTTCCACGAGATGGTCGCCACGGCCAACGAAGTGGCGCGCTCCTGCAACCAGGCCGCGGACTCCGCCGACAGCGGCCAGCGCCAGGCCCAGGAGGGGCAGCTGCAGATCGACGCCGCGGTGAGCAGCGTCGAGCAGCTGAGCCGGGAAATCTCCCAGGCGGCCGCCGCCATGCAGCAACTGGAACAGGACAACAACAACATCCAGTCGATTCTCGGCACTATCCGCTCGATCGCCGAACAGACCAACCTGCTGGCGTTGAACGCCGCCATCGAGGCGGCCCGCGCCGGCGAACAGGGTCGCGGCTTCGCGGTGGTCGCCGACGAGGTGCGGGCCCTGGCCAAGCGCACCTCCGACTCCACCGCGGAAATCGACGGCCTGCTCAGCAACCTGGCGCAACGCACCCGGCAGATGGCCAAGCAGATGCATGCCAGCCTGGAGGTGTCGCAGCGCACCGTTTCCAGCATCAACGACGCGAGCGCGAGCTTCGGCCTGATTCGCGAGTCGGTCGACGTGATCCGCGACATGAATGCGCAAATCGCCACCGCCGCGGAAGAGCAGCATCAGGTGGCCGAGGACATCAACCGCCATATCACCCAGATTCACGGCGACGCCCAGCTGGTGGCCGACCTGGCCGAGTCGGCGCGCTCCGACTCGCAGAACCTCTCCAGCCTCTCCCAGGAGCTCAACGGCCTGGTCCAGCGTTTCCGCACCTGACAGCCCCTCACCAGGCTCGGCCCCGACGACACGCTCGCCGGGGCCGAGACACTGCCGCCATAAGCCCCCCTGTCATGACCTGCTTGCTGCAGCCGTAAAAAAGCCCGCAG
Organism: Pseudomonas sp. MBLB4123; assembly: GCF_051904775.1. NCBI lineage: Bacteria > Pseudomonadati > Pseudomonadota > Gammaproteobacteria > Pseudomonadales > Pseudomonadaceae > Pseudomonas > Pseudomonas sp. MBLB4123. The sequence continues at coordinate 1,384,593 of NZ_CP196711.1, forward strand.
CAGGCGGGCCAAGGACTCGTTGACGGAGTCAGAGGGTGACAAGCATTCGGGGTCAGCTGCCGCGATAGGTGGAGTAGCTGTAGGGCGAGATCAGCAGCGGCACGTGGTAGTGCTCCTGGCCGGCATCGATGCCGAAGCGCAACACCACCACATCGAGAAACGCCGGGCTGGGCAGCTCCACCCCCCGCGCCCTGTAGTAGTCGCCGGCATGGAAATGCAGTTGGTAGACGCCGCTGCGGTAGTCCTCGCCCTGCAGAATCGGCGCGTCACAACGGCCATCGTGATTGGTCTGCACGCTGGCGAGCAATTCCAGCTGCGCACCTTCGACGCGGTACAGCTCGATCTTCAGCGCACTGCCGGGGCAGCCGTGCGCGGCATCTAGCACATGTGTCGTCAATCGTCCCATTGGTTCAGGGCGCCCGCGCCGGCCAGCGGCCACGCAGACACCACACCTCCTCTACGCTTATGAAAACTACCGGATCGCCCCAGCGCGATCAGCCTGGTGCTGGCCAGCAGCTTAACATGGAATGCACAAAACGGAACATTTTTGCATGATAATTGTACACAATAATTCCGACTATTTTTCACACTACCTGCTTCGGAAAGCCGAAACGAAAAACCCGTTAGAGGCCTGCACCACACCAGATATGCCCAAGAAACGAGCAGGCAGGCGAGGCACTGCCCCTAGCTCGGGTTTTTACGAAGAAGGCAAATTTTAGATTTACAAATCACAAATCAATTTGTATACAATTACCCCAACACGGCTGCGTACCCCCGATACCCCCGGGCGACGCAGAGGCCGCAACAACACCCAATAAGGAAGACTGCAGTGAGCGCTGACTACCCACGCGACCTGATCGGTTACGCCAACAACCCGCCGCATCCGCAGTGGCCGGGCGATGCCCGCATCGCCCTGTCGTTCGTCCTCAACTACGAGGAAGGCGGCGAACGCAATGTGCTGCACGGTGACAAGGAATCCGAGGCCTTCCTCTCCGAGATGGTCGCCGCACAGCCGCTGCAAGGCCAGCGCAACCTGTGCATGGAGTCGCTCTACGAATACGGCAGCCGCGCCGGCGTCTGGCGCCTGCTCAAGCTGTTCCAACGCCACGGTATTCCGCTGACCGTGTTCGCCGTGGCCATGGCCGCCCAGCGTCACCCGCAAGTGATCAAGGCCATGGTCGCCGCCGGCCATGAGATCTGCAGCCATGGCTACCGCTGGATCGACTACCAGTACCTGGACGAGGCCACCGAGCGCGAGCACCTGCTCGAGGCCATCCGCATCCTCACCGAACTGACCGGCGAACGCCCGCTGGGCTGGTACACCGGGCGCATCGGGCCGAATACTCGCCGCCTGGTGATGGAGGAAGGCGGCTTCCTCTACGACTCCGACACCTACGACGACGACCTGCCCTACTGGGACCCGGCCAGCACCGCGGCCAAGCCCCACCTGGTGATCCCCTATACGCTGGACACCAACGACATGCGCTTCACCCAGGTGCAGGGCTTCAACACCGGCGACGACTTCTACCAGTACCTCAAGGACGCCTTCGACGTGCTCTACGCCGAGGGTGCCGAGGGCGCGCCGAAGATGCTGTCCATCGGCATGCATTGCCGCCTGCTCGGCCGCCCGGCACGTCTGGCCTCGCTCGCGCGCTTCCTCGACTACGTGAAGAGCCACGACAAAGTGTGGTGCGCCCGCCGCGTCGACATCGCCCGCCACTGGCACGCCACCCACCCCTTCAAAGAGAGTGCGAAATGAGCCGTTTCCAGACCCTGACCCCGTCCCAGCTGAGCCGCGCGGACTTCGTCAACGCCTTCGCCGATATCTACGAGCACTCGCCCTGGGTCGCCGAGAAGGCCTTCGACCTGGGGCTGGATGCGCGCGTCGACACCATCGATGGCCTGCACCAGCGCATGGCCGACCTGCTGCTCAGCGCCAGCCATGAGATGCAGCTGGCGCTGATCAACGCGCACCCGGACCTGGCCGGCAAGGCCGCCATCCAGGGCGAGTTGACCGAGTCGAGCACCTCGGAACAGGCCGGCGCCGGCATTCATCAGTGCACCGCCGAGGAGTTTGCCCGTTTCACCGAACTGAACGACGCCTACAAGGCCAAGTTCGGCTTCCCCTTCATCATGGCGGTGAAGGGCAGCAACCGGCACCAGATACTCGCGGCCTTCGAGGAGCGCATCCACAACGACCCCGAGCAGGAGTTCGCCCGCGCCCTGGCCGAGATCAACAAGATCGCCCTGTTCCGCCTGCAGCAGCTCTAGTCGCACGCGCCCCATTCACGCCAACACCTGAGGCAGATCATTAATGAAAGCTTACGCCGTACCCTTCGAGAAATACGTCAACCTCGCCGACGCCCGCCTCGGCACCCAGGCCATCTCGGTCACCGACGACTGGTTCGCCGACGTCAACCGCCTGTTCCAGCCGACCCCGGCCGCCTGGAAGGAAGGCGTGTTCGACGACAACGGCAAGTGGATGGACGGCTGGGAGTCGCGCCGCAAGCGCTTCGAGGGCTACGACCACGCCGTCATCCGCCTCGGCGTGCCGGGCTCGATCAAGGGCGTGGACATCGACACCAGCTTCTTCACCGGCAACTTCCCGCCGTCGGCCTCCCTGGAAGGCTGCTTCGTCGCCGAGGGCGACCCGACCGAGGCCACCGAGTGGGCCGAGGTATTGCCGGCCGTGGAGCTGCAGGGCAACAGCCATCACTACCACGAGATCGCCAACGCCCAGGCCTTCACCCACCTGCGCTTCAACATCTACCCCGATGGCGGCGTCGCCCGCCTGCGCGTCTACGGCGTGCCGTTCCGCGACTGGAGCAACGTCGGCGACAACGAGCAGGTCGACCTGGCCGCCGCCCTCAATGGCGGCCGCGCCCTGGCCTGCTCCGACGAGCACTTCGGCCGCATGAGCAACATCCTCAACCCGGGCCGCGGCATCAACATGGGCGACGGCTGGGAAACCGCGCGCCGCCGCACCCCGGGCAACGACTGGGTCATAGTCGCCCTCGGCCATCCCGGCGAGATCGAGCGCATCGTCGTCGATACCCTGCACTTCAAGGGCAACTACCCGGACAGCTGCTCGATCCAGGGCGCCTTCGTCAAGGGCGGCACCGACAGCCAGATCGAGACCCAGAGCCTGTTCTGGCGCGAACTGCTGCCGAGCCAGAAACTGTCCATGCACGCCGAGCACGAGTTCGTCGAACAGATCCAGGCCCTGGGGCCGATCACCCACGTGCGGGTGAACGTGTTCCCCGACGGCGGCATCAGCCGCCTGCGCCTGTTCGGCAAAGTCAGCAAGTAAGGCCACCGCCCCCGGCTGCGGCCGGGGGCGTCAACGCAACAGAGAACAAGTAGACCGACATGCGCAAACTGATCATCGAGCCCTTGAGCAAAGAAGCCTTCGCCCCCTTCGGCGACGTCATCGAGACCGAGGGCAGCGAGTTCTTCATGATCAACAACGGCTCCACCCGCCGCTACCACAAGCTGGCCACGGTGGAGACCGCCCAGCCGGAGGATCGGGCGATCATCAGCATCTTCAGCGCCGAGGCGCTCGAGATGCCGCTGACCGTGCGCATGCTGGAGCGCCATCCGCTGGGCAGCCAGGCCTTCGTGCCGCTGCTCGGCCACCCCTTTCTGATCGTGGTCGCGCCACTTGGCGATGCACCTGAATCGGAGTTGGTCCGCGCCTTCCGCAGCAACGGCAGGCAGGGCATTAATTACCATCGCGGCGTCTGGCACCACCCGGTGCTGACGATCGAAAAGCGGGATGACTTCCTGGTGGTTGATCGCAGCGGTTCTGGCAACAACTGCGATGAGCATTTCTTTACCGAGGCAGAGCAACTGCTCCTCGACCCCCACCAATAAGAGAAGCCCAGGGGACCGGCACACCGGCACTGGGAAAGAGGTACACACTGTGGAAGCACATTTGACTGAATGGCTGAACCTGGGCATCCGCTGGGTCCATATGATCACCGGCATCGCCTGGATCGGCGCATCCTTCTATTTCGTCTGGCTGGAAAACAACCTCAACCGCAGCAATCCTCGCGAGGGCCTGTCCGGCGACCTCTGGGCGATCCACGGCGGCGGCATCTACCACCTGGAAAAGTACAAGCTGGCTCCGCCGAAAATGCCGGAGAACCTGCACTGGTTCAAATGGGAGGCCTACTTCACCTGGCTGTCGGGCGTCGCCCTGTTGATGGTGGTCTACTACCTCAACCCCAGCCTGTACCTGATCGCCCCCGGTAGCGACATGGCCCCGGCCGTCGCCATCGCCATCGGCCTCGGTTCGCTGGTGGCCGGCTATGTGGCCTACCACTTCCTCTGCGACTCGGCCCTGGGCAAGCAGCCGGCCCTGCTCGGTGCGGTGCTGTTCGTCCTGCTGATCGCGGCGGCCTGGGGCTTCAGCCTGATCTTCAGCGGTCGCGCGGCCTATATCCATGTCGGCGCCATCATCGGCACCATCATGGTCGGCAACGTGTTCTTCACCATCATGCCGGCCCAGCGCGCCCTGGTTAAGGCCATCGAAGAGAACCGCGAGCCCGATCCGGTATTGCCGGCCAAGGGCCTGCTGCGCTCGCGCCACAACAACTACTTCACCCTGCCGGTGCTGTTCATCATGATCAGCAACCACTTCCCGAGCACCTACGGCAGCCAGTACAACTGGCTGATCCTGGCGGGCATCGCGATTCTGGCGGTACTGGTGCGCCACTACTTCAACACCCGCCACGACAGCAGCAAGTTCGCCTGGACCCTGCCGGCCGCGGCCCTGGGCATGATCTGCCTGGCCTACGTCACCGCACCGGTGCGCCCGGCACCGAGCGCCGCGCCGGTGGCCGCGAGCCAGCAGGCCGTGGACGCCAGCGTCGCCAAGGTCGAGACCCTGCCCGCCGAGCAGAGCAGCGCCCCGGCCGAGCAGTCGAGTGCCGCCGCCCAGCCTGACGCAACCCCGGCCGACGGCGCCGACAGCAACTTCGCCAAGGTCAACAGCGTGATCCAGGAGCGCTGCACCGTGTGCCACTCGGCCAGCCCGAGCAGCCCGATGTTCAGCAGCGCACCGGCCGGCCTGATGCTCGACACCCCGCAGCAGATCCAGCAGCAGGCGGCGAAGATCCATGCACAGAGCGTCGCCAGCCAGATCATGCCGCTGGGCAACATCACCCAGATGACCCAGGAGGAACGGGACCTGATCGGCGCCTGGATCGCCCAGGGCGCGCAGACCAACTAACGCCGCGACACTTGGGTACCCCCGAGCAGAAGCCCGCCCCTTGGCGGGCTTCTGCTTTTGTCGCTCCGGAGCCCGGGGTCCGACTGCCGATTCCGGCAGCCCGCTACACTGACTGGAGCCCATCCACGCGAACGCCGCCATAGGTATTGCCGATGCTCGAAGCCAGCTGGATCGCCTTCGCATTCTTGATGGGCCTGGCCGCGCGCTTTATCGGTTTACCCCCCCTGGTCGGCTACCTGGCTGCCGGCTTCACCCTGTCGGGACTCGGCCAGTATCTGCACATCGGGCCGCTGGACAGCTCGATTCTCACCCACGTCGCCCACCTCGGCGTCCTGCTGCTGATGTTCACCATCGGCCTGAAGCTGAAGCTGAGCAACCTGGTGCGGATAGAGGTGATCGGCGGCGGCCTGTTGCACTTTCTCATCTCCGGCCTGCTGTTTCTCGCCGCCGTACTGCTGATCCTCGGGTTGCCGCTGCGCGAGGCGGTACTGCTGTCGGTGGCCCTGTCCTTCTCCAGCACGGTATTGGCGGCCAAGGTGCTGGAGAGCAAGCGCGAACTGCGCTCCTTCCACGGCCGCCTGGCCATCGGCGTGCTGATCATCCAGGACCTGCTCGCCCTGCTGGTGATGAGCCTGGCCAACAGCGAGGCCCCCTCCCCCTGGGCTCTGCTGGTGTTCGCCCTGCCCCTGCTGCGACCGCTGCTGTTCCGCCTGCTGGACGCCAGCGGCCACGAGGAGCTGATGGTGCTGCTGGGCCTGCTGCTGGCCTTGGTCATCGGCGGCTATGGTTTCGAGTCCCTCGGCCTCAGCTCGGAACTCGGCGCCCTGGCCTTCGGCATCATGCTGGCCAGGCACAAGCGTGCCATCGAGCTGTCCAACGCGCTGTGGAGCATCAAGGAGGTGTTCCTGGTCGGCTTCTTCCTGCAGATCGGCATCAGCGGCCTGCCGGGTCCCGATGCCCTGGCCTTTGCCGTGGTCATGGCGGTGCTGCTGCCGTTCAAGGGTCTGCTGTTCTTCGTGCTGTTCGTGCTGTTCCGCCTGCGCGCCCGCAGCGCCTTCCTCGGCAGCGTCAGCCTGACCAACTACAGCGAGTTCGGCCTGATAGTCGCCAGCGTGGTGCTGCCGCAATGGCTGATCCCCCTGGCCATCACCGTGGCCCTGTCCTTCGTCATCTCCGCGCCCCTGAGCCGTCTGGCCCACCCGCTCTACAAGCGCCTCGCCCGCTGGCTGATCCCGCTGGAGCGCGACACCGAGCACCCGGACGAACAACCGCTGTCCCTGGGCGACGCACAGATCGTGATCATGGGCATGGGGCGCACCGGTCGCGCCGCCTTCGACTACCTCAGGGCCAAGGGTTTCGAAGTGGTGGGGCTGGACTCCGACCCGGTGGTCATCGAGGCCTGCGCCAAGGCCGGGCGGCGGGCGCTGTTCGCCGACGGCGAGGACCAGATGCTCTGGCAACGCCTGGACATGCCCCTTGTCGAAGCGGTGATCCTGGCGCTCAACGACGCCGAGACCAAGATCATCTCCATCGGCCAACTGCGCGAACGCGGCTTTCCCGGCCTGATCGCCTCCCATGCCATGTACGAGGACATCGCCCAGCGCATCCTCGAGGCCGGCGCCGACCGCACCTACCTGACCATGAGCGAAGCCGGCGCCGGCCTGGCCGAGCACGTCGCCCACGAACTGCGACCGGGAGCCTACTAGCGCTCCTGTCACCGCCGGAACCGGCGACTCGCAGCGCCGGGTCGCTCAGGCCCGGGCATGCCACAGGAACGAGCAGCGTTCCCAGCCAATTTTTTGTGCACAATATTCAAATAAATTGTTTTTAACGCTGTGCGCATATTGTTATAGTCAGCCGACTCTGACCAGTCGGACAGTTTTTCCGCGATCAGACGGAGGCGCCGTGAAGCCTCGTGCAAGCCCATGACCATATAAGAACAACTGGCAGGCTCTGACATGACCACGACAAGTACGCCCACAGCCACAGCTCCGTCTGCTGGCAGCAACGACCTGATCTACCAACTGGATGACCGCCCCGACTTCGCCCCGGCGATCTTCGCCGCCCTGCAGCATGTGCTGGCCAGCTTCGTCGGCATCATCACCCCAACGCTGATCATCGGCGGCGTGCTCGGCCTGGGCGCCCATGTGCCCTACCTGGTGAGCATGGCGCTGTTCGTCTCCGGGATCGGCACCTTCGTCCAGGCCAAGCGCCTGGGCCCCATCGGCTCCGGCCTGCTGTGCCTGCAGGGCACCAGTTTCGGTTTTCTCAGCGTGATCCTCAGCGCCGGCTTCATCGTCAAGGGCCGCGGCGGCAGCGAGGAGGAGATCCTCTCGACCATTTTCGGCGTGTGCTTCTGCGCCGCCTTCGTCGAGATCGCCTTCAGCCAGTTCATCAACAAGCTGCGCAAGGTCATCACCCCGGTGGTCACCGGCACCATCATCTGCCTGATGGGGTTGTCGCTGATCAAGGTGGCGATGACCGACATCGCCGGCGGTTTCGGCGCCCCGGACCTCGGCGCCCTGCACCACCTGGGCCTGGGCGCCTTGGTGCTCGGCAGCATCGTCCTGCTCAATCGCTCCGCCTCCCAGGTGGTCCGTCTGTCGGCGGTGATCGTCGGCCTGCTCCTCGGCTTCGCGGTGGCCTGGTTCACCGGCCAGGTGGACTTCGCCGACATGGCCGAGGTGCCGCTGGTCAGCGTGCCGGTGCCCTTCAAGTACGGCTTCGACTTCGACTGGGTGGCCTTCGTGCCGATCGCGGTGATCTTCCTGATCACTCCGCTGGAGACTGCCGGCGACCTTACCGCCAATTCGATCATCTCCAAGCAGCCGGTAGCCGGCCCGCTGTACCTGCGCCGGATCAAGTCCGGGGTACTGGCCGACGGTTGCAACTCGGCCGTCGCGGCGATGTTCAACAGCCTGCCGATGACCACCTTCAGCCAGAACAACGGGGTGATCCAGCTCACCGGCGTGGCCAGCCGTCACGTGGCCTTCTATATCGCCGGCCTGCTGGTGCTGCTCGGCCTGTTCCCGGCGGTCGGCGCGGTGCTGCAGCTGATGCCCAAGCCCGTGCTGGGCGGCGCCACCCTAATCATGTTCGGCACAGTCGCCGTGGCCGGCGTCAAGATCCTCAGCGAGGCCGGGCTGCACCGGCGCAATGTGCTGATCGTGGCCATCTCCCTGGGCCTGGGTCTGGGCGTGGCCGGCGTGCCCGAAGCCCTGTCGCAGATGCCCGACGCGCTGAAGAACATCTTCGGTTCACCGATCACCATCGGCGCCTTCAGCGCCATCCTGCTCAACCTCTTCCTCCCGGAGGAGCAGCTCGAGCAGGAGAGCGACTTCGAGCCCGAGGCGCAGCTGCACAGCGTCCTGCAGAGCCGCCCGGGCGCCGAGCCCGGTGCGATGCCGCAAGACCTCGATGAGGGCATGGGCCTAGCCGGCCGCGGCAACTAAAGCAAGCGTCCACTCAACCACCCCTGTACCGCCCCGCGCCTCGGCGCGGGGTGCCAATCCTTGTCTGTCCTAAAAATAAGGAAACTCCGATGAAGCTCAAACACCTTCCCCACTGCCTCGCCCTATCTGCCGGCCTGCTCACCACCTACCAGGCCAACGCCGGCGACCTGCTGTTCTGGCAGGACAACAGCCTGACCTACCTGTATGGCGAGAGCTTCAACGAAGGCCAGTTCGACGAAGAACAGAAGACCCAGACCACCTTCACCTTCGAACACGCCAGTGGTTGGGCCTGGGGGGACATGTTCGGTTTCTATGACTACGTCCTGGCCGACAACACCCAGTCGCGGGGCAGCTTCAGCAATGGCACCTTCCGCCAGCACCGCGAAGAGAACTTCTACTACCTGGAGCTCTCCCCGCGCGTCAGCCTCAGCTGGCTGACCGGCCTGGACCTGTCCGCCGGCCCGCTGAAGGACGTCTATGCGGCCTTCACCTACGAAAAAGGCAATGGTGGCCCGGGGACCGAGAACTACCTGTATGGCATCGGCACGTCCTGGAACGCACCCGGCTTCGCCTACCTCAATGCCAACCTGTATCGGGTTAAGGTCAACAACCAGGTGTTCTTCGCCGACCAGGACAGCAACGGCAACACCTACCAGCTGACCGTCAACGGCGCCTACCCCTTCGCCATCGGCGGGCAGGACTTCGTCGTCGACGGTTACATCGACTGGCGCGCCCCGTCCAAGGACGCCAATACCCAGACCTCGGTCGGCTCCTCCATCCAAGTCAAGTGGGATGCCGGCAAGGCCCTGTTCGGCAAGGAGCGCCAGCTCTACGTCGGCACCGAAGTGAACATGTGGCACAACAAATACGGCGTGAAGCCGATCGACGGTTCGGATGACTTCCACCAAACCGCCGTGCAGGCGCTGGTCAAGTACCACTTCTAAGGGTGATCCCGACCGCCCGTTGATGTGGTGGCGGGCGTTGTATAGAAAAAGGGAATCGTTCTCTCACGACTTATAAGCACCACAAACAAACAACCCGCCATCAAGGCGGGCTGTTTGTTAATGCAAGAACCTACTGCCAGTTAGCTGCGATGACCGCATTGAGCTGATCGCGCTGCACCTGACTCAGGTTGATCTCCCCACCGGCAGGCGCGCCAAAGGCGGCCATGGCATTGACCAGGTTATCGACCTGATTGGCGTACAAGATCGAAGCACCCGCCTGAATTGCATCCAGACGCTGGGCCGAGTTTGCATACCAATCCTGCACGGTAACGCTGTCGGTAGAGCCCGTCACATCGATCACCAGGCTGTCGCCCTGACGCGACAACCAGAGGTTGTCACGGGTGATGCCTTCGATGCTCAGCATGTCGTTATCGGCCGGAGAATTGGACAGGTTGTTGATAACATCCTGACCATCGCCTGCAGCGAAGTAGTAGGTGTCGTTTCCCTCGCCACCGAGGAGGTAGTCATTACCCTTGCCTCCGCGCAGCTTGTCGTTACCAGCACCACCGTCGATCAGGTCCGCATCGGACGAACCGATGACATTCTGATCGCCAGCCTGCCCCGCCAGAATGGTGCCAAACGCACGCTCATCCGGCAGGTTCTGGTAGTTCGGCGAGCCGTTGGTATCAGGGTTAGTCAGACCGAACGCGCCAAACAGCTGAGCAGCTGTGAGTTGGCCACCTGAAGCGAAGCTGATCACATCGACGACATGGTCACCGCCCAGGAACCAGTTCTTCAGGGTGACCTGATCGCTGCCACCGCTGACCTTGAGCACCAGGTCGTTACCGCTCTTCATCAGGCCACTGGAGACTTGGTTGAAGGTAATACCGTCTAAGCGCAGGGTATCGAAACCGCCACCGATATTATCGATAACGTCCTGGCCGCCACCTGCCGCGAACACATAGGTGTCATCGCCACGACCGCCAACCAGCGTGTCACTACCTGCGCCGCCGTTGAGAGTGTCGTTGCCGTTGCCGCCCTCGAGGCGATCATTACCGGCTGCACCGGAAAGCTGGTCATTGCCATTGAAGCCTTGCAGCAAATCACGCTGAGCGCTGCCATTCAGTGCGGCATCGTCGCCACTGCTGCCCTGCACGACATTGTCGAACGCCGCAGCGGGCGCCGTTGGCATAGCAATACCAAACGCCCCGAAGATTTGAGCCGCGGTCAATTGGCCACCGGTGTCGAAGCTGATGGTCTCAACCAGACTATCGCCGCCCAGGAAGTAATCCTTCAGCGTGACCTGGTTGGCGGTGTTGCCATTCACCTTGAGGACCAGGTCGTTACCCGACTTGCCCAAGCCAGAGGCTACCTGGTTAAAGGTAATGCCATTGGCGAAGCGCAACGTGTCGATGCCGCCCAGTTCTTCAAGCACATCCTGACCGGCAGTGAAGACATAGGTATCGTCGCCAATACCGCCCAGCAACCGGTCATTGCCTGCCCCGCCCGTGAGCGTGTCGTTACCGGCGCCACCAATCAATACATCATTGGCTGCGGTCCCGCTGAGGACATCATCACCGCCAACACCCGCAACTGGTGGTTGGTCGCCGCCACCTGGATTGGTGCCGCCGTCACCCGGCTCTTCACCGTCACCGGGATTGCCACCATCCTCCGGCTCATCGGTGCCGCCATCGGGCAGCGCGGTCAGCAGGCCAGCAATCTGAGCGGTGGTGATATAGCTGCCACCATCGGGCTGAACATAGTCAATGGCGAAATCCCCGCCAAGGAAGTGATCGGTCACTTTTACCTGCTGCTCAAGATCGCCATCCACCAAAATCAGCAGATCGTCGCCTTCGCGATGGAAACTCAACCGAGCACGCGCGATACCGATAAAGAACGCACCGTCGAAGCCGCCACCCGTGTTGTCGATCACGTCGACACCGCCGTTGGCACGGTAGTAGTACTTATCATCACCTGCGCCGCCGGTCAGTTGGTCATCGCCATCTTCACCATCGAGCACATCGTTGCCAATGCCGCCAAGTAGGATGTCATCACCCGAACCGCTCTGCGAGCCGTTGCCGCCAGAGAGGTAATCGTTGCCGTCACCGCCTTCGATCTGGTCATTACCGCCCATACCGAACAGGGTGTCGTTACCCGCCAGACCACGCAGCAAATCACGCTCCTGGCCACCGGCCAGTTGCTCACCTGCAGCAGTACCCTCTACGAGGGTATCGAAGCCGCCAGGCACGTTGCCGGCTGCAACGATCTGGGCAATACGTGTGGCGTTGATCAGGAAGCCGCCATCAGGCTGCACATAGCTGATGGCCTTGTCGCCACCCAGAAAATGACCCAGCACGCGCACAGATTGCTCTGCATCGCCGTCCACCAGAATCAACAAGTCATCACCATCGCGGGTAAAGGTCAGACGCTCCTCATCGATACCGCCGCTGAAGAACACTCCGTCATTACCACCGCCGGTATTGTCGATGGTGTCGACGCCGTCGCCCAACGTGTAAACGTATTTGTCGTCGCCAGTACCGCCGGACAGCAGGTCATTACCCACACCGCCCATCAACTGGTCGTTTCCAGCACCACCATAGACCGTGTCGTCACCAGCCTCACCGTCCAGGTAGTCGTTACCACCCTCACCGTGGATTACATCATCACCGGCTCGGCCCCAGGCTTTGTCGTCACCCGCGCCAAGACGCATGCTGTCGTTAAGGTCGCGGTAACCGATAAAACTGTCCACGCCACTTGTGCCGTGCCAGATCACTTGCCCTTCGACTTCGGCCTGGCTCAACTCGCTGCCATCGGCGAACACGAAATGCTCGAGCTTGAAGTGATCGTTGGGCTCCTTGAACCAGTTCTGCACAGTGATGGAGTCAGTGCCGTTGGCATGCTCGATGATCATGTCCAGGCCACGGCGGTGGAAGCTCAGGTCGCTGGCCGCAATCCCCTCGCCAAAGCTCAAGGTGTCGGCGGTCGGCTCAATGTTGCTGTAGGCCTCATTGGCACGCCGCTCGATCAGCAGGTCATGGCCATCGCCGAGGTTGAAGATGTAAGTGTCCTCACCGAACGAGCCATAGATAGTGTCGTTACCGGTACCGCCCTGGATGGTATTGCTGCCCTGATTCCAGGCATTGCTGTAAGCCTCAATCAGGTCATCACCAGCGCCGCCTTGCAGGGTGTCGAAACCCTCGCCTTTGAGGGTATCGTTACCCTCGCCGCCAATCAGCAGGCCGCTGCCTTCCAGGTAATCGTTACCAGCGCCACCGTCGAGCACTCCACCACCGTAAAGATGGTCATCGCCCGCTTCGCCGTAGAGATGGTCATTACCAGCACCGCCATGGAGGATATCGTTACCGTCACCGCCATACAGTTGGTCATCGCCCCAGTCGCCATTGAGCAGGTCGCCGCCAGCATCGCCGTACAGTGCGTCGTCGCCATCGCCGCCGTTTAGGGTGTCATTGCCCTCGCCAGCGTGAATCTCATCGCTGCCTTCCTGGCCATGCACGATGTCGTCGCCCGCACCTGCATGAATAAGGTCATCATCGGGGTGGCCGAAAATCTCATCGGCATCAACGGTACCGGCCAACGCCATTTGCTTGATCTGAACAATATCCCAGGACGTACCATCAGCGAAGAGCATTGACTCGATTGGGGTTTGACCATGCACACCCGCCTGATAGGAAAACTGACCCTTAATCCGAATCTGATCACCCGTGGCAGTTCGGCTTATTACCAGGTCGTACTCATCACGACGCAAAACAACATCCGCAGGGACTGCATCAATAAAGTGCAGGCTGTCGCTACCGCTTTCGTCCTGAATCAGATCTATGCCGCTACCAGCAGCTAATTGGTATAGGTCGTCACCCTGGCCACCTTGCAATTGGTCGTTGCCAGCTCCGCCAACCAGCGTGTCATTACCCTGACCGCCCTGAAGCAAATCATCACCAGCACCGCCATCAAGCAGGTCATCACCCGCAAAGCCTTCAATATGGTCTGCACCTTCGCCAGCAGAGATCGTGTTGTCCAGATCATTCGCCTGGATATGATCATCCCCTGTCGAGCCGACCAACGTCCTTGCATTAACCCCTTGAGTATCCAGCACTTCCACATTGCCTAGCGCATCCTTTAAGGTCAGCCCACGGCGCGGAGTACTGTCGTCGAAGAACTTCTCGAACGTCAGTGTGTCCTGACTATTTGCCAGGAAAGAGACAGCTAGATTATCGCCGGAACGGCGCAACAAAAGTTGCTCAAGGTTGTAACCTTCAATCTGGATGATCGCTTCAGTTGGCAAGCTACTCACCCGGTCATGATCACTGCCTTGACGGAAGATATAGGTATTCTTCTCCCCCCCCCAGTAAGTATCATTACCGGCACCACCATCCAGCAAGTTAGCACCACGGCCACCGGACAGCTCATCATCACCATTGCCCCCAAGCAAGGTATCGTTACCTTCGCCGCCATCCAGGGTGTCGTTGCCATCGCCACCAGATAAATGATCATTCCCAGCATTGCCGTAGAGCCGATCATTTCCTGCTAAGCCCTCCAGTACATCGTCTGTAGCGTAGCCGTATAGCCTATCCGCCCCGTCAGTACCAACCTGTACAAGCTGCTTGACCGCCTCTACATCCCAGGAAGTACCGCCGGCGAAGACAATTCGATCAATCTGGTAACCGTCGGTGGCGTCACTTTCAAAATAGTGTTCAACAGTCAATGTGTCGTCGCTACCTTGAATGCTCAGGATGAGATTGTTCTGCAGACGAGTCAGGCGAATATCCGCCGGTGATATACCAGCGGCGAGTTGAATAATGTCCTCGGAGCCAGCAGATCGATCAAAGTTATTGATCACATTCTGCCCGTAACCGCGACCAAACACATAGGTATCTGAACCTTCACCACCAGTCATGTAGTCATTACCAGCGCCTCCATCCAGGGTGTCATTTCCTTCACCACCCTCCAGGCGATCATTACCCTCGCCGCCAGACAAATGATCGTTTCCCTGATTACCAATCAGGGCGTCATTACCGGCACCACCATTGATCAAATCATTCGTCGCATAACCGTATAAGGTATCGGCGCCATCAGAGGGTTGAAGTACCTGCAGCTTGATTTGCTCAAGATCCCAAAAGCTGCCATCGGCGAATACAATGCGATCAATAAAGTGCCCGGTGGTCGCATCCTTGGCAAAAAAGCTGAGAACGGAAACCGAATCACCCGTATCGAGAATGGTCAGAATCAGGTCGCTGTTGCTGCTTCGGGTCAAGCGGATATCCGACTGAGCAATACCTTCGCCAAGTTGAATGACGTCCACTCGACCAGCAGTGATGTCGTAGTTGGAAATACGATCGTGACCATCACCGCGCCCAAACAGATAAGTATCGGAACCTGCATCACCGGATAAGTAATCATTACCACCTCCTCCGCGCAGCACATCGTTACCGTCGCCACCGCTCAGCGAGTCATTGCCTATCCCGCCGCTCAGGCTGTCGTCGCCATCCTGGCCATCGATTTTGTCATCGCCTATCCCGCCGTCGATCATATCCCCAGAGGCATAACCGGTTAGCTGGTCAGCCCCGTCCGTGGCTTGCAAGACCATCTGCTTGATGGTCGCCACATTCCATTGGGTGCCATCTGCAAAATCGATACGGTCCACCTGATAACCGCCCGCACCATCTTGGTGGAAGAAGCTCTGCACACGTATCGAATCTTGGCCATTATTGAGGCGCACCAGGAGGTCACTGCCCGAACGCCGCACCGTCACATCCTGAGGCGTCACACCCGTTGCAAGCTGAATACGGTCAAGCCGCCCCGTCGAGGTGTCATAGTTATTCACTACATCGTGCCCGGAGCCGGGTCCGAACAGATAAGTATCGGAGCCAATACCGCCTGACAGGTAATCGTTACCTACACCACCATCTAGAACATCATTACCGGTGCCACCGTCGAGACGGTCATTGCCACCGCCACCTGCAAGCGTGTCATTGCCACCATAGCCGTTGATAAACTCACTCGCATCCGAGCCCTGAATCACATCGGCAGACTCATAGCCGTGCAACTGGGTCAGCCCTTCGGCGGGCTGCATAACGATGTGTTTGATTTCGTCCAGTGACCAGGATTGTCCACCGGCAAACTGAATCTGATCGATCTGATAACCGCCAGTCGCATCTTGGTTGAAGAAGTAACTAACCCGTAATGTATCGCTATGACCCTTCAACTTGATCACTAGGTCATTACCCTGACGAGAAAGCTGGACATCTTCCTTGCCCAGCCCTTCGCTCAGTAGAACGCTATCAAAGCGGCCAACCGAACGGTCGTAACTGCCAATCGTGTCGTTGCCTGAGCCAATACCAAACAGGTAGGTGTCCGATCCCTCACCACCGTCTAAGTGATCATTACCCGCTCCACCGCTAATGATGTCATTGCCGGCACCGCCAGAAAGATAATCATCGCCACCACCGCCAAGCAGGATATCTGCGCCGTCACCACCGTACAGACGGTCACTCCCCGCCCCGCCATCGAGGTAGTCATTACCCAGATTACCTTGGAGGGTATCGTTGCCTTCTTTGCCAAAAACAAAGTCTGAACCGCTACCAGTAGAGAGCGAATCGGCAATAGCACCGCCCTGGACAATGCTGCTCGCGCCACCCAACTGCTGCTTGAACGCTTGCTGCTGAGCAGCATCGAGTTGCGACACCCAGGTACCTAGGGTAGCGGACCATTGATCCAGAGGCCCTTTGACCGCCTTGATCAACTCAAACAGATCGACGCTGGCCTTGATTGGGTTGCTTTGGTGGGTCTGTTCAAGTAACTGAGTGACATCGCTGTAATCCAACGCTATGCCATCTACAGAAAAAACCAGATTGATATCAGCCACATAAGGCTGTAAGCGTGTCTGTAACAACAGCCCTTGATACACCGACTCACGCAACGCCTCATAAGCACTTTTCAGGAGCTGAGCCTGGGTCGCGTTCACCCCCAGGTGTGCTTCGGTGACGTAGTGAGTGGTATCACCCATGACGATACCGCTGCTGAAACTGCCACTCCCGCCACGCATAGAACCGGCACCAAATACTGCATCCACAGTTTTCTTGCCGCTGGCGTCGGTACGCTGCGTCGCGCTGAAGTTAAAGAAGTTCTGACTATTGAAGACCTCGAGAATCTTGATTTTCTCAAGCAATGCCTTCTGCTCAAGCTGAGCAGCAGTTGGCCCTGTGTTATGCCCTTCGCCCAGGGCAAGCGAGCCCGAATTACTGCCGCCGCCACCCGTTGAACCAGCGGAAAGACTGATGCCCTGTGGCTTTTCCCAAGAATAGGCAAAAATAAAACGCGCCGAATTGCTATTCAGCGCAGAGACTCGCTGATCGAAAGTGCGATAGCCCGAGCTTTCGGCCCACTCGGCAAGCACACGATCCAGTAACCCTAATTGTTCTTGACGAGTCTGCGCCGAAGCATATTGAGCAAGCACAGCCTTAAGTTTAGGGTTGAGCATGCTGGCTTCGCGTAGATCCCGCACCGCGCCCGAGCCTTGCATGCCCGGCAGCCCCTTTGCAACCGAGTCCAAGGCTATGCGGTCGGTAAACTGACGGTAGAACGGATTGGATGCCAGATCCAGGTTGGCCGCCTGGCTTAAGTTGCCATTGACCGAACTCTCGCTGCCATCACCACGAACATAAGTGCCTACAGCACTGATCAAGTTTCCGTTGGAGTTCTGATTGGTACTGGTCGAGTCAAGATTGATGGCGACGATGTTATGTTCGGCCAGGCTTTTTAGCTCATGCGCCTGCGATACACCATCTTGATTAAGATCCTGCCAGACACGCACATTGGCAAACTCGATATCTTGCGAGTCGAATACGCCATCGGCATTGCTATCCAGATCGCGCAGGGCGTCGAAGCCGTCGGAGGCCAGCTTACCGTTGACCTTAACGGTATCGACACCAAATAGTTCCTTACCGGTATCGATGGTGCCATTGCCATTGCGGTCAAGCACCAAGAAACCGTCATCGCCTTTGACCCAGCCGGTGCCAGTTTTTAGGCCGTCGCCGTCGAAATCGAAGGTGATACCAGAGTTGGCCGAAAGCGTTTCGATACCGTCGCCGTCGAGGTCTAGTGCGAGGGGATCGCGGCGCTGGACAAACTCAACTGCTGAAGTAAATTCAGAGTTTATCCGCTCAACTTCGGCATTAATATATTCTGACCAATTTGGATAGCACAGCCTAGTTAAAGCAGATCCTGAAGACAGCTCGCCTCCTATTTTTTTTATCTTGTCGACAGCATCTCTGACATCTTCCAACTTATCCTTTAAATCCTTCTCAGCACCTAAATCCTCATCGGTAAAATAGGGCCCATCTGGATAAGGGATTGGTTTAAATGGGGGGGCAGGAGTGCCATCTGGACGTTGAGGATTGTAACCAGACCACTTATTTAGTGCATTCACCCCGTCGAGTATGATTCTTAACGTGGTATTGTTAGCCTTTCTTGCCCACTCGCTAGTCCCCTCTGCATACTCGACAAAAGTCAACACTCCACTTGCGCTATCAGCAAGCTTGCCGACTGTCCCACCCATCTGACTCAATCCCTCAAGCAGCAAATCAATAGAGTCATGGACAGATTGTTCATTGTCGCCAGATTTTATATTTTCGATTTGACTTCGAACATACTCATTAATTGTCCCTGCCTGATCAATAGTATTTTTTACATCTTTTAGAGTTTCCACTGGAGTAGACATTCAGACCGTCCTTGATTATTTCACAGAAGAATTTATATACGCCCCGGCTTTCGCAAAATCACCGCCAGCAAAACCCATGACATGGGCAATCAACAAAGCATACTCATGAAAGAAATTCGGATTTCTTTTTAATAAACTGATACAGGACTTTGTTTTGAGGCTTTTCATAAGCCCGCCTTCCAGCTTTATTTTTTCAATAATGCGCCTTGATGCACTGCGAGCAGAGTCAATACTTCTAGATGAAAGAGTTTTTATCTTATACTTTAGAATTGCTGACTCATAAGCCACCGGGCAAATGCTAGCATCTTTGACCCTGCTGATTGCCTCAACAGCCCCCTTAAGCCCTGTATCATAATCAGCCCCATCAATCAAAAGGTTAGATGCCGATGTCATAATTAAATAGCATCGTTCAGAATCATCCTTGCATCTATTCCTCACAACATAGGTAATGAGTTCTTGGTTTTTGCTGGAGCCTTCCTGAAGACTTAATAGATTCATCCGCTCATGCTCCTCAATATCGAGTGCACGGACGTTGAAATAGCTTACACCCCACATATCCCACAACACCCATCTTGACTCCCGCTCGCCAACAGCGATCAGTGAGTTGCCGTATATCCAAAACACTGAAAATACAGCCAGCAAAAGACCGCCGCAAACCAGGAGCCTTACTTTCATTTACACGCATTCCTTAATAGATTTATATTGAGCCATAATAAATTCACACCAACTTATCCAGCACCCACCTAGATAGGCAAATGGGCAGATTTATTTTTAAAATCTCCTTATAACGATGAATAATCCATATAATCACAGACGCACAGCAGCGCCCCTTCCGCATCTTTTCTTGCCATAACTGTACAGTCAACACCCTGAGGAATATCTAACTCACGAATTAGCAAACTTTCTTTTTGCGCATCCCCTCTTATGAAAAGGGACAGCCTATAAATTCCACCTTGAGCGGGCAATTCAAACCTCACATAATTTTTAGATGTAAGATGGGGCCTCGATGCCTGATGGACTGTTATGGACCGCTTGGATATTACCTCCCCATCAATGGCAGCCCCAACCACAACGATGTCTTGCCCGCTTGTATTGGAAACAACAAACCTGTGCCTGCTAAATAGAAAAAAATCAGCAAGCACCCACAAGAAGGCAACGACTATAGCTCCCACTCCAATGATTGTTACTATGCGAAAATATTGGAAAATAAATAACTTAATCTTGCTCCTAACATATTATCTCTCTACCAGGCTTTCAACGGCATATTGCTTTAGCGGACTAAGGAAGTAGTCAATTACCTTCCTCTTATCCGTCTTCACCTCCGCCCTAACCGCCATCCCCGGCGATAAGGCAATCAGGTTCTCGCCCACCCGAATACTGTCCTGCTTGAGTTGTATCCGCGCGCTGTACACCAGCCCCAGACGTTCATCCTCGATGGCATCGTTGGAGATACTGACCACCTCGCCTTCAATCACGCCGTACTTGGTGAAGGTGAAGGTCTCGACTTTGACCTCCACTTCCTGCCCTGGGCGGACGAAGCCGATGTCCTTGTTCTCCAGCAGGGCTTCCACTTCCACCGGCTGGTCGCTGGGCACTATGACCATCAGCGGCTGGGCTTCGGTGACCACGCCGCCCTGGGTGTGGATGGCCAGCTGTTGCACGGTGCCGTCTACCGGGGCGGTGAGCTGCATCAGGCGGTCGCGCTGCTGGGCTTTCTTCAACTCCTGGCTTAGCGCCGCGGCGCGCTGTTCGGCCTCCTGCTGCAGATCGAGCATGGCGCGGCGGGTCTGCGCCAGCACGCTGCTGCGCTGGCTCTCGGCGGCCTTTTTCGCCGCGCCGAGTTCGCGCACCCGCGACTGCTGGGTGCTGAGTTCGCGCTCCTGGTTAAGCAGGGTCTGCTGTTTCTCCAAGTAGGCGTGCTTGGCCACATACTGCTTGTCCAGCAGGCGCTTATAGTCGGCGGCCAGCTCGCGGGTGATCGGCAGGCTCTGTTGCAACGAGGCGACGCTGGTTTGCGCCGCCTGGATCTCGGCGCTGCGTTGCTCGATAGCGGCGGCGCTCTGCGCCAATGTGCTTTGCAGTTCCAGGTACTGGCCTTGCAGCCAGCGTTGCGCCGCCAGCTGCTGCTCGGCGCTGGCCTGGGGAATCAATTGCTCCAGGCTGGCTGGCGGCGCGTTGTGCTGGATGGCATCCAGCAGGGCCGTGGCGCGGGCGCTGTCGACCTGGGCCGCGAGCAGGTCGCTGTTCAGGCGCTGCACATCGGCGTGGGTCTGACTGCTGTCCAGTTCCACCAGCAGGTCACCGACCTTGACCCGTTGGCCGTCCTGCACGTGGATGGCCTCGACCACCGCCACTTCGCTGGGCTGGATCACCTTGCTCTTGCCGCTGGGCACTATCTTGCCGCTGGCGGTGGCGACCACGTCGATCTCGCCGACGCAGGCCCAGATCAGGGTCAATACGGCGAAGGCCATGATGGTCCACTGCACGTAGCGCGACGCCGGGTGCACCGGTTGCTCCTGCAGGGCCAGGGCGGCGGGCAGAAATTGCAGCTCGTGGCTTAGTCGGGCCGGCGCATCCATGGCCTTATGGTTGGCCCAGGCATGGCGCCAGGCCTGGCGGTAACGGTTGAGCAGATCGCGCTTGGCACTCATGCGGCACCGCCTTGCTGCAGGCGATGCAGGCGCGAGTAGTGGCCGGCCTGATGGTCAAGCAGTTCGCTATGGCTGCCCTGCTCGACTATCTGCCCACGGTCCATCACCAGGATGCGGTTGGCGTCGCGCACGGCGCTCAGGCGGTGGGCGATGATGATCACCGTGCGGCCCTGGCAGATGGCCTGCATATTCTGCTGGATGATGCGTTCGGACTCGTAGTCCAGGGCGCTGGTGGCCTCGTCGAAGATCAGGATGCGCGGGTTGCCGATCAAGGCGCGGGCGATGGCGATGCGTTGCCGCTGGCCACCGGACAGCGAGGCGCCGTGTTCGCCTACGACGGTGTCGTAACCTTCCGGCAGTTCGAGGATAAAGTCATGGGCGCCGGCCAGCTTGGCCACCTGCATCACCCGTTCGATCGGGGTGCCGGGGTCGCTCAGGGCGATGTTCTCGCGGATGCTGCGGGCGAACAACATGTTGTCCTGCAGCACCACGCCTATCTGCCGGCGCAGGGAGGACACATCAGCCAGGGCCAGGTCCATGCCGTCCACCAGCACCCGGCCGCGTTCGGGGGTGTAGAGGCGTTGCAACAGGCGGGTCAGGGTGCTCTTACCGGAACCGGAACGCCCCACCACACCTATCACCTCGCCGGCCTGGATGCTCAGGCTGATGCCGCGCAGCACCTCGGAGCCGTCCGGGCGATAGCGGAACTGCACCTGATCGAATTCGATGGAGCCCTTGAGTGGCGGCAGCGCGCTACGCGAATCCTGGGACAGTTCGGTACGGCTGTTGAGGATATCGCCCAGGCGCTGCACCGACACGCCGGTCTGCTGGAAGTTGGTCCACAGCTGGGCCAGGCGCATGATCGGCTGCGACACCCGGCCGGCGAGCATGTTGAAGGCAATCAGCTGGCCCACCGAGAGGTCGCCGTCGATCACCAGGCGCGCGCCCAACCATAGGGTGGCGACCGTGACCAGCTTACCGATCAGGCCTACGCTTTCATTGGCGATGGCCGAGAGGTTCTGGGTCTTGAAGCTGGCGGCCACATAGCCGGCCAGCTGGTTGTCCCACTTGCGGGTGATCTGCGGCTCCACGGCCATGGATTTGAGGGTGTCGATGCCGTTGACCGTCTCCACCAGAAAGGCCTGGTTCTCGGCGCCGCGGGTGAAGCTTTCATTCAGGCGCGCGCGCAATACCGGGGTGATCAGCAGGGACACGATGAAGTACAGCGGCAAGGAGAGAATCACCACCAGGGTCAGCCAGCCGCTGTACATAAACATCACGGCGATAAACACCACCGAGAACAACACGTCCAAGACCAGGGTGATGGCGTTGCCGGTGAGAAAGCTGCGGATATTCTCAAGCTCGCGCACCCGCGCCACCGAGTCCCCCACCCGCCGGGCCTGGAAGTAGGCCAACGGCAGGGTCACCAGATGGCGGAACAGGCGCGAGCCCAGCTCCACATCGATGCGGCTGGCGGTGTGGGCGAATACATAGGTGCGCAGGCCACTCAAGGCGGTCTCGAACAGCATGATGCCGAGCAGGCCGATGGCGATCACATCCAGGGTGGACAGGCCGCGATGCACCAGCACCTTGTCCATCACCACCTGGAAGAACAGCGGCGTCAGCAGGGCAAAAATCTGCAACACGAAGGACACCAGCAGCACCTCGCCGAGCAGCTTGCGGTGCTTGACGATGGCCGGGATAAACCAGCTGAAGTCGAACTTGGCCAGATCGCCGGCCAGGGACGCCTCGGAACGAATGAGGATCAGCTCGCCGCTCCAGCGTGCCTCAAGCTCCTCGAAACCAAGTACCTCGGGGCGCTGGGCCAGGGGGTCGTGAATCAGCGCCTTGCCTTCGTCCAGGCGGGCGATGATAAAGAAGCGCCCCTCGCTATCGGCGGCCATGGCCGGCAGCGGCGTGTGCGCCAGGCGCTCGAGCTTACTGCGCACGGCCTTGGCCTTGAGGCCGAGCTTCTTGGCGGCCAGCAGCAACTCGGCGCGGGCGAAATGGCGGCCATCTTCGGCGAACTCGTGGGAGAGCTGTTCGGGCGAAGCGGCGACGTTGTGGAAGCGCGCGAGCATGACCAGACAGGCAAGTCCACTATCCACGGTGGGAGCGGCACCCATTCCCGGGTGTACATCTGTCATTAGCATTCCTTGGCACAGGTACCGTTAGATAAACGGTCGTTTGAGTCAAGAGGCTAATGCATCAGTATTCGCTCCTGCAAGCCATGAAAGCACCGAGATAGAGGCTCTCGCATCACGTGTGACGTCCTTCTCACTGGCAGCTGGTGCAGGACACAGCTCAAAATGAACACGAGTTTAGTGGTCGGTCTCCGCCTCCACCGAGGCGCCCCTCGGTCGGTCTCGAGCAGCTTGGCCCCCATCTTCTTTCTGTCAATGAGCTAAAAGACACCAATGCAGCGGGTTGATCGGATGCACCGGAATCTGAGGTGCGGCTACGCCAGGGAATAGGCGTTCTGAGCGAACCAAGATATCAATAGTTCGCCGCCCCCCCCTGTCGGCAGCACACCACGCCTCCTTGGGGATGACGCGTCGTGGCAGGCTTACTGCTCGGCCGCCTTGGCCTTCTGCCGCTCGAGGAAATCCACCTTCCACTGCTCCATGCCCATGTACTCGGAGTCCAGATTGGCCTCGACCCGGTGCTTGGCTTTCAGCGCGGCCACCTCGGCGTGGCGCTCGAGCAGGAAATGATCGAAGCGCTGCAGCAGCTCGGGGTGCTTGAGCGTGGACAGATGGAAGGTGCCGCGGGTGTGCGGCAGCTTGGGATCGAACACCAGGGCGCCGGGCCGGGCGCGGATGTTGTCGAGGTAATGGGTGGCTACCACCACGTTGAAATAGGCGCCGTCGGTATCCTGCTTCAACGCCTGGTGGATCATCTTGCGCAAATCGTCGCTGTAGGTCAGGCGAATTGCCCCGGCATCGATGCGCTGCTGGTAGCCCCAGGGCGTCCAGCCATCGACCAGAGCCAGGCGCTTGAGCCGCTCGAGGGGCTCGCCCTGGCGCTGCGGCGCGACCAGCACGCCATCCACATAGTCGACCACGGGCTGGCTGTAGGTCAGGTCGCTGCCGGCCTTCTGCGCCTGGGCCCAGTGGACGCTGTCGGGGTACTTGAAATCCACCTCGCCCGCCAGCAGGGCCGGCAGCAAACGAGCCACCGGCAGTGCCCTATAGTTCAGTTCCATGCCGCTGTGCGCGGCGAAGGCGTCGAGCAGCTCACGGGCGAACCCCTGGTACTGCCCCTGCTTGTCGATGCTGTAGTGCGGCGCGAAGGCCAAGTCCTCCACACCGACCACATAGCGCTCGGCACTGGCATCGGCGGCGATCAACGCGGCTAATAAACTGCAGACGCGAATGGATTTCACAGCGACCCTCCTGATTATTGTTTGAGTTGGGTTAGGCGTGGGGATGGGGCCTACAGCGGCGACTCAGCCGCCGGTCATGCTCATGAACCGCACCACCTGCACCTGTGCATCGGCCTCGAAATGGTGGCGCTCGGGCTTGAGCTGCAAGGCCTCCAGCAGAGCACCGCGCAGGCGCTGACGGTCGCCCGGATGCCGGCGTATCAGCGCCTTGAGATCGAGTGCGTTCTCATGCCCTAGGCACAGCACCAGCTTGCCCTCGGCGGTGACCCGCACGCGGTTGCAGTCCCCGCAGAAGTTGTGGCTGTGCGGCGAGATGAAGCCCACCCGGGTTTCGCTGCCGAGCACCTGCCAGTAACGCGAGGGGCCGCCGGTCTGCTGGTTGCTGCGCACCAGTGCGTGACGCTGCTCGATGCGCCGGCGCACCTCGTCGCTGGAGCAGAAGGTCTCTTCGCGCCGGTGGCTGGAGACGCTGCCCAGCGGCATTTCCTCGATGAAACTGATGTCCAGACCGCGGGCCATGGCGAACTCGACCAGCTCCAACACCTCGTCGTCGTTGCGCCCCTTCTGCACCACGCTGTTGAGCTTGATCCGGCGAAATCCCGCCGCCCGTGCGGCCTCTATCCCGGCCAGCACCTGGTCGAGGCGGTCGCGCCGAGTGAAGGCGGCGAAGCGCTCGCGGCGCAGGGAATCCAGGCTGACATTCAGGCGCTGGACGCCTGCGGCACGCAACTGCGGCGCAAGTTCGGCCAACTGCGAGCCATTGGTGGTAATCGCCAGATCCTCCAGCTCGGGACACCGCCCTAGGCGGGCCAACAGGCTCAGCAGGTTCTTGCGCACCAGGGGTTCGCCGCCGGTGATGCGGATGCGCTTAACCCCCAGGCCGATAAAGGCATCGGCCACCGAATAGAGCTCCTCCAGGCTGAGGATCTGCGCACGGGGGGCGAAGACCATGTCCTCGCTCATGCAGTAGGTACAGCGGAAATCGCAGCGGTCGGTGACCGACAGCCGCAGGTAGGTGATGCGCCGACCGAAGGGGTCGACCAGCTGAGAGTTGTGCACAGCGGGTCTCCTGCTACTCAGAGAGCCGATAGGTCTTTTGTCATGAACGCCATGGCAGCAGATGGAAACAGAAAAGCTCCATCCTGTATACAGGATATTGACCTGACGGTCAGCTAAGCGAGCCGCAGGCCCGCCAGGCGCTGGCTTGAGCCTTGCGCGAGGCCGGTGCTACCATGCCGCTCCGCCGTCCCCCGCCGGGCGACACAAGGATATCGAAAGGGCCTATGACCAGCATTCGCGAGCGCAACAAAGAGCTGATACTGCGCGCGGCCAGCGAAGTATTCGCCGACAAGGGCTTCGCGGCGAGCAAGACCAGCGACATTGCCGCCAAGGCCGGCCTGCCCAAGCCCAACGTCTACTACTACTTCAAGTCGAAGGAAAACCTCTACCGCGAGGTGCTGGAGAGCATCATCGAGCCGTTGCTGGCCGCCTCCGCCCCGTTCAACCAGGCCGGGCGCCCGGGCGAGGTGCTCGAAGCGTACATCCGCTCGAAGATACGCATCTCCCGCGAGCTGCCCTTCGCCTCCAAGGTATTCGCCAGCGAGATCATGCATGGCGCGCCGCACCTGTCGAGCGAACAGACCGAACAGCTCAATGCCCAGGCCAAGCACAACATCGCCTGCATCCGGCGCTGGATCGACCAGGGTCTGATGGCCGAGGTCGACCCGCACCATCTGCTGTTCAGCATCTGGGCGGCGACCCAAACCTACGCCGACTTCGACTGGCAAATCTCCACCGTCACCGGCAAGGCCAGCCTCAGCGATGAGGACTACGAAGCCGCCGCACGGACCATCATTCGCCTGGTGATCAAGGGCTGTGAAATCGACATAAGCGCAGCCACCCCCTCGGAGCGGATCGGCCACGCTTGAGTCAATGCCTTCGAGCGGGTTAGGCGGTGCGCAAATCTTCCGTGTAATCGTGCTCGATGCCCCGCACGGCTAGCCGGCCTAGGTCACTCAGCCGACAACGCCCGGATCGGCCTTCAGGCCCTGGGACTCCACCGCGCTGATCGCACAGCGCTCATCGATGTCCGAGGTGTCGCCGGTGATGCCGATGGCACCTATCACCTCGCCTTCCTCATCACGAATCAGCACCCCGCCCGGCGCCGGGACCAGGTTGCCGCCTGCCAGGTTGTTCACCGCACCGATAAAGGCCGGACGCTGCTGGGCATCGGCGGCGATCAGGCGCGAACCCTTGCCCAGCGCTAACGCCCCCCAGGCCTTGGCGATGGCGATCTGCGGGCGCAACAGGCTGGCGCCGTCTTCTCGCTGCAGACTGATCAAGTGACCGCCGGCATCCAGCATCGCGACCGTCAGGGGTGCGGCGCCTATTTCCCGGCCGACCGCCAGGGCGCGGTTGCTGATCAGGGTGGCCGTGTTCAGGTTCAGGGTGCTCATAAGTAGCCCTTCCTCAATGGTGATAGATCGAACGAAACGCCCGCCGCAATCCCCGCCTGCGTGGCGGAAGAAGACACGCGAGCAATCCAAAGCTCACCCCAACTATCCCACCAGAAACAAAAAAAACAATATAAGGACACACTTAAAATGCTTTTTGTATACATAGGTGATCTCCACCGCCCCCTACTCCTGCACCGCTCCGCTCAAACAGGCGTTTCAAAAGATTTTCCACCGCAGCCTCGGCACGCCAGAAAAATTGTTGACCCACCAGTCAGTAGCTGCATAGAATCCGAGCCAGGTAACTTGTATACAATCTGAAAACAAAAGAGGCACAAGACAATGGCCAGAATGAGAGCAATCGAGGCCGCCGTACTGGTGATGCGCCGCGAAGGCGTTGACACTGCGTTCGGCATCCCCGGCGCCGCCATCAACCCCCTGTACGCCGCACTGAAGAAAGTCGGCGGCATCGACCATGTCCTGGCTCGCCACGTCGAAGGCGCCTCGCACATGGCCGAGGGCTACACCCGCACCAATGCCGGCAACATCGGCGTGTGCATCGGCACCTCGGGCCCGGCCGGCACCGACATGGTCACCGGCCTGTACTCGGCCAGCGCCGACTCCATCCCGATCCTCTGCATCACCGGCCAGGCGCCGCGTGCGCGCATGCACAAGGAGGACTTCCAGGCCGTCGACATCACCAGCATCGTCGAGCCGGTGACCAAGTGGGCCACCACCGTGATGGAGCCGGGCCAGGTACCGCGCGCCTTCCAGAAAGCCTTCTACGAGATGCGCAGCGGCCGTCCCGGTCCCGTGTTGATCGACCTGCCGTTCGATGTGCAGATGGCCGAAATCGAGTTCGACATCGACGCCTACGAACCCTTGCCGCTGGCCAAGCCGGCCGCCAACCGCGTGCAGGCGGAGAAGGCCATCGCCATGCTCAACGAGGCTGAGCGCCCGCTGCTGGTCGCCGGCGGCGGCATCTTCAACGCCGACGCCGCCGACAAGCTGGTGGAATTCGCCGAGCTGACCGGCGTGCCGGTGGTGCCGACCCTGATGGGCTGGGGCGCGATCCCCGACGACCACAAACTGATGGTCGGCATGGTCGGCCTGCAGACCAGCCACCGCTACGGCAACGCCACCCTGCTGGCCTCCGACCTGGTGTTCGGCATCGGCAACCGCTGGGCCAACCGCCACACCGGTTCGGTCGAGGTCTACACCGAAGGTCGCAAGTTCATCCACGTCGACATCGAGCCGACCCAGATCGGCCGGGTGTTCAACCCGGATCTGGGCATCGTCTCCGACGCCGGCGCGGCGCTGGACGCCTTCCTCGAGGTCGCCCGCGAGTGGCAGGCCGCCGGCAAGCTGAAGGACCGCAGCGCCTGGGTCGAGTCGTGCCGCGAGCGCAAGCGCACCCTGCAGCGCAAGACCCACTTCGACAACGTGCCAGCCAAGCCGCAGCGCGTCTACGAGGAGATGAACGAGGCGTTCGGCAAGGACACCTGCTACGTCAGCACCATCGGCCTGTCGCAGATCGCCGGCGCGCAGTTCCTGCACGTCTACAAGCCGCGCCACTGGATCAACTGCGGCCAGGCCGGCCCGCTGGGCTGGACCATTCCGGCGGCCCTCGGCGTGGTCAAGGCCGACCCGCAGCGCCAGGTGGTGGCGCTGTCCGGCGACTACGACTTCCAGTTCATGATCGAGGAACTGGCCGTCGGCGCGCAGTTCAACCTGCCGTACATCCACGTGCTGGTGAACAACTCCTACCTGGGCCTGATCCGCCAGGCGCAGCGCGGCTTCGACATCGACTACTGCGTGCAGCTGGCGTTCGAGAACATCAACGCGCCGGAGATCAACGGTTACGGCGTCGACCACGTCGCCGTGGTCGAGGGCCTGGGCTGCAAGGCGATCCGCGTGTTCGACCCGAACGAACTGCAGAACGCCTTCGCCGAAGCCCAGCGCCTGATGGCCGAACACCGCGTGCCGGTGGTGGTCGAGGTGATCCTGGAGCGCGTCACCAACATCTCCATGGGCACCGAGATCAACGCCATCAACGAGTTCGAGGAACTGGCCGAGCGCGGCGCCGACGCCCCGACCGCCATCTCGCTGCTGGATTGATGCAACCCTAGGGTGGATGTGCTGTGCGGCATCCACCCTACGCACCCGAGGAGTGCTTTTATGCCCCGTTTTGCCGCCAACCTGTCCATGCTGTTCACCGAGGTGGACTTCCTGGAGCGTTTCGCCGCCGCCGCCGAAGCCGGCTTCAGCGGCGTGGAATACCTCTTTCCCTACGATTTCCCGGCCGAGGAGATCAAGGCCCGTCTGGACGCCAACCAGCTGACCCAGGTGCTGTTCAACCTGCCCGCAGGCGACTGGGCCAAGGGTGAGCGCGGCATCGCCTGCCACCCGGACCGGGTCGAGGAGTTCCGTGCCGGCGTCGATAAGGCCATCGCCTACGCCAAGATCCTGGGCAACAGCCAGATCAACTGCCTGGCCGGCATCCGCCCCCAGGGCGTCGACTGCGCCACGGTGGAGAAGACCTTCGTCGACAACCTCAAGTATGCCGCCGACAAGCTCGAGGCCGCCGGCATCAAGCTGGTCATGGAAGCCATCAACACCCGCGACATCCCCGGCTTCTACCTGAACAACACCCAGCAGGCGCTGGCCATTCGCGACAAGGTCGGCAGCAGCAACCTGTACCTGCAGTACGACATCTACCACATGCAGATCATGGAGGGTGACCTGGCCCGCACCGTCGAGGCCAACCTGGCGGCAATCAACCATGTGCAGTTGGCCGACAACCCGGGCCGCAACGAGCCGGGCACCGGCGAGATCAACTACCGCTTCCTGTTCGAGCACCTGGACCGCATCGGCTACCAAGGCTGGATCGGCTGCGAATACAAGCCCGCCACCACCACCGCTGCCGGCCTTGGCTGGATGAAAGCGCACAACGCCATCTAATCAGAGGAGATCTCTCATGGCTAAAATCGGATTTATCGGCACCGGCATCATGGGCAAGCCCATGGCGCAGAACCTGCAGAACGCCGGCCACACCCTGTTCTTCTCCGAGCACTTCGACAAGGCCCCGGCCGACCTGCTGGGTGCCAACGGCATCGCCCTGGCCAACCCGCGCGAAGTCGCCCAGGAAGCCGAGTTCATCATCGTCATGGTGCCGGACACCCCCCAGGTCGAGGACGTGCTGTTCCGCCAGGACGGCGTGGCCGAGGGCGTCGGCGCCGGCAAGGTGGTCATCGACATGAGCTCGATCTCCCCCTCCGCCACCAAGACCTTCGCCGAGAAGATCAAGGCCACCGGCGCCGCCTACCTGGACGCCCCGGTGTCCGGCGGTGAAGTCGGCGCCAAGGCGGCGACCCTGAGCATCATGGTCGGCGGCTGCCCGAATGCCTTCGAGCGCGCCCTGCCGCTGTTCCAGGCCATGGGCAAGAACATCACCCGCGTCGGCGGCAACGGCGACGGCCAGACCGCCAAGGTGGCCAACCAGATCATCGTCGCCCTGAACATCCAGGCAGTGGCCGAGGCCCTGCTGTTCGCCGCCAAGAACGGCGCCGATCCGGCCAAGGTGCGCGAGGCACTGATGGGCGGCTTCGCCGGCTCGAAGATCCTCGAGGTACACGGCGAGCGCATGATCAAGGGCACCTTCGATCCGGGCTTCCGCATCAGCCTGCACCAGAAGGACCTCAACCTGGCGCTGGCCGGCGCCAAGGAACTGAGCCTGAACCTGCCCAACACCGCCAACGCCCAGCAGGTGTTCAGCACCTGTGCGGCCATCGGCGGCAGCAACTGGGATCACTCGGCGCTGATCAAGGGCCTGGAGCACATGGCCAATTTCAACATCCGCGGCGAGTGAGGCCACGGGTCGCGGGAGGGGGTCAGCCCTCCCGCGGCAACCCTTTCGATCTGCCTGGCTGGCGGTGTCACGGCCTGCCAGCCGGGTGGGTCGATTCTAGTGCGCAGCGCCTGCAGGGCGGACGCCGCGCAGTAGAATCGACGTTGTACCAGCGATAACAAGAGAGCCTGCCATGTCCATCGATCCGCAAAGCCTGCTGCGCGAGCTGTTCAGCGCCGCCATCGACGCCGCCCACCCGCGCCAGGTGCTGGCCGACCACCTGCCCGCCGACCGTAGCGGTCGGGTCATCGTCATAGGCGCCGGCAAGGCCGCCGCCGCCATGGCCGAGGTGATCGAGCGCGAATGGCAGGGCGAGGTCTCCGGCCTGGTGGTGACCCGCTACGAGCACGGCGCCGATTGCCGCAAGATCGAGGTGGTGGAAGCCGCCCATCCGGTGCCGGACGATGCCGGCGAGCGGGTCGCGCGGCGGGTGCTGGAGCTGGTCAGCAACCTGCAGGAGTCCGACCGGGTGATCTTCCTGCTGTCCGGCGGCGGCTCCTCGCTGCTGGCCCTGCCGGCCGAGGGCATCTCGCTGGCCGACAAGCAGGCGATCAACAAGGCCCTGCTCAAGTCCGGCGCCTCCATCGGCGAGATGAACTGCGTGCGCAAGCACCTCTCGGCGATCAAGGGCGGCCGCCTGGCCAAGGCCTGCTGGCCGGCCAGCGTCTATACCTACGCGATTTCCGACGTGCCGGGCGACGAGGCCACGGTGATCGCCTCCGGCCCCACGGTGGCCGACCCGACTACCTCGGCCGAGGCCCTGGCGATACTGGCGCGCTACCAGATCGAGATTCCGGCCAACGTGCGCACCTGGCTGCAGGACCCGCGCTCGGAGACGGTCAAGCCTGGCGACCCGGTGCTCTCGCGCAGCCATTTCCAGCTGATCGCCACCCCCCAGCAGTCCCTGGAGGCCGCCGCCGAGAAGGCCCGCGCCGCCGGCTTCACCCCGCTGATCCTCGGCGATCTGGAGGGCGAATCGCGCGAGGTGGCCAAGGTGCATGCCGGCATCGCCCGCCAGGTACGCCTGCACGGCCAGCCGCTCAAGGCGCCCTGCGTGATCCTCTCCGGCGGCGAGACCACCGTCACCGTGCGCGGCAACGGCCGCGGCGGACGCAACGCCGAGTTCCTGCTGAGTCTCACCGAGAGTCTCAAGGGCCTGCCCGGGGTCTACGCCCTGGCCGGCGACACCGACGGCATCGACGGCTCCGAGGACAACGCCGGCGCCCTGATGACCCCGGACGCCTACGCCCGCGCCGCGCGCCTGGGCCTGAACGCCCGCGACGAGCTGGACAACAACGACGGCTATGGCTACTTCGCCGCCCTGGACGCCCTGATCGTCAGCGGCCCGACCCGTACCAACGTCAACGATTTCCGCGCCATTCTGATCCTCGAGGAACCCGCCCAATGAACGCCGACAAGAAAGTTAAGATCCTCGCCACCCTCGGGCCGGCCGTCGAAGGCATCGAACAGATCCGCCAGCTGGTGGAGGCCGGGGTCAATCTGTTTCGCCTCAACTTCAGCCACGGCGAGCACGCCGACCACGCCCAGCGTTACCAGTGGGTGCGCGAAGTGGAGCGCCAGCTGGGCACGCCCATCGGCATCCTCATGGACCTGCAGGGACCCAAGCTGCGGGTTGGCCGCTTCGCCGAAGGCAAGGTCGAGCTGCAGCGCGGCCAGACCCTGCGCCTGGATCTGGACAGCACCCCGGGCGACGCCCGGCGGGTCAACCTGCCGCACCCGGAAATCATCGAGGCGCTGCAGCCGGGGATGAACCTGCTGCTGGACGACGGCCGTCTGCGCCTGCAGGTGACCGCCAAGGAAAGCGACGCGGTGATCACCGAGGTGATCGCCGGCGGCGAGCTGTCCGACCGCAAGGGGGTCAACGTGCCCGAGGCGGTACTGCAACTGAGCCCGCTGACCGAGAAGGATCGCCGCGACCTGACCTTCGGCCTGGAACTGGGCGTGGACTGGGTGGCCCTGTCCTTCGTCCAGCGCCCCGAGGACATCCTCGAGGCTCGCGCGCTGATCCAGGGCAAGGCCGCCCTCATGGCCAAGATCGAGAAGCCCTCGGCGGTGCAGAAGATCGAGGAAATCGCCCAGCTGTGCGACGCCATCATGGTTGCCCGCGGCGACCTGGGCGTGGAGGTGCCTGCGGAGAACGTACCGCGCATCCAGAAGGACATCATCCGCATCTGCCGCCAGCTCGGCCGGCCGGTGGTGGTGGCCACCCAGATGCTCGAATCCATGCGTTTCTCCCCCGCGCCGACCCGTGCCGAGGTCACCGACGTGGCCAACGCCGTGGCCGAGGGGGCCGATGCGGTGATGCTGTCGGCCGAGACCGCCTCCGGCGACTACCCGCTGGAGGCCGTGCAGATGATGAGCAAGATCATCCGCCAAGTGGAGGGCGGCCCGGACTTCCAGAGTCAGCTGGACGTCGGTCGGCCCCAGGCCGAGGCTACCGCCTCGGACGCCATCAGCTGCGCCATTCGCCGTATCAGCGCCATCCTGCCGGTGGCCGCGCTGGTCAACTACAGCGAGTCCGGGGCCAGCAGCCTGCGCGCCTCGCGCGAGCGGCCGAAGGCGCCGATCCTCAGCCTGACCCCGAGCCTGGATACCGCGCGCCGCCTGTCCGTGGCCTGGGGCGTCTACTCGGTGGTCAACGAGCGCCTGCACAAGGTCGAGGATGTCACCCGCACCGCCCTGGAAATCGCCCGGGCCCAGGGCGTCGCCCGGGCCGGCGACACCCTGGTGATCACCGCCGGCGAACCCTTCGGTCAGCCAGGCAGCACCAACAGCCTGCGCATCGAGACCCTGCACTGACCGACCGCTGGCCCTGGCCCGCAACATTGCGGGCCGCAGCCTCCATGCTCCCACGCTGGCATTGCCAGATTACAGGCGTCCCCTGCTGCGGCAGCGGGCGCCTCTTTTTATTCAGTTTCGTCGGGTAGGTTAGGCGCAGGGCGGGATATTCTGCCTGCCACGGCTGTACATTGCGCCGTAACCCACCCTACGATTGGACCGATGGGCGCTCTCACCGGCGCCTGCTTTCATTCACGCCGAGCCTCTATGTCGCCCCTGCCCACTCACGTCCTGCGCGGCTTGCGCGCGTTGCTCAACGGCTTCAGCCAGATATTCCTGCAGAGCCATCCCGGCTGCGGCCTGCTGGTGCTGCTGGCGCTCGCCCTCGGCGCACCGAACCTGCTCGGCGGCGCCCTGCTCGGTGGTCTGAGCGGCATGCTGGTGGCCCGCTGGCGCGACTGTCCGCGCGCCGATATCGAGATCGGCCTGTACGGCTACAACGGCATCCTCCTCGGCCTGCTGGCCAGCCTGCAGTTCGCCTGGTCGCCGCTGCTGGCGCTGTTGATCGCCCTCGGCGGCGGGCTGTCCAGCCTGCTGCTGGCGCCCTGGATGACGCGGATGCGCCGGCGCGGCTGGCTGCCGGCCTTCACCCTGCCCTTCGTCCTGCTCGGTTGGGGGCTGCTGGCCCTGGCCGCACCTCTGCCGCTACCGCTACGGGACGAGGTCGCGGCCGGCACGCCCACCCTGGACGGGTTCGGCATCTTGCTGGCGGTGCTGCGCGGCCTGGGCCAGGTGATCTTCCTCGATAACCCCCTGTCCGGCCTGTGCCTGCTGCTCGGCCTGCTGCTGGCCGACCGTCGCGCCGCCCTCTGGGCCCTGCTCGGCGCAGCTGCTGGCCTGGGCCTGGCCACGCTGCTGGGCTGGTCGCAGGCCGACGCCCTGAGCGGGCTCTTCGGCTACAACGCCGTGCTGGCGGCGATCGCCCTGAGCCAGGTACAGCGCCGACCCTGGGTGCTACTGCTGGGCAGCGTCCTGGCCACGCTGCTGCAGCACGGCCTGGCCAGCCTGGGGGTGCCGGCCCTGACCCTGCCCTTCATCCTCGCCTGCTGGCTGATTCGGCTCAGCGCACAAGGCTGGCGACGCGCGGTAAAGGCCGGCGCGCCGGGACCAAACGTCCACTAGGCAGGCGCTTGCCACCCGACCTCAGGGTCGCTCAGTGCAGCGCGCCCGGCGGACAACCGCCAAGCGCCCGGACAACTGCCTGCAGCACGGCGTTTCCTCGGTTGCCGGTGTCGTGCCTGCGCATGGCGGCGGCCGCCCGCCCTGCTAGCGTAAAAGCTCATCCTTTCGGGTCCCAGACCCATCCCCCACCCAGCGAGAACGACATGCTGCACAGCATCAAGCAAGGCATCACCCTGGAAGAACTGGAACCCTGCGGCACCCTCGAAGACATCGGCGTCGAAATGATCGAAGGCGACAACAGCATGTTCGCCCTGACCACCTTCGCCACCGAAGACGAGTCGGTCAGCGCCGGCTACTTCGGCGTACGCCGCAGCCGTTTCCGCCTGCCCTACACCTTCCATGAGCAGGCCGTGGTGACCCTCGGCGAGGTGAAGATCACCAACGAACAGACCGGCGAAACCGCCCACTACAAAGCGGGCGACTCCTTCTTCGTCGCCAGCGGCACCAACACCCTGTGGGAAGTCGTCAGCGACAGCTTCACCAAACACTACCTGGCGGTCGACTGACAACGGCGCGCTTAGGCCCTGCCCACCGGCAGGGCCTAAGCGCGGGCGACACGGCCCGCACCGCTCGCGCAACGTGCCGTTGCAGCGCGAGCGGTGCGCAAGCAGCCCCCTGGCGGCAGCACACAGCGCACGACATTCGACCATCGCCTGGGAAGAACCCTTGCCACCTCCGCCCCATCCTGCCTAGGCTTCGCCCTCTCGCAAGCAGGGGGGTTCGCCATGGATAACTGGCGCCAACGTCTTTACGCCATCATCTTCCACACCGACACACCGGCCGGACAACGCTTCGACAACTGGCTGCTGCTGATCATCCTGGCCAGCCTGGTGGTGGTAATGCTCGACAGCGTCGACGCCTACCACCGGCAGTACGCCGGCCTGTTCGACGGCCTGGAGTGGGCCTTCACCCTGATGTTCGCCGTCGAGTACGGCTTGCGCCTGTACTGCTCACCCAAACCGCTGCGCTATGCCTTCAGCTTCTTCGGCCTGGTCGACCTGCTGGCCGTGATGCCGGCGATTCTGGCGCTGATCTTCGCCGACGCCCAGTACCTGATGATCGTGCGGGTCGTGCGCATGATCCGCATCTTCCGCGTGCTCAAGCTGCGCCAGTACCTGAGTCAGGCCAACTTCCTGCTTACCGCCCTGCGCGGCAGCCGGCAGAAGGTCACGGTGTTCCTGGTCAGCGTGTCCACCCTGGTCACGGTGTTCGGCGCACTGATGTACGTGATCGAGGGTCCGGCCAATGGCTTCACCAGCATTCCCACCAGCATCTACTGGGCGGTGGTGACCCTGACCACCGTGGGCTACGGCGACATCACCCCGCAGACCCCGGCCGGGCAGATGCTCTCCACCCTGGTGATGATCACCGGCTACTCGATCATCGCCGTGCCCACCGGCATCTTCACCGCCGAACTGGCCAGCGCCATCCGCGGCGGCGAACACCTCAAGCATGCCTGCCCGAATTGTCAGAAGGCCGAGCACGAGCAGACGGCGGCCTTCTGCAACCGCTGCGGCCAGGCGCTGTACCCGCAGCAGCCCCCACGGGACTGACGAGTACCGCAATGAAAAAAGCCCGCATCGCAGCGGGCTTTTTCATTTGCCTCGACTCACTCGCGCTCGACCGGCGCCGAGCTCAGCTCGAATGGGCTGTTGCTGCGCCGCTGATTGCGGTCTTCCCGCGGGGTGGCGCCGAAGAAGTTGCGGTAGGCGCTGGAGAAGTGCGGGCCCGAGGAGAAGCCGCAGGACAGGCCGATCTGGATGATCGACTTGCTGGTCTGCATCAACAACTGGCGCGCCTTGTTCAGGCGCAACTCCAGGTAATACTGGCTGGGCACGCGGGTCAGGTACTGCTTGAAGATGCGCTCCAGCTGACGACGCGACACGCACACATGCTGGGCGATCTCGTCGGTGGTCAGCGGCTCCTCGATGTTCGCCTCCATCAGCAGCACCGCCTGGGTCAGCTTGGGATGGCTGGAGCCCAGGCGATTCTGCAGCGGGATGCGCTGACGCTCGCTGCCTTCACGGATGCGCTCGACCACCAGTTCCTCGGACACCGCACCGGCCAGTTCGGCGCCGTGATCGCGGGCCAGCAGGGCCAGCAGCAGGTCGAGCACGGCCAGGCCGCCACAGGCGGAGAGACGGTCGCGGTCCCAGTCGAACAGGTGGCTGGTGGCGATCACCTTGGGGAAGCGCTCGCTGAAATCGTCCTGCCAACGCCAGTGCACCGCGGCGCGGTAACCGTCGAGCAGGCCCAGCTGGGCCAGGGGATAGACCCCGGCGGAGACGCCGCCGACGATGCCGCCGGCGCGCACCCACTGCTTGAGCGCAGCCGACAGCGCAGGGGCCATCGCCGCAGGCGGCTCGTCAGCCAGCAGGAACAGCTTGTGCACGCCCTCCAGCCTGCCCTGCCAGGGTTCGCCCGGCAGGCGCCAGGCTCCATCCTCGGGCGCTTCGGCCTGGAGGAAGGACAGTTCGTAAGCCACTTCGGGGTGGACGCGTTGGGCGACACGCAAGGCTTCCTCGGCCAATGCCAAGGTCAGGGGCTTGGTATTGGGCCACAGCAGGAAGCCGATTCGATGGGCAGTCATGGGGGGCAGTTTAGGCTCTATTGGCTTAGGGGGGCATGCCGCCACGCCCGCTCTCGTGCTTATTTCAGACTACCGGACAGGAACTGCTGAAGCCGCTCGGACTGCGGGTTGGCCAGCACCTCCTTCGGACAGCCCCGCTCTTCTACCACGCCCTTGTGGAGGAACACCAGCTGGTTGGACACCTCGCGGGCGAAGCCCATCTCGTGGGTCACCACCACCATGGTGCGGCCTTCGGTGGCCAGGTCCTGCATGACCTTGAGCACCTCGCCGACCAGCTCCGGGTCGAGCGCCGAGGTCGGCTCGTCGAACAGCATCACCTCCGGCTCCATGGCCAGGGCCCGGGCGATCGCCACGCGCTGCTGCTCGCCGCCGGACATGTGCCCCGGGTAGGCATCCTTGCGGTGCGCCACGCCGACCTTGTTCAGGTAATGCTCGGCCTTCTCCTGGGCCTCCTTCTTGGCCATCCCGAGCACATGCACCGGGGCCTCCATGACGTTCTCCAGCACGTTCATGTGCGACCACAGGTTGAAATGCTGGAAGACCATGGCCAGGCGCGAGCGCATGCGCTGCAGCTGCTTGGGGTCGGCGGCCTTGAGTCCGCCGTCCTTGTTGGCCACCAGCTTGAGCTCCTCGCCGTTGAGCAGGATCTTGCCGCCGTAGGGCTGCTCCAGCAGGTTGATACAGCGCAGGAAGGTACTCTTGCCCGAGCCGCTGGAGCCGATGATGCTGATCACGTCGCCGGCCTTGGCCGCCAGGGACACGCCCTTGAGCACCTCGTGGCTGCCATAGCGCTTGTGCAGATCCTGAACTTCGAGTTTGTACATGGTTTCCACTCTCTTGAATCAGTCGCTCAACAGGCGACCCAGGCGAATAGGGGTAGAACCGGCCACCTTGGCCAGCCACAGACCGGGTTGGGCGAAGCGCATCCGTTCACGCGCATAGAGCACCCCGCTGGTGGTCGCACAGACGATGCTGCGGCGATCGTCCAGCGGGTCGATCACCTCGAACAGCGGCTCGCCGGCGGCGACCCGCGCCCCCAGCGGTTGCAGGAAACTCACCACCCCGGCATGGGGCGCATAGGCGTATTCGGCCCCCTCGAACGGCGTGGCCTCGCAGCAGGCCTCCGGTGCCGCCGGCCAGTCGCCGGCGATCAGCCCCTGTTCGGCGAGAAATGCCAGGATGGCCTCGGCACTGGCCTGGGCCCGGTCCGCCTCGGTGTCGGCCATGCCGCCCAGCTCGACCGTGGTCGCCAGGCAGGCCAGCGGGATGGTCGCCGCGGGGAAGCGCCGCGCCAGCTGCAACCAGGGTGTGGCGCAGGCTTCGTCGAAGGAGCTGCCGCCGGCGTCCTCCGTGGTCAGCACCGCGCCCGCCTGCAGCCGCGCGGCCAACGATCGCAGTTCATCCCAATGCTGCGGCAGGCTGTACAGGTGCACCACGGCCTCGAAGTCGCAGTGCAGGTCGAGCACCACATCGGCATCGCAGGCATGCCCCAGCAGCAGGCGCTGCAAGCCCTGCAACTCGGACTGGGCCGGCGGCAGCGCCTCGAGCGCCGCTTGCATGGCCGCCCGGATCAGCCGCACGTTGGCGGCGCCGTCCGCCCCCAGGCTGCCGTCCAGGGCCGGGGCGATGGCGCTGGCCAGGTCGAAGAAGTCCCGATTGAAGTTCTTGCCGCTGGCGAACTCGAAGCGTCCCTGGACGGTGGCCTGGAACAGCTGCGCCAGACCGATGGGGTTGGCCAGCGGCACCAGCTCGACCACTCCGCTCAGGCGACCCAGCGCCTCCAGCTCGCGCAGGCGCCGCTTGAGCTCGACGGCGACACGCATGCCCGGCAGTTCATCGGCGTGCAATGACGCCTGGATATAGGCCTTGCGTGGGCCGTTGCCGAAGCGGAACACGCTCAGCCGCCGCTCGGAGCCAGGACAACCCCAGGGCAGGACGTGGTCGATCCGTTGCATGCTCGCCCCCTCAGGCCTTGCGCGGCGCCATATAGCCGAGCCAGCGGCGCTCGGCCGCCTTGAACAGGCGCACGAGGATGAAGGTCAGGCACAGGTAGAGCAAACCGGCGGTGATGAAGGCCTCGAACGGCAAGTAGTGCTGCGAGCTGACGGTGCGCGCCGCGCCGGTGATGTCGATCAGGGTGACGATCGACGCCAGGCTGGTGGTGTGCAGCATCATGATCACTTCGTTGCTGTACTGCGGCAACGCGCGGCGTAGCGCCGAGGGCAGCAGGATGCGGCGGTACAGCTTGGCCCGCGACATGCCCATGGCCTTGGCCGCCTCGATCTCGCCATGGGGCGTGGCGCGCAGGCTGCCGGCGAGGATTTCGGCGCTGTAGGCGCTGGTGTTGATGGCGAAGGCCAGGCAGGCGCAGAAGGTCGCGTCCGACAGGTAGGGCCAGAGCGCGCCCTCGCGCACCGCCTCGAACTGGGCCAGGCCGTAGTAGATCAGGAACAGCTGCACCAGCATCGGCGTGCCGCGGATCACGTAGGTGTAGAGCCAGGCCGGGAAGTTCACCAGCTGCGACTTGGAAACGCGCATCAGCGCCAGGGGAACCGCCATGGCCAGGCCCAGCGCCAGGGAGATCAACAGCAGCTTGAGGGTGACCAGCACACCGCCGAAGTACAGCGGCAGGCTGGCCCAGATGACGTTGTAATCGAAGATCATGCGTTCGCTCCCATGCTCACAGGTCGGCGGCTTTGACGCCGACCGAGTAGCGCTTTTCCAGGTAACGCAGGGCCAGCAGCGACACGCTGGTCAGCACCAGATACAGGGCCGCGACCGCCAGGTAGAAGGTGAAGGGCTCACGCGTGGCATCGGCGGCGCTCTTGGCCTTGAACATCATGTCCTGCAGGCCGACCACCGAGATCAGCGCGGTGGCCTTGGTCAACACCAGCCAGTTGTTGGTGAAGCCGGGAATGGCGAAGCGGATCATCTGCGGTACCAGGATGCGGAAGAACACCTTGATCCCGCTCATGCCGTAGGCCGCCCCCGCCTCGGCCTGGCCCTTGGGGATGGCCATGAAGGCGCCGCGGAAGGTCTCCGACAGGTAGGCGCCGAAGATGAAGCCCATGGTGAACACACCGGCGATGAAGGGGTTGATGTCGATGTATTCGTCATAACCGAGCATCGGCGCCACCCGGTTCACCAGGTCCTGGCCACCGTAGAAGATCAGCAGGATCAGTACCAGGTCGGGAATACCACGAATCACCGTGGCGTAGGCCTCACCCAGTATCGCCAGCCATTTGATCGGCGACAGGCGGAAGGCCGCCCCGAGCAGGCCCAGGAAAATGGCGACCGCCACCGAGGACAGGGCCAACAGCAGGGTGAGCCAGGCACCTTCGAGAATGGTCGAGCCGTAGCCGTTCAGCATGCTCCAGTTACCTCATGCGGGCGCCGCGAGGCGCCGGAAGCACAACGAAAAAGTGGCGCAAGTCCGCGTTGCATCGGGTTGCGCCACTTTCGGTGGGAAGCGATTACTCGCCGTAGACGTCGAAGTCGAAATACTTGTCCTGCACTTCCTTGTACTTGCCGTTGGCGCGGATCGCCGCGATGGCCGCGGTGATCTTGTCGGCCAGGGCCTTGTCGCCCTTGCGCACGGCGATGCCCTGCCCTTCGCCGAAATACTTCATATCGGTGAAGTCAGGCCCAGCAAAGGCGAAACCCTTGCCGGCGTCGGTCTTGAGGAAGCCGTCGTCGATGTTCACCGAGTCGGCCAGGGTGGCGTCCAGGCGGCCGGCGGTCAGGTCCAGGAAGATCTCGTTCTGCGAACTGTAGCGCACCACTTCGATGCCGGCCGGGGCGAAGTTGTCGGTGGCATAGCGGTCGTAGATCGAGGAGCGCTGCACGCCGACCTTCTTGCCTTTGAGGTCGACCAGCGGATCGTTGAGCTGGGTACCGGCCTTCATCGCCAGCTTGGCCGGAGTGGAGTAGTACTTGCCGGTAAAATCAACCGACTTCTTGCGATCTTCGGTGATGGACATCGAGGACAGCACCGCATCGAACTTGCGCACC
Source organism: Pseudomonas sp. MBLB4123 (assembly GCF_051904775.1). NCBI lineage: Bacteria > Pseudomonadati > Pseudomonadota > Gammaproteobacteria > Pseudomonadales > Pseudomonadaceae > Pseudomonas > Pseudomonas sp. MBLB4123. The sequence goes on from NZ_CP196711.1 coordinate 1,425,994, forward strand.
TTCAGTGCCGGGATCAGGCCGTCGAACTCCTGCTCGATCCACTTGCACTCGACCTTCATCTCTTCGCACAGGGCCTGGCCGATGTCGTAGTCGAAACCGGTGATGTTGCCTTCCGGGGTCTTGTAGGCGAACGGCGGGTAGGCCGCCTCGATGCCGATGCGCAGGGGCTTGGCGTCATCGGCCATGGCCAGCGGGGACAGCACGGAGAGCGCCAGTGCGCCGAGAAGTGCGATCTTCTTCATCTTGTGACTCCTTCGAATGGGAATGGCTTCGCGTGGCGGTGCCGGGGAGCGTGCGCAGGCAGTCAGCCATGCACGAATTGCAGGGATCGTCGCCGTCCTTGCCGCGTAACTCGCGGACGACAAGGAGCCCGGCTCGGTGATCGGCATTCTAGCGAGAGCCCGGAAGTCGAAATTTCCTCAATGCGACAAGTATTTACAAAAGGCCAGAAAGGGCACGCCGGGCGCATTGACAGTCCCCCGACAAACATGCAGAGGCGCAGGAAAGGTAAACCGAATAATACTGCAATAAGCGCGCCCAACACTGAAGAAGCCCGGGATACAAGGCCTGTAGCACATCGGTAAGTTTCAGGGCCGGCGTTCGACGCGCCGATAGCGCACAACTGCGTTTCCATAGACCCCATCGATAGCGCGAGGCGTTACCGGCCCTCCCGCATCCATCCGAGCCTCCAAAAGCACGACGCCCCGCCGCGGCTTGTGGCCGGGCGGGGCGTCGTCGACAGGTGCCGGTCAGGCGGCCTGCATGCCGCGGTGAGTGTCGATGAGGTGTTGCACCACGCCAGGGTCGGCCAGCGTGGAGATGTCGCCGAGCGCATCGTATTCGGCGACGGCGATCTTGCGCAGGATACGGCGCATGATCTTGCCCGAGCGGGTCTTCGGCAGGCCCGGCGCCCACTGGATCACGTCCGGCGTGGCGATCGGACCGATTTCCTTGCGCACCCAGTTCTTCAGCTCCAGGCGCAGCTGCTCGGAAGGCTCCTCGTCGCTGTTCAGGGTGACGTAGACGTAGATGCCCTGCCCCTTGATGTCGTGCGGCACGCCGACCACCGCCGCCTCGGCGACCTTAGGATGGGCGACCATGGCGCTTTCCACTTCCGCGGTGCCCATGCGGTGGCCGGATACGTTGAGCACGTCGTCCACCCGGCCGGTGATCCAGTAGTAGCCGTCCTCGTCGCGCCGGGCGCCGTCGCCGGTGAAGTACATGCCCCGGAAGGTCTTGAAATAGGTGTCGACGAAACGGTCGTGATCGCCGTACAGGGTGCGCGCCTGGCCCGGCCAGGAGTCGATGATCACCAGGTTGCCCTCGGTGGCGCCTTCCAGCAGGTTGCCCATGCTGTCCACCAGGGCCGGCTGCACGCCGAAGAACGGCCGCGCCGCCGATCCCGGCTTGAGGCCGTGGGCGCCGGGCAGCGGCGACATCAGGGTGGCGCCGGTCTCGGTCTGCCACCAGGTGTCGACGATCGGGCAGCGGCTCTGGCCGACCGTCTCGTAATACCACTGCCAGGCTTCCGGGTTGATCGGCTCGCCGACCGAGCCGAGCAGGCGCAGGCTGGAGCCGTCGAACCCCTCCACCGCCGCCGTGCCCTGGGCCATCATGGCGCGAATCGCGGTCGGCGCCGTGTAGAGGATATTGACCTGGTGCTTGTCGACTATCTTGGCGACGCGGGTGATGTCCGGGTAGTTCGGCACGCCCTCGAACAGCACGATGGTGGCGCCGTTGGCCAGCGGCCCGTAGACGTTGTAACTGTGGCCGGTGACCCAGCCGATGTCGGCGGTGCACCAGAACACCTCGCCCGGGCGGTAGTCGAAGACCCGCTCATGGGTCAGCGCGGCATACAGCAGATAACCGCCGGTGGTGTGCTGCACGCCCTTGGGCTTGCCGGTGGAGCCGGAGGTATAGAGGATGAACAGCGGCTCCTCGGCCCCCATCTCCTTCGGCGCGCACTGGCTGCCGGCGACCTGCATCAGGTCCTCGTACCAGATGTCGCGATGCGGGTGCCACTTGATCTGGCCGCCGGTGCGCTTGCAGACGATGATCTTCTGCACGCTGGCGGTTTCCGGGTTGGTCAGGGCATCGTCGACGTTCTCCTTGAGCGGGATGCTCCTGCCGCCGCGCAGGCCCTCGTCGGCGGTGATCACCACCTTGGACTTGCAGTCGATGATCCGCCCGGCCAGCGCCTCGGGCGAGAAGCCGCCGAACACCACCGAATGAATGGCGCCGATGCGCGCGCAGGCGAGCATGGCCACCACTGCTTCCGGGATCATCGGCATGTAGATGGTCACCACGTCGCCGCGATGCACGTCCTGCCCGCGCAGGGCGTTGGCCAGCTTGCACACCTGCTCGTGCAACTCGCGGTAGGTGATGCGCTTGCTCTCGGACGGGTCGTCGCCCTCCCAGATGATCGCCACGGCCTCGCCGCGCTCCTCCAGGTGACGATCCAGGCAGTTGTAGGCCACGTTGAGGGTGCCGTCGGCGAACCACTTGATATCGACGCGGTGATCGTCGAAGGAGGTCTGCTTGACCTGAGTGAAGGGCTTGATCCAGTCCAGACGTTGGGCCTGTTCACGCCAGAAACCCTCGGGATTGATCACCGACTGCTGGTACATGGCTTTGTAGGTGGCCTCATCGGTCAACGAACGGGCCGCTACCTCGGGGCGCACGGGATACAGGGACGCAGCACTCATCAGCAATACCTCAGTGGTTAGTTGTTGTTCTGCAATGCGTCATTTTGTAGCCACACCCCCCTCCCTGGGCCATTCGACCATGGTATTACCGCTCTACGACAAGGGTCTCACCCCCGCACAAGGAGCGGACCTGCGACCCGGCCAGCCGTGGAACCCCGGTCGCCCGGGGCGCCGACATAACGCTATCGAGGCCCGAAAAACAGGCAAAAAAAGGCGACCCGCCAGGGGTCGCCTACCCAATCACTCCCAAAGGAATGGAAAATGCCTGTCTCCAAATCACGCAGGATCCGGACGGGCCCAGTTTCCGCCACCCGTACCCGCCCCCGCCATTGCACCAAGGTCTAACAGGACTCGGCCGCCCCGCCGCCGGTCTCGCCGCTACCCGCAATGCCCACACTGCTCACCACCCAGCAGGCCACCAGGCTGGCCAGTAACCAGAGCGCGGCGAATATCCCCATCACCTCCAGGTAGGCCATGCCCTGATTCCAGGGCCGCGCCACCCCGAGAAACGCGGCGAACAGCCAGGCGCTCATGGACAGCGCGCCGAGCAGGCCCAGGCGAATCCGCGCCGAGGCAGGCAAGGCAACGAAGGGCGCCTGGTGCAACAGGGGAAAACCGAGGCGGTGCAGCAGTACACCGTTGCAGGTCAGCAGCACGACCACGCTGCCCTTGGCCCAGAGTTTCTGATTGAGCAGATAGTCGGCCCCGGCCGTCAGATAGCCCTGCGCCACCAGCGCCAACCCGGTGACCCACAGGGCCAGCAGTGCCAGGCTGACCACCTGCTGCACCTCCGCCAACTGGGCGCGCTTGCCCTCGTCCAGTCCTGCCTTGCGCCAGCGCCAGAGCTTGTGGTCGGTCTGCAACAGGGTACCGAGGGCGACACAGGTGGCCAGCAGGTGGCTGTAGATGAGGAACGTCTTGAGCATGGAACTACCTTCTTGTTGTCAGGCCAGGCGTTCCCTGCGGCGCAAAATTGAAACGTAATGCTACAGACTCCCATTTGCACCAACAACCAGAATGCGAAGCGTTCTTACTCCTTGCCGACACCGTGCTGGCGCAACTTGTTGGCGATGGTGGTGTGCGACACCCCCAGGCGCTTGCCCAGTTGGCGGCTGCTCGGATGCTCGGCATACAGGCGCTCCAGCACGGCCTTCTCGAAGCGGCCGAGGATGACTTCCAGGCCGCCCTCCAGGGAGAAGTCGCCGAGCGGCTGCGGCGCGCCATAGTCCGGCAGGCGGATATGCTCGACCTTGACCGTGCCGCCCTCGCACAGCGACACGGCCTGGAACAGCACGTTCTCCAGCTGGCGCACGTTGCCCGGCCAGTGGTAGTGGCCGAGCTTGTCCAGCACCTGGGGCGCCAGACCCGGCAAGGGGCAGCCGATCTGCCGACTGGCCTGGTCGAGAAAGTGCTCGACCAGCGGCGCCAGGCCATCCAGACACTCGCGTAGCGGCGGAATATGCAGGCTCAGCACGTTGAGGCGGTGATAGAGGTCCTGACGGAACTCGCCCTTGGCGCACAGCTCGGACAGGTCGACCTGGGTGGCGCAGACCACCCGCACGTCCAGGTACACCTCCTCGTCGCTGCCGACCCGGCGGAAGCAGCCGTCCTGCAGGAAACGCAGCAGCTTGGCCTGCAGGCGCGGGCTCATCTCGCCGACGCCGTCGAGAAACAGGGTGCCGCCGGCAGTCAGCTCCAGCAGGCCAAGTTTGCCCTCCGGCCGCGCCCCCTCGAAGGCCCCCGGGCCGTAACCGAACAGCTCGGTCTCGGCCATGGACTCCGGCAGCCCGGCGCAGTTGAGCGCCATGAACGGCGACTGCCCTCGCGGGCTGGCCAGATGGCAGGCGCGGGCCAGCAGCTCCTTGCCGGTGCCGGTCTCGCCCTCGATCAGCAGCGGTGCGTCCAGCGGCGCCATGCGCCGCGCCTCGCGCACCACCGCGGCCATCACCTTGGAGCTCTGGAAGATGCTGTCGAAGCCGCGCAGCTCCTGCTTGCGCACGTGGTAGATACGCTCGCCCACCCGGTCGGCGCGGTGCAGGGTCAGCACCGCGCCGGCCAGCGCATCGCTTTCGTCGTGCTCGGTCTGCAGCGGGGCGATATCGGCGAGGAACACGTCGCCCTTGACCTTGACCCGCAGGCCGTTGATCCGCGACTTGTTGGCGCGCACCAGCTCGGGCAGGTCGAAGTCCTCGGCGTAGCGCGACAGCGGAATGCCCGGCACCTCGTCCACCCGCACGCCGAGCAGCTGCGCGGCGGCGCGGTTGGCGGCGACTATGCTGCCGCCCATGTCGATCGACAGCACCGGAAAATCCAGGGCGCCGAGCAAGGCGTTGAGCTCCAGGTGGCGCCGTTCGCTGGGCATCAGGCCGACGCGCTTGACGCCGAACACCCCGGAAATCGCCTCGAACTTGGCGCGTAGCGACTGGAACTGCAGGTTGATCAGGTTCGGGCAGTGCAGGTAGATGGCATTGCCCTGCTCGCCGCCGACCTCGCCGCGGGCGACGTTGATGCCGTAGTCGACCAGCAGGTTGAGGATGTCGCGCAGGATACCGATACGGTTCTGGCAGTGGACTTTGATACGCATGACGGGCCCCGATGGCGGCGTTGGAAGCGGCTGAGGCCCCTGGAATCGAGCAATCTGCCGTAATTTCCGTCAAGAATATGTTACGGACATAGCCACCAGCAAGACGGCGCGTCGCCACTCCGCCGCCTTCGTAATCTATTCTTTACGGAAAGCGCGCCTTGTCACCGCCCGTCTTTTCCCGGGAGCGGCTGCGCAATCGCACATCCTGGGATATCCATAGTCCAACACAACAACAAGGCCCCCTCAGGAGGCAGCGATGAAATCCACGCAGTACGTGGCCCGCAAACCGGACGAAAGCGGCTTCATCCACTACGACGAGGCCGAGCATCGGGTGTGGAACACCCTGATCACCCGGCAGCTCAAGGTGGTCGAGGGGCGCGCCTGCCAGGAGTACCTGGACGGCATCGACCAGCTCGGCCTGCCGCTCGAACGCATCCCCCAGCTCGACGAGATCAACAAGGTGCTGCAGGCCAGCACCGGCTGGCGGGTCGCCCGGGTACCGGCGCTGATTCCCTTCCAGACCTTCTTCGAGCTGCTGGCCAGCCAGCAATTCCCGGTGGCCACCTTCATCCGCACGCCGGAAGAGCTGGACTACCTGCAGGAGCCGGACATCTTCCACGAGATCTTCGGCCACTGCCCGCTGCTGACCAACCCCTGGTTCGCCGAATTCACCCACACCTACGGCAAGCTCGGCCTCAAGGCCAGCAAGGAAGAGCGGGTGTTCCTGGCGCGGCTGTACTGGATGACCATCGAGTTCGGTCTGGTCGACACCAGCCAGGGCCGCAAGATCTACGGCGGCGGCATCCTCTCCTCGCCGAAGGAAACCGTCTACTGCCTGTCCGATGCGCCCGAGCACCAGGCCTTCGACCCGCTGGAGGCGATGCGCACCCCCTATCGCATCGACATCCTGCAGCCGTTGTACTTCGTCCTGCCGGAGCTCAAGCGCCTGTTCGAACTGGCCCACGAGGACATCATGGCCCTGGTCCACCGGGCCATGCAGATGGGCCTGCACGCCCCGAAGTTCCCACCCAAAGCCGCGTAGGGCGGATAACGCCGCCTGCGGCGGCTTATCCACCATCACCCTGTCCCGGTGGACAAGGCCGAGGGCCGTTGTCCACCCTACGAACACCCCCATCTTCAGGAGAACCCCCATGAGCCTTGCCCAAGCCCACTGCGAAGCCTGCCGCGCCGGTGCCCCGCTGGTGTCCGACGAAGAACTGGCCGAACTGATCAAGCAGATCCCCGACTGGAACATCGAGACCCGCGGCGACCACATGGAGCTGGAGAAGGTCTTCCTGTTCCGCAACTTCCGCCATGCCCTGGCCTTCACCAACGCCGTCGGCGCCATCGCCGAGGAAGAAGGCCACCACCCGGCCCTGCTCACCGAATGGGGCAAGGTCACCGTGACCTGGTGGAGCCATGAGGCCCGCGGCCTGCACCGCAACGACTTCATCATGGCCGCGCGCACCGACGAGGTGGCCAAGAACGCGGAGGGCCGCAAGTGAGGCACTTCGGCGCCATCGCACGGGTGCCCGGCGACCCCATCCTCGGCCTGATGGAAGCCTTCGCCGCCGACGCCAATCCGGCCAAGCTGGACCTGGGCGTCGGGGTGTACAAGGATGCCCGCGGCCTGACCCCCATCCCGCGGGCGGTCAAGCTGGCCGAGCAGCGCCTGGTCGAGGGCGAGACCAGCAAGAGCTACATCGGCGGCCATGGCGATGCCCTGTTCACCGCGCGCCTGGCCGAACTGGTGCTCGGCGCCGCCAGCCCGGCCCTGGCCGAACAGCGTGCCGCCGCCAGCCAGACCCCCGGCGGCACCGGCGCCCTGCGCCTGGCGGCCGACTTCATCGGCCACTGCCTGCCGGGCCGTGGCATCTGGCTGAGCGACCCGACCTGGCCGATCCATGAGACCCTGTTCGCCGAAGCCGGTCTGCGCGTCGGCCACTACCCCTATGTCGGCCCCGACAACCGCCTGGATGTCGAGGCCATGCTCGAGACCCTCGGCCGCCTGCCCCAGGGCGACGTGGTGCTGCTGCACGCCTGCTGCCACAACCCCACCGGCTTCGACCTCGGCCAGGACGACTGGCGCCGGGTGCTGGAGGTGGTCAAGGCGCGCGAGCTGCTGCCGCTGATCGACTTCGCCTACCAGGGCTTCGGCGACGGTCTGGAGCAGGACGCCTGGGCCGTGCGGCTGTTCGCCGAGGCGCTGCCGGAGCTGCTGATCACCAGCTCCTGCTCGAAGAACTTCGGCCTCTACCGCGAGCGCACCGGCGCCCTGCTGGTCTGCGCGGCAGACACCGGAAAGCTTCAGGATGTACGCAGCCAGCTGGCCTCCATCGCCCGCAACCTGTGGTCCACGCCGCCGGCCCACGGCGCCGCGGTGGTCGCCAGCATCCTCGACGACGACGAACTCAAGGCCCTGTGGATCGACGAGCTGGACGCCATGCGCCAGCGCGTCGCCGCCCTGCGCCAGGGACTGGTCGAGGCCCTGCGCCCCCACGGCCTGGCCGAGCGCTTCGCCCATATCACCGTGCAGCGGGGGATGTTCTCCTACACCGGCCTGTCGCCGCGGCAGGTGCAGCGCCTGCGCGAGGAGTACAGCGTGTACATGGTCGGCTCGGGACGGGCCAATGTCGCCGGCCTGGATGCCCAGCGCCTGGACCAACTGGCCAGCGCCATCGCCCGGGTCTGCAGCTGAGGGCTGCCGGGGAGCCGGCCCGCCGGACGAGGGCTCGACTATAGTTCGGGCAAACCCTTCGTTTCGGCGGCCGCTCCCGTGGTGCAACCCTCCAACCTGCTCTTCCGCGCCTACCTGCGCACCATCCACAGCCTGGCGTTCTACCCGACGCTGATCGCCCTGGGTTTCCTGCTGCTGTGCCTGCTCAACATCGCCATCGAGTACCAGCCCTGGCTGCTGGCGGTGAAGGCCAGGCTGGACATCGGCCTGGTGAAGAACGCCGACAACGCGCGGTTGATCCTCGGCACCCTGGTGGCCGGCATCATGTCGTTGATGGTGTTCAGCTTCTCCATGGTCATGGTGGTGCTCAACAACGCGGCCGCGGCCCTGTCGCCGCGGCTGATTCCCGGGCTGATCAGCAGCAAGGGCCACCAGAAGACCCTGGGCTTCTACCTGGGCACCATTCTCTATGCGCTGCTGCTGATCACCACCATCGAGCAACAGGGCGACGAACGGGTTCCCAGCCTCGGCGTACTGGTCACCCTGGGCCTGGGCATCGCCTGCCTGGGGCTGTTCGTGCACTTCATCCGCTCGATCAGCCAGTCGATTCAGGTCGAGCACATCCTCAACAGCCTCTATATCGGCACCCTGGACAAACTCAGCGACTGCGAACACAAGCTGCTCGATTGCACCCAGGCGCCCTCCTGGCCGGTCGACGAGGGCTGGGTGCAGGTCGAGGCCCAGCGCAGCGGCTATTTCAAGGAACTCAACGTCAGCACCCTCTGCGCCCTGCTCGAGGAGCACGACCTGCGCATGGCGGTGCTGGTCCATCGCGGCTTCTTCGTCATGAGCGGTCATCCGCTGTTCAAACTGGATCGCCAGGTCGACGAAGACCTGAGCCAGCAACTGCTCGACTGCTTCGACTTCTTCGTCGAGCAGTACGTCAGCTCCCACTACCTGTTCGGCTGCAAGCACATGTCGGAGATCGCCGTGAAGGCCCTGAGCCCCGGGATCAACGACCCGGGCACGGCCATCACCGCCATCGACATGCTCAGCGTACTGTTCAGCAAGCGCATGGCCCTGCCGGACCTGGATGTCGTCCCCCTGCCGGACCAGCCGCCGCGCCTGTTCTTCTTCGAGCTACCGCTGGACCAGTTGCTGCAGCTGATCTTCGGTCCGCTGCGCAGCTACGGCCACGAGGACCCGCATGTGCTGATCGGTCTGCTGCAGGCCTACAAGAACCTGCTGTACCAGCGCCCCCGCGCCCATCACCAGGCCGACCTGATCCGCCACGCGCAGAGCGTGCTGGAAACCGCCGACCGGCACATCGCCAACCGCCGCGACCGCGAAGAGCTCAACGCCATGGTGGAGCGCTTCAACCAGGCCGCCCGGACCACCCCTCCCGCCCTGAACCCCCTCAGGGTGGAGGCGTCCTGAGCCGGCAATGCCCCAAAAGGGTGCGAAATCTCGCCAAAAAAATATCGCCAGCCTTTTATCTCTTAAATTACCCCTTGCATATCAACAACTTAACCAACGCAACCCGACCCACCTGGCCCGCTTCGTGCTTGCTATCGAGGGCGTAGTTCCCTAGGGTAGTCCGCCATGTGGTCCCAGATTGCCCCCATCAGCTCACTGCTGAGCGGGGTCGCGTTACTCCTGCTCGGCAATGGCCTGCTCAACACCCTCCTGACCTTGCGTGGCGTCGCCGAAGGCTACTCCAGCTCGATGCTCGGCCTGATCATGTCCGGGTATTTCGTCGGCTTCCTCCTCGGCACCTGGCTGGCGATTCCGCTGGTGCGCCGCGTTGGGCATATCCGTGCCTTCGCCTTCTGTGCCGCCCTGGCCGCCATCGCCGCCCTGCTCCACGTGCTGCTGGTCGACCCCTGGGTCTGGCTGGCCCTGCGCGTGCTCTACGGCCTGGCCCTGGTCAGCCTGTACATGGTGATCGAGAGCTGGCTCAACGCCCAGGCCCCCGAGGACAAGCGCGGCCAGGTGTTCGCCCTGTACATGGCGGTCAATCTCGGCGCCCTGGCCGCGGCGCAGCAACTGCTGGGCCTGGCCGAGCCCGGCGACTTCATCCTCTTCGTCCTGGCGGCGATGCTGATCAGCGCCGCGCTGATGCCCATCACCCTCACTCGCCAGGCCCAGCCCAGCGTGCCCGAGGCGCTGCACAGCAACCTGCGCCAACTGCTCGGCATCGCCCCCCTGGCGATAGTCGCCGCCGGCCTGTCGGGCCTGGCCCTCGGGGCCTTCTGGGGCATGGCGCCGGTGTACGCCAGCCTCAGCGGCTTCGACGCCGGCGGCGTGGGCCTGCTGATGAGCAGCGCGATTCTCGGCGGCGCCCTGCTGCAGTGGCCCATCGGCCGCTATTCGGACAAACACGACCGCCGCCTGGTGATGCTCTGGGTGGTGATCCTGGCGGTGCTGGTGGCGCTCGGGATGAGCCTGCTGCCGGCCGGTCGGGCGCTGCTCGGCCTGATCTTCCTGTTCGGCGGCCTGGCGTTCGCCATCTACCCCATCGCCGTGGCCCAGCTGATCGACCAGCTGCACGGCGACGAGATTCTCGCCGGCTCCGGCAGCCTGCTGATGGTCAACGGCATCGGCTCGGTGTGCGGCCCGCTGCTGGCCGGGGTGCTGATGCAGCAGTTCGGCGCCCGCGCCCTGCCGCTGTACTTCGCCACGGTGCTGGCCCTGCTGGCCGCCTACACCTGGTACCGCCTGCGCCATGTCAGCGACCTGGTCAGCGGCGAACAGGCGCACTTCATGCCGATGCTGCGCACCAGCCACACGGTGCTGGAACTGATGCCCGATGCGCCGCCCGCCGAGACGGGCCGCGTCGACGAGCCACTCGTCCCCGAATCACGCTAGCGGCGCACAACCGCGCCGCTGCAACAACTGCGGCCGCCGCCCTCGCGCGGCAACGCCCACCCAACAGCACGTCGGCCCAGGTCGGCGCGTCAACTGCATAAGGAGACAGCGCATGCTACTTGCCACCGATCTCGATGGAACCTTTCTCGCCGGCGATCCCGAGGATCGCCTGAGCCTCTACCAGACCATCGCCGCCCACCCCGAAATCCGCCTGGCCTACGTCACCGGCCGCAGCCTGGAGGCGGTGCTGCCGCTCTTGGCCGACCCGACCCTGCCGCAGCCGGACTACATCATCGCCGACGTCGGCGCCAGCCTGGTGCACGGCGACACGCTGCAGCCCATCCAGCCGCTGCAGAGCGCGGTGGACGCCCTGTGGCCCGGCGAGAGCCAGGTCGCCAGCGCCATCGAGGGCTTCGACCTGGAGCGCCAGGACGTGCCCCAGGCCCGTCGCTGCTCCTACTTCTGCACGCCCGAAGAGGCGGCCAACCCGGCCCTGCTGGACGCCGCCCGCGCCCTGGGTTGCGACCTGCTCTACTCGGCCGAACGCTACCTCGACTTCCTGCCCCAGGGGGTGAACAAGGGCAGCAGCCTCAAGGCCCTGGCCGACTGGCTGAAGCTGGACGCCGACCAGGTGCTGGCCGCCGGTGACACCCTCAACGACCTGTCCATGCTCAGCGGCCCGTTCAAGGGCGTCTGCGTCGGCCAGTCCGAGACGGGCCTGCTGGAAGCCACCGCCCAGCACTCGCGCACCCTGCACGCCAAGCGCCCCGGTTGCGGCGGCATCCTCGAAGCCTTCGCCCACTTCGGTTTCCTCGGCGAGCACGGCATCGCCGCCGAGCACCGCCAGGCCGCCCAGCCCGGCAAGGCCGAACTGGTGATGGTTTACCATCGCCTGCCCTATGAGGAATACCGCGGCACCGACGGCAAGCTGCAGCGCCGCCGGCCGACCTCGCCGAACGGCATCATCCCCACCCTGCTGAGCTTCTTCGGCGACGGCCGGCCCGGCTCCTGGGTCGCCTGGGCGGTGCACGAGGACGAGGATGAACCCTTCGACAGCCACACCACGGTGGATGCCGAACGCTACCCCAAGCTCACCGCCGCGCGGGTCAAGCTCAGCAAGCAAGAAGTCGACATCTTCTACAAGCGCTTCTCCAAGGAGGCCTTCTGGCCGACCCTGCACACCTTCTGGGAACGGGCCACCTTCAACGAGGACGACTGGCAGGTGTTCTGCAAAGTCAACCGCGCCTTCGCCGAACGCACCGCCCTGGAAGCCGCCAAAGGCGCCATCGTGTGGCTGCACGACTACAACCTGTGGATGGTCCCGGCCTACCTGCGCGAACTGCGCCCGGACCTGCGCATCGCCTTCTTCCACCACACCTACTTCCCCTCGGCGGACGTGTTCAACGTGCTGCCCTGGCGCCGGCAGATCGTCGGCAGCCTGCTGCAGTGCGACTACGTCGGCTTCCACATCCCGCGCCAGGTGGAGAACTTCGTCGATGTGGCCCGCGGGGTGTTCCCGCTCAAGACCCTGGAGCGGCAGAACTGCGCGCCGCGCTTTATCACCTACGGCTGTGCCGTGGGCCTGGAGCGCATGACCACGGCCGTGGACACCGGCACCCGAGTGGTCAAGCTCGGCGCCCACCCGGTCGGCCTGGATATCGGTCGGGTGCGCAGCGCCCTGGACAACCCGAAGATCCGCGAGATGATGGCGCGGCTGCGCGAGGAGCTGTCCGGCGTCAAGCTGCTGCTCTCGGTCGAGCGCCTCGACTACACCAAGGGCATCCTGGAGAAGCTCAATGCCTACGAGCGCCTGCTGGCCGACAACCCCGAGCTGCTCGGCAAGGTCACCCTGGTCACCGTCTGCGTGCCGGCGGCCAAGGAAATGACCATCTACGACGAACTGCAGACCCAGATCGAGCAGGCGGTCGGCCGCATCAACGGCCGCTTCGCGCGGATCGGCTGGACGCCGCTGCAGTTCTTCTTCCGCAGCCTGCCGTTCGAGGAGGTCAGCGCCTGGTACGCCATGGCCGACGTCATGTGGATCACCCCGCTGCGCGACGGCCTCAACCTGGTGGCCAAGGAGTTCGTCGCGGCCCAGGGCCTGCTCGGCGGCAGCGGCGTGCTGGTGCTCTCCGAGTTCGCCGGCGCCGCCGCCGAGCTCAAGGGCGCCCTGCTGACCAACCCTCACGACCCGGCGGACCTGGCGCAGACCTGCTACCTGGCGCTGAACCTGCCCAAGGCCGAGGCCCAGGCGCGCCTGCGCCAGCTGTTCGATATCGTCAGCTACAACGACATCCACCGCTGGGGCGACGAGTTCCTCGCCGGGGTGGCACTGGAAGACAGGCCGCAGGAGTCCCTCGTGCAGGCCTCCTGACAGCCCGCCGCCCGCGCTCGTCCCACGGGGCGACGCCGCGAGGCGGCGACCCCTCAGGCCCGAGCTTCTACCTCGATCAGGCCCTCCAGCCACTGCATGAACACCCTCACGCGCTGCGGCAGATAACGCCGGTCGGCGTAGAGCAGCGTAACCGCCATCGGCGGCGCCAGGTGGTCCGGCAGCACGGTGCGCAGCCGCCCGCTCGCCAGGTAGTCGCGCACCCCGGCCAGCGGCGCCTGAATCAACCCCAGACCGCCTAGACAGGCGGCCTCGTAGGCATCGGTGTTGTTCACCGTCACGCTGCCCGTCATCGGCACCTGGCGCAGCCTGCCGTTGGTGACATAGTCGAAGCCGCTCGAGCGCGCGCCGAGCACCGGCACGTAGTGGATCAGCCGATGCCCGGCGAGGTCCTTGAGGGTCGCGGGCGTGCCATAGGCTTGCAGGTAGGCCGGGCTGGCGCAGTTGACCATGGTGAAGCCGCTGAGCCGGCGTGCGACCAAGGAGGTGTCGGCCAGTTCGCCGACGCGCAGCACGCAGTCGAAGCCCTCGCCCACCAGATCGACCTGGCGGTCGCTGCTGCTGATCTCCAACTCGACCTGCGGATGGCGGGCGACGAACTCGGCCAGCCGGGGCAGGACGATCTTGCGAGCCACCGAGCTGGGCATGTCGACCCGCAGGCGGCCGACCAGCGCCGTGTCGTCCTGACGGAACAGGCCCTCCAGCTCATCCATGTGCGCCAGCATGTCCTTGCTGCGCTCGTACAGCACCAGGCCGTCCTGGGTGACCTGCACCTTGCGCGTGGTGCGGTGCAGCAGGCGTGCGCCGAGCAGCGCCTCCAGGGCCTGCACCTGCTCCGATACCGTCGAGCGCGGCAGGCCAAGGCTCTCCCCGGCCTGGGTAAAGCTGGCCAGTTCCGCCACCCGGACGAAGGTGCGCAACAACTCCAGCTTGTTCATGGGTGGCCTCCTCGAAATTGTTCGCCATATCCGACCAGTGTTTCCAATTCTGCCGGATTTATCGGAGCCGGATCGAACAATAAGCTGGCCCTCGACCCTTCCACCCAGGCAACGAGGAGTACGGCCATGACCCGTAAAATCGCACTCATCACCGGCGCCAGCCGCGGTCTCGGCAAGAGCACCGCCCTGCACCTGGCCGCCCAGGGCATCGACATCATCGGCACCTACCACAGTCAGGCCGGCGAAGCACAGGCGCTGGTCGGCGAAATCGAGAAGCTGGGTGGCCGCGCGGCCATGCTGCAGCTCGACGTAGGCGCCAGCGCCGGCTTCGACACCTTCGCCGCGCAGGTTGCCGAGACCCTGGCCAGCACCTTCGGCCGCGAACGCTTCGACTTCCTGGTCAACAACGCCGGCATCGGCGTCCACGCCAGCTTCGCCGAAACTACCGAGGCGCAGTTTGACCAGCTGGTGAACATCCAGTTGAAAGGCCCGTTCTTCCTCACCCAGAAACTGTTGCCGCTGATCGCCGAGCAAGGCCGCATCCTCAATATCTCCACCGGCCTGGCGCGCTTCACCCTGCCGGGCTACGCCGCCTACGCGGCGATGAAGGGCGGTATCGAGGTGTGGACCCGCTACCTGGCCAAGGAACTCGGCCCGCGCGGCATCACGGTCAACGTGCTCGCCCCCGGCGCCATCGAGACCGACTTCGGCGGCGGCGTGGTGCGCGACAACAGCGAGGTCAACCAATACATCGCAGCCAACACCGCACTGGGTCGCGTGGGTCTGCCGGACGACATCGGCGGGGCAATCTCCCTGCTGCTGGCCGAGGGCGGTCGCTGGATCACCGGTCAGCGCATCGAAGCCTCCGGAGGCATGTTCCTCTGACCCCGCCCCCCCCGGCGCCTCAGGCCAGCTGCAGCGCCCGCTGCAGTTCGCCGACCAGGGCGGCGGGACGCTCCAGCATCGGCAGATGCCCGCAGCCCGGGATCAGGGACTGGCTGGCCGCGGCCGACTCGGCCCAGGCCGGCACGTCCCAGCCCGCGCGCGAATGCTCACCGGCGATCAAGTGCACCGGTAGACGGGCGAAGAGCGCGCGCAGCCTGTCCCGATACGCCGCCGGAGCGGTTTCGGCCACCACCGCCTGCGCCATGGCCTGCACCGTCGAGGCAGGCTGCTGGGCCAGCCAGCACTCGGCCACCCGCAGGGTTTCAGCCGTCGGGACAACCCCCGCCCCGGCCAGCCAAGCGGCCGGGTCTCGCCGATAGCCCGCGAGCAACGCCTCCACCTCTGCCGGCGTCATGGCCGCCACCCGGGCCGACCAGAAGGCATCCTTCAGGCTGAAGTTGCCCTCCACGCTGACCAGGCTGCGCACCCGTGCCCCGTATCGGCACGCGAACAGCGCCGCCACCACGCCACCGACCGAATGCCCCACCAGGTGCACCGGCTCATCGCCGAAATGCTGCTCGACAATCCCACGCAGGTACTCGACCTGGGCATCGATGCTCAACTCGGCGGCCACCCGCTGTCGCTGCGCGCCATAGCCGAGCAGATCGGGCGCCAAGACCCGGTGCGGGGCGAGCAATCCGCTCAAGTCGGGAAGCTGCAACGAGCCGATAAGCCCGTGGATCAAGACGATGGGGGTAGAGGCAAGCATTTGGAATCCTTTCGCTGATGTTCGAACAACGGCCGGGACCACCCCCGCGCCTTCGGTACCGCAGGGCCACACGCTGCAATGCAGGGGCATGGGGCGTCAAGCTGTGCTATCGCTGTTAGGGTGCAGTGCAGAGCGCGCTTCGGCGTGAGGAGGCAGGCGATGACACAGGCGGTGCTGCTGGACGTCAGCGGGGTGCTCTACCAGGACAGCGTCCCCCTGCCCGGCTCGGTGGACGCGGTTGCCCAACTGCAGGCCAAGGGCTACCCGTTGCGCCTGGTGACCAATACCTCGCGCCTGACCGCCGCCGAGATCCATCGCCAGCTCAGTGGCATGGGCTACGTCATCGACCCCGAGCAGATCTACAGCGCCCCCCGAGCCATGCGCCATTACCTCGAGGCCCGGGGCCTGCGCCCCTACTGCCTGATCCACCGCAACCTGGAAGCCGAGTTCGCCGACCTCCTCGAAGAACCGGCACCCAATGCGGTGGTCATCGGCGACGCCGCCGAACGCTTCGACTACCCGCATCTGGAGCGCGCCTTCCACCTGCTGCTGGAGGGCGCGCCGTTGCTGGCCATGGGCATCAATCGTTACTTCCGCTACCAGGGTGCCCTGCGCCTGGACGCCGGCCCCTTCGTCCGCGCCCTGGAATACGCCGCAGGGGTCGAGGCCCTGGTGCTCGGCAAACCCTCCGCGGCCTTCTTCCAGGGCGCCCTGGAGGAACTCGGCGTGCAAGCGCCCCAGGCGCTGATGATCGGCGACGACGTCGAAGGCGATGTATTGGGTGCCCAGAAGGCCGGGTTGCAGGGCTGCCTGGTGCAGACCGGCAAGTACCGTCCCGGCGACGAAACCAGGGCTCCGGACGCCCTGCTGGCCAAGGACCTGGCCGATGCGGTCCGCCGCTATTGCTGAGCGGCACCGAAGGAGCCCGCCGGAGTTCCCGGCGGGCGGTCTGTGGCGAGGTCGACTGCCGGCTTACAGCTGCAGGCAGGTCTTCCTCGCCTGGTGGTTGCCGCCGAACGGCGAACACAAGCGCTGGTGCACCCGGCTGAGGAAGCCGATCTCGAAGGCCCGGCGCTGCGCTCCGGGGGGCAGCGCGTCGCGCTCGATGATCAGGTTGGCCCACAGCCAGCCGGTGTCGTCGTTGCTCAACCAGGCCTGGGCGCTGGCCACGCCCCGGTCGAAGGCCTCGTGGCAGTTCACCGGCCACTTGATGATCGCGCCACGATGGCCGTCATGGGTGGGCAGGTGGCTGGTGCAGGGTCTATTCATCGCCAACCCTCCCTTGCGCCTGGGCCAACGCCCGGCGGTACAGCACCAGCACGTCGCTCAACAGCGCGCGGGCGCTGTCGCAGGCCTCATGCAGCGGCCTCGCGCCGGGGGTGGACGCCTCCATGCGCGCCAGGATGTCGAACAGCTTATGCAGCATCGCCACCCGCAACTCGGCCGCCGCCTGGAAATGGCAGCCCTGGCCATCGAGGCAATCGAGTGGTTCGTAGCGTTTGGGGAAGGGAACGACAACAGCGTTGAATCTAGCCATGGCGCACCTCCAGGCAGGAGGCGAACGACAAGGCAAACAGCCCAAGGTGGAGCCCTTGGGTAAAAGGTGGATAGCGCATTTTCCGTATGCTCCTTGGTTTGATTAAGGAGCCGTCACCCCACCTTCCTACGGGTAAGGGTGGCGGACCGTACAAGGGTAGGAAACCGGCAACCAAGGAAACCGGCCAGGCCGAAGCCTGCCTCGCACGGCCCGCCATAACTGCACGAGAAAACAGCAGGCACAAAAAAGCGCCTGCTCTCGACTTATGGCGCTACCGCGCCTTGGTTCAGATCGGGTTCCTACACCCGGTCACGGGATTGACCGTGACCGGCGCACTCTAGCCCGGTGCAATGAGCAGGGCAAGCTCGAAGAAACGAGGGGGCGCTTCGCCACAACAACTTGTGACGACACGCCGCATTCGGGTAGTTTCAGCCCACGCAATGACGCACCCCGCAGGCAGGACGCCGAGTAGCTTTCCCCTGCTTGCATCGACTGTTTCAACTGAGTCATCCGTCGATGCAAAAATGGCACGCCAATGCTTGCCCAGGGTTGTCGATGCGCCACCCCTGGTGCATAACACCCCACAAGGACCCTGCCACAAGCCGGAAGCCTCAAGCTAGAGAGGTTGCGCTGATAATGGCAGGGAATGTTATCCACCCAATGGTGCGTTTAAACGCACCATTGGGTGTCTAATTTTAGTTAGGCCTTATCATCAAGAATAGAGAGGGAGCCTCATATGACAAGCCACACCGCCGTCGCCTTAACTGGCCTTATTACTTGGGCATTGTTTCTGCTCATTCTGATGGAACTTCTGCGTGCCCGTCTCGTTATCTTAAAACAGATCCCCGCAAACGAATTCAAGCCAGACAATGCCAATCTTTCTCCGTTCATGCAGCGTTTGGCGCGTGCACATGCCAACTGCATAGAAGGCCTTCCCATATTTGGCGGCCTCCTGCTTGTGGCCCTTGTCACGGGCCAAGCCGCAGTCACTGATTCACTTGCCTATCCTCTTCTTGCTGCCCGTTTAATGCAGTCGCTTGCACATCTCACATCGCTGAGTATTGTGGCAGTGAACATTCGCTTCGCGGCCTTCGTCATTCAAATGATAATCGCCGCATACTGGGCTATTCGGCTGCTTTCGGGGTTGGCCGGCTAAGGCCTAACAATACGTTTCATCACGACTCTCCCAACTATCAGCCACCACCGCTGCGGGTATAGAAGGTGGTGCGGGGAGAGTCCATTACAGCACTCAAATCGCTCATTTCGTTCGCCGGGACCGGCTAAAGCCGGCCCCTTAGCTTAATCGTTATACAGCACAGCGCTGATCGCAATCTGGCCAAGGAATGGTGATATCTATGCATCCAATTCAATGTAAATGCGGTGCCGTTAAAGGGCAGCTCAAAAGCATTAGAACTAGCAATCGTCTCATCTGCTATTGCACGGATTGCCGAGCGTTCGCACATTTTCTTGGTAAAGCTCCTTTTGTACTAGACGAACAAGGTGGAACTGAGATCGTTCAAGTGGCTCAACAAGACCTGCTTTTCTGCCAAGGAGAAGATCTCCTATCGGCAGTACGCCTCAGCGAAAACGGTATGATCCGCTGGTATGCAGCATGTTGCGGAACGCCTATTGGCAATACTATGGCCAGCCGAAAAGTGTCATTCATCGGACTTATTCACAGCTGCCTTGACCGTCAGCAAATGGATAAAGACTTTGGAGCAAACGTTGCAGTTTTAAACACTGACACCGCCCTAGGCCAAGCGAAGCCAAAGCAACGCGGGCTTCTGGGGGTTTTAGTTCGTTTCATATGGATCGTGGTCACGAACCGCGTCAACGGACGGTACAAAAAATCGCCTCTTTTTAATTCTTCAGGCTTGCCTCGAGTACCCCCCAAAATACTGAGAACTGACGAATTGGATAAGTTGAAGAGTGCCGTATAACGGCTTATATGGACTCTCCCCACAAGCGGTGAGGAATAGCTTTTCCAACCCTGTCGTCAGCGCGGTTGCATGCGTATATCCGGCCTGTGTTGGGCGCTATCGCCCCGGCCATTCTGTAGTTCGCGCAGCGGGGGCCAAGCGTTCAATCGATCCCTCAGATCATGATTGTTATCGGCCTTGTTCCGCTGCAGGGCTCGCCTGTTCCGACAGTGCTGCCGCTCACCACAACCCCATGAAAACCTTCACCCCATCCTGATTACCCCCGCCGTCAGGCGGGCTTCGTGCTGTGCCAAACGCCGCTGAAGCGCCGCGCATGGCACCACACCGCCCAGCAAATCCGCACCAGTTTGTTCGCCAGGGCCACCGCCGCCTTGTTGTGGCCGATCCGCGCGGCGGTCTCGACGGCCCTGCGCTGTAGTGGGGTCAGTTTCTCCGGCGTGCGCGCCTGGCAGCGCTGCGCCGCCAGCAAGGCTGCTCGGGAGCCGTGGACCAATAACGTGCGGACATAGACGTTGCCCAGCCGGCTGATGTGCCCCAGCTTGCGCCGCTCGCCGCTACTGAACTCGCGCGGGGTCATGCCCAGCGCCTGCACTATGCGCGCCCAATAGTGGGCCGTACCACAAGCCTCCATCACCCACTCGACCGCCTCGGCCTGCTCCTGTATATATCGCCGGAACGCCTCCCGGTTCACCCGCTTGCGCTGCACCACATGGCCGGAACGGACACCCGCGGCAACTTGGTAAACGGACTTGGCCAGATCAACCGCAATACGCTTCATCTCGACCCTCCCAACTATCAGCCACCACCGCTGCGGGTATAGATATAGAAGGTGGTGCGGGGGAGTCCATTACAGCATTCAAGATCGTTCGCTACGCTCACTCCGGACGTCCTCAAGCTACGCCGCGTCCGCCCCTTAACCTGTCCGTTAGGCGTCATATGAAAGTTTCAAAAATTCCTAAAAAAATGGCAGCAGAGTTAGACTCTGAAAACAACTTTATTGTCCGTGAAGTGTTCAGCGTACTTCTATCCGACAGAATATTTGAACTATCTACTCGCAGCGTGAGCCCCTACCTAAAGGACTACACGTCGGATGATGAGCCTGAAGATGATTCTGATTGCTACGGTGCATTCGTCGATCAAGAGCTAGTCGGGAAGATCGTGCTTAGTTCAACCTGGAACGACCTAGCCTCAATTGAGCATATTGTTGTAGCTCGCACACACCGAGGCAAAGGAGTCGCAACTGGCCTCATCGAATTTGCAAAAGAATGGGCGCTGAGCAAGCGGCTTCATGGCATCCGCTTGGAGACGCAGACAAATAATGTTCCCTCCTGCAATCTTTATGCGAAATGTGGTTTCACCCTCGGCGGTATTGACTTGTTCTCGTATAAAACTCGACCACAAGTTTCAAACGAAACGGCCATGTACTGGTACTGGTTCCCGAGAACAGTGAATGACACCTAACAATGTATATGGACTCTCCCCACAAGCGGTGAAAAATAGCTTTTCCAACCCTGTCGTCAGCGCGGTTGCATGCGTATATCCGGCCCGTGTTGGGCGTTATCGCCCTGGCCATTCTGTAGTTCGCGCAGCGGGGGCCAAGCGTTCAATCGATCCTTCAGATCATGATTGTTATCGGCCTTGTTCCGCCGCGAGGCCGGCCTGTTCCGACAGGCTCGCGCCTCACCACAACCGCCGATATGAAATGGTCCAGGCACAGGCTCGCGACAGATCAGGCGAGTAGCCGCAAGGCCTCGGCACTGGCTTGCTGGATACGTGCCCAGTCGCCACGCTCGACCCACTGGCGCTCGAACATCCAGCTGCCGCCAACGCACATCACATTGGACAGCGCCATGTAGCTCTGCAGATTGCCCGGGTTGATGCCGCCGGTCGGGCAGAACCGCACGCCGCCGAACGGCCCGGCGAGGGCCTTGAGCGCCGCGGTGCCGCCGCATACCTCGGCCGGGAACAGCTTGAAGCGCCGGTAGCCGAGGCCGTAGCCGAGCATGATGTCCGAGGCGCTGCTGGTGCCCGGCAGCATGGGCACGGTGCTCTCCAGGCCGGCCTGCAACAGCTCGGCGGTGGAACCCGGGGTGACGATGAACTGGGCGCCGGCCTGCTCGGCCGCGGCGAGCATCTGCCGGTCGAGCACGGTGCCGGCGCCGACGCACAGCCCCGGGCGCTCCTCGCGTAGGCGGCGGATGGCGGTCAGGCCGTGCGGCGAGCGCAGGGTGATCTCCAGCACCGTCAGGCCGCCGGCGGCCAGGGCATCGGCCAGGGGCAGGATGTCTTCTTCGCGAGCGATGGTGATCACCGGCATGATCCGCGCACGGGCGCAGATGCTGTCGATCTGGGCGATCTTGTCGGCCATGCGCTCGGCCTGGCGGGTGTCGTTGTTGGTCATGTCGGCTGGTCCTTCGGCCCTAAGGGCACCAGTAGATTTCAAGAGGGGAACGGAGGAAGGCGCGGATCGGCATGCTGCTCGCGTCGGCATGGCTCAGGGCCGCGCCCAGGGTGACCAGCTTGGCCGGCCCCTGGATCGCCAGCAGCGGTCGGCGCGCCGCGGCCAGCAGCGGCAGTGTCAGGCTCAAGCGCTGGCGCGGCTCGCTCGGCGCCTGCATCGGCAGGCAACGGCGCGGACAATCGGTTTGCAGGGCCAGGCCCAGGTTCGGGCTGCCCGGGAACAGCGAGGCGGTATGGCCGTCGTCGCCCATGCCCAGCACCAGCACGTCGATCGGCGGCAGTTCGGCCAGCGCCTGCTCGGCCTTGAGGGCGGCCTCTTCGAGGCTGCCGGCGACCTGGTAGAGGCCGAGCAAGCGCGCCTCGGCGGCCGGCCCGCGGAGCAGGTGACGGCGCACCAGGGCCTCGTTGCTGGTGGCGTGGTTGACCGGTACCCAGCGCTCGTCCGCCAGGCTGATCAGCACCTGCGCCCAGGGCAGTACCTGCCGGGCCAGGCACTCGAAGAAGGCGATGGGGCTGCGACCGCCGGACACCACCAGGGTCGCCCGGCCCTGGCTGGCGATGGCCGCGCGCAAGGCGGCCGCCACGTCGCCGGCGAGGGTCTCGGCGAGCTGCTGGGCATCGTTCAGGCTGCGCGCCACAACGCCGACCGGCAGGTCCAACTTAGAGATCGCCATACCAGGACCTCCCGTCGCGGGTGATCAGCGCCACCGAGCCCATGGGGCCCCAGGTGCCGGCCGGATAGGGTTTGGGCGCGTCGCCGAGCTGTTGCCAGCCGGCGATCAGCTGGTCGCACCATTGCCAGGCGTACTCGATCTCGTCCTTGCGCACGAACAGGTTCTGGTTGCCGCGCATCACCTCCAGCAACAGGCGCTCGTAGGCATCGGGGATGCGCGCACTGCGATAGGTGTCGGAGAAATTCAGCTGCAGCGGGCCGCTGCGCAGCTGCATGCCCTTGTCCAGGCCCTGGTCCTTGGTCATCACCTGCAGGGCGATGCCCTCGTCCGGCTGCAGGCGGATGATCAGCTTGTTGCCGATCAGCTGGCGCTGCTCCGGGGCGAAGATGTAGTGCGGCGGTTCCTTGAAGTGGATGACGATCTGCGACAGCTTCTGCGGCATGCGCTTGCCGGTACGCAGGTAGAACGGCACGCCGGCCCAGCGCCAGTTGCGGATATCGGCGCGCAGGGCGACGAAGGTCTCGGTGTCGCTCTGGGCATTGGCGTTCTCCTCCTCCAGGTAGCCCGGAACGGCCTTGCCATCGCTGCTGCCGGCCACGTACTGGCCGCGCACCACCTGACGACTGAGCTGTTCGGCCTTGATCGGCTCCAGGGCCTTGAGCACCTTGACCTTCTCGTCGCGGATGCTGCTGGCCGACAGGTCGCTGGGCGGGTCCATGGCGATCAGGCAGAGCAGCTGCAGCAGGTGGTTCTGGATCATGTCGCGCAGCTGCCCGGCCTGGTCGAAGTACCCCCAGCGCCCCTCGATGCCGACCTTCTCGGCCACGGTGATCTCCACATGGGAGATGAAGTTCTGGTTCCACTGGGTCTCGAACAGGCTGTTGGCGAAGCGTAGGGCGATCAGGTTCTGCACCGTCTCCTTGCCCAGGTAGTGGTCGATGCGATAGACCCGCGACTCGGGGAAGAACTGTGCCACCGCCTCGTTCACCGCCCGCGAGGACTCCAGGTCATGGCCGATCGGCTTCTCCAGCACCACCCGGGTGCGCGCGGCCAGGCCGCTGCCGGCCAGGTTGGCGCAGATACCGCCGTAGACCGCGGCCGGGGTGGCGAAGTAGGCGATCAGCGACGGCGCGTCGCCGACCCGCTCGGCCAATACGGCGTAGTCGTCGGCCTCGCGGAAATCCATGCTCAGGTAGCTCAGGCGCGCCTGGAAGCGTTGCAGCACCGCCGCGTCGAGCTCGCCCGCCGGCACGTGGCGACGCAGGTGCTCCTCTATGTTGCCCAGGTGCTGCTCGGCGTCGCCGCTTTCGCGGGCCAGGGCGAGGATGCGCGTATCGGCGTGCAGCAGGCCGGCACGGTCGAGCTGATAGAGGGCCGGGAACAGCTTGCGCAGGGCCAGGTCGCCCAGCGCGCCGAACAAGGCAATGCTGCAGGAGTCAACGGTTATGGATGGCATAATGTTTGTTCTTCTATCAAGATGCACTAGGAATACCCGGTATCCGCCATTTTTACAAGGCTAGATGTAGTAATATAACAACATTTTTCGTAAAGACACATTCCTATGGTCGCGAGTCGACCCCATCAGTACGATAGGCCGGCACTTTCATCGCCCGCCTGAGGAAAAGAAATGGATCGCGTGCGAAATCTCCTGGAGCAGATCCAGAGCCGCCTCGACAGCCTGAACAAGGCCGAGCGCAAGGTGGCCGAGGTGATACTGCACAACCCGCAGCAGGCCACCCGCTTCAGCATCGCCGCCCTGGCCCAGGCGGCCCAGGTCAGCGAGCCCACGGTCAACCGCTTCTGCCGCTCCTTCGACGTCAACGGCTACCCGGAACTGAAGATGCAGCTGGCCCAGAGCCTGGCCAGCGGCGCCGCCTACGTCAGCCGCGCCGTGGAGGCCGACGACGGCCCGGAGGCCTACACCCGCAAGATCTTCGGCAGCGCCATCACCTCGCTGGATGCCGCCTGCCAGGCGCTCGACCCGCAGATGATCAGCCGCGCCGTCGACCTGCTGATCCAGGCCCGGCAGATCCACTTCTTCGGCCTCGGCGCCTCGGCTCCGGTGGCCCTGGACGCCCAACACAAGTTCTTCCGCTTCAACCTGGCCGTGTCGGCCCATGCCGACGTGTTGATGCAGCGCATGCTGGCCTCGGTGGCCCACACCGGCGACCTGTTCGTGATCATCTCCTACACCGGGCGCACCCGCGAGCTGGTGGAGGTGGCACGCCTGGCCCGGGAGAACGGCGCCTCGGTACTCGGCCTGACCGCCGCCGGCTCGCCGCTGGCCAAGGCCAGCACCCTGAGCCTGGACATCCCCCTGCCGGAGGACACCGACATCTACATGCCGATGACCTCGCGGATCATCCAGCTGACCGTGCTCGACGTGCTGGCCACCGGCATGACCCTGCGCCGCGGCGTGGACTTCCAGCCGCACCTGCGCAAGATCAAGGAGAGCCTCAACGCCAGCCGCTACCCCAGCGACGAGGAACCCAGCTAGGTTCAGAAGATGTAGTCGGTGGTCAGGAAGCTCGACTCGCGCTTGCGGATGATCTCGCTGACCAGCGCCTTGTTGCTCTCCTGGAACTTGGTCGCCACCAGGGTGCGGATGGAGAACACGCGCAACGCGTCATGCACCGACAGGGTCCCCTCGGCCGAGTTCTTGCGCCCGTTGAACGGGTAGCTGTCCGGGCCGCGCTGGCACTGGGCATTGAGATTGATGCGCCCGACCTGGTTGGCGAAGGCATCGATCAGGCGGCCGACCTGGGCCGAGTCGCTGCCGAAGATGCTCAGTTGCTGGCCGAAGTCCGACTCCAGCACGTAGTCGATCACCGTCTGCAGGTCGCGGTAGGGCACCACCGGCACCAGCGGGCCGAACTGCTCCTCCTGGTAGACCCGCATGTCCGCGCCGACCGGGTAGAGCACGGCCGGGTAGAAGAACGAGCCGCGCGACTCGCCGCCACCGGGATTGACCACCCGCGCGCCCTTGGCCAGGGCGTCGGCCACCAGGGCGTCG
Source organism: Pseudomonas sp. MBLB4123 (assembly GCF_051904775.1). Lineage (NCBI taxonomy): Bacteria > Pseudomonadati > Pseudomonadota > Gammaproteobacteria > Pseudomonadales > Pseudomonadaceae > Pseudomonas > Pseudomonas sp. MBLB4123. The sequence goes on from NZ_CP196711.1 coordinate 1,451,436, forward strand.
AGGCACTCGACCTTGCCCTCCTCCGGCAACGGCGTCAGGGCCACGCCCGACTCCCAGGGCATGCCCGGCTTGAGCGCGGCGAGCTTGCTGTTGAACTTGTCGAGAAAGCTGCCGACCACCTCCTCGTGAACGAAGAGGATCTTCAGTGCGGTGCAGCGCTGGCCGTTGAACGACAGCGCACCGGTCAGCGCCTCGCTCACCGCGTTGTCCAGGTCGACCTCGGGCAACACGATGCCCGGGTTCTTCGCGTCCAGGCCCAGGGCCGCGCGCAGGCGGTGCGGCCGCGGGTGCAGTTTCTTCAGCGCGCTGGCGCCCTTGTGGGTACCGATGAAGGCGAACACGTCGATCTTGCCGCTGGCCATCAGCGCGCTGACCGCCTCGCGGCCGCCGCTGTAGATGACGTTGATCACCCCGGCCGGGAAGCTGTCGCGAAACGCCTCGAGCAGCGGGCGGATCAGCAGCACGCCGAACTTGGCCGGCTTGAACACCACGGTGTTGCCCATGATCAGCGCCGGGATCAGGGTGGTGAAGGTCTCGTTCAGCGGGTAGTTGTAGGGCCCCATGCACAGGGTCACGCCCAGCGGCACGCGACGGATCTGGCCGAGGCAGTCCTGCTCCAGCTCGAAGCGGCTGGAGCGACGATCCAGCTCCTTGAGCGCGGCTATGGTGTCGACGATGTAGTCGCAGGTACGGTCGAACTCCTTCTCCGAGTCCTTGAGGTTCTTGCCGATCTCCCACATCAGCAGCCTGATCACCGCCTCGCGCTGCGCACGCATGCGCACCAGGAAGGCCTCGACATGCTGGATGCGCTCGGCCACACGCATGGTCGGCCAGGCGCCCTGGCCGTTGGCGTAGGCGCGTACCGCCGCGTCCAGGGCGTCCAGCGCCGCCCGCTCGTCGAGTTCCGGCGTGCTGCCGAGCACCACCTGCTCATCGCCCCCCTCGCCCGCCAGGTACACCGGGCTGCGCACGGTCGCCAGCGGCCCCTCCCAGATGCGCAGCTGGCCATCGACCAGGTAGTCGCGCTGCTCGATGAGGGCGCCCAGGCGGTATGCCTCGGGAATCTCGGCCGGGGTCGGGAAAAGCGTGTCGAGACGACTAGCAGTGCTCATGGCAATACCTCTTGTAAATAGCCAATGCCGAGGCGGCGGTCCGCGCCGGCACGAAACGAATCCTCGCGGGCGCGCAACGCCGGCGCCGCGCATACCCAGACCGAGCGCATCAGCAAACGGCATCGCCCACGCGGACCACCCGCAGGCAGTTGGTACCGCCCTGGGCGTTGGCATGATCGCCGCGCGAGATCAGCACGTGGTCGCCCTCCGCCACCACGCCGCGCCGCACCAGCTCCTCGACGGCGCGGCCGTTGACTTCGCCGATCGGATAGGCGTCGCAATCGAAGGGAATGGTCTGCACCCCGCGGAACAGGGCCACCCGGCTCTGCGTGCGCGGGTTGCGCGAGAAAGCGTAGATCGGCAGGTGCGAGCGGATGCGCGACATCAGCCGCGGCGTATCCCCGCTCTCGGTCATGCAGATGATCGCCCGAACCCCGTGCAGGTGGTTGGCCGCATACATGGCAGCCATGGCGATCGACTCGTCGATCTTGTGGAACCGCTCATCCATGCGGTGCTTGGAGCGATGGGTGTGCGGATGCTTCTCCGCCCCGACTATGACCCGGCGCATGGCCTGCACGGTTTCGACCGGGTAGGCGCCGGCGGCGGTCTCGGCCGAGAGCATCACCGCATCGGTGCCGTCGAGCACCGCATTGGCCACGTCGAACACCTCGGCACGGGTCGGCAGCGACTGGCTGATCATCGACTCCATCATCTGCGTCGCGGTGATCACCACCCTATTGAGGCTGCGCGCCCGCTCGATGATCAGCTTCTGCACCGCCACCAGCTCGGCATCGCCTATCTCCACCCCCAGGTCGCCGCGAGCCACCATCACCCCCTCGGAGGCCTCGATGATGGCGTCCAGCACGCGGGGGTCGACGACCGTCTCGGCCCGCTCGATCTTGGCGATCAGCCCGGCCTCGCCGCCGGCCTCACGCAGCAGGCGGCGCGCCAGCTGCATGTCGGCAGCGTCACGGGGGAAGGACACCGCCAGGTAGTCGACCCCCATGCTGGCGGCGGTCTGGATGTCGGCGCGATCCTTGTCGGTCAGGGCCGCAGCCGACAGGCCACCGCCCTTGCGATTGATGCCCTTGTTGTTGGACAGCGGCCCGCCGACCAGCACCTCGCAGACCACCTGGCCGCCCTCGACCCGCAACACCCTGAGCTCGATGCGTCCGTCGTCCAGCAAGAGGATGTCGTCCGGCCGGCTGTCGCTGATCAGCGCCTCGTAGTCGATGCCCACGCCATGCGCGTCGCCGGCGTTCTTGCCCCGCCCGGCATCGAGGACGAAGACCTGCCCCTTGCACAGCTGCACCTTGCCCTCGGCGAAGCGGGCGATGCGGATCTTCGGCCCCTGCAGGTCGGCCAGCACGGCGACGAAGCGCCCGTGCTTGCGGGCCAGCTCGCGCACCAGCGCGGCACGGGCGATGTGCTCCTCGGCACTGCCGTGGGAGAAATTCAGGCGCACCACATCGACGCCGGCCAGCACCAGCGCCTCGATGGCCTCGGGACTCTCGGTGGCCGGCCCCAGGGTGGCGACAATTTTCGTTCTGCGCTGCATAGCTGAATTCCCTCGAAGGCAGGTGGTGCGAACAGGACAGGCGAGGCGCGGAACGGACCGACCGCAGAGAGACCCCGAAGGGTGCTCACGGGAGCGGAGGCCTCGCCATTAAATTGTTGCTCTATCAACTAAATCTATAGATATCTCGTACAACAACATCCATCAAGGATTAATGTTGTTATATAACTACATTTATTTCATAAGTTCAGCCCCGGCGCGCGCCCAGACTCAGCACGCCCTCCTCGCCGGCCTGCAGACTCAGGCTGTCGGGTCCGCAGCTGGCCGCCTCGACACAGAGGAAGCCCAGGGTCTCGTTCCAGCCGACATCGGTCAGCGGCCGGCTGCCGGGATGCCAGACCACGCTGTTGGCGGCACCGGAGGTATCCAGCAGCAGGCGCCGCTGCCAGGCCAGATCCCGCAGCTGCAGCTCGCCGCCGCGGCGGTAAACCCGGTGGCAGCCATCCCCGATGCGCAACTCGCCCTGCTGCCGGCAGTCGGCGCGCGCCAGCAGATCGTGACCCGAGGCGCCGTCCAACCCCAGCAGCGCCAGCTGTGCCACATCGCCGACCCGCCAGTAGGCATGCAAGGCATGGCTGAGCCTGCAGGGCTCGCTGTCCCCGTGCAGGGTGACCAGGCGCAGGCTCAACTCATCGCCCAGCTCGGCCTCCAGGGTCACCTGCCAGTCGCACAGCTCCAGCCGCCAGCGCAGGCGCACGCCTCGCTCATGACTCTCGCAGCCCAACAGCTGCCAATCGCTCAGCCGCGCCCAGCCGTGGGACGGCCAGCCAGGCTCGCTCGGATGGCGGCCGAACCAGGGCCAGCAGATCGGCACGCCGCCGCGAATCGCCCCGTGGGGCTGCCAGCGACTGGCGCACCACAACCAGGGGCGCTCGCCAGTCGGCTGGAAGTGCAGCAGCTGCGCGCCCTGACGGCTGAATACGGCCTGGCAGCGCGGGTGCTCGATCAGCAGCAGCTCGCGTCCCTGATGCATCAACCAACGCTGCGGCGGCCCGCCGCACGGCCGAAACAACCCGGCCAGGGGGTGCTCCACGCCCCCCCCCGGCCGGCTCGCCGGCTTGCCAGAGGGCAAGCCGAGTCGATGCCGTGCCCTAAGCGGCAACATCGAGCCTCACCACCAGTACTCGACCTGCACGCCGAAGTTCGAACCGTGGAGGGCACTGCCGAACGCCCCGCTGTCGGACAGCGCCGAGCCGGCCGCCATCCGGCTGGCGGCCTCCTGCGCCGCCTGGTTCCAGGTTGCGTAGGTGTAGTACAGGCGCAGCTCCGGGCGGGCCCAGAAGCCCGGACCGGACGGCGACCAGGTCGGCGCCACGGTGAACTTGCTCAGCTTGCGCGTGCCGCCCTCGGCATCGACCTGGTCGTGGCCCAGCTCGCCGACCAGCTTGAACTGCTCGGTGAAGGCGTAGCTGGCGCGGCCGCCGACCGACAGCCAGTTCTCGTCGTCCATGTCGGCGCGCTCGTCCTTCTGGTACACCACCAGGAACTGGCCACCCAGGCGCGGGGTGATCTGCCAGTCGAAGAACTCCACCAGGCGATAGCGCTTGGCACTGTCGTCGAGCATCACGTCGCCGGTGGAGCCCAGGGCGGTGCCCGGACCCGGACCGTACTGCAGGGCCAGGGTGTTGGTGCCGCCGAGGTTGAGGAAGTCCTTCTGCTTGTGCTGGGCGGTGATCGACCAGCCGCTGTGGGCGCCTTCGATGTGGCGCGGCTTGTCGATGAAGCTCAGGCCGAACTCCAGCTCGCCATTCGGGTTGGTGGCGAAGCCGGCGACGTTGAAGTCGTGGCGGTTGATGTATTCCTTCTGGAACACGCTGTCCTTGCGCGAGAAGGCGTAGCTGTACTTCAGCCCGCCCAGCGCGTAGTCCTCGATGCCGGCGCCGGTGGCGCTCTGGTTCCAGTAGAAGAAGTCGCTGATATGAATGTCGTTGCGCTTGTAGAAGCGCCGCCCGGCCCACAGCGAGCCGCCGTTTAGCGCCGGCACCTGGCTCCACTCGACGTAGGCCTGGTTCATTCGCGTGAAGCCATGCTCGCCGGTGAATGTCGGGGTATGCCCATACTCGTTGAACAGCTGCGCCATGCCTTCGACGCTGACCACCGAGCCGTCGTCCAGGCTCAGCAGGTCCTGGCGCAGGTCCAGTTCGGCGTACTGCTCACACTCGTTGCCCAGGCGGAACTTCGACTGGGCGCCGGGCAATTGGAAGCACGACTGGCGGCCATTGCCGTCGGCTGTACCGGCGCCGCTGCGCACATAGCCGCTGAACTCCAGGGCCTGGGCTTGGGGCAACAGCAAAGCCACGGCCAATAGGTAGGGTGCGCCACGCACACCACTGACTACCGACGATGACTGAGGGTTGGGGCCATTCTCCATGGTTACTCCTAATTGTTTTTGTTGTGGGGGGCTTCGGAAACCGCCGAAGCGACGGATGCTCTGGCTTTGTGCAGGCGTACAGCTCCCTTGCCGAGTGACGAATCACTCGGTTTTAAATCTTCAGTGGTGAATGGCCGGGCGATGCCGCGCCTCAGCGGCGCGGCAGCCGCATCAGCTCAACCCCGATGACGACCGCGGAAGAAGTCGATCAGCCCCTGGGTCGAGCCGTCCTCGGCTCCGCCCTGCTCGCTGCCGACCAGGCGCGAGTAGACGCTCTTGCCCAACTCCTTGCCCAGCTCCACACCCCACTGGTCGAAGGCGTTGATGCCCCAGATCACGCTCTGCACGAACACCTTGTGCTCGTACAGCGCGACCAGGGCGCCGAGACGGCGCGGGCTGACCCGTTCCATGACCAGGGTGTTGCTCGGCCGGTTGCCGGGGATCACCTTGTGCGGCGCCAGGCGCTGCACCTCATCCTCGTCCAGGCCCTTGGCGCGCAGTTCGGCCTCGGCTTCGGCCTGGGTCTTGCCGCGCATCAGCGCCTGGCTCTGCGACAGGCAGTTGGCGTACAGCCACTGGTGATGGTCGGCCACCGGGTTGTAGCTGACCACCGGCACGATGAAGTCGGCCGGGATCAGCGCGGAGCCCTGGTGCAGCAGCTGGTGATAGGCGTGCTGGCCGTTGCAGCCGACCCCGCCCCAGATCACCGGGCCGGTGGCGCAGGGCACGAGCCTGCCGTCCTGCAGCACGCGCTTGCCGTTGGACTCCATGTCCAGCTGCTGCAGGTGCTTGGTGATGTTGCGCAGGTAGTGGTCGTACGGCAGGATCGCCTGGGTCTGGGCGCCCCAGAAATTGCCGTACCAGATGCCCAGCAGAGCCAGCAGCACCGGCATGTTCTGCTCGAACGGGGCGTTCTGGAAGTGCTCGTCCATACGGTAGGCGCCGGACAGCAGCTCCTTGAAGTTGGACATGCCGATGGACATGGCAATCGGCAGGCCGATGGCCGACCACAGCGAGTAGCGGCCGCCAACCCAGTCCCACATCGGCAGGATGTTCTCCTCGCGGATGCCGAAGGCCACCGCCGCCGGCACGTTGCTCGACACGGCGATGAAGTGACGATGCAGTTCGGCTTCCGAACCGCCCTGGGCCAGGTACCAGCTGCGTGCAGCCTGGGCGTTCTTCAGGGTCTCCAGGGTGCTGAAGGTCTTCGAGGAGATGATGAACAGGGTGGTTTCGGCGCGCAGCTTGGCCGCCAGCTCATGGAACGAGCTGCCGTCTATATTGGCCAGGTAGTGGCAGCGCACGCCGCGCTGGGCGAAGGGCAGCAGCGCCTCGGAGACCAGCTGCGGGCCGAGGAAGGAGCCGCCGATGCCGATGTTCACCACGTCGGTGATGGGCTTCTCGCTGTAGCCGCGCCACAGGCCGTCATGCACCTTGCCGACCAGCTCGGTCATCTGCAGCAGCACCCGGTGCACCTCGGGCATCACGTCGACGCCGTCGACCAGCACCTTGTCGCCGATCGGCCGGCGCAAGGCGGTGTGCAGGGCCGGGCGGCCCTCCGAGGCGTTGAGCCGTTCGCCGTCGAACAGCGCGCCAATCGCCTGCCGCAGGCCACACTCTTCGGCCAGGCGCACCAGCAGGTCGCGGGTTTCGCGGGTGATCAGGTTCTTCGAGTAGTCGAGGAACAGCCCGCAGTCGTTCAGGGAAAACTCGGCGAAGCGCTGCGGCTGCTCGGCGAATGCGTCGCGCATGCTGAACTCGGCGAAGCACTCGCGGTGCGCGGCAAGGCCCTGCCAGGCGGGCAACCGGGTGACATCGTGGGATGGCTGAGGGTGCGGCATGACAACTCCTGGAAAGTTAATGGACGAAAGGCTTGAGGCTCCGGCGCGGCTCAAGGCTGTTCCAGTTCATGGGCGTAGGGCAGATCCGGCCCGGTGCGCGAGCAGGTCACCGCAGCGGCGCGCACGGCGTAGTCGAGCATCGCCTCGATATGCGTGCGCGACAGCGCGGCCAGCGCCTCCGGGCTGTCCAGGCCGTGGCGGCTCAGGTAGGCCAGTAGTGCGGCCTGAAAGGTGTCGCCTGCGCCGACCGTGTCGCGCGTGTCCACCGCCTGCGCCGGCACCGCCCAGCGCCCGTGCTGGCGGCTGTGCACGCTGGCGCCGTCGCTGCCGTGGGTGAGGAACACCAGCTGGCAACGCTGGCCGAGCCACTGACCGACCACGTCCTCGGGATCGCGCTGCGGGTAGAGCAGGGCCAAGTCTTCCTCGCTGACCTTGATCAGGTGGGCCTGGGCGGCGAAGGCCTCGACGCGCTGGCGCCACAGCTCGATGCTGGGCTCGACGCCGAGGCGCACATTGGGGTCGAGGCTGATCAGGCGTTGATCGCCCTCGCGCCGCACCAGTTCGAACAGGGTATCGGCGATGGGCGTCACCACCAGGGAGTAGGAGCCGACATGAATGCCGCGCACCCGTGCCTCCAGCGTCGGCAGATGCTCGAGGCCCAGCATGCGATCGGCACAGCCCTCGCCGCGAAAGCTGTACTGCGGCACGCCCTGGGCATCGACCGCGACCATCGCCAGGGTGGTCGGCGCGTCGCTGGACACCAGGTAGGCGCCGCTCACGCCTTCCTCATGCAACACCCGGCGCAGTCGCTCGCCGAGAAAATCCGTGGAAATTCCGGCGAACAGCGCCGAATCGGCGGCCAAGCGACGCAGGCCGACGGCCACGTTGAACGGCGAACCACCGGCGATCGCCTGCAATTCGAGCTGACTGCTGCGCGCGCCTTCGTCCAGGCTGAAGACATCGAACAAAGCCTCGCCACATACCAGATACATAACTGACTCCTTATCAGGGGAAGGCGCCTTCGCGGCACGGGGGCTCAAGCGAGCAGGGCCTGCAGGGTGACGCTCACCCCTTGGCTGCGCAGGCTCTCGAGATTGCGCTCGAAGGCGGCGACGAAGGCCGGCGAGGCGGCCAGCGCGCCGCCGAAGATCGTCTCTTCACCCAGCACCCGGGCGGTCAGTTGCTGGTCGTCATCGATCAGCGCCTGGCAGTGCTCGGCGCGTGGGTCGACGATCCGGTAGTGCTCGCCGTTCTCGTCGACGCCCTTGAGGTACAGTGCCCAGGCCGCCACCACCAGGGCGCCACGCTCCAGCGCAGCGCCGTCTTCGAGCAGCCGGTTGAGGGTCGGCACGATGAACTTGGGCAGTTTCGACGAGCCGTCGGAGCAGATCCGCTCCAGCTGGTCGGCAATGGCCTGGTTGCAGAAGCGCTCGATCAGGGTGTCCTTGTAGACCTCCAGGTCGATGCCCGGCACCGGCGCCAGCTGCGGAGTCACGTCCAGGTCCATGAAGGCGCGCAGGTAACGGCGCAGCAGCGGGTCGTTCATCGCCTCGTGGACGAAGCGATAGCCCTTGAGAAAGCCCAGGTAGGTCAGCGCCATATGGCCGCCGTTGAGCAGCTTGATCTTCATCTCCTCGTAGGGCGTGACGTCGTCGGTGAACTGCACGCCGACCTTCTCCCAGGCCGGCCGGCCGTTGACGAACTTGTCCTCCAGCACCCACTGGGCGAAGGGCTCGCAGACCACCGGCCAGGCGTCCTCGATGCCGTGGCGCTCGGCCAGTTGCTGGCGGTGCGCCTCGCTGGTCATGGGCGTGATGCGGTCGACCATGGCGTTGGGAAAGCTGACATTGGCCTCGATCCAGGCGGCCAGCTCGGGGTCGGCCAGGCCGGCGAAACTGAGCAGCGCCTTGCGCGTGACCGCGCCGTTGTGCGGCAGGTTATCGCAGGACATCAGGGTAAAGGCCGGGGTGCCGGCGGCGCGGCGCCGGGCCAGGGCCGCACAGAGAAAGCCGAAGACGCTGCGCGGGGCCCCGGGATGGGCCAGGTCGTGCTGGATGTCGGGCAGCTCGGCGAGAAACTCGCCGCTGCTGTCGTCCATGCAGTAGCCGCCTTCGGTGATGGTCAGCGAGACGATGCGGATCGCCGGATCGGCCAGCTTGTCGATCAGCGCCTGGGGCGAGTCCTCGGCCAGCAGCATGCCGCTGATGGCGCCGACCACCTGCACCGCGTTGCCCGCCTCGTCGCCCAGCTCGACCAGGGTGTAGAGGTAGTCCTGGGCGGCCAGGGCATCGCGCATGGCGCGGTCGGCGCCGCGCAGGCCGACGCCGCAGATGCACCAGTCGAGGGCCTCGCCCTGGTTCATCAGGGCCTCGGTGTAGTACGCCTGGTGGGCGCGATGGAAGCCACCGACACCGATGTGGACGATGCCCTGCTGGGTGGTGTCGGCACGGTACGCGGGCAGCGCAATAGGCGCCGCCAACTGGTCGAGGTGCTGGCGATTGAGTTTCATCTGTGCATTCCTGGATGGGGCTGGCGGGCGGCCTCAGGCCGCCTGCTGGAGTCGTTTGGCAATGGCCTGGCCATCGGCGTCGAACAGGTGGCAGTGGGCCGGGTCGAAAGCGAGCTCCAGGACTTCGCCGGCGCGCGGGGCGAAATCGCCGCGTACGCGGATGGTCAGCATCTCCCCGGAGGCACAGCGCACGTGGCAGTAGGTATCGCTGCCCAGACGCTCGCTGACGTCGGCGGTGACCCGCAACTGGCCTTGGCCGGCCGGCACGATGTCGAAGTGCTCGGGACGCACGCCCAGGGTCACCGCGCTGCCCGCGGCCAGGCCGGCGGCGGCCAGCGGCAGGCTCAGTTGCGCGCCGCACTCCAGCTTCACTTCGCAGGCGGCAGCGTCGACCTTGGCGGTCTGGCCCCGCAGGAAGCCCATCTTCGGCGTACCGAGGAAGCCGGCGACGAACAGGTTGGCCGGATGGTGATACAGCTCCATGGGCGAGCCGACCTGCTCGACCCGCCCGCCGTTGAGCACCACCACCTTGTCGGCCAGGGTCATGGCCTCGACCTGGTCGTGGGTCACGTAGATCATGGTCGCCTGCAGCTCCTGGTGCAGGCGCGCCAGCTCCAGGCGAGTCTGCACGCGCAGGGCGGCGTCGAGGTTGGACAGCGGCTCGTCGAACAGGAAGATCTTCGGGTTGCGCACGATGGCGCGGCCGATGGCCACGCGCTGGCGCTGGCCGCCGGAGAGTTGCTTGGGCTTGCGCTCGAGCAGGGGCTTGAGCTCGAGGATGGCCGCGGCGTTGTCGACCTTCTCCTGCACCTCGCGCTTGTCCACGCCGGCCAGGTCGAGGGCGAAGGACAGGTTCTTGCGCACGGTCATGTGCGGGTACAGGGCGTAGGTCTGGAACACCATGGCCAGGTCGCGCTTGGCCGGGGCCATGTCGGTGATGTCCTTGCCGTCCAGCTCGATGTGGCCGCTGGTGACTTCCTCCAGTCCGGCGATCAGCCGCAGCAGGGTGGACTTGCCGCAGCCGGAGGGGCCGACGAACACCACGAACTCGCGGTCGCGGATGTCCAGGTCGATGCCCTTGATGATGGCGGTGCCGTCGAAGCCTTTCTTCAGGTTGCGGATCTTCAAATTAGCCATGGGGAAATCCTCTTGTTACTTGACGGCGCCGAAGGACAGGCCGCGGACGAGTTGTTTCTGGCTGATCCAGCCGAAAATCAGGATGGGCGCGCAGGCCAGGGTCGAAACGGCCGAGAGCTTGGCCCAGAACAGGCCTTCCGGACTGGAGTAGGAGGCGACCAGGGCGGTCAGCGGGGCGGCGGCCGAGCTGGTCAGGTTGAGCGACCAGAAGGCCTCGTTCCAGCACAGGATCAGCGACAACAGCATGGTCGAGGCCAGGCCGCCGCGGGCGATCGGCAGCAGCACGCGAGCGATCTCCTGCAGGGTGGTGGCGCCATCCAGGCGCGCGGCTTCGAGGATGTCGACGGGGATGTCCTTGAAGTAGGTGTAAATCATCCAGACCACGATCGGCAGGTTGATCAGGGTGTAGATGACGATCAGCGCGATGCGCGAATCGAGCAGGCCCAGGCTCTGGCAGATCAGGTAGATCGGCATCAGCACGCCCACCGGCGGCAGCATCTTGGTCGACAGCATCCACAGCAGCGTGCGCTTGGTGTGGCGGCTCTCGAAGAAGGCCATGGAGTAGGCCGCCGGCACGGCGATGAGCATGCACAGCAGGGTCGCCGTGACCGAGATCAGCAGCGAATTCCAGGCGAAGCTGAAGTAGTCGCTGCGCTCGTTGATCAGCAGGTAGTTCTCCAGCGTCGGCATGAAGAGGAACTGCGGCGGCGTGGCGAAGGCGGCGATCTCGGTCTTGAAGCTGGTGAGGATCATCCACAGGATCGGGAAGAAGATCAGCGCGGCGATAGCCCAGGCCGAAGTACCCACCAGCACACTCTGCAGGCGACGGGATTGTTTAAGCGTCAGCATGATCAAGGCCTCATTGCTGGTTGGTGAGGTTCTTGCCGATCATTCGGATCAGCACTATCGCCGCGAGGTTGGCGATGACCACCGCGATCAAGCCGCCGGCCGATGCCATGCCGACGTCGAACTGCAGCAGCGCGTGGTTGTAGATCAGGTAGGCCAGGTTGGTGGACTCGAAGCCCGGGCCGCCGGCGGTGGTGGTGAAGATTTCGGCGAACACCGAGAGCAGGAAGATGGTCTCGATCATCACCACCACGGCGATCGGCCGGGCCAGGTGCGGCAGGGTCAGGTGCCAGAAGATCGCGACGGGACCGGCACCGTCGAGGCGCGCGGCCTCCTTCTGGTCCTGGTCCAGCGACTGCATGGCGGTCATCAGGATCAGGATGGCGAACGGCAGCCACTGCCAGGACACGATGAAGATGATCGACAGCAGCGGGTACTGGGCCAGCCAGTCCACCGGCTGCGCGCCGAAGAGCTTCCAGATCGCCGCGAGGATCCCCGAGACCGGATGGAAGATCAGGTTCTTCCACACCAGGGCACTGACCGTCGGCATGATGAAGAAGGGCGAAATCAGCAGCACGCGGACGATGCCCCGGCCCCAGAACTCGCAGGCCTCCAGCAGTGCGGCGATCAGCACGCCGAACACCACGCTGATCAGCAGCACGCTGCCGACCAGCAACAGGGTGTTGAGCGCACCCGGCATGAAGCCGGCGTCGCTGAGGAAGTACTCGAAGTTCTCCAGGCCGACGAACTGGTTTTCGCCGGGATACAGCAGGTTGTAGCGAATCAGCGAGAAGTAGATGGTCATGCCCAGGGGAATGATCATCCACAACAGCAGCAGCGCCACCGAAGGGCTGACCAGGAACCAGCCCGGCTTGAGCGTGCGCCGCTTGGTGCGGGCAACCGCGGGGGCGCTTTTCAGGGGCGCGTCGAGGGTCGAAGTGTTCATGGTGACTCCGTGTGAATCCGGGAGAATGCGGACAGTCGGGCACCGGCCATCGGGACTGAGGGCGCGGTGCCGGGGCGCTCAGGTGAGCCGGTCTACTTGGGGTAGCCCGCGCGCTTCATCTCGCGTGCCGTGGACTGCTGGGCAGCGGCGAGAGCCTGGTCGACCGACATGTGCCCGGTGAGCGCTGCGGTGAACTGCATGCCGACCTGGGTGCCGATGGCCTGGAACTCGGGGATGGTGACCAACTGGATACCCACATAGGGCACCGGCTTGAGCGTCGGGTTCGCCGGGTCGGCCTGCTGCAGGGACTCCAGGGTGACCTTGGCGAACGGCGCGGCCGCCATGTAGGCGTCGCTGTAGGTCGAGGCGCGGGTGCCCGGCGGTACGTTGGCCACGCCATCGGTCTCGGCGACCAGCTTGGCGTAGGCCTGGGAGGTCGCCCAGGCACTGAAGGTCTTGGCCGCGGCCTTGGCTTTGGAGCTGGTGGGTATCCCCAGCGCCCAGGAGTACAGCCAGGCCGAGCCCTTGTCGGTGACCTGCTGCGGCGCGTGGCTGAAGCCTACCTTGTCGGCGACCTTGCTCTGGCTGCTGTCCGTGACGAAGGAGCCGGCCACGCTGGCATCCACCCACAGCGCACACTTGCCGCTGTTGAACAGCGCCAGGTTCTCGTTGAAGCCATTGCTGGAGGCGCCCGGCGGGCCGTACTGCTTGAGGGTATCGACGTAGAAGTTCAGCGCCTGCTTCCACTCGCTGCCGCTGAATTCGGGCTGCCACTGCTCGTCGAACCAGCGCGCGCCGTAGGCATTGGCCACCGTGCTGATCAGCGCCATGTTCTCGCCCCAGCCGGCCTTGCCGCGCAGGCAGATGCCGTACTGCTCCTGCTCCGGCTTGTGCAGGGCGGCGGCGAACTCGCGCATCTGCTCCCAGGTCGGGTGCTCGGGCATGTGCAGGCCGGCCTGGGCGAACAGGTCGGTGCGGTAGTAGGTGATCGAGCTTTCGGCGTAGAACGGCAGGGCGTACAGCGTGCCCTTGACCGACAGGCCTTCGCGTACGGAGGGGAAGACGTCGTCCAGGGCATAGTCGGCCGGCAGGTCGGCCATGGGTTCGAGCCAGCCCTTCTCGCCCCACAGCGAGGCTTCGTACATGCCGATGGTCAGCACGTCGAACTGGCCGCCCTTGGTGGCGATGTCGGTGGTCAGGCGCTGGCGCAGGACGTTCTCTTCGAGCACCACCCACTTCAGGCGAATCTGCGGATGCTGCTCTTCGAAGGTTTTGGCGAGCCGCTGCATGCGGATCATGTCGCTGTTGTTGACCGTGGCGATGGTCAGGGTTTGCGCGGCTTGGGCAAAAGTCGTCAGGGACAGGCAGGATGCAGCAAGCAGTGCTTTAGCTGAATGGTTCATTTTCGGACTCCCCTCCCGGGCCGCTACGACACCAGGAGAACGCTGTTGTTTTTGTATTAGTCGACCTGCATTACACCCCCGCCATGCCGCCTGGAACAAATCCTAGACTGCACCCCGACCAATACTTTTTTGCACTTAATGGCCAGCCTGCCAACCAGGCAAAAGCACTGCATCCCAGCAATTACGGGGCGAACGAGAAATACAGCCGGCAAATCAGTACAGGTTTTGCTCGGTCAGGCGCTGTACCACCAGCTTGCGGTAGTCCGAGGGCGTCATGCCCTTCAACTGCTGAAAGCGTCGGTTGAAGTTGGAAATGTTGCTGAATCCAGACTCGAAGCAGACCTCGGTCACCGGCATGTCGCTCTGGCTCAACAGCTCGCAGGCCTTGCTCACCCGCAGTCGGTTGACGAACTCGACGAAACCGCGCCCGGTGGCCTGCTTGAAGAAGCGCGAGAAGTAGGTCGGGGTCATGCCCAGGTACTCGGCCACCTCCTCCTGGCTCAGGTCCTGGACGTAGCGCTGGAAGATGTAGTCCACCGCCCGATTGATGCGGTCGACATGCTGCTCGTCCGCCGGCTGGGCGGGGATTCGGCCGGAGAGCAGCTGGTAGTCCTCGCTGGCGGCCAACAGCTCGAGCAGGATGAAGAAATGACCGAGCCGGGTAGCGCCCTGGGAGTCGGCGATCTTCTGCAGCAACAGCCGCGCCTCGCGGATGCAGGACGGATCGCGAAACTCGATGCCGAACTGTGCCCGGGCCAGCAGCGGGGCCACGCTCTTCAGTTCGTCGAAGACCGCGACGCCGCGCTCCAGCACCTTGTCGGTGAAATTGACCAGCATGTCGCGCTCGGCGAACGCCTCGCCCTCCCCGGCCTGGGTGATCCAGTTATGCGGCAAGTTGGGCCCGGTCAGGAACAGCGACTCCGCTGAGAAGTTGCCTATGTAGTCGCCGATGAACACCTTGCCTGAGCTGGCGACTATGAGGTGCAGCTCGTATTCCTTGTGAAAATGCCAGCGCACCAACGGACTGGGAAAGCCGTGCTGCCGATAGATCAACGAGTGGCCTTCGTGGTCGTCCATCAACTCGAAGGAGGGTTCGGAAAAACGATTAGTACGGTGCATAGCGGCTGGCGAATTCAGGCTGGTTGCAGTTTGCGCGGCAGCGCCGGAGCACTGCGCCGAAGCGGCGAAGCCCCGCGGGCCGCGCGTCATTCATAGTAGCGCTTTTGACACCTGTACCCAGCAGGACGGTCTCCACCGCCCCGCTCGGCAGCGGCACAGAGCAGGCAGCTGCGCCCCCAGGTGCCCGCCGCGACGCCGGCTCGGGGATGCCCCGCGCCGCGGCAGCCTCGGGCCTCACCACCAGTACTCGACCTGCACGCCGAAGTTCGAGCCGTGACGGGCGCTGCCGAACGCCCCGCTGTCGGACAGTGCCGAGCCGGCGGCCATCCGGCTGGCGGCCTCCTGCGCCGCCTGGTTCCAGCTGGCGTAGGTGTAGTACAGGCGCAGCTCCGGGCGGGCCCAGAAGCCCGGACCGGACGGCGACCAGGTCGGCGCCACGGTGAGCTTGCTCAGCTTGCGCGTGCCGCCGCTGGCATCGACCTGGTCGTGGCCCAGTTCGCCGACCAGCTTGAACTGCTCGGTGAAGGCGTAGCTGGCGCGGCCGCCGACCGATAGCCAGTTCTCGTCGTCCATATCGGCGCGCTCGTCCTTCTGGTACACCACCAGGAACTGGCCCCCCAGGCGCGGGGTGATCTGCCAGTCGAAGTGCTCCACCAGGCGATAGCGCTTGGCGCTGTCGTCGAGCATCACGTCGCCGGTCGAACCCAGGGCGGTGCCCGGGCCGGGACCGTACTGCAGGGCGAAGGTGTTCTTGCCGCCGAGGCCGAGGAAGTCCTGCTGCTTGTGCTGGGCGGTGATCGACCAGCCGCTGTGGGCGCCTTCGATGTGGCGCGGCTTGTCGATGAAGCTCAGGCCCAGCTCCAGCTCGCCGCCCGGGTTGGTGTCGAAGCCGGCGACGTTGAAGTCGTGGCGGTTGATGTATTCCTTCTGGAACACGCTGTCCTTGCGCGAGAAGGCGTAGCTGTACTTCAGCCCGCCCAGCGCGTAGTCCTCGATGCCGGCGCCGGTGGCGCTCTGGTTCCAGTAGAAGAAGTCGCTGATATGGATGTCGTTGCGCTTGTAGAAGCGCCGCCCCGCCCACAGCGAGCCGCCGTTTAACGCCGGCACCTGGCTCCACTCGGCATAGGCCTGATTCATCCGCGTGAAGCCATGCTCGCCGGTGAATGTCGGGGTGTGGCCATACTCGTTGAACAACTGCGCCATGCCCTCGACGCTGACCACCGAGCCATCGTCCAGGCTCAGCAGGTCCTGGCGCAGGTCCAGTTCGGCGTACTGCTCGCACTCGTTGCCCAGGCGGAACTTCGACTGGGCGCCGGGCAACTGGAAGCACGACTGGCGGCCATTGCCGTCGGCCGTACCGGCGCCGCTGCGCAGATAACCGCTGAACTCCAGGGCCGATGCCGAGCCGGGTGCTGCCAGATAGGCCAGGGTTACCGCCAGGCCGAGACTCTTCGCTGCTTTCATTCACCTACTCCTTCTTGTTGTTATGGTCAGATCATGGGTGCGGCCCGTCGCGGCGCGCAGACACGGCAGGCGCCGGACGAGCCTGTTGCGGCTCATTGCATGGACTTGCGCGCGCGGAGGCGCGCGGACGGCCTTCCGGCCGTCAGCGGCCCTTCAGCTGCGCGACCTTGCGCGGCGCCGTGCTGACAACCGGCACGCCGAGCGGCAGGCGCTCGCCCGTGCGCGCGTCGAACAGCAGCGCCCTGCCCGGGTCGAACTGCAACTCCAGGCCCTGCCCCACCCGCGGCGCCGCGTCCGGCGCCAGGCGGCAGCAGACCTTGGTCTGGTTGATCTCGACGAAGGCCAGGGTGTCCGGGCCGGTGGGCTCGATGACCTCGACCTCGGCGACGATCGAAGGCAGCACAGCGCCCCCGACCGAGACCTGCAGAAGCTGTTCGGGGCGAATGCCGAGGATCAGCTCGCGCCCTTCCAGCCCCTCGGCCGCCCCCAGCGCCAGCTCGCACCGCGCCTGACCCGGAGCGCCGGCCGCGGATTCCAGCAGGCCGTAGCGCTGGCCGTCGCGCACCTGCACCCGCAGCGGGATAAAGTTCATCGGCGGCGAACCGATAAAGCTCGCCACGAAGAGATTCGCCGGGTCGTTGTAGATCTGCTGCGGGGTGCCGAACTGCTGGATGATGCCGTCCTTCATCACCGCCACCTTGTCGCCCAGGGTCATGGCCTCGATCTGGTCGTGGGTGACGTAGACCGTGGTGGTCTTCAGGCGCTGGTGCATCAGCTTGATCTCGGTGCGCATCTCCACCCGCAGCTTGGCATCCAGGTTGGACAGCGGCTCGTCGAACAGGTAGATCTTCGGCCGCCGCGCCAGGGCCCGACCCATGGCCACGCGCTGCTGCTGGCCACCGGACAGCTGGCCGGGCTTGCGGCTCAACAGGTGCTCGATCTGCAGCAACTTGGCCACCCGCGCCACCTCCTCGTCGATCTGTGCCTGCGCCAGCTTGCGGATCTTCAGGCCGAAGGCGATGTTGTCGCGCACGCTCATGGTCGGGTACAGGGCGTAGGACTGGAACACCATGGCGATGTCGCGATCCTTGGGGCTCTTGCCGCTGATGTCGTCGCCGTCCACCAGGATCGCCCCGCCGCTGACATCCTCCAGGCCGGCGATGCAGTTCATCAGGGTCGACTTGCCGCAGCCGGACGGCCCTACCAGGATCAGGAACTCGCCCGAGTCGATGGACAGCTCGATGTTCTTCAGGGTGTCCGCCAGGCCGCTGCCGTAGGACTTGTTGACGTTGCGTAGTTCGAGGGTTGCCATTGTCGTGTCCTCAACCTTTGACGGCGCCGGCAGTCAGCCCGCGCAAGAAGTACTTACCGGCCAGCACGTAGACCACCAGGGTGGGCAGCCCGGCGATCAGCGCCGCGGCCATGTCGACGTTGTATTCCTTGACCCCGGTGCTGGTGTTGACCAGGTTGTTCAAGGCCACGGTGATGGGCTGGGTGTCGCCGCTGGCGAACACCACGCCGAAGAGGAAGTCGTTCCAGATCTGGGTGAACTGCCAGATCAGGCAGACCATGATGATCGGCAGCGACATCGGCAGCAGGATCTTGCCGAAGATGGTGAAGAAGCCGGCGCCGTCCAGGCGCGCCGCGCGCACCAGGGCAGCGGGGATGCTCACGTAGTAGTTGCGGAAGAACAGCGTGGTGAAGGCCAGGCCGTAGACCACGTGGATCAGCACCAGGCCGCCGGTGGTGTTGGCCAGGCCGAGCTGGCCGAGGGTGAAGGACGCCGGCAGCAGCACCACCTGGAACGGCAGGAAGCAGCCGAACAGCAGCAGGCCGAAGAACAGCTGCGAACCGCGGAAGCGCCACATGGCCAGCACGTAGCCATTCAGCGCGCCGAGCAGGGTCGAGATCAGCACCGCCGGCACGGTGATCTTCACCGAGTTCCAGAAGTATCCGCCGACGCTGTCCCAGGCCTTGACCCAGCCGATCGCGGTGAACAGTTCGGGCCAGGACAACAGGTTGCCGCTGCGGATGTCGTCCGGGGTCTTGAAGCTGGTGAGCAGCATGATCACCAGCGGAATCAGGTAGACCGCGCAGACCACCAGCAGGGTCGCGTAGATGGCCACACGGCCCGGAGTCAGGGCACGCTTAATCATGGCGCTTGTTCCTCAGTTCGGAGTACAGGTACGGCACCAGGATCGCCAGCACCGCGCCGAGCATGAGGATCGCGCTGGCGGCGCCGAGGCCCATCTGGCCGCGGGTGAAGGTGTGGGCGTACATGAACAGCGCCGGCAGGTCGGAGGAGTAGCCCGGACCGCCCGCGGTCATCGAGGCCACCAGGTCGAAGCTCTTGATCGCGATATGGGCGAGGATCATCAGGGCGCTGAAGAACACCGGGCCGAGGCTCGGCAGGACGATGCGCAGGTAGATGGCCGGCAGGCTGGCGCCGTCGACCTGGGCGGCGCGGATGATCGACTGGTCGACGCCGCGCAGGCCGGCGAGGAACAGCGCCATGACGAAGCCTGAGGCCTGCCACACCGCCGCCATCACCAGGCAGTACACCACGTACTGCGGGTCCACCAGCCAGTCGAAACGAACACCTTCCCAACCCCAGTCGCGCAGCAGCTTGTCCAGGCCCAGGCCGGGATTGAGCAGCCACTTCCAGGCGGTGCCGGTGACGATCATCGATAGCGCCATGGGGTAGAGGAAGATGGTGCGGATGAACCCTTCGCGGCGGATGCGCTGATCCAGCAGCACCGCCAGCAGCACCCCCAGCACCAGGCTGATGGCGATGAACAGGCCGCCGAACAGCAGCAGGTTCTGGCTCGCCACCCACCAGCGGTCGTTGTCCAGCAAACGCTGGTACTGCTCCAGGCCGACCCACTTGTAGCTGGGCATGAAGCGTGAATTGGTGAACGACAGCAGCAGGGTCCAGCCGATGTAGCCGTAGAAGCCGACCGTGATGATCAGCATGCTCGGCGCCAGCACCAGCTTCGGCAGCCAGCGCTGCAGGGCGTCCAAGGGCGAGGCCTTGGTAAAGACTGCGATTGAGCTCATAACACAGGTCCATCACGTCGAGAGGAACGGATTCAGGGCGCACCTATCCACGGCGCGGTTTTCACCGCACCGGGATACTCGAGTCACCTGGAGAGAGCCGCCGGGCTGGCCGGCGGCCAGGATTGGCCTTACTGCACGGCCTTGATCGCGGCGGCCAGTTGCTGCGCGGCGCGCTGCGGGTCGCCTTGCGGGTCGTTGAAGAAGTTGGTCACCACATCGAACACCGCGCCCTGCACGTAGCTGGAAGCGGCCATGCCGTGGGCCAGGCTCGGCTGCAGGCCGCCGTTGCCGGCCGCCTCCTTGAAGTCGGCCATGGAGGCCTGGGCACAGGCATCGAAGCCGCTCATGTCCTGATCCAGGCGCACCGGTATGGAGCCCTTGTTCTGGTTGAAGAACGCCTGGAACTGCGGCGACATGACGGTCGCGGCCAGGTCGGCCTGGGCCTTGCGGTTGCCTTCGTCGCTCAGCCTGAACATGGCCAGCGAATCGATGTTGTAGGCGAAGCTGCCCTGGGTGCCGGGGAACGGCAGGCACTGGTAGTCCTGGCCCGCCACCTTGCCGGCGGCGGTCCATTCGCTCTTGGCCCAGTCGCCCATCACCTGCATGCCGGCCTTGCCGTTGATCACCAGGCCGGTGGCGGCGTTCCAGTCGCGACCGGCGGCGTTGGCGTCGATGTAGCCGCGCAGCCGTTTCAGGGCGGCGAAGGCCTCGACCATCTTCGGCCCGGTGAGGGTCGCCTCGTCCTGTTCGACGAAGGCCTTGTGGAAGCCTTCCGCGCCCAGGACGCTGAACACCAGGTCCTCGAACACGGTGCTGTCCTGCCAGGGCTGGCCGCCGTGGGCCAGGGGAATGAAGCCGGCGGCCTTGAGCTTGTCGGCGGCGGCGAAGAATTCGTCGAGGGTGGTCGGCGCGGTGGCGCCGGCCTGGGCGAAGACCTGCGGGTTGATCCACAGCCAGTTGACCCGGTGCACGTTGACCGGCACCGCGACGTAGTCGCCGTCGTACTTCATCACATTGGCCACCTGCTCGGGCAGCAGCTTATCCCAGCCCTGCTGCTCGGCGACGCCATTGAGGTCGGTCAGCAGGCCCAGCTCGCCCCACTCCTGGATGTCCGGTCCCTTGATCTGGGCGGCGGCAGGCGGGTTGCCGGAAACGGCGCGGGTCTTGAGTACCGTCATGGCCGCCTCGCCACCGCCGCCGGCGACGGCGAAGTCCTTCCAGCTGTGGCCCTTCTCCTCGACCAGTTTCTGCAGGGTGTCGGCGGCGCGCTTCTCGCCACCGGAGGTCCACCAGTGCAGCACTTCGACTTCGCCGGCATGGGCGGCCAGCGGCAGCAGGTAGGCGAGGGAAACGGCAGTTGTCAGGCGGGAGAACGCATTCATGGACGGTACCTTCTTGTTGTTATCCACGGGATTGATGTGATCCACGGGCAAGTCTGGTGCTTGCGCTGCAGTGGATTCTATCCAGGGTCCCCGGCGTGGAGGGTAACGAAGGGATGCGCAAAGGTCACAGGCTGGTTACAAAGGCGCGGCCCCGCAGCACCCCGGCCATTCGAGTGCCTGGCTGCACAGGCAGGAAGGCCCGGACGACCTGCTCGGATCGTTCCGGGCCAACCGGAGCGCCGGGAGCGGCGCGCGCCTGCTTGGACGCATCGGCGGGCTCAGGCGAACGCCATGACCTCGGGCAACGGCTTGCGCGGCTTCTGCGGCCAGTTGCCCCGAGCCGGGTAGCCGGCGGTGACCAGGATCACCGGAACCTCATTGGCCGCCAGGTCGAACTCGCGCGCCACCGCCGCGGCATCGAAGCCGCTCATGGGGCCGGTTGCCAGCCCCATGCCCGCGGCGGCCAGCATCAGGGTCATGGCCGCCAGGGAGGCCGAACGCAACGCCTCGTCACGCTGCAGCTGCGGGTTGCCCCGGTGCGAGCCGGTGGCCGCGGCGACCCAGCCCTCGACCAGCGCCTGATCGAGGATGCCGGCCGCGACCGAGGGCTGCAGCGCCCGCGCGAGCCCCTCATGGGCCTCCAGGGTGCCGCAGACGATGTAGGTGACCGGGGCATCGAGCACCTGCTGCTGGCCGTAGGCCGCCCCGTGCAGGCGCGCCTTGGCCTCGGCGCTGCGCACGGCGATGAACTTCCAGTTCTGCAGGTTGTAGGCCGATGGCGCGCGGGCGGCCAGGCGCACCAGCTCGCTGACCTGTTCGTCCGACAGGTCGCGACTGGTGTCGTAGCGACCGGTCGATACGCGGGACTCGATGATCTGTTTGATGAAGTCGGACATGGGATTCTCCTCTGGCGATGAATGATGAAGACCGCAGCGCGACGACACGCCCGGCCAAGGTTGCCGATCAGCGCTGCAGTTGCGCGACCGGCGCCGCGGGCGGTTGCGAAGCCGGCGCCGCTGAAGCCCACTGCACCGCCAGGATGCTGCCGAGCACCGCCACCAGCCCCAGCAGCGACAGGCCGGTCAGGCTCTGGCCGAGCAGCGCCCAGCCGAGGACCACCGCGGTCAAGGGGCTGAGCAGGCCCAGCGAGGACACCGCGACCGGCGTCAGCCGGGCGATGCCGCGGAACCACAGGGCATAGGCCAGCAGCGCGCCGAACAGCGACAGGTAGGCATAGGCCAGCCACTGGCTGAGGCTCAGGCTCGGCAACGGCGGATCGAGACTCCAGGCCACCGGCGCCAGCAACAGCCCGCCGAGCAGCAACTGCCAGCCGGTGAACGCCAGCAGCGGCACCTGCGGGCGCCAGCGCCGCGCCAGGTAGGTCCCGGCCGCCATGCAGGCGGTGCCGACGAAGGCCGCGGCGATGCCCAGCGGATCCCACACGGCCCCCGGCGCCAGCAGCAGCGCGGCCATGCCGGCCACCCCCAGCGCGCCAGCGCCCAGGGCCAGGTTGGCCGGCCGGCGGCTGTCCAGCCCCCACACCAGGCCCATCACCAGCAGCGGCTGCAAGGCACCGACCACGGCCGCCAGGCCGCCGGGCAAGCGGTAGGCGGCGACGAACAGCAGGGCCTGAAAGAAGCCGATATTCAGCGCCGCGAGTACCGCCAGGCGCGGCCAGGTCGCGCGGCCGGGCAGGTGCCGGCTGTACAGCACCAGCAACAAGCCGGCAGGCAGGCAGCGCAGCAACGCGGCCGTGAAGGGCCGGTCCGGCGGCAACAACTCGGTGGTGACGATGTAGGTCGAGCCCCAAATGGCCGGTGCCAGGGCGGTGATCAGCACATCGACCCAGGGCAGGGGTGCTTGCTTGCTGCTCATGCAATTACCTTCAATTCAAGATAAAATCAAAGCCTCCCACATAACAATCTTGATATCAAGATAAAAAGGTCCGCCTGATGAGCACAGATCGACGACCGGATGCGGTAGACGCCATCCTCGAACAGTGGCGCCGCGAGCGCCCGGACCTGCAACTCGGCCCCATGGGCACCATCGGCCGGCTCAAGCGCTGCTCCACCCTGCTCGGCCGGCGCCTGGACGAAACCTTCGCCACCTTCGGCCTGAGCGCCTGGGAATTCGACGTGCTGGCGACCCTGCGGCGCTCCGGCGCGCCCTACTGTCTGGCGCCGACCGAGCTGTTCGCCACCCTGATGGTCACCTCCGGCACCATGACCCACCGCCTGAAGAGCCTGGAGGCCAGCGGCTGGGTGCGCCGCGAGGCCAATCCGGCGGACGCACGCAGCCTGCTGGTGCGCCTGACCGACGACGGCAAGGCGCTGATCGACCGCGCGGTGACGGCCCATGTGGAGAACGAGCAGCGGATCATGGCGCCGCTGGACGACGCCGAACTGGCGGCACTGGACGCCGACCTGAGGCGGCTGCTGGCGATGCTGGAGGCGGCGGACGACTGATGCGCGTCCTCACTCGGCCTGGCGCGGCAGCATCAGGGTCACCCGCAGGCCGCCTTCGCGCAGGTTGCGCAGGCTCAGCTCGCCGCCGTGGCTGTGGGCGATATTGCGCGCGATGCCCAGGCCCAGGCCATAGCCCTGCTGTTGCCCGGCCAGACGAAAGTGCGGTTCGAACACCTGCTCCAGGCGCTGCTCCGGCACCCCAGGCCCTTCGTCATCGACGTGCAGGACGAAGGCCTCGGCATCGTCCTCGATATGCAGGTGGGCCCGTTCGCCGTACTTCAGGGCGTTGTCCACCAGGTTGCCGATGCAGCGCTTGAGCGCCAGGGGCTTGCCCGGATAGCTGGCCAGGGCCTGGCCGTCCAGGGTCACCCGGCCGTTGCCGGCCGGGGCCAGGTAGGGTTCGATCACGCAGTTGAGCAGATGGTTGAGGTCCACCGGCTCGATGTTCTCGTGGATGTCGGTGTCCTTGACGCACTGCAGCGCGCCCTTGACCAGCATCTCCAGCTCGTCCAGGTCGCGGCCGAACTTGGCCTGCAGCTCCTCGTCGTCGAGCAGCTCGACACGCAGGCGCAGGCGGGTGATCGGTGTGCGCAGGTCGTGGGAAATGGCGCTGAACAACTGGCTGCGTTCGCGCAGGTAGCGGCCGATGCGCTCGCGCATGCTGTTGAAGGCGCGACTGACCTCCACCACCTCGCTGCCGCCGGCCTCGGGCAGCGGCTCGACCTCGCTGCCCAGGGACATCTCCCGCGCCGCCACCGCCAGGCGCTTGAGCGGGCGGCTCTGCCAGTGCACCAGCAAACCGATGAACAGCAGCAGGAAGCTGCTGGTGAGGAGGATGAACCACAGCTGCTGGGCCGGCAGGCCCTGCTGCTCCAGGCTGACATAGGGCTCGGGCATCAGCGAGGCCAGGTACAGCCACTCGTTCGGCGCGATCTGGATCTGCGTCACCAGCACCGGCGGGTTCAGCGGCTCCAGGCTCAGGGCATAGTGGGCCCAGGAGCGCGGCAGCTGGTCGAGGGCCAGGGCGCTGTTGAAGATGCGCAGGTCGTCCGGGCTGACGAACTGCACGGAAAGGTCCAGGTCCTTGCCCAGGCGCTCGCGCAGGGTCGCATCCACCGCGTCGAGCACCGCGCGCTTGCGTGGCGTCTGCGGCAGCACCTGCATGCTCAGGGGCTTGTCGTTGAGCGAGACGAAGAAGCGCGTGCCACCCATGTTGCGCAGCTGGTCGAGCACCAGCGGCCGGTAGCCCAGCGGCAGGGAGCGGAAGTAGCCGACGCTGGCGGCCATCGACTGAGCCAGACTGCGCGCGCTGGTGAGCAGGCCCTCCATCTGGCTGGCGCGCAGCTGAGACACCCAGATGAAGCTCGACAGGGCCTGGGCCAGCAACACCACCAGCAGGGTCAGCAGCAACATGCGCGCCAGCAGCGAGCGCGGCAGCGGCAGCAAGCGGCGCGGGTTAATGGCCATCGCCCAGGTACGGCGCGACGTTGGCCGCCAGCAGGTAGCCGCTGCCGCGCACCGTGCGGATGAGCCGCGACGGCTTGTCCGTGTCGCGCAGGCGCTGGCGCAGGCGGCTGACCGCCATGTCGACGATGCGCTCCAGCGGCATCACCTCGCGGCCGCGGGTGGCGTTGCCTATGGTGTCGCGGCCTAAGATCTGCTGCGGATGGTCGAGAAACAGCTTGAGCAGGGCGAAGTCGGCGCCGGAGAGGATCACCTCCTCGCCGTCGGCATGGAACAGCCGGTGGCTGACCATGTCCAGGCGCCAGTCGTCGAAGGCCAGCACCTCGCTGCCGCGCTCCTGGCTGAAATGGGCGCGGCGCAGCAGGGCCTTGATCCGCGCCAGCAGTTCGCGCGGGCTGAACGGCTTGCCCAGGTAATCGTCGGCGCCCAGCTCCAGGCCGATCACCCGGTCGGCCTCGTCGGAGCTGGCGGTGAGCATGATGATCGGCACCTGGGCGAAGCGCTGGTGCTCGCGCACCCAGCGGCACAGGCTGAAGCCGTCCTCGTCGGGCAGCATCACGTCGAGGATCAGCAGGTCCGCCGGCTCGGCGCACAGGCCCTGGCGCAGGCCCGTGCCATCGCCGACGGTGCGCACCTGGAAGCCCGCGCGGCTCAGGTAGGTGTGCAGCAGCTCGCGAATTTCCTGGTCATCGTCGACCAGCAGTATCGACTTTCCGGGCAGGCTCATGGTCCGCCATCCTTATTCTTGGCTCATCGGCTGCGCCAGATGCGAATCGGCGCGCGGCCCAGCCTACACCCGCGCCGTGGCGAATGCTTGCTGCAAAGCGACGCCCGCGCCCATCAACCCGGGGTACTCGGCCGTCACCAGCCAGGCCGGGATGCCCTCGAAGTAACCGCTCATCACGCCCTTGTCGCGCAGGCAGCGGGCGAAGCCGCTGGCCCGGAACAGCTCGGCGAAGCGCGGCACTACGCCGCCGACTATGTAGACGCCGCCGCGCCCGCCCAGGCTCAGCACCAGGTTGCCCGCCGCACGGCCGAGCCAGCAGCAGAACTGCTCGATCACCGCCAGCGCCACGGCATCGCCGGCCAGCGCCGCCGCCGTGATCTCGGCGGGCGACTGCAGCCGCGGCGCATAGCCATCCAGGGCACAGATCGCGCGGTACAGCGTCAGCAGACCGCCGCCGCTGAGCACGTCCTCGGCGCGCACATGGCCGAGCTGGGCATGCAGCTGCTGCCACAACAGGGCCTCGCGCGGGCTGCCGATCGGCAGGTCGACATGCCCGCCCTCCCCCGGCAGGGCCAGCCAGCGGCCGTCGGCCAGCTGCAGCAGGGTGCCGACGCCCAGGCCGGTGCCGGGACCGATCACCACCCAGGGCCGGTGCGCCTCCGGCTCGCCGGGGCAGAGCCGCAGGCGCTCGTCCTCGCCCAGGCGGGTCATGCCCAGGGCCATGGCGGAGAAATCGTTGACCAGCAGCAGCTCGCGCAGCTGCAGTTCCTGGCAGAAGGCCGCACGGTCGATGCGCCAGTGGTTGTTGGTGAAGCGCAGCTCATCGCCGCTGACCGGCCCGGCACAGGCCAGGCACACCGCATCCACCGCGCCGAACGGCAGCTCCAGTTCGGCCAGGTAGGCGCCGATGGCCGCCTCCGGCCCCGGGTAGTCGGCGGTGGCCAGCACCCGCACCGACTCCAGCCGCTCGTCGCGCCACAGGGCGAAACGCGCATTGGTGCCGCCGATATCGCCGACCAGGGCCAGTTTCACTTGAGCGACTCCAGGCTGGCGGTGAAGGCGCTGGCGCCCTGCTCGGCCGAACTGAAGGCCTGGCGCATGAAGGCGAACAGCTCGCGGCCGCAGCCCACGGCGTCGGCCAGGTCGTCGAGCGCCGGCTCCCGCGCCGCCAGCTCGGCGTCCTCGACCAGCACCCGCAGCTCGCCGCTGCGGCCGTCGACGCGGATCAGGTCGCCATCGCGCACCCGCGCCAGCGGCCCGCCGTCGTAGGCCTCGGGACAGACATGGATGGCCGCCGGGATCTTGCCCGAGGCACCGGACATGCGCCCGTCGGTGACCAGCGCCACCTTGAAGCCGCGATCCTGCAGCACGCCGAGGAAGGGGGTCATCTTGTGCAGCTCGGGCATGCCGTTGCTGCGCGGCCCCTGGAAGCGCATCACCGCGACGAAATCGCGCTCCAGCTCGCCGGCCTTGAAGGCATCGGCCAGCTGCTGCTGGTCATGGAACACCCGCGCCGGGGCCTCGACCACCTGGTGCTCGGGGGCCACGGCGGAGACCTTCATCACCCCGCGGCCCAGGTTGCCCTGCATCAGGCGCAGGCCGCCCTCGGCGGAGAAGGGGTTGGCCACCGGGCGCAGCACGCTCTCGTCGTGGCTCTTGCCCGGGCCGTCGCGCCAGACCAGCCGACCGTCCTCGAGGAAGGGCTCGCGGGTGTAACGGGACAGGCCGTGGCCGGCCACGGTGGCGACGTCCTCGTGCAGCAGGCCGGCGTCGAGCAGCTGGCGGATCAGCAGGGCCATGCCGCCGGCGGCCTGGAAATGATTGATGTCGGCCTTGCCGTTGGGATAGACGTGGGCCAGGGTCGGGGTCACCGCGGACAGGTCGGCCATGTCCTGCCAGGTCAGCTGGATGCCGGCGGCCCGGGCGATGGCCGGCATGTGCAGGGTGTGGTTGGTCGAACCGCCGGTGGCATTCAACGCGACTATGGAGTTGACCAGACAGCGCTCGTCGACGATCCGCCCCAGCGGCATGAACTGGCCGCTCTGCTTGGTCAGGCGGGTGATCTGCCGGGCCGCCTCGGCGGTCAGGGCCTCGCGCAGCGGCGTACCCGGATTGACGAAGGAGGCGCCGGGCAGGTGCAGGCCCATCACCTCCATCAGCAGCTGGTTGGTGTTGGCGGTGCCATAGAAGGTGCAGGTGCCGGGGCTGTGGTAGGCGGCCATCTCGGCGGCCAGCAGCTCGTCGCGGCTGGCCTTGCCCTCGGCGTAGCGCTGGCGCACGTCGGCCTTCTCCTTGTTCGACAGCCCGGAGGGCATGGGCCCGGCCGGCACGAACAGGCTCGGCAGGTGGCCGAAGCGCAGCGCGCCCATCAGCAGGCCCGGGACGATCTTGTCGCAGATACCCAGGTACAGCGCCGCGTCGAACATGTTGTGCGACAGCGCCACGGCGGTGGCCATGGCGATCACCTCGCGGCTGGCGATGCCCAGCTCCATGCCCGGCTCGCCCTGGGTCACCCCGTCGCACATGGCCGGCACACCGCCGGCGAACTGGCCGACCGAGCCGACCTCGCGCAGGGCCTGCTTGATCCGCTCCGGGTAATCCTGATACGGCTGGTGCGCCGAGAGCATGTCGTTGTAAGCAGAAACAATCGCCACGTTGGCCGCATCCATCAGGCGCAGGGTCTGCTTGTCCTGGCCGCCGCAGCCGGCCACGCCGTGGGCGAAGTTGGCGCACTGCAGCTTGCCGCGCTGCGGGCCATCGCTGGCGGCCGCATCGATCATTGCCAGGTAGCGCGCGCGCGTGTCACGACTGCGTTCGATCAGACGGTCGGTTACCTCAAGGACGCGGGGATGCATGTTGTCGACTCCTGGCTGGCGGATGGCGATATCTTGTGCTTAATACAAGAATACTGCCAGCCAAATCGCTTGATTTCCATAGCTTCGAATATAATCTTGTAATTCCAACAACAAAATCACGAGAAGCCACCATGACCCTACGAATCGCCATCAATGGTTTCGGCCGCATCGGCCGCAACGTGCTGCGCGCCCTATACAGCCAGGGCTACCGTCAACGGCTGCAGGTCGTGGCCATCAACGACCTGGGCGACAGCGCGCTCAACGCGCACCTGTTCAAATACGACAGCGTGCACGGCATCTTCGACGGCGAGGTCGAGGCTGACGGCGAGAGCCTGAGGGTCAATGGCGACTGTATCGCCGTCAGTGCCATCCGTGATCCCGCCGAGCTGCCGTGGAAGGCCCACCGGGTCGACCTGGTGTTGGAATGCACCGGCCTGTTCACCGAGCGCGACAAGGCCGCCGGCCACCTGAGCGCCGGCGCGCGCAAGGTACTGATCTCGGCGCCGGCCAAGGGCGCCGACGCCACCCTGGTGTTCGGGGTCAACCACAGCGTGCTGCGCCAGTCCATGCGGATCGTCTCCAACGCCTCCTGCACCACCAACTGCCTGGCCCCGGTGGCACAGGTGCTGCACCGCGAGTTGGGCATCGAGCAGGGCCTGATGACCACCATCCACGCCTACACCAACGACCAGCACCTCACCGACGTCTACCACGGCGATCCCTACCGCGCCCGCTCGGCGACCCAGTCGATGATCCCGACCAAGACCGGCGCCGCCGAGGCGGTCGGTCTGGTGCTGCCGGAGTTGGCCGGCAAGCTCACCGGCATGGCGGTGCGGGTACCGGTGGTCAACGTCTCGCTGGTCGACCTGTGCCTGCAGGTCCGGCGCGACACCTCGGCCGAGGAGATCAACGCCCTGATGCAGGCTGCCAGCGAGACCTCCAGCGTGCTGGGCTACAACAGCCTGCCCCTGGTCTCCTGCGACTTCAACCACAACCCGCTGTCGTCGATCTTCGACGCCAACCACACCAAGGTCAGCGGCCGCCTGGTCAAGGTCATGGCCTGGTACGACAACGAGTGGGGCTTCTCCAACCGCATGCTCGACAGCGCCCTGGCGCTGTGCGCCGCCCCCCAATAGCGCTCGACTGGGCGATTGCCGGGCGGTCGCACGTTCCCTGGCCCGGTTCGAACAGATTTCTGCCGGTGCCCTGTAACAAAAGCCGATACCGTCCGTCTGATTGAGTAAGAACGGCACGCGGAGCACGCGATGCCAGAGGCGAGTTGCCGTTTCTGCGCCGCCTCGGCCAGTCACCGCGTTTTGTGCAGCGCGAGCCAGGCTGTCACTGCTGCTGTTCTATGCTGCTTCCGAGTGTTTCACCCCTCAACCATATGGAGATACCCAATATGAAAACCACTGCTTCCCATGCTGTTTCGGCCGCCGGTCTCGCCCTTGCCCTGGGGGCAGCCCTGGCGATCTCCAGCGCACCGCTCACCGCCCAGGCGGCGGAAAACGAGAAGTGCTACGGCGTATCCATGAAAGGCAAGAACGACTGCGCCGCCGGCCCCGGCACCACCTGCGCCGGCACCGCGAAGACCGACTACCAGGGCAATGCCTGGAAGTTCGTGCCCGAGGGCACCTGCAAGGACCTCGCCTCGCCGACCTCGCCGACCGGCTTCGGCCAACTCGAGGCCTTCGAAGAAGTGAAGTCCTGACCCGCGAGCAGGAGCGCTGTTGATGACCCCTACCCCCCATCCCCCCGTCAGCAGCGCTCCTGCGCTTCGGCCCGCGCTTCCCAGCCGGGCCGGGGTCAGCCTCAAGTCGCAGCACTTCCAGGACATCCTCGCCAGTGACCCGGCGGTGGGCTTCTTCGAGGTGCACGCCGAGAACTACATGGTCGCCGGCGGCCCCTTCCATCACTACCTGAGTCAGATCCGCGAGCGCTATGCCCTGTCGATCCATGGCGTCGGCCTGTCCATCGGCGGCGAGCAGCCCCTCGACGGCGAGCACCTCGATCGCCTGGCCGCCCTGCTGGAGCGCTACCAGCCCCACGCCTTTTCCGAGCACCTGGCCTGGTCCAGCCACGGCGAGCTGTTCCTCAACGACCTGCTGCCCATCTGCTACGACGACGTGACCCTCGACCGGGTCTGCGCCCACGTCGACCGGGTGCAGAGCCGTCTGCAGCGCCAGATGCTGCTGGAGAACCCGGCGACCTACCTGGAGTTCGCCGGCTCGACCCTGGACGAAGCCAGCTTCATCGGCGAGGTCGTCCGCCGCACCGGCTGCGGCCTGTTGCTGGACATCAACAACATCTACGTGTCCTGCATCAACCATCACTGGGATGCCCAGGCCTACTTGCGTGCCCTGCCACTGGCCGCGGTCGGCGAGATCCATCTGGCCGGTTTCGCCGAAGACCGCGACGCGGCAGGCGACCGCCTGCTGATCGACAACCACGGCGCGCCGGTCGACGATGCGGTGTGGCGACTCTACCAGGACGCCCTGCAGCTGATCGGCCCCTGCCCGACCCTGCTCGAACGGGACAATGCCGTGCCCGCCCTGGCCGTGCTGGTGGAGGAGGCGCAGCGGGCGCAGGCGCTGCTCGATGCCTGCCGGCCCGCCAGGCAGCAGGTGCGCGCATGAGCCTGCAACAGCGCTTCGCCGGCGCCCTGCTCGACCCCGAGCTGGAATGCCCGAGGCAGCTGCGGGCGTGGAACGGCTCCGATCCGACGAAGCGTTTCGCCGTCTATCGCAACAACGTGCTCAGCTCCCTGGTCGATGCCCTGGCCGCCAGTTTCCCGGTGGTCCAGCAACTGGTGGGCGAGAACTTCTTCCGCGCCATGGCCGCGGTGCACGTGCGCAGCTCGCCGCCACGCTCGCGCCTGCTGGCTCACTACGGCGCCGGCTTCCCGGCCTTCATCGAGGGCTTCGCCCCCGCCGCCAGCCTGCCCTATCTGGCGGACATGGCGCGCCTGGAGGCGCTGCGCATCGAGGCTTACCACGCCGCCGACGCCGCCCCCGTGGCCAGCGATGCCCTGGCCGCCGCCCTGGCCACGCCGGAGCGCGTCGGCGCCCTGTGCTTCCAGCTGCATCCGGCCCTCGGCGTGCTCGACTCGGCCTTCGCCGTGGTCTCGCTCTGGGCCGCCCACCAGGACGAGCGGCCGCTCGCCGGCTTCGATCCCCACCAGGGCGAGTGCGCCCTGGTGCAGCGCCGAGGACTGGAGGTGGAGGTACTCGGCATCCGCCCGGGCGACGCCCGCTTCATCCAGGCCCTGCAGCAGGGACAGCCCCTGGGGCAAGCCGCCGAGCGCGCCCTGGTCCGCGACGCCGAATTCGACCCCGGCCGCTGTCTGAGCCATCTGCTCGGCAGCGGCGCCATCATCCAGTTTGCTTACGACAACCAAGGACAATGCCCATGAGCAACCCCGCCCGCACCGCCGCTCCCGTTCGCCTGATCGCCTGGGCAATCGAGTTGTGCAAGCTGATCCCCTACAGCCTGGTGGCCTTGCTCGGCCGCTTCTCCATCGCCGCGGTGTTCTGGAAGTCCGGCCAGACCAAGATCGAGGGCCTGGCCATCGACCTGGTCGAGGGCAGCTTCGAGTTCGGCCTGCCCAGGCTCTCGGCCTCGGCCGTGCCGCTGTTCGAGCACGAGTACCAGGTGCCGCTGCTGCCGCCGGAACTGGCCGCGATCATGGCCGCCTTCGCCGAGCACCTGTTCCCGCTGCTGATCCTGCTCGGCCTCGCCACGCGCTTCTCCGCCCTGGCGCTGGTCGGCATGACCCTGGTGATCCAGCTGTTCGTCTACCCCGGCGCCTACCCGACCCACGGCGTCTGGGCGG
Organism: Pseudomonas sp. MBLB4123; assembly: GCF_051904775.1. Lineage (NCBI taxonomy): Bacteria > Pseudomonadati > Pseudomonadota > Gammaproteobacteria > Pseudomonadales > Pseudomonadaceae > Pseudomonas > Pseudomonas sp. MBLB4123. The sequence continues at coordinate 1,483,542 of NZ_CP196711.1, forward strand.
CCGTGTTGCTGATGCTGGCGGCCAAGGGACCCGGCGCACTTGCCCTGGATCAACTCATCGCCCGGCACTATGGTTATAATCGCTGACCCGTCCCGGCAGAATCATCACGCGCCATGACCACCCGCCTGCTCCTGTGCCTGCTGCTGTGCCTCGCGCTGCCCCTCAACGGGCTGGCGGCGCTGGCCGTGCAGGCCGAGCCCTGCCCCATGCCGGCCCAGGCCCATGAGGCGTCGATGCAGGCCGGGGCCGATTGCTGCGATGCCCAGAAAAGCGCACAGCTCGGCAGCAAGGTGTGCAAGAACGGCCAGCAGTGCCAGAGCGCCGGCCTGCCCCAGCTGACGCCGGGCAGAACGCCCTTCGCCGCCGCCGACGCAGCCGCGCCCAGCCACTACAGCGACCTCATCCCCCTCCTGAGCCCCGAAGACCCCTGGCGCCCTCCCCGGGCCTGACCCCCGCCCTGTCCTGAACGTCGCCGCGTGCCAGTTACGCGGCGGCCTGTGCGTCCGCGCCCGCGCCGACGCTGGATCATCGCTGGAAGTCTTGCCATGAGATCACCTCGTTTCCCCAACGGGCGCGCCGGCCTGGCCGCGCTGGCCGCCTGCCTGCTGGCCCTGCCGGCCACGGCGCCCGCCCTGACCCTGGAGCAGGCCCTGCAGCTGGCCGAACGCCAGGCGCCCTCCCTGGCCGCCCAGGCGGCCGGCGTCGAGGCCGCCCGTCACGCCGCCATCCCCGCCGGCGAACTGCCGGACCCCAAGCTGCGGCTCGGCCTGCAGAACGTCCCCATAGAAGGCGACAACCGCGCCCGCCTGAATAGCGAGCCCATGACCATGCAGATGGTCGGCTTCATGCAGGAGGTGCCCAACCGGGCCAAGCGCCAGGCGCGGGTCGATGTCGCCCAGGCCGGCCTGCAGCGCGCCGACGCCGAACTGCAGGTCGAACGCCTCAGGGTCAGGCGGGAAACCGCCCTGGCCTGGATCTCGGCTCTGGCCGTCGAACAGAAGCTCGCGCTGTTCGCCAGTCTCTACGAGGAAAACCGCCTGCTGGCCAAGGCGGTGCAGGCGCGCATCGCCGGCGGCCGCGGTCAGGCCGCCGACAGCGTGGCGCCGAAGCAGGAGGCGGCCCTGCTGGCCGAACAGGAGGACCAGCTGCTCAACACCCAGGCCAGGCAGCGGGCGGCCCTGCGCCGCTGGATCGGCGAGGCGGCCGAACGCACGCCGCAGGGGCGCCTGCCCCACTGGCCGGTCGACGCCCGGCATTACCAGGAGCGGCTGCAGCGCCACCCGGAACTGAGCGTCTTCGCGCCCATGACCGAGGAGGCCGAGGCCAGGGTGCGCGAGGCCGTGGCCGACAAGCGCCCGGACTGGAGCTGGGAGCTGGGCTACCAGCGCCGCGGCCGCGAGTTCGGCGATATGGTCAGCCTGCAATTCAGCGTCGACCTGCCGCTGTTCCCGGGCTCCCGGCAAAACCCCAGGATCGCCGCCCGCCACGCCGAGCTCGACCGCGTGCAGGCCGAGCGCCAGGATCTGGAGCGCGAGCATGCCGCGCAGCTGGCCGCGGACCTGGCCGACCACCGGCGCCTGCACCGCGCCGTGCAGCGCAGCCAGGACAGCCTGCTGCCGCTGGCCACGCAGAAGCAGGCGCTGACCCTGGCCGGCTACCGCGCCGGCAGCGGCGAGCTGGGCGAGGTGCTCCAAGCCCGCCGCGAGCTGATCGAGGCGCGCCTGCGGCACATCGACCTCGAGGAACAACGCGCCCTGACCGGCGCCCGCCTGCATTTCGCCTACGGAGAAGCCTCCCGATGAGCACTCGCATCATTCCCGGCGCCCTGCTGTTCGGCCTGGCGCTCGCCCTCGGCGCCACCGCTGGCTACTGGCTCGCCGGGCAACGGCCCGGCGCTACGCCGACCCAGGCCGCCGCCGCCCCTGCCGCCCCAGACGAGAAGGCGGTGCTGTACTGGTACGACCCCATGTACCCGCAGCAGAAGTTCGACCAGCCGGGCAAGTCGCCCTTCATGGACATGGACCTGGTGCCGCGCTACGCCGACGAGGCGGGCGACAGCGCCGCGCTGAGCATCGACCCGAGCCTCACCCAGAACCTCGGCATGCGCCTGGCCACGGTCAGCCGCGGCAGCCTGGCCGGCGAGCTGGAGCTGGTCGGCAGCCTGACCTTCGACGACCGCGCCGTCGCCCTGGTGCAGGCGCGCAGCGGCGGCTTCGTCGAACGCGTCTACCGCCGCGCCAACGAAGACCTGCTGGCCGCCGGCGAGCCGCTGGCCGATCTGCTGGTCCCCGAGTGGGCCGCCGCCCAGGAGGAATACCTCGCCCTGCGCGCGGTCGGCGACCCCGGGCTGCTGGCGGCGGCGCGCCAACGCCTGCGCCTGGCCGGCATGCCCGCCGCGCTGATCGCCCGCCTCGAGCGCAGCGGCCGGATGCAGGCGTTGTGGACGGTGACCAGCCCGATCGCCGGCGTGCTGCGCGAGCTCGAGGTGCGCGAGGGCATGACCCTGGACGCCGGCGCGACGCTGGCCCGGATCAACGGCCTGGAGCGCGTCTGGCTCGAGGTGGCGGTGCCGGAAGCCGAGGCCTCCGGGCTCGGCGCCGGCCAGGGCGTCGAGGTCCGGCTGCCGGCCTTCCCCGGCCAGGTGCTGGCGGCCAGGGTCGACGCCGTGCTGCCCCAGGCCAATCTGGACAGCCGCACCCTGCGCCTGCGCATCGAACTGGACAACCCCCAGGGCCGGCTGCGTCCCGGCATGACCGCCCAGGTGCGCCTGCAGCGGGCGGGCGAGCCCGGCACGCTGCTGCTGCCCAACGAGGCGGTGATCCGCACCGGCCGCCGCGCCCTGGTGATGCTCGCCGAAAGCGAGGGCCGCTACCGCCCGGTGGAGGTTCGCCTGGGCCGGGAGAGCACGACCCGGGTCGAGGTCCTGCAGGGCCTGGAAGAAGGCCAGCGGGTGGTCGCCTCCGGGCAGTTCCTGCTCGACTCCGAGGCCAGCCTGCGCGGGCTGCCGGCCCAGGCCCTGGACGCGCCGAGCGCCCAGGCGGCGCCGGCCCTGCACGAGGCCGAGGGGCGCATCGAGCAAATCGAGGCCCAGGCCCTGACCATCAGCCACGGCCCGTTCAAGACCCTCGGCATGCCCGGCATGCGCATGCGCTTCCCCCTGGCCGAAGCGGCCCTGGCCCGGGACATGCAGGTCGGCGACCGGGTGCGCTTCGGCGTGCGCGAGAGCGATGAGGGTCTGCGCATCGAGCGCCTGGAGAAACTGGAGGTGCAGCCATGATCGCCGCCGTGATCCGCTGGTCGGTGGCCAACCGCTTCCTGGTGCTGCTGGCCACCCTGTTCGCCGTGGGCTGGGGCAGCTGGTCGCTGCAGCACACCGCCGTCGATGCCCTGCCGGACCTGTCCGACGTGCAGGTGATCATCCGCACCCCCTACCCCGGCCAGGCGCCGCAGATAGTCGAGAACCAGGTCACCTACCCGCTGGCCACCACCATGCTCTCGGTGCCGGGGGCCAAAACGGTGCGCGGCTACTCCTTCTTCGGCGACAGCTACGTCTACGTGCTGTTCGAGGACGGCACCGACCTGTACTGGGCCCGCTCGCGGGTGCTGGAATACCTCAGCCAGGTGCAGAACCGCCTGCCGGCCGGCGCCGAGCCGGCGCTGGGGCCGGACGCCACCGGCGTCGGCTGGATCTACCAGTACGCCCTGGTGGACCGCAGCGGCCGCCACGACCTGGCGCAGCTGCGCGCCCTGCAGGACTGGTTCCTCAAGTTCGAGCTCAAGACCCTGGCCAACGTCGCCGAGGTGGCGACCATCGGCGGCATGGTCAAGCAGTACCAGGTGCTGCTCGACCCGGTCGCGCTGGCCAACCGCGGCATCACCCAGCAGCAGGTCGCCGAGGCCATAGGCCGGGCCAACCAGGAGACCGGCGGCAGCGTGCTGGAGCTGGCGGAAAGCGAGTTCATGCTGCGCGCCTCGGGCTATCTGCAGAGCCTCGAGGACTTCCGCGCCATCCCCCTGCGCCTGGACGCCGGCGGCGTGCCGGTGACCCTCGGCGAGGTGGCCCATGTGCAGCTCGGCCCGGAGATGCGCCGCGGCATCGCCGAACTGGACGGCGAAGGCGAGGTGGTCGGCGGCGTGGTGATACTGCGCAGCGGCAAGAATGCCCGCGAGGCCATCGCCGCGGTCAAGCTCAAGCTCGAGGAGCTGGAGAAGAGCCTGCCCGAGGGGGTGGAGCTGGTCACCAGCTACGACCGCAGCCAGCTGATCGACCGCGCGGTGGAGAACCTCGGCTACAAGCTGGTCGAGGAATTCATCGTGGTGGCCCTGGTCTGCGCCCTGTTCCTCTGGCACCTGCGCTCCTCCCTGGTGGCCATCGTCTCCTTGCCGGTCGGCATCCTGATGGCCTTCATCGTCATGCAGCAGCAGGGCATCAACGCCAACATCATGTCCCTCGGCGGTATCGCCATCGCCATCGGCGCCATGGTCGACGCCGCGGTGGTGATGATCGAGAACGCCCACAAGAAGATCGAGGCCTGGCGCGAAGCGCACCCCGGCGAGCCGCTGCAGGGGCCCCAGCACTGGCGGGTGATCACCGAGGCGGCGGTGGAAGTCGGCCCGGCACTGTTCTTCTGCCTGCTGATCATCACCCTGTCGTTCATCCCGGTGTTCACCCTGCAGGCCCAGGAAGGCCGGCTGTTCGGCCCGCTGGCCTTCACCAAGACCTACGCCATGGCCGCCGCCGCCGGGCTGTCGGTGACCCTGGTGCCGGTGCTGATGGGCTACTGGATTCGCGGGCGGATACCGGACGAGCGGCGCAACCCGCTCAACCGCGGGCTGATCCGCCTCTACCAGCCGGCCCTGGACGCCGTGCTGCGCCGCCCCAGGACCACCCTGCTGGCGGCGCTGGCGATCCTGCTCAGCGCGCTGTGGCCGATGAGCCGCCTGGGCGGCGAGTTCCTCCCGCCCCTGGACGAGGGCGACCTGCTCTATATGCCCACGGCGCTGCCCGGGCTGTCCGCGCAGAAGGCCGCCCAGCTGCTGCAGCAGACCGACCGGCTGATCAAGAGCGTGCCCGAGGTCGAGCGCGTGTTCGGCAAGGCCGGCCGCGCCGAGAGCGCCACCGACCCGGCGCCGCTGGAGATGTTCGAGACCACCATCCGCTTCAAGCCCCGGGAACAATGGCGCGCCGGCATGACCCCGGAGAAGCTGGTGGAGGAGCTGGACCGCACCGTGCAGGTGCCGGGCCTGGCCAACCTGTGGATTCCACCTATCCGCAACCGCATCGACATGCTCGCCACCGGGATCAAGAGCCCGATCGGGGTCAAGGTGGCCGGCAGCCACCTGGCGCAGATCGACGCGGTCACCCAGGCGGTGGAGCGGGTGGCCAAGACGGTGCCCGGGGTCAGTTCGGCCCTGGCCGAGCGCCTCACCGGCGGCCGCTACGTCGATGTCGACATCGACCGCCAGGCGGCCGCCCGCCACGGCCTGAACATCGCCGACGTGCAGGCCATAGTCGCCGGCGCCATCGGCGGCGCCAACATCGGCGAGACCGTCGAGGGCCTGGCGCGCTTCCCCATCAGCCTGCGCTATGGGCGCGAGTGGCGCGACTCATTGGCCGGCCTGCGCCAGTTGCCGATCTACACCCCCCAGGGCAGCCAGATCACCCTGGGCAGCGTGGCCAGGGTCAGCGTCAGCGACGGCCCGCCCATGCTCAAGAGCGAGAATGCCCGCCCCTCGGGCTGGGTCTATATCGACGTGCGCGGCCGCGACCTGGCCTCGGTGGTCGGCGACCTGCGCCGGGCCGTCGACGAGCAGGTGCAGCTGGAACCGGGCATGAGCCTGAGCTACTCGGGGCAGTTCGAGTTCCTCGAGCGGGCCAACGCCCGGCTCAAGCTGGTGGTGCCGGCCACCCTGGTGATCATCTTCGTGCTGCTCTACCTGTGCTTCGCCCGCGTCGGCGAGGCCCTGCTGATCATGGCCACCCTGCCCTTCGCCCTCGTCGGCGGGGTGTGGTTCCTCTATCTGCTGGGCTACAACCTGTCGGTGGCCACCGGCGTGGGCTTCATCGCCCTGGCCGGGGTCGCCGCCGAGTTCGGCGTGATCATGCTGCTGTACCTGAAGAACGCCTGGAGCGAGCGCCAGGACGCCGGCGACGGCAGCGAGCGCGCCCTGCTCGAGGCGATTCGCGAGGGCGCGGTGCAGCGGGTGCGGCCCAAGGCCATGACGGTGGCGGTGATCATCGCCGGCCTGCTGCCGATCCTGCTCGACAGCGGCACCGGCAGCGAGGTGATGAGCCGCATCGCCGCGCCCATGGTCGGCGGCATGGTCACCGCGCCGCTGCTGTCGCTGTTCGTGCTGCCGGCGGCCTATCGCCTAATGCGCCGGCGCGACCTGGCACGGGGCGAGGCCGTGGGACAGCAACCGGCGGCTGCGGCGGACGGCTAGCTAGCCGGTCGGGCCGAGTCGGCTGGCGAGGTCATCGGGCAAGCCGCCGCTAGTCGCACCCGGCACTGGGGCCGCTGCAGCACTCGCGCCGGTCCAGCGCTTCCAGCAGGCGGCAGTGCTCGGCCCGCCGGCTGTCGCAGCCGGCCAGCTTGGCCAGCTCGCCTTTCATCCGTTGCAGGTCCTGGATGCGCGCCTCGATGGCCCGCAGGTGTTCCTGCACCAGGCGGTCGGCGTCGGCGCAGGGGCTCTGCGGATGATCGGCCAGCTCGACCAGCGCCTTGATCTCTTCGAGACCGAACCCCAGCTCACGGCCTCGGCGAATAAAGCGCAGGCGGCGTACATCGATGGCCTGGTAATGGCGATAACCCGAGGCGCTGCGCGCCGGCTCCGGCAGCAGACCGCTGCGCTCGTAGAAACGAATGGTTTCCAGGTTCACTCCGCTCTCGCGGGCGAGTACCCCGATGGTGAATGCCTTGCCCATGGCTTGACTCCGTAGCGACTACAGGGTTTAGCGTACAACGCACCCACCATACGGAGAACCACCATGGCCGGACACTGCTGCAACGCCCCACCCGTCGCCCGCTCCCAGCGCTACCGCGCCATTCTGTGGATCGCCCTGGTGGTCAACTTGGTCATGTTCGTTCTGGAGATCGGCGCCGGCGCCCGGGCCGGTTCGACCTCGCTGCTGGCCGATTCGCTGGATTTTCTCGGCGACGCCGGTAACTACGCCATCAGCCTCTGGGTCCTCGGCCTGAGCGTGGCCACACGGGCCAAGGCTTCGCTGCTGAAAGCCCTGTCGATGCTGGCCTTCGGCGTCGGCGTGCTGGGCACGACCGCCTGGCAGATGCTCGGCGACGACCTGCCCGACGCCCAGACCATGGGCAGCGTGGGCCTGCTGGCGCTGCTGGCCAACCTAAGCGTGGCCGCCCTGCTCTACGCCTACCGCGAGGGCGACAGCAACATGCGCAGCGTCTGGCTGTGCACCCGCAATGACGCCCTGGGCAATGTCGCCGTGCTGCTGGCCGCGCTCGGCGTGTTCGGCACCGGCAGCGCCTGGCCGGATCTGCTGGTGGCCGCCTGCATGGCCAGCCTGGCGCTGACCTCCGCCTACCAGGTGATGGTCCAGGCGCGGCGCGAGCTGCGCGCCGCCAGCGTCGCCCCGGCTGCAACGGCCTGAGGCCAGGAGCTCAGAAGTCCACCTTGCCGCGGCCGGCCTTGATCGCCCCGCGCTTGCTCTTGCCTTCCAGGCGGCGCTTCTTCGAACCCAGGGTCGGCTTGGTCGGCCGCCGTGCCTTCTCGGTCTTGCCGGCGCTGCGGATCAGCTCGGCCAGGCGTTCCAGGGCATCGTTGCGGTTCTGTTCCTGGGTGCGGTACTGCTGGGCCTTGATGATGATCACCCCGTCCGCGGTGATGCGGCTGTCGCGCAGCGCCAGCAGGCGCTCCTTGTAGAAGGGCGGCAGGGACGAAGCCTGGCTGTCGAAGCGCAGGTGCACCGCGCTGGACACCTTGTTGACGTTCTGCCCACCGGCGCCCTGGGCGCGGATGGCGGTCAGCTCGACTTCGTCGTCGGGCAGGTGGACGCTGTTGGAGATCACCAGCATGGCGGGGTCTTGGCGAGAAAGGAGCGTTCAGGATACCTCAGCCTGCCTCCTCGATCAGCGCCGACCGAAGGCCGCGTCATGCTCCACACGCCACTGTTCCAGCGGACGAAAACCGGGCCGGGCGCGAATCTGCTGCTCGGTGAAGGCCAGCAGCTGCGCGTCGTCGAGGGCCAGGTCGATGGCAAACTTGCACGGCTGGTCGACATGCCAGGGCGTGTCGGCGAACACCTCCAGGCGGTTGCCTTCCGGGTCGCGAAAATAGAGCGACCAGGTGGTGCCGTGGGACACCGCCTCGACCGCCACGCCCTGGGCCGCGCTGAGCGCCTGGTGGCAGCGGCGCACCCCGGCCAGATTCGCCACGCGAAAGGAGATGTGGTCCAGCGGGCTGTCCCGGGGCCGTCGCGACGGACGGGGATTGAGCACCAACTGGTGGTGCTCGCCGGCATTGCGGCTGAGGAACACCATGGCGTCCGGCCCGGCGCCCCGGTCGCTGACGATGAAACCCAGGCCGGTGGTGTAGAAGGCCTCCATCTGCGCCACATCGCGCACATAGAGTTCGAAGTGACTCAAGGCCAGGTCGGGAAAGTCCGCTGGGTGCGTGCTGCTCATGATCCTAGGTTGCCTCGTTACAGCGTGAGTGGCAGGGCTGCTGCCCGGGCCCGGCCGCGCGCCAGGCAGACCGGCGCGCGACATGAGGCTGCATAGTGCCCCTATTCGATTGGCAGGGCCACCGGGCGCAACGGCGCGGCGTCGGCGCCACGGAATTTCAGCGGGGCGCCGACGAAGGCGAACTGGTACACCCGGTCCCGGGCCAGCTCTTCGAGGTTGGCCAGCTCGATGATCGGCGCGCCCTGCTGGGCCAGCAGGTAAGTGTGCACCGGCACGTAGTTACCCGACACTTCCGAAGGGAAGGCCTCGAAGCTCAGGTTGTCGGCACCGACCACCATGGCGCCTCCCTCCTCGATGAGATACTTGGCCGCCTCCAGGCCCAGGCCCGGCGCATTGCTCATGTAGGCCTGGGCATTGGCGTAATCGCGCATGCGCCCGGTGCGGATCAGCACCACATCGCCCTTCTCCAGGCCGACCTGCTGCCGCTTCAGGGCGTCACGCAGGTCCTGGGCGGTGACCTTGTAGTTGTCCGGCAGCATCTCCAGGTTCTTCGCCGCGGCCATGTCGATCAGCACGCCACGGGCGATGATCGGCGGCATGGTCTCGACCCCGGCCTTCTCCCAGCCGCGGTCGCCCAGGTGCTCGGCGGCGGAGAAGCCGTTCCAGATCTTGCCGTTCAGACCGAAGTGGTTGAGAGCATCGATGTGCGTGCCCATGTGCGCATACATGGACACCGCCGAGCCGCTGTAGCTGACGTGGCCGTTCATCGCCTCGCCGACCCTCATGGGATCGGCGATCTGGTTGCCCCGTGGGGTGTGGGTCATCCACATCTGATAGGGCGGATCGCCCGCTGCCTGCCAGCTGGGCATGCCGATGAAGTAGTCCACCGACAGGTCATAGGCGCGGCCGCCGGATACCCGCGCCAGGATGGCCGCCCTGGACTGCGGGGTGATCAGGTTGAGACGGCCGATCTCATCGGCCGCGCCCCAGGGGCTGACGCCCACCTCGGGCGCGGCCATGGCGGCGCCCCCGATCAGGGCCAAGGCCAGGGGCAAGGCGGCCGCCTGCTGACGGCCGAACTTCAGGTTTGCGCGAATGGACTGAAACATGGCGGACTCCTTGCGAAGGACGAGCCTCCCGACCCAACGCCGGAAAGCGATAGCGCATGGTATTTTTTTCGCTTACCGAGATAATCGGCTTAAAAATCAAAACATACTCAACCCAGGAGAAATTATATGGATCTGCTCGCGGCCATGCGCAGCTTCCGCCGGGTGGTGGAGCGCGGCAGTTTCAGCAAGGCCGCCGAGGACCTCGGCCAATCGGCCGCCGCGGTCAGCAAGCAGGTGCGCCAGCTCGAGGCGCGCCTGGGCAGCCTGTTGCTGCTGCGCACCACTCGGCGCATGAGCCTGTCGGAAACCGGCCGCGGCTACTTCGCCGAATGCTGCCGCCTGCTCGACGAGCTGGATGCCCTGGAACGCAGCACGGCCCGGGGTTCGGAAGAGGTCAGCGGCATCCTGCGGGTCAATGCACCATTGTCCTTCAGCCACAAGGTGCTGTCGCCGCTGCTGGCGCAATTCATGGCGCGCTACCCGCGCCTGAACGTCGAGCTGACCCTGAACGACCGTCTGCTCGACGTGGTGGCCGAAGGCTTCGACGTCTCGCTGCGCATTCGCGCCGAGCTGCACGACTCCTCCCTCATCGCCCGGCGCCTGGGCCGGACGCAGCAGATCCTCTGCGCCGCCCCCTCCTACCTGGAGCGCCACGGCGCGCCGGCGATGCTCGACGAACTGCGCGACCACGCCTGCCTGGCCTACCGCCTGGCCGACCATCCGGGACAGTGGAACCTCAGCGGCCCCGAGGGCATGGCCAGCATCCAGCTGCCGCCGCGCTTCTCGGCGGACAACAGCCTGATCCTCTGCGACCTGCTGCTCGCCGGCAGCGGCATCGGCGCCCTGCCCTCCTTTATCGCCCAGCCCTTGCTGGACAGCGGCCAGTTGCGGCGGGTGCTGCCGGCCTACCACTTTCCCCAACGCGGCATCTACGCCCTGTACAGCAGCAGCCGTCACATGCCACGCAAGGTGCGGGTGTTCGTCGACTTCCTCGCCGAGGCCCTGTCGAGGCAATGACGTCCCGACGCGCCGCGCCGGCTCGGGTATTTCGTAACCTTTGCTTGAAATTTACTCGCCGCCTCGGCCCCGCGCCTCGGTTAACTTAGGCATCTGTCCGCAATAGAGGTCGTGTCATGGATTCGCTTACCCAGGCAGTGCTCGGTGCCACCCTCCAGGGCGCCATGCTCGGCCGCTGGCAAGGACGCAAGGCGCTGCTGTATGGCGCCGTGCTCGGCACCCTGCCCGACCTCGACGTGGTGATCGAGTACGGCGATGCGGTGGCGAACATGACCTATCACCGCGGCTTCAGCCATTCGCTGTTCGTCCTCGGAGCCCTGGCGCTGCTGCTCACCTGGCTGGTCCGGCGCTTTCGCCCGCACCCCGGCTACTCGGGCCGGCGCCTGCTGGCCACGGTCGCGCTGGTGCTGCTGACTCACCCCCTGCTCGACAGCTTCACCAGCTACGGCACCCAGATCCTCTGGCCGTTGCCCCAGGTGCCGGTGGCCTGGTCGAGCATCTTCATCATCGACCCGCTGTACACCTTGCCGCTGCTGGTCGCGGTGCTGCTCGGGCTGATCTACGGCCTGCGCGACAAGCCGCCCCAGACGCCGGTGGTCGCCCTGGCCCTGTCCAGCCTCTACCTGGCCTCGACCCTGGCCGGCAAACAGATGGCCGAACAGCGGGTGGAGGCCGAACTGGCACGCCAGGGCATCCGCGCCGAGGCGCTGTTCAGCACCCCGACGCCGCTCAACAGCCTGCTCTGGCGGGTGATAGTGCTGGACGGCGAGTCCTATCACGAGGCCCTGGTCGGCTGGCTCGACCGCGATCCGCCGCAGCTCGAGCGCATCCCCCGGGGCACCGCCCTGGCCGCCGTGCTGGCCGACTCGCCGGCCTATCGCCGGCTGGCCTGGTTCACCGACGGTGTGCTGCGCTTCGACCGCATCGACGACCACCTGGTGGTCACCGACCTGCGCCTGGGCATGACCGGCTTCCATCCGTTCCGCTTCGATTTCGCTCACTGGCAGGACGGCGCCTGGCAGGTCAATAGCCAGGTCACGCGCTGGCCCATCGAGCGCGGCGAGCTACAGCGCCTGACGCTGCTCTGGCGGCGCATCTGGCAACCCGAGGTCGAGGTGCCGTTGCTGGCCTGGGCCAGCGAACTGAGCAAGCCGCTGCTGGCCAGGCACCCGCACCACGCGGACTGAGACTGCCGGCGGGGTCTCGGCTCAGGTGCGGAACTGCCCCACCAGGCCCTGCAGTTCGACGCCCAGGCGCGCCAGTTCGGCGCTGGAGGCGGCGGTCTGCTGGCTGGCGCCGGCGCTCTGCTCACCGATGTCGCGCACCCGGGTGATGCTTTCGCTGATGGTTTCCGCCACGGCGCTCTGCTCCTCGGCGGCGGCGGCGATCTGCTGGTTCATCTGCTCGATGGTGCTCACCGCCTGGGTGATGCGCCCCAAGGCCGCGCCGGCCTGCCCGGCCAGGTCCACGGTGCGTTGGGTCAGGCTGCGGCTGCTGTCCATCTGCGTCACCGCCCCCTTGGCCATGCGCTGCAGGCTGCCGATCAGGCCCTCGATCTCCTCGGTCGAATCATGGGTGCGCCGCGCCAGGGCCCGCACCTCGTCGGCGACTACCGCAAAACCACGGCCCTGATCCCCCGCCCGCGCCGCTTCGATGGCGGCATTGAGGGCCAGCAGGTTGGTCTGTTCGGCGACGCTACGGATCACCTCCAGCACGCTGCCGATGCGCTCGCTCTCCTGGCCGAGCGCCTGGATCGCCTCGGCCGACTGCTCCACCTCGGTTGCCAGGTGGCCGATCTGCTGCACCGCCTGCTGCACCACCTGGTTGCCCTGTTGCGCCTCCTGATCGGCGTCACGCGCGGCTATCGAGGCCTGCTCGGCATTCTGCGCGACCTCCTGCACGGTGGCCGCCATCTGGTGCATGGCCGTGGCGGTCTGCTCGGTTTCCATCTTCTGGCTCTGCACCCCGGCACTGGTCTGCGCGGTGATCGCCGACAACTGCTCGGCCGCCGCGGCAATCTGGCCGACGCCCCCCCCGATGCGCCCCACCAGGTTGCGCAGGCTACCGGTCATGTCCTGCATGGCGGCCATCAACTGGCCCAGTTCGTCCTTGCGCTGCAGTGGCAGGTCCCGACTCAGATCGCCTTCGGCGATGCGCCGGGCAAAGGCCACGGCCTGCTGCAAGGGAGCGACGATCGAACGAGAAATCAGCAGCGCGGCGAGCACCCCGAACACCACGGCGGCCGTCCCCATGGCGCCCAGCAGCAACAGCATCCGCTGACTATCGGTAGCCATGACCTGCTCTTCACTGGCCTGCGCCTCTTCGGCCAGAGCCACCACCTTCTGGGACTGCTGGACCATGGCCGCCTCGCTGGCCTGGTTCTGGCCGCGCACCTGCCGATAGTTGGCGAAGGCCTGCTGGTAAATCGTCAGTGCCTGCAAGGCGGCCTCGATGGCGCCCTTCTGCTCGTCATCCAGCCAGACCATCAGGCTACTGGCCGCGCTTTGCAGATCGGCGCCTATGTTGTTCCACTCCTCCAACGCAGCGTTCGAGCCGTCGATGATATAGGCGCTCTCATAGCCGCGCAGGTCGAGCATGCGCTTGCTCAGGCCGGACGCCGTTTCCGCCAGGGTCAGTGGATCGCTGCCGCGCAGCTTGTCGCCTTGCAGGCGCAGTTCGCGCACGGCGTCGTACATGTCCAGTTCGATCCCCTCGAATTGGTCGCGCGCCTCCCCGGCTGCCACGCTCATCTGTTCGCGCGCTTCGAGGGCCCTGGCCTGCTGCTGCACGAAGCCGTCGAACTGCTGCTGGTAGTCCATCACCGCCTGATCCATGGCCTGCAGACGAGTCTTGTCCGCCTGCGTGGCGCCTCGCATCTGCTCGCCCAACAGCTGGCGGGCCTTGCCAAGCTGAGTGCGCATCCGCTCGGCGCTTTCTGGCGTCTTGCTCAGGGCGAAGTCGCGCTCGAAGCGGCTCGCCTGGAGAATCTGCTCGCCGATCGCCGCCAAGCGAGTGGCCTGAGCGTGTCCTTGTAGCACCGTCTGCACGGAGAAGAAGCCGCTGCCGGCTACCGCCACGGTCAACAGCAACACCAGACCAAAACCACAAAGCAGCTTCTTGCCAACGGCAAGGTCGGCAAACAGGCGAGCGGCTGAATACGACATGGGGGGCGACTCCGTTATTGTTAGGCGTGGCAACTCGAACCTGCTCGTGGACAAGAGGTCTGTGCGCGTCGGATGGACAAACGCAATCTCTGTACCAGCTTGCCAGGCTATCGGCCGCCAGAGCCGAACATTGAGACCCGCCGCACCCGGCCATCCCGCCCCGGACGCCCCGTTCGGGCGAGTTGCCGGCCGGATAAGGCGCGGCCCCTTACCGCCCGAGGCCAAGGCGCCCTGGCGTCTTACGCCAGACAGGCTCGAGCCGATTCACTGATGGTGCCGGCCACCAGGCAGCAGGTGCTGCACGCCTGTCACGCCCCAATGGCGGCCGTTCGCCATCAGCACGACGCGGACGGCGGTTTTCCGCCGCCCGTGCGTGCGAACGCTCGAGCCAGTACGCCGGCGTCTATTGGGCGTCGGGTTGTGCCTGCGGAGCGGCCTGCCGGAAGGCCTCGTGCTCTTCGCAACGGGCTGCCATGGCCAGCAGACGCGGATAGCTCTCGAGTTCGCAGTTGAAACGCCGGGCGTTATACAACTGCGGAATCAGACAGGCCTCCAGATAGCCCGGCCGGTCCCCCAGGGACAGACGTCCATCGAAGTTCTTCAGCCCCTGCTCCACCGCAACCAGCCCGGTCGCCACCCAGTGCCGGTACCAGGCGTCCTTCGCCGCGTCGCCGACGCCCAACTCGGCGGACAGGTACTGCAGCACCCGCAGGTTGTTCAACGGGTGCACGTCGCAGGCGATATGCAGCGCCAGGGCACGCACCCGCGCGCGCTGGGCCGGATCGGCCGGCAGCAGCGCCGGCACCGGATAGACCTCCTCCAGGTACTCGAGGATCGCCAGCGACTGGGCGATGCGCACCCCGCCGTTGCCCGCGTCCACCAGCAGCGGCACCAACTCCTGCGGGTTGAGCGCCCGGTACTCGGCCGAATGCTGCTGGCCACCGTCCTTGACCAGGTGCACCGGCTCCTGCCGGTAGGCCAGGCCCTTGAGGTTCAGGGCGATGCGCACCCGGTAGGCGGCGCTGGAGCGCCAGTAGGAATAGAGCGTCAGCACAGGGCCTCCTCGTTCGCCGCCGTAGGCCGGGTATCGGTGTCAAAGGCAGCGATACCCGGCACGCGCGGTGCAGGGTAGCGCTGCGCCCCACCCAGCCTACGCCTCATATTTCTCCACCTGCTGGTCGATGGCGCCGAAGATGCTCTGGCCCTCGGCGTCGAACATCTCGATGCGCACCCGGTCGCCGAACCTGAGGAAAGGCGTCTGCGCCTCGCCCTGCTCGATGATCTCCAGCATGCGCTTCTCCGCCAGGCACGAGGAACCGGCGCTGCGGTCGTAGTTGGACACGGTGCCCGAGCCGATGATGGTGCCGCTGCCCAGCGGCCGGGTCTTGGCGGCATGGGCCACCAGGGTCGGGAAGTTGAAGGTCATGTCGGTGCCGGCGTCCGGCTGGCCGAACAGCGCACCATTGATGTGCGACACCAGCGGCCGATGGACCTTGCCGTCCTTCCAGCAGTCGCCCAGCTCGTCCGGGGTCACCGCCACCGGCGAGAAGCTCGACGACGGCTTGCTCTGATAGAAGCCGAAGCCCTTGGCCAGCTCGCCGGGGATCAGGTTGCGCAGGGACACGTCGTTGACCAGCATCAGCAGCTGGATATGTCCGGCCGCCTCGGCGGGCGTGGCGCCCATGGGCACGTCGTCGGTGATCACCGCCAGCTCGGCCTCCAGGTCGATGCCCCAGGCCTCATCGGCCAGGCGGATCGGGCTGTGCGGCGGGATGAAGGCGTCGGCACCGCCCTGGTACATCAGCGGGTCGTGCCAGAAGCTCTCCGGCATCTCCGCGCCACGGGCCTTGCGCACCAGCTCCACATGGTTGACGTAGGCGCTGCCGTCGGCCCAGTGGTAGGCGCGCGGCAGGGGGCTCGCGCAATCGGCCTGGTCGAAGACGAAGGCCTCTTCGCACAGGCCGTTGTTCAGGCGCTGGTAGATGGCCTCCAGCTGCGGGCGCTTGATCGCCCAGTCGTCCAGGGCAATCTGCAGGGTGGCGGCGATCTGCGGGACCCGCACCGCACGGGACAGGTCGCGGGACACCACCAGCAGTTCGCCGTCACGGCCTTGATTCAACGAAGCGAGTTTCATAGAGCATTTCCCCTAAAGTCGGCACGCGGGGGACGCCGGCCGGCGCCCACCGCCGCGCCTCAAGTCTGTTTGCCCGGCGCACGCCAGGAGTTCACGTATTCGGCCACATCCACCGCCGCGGCGGCCTCGCCGACCTCCAGGGCGCGGCGGGTGTCGATCATCACCGCCACCTCCTCGACGAAGGTCGCCGGGTCCTCCTGGCTCTTCTTCAGCGCCTTGGGATGGGGCCCGTGGGGGAAGCCGCAGGGGTGCAGGGTGACCATGCCGGCCTCGATGTTGTCGCGGCTGAAGAAGTTGCCGCGGTGGTAGAACAGCACTTCGTCGTAGTCGTCGTTGTTATGGTAGAACGGCACCTTCAGCGCCCCCGGGTCGCTCTCCACCGGGCGCGGGGTGAAGGTGCAGACCACGAAGCCGTTGGCCACGAAGGTGGTGTGCGCCGACGGCGGCAGGTGGTAGCGGTGGCTCATCAGCGGGCGGATGTCCCGCCAGTTGAGGCGCACCACTGTGTTGTCGCCATGCCAGCCGACCACGTCCAGCGGGTTGTAGGGATAGGTCACGGTGGTCAGCTGGTTGCGCCGCTTGATCCTGATCTGCCAGGTATTCTCGTCCTGCTGGGCCTTGAAGGCCGCGTCCAGCTTGGGATGGTCGAGCACCGCCGGATCGAAGATCGCCTGGGGCCCGAGCAAGCCCTTGTCCGGCAGCTGGTAGGCGCCGTCGCTGCTCTCGATCAGCAGCATGAAGGTCGGTTCGCTGGCCTCGATACGCCAGGCGGTACCCCGGGGAATCATCAGGTAGTCGCCGTCGCGGTACTCCAGGTGGCCGAAGTCGCAGTAGAAGTGCCCGGCGCCCTCGTGGATGAACAGCAGGTCGTCGCCGTCGGCGTTGCGCACCAGGTGGCCCATGGCGCCGTGGGTCTTCCACACGCGCAGCTGGACGTCGCCGTTGTGCAGGCACAGCGGCGCCAACAGCGGGCAGTCGCGCTCGCTGGCGATGTCGTTGAAATTGAAGGCATGGGGGCGCAACGGTCCCTGCCAGTCGATCCAGCCGGTCGGCGGATGCTTGTGGTGCAGGTGCGCGGTGGGGCCGAAGAAGCCCTCGCGGCCCATCTCGCGCTCGTAGGTGCCCTCGGGAAAGTCGCAGTGCGCCTGGCGCGAACACTCGCCCTCGCGCAGAGGGAAGCTGATCCATTTGCGGCTCATGGCCGGTGTCTCCTCGATTCAGCATGGGCCGGGCCTGCGCCCGGCCACCTGGTTTGGCCCGCCGGGCTCACTCGCCCTTGAGCACGCCGCGGCGCACCTGGTCTTCCTCGATGGACTCGAACAGGGCCTTGAAGTTGCCCTCGCCGAAGCCCTGGTTGCCCTTGCGCTGGATGATCTCGAAGAAGATCGGGCCGATCACCGTGTTGGTGAAGATCTGCAGCAGTATGCCGTCGTCGCCCGGGGCACCGTCGATCAGGATGTTCAGCTCGCGCAACACCTCGGTCGGCTCGCCGTGACCGGCCACGCGGCTGTCGACCTTGTCGTAGTAGGTGCCCGGGGTCTGCATGAAGTCCACGCCATTGGCGCGCAGCTGGCGCACGGTGGCGTAGATGTCGTCGGTGGACAGGGCGATGTGCTGGATGCCCTCGCCGTGGTATTCGCGGATGAATTCCTCGATCTGCGACTTGTCGTCGGCCGATTCGTTGATCGGGATGCGGATCTTGCCGCAGGGCGCGGTCATGGCCCTCGAGAGCAGGCCGGTGAGCTTGCCTTCGATGTCGAAGTAGCGGATCTCGCGGAAGTTGGCGATGCGCTCGTAGAAGCCCGACCAGACGTCCATCTGCCCGCGCTTGACGTTGTGGGTCAGGTGGTCGACTTCCTTGAGGCCCACGGCGTTGTCGTTGGGCGTGCGGCCCTCGATGTACTCGAAGTCGACGTCGTAGATGCTCTTGTCGCCGTAGCGGTCGACGAGATAGAGCAAGGAGCCGCCGATGCCCTCGACGCAGGGGATGTTCAGCTCGCCGAAGTTGGCGTGGCTGCCCACCAGCTTGGCGCCCTGGGCCTCGACATAGGCCGCCGCCTGGGCCGCGTTCTTCACCCGGAAGGCCATGGCGCAGGCACTCGGCCCGTGCTTGAGGCCGAACTCGCGCACGTGGCCGGTGGGGCTGCCGTTGAGCACGAAGTTGATGTCGTTCTGCTGGAACAGCCAGACTTCCTTGGAGCGGTGCTTGGCGGTTTCGGTGAAGCCCATGGCGGTGAACAGCTCGCGCAGCTGCTGGATGCCTTCGGGGGTCGGGGCGGTGTATTCGACGAACTCGAAGCCGTCGGTGCCGATGGGGTTGTGCTGTTCGATCTTGTTCACGGCGTTCATTGCGCCTCCCGATTGTTGTTGTGGATGCACCGCGCCACGCGGCGCCGGAATAGCTTCATCACACCCCAACGGCCGGGGTCGGACAAGCGCACTGCAGCGCCCCTGCCCGACCGCGCCCCAGGCCGAGTGGAAATTTTTCGTTACACCGAGCGCAGCGGCCATATCCATCAGGATAGTCACTCGCCAGGCGTAACGTATTGTTGCCAGCGTGGTCTGGCAGGCTGCCAGAGGCGTCCGCCACGGCCGAATGCCGGGCGGCGCGAGGCAGCTGCCGGGGCTGCCGGTCAGGTATACGGAGGGAAGATTGGTCTCGATAACGCCGGCGCCGACGCCGGAGGCGGAGGCGGAGCACTCGACGCTCCGCGACTGGAATACCGCAGCGTCAGTGCTGCAAATGCCCGTAGAGCTTGGCGTACAGCCCGCCGACGGCGATCAGCTGCTGGTGCTCGCCGTCTTCGGCGATACGCCCGCCATCGAACACCAGCACCCGGTCGGCCTGCTTAACCGCACTGAGGCGGTGGGCGATGATCAGGGTGGTGCGGCCGCTGAGGAACTGCGCCAGGGCCTGGTGCAAAGCGTACTCGGTGGCGGCGTCCAGGGCCGAGGTGGCCTCGTCGAGTATCACTACCTTGGGCTCGGCCAGGACCATGCGAGCGATGGCCAGGCGCTGGCGCTGGCCACCGGACAGGCGCACCCCGGAGCGCCCGATGATGCTGTCCAGGCCCTGGGGCAACATGCCGATGGTGGAGGCCAGCTGGGCGATCTCCAGCGCCCGCCAGCAGGCCTCGTCGCTGCGCTCGCGGCCCATGCACAGGTTGGCCCGCACCGTGTCGTTGAACAGCGCCGGGTGCTGCAGCACCACCGCCACCTCGTCGCGCACCTTCTCCAGGCCGATCTCCGCCTGGCTGCTGCCGCCGAAACTGATGGTCCCGGCCTGGGGCGTGTACAGCCCCAGCAGCAGCTGCACCAGGGTGCTCTTGCCGCCACCGCTGGCGCCGACTATGGCGACCTTCTCGCCTGGGCCGATGCTCAGGTCGAGGCGGTCCAGCACCGGTTCGTCGCTGTAGGCGAAGGTCAGGCCTTTGATCTCGATGCCCACCGTGTCGCGGCCCTTGAACGGGTCGAGGCGCCCCGGATACTGCGGCTCGTCGGCCCGCGCCAGCAGCTCGTTGAGGCGCTGCAGGGCGCCGCCGGCGGCATAGAAGGCGTATTGCAGGCTGAGCAACTGCTCGACCGGGCCGATCATGAACCACAGGTAGCTGAACACCGCGAGCATCTGGCCGATCGACAGGTCGGAGAACAGCACCGTGAGCATGGCCGCGGCGCGGAACACGTCGATGCCGAACTGGAACAGCAGGCCGCTGGCGCGGTTGGAGGCATCGCTCTTCCACTGCGAGGCGGTGGCGTAGTCGCGCACCTCCCGGGCACGGCCGGCGAGGCGGCCGAGGAAGAAGCCCTGGCGGTTGCCGGCACGGATCTCCTGGATCGCCTCCAGGGTCTCGGTGAGGGCCTGGGTGAAGCGCGAGGTGCTGTCGTTCTCCAGCTTCTTCAGCAGCTTGACCCGCTTGCCCAGTTGCACCGAGGCGAAGATCACCAGCGGGTTGAACAACAGGATCAGCAGCGCCAGCTGCCAGTGCATCCACAGCAGGATCGCCGCCGTGCCGGTCAGGGTCAGGGTCGCCACCAGGAAGCGGCTGAGGGTCTCGCCGACGAACTTGTCGAGGGTGTCCAGGTCGGTGACCAGGTGGGTGGTCACGGTGCCGCCGCCGAGGCTCTCGTACTCGCCGAGGGAGATGCGCTTGAGCCGCTCGATCAGGCGGATGCGGATGCGGTAGACGATGTCCTTGGACAGGCGGGCGAACTGGCGTGCCTGCAGCACGTTGAACACCAGCGCCGCCCCGCGCAGCAGCAGGGTGAGCAGCAGCATCAGGCCGATATAGCCGGCGGCGGTCTCCCAGGTACCCGGCAGGAAACGGTCCATCACCCTGAGCGCGGCATCGCCGTCGCCCAGCAGCACCTCGTCGACCAACAGCGGCAGGAGCAAGGGGATCGGCACGCTGCACAGGGTCGCCAGCAGCGCCACGCCATTGGCCAACAGCAGGGCCTTCTTATGCTGCAGGGCCAGGCGACGGACTTCCGCCCAGCTCAGCCGATCAGCCATGGGCGGCCTGCTCCAGCCAGCGGGCGAGCAGCGGCGCCAGCGCCTGCAGCGGCTGGTAACCATTGGTCAGCAGGGCCAGCTGGCCATCGCGCTCGGCCAGCAGGGTGGGGAAGCCGGCGATGCCCAGATCCTGCACCCAGGTGAAATCGGCGGCGGTGGCCGCGCGCATGGCCGGGCTGTCGAAGGCCTCGGCGAATTCGATGCGCGGAATCCCCGCCTGCTCGGCCAGACGCAGCAGCTGGGGAGCCTGGGTGACATCCACCCCCTCGGTGTAGAACGCCTGCTGGATCAGCTTGGCCAGCGGCCAGGTGCTCTCGGGGTCGAGCTGCCGGGCGGTGACCAGCGCGCGGCAGGCCGGCTCGGTGTCGTAGACCAGGCCCTCGGGCAGCCCCCGCTCGAAGTCGAACAGCTGGCCGGTGCTGGCGTTGACCGCCTGCCAATAGCCGAGGTAGCGCACCCGCGCCACCGCGTCGACGGCGATGCGCTCGCGGCGCAGGCCGCCGACCACCAGCTGCAGCGGCACGCCCGCGGCGGCCGCCTGCTCGGCGAGGGACTCGAGCACCGGGGCGAAGCCCCAGCACCAGGAACACATCGGGTCCATCACGTAGAGCAGGCGAGCGGACATGCTCAGGCCTCCGAGGCTTGGCGGGGGTCACGGCCCAGGGGATGCGGCTGGTTGCGCGCCTTGGCCAGTTCGATCTGCTTCTGCCGCTCGCGGGCGCCGGCGCGGGTCTTCTCCGGCAGCAAATCCCAGCAGTGCGGGCAGCTGATGCCCGGGGAGTAGAACTCGGACTCACGGTCGGCCACCGACACCGGGGTGCGGCAGGCATGGCACTGGTCGTAGTCGCCCTCGGACAGGTCGTGGCGCACCGTGACCCGGTTGTCGAAGACGAAGCAGTCGCCACGCCACTTGGTCTGTTCCTGGGGCACGTCCTCCAGGTACTTGAGGATACCGCCCTTGAGGTGGAACACCTCCTCGAAGCCGGCGCCGAGCATGTAGCTGGAGGCCTTCTCGCAGCGGATGCCGCCGGTGCAGAACATCGCCACCTTCTTGTGCTTGGCCGGGTCGAAATGCGCCTTGATGTAGTCGGGGAACTCACGGAACGACTTGGTCTTGGGGTCGATTGCGCCCTCGAAGGTGCCGATGGCCACCTCGTAGTCGTTGCGGGTATCGATCAGCAGCACCTCGGGGTCGCTGATCAGCTCGTTCCACGCCTGCGGCTCGACATAGGTGCCGACCCGTTGGTTGGGGTCGACGCCCGGCACCCCGAGGGTGACGATCTCCTTCTTCAGCTTGACCTTGGTGCGATAGAACGGCTGCTCGTCGCAGTAGGATTCCTTGTGGTCGACGTCGGCCAACCGCGGGTCGAGCCGGAACCAGGCGAGCAGCGCGTCGATGCCTTGGCGACTGCCGGAGACGGTGCCGTTGATGCCTTCCTCGGCCAGCAGCAGGGTGCCTTTGATGCCGTGGTCCAGCAGGGTTTGCAACAGGGGTTCGCGCAGCGCCTGGTAGTCCGTCAGGGTGACGAACTTGTACAGCGCCGCGACGACGATCTTGTCGGTCATGCAGCAGATTCCTTCAGTAGTCGCCCTCGCAAAGGGCGGACCGGGCCTATAAACGCAGACGCCGGCGATGGCCGGCGCGGAGGTGAAGTTTACGTTTCCTGGCGCCTGTCGTGTAGGGCCAATTTGTCTCGCCCGACACCCCGTCTCCGTCGGCGAGGGGCTGGAGAAGGCCCTGGCGTGCAGGGCGAACCCCGCTCAACAAGCAGTCAATGGTCGTGCTTGCTGCCGCCGCGACAGGTCGGCGAGTCCGGCGCGGCACCCTGCTGCGCCCATTCCTCGGGCGTGTAGGTATGCAGGGCCAAGGCATGCAGCTGGCCCATCAGCTCGCCGAGGCTGGCATAGACCTTCTGATGCCGCTTGACCGCGTTCAGACCGGCGAACTGCGGGCTGACGATGACCGCCTTGTAGTGGGTCTCCAGCCCGCGGCTGTGCATATGACTCTCGTCCAGCACCTCGAGGTGCTGCGGCTGCAGCGCGGCGAAGGCCGCCTGCAGTTGTTCCAGTTTCGACATCTACGCCTCCGGCTAGGGTTTTTTCGCGTCCAGTTCGGCGGTCATTTCCGCCAGCAGTTCGTTCACCCGCGGTACCGCTGCCTCCAGCTTGTTCTGGGTCAGGCGCGCCGACTGCGCGGTCAGCATGGGCATCTTGTCCAGCACCTTCTGCCCCAGTGGCGAGCGATAGAAAGCCAGCAACTCCTGCATCTCCTGCTCGTCGAAATTGCGGGTATAGAGCTCGACCAGCTCCGGCTTGAGCACCGGCCAGCCCACCGCGCTGTCCAGGGCCGCATTGGCCTTGGCCTGGTAGCGCTCCAGCAGTGCCTGCTTGCTCGCCGGCGCCTGGCTCTCGGCGAAGCGTTGGGTGAACATCTGCTGGACCTGGCCGTAGACCGGCACGGTCAGCCTGTCGGCCCGTGCCAGCAGCAGAAAATGCTCGGCATCGGCGGCGTGGCTGGCGGCATCGGCGTATGCCTGGGTGCTGCCACAGGTCAACAGGACCGTGGCGCAGAAAGCGGTAAGACGAGACATCGAGTACTCCCGGGCGAAAAAGTGGGCCGCGGCACCATGAGGCGCCATTCTGTGCCCTGCTCCCCGCGCACTCAAGTCTCGACCGCTGCCACAGGCCACAAAAGGCCGCCCCCTCCCCGCGTCGAGCCGGGACCAAAATGCCAGCACTTGCCCCCCCAGGATCGGCTGGGCATGCTGTGCACCTTGCGACCTTCTACTAGGCTCTTTTAATACCGCTGCCCCGGCGCCCCGTCGCACGGCATACACATGGATGTGTCTGATGAACAGCTTCACCCCCCCTCACCTCCAAGCGCCGATCGAGCTATGCGACCAGCATGGGCGGCTGAACCCGCAGGCCATCGGCTGGTCGCCCCGCCCACTGGTGGACTGCACCCTGCCCGGCCATTTCGGGCGGCGCAAGCGCTGGAACCATTGGTGCATCACCACACCGCACTGGATGCTCTCGCTGACCCAGGCCGACCTCGACTACCTGGGCTATGGCGCCGCCTACTTCCTCGACCTGGAGAGCGGCGAGGCCGTCGCCCACAGCCGCCTGCGCCTGCTGGCACGCGGCTGCCGGCTTCCGGCGCAGGCCCAGCAGAGTCATGAGTTCAACCATCCGCGTCTGCAGTTGCGGGTCGCCGAGCATGCCGGCCGTGTGCGCCTCACCGTGGCCGCCACGCCACTCGGCGGTAAACCGCTGCAGGTTGCCCTGGAGGTCCAGCGCCCGCCTCATCTCGACTCGGTCAACCTGGTCGCCCCCCTGGCCTCGCACGGCTTTCACGCCACCTGCCGTGAGCTCGGCCTGCCCGTCAGCGGCAGCGTGCAGCTGGGTAACCGGCACTACAGCTGCAGCGCCGGGCAGAGCTTCGCCGCCCTGGACTTCGGCCGCGGCGTCTGGCCGCTGCACAGCCACTGGACCCGTGCCGCCTTCGCCGCACCGGGCGGCATCGCCGGCAACTTCGGCGCCGGCTGGACCGACCACAGCGGCCTCTCGGAGAACGCCCTATGGTTCGGCGGCGAGCTGCAGCACCTGAGCAGTCCCGTGCATATCGAGCAGAGCCCCCATAGCCCCCTGGCCCCCTGGAGCCTGAACACTGCCGACGGGCGGGTCAAACTGACCTTCAAACCGCGCCAGCAGCACAGGGCCTGCCCTCGCGTGGGGCCGATCTATGCCGACACCCGGCAGTGGTTCGGCCACTTCGACGGCATTCTGCGCGGTCCCTCGGGCGAACGCGTGCCGGTGGCCGGGGCGCTGGGCTGGCTCGGCGCAACCCGGGCGCGCTGGTAAGAACTGCGCCTCGAGGGAACCCGCAACGGTCGGCGCGGCCTAAACTGGCTAGACCGCCCCCGGAGAATTCCCATGAGCCGCACCGAAACCGATAGCATCGGCCCGATCGAGGTCCCCGCACACGCCTACTGGGGCGCCCAGACCCAACGCTCGATGATCAATTTCGCCATCGGCGAAGAACGCATGCCCCTGGCTGTCGTGCATGCCCTGGCCCTGATCAAGAAAGCCGCCGCCCGGGTCAACGGCCGCATCGGCAACCTGCCCCAGGACATCGCCCGACTGATCGAACAGGCCGCCGACGAGGTGATCGCCGGCGACCACGACGACCAGTTTCCCCTGGTGGTTTGGCAGACCGGCAGCGGCACCCAGAGCAACATGAACGTCAACGAGGTGATCGCCGGCCGCGCCAACGAGCTGGCCGGGGGCGCCCGCGGCGGCAAGAGCCCGGTGCATCCGAACGACCACGTCAACCAGGCGCAGAGCTCCAACGACAGTTTTCCCACCGCCATGCACATCGCCGCCGCCCGGGCCGTGCAGCATGAGCTGTTGCCGGCGCTGGCCGAGCTGTCCGGCGGCCTGGCCGAGCAGGCCGCGCGCCACGCCAAGCTGGTCAAGACCGGCCGCACCCACATGATGGATGCCACGCCCGTCACCTTCGGCCAGGAACTGTCGGCCTTCGTCGCCCAGCTGCGCTACGCCGAACAGGCGATTCGCGGCGCCTTGCCGGCGGTCTGCGAACTGGCCCAGGGCGGCACAGCCGTGGGCACCGGACTCAACGCGCCCCAGGGCTTCGCCCAGGCCATGGCCGCGGAACTGGCCGCCCTCAGTGGCTTGCCCCTGGTCAGCGCGCCCAACAAGTTTGCCGCCCTGGCCGGCCACGAGCCGCTGACCACGCTCTCCGGCGCCTTGAAGACCCTCGCCGTGGCCCTGATGAAGATCGCCAACGACCTGCGCCTGCTCGGCTCCGGCCCCCGCGGCGGACTGGCCGAGGTACGCCTGCCGGCCAACGAACCGGGCAGCTCGATCATGCCCGGCAAGGTCAACCCGACCCAGTGCGAGGCGCTGTCGATGCTCGCCTGCCAGGTGCTGGGCAACGATGTGACCATAGGGTTCGCCGCCAGCCAGGGCCATCTGCAGCTGAACGTGTTCAAGCCGGTGATCATCCACAACCTGTTGCAGTCGGTGCGCCTGCTGGCCGACGGCTGCCGCAACTTCCAGCTGCACTGCGTCTCCGGCCTGGAGCCTGACGCCGGGCAGATGGCCGCACACCTGGAGCGCGGCCTGATGCTGGTGACCGCGCTGAACCCGCATATCGGCTACGACCAGGCCGCGCAGATCGCCAAGAAAGCCTATACCGAGGGCACCACCCTGCGTGCCGCCGCCCTGGACCTGGGGCTGCTGAACGAGGAGCAATTCGATGCCTGGGTTCGCCCCGAAGACATGCTGGGGAGCGACAAGCATGAATGAGACGAAAAGCGGCGCGACGCCGCTGGAAGGCGATGGCAAGCGCATCCTGATGATCTTCGGCACCCCCAAGGGTGCCGGCCTGTGCCACGCCCTGGGGGACGCCTATGCCCAGGGCGCGCGCGGCAAGGGCCATGTGGTGCGCCAGCTGAAGCTGGGCGAGCTGAGCTTCGACCCGGTGCTGCACGACGGCTACGACCAGGGCCAGCATCTGGAACCGGACCTGCTCGAGGCGCAGCGGCAGATTCACTGGGCCGAGCACCTGGTATTCGTCTACCCGGTCTGGTGGGGCGGCCTGCCGGCCCTGCTCAAGGGCTTCTTCGACCGGGTGTTCCTGCCCGGCTTCGCCTTCAAGTACCGCGGCCGCTCGCAGGCCTGGGACAAGCTGCTCAGCGGCCGCACCGCCGACCTGCTGGTGACTCTGGATACCCCGCCCTGGTACTTCCGCTGGTTCTACGGCGCACCGGCACACCGGCAAATGACCCGCACCATCCTCGGTTTCAGCGGCATCAAGACCCGCCGCCTGGCCGAGTTCGCCCCGGTGCGCCCCTCCTCCGAGACCCAGCGCCAGCACTGGCTGCAGCGCGCCGAACGGCTGGGCGTGCAGGCCTGAGCCTAGCCTCGCCAGCGGCCCGCCCCGAGGCGGGCCAGGACTCGCTACGGCAGTGCGGCCAGCTTCCGCACACGGCGGGCACGCAGGCCGGCCAGCAACGACGGCGCCAACGCGGTCAGCGCCGACCCCAGCACCACCAGCACGGCCCCGCCGTAGGCGATCCAGTTGAGCTGCTCGGGGCGTACATGATCCGGCCACCAGGTGGCCGCCAGCGCCACCGAGGCGAAGGTCACCAGGGGGGTGACGGCCAGGGTCGCGCTGACCCTCGAGGCTTCCCAATGAGCCAATGCCTCGGCGAACGCGCCATAGGCCACCAGGGTGTTCAGGCAGCAGGCCAGCAGCAGCCAGCCTTGCGCCGGGCTCAGCTGCAGCACTTGCCAGGGCTGTGCCCAGGGCGTGAGCAACAGGGCGCAGGCCAGGTAGATCACCATCATCACCTGCAGCGAGTTCCAGCGCGTCAGCAACTGCTTCTGCGCCAGGCCATAGAAGGCCCAGACGAAGGCCGCCAGCAGCACGATGAGCACACCCGTGGTGTAGTCGCTCAACGAACTCAGCAACTCCTCCAGACGCTGATTGAAGAACAGCGCGAAACCCGACAGCAGCAGGGCCAGGCCCACCCCCTGCCCCAGGCCGAAGCGCTCGCGAAAGACCAGCACGCTGCCGACCAGCAGCAGGATCGGCGCGACCTGGATCACCAGCTGGGTGGTCCCCGGCGAAAGCAGGTTGAGACCGATCAGGTAGAGCACGTAATTGCCGCTCAGGCCGGCGATCGCCAGCGCCAGCAACCAGCCGCCGCGCCGCCCCAACGGGCGAAAGCTCGGCAGCCGCCGCGCCGCCGCCAGATAGGCGAGCAGGATGGCGCCCGCCACCAGCAGGCGGTACCAGGTCACCGTGACCGGGTCCATCACCTGCAGCACCTCTTTGAGTTTGATCGGCAAAATGCCCCAGAGCAGCGCGGTCACCAGCGCCAGAAACATGCCGTAGAGCCAACGGCCGGAAGAGATATGCATGACTGCCTCTGCTGCACGACACCCGCGATCGCCTGAAATAGAGCGGACGGGGGCCATAAAACAGCATTCTAGGCCGGCACCGGCAAGCGGCACAGCTACAGTTCGATACCGGCATGCAGCAAAACTGTACCCATGGCCCTTCGATATCGCCATCAGGTTGACGACAAAGTAACGTAAATCTCGACCAGCACGCCGGATACATACCGAAAAGCAACCATTGGTCGCCAACTCCGGCAACCCCGCGGACGCGGATTAGACTCAGACCAATAGGCTTACTGTGTGAGGTCTCCCCATGTTCGGTCAGCGCCAAGTCGATCCCGGCCCCGGCACGCACTATCGCAGCGAACGAGTCAGCGCGGTCAACGGGCAATACTTTTTCGCCACCCGCGAAGGCACCCTGGAAGGCCCCTATTTCACCCGCGTCGATGCCGAGCGGGAAATCGCCCTCTATGTCCGCCGCATGAATCAGGCCAACGACATCATCGAAAGCCGGAGCTTCTAGCCACCCACGATTTCGCCCAAATAAAGAACCGCACTCGAGGCGGTTTTTTATTTGGACGGATCGGCGATCGGCCGGGGGTCAGCGCACCGCTTCGAACAACCCGCTGGCCCCCATGCCGCCCCCCACGCACATGGAGACGATGCCGTAACGCAGGTTGCGCCGCTGCAGCTCGCGCACCAGGTGGCCGACCTGGCGCGAGCCGGTCATGCCGAAGGGATGGCCGATGGCGATCGAGCCACCGTTGACGTTGTACCTCCGATTGTCGACCCCCAGCCGGTCGCGGGCGTACAGGCATTGCGAGGCGAAGGCCTCGTTGAGCTCCCACAGGTCGATATCGGCCACGCTCAACCCCTTGGCCTTGAGCAGCTTGGGCACCGAGAACACCGGGCCTATGCCCATCTCGTCCGGCGCGCAACCGGCGACGGTGAAACCACGGAAGAAGGCCTTGGGCTCGAGCCCCAGCGCCAGGGCCTTGTCCAGGCTCATCACCAGGGTCATGGAGGCGCCATCGGACAGCTGCGAGGCATTGCCGGCGGTCACCGAGCCATCCTCGGCGAAGGCCGGCCTGAGCGCGGCCAGGCTCTCCAGGGTGGTGTCGGGGCGGTTGCAATCGTCGCGATCGACCAGCCCCTCGACCAGCTGCTGCTCGCCGCTGGCCTTGTCCTCGAGCAGATAGCGCACGTTCATCGGCACGATCTCGTCGGCGAACAGGCCCGCGGCCTGGGCCCGGGCGGTGCGCTGCTGGCTCTGCAGGGCATAGGCGTCTTGCGCCTCGCGACTGACGCCATAGCGCCTGGCGACGATCTCGGCGGTCCGCCCCATGGGGTAGTAGATGCCCGGCACGTCCCGCTGCAGTATGGGGTTGAACAGGTGGTCGCCGTTGACGCTCTTGAGCGTCAGGCTGATCGATTCGACGCCGCCGGCCACCATCGCCTCGGAGCAGCCGGAGGCGATCTGGTTGGCGGCGATGGCGATGGCCTGCAAACCCGAGGAACAGAAACGGTTGAGGGTCATGCCGGCGACCCCGGTTCCCAACCCCGAGAGCACCGCGACGTTGCGGCCGATGTTCATGCCCTGGGCGCCCTCGTTGGAACCGGCGCCGACTATGCAGTCGTCGACCAGCGCCGGGTCCAGGTCGTTGCGCGCCAGCAGCGCATTGACGCAGTGGGCCGCCATGTCGTCGGGACGGGTCTGGTTGAACTTGCCGCGGAAGGACTTGGCCAGGCCGGTCCGGACGCTGTCGACTATCACCACTTCACGCATGACGCACCTCAGGCTGCTGACGTTGCTGATGGCTGGAGCATAGAAGCCGGCCACCAGCGATCGCGACGATCATTCACCCCGCATATGCATGCCCATCCGCCTGGTCCGAGGGCTCACCCGCGCCGCCGTCAGTCCCGGGCGAACGCCGCCTCCAAGGCCTGACTCAGGGTACGCAGCACCTTGACCCGGGCGAAGCGCTTGTCGTTGGCCTCGACCAGGGTCCAGGGCGCGATCTCGGTGCTGGTGCGGTCCACCATGTCCTCCACCGCCTCGCGGTACTGCGGCCATTTCTCGCGGTTGCGCCAGTCGTCCTCGGTGATCTTGAAGCGCTTGAAGGGGATCTTCTCGCGCGCCTGGAAACGCGCCAGCTGGGTGTCCGAATCGATGGCCAGCCAGAACTTGACCACCACCACGCCGGCCTCGGTCAGCTGCTCCTCGAAGTCGTTGATCTCGCCGTAGGCGCGCAGCCAGTCGGCCGGGCTGCAGAACCCTTCGACCCGCTCCACCAGGACCCGGCCATACCAGGAGCGATCGAACAGGGTGAAACCGCCGCGTGCCGGCACATGGCGCCAGAACCGCCAGAGGTAGGGCTGGGCACGTTCCTCCTCGGTGGGCGCCGCCACCGGCACTATCTGGTACTGGCGCGGGTCCAGGGCGCCGGTCACGCGGCGAATGGCGCCGCCCTTGCCGGCGGCATCGTTGCCCTCGAACACCGCGACCAGGGCATGTCGGCGCATGCGCTTGTCGCGCATCAGGCCGGCGAAACGCGCCTGCTCGGCGACCAGCTGCTCACGGTAGTCCTCCTTGTCCAGCGCCTGGGCCAGATCCAGGCTGTCGAGCAGGCCGCGCTCGTCCAGACTCGAGATCAGAGGCGCCGCATGGGGCTGGGGCAGGCGCGGCGTCTCGGCCCGAAGCGCCGCCTGCAGGCCGTCGAGCAGGATGCGCCCGACCGTCAGGCTGCGGTAGCACTCGTCCACCCCCTCCACCACGTACCAAGGCGCATGCTCGCGGCTGGTGCGGCGCAACACCCGCTCGCCGAAACGCACGAACTTGTCGTAGGTCTTGGACTGCTGCCAGTCCAGCGGGCTGATCCGCCAGCTGTGCAGCGGGTCGTCCTGCAGCGCCTTGAGGCGCGCCTTCATCTGCGGCTTGGACAGGTGGAACCAGAACTTGAAGACCAGCGCACCCTCGTCGCAGAGCATCTGCTCCAGACTCAGGGCGCCGCCGATGGCCTGGTCCAGCTCGGCATTCTTGATCGTCCCACGCACCCGCCCCTGGAGCATCTGGCTGTACCAGTTGCCGAAGAAGATGCCGATGCGCCCCTTCGGCGGCAGCTTGCGCCAGTAGCGCCAGGCCGGCGGCCGGGCCAGTTCCTCGTCGCTCTGCTGGTCGAAGGTGCTGACCTGGATCAGCCGCGGGTCCATCCACTCGTTGAGCAGCTTGACCGTCTCGCCCTTGCCGGCGCCCTCGATGCCGTTGAGCAGGATGATCACCGCGAAACGCCCCTGCTGACGCAGCTCGTACTGCGCCTCCAGCAGCGCCTCGCGCAGCAGCGGCGCCTCGGCCTCGAAGACCTCCCTGTCGATGGCATGACCGATCTCGGCGGATTCGAACATATACGGCTCCCGCAATTGAATGTCTGCAGCCTAGCGGAGAGTCGTGCCCTTTGTCCGCGCCGGACCTGCAATAGAGCCCAGGGGATCGGCTAGAATGCGCGCCTGCTCAACCTGGTGGTCGCCATGCCCGATTCCCCCGACACCCTCCCCGGCACCCAACAGGCCCAGCTCGACTGGGACGCCAAGGGCCAGCCGCTGTCGCGCCAGTACGGCGACGTGTACTTCTCCCAGGACAACGGCCTGGAAGAGACCCGCTACGTCTTCCTCGCCAACAACCAGCTTGCGGAGCGTCTCGCCGCGCTGGGCGACGGCGAACACCTGGTGATCGGCGAGACCGGCTTCGGCACCGGGCTGAACTTCCTCTGCGCCTGGCAGCTGTTCGCCCAGCAGGCGCCCGCCGGCGCACGCCTGCACTTCGTCAGCGTCGAGAAATACCCGCTGAGCCGCGCCGATCTGCAACGCGCCCTGGCCCTGTGGCCGGAGCTGGCGCCCTTCGCCGAGCCGCTCCTGGCGCAATACGTCGCCCTGCACCCCGGCTTTCAGCGCCTGCTGTTCGACGGCGGCCGGGTCGTGCTCACCCTGTTGATCGGCGACGCCCTGGAACTGCTGCCCCAGCTCGACGCCCGGGTCGACGCCTGGTTCCTCGATGGCTTCGCCCCGGCGAAGAACCCGGAACTGTGGAGCGCCGAGCTGTTCGCCGAGCTGGCCCGCCTGTCCGCCCCGGCCGCCAGCTTCGGCACCTTCACCAGCGCCGGGGTGGTGCGCCGCGGCCTCAAGGCGGCCGGTTTCGAGGTCAAGCGGATGCCCGGCCAGGGCAAGAAGTGGGAGGTCCTCAAGGGGCGCTTCACGGGCGCACCGGCGCCGGCGAGCAAACCCTGGTTCGCCCGCCCACCCAAGCACCTCGGCGAGCGTCACGCCCTGGTGATCGGCGCCGGCCTGGCCGGCTGCGCCACCGCCGCCAGCCTGGCCGCCCGCGGTTGGCGGGTCAGCCTGCTGGAGCGCCACGCCGAGATCGCCGAGGAGGCCTCCGGCAACCCCCAAGGCGTGCTCTACCTCAAGCTCTCGGCCCACCACACGGCGCTGTCGCGCCTGATCGTCAGCGGTTTCGGCCACAGCCGTCGCCTGC
The DNA here is from genome assembly GCF_051904775.1 of Pseudomonas sp. MBLB4123. Taxonomy (NCBI): domain Bacteria; kingdom Pseudomonadati; phylum Pseudomonadota; class Gammaproteobacteria; order Pseudomonadales; family Pseudomonadaceae; genus Pseudomonas; species Pseudomonas sp. MBLB4123. The sequence continues at coordinate 1,515,585 of NZ_CP196711.1, forward strand.
TCGAGCAATTGCCCCGCGGCCAGGACTGGGACGCCTGCGGCGTGCTGCAACTGGCCTTCGACGCCAAGGAGGCCCAACGCCAGGCACGGCTGGCGGCGGCCTTCCCCACCGAGCTGCTGCACCCCCTGGAGCGGGCCGCGGCCGAGCGCCGGGCCGGCGTCACGCTGCCCGCCGGCGGCCTGTTCTACCCCCAGGCCGGCTGGGTGCATCCGCCGGCGCTGTGCCGCCTGCTCGGCCAGCACCCGAATATCCGCCTACTGACCCATAACGAGGCCCTGGAGCTGCGCCGCGACGCCGAACAGTGGCAGGCCTGGAATGGCGACCGGCTGCTCGCCGCCGCGCCGCTGGTGGTGCTGGCCGGGGCCGCGGAGATCAAGCGCTTTCCCTGCAGCGCCGCGCTGCCGCTCAAGCGCATTCGCGGGCAGATCAGCAGCCTGCCGCAGACCCAGGACAGCCGTGCGCTGTCGACCGTGGTCTGTGCCGAGGGCTACGTCGCCCCGGCGCGCCTGGGCGAACACACCCTGGGCGCCAGCTTCGATTTCCACAGCGATGACTTGACGCCTAACAGCGCCGATCACGCCGGCAACCTGCGGCTACTCGAAGAAATTTCCAGGGATCTGAGCCTGCGCCTGCACGCCACCGAGCTCGATCCTGCCCGGCTACAAGGCCGCGCCGCCTTTCGCTGCACCAGCCCCGACTACCTGCCGCTGGTCGGCCCCCTGGCCGAGCGTGACGCCTTCGCCGCGGCCTACGCGGTGCTCGGCAAGGACGCCCGCCAGGTGCCGGACACGCCCTGCCCCTGGCTCGCGGGCCTGTACGTCAACAGCGGCCACGGCTCCCGCGGCCTGATCACCGCCCCGCTGTCCGGCGAGCTGCTGGCCGCCTGGCTGGACGACGAGCCCCTGCCGCTACCGCGCGAGGTGGCCGAGGCCTGCCACCCCAATCGCTTCGCCCTGCGCCGGCTGATCCGCAACGCCAAGGCCTGAAGCCGGGCACCCTCACTCCATCTCCCCGCACAGCTCCGCGGCGCGCAGCAGCGCCGCGGTCAGGCTGTGCCGCTCCCAGTCGGCCAGGGCGGCGAAGCGCTGGCGGAACCCCGGCGGCAGCAGGCTCGGCGCCTGCTGCACCAGTTCGCGCCCGGCGTCGCTGAGCAGCAGCCACTGGCGCCGCCGGTCCTGATCGTCGCGCCGACGGTGCAGCAGCTCGCGCTCCTCCAAGCGGTCGAGCATGCCCGACAGGGTCGCCGCGGTCAGGCTCACCCGCCCGCTCAGATCGCTGGCCGTCAAGCGCTCCTCGCCCGCCAGCACCTGCAGGATCATCAGCTGCATGGGCGTCAGCCCGCCGAAGCGCGCCAGGCGCTTGGCATGCACCTCGCCGGCCTGCTGCAGGCGCCGCAGGGACTGGAAGATCGGCAGCTCGAACGCCATGACGGATGACAAATCTATTTCAGTAGAAACTATTTTTTCGGGCATAAACACCTAACTACATCGCATTAAAACTTTGACATAAAAGCATTTTCTTGTTCCCATGTAAAAGGTTCGGCGAGCCCGGACGACTCCCCAACGGCAACACCGGTAAGGAAAACTATGTGCGGAATAGCTGGAGAACTACGTTTTGATCAGCAGGCGGCCGACCTGGCCGCAGTAGAACGAATCACCCATCATTTAGCGCCGCGCGGTCCAGACGCGCACGGCTTCCACAGCCAGGGGCCGGTTGCCCTCGGCCATCGTCGGCTGAAGATCATGGATCTGGCCGAAGCCTCGGGCCAACCCATGATCGACAGCGATCTGGGCCTGAGCATGGTGTTCAACGGCGCCATCTACAACTACCCGGAACTGCGCGACGAGCTGCAAGCCCTCGGCTACCGCTTCTTCTCCGGCGGCGACACCGAGGTGCTGCTCAAGGGCTACCACGCCTGGGGCACCGACCTGCTGCCCAAACTCAACGGCATGTTCGCCTTCGCCGTGTGGGAGCGTGACACCCAGCAGCTGTTCATCGCTCGCGACCGCCTCGGCGTCAAACCGCTGTACCTGTCGCACACCGGCCAGCGCCTGCGCTTCGCCTCGAGCCTGCCGGCCCTGCTGGCCGGCGGCGATATCGGCAAGACCCTGGACCCGGTCGCCCTGAACCACTACCTGAACTTCCACGCCGTGGTGCCGGCGCCGCGCACCATACTCGCCGGCGTCGAGAAGCTGGCCCCGGCCAGCTGGATGCGCTTCGACGCCCAGGGCAACTGCGAGCAGCAGAGCTGGTGGCAGCTGGACTACGGACCCAAGCGCGAGGAAATTGCCTTCGAGCTGGAGGACTGGCGCGACAAGGTGCTCGACGGCATGCGCGAGGCGGTGTCGATCCGCCAGCGCGCCGCGGTGGACGTCGGCGTGCTGCTGTCCGGCGGCGTCGACTCGAGCATGCTGGTCGGCCTGCTGCGCGAGGCCGGAGTGGAGAACCTGTCGACCTTCTCCATCGGCTTCCAGGACGCCGGCGGCGAGCGTGGCGACGAGTTCCAGTACTCGGACCTGATCGCCGAGCGCTTCGATACCCGCCACCACCAGTTGCGCATCGGCGAGAACGAGATCATCGAACAACTGCCGGCCGCCTTCCGTGCCATGAGCGAGCCGATGGTCAGCCACGACTGCATCGCCTTCTACCTGCTCTCGCGGGAAGTGGCCAAGCACTGCAAGGTGGTGCAGAGCGGCCAGGGCGCCGACGAGCTGTTCGCCGGCTACCACTGGTACCCGCTGGTGGATGGCGCCGAGGATGCCTTCGCCGCCTACCGCAAGGCGTTCTTCGACCGCGAGCACGAGGAATACGCCCAGTGCGTGCAGCCCGAGTGGCTGACCGACGACCATGCCGGCGAGTTCGTCCGCCAGCACTTCGCCAAGCCCGGCGCGGTGGCCGCGGTGGACAAGGCGCTGCGCCTGGACAGCACGGTGATGCTGGTCGACGACCCGGTCAAGCGGGTCGACAACATGACCATGGCCTGGGGCCTGGAGGCGCGCACGCCGTTCCTCGACTACCGTCTGGCCGAACTGTCGGCGCGTATTCCAGCCCGCTTCAAGCTGCCCGACGGCGGCAAGCACGTGCTCAAGGAAGCCGCGCGCCAGGTGATCCCCAACGAGGTGATCGACCGGCCCAAGGGCTATTTCCCGGTGCCGGGCCTCAAGCATCTGGAGGGGGCTACACTGGACTGGGTCCGCGACCTGCTGATCGACCCGAGCCAGGACCGCGGCCTGTTCAATCCGGCCATGCTCGACCGCCTGCTGACCGATCCGGATGGCCAGCTCACGCCGCTACGCGGCTCGAAACTCTGGCAGATGGCGGCGCTCAACCTGTGGTTGAGCGAGCAAGGCCTGTAGCAACTGCGCAGGGCGGACAAATTCCGCCCTGCTGCGTTCCACACGCCGTAGCCGGATGTAATCCGGAGAAGTCACGACTGAACTCACGCCCCGGCAACGCTCCGGGCGCTGCGGACAGCTAAGGAAACATCTCCATGCGAGCCACTGCCTACAACCAACGCCTCCTGCGCGGCCAGGCGCCCTCCTATGAGCGCCTGCAGGCGCGCTTCGCCGAAGAGCGCGGGGTGAAACCCTGCGAGTCACGGGCCGTACATTGCGGCTGGGGCCGCCTGCTGATCGGCCACACCTACCCCGACCCGGCCACGCTGGCCGACGAACTGCTCAGCGAGCGCCCCGGCGAGCGCGATATCGCCCTGTACGTCGCCGCCCCCCATCAGGTTCTGGCCCAGGCGCCGCAGCAGCTGTTTCTCGACCCGTCGGACACCCTGCGCCTGTGGTTCAGCGACTACCGTCCGGCGCGCCGCGGCTTTCGCGGCTACCGGGTGCGCCGCGCGCAGAACGCCGAGGACTGGCAGGCGATCAACTGCCTGTACCAGATGCGCGGCATGCTGCCGATCGACCCGGCCAAGCTCACCCCCCGCCACCAGGGCGGGCCGGTGTATTGGCTGGCCGAGGACGAAGAGAGCGGCTCGGTGATCGGCAGCGTCATGGGCCTGAACCATGACAAGGCGTTCAAGGACCCGGAAAACGGTTGCAGCCTCTGGTGCCTGGCGGTCGACCCGCACTGCAGTCGTCCCGGAGTCGGCGAGGTGCTGGTGCGCCACCTGATCGAACACTTCATGAGCCGCGGGCTTAGTTACCTTGACCTGTCCGTCCTGCACGACAACCGCCAGGCCAAGGGACTGTACGCCAAGCTGGGCTTCCGCGAGCTACAGACCTTCAGCGTCAAACGCAAGAACAGCATCAACCAGCCGCTGTTCCTCGGCCCGGGCCCGGAGGCCGAGCTCAACCCCTACGCCAAGATCATCGTCGACGAGGCGCTGCGCCGCGGCATCGAGGTGCAGGTCGACGATGCCGAGGCCGGTCTGTTCACCCTCAGCCACGGCGGTCGACGCATCCGCTGCCGCGAGTCGCTGACCGACCTGACCAGCGCGGTGAGCATGACCCTGTGCCAGGACAAGCGCCTGACCCATCGCGCCCTGGCCCGCGCCGGCCTGCAGCTGCCGGCCCAGCGCCTGGCCGGCAGCGCCGAAGACAACGCGGCGTTCCTCGCCGAGCACGGCAGCCTGGTGGTCAAACCGGTGGATGGCGAGCAGGGTCAGGGCGTGGCAGTCGACCTGCGCAGCCCGGGCGAGGTCCAGGCCGCCATCGAGCGCGCCCGGGTGTTCGACGACCGCGTAGTGCTGGAGAGCTTCCACGAGGGCTGCGACCTGCGCGTCCTGGTGATCGGCTTCGAGGTGGTGGCCGCCGCCATCCGCCGCCCGGCCGAGGTGGTCGGCGACGGCCGCCATAGCATCGGCGACCTGATCGACGCCCAGAGCCGTCGACGCCAGGCCGCCACCGGTGGCGAGAGCCGCATCCCCAAGGACGCGGAAACCCTGCGCACCCTGCACGCCGCCGGGGTCGACTACGACAGCATCCTGCCCGCCGGCAAGCGCCTGGCCGTGCGCAAGACCGCCAACCTGCACACCGGAGGCAGCCTCGAGGACGTCACCGAGATCCTCCATCCGGCCCTGGCCGAAGCGGCGGTCAAAGCGGCCCGGGCCCTGGACATCCCGGTGGTCGGCCTCGACCTGCTGGTACCGGCGGCCGACCGCCCCGAACACGTGTTCATCGAGGCCAACGAGCGCGCCGGCCTGGCCAACCACGAGCCGCAGCCGACCGCCGAGCGCTTCGTCGACCTGCTGTTCCCCCTCAGCCAGGTGACCGGCTAGGTACCGGGCCGTCGAGTGGCTCGCGCAGTCCACTCGCAGCGGCCCGCCACCTCCCCTGTTGACGCCATAAGCGCAGGGCCAGGAGCCCACGAGCAAAGGAGTCCTCTATGCAGCAACTGCCCCAACCCGACCTCGAATACCTGCAGAAAGTCCTGCTGGAGATGCTCGCCATCCCCAGCCCGACCGGCTTCACCGACACCATCGTGCGCTACGTCGCCGAACGCCTGGAAGAGATCGGCATCCCCTTCGAACTGACCCGCCGCGGCACCATCCGCGCCACCCTCAAGGGCAAGCAGAGCAGTCCGGATCGCGCGGTGTCGACCCACCTGGACACCATCGGCGCCATCGTCCGCACCATTCAGGATAATGGCCGCCTGGGCCTGGCACCGGTCGGCACCTGGTCCAGCCGCTTCGCCGAAGGCAGCCGGGTCAGCGTCTTCACCGAAACCAGCGTGATCCGTGGCAGCGTGCTGCCGCTGCTGGCCTCCGGGCATGCCTTCAATACCGAGGTGGATCAGCTGCCGATCAGCTGGGACCATGTCGAGCTGCGCCTGGACGCCTACTGCGCCACCCGCGCCGACTGCGAATCCCTGGGCATCGCGGTGGGCGACTTCGTCGCCTTCGACCCGCTGCCGGAGTTCACCGAGAGCGGCCACATCAGCGCCCGCCACCTGGACGACAAGGCCGGCGTCGCCGCCCTGCTCGCCTCGCTCAAGGCCATAGTCGAAAGCGGCGCGGAGCTGGAGATCGACTGTCATCCGCTGTTCACCGTCACCGAGGAGGTCGGCTCCGGCGCGGCCGCGGCGCTGCACTGGGACGTCAGCGAGTTCGTCGGCGTGGATATCGCCCCGGTGGCCCAGGGCCAGAGCTCCAGCGAGCACACGGTCAGCGTCGCCATGCAGGACTCCGGCGGCCCCCACGACTACCACCTGTCGCGGCAGTTGTTACGCCTGGCCGGCGAACACGACATCCCGGTGCGCCGCGACCTGTTCCGCTACTACCACAGCGACGCGCAGTCGGCGGTGGGGGCCGGCCATGACGTGCGCACCGCCCTGCTGGCCTTCGGCTGCGATGCCACCCATGGCTACGAGCGCACCCATATCGACAGTCTGGTGGCGCTGAGCCGGCTGCTCAGCGCCTACATGCTCAGCCCGCCGGTGTTCGCCAGCGATGCCCAGCCCGCGCAAGGCTCGCTGGACCGCTTCAGCCACCAACTGGAACACGACACGCAGATGGCCAGCGATACCCGGGTGCCCGCCGTCGACAGCCTGCTCGGCCAACGCGGCGAGGAGAGCTGAGGCGGCACTGCCGGCGCCCTGGGCTCACGCACAGTGCTGCACGGGCCGCCGGGCCGACAACTGACCACCGGATTGGCCAGTTGCCGATCCAGCAGGTAGCATCGCCGCAGCGTTCTGGAGAACCGAGCCGTGTTGATCCCCCCTCACCTGCTGCAAGCCGACACCCTGACCCACCTGATCGAGGACTTCGTCACCCGCGAGGGCACCGACAACGGTGACGAGACCCCGCTGGAGACCCGCGTGCAGCGGGTGCGCCGCGCCCTGGACAAAGGCGAGGCGGTGATCGTCTTCGACCCGGAAAGCCAGCAATGCCAACTGGCGTTGAAACGCGAGGTGCCCAAGGAGTGGCTGCAGGCGCTGGTCGAGTGAACCGCGCCAGGCCAGGGCGCAACGCCTAACCGCGCAAGCCGCTCTCGCGCTCCCAGGCGCAGCGCACTCGCAGCTCGCCCTCGTGGGGACTGTGACCGCCGCTCTCCGAGTCCCAGCGAAAGGTATGGGTGCCGTTGAGCTCGGTCTCCAGATGCACCACCGCACTGGCCCAATACAGGCGCTTGAGCAGAGCCTCGAACTGCTCCACCCAGAGACTCCACTCGTACTCCACGGCCCTGTAGCTGGCGCCGAAATGGATCACCTGGGTCTGGTACAGGCCATCGCCCGGCTGCTCGCAGCAGGCGAACATCTCGCGACCGAGGAGCGACCAGGCATCGCCCGCCGGCAGCTCGCGCAGCACCTGTCGATTGAGCTCGCGACGCAGGCGGCTCTGCTCCGCGCTGTCCGCCGGCCAGTCGCGGATGCAGCCATAGACGATGGATTCTGACTCCACACCGGTACTCCAGGAAATCGAGGCTGCCTTCTACCACAGCACCGGCGCTCAAGGAAGGAACTGCGGCGGAAGTCCGCCGATTTAAGGGGCGTCAGTGTCGGCCGGCGCTACGCCCCTGGCCATCCACCAGGCCAGCATCACCATCAACAGCGCCAGACCGGTGAGCACGGCGAAAGCCGGCTGGTAACCGCCGGCCAGGTCGCGCGCCATACCGGTCAGGACCGGCGCCAGCGAGGCCATGCCGTAACCGGCGCAGAGCATCATCGAGGTCCAGCGGCTGACCGCCAACGGCGTGCTCGCCTCGTACAGCGGCAAGACCAGGGACAAGGCGAACGCCCCGCCCAGGCCCAAGCCGATGACCACTGCCCACAGCTCCGGCAATAGCGTCGGCACAAAACTGATCATCGCCAGGCTGACGCAGGCCAGCAGGGCGCAAGCCTGCAGCAGGCCATAACGATTGCCGAAGCGCTGGGCCAGCCAGGGAAACAGAAAGGAGCTGGGCAAGCCCGTCAGCATCGACAGGCTGAACAGGCTATTACTGTGCAGCAGGCTCAGGCCGGCCTCGTGATAGCGCGCCACTACCCAGGTGGCCAGGGCATAGAAGAGCCCCGCCTGGAGCGCGAAGAATGCGCTGATCAGCCAGGCCCGCGGCTGGCCCCAGGGCAGGCCGGCCTGGGCCTCGCCCTGACCGGCCGACTCGGCGCGGTTGGGCACCCACAGCCATACCCCCATGGCCAGCAGCGCCGGCAGCGCCCACAGCGCCAGCCCCTGGGTCCAGCGCTCGCCGAGCCAGTGCATGGCCGGCACCGTCAACACGGCGCCGGCCGCTCCGCCCACCGCCATGCCCAGGGAGTACCAGGCCACCACCCGGCCCATATGCGCGAAGAAATAACGCTTGATAAAACCGGAGAGCAGCGGGCCGGCCACAGCGATGCCGCTACCGAGCAGCGCCGCACTGGCGATCAGCACCCCACCGACATCGCCGAGCAACCGCAGCAGCAAGGCACCCGCGATGGTGGCCATGCACAGGGTGATGGTGCGCTCCAGGCCCAACTGCAGCGCCAGGCGCGGCGCCAGCGGTGCCAGCAGGCCCATGCACAGCACCGGCAAGGCCGTGCTCAGGCTGATCAGGCCGCGGCTCAGGGCGAGGTCCGCGGCGATCCGCTCGATCAGCGGGGCCAGGGAGGTGATACCGGGGCGCAGATTCACCGCCGCCAACAACAGCGCCAACAGCAGGGCGGTTCCAGATAAGGGTTTCACGAATCATCCAAGGCGTGGGGCGAGCGACAGACGAGGTCCGCCACCCTAACCGCGGACCTGCCCCCAGGCAAGCCTGCGGGCGGCATTAGCTGACCGTTCGATCAGCCACCTTGGCACGCATCCGCTCGGCCATGCCGGCCATCTCGTCGTAGAGCATCTGCGGGTTATTCTGCTTCAGCGCCCAGGCCATGCGGCCCTGCTCGTGGGGCAGGATCATGAACTCGCCCTCGGCGACCTGACAGTAGATGTAGTCGGCAATCTCCGCCGCGCTGATCGGCGAGCTCTCCAGCAGCTTGCCGACCTGGGCCTTCATCGCCGGCGTCGGACCGCGGAAGGAGTCCAGCAAATTGGTCCGGAAGAAGGATGGGCAGACCACATGCACACCGATCTCCTGCGTCCGCAGTTCCACCAGCAGGCTTTCCGACAGCGCCACCACGCCGGCCTTGGCGACGTTGTAGTTGCTCATGGCCGGCCCCTGCATCAGGGCCGCCATCGAGGCGATGTTGACGATCTTGCCCTTGCTGCGCTCGAGCAGCGGCAGAAAGGCCTTGCAGCCCTTGACCACGCCCATCAGGTTGATCGAGATCTGCCAGTCCCAGTCCTCCAGCGACAGCTCGCCGAAGAAGCCCCCGGACGCCACCCCGGCGTTGTTGACGACCACATCGATGCCGCCGAACTTCGCCTCGCAGGCCTGGGCCAAGGCGGTCAGCTGGCTGTAGTCGCGCACGTCGCACAAGCGGGTGAAACCGTCGCCCCCGGCCGCCCGCACCAGCTGCAGGGTCTCCGCCAGACCGGCCTCCCTGACGTCGGCCAGGGCCAGCCGCCAGCCCTCACGGGCCCAGCGCAGGGCGATCTCGCGCCCCAAACCCGAACCCGCACCGGTAATCATCATGCGCTTTTGCATACAGAGGCCGCCTTACGCTGTCGTGATAGATGGTCCGCAGTGTAGCGAAGGACAATCCCAGCCCCACTCACCATCAGACTGCTGAATGCGCAAGGCAAAGCAAAAGCGGATAGAACCTGGGCCGGCGGCTGAATATGTCGCAACCTAGCGCTCGGCCTTGCCTCGCCACAGCAGATAGCCATAGATCGCGCCGTTGACCACCAGCACCAGAACACCGAGCAGCAACTGGACGCCTGGCGTGAGTCCGGCCGGGTAGATGAGCGGTAACAGATACTGCTCGACGAAACCGCCGTCGTAGCCCTGCTCGCCGGCGGCGCGGCGCAGGGCATTCTCGAGCGGGGTCAGGGGACATTGCAGCGAATACAGCTCTACCACCGCCCCCCATAGCGCAGCCGGCAGGTGCAGCCAGGCCAAAACACGCCAGCGCAGCACCAGCAAGCCACCGAGCAGCACGAACAGGATAAACAGCAGGTGCACCACCAGCACGGCATCCGCCGCCAGACGACTGGTCATGCCGGCAGACCGGCGACGCACCAAGGACCAGCCCGCTCGACGCCGAACATCACATCCCCTCGCACGGAGTAAAGCCCACAGCCTAATGCGGCTTGCTGCGGCGCTTCAGGTGGATCCAGTCGACGATCTCACCCTCTGGTGCGTAGCCGCTTACCGTCTCACGCAGCAGCTGACGCACTCGGTCATAGTCGTCACGTTCGACCGCGCCCTGCAGCTCGGCCAGCACCTTCTTGAAGGATTCCCAAGGCTGGTGCTCCTCGTTGGCGCGCATGATCATCGGGTGCTCGGTCGGGCTGACGTTGTCACCTATCAGCAACTCCTCGTAGAGCTTTTCGCCGGGACGCAGGCCGGTGAACTCGATGGCGATGTCGCCGTGGGGGTTCTTCTCCGAGCGCACGCTAAGGCCGCTCAAGTGAATCATCTTCTCGGCCAGCTGGACGATCTTCACCGGGCTGCCCATGTCCAGCACGAACACGTCGCCGCCCTGGCCCATGGCGCCGGCCTGGATCACCAGCTGGGCGGCTTCGGGAATGGTCATGAAGTAGCGGGTGATATTCGGATGGGTCACGGTCACCGGCCCGCCCTGGCGGATCTGTTCATGGAAGCGCGGGATCACCGAGCCGGAGGAACCCAGCACATTGCCGAAACGCACCATGGTGAAGCGGGTCTTGTTGACCCGATGCACGGCCTCGGCATCGCCGAACAACACCGGTGCCGACTCGGCGCTGAGCGCCTGCAGCACCATTTCGGCCAGGCGCTTGGTGCTGCCCATGACATTGGTCGGCCGCACCGCCTTGTCCGTGGAAATCAACACGAAGTGCTCGACCCCGGCCTTCACCGCCGCCTGCGCCGTATGCAACGAGCCGAGCACGTTGTTCAGCACGCCCTCGGCGATGTTGTGCTCGACCATGGGCACATGCTTGTAGGCGGCGGCATGGTAAACCGTGTTCACCCCCCAGGTGCGCATGACATCCACCAGCCTGATCGGGTTGCGGATGGAGCCGAGGATGGGCACCAGGCGCACGGGCAGCGACTCGCGCTGCAGCCGCTGCTCCAGCTCGCTGTGGATGCTGTAGAGATTGAATTCGCTGTGCTCGAACAGGATCAGGGTGATGGGCCCGCTCGCCACAATCTGCCGACACAGCTCCGATCCGATCGAACCGCCGGCCCCTGTGACCATCACCACCTGGCCGCGAATGCAACGCTCGAACAGCGCCTGCTGCGGCGGCACGGCATCGCGCCCGAGCAGGTCGGCGATATCCACCTCCTGGATATCCTCGACCTTGACCCGGCCACTGGCCAGGTCCATGAAGCCGGGCACGCTGCGCACGTGCAGGGGAAAGTCCTCGAGCAGCTCGAGTATCTCGCGGCGGCGAGCGCGGGAAGCCGAAGGAATCGCCAGGAGGATCTCGTCCGCACCTGTTTCGTTGATCATCTGCTGGATATGCTTGGGGGTATAAACCCGCAAGCCGGCGATCACCCGGTTGGCGATGTTGGAGTCGTCGTCGATGAAGGCCACCGGACGCATGGCACGCCCCATCCTCAACGCCGCCACCAACTGGTTGCCGGCCGCCCCCGCACCGTATACCGCGACCTTCGGCAATCCAGTATCGCGCCCCTTGAGCCTGCTGGGTTGCTCCGGCGAAAACCAGTCGCCCATGAAGTACTGCCGCATCACCAGGCGCAAGCCGCCGATCAGCACCAGGCTCAGCCACCAGTAATTGAACACCATGGAGCGCGGAATGAGTTTGGGCGCCCCCTGATGCCAGTACACCGCCAACGCCAGGAGCAACGCCGACAGTGTGACCGCCTTGGCGATGGCCAGCAGCGCATCGTTGCCGAAGTAGCGCATCACCGCCCGATACATGCCGAAGCGCACAAACAAGGGAACGGCGATCAGCGGCGCCACTGCAAACAACCAGGCATGTCCGGCAAAGGGCTCGATATTCTTCGAGTCCCCCAGGCGCACGACAAAAGCCAGCCACAATGCGGCCCAGATCAGCAGCACATCGACTGTGACCTGAATCAGTCGCTTATGGCGCCGCGGCAGGCAGACCAGACGACTGCGTAGTTTCTCGGCAAGTCTTAACACAATAATTCCTCACACTGCTTCTGCCATTGCTGCATCACTTGCAGTACAGCAGCGAATGATCTGTTGGGGCAGGCTTGTTCGCGACACCACTGCCCAACCTGAGCTCGCAAATTATCCCAAGCGTAAAGACAGGCACTCCCGGGGTTAACCGCCAACACACCAATCTTTTGCCGACGCCCTTACTCCAGCGCCCCCGCATTGAACTTCACTGCCAGCCACAGCAGAGGTGCATAGGCAATCAGCACGCCCGTCAAACCGTCCAGCCCATCCACTCCGACCCAAAGTGCGATGGGTAGCAACCAGAACAAATTGAGCCCTCCCACGATGAGAGTCACCGGCAAATGCCTACCCAAACGTCTGGATGCATATTGATAGGCATGACTGCGGTGGGCTTCATAAACCTTGTCGCCCCTCAGCAGGCGCCGCAGTAAGGTGAAGGTGGCATCGACGATGAACACCCCGAGCAGAATCAGCCAGCTCCACAGCAACTGCGGCTCCACCCAGGCCGCCTGCAGCGACAGTAGGCCCAGGGTGATGCCGAGAAAGCCACTACCGGCATCGCCCATGAAGATCCGCGCCGGCGGGAAGTTCCAGAACAGAAAGCCGGCCACCGCAGCCGCCAACAGTAAAGGCACAACGAACTCCGTAGCTTGGGTTGAGCCCACGATACCCGACACGGCATACAACAAGGCGCCGCCCAAACAAACACAAATGGCCTCGACACTGGCAATGCCATCGATGCCATCCATGAAGTTGTAGAGATTCAACAGCCACACCAGGTACACCGCTGCCAGCATATGTCCCAGCCATCCAAGATCGAAGCTCATGCCGAAAATAGTCAACGGCGGCAGTCCACCCAGCCAGAACAATGCCCAAATGGCCGCGGCAAAGTGCCCCAATAACCGCCAACGCGCCGGAATATGGCCGTGGTCATCGAGAAAACCGATCACGGCCACCCCGCCCCCCGCCCCCAACAGCCCCCACATCACGGCCCAAGGCAACAAATTGGCCCAGGCCAAAACCGGTAACGCCGCCAGGAAGGCCAACACGATGGCCACTCCCCCGCCGCGCGGTGTCGGCACCGAATGCGAACTGCGCGCGTTGGGGATGTCCATCAGGCTGCGGGCCAAGGCGTAACGACGCAACGTGCCAGTCATAACAAGCGAAACGCCGGCCACCGCCGGCAGCAACCACCAGATAGTCATTTGCTTTGCTGTTCCAGAAAATGCTTAGCCGTCTTACGCAGCGCCTCATCGACGCTGACCGGCGGTGTCCAGTTCAATAACTCACGGGTCTTGGCGATATCGACCTGCAGCGAGCCGCACAACCGCTGGGAAAGCGCCTGCTTGCCGAGCAGCGCCGCTCCCCTCTCCAGCAACCAACTCGGCACCGGCAACAAGCGCGCCGGCTTGCCCAAGGCAGTGGCCATCCTGCGCAACAACTCGGTAGTCGAAAGATCCTCACCATCGCTGACCAAGAAGGTCTGATTCGTCGCGGCAGGATGATCGATACAGGTCACGATCAGGTCGACCAGATTGTCCAGGGCCACCAGGCTGCGCCGGTTGTGGATGGCCCCGAATGGCAAGGGTACGCCCTTGTGCAGCCAGCGCATCATATTGAGGAAGTTGGCCTTCACCCCCGGCCCATAGACTAGGGTCGGGCGGATAATCACCACCTCTATCCCGGTCTCGGCCGCAAGAGCACGCAACCCCTGCTCGGCTTCCATCTTGGAAATGCCGTACGGATCAGCAGGTGCGGCCTGAGCATCGGCAAGGTAAGGCACACCTAGAGGCGTGCCCTCGCCATTGACCTTGATCGAGCTGATAAAGATGAAACGGCGCACACCCGCCGCCGCCGCCTGACGAGCGAAGTTCAAGGTACCCTCGACATTGACCTTGCGGAACTCGGCGAGCGGGTCGGACGCCTGCTCATGCATGACGTGAACGCGAGCAGCACAGTGAATCAATACATCAACACTCTCCAGGGGCACCCCTTCGAGGGACTCCTCAAGTGTTGCAATATGTACCGATACTCCTTGCGTGGACAACCTTGTGTACTTATTCCGCACCAATGCAAGCACCTGAGCCTTAGGATTTCGTTGTAATCGCTCAAGCACTGCGCTCCCTACAAACCCGGAAGCGCCTGTTACGAAAATCTTTCCCTGATGACTCAAGTGGTGGTCCCCATTTTTTTGTAGATATCCAAGTGCTGTTGCACGATCTTCCCTATAGAAAATTCACGCTCAGCCAACTTCCGCCCGGCTGTACCCATCCGCTGGCGCAACTCTGGGTTATCTATCAAACTCTCTATTGCATCGGCTAATGCCTCTGAATTACGCACCGGCACCAATAAACCCGTCACGCTCGGCTCAATAGCGTCCCGACAACCGGGTACATCAGTAGTGACGACAGCACGACCACAAGCAGCTGCTTCTACTAATACCTTGGGCAAGCCTTCACGATACGAAGGCAATACCACGACATGCGCAGCGGCAAACAATTGAGCAATGTCCGTTCTGTACCCAAGTAGCTCGATCAAGCCTTCACGACGCCAGCCTTCGAGCTCATCAGCCGTAACAGAAGCCGGGTTACCGGGATCCACATCACCGATCAATTGAAAGCATGCCGTTACTCCACGCTGACGCAGAAGTCGAGCAGCCTCAACGAACTCCATAACCCCCTTGTCACGCAACAACCGAGCCGCAAGGCAGATGATCGGCATACCTCCAGACTCAGGCAATGATGGATAAAGGGAAAGATCCACGCCAGAGCCACGAATCATCTCAGCCTTTGTCGCTTTCAACCCGCCAATGCGCAGGAGCATATCGCGGTCATCTGGGTTCTGGAAAATAACGCGCAAGTTCTTTTTGCCCAAAGCCAAGCGATAAAAGACCTTGACAATATTACGCAGCAAGGAAGCCATTGCTCCCTTGGATAAAAAAACAAAGCCGAGACCAGAAATAGCAGCCACAACCCCCTTAACCGGGGCCAACCGTGCTGCGATCCCACCATACAAGACCGGTTTAACTGTAACTAGATGCAGCACCTCCGGCCTTAAACGCCATAGTAGACACCATATGGAAAATAACGTGCAAAACTCAGCCAGAATACTCTTACCACTGCGTGATAGAGGTAGCGCATGATGTGTGAACCCCATATCGCATATCCCACGCACCGCTTGTCCAGGCATACTGGCAATATGTACCTGATAGCCCGCTTGTCGTGCGCCCTCCGCCACGGCCAAACGATGTGAAAGAAAGAATGCAGGGTCGTTCACAATGATGAGTAAAATAGATTTCATGCTAAGAACCTGTCATGTCGCACATCAGCACATATTCCTAGGAGAAGACAAAGCATCATACACTTGCATAAAGCGCTCGCTTGCTCGCTTCATCGTAAAGCAGGCATAAATTCGATCTTTCGCTCTTTGCCCAAGCTCCAAACGCTCTTCAACACTTAGTGCTATTAACCGCTCAAGCCCATCCGCTAATGCTTGTGCATTTTGCCTTGGCACGACAATACCGGCATCACCAATCAGATAAGCAGCATCCCCAACATCTGTTGCCACGCAAGGCAATCCCATCGTCATGGCTTCGCCCAGCACATTAGGGAATCCCTCAGTGCGCGAATGCAGACAAAATATATCCATGACCTTCAGACATACCGGGACATCCTGGCGCTCGCCCAAAAGTATGAAGCGGTCGGCATAGCCAGTAGCATCAATATACTCCTTCAATGCTATGTTATTTTTGTCAAGATCTCGGCCAACCAGCAAAAAGCGCAAACTGGGGTACTTCGGGGCGAGCATGCCAGCGGCTGTAATGAAATTTGCATGGTCCTTAACAGGGTTGAACCTACCCAGGCTGCCTACAACTAGCTCCCCGGCAGTTATCTCAAGCAAAGCGCGATGCTGATTACGTTGTTCCGCGGTAGCAGTCAGTCTCACTACATCAAAGCCATTAGGAATAACGATCATCCGTTTATCATCATAACCAATGCCCAAATGGACACGCCGCGAAGCCTCCGCAGCACAAACAATCACTTTCGGTATATAGCGTGAAAGAAATGCACAGGCCCTACGAACAAGCACAGTCGCTCTATTACCGCTTTTAGCCAACTCAGTGGTACGAACACCCCATATGATATTCTCGATGCCCGCAAGTCGTGCCGCAACGCCACCCAGCAAATCCGAGTGGTACATCCAGGTTTGCACGACATCGGGTTTACTCTTTAAAAAAATACGATAAAGAGAGTACAACGCCTTCGGCATGCCAAAAAAACTGCGCATATTCAACGCGGTAACTTGAATACCCTGTGCGACCAACTGCGGGCCTATCTTCCCAAAATCTGTCAACGAGATTACAGAGTGCTGGATTCCGGTGTCTGAGGCATGCGATTCAATCAGTCGCTTGAGCATAAACTCTGCCCCACCAAAATTAAGATCAACAATCACATGGTGGACAATCAAAGCTTTTGCTCCTCCAACCACGCCTGAAACATCAGAATGCTCCAGAGTTTCGTGGAATGGTCTGCCTTGCTATGTAAATGCTCCAGCCACACCCGCCGCACCGGCGCAGCATTGAAGTATCCCTCGCGCTGTAGCCTGCTTTCATCCAGCAGGGCTTCGGCCCAGCCACGTAACGAGCCACGTAACCAGATCGCCAGCGGGATGGAGAAGCCCTTCTTAGGGCGATCGATCAACTCTCTAGGTACATGACGGTAAAGCATCTCGCGCAATACCCATTTGCCCTTACCTTCACGGATTTTCAAACTCACAGGAATACGCCAGGCCAGTTCGACCACGCGATGATCGAGCATCGGCACACGAGTTTCCAGGCTGTTGGCCATGGCCGCTCGATCTACCTTTACCAGAATGTCGTCGGTCATGTAGGTCTGAGCATCCATAGCCATCATCCAGTTGGCAAAGTTTTCCGTTACAGGCCAGGCTTGCGGTGAGCTGAGTTGCGTTAGAGGCTCATGCGCAGCAATCACCAGCGCTTCCGGTTGTTTCCAGTGGCTCATTAGCAGGTGATAGAAGTCTTCACGACTGGCCGCCGGCAATACCTCCATCAGCTTGCGTACTTTGCCTGGCATTGGCAGCCCAGAAAGCGTGCTGGCGGCGAGTTTGCGCACTGATACAGGTAGTTTGCTGAGATGCTTCCAAATGCGCGGGGCAAACTGGTAGGGGTTGTAACCGCCAAACAACTCATCGCCCGCATCACCACTGAGCGCGACCGTGACATGTTGACGCGCCATCTGGCTGACCAAAAAAGTGGGAATTTGAGAGCTGTCAGCGAAAGGCTCGCAGTACATCTGTGACAAACGCGGGACAACAGCCAAAGCATCCGCCGAACTGACGTACAGCTCCGTGTGGTCAGTGCCAAGATGACGGGCCACGGCCAGAGCATGTTCTGCTTCGTTGTAGCCGGTTTCATTAAAACCAATAGCGAAGGTGCGCACTGGCTGGCTGCTTTGCCGCTGCATCAAGGCCACAACGGAGCTGCTATCGACCCCCCCACTGAGAAAAGCTCCCAATGGCACATCGGCCAGCATCTGCCCGGCAATACTTTGGCTCAGCTGTTGTTCCAGCAGATCGACGGCTTCGGCATCACTGCCCGTAAATAAGTTAACTTGCCCCTGCTCAACCGCTTGGTTCATCTGCCAATAAGGTATCGACTGCACGGAAACGGCCGCGTCTACGTTTAGTGGAATGCTAACGTAATGACCGGGGCGCAGTTTCTCGATACCCTTATAGATACTCGAAGGAGCCGGGATATAGTTGTACCGCAACAAAAGCGCCAAAGCATCGCGATCGATTTCTGCCTTGCACGCTGGATGAGCCTTGAGAGCCTTCAACTCCGAGCCAAAAAGCAGTACACCATCTTGCCACCCCCAATACAGGGGCTTCTCTCCCAAGCGATCACGGGCCAGGGTTAGAACCCGCTCTTGGCGATCCCACAGCGCGATGGCAAACATTCCCACAGTAGCCTGCAGGGTTTTTTCGATACCCCACGCAACAAAACAGGCCAATAAGGTTTCAGTGTCGGCATGGCCACGCCAGGCAGGTGCTACACCCGCACTTTCCAGACGAGCACGCAAGTCGCGGTGATTGTAGATCTCGCCGTTGAATGCAATGACATAGCGACCACAGGCGGAATGCATAGGTTGGTGACCTGCCGGAGACAGATCGACGACCGATAAACGCCGGTGCGAAAGCCCCACCCCCGCTCTCTCATCGAGCCAGTGCCCCCTATCATCGGGGCCACGATGAATAATAGACTGGCTCATCACCTTAAGATCGTGAGTGGCGACCTGCGATGAATGACCAGGCGAGATAAAACCAGAAAAGCCGCACATAAGACTCTCTTAATAATTACAAGTAATTTTCCACACCCCAACCAAACCCAGGCAAGCCGGCACGTTGATACCACTGCACACAAAAATAGAAGAACACAGCAGAAAAAAAACAGACCTTCCTGTAAGAGTCAAGCGACAAGCCCGCAAGAAGTACCAGAATCATTCCACTCTCAAAAATACGCGCAGTCACCGGCAGAAAAAAATAGGTTATCAAGTAGAATAACAATATTGAGAATGCAAACGCATTAGCCCTTAAAAACTGCCTTCCCTGAGAAAAAAATAATACAGCAACAGCTAACCAAAATATAAAGCCAAGACCGCTAACGCTAAAATATTGCGCCCCCTCTCCTTGACGAGCACCTAGTACTCTAGCGAGCCACATCCCCGCCCCTCCAATCGTAACACTAAGCAATGATATCAATAAAACACGCAGCCCAGTTGAGTACCGAAAGATAGTAAATAGCTGATTCAGAAAAAACAATAAAACCAAAAACAAAAACGAGGCATGAATCAAGCTAGAAAGCCCCATAAAAGTCCAGCGCAAACCTGAACGAGAAGAAAACCATCCCATTAAAAAAAATGTAATAGCCAACCCTTGACGTAAATGAATTATATTATTTTTCAAGATTTGTGGAAGAAGCAAAAACACCAACAAAACAAAAAAATATTCCACCTTAAAGCGCAAAATGTAAATACACGTAAAGAAAGAAGAAAAGAAAATAATAACCCGCAAAACAACATCAGGAAAAAAGAAAAAAGATAGAAATATGTTTATAAAAAGCCAAACCGGCTCATTAAAAATGACAGAAAGCGCACCTTCACCCACATACCTTTCTAAAATATCCGAGGAGTACTCCGCATAAACCAAATAATTATCCCGATCAACAAATGCATCAACCTGAAGCCCTGAAAGAACAGCAGCATAAACAATGGAAAAAGCAAAACTAAAAGCCCAATAACAATCAGCCGAATATTGCTTCCTAAACTCAACCATACACAACTTCCGACAAAGCCTTCCCTCGCACACGCAGCAATAAAGAAAAAATAAAAAAACTTATCGAATACTTCAGTCTGAAATAAAACGAAGAAAACTCAGCCAAAGAATCACCATCAAAAGGCACGCCTTTTACACCATTAAAGTTCTGAACACATGTTTCTATTGAAAAAATATCTGCCTTACTAATATGGTCGTAAGAAATTTTAGTCCTTGAACAACAATCCATATTTATAAACTCAAAAATCTTGTCAACGGCCAAATTTTTTGTATAAAGATTGTCTTCATTATAGGTAAATCCGGGAATTTCAGACAGAAAACCATAAGTCACAGGAGCATCAACAGACTCAATGCCAATCAATGAAGGAACACCCTGCCCAGCAGCTTCAACAATTGCTGTTCCAGAACCTATAAAAATATCAAATTCACTAATGGCTCCCGTGAATTTTGAGTATTCAAGCAGCCCTCGCAACTCAATTCGATCTAACAGACCATAAGCTTCAATTTTCTTGATCATGTCAGCCCTCAAGGGGCCGTCTCCGTAAATCACATAACGAACGGAAATCCCACGTTTTATCAGATCATGCACAACATCAATCATCCACAGATTGTAAGTCTTAAAATCGACCAAGCGCCCTATAGATCCAATGACGAGATCTTTACTCTTACTTTTTTTCCTTTTCCCTATATCAACACGAGCATTGGAACTAGTAACCCCTAAAGGAAAAACATTTACGCCAACCATGTCATGACCAAAAGCCTCTTCGTAACAACTAACGAGTCGCTCGTTGAAAAAGATCAAGTTTTCTCTGCTCAAAAACTTAGAAAAGAGGTGTCTATTAGTTCTTTCATAAAAAGGCAAATCCCCCCCCGCTCCCCAAATGAACTCCCTCGAATGGTAAACGCCAATCGTAAGTGGAATACTTAGCTCAAAAAGCGAGGAAACTCTAAGATAAAAAAATCCTAGGGCACCACTAGAAACATGAACTTGCCTAACATCATCAAAAACATGGCGAAGCTCCTTCCTAAGTGGAATTACAAGTAATAAATGGTACGGAATAAATGCAGAAACCAGTTTCGGCAAGAAAACAAAATCCTCCAGATAATAAACCTCAGCATATTTCCCCATTTCATCAAGTAGTTCAGGGTTACTCCGTTCTTTATTCTTTAGAAGGAGAATTTTCGTTTTCATCCCCATCGCTGCTCGTGCTTTCGCCATACGCACAAAGAACGTCTCGATACCACCAAGAGCTAATGAACCATAAATAAAAAGCATTTTTCACCTACGCGAAATCTCTTTTATCTAATTATGTCTAATAGAATCAGACAAGAATTTTGAAAGAAAATACTCTTTAGCCACTAAAATTGTGGACCGAAATGAAAACAGAGAACACAGGAATATAATTCCCCACAATAAAAATGATGCCAACCCTAAGCTCTCATACAAGATTGACTGACCACTTGAGACCACCGAGCAAAGAAACGCAAAGAAATATAATTTCCCCCGAGGAAATGGACGCCAGAGTACAGCAGAGAACTCTGTCCTTAATAAAAAGAATACAAAGAATGCCAAATTAGTCGCTGCGGCAGCTCCAGGCGCACCATAATTCGGAACTAAAATATAGTTAAGCATCAAGTTAACGAGCAAGGCTAACAATGGCGCCAGCATGGCGAAAATTGTTTTGCGCGTTAGATGCAGCCCCACAACAGTGGTCTCGGAAAGCATATATAGCAGCGGCGCTCCCATGCAAGCCGTAATGATATAGGAAACGATTGAATATTTTTCCGGCAACAGATAGCTGACTAACCAAGAAAAAGTACCAACTAAAGAATAAATAAAAACCACAGCAGCCAAAACATGTTCAGTTACTTGGTTTAACCTTTCAACATCCAAACCCTCAGCATTCCACCTATAGATGAAGGGTGTCCATACTGTAGTAAAAATACTTTGAAAAAGCACTGCAATACCAGCAAAACTGACTGCAACAGAAAAGATACCAAGCTGTTCAAAATCAGACCACCAACGAATGGACACTCGATCAACAGCCTGGAGTCCCCAGTATGCCCCCCCCCCAAAAACAAGAGGCAGGGAGAAACGAATATATCCGAATAATTGTTGATACGAAAAATTGGCATATAAAGCAGCCAACCATTCTTTGCGGGCAAGCCAAATAGCTGCAAGCATGGCAACCACAACACTTAGAGAGTGCAACCCAATGAGCGTGTGGAAGTTTTTCGAGAATCCAAGAAAATAAACCATCAGAACTGAAAAAAGAAACAGGCCTTTTGCAGAAAGATTTATCAGCGAATAAGCCAAAGCGCGCTCATTCATTCTGAGTATTAGAGACGAGTAAGCAGCAATAAAATTCGCCAAGACGCAAACATAAACCAAGACCAAAAATGTGAAATCATGCACCCCAAACAATAACCCGCTGACATCAACCCCAACCAAGAGAAGCATCGAAACTACGATTAACGCAAACAGAAAACCCGGTATAAAAGTTATTTTCAATAATGCCGCACGGTCAGAATGTTCATAAAATTCCCTCGCATAGGCCTGCTCTAAAGCCATTCCACCAAAGACAAAGGAAAACGATACCGCAACTTGAAGCAATGTAATTCGGCCAATATCCTCTGGCGAGAACATCCATGCCAAAACAGGCAAGGTTAAAAACGCAATACCTGCGGCACAAACCGGTCCAATTGTAAATTGCAGTATCTTTTTCAAATTCACTGGAAAAACTCATTAATAGCATCTACTACCCTTTGCTTTACCGCCTCCTCTATGCCATACCATAATGGCAAACGAATTAGGCGCTCACTCTCCATAGTTGTATAGTTATCAATACCATGAAAACGACTGAATTGTGGCCCAGCAGTAGCCGTGTGTAGCGGAACGTAATGAAATACTGCAAATATATTATTTTCCTTAAGATGCCTAAGAAGCGATGTTCTTTTCTCAAGATTCCGGACCTTGAGGTAGAACATGTGGGCGTTGTGTACACAATCTTTAGGTATGAAAGGGAGTTCAACTTCCCCGTGTTTGATTAGCGGTTTGAGTGCGCTGTAATAGTAATTCCAGCTTTGTAATCGATCCTGATTGATCTCTTGAGCAATCTCTAATTGTCCCCAGAGATAAGCAGCCTGTATATCGCTAGGCAAATAGCTACTACCCACATCAACCCAACTATATTTATCGACCATACCCCGGAAGAACTGGCTACGGTTGGTGCCTTTTTCTCGGATGATCTCAGCACGAGCGACAAACTGTTCATCATTGATGATTAGCAACCCACCTTCACCACCGCTGGTGTAGTTCTTGGTTTCATGAAAACTATAAGCGGCCAAATGCCCAATGCTGCCGAGGGGGCGGCCTTTATAAGTTGACATCATACCTTGCGCGGCATCCTCAATCACAAAGAGTTGATGGCGGGCAGCGATATCCATGATGCTGTCCATCTCACAAGCAACGCCTGCATAGTGAACCGGTATGATCGCTTTAGTTCTGGACGTAATGGCCGCCTCAATCAAACTTTCATCTATATTCAATGTATCCGGACGGATGTCAACGAAAACTATTTTTGCGCCTCGTAATACAAAAGCGTTTGCGGTACTTACGAAGGTGTAACTGGGCATGATAACTTCATCACCCGGTTGCACATCGATCAATATCGCAGCCATTTCCAAGGCATGGGTACAAGAAGGTGTCAGAAGTACCTTCTTACATGAAAGCATATGTTCAAACCATCTATGACAACGCTTGCTGAACTCACCGTCACCAGAAATTTTTGCACTACGCATAGCTGCTAATACGTATTTATCTTCGTTGCCAGTATACGGAGGCTTATTAAAAGGTATCATCTGACATCTCTTTAAGAAATTTTTTCTCAAGCTCTAGCAAATCTTTTTTCCGTTCTTTTATTCTTCGTGCCGGACTGCCAACATAGATACCCCATGACTGAGTACTCTTATTAACCAAAGCCATCGCACCAATCGAACAACCTTCAGCCACATCTACGCCAGGGAAAACCGTAGCACCAGCACCGACAATAACATGACGACCAAAATAAACAGATCTAAATAATTCATTTTTATACTTTGATGGGATCAATGAATTGGTTAATGTTTCGCCTGTATAGTCATCACTTTGTGAGAAAACCTTTACCCCGTATGCAAGAGTACAAAAGTCAGAAAAATAAATTCCAGGACTACCCCCAGCGACAAGGCACATTGGAGTAATATGACAATATGAGCCAATCGACACCTTTCCGGATATAACACAAAAGTCGTCTATTCTCGAATTATCACCAATCTCTATCTGATCAGCATCATATATACTAGCTTTATCACTGATCCTTACATTTCTTCCAAGGCTCTTAAACCCCATTTTCAGGAGTTGTTCTTCGTTTAAATAGGCCAAAGCTCGTACCTTTAGATAAGTTTATTAATTTCTCATCTTAAAAATTTACCAGAATACAGACTTGCCGACTTTGCACATAATACACAATTGACCAAGTAACCTTAGAAATTCATTGAGAACTGCTCTTTTCAAAAATAAAACAGCCGAACTCATTTAGCCAATGACAGCAGATACTGCCCGTAACTGTTCTTGCTCAACGACTCGCCAATGCGCAGGAGATCATCTTTGCCCAACCAACCATTGCTGAATGCGATCTCTTCTAAGCAAGCAATCTTATAACCTTGACGCTTCTCAATAGTTTCGACGAAGTGCCCAGCTTCCAGCAGGCTCTCGTGGGTGCCGGTATCCAGCCAGGCAAAGCCACGCCCCAGCAGTTCCACGTTGAGCTCGCCCCGCTCCAAGTAACTCTGATTGATGCTTGTTATTTCCAGCTCGCCACGAGCAGAGGGCTTCACCTGCTTGGCAATCTCCACCACAGCGTTGTCGTAAAAGTACAAACCGGTCACAGCGTAATGGGACTTGGGTTTGAGCGGCTTTTCCTCGATGGAGATAGCACGCTTGCTTTCATCGAACTCGACCACACCGAAGCGCTCCGGATCTTTGACCTGGTAACCGAATACGGTAGCCCCCCGCTCTCTTGCTACTGCAGCACGCAACATGGGGCTGAAGCCCTGCCCATAGAAGATATTGTCGCCCAACACCAGACATACGGCATCGCCACCGATAAACGCTTCACCAAGGATGAAGGCTTGCGCCAGTCCATCTGGACTAGGTTGCACGGCATAACTCAGCCTGATCCCGAAATCACCGCCATCACCCAGCAACCGTTGATAGCCGCCAATATCTTCCTGGGTGCTGATCAGAAGGATGTCGCGGATACCGGCCAGCATCAACACCGACAATGGGTAATAAATCATCGGCTTGTCGTAGATCGGCAGCAGCTGCTTGGAGACGCCTTTGGTGATCGGATACAAACGAGTGCCGGAGCCACCGGCGAGAATAATGCCTTTCATCTACTATTGTTCCTTATACCGCAACACCAAGGCGCTCGCGCTGATAACTACCATCCTGCACGCGACGACACCACTCAAGATTACTCAAGTACCACTCGACCGTCCTGCGGATACCCGACTCGAAAGTCTCTTCGGGTATCCAGCCCAGCTCGCGCTGGATCTTGCTGGCATCGATGGCGTAGCGTAGGTCGTGACCAGGACGATCCTGCACGAAAGTGATTAGGTTTCTGTAAGAGCGAACTTCGTCATCGCTTTGCGCTGACTCACAGGCGCTTGCAGGGTGGACCGCGGATGAACCCACTCCTGCAGGGGACTGCATAGGACGGAGCTCATCCAGCAAGTCGCAGATGGTGTGGACAACCTCGATGTTCTGTTTCTCGTTGTGACCGCCGACGTTGTAGGTCTCTCCGACCACGCCCTCGGTCACCACTTTGTACAACGCGCGGGCATGATCTTCGACGTACAACCAGTCACGAATTTGGTTCCCGTTGCCATACACCGGCAGCGGCTTGCCTTCCAGCGCGTTGAGAATCACCAGAGGAATCAGCTTCTCGGGGAAGTGATACGGCCCATAGTTGTTCGAGCAGTTAGTAATCACTGTAGGCAAGCCATAGGTGCGGCTCCAAGCACGCACCAAATGGTCGGAGCTGGCCTTACTCGCCGAGTAAGGTGAACTGGGCGCGTAGGGTGTAGTTTCTGTGAACAGGTCATCGGTACCGTCCAGATCACCGTATACCTCGTCAGTAGATATGTGATGAAAGCGGAAGGCTGCCTTGCGTGATACCTCCAGCCCTTGCCAGTACTGACGAGTAACATCCAGCAGGATGTAAGTGCCGACAATATTGGTTTCGATAAAGGCTGCCGGGCCGTCAATAGAACGATCTACATGAGACTCCGCCGCCAGATGCATCACCGCATCCGGTTGGTGCTGATTGAAAACCCGTTCCACCTCGGCGCGATCGCAGATATCCACCTGTTCAAAAACATAACGCCCGCTGCTACAGACCGTAGCCAGCGACTCCAGATTGCCGGCATAAGTCAGCTTGTCGAGATTTACCACGCTATCGGTGGTGTTACCAATAATGTGACGCACGACTGCCGAGCCAATGAAACCTGCACCGCCTGTGATAAGTACTTTCATGAGCTAATCCAGACCTATTTCAAAAAGCTGATATACCACGGCATTGCCTGCTCGATACCGGCCTGAATATTGAACTGCGGAGTATAACCAAGTAAACGCTCAGCCTTTCCAACATCCGCTTGGGAGTGGCGCACATCGCCTGCTCGGAAATCACGATACACTGGGGCTTTGGCGTAACTCACACCATTATTAGCCAGGCTCTGCTTGATTGCGGAGAAAAGTTGATTGAGGTCGGTGCGCCCACCTACCGCCACGTTGTAAACCTGATTGCGAGCATCTAAATTTACGCTAGTTGCTGCTAGCAAATTGGCTTGTACGGTATTCTCGATAAAACAGAAGTCGCGACTTGTTTCGCCGTCACCATTGATATAAAGATCCTCGCCCTTGATCATCGAGGCAGTCCACTTCGGAATTACAGCGGCATAAGCACCATCCGGATCCTGGCGCTTGCCGAACACATTGAAGTAACGAAGACCTATAGTAGTGAAGCCATAGCAACGGGCAAATACATCGGCATACAACTCATTGACATACTTGGTCACAGCATAGGGTGACAACGGCTTGCCAATCACATCCTCGACTTTAGGCAGGCCGGGGTGGTCTCCATAGGTCGAACTGCTGGCGGCATAGGTGAAACTCTTAACCTTGGCGTCACGCGCAGCTACCAACATATTGAGGAAGCCATCTATATTGGCGCTATTGGTGGTGATCGGATCGTTAATCGAGCGAGGCACTGAGCCGAGAGCGGCCTGATGCAGTACGTAGTCGACCCCCGCACAGGCTCGATGACAATCGTCCAGGCTACGTATATCGCCCCGAATGAAGTTGAACCGCGCCCACTGTTCCGCGCTGACCATACGCTGCACTTCATCCAGATTACGCTGGTGGCCAGTAGCAAAGTTGTCCAGCCCTACGACTCGCTGGTCGAGTTTGAGCAGGGTTTCCAACAGATTGGAACCGATGAAACCTGCTACGCCAGTGATGAGCCAGGCTTTCGGAGCGGTGGGTAGTGCTTGCAACAGGGACTCATAAGGTGTCATGGGCATCTGTGACTTATGAACGATGAAGTGGATTAGCGGTGGAAGGATGACGTACATCTTATACATCACCTCCCCCTCCCTGGTTTCTTCTAGATCTATAACCTCAAATCAGACTCTTCCGCGCTTAGCAGATACTTGAGATCGTAGAGCACGTGTTCGGCTTTGCCGAACTGACGGATATTAGCTACGCCCAGACTCTTAAATTGATCGTGCGCAACGGCAAGGATAATGCCGTCGTAAGCGCCAGTGATCGGCTCGACCACGGGAGTGATGCCATACTCATGCTGCGCTTCGTCGAGACTGACCCAAGGGTCGTAGACATCAACCTTGATGTTGTAGTCGGTTAGTTCACGAATGATATCCACCACCTTGGTGTTGCGCAGGTCCGGGCAGTTTTCCTTGAAGGTCAAGCCCATCACTAGCACACGAGCGCCATCCACATGGATGCGGCGCTTGAGCATGCCCTTGACCAATTGGGATACCACATAAGCGCCCATGCCATCATTCAATCGGCGACCAGCAAGAATGATCTCCGGGTGGTAACCGATGGACTGCGCTTTGTGCGTGAGGTAGTACGGATCGACACCGATGCAGTGACCACCTACCAAACCGGGGCGGAATGGCAAAAAATTCCATTTAGTACCAGCAGCCTGCAAAACGGCTTCGGTGTCGATTCCCATCTTGTTGAAGATGATCGCTAGTTCATTGATCAATGCAATGTTGAGGTCGCGCTGGGTGTTCTCGATGACCTTGGCGGCTTCAGCCACCCTAATGCTGCTGGCCTTGTGTGTACCAGCGATGATGATTTGCTTATAGAGCGCATCCACCAAGCTGGCAACTTCAGGAGTAGAGCCGGAAGTAACCTTCTTGATGGTGGTGACACGGTGCTCTTTGTCTCCCGGATTGATACGTTCAGGGCTGTACCCGGCAAAGAAATCGACATTGAACTTCAAGCCGGAAACTTGCTCTAGGACCGGCACACAGTCTTCTTCTGTTGCACCCGGATATACCGTTGACTCATAAATGACGATATCGCCACGCTTCAAAACCTTCCCGATGGTTTCCGAAGCTTTCACCAGAGGAGTCAGATCAGGCTGCCGATGCTCATCGATAGGCGTTGGAACAGTAACAATAAATATATTGCATTCAGCTAAATTGGCAATATCTGTACTGAAGCTTAGCTGTTGAGCGCTAGCAAGGTCTTCGTCGCTTACTTCCAAGGTAATATCATGCCCTGCTTCAAGAGCACGAATACGTGGAGCACTGATATCGAACCCTACCACCGAGCGCAGTTTGCCAAATTCGACAGCCAGGGGTAGCCCGACATAGCCAAGACCAATTACTGCCAGGTTCACATCTTCAAGCTTAAGCATTTTCCCCCCTACAAATCCAACCAAGTCAAAATCTTTAAACACCTTCAGAATCCTTTCACCACCGTCCGAATGACGGCGATTACAATTTTACCTTTTAATATAAATTTCTGAGCAACCCTTACATCAAGCCCATCAATAGATTAAATGCGCGAAAAACCAAGATTAGCGCATTGCCTAGCAACTACTACCCTCCGGCCCTGTCGGTAATTCTACGCAAGTTGGGTATTGGTGCTCGCAATCCCCCATGATGAGTCCTAATTGATGAACCTATAGCTTTGACAGAACACCAGCCTTTAGCTTGGTATGACAGTTTTCACTGTCCGAGTCTTGCCCCGATATCGTTGCCCCAGCAATCTGGCCAAAGCCTGCTTCACTTCAGCTTCGCCGTGAACAATCCTCACCTGTGACGGCCACTCACGCATCCGCGTAACAAAATTCACCAAGTCCTTCTGGCCCGCACGGGCCGAGTAGCCACCTATGGTATGGATTTGAGCGTGGATGGCATAGCGTTGCCCGTCCAAATCCGCATAACCACCACGCGGGCCATAGGCTTGGATGGCCCGGCCCGGGGTACCTTGGGCCTGGTAGCCGACGAAGAGGACATTGTGCCGCGGGTCGTGCAGCATGGATTTCAGGTAATTGACAATTCGACCGCTGCTGCACATTCCGTTCCCTGCGATGACGATGGCCGGACGAGCGGTTTCCGTCAGCTGACGGACCATCGCCAGGTGCGTTTGGTGGCTGTCGACGGTTAGCAGCTGCGCGAATTCCAGTGGGTTGCGGCCTTGTTTCACTCGCTGCAGCGCTTCGTTATCCCAGAAGGGTTTGAGGTCGCGGTAGACCTGAGTGAAGCGGCTGGCCAGGGGCGAGTCGAGGATGATGGGGAGTGTGGGCCAGTCAAGGCCAGCCGTGTCGTGATTACGGGCTTTACCCCTCACCCCGCTTTCCCTCACCCCTAGCCCCTCTCCCAGAGGGAGAGGGGGACTAAGAGCGGCTCTGCCCCCCTGCCCTTTTCCATCGGCATTGAGTTTGCGGTGGATGATGTCTTCCAGCTCGTAGAGAAGTTCCTGGGTGCGGCCGATGCTGAAGGCGGGGATCAATACCGTGCCGTTGTCGGCCAGGGCTTGTTCGATGAGACTTTCCAGGCGCTGCCGGCGGCTGCGGCGGTCTTCGTGCAGGCGGTCGCCGTAGGTGCTTTCGATCACCAAGATGTCGGCGCGGTACGGCGGGTTGGACGCCGGTAGCAGGGACGCATGGGGCGCGCCCAGGTCGCCGGAGAAGACGATGCGCTTCTTCTCGCCGGACTGGGGATAGTGCAGGTCGATTTCCACATAGGCCGAGCCGAGGATATGCCCGGCACGCTGCAGACGGATGCGGCAGGTCAGGTTCTCGGTGTATTGCAGGGTGAACCAGGTCTTGTAGGGCAAGGCGATGATGCGCTGTTCGATCAGCTTGATGTAGCGCTCGACCTGCTTCTGGTCGTGACTGAAGCCGAGCTTGAAGGCATCTTCCAGCACGATGGGCAACAGTTTGGCGGAGGGTTCGCTGCAGAGTATCGGCCCCTTGAAGCCAGCGGCCAGCAGGTAGGGAATGCGCCCGACGTGATCGATATGCACGTGGGTGGCGATCAGGGCCTTGATCGTATCCAGGGAAAATTCGATGGCCAGGCGATCGGCGCCTGTCTTGCCTTCGGGCGAGGTTTCCGCGCCCTGGAACAGGCCGCAGTCGATCAGCAGACTGTGCTGGGCGTCCATCAGCAGTTGGTGACAGGAACCGGTGACGCCGTCCTTGGCGCCGTGGTGCAGGATGTCGGGGTAAACCATGTTGTCGATCCGTGTTAGTCCGTTAACAATGCCGGCGAATGGACGGTACCGGCGGTGCATCCCTGGTTTACGGCGTCGTGTTCGCCCCAACAAGCGGCTAGAGCCTGCTTGTTAATGGATCGCTGTACGGTGCGTCATGCGCATCGCTTGTGTTTGAGGGCTTGATGCGCACGGCGCACCCTACAAACTCGCCCTGTCAGGGTGTCAAGCTCAACTGACCGGAACGATACCGCGAGGACGCTCGGCGCAGGATGTTACGCAGCAGGGCGATAAACAGGCCCAACATGCCGCCGAGCACCAAACCCAATGCCAGGATCAACGCCTTCTTGGGTTTTACTGGGTGCAGGGGGTCCACAGCGACTTGGTCGACAGACACCAGCTTGAGATCGGCCACATCGATACTGAGGTTGCGCAAGCGGGTGGCCTCCTCGCGCCAGCTGGCCAGGCCCTTGAGGAACAGGTCTTCGTTTTCACGCTGGTTGAGCACTTCGATCTGCCGGTTGTGCGTCAGCAGTTGCAACTCCTTGGCGATCTGCGCGATGCGTGGCTCGGTAAAGTCGTCGGAGCGGCGTTGCAGCAATGCGTTACGCTCTGCCTCCAGCGCATCACTGCCCATGAAGTAGAGCGGTATCTGCTGATTGTTGACCTCGGTGCGGATCACACTGCCTTGTGCTACACGCTCGCCTTCACCCAATGCGGAAGGCGTAGTGGGCTTGCTGATACCCAATGCCTTGGCGATACGGATCGCCTCGTCCAATTGGGTAATGCGGTTGTCGCGGCGGGTCTTGAGCTGCTGACGCAAGGCCTTGAGTTCATCTTGCAACTGCGCACGCTTGAGGCTGTCGACTTCGAGTAACTGGGCGATCTTGGCTTCCTTACTCGCTTCGTAGTTGGCGCGGGCTGCGGCCATTTTCAATTCGAGTTGAGTGAGGCGGTTCAGGATCACTGTTTGAAAATCGGCGGAAATTCGCCCGCGCTCCTCCTGAATGACATGCTCAACCAGGCCATTGACCAGGGCTACACCGTTGACGTCTGCCGGGTAGGTCAGCTGAATGCCGACATAGGCGCTCAGGCTGTCGGTCTTCTTAGGGTCGGGCTGCAGCATCTTAAAAGCCTCCCGATTGAAGCTTTCGAACGTCTGCTCGCGGCTGCGATTGGGCTGGCGCAAGACCTCGAACAGCCCCGGGTTAGCCCGAAAGAACGCCAAGCGGCTCTCATAGGATTCCAGAGCCGCGCCGATTCGCTGCATGGCTTGGTCAGGCTTTAACTCATAAACGCCGGTACGATTCAGGGCATCCAGGTCCTTGATCGCTGCCGGGCGCAGCATGCTTTGTACTTGGTATTCCGGGGTAACCAGGAAGGCATAAGCCGTTGCAGCCAGGCCAACCAGCAGAGTCACCAGGCCAATCAGCAGCTTCTGCTCCCAGAGCGAGTGAAATAACGCTGCCAGGTCGATTTCATCACTAACGGTTTGTTGCACAACGGGGGATACTGCGTTCATGGTCAAGATCCATCTTTTAAATAGGTGCCACGGGTGTGCAAGTTGTGTTTGGGGGTAACCATTGCTGTCCGCTTGAGCTATCGCAGCCATCCGCCGCATGCCCTGAAGCACGCGGCACAGCGGGCTTACACCCTCCCACCAGAAGAAATTTGTCGGCATTGTGCCTGCGACATACGACATTACAAGTCTTGACAAACAACTAGCAGCTATTGATGGATAGACGAAAGCTTTGTGACTCACCTCACACTCCCTGCACTTCGCGCATTGACACGCGCCCCGTAGCTGACTGGCAAGGGTTCGTGCGTTTGCCACTGCGGAAAACGGCACACAGCTGCACGACTACGCCTGACGGGGTTACTCAATCGTCGTAGGGCAAGTCATTGGATTGTTCACCACCTTCCAATCGGCGCGTAGATGCCGCTCGCCCCCAGGCGACGGAAGGTGGAGAGGCCAGTCACGCACCCGGCTGACCAAGCCGCGCTTGAGCGTACTGATGTGGATGTAGTCAAGATGGCGGCTCAGGTTGTCATGGTTACGGATGCAATGCTCCCAATAGCACCGCTGCCGAATACCCGCTCACGGCAGCGCAGCATAACTTTCGAGCGCCATTCAACCGCAGGCACCGCACACGAAAGCACTAGCTTGATCAATCGCCAACGCAGTGCAGGTGATCCGGCAACACCACCCCGCCGTGACTCTCAGAGGATGTCGATGTGTCGGGCCAGCAGGTCGCTACCGTGACGTACCCGCGGGGCATGGGTGAAGAAGAAGATACCCCGGGCATCAGATACGGCTGTCTTTGGGTATGGGCGTCATCCTTGACCGTATCGCGCTATTCGCGAAAGTTCAGCCTGGGAATTCCCGCGGCATCCACTATGTAGGTCGGAGTAGGTGCCAAGCGCTTGCCGTAGGGCGTACTCGTGCAGCAGTACGCCACTCGATTGGCTGTGAACAATGGCGGACTGCTCGCTACGACCCTGAGTCCGCCCGACACAACCCAAATTGAGTCAGGCCGGCTACGGGGTTTGGCGTGTGCGCGGGCGCAGCAGGTTGCGCAGCAACGCCACGAAGACGCCGATCGTCAGGCCTGCGACACCGCCCAGGCCGAGCACAAGCGCTTTCTTCGGTTTGACCGCGGAGAGCGGTTCGAGCGCCTGTTGGTCAACCCTGACCAGTTGCAAGGTGCTGGTATCGAATTTGATCCCCTTAAGTTGAGCCGCCTCCTGGCGCCATTCCGCCAGGCCCTTGAGGTACAGGTCATCGTTCGTGCGCTGTTCGAGGACTTCCACCTGTCGGTTGCGGCCCAGCAGGGTCAATTCCTTCTCGATCTCGGCGATTCGCGGCTCGCTGAAGTCGTCCGAGCTGCGCTCGTTCAAGGCCTGCCGCTCGGCCTTCAACGCATCCACCCCCATGAAGTACAGCGGAATGTCACGGCTGTTGACCTCGGTACGCACCACCTGTCCTTGCTGCTGTGCATCGGCCATGGCCGATGGCGTGGTAGGTTTGCGAATACCCAGCGACTCAGCTATCTGCATGGCTTCGTCGAGACGTTTGATGCGATTTTCCCGGCGCGTTTTCAATTCGCCGCGCAGTGCCTGCAATTCGTCCTGCAATTGCGCCCTACGCAAGGCATCCTGCTCGAGCAGGCTAGCAATCTGTGCCTGCTTGCTTGCCTCATAGCTTGCCCGCGCGGCCTCAATCTTTTGCTCGAGGGCAGACAAGCGGTTGGCAATCAGCACCTTCAGGTCCGTGGCTATGCGCTCCCGCTCTGCCTCCTGCACGGCAGCAACCAACCCATTGACCACCGCCACACCGTCGACCCCCTTGGGGTAGGTCAGCGATATACCGACGAACTCGCTCAGGCTATTGGGCTTCTTCGGGTCGACCTGCAGCATGGTGAACGCCGAGCGGTTGAACGCTTCAAAAACTTGCTCCAGAGAGCGCCCAGGCTCGCCCAAGCCCGTGAACAGCTGTTGATTGTCACGGAAGAACCTGAGGCGGCTCTCATAGGAAGAGAGCCCCGCCCCGACACGACTCAATGCTTCAGCCGGGGTCAGCTCATAAACGCCGGAGCCATTTAGCTCATCGAGACTGCCCCGGTCCACCGGGCGCAAGAGGCTCTGCACCTGAAAGTGCGGCGTCGCCAGGAAGGCATAGGCAGCTGCCCCCAAGGTGATCAGACTGGCGATAGATAGAATCAGGTACTTTTGCTGGAACAGTGAGCGAAGCAGTTCAGCCAGATCTATTTCATCGTTGCTATAGCTGGGGCGTTGCAGTTGGTCAGGCATTGGTTGGCTGGGGTCCTTCTAAACAAGGTCTATTGCGTGGCATGCGATCGCTTTTATCCCCCTCCTTGAGTGCTCTGCCTCTCATGAATAGGCAGTAGCAGGCGCGCTCCCTGCGCCCAGAGGGTGTGTGACAGTCGTCCAGCAGATTTGTTCATCGCCGCCCCGGGAATCCAGGATTGATTCTGTCGGGGTTGATTCACGCCTCCATCCCCATGCGCAAAACTATCTGCTGTATCGGTACGTCCTAAAGATATAGCTCCAAAGAATGGGCTTGGTGGATGTGCTCCGCACACCAACGGATAGCCACAGCCTGCGGTGCGCACGGCGCACCCTACAAAAACGGTATGGGCCGACAAGTCGCCCCATACCGCTCTTGTTGTTACCGCGTTCCGCTTTGTTGACGGCGTCCTTATACCGCCAGAGTAAAGTCCGCCTGGGTGATGGTCGTCGCATCGTTGATTCCCACCAGCCGGATGCTCCCCCCGCCGACCGACACCAGGGTGTCTGCCCCAACATCGGCGATGGTCACGTTGGCAGCAAAGTTCGCGGCGGTCACGCCTAGCGCAGCAATATTCAGCAGGTCCTGACCACCGACCGGGTCGGCGTCGAAGTCCGTGATCCGGTCGTTGCCAAAGCCGGGGCCGAAGACGAAGGTATCGTTACCGAGGCCGCCACTCAGTGTATCGTTACCGGCGCCACCAGTGAGGGTGTCATTCCCCGCCCCCCCATTGAGTCGATCGTTACCGGCACCACCATTGAGATTGTCATTGCCAGTACTACCGTTCAACGTGTTATCCAGTCCATTGCCAATGCCGGTGAACGCCCCAGACCCAAGGTAGGACAGGTATTCCACGTTAGCGCCAAGGGTGTAACTCAACAGCGTGGTCCGGACAATGTCAGCACCTTCACCAACAAACTCGACTACAACATCCCCAACATCATCAACCATGTAGGCATCGTCGCCGGTGCCACCCGCCATCCTGTCTGCGCCTACGCCGCCATTGAGAACATCCGCCCCTGCGCCACCGTTGAGTCGGTCGTTACCGGCACCACCATTGAGATTGTCATTGCCAGTACTACCGTTCAACGTGTTATCCAGTCCATTGCCAATGCCGGTGAACGCCCCAGACCCAAGGTAGGACAGGTATTCCACGTTAGCGCCAAGGGTGTAACTCAACAGCGTGGTCCGGACAATGTCAGCACCTTCACCAGCAAACTCGACTACAACATCCCCAACATCATCAACCATGTAGGCATCGTCGCCGGTGCCACCCGCCATCCTGTCTGCGCCTACGCCGCCATTGAGAACATCCGCCCCTGCGCCACCGTTGAGTCGGTCGTTACCGGCACCACCATTGAGATTGTCATTGCCAGTACTGCCGTTCAACGTGTTATCCAGTCCATTGCCAATGCCGGTGAACGCCCCAGACCCAAGGTAGGACAGGTATTCCACGTTAGCGCCAAGGGTGTAACTTAACAGCGTGGTCCGGACAATGTCAGCACCTTCACCAGCAAACTCGACTACAACATCCCCAACATCATCAACCATGTAGGCATCGTCGCCGGTGCCACCCGCCATCCTGTCTGCACCTACACCGCCATTGAGAACATCCGCCCCTGCGCCACCGTTGAGTCGGTCGTTACCGGCACCACCATTGAGATTGTCATTGCCAGTACTACCGTTCAACGTGTTATCCAGTCCATTGCCAATGCCAGTGAACGCCCCAGACCCAAGGTAGGACAGGTATTCCACGTTAGCGCCAAGGGTGTAACTCAACAGCGTGGTCCGGACAATGTCAGCACCTTCACCAACAAACTCGACTACAACATCCCCAACATCATCAACCATGTAGGCATCGTCGCCGGTACCACCCGCCATCCTGTCTGCACCTACACCGCCATTGAGAACATCCGCCCCTGCGCCACCATCTAGCACATCATTCCCGGCCAATCCATTGAGAATGTCGTTTCCATCAAGCCCACGGATCTCATCATCAAACGCCGTGCCATTCAGCACATCATCCCCTGCCGTACCAACGATCACACTGGCCACCGCCGCCGTCGCCAGCGAAGTCACGGTCTCCAGAGTGCCGAGGTCATCGGTGTAGGTGACAACAACCCGCAACTGCATTCCATGCTGCGCCAGGGTCGGAGTGAAGAACGCAGTTGTTGCGCCAGCAATATTACTGAACACCCCACCACTACCAACCTGCCACTGATACGACAGCACCGGACTGGCCGGCCCATCCGGGTCGGTGAAGGCGCGAGTGGCGGTCAGCTGCTGGCCCACATTCGGCGTTGTATCGCTGATCAGCATGGTGCCGACCGGGGCGTCGTTGACCGAGACCGCGGCAACCGGATCAGTCACTGCCGAGAACACGGTCTCGAGCACGCCGTTGGCGTCCTGGTAGACCGCCTGGACCCGCAGGTTCAGGCCGACCAGATCCTCAGTGACGCGGAAGGTCTGGCCGTTCGCCCGCTCGTCGCCGAGCGGTGTGATTGCCACTATATCCTCGAACACGCCGGTGGCGGTGAAGTCGGCCTGCCATTGATAGCTCACCGGCCCCGTCACACGGCCGATACCCGGGTTGTCGGCATCGGTCACGGTATCGAGGTTAGCCGCCAGCAAGGAGCCGACTTCCGGGTTGCTGTCGTTGATCGAGGCCAACCCCACTGGCTCGGCATTCAGGCCAGGCACCAGGACCACCGACTGATCGTTGAACTGCAAGCGCTCGATATTGCGCAGCGTATCGATGCCATCTGGCCCAATGATTCCGCCGACTAGCAGGTCATCGCCAAGGTCTTCCACCGTGAAGGTGCCGTCGCCGTTCTCGACGATGTTGTAGTTGGCCAGAGGCCCTGAATACATGGCCGTGTCGAAGTTGAAGCCGCCATCGCCGGGCAGGATCTCCCGGACGATGACCAGCTGACCCGGGTTGATGAGGCCGGCGAACACGTCATCCACCAGCTCGGTCATGCTGTTGGCGCTGCCAATCTCCGCGCCGGTGCCGTCGCTGTTCTCGCGCACGCTGATGCGCACGTTCATCCACAGGTCGCCGTCGATCAGGTCGTCGCCACCGTTACCCTGCAGCAGGTCGCTGCCGTTGCCGCCGAGGATGATGTTGCCGGCGCCGAACGAGGTCACGGTTGCGCCGAGCATGGCGTCGAGGAAACCCTGCAGACCATCAATGAGGGCGATATTGGTCAACACGCTGCCGGTGAAGCCGGAGGCGGCAATCATGCCGGCATCGAAGTCATCGCCCAGCAAGATGTCGCTGTGGGCCGAACCGGAGAGGCCTTCCATGGACTCGAAGCGGGCGAGACTGGAGCCGTTGGACGGCGGCAGGATCGCCTCGTTGAAGGCACGCAGGCGCATGTCGACGTAGGCGCCGGCCGGATTATCCCGGAACAGGGCCCAGTCGAAGCCCGAGCCGCCGATATAACGATCAGTCGGGCCGCCGTTGCCCATCATGATGTCGTCGCCGCCCTCGCCGCCCATGCGGTCGATGCTGCCACCACCGATGAACACGTCGTTACCTATGGTCGCGTCCAGACCCCGTACATCGAAGTTGTCGCCGGAGCTGCCGTCGGCCATGCCCAGTTCGAGCCAGTCGTCGCCTTCGTTACCGAACACGAACTCGTCGGCGATGTCGCCCAGGATGAAGTCGTTGCCCGGGCCACCGAAGGATTCGTCGCCGTCCTCACCGGTGACGATGAAGTCGTTGCCGAAACCGCCGAGGATCAGGTCGATGCTGTTGCCGCCATGAATGGCGTCGTTGCCGTCACCGCCCTGCATGTTGTCCTCGCCACCCTGGTCGGTGAGGATGTCATCGCCGGCACCGCCGAGGACGATATCGTTACCGTCGCCGCCTTCGAGCCGGTCGTTGCCCTCATCGCCGTGCAGGGTGTCGTCGCCGATGCTGGAGATCAGGATGTCATCGCCCGCGGTGCCGCCGAGCACGATGTGCTCATCGCCGTTGTAGCGCAGGTAGTTGGTGTCGGCCCCCGGAGTGTCCGGGTTGTCGCGCACCACATCCGGAATCAGCAAAGATTCACCGACGGGGTCGTCCCTGCCATCGAGACCGAGCCCGGTGAACTGCCGGCTCTGATCGACCTCGAGGATGAAGCCCGGGGTCGAGAACACGTCACCCGGCAGGTGCGTGGCATCGGTGTTGGCCATGATCATGCGGGCGAAGGAGTTGTTCTCCAGCTCGGAGAGGAAGTTCAGCCCCGCGGTGCGCTCCAGGTAGTAGAAGCGGTCGCCGTTCTGCAGTTTCTCCAGCTGGTTCTCGAACACGAAGTTGAAGGTCGAGCCGAGCATGCCGCCGAACGGCATCTGCCGTTCGGCCAGGCCACCGACCCAGAGGTCGATGTCATCGACGCCGGTGGTGGTCACCCCATTCACCATGGCGTAGATGCCGGTGCTGTTGAGGAAGGCCACACGGTCGACGTCGTCGGCCACGAAGGTTCGCTCATCCAGCTCACCGGCATTGATCACCGCACTGCCGCCCAGGACCAGCGCCGCGGCCACCGCGCGCTTCTCGGCCAGGGTGTCGACATCGGCCGCCAGCAGTTCGGCATGGGTGCCGTAGGCGGCGATGAAGTTAACCAGCGACGACGGATGGCGCATGCTCAGCGAGAAGTCGAACCAGCTGGTATAGGGGGCCAGCTGGCTGTCGCCGGTGTTTTCCCAGAAGTCGCGACGGGCCGCGTTGAGCGACGGCGTGCCGGTGTCGCGGGCCCGGGTGATGTTGATGGCCGCCAGGTCCAGCGGCAGGCCCAACAGGTTGTTGCGCAGCGCCTCGGTGACGAAGTTGTCGATCTCGTTACCGGCCTGCCGGGTCACGCCGCGGGCGATTGCGCCTGCCGCCTGTTCAGGTGTGAGCGTACCGTTCTGGTCGAACTCGAGCGGGTTGAGGAAGGCCTGGATCAGGCCGATTTCACTGGAGGCGAAATTGGGGTCTAGGCGGTCCACCGTTTCGAGCAGCATGGTGTGACCGAAGCGGTACACGGCATGGGCGAACTCGGCGACGATCGCCGGGTTGATCTCGCCGTCATAGCCCTGACCTTCGCCGAGGAAGACGTCGACCTGCGGCTGGATCTTGCGGGCGAACTCCTCGAACACCAGATGCTGATACTCCATCTCGGTGGTGAACTTGGCCACATGGAACAGGCGCTCGCCGTTCCAGTTGAGCGCATCGATTTCGCCCTGGGTGGTCGGCAGTGCCACGATCGGGGTGAGCAACCAGTTATTGATGAAATCGACGTCGTTCGACGCCAGCACCACGTCCTTGGTGTGCGCCACGACGCGGTTGTGCTCGGCGTGGAACACATGGTGGACGGAGGTCAGGGCGATGTTCTCGTTGACCCGGCCGTCGCCGGCCATGTAGTGCGCGTCGAGCAACTCATTGTCGAATGCGCCAGGCTCCGACAGGCCGACCACGTTATCGGTGTCGGCCATCAAAGGCATACCGGTCGGACCGAATGGATTGGCCGTATGGGCGATATCCACCAGGAAGCTATGGCCGGTGCGCACAGCCGTTGCGGTGCTGATCGGCGCAGCCGGATCGCCCTCAACCAGCACATCGTCGGCCGTACCAGGCAATCCATCGGGTCCCACGGTGACCAGCTGCACGCGACCGTTCGGCCCCGGGATGAAGTTGCCATACGGATCGACCGCCACCAGCGGCACGTTGAGGGCATCGTGATCCGTCAGCTCGATGCCGAGGATGTCACGGGCCTGGGCCTTGAGCACGGCCCAGGTCGCCATGCCGCCGATGGCCACATCGTCGGCGGTGCCGAAGATGCCATCGAGGCCGACATTACGGTTGGTCAGCAGCTCGCCAGTCGCGGCCGGCTGATTGGCCCCGTTGAGCTCGTAAGCGCGCAGGAACACCTGATGCGCCGGATGCGAGGCATAGGTCTGGTTCTGGTCGACGAACGGCGAGGTCTGGTTCTTGTGGGTGTGAATGTCGTCGGAGGTACCCAGCACGCCATCCGGCCCCGGCAGCACCTCGACATTGGTGGCGCGGGTGAGCAGCATGAACTGCTGGCCCGGGTTGGTCAGCTCGTCGCCGGTGCCGGCGATGCCGTCCGGGCCATGGGTGATCAGCGGATCGTCCGGCTGCAGCGGCACGAAGACGTTGCCGTTGCCGCCCTTCTGCACCAGATCGAGGCCGTGGTCGAAGAACTGGCCGAAGAAGGTGAACCAGGCATTGAAGGGCGCCGACAAGCCTTCATCCGGTGCGGTATTGGGGATGGTCAGGCTCTGGCCGCGGGGAATTTCCACGCCGTCCAGATCGAGAATCCGCGGGGTGCCGTCGGCGTTGAACAGCGGCTCGCCGGTGACCGCATCGAGCACCTGGGTGCCCAGCCCGGCATCGAGGAAGGCCTGCACCGCCGAGGGGTTGGTGATGGTCTGGTCGGCGATCAGGTTGCTGATGATGCGCGGATCGGCGTCGGCCACGTCGGTGGTCGAGGCGTAGTTGGTGTTGGTCACGCCGTTGAAGCTGTCGCCATCCTGATCGTCGCGGAAATTCTGCGGCACCAGGAACGGGAAGGTCTCGTCGGTGGCGCCGAAGCCGCTCTGGCCCTGCACCAAGTTGTTGAACGAGCCATCCACCGTACGCAGGCCGAACGGCACCCGCGAGTTGGGCAGCAGCGACAGCAGGTCTTCACCCGCGGCGTGCCGCTCGGAGATGAAGATCTGTTCGAGGATGAACTGCAGGTCCGAACGGATCAGGTGCAGGCCACCGCCGGGGCTGACCGTCGGCGATTCCGCCGGTATCGCCGCCGGGGTCGGGAAAACGCCCGCAGCTACCGGCGCCGTGCCGGCGGAGAAGACCAGTTCGGTGGTTCCGGCGTCATCGCGATAGATGGCCTTGACGCGCAGCGCCAGGCCTTCCAGGTCCGCGGTCACGCGGAAGGTATTGCCGAGTTGGGTCGCCGGGTTACCGCCGCCCAAGGCGACGATGTCTTCGAAGATGCCGTCGCCGAAGGTGTCGACCTGCCAGATGTAGCTGATCGGCCGGCCATTGAGGGTGCCGCCGGCATTATCCTGATCGGTGATGCCGGCCACCGATGCGGTGAGCAGCTGACCCACCTGTACCGTACCGCTGATCTGGATGTTGCCCAGCGGCGAGAAGTTGCCGAATTGCTGGGTACCGGCGACCTGCTCGACGAACTCGCCGGTAGCGTCATCACGCACCAGGGCAATATCGTTGAACTGCAGGCGTTCGATGCCGCGCAACCGGTCGACGCCATCGCCATCCAGGAAGGTGTCCGTCACGGTGAACACATCGTCGCTGAAGTCGCCCGGCGTACCGTTGTCGTCGCGGCTGATCAGGTAATCCGGCACGCCGAGGGTGGAGAAGTTACCCGTGAACACGGCCGTATCGAAGCTCTCGGGATCGACCAGAATCTCGCGAACGATGACCAGTTGGCCCGGGTTGTAGGTGCCGTTGAGCATGAGCGGGATCATCGGCTTCATGCTGTCGAAGCTGGCGATCTCCGGCCCGGTCCCGTCGAGGTTCTGACGAACGCTGATGCGTACGTTCAGCGTGCGCTCGCCGTCGATCAGGTCGTCGCCGCCGCGGCCCTCGATGATGTCGCTACCGCCGCCGCCGAGGATGATGTTACCGGCGCCGAAGGAGGTGGTCGGGACGCCGAGCATGTCATTGAGGAAGGCCTGCAGGCCGTCGATCAGGGCGATACCCTCGGCGTTGAGGGTGCTGTTCAGGGCGCCGTCGACATTGATGATTGCCGCATCGGCATGATCGCCGCGCAGGATATCGCCCTCGGCGGAGCCGAACAGGCCCTCGACATTGGCGAAGCGATCGAGAATACCCTGGTTCGAAGCAGCCACCGGCGGCTCGATCAGGTCATTGACCAGCATGTCGACACTGACGCCGAAGCGGGCGAACTTGTAGCCGACCCAGTCGAAACCGCCGCCGCCACCGAAGTGATCTTCGCCCTCGGAGCCGATCATGATGTCGTCACCGCCCTCGCCGTCGACTTCGTCGAAGCCGCCGCCGGTGATGAACACGTCATGGCCGAGTATGGTGCCGGCTTCCAGCGGGTCGAAGTTGTCGCCGCCGGCGCCATCGGAGGTGCCCAGTTCGATCCAGTCGTCGCCTTCGTTACCGAAGGTCGGCAGGTTCAACGGTGCCCCATAGATGAAGTCGTCGCCGGGACCGCCGAAGGTCTCGGACATGTCTTCACCGGTGATGATGAAGTCCTTGCCAT
Organism: Pseudomonas sp. MBLB4123; assembly: GCF_051904775.1. Classification (NCBI taxonomy): domain Bacteria; kingdom Pseudomonadati; phylum Pseudomonadota; class Gammaproteobacteria; order Pseudomonadales; family Pseudomonadaceae; genus Pseudomonas; species Pseudomonas sp. MBLB4123. The sequence continues at coordinate 1,557,898 of NZ_CP196711.1, forward strand.
GGCCGCCGAGGATCAGGTTCTCGCCGTTGCCGCCCTGGATGACGTCGTTGCCGTCGTTACCCTTGAGCACATCGTCGCCACCCATGTCGGTGATGATGTCGTCGCCATCACCGCCCTCGATGACGTCATTACCGTCACCGCCTTCCAGGCGGTCGTTGCCGGCGTCGCCCCACAGGGTGTCGTCGCCGATGCTGGAGATCAGGGTGTCGTCACCGTCGGTGCCGCCGAGCACCACATGCTCGTCGCCGGTGTAGCGTAGATAGTTGGTCTCGACTGCATCGGTGCCGGGATCGTCACGCATCACCAGCGGAATCAACGGGTCTTCACCGACCGGGTCGGCATTGCCGAGCCCCTCGTTGAACTGCCGGCTCTGGTCGGCCTCGAGGATCAGGCCGGGGGTCGAGAAAATATCCGCCGGCAGGTGGAGCGTATCGGTGTGGCGCATCACCAGCTTGGCGAAGGAGTTGTCCTCCATCTCGGTGAGGAAGTTCAGGCCCGCCAGACGGCCCAGGTAGTAGAAGCGGTCGCCACTTTGCAGCGCCTCCATCTGGGTCTCGAAGACGAAGTTGAAGGTCGAGCCGAGCAGGCCACCGAAGGGCATCTGTTTCTCGGCCAGACCACCGACCCAGAAGTCGATGTCGTCGACCCCGGTAATGGTCACGCCACCGGCACCATTGGCCCAGGCGCCGGTGCTGTGGAGGAAGTCGAGACGATCGGCGGCGACCACGGCGTCGCCGTTTTCATCGACACCGAACACCAGCTCCATGGCCGCCGCACGCTTAGCTTCGAGGGTCGTGGCACCGGTGATGGTGGCGTGGGTGCCGTAGGCGGCAATGAAGTTGATCAGCGACAGTTCATGCTTGAGGTTGCCCAGCAGGTCGACCCAACTGGTGTAGGGCTTGAGCTGGCTGTCGGCGGTCGCCTCATAGAACGAACGACGCGCCGCGTTCAACGACGGCACGCCGGCATCGCGACCACGGGCGATATTGATGGCCGGCAGGTCCAGCGGCAGGCCGAGCAGGTTATTGCGCAGCGCGCCGGTGACGAACTCGTCGACCTCGTTACCGGCCTGGCGGGTCAAGCCGCGCACCAGGGCGCCGGCGGCCTGTTCGGCCGTGACCGTTACCCCACCGACCTGGTTGAACGCCAGGGGATTGAGGAAGGCCTCGATCAGTCCCATGTCGCTGGATACGAAGTTGGGGTCGAGGCGATTGACGGTTTCGGTCAACATCGAATGGCCGAAGCGATAGACGGTATGAGCGAACTCGGCGACGATCGACGGGTCGATCGTGACATCGAAGCCATCCGGCGCCAGGAACTCATCGACCTGTGGCTGGACCTTACGCGCGAACTCTTCGAACACCAGATGCTGGTACTGCATCTCGGTACCGAACTTGGCGGCCTGGAACAGACGCTCGCCGTTCCAGTCCAGCGTCGAAAGATCGACCGGTACCGCCGCCACCGGCGTCAGCAACCACTGGTTGAGGAACGCCAGGTCGCCCGCTATCGCCGCCTCTACCGCCACCTCCTGGGTGAGCTCGACCAGGCGATTGTGTTCGGAGTGGAATACATGGTGCACGGCGGTCAGGCCGATGTTTTCGTTGACCCGGCCGTCGCCCGTGATGAAGTGCGCATCGAGCAACTCATTGTCGTAAGTGCCAGGTTCCGACAGGCCTACTGCGCTGTCGGAGTCGGCCGCCAGCATGGCGCCGCTCTGGCTATCGATGGGGTTGGCCGTATGGGCGATATCGACCAGGAAGGCCTGGCCGGTGAGCACCGCGCCGGCCAGGCTGATCGGGGCGGCCGGGTTGCCTTCCATGAGGAAGTCATCGGCAGTGCCCGGTATCCCGTCCGGGCCGAGCATCACCACTTGCGGGAAGCCATTGGGCCCCGGGATGAACTTGCCGTAGGCATCGGTGGCCAGCAACGGAATGTTGGTCACGTTGTCGTCGGTGAGGTCGATACCCAGCAACGCACGCGCCTGGGCCTTGACCACCGCCCAGGTGGCCATGCCGGTGCCCGGGCCATCGTCAGCGGTACCGAATATGCCGTCGGGCCCCAGGTCCCTGTTATTGATCAGGCGGCCGGTCGACACCGGCTTACCGGACGCATCCAGCTCATAGGCACGCAGGAACACCTGGTGCGACGGATGGGAGCTGTAGGTCTGGTTCTGGTCGACGAACGGCGAGGTCTGATTGAGGTGCTCATGGACATCGTCGGCCGTGCCGAGAATGCCGTCGGGCCCCGGCTGATTGGTCGCCCGCGACAACACCATGAACTGCAGCGCCGGATCGGTCAGCTCGTCGCCGCTGCCGGCGATGCCGTCGGGACCGTGAGTGATCAGCGGATCGTCCGGCTGCAGCGGCATGAACACCAACCCGCTACCGCCTTTCTGCACCAGATCGAGGCCATGGTCGAAGAACTGACCGAAGAAGATGAACCAGTTGTTGAAGGGCGCGGACAACCCCTCGTCCGGGGCCGTATTGGGGATGAACAGCGGTTGCCCCTCCGGAACCGGATTACCGTCAAGGTCCAGCAAGGTGCCGACCGGGAACGGGACGCCGCCCCCGTCGACTTGACTGCCGTCAGCCAGGATGCCCATCTCCGCATCGACGAACGCCTGCACGGCGGCAGGGTTGCTGATCGTCTGATCGACTATCAGATTGGAAATCGTACGGGGCTGGGAATCGATCACCATGCCGCTGGTCTGGGTATAGGAGGTACCGCCCTCCGCGGGGCGGAAGACCGGATCGAGCATGCGTGGGAACAGGTTGTCGGCCGCTCCGAACTCTGTCTGTCCCGTAATCAGGTTGTTGTTGGAACCATCAACGGTACGCAAACCGAAAGGCACCAGGGTATTGGGAAGCAAGGACAGGAGGTCTTCACCGTTCGCGTTGGCTTCGGCGATCAGTATTTGCTGAAGAATGAACTCAAGGTCGGATTTGATGAAATTGGCCATTTCTGTGTCCTCAATGCTGTTCAGCGCCGACGCTCAGCGCGGAAAACAGGAAGCCACGTGCATGCAAGACCGTCGCAAAGGCGTGGCTCAGCGGTGCAGTACTAAACAGTTGGAAATGCCAGGGATAAGGCCGAACGCCGCCGCAACCGATTGCTTCAGTCAATCGGTACCCGACCAGAGTTGGAATCGTCCCTTCAGCGCCTAGTCAAACGCCAGGCGCTGAGCCTCAGGCATGAGGTGGTCCACGCAGCAGTGGATCGAAGTAGTGCCCTAGCGGAGACAGCATCATGGTGATTCTGCTCATCGTGATTCTCATCGTTGGCGGCTGACGTAAGCCACGGTGCCCTCTCCTGCACAGAATGCTTCGTCAACAATCACACTCGATTTGACTAAAGTCCCGCTAGCCAGGCTTGTCAAGATACCGTCGATCAGCACACACATAACCAACAAGATACCTATCCAACTGATATAAAAGGACAAATTCAACTAGGCAGGAGCGGGACACCGCCTATCAGGCTATTTCCTCTCCGTTTGCATGATCCCTTGAGGACGACCTATACCCACAGAGATCGATTTTTTTGGAGGGGCTTAGCCACGCTTATGCAGTTGCCGAGCGGGCCTTGGCTGGGACGCGCCAACCAGGGAAACAGCAGCTTGTGCGAGACAGGGTCTGTGACGCGGGCGACAGCAAGGAGGACAGACCGGCCGAGCGAGTCCGCCAGCCACCCGCAATCGAGGAAGCGCGCCTGCAATGACAGCACGGCCTGCCACCAAACTTATGCATCAGGCGAAGCCGGCTGGTTCAGGACTCTGGGCGAACAGGCTGGTGTTATCCCCAAGCAGCAGCCTTACAGGGGGGACACCCTTCAGAATGAAGGGCCGAAGAAGAGGCCGGGAAACTGGGCCGATTAGCGCGAATTCGCGGCAGCTAACCGCAACAACAACACGAAGCCTCTGGCCTGCAGCATTCGTCGACCAGGAGGCTCACCGAGAAGAGAAGGAAGCAGAGCCCTATTCGTCCTCGTTCACCCGGTCACGCAGCTCTTTGCCCGGCTTGAAATGCGGCACGAACTTGCCGTCCAGACGCACAGACTGGCCCGTCTTGGGATTGCGACCGATCCGCGGCGCCCGGTAATGCAAGGAGAAACTGCCGAAGCCGCGAATCTCGATGCGATCACCCGTGGCCAGCGCCTGGGACATCTGCTCCAGCATGGTCTTGATCGCCAGCTCGACATCCTTGGAGGACAACTGCCCCTGATGGGTGACAATTCGTTCGATCAACTCCGACTTCGTCATGGTTTTCCCTTCTTTTTCAAGCGGCTAGACCACTCTATAGAATGGTTTTAGCATGCTGGTCAGCATTTGAACAGCCCAAAAAACAAGGTGTTAGCGATGCTGGCCGAGCATTCCAGACTCGATTCGCGAGTTGCCGGCAGATAGAGCGCCACTCTCCTCGCCCCCTCGGATTAAATCGCAAGCACAAAAAAGGGCGACCGAAGTCGCCCTTTTTCAAGATCACCCGAACTTAGTTCTGGTTTTCCATCTGCGCACGAATCAGATCACCGATGGTGGTCGGACCGGAAGTTTCGACTTCCTGCTTGCTGCGCATTTCCTTGATCGCCTCCTTCTCGTCCTCGACGTCCTTGGACTTGATGGACAGGCTGATCACGCGGCTCTTGCGGTCAACGCTGATGATCTTGGCTTCGACTTCTTCGCCTTCCTTCAGCACGTTGCGCGCGTCTTCGACGCGGTCACGGCTGATTTCGGAGGCCTTCAGCGTAGCTTCGATGTCGTTGCCCAGATCGATGATGGCGCCCTTGGCGTCAACTTCTTTCACGGTACCGCGAACGATGGTGCCCTTGTCGTTGAGCGACACGTAGTTGGAGAACGGATCGTCTTCCAGCTGCTTGATGCCCAGGGAGATGCGCTCGCGCTCCGGATCGACGGAGAGGATGACGGTTTCCAGCTCGTCGCCCTTCTTGAAACGACGTACGGCTTCTTCGCCCACTTCGTTCCAGGAGATGTCGGACAGGTGAACCAGGCCGTCGATGCCGCCGTCCAGACCAATGAAGATACCGAAATCGGTGATCGACTTGATGGTGCCGGAGATCTTGTCACCCTTGTTGAACTGGCTGGAGAAATCTTCCCACGGGTTGGTCTTGCACTGCTTGATACCCAGGGAGATACGACGACGCTCTTCGTCGATGTCCAGAACCATGACTTCCACTTCGTCGCCAACCTGAACGACTTTCGACGGGTGGATGTTCTTGTTGGTCCAGTCCATTTCGGAAACGTGCACCAGGCCTTCCACGCCCTCTTCCAGCTCTGCGAAGCAGCCGTAGTCGGTCAGGTTGGTCACGCGCGCCATGACGCGGGTGCTCTCCGGGTAACGGGCCTTGATGGCGACCCACGGGTCTTCGCCCAGCTGCTTCAGGCCGAGGGAGACGCGGTTGCGCTCGCGATCGTACTTCAGGACCTTGACGTCGATCTCGTCGCCAACGTTGACGATCTCGGACGGATGCTTGATGCGCTTCCAGGCCATGTCGGTGATGTGCAGCAGGCCGTCGACGCCACCCAGGTCCACGAACGCGCCGTAGTCGGTGAGGTTCTTGACGATACCCTTGACCTGCTGGCCTTCCTGCAGGGACTCCAGCAGAGCCTCGCGCTCGGCGCTGTTCTCGGCTTCCAGCACGCTGCGGCGGGAAACGACAACGTTGTTGCGCTTCTGGTCCAGCTTGATGACCTTGAACTCGAGCTCTTTGCCTTCCAGGTGGGTGGTATCACGCACCGGACGGACATCGACCAAGGAACCTGGCAGGAACGCACGGATGCCGTTAACGTCGACAGTGAAGCCGCCCTTAACCTTACCGTTGATAACGCCCTTGACCACTTCCTCGGCGGCGAAAGCTGCTTCCAGAACGATCCAGCACTCGGCGCGCTTGGCTTTTTCGCGGGACAGCTTGGTTTCACCGAAGCCATCTTCAACCGCGTCCAGCGCGACATGGACTTCGTCACCGACCTTGATGGTCAGCTCGCCTTGTTCGTTGAAGAACTGCTCGAGCGGGATGACGCCCTCGGACTTCAGGCCGGCATGCACGGTGACCCAGTCACCGTCGATGTCGACCACGATGCCGGTGATGATGGCACCCGGCTGCATATCGAGGGATTTCAGGCTTTCTTCAAATAGTTCTGCGAAGCTTTCGCTCATGTTGATTCCTGTTGATTCAGGGCAGGGAATCTGCCCAATCCACACTCCAGACAATGTGGGTTCGTTCATGTAAAAAGAGGCCTGCGGGACTAGGACTGGTCTCCCGCATGCCTCCTTGTCGAGCCCTTCGGCCTAAGCCGCAGCTCTTTCACCCGGCGAGGTCGCGATCGGCGACTTCGCGCAGAATACGTTCAAGCACCTGCTCTATCGAGAGTTCGGTGGAATCCAACTGGATCGCATCGGCGGCCGGCTTGAGCGGCGCCACGGCGCGTTGGGTGTCGCGCTCGTCGCGCGCACGAATCTCGTCGAGAAGACTCGCGAGATTAACATCATCGCCCTTGGCCTTCAACTGCAAGTAGCGGCGCCTGGCACGCTCCTCGGCACTGGCGGTGAGGAAGATCTTCAGCGGCGCGTCGGGGAACACCACGGTGCCCATGTCGCGGCCATCGGCCACCAGCCCGGGCAGCTCCTGGAACGCCCGCTGGCGCTGCAGCAGCGCCTCGCGCACGGCCGGCAGCGAGGCCACCTGCGAGGCACCGGCGCCGATCTGTTCGTTGCGGATCAGGTCGGTGACGTCCTCGCCCTCGAGGATGATGCGCTGCCCCTGGTCATCGGTGGCCGCATTGAACTGCACGTCCAGATGGGCGGCGAGCACCTTCATCGCCTCCTCGTTGGTCAGATCCACCCCGTGGTTGCCCGCCGCGAAGGCCAGCAAACGGTACAGGGCGCCGGAGTCCAGCAGGCTCCAGCCCAGCTGCCGGGCCAGCAGGCCGGCGATGGTGCCCTTGCCCGAACCGCTCGGTCCGTCGATCGCGATCACCGGCGCCACGGCAGTCATGACTTACCCTCCTCGGCGACACGGATGCCGACCTGCGCGGCCAGCGCGAGGAAGTTCGGGAAGGAGGTGGCGACGTTGGCACAGTCATGGATGCGAATCGGCGCACTGGCGCGCAGCGAGGCCACGCTGAAGGACATGGCGATGCGGTGGTCGCCGTGGCTGTAGACCTCGCCCCCGCCGATGCCGCCGCCCTCGATGACGATGCCGTCCGGGGTCGGCTCGGCCTTGATCCCCAGCGCCTGCAGGCCGTCGGCCATGACCTGGATGCGGTCGGACTCCTTGACCCGCAGCTCCTCGGCGCCGCGCAGCACGGTGCGGCCCTCGGCGCAGGACGCGGCGACGAACAGCACCGGGAACTCGTCGATGGCCAGCGGCACCAGGTCTTCCGGGATGTCGATGCCCTTGAGTTTGGCCGAACGCACGCGGATGTCGGCCACCGGCTCGCCGCCCACCTCGCGCTGGTTTTCCAGGCTGATATCGCCGCCCATCAGCTTGAGGATGTCGATCACCCCGGTGCGGGTCGGGTTGATGCCGACATGCTCCAGCACCAGTTCGGAATCCTCGGCGATGCTACCGGCGACCAGGAAGAAGGCCGCCGAGGAGATATCCGCCGGCACCTCGATGCGGGTGGCCACCAGTTTGTGTCCGGACTCGACTGTCGCGCTGCTGCCCTCGACCGTCACCGGGTAGCCGAACCCCTGCAGCATGCGCTCGGTATGGTCGCGGGTCGGCGCCGGCTCGATCACCGTGGTCGAGTTCGCCGCGTAGAGCCCGGCGAGCAGCAGGCAGGACTTCACCTGGGCGCTGGCCATGGGCATCTGATAGGTCATGCCGCCCAGGCGGCGGCCGCCGCGGATGGTCATGGGCGGACGCCCCTCGGCGGCGGTCTCGATCTCCGCGCCCATCTCCCGCAGCGGCTTGGCCACCCGGTTCATCGGCCGCTTGGACAGCGAGGCGTCGCCGGTCAGGGTGGTGTCGAAGGGCTGCGCGGCGAGCAGGCCGGCAAGCAGACGCATGGAGGTGCCGGAGTTGCCCAGGTAGATGGGGCCGGGGGGCGCCTGCAGGCCGTGCAGGCCGACGCCGTGGATGGTCACCCGGCCGTGGTGCGGGCCCTCGATCACCACGCCCATGTCGCGGAAGGCCTGCAGGGTCGCCAGGGCATCCTCGCCCTCGAGGAAGCCTTCCACCTCGGTGGTGCCTTCGGCCAGGGAGCCGAGCATGATCGAGCGGTGCGAGATGGATTTGTCGCCGGGAACGCGAATCCGTCCGGTCAGTTTGCCACCAGGGTTAGCCAGGAAAATCAGATCGTTCGAGTGCATAGCGTCCACATAGGCCCTGCGGGCCAGAATTTTGCCGAAATGCTCGCGGGCCACCCGGGCGCGGGTGAACACGCCCAGCAGTTGATGCCCGTCCCCAGCGTCGACCGCATCGCGCAGGGCGTCGAGGTCGTCGCGAAATACGTCCAGGGTGTGCAGCACGGCCTCGCGGTTGGCGAGGAAGATGTCGTGCCACATCACCGGGTCGCTGCCGGCAATTCGCGTGAAATCGCGAAAGCCGCCGGCGGCGTAGCGGAATATCTCCAGATTCTCGCTGCGTTTGGCCAGCGAGTCGACCAGACCGAATGCCAGCAGGTGCGGCAGATGGCTGGTGGCGGCGAGCACCTGATCATGGTGCTCGACCTGCATCTGCTCGACATCGGCGCCCAGCTCGCGCCACAGGGCATCGACCAGCACCAGAGCCCGCTCGTCGCTGCGCTCGCAGGGAGTCAGGATCACCTTGTGCCGGCGGAACAGTTCTCCGTTGGCCGCCTCGACGCCGCTCTGCTCGGAACCGGCGATCGGATGGCCCGGCACGAAACGCACCGGCTTGTCGACGAAGGCCAGGCGCGCGGCGCGCACCACATTGCCCTTGGCACTGCCGACATCGGTGAGTACCGCATCGCCGAGCTCGAGCCCGGCCAGCTGGCCCAGCAGCTTCTCCATGGCCAGGATGGGCACCGCCAGCTGAATCACCTCGGCCCCCTCGCAGGCGATGGCCAGCCGCTCTTCGCAACGGTCGACCACCCCCAGCTCGACGGCCATGCGCCGCGACTCGGGATCCAGATCGACGCCCACCACCTCGCGACACAGGCCGCGCTCGCGCAGGCCCTTGGCGAAGGAGCCGCCGATCAGGCCGAGGCCGATCACCACCAGGCGACCGATCATCGGGGCTGCGGACTGGGTAACGGCACCGGCCTTGACCTCGCTCACGCGCCCAGCACCTTGGCCAAGGACGCGAGGAAGCGGCTGTTCTCCTGCTCCGTGCCGATCGACACCCGCAGATGATGGGGCATGCCATAGCCGGCCACCGGGCGAACGATCACCCCTTCGCGCAGCAACGCCTGGTTGAGCGCGGCGGTATCGCGGCCAAAGTCCACCGCGATGAAGTTGCCCCGCGACGGAATCCAACTCAGCCCCAGGGCGCGCAAGCCCTCCTCCAGCTGCGCCATGCCGGCGTCGTTGGCCTGGCGGCTACGCTGCAGGTAGTCGTCGTCATCCAGCGCGGCGCAGGCCGCAGCCAGGGCCAGGCTGTTGACGTTGAAGGGCTGGCGCACGCGATTGAGCACCTCGGCGACCTGCACGGAACTGACGGCGTAACCGACCCGCAACGCCGCCAGGCCATAAGCCTTGGAGAAGGTGCGCGATACCAGCAAGTTCGGGTATTGAGCCAGGTAGTCGAGGCCATTGGGCAACTCGTCGCCCCGGGCATACTCGATATAGGCCTCGTCCAGCACCACCAGCACGCTCTCCGGCACCCGGGCGAGGAAGTCGCTCAACGCCTGCGGGCCGAACCAGGTGCCCGTGGGGTTGTTGGGGTTGGCGACGAACACCACGCGGGTCTGGTCGTCGATGGCCGCCAGCATGGCCTCCAGATCGTGACCGAAGTCCCTGGCCGGCACCGCCCTGCCCTCGGCGCCGACCGCCTGGGTGGCGATGGGGTAGACGGCGAAGGCGAACTGGCTGAACACCGCATTCAGCCCCGGCGCCAGGTAGGCGCGGGCGACCAGGTCGAGCACATCGTTGGAACCGTTGCCGAGGGTCACCTGAGCGGCCTGCACGCCGCAGCGCTCGGCCAGGCGGCGCTTGAGCTCGAAGCCGTTGCCGTCGGGATAGCGGGTCAGCTCGGCCAGCTCGCCACGAATCGCCTCCAGCGCCTTGGGGCTGGGGCCCAGGGGGTTTTCGTTACTGGCCAGCTTGACGATGCCGGCCGGGTCGAGATTCAGCTCGCGCGCCAACTCGTCGACCGGCTTGCCCGGCACGTAGGGCGACAGCTTCTGTACGCCTGGCTGGGCCAGGGCGAGGAAATCACAGCTCATTGCTTGCCTCTTGTCGATCCGCCCCGCACAAGCTGTGCGTCGCGATGGAGTCGCCGCAGGCCCGGAGCAGCGCCCGGGACGAGCACCGGCCTAGAGCACCGCCTTGGGGTAGGAGCCCAGCACCTTGAGCGCCACGGCTTCCTGATTGATCTTCTCCAGCACGTCCTTGATCAGCGGATCGCGGTGATGGCCGACGAAATCGATGAAGAACACGTAGGTCCACTTGCCGCTGCGCGACGGCCGGGTCTCGATACGGGTCAGGTCGATGCCGTTGTTGTGGAAAGGCACCAGCAGTTCGTGCAGCGCGCCCGGCTTGTTGCGCATGGACACGATGACCGAGGTCTTGTCGTCGCCGGTCGGCGGCACTTCCTGGCTGCCGATGATGAGAAAGCGCGTGGAGTTGTCCGGGCGGTCCTCGATCTTCTCCGCCAGCTTGGTCAGACCGTAGAGGTTGGCCGCCATGTCACCGGCGATCGCCGCCGAATTCCACTCGCTCTTCACCCGCTTGGCCGCATCGGCATTGCTCGACACGGCCACGCGCTCGACGTTCGGGTAGTGCGCATCCAGCCACTTGCGGCACTGGGCCAGGGACTGGGCGTGGGAGTAGATGCGGGTGATCTTGTCGGTCTTGGTGGTTTCGCCGACCAGCAGGTGGTGGTGGATGCGCAGCTCGACCTCGCCGCAGATGACCATGTCGTGCTCGAGGAAGCTGTCCAGGGTGTGGTTGATCGCCCCCTCGGTGGAATTCTCCACCGGCACCACGCCGAAGTTGACCGCGCCTGCGGCCACCTCGCGGAACACCTCGTCGATGGCCGCCATCGGCACGCTGATCACCGCGTGACCGAAGTGCTTCATCGCCGCGGCCTGGGAGAAGGTTCCCTCGGGGCCGAGGTAGGCGACCTTGAGCGGGTTCTCCAGGGCCAGGCAGGAGGACATGATCTCGCGGAACAGCCGCGCCATCTCCTCGTTGTCCAGCGGCCCCTTGTTGCGCTCCATGATGCGCTTGAGCACCTGGGCCTCGCGCTCGGGGCGGTAGAACACCGGCTTCTCGCCTTCCGGCAGGGCCTTCATCTTGACCCGTGCGACCTCCTCGGCGCAGCGCGCACGGTCGCTGATCAGCTCGAGAATCTTCTCGTCGAGACTGTCGATGCGCAGGCGCAGGGCCTGCAGTTCCTGCTCGGAGATTACTTCCGTCATCAGCCGTGCTCCTTCTCGAACTCGGTCATGTAGGCCACCAGCGCCTGCACCGCGTCGAGGCCCACGGCGTTATAGATGGAGGCGCGCATGCCGCCGACCGAGCGGTGGCCCTTGAGGTTGAGCAGGCCACGGGCCTCGGCGCCGGCGAGGAACGGCTGATCCAGGCGCTCGTCGGCCAGGCGGAACGGCACGTTCATCCAGGAGCGGGCGTTATGACTAATAGGGTTGCTGTACAGCTCGCTGCTGTCGATGACCCCGTACAGCAGGTCTTTCTTGGCACGGTTACGCTGCTCCATCGCCTCGACGCCACCCTGCTCCTTGAGCCACTCGAACACCAGGCCCGACAGGTACCAGGAGAAGGTCGCCGGAGTGTTGTACATCGAGCCGTTGTCGGCGGCGACCTTGTAGTTGAGCATGGTCGGGCAGGCACTGCGGGCGCGGCCGAGCAGGTCCTCACGGACGATCACCACCACCAGGCCGGAAGGACCGATGTTCTTCTGCGCACCGGCATAGATCAGGCCGAACTTCGACACATCGATCTCACGCGAAAGGATGTCCGAGGACATGTCCGCCACCAGCGGTACCTCGCCGACCTCGGGAACCCAGTCGAACTCCAGCCCGCCGATGGTCTCGTTCGGCGTGTAGTGCAGGTAGGAAGCGCCCTTCGACAGCTGCCACTCGTTCTGCCCGGGAATGGCGAAATAGTCGTAGGCCTTGGCACTGGCCGCCACCTTGACATTACCGAAGCGCCGCCCCTCTTCGATGGCCTTCTTCGACCAGATGCCGGTGTCGACGTAATCGGCCACGCCCTCTTCGGGCAAAAGGTTCAGCGGGATCTCGGCGAACTGCTGGCTGGCGCCGCCCTGGAGGAACAGCACCTTGTAGTTCGAGGGGATGGCGAGCAGCTCGCGCAGGTCCTGCTCGGCCTTGGCGGCGATGGCCATGTACTCATCGCTGCGATGGCTCATCTCCATCACCGACAGGCCCTTGCCCTGCCAGTCGAGGAGCTCCGCCTGGGCGCGTTGCAGAACAGCTTCCGGAAGCGCGGCCGGGCCGGCGCAAAAATTAAAGGCTCGCTTGCTCACATCCACTCTCGCTCAAATGTTGCGCGGACAGGCCCGTCATGGACATCCGCCGATTCCTACGCCGCGACGGGCGGGAGCATCCCGCCCAGGCGCATCATTCCTCGCCGAGCGGGCTCTCGTCGGCCGCCCCACCTTCCGTCTCGGCCGCCATCGCGGCCATGGTCTCGTCCTCGTCCAGTTCCTCGTCCTCTTCCGCAGACGGCTCCTGCACGCGCTCCAGGCCCACCAGCTTCTCGTCCTTGGCCAGCTTGATCAGGGTCACGCCCTGGGTATTGCGCCCCAGGCTGGAGACCTCGCCGGCGCGGGTACGCACCAGGGTGCCCTGGTCGGAAATCAGCATGATCTCCTCGCCGTCGAGCACCTGCACCGCACCGACCAGCGGGCCGTTGCGCTCGTTGCTGACCATGGCGATGACGCCCTGGCCGCCGCGCCCGCGGCGCGGGAACTCGGCCATCTCGGTGCGCTTGCCGTAGCCGCGCTCGGAGGCGGTGAGGATCTGCGCGCCGGGCTCGGGAATCAGCATGGAGATGATCTGCTGGCCTTCGGCCAGGCGCATGCCGCGTACGCCGCGGGCGGTACGGCCCATGGTGCGCACGTGCTTCTCCTTGAAGCGGATGACCTTACCGCCGTCGGAAAACAGCATCACCTCACGGGCACCGTCGGTGACGGCGGCGGCGATCAGGGTGTCGTCCTCGTCCAACTTCAGGGCGATCAGGCCGGTGCTGCGCGGTCGGCTGAACTGCACCAGCGGGGTCTTCTTCACCGTGCCCTTGGCGGTGGCCATGAAGATGTAGGCGCCGGTCGGCTCGTCCTGCTCATCGTCGCCCGTTTCGCCATCGCCGTCCTCGACCACTTCGCCTTCGATCACCTCGCCTTCCAGCGCCTCATCCAGCTCGTCTTCGTTGCCGGCACTCTGCTGCAGGGCTTCCAGGTCGATCTGCAGCATCGCGGTGATGCGCTCGCCCTCGTCCAGCGGCAGCAGGTTGACCAGCGGGCGGCCACGGGCGGCGCGGGAGGCCTCGGGAATCTCGTAGGTCTTCAACCAGTACACCTTGCCCTTGCTGGAGAACAGCAGCAGGGTGGCATGGCTGTTGGCGACCAGCAGGTGTTCGATGTAGTCCTCGTCCTTGATCCCGGTCGCCGACTTGCCCTTGCCGCCGCGGCGCTGGGCCTGGTAGGCGGCCAGCGGCTGGCTCTTGGCATAGCCGCCGTGGGAGATGGTCACGACCCGCTCTTCTTCGGTGATCAGGTCGGCCAGGGTCAGGTCCAGGCGGGTGTCGAGGATCTCGGTGCGACGGGCATCGCCGAACTCGGCCTTGACCGCTTCCAGCTCCTCGCGGATCACCTCCATCAGACGCACCGCGTCGGTGAGGATGCGGATCAGCTCGCCGATCTGGGTGAGGATCTCCTGGTACTCGGCCAACAGCTTCTCGTGCTCCAGGCCGGTCAGGCGGTGCAGGCGCAGGTCGAGAATGGCCTGGGCCTGCTCCGGCGACAGATGGTACTTGCCGTCGCGCAGGCCGTACTGCGGGTCCAGGTCCTCGGGGCGGCAGGCCTCGGCGCCGGCGCGCTCGACCATGGCCTCCACCGCGCTGGATTCCCAGGGCGTGGAGACCAGCGCCTCCTTGGCTTCGGCCGGGGTCGGCGAGGCCTTGATCAGGGCGATCACCGGGTCGATGTTGGACAGCGCCACCGCCTGGCCTTCGAGGATGTGCCCGCGCTCGCGCGCCTTGCGCAACTCGAACACGGTGCGCCGGGTCACCACCTCGCGGCGGTGCAGGATGAAGGCCTCGAGCATGTCCTTGAGGTTGAGCACCTTCGGCTGGCCGTCGATCAGGGCCACCACGTTGATGCCGAACACGCTCTGCATCTGGGTCTGGGCATAGAGGTTGTTGAGGATCACCTCCGGCACCTCGCCGCGGCGCAGCTCGATGACGATGCGCATGCCGTCCTTGTCCGACTCGTCGCGCAGCTCGGTGATGCCCTCGAGCTTCTTCTCCTTGACCAGCTCGGCGATCTTCTCGATCAGGCGCGCCTTGTTCAGCTGGTAGGGCAGCTCGGTGACCACGATCTGCTGGCGGCCGCCGACCTTGTCGATGTCCTCGACCTCGGCGCGGGCACGGATATAGATGCGCCCCCTGCCCGTGCGATACGCCTCGATGATGCCGGCGCGGCCGTTGATGATCGCCGCGGTCGGAAAGTCCGGGCCGGGGATGTACTGCATCAGCTCGTCGACCGTCAGCTCGCTGTTGTCGATCAGCGCCAGGCAGCCGTCGATGACCTCCGAGAGGTTGTGCGGCGGGATGTTGGTGGCCATGCCCACGGCGATACCGCTGGAGCCGTTGACCAGCAGGTTGGGAATCTTGGTCGGCATGACCGCGGGGATCTGCTCGGTGCCGTCGTAGTTCGGCACCCAGTCCACGGTTTCCTTGTGCAGGTCGGCCAGCAGCTCGTGGGCCAGCTTGGTCATGCGCACTTCGGTGTAGCGCATGGCCGCGGCGTTGTCGCCGTCCACCGAACCGAAGTTGCCCTGGCCGTCGACCAGCAGGTAACGCAGGGAGAACGGCTGGGCCATGCGCACGATGGTGTCGTACACCGCCGTGTCGCCGTGGGGGTGGTACTTACCGATCACGTCACCGACCACACGGGCGGACTTCTTGTACGGCTTGTTCCAGTCGTTGCCCAGCTCACTCATTGCGAAGAGTACGCGACGGTGCACGGGCTTCAAGCCATCGCGCGCATCCGGCAGGGCCCGCCCGACGATCACGCTCATCGCGTAGTCGAGGTAGGACTGCTGCAGTTCGTCTTCGATATTGACCGGGAGGATTTCTTTGGCCAGTTCGCCCATGAGTAGCCTGGTTCCTTTTTCTGGTGAAACTCCGCCCCATTCATCCTGAACGACGCGAAGCTTGCCGCCGTGGCCCTAGGCCAGCAACGACTCACGACAAATCAATGAGTTATGCCATGTATCTGCGCAGTCGAGGCGCCCGCGGAGGGCACCCCTGAAAACCGCCGGAGTGTACCACAATCACCGCCCCGCACCTATCCCCAGGCCCGGCCCGGGCAACCACTCAGTGCAGGCGCTTGCGACACATGAGCTGGGCCATCTTCGCCGCGTCCGGACGCTCCACCACGCCCTTTTCGGTGACGATGAAGTCGATCAGGTCGGCAGGGGTCACGTCGAACACCGGATTGACCGCGTCGACGCCCGCCGCCACGTGCTTGCCGCCCACCTCCAGCAGCTCGCGACCGTCGCGCTCCTCGATGGGGATGTCCTCGCCACTCTCCAGGGCCATGTCGATGGTCGAGCTGGGCGCCACCACCATGAAACGCACGCCGTGGTGCATGGCGTTGACCGCCAGCTGGTAGGTGCCGATCTTGTTGGCCACGTCGCCGTTGGCGGTGATGCGGTCGGCGCCGACTATGACCCAGGTGATGCCCTTGGTCTTCATCAGATGGGCCGCCGCCGAATCGGCGTTCAGGCTCACCGGCACCCCCTCGTTGGCCAGCTCCCAGGCGGTCAGGCGCGAGCCCTGCAGCCAGGGCCGGGTCTCGTCGGCATAGACGCGTTCGACCAGGCCATCGAGGTAGGCGGCGCGAATCACCCCCAGCGCGGTCCCGAAGCCGCCAGTGGCCAGCGCCCCGGTATTGCAGTGGGTCAGCAGGTTCTGCTGGTTACCCTGGTGCTTGCGGATCAGCTCGACGCCGAGCTGCGCCATGGTCAGGTTGGCCTCGCGGTCGCTCTGATGGATGCCATGCGCCTCGGCCTCCAGCGCCAGCAGCGGGTCCTCGCCCTCCTTCAAACGCTCCAGGCGCTCGCGCATGCGATTGAGCGCCCAGAACAGATTGACCGCGGTCGGCCGCGAATCGGCCAACACCTGGAAGTCCTCCTCCAGCGCCGCGCGCCAGTCGCCGCCCGCCGCCAGCCGCGCCCGAGCGCCCAGCACCAGGCCGTAGGCGGCGCTGATGCCGATGGCCGGCGCACCGCGCACCACCATCGCCCGAATCGCCTCGGCCACCTCGGCAGCCGAGCGATAGGCGTGCCAGACTTCCTCGAGCGGCAACACGCGCTGATCGAGCAGATGCAGCGCACCCTCGCGCCACTCGATAGCCTTGACCTTCTCGGCCGCCAGCAATTGCTCGCGCATGACCCACCTCGCAGTCCCAAAGAAAAAGCCGATCATTATACGCACATGCCCGGCGCCCCAAGCCATATCGACGCCACCACCGGGAGGCGCCACCTCAACGCACCAAACTAGCCGCCCGCCAGCGCCGCCCCCTCAGGCACCGGCTTCCGGCAGGGCGAAGGACTCGGCCAGTTGGGCGGCAGCAGCCTGTAGCTGCGGTACGTAGTCGAGCAGCTCGTTGAGGCTCTTGCGCGCCGTGGGCGCATGGCAGGCCAGGCCGGCCACGCAGTGGCCCTCGGCATTCCTGATCGGCACCGCCACGGCCACCATCCCCCTGACGAACTCTTCGCTGTCGATGCCCACGCCGCGGGCGTGGATGCGGCCCAGCTCGCTCTCCAGCAGGTCGAGTTCAGTGATGCTGCGGTCGGTCTGCGGACTCAGCTCGAGCCCCGCGAGCAGCGCGCGGCGGCGCGCCGCCGGCATCTCGGCGAGGAACAGCTTGCCGCTGGCCGTGCAGTGCAGCGGCACATGGGTGCCGGGCTGGACGTGCAGGCGCAGGGGCTCGCTGGTTTCGACACGATCGATGTAGATCACCCGATCGCCGTCCAGGGCCGTCAGGTTGCAGGTCTCACCCAGTTCGCGCACCAGCGCCCGCAGCACCAGGCGGTGCCGCTGCAGCACCACCTCGTTGCGCAGCAGCCGCAGCCCCAGACGCCCGGCCCGCGGGCCGAGCAGATAGGTCTTCTCGTCCACCTCGCGCAACAGAAAGCCGAGCCGCTCCAGCGCCCCCAGCAGGCGCAGCAGCGTGGCCTTGGGCGCATCCAGGCGCTCGCTCAGCTGGGCGAGCGACAAGGGCCCGTCGGCCGTGGCGACTATCTCCAACAGCAACAGGGCACGCAGGCTGCGATCCGGGCCGCTGCCGGCGTCACCGGAGACCACTCCTGATAATTTTGAATCATTTTGTTCCATTATCAAAAAATCCGCATCGAGTTGAGTATCGAGCCAAGCCATTAATTTACAAGAGAATACCCTGACATTCCGGCGCAAAATTGGCGAGTGGCCTCACTCGCCTCCTGCGGCTGGCACCACAAAAATGGACCGCTCTGTTCTACTTTAATCCTGCTGTTCGGTTTCACGCCTATAAAAACAAGAGGATTTCGAATGTCACGCGCCTATGACTTCGTCGTTGTCGGTGCCGGTTCCGCCGGTTGTGTGCTGGCGAATCGACTCAGCGAGAACGGACGATACAGCGTTTGCCTGCTCGAGGCCGGACCTGCGGATCGCTATCCGTGGATCCACATCCCGATCGGCTACGCCAAGACCATGTTTCACCCCGTCTACAACTGGGGCTTCTACACCGACCCGGACCCCGGTATGAACGGCCGCCGCATCTACTGGCCGCGCGGCCGGGTGTTCGGCGGCTGCAGCTCGATCAACGGCCTGATCTACATTCGCGGCCAGCGCGAGGATTACGATGCCTGGGCCCGCGCCGGAAACCAAGGTTGGAGCTGGGACGAGGTGCTGCCCTACTTCCGCCGCGCCGAATGCAACGACCTCGGCCCGGGCCCCACCCGCGGCACCGACGGCCCCCTGTCGGCCTCGAGCATCAAGGCACGCCACCCGCTCACCGAGAGCTTCATCGCGGCGGCCAACGAGCTCGGCATCCCCCGCACCGAGGACTTCAACGGCGGCGACCAGGAAGGCGTCGGCTACTACCAGCTGACCACCCGCAACGGCCTGCGCTGCAGCACCGCGGTGGCTTACCTGCGCCCCGCCAAGCGCCGCGCGAACCTGACCATCGAGGCCCTGGCCCATGCGGAAAAGGTACTGTTCGAGGGCAAGCGCGCCGTCGGCGTGCGCTACCGCCAGAACGGCCAATCGCTGACCGTGCGCGCCCGCCGCGAGGTGATTCTCAGCGCCGGTGCGCTGCAGTCGCCGCAGCTGCTGCAGCTGTCCGGCGTCGGTCCGGCCGAGCTGCTCGCGCAGTTCGGCATCGCCCCGGTGCAGGTCCTGCCCGGGGTGGGCGAGAACCTGCAGGACCACCTGCAGATTCGCCTGATCTACGAATGCAGCCAGCCCATCACCACCAACGACGACCTGCGCTCGCCATGGCGCAAGCTGCGCATGGGCCTGCAATGGCTGCTCACCCGCAGCGGGCCCTTGGCCATCGGCATCAACCAGGGCGGACTGTTCACCCGGGCCCTGGCGCAAAGCCGCACCCCGGACATCCAGTACCATTTCGGCACCCTCAGCGCCGACTCCGCCGGCGGCAGCGTGCACCCCTTCTCCGGCTTCACCCTGTCGGTCTGCCAGCTGCGCCCGGAGAGCCGCGGCCATGTGCGCATCACCTCCACCGACCCGCTGCAGCCGCCGTCGATGCAGCCCAACTACCTGTCCACAGAACTGGACCGCCAGACCGTGATCGCGGCGGTACGCCTGACCCGCCGCCTGGCCGAGACGGGACCGCTCAAGCGCCTGATCCGCCGCGAGTACCGTCCCGGCAGCGAGCAGCAGAGCGACGCGCAGATCCTCGAGTTCTGCCGCCAGTACGGGGCGACCATCTTCCACCCCTCCGGCACCTGCAAGATGGGCAACGACCCCCTCGCGGTGGTCGATGCGCGCCTGCGCGTGCACGGCCTGCAGGGGCTGCGCGTGGTCGACTGCTCGATCATGCCGACCCTGGTCTCGGGCAATACCAACGTCCCGGTGGTGATGATCGCGGAGAAGGCCAGCGCCATGATCCTCGAGGACTGCCTGCAGCCCGGCGCCCAGGTGCCCACGGCAAGCGCCGCGGCGGCCCCCGAGCTGCACACGCTCGCCTCCTGAGCGGACCTCAAGCGGGGGCGCGCCCGCGGCGCCGCTTCTGCCCAGCCCAACACATAGGAATACTGACATGTCCACGCCCAACCCCGTGCGCAAGGTCGTTATCGCAAGTGTCATAGGCGCCACCATCGAGTGGTACGACTTCTTCCTCTACGGCGTCGTCGCCGGCATCGTGTTCAACCAGCTGTACTTCCCGGCCGACGACCCGCTGGTGTCGACCATGCTGGCCTACGGCACCTTCGCCGTCGGCTTCCTCAGCCGCCCCATCGGCGGGGTGATCTTCGGCCACTTCGGCGACAAGATCGGCCGCAAGAGCATGCTGGTCATGACCATGATGATCATGGGCGTGGCCACCTTCCTCATCGGCCTGGTGCCCAGCTACGACAGCATCGGCATCTGGGCGCCGCTGATCCTGCTGCTGCTGCGCATCTTCCAGGGCATCGGCCTGGGCGGCGAATGGGGCGGCGCGGTGCTGATGGCCTTCGAGTACGCGCCCAAGCACCAGCGCGGCTTCTACGCCAGCCTGCCGCAGATCGGCCTGGCCATTGGCCTGTGCCTGGCCTCGGGGGTGGTGGCGATCCTGTCCTACAGCCTGAGCGACAGCCAGTTCCTCGACTGGGGCTGGCGCATCGCCTTCCTGCTCAGCGCCGCCCTGGTCTTCCTCGGCACCTGGATCCGCCTGAACGTGATGGAGAGCCCGGAGTTCGCCAAGGTCAAGCAGGCCAACGCCGAGGCCGCCATTCCCTTCGTCGACATGATGAAGCGCTATCCGAAGAACGTGCTGGCCGGCATGGGCGCGCGCTACATCGACGGGGTGTTCTTCAACGTGTTCGGCGTGTTCTCCCTCAGCTACCTGACCCAGACCCTCAACCTGCCGCGCTCCGAGGCGTTGATCGGGGTGATGGTCGCCGCGGTGGTGATGTGCTTCACCATCCCGCTGTTCGGCGCCCTGAGCGACCGCATCGGCCGGACCCGGGTGTACTTCTGGGGTTCGCTGATCACCGCGGCATCGGCCTTCCCGGCCTTCTGGCTGATGATGACCAGCGCCGGCGACATGTTCCTCATCTGGATGGCCATCGTGATCCCCTTCGGCATCTTCTACGCCGCAGTCTACGGCCCGGAGGCCGCGCTCTTCTGCGAGCTGTTCGACGCCAAGGTGCGCTACACCGGGATCTCCTTCGTCTATCAGTTCTCCGGCATCTTCGCCAGCGGCCTGACCCCGATCATCGCCACGGCGCTGATGCGCAGCAGCGACGGCCAGCCCTGGACCACCTGCCTCTACGTGCTGGCGGTCGGCGCCATCAGCGCCTACAGCGTCTGGTGGATCGGCCGGCGCAAGGGCGAGCAGGTGACTCCCGAGGAGGTCGGCGTGGCCGCCCGCTCCGTCGCCTCCTGACCGCCCACCTGCTAGACCCCGCCCTTCGCCCGGCGCCCTGCCGGCCGGAGGGCTTTTTTCTTGGCTATGTCCCAATGATGTGTTGCAAGAACTAGTCTGAAAGGCAGGCATCCGCTCGGGAGGTCTGCCCATCATGGACACTCAAGCCTTTCACCACTGGCTGGCTCAACTAGGCCAGCTCAGCCCCCAGCAGAAATCCACGCTTCATCAAGCCCTGCAGAGCCCGCCCACAACAGCGGTGCTTGATGACCTGCCGGCGCTGCAGAGTTGCCCGCATTGCCAGGCCGCCGCGAGATACCTCGCGCCCTGGGGATGGTCGCGTGGTCTGCGTCGCTATCGCTGCCGTAGCTGCCGACGGACGTGTACCGCGTTGTCGGCAACCGGCCTTGCCCGCCTGCGCTACCCCGAGCGCTGGAAAGACTATGCCCAGGCACTGATTAATGGGCTGAGCGTGCGCAAGGCTGCCAAGGTGTGCGGCATCAGTAAGAACACCGCGTTTCTCTGGAGGCACCGTTTCCTGGCGGCAGCCGCCGAGCATCACGCCACCCATGAGACCGGGATTGTCGAAGTGGATGAAACGTTCTTTCTGGAGTCATTCAAAGGTCAGCGACGCTTACCGCGGCCGCCGCGTAAACGGGGCGGGGTCAGCGTGACCCGCGGCACGGGGAAAGACCAAATCCCGGTGATGGTGGTGCGCGACCGGGAGGGGCATACCGCTGACTTCACACTGGCCAAGCTCGATGCTGTGCATGTACGCAAAGCGCTGGCGCCGCTGATCGATCAGGAGTCCGTGCTGTGCACTGACGGAGCGGCGGTCTATGCCAGTTTCGCCCGGGTGCAGGGCATCACCCATCAGGTCGTGCATGCCCGCCCCGGCCAGCGCGTGCGCCAGGGCGCCTTCCATATCCAGAACGTCAATGCCTACCACAGTCGACTGAAGAACTGGATGACCCGCTTTCATGGCGTGGCCACCCGCTACCTCCCGAACTATCTGGGCTGGCGCCGTATGCTGGAGCGCTATCAGCACGGCATTCCGCTGATGGGCGGGCCATAGCACTGTTGTCAGGTGGGATATCGCATGATGCTAACCAGGTCCCGACTCGGCATGGGCCGGCCCGGCATGGGCCGCCCGTCGGCTCGAATCGCCCTGCCAGGGCGCAGCCCCTGTCACGCCGCCGGACGACGGCTGCGTGATGCGATGAGCAAGGGTGGCGGCGGCGAGCGCCCGGACAACGGCTGGCGACAGCCCGTTGCGCCCGCCTCATGCCCCAAGCGGCTGTGGGGCAAGCGACGGGGCATCGCGGCCGGGGCGCCGCGAGCGATGCCACAGGAGCGCGGGGCACAACGGAAAATGGCCCGCCGGCCAGTCGAACCCGAACCGTCGTGGCGACGGCCGATGATTCTTCGGGCCAGCGAGCCATGCGGCCTGGCTGGGATGGGAACGGCCCGGCTCCCGGGGGAGCGGGCCGCCGTGGGCCTCAGCCCTCGTAGTTACCGCGCGGGCGCAGGTTCTGCGGATCGAAGGCCGGCGCCTGGATCACCCGGGCCGCGCGGTGCTGACCGAGGATCAGCACGCTGAGCGCGGTGCCGACCGCGGCCTGCTCGGCCTGCACATAGGCGAACGCCAGGCTCTTCTGCACGCAGTGGCCGTAGCCACCCGAGCTGACCACGCCGACCACCTGGTCGCCGGCCAACACCGGCTCGAAGTTGAAGGCATCGGTACCCTCGGCATCGACCTCCAGGTAGGCCAGCTGGACCTTCACGCCCTGCTCGCGCTGTTGCACCAGCGCCTCGCGGCCGACGAAATCGCGGCCCTCGGTCTTGACGAAGAAGCCCAGCTTGGCCTCCAGCGGGGTGTTCTCGCAGGTCAGCTCGTGGCCCCACATCGGATAGGCCTTCTCCAGGCGCAGCGAGTCCATCGCCCGGGTGCCGAAGTTGCGCATGCCGAACTCGGCACCCGCCTCGACCAGGGCATCGTACAGCCCCAGCTGGTACTCGATGGGGTGGTGCAGCTCCCAGCCCAGCTCGCCGACATAGTTGACCCGCAGGGCCCGTACCGGGGCGCCGGCCACGGCAATTTCCTGGGCACTGAGCCAGGGGAAGGCCGCGTTGCCCAGGTCGCTGGAGGTCAGCTTGCGCAGCACCTCGCGGGCCTTGGGACCGGCCACCACCAGGGTGCCGTAGCGCGCGGTGAGGTCATCGAGGCGCACCGAGCCATCGGCCGGCAGGCGGCGACGCAGCTCGTCCCAGTCGTGAACCTGGGCGGCGGCGGCGCTGATCAGATAGAAACGCTCGGCAGCCAGGCGGGTGATGGTGAACTCGCCGAGGATACGTCCCGAGTTGGACACCATGTAGGTCAGGGCAATACCGCCCACCTCAGCTGGCAGGCGATTGGTCGACAGCCGCTCCAGATAGGCAACGGCACCCGAGCCCGACACCTCGAACTTGGCGAAGGCCGACAGGTCGAGCAGGCCGACCCGCTCGCGCACCGCGCGGCACTCCTCGCCGACGGTCTCGAACCAGTTGCTGCGGCTGTAGCTCAGTACGTCGCGCGGTTCCATGCCGGCCGGGGCGAACCAGTTGGCGCGCTCCCAGCCGAAGCGGGCGCCGAACACCGCGCCATTCTCCTTCAGCCGGCTATAGATCGGCGTGGTCTTGGCCGGGCGTGCCGCCGGGCGGTTCTCGTATTCGTAGGGCAGGCCGTTGGCGTACTCGTGGGCATACACCTCGGTGGCCTTGGCCACGGTATAGCGCGCATTGGCGTAGTCGCCGAAGCGACGCGGGTCCAGCTCGTTGAGATCGATTTCCGGGTGGCCGTCGAGGATCCACTGCGCCATGAAGTGGCCGGCGCCGCCGCCCTGGACGATGCCGAAGTTGAAGCCGGAGCAGACGAAGTAGTTGTCGAAGCCGGCCACCGGGCCGATCAGCGGATGGCCGTCCGGGGTATAGGTGATCGGGCCGTTGATGACGGTCTGCACGCCGGCTTTTTCCAACAGCGGCATCTGCTCCATGGCCGTGGCGATGATGTCCTCGAGGCGGTCCAGCGAGGGTTCGAACAGCTCCTGGCCGAAGTCCGGCGGCACGCCGTCGGTCCAGCACGGCAGGCCGCCGGGCTCGTAGGGGCCGAGGATGAAGCCGTTGCGCTCCTGGCGCAGGTAGTAGGACACGTCCGGGTCGCGCACCATGGGCAGCTCGCGGCCGCAGTCGGCGACTTCCGACAGCCCCTCGGTCACCAGGTACTGGTGCTCCATCGAGGCGATCGGCAGCTGGTGGCCGATCATCGCGGCGATCTCGTTGGCGCGGAAGCCCGCGGCGTTGACGATGATTTCCGCGGTGATGCTGCCCTTGGCGGTCTCCACCTGCCACAGGCCGTCGGCCGTGCGGCTGATGGCGCTGACAGGGCTGTTGCGGTAGATCTGCGCGCCCAGGTCGCGGGCGCCCTTGGCCATGGCGTTGGTCACGCTGGTCGGGTCGATGTGGCCGTCGTCCGGGTCCCACAGGCCGCCCACCAGGTCGTGGCTCTCGAGGAACGGATGGTACTGCTGCAGCTCCTCCGGCTCGAGCAGCTTGAAGTTCAGGCCGCAGGCGTCGGCCATGCCGGCGACCCGCTGGAACTCCTGGAAACGCTCCTGGGTGTGGGCCAGGCGCAGCGCGCCGGTCTTGTGATGGCCCACCGCCTGGCCGGTCTCGGCTTCCAGGCGCTGGTACAGGGCGATGCTGTACTGCTGCAGGCGCATCACGTTGAGGCTGGTGCTGAAGTGCGGCAGGTTGCCTGCCGCGTGCCAGGTCGAGCCGGCCGTCAATTCGGTGCGCTCCACCAGGGCGATGTTGGTGCAGCCTCTCTTGGCCAGGTGGTAGAGCGTGCTCACCCCGGCAATGCCACCGCCGATCACCAATACTTTTGCATGAGTCATCATGTCTTTCTTCTCCGAAAACGGTCTCAGGAAATCTGTTGAACTGAGGCTCAGCTGCGGCCCTTGCTCTTCCAGGGGATCAGCTTCTGCTCAAGGCGGCGCATGCACAGGTCGATCATGAAGCCGACCACGCCCATCAGGATCACCCCCATCAGCACGATGTCGGTGTTCAGATAACGGCTGGCGTTGAGCACCATCCAGCCCACGCCGGAGGTGGCGGCGACCATCTCGGCGGCCACCAGGGTGCCCCAGCACACACCCATGGCCACGCGCATGCCGGTGAAGATCTCCGGCAGGGCATTGATCAGGATGACGTGGCGCAGGATCTGCCAGCGGCTGGCGCCCAGCGAGTAGGCCGCGTGAATCTTCTCGATGGCCACGCTGGCGACGCCGGCGCGGGCGCTGATGACGATGATCGAGAAGGTCGCCAGGAACAGCAGCAGCACCTTGCCGCTGTCGCCGATGCCCATCCAGATGATCACCAGCGGCACATAGGCCAGCGGCGGCACCGGACGGTAGAACTCGATCAAGGGGTCCATCCAGCCCTTGATGACCTTGTTCAGGCCCATGCCGAGGCCGACCGGAATGCCGAACAGGCAGCCCAGGCCGAAGCCCGCCAGGACCCGGTACAGGCTGATGCCCAGGTGCTCGGCCAGGGTGAAGCCCTTGTAACCCTCGGTCGAGATCTGCACGAACTTGTCGAACACCGCGCTCGGGCTCGGCCAGAACAGCGGCGGCACGATCTCGGCCATGGCCACCAGCTGCCAGACCAGGGCCACGGTCAGCACCGAGATCAGCCCGTAGATGGCGCCGCCCTGGACCGCGGCCGGGTCGCCGAAGGTGACGGTCTTGCGCTGGGCCAGGCCGTCGGTGTTCCACAGCCGGTACAGGAAAAACATGCGTTTCTTGCTTACGTTGGCTTCAGACATGATTCATACCCCTGCTGGCGAGTGCTGCTCTTCCATCGACCAGATCATCTCCAGCACCTCCTCGCGGACCGCGATGAACTCGCGACTGGACTTGATCTCGCGCGGGTTGGCGTCGCATCCCGCGGCGGCGAACGGCAGCTGAAATTCCTTGACGATGTGCCCCGGTCGCGGGGCCATCACCACCAGGCGGGAGCCGAGGAAGATCGCCTCCTCGACGCTGTGGGTGATTACGAACACCATCTTGCGGGTCTCCTGCCAGAGCTTGAGGACCAAGGTCTGCATCTTTTCCCGGGTCAGCGCGTCCAGTGCGCCGAGGGGTTCGTCCATCAGGATCACATCCGGGTCGTTGGCCAGGCAGCGGGCCAGCGCCACCCGCTGCTGCATGCCCCCGGACAGGTTGTAGATCGGCGTATCGCGAAAGCCGTGCAGGCCGACCAGGCCGAGCAGCTCGTCGACCTTCGCGGCGCACTGGCGGGCATCGACGCCGGCCATGCGCGGGCCGAAGTTGATGTTCTCGCCGACGCTGAGCCACTCGAACAGCGCGCCGTGCTGGAACACCATGCCGCGATCCTGACCCGGCCCGCTGATCTCGCGGCCGTCGACCAGAACCTTGCCCGCCGTCGGGCTGAGGAAGCCGGCGATGATGTTGAGCAGGGTGCTCTTGCCGCAGCCCGATGGACCCAGGACGGTGACGATGTCCTCCTGGCTCATGGAGAAGTTGATATTTTCGAGCGCCCTGACCGGCTGGCCATCGCTGCCGTCGTAGGTCATCGACACGCCCTTCACACACAATTCACTCACAGCCTTTCCCCTTGCAGACGAATGTCATGGAACCCTTAGGCAGGGCAGGTAGCCGGGCCAGATCCCGCGCTCGCGCGGTCGAGCCCGGCCGCCTGCTGCCCTAGGGAGCGGTGGAGTTGCTGTAGTAGCCGGCCTTGACGTAGGGGCCGTAGTCGTCCAGCGCCTTGTCCAGCTCGCCGTTGGCGACCATCACGTCGGCTACGCCCTTGAGGAAGGTGGGCACGTCCTTGCCCAGCCAGGCATCGCTGAGCTGCTCTTCGCGCTGGGGGAAGCCGAACTTGGCCATGATCGAGCGGGTCTGCTCCTCGGAGATACCGGCCTTCTTGCTGATGATCGTCGTCGCCTCGGCGCTATTGGCCTGGTAGAAGTCGGTGGACTTGTCCACCGTGGCGAGGAACGCGGAGACCTTCTCCGGGTTCTGCTTGGCGAAGTCACGGTTGACCACTATCACGTCGAAGACCTTCAGCCCCCAGGACTCCTGCTCCTTGGTGCTGACCAGCAGCTCGCCGTTCTCCAGCATGCTGGACAGGGCCGGCTCCCAGCCGCAGCCCATGTCCACGTCGCCACGGCTCATGGCCGCGGCCACATCCGGCGGCGCCATGTCGACCACCTTCAGGGCGCCGACATCCACGCCGATGTTCTCGAAGGTCTTCAGCATCTTGTAGTGCGACACGGTGCCGAACGGCACGCCGACCGTCTTGCCCTTGAGGTCGAGCGGCGAGGCGATGCCGCTGCCGTTGCGCACCACGCAGTTGTCGTTCTCCGAATAGGTCACCGCGACCCCGACCAGGTCCAGCGGGGCGCCCTGGGTGACGGCGATCACGAAGGGGATGACCCCCATCGAATAGGCGACCTGCACATCGCCCGAGAGCATCGCCGCCGCCATGGCCGCACCGGTGTCGAACTCGCGGAACTGTACATCCATGCCCACTGCTTCGTTGAACCAGCCCTTCTCCTCGCCGACCTGGTGGGTGGTGGGCCAGCCTGGAAAGTAGGCGACCGTAAGGTCTTCGGCCTGGGCGTATGCCCCCATCACCAGCGCCAGCACGGAGCCACAGAGGCCCCTACACAGCATCCGCCCGGGAGCGCTGCTGGATTTACGGTGGTAGCTCATAACGTGTTCCTCACTGTTTATATTGTTATCAGAGAGTT
Organism: Pseudomonas sp. MBLB4123; assembly: GCF_051904775.1. Taxonomy (NCBI): domain Bacteria; kingdom Pseudomonadati; phylum Pseudomonadota; class Gammaproteobacteria; order Pseudomonadales; family Pseudomonadaceae; genus Pseudomonas; species Pseudomonas sp. MBLB4123. Next base: position 1,585,682 of record NZ_CP196711.1, read on the forward strand.
CAGTGCGGCAGTTGAAGGCCATGCAGCCACGCCACGAGCAAGAGACTATCAGAAAAAAATAATTCAAAAATGAAAATTACAAATTAATTTTCACTTTAAAGCCGGTTTTTTATGCATTTTCCCTAATGCACATGAAAAACAACCACTTAGCCGCCCCCCAGCCGGCTCGACCCTGGCCTGGGCTCGGCTGGAGGGAATGGGCGGGACAGGGACGCAGCCGGCCGGGCGAGCAGGACGACACGCCGCCGGGCGGCCGGGAGTCCGAAGGAAGGGAGGCTGGGGGGACGGGGAATGTCGCGGTGGGAGGTCGCGGCACCGGGCCGCAGCGCGGCGCGAGGCCGCCGGGGCCGGCGCCCCGGTCAGTATTCGACGCCGGTCATCACCCAGATCACCCGGGTCTCGACATCGCCCGGGTTGTAGATCAGGTGCGGCTCGTCGCCGGTGATGGCGAAGCTGTCGCCGGGGCCGAGGAGGAAGGTGCGCTGGCCGATCTTCAGCTCCAGGGTGCCGGCCTCGACATAACCGGCCTCCTCGCCCTTGCGCTGGCGCGGCTCCTTGCCGCCGCTCGCGCCGGGGGCCAGGCGCGTCATGATCAGCAGCAGCTGGCCGCTCAGGCGGGGCGACAGCAGTTCCTCGCGCACCCCGATACCGGAGAAGGTCATCGAGCGCCGGTGATCGGCACGCACGAGGTACTCGCGCTCCTCGCTGGGAATTTCATCGTCCCCCTGGAAGAACCAGCTGACCCTGACCCCCAGTATCTCGCTGATCGCCTGCAGCACCCCGATCGGCAGGGACGAAACGCCGCGCTCGACCTGGCTCAGGTAGCCCACGGAACGATCCAGTTTCTCCGCCAGGGTCGCGAGGGTGATCCGCTTCGATTTGCGCAGATCACGGATCTGCCGGCCGATCCGCAGACTCTCGGGGTCCGTTGCGTTGTCCTTGGCGGGAAGTGGCTCTGACATGAGGAATAGCTTGCTCTGTGACATTTGAGTGGACAAAGCATAGCAGAAACCCTGTCTCATTAAAAAATCAGGTTTTTTTTCATGGGTGCATAGTTATCGGCCGCGGATGAAATTAGCGCCGGCCCGTCCCGTGCCACCGGCGCTCGGCTGGCGTCCGGCCAAGAGAGCCGCCGCCGTCGGCGACGGGCGGCGAGCGGACCTGGCGCGGCCCTGCGGCGCGCCGGACAAGGCGGCCGAAAATCGCCTGCCGGCACTCTTGTCAAGCCGGACGCCTTGGTGCAGCATAGTGAAAAACACAATAATTATTTCACGAGGGTGTAAAAATGAAAAATACCATCTCCAGCGTGGACCCCGACGGCCTGCTCGAATACTCGGTGGTCTATACCGACCGTTCCCTCAACCATATGTCGCAGTCGTTCCAGCAGGTGATGAACGACATTTCCAGCACCCTGAAGGAGGTCTACAACGCCCAGGCCGTGGCGATAGTGCCGGGGAGCGGCACCTTCGGCATGGAGGCGGTGGCCCGCCAGCTGGCCACCGCTCGACACTGCCTGGTGATCCGCAACGGCTGGTTCAGCTATCGCTGGACGCAGATCCTCGAGATGGGCGACATCCCCGCGGCGACCACGGTGCTCAAGGCCAGGCCGCTGAGCGAGCAGCGCCAGGCCGCCTTCGCCCCGCCGCCGCTGGAGGAAGTGCTCGCCGCCATCCTGGCGCACAGGCCCCAGGTGGTATTCGCCCCCCATGTCGAGACCTCGTCGGGGATGATGCTGCCCGATGCCTACCTGCGCGCCGTGGCCGATGCCGTGCACGACGTCGGCGGTCTGTTCGTGCTGGACTGCATCGCCTCGGGCACCCTCTGGGTGGACATGCAGGCCTGCGGCATCGATGTGCTGATCAGCGCGCCGCAGAAGGGCTGGAGCGGATCGCCCTGCTGCGCGCTGGTGATGCTCAGCCAGCTGGCCGTCGAGCGCGTCGACGCCACCCAGAGCAGCAGCTTCGCCTGCGACCTGAAGAAGTGGCTGCAGATCATGCAGGCCTACGAGCAGGGCGGCCATGCCTACCACGCCACCATGCCCAGCGATGCGCTGCGGCGCTTCCGCGACGTGATGAAGGAAACCCAGGCCTACGGCTTCGCCAGCGTGCGCGCCGAGCAACTGGAACTGGGCGAGCGGGTACGGGCGCTGCTGAGCCGCAAGGGCTTCAAGAGCGTCGCCGCCCCGGGCTTCGAGGCGCCCGGGGTGGTGGTTTGCTACACCGACGATGGCGAGATCAAGAACGGCAAGAAGTTCGCCGCCCAGGGCCTGCAGATCGCCGCCGGCGTGCCCCTGCAATGCGACGAGCCGGGCGACTTCCAGACCTTCCGCATCGGCCTGTTCGGCCTCGACAAGCTGAACAACATCGAACGCACCCTGGCGACGCTCGAGCAGGCCCTCGATGGCGTCCTCGGCGCCTGAGCGCAGCCCCCGAATCACTACGAGACTGAGGTCGATAACAATGAAAATGGTACCCAGACTTACCCTGGCCGACGCCCAGGTCATCATGCAGGCCTGCGTGCGCAAGGCCAAGGAAATCGCCGTCGACATGGACATCGCCATCACCGACGACGCCGGCCACCTGCTGCTGTTCCAGCGCATGGACAACGCCCGCATCACCAGCATCGACATCGCCCTGGGCAAGTCCTTCACCGCCTCAGCCGCCCGCAAATCCACCCGCGCCTACGGCGAAGTGAGCGTGCCCGGCAAGCCGGCCTTCGGCATCAACACCAGCAACCAGGGGCGCTTCTCCATAGTCGCCGGCGGCCTGCCGCTGTTTCTCCACGAACAGATCATCGGCGGCATCGGCTGCAGTTCGGGCACCCCGGACCAGGACGAACTGGTCGCCCAGGCCGGCGTCGAAGCCTTCCAGGCCTACGTCATCAACTGACCCCCTGCCGGGTGCCGGGCGCGACCTGCGCCTTGGCCCCGGCCGCAGGAGATAGCACCCCATGTTCCGCAAACAAGACCAAATCCAGGGCTACGACGACGAACTGCTGGCGGCGATGAACGCCGAAGAAGCGCGTCAGGAGCATCACATCGAGCTGATCGCCTCGGAAAACTACTGCAGCAAGCGCGTCATGGAAGCCCAGGGCAGCGGCCTGACCAACAAGTACGCCGAAGGCTATCCGGGCAAGCGCTACTACGGCGGCTGCGAGCACGTCGACGTGGTCGAGCAACTGGCCATCGACCGCGCCAAGCAGTTGTTCGGCGCCGATTTCGCCAACGTCCAGCCGCACTCCGGCTCCTCGGCCAACAGCGCCGTCTACCTGGCCCTGCTCAACGCCGGCGACACCATCCTGGGCATGAGCCTGGCCCACGGCGGCCACCTGACCCACGGCTCCAAGGTCAGCTCCTCCGGCAAGCTGTACAACGCCGTGCAGTACGGCCTGGACACCGCCACCGGCCTGATCGACTACGACGAGGTCGAGCGCCTGGCCGTCGAGCACAAGCCGAAGATGATCGTCGCCGGCTTCAGCGCCTACTCCAAGACCCTGGACTTCCCGCGCTTCCGCGCCATCGCCGACAAGGTCGGTGCGCTGCTGTTCGTCGACATGGCCCACGTCGCCGGCCTGGTCGCCGCCGGCCTGTACCCGAACCCGATTCCGTTCGCCGACGTGGTCACCACCACCACCCACAAGACCCTGCGCGGTCCGCGTGGCGGCCTGATCCTGGCCAAGGCCAACCCGGAGATCGAGAAGAAGCTCAACGCCGCGGTCTTCCCCGGCGCCCAGGGCGGCCCGCTGATGCACGTGATCGCCGCCAAGGCGGTGTGCTTCAAGGAGGCCCTGGAGCCGGGCTTCAAGGACTACCAGCAGCAGGTGATCAGGAACGCCCAGGCCATGGCCAAGGTCTTCGTCGAGCGCGGCTATGACGTGGTCTCCGGCGGCACCGACAACCACCTGTTCCTGGTCAGCCTGATTCGCCAGGGCCTGACCGGCAAGGATGCCGACGCGGCGCTGGGCCACGTCGGCATCACGGTGAACAAGAACGCCGTGCCGAACGATCCGCAGTCGCCGTTCGTCACCTCGGGCCTGCGCATCGGCACCCCGGCGGTGACCAGCCGCGGCTTCAAGCAGGGCCAGTGCATCGAGCTGGCCGGCTGGATCTGCGACATCCTCGACCGCCTCGGCGACGAGGACGTGGAGGCCCGCGTCGCCACCCTGGTGGCCGACCTGTGCGCGGACTACCCGGTCTACGCCTAGCAGCGCCCTCCGCCACTGCCACTCCAAGAGGCCGGTCTATGGCTATCAGTCTGTTCGATCTGTTCAAGGTGGGCATAGGGCCCTCGAGTTCCCATACCGTGGGGCCGATGCGCGCGGCGCAGATGTTCGCCCAGCGGCTGCACAACGACGCGCTGCTCGAGCGCGTGGCGCGGGTGCGCACCGTGCTCTACGGCTCGCTCGGCGCCACGGGCAAGGGCCACGGCAGCGGCGCGGCGGTCCTGCTCGGACTGGAGGGACACGCCCCCGACCTGGTCGACCCGCAGATCATGGCACCGCGCGCCGAGGCCATCCAGGCCGGCGGGCGCCTGCGCCTGCTGGAGCGCCACGAGATCGCCTTCCAGGCCGAGGACGACCTGGTCTTCCACCGCAGCGAATCCCTGCCCTTTCATCCCAATGGCATGATCTGTACGGCCTTCGATGCCGCCGGCCACGAGCTGTGCCGCAAGACCTACTACTCGGTCGGCGGCGGCTTCGTCGTCGGCGAGGACAGCGCCGGCGCCGGCGTCATACAGGCCGCGACAGTGCCATTGGTGCACGACTACAAGTCGGCGGACCAGTTGCTGCAGATCTGCCAGGACACGGGCCTGTCGATCGCCGAGGTGACCCTGGAGAACGAGAAGCAGTGGCGCAGCGAAGAGCAGATCCGCCGCGAGATCCTGGCGCTCTGGCAGGTCATGCAGGACTGCGTCCAGCAGGGCATCCGCAACGAGGGCATCCTCCCCGGCGGCCTGAAGGTCAAACGCCGGGCCGCCGCCTGGTACCGGGACCTGAAGAACCGCCAGCGCATGGACCTGATCACCCCGTCCCTGGGCGCCATGGACTGGGTCAACCTCTATGCCCTGGCGGTGAACGAGGAGAATGCCGCCGGCGGGCGCATCGTCACGGCCCCGACCAACGGCGCCGCCGGCATCATTCCGGCGGTCCTGCACTACTACCTGAACTTCTGCCCGAACGCCGACGAGGAGGGGGTGATCCGCTTCTTCCTCGCGGCCTCGGCGATCGGCTTCCTGTTCAAGGCCAAGGCCTCGATCTCCGGCGCCGAAGTGGGCTGCCAGGGCGAGGTCGGCTCCGCCTGCGCCATGGCCGCGGCGGGCCTGGCCGAGGCCGTCGGCGCCACCCCGCAACAGGTGGAGAACGCCGCCGAGATCGGCATGGAGCACAACCTCGGCCTGACCTGCGACCCGGTCGGCGGCCTGGTCCAGGTGCCCTGCATCGAACGCAACGCCATGGCCGCCATGAAGGCCATCAACGCCGCGTCCATGGCCCTGCGCGGCGACGGCCATCACTTCGTCTCCCTGGACAAGGTGATCAAGACGATGCGCGACACCGGCCGGGACATGCTCGACAAGTACAAGGAGACCTCCCGCGGCGGTCTCGCGGTCAACGTCATCGAGTGCTGAGCGGCCCATGGCCTGGCGGGCGGCAGGCAAGCCGCCCGCCAGGCCAGGCCGCGACAGGACACGCAACGCCCTCCCCCTGCAGCCAGGCTCTGCCGATCCCCCTAGCCGGACTCGAGCCGGCTTAGACGCCTGGCGCAGATCACTGGCCAGCCTCCGTCCGGTTGCGCCATACCCCACCCCGATACGCCCGCCGGCAACCACACGCTGGGCTGGCCGGCCGAAGCCGCCAGCCCAGCGGAAAAGGGCCGCGCGCTCCCCAAAAAAAGCACGAACCGATGTTCGTGCCTCCAGGAAAGTGCCGCCTGCAAGGCTGACCGCCTTCCCAGCGCCCCCGCAGGCGCCAGAGGCGGCAGCACGGAGAACCCTCACATGTTCGGGTAGCTGGGGCCGCCGCCGCCTTCCGGCGCCACCCAGCGGATGTTCTGGGCCGGGTCCTTGATGTCGCAGGTCTTGCAGTGCAGGCAGTTCTGCGCGTTGATCTGCAAGCGCTTGCCCGCCTCCTCCTCGACCACCTCGTAGACCCCCGCCGGGCAGTAGCGCTGCGCCGGCTCGAGGTAGCGCGGCAGGTTGTGCTGCATCGGCACATCCGGGTCCAGCAATTGCAGATGGCAGGGCTGATCCTCGACGTGGTTGGTGTTGGACAGGAACACCGAGGACAGCTTGTCGAAACTCAGCACGCCATCCGGTTTCGGATAGTGGATCGGCGGGCAGAGCGCCGCCGGCTTCATCTGCGCATGGTCGGGCAGCGGGTCGCGCAGGCGGATCGGCAGCTTGCCACCGAACAGGTTCTGCTCGATGAAGTTGAAGGCGCCGCCCAGCACGGGGCCGAACTTGTGCAGCGCCGGCCCGAAGTTGCGGCTGGCCTGCAGCTCCTGGTACAGCCAGCTGGCCTCGAAGCGCGCGCGGTAGCCCGACAGCTCGTTGCCGCCAGCGTCGCCCTGGCGCAGCGCCTCGAACACCTCCTCGGCCGCCAGCATCCCCGACTTCATCGCCGTGTGGGTGCCCTTGATCTTGGCGAAATTCAGGGTGCCGGCGTTGCAGCCGATCAGCAGCCCGCCCGGGAAGCTCATCTTCGGCAGGGCATTGAAGCCGCCCTTGGCGATGGCGCGCGCGCCGTAGGCGACGCGCTTGCCGCCCTCCAGGTACTGGGCCAGCGCCGGGTGATGCTTGAGCCGCTGGAACTCGTCGAAGGGGCTGACGTGGGGGTTCGAATAATTCAGGTCGACGATCAGGCCGACGACGACTTGGTGGTTGTCGCCGTGGTAGAGGAAGAAACCGCCCGAGGTGCCGTCGCTCAGCGGCCAGCCGCTACCGTGCAGGACCAGCCCGGGGCTGTGCTTGCTCGGCTCGATGTCCCACAGCTCCTTGATCCCCAGGCCGTAGTGTTGGCTGTCGGCCTCGGCATCCAGGGCGAAGCGCTGGTACAGCGTCTTGCCCAGGTGCCCGCGGCAGCCCTCGGCGAACAGGGTGTACTTGGCATGCAGCTCCATGCCCGGCATGAAGCCGTCGCTGGCCTGGCCGTCGCGGCCGACGCCCATGTCGCCGGTGGCGATGCCCTTGACCGAGCCGTCCTCGCGGTACAGCACCTCGCTCGCCGCGAAGCCGGGGAAGATCTCCACGCCCAGGGCCTCGGCCTGCTCGGCCAGCCAGCGGCACAGGTTGCCCAGGCTGATGATGTAGTTGCCCGCGTTGTGCAGGGTCTTGGGCACCATCCAGTTGGGCAGGCGCAGGGCGCGCCGCGGGTCGCGCAGCAGCAGGATCTGATCCTGCGCCACCCGGGTGTGCAGCGGCGCGCCGCGCTCGGCCCAGTCGGGAAACAGCTCATCCAGCGCGCGGGTCTCCAGGATAGCCCCGGAGAGGATATGGGCGCCGACCTCCGAGCCCTTCTCGACCACACAGACACTCAGCTCCTGTCCCGTGGCCCGGGCCTGTTGCATCAACTTGCAGGCGGCGGCCAGCCCCGACGGCCCAGCACCGACGATGACGACATCGAACTCCATGGATTCACGCGCAGTCTGGCTCACGAAAATGTTCCTTGTTGTTATGGCTAGCCGCGACCGGCACGGCTAGCGGATTGACTCGGCTGCGCAAAACGGGCGCAGGGGCAGGCCGCCGCTGCGCGTCGGGACGCGCAGCGGATGGGCTTGTCTGGGGACTCGGGCGCCGCAGGCGGCGCGTTAGCGGATGCGCTGCCGGGCGGCGCTCAGGGTATTGCGCAACAGGCAGGCCACGGTCATCGGCCCGATGCCGCCGGGCACCGGCGTCAGCGCGCCGGCCACCGGCGAAGCCGCGGCGAAGTCGACGTCGCCGACCAGCTGCGACTGCCCCTGCGCGTCCTCGACCCGGTTGATGCCGACATCCAGCACCGTGGCGCCCGGCTTGATGTGCTCGGCGCCGATCAGCCCCGGGCGGCCGACCGCCACCACCAGGATGTCGGCCCGGCGGCACTCCTCGGCCATGTCGCGGCTGCGCGAATGCACGGTGGTGACCGTGCAGTGGGCATTGAGCAGCAGTTGCGCCATCGGCTTGCCGACGATATTGGAACGCCCGACCACCACCGCCTTGCGGCCGCTGAGGTCGCCCAGACGGTCCTGCAGCAGCAGCAGGCAGCCCAGCGGGGTGCAGGGCACCAGCCCCGGCTGCCCGGCGCTCAGGCGGCCGACGTTGTAGGGATGGAAGCCGTCGACATCCTTGTCCGGCGCGATGGCCTCGATCACCGCGGCCTCGCTGATGCCGGCCGGCAACGGCAGCTGCACCAGGATGCCGTCGACCCGCTCATCGCGGTTGAGCGAGTCGATCAGGGCCAGCAGCTCGGCCTCGCCGGTGTCGGCCCCCAGCAGGTGGGGGAAGGAGGCGATGCCCACCTCCGCGGCCTGGCGCATCTTGGTGCGCACATAGACCTGGCTGGCCGGGTCGCTGCCCACCAGCACCACCGCCAGCCCCGGCTGGCGCCCCGTCTCGCGCAGGAAGCCGGCCGCGCCCTCGGCCACCTCGCCGCGCAGCTTCGCGGCGAAGGCCTTGCCGTCGATCAGCTCGGCCGCGGCTGCAGCCGGGTGGATTTCGCTCGCCAGATCGCTCATCGGTGCCAGTCCTCTCTCTTAGAAAACAACGGTGCGCAGCCCGTTCAGGAACACGCGGTGGGACACGTGATACTTCACCGCCCGGGCCAGCGCCTGGGCCTCCATGTCACGACCGATCTGGGTCAGGTGCAGGGCATCGTGGGAGTGATTCACCCGGTCGACCATCTGCTCGATGATCGGCCCCTCGTCGAGGTCGCCGGTGACGTAGTGCGCGGTCGCCCCGATCAGCTTCACGCCGCGGTCGTAGGCCTGGTAGTAGGGCTTGGCCCCCTTGAAGCCCGGCAGGAAGGAGTGGTGAATGTTAATGCAGCGACCGGCCAGTTTCTGGCTCAGTTCGTCGGACAGCACCTGCATGTAGCGCGCCAGCACCACCAGCTCGGTGCCGGTGCCCTCGATGATCTCCAGCAGGCGGGCCTCCTGCTGCGGCTTGGTGTCCTTGGTCACCGGCAGGTGGATGTACTCGATGCCTTCGTGCTCGGCCATCGCCCGCAGGTCTTCGTGGTTGGAGACGATGGCGGTGATGTCGATCGGCAGCTCGCCGGTCGCCCGGCGGTAGAGCAGATCGCGCAGGCAGTGGTCGTACTTCGACACCATGATCAGCACCTTGGCGCGCTCGGAGGCGTCGTGGATCTCCCAGTCCATCTCGAAGCGCAGCGCCGTGACCTCGAAGGCCGCCTTCAGCTGTTCGACGCTGAAGGTGCGCTCGCCCTCGAAGACGAACTCGATGGTGGAGAAGAAGCGACCCGAGTCCAGGTCGTCGAACTGGTGAAGTTCCTTGATGAAACAGCCCCGATCGGCCATGAAGTTGCCGATGGCGGCGACGATGCCGACCCGCCCCGGGCAGGAAACCTTGAGGATATACGAGGGTTTGTTCTTCATTTCGTTTCTCTTCTGACTCGCACGGGTTGAATTAGAGCGCCGCCTCGAGCTGCGGCAGGACCTCGAACAGATCGCCGACAATACCGTAATCGGCCACCTGGAAGATCGGTGCATCGGCATCCTTGTTGATCGCCACGATCAGCTTGGAGTCCTTCATGCCCGCCAGGTGCTGGATGGCCCCGGAGATACCCACGGCGATGTACAGCTCCGGCGCCACCACCTTGCCGGTCTGGCCGACCTGCAGGTCGTTCGCGGCGAAGCCGGCGTCCACCGCGGCACGCGACGCACCGACCGCGGCGCCGAGCTTGTCGGCGACCGCCTCGAGCAGGGCGAAACTTGCACCACTGCCCATGCCGCGTCCACCGGAAATCACGATGCGCGCCGTCGCCAGCTCGGGCCCCTCGGACTTGGCCGCGGTGCGGCCGACCACCACGGCGCCCTCACGGGCCGCCGGAGCCGACCGGCTCAGCTGCTCGGCGGCGCCGCCGCTGGCAGCCACCGCCGCGAACTTGGTGCTGCGCACGGTGATCACCTTGACCGCCTCGCGACTGCGGTAGGTGGCCAGGACGTTGCCGGCGTAGATCGGCCGCTCGAACGTCTCGGCGTCGATCACCGCACTGATGTCGGAGAGCTGGGCCACGTCCAGCAGGGCGGCGACCCGCGGCATCAGGTTCTTGCCGAAGCTGTTGGCCGGGGCCAGCAGGTGGCTGTAGCCCTCGGCGCATTCGCGCACCAGCGGCGCCAGGTCCTCGGCCACCGGTTGCCCGAGGTGCTCGGCGTCGACGCTGATCACCCGGCGCACCCCGGGGATGGCCGCGGCCGCCTGGCTGACGGCGGCGCAGCCGTGGCCCATCACCAGCAGGTCGATGTCACCGCCGATCTGCTGCGCAGCGCCGAGGGTGTTGAAGGTGGCGGCCGCGATGGCGGCGTTGTCGTGTTCGACTATTACGAGACTGGACATTCTTCGACTCCCTAGAGCACTGCCGCTTCGGTTTTCAGTTTGGCCACCAGCTCGGCGGCATTGGCTACCAGTACCCCACCGGCCTGGCGCACGGGCGGCTCGGCCGCCGACAGCAGCTCCAGGCGTGGGCTCAGATCGACGCCCAGCTCGTCGGCCGTGACCTGCTCCAGGGGCTTCTTCTTGGCCTTCATGATCGCCGGCAACGAGGCGAAGCGCGGCTCGTTCAGGCGCAGATCGACGCTGACCACCGCCGGCAGCGCGAGGGCCAGGGTCTCCAGGCCGCCGTCGACTTCGCGCACCACCTCGAGCTTGCCGTCGGTCAGCTGCAGGCCCGAGGCGAAGGTGCCTTGCGGCCAGTCCAGCAGCGCCGCCAGCATCTGCCCGGTCTGGTTGCAGTCGTCATCGATCGCCTGCTTGCCGAGCATCACCAGTTGCGCCGACTCCTTGGCCACCAGCGCCCGCAGGGCCTTGGCCACCGACAGCGGCTCGGTGATTCCACCGTACGGGATGAGAATCGCCCGGTCGACGCCCATCGCCAGGGTCTGGCGCAGGGTTTCCTGGGCCTTCTCCGGGCCGATGGACACGGCCACCACCTCGCTGGCGATCCCGGCCTCCTTGAGCCTGATCGCCGCCTCGACGGCGATCTCGTCGAAGGGGTTGATCGCCATCTTGGCGTTGTCCAGGTCCACGCCCGAGCCGTCCGGTTTGACTCGTACCTTTACGTTGTGGTCGATGACCCGCTTCACGCCTACCAAGATCTTCATGCGCTGTTCTCCTGCTTGAATGCCTAATCAATCAACACTTGATGCGTTCGTTAGTCGGGTCGTAGAAGGGCCGCAGCGACGGCTGCACCTTGTAACGCACGCACTCCACCTCGATCTCGAACTGGGCGTTCTCCAGCCATTCCTTGGTCACGCCCGGGCCATGCTCGACATAGCCCATGGCGATGCCGGTGCCCAGGGTGTGGCCGAACATCCCGGCCGTGGTGCGGCCGACTATCCGGCCATCGGCGTAGATCGGCTCCTCGTGGTAGCACAGCGGTTCGGGATCCTCGAACAGGAAGGCCACGAAGCGCTTGCTCAGGCTGCCCTTGGCCTTCTGCGCCAGCAGCGCTTCCTTGCCGATGAAGCCGCCGGGCTTGTCGAAGTCGACGGCGAAGCCCAGGCCGGCTTCGAGCGGCGTGTCTTCGTCGGTGATGTCGTGGCCCCAGTGGCGGTAGCCCTTCTCCATGCGCAGCGAGTTCATGGTGTGGTAGCCGTAGGGGCGGATGCCGAACTCCTGGCCCGCGGCCAGCACCGCCTCGTACACGCTCGGCGCGTACTCGGTGGGGATATACAGCTCCCAGCCCAGCTCGCCGACGTAGGTGATGCGCGAGGCGCGCACCACGGCATAGTTCAGGTCGATCTCCCGCGACGTGGCGAAGGGGAAGCCCTCGTGCGACAGGTCGGCCTCGGTCAGCTTGCTCAGGGTCTCGCGCGAGCTCGGCCCCATGACCGTGACCACCGCGTAGGCCGAGGTCATGTCGGTGATCGCCACCCGGGCGTTCGCGGGCTTGTTGCGCTTGAGCCAGTCGAGGTCGCGGTTCTGGCAGGCCACCCCCGAGACCACCAGGAAGCGGTCGGCGGCCAGGCGGGTGACGGTGACGTCGGCCTCGATGCCGCCGCGCTCGTTCAGCCACTGGGTGTAGACCATGCGGCCCACCGCCACCGCGACGTTGTTGGCGCAGATGCGGTTGAGGAAGGCCTCGGCGTCGGCCCCCTCGACCTGGTACTTGGAGAAGGAACTCTGGTCGATCACGCCGACCGCGTTGCGCACGGTGGCATGCTCCAGGGCATTGTTGGCGAACCAGTTCTGCCGGCCGAAGGAGTATTCGTACTCCGCCTTCTGCCCCTCGGCGGCGAACCAGTTCGCCCGCTCCCAGCCGTTCTCCACGCCGAAGCAGGCGCCCTGGGCCTTGAGCTGCTCATGCAGCACGGAGCGGCGCACGCCGCGGGCGGTCTTGAACTGCTTGAACGGGTAGTGGGTCTCGTACAGCAGGCCCAGGGACTCGGTGGTGCGCTCGTACAGGTAGCGCTGGGTGCCCTGGAACGGCATGTTGCGGCGGATGTCCACGCCCCACAGGTCGCGCGGCGCATGGCCCTTGTGAATCCACTCGGCGAGCATCTTGCCGGCGCCGCCGGCGGACTGGATGCCCACCGAGTTGAAGCCGGCGGCGACGAAGTAGTTCTTCAGCTCCGGGGCCTCGCCGATGTGGTAGCGGTCGTCCGGGGTGAAGGATTCCGGGCCATTGAAGAACACCTGCAGACCGGTGCGTTCGAGCACCGGCAGGCGGTGCATCGCCGACTCCAGATAGGGCTCCAGGTGGGCGAAATCGGTGGGCAGCTCGTCGAAGCAGAAGCTCTCCGGGATGCCCTCCATGCCCCAGGGCTTGGCGTTGGGCTCGAAGGTGCCGATCAGCAGCTTGCCGGCATCCGGCTTGTAGTAGTTGAAGCCGTCCATGTCGCGCAGGGTGGCCAGGTCGCGGCCCAGCTCGGGGATGCTTTCGGTCACCACGTAGTAGTGCTCCGCCGCGTGCAGCGGCACGTTGACCCCGGCCTTGCGGCCGAACTCGCGGGCCCACATGCCGGCGCAGTTGACCACGTACTCGGCGTCGATATCGCCCTGCTCGGTGACCACCCCGGCGGCGCGGCCGTCGCGGATCTTGATGTCCAGCACGCGGGTGTTCTCGAAGATCCGCGCGCCGCCCAGGCGCGCGCCCTTGGCCAGCGCCTGGGTGGTGTCGACCGGGCTGGTCATGCCGTCCATCGGCAAGTGGATGGCGCCGATCACGTCGTCGATGTTCAGCAGCGGCCACAGCTCCAGCGCCTGCTCCGCGCCGATCAGGTGGCAGGGAAAGCCCGCCACCTTGGCCATCGAGGCGCCGCGCTTGATCTCCGCCAGGCGCTCCTGGTTGGTGGCGATGGTCAGCGAGCCGTTGCGCACGAAACCGGTGGCCTGGCCGGTCTCGGCCTCCAGCTGCTCGTAGAGGCTGGCGCTGTAGTTGGCCAGCATGGACATGGTGTAGTTGGCGCGCAGGGTCGGTACCAGGCCGGCGGCGTGCCAGGTGGTACCGCAGGTCAGGGTCTTGCGCTCGAGCAGCACGACATCGCGCATGCCCAGCTTGGTCAGGTGGTAGGCCAGACTGCAGCCGATCACGCCGCCACCCACTATCACCACTTGCGCCTGATTCGGCATTGAGCTGCTCATAAACCCTCTCTCTTGTTCTCGTTGGCCGGTTCGCAATGGGAGGCTCGCGTGCATCGACCCCGGCGCGCGAAGACGCCCCGCCGCAGCCGCTCCCTCCTCGCTCGATCTGCCTGGACAAGCCGCACGCCAACCAGGCAAAGCAATCGCCCAAAAGCGTGAACTTGAAGATCATCTACCCGGGCAAAATGATGCTATACACAATAAAAAAATGTATCAATGAAAAACATAAATATTTTTTCATTTTATTGAAAACAAAGAGCGCGAAATCACTCCTATAGACGCCGACTCGTCAGGACCTTCAGCTAGCCGGCCAGAAACCAAGCGGTCAGCGTCGGGGTTTCGGCTTCAAGCCCGCGACATTCCCCTATAAACTCGCCCTTTTCAGCCCGCCGGAAGCCCACCCCATGTCCGCAGCCCCACTCGACCTCCTCCTGCTCCCCACCTGGCTGGTGCCGGTGGAACCGGCCGGCGTGGTGCTGCACGAGTACGGCCTGGGCATCCGCGACGGGCGCATCGCCCTGCTCGCCCCCCGCGCCGAAGCCCTCAAGCAGCCAGCCCTGGAAGTGCGCGAACTGCCGGGCCGCCTGCTGACGCCGGGCCTGATCAACGCCCACGGCCATGCCGCCATGACCCTGTTCCGCGGCCTGGCCGACGACCTGCCGCTGATGACCTGGCTGCAGGAGCACATCTGGCCCGCCGAGGCCAAATGGGTGGATGAGGACTTCATCCGCGACGGCACCGAACTGGCCATCGCCGAGCAGCTCAAGGGCGGCATCACCTGCTTCTCGGACATGTACTTCTTTCCCGCGGCCGCCAGCGAACTGGTGCACAAGAGCGGCATTCGCGCCCAGATCACCATTCCGGTGCTGGACTTCCCCATCCCCGGCGCCCGCGATGCCGATGAAGCGCTGCGCAAAGGCCTGGAGCTGTTCGACGACCTCAAGCAGCACCCGCGCCTGAAGGTGGCGTTCGGCCCCCACGCCCCCTACACCGTGAGCGACGACAAGCTGGAGAACATCCGCATGCTCGCCGAGGAGCTGGATGCCGGCATTCACATGCACGTGCAGGAGACCGCCTTCGAGGTGCAACAGAGCCTCGAACTGCACGGCGCGCGCCCCCTGGCACGCCTGGCACGCCTCGGCCTGCTCGGCCCGCGCTTCCAGGCCGTGCACATGACCCAGGTCGACGACGATGACCTGGCGCTGCTGGTGGACAGCAACAGCAGCGTGATCCACTGCCCCGAGTCCAACCTCAAGCTGGCCAGCGGCTTCTGCCCGGTGGAGCGGCTCTGGCAGGCCGGCGTCAACGTCGCCATCGGCACCGACGGCGCGGCCAGCAACAACGACCTGGACCTGCTCGGCGAGACCCGCACCGCCGCCCTGCTGGCCAAGGCCGTAGCCGGCTCGGCCACCGCCCTGGACGCCCACCGCGCCCTGCGCATGGCCACCCTGAACGGTGCCCGCGCCCTAGGCCTGGACGCGCAGATCGGCTCACTGGAACCGGGCAAGCTCGCCGACCTGACCGCCTTCGACCTCTCCGGCCTGGCCCAGCAACCGGTCTACGACCCGGTCTCGCAACTGATCTATGCCAGCGGGCGCAACTGCGTCGAACATGTCTGGGTGGCCGGCAAGTCGCTGCTCGACGGCGGCCGCCTGACCCGCCTGGACGAACAGCGCATCATCGCCAATGCCCGCGCCTGGGGCGCGAAAATCGCCGGCCGGGCTTAGGCGCTGCGACAAACTGACATACATTGAGCCACCCGCGAGCGCGCACCGCACGCGAGGAAACTGGCACCATAGGCGCCCGAGCCCCGAACCTCCGGCCTGCCGCTCTACCCAGGAAACCCCATGAGCAACGTCGATCACGCCGAAATCGCCAAATTCGAAGCCCTCGCCCACCGCTGGTGGGATCGCGAGAGCGAGTTCAAGCCGCTGCACGACATCAATCCGCTGCGGGTCAACTGGATCGACGAGCGCGTCGGCCTGGCCGGCAAGCGCGTGCTCGACGTCGGCTGCGGCGGCGGCATCCTCAGCGAGGCCATGGCCCTGCGCGGCGCAAGCGTCACCGGCATCGACATGGGCGAGGCGCCGCTGGCGGTGGCCCAGCTGCACCAGCTGGAGTCCGGGGTATCGGTGGAGTACCGGCAGATCACCGCCGAGGCGATCGCCGCGGAACTGCCCGGGCAGTTCGACGTGGTCACCTGCCTGGAGATGCTCGAGCACGTGCCGGACCCGGCCTCGGTGATCCGCGCCTGCCACGCCCTGGTCAAGCCCGGCGGCCAGGTGTTCTTCTCCACCATCAACCGCAACCCCAAGGCCTACCTGTTCGCGGTGATCGGCGCCGAATACCTGCTGCGCCTGCTGCCGCGCGGCACCCACGACTTCAAGAAGTTCATCCGCCCCTCCGAGCTGGGCGCCTGGAGCCGCGCCGCCGGCCTGGAGGTCAAGGACATCATCGGCCTGACCTACAACCCGCTGACCAAGCACTACAAGCTGGAAGCCGACGTCGACGTCAACTACATGATCCAGACCCTGAAGGAGGCCTAGGGCGTGCCATTGGTTATTTCCCTGCTGCGTTGCCGCCAGAAAACCGGCCAGGCTAGGCGCTGGCCGCAGGCAATGGTTGCTCCATTGCCAAGGACAGCAACAACGCATGGCCGATTTTCTGACGCAACCCATAGGGCCGGGTCTGTTTTGGCGCGATGCGGCGTTTCTCGCCGCTCATTTGAAACAACCAAACTTCACGGCTCGTGCCTTGCCTCGCGCCAAAACAGACTCCGGCGCAGCGAGGGAAATGGCCAATGACACGCCCAATGCGCCTGCGCGCGGTTCTTTTCGACATGGACGGCACCCTGCTCGACAGCGCGCCGGACTTTATCGCCATCTGCCAGGCGATGCGCGCCGAACGTGGCCTGCCCCCCATCGCCGACAAGCTGATTCGCGACCAGATCTCCGGCGGCGCCCGCGCCATGGTTGCCGCCAGCTTCGCCCTGGACCCGCAGGACGCGCTGTTCGAACCCCTGCGCCTGGAATTCCTCGAGCGCTATCAGCAGCATTGCGCCGTACTCACCCGCCCGTTCGACGGCATCGAACAGCTGCTCGCCGACATCGAGCGAGCCAGGCTGATCTGGGGCGTGGTCACCAACAAGCCGCTGCGCTTCGCCGAACCGATCATGCAGCAACTGGGCCTGGCCGAACGCTCGGCCATTCTGATCTGCCCGGATCACGTGACCCGCAGCAAACCCGACCCGGAGCCCATGACCCTGGCCTGCAGCCGCCTGGACCTGGAGCCGGCCAGCGTGCTGTTCGTCGGCGACGACCTGCGCGACATCGAGTCGGGCCGCGCCGCCGGCACCCGCACCGCGGCGGTGACCTATGGCTACATCCACCCCGAAGACAACCCGAGGAACTGGGGCGCCGACGTGGTGGTCGACCACCCGCTGGAATTGCGCGCCGTGCTCGATCGCGCGCTGTGTTCCTGCTGAGGGGCCGCGCCACAGATTCTTCGGTGCGCTCGGCCGCCCCGGGCCAACCACTAAACTCAGCCACTACCACGCATAAACGAGGCGCTTCCCCATGTTCGACTATTCCGCCCGCCCCGACCTGCTCAAGGATCGCGTGATTCTGGTCACCGGCGCCGGCCGCGGGATCGGCGCCGCCGCCGCCCAGACCTTCGCCGCCCATGGCGCCACCGTGCTGCTGCTGGGCAAGACCGAAGAACACCTGAGCAAGGTCTACGACGCCATAGAAGCGGCCGGCCACCCGCAACCCGCGGTGATCCCCTTCAACCTGGAAACCGCCTTGCCGCACCAGTACGACGAGCTGGCGGCGATGATCGAGCGCGAGTTCGGCAAGCTCGACGGCCTGCTGCACAACGCCTCGATCATCGGCCCGCGCACGCCGCTGGAGCAGCTCTCCGGCGACAACTTCATGCGCGTGATGCAGGTCAACGTCAACGCCACCTTCATGCTCACCAGCACCTTGCTGCCGCTGCTCAAGCTCGCCCCGGACGCCTCGGTGGTCTTCACCTCCAGCAGCGTCGGGCGCAAGGGCCGCGCCTACTGGGGCGCCTACGCGGTGTCCAAGTTCGCCACCGAGGGCCTGATGCAGGTGCTGGCCGACGAACTCGACGGCATCGCCAGCGTGCGCGCCAACAGCGTCAACCCGGGCGCCACCCGCACCGACATGCGGGCCCAGGCCTACCCGGGGGAGAACCCGGCGAGCAACCCGGCGCCCGAGGCGATCATGCCGGTCTACCTGTACCTGATGGGGCCCGACAGCAACGGCGTCAACGGTCAGGCCTTCGACGCCCAATGAGGGCTTCGCCGCTCGCCAGGGCGGCAAAAAATTGGCGCATCGCCGCTCACCGGCAGAGGATTGCCGCCAAATAATCATGGCAAACAGCCATTAGCGGCCAATGGCCTTTATGCGCAACGCATAAAGGCCTGAATTAAAAAGCTTTTCCGCCGAATATGAACCTTTGGCACGATATTCGCTCCTACCCCTCTGTCCACGCACTAAAGCGCCAGAGGTTTAGCGTTTATGGGTCCTTCGAGCCAGACCAACACCATAGATTTCGATGCAGCGAAGCTGAAGCGCCTGGGCTTTTCCAATCAGCACACCCGCCCCCTGCGCCGAACCAACCTGGCGCAACTGCGCCAGCAGCTCGCCCTGCAGCTGCAGACCAGCCTGGACGCCGAGCGCGTGCTGTCGCTGTTCTTCGCCGCCGTGCAGCGCCTGGTGCCCCTGGATGCCCTGAGCTACCAGCAGCCGATCAGCGACCTGCGCCTGGAACTGGGTGAACGCGCCAGCCACTCCGCCGCCTACCGCCTCAGCCATGACGGCGAGTACCTCGGCGAGCTGGTGTTCCGTCGCAAGCTGCGCTTCAGTGACGAGGAGCTCGCTCAGCTGGAGTCGCTGCTGGCCAGCCTGCTGTTCCCCCTGCGCAATGCCCTGCTCTATCGTGCGGCCATCCAGGATGCCCTGCGCGACCCGCTGACCGGTACCGGCAACCGCATCGCCATGGACCAGACCCTGGCGCGCGAGGTCGAGCTGGCGCGGCGCAACCTGTTGCCGCTGTCCTTGCTGATGCTGGATCTCGACCACTTCAAGCAGGTCAACGACAAGCATGGCCACAGCGTCGGCGACGAAGTCCTCAAGGCGGTCGCCACCACCCTGAAGAATCAGCTGCGCAACGTCGACATGGTGTTCCGCTATGGCGGCGAAGAGTTCCTCGTGCTGCTGTCCGGCACCCCTCGCGAGGCCGCCGGGATGATCGGCGAACGCCTGCGCCACGCCGTGCTGGAACTGCAGTGCCTGGACCAGGGGCGACCCATCGAGCTGTCGATCAGCCTCGGCTGCGCCACCCTGCTGCCCGGCGAGGCGGCAGACAGCCTGCTACGCCGCGCCGACAGCGCGCTCTATGTCGCCAAGCGCGACGGCCGCAACCGCCTGACCATGGCCGGCTGATACGACCGAAACGAAAAAAGGGGCTCGATGAGCCCCTTTTTGCCGCGACCGCCCGCTTACTGCGGCTTGCGGCTACCGCGGCCGGACCCCGGACGCTGACCCTCTCCGGCCGGCTGACCGCGACGCTTGCTCGGCGCCGCCGCTGGCTTGCGGGCCGGGCGCTCGGCCAGCTCCACGCCCGGGCGCTTCTTGCGCACGTCCTGAGGACGCTCGGCCACCGGCGTGCTCCGCCCGGAGCGGCTCGACTCGGCCTCGGCCGGCCCGCCATGGGCCGGGCGCAGGGTACGCGGCTGACGCTCGCCGCGGCCGACCGGCTTGGCCGATTTGCGCTGCAGGCGGTCGAGCTTGTCGCGCACCTTCTCCTTCATCTGCGGCAAGGCCTGGGGCTTGAGGCCGACCTCTGCGCTGAGGATGTCCACCTCGCGCTGGCTCATTTCCCGCCAGCGCCCCATGGTCAGGTCGGAGGTCAGGAACACCGGACCGAAGCGCACCCGCTTCAGGCGGCTGACCACCAGCCCCTGGGACTCCCACAGGCGGCGCACCTCGCGGTTGCGCCCTTCCATCACCACACAGTGATACCAGTGATTGAAGCCCTCTCCCCCCGGCGCCTCCTTGATGTCGGTGAACTTGGCCGGACCGTCCTCGAGCATCACCCCGGCCTTCAACCGCTCGAGCATCTCCTCGTCGACCTCGCCGCGCACGCGCACGGCATACTCGCGGTCCATTTGATAGGAGGGATGCATCAGGCGATTGGCCAGCTCACCGTCGGTGGTGAACATCAGCAGACCGGTGGTATTGATGTCGAGGCGGCCGATATTGATCCAGCGTCCGTCCTTCGGTCGCGGCAGGCGGTCGAACACGGTCGGCCGGCCCTCGGGATCGTCGCGGGTGCAGATTTCGCCATCGGGCTTGTTGTAGATCAGCACGCGGCGCACGCTCTCCGCGGCCTCTTCGCGCTTGATCAGCCGACCATCGACGGCGATGGCATCATGCAGGTCGACCCGCGCGCCGAGGCTGGCGGTGACGCCATTGACCTTGACCCGGCCCTGCTCGATCCAGGCCTCGATTTCCCGGCGCGAGGCCAGGCCCATGCGGGCCAGGACCTTCTGCAGCTTCTCGCCAGCGGGGCTATGTTGTTCGGCTTCACTCATCTGGGCACCTCCCGGTGTTTCTCTAGTGAGGGACGACGGCATGTCGTCGAAGGGGCGCGCATGATACGCCGTTCGCCGGCCGCGCGCACGGACTGAGACTGGTCGCAGGGCGACTGCCCGTCGGTTTTCCAACGAGCGCCGAGCCGAGGCCGCTGCCGCGCTCAACGCCCGCCGAGATCGGCTTCGTCCGCCGGCTCCTCTAGTTCTTGCGGAACGCCGTCCGAACCGGCTTCCGGCAAGTCGTCGAAATCGCTCTTGAGCCCCTGCTCCATGGCGTCCAGCTCGGCCAGCAGGCTGCCGAAGCTGGTTTCCCCGCGCGCCTCGCCGGCCGGCGCATCGGCCGCCGCCAGGTCGGCACGTGCCTGCAGCCCGGCCGGCACCGCCGGATCATCGTCCAAGGGCAGCGGCTCGGGCTCCAGTTCGCGTAGCGCCGCCAGCGGCGGTAGCTCGTCGAGGCTCTTGAGGTTGAAATGGTCGAGAAAGGCCTTGGTGGTCGCAAACATTGCAGGCCGGCCCGGCACGTCGCGATGGCCGACCACGCGGATCCACTCGCGCTCCAGCAGGGTCTTGACGATCTGGCTGTTGACCGCCACCCCGCGCACATCCTCGATCTCGCCGCGGGTGATCGGCTGGCGGTAGGCGATCAGCGCCAGGGTCTCCAGCATGGCCCGGGAATAGCGCTGCGGGCGCTCCTCCCACAAACGGCCGACCCAGGGGGCGAAGCGCTCGCGCACCTGCAGGCGGTAACCCGAGGCCACCTCCTTGAGCTCGAAGGCACGTCCCTCGCAGGACTGCCGCAGCAGCTCCAGGGCCTCCCTGAACACCGTCGAGGGCGGCCGTTCGCGCTCCTCGAACAGCTCGCACAGACGCTCCAGGGATTGCGGCTTGCCGGAGGCCAGGAGGAAGGCTTCCAGCAGGCCGGCCAGTTCGCGGGGATCGCTCAGGTTCATGTCATTCGGCTCGCGCACGTACGTGGATAGGCCCGAAGGCCTCATTCTGCACCAGCTCGACCAGGGATTCCTTGATCAGCTCGAGCACCGCCATGAAGGTCACCACCACCCCCAGACGCCCCTCCTCCGCGGCGAACAGCTCGACGAAGGGCACGAAGGCGCCGCCCTTGAGGCGCTCGAGTACCTCGCTCATGCGCTCGCGGGTGGACAGCGCCTCGCGGGTCACCTGGTGGCTCTCGAACATGTCGGCCCGCCGCAACACCTCGGCCATCGACAGCAGCAGCTCTTCCAGGCTGACGTCCGGCAGCAGCTTGCGCGCCCGCGCCTGGGGCGCCTCCAGATGCGGCACCGTGTGATCGCGGCCGACCCGCGGCAACAGGTCGAGCCCCTCGGCCGCGGCCTTGTAGCGCTCGTACTCCTGCAGGCGGCGGATCAGCTCGGCGCGCGGGTCCTCTTCGTCTTCCTGCGCCTCGCTGGAGCGCGGCAGCAGCATGCGCGACTTGATCTCCGCGAGCATGGCGGCCATCACCAGGTATTCGGCGGCCAGCTCCAGGCGCACCGACTGCATCAGCTCGACATAGCCCATGTACTGCCGGGTGATCTCCGCCACCGGAATGTCCAGCACGTCGATGTTCTGCTTGCGGATCAGGTACAGCAGCAGGTCCAGGGGCCCCTCGAAGGCCTCGAGGAAGACCTCCAGCGCATCCGGCGGGATATACAGGTCCAGAGGCAGCTCGGTGACGGCCTGGCCATAGACCAGGGCGAACGGCAACTCCTGCTGGGCGCCGGCCTGGCTATCGGCGGGTTCATCGGGCGGCGCTGGGTTCATGGGCAGAATCGACTCAGCGGTAGTTCAGGCCCATGGCCAGACGCACTTCGGCCAGGGTCTCGCGCGCCTCGTTGCGCGCGCGCTCGGCGCCCTCGGCGAGGATGCGGCGGACCAGATCGAGGTCGCTCTGGTAATCCACGGCGCGCGCCTGCAGCGGCTTCAGTTCCTCCTGCACCGCTTCGATCAACGGCCCCTTGCACTCCAGGCAGCCGATCCCCGCACTCGTGCAGCCCTGCTGCACCCACTCGCAGGTCTGCTCGCTGGAGTACACCTGATGCAGGGGCCACACCGGGCAGTGCGCCGGGTTGCCGGGGTCGCTGCGGTGCACCCGGGCCGGGTCGGTCGGCATGCGGCGGATCTTCTCCTCCACCTCGACGGCGCTGTCGCGCAGGAAAATCGCGTTGCCGTTGCTGTTGGACATCTTGCCGCCATCCAGTCCCGGCAGCTTCGGCGCTTCGCCGAGCAGGGCCTGGGGCTCGGGCAGCAGCACCTTGCCGCCGCCCTCCAGGTAGCCGAACAGGCGCTCCTTGTCGCCCAGGGTGATGGTCTGCTGCTCCTTGAGCAGCGCCCGGGCGGTCTCCAGGGCCTCGACATCGCCCTGCTGCTGGAAGGCCTTGCGCAGGTTGTTGTACAGCGTCGCGGTCTTCTTGCCGAGCTTGCCGATGGCCGCCTCGGCCTTGTCCTCGAAACCCGGCTCGCGGCCGTAGAGATGGTTGAAACGCCGCGCCACCTCGCGGGCGAACTCGATGTGCGCCACCTGGTCGGCGCCGACCGGCACCACACCGGCGCGGTACAGCAGGATGTCCGCCGCCTGCAGCAGGGGGTAGCCGAGGAAGCCGTAGGTGCCGAGGTCCTTGCCCCGGGGTTGCTCCTGCTGTTCCTTGTAGGACGGCACCCGCTCCAACCAGCTGAGCGGGCAGATCATCGACAGCAGCAGATGCAGTTCGGCGTGCTCGGGCACTTGGGACTGGATGAACAGGGTCGCGGAGCTGGGGCTGACACCGGCGGCCAGCCAGTCCACCGCCATGTCCATGACATGCTGGGAGAGCTGGCCGACCTGTTCGTAGTCGGTGGTGAGCGCATGCCAGTCGACGATGCAGAAATAGCATTCGTAGGCGTGCTGCAACTTGACCCAGTTCTTCAGCACACCGTGATAGTGGCCGAGGTGCAAACGGCCACTGGGGCGCATGCCGGACAGCACGCGGCGCTCGGAGTCAACAAGGCTCAAACCGGTTTACCTGAAGGTTCCCACAAAGGCGCGAAGTATAGCGGGGCCGAAGGCCACAACGAAACCAAGGACGCGGGAACCGGCCGACCGGCGCATCTGTCCAAATTACGATGCCGTCTGGCGCATGCAGTGAGGCGCGCGGGCAGCTCTCCGCACAGCCCCAGGCGGCTGCCTGCGGCTACCATCCCGCCCTGGGAGAATCGCATGAAAATCTTCGCCAAGACCTTGGGGCTCGCCTTCCTTGTCGCCTGTCTAGGCGCCGCCCTGCAGATGCCGGCCCATGCGCAGATGATCGGCACCGCCGAAGTCCTTGCCGCACAAACCGACCCGGCCGATCGCGACGCACTTCGGCAGTTTCTCGATCGCCACGACGTCGCCGAACAACTGCAAGCCATGGATGTGCCTGCCGTAG
This sequence comes from Pseudomonas sp. MBLB4123, assembly GCF_051904775.1. NCBI lineage: Bacteria > Pseudomonadati > Pseudomonadota > Gammaproteobacteria > Pseudomonadales > Pseudomonadaceae > Pseudomonas > Pseudomonas sp. MBLB4123. The sequence continues at coordinate 1,609,510 of NZ_CP196711.1, forward strand.
AGGCGCGCAAGCGGGTCGATGCACTGACCCCCGCAGAGGCAGCCAGCCTCGTCCAACGGATCGATGCATTGCCGGCCGGCGGTGCGCTGAGCGGCAGCGATGTGATCATCATCTTGCTGGTGGCGATTCTGGTGGTGTTGATTCTCTGAACACCGGCTGAACGGTCCGCGTAAAGTGCCGCGCGCCTACTGGCGTACACCACCGGCACTAGTCCTCGACGAACGGCTTCGGGTCGCCGCAGCCTATGCGCAGCACCTGTGCCTCGTCCTCGAGCAGGCTGACCACGGTCGATGCCTCCAGCCCGCCAACGCCGCCGTCGATGATCAGGTCGACCTGATGCTCGAGAATCTGGCGCATCTCATGGGGATCGCTCAGCGGCAGCGTATCGCCCGGGAGTATCAGGCTGATACTCATCAGCGGCTCGCCGAATTCCTCCAGCAGCGCCAGGGCGATCGGATCACCCGGCACACGCAGACCAATGGTACGGCGCTTGGGGTGCAGCAACATGCGCGGCACCTCGCGGGTGGCATTGAGGATGAAGGTGTAGGGGCCCGGGGTATGGTTCTTCAGCAAGCGAAAGGCGCCGGTGTCGACCTTGGCGAACAGGCTGAGCTGGGACAGGTCGCGGCACAACAGGGTGAAATTGTGCTTGTCGTCGAGCTGGCGCAGGCGGCGGATGCGCTCCAGTGCGTTCTTGTCGCCGATACGGCAGCCAACCGCATAACAGGAGTCGGTCGGGTAGATCACCACGCCGCCCGCCCTGATGATCTCCACCGCCTGCCTGATCAGGCGCAACTGCGGGTTTTCCGGGTGAACCTGGAAAAATTGACTCACACTAACTCCCTGTTCAGATTGCGGCAGACTGCTGGACATTTCGAAAACGCGCCCAAAGGGGCGGGAGGTCTTGCGGAACGGGACGGTACATCCCCAGCTCCGACCACTCGCCAGGTGCATGGAAATCGCTGCCGGCGCTCACCAGCAGACCGAATTCACGGGCCAGGATCGCCAGGCTGCCCACCTGCTCGGCCGGTTGCATGCCATTGACCACCTCCAACGCATGACCGCCGGCCTGGACGAAATCGGCAATCAGCTTGCGCCGCTTACTACGAGTAAAGTCGTAGTGCCACGGGTGTGCCAGGCTGATCCAGGCGCCGGCCTGGCGCAGGGTGTCGACGGCCTCGACCAGGGTCGGCCAGTGCTGTTTGACGTCGCCCAATTTGCCCGAGCCGAGCCACTTGCGAAAGGCCTCGGCACGATCCTTGACGTGCCCGGCGCGCACCAGAAACTCGGCGAAATGCGGGCGGGCCGGGGCGTTGCCGCTGTCCCCCAACGCCTGCTGCACCGCCCGCGCGCCCTCCAGGGCACCCGGCATGCCCTTGGCCTCCAGGCGCCTGGCAATTTCCTCGGCACGCAGCCAGCGCCCCTGATGCAGGTCGGCAATCGCCTGACACAGGGCCGGCGCGTCGCAGTCGAAGGCATACCCCAGCACATGGATGGTTGCCCCGCCCCAGGTGCAGGACAGCTCGATGCCGCTGACCAGGTGCATATCCAGGGATTGTGCGGCCGCGCGCGCTTCAGCCAGCCCTTCGAGGGTGTCATGGTCGGTCAAGGCGAGCAGCCTGACGCCCCGCTCATGCGCCCGAGCGACCAGCACGGCAGGCGCCAGTGCGCCGTCGGAGGCCGTGCTGTGGCAGTGCAAATCAACTTCCATAGGAGCATTTTCCGAATATTTATGTTTGTTATTATGCCGTCACCTGCCGGCTTGCGCCGCCACAACGCGACATTTCCTCGACTCGCCCCATCGCCGCCAACTGCCTGCAAGCTGCACCTGTCGGCCAGTTCGCCAGACGCCAACAAGGACCCGAAATGCTCTACGCCATTATCGCCACCGACGTCGAAAACTCCCTGGAGAACCGCCTGGCCGCCCGCCCCGCCCACCTCGCGCGGCTGGAGCAGCTGAAGCAGGAAGGCCGCCTGGTCCTCGCCGGCCCGCATCCGGCGATCGACAGCAACGATCCGGGCCCCGCCGGCTTCACCGGCAGCCTGATCGTCGCCGAGTTCGACTCCCTCAACGCGGCACAGAGCTGGGCCGACGCCGATCCCTACCGCGCCGCCGGCGTGTATGCCTCGGTGCAGGTCAAGCCCTTCAAGTTGGTCCTGCCGTAAGCAGAACAACAGCCACGCTGCACGCCGATATCCGTCAGGAAATAGGAGTTCCGATGCGCCCAGGCCTTAAACCGTTGCTCTTTACCCTATGGCTAGCGCCCTTGCACCTGCATGCCGAGGAAGAGGCCGGGCAGCCCCTGCCCCAAGCCGAGGCCGTGCAGGCACAGCTGCAAACCCTGGAGCAGCGCCTGGCGGCCAGCGAGCAGCAGCGCGAGGCGCTGAAGGCCGAGTTGCAGGCCAACAACGGCGAGCGGGAATCGGCGCAGCTGCGCCGTCTGCGCCAGGAGAACCAGCGCCTCAAGCTGCAGCTCAAGAAAGTCCAGGCCGAGTCGCCGACGCACTTGCTCAGCGAGCAGCAAACCTGGTTTGCCATCGGCGCCGGAGCGGGACTGCTCGGGGTGCTCATCGGCGCGCTGCTCAGGGGCAATCGTCGCACCCGCCGCGAATGGATCAATTGAAGCCCCATGAATGAGCTGCTGTTGATCGATGACGACATCGAACTGTGCGAACTGCTGGCCAGCTGGCTGACCCAGGAAGGCTTCCAAGTCAGGGCCTGCCATGACGGCAACGGCGCCCGCCAGGCCCTGAGCGACCAGCGTCCGGACGCGGTGGTGCTCGATGTGATGCTGCCCGACGGCAGCGGCCTGGAACTGCTCAAGCAACTGCGCGGCGAACATCCTGAGCTGCCGGTCCTCATGCTGTCCGCCCGCGGCGAGCCGCTGGACCGGATTCTCGGCCTGGAACTCGGGGCCGACGATTACCTGGCCAAACCCTGCGACCCCCGCGAACTCACCGCCCGCCTGCGTGCCGTGCTGCGACGCAGCTCGCCCCCGGCAGTTGCCAGCCAGTTGGAGCTGGGCGACCTGCGCTTCAGCCAGGCCCGCGGGGTGGCCAGCATCGGCGAGCACGAAGTCGCCCTGACGCTCTCCGAAAGTCGTGTGCTCGAAGCCCTGCTGCAACAACCGGGCGAATCGGTCGACAAGCAGGAGCTGGCGCAACTGGCCCTGGGCCGCAAATTGACGCTCTACGACCGCAGCCTGGACATGCACGTCAGCAATCTGCGCAAGAAGCTCGGCCCTCACCCGGACGGACGCCCGCGCATTCTCGCCCTGCGTGGCCGCGGCTATTACTACAACGCCTGAAGGGACGGCCGCATACCTGGCCGGCAGCGTCTTTACCCAGGCTTTACCCTGGCCTGACCGCCCTTGACCTTGCCCGCCCTAGACTGGGCTCATCCGGCAACCGGCCGGTTCCCAGACTCAGGAGATCCATGATGCGCAAGACAATCACCGCCGCGCTGCTCGCACTGTCCCTACCGACCCTGGCCCTGGCCATGCCCGAAGGAGGCCCGCGCCACGGTGGCGAACACCAGATGCGAATGTTCCACGAACTGGACCTGAGCAAGGCGCAACAGCGCGAGATGCGCAAGTTGATGGGCGAGCAGATGAAGAACCGCCACGCCATCACCCAGCGCTACCTCGACAAGCTGCCCGCCGCCGAGCGCAAGGCCATGCAGGACGAGCTGCAGGCCGCCAAGCAACAGCAGCACAGCGCCATGCGCGCCCTGCTCAAGCCCGAACAACGCAAAGCCTTCGACGAACAGCTGAAGAAGAGGGAAGAGCGACGCGCCGAGCGCGAGGCCTTCAAGGCCTGGAAAGACGAACAGGCGAAGAAGGCCGAGTAGAACTGCCACAGCCCCGTCCTCCCGACTCGATGGGGCTGTCACTTGATCGAGGAGTCATCGTGCGCTCATTGTTCTGGCGGATCTTCGCCAGTTTCTGGTTGGCCGCCGCCCTGGTGGCCGGCCTGTCCATGCTCCTGGGCCGTGCACTGAATCAGGATGCCTGGATTCTCAGCCAGCACCCGGCCCTGGACGGCCTGGCCGAGACCTGGACCCGGCACTACGAACAGCAAGGCGCCGACGCCGCCCAGGCGTTTCTGGAACAACGGCGCAAAGCCTTCCGCGTTCACGTCCAGGTGCTCGGCGACAACGGCCAGCCTCTGGTCAAAGGCACCTTCCCACGCCGTGCCGCGGCCCTGGAGGCACGCCAGGCGCATGACCGACGCCTGCCCTGGCGCCGCCTGAGCGCCGAGTACAGCAGCCCCCGGAGCGGCGAAAGCTACCTGTTCATCTACCGCATTCCCCACCCGGAGCTGCTCGCCTGGCACCGCGGCAGCCTGCTCTGGCCACTCAGCGCACTGGGCATCGCCCTGGTGGTGCTGACCCTCACCAGCCTGTTGCTGACCCTGTCGATCACCCGCCCTCTGAATCGCCTGCGCGGGGCGGTGCATGACCTGGGACAAACCGCCTATCAGCAAAACAGCCTGGCCCGCCTGGCCCGCCGCCACGACGAGCTGGGCGTGCTGGCCCGCGATTTCAACCGCATGGGCGCACGCCTGCAGGGGCTGATCGGCAGCCAACGGCAACTGCTGCGCGACGTCTCCCACGAACTGCGCTCGCCCCTGGCTCGCCTGCGCGTCGCCCTGGCCCTGGCCGAACGCGCGCAACCCGCAGAGCGGGAGAAGCTCTGGCCACGCCTGGCCCAGGACTGCGACCGCCTGGAGGCCCTGATCGACGAGATACTGGCCCTCGCCCGCCTCGACGCCGACCCCGGTCCCGCCCAGCCGATCGACCTGGGCGCCCTGCTGCGCAAGCTGGAGGAAGACGCGCGGCTCAGCGCCCCGCAACAACGAATCAGCGTCCGAGTAGCGACCGACGCCCAGCTGCGCGGCTGGCCGGACATGCTCGAACGCGCGGTCGACAACCTGCTGCGCAACGCCCTGCGCTTCAACCCGGCCGGGCAGCCGATCGAACTCAGCGCGACACAGGAAGCAGGCGAACTGTGCATCACCGTACGCGACAAGGGACCGGGGGTCGCCGTCGAACACCTGAGACAGCTGGGCGAGCCCTTCTACCGCGCCCCCGGCCAGAGCGCACCGGGGCACGGCCTGGGCCTGGCCATCGCCCGCCGTGCCGCCGAGCGGCATGGCGGGCGGCTGCTGCTGGAGAACCGCCCGGCAGGCGGCTTCAGCGCCAGCCTGCGGCTGCCACCGAACGCCGCGGCCGGCGCCTAGTGGCGCGCAGGCCCGGCGCAGGCGTGGATCAAGCCGGCCAGGCGCTGACGAAGTCCGCCACCTGCACCGCTGCCGGCGTGCGCAGCTCGCGCTCCGGGGTGCCCATGTAGAGGAAGCCGACGATTTGCTCATCGGCACTCAGCCCAAGGCCTGCGGCGACCCTGGGGTCATAGGCCATCTCGCCGGTGCGCCAGACCGCGCCGATGCCCTGGACATGGGCGGCGAGCAGGATGGCGTGGGCCGCGCAACCGGCGGCGATCACCTGCTCCTGGGGCGGCACCTTGGGGTGCTCCTGCAGCCGTGCGATCACCACCACCAGCAAGGGGGCACGCAGCGGCATGGCCCGCGCCTTGGCCAGGGCCTCCTCGCCGGCATCGGCGCTGCGCGCCAGCAGCGCCTGGGCAAACAGTTCACCCAGCTGCTCGCGCGCGTCGCCCTCGACGGTCAGAAAGCGCCAGGGCCGCAGCAGGGCATGATCCGGCGCCCGCAGCGCGGCGCGGAACAACAGCTCACGCTGGGCCGCGTCGGGTCCGGGCGCCCGCAAACGCGGCGCGGAAACACGGTTAAGCAGGGCATCGAGCGCATCCATCGGCCACCTCCAGAAGAAAAGAAGCGGCAATTCTAGAGGCACGGCCCCGCCCGTTGGGGAAAAACTGCGGGCTGACGCTTAGGCCACGCGCTCCGGCGACACACTCGGCTGCAGCGGCGGAGTCAGCGGCGGCAGACCATGGGCGCGGCGGGCATCGTCGCAGCGCGGGTTGTGTTCGCCGTTGGCCCAGGATGCCTCGAACTCGCGGCAGGGGCTGGAGCGCTGCTCGTACAGGGTGCAGCGCACGCCCTGGCCGACATCGCCGAGCAGGGCGACGCAGCGCGCCGGCTTGGCCTCGGTGCCGCGCATGGCGACCCGGTGCGGGGTGACCTGGATTACCTGCTCATCCGGCACCAAACCGCCGGCCGACTGGCACTCACCCCAGAAGAAAGACACACGAAAATGCGCGCAGCAGGCGCCGCACGTAAGGCAAGGATTAGCATTCGACATGATTTTAGAGGGCTCAGAAACCGGCAAGGGCCGGCACCTGGCGCGCTATTCTATGCAGCGCCGAGCACTTGTAAAGCGCGGCATGCTGGCGGCTGTATTGCGCTCACGACAGGGGTAGAATGGCGCCCTTTGACGTCACCAGCCCGAGCCCATTTCATGGCCTTGCCGACCCTACGAGTCATCGCGTTCATCAACGGCATCTTTCTGATCACCCTGGCCATCAGCATGGTCGTGCCGATGCTCACCCTGCTGGTCTTCGAGCGCGCCCACGAGCTCAACGCCTTTCTCTGGTCGAGCCTGATCACCTTCGTCGCCGGCCTGGCCATGGTCGCCCAGGGCCGCCCGAAAGATACCCAGCTGCGCCCGCGCGACATGTACATGCTGACCGTGTCGAGCTGGCTGCTGGTCTGCGTGTTCGCCGCCATTCCCTTCATGTTCACCCAGCACATCAGCTACACCGACGCCTTCTTCGAGAGCATGTCCGGCATTACCACCACGGGCGCCACCGTGCTCAGCGGACTGGACAGCATGTCGCCGGGCATCCTGATCTGGCGCTCGCTGCTGCAGTGGCTCGGCGGCATCGGCTTCATCGCCATGGCCGTGGCGATCCTGCCGATGCTGCGCATCGGCGGTATGCGCCTGTTCCAGACCGAGTCCTCGGATCGCTCGGAAAAAGTCATGCCGCGCTCGCACATGGTCGCCAAATACATGATCGCCGCCTATCTCGGCCTGAGCCTACTCAGCGCTCTCGCCTTCTGGCTGGCCGGCATGGGCCTGTTCGACGCGATCAACCACGCCATGTCCGCCATCGCCACCGGCGGCTTCTCCACCTCCGACCGCTCCCTGGGCAACTGGAGCCAGCCGGCGGTGCATTGGGTGGCGGTGGTGGTGATGATCCTCGGCAGCCTGCCGTTCGCACTGTACGTCTCGACCCTGCGCGGCCACTACCGTGCCCTGCTCAGGGACCAGCAGGTGCAGGGCTTTCTTTCCATCCTACTGTTCACCTGGCTCGCCCTCGGCACCTGGTACTGCCTGACCAGCGAGCTGCATTGGCTGGAGGCCGTCCGCCATGTGGCGGTCAACAGCACCTCGATCATGACCACCAGCGGCTTCGCCGTGGGCGATTACACCCTGTGGGGCGGCTTCGCCGGCATGCTGTTCTTCTATCTGGGCTTCATCGGCGGCTGCTCCGGTTCCACCGCCGGCGGCCTGAAGATCTTCCGCTTCCAGGTCGCCTACGTACTGCTCAAGGCCAACCTGCAGCAGCTGGTGCACCCGCGCGCGGTGATCAAGCAGCAATACAACATGCACCGCCTGGACGAGGACATCGTCCGCTCGATCCTGACCTTCTCCTTCTTCTTCACCATCACCATCGCCGCCCTGGCCCTGGCCCTGACCCTCTGCGACCTGGACTGGATCACCGCGCTGAGCGGCGCCGCCAGCGCCGTCTCCGGCGTGGGCCCGGGCATGGGGCCGATCATCGGCCCGTCCGGCAACTACGCCCCGTTACCGGACATCGCCAAATGGCTGCTGACCCTGGGCATGCTGCTCGGTCGCCTGGAGATCCTCACCGTGCTGGTGCTGCTGATGCCGTCTTTCTGGCGCCACTGACGCCCCCAGAGGATTAGAGACGGGCGCGGTATTCGCCGGGGGTGCGAGCGAACCAACGACGGAAGGCGCGAAAGAAGTTGCTCGGGTCGGCGAACCCCAGCAAATAGGCAATCTCCAGCAGGGTCAGGTTGGGCTGGCCGAGGTACTGCTCGGCCAGTTCGCGGCGAGTGTCGTCGAGCAGCTGCTGGAAGCTGGTGCCCTCCTCCTGCAAGCGCCGCTGCAGGGTGCGCTGCGACAGGTGCAGCGCCTGGGCCACCGCCTCACGCTTGGGCTCGCCCTGGGGTAGTTGGCGACACAGTACCTGACGGGCCAGATGGGTCACCCGGCTCTCCGAAAAACGCGCCAGGTATTCACCGGCAAACCTGTCGTGCAACTGCGCCAGCGCTTCGTTGGCAGTCGGCAGTGGCGTGTCCAGATCCGCCCGCTCGAACAGCAGGGCGTAGTGCGCCGCATTGAACCTAAGCGGAGCCTGGAACACCTGTTCGAACGGCTGCAGGTCGGCCGGCGGATCGCCCTGGAACAGGATCTGCTGCGGGCGCAGCGGCTTGCCGGTCATCCAGCGGCAGAACGCCAGGGCATAGGCCAGCGAGGCTTCGGCACTCTGACGCGCCGGCGGCAGGCGATCACCATGGATCGCCAGCACCAGCTCGTAGCCCCGGGGGGTCGGACGAAAGCTCAGGTCGGCGCCCTCGGCGATGATCCGCTGGTAGCGCACCAGGCGCGTCAGCCCCTCCTTCAGTGTGCGGCTGGACATCAGCGCATAGCCGACCACGTGAAACGACGCGGGACGTACCACCTTGGCCATGTTCAAGCCGATCGCCGGATTACCCGACAGCTCGACCGCACGCTGCCACAATCGGGTCATGCCGTCTTGCGCGAAGCGGGCGTCGGGGTCCTGCAGGGCGGCATAGTCCAACCCCAGCTCAAGAAAGAGTGTCCGGCAGTCGACACCGCCCATTTCCAGCGCCTGGACGATGCCCAGGGCCCAGCTCGACGAGGTAGTGCGTTCGCTCATGGCGTTTTTCTTATTAGGCTGTGGATGACACTCCCAACGGGCCGGCGACGCAAGGGTACTAAACTGGCACTCAATGTCACTGGCCCGGCCCGAAGGCCGGCTTAGACTGCAGAAAAGCCCCGCCGGCTTCAATGGCCGGTGCGGCCAAAGCATCGACAGGAGGCAAGCCATGACCCGCCAGACCCAACAGCGATACCGCAGCTTCGCCGAGTTCTACCCCTATTACCTGCAGGAGCACAGCAACTCTGTCTGCCGCCGCCTGCACTATGCCGGCAGCCTGTTGGTATTGGGCATCCTCGGTTATGCCCTGGCCACCCAGCAGTGGCTATGGCTGCTTGCCCTGCCCTTTGCCGGCTACGGCTTCGCCTGGATCGGCCATTTCGTCTTCGAGAAGAACCGCCCGGCGACGTTCCAGTACCCGCTGTACAGTTTCATCGGCGACTGGGTCATGCTCAAGGATGCCTTTACCGGACGCATCAGGTTTTAAGGAGACTCAGCCAGACCGCCGTCCCTGCGACCGCCCGCCACCCGCAGCCCACCGCTGAGCCATGATGCTTGGCTATCGCCGCGAGCCTTGGTTATGATCCCAACCTTGTCCCAAGCTTGGCCCAGAGCTTGCAGACCCTCCAGGCGTCCAGCAGAGGCGTCAGAAAATCAGCAGGGATCGTCTCCACCCAATGAATGCCACCACTCGGCCCCATGCATTGCCGGCGCCGCCGCTGCGCGAGTACTACTCCCGCGTGCTGGCCTATATCGCAGTAGCCGCCAGCATTGCCGCCGGCACTCATGCCCAGCATTTCGCCTACAGCATTCTGTGGATGGTGCCCTACGCCCTGCTCTATCCGCACCTGGCTCATCACCTGAGCCTGCGCTTCAAGCGCAACCACCCACAGCGTACGACCCTGACTCTGCTGTTTGTCGACGCCCTGCACTGCGGCGCCGCACTCGCCTTGCTGGGGTTCTCGGTTGTGCCCAGCCTGATGTGCCTGCTGACCCTCGCCTTCAGCTCCCTGGTTATTGGCGGTTTGCGCCATATGGGCCTGGCCCTGCTGGTCGCGCTCAGCGGAACCCTGCTCAGCTGTGCGCTGATCGACCTGCAAATCAACCCCCAATCACCGGCCCTGGTCTCCCTGGTCAGCATCGTCTTCACCACCCTGTACATCTGCATCACCGCCTATTTCGTGCACCAGCAGGGCCTGCGCCTGGCCCAGGTGCGCAGCGAAATCAAGCGCGAGCAGGAAAAGGCCGCGCGCCTGGCGCGCAACCTGGCCAAATACCTGTCGCCCCAGGTGTGGGAGTCGATCTTCAGCGGCAAGAAGAGCGTGCGTCTGGAGACCCAGCGCAAGAAGCTCACGGTGTTCTTCTCCGACATCAAGGGCTTCACCGAGCTGTCCGAGGAGCTGGAAGCCGAGGCCCTGACCGACCTGCTCAACAGCTACCTCAACGAGATGTCGAAGATCTGCCTGAAATATGGCGGCACCATCGACAAGTTCATCGGCGATAGCGTCATGGTGTTCTTCGGCGACCCGTCCAGCAAGGGCGCCAAGAAGGACGCGGTGGCGGCGGTGTCGATGGCCATCGCCATGCGCAAGCACATGAAGGTGCTGCGTCAGCAATGGCGCAGCCAGGGCATCACCAAACCCCTGGAGATCCGCATGGGCCTGAACACCGGCTATTGCACGGTCGGCAACTTCGGCGCCGACACCCGCATGGACTACACCATCATCGGTCGCGACGTGAACCTGGCCAGCCGCCTGGAGAGCGCCGCCGAAGCCGGCGAGATCCTCATCTCCCACGAGACCTATTCCCTGGTCAAGGACCTGATCATGTGCCGCGACAAGGGCCAGATCGGCGTCAAGGGCTTCACCCGCCCCGTGCAGATCTATCAGGTGGTGGATTTCCGCCGCGACCTGGGCGCCACCTCCAGCTACGTCGAGCATGAGCTGCCCGGTTTCTCCATGTACCTGGACACCAACGGCATCCAGAACTTCGACAAGGAACGGGTCATCCAGGCCCTGCACCAGGCCGCGGAGAAGCTCCGCGACAAAGTGATCATGTGAGCATGCGGGGCCGCCGGAAGGCGGCCTCGTCATCAGAGGCCGGGAGACTCACGCCCCTAGGGCCTGGTCGCAACGGCCGCTAGATCGAGGCATGGCTCGCCGTCGAGCAGCCGCTGTTGCGCCAGAAACTCCAGGGCCGAGGCCCGCCAGGACTGACGCGCCGCCAGCTCGGCACACCGCGCGCGATCCAACTCCAGCGCAGCCAGGCAGGCCTCGCGCAAGTCCTCGGCCATCACCCCGTTGACGCCCTGCTCCAAGACATCCAGCGGCCCCGGGACCGGAAAGGCAGCCACCGGCGTGCCGCATGCCAGCGCCTCGAGCATTACCAGACCGTAGGTGTCGGTACGCGAAGGAAACACCAGCACGCTGGCCTGGCGATAGGCCTCGGCCAGGGCCTCCCCATGCCGGTAGCCGAGAAACCTCACCCGCGGAAAGCGGGCCTGCAGCTCCTCGCGCTGCGGACCATCACCCACCACCTGCAGCTCCCCCGGCAGGTCGAGAGCAAGGAAGGCCTGCAGGTTTTTCTCCGCGGCGATGCGCCCGACACAGAGAAATACCGGCTGCACGGGACCAGCCCCCCGCTCCCCGGGATGAAACAGCCGCGTGTCGACCCCCTTGCGCCACAACACCAGACGCCTGATTCGCCACTCCGCCAGCTCGCCCCGCAATCGCTCGGTACTCACCAGCACCGCCTGGCTCGGCCGATGGAACCAGCGCAGATAGGCATAGCCCCAGCTCAGCGGCAGCCAGGACCAGCGGGTGTTGAGATACTCCGGAAAGCGCGTGTGGACAGCGCTGGAGAACGCCAGCCGGCGCTTGCGCAGCCAGCGCCGCGCGGCCCAGCCCAGAGGGCCTTCGGTGGCGAGATGAACGCAATCCGGACGAAACTCGCGAATCGCCGGCCCGACTCGCCAGAGATCCCACACCAGGGGAATCTCCGGGTAGGTCGGGCAGGGCCGCGAACGAAAATCCGAGGGCGACAGCAGCTTGACCTGATGGCCCAAGCCACGCAGCTCGGCGACCAGAGCCTGCAGGCTGGTGACCACGCCGTTGACCTGCGGCGACCAGGCGTCGGAGACGATCAGTATCCTCATGCCAGCGGCTCGGCGAGGGCCGGCTGTTCCGCCTCCAGCTGCCCCTGCTCCTCGGCGAGCCGGTAGAGCAGAATGCTGCCATCCAGCTGCTCGATCAGCGCCGTGCAGGACTCGACCCAGTCGCCGCAGTTCATGTATTCGACGCCGCCCACCCTGCGGATCTCGGCGTGATGGATATGGCCGCAGACCACCCCATTGAAGCCGCGCTTGACGCACTCGTGAGCGATGGCCTCCTCGAAGTCGCTGATGAAGTTCACCGCGCTCTTGACCTTGTGCTTGAGGTAGGCCGACAGCGACCAGTAACCGTAGCCATAGCGCTGGCGCCAGTGATTGAGCCAACGGTTGAGGGTCAGGGTGAACTCGTAGGCCGAGTCGCCGAGGAAGGCCAGCCAGCGGTGGTAGCGGGTGATCACGTCGAACTGGTCGCCATGGATCACCAGCAGCCGGCGGCCGTCGGCAGTGAGGTGCTCGGCCTCGTCGACCAGCTGGATGTTGCCCAGCACCAGGCTGGAATAGCGGCGCAGGAACTCGTCGTGGTTGCCGGTAACATAGATCACCTCGGTGCCGCGCTTGCTCATGGTCAGCAGACGGCGGATCACGTTGCTGTGCGCCTGGGGCCAGTAGATGCCGCCGCGCAGCTTCCAGCCGTCGATGATGTCGCCGACCAGATAGACCCGGTCCGCCTGGTAGCGCTTGAGAAAGGCGGCCAGATGCTCGGCCTGGCAGTCCCGGGTGCCCAGGTGGACATCGGAGATCCACAGGGTGCGGACACGTTGCTTACGACTCGGCTTCACCAGCTGTGCGCTGCTCATGGGCGGCCTCCGCCAGGGTTTCGACGAGCATGGCCGACAGGGGTGAAGCCCTTATGACCGCTAGACTTCAATCGGATGACTGCGCCATTGGTCGGCCACAGGGAGTAGACTGACGGCCTTGCTCGAGGAACCGACCATGCCTTCGCTGCTTTCCCTGCGCCACTACAGCCACGAGCTGCTCAGCCATAGCCACGGCCATGCCCAGCTGGTGTTCGGCCTGAGCGGTCAGCTGGACTTCGAAGTGGCGGGCCGCGCCAGCCAGGTGATCCGTCAGACCCTGGCGGTGGTGCCCGCCGATGCCCGACACGCCTGCGGCAGCCGAAACGGCAGCCAATGCCTGGTGCTCGATGTGCCCTCGCAGCACTGGCTGCAGCAGCGCCTGGGCGGCCACGCCGACGCCAGCCTGCACCTGCTCGACCGCCCCGGCGCGCTGCAGCTCAGCCCGGCGCAGGGCCAACTGGTCAGCTGGCTCGCGGCCAGCCCGATCAACGACCCGGTCATCGCCGAGCAGGGCGCCGCCCTGCTCCTGGCCAGCCTGGCGGCCGAGACCCAGCCCCTGGGGGAGAGCCGCCGCCTGCCCCTGGCCGCCCTCGACGCCCATATCGACCGGCACGCCGCCCACCCCCTGCAAGTCGGCGACCTGGCTCGGCTGGCGGGCCTGTCCACCGCGCGCTTTCATGCCCGCTTCCTCGACGAAGTCGGGCAGACTCCGATGGAATACGTGCGCGGCCGACGCCTGCAACTCGCCCGCCACCTGCTGCAACACAGCCACCTGAGCGTCGGCGACATCGCCGCGCGGGTCGGCTACAGCTCGCAGAGCGCCTTCACCGCCGCCCTCTCGCGCCAGTTCGGCACCACCCCGCGCGCCCTACGCCGCGCCTGCGAGTGACGCGACAAAGCCCGCGACTCGCGCGACAGACAACGCCCATGACGCCCCCTAGACTGCACCCGAGATCAACAGTGGAGGCGTTATGCAGTCTATCGAATGGGACGATTTCCAGCGGGTCGAGTTGCGCGTCGGCACGGTAGTGTCCGCCGAACCCAATGCCAAGGCGCTGAAACCGGCATACGTGCTGCGCGTCGACCTCGGCGAACTCGGCGTCAAGACCTCCAGCGCCCAGCTGACCGCACACTACGGCTGCGACGAGCTGATCGGCCGGCAGGTGCTGTGCGTGTGCAACTTCGCCCCCAAACGCATCGCCGGGGTTCGCTCGGAAGTGCTGGTGACCGGTGTGTACGATGCCGCCGACAAGGTGGTGCTCGCCGGATTCGACAAACCGCTGCCCAACGGGGCGCGGCTGGCATGAGCGAAGGCAAGGCGCTGCTGGCGATCCACCTGGGCGCCCTGCTGTTCGGCCTCTCGGGGATATTCGGCAAGCTGGCCGACAGCGCCCCGCTGGTCATAGTGGTCGGCCGCGCGCTGTTCGCCGTACTGGCCCTGGCCCTGTTCGCCCAGCTGTTCGGGCAGGCCCGCGGCAAGCGCCCCAGCGGAACCCAACTGGGCCTGTTGGGGCTCGGCGGGCTGTTGCTCGGTGCTCATTGGATGACCTTTTTCCAGGCGGTCAACGTTTCCGGCGTGGCCATCGCCACCCTGGGCTTCGCCAGTTTCCCAGCCTTTACCGTGCTACTGGAGGGCCTGCTGTTCCGCGAGCGCACCCGGCCCAGTGAGTTTCTGATGGTGGGCGTGGTCTGCCTGGGCCTGGTGCTGGTCACGCCGAGTTTCGACCTGAACAGCCAGGGCACTGCCGGGCTGCTCTGGGCCGTGCTATCCGGCCTGCTGTTCGCCCTGCTGTCGCTGCTCAATCGGGCCAGCACCGGTGGCATCGACCCGGTCCGGGCCGCGCTGTGCCAGAACTTCACCGCACTGGCCTGCTTCATGCCCTTCGCCTGGCCGCTGCTAGCAGACCTGAGCCTGCTCGACTGGTTCTGGCTGGCCATGCTCGGGGTGCTCTGCACGGGATTGGCCCACAGCCTGTTCGTCGCCAGCCTGCGGGTGATCAAGGCGCGTAGCGCCGCGGTGATCTTCGCCCTGGAGCCGGTCTATGGCATCGCCTTCGCCTGGTGGCTGTTCCAGGAGGTGCCAACCCCGAGCATGTTCGCCGGCGGCGCGCTAATCATCCTGGCGATCTTCGCCTCGGCGCGTATGGCGCGCTGATCAGGCGTCGCGCGGGCGGTCGCTATGCCCCAGGTCGCGCTGGGGATCGATCTGGTCGCGCACCCGCTGCTTGAGCACCTTGGCCTCGGGAAAACCGCCATCGGCCTTGCGCTCCCAGATCTGCACCGTGTCGCAGGTGATGCGGAACACCCCACCAGTTCCGGGCTCCAGGCTGACCCTGGCCAAGTCATCGGCGAAGGTCGATAGCAGTTCCTGGGCCAGCCAGGCGGCGCGCAGCAACCACTGGCATTGGGTGCAATAGGTGATCACCACTTCCGCTTTGTGACTGGACATGGAACGACTCTGGTTGACGGGACGCGGTCATGATAGCGCCAGCGCGGACCTGACCGGGCAGAAAAAAGCCCGCGCAGATATATCTGAACGGGCGTGTTCGATGAGGCCACTCGGCGCCGATGACGCTAGGCGATCTTGGCCAGCAACTCGCGGGCTTGCTGCTTCTGCACCTCGTCGCCCTCGCTGAGCACCTGATTGAGAATGCCGCAGGCGCTGTCGAGGCTGCCTTGCTCTATATAGGCCAGTGCCAGGTTGAGCTTGGTGAGGTTGTCGCGGTCGCCCTCCAGTTGATCGAGCCCGACCAATAACGAGCCGTCATCCACCGAATCCTGCCGACTGAACTCTTCGGCCACCTCCTCCTGCAACCAGTCCTCGGCACTGGCTTCTTCGACCAGCATGGTCTCGGCAAAGGGACTGCGCACGTCCTGGGAGTCCTTCAGGCCCTTGCCAGGAGCGGCGTCGCCCGCCTCGCCTGGCGCCGCAGACTTCTTGCTGGACGGTGACTCGAAGGCGGTGACCAGATCCCAATCTGCGTCGAGCGACAGGTCGTCCAGATTGAGCTGGAAGTCTTCCTCCGCCGCGATCTCCATCCCCTGCGGCTCCTGGTCCTCGAACACCAGCACCGCATCATCCAGGGGCTCGCTGGCCGGCCGCTCACTCATTTGCGGGTAGCGTGCCTTGAGCTCATCGACACGCGACGAAGAGGAGCCTCCTTCGCGAAAGAGCGCCTCTTCCTGGGCGAAGGCCTGGACATCCCCCAGTTGAGCCAAGACCTCCAGCAACCGGAAGCGGATATCGTTGCGTTCCGGCTGGGCATCGAGTGCCTTGCGCAGGGCATCGGCAGCCGCACCGAAACGACCATAGGCGATGTAGATATTGGCACCTTCCAGTGCATCGGCAGGAGCGGCCTGACGCGCCGGCGCGGCACCCGTCAGCCGGATCTCGGGTTCGACCGCGGCCGCCTTCGGTGGCTGCACGAGCGGTGCCGGCGCTTCCTCCTCGACGGCAGCCATGACCCGAGGCTCGGGCTCGGGCTGCAGGGCCTCGAGTTGGGCCCGCCGTCGGTTGGAGCGCCAGAGCAGCCCCGCCAGGCTCGCCAACACCAGGAGCAAGGCCGCGACTCCGGCCCCGAACCAGTTGCGCCCCTGAATCGCGGCGGGTTCGTCCTGGGCCTGCTCGCTCAGAGCAGGCGCGGTGGACTCCGCGGCCTGACCGGCAGGCGTATCGGCCACCCCCTGGCCCTCACGCAGCCTGGCCTGCAAGGCAGCCAGCTGCTGGTCCTTGCTCTCCATCTGCGCCTGCAGCTGTTGAATCTGCGCCTGCACCTCGGCCAGCTGCTGCTGCAGTTGCAGGTTCTCCGCCGCCTGACCGGCCAGCTCCTGCTCCACGCGCCGCTGCGCCTGAGTGATCAGTTCGACCTGGGGATCGATGGGTTGAGGCGCGGGTGACTCGTTCGAGACGAGCGTCTTGGCGTCGGCTGTTTGCTCCGCCGCTGCGGCGGCAGCCTCGGCCTGCACAGAGGAAACCGCGCTATCCGGCAGCAGCAGCTCGACGCTGGCCAACAACTGGTTGATGTCGCCGCCGGCAAAGGCCTGGGGGTTGAGGGCATGAATATCCGCCATCAAATCCTGTTGCCTTGCCTGACTGCCCTCGGCACGCAAACGTGCGGCGATCTTCCACAGGCTGTCGCCGCGCACGACACGATAGCGCTTGTCCAGAATCGCCGGCGGCTTGGGCCCTGTTGTGCGAGGCGCAGCCGGAGGGGGCGCCACCCTCGCCCGCGCCCCGACCGACGCGGCAGGCGCCGAGGTCAGGGTGCGATAGGCCGAGGAGCCGGGCGGGTCCAGCAACAGGGTGTATTCACGCAGCAGCCGGCCATTGGGACGGGCCACTTCGACGATGAAGTTCAGGTACGGCTCACGCACCGGCTGGTTCGAACGAACCCGGATAATCCCGCTGCCATCGCGCAGCAAGGGAGTGAAGCGCAAGTCATTGAGAAAGTAGAAGCGCTCGACCCCGGAGCGACTGAAGACCTCGGCGGGCGCGAGCCTGACTTTCAGGTCGTCGGCGCTCAGATCGGCAATTTCGAGTAATTCGATATCCGCTTCGAGTGGTTGATTCAACGCCGAGTGCAGCGTGATTTCGCCCAACCCCAAGGCCGGTACCAGGCCTGAATAAAGTGCCGAACTGGATGCCAGGCCAAGCAATAATTGGCGAACCCTAGCCATATGACCCCCCCGGAAACTCCGTTCTTGAATGACTCACCACCTAGCGGCCGGCTATGCACTTCCTGTGAGCGATGAGAAGAAACGGTTTAGCAAAAAAGTGCATTGAGAAAGACGAGCCATGTCGAACTCAACTTGTCAGTGAGTATGGTCACAATATTCGATTTTGCGCAGTTTAGAGGGTAAACCAGGGTTCAGCCTATGGCTCTGGCCCGCAAAGTAGCAAAATCCCATCGACTCAACGACGAGTGACGCCCGCGCCTTGATCGGCGCTCGGACGCACGCCCACAGCGGCCAGCACAGTCAGGACGAACACCGCCGCCATCAGCCAGAAACTCTGCTGGAAGGCCAGAGCCTCGGCCATCCCGTGGCCACCCTCGGCGGCATGACGCCACTCGAGGAAGAAGGTCAGCAGGTTGACGCCGAACGCCCCCCCCAGTTGGCGCACGAAGGTGATGGCCCCGGCCCCCTGGGCCAGCTCCTGCGGGCTGAGGATGTCCAGCGAGCCGGTGCTCAATGCCGGCAACAGCAAGCCTAGGCCCACCCGGCCGACACAGGCCCAGAAGCACAGCAGGACGAACGGGGCTCCGGGTTCGAGCCAGGCCAGCCCGGCTGCCGACAAGGCGAAGATCAGCAGGCCGCTGGCCAGCAGCAACGCCGCCGAGGAGCGGTCGCTCAACCAGCCGCCGGCAAAGGAGGCGGCCCCCATCAGCACCCCGGTCGGCAGCAACAAGGCGCCGGCCAGACCGGCGCTGTAGCCCTGGATGGTCTGTAGATAGAGCGGGATCAGATAGGTCGAGCCGTACAGCCCTACCCCCAGCGTCAGTGCGACCCAGCTGGCGCTGCGAAAGCCCGCATGGCGCCACAGGTCGAGGGGCAGCAGCGGCGTGCCGCTGCGCCGGCTGCGGGCGAAGAAGCCGGCGAGCGCCACGGCCCCGATCACAGCCGGCAGCCATACCCGCGGTGTGTCCCAGGCGAAACGTTGCGCCTCGGCCAAGGCACCGAGGGCGGCGAACAGGGCCACGCACATCAACGCGAAGGCACCGACATCCAGCATGGGCGTGGTTCGCTCCCGCTGGCTGGGCAACAACCACTGCCCCGCCAACAGCGCCAGGACGCACAGGGGCAGCGGCAACCAGAACACCGCCGGCCAGCCGAAGTGATCGACCAGGTAACCGCCGATACTCGGGCCCAGCGTCGGCGCGACCATCACCCCGAGGCCGTAGATACCCAGGGCCATGCCACGCCCGGAGACGGCGAACACGCGGAAGATCAGGACCATAGCCAATGGCTGGACGATGCCCGCGCACAGGCCCTGGACGATGCGCAAGGCGATCAGCTGCCAGGCCGTCTGGGCGACTACGGCCAGCAACGAGGTCAGGATAAAGAGTGCCAGGCCGATCTGCGCGGTACGCCGCGCCCCCCAGCGCGCCTGCGCCCAGGCGGACAACAGCAGGCCGGCGGTCATCGCCGCGAGGAACCCGGTCGACAACCACTGCACCAGGGGCCGGCCAATGGCGAAGTCCGCCATGATCGCCGGCAAGGCCACGTTGATGGTGGTCGAGGCCAGGACCATGGCCATGCTGCCGAGCATCAACACGCCCAGCAACCACTGTGGGTAACGGGCGCCGAATCGAACCTGCAAAGCGTGCAGGTCTTGGGCCATCAGCGCTTTTCCAGGTTAGCCAGAACCCGGGCATGCACTTGCTGGCAGCGCCGCAGCTCCTCCTCGTCGATACCGGCGAAGCATTCCTTGCGCAGCTGGGTGGAGATGGCCTCGATCTGCTCGATCAACGGCTGGGCTTGCGGGCTCAGACTGATCTTCTTGGCCCGGCGGTCTTCGGGAACCGCCTGACGGCTCACCAGTCCTTGCGCCTCCAGGCTGTCGAGCAGGCGTGCCAACGTAGGCCCCTCGACGCCGACGCTCTTGGCCAGCTCGCGCTGGGTCGGCAGTTCGTCGAAACGGGCCAGGTGCAGGAGCACCAGCCAGCGGGCCTGAGAGAGCCCGAGCCCGACCAGTCGGCGGTCCAGCTCTGCGCGCCAGGCGCGGGACAATTGGGCGATCTGCATGGCGAAACGGTGTTGATCGGTGTGCGACATGGGTGAGCGGCTCTTATAATCATAAAAACTAATAATTAGCCAGCTAATCATAACCGCGCACCGAGAGCAAGCTTTCTCGACCGCCTCACCACTTCACATATTGATCCTCGACAAACCCCCACTGCCCGTCGATCACCACCTCAGGTCGTCCAGACGGGCGCAGGACGCCGCTGAACTGGCCGAAGATCTGCTTGAAGTTGCTGGCCAGGATGCCCAGGTTCATCCGCTCCTGGTGCAGGCCGCGGGCGTCGAATCTCAGGGCCACCTGGCCGTCGTGGGAACTGATGTGCCAGGGCTGCAGCGGCTGTTGCCGGTCGAAGGCGAAACGCACCGTGTCGACCTTGAGCAGCTCGCCGTCGAGCCAGTAGCAGTTCTCGGTGAAGCTGGTCTCGTTGACCCCGCACGACAGGTTCAGGCCGACACGCCGTCCCGCCGCCAGGCCGGACAGGCAGGCCCAGTTCCAGTGGGTCTCCGGGCGCATATAACCGGCCGACCAGTCGTGGTGGGCAAAGGCGCCGATGGCGGCCAGGTCGAAGTCGCCCAGGCTGCTCTTGACCTGGCCGGTGCAGCGCACGCCCGCCACCTTCTGCGCGTAGACCCAGCCGTTCACCGCGGTGGGCGTATTGATGCACATGGGCTGGAAGGCCGGCGCAACCTCGGAAAAGCAGGCGTCGATGCGCGTCCCGTCGTCCAGCTCGACCAACAGGCGCTTTTCCCTCGGCTGCGCACGGTTCTCCAGGCGCAGCCAGTTACGCCCGCTGCGCAGCTCGCACAGGCCGTCGTCGGGGCACTGGGAAAAGCGCGTGCCCAGACTCAGCGGCAGCTTGAACTGGCGCTCGATCATGCGGCCGCTGGGCGGATGGAACAGGTAGACGAAGCCTATGCCCGCCAGGCTCAGATTGGCCAGGGCGCAGCCGCCGATCAACTGATCGCTGATCAGGCCGAAATACTGGAACTGATGGAAGCGCCGCCATTTGGCCAGGGCGCCCAGGCGCCGGCCCATCGGCGAGCGGAACACGAAATCGCGGTAGTTGATCAGCCCCGGCGCGGCGGCAAAGATGCCGTAATGGGGTTGGCCATCGGCTTGAATCAGTCGCTCCATCGCAGGACGCCTCTCGGAAAAACCGCACGATGCTAGCACCGGCGATTCGCCTCGAGCACTGACGCCCTGCGCCATCGGCGCGGCAAAATCGGCCAGGCCGTGCGACAGCCCTGACTTAAGCGCCGATCAGACCTCGAACTCCGCCTGCAGCGCGGCGCGCACGCAGTGCAGCACGCCCTCCTCCAGGCGCCCGACGAACAACGGGGCAATCGCCGCCACCGGCGGCAGCTCGCCCTCGCCGTCGAGGAAGGCATCCTGCACCTCGCCGAGCAGGTCCTCGGGCAGGTCCAGGGCCTGCTCCAGGGACAACTGCTGGCGCCCGATGGCCTCGGCCAGCAGGTTGAAGACATTCTTCTCGCTGCACCTGAGTTGGCTGGCAATCTGCGCCGGGGTCATGCCGGCGCGGGCCAGGCTGATCAGCTCGTGGCGCAGGTCGACCACCACCGGCGGCGCGTCCGCGGCGCCGCCGAGCACCTCGAGGAAGGCCTCGCCATAGCGCTCCAGCTTGCGCGCGCCGACGCCGCTGACCCGGGCCATCTCGGCCAGGGTGCCGGGCTGGCTGCGGAGCATTTCCAACAGCGTCGCATCGGGGAAGATCACGTAAGGCGGCACCCCGTGCTCCTCGGCCAGCTTGCGCCGCAAGGCGCGCAGGGCCTCCCACTGCTCGCGCTCCTCGCCTCGAACCAGCTGACTGGCCGCACTGCTGGAGCCCTTGGCGCTGTGCTGGGGCTTGAGGTCGCGGCGCAGCTGCAGACTGACCTCGCCGCGCAGCAACGGTCGGCAGCTGTCGGACAGGCGCAGGCCGCCGTAGCCTTCCAGGTCGACATCGGCCAGGCCGCGGGCCACCAACTGGCGAAACAGCGAGCGCCACTCCCCCTCGGCCAGCGCCTTGCCGACGCCGAATACGCTCAGGTGCTGATGCCCCAAGCTGCGCACCTTGTCGTTGTCGCGGCCGAGCAGCAGGTCGACCAGGTGGCCGACGCCGTAACGCTGGCCGCTGCGATAGATCGCCGACAGGGCCTGGCGCGCCGGCTCGGTGGCGTCCCAGGTCTGCACGTCGTCGCTGCAGGTGTCGCAATGCCCGCACGGCTGCGGCAGTTCCTCGTCGAAATAGGCCAGCAGCGCCTGACGCCGGCAGCGGGTCTCCTCGCACAGGGCCAACATGGCGTCGAGCTTGTGCTGCTCGACGCGCTTGTGGCGCTCGTCGCCCTCGGAGTTGTTGAGCATCTGCTTGAGGAAGATCACGTCCTGCAGGCCATAGGCCATCCAGGCGTCCGCCGGCAGGCCGTCGCGGCCGGCACGACCGGTTTCCTGGTAGTAGGCCTCCAGGGATTTCGGCAGGTCGAGGTGGGCGACGAAGCGCACGTTGGGCTTGTCGATGCCCATGCCGAAGGCGATGGTCGCCACCATGATCAGGCCCTCCTCGTTGAGGAAGCGCTTCTGGTGGTAGGCGCGCAGCTCGTTGCTGAGGCCGGCGTGGTAGGGCAACGCCGGGAAGCCCTGCCCGGAGAGGAAGGCCGCCACCTCTTCGACCTTCTTGCGCGACAGGCAATAGACGATGCCGGCGTCGCCCTTTCGCGCCGCGAGGAAGGCCAGCAGCTGCTTGCGTGGCTGCTCCTTGGGCACGATGCGATAGAAGATGTTGGGCCGGTCGAAGCTCGACAGGAAGCGCTCGGCCTGCTGCAGATGCAGGCGGTTGACGATTTCCTCGCGGGTGCGCATGTCCGCGGTGGCGGTCAGGGCGATGCGCGGCACAGAGGGGAACAGTTCGGCCAGCTGGCCCAGCTGCAGGTATTCGGGGCGGAAGTCGTGCCCCCACTGCGACACGCAGTGGGCCTCGTCGATGGCGAACAGAGCGATCTGCGGCAGGCGCTGCAGGAAGGCCAGCATGCGCGGCTGTACCAGGCGCTCGGGAGCCAGGTAGAGCAGCTTGATCTCACCACGCTCGATACGCGCAGCGATCTCGCGCTGGGCCTCGGCATCCAGGCTCGAATTGAGTGCCACCGCCGCCACGCCCAACTCGTCGAGGGTGGCGACCTGGTCGTCCATCAGGGCGATCAGCGGCGACACCACCACCGCCAGGCCCTCGCGCAGCAGGGCCGGAACCTGAAAGCACAAGGACTTGCCGCCGCCGGTGGGCATCAGCACCAAGGCGTCGCCGCCATTGGCAACGCGCTCGATGATCGCCCCCTGATTTCCCCGGAAGGCATCGTAGCCGAAGATGTCTTTGAGGATGCGCTGGGCCTGTTCGAGCATAGAAACTCCCTATTGGCGGGGCCGGCTCCATCCCTGGAGCGGCCCCGAATCCGCCCACGGCGTGGACGCGGCGCCCTGGCGCCGTGACAAAGCCGCGCATTATACGCCAGTGGCCGGGCACACAGACCCACGCCTATCGGCCTCAGCGCGCGGACCAGCGAACGCTGGCGGCAGCCCGTTCCTGCCGCCCGCCTGCCGGGCCTCATGGGGAAGTTGGCGGATAAAAAAATCTGCCGGGCAGGCGCCGACACAGGGTGATCCGGGCTAAAATTCAGCCTCGTATACTCCTTCAAGGTAGCCCCCACGATGTCCTTCGCCGAGCAACTGTCCCGCCTGCAAGCCTTCCTAGATGCCGATGAGCTGCACGATGAGGCCTTGGACTATGTGGCCGCCCATGGCTACCTCACGGCTCTGTCGATCTGCCCGGAGCCGATTCCGGAGCGCGAATGGATCGACGCACTGTTCGCCGAGCCGCCGCATTATCGCAGCGACGCCGAGCGCGAGGAGATCGAAGCGACCCTGCTGCAACTCAAGGCCCACATCGCCCGTCAGCTGGCCAGCGACGATGATCCGGAGATGCCTTGCGAACTCGACCTGGGCGACGACCCGGACGACTCCGACCTGCGCGGCTGGTGCATCGGCTTCATGGAGGGGGTATTCCTGCGCGAATCGATCTGGTTCGAAGACGCCGAAGACGAGGTCAGCGAACTGCTGCTGCCGATCATGGTCGGTTCGGGCCTGTTCGACGAACAGCCGGAGTTCGCCGAAATCGCCCGTGACCAGGACCTGGTCGACAGCATGGTCGAGCAGATCCCCGAGCTGCTGACTGCGCTGTTCCTGCTGTGTCATGCCCCGGAAGAGAAGCCGGCACTGCTCAAGCCACGCCACCACTAAGCGACCGCGCCATGGCGCACGGCGATATCCGCGAAAGCAACCACCGCAGCGTGCGCTATGCGCTGCTCGCGGTGGGCTGGCTGTGTGTGCTGCTCGGGGTAGTCGGCATCTTCCTGCCGGTGCTGCCGACCACGCCCTTCCTGCTCCTGGCTGCGGCCTGTTTCGTGCGTAGCTCCAAGCGCTTCTACCACTGGCTGGTGTGTCACCCACACCTGGGGCCATGGATTCGTGACTACCTCGAGGGCCAAGGCATCCCGCGCCGCGCCAAGGTCTATGCCCTGACCCTGATGTGGCTGAGCATCGCCTTCTCCTGCTACCTGGTGCCACTACCCTGGGCGCGCGCCTTCATGCTGACCAGCGCGGTGCTGGTCAGCCTGTACATCCTCAAGCAGAAGACCCTGCCCAACCCTTGATCCGCCTCTCCGTTCGGGCGTGACGCATTGCCCGAGCCCGTCAAAAGCAGCGAAGCCTCGCGCCAGCTCCTAGACTAGATCCATCTTCTGCAGAGGCGCGGCACATGCAGCCACGGCAGCGCATTCATGGATGGAACCTGCGTCTGCACAGGCTGTGGATCGGCTTCGGGGTGCTGTGCATTGGACTGAGCGGCGCCCTGGCCAACTGGGACTTCGCCCTCGTTCTGCTGAATGCCGAGAGACGCTATGGCGAGCTCGGCACGGCCAGACAACGGATCGAGGCGTGGGATGCGTTGATCAAAGCCAGCGCCAACCTGCCAGAAAGGGCCCTGCTCGACGAGGTCAATGGCTTCTTCAACCGCCAGCTGCGCTTCGTCGGCGATGACCGCAACTGGCGACAAAAGGACTACTGGGCCACCCCGGTCGAGTCCTTGGTCAAGGGCGCCGGCGACTGCGAGGACTATTCCATCGCCAAGTACTTCACCCTGCGGCGCCTCGGCATTCCCAGCGACAAACTGCGCATCACCTATGTCAAGGCCCTGCGCCAGAACCAGGCGCACATGGTGCTGACCTATTACAGCAGTCCCGCCGCCGATCCCTTGGTGCTGGACAACCTGATCAATGGAATCCAGCCGGCATCGCAACGCAAAGACCTGCTCCCGGTATACGCCTTCAATGCCGAGGGCCTGTATCTGCCGGGCTCACGCATCAGGAAGAGCGACACCAAGAAACTCTCGCGCTGGCAGAACCTGCTGCAGAAGATGCGCGCGGAGGGCTTCGCCATCGGCGATGGCTAACGAGCACGCATGACGCACTGCGCGACTCGACTCTGCCCGGCACGCCCCGAGGCTTCAGTACGGCAGATGCTGCTGCTCGTCCACCAGTTTGCCGAGATCGTCCAGCTGCGCGCGCGCCTGGGCCCGGTGGCTGAGCTTGCTGCGCGCCGCCTCGGGCAGATCGGTGTAGCGGATCAAGCCGCGGCTGACCAACACGCTGACCAGGTCTTCGATTACCCGCACCAATTCCAGATCCGAGTGCTGCAGCGACATCAGGTGTGAATGCAGAGCATGGCTCGCCAACCAACTGCGTATCTCGGGATCGCCGGCCGACGCCTCTCCGGTCATCGCATCGAACGGCTCATGCTCGACCCGCAGTAGCCTTCCGTGCTCGTCGCGCTGTACATAGGCCATGGACGCCTCCTGCTTCTGCCCATAAGAAACCCGCCACCCGAAGATGGCGGGCGGCTCCGTTCCTGCAAGCCTAGACGGTGTCTACCTTCAGGGCATGATCGTCGAGGAGGTTCGCGATGAGTGTCGCCTCATCGCTCGTCCCGTAGAGCGTCGACAGATTGACGTTGTCCAGCACCACCTGCTGCTCCACCGGCCCTGCCGCCACCGTGCGTACGTCAATCGTCGTGGTGGTACCGCCGAAGGCGAAGTCCAGATAGCTCTGCAAGATATTTGAATCCGCTCCCACGTCAGACAACAGCTGCGACAGGTCCAGCGTGTCGGAATTGACCCCACTGAGATCGACATTGAAGTCGGTGATGTGGTCGACACCGCCACCCAGACCGCCTTTCTGCCAGATGTAGGTATCTTTGCCACTGCCGCCGGTCATGATGTCGCCACCCAAGCCGCCGACGAGGAAGTCATCGCCGCCATTGCCCAGCAAGGTATCGTTGCCGGCTCCACCGAACAGGTAGTTGACGCTGCCGTTGCCCGTCAAGGTGTCGGCGAAACTCGACCCGACCAGGTTTTCAATGCTGTTAAGCGTATCGGTGCCGGCACCGCCGGTGTTCTGCGCCACGGCGACACCGAGGTTGACACTCACACCGGCCGTGGCATCGATATAGCTGGCCGTATCCACGCCATTGCCACCATTCAGGGTGTCGTTGCCGGCGCCGCCTGCCAAAATGTCGTTGCCATTGCCGCCGTTGAGGGTGTCACCACCACCAAGGCCGATGAGGATGTCGTCGCCATCGTTGCCGTTGAGTACGTCACCGACGCCATCGCGCCCCAGTAGGATCTCGTTGCGGAAGGTCCCATCCAGAGTGTTCTCTCCATGCTGCCCGCGGTCCAGAGTGACGGTGGCGCTGTCCACTGCGGTGCTGCCGTTGAGCGATGCCGCGTAGTTGAACGTACCGCCGTCCCGACCACTGTTGCCGTTGGACGCACCCTCGGTGAAGCGTACGTAGTCCCCATTAAGGGCCGCGACGCCACTGGTCGCACCGGCCACGGACAATAGCGACAACAGCGAGCTGCTCGGGCCGCTATCGTTGGCCAAGAGTGCCCACTTCGGAATGTCGATGACATCCTGGCCGCTCTGCGTATCCACGTTGGTCAACACCAGGTCGTCGCGAATGACCATCGGCCCCTGCCCCGGGCTGATGGAAATATTGAGATTGGCAGAGGCCGTGTCGCCATCGTTGTCCATCAACGTGAAGGCGATGCTGGCGGCGATCACCATATTGATCGCGCTGGGTGGTGTGTAGGTATACGCCCCCGTCAGCATGTTCACCGCGATGCCCGCCCCTGCCCCCATGGAGACCGTCAACGTGGCTCCTGAAAGGCTGCCATTATTGGGACCTGGACCGCTGGCGACGAAGCTATTGGTGACTTTGTCATAGGTGTAGGTCTTGCCCTCCACCAGTAGGGTACGCACGAAGCCTCCATCGGCGCCAAAGCCTCCGCCCGTGGTGAGATTGCCTATCAGTGGCGAGGCCTGGGCAGTGGCCACCAGAGTCGCGGTAAGGTCGTTAAAGTCGTTGACCACTATCGCATTGGTATTGCTACCGCCATTGGTGCCGTTGTAGGCGATCGGGTTCAGCGCGCTGGCGTCCACACCAGTTCCCATCCCCAAGGCATAGGCGCGGATGTTGTTAGCAGTCAGGAAGTTGATCCAGGCCTGCTCCTCCGAAACCCCACCGTTGGAATAGGGGGTCGGCCATCCAGCAGCCGTCCCTGGTGCGTTGGAGATGCCGCTGTCACCACTCGGTGCATTGGGGAAGCCGTCCGAAAGGAAGTAGGCAACATTCTGCACGTTGCCGCTGGCGAGCTTGCCTCCGTCGCTGCCGGTTTGCCCGTAGGCAGTGATGGCATCGATCAGCGCATCATCGTAGTTGGTCAAATTGGTCGGGTTAAGCGCTAACAGGGCGGCTTTGGCATCGGCGATATTGACCCAGACTTCCTCGATGGTTGCGTTGGTGGAGAAGGAAACGAAGCTGACTTTCACATTGCCCAGGGCATCGTATTGCTCGAACAGTTCGAGCAGCGCATTCTTCGCTACTTCCAGGCGGGTCATACCACCGACACCCGAACCGTTGCCCATACTGCCGGAGTTGTCCAACACGATCAGCAGATTGGTGTTCAAGCTAGTGCTGGCCTGACCGGACTGGTTCTGGTTGAACGCCGTCGGGGCGTCGTCCCTGAAGCTGATGGCGAAGCCCAGATTCAGGGACGCGCTGGCCGAGTCCCCGTCCCAGTCGGTGACGGTGGAGGTCAGTTGCACCAGATCGGCCGCGCTCAGACTGACTGCCTGATCCGGCCCACTGTTCGGGCTGTGGAGAACAGCACGCGCCTGGTCCAGAGTCACCGCGCCGGTGCCACTGTTCACCGAGACGCTGAAGGCCACAGCCCCTGATGCGCTGCCGACCTTGCCAACTACGTTGCCGCCCTCCAGATACAGCAGGATGTCCTGCCCGGTGAGTGAATCATCCAGACCACTGTCGACACCCTGCGCACTGACCTTCAGCCCATAAACGGTGCTACCCGGGCCATCCGCACCATAGCTGCCGTTAAACAGCGAACTGAAGTTGCTAGTGGTATCGCCCGTCAGATTACTTTCGTCCACCTGCAGCGACTCGGCCTGAGCCGATCCTGCGCTGACGCGGGGCACATCGTCCTCGACCTGTATCAGCAGGTCCCCGGCCAAGGGCAGAGGGTTGACCCCATCACTGGCCACCAGAGCGCCCACCAGGTTCAACGTCAAGAGCTCATTGTCGTCACTGTTGTCGTTGGGATGATCCAGAGGCCCGAGCAATGTGAAGGTGTAATCCCCGTTGGGCTGTACGACGAGGGTAAATACGGTCAGCGCACCGGCACTGGCGGTAAGCGTGTTACCGGCCACCGCATAGGTGACGTTCACCCCACCCGACTGCAACGACGGCAAGCCGACCGGCGCAGGCGCCAGACCGAACTGCCCGACGTTAGTCCCCACCAGCAGCTCGCTCAGATTGCCGCTGGCCACCGTAGTCACGGCGTCGCCATCGGTAATGCCATTGGGCAATTCGTCCTCGTCGACCATGCCTATGACCGGTGAGGCATCCTCGATGTTGATGGTCAGCAAGGCCGTGGATGGATCGCCATCGGCATCGACTATGGTGTAGCTGAAAGATTCACTGGTATCGGCCACTACCGTCTGCGGCGCGACATAGCTCCAGGCACCGGTGGCGAAATTGAAGCTCAGCTTGCCGCCTTCGGCCGTGGCGATCTCGCTCAGTTGATTGCCGGCGATATCCGGCCCACTGCTAACGTCGATATTGCCCACGCCATCCCAGGTGTAGGTAACGCCATTGATGACGATGGACTGGATATAGCCGGGGCCGTCGGCGCCGAAGCCATCGTCGTCACCGCCGCCCACGGCATTGTCGCTGCCCAGCAGCACATTGCCGGACACCAGACCGCCGAGCACCTGGCCGACCAGAGTATCGATCAGGTCATCGAAGTCGTTCACCAGGATCGGCGCCCCCATCCCGTCCACATCGATATCCTGCAGCCTGTCAGTATCGATACCGTTACCGACGCCAATCGAGGTTACGTTGATGCCGTTATCGTCAACGAAGTTGTTCCAGGCCGTGGCTGTGGCGCTGGTTAGCGAGGTTCCCCCCGGCCCGGTTTGCTGATTGGGGTTACCGTCGCTGATGAAGAACACCTGGTTGCTCCAGCCCGCAATCGGACTGTATACCGCCATGGTTTCGATGATCGCGTCGGTGAAGTCGGTCTGGCCGTTGAACGGACGGGTGCCGCCTTCCGCCGGATTGAGGCTTGCAATCAGGCTGTCCAAAGACGCGAAGTCGGTCACCTGCGGGTAGGAGGTCGCCGTGCTGGAGAACGCCACGAGCTGGATGTTCACATCACCCGTGGTGCCGCTGAACAGGGTTTGGCCCGCCGCCCGCACGGCTTGCAGCATCTGATTCAGCTCGGTGTTATCGATACTGCCGCTGAAATCCAGCACGAAGACCACATTGAAGTCCTGGCCGCTGGCCTCGGCAACGTTGGCCACATCGTTCAACGCCATCGGCGTATCGTCGTCGACATCCACCGTCAGGCTACCGTTGGCGGTGTCACCATCCTTGTCGGTGACCTGATAGGTCAGGTTGAAGGATTGGTTGTTCTCATCGTCCCCCTCCGGGTGAGAGATCGGTGCATTCTGGGTAACGCTATAGGCCCCCGTCGAGGGATCCAGCGTCACCGTCACGACAGTGGTCGCGCCCTGCATGATCAGCAGGTCATCTCCCGCTTTGACATAGGTGAAGCCTGCCGGGCTGCCCGATGTCAGCCATTGCACGCTACCGGGCCCGTCCGCGCCGTAGTTGAAGCCTAGGGTGCCGCTGGTGTTCAGTGCGTTGACGTCATCGCCAATGCCATCGGGGATGCCGCCAGACAGCGCATCATCGTCCAGTCGCACGGTCGGGTTGGCCGAGGTGGTCGGCACATCGTCCTCGATCTGCAGCAGGAAGTTGCCAGCCAGAGGCACCGGATCGCCGCCGCTGCTGGCCTGGAGGATGCTGGCGAAGTCCATCACCAGCAGCTCGTTGTCATCGCCGTTGCCCAGCGGGTGGTCCAGCGGACCGCTGAGGGTGAAGGTGTAGTCGCCGTTGCTCTGCACCTGCAGGGTGAACACCGTCGGGCCGGCCATGCCGGCCGTGGCGGTCAGGGTGTCACCGGCCACGCTGTAGACCAGGGCAACTCCACCGGAAGCCGCCGGCGCCAAACCACTGGTGTTCGTCGACAGGCCGAACTGGGCGCTGACCGAGGGACCGACCAGCAGATCGCTCAGGCTCCCCGTAGCCACGGTGCCGACCGAATCGCTGTCGGTGATCCCGCCGGGCAGCTCGTCTTCGTCGACCCGGGCGATGACCGGCGAACTGTCTTCGACATGGATCGTCAGATTGGCGCTGGCCGGGTCACCGTCGTTGTCGACGATGGTGTAGGTGAAGGTCTCGGTCTTGTCGCCGTTGACCATGACCGGTGCCTGATAGCTCCAGGCGCCGGTAGCGAAGTCGAACGACAATTTGCCGCCTTCGGCCGTGTCGATGTCCGTCAGCTGGCTGCCGGCGATGTCCGGCCCGGTGCTGGCATCGATGTTCCCCACGCCGTCCCAAGTATAGGTGACCCCGTTGATGACGATGGATTGGATATAACCGGGGCCGTCGGCACCGAAGGCGTCGTCATCACCGCCGCCCGCGGCGTTGTCGCTGCCCAGCAGCACATTGCCGGATACCACGTCGCCGAGGATCTGATCGACCAGGGTATCGACCAAGTCATCGAAGTCGCCCACCAGGATCGGCGCACCCGAGCCATCCACGTCAATGTCCTGCAACCGTGCGGTATTGATGCCCCCACCCACGCCAATCGAGGTTACGTTGATGTCGTTACCGTTGACGAAACTATCCCACGCCGCGGCCGTGGCGCTGGTCAGCGAGGTACCTCCCGGCCCGGTTTGCTGATTCGGGTTACCGTCGCTGATGAAGAACACCTGGTTGCTCCAGCCCGCAATCGGACTGTACACCGCCATGGTTTCGGTGATCGCATCGGTGAAGTCGGTCTGGCCATTGAACGGACGGGTGCCGCCTTCCGCCGGGTTGAGGCTTGCAATCAGGCTGTCCAGGGACGCGAAATCGGTTACCTGCGGATAGGAGGTCGCCGTGCTGGAGAACGCCACCAGCTGGATGTTCACATCACCCGTGGTGCCGTTGAACAGGGTTTGGCCCGCCGCGCGCACCGCTTGCAGCATCTGATTCAGTTCGGTGTTGTTGATACTGCCGCTGAAATCCAGCACGAAGACCACGTTAAAGTCTTGCGCCTGTCCCGCCAGCACGCTGGCGGAGTCGTTCTGCGCCAGCGGAATATCGTCCTCGACATCGATGGTGAAGCTGCCCGGGGCAAACCCACCTACCGGGTCGCCATCACCGTCGGTGGCGCTCAGTACCCCGGAGAAGTCGATGGGCAGACTGAGCAACTGATTGTCATCGGTGCTACCCGGCAACGGATGATCCAGCGGCCCTTCGAGGTTGAAGCTGTAACTGCCGTCGGCATTTACCTGCAGTGTGAAGATGGTCTGCGCGCCTGAGCTGGCCGTCAGCAAGTTACCCACGACGCTGTAGCTCAGCGCTGTGCCGTCGGACATGAGGCCTTGGGCCACCATCGAGTCGATTGCCGCCTGGCTGTCGGACAAGCCAAACTCACCGGGACCGTCGGCACCGAAATCGACCAACGCATTGAGGGCCCCGACACCGCCGCTGGCGGAAGTGGTCTGTCCACCTTCGTCATTACCCTCATGAGGCGCACCATCGGCCAGGGTCAGGGCGTCCTCCTGCACTTGCCCCTGCACCGTTGGCCGCTGACCTTGAGTGCCCGACTGCACCGGCACATCATCCTGCACGTCGATGGCGAAGCTGCCCGGATCGAAGCCACCCACCAGCGGGTCGCCGTCACCGTCGGTGGCAGTCAGTACGCCGGAGAAGTCGATGCCCGGGCCAGCCAGGGTCTCGCTGTCGTTACCGTCCATGTCGGGATGGTCCAGCGGGCCGCTGAGGGTGAAGGTCCAGCTGCCGTTGCCGTTCACCTGCAGGGTGAAGATGGTGTGGCCGTTGGCACTGGCGGTCAGCAACCCGCTGTTGGTGTCCACCGTGTAGCTCAGCGCGGTGCCTTCGGAGCTGAGGCCTTGCGCCGTCAGGCTGCTGAGGTCGGCCGCCAGGCCGAAGTCGCCGGGGCCGTCGGCGCCGAAGTCGACCAGCGCGTGCAGGGAGCCCGCCGCGCCGCTGGCAACCAGGGTCTGGCCGCCTTCGCTGTTACCCGGGTAGGGGCTGCTCAGCACGTCTTCGTGCACCAGGCCGCTGATCTGCGGGCGCGCCTGCTCGGAGCCGGCCAGCACCGGACCATCGTCCTCGAAGCGGAACACACCGGCCACGCCCAGGTCGATCGAGGCGCTGTCACTGTCGCCGTCGCCATCGGTCAGGGTCTGTACCAGTTCCAGTACGCCAGCCGGCAGCTCCAGTACCTGGCCGTCGTCGTGGTCAGTGGTATCGCCGTGCCAGATGTTGTCCAGCAGCGCCAGGGTCACCTCGCCGGTCGCCGGGTCGATGGTCAGGGTGAAGTAGTCATTACCGCCCACGCTGCCGGTGATCACATTGCCCAACTGGTTGAGCACGATCTCCGCGCCCTTGCCGTCCGGCGCGGCCGCATCCACCGCGAACAGCCCACTGGGCACGTCGTCACCATCCAGCACCAGGCTGTAGCTCGTCGTACCCGGACCGTCGGCACCGAAGGAGCTGTCGAACTGCGCCTGCACCAGCGCCGCGCTCAGCACCGCCGTGGCCTTGCCATCACCACCCTCGCCACCGAAGGCCGGCAGGCTCTCGTCCACCCAGTCCGCGCCCAGTTCCGGCGCTTGCTCGCTCAGGCTGGCATCCGGACCGTCGTCCTCGAAGCGGAACACACCGGCCACGCCCAGGTCGATCGAGGCGCTGTCACTGTCACCGTCGCCATCGGTCAGGGTCTGTACCAGTTCCAGTACGCCAGCCGGCAGCTCCAGTACCTGGCCGTCGTCGTGGTCAGTGGTATCGCCGTGCCAGATGTTGTCCAGCAGCGCCAGGGTCACCTCGCCGGTCGCCGGGTCGATGGTCAGGGTGAAGTAGTCATTACCGCCCACGCTGCCGGTGATCACATTGCCCAACTGGTTGAGCACGATCTCCGCGCCCTTGCCGTTCGGCGCGGCCGCATCCACCGCGAACAGCCCACTGGGCACGTCGTCACCATCCAGCACCAGGCTGTAGCTCGTCGTACCCGGACCGTCGGCACCGAAGGAGCTGTCGAACTGCGCCTGCACCAGCGCCGCGCTCAGCACCGCCGTGGCCTTGCCATCACCGCCCTCGCCACCGAAGGCCGGCAGGCTCTCGTCCACCCAGTCCGCGCCCAGTTCCGGCGCTTGCTCGCTCAGGCTGGCATCCGGACCGTCGTCCTCGAAGCGGAACACACCGGCCACGCCCAGGTCGATCGAGGCGCTGTCACTGTCACCGTCGCCATCGGTCAGGGTCTGTACCAGTTCCAGTACGCCAGCCGGCAGCTCCAGTACCTGGCCGTCGTCGTGGTCAGTGGTATCGCCGTGCCAGATGTTGTCCAGCAGCGCCAGGGTCACCTCGCCGGTCGCCGGGTCGATGGTCAGGGTGAAGTAGTCATTCCCACCCACGCTGCCGGTGATCACATTGCCCAACTGGTTGAGCACGATCTCCGCACCCTTGCCGTTCGGCGCGGCCGCATCGACCGCGAACAGCCCACTGGGCACGTCGTCGCCATCCAGCACCAGGCTGTAGCTCGTCGTACCCGGACCGTCGGCACCGAAGGAGCTGTCGAACTGCGCCTGCACCAGCGCCGCGCTCAGCACCGCCGTGGCCTTGCCATCACCGCCCTCGCCACCGAAGGCCGGCAGGCTCTCGTCCACCCAGTCCGCGCCCAGTCCCGGCGCTTGTTCGCTCAGGCTGGCATCCGGACCGTCGTCCTCGAAGCGGAACACACCGGCCACACCCAGGTCGATCGAGGCGCTGTCACTGTCGCCGTCGCCATCGGTCAGGGTCTGTACCAGTTCCAGTACGCCAGCCGGCAGCTCCAGTACCTGGCCGTCGTCGTGGTCAGTGGTATCGCCGTGCCAGATGTTGTCCAGCAGCGCCAGGGTCACCTCGCCGGTCGCCGGGTCGATGGTCAGGGTGAAGTAGTCATTACCGCCCACGCTGCCGGTGATCACATTGCCCAACTGGTTGAGCACGATCTCCGCGCCCTTGCCGTTCGGCGCGGCCGCATCCACCGCGAACAGCCCACTGGGCACGTCGTCGCCATCCAGCACCAGGCTGTAGCTCGTCGTACCCGGACCGTCGGCACCGAAGGAGCTGTCGAACTGCGCCTGTACCAGCGCCGCGCTCAGCACCGCCGTGGCCTTGCCATCACCACCCTCGCCACCGAAGGCCGGCAGGCTCTCGTCCACCCAGTCCACGCCCAGTTCCGGCGCTTGCTCGCTCAGGCTGGCATCCGGACCGTCGTCCTCGAAGCGGAACACACCGGCCACACCCAGGTCGATCGAGGCGCTGTCACTGTCGCCGTCGCCATCGGTCAGGGTCTGTACCAGTTCCAGTACGCCAGCCGGCAGCTCCAGTACCTGGCCGTCGTCGTGGTCAGTGGTATCGCCGTGCCAGATGTTGTCCAGCAGCGCCAGGGTCACCTCGCCGGTCGCCGGGTCGATGGTCAGGGTGAAGTAGTCATTACCGCCCACGCTGCCGGTGATCACATTGCCCAACTGGTTGAGCACGATCTCCGCACCCTTGCCGTTCGGCGCGGCCGCATCCACCGCGAACAGCCCACTGGGCACGTCGTCGCCATCCAGCACCAGGCTGTAGCTCGTCGTACCCGGACCGTCGGCACCGAAGGAGCTGTCGAACTGCGCCTGTACCAGCGCCGCGCTCAGCACCGCCGTGGCCTTGCCATCACCACCCTCGCCACCGAAGGCCGGCAGGCTCTCGTCCACCCAGTCCACGCCCAGTTCCGGCGCTTGCTCGCTCAGGCTGGCATCCGGACCGTCGTCCTCGAAGCGGAACACACCGGCCACACCCAGGTCGATCGAGGCGCTGTCACTGTCGCCGTCGCCATCGGTCAGGGTCTGTACCAGTTCCAGTACGCCAGCCGGCAGCTCCAGTACCTGGCCGTCGTCGTGGTCAGTGGTATCGCCGTGCCAGATGTTGTCCAGCAGCGCCAGGGTCACCTCGCCGGTCGCCGGGTCGATGGTCAGGGTGAAGTAGTCATCCCCACCCACGCTGCCGGTGATCACATTGCCCAACTGGTTGAGCACGATCTCCGCACCCTTGCCGTTCGGCGCGGCCGCATCGACCGCGAACAGCCCACTGGGCACGTCGTCGCCATCCAGCACCAGGCTGTAGCTCGTCGTACCCGGACCGTCGGCACCGAAGGAGCTGTCGAACTGCGCCTGCACCAGCGCCGCGCTCAGCACCGCCGTGGCCTTGCCATCACCACCCTCGCCACCGAAGGCCGGCAGGCTCTCGTCCACCCAGTCCACGCCCAGTTCCGGCGCTTGCTCGCTCAGGCTGGCAACCGGAACATCGTCTTCCACGTCGATGGCGAAGCTGCCCGGATCGAAGCCACCCACCAGCGGGTCGCCGTCACCGTCGGTGGCGGTCAGCACGCCGGAGAAGTCGATGCCCAGGCCCGCCAGGGTCTCGCCGTCGTTACCGTCCATGTCGGGATGGTCCAGCGGGCCGCTGAGGGTGAAGGTCCAGCTGCCGTCGGCGTTCACCTGCAGGGTGAAGATGGTGTTGCCGTTGGCACTGGCCGTCAGCAGGCCGCTGTTGGTGTCCACCGTGTAGCTCAGTGCGGTGCCTTCGGAGGTGAGGCCTTGCGCCGTCAGGCTGCTGAGGTCGGCCGCCAGACCGAAGTCGCCGGGGCCGTCGGCGCCGAAGTCGACCAGGGCGTGCAGGGAGCCCGCCACGCCGTTGGCGACCAGGGTCTGGCCGCCTTCGCTGTTACCCGGGTAGGGGCTGCTCAGCACGTCTTCGTGCACCAGGCCGCTGACCTGCGGACGCTCCTGTGCGATGCCGGCCAGAACCGGCACGTCGTCCTGCACGTCGATGGCGAAGCTGCCCGGATCGAAGCCGCCCAGCAGCGGGTCGCCGTCACCGTCGGTGGCGGTCAGCACGCCGGAGAAGTCGATGCCCAGGCCCGCCAGGGTCTCGCCGTCGTTACCGTCCATGTCGGGATGGTCCAGCGGGCCGCTGAGGGTGAAGGTCCAGCTGCCGTCGGCGTTCACCTGCAGGGTGAAGATGGTGTTGCCGTTGGCACTGGCCGTCAGCAGGCCGCTGTTGGTGTCCACCGTGTAGCTCAGTGCGGTGCCTTCGGAGGTGAGGCCTTGCGCCGTCAGGCTGCTGAGGTCGGCCGCCAGACCGAAGTCGCCGGGGCCGTCGGCGCCGAAGTCGACCAGCGCGTGCAGGGAACCCGCCGCGCCGCTGGCAACCAGGGTCTGGCCGCCTTCGCTGTTACCCGGGTAGGGGCTGCTCAGCACGTCTTCGTGCACCAGGCCGCTGACCTGCGGACGCTCCTGGCCGCTGCCGGCCAGTACCGGCACGTCGTCCTGCACGTCGATGGCGAAGCTGCCCGGATCGAAGCCACCCACCAGCGGGTCGCCGTCACCGTCGGTGGCGGTCAGCACGCCGGAGAAGTCGATGCCCAGGCCCGCCAGGGTTTCGTTGTCGTTACCGTCCATGACGGGATGGTCCAGCGGGCCGCTGAGGGTGAAGGTCCAGCTGCCGTCGGCGTTCACCTGCAGGGTGAAGATGGTGTTGCCGTTGGCACTGGCCGTCAGCAGGCCGCTGTTGGTGTCCACCGTGTAGCTCAGTGCGGTGCCTTCGGAGGTGAGGCCTTGCGCCGTCAGGCTGCTGAGGTCGGCCGCCAGACCGAAGTCGCCGGGGCCGTCGGCGCCGAAGTCGACCAGGGCGTGCAGGGAACCCGCCGCGCCGCTGGCAACCAGGGTCTGGCCGCCTTCGCTGTTACCCGGGTAGGGGCTGCTCAGCACGTCCTCGTGCACCAGGGCGTTGAGGGTCGGACGCTCCTCACCCACAACCGCAACCGGCACGTCGTCCTCGACGTCGATCACGAAACTGCCGCTGTTGAACGCACCGACCGAGTCGCCGTCGCCGTCGATGGCCGTCAGCATGCCGGAGAAGTCGATCGGCAGACTCAGGAGCTCGTCATCATTGCCATCGGCCAGGGGATGGTCCAGCGGTCCAATCAGGCTGAAGGTCCAGCTACCGTCGGCGTTCACTTGCAGGGTAAAGATGGGCACTGTACCGGCCGAGGCGGTCAGCAGGTTGCCGACCACGCTGTAGGTCAATGCCGTACCGCCGGAGGTGAGACCTTGGGACTCAAGAGAGGAAAGCGCCGAGGTGCTACCTGACAGGCCGAAGCTACCGGGGCCATCGGCACCGAAGTTGACCAGAGTGTTGAGGCTACCGGCCGCACCGCTGGCGACGTTGGTGATGGTGTCTCCATCGCTGATGCCAGCGGCGGTTTCATCCTCGTCGACTTGGGCGGAAACCGCAGCTGCCTCCCCCTCTGCCAGGGTCGGCCCGTCATCGTTGATCAGCACATCGAGGGACACGGTCGGCGAGACATCGCCATCCAGGTCGAACACCCGCACCAGAAAGCTTTCACCCACCTGGTCATCCGCCCCCGTGGCGTTCGGGTCGCTATGGTCGTGGGTGTTACCGCTCAGTGTGTAGGTCCAATTGCCGGCGGCATCCACGGTCAGCGTGCCGTATTGTCCCTGCACGACGCCGCCGTTGGTGACGTCTATCCAGACACCGTTGACGTCGAGGACCTCCAGCGCGGAAACACCATCTGGAGAAGTGATGATGAAACGCCCACTGGCCTGTTCGGCGGGGCTACTCGGATTGGTGCCATTATCCAGGGCTTGTTCATCGACCAACGCGGGGCCGACGATCACCGAACCGTTGAAATCCTGATGCTCGACCTCTATTCCCGGGACTCCATCGGCTGGCGGCGTATCATCCTCAGAGACAGCAGGGTCGGGGTCGGGGAACTCCGGGCCGGAGCTGAGGCCGACCGTGGGAAAGCCGATCACAGGCTCAACGGCGCCGGCGGTTTCATCCAGCAGCACGAAACTATGGCCACCGCCCCCGGGGCCGGCTGCGCCTCCCGCACCGGGCCCGGCGGCAGTCGCCTCGCCGGCCACGGTCGGGTCGACTCCGGCTTCGATGGCGGCCTGCAACTGCTCGACCTCGCTCAGATCTTGAGCACTGGGAGCATCGACAGCCGACTGCTGTCCGGACCCGACCTGATCGGCTGGCTGCGCGAGCAACTGTTCACTGAGACTCAGACTGCTGTCACGCCCAAGCGTCAGTTGCCGACCGTTACTCAAGGCTACTGCGACGGCACCCGTCGCGCCGGTGACCAGCTGTTCGCCGGCATAGACCCTATCGCCTTCGAACAGTGGTCGACGTGATCCATCGCCCGCTACTGCAAAGACCTCGCCTACGACCTGACTGACGACACCAATCAAAGTAGCCATGATTCCCTCCTCACTACAGCTGTCGACCACCGCCGACACGTTTCAAAAAGGCTCAGAACACCTTCTCGAACACGGAGCGCGTCGAAAAAACTGATAGTGAAATGGGACGGCGTACATGGCCCACAAACCAACCGGTACAGCACTAAGTCTCACGCAGCCCGCGTCACGCTACTCCATCAGAATCATCCCCGCCCTATGCGCCCTATGCATTTAACCTGTTCTCGCCCGCCATCGGCATGCACAGACTGACCGCCTGTACATGCCTCTTGTGGAAAAACACTGGGATGCTTTCCTCGAAATGCATAAGACTTTTTTGTCATAACACTTGTGCGCTTTTTTTCTGAACTTCTCGAAAAGATGTTCTTAGCTGTGATGTTAAAGGCTCTAAGCGGCTCTCCGAGCATAAGGGTCATTTTTCTGGCGACAGGAATAGAACACCTACAAGGAGATTCACCCCATGCGCGCTATCAGTCCCCTTTGGGCCAGCATGCTGCTAGCAATGGCTTGCACCCAGCCCCAGGCGATGACCCTGTCGGAGGCGATCCAAACCACCCTGGATAATCACCCCGAGATTCATGCTGGAATCAACAGTCGTCTCTCGTCGGATGAAGAAGTCAGAATCGCCAAGGGCGGCTACCTGCCGACCGTCGACCTGCTGGTGGGCTACGGCCGCGAGCACACCGACAGCCCGACCACTCGTGCACGAGTACCGGGCTCCCACAACACGGAAACCCTCAACTACCAGAACGCCGAACTGCGCCTACGGCAGATGCTGTTCGACGGTTTCAACACCCCCAATGAAGTGGCCCGCACCGAGGCGGTGGTCAACTCGCGCGCCTACCGCGTGCTCGGCACCTCGGAAAGCCTCGCGCTACGCACCGTGGAGGTTTACCTCGATATCCTGAAGCGCCGCGAGCTGGTCAGCCTGGCGAAGAACAACCTGCTCGCCCATCAGCGCATCAACGACCAGATCGACCTGCGCAGCCGCCAGGGCGTCGGCAGCGCCGCCGACCTCGACCAGTCCCAGGCTCGCCTGGCTCTGGCCGAGAACAACCTGTACACCGAACAAGTCAACCTGGCCGACGCCGAGGCGAACTTCTTCAGCGCCGTCGGCCGGATTCCCGATGAACTGGCCTCCCCTGCCAGCGTACGGGGCGACATGCCGGCGGACCTGGCCAGCGCCCGGCAGCTGGTGATGGATAACAACCCCTTCCTGAAATCGGCCCAAGCCGATGTTCACGCCGCCGAGAAGCAGTACGAAGTGGCCAAATCGCCGTTCTACCCGCGCTTCGACGTGGAACTGGCGACCAATGCCAACGACAACGTGCAAGGCGATGAGGGGCACTCCAACGGTTGGCGTGCCGCGGTGGTGATGAACTACAACCTGTTCAATGGCATGCGCGACAAGGCCCGTTTGCAATCCACCGCGCACCAGATCAACGAATCCATGGATATCCGCAACAACGCCTTGCGCGTACTCAACGAGAATCTCGCCCTGGCCTGGAACGCCATGGAGAACGCCCGCCTGCAAACGCCCAAGGCACGCGACTACGCCGACTACACTGCAAGGGTGCGCGAGGCCTATCAACAGCAGTTCCGCCTGGGCCAACGCACCCTGCTCGACCTGCTCGACAGCGAGAATGAGCTCTTCACCGCCAACCGTCGCTACACAGAGGTGCGTTACACCGAAGAGTTCGCCATGTACCGCGTGATCGCGGCCATGGGGGATCTGCTGCGCCAGCAACAGGTCGTAGTGCCGGCCGAAGCCGTCGCCCTTTCGGAGGTAAAGAGCGAGGCACGCCTGCCGGAAATGAAGTAGTACCGGCCCGAGGAGCAGTAATACGTGACGAGCATGGAACAGACCGGGGCCGCCAGTGATCCGCGCTTGAGCCACGACGATCCGTTGCTCGATGGCCTGCTGATTCTCTGTCAACTGCACAGCTGCACGGCCAGCCGCGCGAGCCTAACGGCCGGTCTGCCGATGCCCGAACAGCGTCTGAATGCCGAGCTGCTGCCCCGCGCGGCGGCTCGCGCCGGCCTGCAAGGACGACTGCTGAACCGCCAACTGGGTGCCATCTCGGCCTTGAACCTACCGGTTCTGCTGCTGCTCAAGGGCGGACGCAGTGCGGTACTGCGCAAGTGGGGCGACAAGGGCCAGGCGCTGATCCTGCCCTGCGAGGCGGAGGGCGGCGAGCAGTGGGTCAGCCGTGAAGTGCTGGCCGGCGAGTACAGCGGCCAGGCCCTGTTCGCCCGCCCCCGGCATGAGCTGGAAGAAGCACGTCAGCCACTGATTCCTCGCATCGACGCCTGGTTTCGCGACACCCTGAAGCTGTCGCGCTGGCTCTACTCCGACGCCATGCTCGCCAGCCTGCTGATCAACGCACTGGGCCTTATGGTTCCGCTGTTCGTCATGCAGACCTATGACCGGGTGGTGCCCAACCAGGCCACCGCGACCCTCTGGGTACTGGTCATCGGCCTGTTCATCGGCACCGGCTTCGAGCTGCTGCTGCGCGTACTGCGCGCGCACCTGCTGGATAGCGCCGGCAAGAAGACCGACGTGGTGCTGTCGGCCACGCTGTTCGAGCGCATCAGCGGCATGGCGATGAAGGCGCGGCCTGCCACGGTTGGCGGTTTCGCCCAGAGCATCCACGACTTCCAGGGCCTGCGCGAATTCCTCACCGCCGTGACCCTGACCAGCCTGATCGACCTGCCGTTCGCCCTGCTGATGATCACGGTCATCTGGCTGATCGGCGGCTGGCTGGTCGTCATCCCCCTGCTGGCCTTCCCCCTCACCGCGTTGTTCGCCCTGATCATCCAGTCGCGTCTGCGCGACACGGTGCAGAGAAGCCTGGTACTCGCCTCGCAGCGCCAGGCCCTGCTGATCGAGACCCTCGGCGGGCTGGAAACCCTCAAGGCCTTTGGCGCCGAGAGCGAGCGGCAGCATGAGTGGGAGAAGATTCACGGCGCCGTCACCCGCCTGGACAGCCACGCTCGCTTCCTGTCGGCACTGGCGACCAACGGCACCCTGTTCCTGCAACAGCTCTCCGGCATGTCCATCATCGTCGCCGGGGTCTACAGCATCATCGCCGGCGACCTCAGCGTCGGCGCCCTGGTCGCCTGCTACATGCTCGGCAGCCGGGTGCTCGCGCCACTGGGACAGATCGCCGGGCTGATCACCCGCTACCAGCAAGCCCGCCTGACCATGACCAGTACCGACGCACTGATGGCCCTGCCCCAGGAACGCCAGGCCAAACAGCGGCCCCTGGAGCGCACCCAGCTCAAGGGCGAGCTGGACATACGCCAGGTGACCTTCCGCTACCCCAACCAGAGCGCGCCGGCGCTGGCCAACGTCAGCCTGCGCATGGCCGCCGGCGAGCGCATCGGCATCATCGGCCGCAGCGGCTCGGGCAAGAGCACCCTGGCCCGCCTGCTGATGGCCCTGTACACGCCCGAGGAGGGCCAGATCCTGCTCGACAACCTCGACCTGCGCCAGCTCGACGTCGCCGACCTGCGCCACCAGATCGGCTATGTCGCCCACGACCTGCCGCTGCTGGCCGGCAGCCTGCGCGACAACCTGACCCTCGGCGCCCGCTACGTCAGCGACGCGCGCATGCTCGAGGTGGCCGAGCTGACCGGCGTCAGCGATTTGGCCCGGCAGCACCCGCAGGGCTTCGATCGGCCGGTCGGCGAACGCGGCCAACTGCTCTCCGGCGGGCAACGCCAGGCCGTGCTGCTGGCCCGGGCCATCCTCCTCGATCCGCCCATCCTGCTACTCGATGAACCCACCAGCGCGATGGACAACAGCAGCGAGGAGATCCTGCGCAACCGCCTGCATACCTGGGCCCAGGGCAAGACCCTGCTGCTGATCACCCACCGCGCCTCGATGCTCAACCTGGTGGACCGCCTGGTGGTATTGGACAACGGCCACATCGTCGCCGACGGCCCGAAGGAGTCGGTGATCGAAGCCCTGCGCAAGGGCCGCGTCGGCCCGGCGGCGGTCTAGGGTCTGTTCCCGTTTCACTTGCGGTCGCGCCGGAGCCGGTTTTTGCGCGAGGCCAGGCACGAGACACGACGTTTGGTTGTTCCAAATAAGTGTCGAAGAAACGCAGCATCGCGCAAAAACCGGCCCGGCCCGCAGGGTTGTGCGGGAAATGGTCCCCGCTGTTGTTGCAGGACTTGGCAAGGGAATAACCATTACCTGCGTCCTGCGCCTAACCGGGGGGCCATTTCCCGCGGCAACGCGCCTCGCGATGAAACGGGAACAGACCCTAGGACATGCCCATGCAAGCCAATCAGTCGACAAGCGATTACTTCTCCAGCCTGCGGCGACAGAAGCTGGACACCGAGTTCATGCCGGAGGTCGAGGGCACCGTGCTGGAAGCGCCGCCCTGGTTCTCGCGAATCACCCTGTGGCTGGTCGCCGCCTGCCTGCTCGCGGCTTTGGTCTGGGCACATTTCGCCGTGCTGGAGGAAGTCACCACCGGCGAAGGCAAGGCGATTCCCTCGAGCAAGGTTCAAGTCATACAGAATCTCGAAGGCGGCATCGTCAGCGAGATTTTCGTGCGCGAAGGCCAGGTGGTGAACAAAGGCGATGTGCTGCTGCGCCTGGACGACACCCGCTTTCTCTCCAACCAAGGCGAAACCGAGGCCGACCGCCTGGCACTGATCGCCCGCATCGAACGGCTGAGCGCCGAAGCCGAGGGCCGGCCCATGGACCTGCCGGACGACATCGCCGCCAGCGCACCGCAACTGGCCGAGGACGAGCGGGCCTTGCACCGCTCGCGTCAGGAGCGCCTGCACAGCGAACAGCGCACGCTCGGCAAGCAGCTGCGGCAGAAGGAGCAGGAACTGGCGGAATTCCGTTCCAAAGCCCAGCAGTACCGCTCGAGCCTCGGCCTGCTGCAGCAGGAGCTGAACATGTCGCAGCCGCTGGTCGCCAGCGGCGCGATCTCCCAGGTGGAGATCCTCCGCCTGCGCCGCAGCGCAGTGGAGGCCCGCGGCTCGCTGAATGCCACCAACCTGGCCATTCCCCGGGCCGAGGCCGCCATCGGCGAGATCAAGAGCAAGATCGAGGAGTCCGAGTTGGCCTTTCGTGCCGAAGCCTTCAAGGCACTCAACGAAGCGCGTACGGAACTGAAGAAGATCACCGCCACCAGTTCCGCCATCGAGGACCGGGTCAGTCGCACCACGGTGGTTTCCCCGGTCAAGGGCGTCATCAAGCAACTGAAGATCAACACCATCGGCGGCGTCGTCCAGCCCGGCAGCGACATCCTGGAGATCGTGCCGCTGGAAGACAACCTGCTGGTAGAAGCCAAGGTGCGCCCCCAGGACGTGGCCTTCCTGCACCCGGGACAGAAGGCCATGGTCAAGTTCAGCGCCTACGACTACACCATCTACGGCGGCATGAAAGCCAACCTGGAGCTGATCAGCGCGGACACCATCACCGATGAAGAAGGCAACAGTTTCTACCTGATCCAAGTGCGTACCGATAAGAGCCACCTGGGCAGCGACGAGCAACCGCTGCTGATCATCCCCGGCATGATCGCCACGGTCGACATCATCACCGGCGAGAAAAGCGTGCTGGACTACCTGCTCAAGCCCGTGCTCAAGGCCCGCGCCGAAGCGCTGCGCGAGCGATAAGGACACTTAAGGGCCAAGAGGCCGTGCCAGAGCCGCCGCATCTGCGTGCGCCGCCGGGGCGACGGCTCACCTCAATTGCCACGACAGCCTGCGGCCAGGCGTTTATCGACCACGCATGGCATCGATGCTGATGGCCCCCGCCCCATGCACATACAGCATGAGCAAGCCGCCGGCCATGGCGAAGTTCTTCATGAACTGGATCATCTGCATCTGTTCGTCGAAGTTCGTGTGAAAAATCACCGCGGCCGCCACCGAGAAGCCGGCCAGCGCCAGGGCTGCCCAAC
The DNA here is from genome assembly GCF_051904775.1 of Pseudomonas sp. MBLB4123. Lineage (NCBI taxonomy): Bacteria > Pseudomonadati > Pseudomonadota > Gammaproteobacteria > Pseudomonadales > Pseudomonadaceae > Pseudomonas > Pseudomonas sp. MBLB4123. Next base: position 1,654,109 of record NZ_CP196711.1, read on the forward strand.
GGGTGAGGAAGCCGAATATCAAGGCCAGGCCGCCGCCGACCTCCAGCAGTATCACCAGCGGCAACAACGCCCCCGGCACCCCCATGCTTTCCATATAACCCTGGGTGCCGGCGTAGCCACCGATCTTGTTGATGCCAGCCAGTAGGAAAATATGTGCAAGCAGCAGTCGAGCGAGCAAGACGATTGCATTGTTCATACACTCACCTCTAAGAGCGGAAACCGCGTCATCCAGCGCCTAATACACAACGCCCACCTCAACGGAGCCAGGCCAATCGGGGTGCGCGGACACACTCGAACAACGCGACGGCTCAACGGCATAACTGGCCAAGTGCTTTCATCGGCACCCAGAATTGACCCTAGCAGCGCCGATCCCTGCCCGCCAGGCACGACCCGCTTATACCGAACCGCGACGGCCGCCACAGCACAACTCCACGCGAGGCTTGCGGCCGCTCACGCTAACCCGGAAGCTAGAGCCATCGGCCACTGAATGGCGAGGACCGGCCTTGGACTGGCAAACCCTGCTCACCCGCGAACGACTCGGCAAACCGGCGCACAGCGCCGACGAACTGGGCCGCAGCCCCTTTCACAAAGACCACGACCGCATCATCTTCTCCGGTGCCTTCCGCCGCCTGGGGCGCAAGACCCAGGTACACCCGGTCTCGAGCAACGACCATATCCACACGCGCCTGACCCACTCCCTGGAAGTCAGCTGCGTCGGCCGCTCCCTGGGCATGCGGGTCGGCGAGATGATCCGCGACGCCCTGCCCGACTGGTGCGAGCCGAGCGATCTGGGCATGGTCGTGCAGTCGGCCTGCCTGGCCCACGACATCGGCAATCCGCCATTCGGCCACTCCGGCGAGGACGCCATTCGCCACTGGTTCCATCAGGCCGCCGGGCGCGGCTGGTTGGACGCCATGAGCGAGGCCGAGCGCGCCGACTTCCTCAACTTCGAGGGCAATGCCCAGGGCTTTCGCGTGCTCACCCAGCTGGAGTACCACCAGTTCGACGGTGGCACCCGCCTGACCTACGCCACCCTCGGCACCTACCTCAAGTACCCCTGGACGGCGCGTCACGCCGAGGCGCTGGGCTACAAGAAGCACAAGTTCGGCTGCTACCAGAGCGAGCTGCCGCTGCTCGAACAGATCGCCCACAAACTCGGCCTGCCGCAACTCGAGGAACAGCGCTGGGGCCGCCATCCGCTGGTGTACCTGATGGAGGCGGCCGACGACATCTGCTACGGCCTGATCGACCTGGAGGACGGCCTGGAGATGGAGCTGCTCGACTACAGCGAGGTCGAGGCCCTGCTGCTCGACCTGGTCGGCGACGACCTGCCGCAGACCTATCGCCAGCTCGGCCCCCAGGACTCCCGCCGGCGCAAGCTGGCGATCCTGCGCGGCAAGGCCATCGAACACCTGACCAACGCCGCCGCCCAGGCCTTCGTCGCCCAGCAGCCGGCCCTGCTCGCCGGCACCCTGCCGGGCGACCTGGTCGAGCATATGCACGGCCCGGCCAAGCGCTGCGTGCAGAGCGCCAAGGCCATGGCACGACAGAAGATCTTTCAGGACAAGCGCAAGACCCTGCACGAGATCGGCGCCTACACCACCCTGGAGATCCTCCTCAATGCCTTCTGCGGCGCGGCGCTGGAGCAGCAGGGCGGTCGCTCGCCGTCGTTCAAGCATCGGCGCATCCTCGACCTGCTCGGGCACAACGCCCCGCACCCGGACTGGCCGCTGCACAAGTCCTTCCTGCGCATGATCGACTTCATCGCCGGCATGACCGACAGCTACGCTACTGAAATGGCCCGCGAGATGACGGGACGCTCGAGCCCGGTGTAATAGATGAGACAGCTCCTGCGCGAAACCTTCAGCTGGCATGCCGGCCCACCCGCCTGGGGCGCGGCGATGGTGGCCGGGCTCGGCTGTGCGCTGCCCCTGCTGTTGGGGCTGTTCAGCGGCCATACCGGCTTCCTCTGGGCCTCGGTCGGGGCCTTTCAGGCCGCCCAGGCCAGCCCCCTGCATCGCTTCGGCATGCTCAGGATGCTGCTGCTCACCGGGCTCGGCGCCTGCAGCGCCGCCCTGGGCTTCTGGTCGGCCGGCGACCCGCTGCTCGGCCTGGGCCTGTTCGCCAGCTTCGGCCTGCTGCTGGCCTGGCTGCAACGCTTCGGCAGCGAGGCCGGCAAGATGGGCCTGGGCCTGGTCGTCTGCCTGTGCCTGGGCCAGGGTCAGCACGGCATCGGCAACCTCAACAACCCCCATGCGATCGCCACCCTGTTCATCCTCGGCGGCCTCTGGGCCATGCTCCTGGCATTCGGCCTGCGCGGCCTGCATGGCCTGCGCATGTGGCCGTACATGCCGCGCTTCATCAGCATCCTCAGGGTACTCAGGCGCCACGCCAGGCGCCTGCCGCGCCGGCAGTGGCGCTTGCACGCCCTGGGCTGCACCCTGGCCATGGGCCTGGCCGGGTTGGTGGTCAGCCTCGCCGGGCTGCACCACGGCTACTGGCTGACCCTCACGGTGCTCACCACCCTGCAACTGGAGTTCCAGGGCAGCCTGGTGCGCGCCTTGCTAGCGAGCCTGGCCAGCATGACCGCGGCCGGTCTGTTGATTCTGCTCGGCCACAGCCTGCAGGACCCGACGCTGATGGTACTCAGCCTGATTCCCTTGATCATGCTCAGCCGAGCACTGCAGGCCAGCCATTACGCCCTGTTCGTGATGCAGAGCGCCATCGGCTTCGTCCTGCTCGCCGAGAGTCTCTCCCTGGACTGGCAGCAGGCCCAGCTGCGCCTGCTCAACGTCCTGTTCGGCGTGGTCCTGGCGCTGTTCGTGGCGCTGCTGGTGTACGGCCTGCGTCAGCTGCTGGAACGGCGCACGCCACGCAGCGCGGCGGCCCCGTGAACGACCGGCGCGGCAGCTGCATGACCGTTGCCCGGCGCCTCCAGCCCCCCTCCACTATGCTTAGGAGCTCAACGGCGCAACCGATGGAGTGAGCGCTATGCCCCGCAGATTCTGGCCCCGCGACCGCCGGTTTCCCCTGCATGTGCACATCAGCCTGCTCTTCACCCTGCTGCTACTCCTGACCGGCACCTTGCTCGGGCTGTTCAACCATCGGCAGACCACCCAGATCATCTTCGCCAGCAGCACCAAGCTGTTCGAGCAGGTCCAGCAGAACGTCCAGCTCGACCTCGAGCACACCTACCAGCCGATCCGCCAACTGCTCAGTCTGCTGGCCCTCAACGAGGCCAGCCAGGCCGGCAACCTGCCGGGCCGCCTGCCCCTGCTCAAGCCCTTCGCCCAGGCCCTGCGCGACAACCCGCAGATGGCCTCGCTGTACCTCGGCGACGACGACGGCGACTTCTTCATGGTCCGGCCGCTGCGCGACGAGGCCATGAAGCTGCGCTTTTCCGCGCCGGACAACGCGGCCTTCCAGGTCTGGTCGATCGACCGCAGCGCCGGGGACGTCGAAGCCGCCTATCTGTTCTACGACGGCTCGTTGAACCTGATCAACCGCCGCGCCCGTCCTGAGGAAGACTACGACCCGCGCACCCGCCCCTGGTACCGCCGCGCCCGGGTGGACGGCGGCCAGATCACCACCGCACCCTACGTGTTCTTTGCCAGCCCCGAAGTCGGCACCACCCTGGCCAGGCGCAGCGGCCTGACCCGGGTAATCGCGGCAGACCTGACCCTGGCCGAACTGTCCGCCACCCTGACCGATCAACGGATCACCGCCAGCAGCCAGATCCTCCTCTACGACCCCGCCGGCAATGCGGTGGCCTACCCCGACAGCGCCCGCCTGACGATGATGATCGATGGCGAGGCGATACTCAGCCCGGCCCGCGAACTCAGCCCAGAAATCGACGCCCTGCTGGCCGATGACACCGGCGAGCTGCAACAGAGCGTGCTCGAGCTGGGCAAGCGCCGCTGGGTGGCCTCGCGCAGCCGCCTGCTGGAAGGCGGCCCCCAGGGCCTGTTCCTGGCCCTGCTGGTACCGGAAGACGAGCTGCTGGAGGACGCCTACCGCATGCGCTGGCAAGGCGCGCTGATCACCCTGACCACCCTGCTGCTATGCCTGCCGCTGGGCTGGCTGACCTCGCGCATCGTGGCCAAGCCGCTCAAGGCCCTGGTCGCCGAAGCCGAGGCGATCCGCCGCTTCGACTTCAAGCAACCCACCAGCGGCCACTCGCCGGTACTGGAGGTCGACCAGCTGGCGGTGTCCATGAAACAGATGAAAGAAACCATCGCCAGCTTCCTGGAGATCGCCGCCAGCCTGTCCGCCGTGACCCGCTTCGACACCCTGCTCGAACGGGTGCTGGAGGAAACCGTGGGCATCAGCCAGGCCCAGGGCGGCCTGATCTACCTGATCGACACCGACAAGGGCCGGCTCGAACCCCGTGGGCTGTTCCTCGACGGCCAGCGCCACGACCTCGCTCGGCACGACATCCCCGGCTACGAGGTGAGCGCCGAAGCATTGCCGCAGTGGCTGCGCGGCCCGGCAGGCGGTGGCCCCAGCACGGTGCTGTCCCTCGGCTTCGACCAGGCCGGCGACTACCGCAGCCTGCTACGCGCCCTCGACAGCCCGCGGGTCCATCTGGTCGCCGCCGGCCTGCACAACCGCCAGGGCGACACAGTCGGCGTGCTGGTGCTGCTGCACTGCGACCGCGGCGAGGCCGACGAGCCGGCCATGCCGCGCCGCGAACGCGTGGCCTTCGTCGAGGCGGTCTCCGGGGTCGCCGCCCTGTGCATCGAGAGCCAGCGCCTGCTGCTGCGGCAGAAGAAGCTGCTCGATGCCATCATCCAGCTGGTCGCCGGCGCCATCGACGCCAAGAGCCCCTACACCGGCGGCCACTGCCAGCGCGTGCCGGAGATCGCCCTGATGCTCGCCCGCGCCGCGGCAGACAGCGACGCTCCGGCCTTCCGCGACTACCGGCCGAATGCCGAGGAATGGGAGGCCCTGCATATCGCCGCCTGGCTGCACGATTGCGGCAAGGTGACCACCCCCGAATACGTGGTGGACAAGGCGACCAAGCTGGAGACCCTGTACGACCGCATCCACGAGGTGCGCATGCGCTTCGAGGTGCTCAAGCGCGACGCCTGGATCGCCTACTGGCAGGGCCGTGCCGAGGGCGGCGAGGAGGCACTGCTGGCCGCCCGGCGCGACGAGGCGCTGAGCCACCTGGACGAGGACTTCGCCTTCGTCGCCACCTGCAACCTGGGCGGCGAAACCATGGCCGAGGCCGATCTGCAGCGGCTCCGGCAGATCGCCGCGCGCACCTGGACCCGCACCCTGGACGACCGCCTCGGCGTGTCCTGGGAGGAGGCCCGGCGCCAGCAGCGCCGCCCTGCGCAGGAACTGCCGGTGGAGGAAGCCTTGCTGGCCGACAAGCCCGAGCACCTGGTCGAACGCCCGGCCGACGAGCTGATCCCGGCGGACAACCCCTGGGGCTTCCACCTGGAGGTGCCGCAGTACAAGTTCAACCGCGGCGAACTGCACAATCTGAGCACCGGGCGCGGCACCCTGACCGACGAGGAGCGCTACATCATCAACCACCACATCGTGCAGACCATCCTCATGCTCGATCGCCTGCCCTTCCCGCCGCACCTGCGGGAGGTCAGCGAGATCGCCGGCGGTCATCACGAGAAGGTCGACGGCAGCGGCTATCCGAAACGCCTGCGCCGCGAACAGATGAGCCTGCCGGCGCGGATGATGGCGATCGCCGACATCTTCGAGGCGCTGACCGCGGTGGATCGCCCCTACAAGAAAGGCAAACTGCTGTCGGAGTCACTGACGCTGATGGCCGAGATGTGCCGCACGGGGCATATCGACCCCGAGCTGTTCGGCCTGTTCGTGCGGGCGCGGGTCTATCGCGAGTATGCCGAACGCTTCATGCAGAAGGCGCAGATCGATGCGGTGGACGAGGCAGAGGTGCTGGCCAAGGCCGGCCTGGCGGGCTGAAAGCAGACGGTGGAAGCGCTCGGGCATGCCTGGCGCATGCCCGAGTCGGGGGACATCAGGCCGGATTGATCGGGTTTTCCGGGTACCAGACATCCAGCAGCGGGCTGGCGCTGAAGTCGATCAGCTCGCTACGGCCCTTCAACCAGGCCTCGACCTGGGCGCGCTGCGCCTCGCTCACCGAACCACGCTTGGCCAGGCAGACCAGACCGTAGTCGTCGCCACCGACGTAGCCCAGGCCGTTGGCTTCCATGGCGTCACGCAGGAACTGGTCGAGGAAGTCGTCGACGGCCTCGTCGGTCAGGTCCTCTTTGAAATTCAGGTTCAGCTCGAAACCCAGCTCCTGGAATTCATCCACACAGAGCTTCTTGCGCAGACGACGGGAACGGTTGGTAGCCATGGAAGGATCCTCAAGAGTAATTACGCGCGGCACTCTAACAGCTTGCCGGCAAACATGCCCGTCCCAGCGCCCGCCTGCCTCTTTCGGGGTGCAAAAAAGTCCTTCACGCCGGTCGCCGGACGGCCCTGGCGCAATGGCCTTCGGGCATAATGCGGGGCTGTTTGACGAACCGCTGTGGAGTCCTCCGCACATGTCGACCGCGCCCTTCCCCCCTAGCACCGAGTCCCTCCGCTCATGACCCGCACCCTGCGCCACCTGCTGATCGCCAGCCTGCTGCTGCCGCTCGCCCTGCCCCTGCACGCCGCCGACAATAGCCGTCTGCCGAGCCGGGTCGAGAAGGCCCTGAAAGCCAACAAGATCAACCCCCGCGCCCTGTCGGTCATGACCGTGCCACTCACCGGCCCCGGTACCCGCACGGTGATCAATGCCGACATCTCGGTCAATCCGGCCTCGGCCATGAAACTGGTGACCACCTACGCCGCCTTGGAGCTGCTGGGCCCGACCCACCAGTGGACCACCGAGTTCCACACCGATGGCCCGCTCAAGGACGGCGTGTTGCAGGGCAACCTGTACCTCAAGGGCGGCGGCGACCCCAAGCTGAACATGGAAAAGCTCTGGTTGCTGCTGCGCGACCTGCGCGCCAACGGCGTACGCCAGGTCAGCGGCGACCTGGTGCTCGACCGCAGCCACTTCGTGCAACCCAAGCTGCCGGTGTTCAACGACGACGGCGGCGACGCCAACAAGCCCTACCTGGTGACCCCCGACGCCCTGCTGGTCAACCTCAAGGCCCTGCGCTTCATCGCCCGTGCCGAGAACGGCAAGGTGCGCATCGCGATCGAACCACCGCTCGCCGATATCCGCATCGACAACCGCGTCAAGCTGCTCAAGCCGGGCAAATGCCCCGGCTGGCCGGACGTGCGCTACAACCCGGTGACCCAGTACGACGGCACCACGGTGATCGTCAGCGGACAGCTGGCCGAGGGTTGCAGCGCCCAGACCTACCTGTCGCTGCTCGACCACCCGGACTACGCGGCGGGCGCCGTGCGCGCCATCTGGCAGGAGCTGGGCGGCAGCATTCTCGGCCAGGACCGCCTCGCCGATGTGCCGAAGAGCGCCCGCCTGCTGGCCCGCGCGCACTCCCCCGACCTGGTGGAGATCATCCGCGACATCAACAAGTACAGTAACAACACCATGGCCCGTCAGCTGTTTCTCAGCCTCGGTGCGCAGTTTCGCAACGCCGCCGATGGCGACGATGCCAAGGCCGCGCAACGGGTGATCCGCGCCTGGCTGGCACGCAAGGGCATCACCGCCCCGCATCTGGTGATCGAGAATGGCTCGGGGCTGTCACGGGCCGAGCGGGTCAGCGCCCGCGAACTGGCGGCGCTTCTCCAGGCCGCCTGGAAGAGCCCCTATGCCGCCGAGTTCATCAGCTCCATGCCGCTGGTGGGGATGGACGGGACCATGCGCAAGCGCCTGAAAGGCACCGCCCTGGAGGGCCAGGCCCATATCAAGACCGGCACCCTGAACAATGTGCGCGCCATCGCCGGCTACAGCCGCGACAGCAACGGCCACAGCTGGGCGGTGGTGGCCATCCTCAACGACCCCAGGCCCTGGGGCGCCTCGGCGATACTCGATCAGGTCTTGCTCGACCTGTACCGGCAAGCCAAGTGAGGCCACGGGCGGGCCGTCCGAGATAGAGGGACTGCCCGCCGGCATCGGTCAACCGCGCGGGGTCAGGCGCCAGGCGCGGTGGATCTTCGGGTTGCGGGCGAAGTCCGGATCCAGGGTGTCGGCGCTGATCTCTTCCACCCCGTAGCGCGCCGCCAGCCCCTCATCGAGCTGGAACTTGCGGAAGTTGTTGGAGAAGTACAGCACGCCGCCCGGCGCCAGACGGGCCATGGCCAGGTCCAGCAGCTGCACGTGGTCGCGCTGCACGTCGAACACCCCCTCCATGCGCTTGGAGTTGGAGAAGGTCGGCGGGTCGATGAAGATCAGTTCGTACTCGCCGCGATCCTCGGCCAGCCAGGCCATCACGTCGCCCTGCTCCAGCCTGTGCTTGTCCGAGTAACCGTTGAGCGACAGGTTGCGCCGCGCCCAGTCCAGATAGGTCTTCGACAAATCGACGCTGGTGGTGCCGCGCGCGCCGCCCTTGGCCGCATGCACGGTGGCCGTGGCGGTATAGCAGAACAGGTTGAGGAAGCGTTTGCCCGCGGCCTCGCGCTGGATGCGCAGACGTAGCGGCCGATGGTCGAGGAACAGCCCGGTGTCGAGGTAGTCGGTGAGGTTGACCAGCAGCTTGGCGCCGCCTTCGGCGACTTCCATGAACTGGCCCTGACTGCCCTGGCGCTGATACTGCTTGGTACCGGTTTGGCGCTCGCGGCGCTTGATGATCACCTTGCTCTTGTCCACGCCCAGCGCCTGGGGGATCGCCGCCAGAGCATCGAACAAACGCGCCTGAGCCTTCTCCGGGTCGATCGAGCGGGGCGCGGCGTATTCCTGCACATGCACCCAGTCGCCGTAGAGGTCCACCGCCAGAGCGTACTCCGGCATGTCTGCGTCATACAGCCGGTAGCACTCGACCCCCTCCCGGCGCGCCCACTTGCCCAGCTGCTTGAGGTTCTTCTGCAGGCGGTTGGCGAACATCTGCCCACCTTCGCTCAGGCGGGCCTGTTCGACAACCGGGGCCGGCGCCGGCTTGATCGGGTTGCCGTTCCTGTTGAACTGACGCGCCTGGGGCGCGGCCTGCGTCTTGGCGATCTCGGCCTGCTCACGCTCGCGCTCGCGCTGCTCCGGGGTGCGCCGCTCGCCGGTGACGAACTGCTCGGGCTGCACCTTGATCAGCAGCAGCTTGCACGGCAAGGCGCCGTTCCAGAAGGCGTACTGCTTGTGGCTGCGGATGCCCATGCGCTTGCCCAGTTCCGGGGCGCCGGTGAACACCGCGGCCTCCCAGCCCAGACAGGCCTGACGCAGGCGCTCGCCGAGGTTCTGGTAGAGATACAGCAGGCTGGCCTCGTCGCCGAGACGCTCGCCATAGGGCGGGTTGCTGATCACCAGCCCCTTCTGGGCCTGGTCCGGACGCGGCTCGAAGGTGGCCAACTCGCCTTGGTAGACCTTGACCCAGTCGCTCAAGCCGGCCCGCTCGATGTTGTTGCGGCCCGGCTGGATCAGGCGCGGATCGGCCTCGTAGCCGCGAATCCACAACGGCGGTTTGGCCAGACCGGCGGCGGCCCGCTCCTGCGCCTCGGCATGCAGCTTCTTCCACAGTGCCGGCACGTGCCCCAGCCACTGGTCGAAGCCCCAACGCTCACGCTTGAGGTTCGGCGCGATGTCCGCGGCCATCATCGCCGCCTCCACCAGGAAGGTACCGACCCCGCACATGGGGTCGGCCAACGCCCCGCCCGCGGCGGCGATGCGCGGCCAGCCGGCACGGATCAGGACCGCAGCGGCGAGGTTCTCCTTGAGCGGCGCGGCGCCCTGCTGCAGACGATAACCGCGCTGGTGCAGGCTATGGCCGGACAGGTCGAGGGAGAGGATCGCCTCGCCGCGCTCCAGACGCAGGTGCACGCGCAAGTCGGGGTTGAGTTTATCGATCGAGGGCCGCGTACCGTCGGCCTGGCGCAGCTTGTCGACTATGGCGTCCTTGACCTTGAGCGCGCCGAAATGAGTGTTGTCGATGCCCGAACCGTGACCGCTGAACTCCACGGCCAGGCTGCCGCCCGGCTCCAGGTGCTCGAACCAGTCAACCGCCAGTACGCCCTGGTACAGGCTCTCGGCATCCCGCACGGGAAACCGCGCCAGTACCAGCAATACGCGGTTGGCCAGGCGCGACCAGAGGCACAGGCGGTAGGCACTCTCCAGCCCGGCCTCGCCACGAATGGCGGAGGTCTGCTCGCGCGCGCCCTCTAGCCCCAATTGGCTGGCCTCTTCGAGCAGCAAGCCTTCCAGGCCCTTGGGGCAGGTGAGAAAGAGTTCGTAGCGATCCGACATGAAAATATCCAGTGCCTAAGGCAGTGAGCGGCGAGCGCGTGAGGCGACACGGCCAAAATAAGTGACAAAAAGTCGCAATGCGACCCTTCGTCGGAATAAAAAACCCTCGCAATCGAAATCCAGTTGCGATGGCACAACACCAGCACGGGCGGCGCAAACGCCCAGCCCGTGCGGGGTCTTGCAGAACACCGGCGAACAAGTCGCCGAGCCTTATGGTCTCACCCTCGGAAGCATTACGCCCTTATGACAAAACGATCATTCACAGGCCCCCGAGCATTAGATAGAAATCTACCTAGGCCGTCGCCGCAATGGCGAAGGCACAGGACGCTCGCGACGCCGGCAGCGGGCTCCGCTGGCAGACTCTTTTTTCTGCCTGGCCTCGCCACGAGGTCTACGGGACATAACAGTCAACAGTGAGGGCAACACCCTATGAGAAGACTTAAGCGTGATCCGTTAGAAAGAGCTTTTTTGCGCGGCTATCAGTACGGTATCAATGGCAAATCCCGCGAACTGTGCCCCTTCACCCTGCCTTCGGTTCGTCAAGCCTGGATGAACGGCTGGCGCGAAGGCCGTGGCGACAACTGGGATGGGCTGACCGGGACCGCCGGTATTCATCGACTCAACGAACTTCACGCTGTCGGCTGATCGAGTAAAGGAACCTACCGTCTTTACCAAGCACGCCCCAGTTCGGGCGGCGGGCGCAAGCCCAAGGGCTCCCTCAGGGAGCCCTCTTTATTTCCCCCGCGATCAACCCCGCTCAGCGCCGCGCGGCCACTATGGCATCGACCGCCTCGCGGATCAGCGCCGGCCCCTTGTAGATGAAGCCCGAATAGACCTGCACCAGACTGGCCCCCGCGGCGATCTTCTCGGCGGCATGGCGGCCCTCGGTGATGCCGCCCACGGCGATGATCGGCAGTCGTCCGCCCAGCTCGCCGGCCAGCACCTCGACCGTATGGGTACTCTTGTCCCGCACCGGCGCACCGGACAGCCCACCCGCCTCGTCGGCGTACTCCAGGCCCTTGACCCCGTCCCGGGACAGGGTGGTGTTGGTGGCGATCACCGCATCCATGCCGGTCTCGAGCAGTGCCGCGGCCACCTGGGCGGTTTCCTCATCGCTCATGTCCGGGGCGATCTTGATCGCCAGCGGCACCCGCTTGCCGTGCTGCCGGGCCAGGTCCTCCTGACGCGTGCGCAGGGCCTCGAGCAGCTGCTTGAGCGAGTCGCCGAACTGCAGGCTGCGCAGCCCCGGGGTATTCGGCGAACTGACGTTGACCGTCACATAGCTGGCGTGGGCATAGACCTTGTCCAGGCACAGCAGGTAGTCGTCCACCGCGCGCTCCACCGGGGTATCGAAGTTCTTGCCGATATTGATGCCCAGCACGCCCTCGTACCGGGCCGCCCGCACCCGCGCCAGCAGATGGTCGACACCGTGATTGTTGAACCCCATGCGGTTGATGATCGCCTCGGCCTCGGGCAGGCGGAACAGCCGCGGCTTGGGGTTGCCCGGCTGCGGGCGCGGCGTCACGGTGCCGATCTCGACGAAGCCGAAGCCCAGCTGGGCGAAGCCGTCGATGGCATCGCCGTTCTTGTCCAGGCCGGCCGCCAGGCCGACCGGATTGGCGAACTCCAGGCCCATGACCTTGACCGGCAGACTCGCCGGCGCCTTGGTCAACAGACCATTGAGGCCCAAACGACCGCCGGCGCCGATCAGGTCGATGGACAGTTCGTGGGAGGTTTCCGGGGAGAGTTTGAACAGCAGCTCGCGGGCCAGGTTATACATGCTCAGCTCGATAGTGGCGAAATCGCAAAGGCGGCGATTATACAGGCCACGCCACCTGGCAGCGAGGCGCACGGCCGGCTTCAGTCCAGGCGCCGCAGGCTGAGCAGCTCGCCCTGGGGGCTGAACTCCAGGACGAAGGCGCCGTAGACCCCTTCATGGCTCAAGAACGGGCGGATATGATGGGCCGGCAGACTGACCCGTCGACCATCACGGCTCTCCAGCAGGATACGGTTGGCGCGTCCTTGGTAGACTGCACGCAAACGCTCGGCAGAGAGCGCGATATCCAGGAGTAGACAGGGCATGGAGGCACCTAAGCAGATGAATCCGGTAATCTTGCCACAAGCGCCGCACCGGCCCCTGCTCACCCGCACCGAGTCGCCCGCGCCTGCCCGTGCAGCGCCGGCTCGCCTCTGCCACACTGACACGGGTGCCCCTGGAGTTCCTAGTCGGCCATGAGTTTGTCCCAGCAGCCCAGTTCCCTGAGTTCACGCCTGACCGCTCTGGCCCAGCGCCTGGGCCTGATCGGCCGTGGCCAACGGCAGATACTCGAACGCGCCAGCCAGCTGCGCCTGCCTTTCAGCCCGCTGACGCCCCCCCGCGAGAGCATCTGCTGGCAGGAGGGACCACAACTGCACCGCCTGGTCGACCTGCCGCGCGATGCCCTGTCCGGACCGGTGCAGGAGGACAAGGCACAGGCCCGCGCCACGCTCATGCGCGTGGTCGAACTGGAGAAGCGATCCGTGGCTTCGCTGGATCTGCGGCAGATCGACGGGCTCTGCTGCGGCGATCCGCAACAGGCCTCTTTCACCTGCTTCGAGCAGTACGCGGCCAGCCAGACCTGCCGCCCGGTGCGCATCATCAGCTACAAGGACTTCATCAGGACCATCAGCCTGGCCCTGCCACGCTTTCTCGCCGGAGAACGCATCGAACTGCGTCAGGCCGACTGGCATGGCCAGCGCCTGTTCTGGGCCGGGGAACAGCACGGAGAGGCCTTCGCCTGCGCGGTCGCCTATGCACGCCGGCGCGGGCTGGAGATCGCCCTGCCAGCCGACCTGGCCCACTACCGCCTGAGCCCCGACGGCCTGGCGCAGCTGCAGCAGCACTACCATGTCCACGCCATGCCCGCCGCCGCCTGGAGCGACCCGACCTTCATGGGCCTGCTGCTGGACAAGGGCCTGCCCTATGCCCGCCTGTCGCTGCAGCGCAGCCCCGGTGCCGCCGAGTACCTGCTATTGCCCAAGCACTCGGCCGAGGCCCGGGCCCTCGGCGAGGGCCTGCGCCTGGCCGGCGCGCCGGATGTGGTCGCCCACCTCAAGACCCTGACCGACAGCCGCCCGCACACTCGAACCGCACCGGAATAAAAAAGGCTATGTCCCAATAGCGTGTTGCATGGTTCGTCCTACCGCCTCCTGGATGCAGTGAACCGGCCGAATGCCGTGCTGATAGCGCTCCAGCATACGGCGCCAGCCCAGATAGTTCGGGAGGTAGCGGGTGGCCACGCCATGAAAGCGGGTCATCCAGTTCTTCAGTCGACTGTGGTAGGCATTGACGTTCTGGATATGGAAGGCGCCCTGGCGCACGCGCTGGCCGGGGCGGGCATGCACGACCTGATGGGTGATGCCCTGCACCCGGGCGAAACTGGCATAGACCGCCGCTCCGTCAGTGCACAGCACGGACTCCTGATCGATCAGCGGCGCCAGCGCTTTGCGTACATGCACAGCATCGAGCTTGGCCAGTGTGAAGTCAGCGGTATGCCCCTCCCGGTCGCGCACCACCATCACCGGGATTTGGTCTTTCCCCGTGCCGCGGGTCACGCTGACCCCGCCTCGCTTACGCGGCGGCCGCGGTAAGTGTCGCTGACCTTTGAATGACTCCAGAAAGAACGTTTCATCCACTTCGACAATCCCGGTCTCATGGGTGGCGTGATGCTCGGCGGCTGCCGCCAGGAAACGGTGCCTCCAGAGAAACGCGGTGTTCTTAGTGATGCCGCACGCCTTGGCAGCCTTGCGCACGCTCAGCCCATTAATCAGTGCCTGGGCATAGTCTTTCCAGTGCTCGGGGTAGTGCAGGCGGGCAAGGCCGGTTGCCGACAACGCGGTACACGTCCGTCGGCAGCTACGGCAGCGATAGCGACGCAGACCACGCGACCACCCCCAGGGCGCGAGGTGTCTCGCAGCGGCCTGGCAATGCGGGCAACTCTGCAGCGCCGGCAGGTCATCAAGCACCGATGTTGTGGGCGGGCTCTGCAGGGCTTGATGAAGCGTGGATTTCTGCTGGGGGCTGAGCTGGCCTAGTTGAGCCAGCCAGTGGTGAAAGGCTTGAGTGTCCATGATGGGCAGACCTCCCGAGCGGATGCCTGCCTTTCAGATTAGTTCTTGCAACACATTGTTGCGACATAGCCATAAAAAAGCCCCGCACTAGGCGGGGCTCGATGACGCATCAGCCGCTACTCAGGGAATGCACACCCCGTGCTGGGCGCTCTGGGCCAGGTCCATCAGCTCGCGATTGGCCACCGCATACATGGCGTAGTCGGTCCCCGTCGCCGCGCGCAGCTCGCCCAGCATGGACTTCCAGCGGTTGACCAGCAGGCGATGCTGGTCCAGCCAGTGGGCCACGCGCGCCTCGATCTCCTCCGGCCCTTCGCCCATCTGCAATACGGAAACGGTGATCGCCCGCTGCTGCCAGTCCAGATCGTCGCGGAAGGCTTCCCGCGCCAATGCCTGCCAGTTGTTCTCCACCGGCAGGCTGGAGATCTGCTGCAGGTACCAGGACAGCTCCAGGGCTCCCCCCCCCACGGTGAAGTAGGCCGCGGCCACCTGGGCCGGCTCCTGGCCGGTGACATCCGAGGCCTCGATGATCGGCAGCAGGGTGTACAGGTGGCTGGTGCCGGCCACTACCCGCGCCAGCTCCTCCGGTACACCGGCCTCGACATAGCCCTGGAAGCGCGCCAGCCACTGTTCCCGCGCCGGCCCTTCGAGCAGCTCGTCCAGGCACAGCGCCAGGGCTTCGACGCGCGGCGCGAAGTGCGCCACGTCGCGCGCCGCATCCAGCTCGTTGCGCCGGCTGCGCAGGAACCAGCGGGTCGCGCGGCGCCCCAGGCGCATCAGCTCGTCCATCATCTGCAACTGCAGCTCGGCCGGCACCTGGTGGTCCAGCGCCTCGATCTGCTTCCACCAGTGCGGCAGGCGGAACACGTCACGCACTATCACATAGGCCCCGGCCACGTGGGCCGCCGTCATCCCGGTGCTTTCCTTCAGGCGCTGGACGAAGGTGATGCCCATGTGGTTGACCAGGTCGTTGGCAATCTGGGTGCTGACGATCTCGCGCTTCAGCCGATGGCTGCGCATGGCCTCGCCGAACTTGTTCGCCAGTTGCGGCGGGAAGGCGGTCTCCACCTCGCGCGCCAGGTACTCGTCGTCCGGCACCGTGGACTTGAGCAAGGCTTCCTTGAGGTCGATCTTGCTGTAGGAGATCAGCACCGACAGCTCGGGCCGGGTCAGGCCATGGCCGCTGGCCACGCGCTCGGCCAACTGTTCATCGCTGGGCAGGTATTCCAGGGCCCGATCCAGCTTGCCGGCCATCTCCAGCGCGCCGATCAGGCGGCGATATTCGCCGATCCGCTCGCGGGCGCGGCGTTGCGCCAAAGACAGCGCCTGGGTCTGCTTGTAGTTGTTGCCCAGCACCAGGTTGCCGACCGCATCGGTCATCTCGGCCAGCAGCTTGTTGCGCTGCTTGCCGGTCATGTCGCCGGCGGTCACCACCTCGTTGACCAGGATCTTGATATTGACCTCGTGGTCGGAGCAGTCCACACCGCCGGCGTTGTCGATGAAGTCGGTGTTGCTGGCGCCGCCGCACAGGCCGAACTCGACTCGGCCGAGCTGGCTCATGCCGAGGTTGCCGCCCTCGCCCACCACCTTGGCACGCAGTTCGTTGCCGTTGACCCGCAGGGCGTCGTTGGCCTTGTCGCCGACATCGGCGTGGCTCTCGCTGCTGGCCTTGACGTAGGTGCCGATGCCGCCGTTCCAGATCAGGTCGACCGGGGCCTTGAGCAGGGCATTGAGCAGCTCGGTCGGGGTCAGCTTGTCGGCCTGGATGGCGAAGCGTTCCTTCATCTGCGGGCTGATGGCGATGCTCTTGGCGCTGCGCAGGAAGATGCCGCCGCCGGCGGAGATCAGGCTGGTGTCGTAATCGGCCCAGGACGAGCGCGGCAGATTGAACAGGCGCTGACGCTCGATGAAGCTGCTGCCGGCATCCGGATTGGGGTCGATGAAGATGTGCAGGTGGTTGAAGGCCGCCACCAGCTGTAGCTGCTCGGACAGCAGCATGCCGTTGCCGAACACGTCGCCAGCCATGTCGCCGATGCCGATGACCGTGATGTTGTCCTTCTGCACGTTGATGCCGCGCTCGCGGAAATGCCGCTGTACCGAGACCCAGGCGCCCTTGGCGGTGATGCCCATGCCCTTGTGATCGTAGCCGGCCGAACCGCCGGAGGCGAAGGCGTCGCCGAGCCAGAAGCCGTAGTCGGCGGCGATGCCGTTGGCGATGTCGGAGAAGGTCGCGGTGCCCTTGTCCGCGGCGACCACCAGGTAGGGGTCGTCCTCGTCGTGGCGCACCACATTGGCCGGTGGCACGACCTCGCCTTCCTTGAGGTTGTCGGTGATGTCCAGCAGACCGGAGATGAAGATGCGGTAGCAGGCGATGGCCTCGGCCTGGACCTCGTCACGACCGCCGCCCAGAGGCAGGCGGCGCGGAACGAAACCGCCCTTGGCGCCGACCGGCACGATCACCGCGTTCTTCACCTGCTGGGCCTTGACCAGGCCGAGCACCTCGGTGCGGTAGTCCTCCTCGCGATCCGACCAGCGCAGACCGCCACGCGCCACCTTGCCGCCGCGCAGGTGCACGCCCTCGACTCGTGGCGAGTAGACGAAGATCTCGTACTTGGGCACCGGCTTGGGCATCTCCGGGATGGCCCGCGGGTCCAGCTTGAAGCTGAAATAGTCCTTGGCCTTGCCCTTGGCGCCCGGCTGGTAGTAGTTGGTGCGCAGGGTCGCCTTGATCAGGTCCAGGTAGCGACGCAGGATGCGGTCTTCGTTGAGCACCGCAACATCGTCCAGGGCGGTGAGGATGGCCTGCTCGAGCTTCTGCTGCTTGTCTTCCAGGTCCTCGGCGCTGAGCTTGCGCGCCAGGTAGAAGCGGGTCTTGAACAGGCGCACCAGCTCGCGGGCGATGTCCACGTGGTTGACCAGGGTGCTGGCGATGTAGCCGAGGTCGAAGCCCAGACGGATCTGCTTGAGGTAGCGGGCATAAGCACGCAGCAGCGCCACGTCGCGCCAGGCCAGCCCTGCGGTCAGTACCAGGCGGTTGAAGGCGTCGTTTTCCGCCGCGCCCTGGCTGATGCTGACGAAGGCGTCCTGCAGGTTGTCGTTGAGCTCCTGGATATTGATGTCCAGGTCTTCGGCATGGGTGAAGGAGAAGTCGTGGATCCAGTACTCGCGGCCGTCCCTGTTGCGCATATGGAAGGGGAACTCGCCGAGCACGCGCAGGCCGAGATTCTCCAGGATCGGCAGCACATCGGACAGCGGCAGCGGGGTGTCGGCATGGTAGAGCTTGCAGTGCAGCTGACGGTGACCCTGGGTCAGGGGCCGGTAGAAGCTCATCACCAGGGGGCGCTTCTCGTTAAGCTCGAGCAGGTGCTCCATGTCCACCACCGCCGAATGCGGCGCGAAGCGCTCGCGGTAGCCGGCCGGGAAGCCGCCGGGAAAGGCGGCCAGCACGTTGGTGCCCTGGGCTTCGCCGAAGTTCTCGACGATCAGGCTGGCATAGTCGTCCTTCCACGAACGGCAGGCCTGGATCACCTCCTGCTCGAGGCGCTGCGGGTCGATCTGCACCTTGCTCTTGGGGTCGACGCGCAGGATGAACTGCACCCGCGCCAGCACCGACTCGGAGAAGAAGGTCCAGAACTCGCAATCGCTGGCCTGCAGGCGCTCCATCAGCACCTGCTGGATCTTCTGGCGGATTTCGGTGGAGTAGATGTCCCGCGGCACATAGGCCAGGCAATAGTAGAAGCGACCGTAGGGGTCCTTGCGCACGAACACCCGCAGCTTGTTGCGCTCCTGGATCTGCACGATGCTCATGGTGGTGCTGAACAGGTCGTCGACCGGGGTCTGGAACAGGTCGTCGCGCGGCAGCACTTCCAGCACCTGCTCCAGTTCCTTGCCCTGGTGTCCCTTGCTGTCGAAGCCGGAGCGCTGAATGATCTCGGCGACCTTGCGGCGGATATAGGGAATGCGGTTGACGCTGGCGGCATACACGGCCGAGGTGTAGAGGCCCATGAAGCGGCACTCCTTGACCACCTGGCCCTTGTTGTTCAGCTCGCGGATGGAGACGAAGTCCGGGTAGGCCGGGCGGTGCACGCGGCTCGGCTGCGCGGCCTTGGCGAAGGACAGCAGTAAGGGTTCGCGCAGGTAGCTGACCGCCTCCGGCTCGATATGCAGCTCGTCGCTCTTGAGCCCGCTGCGCAGGGTCTTGGACAGGCCGAGCAGGGACTTCTCGTCATACACCAGGGCGCCGCCACCGGCCTCGTCGACCACGCTGAACTCCTCGTAACCGAGGAAGGTGAAATTGTTGTCCAGCAGCCAGGTCAAGAACACCTTGATCTCGTCCACTTCGCCGGCGTCCACCTTGAGCTTGGCCTTGTCCAGCCAGGCCAGCAGTTCGTGGGCCTTGGCCTTCATCGGCTCGAAGTCGGCCACCGCCAGGCGCACGTCCCCGAGCACCTCCTGCAGGGCCGCCTCCAGGGTGTGCAACTCGGCCTGGCTGGCGCAGCGATCGATCTCCAGGTACATCAGCGCCTCGAGCTGCATGTCCTGGGCCTGCCCCCCCTTGGGCAACAGCTCCACCAGCTCGCCGGCGGCGTTGCGGCGCACGTTGAGCACGCTGTTCTGCAGGGTGTGGATGCTGTAGCCACGGCGATTGAGCTCCATGCGCACCGAGTCGACCAGGAACGGCTGGTCGCGGTGCAGGACCTCGACGGCGGTATGGGTCGACTGCCAGCCGTGCCGTTCGTAGTCCGGGTTGAACACCCGCACTTCGGTGTGCGCAGGGTCGAAGCGTGCCAGCAGGCGCCAGGCCGAAAGCGTGCAGCCGACCAGGTCGGAGAGGCGTCGCTCGGTGAGTTCCTCGAGAGAGATGATGCCGAAGAATCGCTCGGCAAACAGGCTGATCTGGGACAGGGCCTGCTCACTGACGTGCTGCGCCAAGGCCGCTTGCAGTTGTTGCTGGAAGTCGGCTTTGCTGGCAGCCGTAAAGAACGCCATGGTTGTGCTCCATTTGGCTTGTGATTCGACTTAAGGCAGTCGTGGACCGTGACTGACACCGCAACGTGTAGCTCAACGTTAGTTCATGCAGAGGCTGCTACCTCAACCGAGCCCCTCTACACCCAGACCGGGCCCAAGACCCACTGGTCACATTTGCCGACGAGCTTAACGAGCGAGGCCCGTGCCGCGCTTCTGGCGCTGCGACATTTTCTTTCAAGGCTGCTCCCAAGCAGGCCGCAGCCGCACTCGTACGCCGGCATCGAGGCTGGATATCGCGGTACGGGCACAAGACACCGGTGGCCAGACCCGCGGCAACCGCATAGCCGGCGCCCCGGCAAATGCATTAAAGTCTAGGCCGTCGTTGCGCCCGGCACGACACGCAGCCCCCTCCTGAAAGAGCCCGACGATGGAACACCGTGAAGCGCTCGTCGCCCTGCGACACTTTCTTGCGAGCCAGATCCTCGGCCAGGAAAAACTCATCGAACGCCTGTTGATCGCCCTGCTCGCCGACGGCCACCTGTTGGTCGAGGGCGCTCCGGGCCTGGCCAAGACCAAGGCGATCAAGGAGCTGGCCGAAGGCATCGAAGCCGAGTTCCACCGCATCCAGTTCACCCCCGACCTGCTGCCCGCCGACATCACCGGCACCGAGATCTACCGCCCGGAAACCGGCAGCTTCGCCTTCCAGCAAGGGCCGATCTTCCACAACCTGGTGCTGGCCGACGAGATCAACCGCGCCCCGGCCAAGGTGCAGTCGGCGCTGCTCGAGGCCATGGCCGAACGCCAGGTCAGCGTCGGCCGCAGCACCTACGAGCTGTCGCCGCTGTTCCTGGTGATGGCCACGCAGAATCCGATCGAGCAGGAGGGCACCTACCCGCTGCCCGAGGCCCAGCTCGACCGTTTCCTGATGCATGTGCGCATCGGTTTCCCGGACGCCGCGGTGGAACGCAAGATCCTCCTGCAGGCCCGCGGCGAGGCACTGCACGGCGAGGCCAAACCGGAGCAGCGGGTCAGCCAGCAGGCGATCTTCGCCGCCCGCCGGGAGATCCTCGGCCTGTACATGGCCGACGCGGTGGAGGAGTACCTGGTGCAGCTGGTGATGGCCTCGCGCACCCCGGCCAAGTACGACCTGGAGTTGGCCGAGTGGATCGCCTACGGCGCCAGCCCGCGCGGCACCATCGCCCTGGACCGCTGCGCGCGGGCCCACGCCTGGCTGGCCGGACGCGACTTCGTCAGCCCGGAAGACATCCAGGCGGTGCTGTTCGACGTGTTGCGCCACCGCATCATCCTGTCCTTCGAGGCGGAAGCCGCCGGCGTCGACCAGGACCGCGTGGTGCAGCGCATTCTCGATGTGGTCGCCGTCGCTTGAACCCTCTGCATGCCCTGCCCACGCAACCCGGGGTGCGGGTCAATCTCGCCGAACTGATCGAGATGCGCCACCGCGTGCGCGAGGTGCAGCTGTTCTCCACGCCGGCGCGGCGCAGCCCGCTGATCGGCCTGCACCACTCCAAGCTGCGCGGCCGCGGCGTCGACTTCGACCAGGTGCGCGTCTACCAGGCCGGCGACGACGTGCGCAGCATCGACTGGCGGGTGACCGCGCGCACCCAGGAACCGCACACCAAGCTGTTTCACGAGGAGCGCGAGCGGCCCACCTATATCCTGGTGGAGCAGAGCCAGCGCCTGTTCTTCGGCTCCGGCCTGGTATTCAAGTCGGTGCTCGCCGCCCAGGCCGCGAGCCTGATCGGCTGGGCCGCACTGGATAACAACGACCGCATCGGCGGCCTGGTGTTCGGTAATCACGAACAGCACGAAATCAAGCCGCGGCGTAGCAAACAGAGCCTGCTGCAACTGCTCAATCGCCTGGCGCAGGCCAACCAGACCCTGCACAGCGAGCTGGCTCAGCGCCGCGACGACCTCGGCCTGGCCCTGCGTCGCGCCCGCGAGGTGCTGCGTCCCGGGAGTCTGGTGGCACTGCTGTGCGACGAACGCAGCCTCAACGACAGTGCCGAGCAGCAACTGCAACTGCTGGCCCGGCACATCGACCTGCTGCTGCTGCCGCTGTCCGACCCGCTCGATCACGCCCTGCCGGCCGCCGGTCTGCTGCGTTTCGCCGAACGCGGCGCACAGCTGGAACTCGATACCCACGACGCCGAGCTGCGCCAGGCCTACCGGGCCCAGGGCGAAGCCCGCCAGGCACGCTGGCAACGCCTGGCGCAGAAACTCGGCGTACCCTTGTTGCCGCTGAGCACCCAGAGCGAGATGATCGAGCAACTGCGCAGCCACCTCAACCTGCACCCGCCGAGGAAGCAGCCTTGAATCCGCTGGACCGGCTCGAACCGCTGATCGCCCCCGCCCCCGTCGGCTGGTGGCCGCCGGCGCCCGGCTGGTGGCTGCTCGCCCTGCTCCTGCCACTGCTGCTCTGGGGCCTGGTCCGACTGCTCAGGCGCCTGATGAGTCAGACCGGAACACCCGCGAACGAGCGGCTCGACCCCGTGCGTCAGGCCGCCCTGACGGAGCTGGAGCGGCTCGCCAGACCCTACTACGGCGCCGAAGCCGGCCCCTGGCTGCAACAACTCAACGCCCTGCTCAAGCGTCTGTGCCGCCAGCGCTACCCGGACAGCCACAGCCACACCCTGAGCAGCCGTGCCTGGCTGGCCTTCCTCGACAACCGTTGCCCGGCGGCCGGGCTGACCCGCTGGATGATCCTGGTCGAAGGCGCCTACCGCCCCCAGTGCCGCCTCGACGACAAGGCCATCGATGGCCTCAACCAGGCCGTCGCCACCTGGATCCGCAAGCATGTTTGAGTTCGCCTGGCCCTGGCTGTTCCTGCTCGCCCCCCTGCCCTGGCTGCTGCGCCTGGTGCTGCCGGCGGCCGACAGCGGGGAGGCGGCGCTCAGGGTCGGCTTCCTCGACGAACTCGAAGCCCTGGCCGGACGCCGCGCCCGCGCCCGCCTGCCGGCCTGGCGCCAGCAGGCCCCCTTTGCCCTGCTGTGGTTGCTGCTGCTCGGCGCCGCCGCCCGCCCGGAATGGGTCGGCGAACCGCTGCCGCTGCCGGCCAGCGGTCGCGACCTGTTGCTGGCGGTGGATGTGTCGGGATCGATGGACTATGCCGACATGCGTTGGGAGGACGAGGAGGTCAGCCGCCTGACCCTGGTCAAACAGCTGCTCGGCGACTTCATCGAAGGCCGTCGGGGCGACCGGGTCGGCCTGATCCTGTTCGGCAGCCAGGCCTACCTGCACGCCCCGCTGACCTTCGACCGCCGCACCGTGCGCACCTGGCTGGAGGAGGCGGTGATCGGCATCGCCGGCAAGAACACCGCCCTCGGCGACGCCATCGGCCTGGCGGTCAAACGCCTGCGCCAGCGCCCGGCCGACAGCCGGGTGCTGGTGCTGATCACCGACGGCGCCAATACCGGCGGCGAGATCGAGCCCCTGACCGCCGCCCGCCTGGCCGCCGAGGAAGGGGTGCGGATCTACCCAGTCGGTATCGGCGCCGACCCGCAGCAGGGCGGCGTGCTCGGCCTGTTCGGCCTCAACCCGGGCCTGGATCTGGATGAGCCGACCCTGCATGCGATCGCCGAGGCCACCGGTGGCGAGTACTTCCGCGCCCGCAACGGCGACGACCTGCGCCGCATCGAAGCCAGCCTCGACCGCCTCGAGCCGGTGAGCCAGCAACCGACCCTGACCCGTCCGGCCATGGCCCTGTATCCCTGGCCACTGGGCGTCGCCCTGCTGTTCAGCCTGCTGCTGGTGGCCCGAGAACAGGGGACCGCCATTCGCCAGCGGCTCCAACGCCTCGCCCCGCACCACTGGCGCAAGCAGCCATGATCGAGCTGGCTCCCACCGCCCTGTGGCCCCACTGGCTGAGGCCCTATTGGCTACTGCTGCTGCCCCTGCTGGCCTGGTCGCTCTGGCAACTCTGGCACCGCGAGAAGCGCGCCGGCCGCTGGCAACTGCTGCTGCCGGCGGCCTTTCATGCAGCCCTGCTCAGCAGCGGCCAAGACCGCACCAGCCGCCTGCCCTGGATCACCCTCGGCCTGGCCTGGCTGCTGGCCCTGCTGGCCCTGCTCGGTCCGAGCTGGCAGCGGCTCGAGCAGAGCGCGCTGAAACCGGCCGATCCGCTGGTGGTGCTGCTCGAGCTGACGCCGGCGATGCTCGCCGGCGACGCCCCGCCCAACCGCCTGGAACAGGCAAAACGCAAGGTGCTCGACCTGCTCGCGGCTCGCGAGGACGCGCAAACCGCGATCGTGGTCTACGCCGGCAGCGCCCACACCCTGGTGCCGCTGTCCGACGACCTGGCCACCAGTCGCAATCTGCTGGAAGCGCTCAAACCCTCGATCATGCCCGAGCCGGGCCGACGTGCCGACCTGGCCGTGGCGAAGGCCCTGAGCCTGCTCGAGCAGGGCGGCCAAGGCCAGGGTCGCCTGCTGCTGATCGGCAGCGCACTGGACGAACAGGAGCGCCAGGGCATCGCCGAGGCGCTCGAGGACCGCCGCGAACGCCTGCACCTCCTGGGTGTCGGCACCCCCCAGGGGGCGCCCATCGTTCAGGAGGACGGCAGCTTCCTCAAGGACGCCCAAGGCGGCATCCTCATCCCGCGTCTGGACAGCGCCAACCTCAGCCGCCTGGCCCGGGACGTCGGCGGGGCTTACCGCAGGCTCAGCCTGGACGACCGCGACCTGCGCGACCTCGGTCTGCTCGCGCCCTCCCAAAGACTGCGCGACGATGGCGACGCCGTGCCACTGCAAGCCTGGGCCGACCAGGGCCATTGGCTGCTCCTGCCGCTGCTCTTGCTGGCGGCCTGCGCCGGCCGCCGCGGCTGGCTGTTCTGCCTGCCGCTGCTGCTGAGCCTGCCCCAGACCGGCCTGGCCGCGAGCCTGGACGACCTCTGGCTGCGCCCCGACCAGCAGGGCCAACGCCTGCTCGAGGCCCAGCGTCCGGCCGAGGCGGCCAAGCGCTTCGACAACCCGCAATGGCAAGGCCTGGCCCTGTACCAGGCCGGCGACTACGCGGCGGCCGCCGAGCGTTTCGCCCAGGGCAGCGACGCCACCGCCCATTACAATCGCGGCAATGCCCTGGCCCACAGCAACGAGCTGGAGGCCGCACTGGAGGCCTACGACCAGGCCTTGGCGCTGCAACCCGACCTGCTCCAGGCGCAGAAGAACAAGGCCTTGATCGAGCAACTCCTGCAAGGACAGCCGCCGCAGCCCCAGGAGCAGGAGCAAGACCAAGCCGAAGCGCAGAACGATCCGGCCGAGGCCAAGTCAGCCCAGGTCGGCCAGCCCGAGGGCCAACCCGCCAGCCCGCAGCCCGGCCAGCCCCCCCCTGGCGGCCCCCAGGAGCCGGCCGCTCAGTCGCAACCGAGCCAAGGGGAAGAGGCCTCGCCGGAACCGGAGCCGACCCAGCCAAGCGACAGCGACGCGGTAGAGCGAAGCGCCGCCGAAGCCTTGGATGGCGAGCGGCGCCAGGCCCTGGAACAATGGCTGCGGCAGATTCCCGACGATCCGGCGGAACTGCTCAAGCGCAAGTTCTGGTACCAACAGCAACAACGCCAGGAACAGATTCGATGATCCGCCTGCTCTGCACCCTGCTCCTCGCCCTGCTGGCCCTCCAGGCCAACGCCCAGGGCCTGAGCGCCAGCGTCGACCGCACCCGCCTGAGTGCCGGCGAAAGCGTCGAGCTGACCCTGGAGTCGAGCGACGTCACCCAGTTCGGCAAGCCGGAACTGGCACCGCTCGACGAGCTGTTCGAGGTACTCGGCACCCGCCAGTTCAACCGCCTGAGCACGCTGGACGGCGAGTCGCGGGCCACCACCCGCTGGGTCATCACCCTGCAGCCCAAGCGCAGCGGTTATGTGGTGGTGCCACCGCTGCGCCTGGGTGAGTGGCACAGCCAGCCGATCACCCTGCATGTGCTGGAGCCAGAGGCCGCAGCACCCGGCAATCGCATGGCGCCGGTATTCATCGACGCCAGCCTGGACCAGGAAAGCGTCTACGTGCAGGCCCAGAGCGTGCTGACCCTGCGTATCTACCATTCCGTCTCGCTGTACGACGACAGCAGCCTGACACCCCTGGAAATCCCCGAGGCGCGGGTCGAAGCCCTGGGCAAGCCACGCACCTACGAGAAGGACATCAACGGCATCCGCCATGGCGTGATCGAGCTGCGCTACGCGATTTTTCCGCAGCGCAGCGGCGAGCTGACCATCCCAGCACAGGTGTTCACCGCCACCCTGGTCGACCGCTCGCGCAACAACCAGTACCAGCCGTTCGGCCCCCGGCCAGGCAAGGTGACCCGGGTGAGGTCGCCGCAGATCCCCCTGCGGGTCAAGGCCAAGCCGGCCGAGTACCCGAGCGACGCGCCCTGGCTACCCGCCCGCGCCCTGAGCCTCAGCGAGGCCTGGAATCCCGAGCCACAAGGCGCCAAGGCCGGCGACTCGCTGACCCGCAGCCTGATGCTCAAGGTCGAGGGCCTGTCCAGCGCCCAGCTGCCGCCCCTGCCGGCGACCAGCGTCGAGGGACTGCGTCGTTACCCGGACCAACCCCAGCTGGGCAACCAGGCCGGCGAACAGGGCCTGATCGGCAGTCGCGAGGAACGTGAAGCCTTGGTACCCAGCCGCAGCGGCCAGTTCCAGTTGCCGGCGGTGGAGGTGCTCTGGTGGAACACCCGGGAGGATCGCCTGGAACGCAGCAGCCTGCCCGCACGCACCCTGAAGATCGCCCTCGACCCCAGCCTGGAGAGCGAGCCCCTGCCCGCCGAGGTAGCCGCTCCCCTGGCCGAGAGCGGACCGGCACTCTGGCCCTGGCAACTGAGCAGCGTCCTGCTGAGCCTGACCACGCTGCTCGGCTTCGGCCTGTGGTGGCACGCCCGCAGTCAACCCGCGGTGCACCGAGCTGGCCAGACCGGACCCAGCCCACGCACCCTGCTCGACGACCTCAAGCGCGCCTGCCTGGCCAACGACCCCCATGCCAGTCGCCATGCCCTCGACGCCTGGGCGCGGCAGCAACCGGAGACCCTGGCCGAGATGGCGGCGCGCTTCACGCCACTGTCCGACGCCCTGGACGACCTGAACGGGGCCCTGTACAGCGAAGCCGGCCAGCACTGGCAGGGCAAGGAGTTGTGGCAGGCGATCGGCCATCTGCCCATCGCCCTTGGCGATGGCGGCCAAGCCGCAACGGACACCAGCCCCCTGCCCCCCCTGTATCCACGCTAGCTAACGCTCTAAAGCGCCGTACCCGGCGCCCCGGCTCCTCGCCAACAGTCCCCTACGCCCAGTCCGGAAAGAGGCGAGCAGCGGATGACCGCGGCCCGTCGGCGCCGTCGAACATTTGTCCACCCGACCATAACCCATCGGCGCCCGCCTATAACCCCGCCGTCCGGACCGTGAAAAACCAAGCAAAAAAAACGCGGCCCGAGGGCCGCGTTCTTTCAACCGCGCTCGATCAGACCGTGGCCGCCGTCAGCGCCTTGGCCCGCAGTTTCTCCGGATTGATCAGGAAACGTGCCAGGGCCGGCAGCAGCCAGACCGCGCCGAGCATGTTCCAGAGGAACATGAAGGTCAGCATCAGACCCATGTCGGCCTGGAACTTGATCGCCGAGAAGATCCAGGTGGCCACGCCGATCGCCAGGCACACGCCGGTGAACAACACAGCCTTGCCGGTCGACTTGAGGGTCTCGTAGTAGGCCTCCTGCAGCGACAGGCCCTGGCGCAGGTAAGCCTCCAGGCGACTGTAGATGTAGATGCCGTAGTCGACCCCGATGCCCACGCCGAGGGCGATCACCGGCAGGGTGGCGACCTTCACGCCGATGCCCATGTAGGCCATCAGCGCGTTGCCCAGCACCGAGGTCAGCACCAGCGGCAGGATCACGCAGAGGGTGGCGGCGATGGAGCGGAAGGTCAGCAGGCACATGAAGCTCACGGCCGCGTACACCGCGATCAGCATGGTGGTCTCGGAGGCGGCGATCACCTCGTTGGTGGCCGCCTCGATACCGGCGTTGCCGGCGGCCAGTACGAACTGCAGGTTATCCGAGCTGTTCTCCTTGGCGAACGCCTCGGCCACCTTGACAACCCGCTCCAGGGTCTCGGCCTTGTGGTCGTTGAGGAACACCAGCACCGGCGCCACCGAACAATCGCTGTTGTACAACCCCTCGGCGCGGGCGATGGAGTTGTTCAGCACGTCCTGGTTGCGCGACAGGGTTTCCCATTTCAGGTTGCCCTCGTTCATCCCCTTGATCACCTGGCGCGACACCGTGACCATGGAGATCGCCGACTGTACGCCCTCGGTGTTCTCCATCTGCCACATCAGCTCGTCCATGGCGGCCATGGCCGGATAGGTCGAGCAACGTTCGGTGGCGGTCTTGGCCATCACCACCAGCACGTCGGAGCTGGTCGAGTAGTTGCGGATGACGAAGTCGTTGTCCAGGTTATAGCGCGAATCCGGGTGCAGCTCCGGGGCGCCCTGATCGAGGTCGCCGATCTTCAGGTTCTGGCCGTACCAGATGCCGCCGCCGAAGGCGCCGAGGGCGATGACCACGGAGATCGGTGCGACCATCGGGTGGGCGAAGTTGGAGATCAGGCGCCACAGCGGATGGTCCTTGGCGGCCTCCTCGCGACTCTTCTTCACCGCGCGCTGACCGATGCCGATATAGGAGATCAGCACGGGCAGCAGGATCAGGTTGGTCAGGATGATCACCGCCACGCCCATGGACGCACCGATGGCCAGCTCGCGGATCACGCCGATGTCGATCAGCAACAGGGTGACGAAGCCCACGGCGTCGGACAGCAGCGCCACCAGGCCCGGGATGAACAGCTGACGGAAGGCCATGCGCGCCGCCGACAGGGCATCGGTCGCCTCGCCCGAGGCCATGGCGATGCCGTTGATCTTCTGCACCCCATGGGAGATGCCGATGGCGAACACCAGGAAGGGCACCAGCATCGAATAGGGGTCCAGGCCGAAGCCCAGGGTGTGCAGCAGGCCGAGTTGCCAGATCACCGCCACCAGGGTGGTCGCCACCACGGCCAGGGTGCTCTTCACGCAATGGGTGAACCACAGCAGCAGGACGAAGGTGATGCCGATGGCCACGGCGAAGAACAGCGCCACGCCGATCAGGCCGTCGATCAGGTCGCCGACCTTCTTGGCGAAGCCGATGATGTGCACCTTGACGTTGGGGTTCTGCGCCTGGAACTTCTCGCGGATCTTCTCCTCCAGCTCATGGGAGAACTGCTGGTAGTCCAGACGCACCAGCTTGCTCTGGTCCTCGGGGTCCGGATAGGACTCGAGCAGCGGCACGTCGACGATGCTCGACTTGAAGTTGTTCGCCACCAGGCGGCCGATCTGCCCGGACTTGAGGATATTGCTGCGCAACTCCTCCAGGCTTTCGCCGGAGCCGTCGTAGGTCTGCGGAATCACCTCGCCGCCGGCGAAGCCCTCCTCGGTCACCTCGGTCCAGCGCACGCTGGGGCTCCACAGCGACTTCAGGCCGGAACGGTCGACCCCGGGGATGTAGAAGACCTCGTCATGGATCTGCCGCAGGGTCTCCATGTACTCCTTGCTGAAGATGTCGCCGTCGACCGCTTCCACCGAGATGCGCACGGTGTTGCCCAGGTTGGCCAGGTCGTTGCGATGCTCGAGCATCTTCTGGATGTAGGGATGGCCCAGGGGGATCATCTTCTCGAAGCTGGTCTGCGGGCGCACCTGCGCCGCCTGGTAGAACAGGAACAGGCTGATCAGCAGGCACAGCAGAATCACCGCCGGGCGGTTGTTGAAGATCAGGCGTTCGAGGAGCGACGCAGGTTGGTGTTGATGCTTACTCATGCGGAGGCTCCCGGCTTATTGTTGTTGGGCCAGTTCGGCGCCAGTCGGCGTGGCGGCATGCACACCGCCCTGCCCCACCAGAATCAGATTGCCGTTTTCCAGCGCGGTCACCCCGGCCAGGGACAAGCGGTCGGGTCGGTTGGTCAGGTTGAAACTGCGGCCGTTATCGCTGCTTTTGAGCACGGTGCCGCCATGCCCGACCACCACGATCGAGCCATCGGCCAGTCGGCCGCCGTCGGCCAGGCCGAACTCCAGCGGACCGTTGCTCGGGGTATGAACTTCGATCTGCTGCCAGCTGTCGCCGAAATCGACGGAGCGGAACAGATGGCCACGCAGGCCGTAGACCAGCAGGCCGTCCGCCTCGCCGGTAGCCAGGGCGCCGAACAGCGACCCCTCGTAGGGGCCCTGCAGGGTCTCCCAGGTCTGCCCGAAGTCCCGCGAGCGGAACATGGCGCCCAGTTCGCCGACGATGAACAGGCCGGCGTTCTCGACCTCGACTATGGCGTTGAGGTGGTAGCCATCCTCGTTGTCCATGCGCTCGCTGACGTCTTCCCAGCTCGCGCCGCCATCGCGGGTTTCCAGCAGCGCGCCATAGGCGCCGATGGCGAAACCCTGGTTGCGGTCCTTGAACCAGAGATCGAGCAGCGGCGCTTCGCGGTCGCGGTCCTCGAACTGCTTGACCCAGGTGGCGCCGCCATCGCGGCTGGCGAGGACCTGGGCATCGTGGCCGACGGCCCAGCCGTGCTGGTCGTCGACGAAGAACACGGCGGTGAGCATCTGCCGGGTCGGCACCTTGGCCTGGACCCAGGTGCTGGCGTTGTCGTCGGAGTAGAGGATATGCCCGCGATCGCCCACGGCGACCAGGCGCTTGCCGGCCCGGACCACATCCAGCAGCAGGCGCTGCGAGGCTTTCGCCGACTCGATGGCATAACGGGGAGCGGGTTCGGCGGCCTGCGCCGGCGCAGGCAAGGCGGAAAGCGTCAGAATGGACAGCGCGGTGCACAGCGAGAGCGCTTGGGCCAGCGGCGAGCGGACGCGCAGCGCCGACCAGCACGACAGCCGCGCAACATGTCCGGTGTGGGTGCGCCGCATGACGGGCTCACTCATATACCTTCCCCCTTGTTGTTATAGGTGGTTCTGCCTGTTGGCAGGCGCTTATGCTACTGAGCTTTGGAAAGGCCTGACAATCGGCGCGACGTTATGTTTTGTTAAGGGAAACCCCCGTGATTGACGGCCCATTCGACCCGCAGATGCAAAAAGGCCGCTACTGTTGTAGCGGCCTTCGTCTGACACTACGGGAGCTTAACGCGTGCCGCGGCGACGCAGGGCGGCCGGCTTGAAGTAGCCGTCGTCCGGAATCGGCTGGCTGAAGTCGATGGTGCTCGACTCCTCGTTATCCAGGTTCTGCACGTGGTAACGACGCGCCTGCAGGTCGTGGAACACATCCAGCGCGGACCAGGTGGTCGGCAGGTCGTAGTAGTTCTTCAGGTAGGCCAGCGACACGCGCCACAGCTCGCCGCGGCCGTCGTACTGGTCGACCACGGCGGCCTGCCAGCTGTCCTCGTCGAGGTACAGGGTGCGCTTGGAGTAGATATGCCGCGCGCCGGACTTCAGCGTGCCCTCGACCACCCACACGCGGTGCAGCTCGTTGCGGGTCAGCGCCGGATTGAGGTGACCCACCTGCAGCAGATCGGCGTACTTCACGTCCGGGCTGGTGACGGTGTAGTTGTTGTAGGGGATGTAGATTTCCTTCTTGCCCACCAGCTTCCAGTCGTAGCGGTCCGGCGCGCCGTTGAACATGTCGGTGTCGTCGGCGGTGCGCAGGCCGTCCGCGGCGGCGATCGGCGTGTCGTAGGCCAGGTTCGGCGCACGACGCACGCGGCGCTGGCCGGCGTTGTAGCCCCAGGCCTGGCGCGGCTCCTTGATCTGGTCCAGGGTCTCATGCACCAGCACCGCGCCACCGGCCAGGCGCGCCGGGCTCTTGGTGAAGGACAGGTAGTAGAACATGATGTTGTTCAGGTCGGCGTACGAACCCTGGGGGTTGTAGAACTTGAACATGGCCTCCTGCTGCGAGGTCACCAGGGAGTAGCTGCCATTGCGCTGCACCGCCACTTCCGAGGCACGACGCACGATGTAGCTGCCACGGTAGCGAGCGATATGGTTCCACAGCGCCTCGACGCCGTTCTGCGGAATCGGGAAGGGGATGCCGCCGTAGGCATCGGAGAAACCGTTGCCACCATCGACCAGCTTGGCACTGGTGGCGTTCTTGATGCTGTTGTCGTACACCCACTGCGGCGCGGAACCGGAGCGGCGGCTCTGGTACACCGGCATCTGGTAGCTGCTCGGGTAGGCGTTGAACAGGGCGATCTGACCCGGGGTCAGGTTGTCCTTGTACTGCTCCAGGTTGGACTTGGTGATGGTGAACAGCGGCTTGTCGCCGGCGAACGGGTCGACATGGTGCTGGCCCGGCTTGCTGTAGCCGGCCGGCGCCTGGGTGATCCCGCCGGTCCACTCGGGAATGGTGCCGGCGGCATTGCTCGCCTTCTCGGCGCCGAAAGGCGTCAGGCTGGCGCCCAGCTTGGCCGCTTCCTGCGGCGCAACCGCCGCCAGCGCGCTGCCGGCGGACAGCGCCAGGGCAACGGCAGCGCCCATCAAGGTGTGCTTTCTCAGCATCGCATTTCTCCGTAATCAGATTGCACCGGGCACCTGTCGGCACCCGGAAAATTTCTCGTTAGGACTTAGAAGGAGTACTTGACGTTGACGCCGATGTTGTCGCGGTCGCGCGTCGAGTTGTTCTGTCCGGCGCCATAGAACTCGGTGTATTGCAGTTCGGTTTCCAGGCTGTTGAGGTAGCTGGCGCGTAGGCCGACGGTGTAGGCCTTGCGTCCCTCGATGAAGTTGCCGGTCTGGTGCGAATTGCCTTCGAAGTCATGCTTGTACACGGCGAACGGCGACAGGTTGACCCCGGCGTAGACGTCGTTCCAGGTGCCCGACAGCATCAGGGTGTAGCCGTAGGCGTTCTTGTTGACCTGGTCGCCGCGATCGAAGCCCGAGACATAGGCGCTGTTGGGACGACCAGCGTAGTAACGCCTGGTGCCGTCGTACGCGTTGTAGTGCAAACTGTCGCCGCGAAGGTGTTCGGAGGCCAGTTCGGCGACACCGAACAGCGAATCGAAGCCCAGGGTCGGACCGAAGTTGTAGATAGTGCCCAGCGAGGTGTTGAAGGCCTCGACCCGGGTGGAGTTGTGAATCTCATCGGTTATCTGCACTGCTTGCCCACCGATATTCACGATACGGCCATCAGCCAACAGCGCGGCCTGACTGAGCAAATCACCCAACAGATCATTGGTAGCGGCGATACCGACAGGCAGGTTTGGCCGATAGGACAGCTCACCGAACACGGAGGCCTCACCTACGGTGGTGTTGAAGCTCATGCCGTACATGCGGATGTCTTCGGCGTATTCGCGACGACCATTGACCTGATTGGCCAAATCAACAGCCGCCGCGCCGTTCACCAGCCCCAGCACGGCTTCGGCGCCGGAGACCCCGGCCGCTTCGGCCGTGACCAGGTCATCGTAGCTGGCGAAACCGCCCAATCCCGCGAGCTGATCGATATCCAGACCGGCATAGCTGCGGCTCACATCCGCATAGATGGTCGGCTCCTTGGCGTGGTAGTTGACGAAGAAGAAGCCGAATTCGGTGGAGTTGAGCTCTTCGGCGATATAGCGGAAGGCCACGCCGAACTGGCCATCGTTCTTGGCGTTGAGATCGGAGCCGATACTGGCGACCTTGAACACGCCGGTCGAGTCAAGATACTGGGTGCCCTGTAATCCGGCGAAGTTGCTGGCAACCAATGCAGGATAGAGCGATTGAAAAAGCGGACTGCTCAAGTCTTCAACGGTGGTATAGGCCGTATTGCCACCATCGGCGAACAGGTCGGTCTCGGAGAAATAGGTGCCCACCGGGTCGATGGCCGACTCCTTCCAGTTGAACTGGTAGAAGGTCTCCATCGACAGGTTATCGGTCAGGCCGATGTTGAAGTTCAGCGCCTCCACCGGCACCAGCACTTCCTTCAGTTCGGAGCCGGGCAGGCGGAACTTGGCCGCGTCCACCGGATTGGTGGTGTTGATGCCGCCGCGGTAGAAGATGCCCTCGCCCCAGTTGAACACCTGGCGCCCCAGGCGCGCGGTCAGCGGCATGTCGCCGATATCCCAGTTGCCGTAGACATAGGCGTCGAGGATCTGTGCGTCGCGCCCGGCCTTGTGGCGGGTCTCGGAGGTGAAGTGATTGTCGTGCGGGAAGCTCTGGCTCGGCTGCACCGGATCGTTGGCGCCGAGATAGTCGTTGCGCTTGTCCATGATCTGGGTGTCATAGAACGCCGTGCCGCGGATGAAGGCCCCGTAGTTCTGGTAGGTCACTTCCAGGTCCGAAGTGATCTTGAACACCTCGGAAACCAGGCCGGTATCGAAGTTGCGATTGCCGTCGTTGGTGTTGATGTCGTTGTTGCTCTTGTCCCGACCCTGCACACGCCAGAGCTGACCATAGGAGACGGTGGTGTCGATGGAGCCGGCGATTTCGTTGTCGGCGAAGCTGAATTCCACCGCCTGGGCCTGGGCGGCTACCAGCAGCGGCAAGATGCCAGCAAAGGCGAAGCCGGCCTTGGCCGGCGCGAAACGCAATACGGGCTTGCGGGCATTAATTTCCATCGAGACTTCACTCCAGGACAGATCGTTCTTCTTTTCGCGCCCGATAACGGGACACGGCACAGCCGTACTGACGACGGCCTAGGTTGATTGGCAGGAAACGCCCAAGCGCGCTCACGCGCGGTTCAGCACTGGCATGCACCGATGCGGAGCCAAAACCCCGGCGGCTATTGCAACCATGGTGCCAATTAAAACGGTCGTATAAAAACAGGCCAGCATCCTGCGAGCCCGGCCCTAGAGCCACTTTGTGACCGATCAGACACTGATCAATGGGAATGAATACACATCAGGAACAGAGAATCCTGTCCTACGATCCGACAGCCTCAGTCATTCCTTCTATCGATAGACAGGTATTCGTTTTCAGGAAATGCAGACACAGTCAAGCCGCACCGCGGCAATCTAAAGTAAGAAAGCGCATAAGCGATGTCGTTTAAATTTCACTTGGTAACAAAAAAGTGTTACCAACCAAAGATCGGTAACACTTTCACGCGGGCGCGGATGAACCTCAGGCGAGGCTCTTGCTGACCACCTCGAAGACGTCGCTGGACAGCTCGCCGGAGGCCAGGATGCGCTCCAGCTCGGCCCTCATCAGGCCCTGACGGGCGCCGTCGTACTTGCGCCAGCGCGTCAGCGGCGCCAGCAGGCGCGCGGCGATCTGCGGGTTGAGGGCGTTGAGGCTGATCACCTGGTCGGCGAGGAAGCGGTAGCCGCTGCCGTCGGCCTGGTGGAAGCCCAGCGGGTTCTGCCCGGCGAAGGCGCCGATCAGGGCGCGCACCTTGTTCGGGTTCTTCAGGGTGAAGGCCGGGTGCTGCATCAGCTGCTGCACCCGCTCCAGCGCGCCGGGCAGGCTGCAGGCGGCCTGCACGCTGAACCACTGGTCCATGACCAGGGGGTTGTCCTTGAAGAACTCGGCGAAGCTGGCCAGAGCCTTGGCCTTCTCCTCCTCGTACGGCGAATTGACCAGCACCGCCAGGGCGGCGAGGCGCTCGGTCATGTTGTCGCACACCTCGAACTGCTCCAGGCAGGCGGCCAGCACCTCGGCCTTGCCGTCGAGCATCAGGTAGGACAGGGCGATGTTCTGCAGGCTGCGGCGGGCGAAGTGCGCGGCCTCGGCGACATAGGCACTGTTGCGCGACGCCTCGCGGTTGGCCTGGTAGCGCTGCCATAAGGGTTCGAACAGGGCCTCGGCCAGTTGCCGGCGGGCGAACTCGCGGGCGCCGTGGATGGCCTCGACATCGGCCACCTCGCTGATCTCGGTGAGATAGCCCTCCCCCGGCAGCGACAGCATCTCGGCGACCATGGCCTGATCCAGTTGCTCGTCCTCCAGCACGCTGCGCAGGGCGCTGGTCAGGCGCGGGTCCATGACCAGGGCTTCGCCGCGCTGCTGCTGGCCGATCAGCTCCTGCAGCACCTGCACCGCCAGCTGCTGGCCGGCCTCCCAGCGGTTGAAGCCGTCGCTGTCGTGCTGCATGAGGAACATCAGCTGATCGCGGCTGTAGGGGAAGCTCAGCTTGACCGGCGCGCTGAAGCCGCGCAGCAAGGAGGGCAACGGCTTGGCCTCGATGCCCTCGAAGACGAAGCGCTGCTCGGCCTCGGTCACCGACAGCACCCGCGAGGTGCCCACTGCTGCCGCCTCGCCGGCCAGGCGCAGCGGCAGGTCGTTGCCCGCCGCATCCAGCAGACCCAGCGCGACCGGGATGACGAACGGCAGCTTCTCGCTCTGCCCCGGGGTGGCCGGGCAGCTCTGGCGGAAGGTCAGGCTGTAGGTCTTGGCGCTGGCGTCATAGGCCTCGCTGACCGCCAAACGCGGCGTGCCGGCCTGGGTGTACCAGCGTTTGAACTGGCTGAGTTCCTGGCCGCTGGCGTCCTCCATGGCCTTGACGAAGTCGTCGCAGGTCACCGCCTGGCCGTCGTGACGCGCGAAGTACAGGTCGCTGCCCTGGCGGAACGCCTCGGCGCCGAGCAGGCAGTGGATCATGCGCAGCACTTCCGAGCCCTTCTCGTAGACCGTCAGGGTGTAGAAGTTGGAGATCTCCATGTAGGCGTCCGGGCGCACCGGGTGGGCCATGGGGCCGGCGTCCTCGGCGAACTGGTGGGTGCGCAGGTAGGCCACGTCCTCGATGCGCTTGACCGTGCGCGAGTTCATGTCGGCCGAGAACTCGGCGTCGCGGAACACGGTGAAACCTTCCTTGAGCGACAGCTGGAACCAGTCGCGGCAGGTCACCCGGTTGCCCGACCAGTTGTGGAAGTACTCGTGGGCCACCACCGCCTCGACCCGCTGATGGGCGGCGTCGGTGGCGGTCTCGGCGCGGGCCAGCACGCAGCTGGAGTTGAAGATGTTGAGGCCCTTGTTCTCCATGGCGCCCATGTTGAAGTCGTTGACCGCGACGATCATGAAGATGTCCAGGTCGTACTCGCGGCCGTAGACCTCCTCGTCCCACTGCATCGACTTCTTCAGGCTGTCCATGGCGTGCTGGCACTTGTCGATGTTCTCCGGCTCGACATAGATGCGCAGCGCCACCTCGCGGCCACTCAGGGTGGTGAAGCTGTCCTCCACGCACCAGAGGTCGCCGGCCACCAGGGCGAACAGGTAGGCCGGCTTCTTGAACGGATCTTCCCAGGTCGCCCAGTGCCGGCCGCCTTCCTCCGGGCCGCTGGCGACCGGGTTGCCGTTGGACAGCAGCACCGGGTAGCGATGCTGCTCGGCGCTGACCGTGGTGGTGAACTTGCTCATCACGTCCGGACGGTCGAGGTAGTAGGTGATCTTGCGAAAGCCCTCGGCCTCGCACTGGGTGCAGAACATGCCGCCGGACTTGTACAGGCCCTCCAGCGCGGTGTTGCTTTCCGGGTGGATGCGCACGCTGCTGTCGATGACGAAGCGTTCCTGCGTCGGTTGCAGGCGCAGGTGGCTGTCGTCGAGCTGGTAGTCGGTCTCGCTCAGTTCCTCGCCATCCAGCGAAAGCGACAGCAGTTCGAGCTGCTGGCCGTCGAGTATCAGGGGCGGCAGTTCGCCGCCGGCGCACGCGGGGTTGCGGCGCATCACCAGCTGGGCGTGTACCAGGCTGTGGTCCTCGAACAGCTCGAAGGTCAGGTGCGTCTCGTCGATCAGATAATCCGGCGCCTGGTAGTCCTTGAGGTAGATCATCTTCGGTTGTTCGGTACGCATGGCTTGTGGCCCTTCTGGTTCAGAGCCCGGTTCGGCCCGATCTGCGAGTTATGGTCGACGCCGCCCGGCAGGCGACCTATTGATACACGGCCAACTGGTAGCCGGTGTACTTGCGGATATTGATCACGCCACTGTCGAACATCAGGTACTGGCCCTTGATGCCTATCAGCGTGCCCTCGGCGACGGGATTCTTGTCCAGGTTGAAGCTGCTGATCTTGGCCGGATAGGCCTCGATCGGATAGTCGATCTCCACCACGGGCCGATCGAGCAGCGGCTGGATCGCCTGGAGGCCGAAACGCTGCTGCAGCGCCTCGAGCCCCTCGCCGCAGCTGTCGAACAGCCGGTCGCGCACCGCCGTCAGGTCGACCGGAGCGGCATCGCCCTTGAGCAGGGCGCGCCAGTTGGTCTTGTCCGCCACCTGGCTGCGCAGCAGGTCTTCGACGAAGCCGGACTGCTGGCGGGTCGCCACCCGCAGGATCGGCAGCGCCTGGCTGGCGCCCTGGTCCAGCCAGCGCGTCGGCACTTGGGTGGCACGGGTGATGCCGACCTTGACCCCCGATGAGTTGGCCAGATAGACCACATGATCGGTCATGCAGAACTGCTCGCCCCAGCTCGGCTCGCGGCAGGTGCCGGCCTCGTAGTGGCAGCGCTCCGGGCTCATGATGCACACGTCGCACTGGGCCAGCTTCTGCATGCAGGGGTAGCAGTAACCCTGACTGAAGCTGGTCTTGGTCTTGCGCCCGCAGTGGGTGCAGTGAATGGCGCCGAGGTACTCCAGGCGCAGCGTCCGGCCGATCAGCGGATTGACCGGCAGCTCCTGCTCGCCCAGGCGAAAGGCGTATTGGACCGGCGCCTCCAGGCGCGCCGCCATTTTGCTCAGCGAGCCACGTCCCAGCTCGATCATCAGTGCAGGCTTTCCGAGGACTTGAACAGCAGGTTCGGCACCGGCGCGGACTTGGAGTTGCACTCCTGCGGACCCATGTAGCCGATGCGCTGGTCTTCCGGCAGGTTCTGCATTTCCCAGGCGATCAGCGCCTGCAGGCTCAGCTCCTTCTGCTCCTGGGTCAGCTTGCGGCCGTCCGGCCACTTGCCGATCTCCACCGCCAGCTTCAGGCTCTGGTAGATCTCCGGGGTGATGTTTTCGATGGCTTCGAGAAAGGACGACATGGGCGGCTCCAGAAACAAAGGGGCAGTTTACCAGCCTGCTAGCGGCGTTGGCGCGCCAGTGCGCCGCCCAGCAGCCCGGTGGCGCAGCCGGCGAGCAGGCCGCCGACATGGGCGGCATTGGCGATGGCGGCGAAACGCAGCAGCTCGAAGATGCCGGTCATGCACAGCAGCAGCCAGCCGAGCATCAGCACCAGCAAGCCCGGCGGCAGGCGATACTCGGCGTTCGGCGCCAGGCGCTGGAACAGCCAGCAATGCCCGAGCAGGCCGTAGAGCACGCCGGACAGGCCGCCGAACAGCGAGGGACCGGCATACCAATACTGGGCGAAGTTGGCCGCCAGGCCGAACACCAGGGTCAGCCCCAGCAGCATCCAGATGCCCTGCCGCGCCTCGATGCGCCGACCCAGCACCCAGTACCACAGCGCGTTCATCGCCAGGTGCAGCACGCCGAAGTGGATCAGCATCGGCGTCAGCAGGCGCCACCATTGGCCGGTTGCCAGGGTCTCGCTCAGGTAGCTGAAATAGACGTAGTCGCCCTGCAGGCGGAAGTCGACGAAGCTCAGCCAGCGGATCGCGGCGAAATTCTCGCCGAGCAGGGTCAGGGCCGCGACCAGCAGGGTCAGGCCAAGCATGGCGGTCGTCAGCGGGCTGCCCTTGAGGCTCTGGAGGAAACCGACCGACGTTTGCGTCCCGGGCACCTGCGCCTCGGGATCGCCCTGGGGGTAACGTGCATAGAGCTCGCGGATCTGCTCGGCCAGCGCTTCGTCCGGCACCCAGAGCACCTGTTCGCCGGCCTCCTCGGTTACCCGATGCGGCACCTGCAGGCGCTGCAGCAAGGCCAGGAATGCGCCGAGGTCGATCTGCAGCGGCAAACGCAGGGCGGCGACCGGGCTCACCGCGGCGCCTCCGGACGCACCACCTCGACCCAGACGAACTTGCGCGGGTCCAGGCGTTTCTCCTGATCCAGGCGGTAGGCCACCAGCTTGCCGTAGAGCACCGCGCTGTAGTCCAGGCAGGCCAGGTTGGCGCGGATCGGCGCCGGTTTGCCGCTGCGCCAGTAATGGCCGACGAACAGCAGCGGCTGGTCGGCGCCGTATTTCAGCAGCTCGTTCTTCTGCAGCTCGGAGAGCGGCGTCTGGGCGGCCAGTTCCGGCAGGGCGTCGGGCTGGAACACGATGTCGCCGTAGGTCTGCGGGTTCTCTTCCCAGAACTTGGTGCGAAAGTGCGCACGGGTGAAGCCGTCGTCGCTGGTCAGGGTCAGGCCGTGGGGCAGGCGCATGTCGGTGCCGCGCAGCAGGCGATTGAACACCGTATTGGCGAAGCTGCCGTGCACCGCCGAGGTCTGGAGGAAATGCTCGTCGATACGGCCATCGGCAAACTGCGCACGCAGCGGCTCGATCAGCCCGGCGTCCCAGCAGGCATGCACCACGCGGAAACGCCCGGCATCGATGAACAGCGGCAGCTCGTAGAACCAGTCGAGAAAGGCTCGCCACTCGGCCGGATAAGCCTCGAACTGCTCCAGGGTCTCCTTGATCAGCCGCGCATGCCGCG
Source organism: Pseudomonas sp. MBLB4123 (assembly GCF_051904775.1). NCBI lineage: Bacteria > Pseudomonadati > Pseudomonadota > Gammaproteobacteria > Pseudomonadales > Pseudomonadaceae > Pseudomonas > Pseudomonas sp. MBLB4123. Next base: position 1,693,931 of record NZ_CP196711.1, read on the forward strand.
GCGTGTGCTCGCGCACATGCTGGCGGCCGCTGCCCGGTGGTGCCGCGGTGCTCCAGGCCAGGGCGTTGTACTCGTGATTGCCCATCACGCACAGGGCCTCGCCGGCGACGACCATGCCATGGACCAGATGCAGGGCCTCGCGAATGCGCGGCCCGCGGTCGACCAGGTCACCGAGAAAGATCGCCTGGCGCCGCGGATGGCGCCATACGCCCGCCTGCAACCGGTAGCCAAGGGCATCGAGCAGACGCTCGAGGGTGTGGGCGCAGCCATGAATGTCGCCAATCAGGTCATAGCCACGTGTCGGGTCGAGCAGCATTCAACTCCCCCCGCCACCGAGGCGGCTGCCCCAGCCCAGCTTGGTGCGGCAGACCTCGTAGTAGTTGTGGTCCAGCGGATGGATGAGGCAGAGCTTCTGCGGCTTCTTGCTCACCGTGATGGTATCGCCGGGGGCGCAGGTGAAGTGGTGCTGGCCGTCGCAGGAAACCTGCGGGTAGATCTGCATGTCCTTGGACACCACTATCTTCAACTCGCTGTTGCCATCGACCACGATCGGCCGGCTGGACAGGGTATGCGGGTACATCGGCACGATGACGATGGCATCCAGCTTCGGATGCATGATCGGCCCACCGGCCGACAGCGCGTAGGCGGTGGAGCCCGTCGGCGTCGAGACGATCAGGCCGTCGGCCTTCTGGCTGCAGACGAACTGGCCGTCGATATACAACTCGAACTCGATCATCCGCGTCGACTTGCCGGGATGCAGCACCACGTCGTTGAGCGCGTCGCCCTGGCCGATCGCCTCGGCATGGCGACGCACCTCGGCCTCCAGCAGGAAGCGGTTCTCGGTGAGGTAGCTGCCTTCCAGCACCTCGGCGACCTTGACCTCCAGCTCGTCCGGGCGGATATCGGTGAGAAAGCCCAGGCTGCCGCGGTTGACCCCCAGCACCGGCACCTTGTGCCGGGCCAGGGAACGGGCCGCACCGAGCAGGCTGCCATCGCCGCCGACCACTATCACCAGATCGCACACCTCGCCGAGAATCTTCCGCGAGGAGGTCTGCAGGCCATGGCCCGGCAGCACTTCGGCGATGGTGTCTTCGAGGATCACATGCAGGTGGCGATCGAGCAGGAAACGCTTGAGCCGGCGAATGGTATCGAGCACCTGGGTGCTGCCGAGGCGGCCGATGATGCCGATATTGCGAAATTGCTCCATGGTGCTCCCGCAGCTCAGGGTCAAGAGAGCCCCGATTATGGGCGAAAGCCGATAACAGCGGCAAACCCGCGCCCCACCGATGATTAGGCGCTATGCTCGCAGCATGACGCCTTTCGCCTCGCTTGCCGACCTGCCCCAGCAGCTGCATCACCCTGCGGTACGGGACCTGGCCTGGGTGCTGCTGTCGCCGCCGATGCTCAGCCATACGCCCTGGCCGCAGCGCCACCCCCTCAGCGCCAGCCACTGGCGACGCAGCCCCGGTGCGTTGGCCGACTGGCTGCGGCGCCTGGATTACGACAGCAGCACGCTGACCGCCTGGCTGGAACAGGGCTCGGTGCGCCGCCTGGGTCTGTACTACGAACGTCTGTGGCAGTTCGCCCTGCAGGCGGCGCCGGGCATCGAGCTGCTGGCGGCCAACCTGCCGATCCGCCAGAACGGCCACACCCTCGGCGAACTGGATCTGCTGCTGCGCGATGACGAGGGCGAGCACCATCTGGAACTGGCGGTCAAGCTCTACCTCGGCCCCGAAAACGGCGACGGCGAGCAACCGGCCCAGTGGCTGGGCCCCGGCAGCCATGATCGCCTGGACATCAAGCTCGACCACCTCAGCCAGCACCAGCTGCCGCTGTCGGCCCGCGGCGAGGCTCGCGCGGCCCTGGCCGCCCTGGACCTGGCCGAAGCACAAGCCGCGCTGTGGCTCGGCGGCTACCTGTTCTACCCCTGGCCGCAGCACTGCCGTGCCCCGCAGGGCGCCAACCCTCAGCATCTGAGGGGGCGCTGGCTGCATCACCGCGACTGGCTTCGATTCCTGGAGCAGCACCACGAAGGGCCCTGGCAGCCCTTGCCACGCCCTGCCTGGCTGGCGCCGGCCCGGGTCGAGACGGAGGAGCTCTGGTCGCAGCAGCGCCTGCAGGCCTGGTTCGCCGAATTGACGCCCCAGGCCAATGCTCAGCTGCTGGTGAGGCTGCAAGCGGGCAGCCAGGGTGCCTGGCACGAGGTCGAACGGGTCTTCCTGGTCAACGACCAGTGGCCGGCGCAAACGGAATAAGTGCGGCGTCGCGTCAGCCGCTACGCTCGACGCGCCCACCGGAACGCACCAGATAGCCGGCACCGCTCTCGCACAGCAGGCCCTCGCGCTGCACCTCCGGCAGAGCGTCCAGACCACCGCGCAAGCCATAGCCATCGAACCCCAGCTGCGACAGCAAGAACACCGCGCTGGCGCTGCGCCGACCGCTGTCGCAGTAGCACAGATAGGTTCGACTCCTGTCCAGCAGCCGCGCCTTCAGGCGCAGCAGCTGCAGCGGCATATTCAGCGCCGAGACGGCGTGAGCCCGTTCGTACTCGCCCTGCAAGCGCACATCCAGCCACTGCGCGCCCGCCGTCAGCAGGCGCGCGGCTTCGCCGAGGCCGATCTCGTTCACCACCGGCTCCTTGAGCAGGGCGACGAAATCCCGACGGGCCAGGCGCAGCACCACCGCATCCTCCACGACGGTCACCGTGGCGTTGCGCGGGCGCTCGGCCAGCAGGGCCTCTTCGCCGAAACAGGCGCCGACCTCCAACTCGGCCAGCACCTGGCGCTCGGTGTCCGTGCCACGAATCACCTCGACGCGCCCGCTCTTGAGGAAATAGCAACAGTCGCCCGCCTCGCCTTCACGCAGCACCGTACTACCGGCCTGCAACTCGACGCGCTGCAGGCGTTCGAGCATCGCCCGCACATTGGCCGGCGGCACCCTGGCGAACAGCGGCGAGTCCAACAGGCGCTCGAGCCACTCCAGCTCCTCGTAGCTCGCCCCGAGTTCGAGCAACAGGTCCTGGTGAGCGAGACGCCAGGTCACCAGTCGATTCAAGGTTCCACTGTCCAGCGCCAACACGCTGAGGTCGGTCAGGGCTCGCGCATCCTGCAGGCGCGGCAAGCTGGGCGAGAGCGGATGGCAGCTGGCCTCGCTACCGGCGACCAGGCGCTGTCGCCGGCCGTCGGCGGCCTCCAGCTGCAACTCACCGGCCAGCAGGTAGTAAGTCAGTCGCGCCTGATCTCCGCGGCGAAACAGCAACTGGCCGGCCAACACCGGCTGGGGCACCAGCTGCCTGCGCAGCTCGCGCCACTGCTGCTCGGACAGCACATTGAGCGGCGTCAGGCTGCGCAGGTGTTCAGGGGTCAGGGCTTCGCTCATGGGATATCCGCACTCCGCTCTAAGGGCACTCGATGGCAGCGCTCGGCGACCCCGACAGGGACGCGCGATGAGCCCCATCCTGTCCGAGCAGCCCTGCCCTACGTCCTTGCAAACCTCCGGTATGCACAAACAACAGGCGACTGCCGCGGGCGACGTGCCCGACCTCGACAGCCTGCCGTAACGCCATCAGCGCCTTGCCGGTATAGAGTGGGTCCAGCGGCACGCCGCTGGCCTCCTCGCTGCTGCGGATAAAATCCGTCAACCGCTCATCGACCCTGGCGAATCCGCCGCGACAGGCGTCCAGCAGACGGTAGCCGCTGTCACCTACCCCTGCCTCATGCAGGATCGCCCCGACCTGCTGCGCCACCCCGTGATCGGCCGGCACCGCCATGGCGCCATAGACCGGGTGGGCACCGGCCTCGCCGAGCACCAGCCCCGCCAAGGTGGTGCCCGTCCCGGCGGCCAACCACCAGCCGTGGTAGTCGTCCCAGCCGAGCCCGCTCAGCTGCTCGCGCACCCTCGCCACCAGACAGGCGCAGCCCAAAGCCCCAGGCAGACCACCGCCGCCTTCGGGCAAGGGGTGCAGAGTGGGATAGAGCACGCGCCAGCGCTCCCAGAAACCCGCCTGATGGCGGGCGCGATAACCGCCATACCCCAGCCAGTGCAGGCGCATGCCGAACGCCTGCAGATCCCGCACCGTCGGCGTGTCCTGCTCCAGGCCACGCAACAGGCCCACGGTCGGGAAGCCGAAGCGTTGACCGGCGGCGGCCAAGGCATGCAGATGATTGGAATGGGCGCCGCCAAGACCGATCAGGCCTGCGGCCCCGGCAGCCGAGGCGGCCCGCAGGTGCGGAACGAGCTTGAACCACTTGTTGCCACTGATCAGCGGATCGATCAGGTCCAGGCGCAGCATCGCCACCTCGACACCAGCCGCCGACAACCAGTCCAGGTGCAGGCGCTCGAGCGGCGCCTCAGGCGTCCAGTCCGGAAGAGTCAGGGGCAAGGGTCAACCGACGGTACGCAGGCGGCTACTGGCCTTGTGCCGCGAACAGCAGTTGGAATCGCCGACGGCAAAGCGCCCGGGGCTGTCGACCCGGTCGATCGGGATGGCGCAGCGCTCGCCGCTGGGCAGCGTCGCCTCGCAGCTCGGCTGCTGGAAGTGCGCCAGCCATTGGCGATACTGCGCTTCGGAGACGAAGCACTTGGCCGCGGCATAGGCCATGGGATTGTCCTGATAGCGGGCGATGTCCTGCAGGGGGATGGTCAGGTGTCCGGCCCCCGGATGGTACACCACGAAGACCACACCGAGCGCGGCCAGACGCTCGAGAATCTGCTCGCCGCCCTGGCTGGCCAACTCGTCGCGCTCCTGCCTCAGTCGCTCCAGCTCCTGCTGCATTTGCACGTCCTGCTCGCGGCGATAGGCCAACTCCACGTCACGCACCGCAACCTGTTCCTTGTGCTCGACCACCGCCGCGGCGATTCTCGCCTCGATCTCGCTCTCGAGCTGCCTGCGCACGACGTCACTCTCGATACGGCCATGCTGTTCCAGCGTGCGCAGTTGTTCGGCCATTTCCTCGCGGGCAGAACGAAAGCTGGCGGCCTGGGCGGCCAGCTGTGCCTTGAGAGTGGTATTCAAGGCCTCCTGCTCGCGCAGAGCCTGATGCAGGCCGAGAATCTGCGCCTGCAGACTCTTGCTCTGCTCTTCGCTCGCCAGCTTGAGCTTGGCCAGCTCTTCCTCGCGCTGCTGGCTCAGGCTGGCGATACGCAAGCGCTGCTGCTTGATCAGCTGCGCGGTCTTCAGGCGGTGTTCCTGATCCAGTTTCTCCGAGAGCTTGGCGGCCGCCTCCTTGCCGCCCTCCGAGGCATACCAGCCGTCCTCGGAGGCCATCTGCAAACGTTCGGGCGATACCGCCTGTGCGGTTTCGTCCTCCACCAGCAGGCCCAGGCTGTTGCGCTTGGCCGCATCGCGCAGCAACGCCAGATCGTTCTGCCCGGGCGCCAGGCTCGGATCCCAAAGATGCATTTGATGCCAGGAGACGGGACACTGACTGCGGCACGCCAGACGAATCGGCCCGGCCCCCAGATCGGGGCCGCGCCCGGCCTTCTCGGCCAGGTGCTGCAAGGGGATGTTCCAGCCTCGGTCAGGCGCCCCCCTCTCGTCGAAATCCAGATAGAAGAACACCGCGGCCTTGATCAGCAGGCGCGGGTTGATCACCACATAGGCGACCCGGAGCTGCCGATCGGCGAACTCCGGCATGTTGACCACACCATCGAGCAGAGCCTCGAATTCGGGAAAGAGCATTTGTTTGCAGATACCGCCCCGCTCCCGGAAGAACATCACGGCCTCAACCATCTGCGGTTTTTTCTGCATGCTCATCGATTTCCCTCTAGCCCAGCCAAGTGGGACCCGCCCGGACGGGTGAAGTTCCTGGCCCGCAGGCCAAGCGCTGCAGCTCGGGACGCCACCTCGCTACTCAGGAAAGTCTAGGGGAAAAAGCAACGCCAGCAATGTGACTGGGTTGGCAGTCACCCTGCCATCACTGCGCGACAGAGCGACAGCAGGGCGAAACTGTGACGGACTTGGTGCGCCGGGCTCAGGAACCCCGGGCGGAGAGAAAAGGCGCCAAGCGCCGGGCCATCTCCTCGCCCAGCGCCTGCAGGCCGCTCATCGGCCGAATCATTACCTCGAACTCGACGATCCTGCCCTGCTCGTCGAAGCGAATCAGGTCTATCCCCTTGAGCTCGCGGTCGCCGACCCTGGCGGAAAACTCCAGCACCACGCCGAGGCCGTCGGCACTGACCAGCTCGCGGTGATAAACGAAGTCGACGAACACCTGACTGACGGTGTTGAGAATCAGCGTGACCAGCGCCACACCGGCGTAGGGCTTGAACGCCATAGGCGAGCGGAACACCGCCTGCGGGTGCAACAGCTCGGGCAGCTGACTCAGGCGCCGCTCGGCCAGCAACTGGTGCCAGCGCTGCAGCGTGTCAGCCGCGGCCGGCTGCAGGTGAGCATTGAGGGGCATGGCTACTCTTCCATATTGTCCTAGGCCGCGTAACGAACGCCCCGCACAGGGCGGGGCGTCGGTTGCTTACAGCTCGGCGGCGAGGCGCGAGCCCTGGTTGATCGCCCGCTTGGCATCCAGCTCCGCGGCCACGTCGGCACCGCCGATCAGGTGCACGCTCTGCCCCGCGGCGACCAGCCCCTCATGCAACTCGCGCAGCGGGTCCTGGCCGGCGCAAACGATCACCGTGTCCACCGGCAGTATCTGCGGCTCGCCGCCGGCGACACGAATGTGCAGCCCGGCATCGTCGACACTCAGGTACTCGACGCTGTTGAGCATCTGCACCCGCTTGTTCTTCAGGCCGGTGCGATGGATCCAGCCGGTGGTCTTGCCCAGACCGTCGCCGACCTTGGACTTCTTGCGCTGCAGCAGGAACACCTGGCGCGCCGGGGCATGGGGTTCGGCCTTGATCCCGGCCACGCCGCCGCGCGCCTCGAGTCCGGCGTCGATGCCCCACTCCTTCCAGAACGCCTCGCGGCTCAGGCTGCTGGCCTCGCCCTGATGAGTGATGAATTCGGACACGTCGAAACCGATGCCGCCGGCACCGATCACGGCCACGGACTGGCCGACCGGCTTGCGCTCGAGGATGGCATCCAGGTAACTCATCACCTTGGGATGGTCGATACCGGGAATCTCCGGGGTACGCGGGGCAATGCCGGTGGCCAGGATGATCTCGTCGAAGCCGCCCCGGGCCAGCTCATCGGCGCTGACGCGGGTGTTCAGGCGCAGGTCGACGCCGCAGGTCTCCAGCTTGCGCTTGAAGTAACGCAGGGTCTCGAAGAACTCCTCCTTGCCCGGCACGCGCTTGGCCACGTTGAACTGACCGCCGATTTCGCCGGCCGCATCGAACAGGGTCACGCCGTGACCCCGCTCGGCGGCCACGGTGGCTGCGGCCAGGCCGGCCGGGCCGGCCCCGACCACGGCGATCTTCTTCACGGCAGCGGTCGGGATATAGTTCAGCTCGGTCTCATGGCAGGCGCGCGGGTTGACCAGGCAGCTGGTCAGCTTGCCGCCGAAGGTGTGGTCCAGGCAGGCCTGGTTGCAGCCGATGCAGGTGTTGATCTCGTCGCTGCGACCGGCCGCCGCCTTGTTGACGAAATCCGGGTCGGCCAGGAAGGGGCGAGCCATGGAAACCATGTCGGCGTCCCCCTCGGCCAACACCTGCTCGGCCACTTCCGGGGTGTTGATACGGTTGGTGGTGATCAACGGAATCTTGACCTCGCCACGCAGCTTGGCCGTGACCTTGGTGAAAGCCGCACGCGGCACCTTGGTGGCGATGGTCGGGATACGGGCCTCGTGCCAGCCGATGCCGGTGTTGATCAGAGTCGCACCGGCCGCCTCGATGGCCTTGGCCAGCACGACGATCTCCTCCCAGGTGCTGCCGCCTTCGACCAGGTCGAGCATCGACAGGCGATAGATGATGATGAAGTTCGGGCCGACCGCCTCGCGCACGCGGCGGACGATCTCCACCGGCAGGCGCATGCGGTTCTCGTAGCTGCCCCCCCAGCGGTCCGTACGCTGGTTGGCATGGGCAACCAGGAATTGGTTGATGAAGTACCCCTCCGAGCCCATGACCTCGACGCCATCGTAGCCGGCCTCACGGGCCAGGCTGGCGCAGGTGACGAAATCCTGGATCTGCTTCTCGATGCCCTCCTCGTCCAGCTCCCTGGGCTTGAACGGGTTGATCGGCGCCTGGATGGCGCTGGGCGCCACGGATTTCGGGCTGTAGGCGTAGCGCCCGGCATGCAGGATCTGCAGGCAGATCTTGCCGCCGGCCTCATGCACGGCCTGGGTGACGACCCTATGCTTGTCCGCTTCCTCGGCGGTGCTCAGCTTGGCCGCACCGGCATAGACGCCGCCCTCCTCGTTCGGTCCGAAACCGCCGGTGACCATCAGGCCGACGCCGCCGCGGGCACGCTCGGCGAAGTAGGCGGCCATGCGCTCGAAGCCGTTGGGCTTCTCTTCCAGGCCGGTGTGCATCGAGCCCATCAGGGCGCGGTTCTTCAGGGTGGTGAAGCCCAGGTCCAGAGGCGCGAGCAGGTTCGGGTAGTGAGCGGTCATGGAGTTCTCCACTTCGAGGCATTGCAGTTCACGGAGCGCCGCAGCCTCAGCCGGGCCACGGTCGGTATGGGCTAGACGATAAAGAGCCACCCCGAGAGCTTCAATGACCAAAAGTTACAGCTAACTGATTAAAAATAACATCATGGCTTGGCAAGCGACCGGCACTGCCCTAGGCTTGACGGGTCGACGCCCGGCGAAATGGCCGCACATCCCCACCAGGAGCGAATCCGCATGATCACCAAGCCTCCCCGGGTCAGGCTCGGCGACCTTTCGGTCGGTTTCGTCCACAGCCTGGCCGCAGCCGTGCGCAGTCACGGGCAGGATCCGCATCCATTGCTGGAGAGCTATGGCCTCGACGCGGCACGACTGGCCGAGCCCCGCGCACGCCTGTCCATCCCCCGCTACATGCGCCTGGGGCACGCGGCGATCCAGCTGACCGGCGAGCCCGGCCTAGGCCTGCAGATGGGACGACTGAGCCGCCTGAGCCAGGCCGGCCTGGCCGGCGTCACCGCCGCCCAGGCCCCGACCGTGCGCGAAGCGGCGCGCACGCTAACCCGCTTCGAGCCACTGTATGCCTTCAACTACCGAGGCCACTCCAGCCTCCATGAAGATGCCCAGGGCGCCTGGCTGTGCTTCTATTCGATCAGCCCGTACAACGCCTACAACCGCTTCGTCGTCGACTCGGTACTGAGCAGCTGGGTCCGGCAACTGGGCAACCTGGCCGGGCAGCCGCTGCCGGTGGAGAAGGTGCAGATCGAGTTCCCGGCCCCCAGCTATAGCGAGCAATACGCAGAAAGCTTCGACAGCCCGGTGGAGTTCGCCGCGGCGCACAACCGACTGCGCCTGGACCAGGCCGCACTGAATCTGCGCAACCCCGAGCACTGCCCGAACACCTGGCGCCAGCTGGTGGACATTTGCGAAGCAGAACTGGAACAGCTGACCCGCACCCGCAGCCTGCGCGAGCGCATCGGCCAGCTGCTGGGGCCGCTGCTGCATGGTCGTGAGCCCGACCTGCAGGAGATCGCCGCACGCCTGCAACTGCCCAGCTGGACCCTTAGGCGCAGGCTGGCCGAAGAAGGCACGCAGTTTCGCGCCATACTCAACGACACTCGCCGCGACCTGGCCATGGCCTATATCCGTGATACCGAACTGGCCTTCGGCGAGATCGCCTACCTGCTCGGCTTCGCCTCTGCCGAAGCCTTCCAGCGGGCATTCAAGCGCTGGACCCAGCAGACCCCGGGCGAGTTCCGCCGCAGCCAGCGCAGAGGCGACTGACCCCCAGCTACGCGCCAGCGGCCTGAGTGCACTCAAAGCTCGGTGGCGTCCTCCGCCAGCTCTTCGACCTCCTGCTCGCCGGCGCGCAGCTCGAGCAGCTCTTCTTGGTAGTCTTCCATCGGGCGTTCCTCACAGGCAGATAAGGCAGGGCCTCGAGAACCATCGAGGCCTGTCAGGCAGCCTATGAAAAACCGATGACCGAAAGATGACAGAATTTAGCAGGCAACAAAAAACCCTCAGGCATTGCTACCTGAGGGTTTCGTGTATGGCGCAGCGGACGGGACTCGAACCCGCGACCCCCGGCGTGACAGGCCGGTATTCTAACCGACTGAACTACCGCTGCGTGTCGGTTGGACTTGCGTCCGTGGAACTCTTGCTTCGTCTGGCGGAACAGCTCCATGGCTCTTTCGCCTCATATCAGGCAAGCCCGATATGGAAAATATGGCGCAGCGGACGGGACTCGAACCCGCGACCCCCGGCGTGACAGGCCGGTATTCTAACCGACTGAACTACCGCTGCGCGTCGGCCGGGCTTGACGCCCGATTTCACAAAGAGTGGTGGGTGATGACGGGATCGAACCGCCGACCCTCTGCTTGTAAGGCAGATGCTCTCCCGGCTGAGCTAATCACCCATCTCGTTGCGAGGCGCGAAATTTACGCAAGGGCCTGAGCTAAGTCAAGGCCCCGTCTAAAGTTTTTCTTAAAAAACGGAAAAACACGCGTCTGCAAGACAACAGGCGACCATCGCAAGAATCAAAACGCCACCCGCAAGCTCAGACGCGCCGCCACCAGATTGTCCTCGCTTCGGTCCAGGCCGGCCTCGGCGATGCGCACCCCTTGCCGCTCCAGCACAACGAACCAGCGCAATAACTGAGCGAAGGGTGCCGCCTGCAGGCTGACCTCCAAGGAGCCGTCGCCGGCGCTGTCCAAACGCTCGACCGTCAATCCCTGCTCGGTCGCACTGGCCGTGACCACACCTTGTAGCCGCGCCGGGTCGAGGGTGCTCTGCGGCGTACTCGCCAGACTGCGCGCCAGCGGCGCCTGGGCCTGCATATAGGCATGCAGGTCACGCTGCTGCTCATAGGCCTCGCGGGCCGTCACCAGGCCCTGCTGAACCGGGCGCCAGAGCGACAGGTAGAGCAACACCAGCAACAGGAACAAGGCCAGTAGCACCAAGGCCAGGCGCTCACGCGGCGCCAAGGCCTGCCAGCGCTGCCCCAGGACACTGCCCTGCAATCGTGCGGAAAATGGGGTCTTCAGCTCACTCAGACTGCTCATGTTCATCCCTCTATCACCAGACGGGCGCTTACCCCTTGGCCTTCACGGCTGGCCGAACCCAACTGGACGACCAGACCGGCTTCCAGCAAACGCTCGCGCAACCGCTCCAAATCGCTGAAGCCTGGGGCCAGGACCTGCAGCGCCAGATCGCCGCGACCATCACTGAAGTCCAGTTGCTCGACCTCGACCCGCGCCCCCTCGGCCGTCATCGCCTGGTGCACCTGGGCCAACAGGCCGAGCATCCGGCCCTGGCCGCTGACACCGCCCTCGGCCAGGTGCTGGTCCAGTTGCGCCCGCAGATCGACCAGCTTGCGGTCATCCGGAAACAGTTCGCGATACAGCGCCTCATTGGCCCCGGCATAGGCATCGGCCTGGCTCTGCAGGTGCCAGCCCTGGGCCAGATTGAAGCCCCATTGCAACACCAGCCACAGGCCGACCAGCCCCAGCAGCGGCCACCAACGCTGCCACCGCTCACCCGCGCCGACCGAGGCAAACTCGCCCTGGGCCAGGTTGCCGAAGACTGCCTGCTGGGCCAACCAGACATGGGGGTCGGCCACTTCGGGGCACTGGTCCGCCGGCTCCAGCTCTGCCTGATGGGACGTGCGATAGACGATGTGCGGACGCGGACACAGGGGAGCCAGCGCCGGCCACTCCTCGGCGCTCAGCGCCAGGCGGGCCACCTCGACTCCGCCGACCAGGCAGCGCGAACCCAGCGCCAGCAACTGCGTGCCTTCACGGGGCAGCAGATCCGCATCCACGGCAATCGCCTGGGGCGGTGTCTCGCACAGTGCCAGCCAGCTCGCCAACCAGCTGCGGCGCACCGCGAACACCCGATGACGTCCATCGGCCAGCGGCTCGCCCAACGCCAGGTGAAACTGCTCGACATCCTCGGCCAGCAGTTCCTCGACCGCAAACGGCAGGGCCTGGTGCAGCCAGCGAGCCTTCTGGGTCGGCAGCTGTACGGCGCAGGCGGTCACCGCCTCGACCGGCAGCACCAGAGTCCAGGATTCGTCCTTCGCGGCCACCGCCCGGGCGAACGGCATCGGCTCGCGGCGCTCCCCATGGACCCGCTGCACCAACAGTTCGGCGTCGATCTCGGCACAGGCCGCCGGCGGCAAAAACACACAGGTCTGACTCATGGTTCGACTTCCTCGACGGGCGCGGGCGATGCACCACCCTGCCCCAAATCACGGGCTAGGACATAGACGCGGCCATCGCTGGCGCGCTGCACGGTGCTGCGCAGCACCTGACGGCGATCACCCACGCTGACCTCACTGATTACCTGAAAGTATTGACTGCCGACGGCCAGCCCCTGGCTCTGCACCTGCAACCCCGGCAGGCGGGCGGTAAAGCTGGCCACATCGGGATAGCCCTGGCTGCCTCGAGCCGCCACCAGGGCCTCGGCGGTGGCGAGCGGCAAGCCTTCGGCCAGACTCGCCAGCACCGGGGCGCTGGCGGTATTGACGTTCAACGTGGCATCTGCCGGCAAGGCCGTGACGAAAGGCAACAGACGCCGGTAGTCGGCCTCGGTCATCTCCAGAAGCAGACGCAGTTCCGAGACATCGCTCAAGGTCCTGTTGGCCGCACGATAGGCCGGTTGCGCCAGAAGATACTGGTTGTCCTCGGCGCCATAGCCGCCGCTCGGCTCCTGGTCGCCGTCCAGCCAATCCACCAACCGCTCGGCATAGAGCTTGTCGATCTGCAGGTTACGCAGCAGGCGGCGAAACTGTGCCAGAGCCGCCTCGTTGGCCTGCCCTTTGCGCAGCAGCCCATTGAGATTGAAGCGGCCGGTCGGGTCGACGATGCTCACCAGCAGTTCACCCCCCTCGTTCAAGGCGAAGGGGGCCATGGGCTGAGCCCAGGACTCGCCGAGATGATCCACCGGTGCCCGCGGGTTACCCTGCTGCAGGTCGCGGCGCAGCAGTGCCTTGGCCAGGGTCTCGCCACCCAGGGCATAGTGCCAAACCTGGCGCACGTGCAGCTGATTGGCGCTGCTGCGAATGGCCAGCTGCTGGCGAGCGATCAGACTCGCACACACCACCGTCACCACCGCCACCACCAGCAGCACGGTGATCAGTGCCACACCACGCTGCTTCTTCATGGTGCCGGCTCCTTCTGCGGTTCGAGCACGCCGCCCCCCTCTGCGCCCTCTTCGCCCCCTGCTGGCGGGGCCTGGCGCTGCGGCGGCGCGTCCGGCAGGCGCAGCAGGCGACGCAACTCGCCATAGCGGCGATGTTCGAGGATCAGTTCGACCGCCTGCGGCAACAAGGTGAGCACCTCCTCGCTACGCCCATCCTGGGGCGGCCAGCTGTCGCGCCAGGTGCCGGCGCCATCCAGGTAGCGCAGCCGCAACCGCGTCACGCCCTGGAGTGCTTGCTGGATCTGCGGCTGACTGTCCTGAGCCTGGTCCAGCACGTTCCAGTAGCGTCTCTGCCACTGCTCGCCGCTCAACTGCCAACGCACCCGCTGCACCCCTGCTCGCGTGCGCCCCAGGGGGTTGCGCCAGCCGGCCCGGCTCAGCTCCACCACTGCGCCCCCCTGCTCCTCACCGAACAAGGCCGGACGCGGATCGCCGAAGGGATCGCGCACCGGCCGTGCGATGACCTGTAATAGATCGCGCTCGAACGCCGCCATGGCACGCACCAGTTCGCGCAATTGCAGTTCATGCTCGCGGGTGGCGCTGTCGGTGCGCAGCACGCTGTCGAGCATGCGATAGGTGGCGAGACCGAGCAGGGCGAAGATCGCGATGGCGATCAGCAACTCCAGCAGCGTGAAGCCCCGCACTCGCCTCATCGCGCCGCCCCGAGGAAACCGCTGAGGCTGACCAGCGCCCGCTCACGCAGATCACCGCTGGCCCGCCGCTGCGCAAGCGGCGCCACCCACAGGGTGACCCGGCGCATTTCCGGCTCGCTGGTCTGCTGGACCTCGCTCTGCCACTGCCAGCGACGCCCGGCGTACGTCAACTCGCCCTCAGCCCGGCCATCCGCGACCGGCTCCTCGGCCAGCTGCAACTCGCTCAGGCGGTTGTCGGCGATCCACATCGCCAGAGTCTTGTCCTCCAGCCGGGCAACCGTCTGCAAACTGCGGCTACTGGCGCTGAGTACGCTGGCCGCAACCAGGGCGAAGATGGCCAGGGCGACCAACACCTCGAGCAGGGTAAAACCTGCAGCACGCCTCATCCGGAACGCCCCTTTGCAGCATCCTGCGCGACCCGGGGCAATTGAAAGCCATCGCTCGACAGCCACAGGCGCAAACCGTCCCGACGCCGCTCGCGCAGCTGCAGGCGGAACGGGCTGAGCTCGCCGCTGGAGAGAATCAGCAGCTGCGGGGTGAGGCCGGCCCTGCGTCCGGGCTCGGCGAGCGGCTGCGGCAAGCGCAGCGCCTCGCCCTCCAGCTCGACCCGCAACTCGGCCCAGGGCGGCAGGTCATGGGGCTTGCCCTGCAGCGGCAGCCAGCGCCCCAGGGCCGGATCGTAGCGCAGCACCTGGTAGGCGCCGTCCGTCATGTGCAGGCCGTATTCGCGGTTGTCCAGCACGGCCTCCTCGGCCAGCACGCCGATCAGTCCGGCCAGACGCTCGGCCTCGCCATGCAGCTCCCGCGCCGGCCCGGCGACGCCGGGGCCGAGCATGGCCAGACCAATCAGCACGCCGAGGATCACCAGCACCACCAGCAACTCGACCAGGGTGAACCCGCGCACCGCACCGCGCCCGGCGCAATGAGGGGTTAGGGCGGCGCGAGCTGTCGGCATGGCTCAGCGACGCCCCATCAGAGGTCCCAGTTGCCGATATCGGCATCCAGGTCGCTGCCGCCCTGCTTGCCGTCGCGGCCGAGGGAGTAGAGGTCGAAGGCGCCCTTGGTACCGGGTGCCAGGTACTGATAGACATTGCCCCAGGGGTCGACCGGCAGGCGCTTGAGGTAGCCTTCGCGATTCCAGTTCTTCGCCGGCGGATTACCGGAAGGCTTCTGCACCAAGGCTTCGAGACCCTGCTGGGTACTCGGGTAGCTGTGGTTGTCCAGCTTGTACATGTCCAGGGCGGCACCTATGGCACGGATATCGTTCTGCGCCGCGGTCACCTTGGCCTGATCCGGCCGACTCATGACCTGCGGCACCACCAGGGCCGCGAGGATCCCGAGGATCACCACCACCACCATGATTTCGATCAGCGTGAAACCTGCCTGACGCTTATCCACCTGCTTACCCCACCAATTGATTGAGAGACAGAATGGGCAACAGGATGGCCAGGACTATGACCAGCACCACCGCCCCCATGAAAACCAACATAAACGGCTCGAACAGGCCGACCAGCAGGGCCACCTGGGCACTCAGGTCGCTTTCCTGGTTGCGCGCCGTGCGCGCGAGCATCTGATCCAGCTCGCCGGAGCGCTCGCCGCTGGCGATCATATGCAACATCATCGGCGGAAACTGCCCGCTGGCCTCCAGCGCGCGGGTCAGGCTGCCGCCCTCGCGAACCTTCTGCGCCGCCACCACCACCTGGGCACGAATCACCCGGTTGGCGATCACTTCGGCGCCGATCGCCAGCGCCTCCACCAAGGGCACGCCGCTGCGGGTGAGAATCGCCAGGGTCGAGGCGAAACGGGCACAATCGGTGGCGCGAATCAGCCGCCCGAACAGCGGCACGTGCAGCAGCATGGCATGCCAGCGCAACTTCACCGCCTCGTCGCGCAACGCCCAACGCAGGACCAGGAAACCCAGCGCCATCAGGATCAGCACCAGCCAGGCCCAGGCCTTGACCCAGTCGCTCAGGGCGATCAGACCACGGGTCAGGGCCGGCAGGGTCTGCCCGGAGTCGACGAATACCCGCACCACATCCGGCACCACGTAGCCGAGCAGGAAACCGACGATCAGCAGCGAAGCGCACATCAGGATCAACGGATAGAGCAGCGCCAGCTGGATCTTCTGCCGCGACTGCTGGCGCTGCTCGGTGTAGTCGGCCAACTGCTCCAACACCGGTCCGAGGTGACCGGCATGTTCGCCCGCCGCCACCGTGGCGCGGTAAAGCTCGGGAAAGGCGGCAGGAAACTCCTTAAGGCTCTCGGCCAGGCCGTGCCCCTCCAGCACCCTGGCGCGCACCGCCAACAACATGCCCTGGACGCGCGGCGCGCTAGCCTGGGCCGCGGCGGCACGCAGCGCCTCCTCGACCGGCAGCGCCGCCTGGATCAGGGTGGCCAACTGACGGGTCAGCAGGGCCAGATCGCGCGCCGAAAGGCCACGAGAGAAACTGAAAAGCCCGCTGCCGGCCTGTTCGCGGGTGCGCGTGGCGGTCACCTCCAGAGGGGCCAGCTGGCGCTCACGCAGCAACTGGCGTACCTGCCGGGCGCTATCGGCCTCCAGCACGCCCTTCTGCTGACGGCCTTTAGGGTCGAGGGCAAGATATTCGAAGGCGGCCATTACTCTTCCAGGGTCACGCGCAGCACCTCTTCCAAGCTGGTCAGCCCTTCCAGCACCTTGCGCCGGCCATCCTCGCGGATGCTCGGGCCCAAGGTGCGCGCATGGCGAAGCATGTCCTGCTCGGAAGCGACGTTATGGATCAGGGTGCGCAGATGATCGTCGAACACCACCAGCTCGTAGATTCCGGTGCGACCGCGATAGCCTTGCTGATGGCAGGCGCTGCAGCCACGGGCGTGATACAGGGTCGGCGCCTGCTCCGGCGCCACGCCGAGCTTGGCGCATTCGGCGGCGTCGGCCTGATAGGCCTCCTTGCAGTGCGGACAAAGTACGCGCACCAGGCGCTGGGCCAGCACCCCGAGCAGCGACGAGGACAACAGGAAGGGTTCGACCCCCATGTCCACCAGGCGGGTGATGGCACCGACCGCACTGTTGGTATGCAGGGTCGACAGCACCAGGTGCCCGGTCAGCGAGGCCTGCACGGCGATCTCCGCGGTTTCCTTGTCACGGATCTCGCCGACCATCACCACGTCCGGGTCCTGACGCAGAATGGCCCGCAGGCCGCGGGCGAAGGTCATGTCGACCTTGGTGTTGACCTGGGTCTGACCGATACCCTCGAGGTTGTATTCGATCGGGTCTTCCACCGTGAGGATATTGCGCGTGCGGTCGTTGAGGCTGACCAGGCTGGCATACAGCGTGGTGGTCTTGCCCGAGCCGGTGGGGCCGGTGACCAGCAGGATGCCGTGCGGCTTGCGCACGGTCTCCTCCATCAGCTGACGGTCCCGGGCGCTCATCCCCAGATGCTTCAGGGTCAGGCGTCCGGCCTGCTTGTCCAGCAGCCGCAGGACCACGCGCTCGCCGTTGGCCGAGGGCAGGGTCGAGACGCGAATGTCCACCTCGCGACCGCCGACCTTGAGGGAAATCCGCCCGTCCTGGGGTACGCGCTTCTCGGCGATGTCCAGACGCGCCATGACCTTGATCCGCGAAACCAGCAGCGCCGCCAGCTCGCGTTTGGGCTCGAGAACTTCGCGAAGCACGCCGTCGACGCGAAAGCGCACCACTAGGCGCTTCTCGAAGGTTTCCAGATGAATATCCGAGGCGTTTTCCTTGATCGCCTCGCCGAGGATGGCGTTGATCAGGCGAATGATCGGTGCATCGTCTTCCTGTTCCAGCAGGTCCTCGGTCTCCGGCACCTGCTCGGCCAGCGCCGCCAGGTCCAGACTGCCGCCGATATCTTCGGCCAATTGCATGGAGGCCGAGTCGTGCTGATAGGCCTTGCCCAGGGCCTGTTCGAAGGCCTCGGCAGACAGCGCCCGCAAGGCCAGCTGACGACCGATGAAGCGCTGCGCCTCGGCCAGTGCCACCAACTCGACGCCCGGTCGATGAGCCAGGCAAGGCGGATCGACCTCCGCCAACAACACCACGCCATGACGCTTGGCAAAGCTGAACGGCAAACGGCGCAGTGGCGCGTCATTGAGCAAAGCGTTCATCCTGGACGAACCTTAGGCGGTAACGTGACGCACGTATCATGGTCGTTCCTGACCATTATGCAGCCGCGGTTCCGTCGGTTAATGGTAGTGAGTTCCCGCTGTAGTGCGGACACATTAAGCTATCTTTAGCACATCGCAGCAATGGGATACACCACCCTGACGGGGGACTGTCAAACACCTGCGAACTGTCTATCATCGGTGCGCGAC
Source organism: Pseudomonas sp. MBLB4123 (assembly GCF_051904775.1). NCBI lineage: Bacteria > Pseudomonadati > Pseudomonadota > Gammaproteobacteria > Pseudomonadales > Pseudomonadaceae > Pseudomonas > Pseudomonas sp. MBLB4123. The sequence continues at coordinate 1,712,091 of NZ_CP196711.1, forward strand.
ACGCACCCCAGAACAAGAACATTCATGGAGTGATGCCCTTGCCCCTTACGGCTACTCGACGCTGGATCGATCGACACGCCACGACCCTGGCCGGCATTGCCATCGTCTTGGCCATGAGCATCAGCCTGGCCTGGCAAACCGCGGACTGGCTTCGACTGTTGCGCACACCGCCCGGCATCGACGCCTTCGACGCCCCCCGCAACGCCCCTCCCGCCCTCACCCAAGGCCTGGAGCTGCTCTTTGGCAGCAGCACCCTGGACGGCGATGCGCCGCCACCCGCCACCAGCCTGCGCCTGACGCTGCTGGGAAGCTTCGTGCACAGCGACCCGCAGCGCTCCAGCGCCATCATTCGCCAGGAAGGCAGCGAAGCCCAGCGCTACGGCATAGACAGCGAAGTAGCCAACGGCGTGCGCCTGCATGCGGTCTATGCCGACCATGTGGAACTGCTGCGCAACGGTCGCCGGGAAAGCCTGGCCTTCCCCCATAGCCAATCCGGCGGCGATAACCTGAGCCCCGTGCAATATGACGCGGCGCCGGACAACCTCGATCAACTGGACGAGCTGGAGGCCGGCAACCTCGAACAGTTACGCGAGCGCATGGATGCACTGCGCGAGCAAATGGAAGCGGCAGGTACCTTGCCGCCGGACGCCGAACCTACCGATCAGACCACAGAAGGCCACTGAACCGATGTCCCCGATCCTCTCGCGCCTCACCTTCGCACTGTTAGCCGCCGGGCTGGCATTCGGCCCGCTGCCGCTCAGCGCAGCCAACAGCACGGTGCAACCCTCGGCCGGGCAGCAGGAAGAAAGTTGGACCATCAACCTGAAAGGCGCGGATATTCGCGAATTCATCGATCAGGTCGCACAGATCACTGGGCAAACCTTCGTCGTCGACCCGCGGGTGAAGGGCCAGGTCAGCGTCGTGTCGAGCACTCCACTGAATCTCAGCGAGGTCTACCAGCTGTTCCTCTCGGTGATGGCCACCCACGGCTTCAGCGTCATCACTCAGGGCGAGCAGGCACGCATCGTACCCAACGCCGAAGCCAAAGCCGAAGCGGGACTCGGCCGCGTCGCCCCCGACCGCCTGGAGACCCGCCTGATCCAGGTACAACACGGCTCGGCCACCGAACTCATCCCCCTGCTGCGCCCGCTGGTACCGCAATACGGCCACCTGGCCGCGGTGACTTCGGCCAACGCCATCATCATCAGCGACCGCAGCGCCAATATCGCCCGCATCGAGGATCTGCTGCGCCAGCTCGACCAGAAAGGCGAACGCGACTACAGCATGCTCAATCTGCAACACGCCTGGGTGATGGACGCCGCCGAGGTGCTCAACAGCGCCCTGGAGCGCGGCCAGGCCAAGGGCGCCTCCGGCACCCAGGTGATCGCCGACGCGCGCACCAACCGCCTGATCCTCCTCGGCCCACCGGCAGCACGCGCCAAACTGGTGGCCCTGGCCCAATCGCTGGACACCCCCACCAGCCGTTCGGCCAATACCCGGGTCATACGCCTAAGACACAATGACGCCAAGGCCCTGGCCGAGACCCTCGGCGACATCTCCGAAGGCCTGAAGAACCAGGAAGGCGGCGAAACCACCGGCAAGCCGCAGAACACCCTGATCCGCGCCGACGAGAGCCTCAACGCCCTGGTGCTGCTGGCCGAACCGGACCTGGTGGCGACGCTGGAGGATATCGTCCGCCAACTCGACGTGCCCCGCGCCCAGGTGATGGTGGAAGCCGCGATCGTCGAAATTTCCGGCGACATCAGCGATGCCCTGGGCGTGCAGTGGGCGCTGGATGGTCGCGGCGACAAGGGCGGCCTCGGCGGGGTCAACTTCGGCAACACCGGTCTGTCGATAGGCACCGTGCTGCAGGCCATTCAGGATCAGAAGAACAACGTCGACAACCCGATTCTCAACAACCTCCCCAATGGCGCGATCGTCGGCCTGGGCAGCGACCGCTTCGGCGTACTGGTCACCGCCCTGTCGGCCAATACCAAGAGCAACCTGCTGTCGACCCCCAGCCTGCTGACCCTGGACAACCAGGAGGCGGAGATCCTGGTCGGGCAGAACGTGCCGTTCCAGACCGGCTCCTTCACCACCAGCGCCTCCGGTGCCGACAACCCCTTCACCACCATCGAACGCAAGGACATCGGTGTCACCCTCAGGGTGACGCCGCATATCAACGAGGGGGCCAGCCTGCGTCTGGAGATCGAGCAGGAGATTTCCTCCATCGCACCGACCACCCAAGGGGTCAATGCCGTCGACCTGATCACCAACAAGCGCTCGATCAAGAGCACCATCCTCGCCGAAGACGGCCAGGTCATCGTGCTCGGCGGCCTGATCCAGGACGACGTCACCCAAACCGACTCCAAGGTGCCGCTGTTGGGCGACATTCCCTTCCTCGGCCGTCTGTTCCGCTCCAACAAGGACACCCACATCAAGCGCAACCTGATGGTGTTCCTGCGCCCCAGCGTGATCCGCGACGCCGCCGGCCTCGCGGCCCTGTCCGGGAAGAAGTACGGCGATATCCGCGTGCTCCGGGATATCCGCGACGACTACCAGCCCGGCGAACTCCCCCGCGACCCGGTCCAGCTGTTCGACCGCGCCACGGCGCCGGCGGTCGATCTGCGCGAATAAATTCGCGCAACAACGAAAAAGGCCTCGATATTCCATCGAGGCTTTTTTTCGTTGGCCGGTAGGCACCGGCCACAAGCTCGGATAAAGACTGGACGTCGCCGACTCAGAGTGCGGCCAACCCTCGGGCCAGGTCGGCCTTGAGGTCGGCCAGGTCTTCCAGCCCCACCGCCACGCGGATCAGGTTGTCGCGGATGCCGGCATTGGCCCGCTCGGCCGGCGACAGCCGCCCATGGGAGGTAGTGGCCGGGTGGGCGATGGTGGTCTTGGTGTCGCCCAGGTTGGTGGTGATGGAGATCACCCGCGTCGCGTCGATGAAGCGCCAGGCCGCCTCCTTGCCCCCCGCCACCTCGAAGCTGACCACGGCGCCGAAGGCGCTCTGCTGCCGCCGGGCCAGCTCATGCTGGGGATGACTGGGCAGGCCTGCATAGTAGACGCGCTCCACTCCTGCCTGCCGCTCGAGCCACTCGGCCAGTTGCAGGGTGCTGGCGCAGTGCGCCTGCATGCGTACGCGCAGGGTTTCCAGGCCTTTGAGGAAGATCCAGGCGTTGAACGGACTGAGGGTGGGGCCTGCGGTGCGCAGGAAGCCGACGATTTCCTTCATCAGCTCCGCCTTGCCGGCCACCACGCCGCCCATGCCACGGCCCTGGCCGTCGATGTACTTGGTCGCCGAGTGCATCACCACGTCCGCCCCCAGCTTCAGCGGCTGCTGCAGCGCCGGGGTACAGAAGCAGTTGTCCACCGCCAACAGCGCGCCTCGATCATGGGCGATCTGCGCCAACGCGGCGATATCGACCAGCTCGGCCAGGGGATTGGAGGGCGACTCGACGAACAGCAGCTTGGTAGTGGGCCGACAGGCCGCCTGCCACGCATCCAGGTCGGACAAGGCGACATAATCGACTTCGATGCCGAAACGCTTGAGGTACTTCTCGAACAGACTGATGGTCGAGCCGAACACGCTGCGCGAGACCAGCACGTGATCGCCGCCACTGCACAGGCTCATGACGATGGCCAGGATCGCCGACATGCCGGAGGCCGTGGCGACCGCCTGTTCAGCGCCCTCCAGTGCGGCGATGCGCTCCTCGAAGGCTCTCACCGTGGGATTGGTGTAGCGGGAATAGACGTTGCCGGGCACCTCACCGGCGAAGCGCGCGGCCGCATCGGCCGCGGTGCGGAACACGTAGCTGGAGGTGGGGAACAGCGCCTCGCTGTGCTCGCCTTCCGGGGTTCGGCGCTGGCCCGCGCGTACCGCCAGGGTATCGAAGCCGACTCCGTCCAGGTCGCTGTCCAGCCGTCCGGCATCCCAATCTTGCGTCATGCCCCTCACCTCGGTTCTGCCGCCGCAGCTTCGCCCGGCGCGCCGCTCTTTAGTTGTTGTACAGGTCGATGATCGCACTGACCGCCTGGGACTTGGCCTTGGTGGCGTCGTTGCGCGCCTGCTCGATCTTGTCCAGGTAGGCCTCGTCGACATCGCCGGTGACGTACTGGCCATCGAATACCGCACAGTCGAAGTGCTCGATCTTGATCTTACCGCCACCGACCGCATCGATCAGATCGTTGAGGTCCTGGTACACCAGCCAGTCGGCACCGATCAGCTCGGCGACCTGCTCGGTGCTGCGGTTGTGGGCGATCAGCTCGTGGGCGCTGGGCATGTCGATGCCGTAGACGTTCGGGTAGCGCACCGCCGGCGCCGCCGAACAGAAATAGACGTTCTTCGCCCCGGCCTCGCGGGCCATCTGGATGATCTGCTTACAGGTGGTACCCCGCACAATGGAGTCATCCACCAGCATCACGTTCTTGCCGCGGAACTCCAGCTCGATGGCATTGAGCTTCTGCCGCACGGACTTCTTGCGCGCCGCCTGGCCGGGCATGATGAAGGTACGACCGATGTAACGGTTCTTGACGAAGCCCTCGCGGAACTTCACCCCCAGGTGATTGGCCAGCTCCAGCGCCGCGGTGCGGCTGGTATCGGGAATCGGAATGACCACGTCGATGTCGTGATCGGGCCGCTCGCGCTGAATCTTCTCGGCCAGCTTCTCGCCCATGCGCAGGCGCGCCTTGTACACCGAGACGCCGTCCATGATCGAATCCGGACGCGCCAGGTAGACGTGCTCGAAGATGCACGGCGAGTAGCGCGGGTTCTCCGCACACTGGCGGGTGAACAGCTTGCCGTCCTCGGTGATGTACACCGCCTCACCGGGTGCCAGGTCACGGATCAGGGTGAAGCCGAGCACGTCCAGCGACACGCTTTCCGAGGCGATCATGTACTCCACGCCCTCGTCGGTGTGGCGCTGACCGAAGACGATCGGCCGAATGCCGTTAGGGTCGCGGAAACCGACGATGCCGTAACCGGTGATCATCGCCACCACCGCGTAACCGCCGCGGCAGCGCTTGTGCACATCGCTGACCGCGGCGAACACGTCTTCCTCGGTCGGCTGCAGCTGGCCGCGCAGGGCCAGTTCGTGGGCGAACACGTTGAGCAGCACTTCCGAGTCGGAGTTGGTGTTGACGTGACGCAGGTCGGACTCGTAGATCTCCTTGGCCAGCTGTTCGACGTTGGTCAGGTTGCCGTTGTGCGCCAGGGTGATGCCATAGGGCGAGTTGACGTAGAACGGCTGTGCCTCGGCCGAGCTGGAGCTGCCGGCGGTCGGGTAGCGCACATGCCCGATGCCCATGTGGCCGACCAGACGCTGCATGTGGCGCTGCTGGAACACATCGCGCACCAGGCCGTTATCCTTGCGCAGGAACAGCCGTCCATCATGGCTGGTGACGATACCGGCAGCATCCTGGCCGCGGTGCTGCAGAACGGTAAGCCCGTCATACAGCGCCTGATTGACGTTCGATTTACCGACGATACCGACAATGCCACACATGTGACGCAACCCCTACTTAGTGAAACACGCAGATTCTGAAGGCTCTTACGGCAGTTTAGGCTGCAAGAGACCCTCTTTGAACGGCAGCGGCGCCGATGCGTCGACGCCGCTGGCCAGCCACTCGCTGGACACCCCGAGGATGAGGTTCTTCGACCAGTCCGCAACCATTAGAAAGTGCGGCAACAGCGTCGACTGCTGCCACCAAGGATCCTGTTGCACCGGCGCCAGGCTGAGCAGGCCGACCAGCACCACGACCAACAGCCCGCCCCGGGCGGCACCGAACACCATGCCGAGAAAACGGTCGGTGCCGGACAGACCGGTGACCCGGATCAGCTCGCCGACCAGGTAATTGACCAACGCCCCCACCATCAGGGTGACGACAAAGAGGAAGGCGCAGGCGGCGATCACGCGCGCCGACGGGGTTTCGATGAATTCTGTGAGGTGCTGCGACAAGGCGCCGCCGAACATCCAGGCAACGACGCCGGCAACGATCCAGGTGAGCAACGACAGGGCTTCCTTGACGAAGCCACGGCTCAGACTGATCAGACTCGATACGGCGATGATGGCGATAATCGCCCAATCGACCCAGGTAAATGCCACGATTCAGCTACCGACGCAAAAGGCGCTGCATTTTAGCAGAGCCCATGCCTTCGGGTAAGCCGCGGATCAACTGCGCTCCGGCTGAAAGCGCACGACGAAGCCGTTGAGCTTATGCTGACGCTTGAGCTGATCGCGCAGGCGGTCGGCCTCGGCGCGCTCGATCAACGGACCGACGAACACTCGGTTCATGCCGTCCACGCTGCGGATATAGGCGTTGTAGCCCTGACTGCGCAGGGTCTTCTGCAGGTTCTCGGCCCCGCTGCGACTGGACAGGCTGGCCAATTGCACGGACCAACTGATCGGCAGGCTGTTGGCATCCAGACGACTGGCGGGAGCCGGTGGTACAGCCGCGGGCTGCGCGGGGGCCGCCGCCACTGCTTCAGGCTCGACGACGGGGGCCGGGACAGGAACAGGCTGCACCGGGTCGACCGCATCCTGCGCATCCGGCTGCTCGGGTACCGGCTCCTCCGGCAGAACCTGGGGCTCCGGCACCGTGACCGGCTGCATCTCGATCTGCGGCATGGCTGGCGCCTCCGGCATGGCCGGCGCCTCGACCACCACCTGACGCAACTCGTCCTGGCGCGACAGCAACATCGGCAGGAAGATCACCGCCAGCGCCAGCAGCACCAGGGCCCCCACCATCCGCTGCTTCAGCCCTTTATCCAGCAAAGCCATCCTGCACATCCCCCGTGGCATGGCGGGCCAGCCAGTCCAGGGCCTCGGCCACGCAATAAAAAGATCCGAACAGCAGAATTTCATCCCCTGCCGACGCCCGCTCACACTGTGCCAGCAATGCCGATTGCACATCGGCATAGGCGCTCACCCGCGCCGCGCAATTGTGCAGGTGCGCCTCCAACTCGGCGACCGGACGACTGCGAGCGGTCGGCAGCGAAGTCACGGCCCAATGCGCGATCTCGCCCAGCAGCGGCGCAACCACCCCAGCCAGATCCTTATCGGCCAGCAGCCCGAACACCGCCAGACGCTCGCCAGTCGCCGGCCTGACCGCCAGCCGTTGCGCCAGGTACCCGGCGGCATGGGGATTATGCCCAACATCCAGCAGCAACGTGAGTGGCTTGCCCCGCCAATTCACAGCCCGGCGATCCAGGCGACCGGCAACCCGGGTCTGCGTCAAGGCAGCAGCGATCCGCTCAGCCTGCCAGGGCAGTCCAAGCAAGGCAAAGGCCTGCAGCGCCAAGGCGGCATTCTCCATCGGCAGATCGAGCAGCGGTAGCCGCTCCAAGCGCAGCTCTTTGCCCTGAGCGTCCACCCCGCCCCAGGACCAGCAGTGGGCATCGACGCCAAGGTCGTAGTCGCGCCCGCGCAGATACAACGGCGCAGCCAATAGCGCCGCCTGATCCAGCAAGGGCTGCGGCGGCTGCGGGTCGCCGCACAAGGCCGGCGTACCCGCGCGAAAGATTCCGGCCTTTTCGAAAGCGACCGACTCGCGGGTGTCTCCCAGCCACTCGGCATGATCCAGGCCGATACTGGTGACCAGGGCCAGGTCGGCATCGATCAGATTGACCGCATCCAGCCGCCCGCCCAGCCCCACTTCCAGCACCACGGCATCCAGTTGCGCGCGCTGAAACAACCAGAAAGCCGCCAGCGTGCCCATCTCGAAATAGGTCAGGGAAATTTCGCCTCGTGCCGCCTCGACAGCGGCAAAGGCCTCACAGAGCGAGGCATCGCTGGCCTCGCTACCGGCGATCTGCACCCGCTCGTTGTAGCGCAGCAAGTGCGGCGAGCTGTACACCCCGACCCGCCGTCCCTGGTCTTGCAGCAGGGCGGCCAGGAAGGCGCAGGTCGAGCCCTTGCCATTGGTGCCGGTGACGGTGATCGCCAGAGGCGCCGGCTTGCCCAGACCCAAGCGCTCAGCTACCGCCCTGGAGCGCTCCAGCCCCATATCGATAGCCGAGGGGTGCAGCTGCTCCAGATAAGCCAGCCAATCAGCCAGGGAGCGCTCGATCATGCAGTGACCGGCAGCGCAGCTGGGGACGGCAGGCGCATCAGCTGTGCGAGCAGCTTGGCCAGACGCGGGCGCAACTCCGCACGCGGGATGATCATGTCGATCGCGCCGTGCTCGAGGAGGAACTCGCTGCGCTGGAAGCCTTCGGGCAACTTTTCGCGCACCGTCTGCTCGATCACCCGCGGGCCGGCGAAGCCAATCAGTGCCCGCGGCTCGGCGACTATCACGTCGCCGAGCATCGCCAGACTGGCGGACACGCCACCATAGACCGGGTCGGTCAGCACCGAGATGAACGGAATACCCTCTTCGCGCAGACGCGCCAGCGCCGCCGAGGTCTTGGCCATCTGCATCAGAGAGATCAGCGCCTCCTGCATGCGCGCGCCACCGGAGGCGGAGAAACAGATCAACGGGCAACGCTGCTCCAGGGCTACGTTGGCCGCGCGCACGAAGCGCTCACCGACGATTGCGCCCATGGAGCCCCCCATGAAGGAAAACTCGAAGGCGCAGGCCACCACCGGCATTTTCTCCAGGGTACCGCGCATGGCGATCAACGCATCCTTCTCGCCGGTCTGCTTCTGCGCCGACACCAGGCGATCCTTGTACTTCTTGCTGTCACGGAACTTCAGGCGATCGACCGGCTCCAGGTCGGCCCCGATCTCCTCGCGCCCCTCGGCATCGAGGAAGATATCCAGACGGGCGCGCGCATCGATACGCATGTGATGGTTGCACTTGGGGCAGACATCCAGGGTCTTCTCCAACTCCGGTTTGTACAGCACCGCCTCACAGGAGGGGCACTTGTGCCAGAGCCCCTCGGGCACCGAACTCTTCTTGACCTCGGAACGCATGATCGATGGGATCAGTTTGTCTACCAACCAGTTGCTCATGCTCTTCATTCTCCAAAGCAGTGGGCTCGAGCATGCCATGGCACAGGGCCTTGCGGCACACCCAAGCGAATTCACGGATGCGGTCTCGACAGGGGCCGGCACCAGTTCCAACCGGCCCCTATCGACCACTCGAAACACATCGGTACCCGCCGCCCAATCTCGACCGCCAAAGGCGCTCATTACAACACCTGCAACAGGGCTATGGACGGCTGCCCGCGCAGCGTCGTCACATCAGCGGTGCAATCGACTCAGGCAGCCCGGACGGCGCTCACGAACGCACGGATCTTCTCGGCATCCTTGATGCCCTTGCTTGCCTCCACCCCACCACTGACATCGACCCCATAGGGCCCGACCTGGGCAATGGCCGCCGCCACGTTCTCTGGCGTCAGGCCACCGGCCAGAACAACGGGCTTGGTCAAACCTCGGGGCACCAGAGACCAGTCGAACGTCTCGCCAGTACCGCCTGGAACACCCGCCACATAGGTATCCAGCAGTATTCCCGCGGCACTGGCATAGGGCTCGATGCGCGCCGCGACGTCGTCCCCCGGCCTGACCCGCAGCGCCTTCATATAAGGACGGCCAACGGCCTCGCAGGAGGCGGCCGTTTCATCACCATGGAACTGCAACAGGTCCAGCGGCACCGCGCGCAGGACAGCGTTCAATTCATCGGCACTGGCATCGACGAACAGGCCCACGGTGGTCACGAAGGGCGGCAGCGCGGCGATGATCGCTCGTGCTTGAGGCACGCTGACCGCCCGCGGGCTCTTGGCATAGAACACCAGGCCGATCGCATCCGCACCGGCCTCGACGGCGATCAGAGCATCCTCTACGCGGGTAATTCCACAGATCTTGCTGCGAACGACTGGCAACTGGCGAAGCCTCCGGCAAAGCATCGATGGTAGCAAATGACTACCTAGGCGTCAGCCGCCACATCTGGCAGGCCGGAAAGGAAATGCGGCCCGAGATAACGCCTGGGGAGATCGAATTCCTCTGGATAATCGACCTGCACCAGATACAACCCATAAGGATGAGCCGTGACGCCCCCCGTGCGGCGCGCCCGCGTTTCGAGCACTTCTCGCGCCCACTCCACCGGCCGCTCCCCGGCACCTATGGCCATCAGCACGCCGGCAATGTTGCGGACCATATGGTGCAGGAAGGCGTTGGCACGAATATCCAGCACGATAAAGCGGCCATGCTCGAGTAGATGCAGATGATGCACCGTCTTCACCGGCGACTTGGCCTGACACTGGCGCGCGCGGAAGGCACTGAAATCATGGGTACCCACCAGCACCTTGGCTGCCTCGCGCATGAGCCCGATATCCAGCGCCCGGTGATTCCAGGTGACCTCTTCGGCCATGTGCGCCGGACGGATCTGATCGTTGTAGATCACGTAGCGATAGCGCCGGGCCATGGCACAGAAACGCGCATCGAAATGCGCCGGCATGAGCTTGGCCCAGGCCACACTGATGTCGGCCGGCAGGTTCATGTTTGCGCCCATGACCCAGGAATGCATGGAGCGCTCGACAGTCGTATCGAAGTGCACCACCTGGGCGCTGGCATGCACCAGGGCATCGGTACGACCGGCACAGCTCAGGGTGACCGGCGCGCCGCCGGCCACCTTGGACAAGGCCTTCTCCAGAGACTCCTGAATAGACGGCACCCCTGCGCGCTGACGCTGGAAACCGCGGTAGCGGGAGCCCTTGTACTCGACACCGAGGGCGACCTTGAAAAAACCAACGGCAGCCGAATCGGCTGCCGTTGCGGGTAGTGCATCAGACATGTATCAAACCAATTTAGCGATCAACTCTCGCGCTTCTTGCTGCTGGCCTTCGTCGCCCTCGGCAACCACCTCATCGAGGATGTCGCGCGCACCTTCGGTGTCGCCCATATCGATATAGGCCCGGGCCAGATCGAGCTTGGTCGCCGTCTCGTCGGTACCGGACAGGAAGTCGAAATCATCGTCCTCCAGATCCACAGAAGCAGGTCCACTCGCCTCGGCTGCCGCAGACTGCTCCGGACCACCTGCAGACAACTGATCCAGTTCGGCGCTCACCTCATCGAGTCGAGCGGAGAAGTCATCCGCCTGGACTTCCACCGCCTCATCGTCCAGCGACAGATCGAAGTCGGCCGGCAGGTCGAGTTCGCCACCAGCACTCGCTTCCGGCAGATCGAGCGCCAAATCAGAAACCTCATCCACGACAGGCTTAGAAACCGGTTCGTCATCCAGACTGAGGAGGAACTCGTCTTCCTCTGCCGCCGGGGCCTCGCCACCGTCGGCCTCGATGTCCAGGCTGAAGTCGGCCAACTCGCCACCCAGCGGCAGATTCTCGTCGGCAGCATCATCCAGACTCAGATCGAAGCCTAGATCGTCGTCCAGGCTGGCGACCGGCGCGGTCGAAGACTCGACGTCCAATTCCAGACCTTCGGCCTCTGGGGTCGAGCCCTGAGTAGAGGCGGCCTGCAAATCACTCTCGAGTTCGCTTTCGAGGTCATCCAGACTCAAATCGAATTCGTCATCCAGTTCAGCCGCAGCAGTCGGCCGAGCCGGCTCGTCCAGCGTCAGATCGTCGAGACTGAAACCGTCCAGATCATCGTCGACGCCAGCAGCTGCGGTGGCCGCCATGGTGGCGCCGGCGAAGGCGACCATGGCCGGGTAACGCACCTTGAGTTGATCGACCTCTGCTCCGGCCCCACCTATCTCGCGCAACTCGTTTTCCTGACGGGCAAAACCCTCACGATCGCCCAGCTCGGCATAGACCTCCATCAACTTGAGTCGCAGGTCCGCACGATGCGGTTCGTCGTTGATCGCGTTGGACAACAGCTCGGCAGCCTGATTGAAGCGGCCGTAAGCGATATAGATATCCGCTTCACCCAAGGCATCCGAGGTCTGCGCCGTGACACGTTCCTCGGCAGGTGCAGCAGCGGCCTCCTCGCCCAAGGCATCGGGAAATACCTCGAAGCCTTCGGACGCCTGCTGCATATCGTTATCGAAGATGTTCTCGTCACTCGCGGCCGCCAAGCCGGCCTGCAGCTCGGCTTCCTTCTGGGCATTGCGCCGCGACAACATCATCAAACCGACCAGCAGCACCAACAAGGCGCCACCACCGGCGGCGCCCAGCAACATGGGATTGGCCAGAAGGTCGTCCAGGGCGCTGGACTGCGGCGCCTGCACCGCGACCGGCTCAGCCGGTGCCGCTGGCGGCTCAGCGACAGCAGCAGGTACAACCGGCTCCCCGATCGCAGCCACAGGTTCGGGCGTCACTGCAGGCTCGGATACCGGCTGTGCAGCCTCACCTTGCGCGGCCGAAGCGGGCTCCTCGCCGTAGTTGTAATCCGGCGCGGACTCCGACGTAGTGGCCGCCGCTTCCGGCTGAACGACTGCCACCTGGGCCGGCTCAACCTTGGCCGGTTCTTCGGCCGCTACGACCGGGGCAGTAGACGCGACCTCTGGCGCCTGGACCTGCCCTGGCTTGGCGAGATCCGCCTGCAACTTGGCCAACTGGTCATCCTTCAGCTGGATCAGGCGCTGTAGCTTGTCGAGCTGCCCCTGCAGATCGCTCATGCGTCCTTTCAGCTCATCGTTCTCACGGCGAGTCGAGTCGAGACTTTCTTGGGTGACGGCCAACTTATCGGCCAGCGCCTTGCTGTCGGCCGCCCCCCTGTCGCTGCCACTGCTGGCCTTGCCGCCATCGGCAGAAACCAGCTTGAGACTGTCCTGAGACTTGACCTGGGCGGGTGCCGCGCCAGCAGCGCTGCGCTTGGTTGCATCAAGCTGACGAGCCGCAACACCACGCCCTTCGCGCCAGGCCGCATTCTGACTGGCGACCTGAGCAATGGCCTCGGCCTGGGAGCGACGCTTGAGCTGCTGCTCATCGGGCAGACGCAGAACCTGGCCGCTCTTCATGCGATTGATGTTGCCGCCGATAAAGGCATCCGGGTTCAGGTCCTGAATCGCCAGCATGGCCTGATGCACGGTGCCGCCAGGCACACGTCGAGCGATTTCCCAGAGCGTATCGTTAGACGTGGTCTTGTACTCGTTGCTCCCGCCTGCACTGCGCACAGCTGGCGCAGGCACGGCCGCTTGCACGCTCTGACGCGGCGCAGCAGCCTGCGAAAGCGGGGCCGGCGCGGCTACGGGCAACTGCGGAGTAGCCGCGACTGCGGTTTGCGGCGAATAGAGCGGCGGATCGAGCAGCAGGGTGTACTCGCGCAGCAGGCGACCATTGGGCCACAACACCTCTACCAGAAAGTTCAGGTACGGCTCGCGCACCGGCTTGTTCGACGTCACCCGGATCACACTCTTGCCGTTAGGCTTGAGGATCGGAGTGAACTTGAGGTCGGTCAGGAAGTACTGACGATCGACGCCAGCCTTGGTGAATTCTTCGGGAGCCGCCAGGCTCGGCAGGACTTCATTGGACGCCAGATCGCGCACTTCCAACAATTCGATTTCAGCCACCAACGGCTGATTCAGCGCCGATTGCAGGGTCACTTCTCCCAGCCCCAGCGCGTGCGCCATACCGGAGGACAGTGCCGAAGCAGCTGCGATTGCCAGCACCAGTTTGCGAACCCGAACCATAGCGTTATCCCTTGTTTTATCTTTTTTCTCGGTTTCCGAGAGGGTCTTGTTATTGCTGCCTGCATCCGCCCAGGGCGACTCCCCATGCAGCAATCAACTCGGCCAGTATTGCCAAGCTCGAAAGATTCTTCAAATTTCAGGGTAAGTATCTTTTACAGGTAGTGTTTTATCAACAACTCACCCGGCGACACGACATTCAAGCTCGCGCCTTTTCTTACATTATCAGACGCAATCCACAAATCGAGATCGGCGACCTAGCCCTGCCCGCCGATCCGCCTGACACGGGCCACATCCAAACCAGCTGCGACATCCGGCGCAGCCGAGCCGCCCGATTCGAGCCATTCAAGACTTGAGCCGGCCCTCTCACCCATGCTCTGAAAGAGCGGGCCGTGACGACCATCTCCTCCATACCTGCCATTGCCATTCCTTACACCCTGGCGCACTGGCCGCTGCCGACACTCAAGTATCGACCTAACGCCGGCAGACTGAAGGCAGTTCGTCGGCTAATCGGCGAGCGTTCATGCCTGCGACCGTCCCAAACAGCGGCCTAATGAAGGGCCCGCCCGACACTTTTTCGCGCCCCTCAAAATGCGAGGGGCGGGCCCGTCTCACGATCACCTTCGATCGCAGACGGCGCCCGCCCCTATTCGGTATCGACAACGCTCAGCCGAACAGACTCAGCGCGCGACTCCCTCAACGCTCCAGCAGAATCCGCAGCATGCGCCGCAGCGGCTCCGCGGCGCCCCACAGCAGCTGGTCACCCACGGTGAAAGCCCCCAGGTAGTGCGAGCCCATGTTCAGCTTGCGCAGGCGACCGACCGGTACGCTCAGGGTGCCGGTGACTGCAGTCGGACCCAGCTCGCGGATGCTCGCCTCGCGCTGGTTCGGCACCAGTTTGACCCAGGGGTTGTGCTGACTGATCAGCCCCTCGATATCGGACAGCGGCACGTCCTTGTTCAGCTTGATGGTCAGGGCCTGGCTGTGGCAGCGCATCGCGCCGATGCGCACGCAGATGCCGTCCACCGGGATCGGGCTCTTGAAGCGACCGAGGATTTTGTTGGTCTCGGCCTGGGCCTTCCACTCTTCGCGGCTCTGGCCGTTGGGCAGCTCCTTGTCGATATAGGGGATCAGGCTGCCGGCCAGCGGCACGCCGAAGTTGTCCACCGGGAAGGCTTCGCCGCGCATGGCATCGGCCACCTTGCGGTCGATGTCGAGGATGGCGCTGGCCGGATTGGCCAGATCGTCGGCCACCGCGCCGTTGATCGCACCCATCTGCTTGATCAGCTCGCGCATGTTCTGCGCGCCGGCGCCGCTGGCCGCCTGATAGGTCATGGCGCTCATCCACTCGACCACGCCGGCCTCGTAGAGACCGCCCAGGGCCATCAGCATCAGGCTGACGGTGCAGTTGCCGCCGATATAGTTCTTGGCGCCGGCATCCAGCTGCTGATCGATCACCTTGCGGTTGACCGGGTCCAGCACGATGACCGCGTCGTCGGCCATGCGCAGCGAGGACGCCGCGTCGATCCAGTAGCCCTGCCAGCCCGCTTCGCGCAGCTTGGGGAAGACTTCATTGGTGTAGTCGCCGCCCTGGCAGGTGAGGATCACGTCCAGACCTTTCAGTTCGTCGATGCTGTAGGCGTCCTTCAGCGGGGCGATGTCCTTGCCAATGGCCGGGCCCTGGCCGCCGACATTGGAGGTGGTGAAGAACACCGGTTCGATCAAGTCGAAATCCCGCTCTTCCAGCATGCGCTGCATGAGCACGGAACCGACCATGCCACGCCAACCGATCAGACCTACACGTTTCATAACGACTACACCTATGTGAACAGACCGCCGGAACCACCCCGGCGGACCTGGAAGATTACAGACTACGCAGCGCTTCGACTACCGCATCGCCCATGGCCGCGGTACCGACCTTGGTCATACCGGCGGAGTGGATATCGCCGGTACGCAGGCCCTGATCGAGCACCTTGCTCACCGCCTGCTCGATGGCATCGGCCGCAGCGCCCTGATTGAAGCTGTAACGCAGCATCATCGACACCGAGAGGATGGTCGCCAGCGGGTTGGCGATGCCCTGCCCGGCGATGTCCGGCGCACTGCCGTGGCACGGCTCGTACATGCCCTTGTTGTCGGCATCCAGGGAGGCCGAGGGCAGCATGCCGATGGAGCCGGTGAGCATGGAAGCCTCGTCCGACAGGATGTCGCCGAACATGTTGTCGGTGACCATCACGTCGAACTGCTTGGGTGCGCGCACCAGCTGCATGGCCGCGTTGTCCACGTACATGTGGCTCAGCTCGACGTCCGGGTAGTCCTTGGCCACCTCCTCCACCACGGCGCGCCACAGCTGGCTGGAGGCCAGCACGTTGGCCTTGTCCACCGAACAGAGCTTCTTGTTGCGCACCCGGGCCATGTCGAAACCGACACGGGCGATGCGGCGGATCTCGCTCTCGCTGTACGGCAGGGTGTCGTAGGCCATGCGCTCGCCATTCTCCAGCACCTTGCTCTCGCGCGGCTGACCGAAGTAGATGCCGCCGGTCAGCTCACGGACGATGAGGATATCCAGGCCGGCGACCACTTCCGGCTTCAGCGAGGAGGCATCGGCCAGCTGCGGATAGAGGATGGCCGGGCGCAAGTTGGCGAACAGGCCCAGTTGCGAGCGGATCTTCAGCAGGCCGCGCTCCGGGCGCAGGGCCGGGTCGATGGCGTCCCACTTGGGTCCGCCGACCGCGCCGAGCAGGATGGCATCGGCGGCACGGGCCCGCGCGAGGGTCTCGTCGGCCAGCGGCACGCCGTACTTGTCATAGGCGGCGCCGCCCAGCTCGTCGAAACTCAGCTCGAAACCCAGGGCGTACTTGTCGTTGGCCAGCTGCAGCACCTTGACCGCCTCGGCCATGATCTCCGGGCCGATGCCGTCGCCGGGGAGAACCAGAATCTGCTTGCTCATTACATTCCTCTACTTCGGTAGGGTGGATATTGGCCACAGGCCCCATCCGCCAAAATCCGTGGTGGAAAACGCTGCGCGGTTTTCCACCCTACACATCACTTGATCGCGCCGAACAGCCAGGGGCTGCGCTGCTTGTAGCCGGCCTCGAAGGCCTCGATCGCCTCGGCATCCTGCAGGGTCAGGCCGATGTCGTCCAGGCCGTTGAGCAGGCAGTGCTTGCGGAAGGCGTCGACCTCGAAGCCGTACTGCTTGCCGTCCGGACGGGTCACGGTCTGCGCCGCCAGGTCGACGGTCAGCCGGTAGCCCTCCTCGGCCTCGCACTGGCGGAACAGCTCGTCCACGTCGCGCTCGGCGAGGATGATCGGCAGCAGGCCGTTCTTGAAGCTGTTGTTGTAGAAGATGTCGGCGAAGCTCGGGGCGATGATGGCGCGGAAACCATACTCCTCCAGCGCCCAGGGCGCGTGCTCGCGGGACGAGCCGCAACCGAAGTTCTCCCGGGCCAACAGCACGCTGGCGCCCTGGTAGCGGGGGAAGTTCAACACGAACTCCGGGTTGACCGGCCGCTGCGAGCAGTCCTGGTTGGGTTGGCCGACATCCAGGTAGCGCCATTCGTCGAACAGGTTCGGGCCGAAGCCGGTGCGCTTGATCGACTTGAGAAACTGCTTGGGAATGATCTGGTCGGTGTCGACGTTGGCGCGGTCCAGCGGCGCGACGAGACCGGCGTGTTGGGTAAAGGCTTTCATGGGCGGTCTCCTTAAGGCCGAATCAGTTCGCGAACGTCGATGAAGCGGCCGGTGACCGCGGCCGCCGCGGCCATGGCCGGGCTGACCAGGTGGGTACGCCCGCCAGCGCCCTGACGGCCCTCGAAGTTGCGGTTGGAGGTGGAGGCGCAATGCTCGCCGCTGCCCAGCTTGTCCGGGTTCATCGCCAGGCACATGGAGCAGCCCGGCTCACGCCACTCGAAGCCGGCCTCGATGAAGATCTTGTCCAGGCCTTCGGCCTCCGCCTGGGCCTTGACCAGGCCCGAGCCCGGCACCACCAGCGCCTGCTTGACCGTGGCGGCGACCTTGCGGCCCTTGGCCACCTCGGCGGCGGCGCGCAGGTCCTCGATGCGCGAGTTGGTGCAGGAGCCGATGAACACGCGATCCAGCATGATGTCGGTGATGGGCTGATTGGCCGCCAGCCCCATGTACTTCAGCGCGCGGACGATGGAGTCGCGCTTGACCGGATCGGCCTCGGCCGCCGGGTCCGGCACCTTCTGGTCGACCGCCAGGACCATCTCCGGCGAGGTGCCCCAACTGACCTGGGGCTTGATGTCTTCGGCACGCAGCTCGACCAGGGTATCGAAACGGGCGTCGGCATCCGACACCAGCTCGCGCCACTGGGTCACGGCCTGGTCCCAGTCGGCGCCCTTGGGCGCGAAGGGGCGGCCCTCGACGTAGTCGATGGTCTTCTCGTCCACGGCCACCAGGCCGACCCGGGCGCCCGCCTCGATCGCCATGTTGCACAGGGTCATACGCCCTTCCAGGGACAGGTCGCGGATGGCGCTGCCGGCGAACTCCAGGGCATGGCCGTTGCCGCCGGCGGTGCCGATCTTGCCAATCACGGCGAGGACGATGTCCTTGGCGGTGACGCCGAAGGGCAGCTGACCCTCCACGCGCACCTGCATGTTCTTCATCTTCTTGGCCACCAGGCATTGGGTCGCCAGCACGTGCTCGACCTCGGACGTGCCGATGCCGTGGGCCAGGGCGCCGAAGGCGCCGTGGGTGGAGGTGTGCGAGTCGCCGCAGACCACGGTCATGCCCGGCAGGGTAGCGCCCTGCTCCGGGCCGACCACATGGACGATGCCCTGGCGCGAGTCGTTCATCTTGAATTCGAGGATGCCGAAGTCGTCGCAGTTCTCGTCCAGGGTCTGCACCTGAATGCGCGACACCTCGTCGACTATGGCCTCCAGACCGCCCTGACGCTCGGCCTGAGTGGTCGGCACGTTGTGGTCCGGGGTGGCGATGTTGGCGTCGATGCGCCACGGCCTGCGGCCGGCCAGACGCAGGCCCTCGAAGGCCTGCGGCGAGGTCACCTCGTGGAGGATATGGCGATCGATGTAGATCAGCGAAGAGCCATCGTCGCGGCGCTTCACCTCGTGCATATCCCAGAGCTTGTCGTAGAGCGTTTTGCCGGCCATCAGCGAGTCCCTCATCAGCGTGTTTCTATGCCCGGGCGAATAGCCCTGCGGCTTATGGGGACGATCCTAGGGGCTTGCTTTAAATTACTCAAATTCATATTTTTCATCCATTGGATAACCAACTGGAATTCAATATGGACCTGGCCACCCTCAACGCCTTTATCGCCATCGCCGAGACCGGCAGTTTCTCCGAAGCCGCCGAACGCCTGCACCTGACCCAGCCGGCGGTGAGCAAACGCATCGCCAGCCTGGAGCAGCAGTTGAACGTGCGCCTGTTCGACCGCCTGGGCCGCGAGGTGAGCCTGACCGAGGCGGGCCGCGCCCTGCTGCCGCGGGCCTACCAGATTCTCAATGTGCTGGACGACACCCGTCGCGCCCTGACCAACCTCAATGGGGAGATCAGCGGCCGCCTGACCCTGGCCACCAGCCACCATATCGGCCTGCACCGTTTGCCGCCTCTGCTCAGGGCCTTTACCCGCGCGCACCCCAAGGTGGCGCTGGATATCCAATTCCTCGACTCGGAGGTGGCCTACGAGGAGGTGCTGCATGGTCGCGCCGAACTGGCGGTGATCACCCTGGCGCCCGAGACGCGCGAACCGGTACGCGCCACGCCGGTATGGAACGACCCGCTGGACTTCGTCGCCGCCCCCGAGCACCCCCTGGCATGCCAGGGCGCGGTCGAACTGGCCGACGTCGCGCGCCACCCGGCGGTGTTTCCCGGCGGCAACACCTTCACCCACCACATCGTCCAGCGCCTGTTCGAGGCCCAGGGCCTGACCCCGAACATCGCCATGAGCACCAACTACCTGGAGACCATCAAGATGATGGTCTCCATCGGCCTGGCCTGGAGCGTACTGCCGCGCACCATGCTCGACGAGCAGGTCTCCCGCCTGCCCCTGCCCGGCATTCAACTGTCACGACAGCTGGGCTATATCCTGCATACCGAGCGCACCCTCTCGAACGCCGCGCGGGCCTTCATGGGACTGCTCGATACCCAGCGCGACGATCTTGCAGCGACAGCCGCGCACCAGCTAACGTGACGCGCAGCCCGACATACGGCGATCCGCGAATAATGTGCCAGCCAGCTCCATGCATCGGGCGCCTCGCCGCTCCAGTACCGCCAGAGGGGGTCGACCATGGCCAGAAGCAGTGACCGCCTCCCGCCCCTGCCGAGCGCCTCTCTATATGACGCGGCCGAAGCAGAGCAGGCCATCCAGGATAGTCCGCGCCTGCTCGAGGCGCTGAACGGCGCCCGCCTCGCGGCCTGGCACTGGGACATGCACGCCGACCGGATCAGCTGGTCCCCTGGCGCCGAGGCGCTGTTCGGCCTGCAGCCCGACGGCCTGGAGCGCCCCCCGATCGACTACCTCGGGCAAATCCTGCCGGAAGACCGCGACGAGGTGCTGCAGCGGCTCCACTTGATGCTCGATGGTCGCCCGAACCCCCACCCCGTCCACCATCGCATTCGCTGGCCGGATGGCAGCCTGCACTGGCTGGAGGTCAGTGGCCGCCTGCACCGGGACGACCACGGCAACCCGCACGGAACGGGCGTCATCCGCGAGATCGGCGAACAGCACGCACGCCGCCAAGACCAGAGCCGCGGCGAGGACAAGTTCGCCAAGGCCTTCCACAACACCCCCGACACGGTGGTGATCACCGAGAAGGCCAGTGGCCGCTTCATCGAGATCAATGCCAGCTTCGAACGCCAGTTCGGCTGGAGCAAGAGCGAGGCCGTGGGCCGCACGTCTCTGGCCCTGGGACTCTGGCTGCAGCCCGAGGACCGCCAGCGGCTTCTCGACGCCCTGCAGGACGACGGCAGCCTCCAGCCGGTCGAGACGCGCCTGGCCAGCCGCGACGGACAGATCACCGACAACCTGATTCACGGCGGCGAGATCGAGCTCGGCGGCGTCGCCTGCCTGGTGCTGACGGTCCGTGACATCACTCGGCAGAGGGCGCAGGAGCAGGCCCTGAAGGACAGCCAGGAACGGCTGAACCTGGCGCTCGACTCGGCGGACCTCGGCACCTGGGACTGGCACATACCCAGCGGCATCTTCTATGGCTCGGCGCGCGCGGCCGCCCTCCATGGGCTGCCCGCAGAACCCTACCAAGGGACATTCCAGCCATTCTTCGGCTGCGTGCCGCAGGAGGATCGCCAGGCCATGCGCCAGGCCTACGGCCAACTGCTCGAAGGCACCAACAGCGAATACCAGGTGACCTATCGAGTGCGGCACCCCGACGGCAACCTGCACTACGTGGAAAGCACGGCCAAGCTCTACCGCAACGACCGGGGCCACCCCCTGCGCATGGCCGGGGTGCTGACGGACATCAGCGAACGGGTCCGGCGCGAACAGCGCCTGGCCGCCTCGGAGGAGAAGTTCGCCACCCTGTTCCAGAGCAGCCCCGACCCCATCTGCGTCTCACGCATCCGCGACGGCGTGTTCATCGAGGTCAACCCCAGCTTCAGCGAAACCTTCGGCTGGCCAGCCGAGCAGATAGTCGGGCGCAGCGGCCCAGAGGTCGGCTTCTGGCACGACCTCGAGCAACGCCGCCGCCTGTTCGAGCAGCTGACCCGCGACCAGGGCCTGAGCAACGAGATCGCCCGCTTTCGCACCCGCGCCGGAACGACCCTCAGCTGCGTGGTTTCCAGCCGTTTCATCCGCGTCGACCGCCAACTCTGCATCGCCAGCACCTTCCGCGACATCACCGAGCATCAACAGGCCGAGGCCGCGCTCAAGGCCAGTCAGGAGAAGTTCGCCAAGGCCTTCCACTCCAGCCCCGACGCCATCACCATCACCGAGCGCGACACGGCCCGTTATATCGAGGTCAACGAGGGCTTCACCCGCCTCACCGGCTACAGCTCGGCAGAAGTCATCGGCCGCAGTGCGCTGGAACTGAACATCTGGGCCGAGCCCAGGCAGCGCCAGGAGCTGCTCGAGGCGCTGCAGCGCGAGGGCCGCGTGCCGCACCGCGAGATGCTCGGCCGGCACCGTAGCGGCCAGGTCAAGACGGTGGAGGTCTCGGTGGAGCCGATCATGCTCGACGACACCCCCTGCCTGCTGCTGACCGCCCGCGACATCAGCCAGCTGAAGGAGGCCCAAGCGCAGATCCAGCACCTGGCCTATCACGACTCCCTGACCAACCTGCCCAACCGCGCCCTGCTGATGGACCGCCTGACCCAGCAGATCGCCCTGCTCAAACGCCATCAGCTGCGCGGCGCCCTGCTGTTTCTCGACCTGGATCACTTCAAGCACATCAACGACTCCCTCGGCCATCCGGTGGGCGACGCGGTGCTCAAGCTGGTTACCGCACGCCTGGAGGCCAGCGTGCGCCAGGAAGATACCGTGGCGCGCCTGGGCGGCGACGAGTTCGTGGTGCTGCTCAGCGGCCTGGAGGGCCCGCGTTCGAGCGTGACTCGCCAGGCTCGCACACTGGCAGACAAGCTGCGCCGCCTGCTGGCCGAACCCATGCGCCTGGATGGCCACCGCCTGCAGGTCACCCCGAGCATCGGCATCGCCCTGATCCCCGACCATGGCGACACCCCCGCCGACCTGCTCAAGCGCGCGGACATCGCCCTGTACCGTGCCAAGGACGCCGGACGCAACACCATCCAGCTGTTCCGCAGCACCATGCAGCAGGCCGCCAGCGAGCGCCTGCGCCTGGAAAACGACCTGCGCCTGGCCTTGGCCCGCGGCGAGTTCGAGCTGTACTTCCAACCCCAAGTGGACGCCCGCGACGGCCGGGTGATCGGCGCCGAGGTGCTGTTGCGCTGGATTCATCCGAGCCTAGGGGCGCAATCCCCGGCCCTGTTCATTCACGTACTGGAAGACAGCGGCTTGATTCTCGACGTCGGCAGCTGGGTCATTGCCGAGGCCTGCCATGCCTGCGCACAACTGCTCGAGGAAGGGCTGATCGCAGCCGAGACCTTCAGCCTGTGCGTGAACATCAGCCCGCGACAGTTCCGCCAGAACGACTTCGGCGACCGCGTGGAGAGCAGCCTGCGCAACAGCGCCTTACCGCGCGCCATGCTCAAGCTGGAAATCACCGAAGGCATCGTCATCGAGAATATCGAGGACACCATCGCCAAGATGAAACGGCTGCAGCGCCTCGGCGTCAGCTTCGCCATGGACGACTTCGGCACCGGCTACAGTTCGCTGACCTACCTCAAGCGCCTGCCGGTGGACGTACTGAAGATCGACCAGTCCTTCGTCCGCGATGCCACCCACGACCCCAACGATGCGGAAATCATCCGCGCCATCGCCGCCATGGCGCGCAGCCTGGGTCTGACGCTGATCGCCGAAGGGGTCGAACAGCAGGAGCAGCTGGACCTGCTCGAACGGCAGGGCTGCCACCTGTACCAGGGCTACCTGTTCAGCAGGCCACTGCCGCTGGCGGAGTTCCGCGCCCTGCTGGCGCATTCGGCCCAGCGCCCGCCCCGGCGCTGAAAACCACGAGGGCGCCCTCGCCGACGGTGAGGGCGCCCTGCGCCGCACAACGAGAGGCGCTTAGCTGTCCAGCGCCGGCCGCGCGCCATTGATGGGGATGCGCTTGGCCTTGGCCTCTTCCGGAACGATGCGCACCAGGTCGATGTTCAACAAGCCATTGACCAGGCCGGCGGCCTTGACCTCGATATGATCGGCCAGGCGGAACGACAACTTGAAGGCACGCCGGGCGATGCCCTGGTACAGGTAGGTGATACCGTCGGCGTCCTGCTCGCGCCGCCCGCCGGTGACGGTCAGCACGCCACGCTCGACCTGCAGGTCGAGGTCTTCCTCATGGAAGCCGGCCGCGGCGATGACGATGCGGTACTCGTCCTCGGCATGCTTCTCGACGTTGTACGGCGGATAGCTGCTGCCCGACTCGTTGCGCATGGCCGACTCGAACAGGTCGTTGAAGCGGTCGAAGCCGATGGACTGGCGGAACAGCGGGGTCATGGAAAATGCAGTGCTCATGGATAATCTCCTGAATAACAGCGAGTGATTCGACGCGGAGCCCGACTTCGGCGCCCCGCAAGAGAGAAGATGCGGTTGAGCGAAAGGATTTCAACCCCCAGGCAGACCGAGGAGAAAAACCGGTGGAACGAGTCATGCTGATTACCGGGGCCGCGCGCGGCATCGGCGCCGCTACCGCCCGCCTGGCCGCCGAGCGCGGCTATGCCCTGTGCCTGAACTACCGTCAGCGGCGCGACGCCGCCGAGGCCCTGGCCGCCGAGATAGTCGCGGCCGGCGGGCAGGCCATCGCCGTGCAGGCCGACGTGGCCGACGAGGCGCAGGTGACGGCGCTGTTCGCCGAACTCGACCGCCGGTTCGGCCGGCTCGACGTACTGGTCAACAACGCCGGCATGCTGGAAACGCAGATGCGCCTGGAACAGATGGACGGCGCGCGCCTGCAGCGGGTGTTCGCCGCCAACGTGTTCGGCAGCTTCTACTGCGCCCGCGAGGCGGTCAAACGCATGTCGACCCGCCACGGCGGCCGTGGCGGCGCCATCGTCAACCTGTCGTCGGTAGCCGCGCGCCTCGGCGCCCCCGACGAGTACATCGACTACGCGGCGGCCAAGGGCGCCATCGACAGCCTGACCCTGGGCCTGGCCAAGGAGGTGGCCGGCGAAGGCATCCGCGTCAACGCCGTGCGCCCCGGGGTGATCGACACCGAGATCCATGCCTGCGGCGGCGAGCCGGGGCGGGTGGCGCGGGTCAGCCGCAGCGTGCCCATGGGCCGCGGCGGCCTGGCCGAGGAAGTGGCCGAGGCGATCCTCTGGCTGGCCGGCGAGCAGGCCTCCTACACCAGCGGCGCGCTGCTGGATGTCGCCGGCGGACGCTGAGGCTCAGGCGCTGGCCAGCTGCTCCCGAGGCGCCGGCTCAGGCAGCTCGACGCCGAGCAAGGCATCGAGCCGCGCGCAGTCGCTCTCCCGGCGCAGCAGGCCGAACAGTTCGACCGCCTGGGGGTAGCTGCGGGTCAGCATGGCCAGCCACTGCTTGAGGCGCCCCGGCGCGTAGCGCGGGGACAGCTTGCGCCGGGCCTGCAGCCAGAAGTCGGCGAGCAGGGGTTGCAGCTCGGTCCAGGTCATCTCGGCGACGGCCTGCCCGGCGCGCGCCGCGGCGATCTGCCGGGCCAGGTCCGGCCGCGCCACCAGGCCGCGGCCGAGCATGATGTCCTCGACCCCGCTGACCTCGCGGCAGCGGCGCCAGTCGTCCAGGGTCCACACCTCGCCGTTGGCGAACACCGGCACCGCCACCGCTTCCTGCACCCGCGCCACCCACTCCCAGTGGGCCGGCGGCTTGTAGCCCTCGACCTTGGTCCGCGCATGCACCACGAGCTGCGCGGCGCCGCCCTCAGCCAGGGCGCGGGCGCAGTCCAGGGCGTACTCCTTGTGGTCGAAGCCCAGGCGCATCTTCGCCGTCACCGGAATCTGCGGCGGCACGCTGCGGCGCACCTCGCGGACGATGACATGCAGCAGCTCGGGCTCCTTGAGCAGCACCGCGCCGCCGCGGGACTTGTTCACCGTCTTGGCCGGGCAGCCGAAATTGAGGTCGATCACCGGCGCCCCCAGGGTGCAGGCGAAGGCGGCGTTGTCCCCCAGGCAGGCCGGGTCGGAGCCGAGCAGCTGCACCCGCAGCGGCGTCCCCGCGCGGGTCTGCGCGCCGGCGAACAGTTCCGGGGCGAGCTTGCGGTAGGTCGCCGCCGGCAGCAGCCGGTCGCTGACACGGATGAATTCGGTCACGCACCAGTCGATGCCGCCGACCCGGGTCAGCACATCGCGCAGTATGTTGTCGACCAGGCCCTCCATGGGCGCCAGGGCAATCTGCATAGCCTTACTCACGAAAAAACGCCGCGTAGTGTACGCGGCGCGGCGCGGCGGATGAACAGACTCAACGGCGCCGGCACCGGCCGCTCGTCAGAGTTCCAGGGGAAAGGGCCGCTGCAGTGCGCGCCCATAGCCCTCGACGAACTCGGCCGGCATGCGCCTGGGCTTGCCGCTGGACAGCTCGATGCAGACGAAGGTGGTCCTGGCCCGCAACAGGGTGACGCCGTCGGCCGGGCGGATCAGCTGGAAGCGCCGATCCATCTTCAGGCGCTGGTCGGATTCGACTATCCAGGTGGCCATCTGCAGCTCCTGGTCCTCGTAGGCGCTGGCCAGGTAGTCGACCTCGTGGCGCACCACGGCCATGGCCCGATCCAGGCGCCGGTACTCGGCCAGATCCAGGCCCAGGTACTGCGAATGGCGCCAGGCGCAGCGCTCCAGCCAGCTGACGTAGACCGCGTTATTGGCGTGGCCGAGGCCATCGATGTCCTCGGCGCCGACGCGAATGTCGATGACGAACGGATTGGCCAGCTCCCAGTTCATCGCACCGGCCCCGCTGCCATGGGGCGCGGCTGGCGCATCAGCTCCTCGATCCACTTCATGATTGCTCCTCGTTGCATGCCCTGCCATTTCCGGTGGCCGAGCCGGCCGGGCATCATGGCGCCTTCGGCGCCAGGAAGCCAGGGGTCCGCAACGGATCGTCCTCTCCCGCATCACCTCCCCCGGAAGCATGTAGCCGCTCCGGACGCCCGTACGCAGCCACAGGCGACGCCTCCACAACCAGCGGACTCAAGCCGTCAGGGGCACAACGGCGGCAGGCTGACCGATCCTATCGAGCAGGTGCAGGGTCGCTTCGATCAGCCGCGGATCGCCCAGTACCCGCTGGTGCCCGCCCTGCTCCAGGCGCAGCAGCCGACTGTCGGGCCAGGCCTGGTGGATCGCCTCGGCCTCGGTGAAGGGCACCAGCGGATCGTCGGCGGCGTGCACCACCAGGCCGGGCATATCCAGGTGATACTGCGCCACGTCGATCTGCCTGGCGGGCATGCCCGCCTTTTCCTCGACCAGGCGCACGAAGTGCGCCCGTGCCTTGGCCGGCAGCCCCATGTAGCGGGCGAAACCGCGCAGCATGGTGAGGATGCGCCCAGGTGCGGCGATGGTCACCAGCGCCTCGGTGCGCAGGCCCAGCTGAGTCGCCAGCAGCGCACTGGCGCCCCCCATGGAATGGCCGATCACCGCCTTGAGCGGCGGCAGCTCGCTGGCGGCCTCGAGCATGGCCCGGGCGAACAGCACCACGTTCGCCTCGCGCCCCGGTGAGCGCCCATGGGCCGGCGCATCCAGCGCGACCACCGCGTAACCGGCGCCCACCAGCGCCTTGATCAGCTCGGCGAACTGGGTCGGCCGCCCTTCCCAGCCATGCATCAGCAACACCACCGGGCCACTGCCCCAACGCAGCGCCGACAGGCCGAAGCGCAAGGTCACCCGCTCGGCCTGGGCCAGCAGCGGCAGCTCCCAGTCCCGTAGCGGCAGGTCGCGCGGCGTCATGAAGGCCCGGCGCATCCGACCCGCCACCGCACGAGGGGCCAGCCTGCCAACGGTGGCATTGAGTCCACGTACCCAGTTCAAGCTGCTCATAGCCTTTCTCCTCAAATGATCGCCGCCTTGGCGGCACGCAGGACGCGGTCGGACATCTCACCGGGGCCCAGCGCCCGCGCCAGCGCCAGTCCCCCGACCATCAACGCGATATCGGCGAGCACGCTGTTGGCCTCTTCCGGGCCACCCGCCAGCTTCGCCATCAGCAGTTCCAGGTGTTCGGCCAGCGCCTCGCGAAAGGCGTCCGGCAAACGCGCCAGCTCGCTCAGCGAACTCGGCAGCGGACACCCCAGCTCGGTGGCGTCGCGATGCTTGCGCGAGAGGTAGAACGCCGCCACCAGCGCCCGCCGCTCGGCCGCGGGCAAGCGCTCGTCCATCTGGCCGATCAGGTCCTGGCGCTGACAGAGCAACTGCTTGAACGCCTCCAGCATCAGCGCATCCTTGCTCTCGAAGTGGGCGTAGAACCCTCCCACCGTCAGCCCCGCCGCCCCCATCACCTCGCCGACGCTGGGCTCCGCGGGGCCGCGCTGCAACAGGGCGGCACCCGCAGCCGAGAGAATGCGTTCGCGGGTCTGGGCTTTCTTGTCGCTCATGATCGCCTCCAAAAATATTACGATAGAAATATTACTCTCATAATATTTACAGGCAAGCACCAGCCACGACCGCCGGTCGGCAGCAGCATGAAGACAGGGAGATTCAGACTCGGAAAAACAAAAGGGCCACTCCGCAGGAGTGACCCTTAAAAATCCCGCAGAGCGGGCAAAACTGGCGTCCCCTAGGGGACTCGAACCCCTGTTACCGCCGTGAAAGGGCGGTGTCCTAGGCCACTAGACGAAGGGGACGAATCCTTCGAAGAACAAGGCCAGCACAGCGGCTGGCCTTGTCGTGGAATTGGTGGAGCTAGACGGGATCGAACCGTCGACCTCTTGCATGCCATGCAAGCGCTCTCCCAGCTGAGCTATAGCCCCGAAACCTTGCGGTCTGGCTGCAGCGCCTAAGCACTGCGGCTGGAAATAGTGGCGTCCCCTAGGGGACTCGAACCCCTGTTACCGCCGTGAAAGGGCGGTGTCCTAGGCCACTAGACGAAGGGGACGCAAAGCCCTTCAAAACTCAGCCGGCTGCTGGAACCGACTGTGGCAAGCCTTTCGGCTTCGAGATTGGTGGAGCTAGACGGGATCGAACCGTCGACCTCTTGCATGCCATGCAAGCGCTCTCCCAGCTGAGCTATAGCCCCATCTCGTGGACGGGGCGCATGTTAAGGGCGCCCCTGGGTACTGTCAACAAGATTTTTATTCCTTCCCTGTTTTTTTTCGCTGACATAACAATCACTTACCCCAATCCTTCGCCGACGGCTCGATCAGCCGATGGCCGCCAGCAGCTTTTCCCACTCCTTGTTCTCCTTCTTCGACACGCCACCGAGCAGCTCGATGGCCTGGCGCAGGCGGAAGCGGGTGAGGTCCGGACCGAGGATTTCCATGGCGTCGAGCACCGACACCGAGCTGGCCTGACCGGTGATGGCGGCGAACATCAGCGGCATGGCATCGCGCAGCTTCAGCTCGAGGTGTTCGACCACCGCCTGGATGCAGCCGGTGATCCTGTCCTTCTCCCACTGGCGCAGGGCCTCCAGCTTCCACAGGATCAGCTGCATGACCTGACGCACCTGGTCGGGCGAGAGCTTCTTGTGCTCGAACAGCTTGGCGTCCAGGTTCAGGCCACCGGCGAAGAAGAAGCTCGCCAGCGGGGCGATCTGACTGAAGGTCTCCACCCGCCCCTGCACGTGGGGGGCGATCTTCATCAGGTAATCGGAGTTGAACGCCCACTGCTGCGCGCCGGCGGCGAATTCCTCGACGGAAAGTTCGCGCAGCCACTGGCCGTTGAGCCAGGACAGCTTCTCCAGGTCGAAAATCGGCCCGCCCAGGGACACGCGCTGGATGTCGAAGTGCTCGATCATCTCGGACAGCGAGAACTTCTCGCGCTCGTCGGGCATCGACCAGCCCATGCGCCCGAGGTAGTTGAGCATGGCCTGGGGCAGGAAACCCATGCGCTCGTAGAAGGTGATCGAGGTCGGGTTCTTGCGCTTGGACAGCTTGCTCTTGTCCGGATTGCGCAGCAGCGGCATGTAGCACAGCTGCGGCTTGTCCCAGCCGAAGTACTCGTACAGCAGGATCAGCTTGGGCGCCGAGGGCAGCCACTCCTCGCCGCGCAGCACATGGGTGATGCCCATCAGGTGGTCGTCGACCACGTTGGCCAGGAAGTAGGTCGGCAGGCCATCGGTCTTCATCAGCACCTGCATGTCCATGCGGTCCCAGGGAATCTCCACCTCGCCGCGGAGCATGTCCGGCACCACGCACACGCCCTCGCTCGGCACCTTCATGCGCACCACGTTGGGCTCGCCGGCGGCCAGACGCCGCTGCACCTCATCCTGAGCCAGGTGCATGCAGTGGCCGTCGTAGCGCGGGGTCTGCTTGGCCTCGGTCTGCTCGGCGCGCAGCTTGTCCAGGCGCTCGGGGCTGCAGAAGCAGTGGAAGGCATGGCCCTTCTCCACCAGCTCGGCGGTGTACTGCTTGTAGATGTGCCCGCGCTCGCTCTGCCGGTACGGCCCATGGGGACCGCCGACGTCCGGCCCCTCGCTCCACTCGATGCCGAGCCAGCGCAGGGCGTCGAAGATCTGCTGTTCGGACTCGCGGGTCGAGCGCAGCTGATCGGTGTCTTCGATGCGCAGGATGAACTCGCCACCGTGCTGCCGGGCGAAGCACAGGTTGAACAGGGCGATATAGGCGGTGCCTACGTGCGGATCGCCGGTGGGCGATGGCGCGATACGGGTACGAACGGTGGTCATGGCGATTCTCGAGAAAATGAAGCGAAAGCCGATTTAAGGCGGCGATGTTACCAGCCCCGTGGGCGCCGGCTCCAGCAGCCGCCCCCCTTCGACCGGCAGGCTGCGCATGAGGAAGTCGAGAAAGGTCTTGACCTTCATCGCCTGGAAACGCCGGGAGGGATAGACCGCATAGAGCTCGCCGGTCGGCAGGCACGCGCCTGGCAACAGGTGCACCAGGCGCCCGCTAAGCAGAGCCTCCTCGCAGATCATCCGCGGCAGGCCGGCGATACCGGCGCCGGCCAGGGCCGCCTCGCGGGCGAAGGTGATGTTGTTGCACGCCAGCACCCGCTGACAGGACAGGCTCTCCCCCAACAGCGGCCAATGGCGCGGCGAGTCATGGGGCAGCAGGATCGCCCGGTGCCCCTCGAGTTCGGCCACCGTCTGCGGCGTACCCTGGGCTCGCAGGTAGGCGGGACTGGCGCACAGGCGCCGCTCGACCTCGAACAGCTTGCGTGCGATCAGCGTCGAATCCTGCGGCTGGCCGACCAGGATGGCGATATCCACGCCCTCCTCCACCGGGTCGACATGGCGCGAGGTCAGCTCCACCTCAGCGGTAATCTGCGGGTACTGGCGCATGAACTCGCCGAGCACCCGACCGAGCAACAGCTGGCCGAACTCGATGGGGGCGGTGATGCGCAGCAGGCCGGATGGCGCTTGCTGCAGCTGCATGACCGCCTGCTCGGCTTCGGCGAAGTCCAGCATGATCTGCCGGCAGCGCTCGTAGTAGGCCTGACCCACCTCGGTCAGGCGCAGCTTGCGCGTGGTGCGGTTGAGCAGACGCACGCCGAGGCGCTCCTCCAGCAGGACGATGCGCCGGCTCACCGTGGACTTCTGCATGCCCAGGCCCTGGGCCGCCAGGGTGAAGCTGTGGCACTCGACCACCCGGGTGAAGATCAACGCATCATCCAGACCCATCAGCATTTCTCACAGTCAACAAAGCGCAGAAAGTCTAACGGCCACGGGCGAGGATGGAACAGCTCATGCATTGCCCAGAGCCGCAGTGGCATCGCCCCCTCACACCTGCAGCAGGCGCTCGCGCAGCTTCTGGATCTCGTCGCGCAACTGCGCCGCCGCCTCGAACTCCAGGTCGCGGGCAAGCGCGTACATCTTCTCCTCCAGCTGGCGGATGCGCTTGGTGATCTCGCTGGGCGAACGCAGTTCGCTCTCGTAGCGCGCGCTGTCCTCGGCGGCCTGGGCCATGGCCTTGCGCTTCTTGCTGCGCGCTCCGGGTACGGTGGCGCCCTCGAGGATGTCCTGCACGTCCTTCTTCACCCCCTTGGGCACTATGCCGTGGGCCTGGTTGAAGGCGATCTGCTTGTCGCGGCGGCGCTCGGTCTCGCCGATGGCCCGCTCCATCGAGCCGGTCATGCGGTCGGCATAGAGGATCGCCTTGCCGTTGAGGTTGCGTGCTGCGCGGCCGATGGTCTGGATCAGCGAGCGCTCGCTGCGCAGGAAGCCTTCCTTGTCGGCATCGAGAATGGCCACCAGGGACACCTCCGGCATGTCCAGGCCCTCGCGCAGCAGGTTGATGCCGACCAGCACGTCGAAGGCGCCGATGCGCAGGTCGCGGATGATCTCGACCCGCTCCACCGTGTCGATGTCCGAATGCAGGTAACGCACCTTCACGCCGTGGTCGGCCAGGTAGTCGGTCAGGTCCTCGGCCATGCGCTTGGTCAAGGTGGTGACCAGCACCCGCTCCTCCAGGGCCACGCGCTTGTGGATCTCCGACAGCAGGTCGTCGACCTGGGTCAGGGCCGGGCGCACCTCCACCTCGGGGTCGACCAGGCCGGTAGGCCGTACCACCTGTTCGATCACCCGCCCGGCGTGATCGGCCTCGTAGGGCCCCGGGGTGGCCGAGACGAAAATGGTCTGCGGACTGGCCGCCTCCCACTCCTCGAAGCGCATGGGCCGGTTGTCCAGGGCCGAGGGCAGGCGGAAGCCGTACTCCACCAGGGTCTCCTTGCGCGAGCGGTCGCCCTTGTACATGGCGCCGACCTGGGGCACCGACACGTGGGACTCGTCGATCACCAGCAGGGCCTGGTCCGGCAGGTAGTCGTAGAGGGTCGGCGGCGGCTCGCCCGGGCCGCGTCCGGACAGGTAGCGCGAGTAGTTCTCGATGCCGTTGCAGTAACCCAGCTCGAGGATCATCTCCAGATCGAAGCGAGTGCGCTGCTCCAGGCGCTGGGCCTCCACCAGCTTGCCCGCGCCGCGCAGGTATTCCAGGCGCTCGGCCAGCTCGGCCTTGATGCCATCGACCGCCTCCAGCAGGGTCTCGCGCGGGGTGACGTAATGGCTCTTGGGGTAGAAGGTAAAGCGCGGCAGCTTGCGGATCACCTCGCCGGTCAGCGGGTCGAAGGCGGCGATGCT
Source organism: Pseudomonas sp. MBLB4123 (assembly GCF_051904775.1). Classification (NCBI taxonomy): domain Bacteria; kingdom Pseudomonadati; phylum Pseudomonadota; class Gammaproteobacteria; order Pseudomonadales; family Pseudomonadaceae; genus Pseudomonas; species Pseudomonas sp. MBLB4123. The sequence continues at coordinate 1,744,381 of NZ_CP196711.1, forward strand.
CTCCACCTCGTCGTCGAACAGCTCGATGCGGATGGCCTCCAGGTCCGATTCGGCCGGGAAGATGTCGATCACGTCGCCACGTACGCGGAAGCTGGCGCGGGCGAAGTCCAGGTCGTTGCGCGTGTACTGCAGATCGGCCAGGCGGCGCAGCAGCGCGCGCTGGTCCAGCTTGTCGCCGCGATCGACGTGCAGCACCATCTTCAGGTAGGTCTCGGGGCTACCCAGGCCGTAGATGCACGACACCGTGGTGACGATGATGGCATCCGGACGCTCGAGCAGCGCCTTGGTCGCCGACAGGCGCATCTGCTCGATGTGGTCGTTGATCGAGGCGTCCTTCTCGATGAAGGTGTCGGACGAGGGGACGTAGGCCTCCGGCTGGTAGTAGTCGTAGTAGGAGACGAAGTACTCCACCGCGTTGTGCGGGAAGAACGCCTTGAACTCGCCGTAGAGCTGCGCCGCCAGGGTCTTGTTCGGCGCCAGCACCAGGGTTGGACGCTGCACCTGGGCGATCACGTTGGCGATGGCAAAGGTCTTGCCCGAGCCGGTGACGCCCAGCAGGGTCTGGTGCGCCAGGCCCGCCTCCAGCCCCTCGACCATCTGCCGGATCGCCTCCGGCTGATCGCCGGCCGGCTGGAAGCGGGTGACCAGTTGGAACTCGGACATAGCGGACCTCGACAAGCGGTTGTGACGCAGACCCACAGCCTACGTCAAACCCGGTGTAAAAGCCTGTGCCCGCTGTCGCGGCACAGGACCTGGACCCGTTATACTAACGGCCCATTCGCGCAACCCCCAGCCGCAGACGTAGCCGGGTGTTGCAGACACCCACCCCTCTTCCCCCGAGCTGCCGCATCCATGAGTCTGTTCTCTGCCGTCGAAATGGCACCGCGCGACCCGATCCTGGGCCTCAACGAAGCATTCAACGCCGACACCCGCGCCACCAAGGTCAACCTCGGCGTGGGCGTGTATACCAACGAAGAGGGGCGCATTCCGTTGCTGCGCGCGGTCGCCGAAGCCGAGAACGCACTGACCGCCAAGCACGCACCGCGCGGCTACCTGCCGATCGAAGGTATCGCCGCCTACGACCAGGCCGTGCAGACCCTGTTGTTCGGTGCCGACTCGGCGCTGATCGAGGGCGGCCGGGTGATCACCGCCCAGGCTCTGGGCGGCACCGGCGCGCTGAAGATCGGCGCCGACTTCCTCAAGCGCCTGCTACCCGACGCCACCGTGGCCATCAGCGACCCGAGCTGGGAGAACCACCGCGCGCTGTTCGAGACTGCCGGCTTCCCGGTGCGCAACTACCGCTACTACGACGCCTTCAGCAACGGCGTCAACCGCGGCGGCCTGCTGGAGGACCTGAAGAACCTGCCGGCGCGCTCCATCGTGGTGCTGCACGCCTGCTGCCACAACCCGACCGGCGTCGACCTGAGCATGGACGACTGGCAGGCGGTGCTGGAAATCGTCCGCGAGCGCGAGCACGTGCCCTTCCTCGACATCGCCTACCAGGGCTTCGGCGACGGCATCGAGGAAGACGCTGCCGCCGTGCGCCTGTTCGCCCAGTCGGGGCTGACCTTCTTCGTCTCCAGCTCCTTCTCCAAGTCCTTCTCGCTGTACGGCGAGCGGGTCGGCGCGCTGTCCATCGTCACCGGCTCGCAGGACGAGACCGGCCGCGTGCTGTCGCAGCTCAAGCGGGTGATCCGCACCAACTACTCCAACCCGCCGACCCACGGCGCCAGCGTGGTCGCCGCGGTGCTGGGCAGCCCCGAGCTGCGCGCCATGTGGGAGGCCGAACTGGGTGAGATGCGCGAGCGCATCCGCGGCATGCGCCTGGCCATGGTCGAGCAGCTGGCGGCCCTGGACGCCAAGCGCGATTTCGGCTTCGTCGCCCAACAGCGCGGCATGTTCTCCTACTCGGGCCTGACCACCGAACAGGTGGAGCGCCTGAAGAGCGAATTCGCCATCTATGCGGTCGGCACCGGACGCATCTGCGTGGCAGCCCTGAACCAGCGCAACCTGCCGTTCGTCACCCAGGCCATCGCCCAGGTCCTCTAAGCCAGAACGGGAAGTCGACAGAGGCTTGACTTCCCCTTTTTAATCAGTAGGATACGCCCCGTTGTTCCGCGATAGCTCAGTCGGTAGAGCAAATGACTGTTAATCATTGGGTCCCTGGTTCGAGTCCAGGTCGCGGAGCCAAATTCGAAAGCCTCGGTTAACGCCGGGGCTTTTTTGTTTCCGCCGGACTCTCACCAGGGACTGCGTCCCAGGTTATTCGGCCTGCGGCCTCACCCTTCGGGCCGCGCTGAAGCGCGTTCAGCTGTGCTGTCGAGTCCAGGTCGCGGAGCCAAATTCGAAAGCCTCGGTCAACGCCGGGGGCTTTTTTGTTTCTACCGGGCGCTCACCCGGGACTGCCTTACGGGTTGTCCGGGATCTGCCCAACCTTTTTCCCAGACAGTAGAAAGCCGGTCGGCGACCGGCCCTCTACTGCTATCGCCGCGCCCGACTAATCGACGCTGAGCTTGTCACGATTCTTCGCCAGGGTGGCTTCGCCTATGCCCTTGACCTCCAGCAGCTCCTCGACCGCAGCGAACGGACCGTTGGCCTCGCGGTACTCGACTATGGCCCTGGCCTTCACCTCGCCGATGCCGTTGAGCTCACGCTTGAGCGTGGCGGCATCGGCGGTATTGAGATTGATCCTGCCGACCTCTGCCACCTGAGCGACGACGGGCTCGACCGGAGCGGTCTTGGCCGGTTCGGCGGCCAGGGCGGCGGCGGAGGAAAACGCCAGGACGGCAGCCAGCAGGGAAGCGATGTAGCCTTTATGCATGATGAAATTCCTTTTAGTGGATAGTCGATCGAGAGCTGACCGGCGCGGACTTCCATGCGCCGCGCCATTCAAATTAGCCGTAGCCTTGGGCCTGTCAAATCGCCCCACGTGAAACGCCTTCGCGCCCGCGCCACCCGCGGGTCCGGCCCTCGGCGACCCACCCAACAATAGATAACTCCTATCGATGGAATCTTATAACTACATTTCATCTATTCAAGGTCAGCCCCTAGAGTGGACGCCAGTAGCGAACACTGTTCACTAGAGGCCGCCATGCTCAAGACCCTGACCTTCACCCTGATGCACTTCTGCATCGCCTTCGCGGTGACCTACGCGCTGACCGGCAGCGTAGCCGCCAGCGGCCTGGTCGCCGCCATCGAGCCCCTGTGCAACTCGCTCGGTTTCTATTGTCACGAGAAAATCTGGCAGCGCTTCGAGCGCGGCCAGCACCCCAGGGCCGAGCGCCCGCCCCATGCCTGGCTGCATCACCAGGCCTGAAGCCACCGCTGCCGGCAGCCGTACCGAAGCCCGCCTGTCGACCTAGACGCAATTGGTTGCCTTGCGGGCCCAGGACGCGGCATGCTCGGACCTTTGCCGGTCACAAGGAGCGACCATGAGCCGTCTGCAGATCCGCCCCGCCCAGCCCGAAGACACCGACCTGATTCTCACGCTGATCCGCGAACTGGCCGACTACGAGAAACTCGGCGACCAGGTGGTCGCCGAGCCGGCCCACCTGGCCGAGCACCTGTTCGGCCCGCGCCCCTATGCCGAGGTGCTGATCGGCGAGCTGGACGGCCAGGCCGCAGGCTTTGCCCTGTTCTTCCACAACTTCTCGACCTTTCTCGCCCGGCCCGGCATCTACCTCGAAGACCTCTATGTGCGCCCCTCAGCACGCGGCGCCGGCCTGGGCAAGGCCCTGCTCTCGCGTCTGGCGCGCCTGACGGTCGAACGTGACTGCGGCCGCCTGGATTGGGCGGTGCTGAACTGGAACGAGCCGGCCCTCGGCTTCTACCGCAGCCTCGGCGCCCGCCCACAGGATGACTGGACGGGCTATCGCCTGAGCGGCCCGGCGCTGCATGCATTAGCGGAAAAGCCGGCCTGAACGGCACTCACTCGACTTACCGCTGTCATAAGGCGCGTATTCACTCGACCCATTCTTCTCCCTGGGACTCAAGTATGCCGTTCCTCCCCCGTCTCGCCGCCCTGCTCGGCGGCCTGCTCATCGCCGCGCCCCTATGGGCCGCCGACATCGATGCCGGCAGCTACGGCTACCCGCTGAGCAACCCGTTCGAGGCGACCATCGCCACCACGCCGCCGGACCTGCGCCCGCCGTTGCCGGCCGACAGCGATATCGATCAGGGCGACTACAAGGTCAGGCTGCGCCCGGAGCGGCAGTTCGAGGTGCCGGAGAACTTCTGGTCGGTGACCAAGCTGGGTTACCGCCTGGCCCAGCAGGACGGCGAGGCGCCGCTGATCTTCATCATCGCCGGCACCGGCGCGCATTACAGCAACGGCACCATGGAGTACCTGAAGAAACTGTTCTACGGCGCCGGCTACCACGTGGTACAGCTGTCCTCGCCGACCAGCTACGACTTCATGACCGCCGCCTCGCGCTTCGCCACGCCGGGGATCTCCAGCGACGACGCCGACGATCTGTACCGGGTGATGCAGGCGGTACGCGCCCAGCACCCCAGGCTGGCGGTCAGCGAATACCACCTCACCGGTTACAGCCTGGGCGGCCTGCACGCCGCCTTCGTCAGCCACCTCGACGAGACCCGGCGCAGCTTCAACTTCAAGCGCGTGCTGCTGCTCAATCCGCCGGTCAACCTCTACACCTCGATCAGCAACCTCGACCGCCTGGTGCAGACCCGGGTCGAGGGCATCGACAGCACCACCACCTTCTATGAGCTGGTGCTGGGCAAGCTGACCCGCTATTTCCAGACCCAGGGGCATATCGACCTCAACGAGGCGTTGCTCTACGACTTCCAGCAGTCGGCGGAGCAGCTCTCCGACGAGCAGATGGCCATGCTGATCGGCGCGGTGTTCCGTTTCGCCGCCGCCGACATCGCCTTCACCTCGGACCTGATCAACCGCCGCGGCCTGATCACCCCGGTCGGCCAGCCGATCGGCGAAGGCACCAACCTCACCCCCTTCTTCAAGCGCGCCCTGCAGTGCGACTTCGACTGCTACATCGGCGAGCAGCTGATCCCCATGTGGCGGGCTCGGCATAACGGCGGCAGCCTGAGCCAGCTGATCGACCAGGTCAGCCTCTACGCGCTGGAGGACTACCTGAAGAACAGCGACAAGATCGCCGTGATGCACAACGCCGACGACCTCATCCTCGGCCGCGGCGACCTGGGCTTCCTGCGTCGCACCCTGGGCAAGCGCCTGACCCTCTACCCCCTGGGCGGGCATTGCGGCAACCTCAACTACCGCGTCAACAGCGACGCCATGCTGGAGTTCTTCCGTGGCCAAGCCTTCTAGCGCCGTACTGCTGTCCGCCCTGCTGCTGGTCATCGGCGCCACGGCCCAGGCCCAACAGGAAGCGGACGACGACGGCTTCAAGCAACCGCTGCAGCACCTGCAGTTCAACCCCAGCCTGGACCAGCGCGAGTTCGAGCGTTCGACCCTCGGCGCGCTGAACGTCTACGACCCGCTGGAGTCGTGGAACCGGCGGGTCTACCACTTCAACTACCGCTTCGACGAATGGGTCTTCCTGCCGCTGGTAGACGGCTACCGCTACGTCACCCCGGACCTGGTGGAGACCGGCGTCAGCAACTTCTTCGGCAACCTCGGCGAGGTGCCCAGCCTGTTCAACAGCCTGCTGCAGCTCAAGGGCCAGCGCGCCATGCGCACCACCGCGCGGCTCCTGTTCAACACCCTGATCGGCGTGGGCGGGCTGTGGGACCCGGCCAGCCGCATGGGCCTGCCCAGGCAGAGCGAAGACTTCGGCCAGACCCTGGGCTTCTATGGCCTGCCCGCCGGCCCCTACCTGATGCTGCCGCTGCTCGGCCCCGCCAACCTGCGCGATACCGGCGGGCTGGTGGTGGACTTCAACCTCGACAGCCACATCAACCTGCTCAATGTCGCGGCAGTCAGCAGCAGCCACCCGGAAGTCACCCTGCTGAAGGTGGTCGACGAACGCTCGACCACCAACTTCCGCTACGGCCAGCTCAACAGCCCCTTCGAATACGAGAAGCTGCGCTATTTCTACACCGAGGCGCGCAAGCTGCAGATCGCCGAATAGCCCGGGGCTTGACCCCGGGGCAGCCCCGGGGTTTTAGCCTGGCGCTGCCCCGTCCATTCAGGAGCCCTCCCATGCGCGTCGCCCAACTGGCCAGAGCCGCCGCCGTCAGCGCGGAAACCGTGCGCCACTACACCGACCTGGGCCTGCTGCGCCCCAGTCGCGAGCCGCACAACGGCTACCAGAACTTCTCCGCCGACGACCTGCAGCGCCTGCGCTTCATCGCCCGCGCCCGGCGCCTGGGCTTCAGCCTCAAGGACGTGCAGCTGATACTCGAGCGCACCGAAGGCGGCGCCGAACACTGCGGCGAGGTGCGCGACCTGCTCGGCGAACGCCTGCAGGCCCTGCAGACGCATATCGAGGAGTGCCAGCGCCTGGCCCTGGTGATGCGCAGCGCCCTCGACGATTGGGCCGACAAGCCCCAGTGCGCGCCGGATGGCCAGGCCCTCTGCCGGTTGATCGAGGACTTCGAGCCGCCCGAGGAGAGCCGTCCGGCGACGCCCTGCCCGGCCCACTAAGCAATCGATAAAACCGATAGATATAGCGAGAATTTCGCAACCATCGATTCAATCGCTAGGCATAGCATGGACACATTCCACTTCGAGGAGGTGCTCCATGAGTTCACTGCGCAGCGTGCTGTCCATCCATCCCGGCCAGGCGGCCTCCGACGGCGCCGGGGTGCGCCTGACCCGGGTGATAGGCGGCGCCGGGATCGAACGCTTCGACCCCTTCCTGATGCTCGACGAGTTCGGCTCGGATAACCCGGACGACTATATCGCCGGCTTTCCGCCGCACCCGCACCGCGGCTTCGAGACCATCACCTACATGCTCGCCGGAAGCATGCGTCACGAGGACCACCTGGGCAATGTCGGCCTACTGCAGAGCGGCGGCGTGCAGTGGATGACCGCCGCCCGCGGCATCATCCACAGCGAGATGCCCGAGCAGGAGCAGGGGGTGATGCGCGGCTTCCAACTGTGGCTGAACCTGCCGAGCCAGGACAAGCTCGGCGAACCCGGTTACCGCGACATCCCCGCCGCCGAGATCCCGCGCCTGACCAGCACCGGCGGCGTCGAGGTAGTGGTGATCGCCGGCCGGTTCGACGACGGCCAGGTGCAACAAACCGGCGCGGTGCAGCGGCCGCATACCGAGCCGCAGCTGTTCGACCTGCACTTGCCGGCCGGCAGCCGAATCGCTCCGCGCCTGACGGACGGCCATCGCGCCCTGCTCTATGTCTACGAGGGCAGCCTGGAGCTGCCGGGCGCCACGCCCAGGACGGTGACGGCCGGTCGTCTGGTGCGCCTGTCCGACGAGGGTGAATTGCAACTGGCCAGCAGCCAGGGCGCCCGCCTGCTGCTGATCGCCGGCAAGCCGCTGAACGAGCCGATCGTGCAATACGGCCCCTTCGTGATGAACAGTCGGGAGGAGATCGAACAGGCGCTGCGCGACTACCGCGACGGCGTACTGACCTGAGACCGCAGGCAGGAAGTTGGCGCTACTGGGCGTAGCGCCGATACAGCCCTGGCGGCACACCGCCGCTGTCGGTCGGCTGCCAGGGGCCCTGGGAGCTGGTGGCCCAGCTCCAACCATCGTGCCAGCGGTAATAGGTGCGCTCGCGGTAGTAGAGATGACGCGCACCACCCACCACATAGACGCCGAGGGCGGCGTCCCAATGGCTCTGCGCGCCGGGTGGCGGCGCATAGCGCGGGTGTGCCTGGGCGACCGGCGCCTGCGTGACGGGCGCCGGGCCGTGCACCGCACAGCCGGCCAGACTCGCCAGCCCCAAGGCCAGGAACACGCCGAACAGTCGACTCATTGCGCCTGAGCGTCCGCGCTGTCGATAGTCAGGCGCTGCGGCTCGGCGCTGCTGCTGGCCAGCGGCTGGCTGCGGCCGACCCACTCGCCGGCGGTGGCGTCGCCTTTGCGCGAGATGCGCGCCACCAGCTGCACCCGTTCGAAGCCGGAGAGCTTGAGCTGCGGCATCATCGCATCGCTGTCCGACAGACTGACCTCGGCTGGCAGCTCGGCCACGGTCAGGCGCTTGACCGCCAGCGGCATGGGCGGACCGGAGACGGCGCGGGCGAAAACGAACACGCTGTCGCCAGGCTGCACCTCATCGCGCAACGCGGCGGCCAGCTCGACCCTGACCAGCAGTTGCCGGCCCTGCTCTGCCGCCGGCTCCGCAGGTTGCGCACCGCCCTCGGCGGCGAGCCGTTCGCGGGCCCGGGCGATGCCGCCCTCGATCGCCTGACGCGACGGGTCCTGCTCCGGCAATGCGGCCACCAGACGCTGCCAGTGCTCGATGGCCTCGGCGAAGCGCCCGCCCTCGAAGGCGGCGATGCCGAGCAGGCCGAGGCTGGTGACCTCCGCCGGGTCCGCCTGCAGGGCCTCGTCGGTCAGCTGCTGCAGCCGCTCGCTCCACTGCTTGTTGCCGGCGAAATACAGGGCCTGGGCCCACTGGCCGAGCAACTCCGGCTGGCGCCCGGCGATGGCAACCGCCCGCTCGAAGGCCTGGGCCGCCTCGCCGGCCCGCTCCTGGGCCATATAGGTGCGGCCGAGGAAGTACCAGCCCTCGGCCGACTCGGGGTTGTCCTTGACCGTCGCCTCCAGGCGCGCGGTCATCTCCTCGATGCTCTGCGGCTGCTCGGCGAAGCTCCGTGCCTGCTCGACCCGGTCGATGGCGCCCCAGTGCAGGTACAGGCCATAGCCCAGCAGCGGCATCAGCAGCGCCGCGGTCAGCGGCACCTTGCTACCGAGCACACCACTCCTGGCCTTGCGGCCCGCGCCTTCGGTGTCGGCCAGCAGCTCGCGCGCCGCCTCGTCACGCCCGGCCTGCAGCTGGGCATCGCTGAGGATGCCGGCGCGATGCTCGCCCTCCAGCTCCTGCAGGCGCTCCTGATAGAGAGTGACGTTGAGGGCGGTGCGATCTTCCTCGGCCTGGGCCTTGCGCCCGCGCAGCACCGGAATCAGCAAAAAAGCCAGGGCGGCCAGCAGCAGCAGCCCGGCGGACAGCCAGAATTCGATCATGGGTCTTTCTTTTCCGAGGAGGCTTGATTCAACAGGGCGGCGAGGCGCTGGCGCTCGGCGTCGGAGAGCCCCTGCCCCGGCGTGGAGGACTTACCGCGGCGGCGCAGCACTATCACGCCAAGCAGCACGAAGCCGGCGACCAGCAGAGCGGCCGGGCCATACCAGAGCAGCAGGGTGCGCGAGCTGACCGGCGGCTTGTACAGCACGAAGTCGCCGTAGCGGGCCACCAGGAAGTCGATGATCTGCTCGTCGCTCTGGCCCTCCTCGAGCATGCGGTAGATCTCCGCGCGCAGGTCCATGGCGATGGGCGCGTCGGAGTCGGCGATGTTCTGGTTCTGGCACTTCGGGCAGCGCAGTTCCTCGACCAGGGTACGGTAGCGCTGGCGCTCCGCCTCGCTGGCGAACTCGTAGGTGTCGATGGCCGCCTGGGCGGTACCGAGCAGCACCAGGCTCAACAGTGCGGCGCCGAGCAGGGGCCTCATGGCGCTACCTCGTCGACCAGCTGCTGGTACAGCGGCGCCAGCTGCTCGCGCCAGACCCGCTCGTCGATCACCCCGACGAACTTGTGGCGGATGATGCCCTGCTTGTCGATCAGGAAGGTCTCGGGGGCGCCGTACACACCCAGGTCCAGGCCGAGGGAGCCGCGGGCGTCGTCGATGTTGAGCTGGTAGGGGTCGTGGAACTCCGCGAGCCACTTCAGGGCATCGGCGTTGTCGTCCTTGTAGTTGACCCCGTGGATGTTCACCCCCAGCTCGGCCAGCTTGTTCAGCACCGGGTGTTCGACGCGGCAGGCCACGCACCAGGTGGCCCAGACGTTGACCAGCGCCGGCTTGCCCTTGAGGTCGTCCTGGGTCAGGGTCGCGCCGCCCTGCACCGCCGGCAGGGAGAAGGCCGGGAAGGGCTTGCCGATCAGCGCCGAGGGCAGCTCGGTCGGGTCGAGGAACAGGCCGCGGTAGAGAAACAGGGCGACGCCGAGGAAGATTGCCAGCGGCAGCAACAGGATCAGTCGTTTCATGCGTGAGTCCTCGCCGAGCCCAGGGCTTCGCGCACCCGGGTCCTGACTTTCATCCGATAGCGTTTATCGCCGGCCGCGAGCAGGCCGCCCAGCCCCATCAGCAGGGCCCCCAGCCAGATCCAGCGGACGAACGGCTTGATGTGCACGCGTACCGCCCAGGCGCCGTTTTCCAGCGGCTCGCCGAGGGCGACGAACAGGTCGCGGGTGAAGCCGGCGTCGATGCCGGCCTCGGTCATCACCGACTGCTGCACGGTGTACAGGCGCTTCTCCGGGTGCAGCACGGCGATCTGCTCGCCGCCCTGCAGCACCCTGACGGTGCCGCGGTCGGAAGTGAAGTTGGGGCCCTCGCGGTGCGCCGCGCCCTCGAAGACGAACTGGTAACCGCCGATGGCCACCGCGTCACCGGGCGCCATGCGCATGTCGCGCTCGTAGCTGCCCAGGCTGGTGAGGATCACCCCCAGGGCGCAGACCGCCAGGCCCAGGTGCGCCAGCTGCATGCCCCAGTAGCTGCGCCCCAGGCCCGGCAGACCGCGCAGCAGGCCCTTGTGGCGGGTCTTGTCGTGGATATCGCGCAAGCCGGCCAGCACCACCCAGGCGGCCAGCAGGCAGACGCCCAGCACCGCCCAGTTGAAGTCGCCGACCAACAGGCTGCCGAGCACGGCCAGAGCCACGCTGGCCAGCAGCACCGGCGTGAGCATGCCCAGCAGCCAGCGCACGGGGGTGTCCTTCCAGCGCACGATCACGCCGAGGGCGATCATTGCCAGCAGCAGGCCCATCAACGGCACGAAGAGGGCGTTGAAGTACGGTGGGCCGACCGACAGCTTGGCCCCGGTCATGGCATCGAGCACCAGGGGGTAGAGGGTGCCGAGCAGGATCATGGCCGCCGCCACCACCAGGATCAGGTTGTTGACCAGTAGCAGGGTTTCCCGCGACCACAGGGCGAAGCCGACCTGGCTCTTGACCACCGGCGCGCGGAGGGCGAACAGGGTCAGGGAGCCGCCGACCACCAGCAGCAGGAAGGCCAGGATGAACACCCCGCGCTCGGGGTCGCTGGCGAAGGCGTGCACCGAGGTCAGCACCCCGGAGCGCACCAAGAAGGTGCCCAGCAGGCTGAGGGAGAAGGTGGCGATGGCCAGCAGCACCGTCCAGCTCTTGAACACCCCGCGCTTCTCGGTCACGGCCAGCGAGTGGATCAATGCCGTACCCACCAGCCAGGGCATGAAGGAGGCGTTCTCCACCGGGTCCCAGAACCACCAGCCGCCCCAGCCCAGCTCATAGTAGGCCCACCAGGAGCCCAGGGCGATGCCGATGCCGAGGAAGGCCCAGGCGACCAGGGTCCAAGGCCGCGACCAGCGCGCCCAGGCCGCGTCCAGCTTGCCGCCGAGCAACGCGGCGATGGCGAAGGCGAAGGCCACCGAGAAGCCGACGTACCCCATGTAAAGCATCGGCGGATGGATGATCAGGCCGAAGTCCTGCAGCAGCGGGTTGAGGTCGTTGCCGTCCACCGGGCTGTTGGGCAGCAGGCGGGCGAAGGGGTTGGAGGTGACGATCAGGAACAGCAGGAAGCCGATGCTGATCAGACCCATCACGCCTAGCACCCGGGCCAGCATCTCCTCCGGCAACTGCCGCGAGAAGATCGACACGGCGAAGGTCCAGCCGGCCAGGATCAAGGCCCAGAGCAGCAGCGAGCCCTCGTGGGCGCCCCACACCGCGCTGAACTTGTAGTACCAGGGCAAGGCGCTGTTGGAGTTGCTGGCCACGTAGGCGACGGAGAAGTCGTCGACCATGAAGGCGTAGGTCAGGCAGATGAAGGCGAAGGCGACGAAGCTGAACTGGCCCCAGGCGGCGGGCTGGGCCAGGCTCATCCACTGGTGGTCGCCGCGCCAGGCGCCGATCAACGGCAGGCTGGCCTGCACCAGGCTCAGGCACAGGGCCAGGATCAGCGCCAGATGACCGAGTTCGGGAATCATTGCGCACCTCCTTGGGTGGCCGCGTCATGCTGTTGCTGCATGCCGCTCTGCTGCAGGGCCTGCATGACCTCCGGCGGCATGTAGTTCTCGTCGTGCTTGGCCAGCACCTCGTCGGCCACCAGCACGCCGTCGGCATTCAGCTTGCCCATGGCGACGATGCCCTGGCCCTCGCGGAACAGGTCCGGGAGGATGCCGCTGTAGCGGATGGTCACCCGCGCGGCACCGTCGGTGACCACGAAGGCGGTATCCAGCGAGTCGGCGGAACGCGCCACCGAGCCGTCCTCCACCAGGCCGCCGGCGCGGATGCGGGTGTCCTGCGGCGCCTCGCCATTGGCGATCTGGGTCGGCGAATAGAACAGGTTGATGTTCTGCTGCAGCGCACTCAGGGCCAGGGCCACCGCCACGCCGAAGCCGGCGAGTATGGCCAGGACGATAAACAGACGCTTCTTGCGCACGGGGTTCACTTCGACTCCTCCCGGCGCAAACGACGCGCCTCGTCTTGCAGATAGCGGCGGCGCGCCAGGACCGGCAGCGCCACGTTCAACGCCAGCACCGCCAGGCTGATGCCGTAGCAGGACCAGACATAGACGCCATGGTTGCCCATGGCGAGAAACTCGGCGAAGGAGGCGAAACTCATAGGGCCTTCTCCACCTGGCTCTTGATCTCGGCCTGGGCCCAGCTGCTGCGGGCCTCGCGCTTGAGCACCTCCAAACGCATGCGCAGCAGCAGCACGGCGCCGAAGAAGCAGTAGAAACCCAGCACCATGATCAGCAGCGGCAGCCACATCTCCAGGGGCATGGCCGGCTTCTCCACCACGCTGAAGCTGGCCGGCTGGTGCAGGGTGTTCCACCACTCCACCGAGTACTTGATGATCGGGATGTTGATGACCCCGACTATGGCCAGGACCGCACAGGCCTTGGCGGCGCTGTCGCGGTTGCTGATGGCCTGGGCCAGGGCGATCACGCCGAAGTAGAGGAACAGCAGGATCAGCATCGAGGTCAGGCGCGCGTCCCACACCCAGTAGGTGCCCCAGGTCGGCTTGCCCCAGATGGCGCCGGTGACCAGGGCCACAGCGGTCATCCAGGCGCCGATGGGCGCGGCCTGCTGCAGGGCGATGTCGGCCAGTTTCATCTTCCACACCAGCCCGACCACCCCGGCCACGGCCAGCATGACGTAGACCGACTGGGCGAGAAATGCCGCCGGCACATGGATATAGATGATACGGAAGCTGTTGCCCTGCTGGTAGTCCGGCGGCGCGAAGGCCAGGCCCCAGACCAAGCCAAGCGCCATCAGCAGCGCCGCCGCCACCGCCAGCCAGGGCAGCCAGCGCCCGCTGATCTGGTAAAACCACTTGGGCGAGCCCAGCTTGTGAAACCACGTCCAGTTCATCGAATCACTCATCAGTTGGTTCGGCCGACTGCAACCGCCATCCGGGCGTGCGGCAATCGCTGGCCCATCGGGCCTATTGTCTACTCGGCCACGCTTATTGTCAGACCCGCGGCTATGGCAAAAGGTGTCAGGGTCACCGCCAGTGCGGCGAGACTGGCCAGCCACAACAGGTGGCCGACCGCGGGCAGGCCTTGCAGGCTCGCCTGCAGCGCGCCGCTGCCGAGGATCAGCACCGGGATGTACAGCGGCAGGATCAGCAGGGCCAGCAACAGGCCGCCGCGCTTGAGCCCCACCGTCAGCGCCGCCCCCACCGCGCCGAGCAGGCTCAGCACCGGCGTGCCGAGCAGCAGCGACAGCAGCAGTACCGGCAGGCAACGCCCCGGCAGGCCGAGCATCAGGGCCAGCAGCGGCGCCAGCAGGACCAGGGCCAGGCCGGAAAACAGCCAGTGTGCCAGCACCTTGGCCAGCACCAGAAGAGGCAGGGGGTGCGGCGAAAGGACCCACTGTTCCAGGGAGCCATCCTCGAAATCGCTGCGGAACAGCCCGTCCAGCGACAGCAGCACGGCCAACAGCGCCGCCACCCACACCAGGCCAGGCGACAGGGTTTGCAGCAACTGGGTCTGCGGCCCCACCGCCAGCGGGAACAGGGCGACGACGATGGCGAAGAACACCAGCGGATTGGCCAGCTCGGCCGGACGGCGGAACAGCAGGCGCGCCTCGCGGGCCAGCAGCAGGGTAAAGACGTTGCTCATGCGGCGCGGCGCCCCAGGTCCAGTTCGCGGTAGCCCTCGGGCTTGACGCTCAGCGCGTGGTGGGTGGTCAGCACCACCAGGCCACCCCGGCGACAATGCTCGGCCAGGTGCGCCTCCAACTGGGCGACCGCGGCCTTGTCCAGGGCGGTGAAGGGCTCATCGAGAATCCACAGGCCGGGCCCCTCGAGATACAGCCGGGCCAGGGCGACGCGGCGCTGCTGGCCGGCCGACAGGGTATGGCAGGGCACATCTTCGAAGCCGCGCAAGCCGACCGCGGCCAGGGCCTGCCAGATCGCCTCGCGGCTGGCCGGCCGGTGCAGGGCGCACAACCAGGCGAGATTTTCCTCGGCACTGAGCAGCCCCTTGATGCCGGCGGCATGGCCGATCCACAACAGATTGCGTTCCAGTTCGGTTCGCTGCTGGGTCAGCGGCCGGCCCTCCAGGCGAATCTCCCCCGCCGTGGGGTGCATCAGGCCGGCCAGCAGACGCAGTAGACTGGTCTTGCCACTGCCGTTGGGGCCGGAGACCTGCAACATCTCGCCGCCCTGCAGGCGCAGGTCCAGCCGTTCGAACAGCATGCGCCAGTCCCGCTCACAAGCGAGCGCCACGGCTTCGAGAAGGGGACTGGTCAAGGCATGGATACCTAAAACGGTTCAAGTCGACAGTGCGCCGGCCGTTATACTGAGGCATGGCCGGCCCGGACGGGGCGGCATTATACATGCCCTGCCGCGCCCCCCGCAGTCGGCATATTTGACAGGTTGTAACCCGCCCATGAGCGAAATCGGCAGCGCCCGCCCTCTTCCAGCCATGCCGCCCAGCAGCCGGCCCAGTGCCCTCGCCAGCGACCTGGCACTCAAGCTGCTGCAGCCGCTGCAGGGCCTGCTGGCGAGCGGCGAGACCGCCCAGGC
The DNA here is from genome assembly GCF_051904775.1 of Pseudomonas sp. MBLB4123. NCBI lineage: Bacteria > Pseudomonadati > Pseudomonadota > Gammaproteobacteria > Pseudomonadales > Pseudomonadaceae > Pseudomonas > Pseudomonas sp. MBLB4123. The sequence continues at coordinate 1,759,501 of NZ_CP196711.1, forward strand.
CGAGGTGGTGGCGCTCAAGGAGGCGGCGCAGAACTTCCAGCTGCTGCTCAAGCTGACCCTGGAGAATGGCCGCCAGACCACGCTGCAGGCCAGCAGTCCGCACCCCCTGGCCCAGGGCACCGCGCTGGCGGTCACCGCCCTGTCGGAAACCCGCCTGGCGGTCGCCCTGCAGGCGGGAAGCGACAAGGCCCTGACCAGCCTGGACCTCGGGCAGCTGCCGCTCGGCAGCCTGCTGCAGGGCAAGGTGGTGGCCCGCGAGCCACTGGCCCAGGCCCAGTCGCAACAGGCGGTCTACAGGGTACTGGTCAAGCTGCTGAATACCCCGCTGGCCGGCAGCAAGCTGGCCCTGGAAACATCACTGCCCCTCCCCCTGGGCAGCCTGCTCAGCGCCCAGGTGCAGGGCAGCCAGGCCCTGAACTTCCTACCGCTGAGCAGTCGCCTGGACCAGTTGGAGCTGAGCCAGCAGCTGGCGAGCCAGCACAATCGCCAGGGTTCCCTCGAAGGCCTGTTCAAGGCCCTGCAGGGCATGCGCAGCCAGGAAGGCCTGCCCGATGGCCTGCGCGGCAGCATCGACAAGCTGCTCGGCAGCCTGCCCGACGCCGGCCAGCTGAGCACGGCCAAGGGCCTCGGCCAGGCCCTGGAGAACAGCGGCCTGTTTCTCGAGAGCAAACTGCTCGGCGGCCAGCAGGGCGCCCTGCCCACGGACCTCAAGGCCAACCTGCTGCGCCTGGTCAGCCAGCTGCTGCCCACCCTGCCGGGCGGCGCACCATTCGCCGCGGCCAACGCCGGCAACGCCCTGGCCCAGGCGCTGCCGGCCTTCGCCCGCGACATACTCGGCAACCTCGGCCAGTCCGGCGTGCGTCAGCAGGCCCTGCGCTTCCCCCTGCCCTCACGGCTGCTGCAATCGCTGGAGGGCGAGGCGGACCTCGAATCCTTGCTGAAACTCGCAGCGGCGGCGGTGTCACGCCTGCAGACCCACCAGCTGTCGAGCCTGGCGCAGAGTCAGGTGGGCCCCGACGGCACCCTGCTCACCACCTGGCAGCTGGAGTTGCCGATGCGCAACCAGCAGGAGCTGGTGCCGTTGCAGGCGAAGATCCAGCGAGAAGAGGCGCAGAAGGGCAGCGCCGGCGAACACAAGGAAATGCTCTGGCGGATCGAGCTGGCCTTCGACCTCCCCCCCCTGGGGCCCTTGCAGGTGCAGGCCCAGCTGGCCCAGGGCAAACTGTCCAGCCGGCTATGGGCCGAGCGCGGCAGCACCGCCGCGCTGATCGACGCCGAGCTGCTGACCCTGCGCGAACGCCTGACCGCCGCCGGCCTGGTGGTCGGCGAGCTGAGCTGCAGCCAGGGCGTGCCGCCGCAGGGGCCACGAACCGCCCTGGAACAACGCTGGGTCGACGAAACCGCATGAAACGCCAAGCCCCCCGCCAGGCCATCGCCCTGAACTACGACGGGCAGAGCGCCCCTACCCTGAGCGCCAAGGGCGACGACGAACTGGCCGAAGCCATCCTGGCGATCGCCCGCGAATATGAAGTGCCGATCTATGAAAACGCCGACTTGGTGCGCCTGCTGGCGCGCCTGGAGTTGGGCGAGGCGATTCCCGAGCAGCTCTACCGCTGCATCGCCGAGATCATCGCCTTCGCCTGGTACCTGAAAGGCAAGTGCCCGCCTGGCTTCGCCCAGGAGCGCGATACGACTCCCGCCCCTCCCCTGCTCGACGGCCCTACTCGATGATGGCCATCGCCTCCCGGCCCTCGCCCTTGCCCAGGGGGAAGTCGAACAGCTGCCAGGCGAAATAGCCGCCACGGAAGTAGAACACCCGCTCGTAGCCCCAGCTCACCGCCAGATGGGAGGCCAGGGCGCTGCGCTGGCAGACCTCGCTGTCGCAATAGATCACCAGCGGCATCTGGCGGGGCCAGTGGGCCATCGCCAGGGCGGCGAAACGGTCGGCCAGATCCAGATGCACGGCGCCGCGCACATGACCCCAGCCCCACTCGCGCGACGGCCGCACATCGATGAACAGTGCCCCCCGGTCGTACAGGTATTTGGCCTGCAACACATTGACCGTGATGGCGCCATCCACCACCAACGGCGCCTCTCGCGCCTGAGCCGGCAGCCAGGCCACCGCGCACAGCAAGACAACCAGCAAGCCGCGCATCGCGCCTACCTCCGCCGAACATGCCTAGGCTTTAGCTTAGGGCGCCGAGGATCGAAGACTAGGAACGAATAACCGGGCAGGGTGGCCGGCTAAGAACTGCCAGCGCTAACTGCTGCGCGCGTCTAGGGGGCTCAGGGCTTATGGGCCTTGGCCCCGTGCAGCTTGCTGACCAGCTCCGCCTCGGCCTTGGTCAGGCCGCAGGAGTGGGTCAGGTCGTCGACGCTAGCGCCCAGGCCGACCAGGCGCGCCGCCTGGGTGAAGGACAGGCTGCTGGGATCGCGCTGCTCGATCTGATTCAGCTTGTCCGGCAGCGGCGCGACGATGCGGCGCAGCTCATGCAACTCCTCGCCCATGCGCACACTGCCGGCCAGGTAGGCATCCAGGCGCTTGCCGAGCTCCTTGATCCGCTGATCGCGCGCCGCGTCGCGCTCGCCCTGCAGCTGCACCGTGTGCCGCAGCTGGGCGGCCAGCCAGACGCAGGCGCCGACCAGCCCCAGGCAGATCAGCGCGAGCAGCAGCAGGGCGATCCCGAGCATGACTCAGATGCTCTCCAGCTCGGACCACTCTTCCTCGCTCATCATCTTGTCCAGCTCGACCAGGATCAGCAGCTCGCCGTTCTTGTTGCACACGCCCTGGATGAACTTGGCCGACTCGTCGTTGCCGACATTCGGTGCGGTCTCCACCTCCGACTGGCGCAGATAGACCACCTCGGCCACGCTGTCGACCAGGATGCCGACCACCTGTTTGTCCGCCTCGATGATCACGATACGGGTATTGTCGGTCACCGGCGCCGAGTCCAGGCCGAAGCGCTGACGGGTGTCGATGACCGTCACCACGTTGCCGCGCAGATTGATGATGCCCAGCACATAGCTCGGCGCCCCCGGCACCGGGGCGATCTCGGTATAACGCAACACTTCCTGGACCTGCATCACGTTGATGCCGTAGGTCTCGTTATCCAGGCGGAACGTCACCCACTGCAGAATCGGGTCTTCGGCGCCCTGCGCGGAACTCTTCTTCATATCCCAAGCCTCGTCATAAGCCGCGCGGTGCGGCGTGTGCGGTGCAACCCGCTGGTTATCTTCTGCCCGGTTCGCGGCAAGCGCGCCCCCGGCACCATTCAATCACTGCAGCTGGCCATTGACCATGCGCTTGGCCGCGCCACTGGCGATCAGCTCCGCCAGGGCCGCCACATCCAGCAGGGCGCACATGTGCTCGATCACCGTACCGGCCAGCCAGGGCCGCTGACTGCGCTCGCTACGCCATTTGATCTCGTCGGGCTGCAGGCGAATCGAGCGGCTGACCTGATGCACCGCCAGGCCCCACTCGTAGCCCTGTACGGAAATCACATACTGCAGGCCCTGGCGGAAGTCGTCGCGGTAGCGGTCGGGCATGACCCAGCGCGCGGTATCCAGCACCTTAAGGTTGCCGGCCTGACACGGCAGTATGCCGAGAAACCAGTCCGGTTGGCCGAACAACGGGGTCAACTCGCTCCCCGCCAGCGGGTAGATCGACCCCAGGCAGACCAGCGGCACGGCCAGGGTCAGCCCGGCGACATCGAACAACAGGCACTCGAAGGGCTCCTGGGCCCAATCCGGCCGCCCCTCGAGTCGCAGCAGGGGGGGCTGCGGCGCCTGGGGCGATGGCCGGTTGACCTCGGCAATCGGCTGGACCATAGGCGCCGGCGCTTCAGGCTCAGTTCGCACCTCGGGCAACGGCGTCTCGGCCGCCGGCTCGCAAGGCAGGGGCTCGACCAGGGTCAAGGTCGGCGATGCCGACGGCAGCAGTCGCGCATCGCGCACCTGCTCCTCCAGCACGGCGGCCTGGAACTCGTCGAGGCCGCTGCTCTCGGCCAGCTCGACCGCGGCCTCCTGCAGCAGACCGTCCAGGTAGGACTGCAGGGCTAGCTGGGGTCGGGTGGCAGTGGCAAGGGGACGAGTCATAGATGGAATCCGCAACAATGGCCTGTACAGCCTATCGGCCGCAGCCGCCTCAGACTTGAGCGATTCTGCTCGGCATCGTCATTCATCTCAAGCCACCTGCGCGGCCGGCTGATGCGCCAGCAGGTGCTTGAGCAGTGCGCGGTAGGCAATGGTGCCGCGGCTGTTGTGATCGAACTGCGAAGGCGTCAGTCCCGCCCGACTGGCATCGCGCAAGCGGGTGTCGACCGGGATATAGGCCGGCCACAGGTGCTCCGGGTAGCTGTTGCGCAGCACCCGCAGAGTGCTCAGGGAGGCCTGGGTGCGGCGGTCGAACAGGGTCGGCACTATGGTGTAGGGCAGCGCCTGCTTGCGTGAGCGGTTGATCATCGCCAGGGTGCTGACCATGCGCTCCAGGCCCTTCACCGCGAGGAACTCGGTCTGCACCGGGATCGCCAACTGCTGGCTGGCGGCCAGCGCATTGACCATCAGCACGCCCAGCAGCGGCGGGCTGTCGATCACCGCGTGATCGAAATCCTGCCACAGCTGCGCCAGACTCTTGGCGATCACCAGGCCCAAGCCGTTCTGCCCCGGGGACTGGCGCTCGAGCGTGGCCAGGGCGGTGCTGGAGGGCAGCAGTGCCATGCGCTCATGGCTGGTCGGCAACAGCAACTGCCGCGGCAGCCCCTCCGGTACGCTGCCCTGATGCAGGAACAGGTCGAAGGTGCTGCGCTCCAGGGCGTCCGGATCATGGCCGAAATAACTGGTCATCGAACCATGGGGATCGAGGTCGACCACGACCACCCGCTTGCCGGCATCGGCCAGCAACCCGGCCAGGGCGATGGAGGTGGTGGTCTTACCGACGCCACCTTTTTGATTGGCTACTGCCCAGACTCTCATCTTCTTCATCCTCTCGGCATTGCCAGGGCCTGGCCGAGAACGGGCGCCGCCCTCATGGGGCTGGCGACGGGGGATTGACGGCACCGCTTTGTGGCACCTGCGCTGACGGCGTCGCTGCAGATTGCATGCCAGCACGCAGCAGCGCGCTATCCGGCTTGGCATTGCCGCTGCCGACGCCGGTCACGCTGCGCCGCACATCGAGGTTGCGGGAAATCACCAGCACCACCCGGCGGTTACGCGCCCTCCCCTCTGCCGTCGTATTGTCGGCCACCGGCTGGAATTCGCCATAACCGACCGAGGCCAACCGCTGTGGTTTGACCCCATCCATTGCCAGCATGCGCACGATACTCGCGGCACGGGCAGCCGACAGCTCCCAGTTGGTCGGGAACTGCGCGGTGTTGATCGGCAGGTTGTCGGTGAAGCCCTCGACATGCACCGGATTCTCGTAAGGCGCCAGAATCTTGGCTACCTTCTCGATGATGGCGAACGCCCTGTCGTTCGGCAACGCATCGCCACTGGGAAACAGCAGGCTGGAGCTGAGTTCGATCTCGATCCACAGCTCGTTGCCGCTCACTTTCAATTGCTGCGCATCGATCAACTCGCCGAAGGCCTCGCGCACGCTGTCGGCGATGTCCTTCAGGTCGTCCGTGGGCGCCGGCTCGCCGGCCTCGGCGGATGAGGTACGCGCCGGTACCGTGGTACGCGGACGCTCCTCGCCCAGCTGAATCGGCTTGACCGAGCGCTCCGGCTGGTTGAACACCCCGACCAGGCTCTCCGAGAGCACCTTGTACTTGCCCTCGTTGATCGAGGAAATCGAATACATCACCACGAAAAAGGCAAACAGCAGGGTGATGAAGTCGGCATAGGAGACCAGCCAACGCTCGTGGTTCTCATGCTCTTCGTGATGGCGTCTGCGAGGCATGGCGCGTCCCTGTCAATCCATGAAGCCTTGCAGCTTCAGCTCGATGGAGCGCGGGTTCTCGCCTTCGGCGATGGACAGAATGCCTTCGAGCAGCATCTCGCGGTAGCGCGACTGGCGCAGGGCGACGGCCTTGAGCTTGTTGCCGATCGGCAGCAGCAGCAGGTTGGCGAAACCCACACCATAGATGGTAGCTACAAACGCCACGGCGATGCCACTGCCGAGCATGCTCGGGTCGGCTAGATTGCCCATCACGTGGATCAACCCCATCACCGCACCGATGATGCCGATGGTCGGCGCGTAGCCGCCCATGCTCTCGTACACCTTGGCGGCCTGTATGTCGCGGCCTTCCTGGGTGTACAGGTCGACCTCGAGGATGCTGCGGATGGCCTCGGGCTCGGCGCCATCGACCAGCAACTGCAGGCCCTTGCGCGCATAGGGGTCGGACTCGGCGTCCGCCACCGCCTCCAGGCCCAGCAGGCCCTCCTTGCGCGCGGTCATGCTCCAGCCGACCACATGGTTGATGCCGCCGGCCAGGTCCACCCGGGGCGGGAAGAAGATCCAGCGCAGTATCGCCAGGGCGCGCTTGAACACGCTGACCGGCGCCTGCAGGAAAGCCGCGCCCAGGGTGCCGCCGATCACGATCAGCGCCGCCGGCCCATTGAGCAGCGCCGTCGCGTGACCGCCTTCGAGATAGTTGCCACCCAAAATGGCGACGAACGCCAGGATGACCCCGATCAGACTTAGCACATCCATGCGGGCACGCTCCCTCTCGGGGTCATTTACAGGCACGCCTCGGTCAGGTGCCGAGCGATATCGTCGAGCCCATACACCGCATCGGCCAGGTTGGCCTTGACCACGGCCATCGGCATGCCGTAGATCACGCAACTGGCCTCGTCCTGCGCCCAGACCTGGCTGCCGCCCTGTTTGAGCAGGCGTGCCCCCTCGCGCCCGTCCGCCCCCATGCCGGTCAGTACCACCGCCAGCACCCTGTCGTGATAGGACTTGGCCGCCGAACCGAAGGTGATGTCGACACTGGGCTTGTAGTTCAACCGGTCATCGCCGGGGAGGATGCGGATGGTACCGCGCCCATCGACCATCATCTGCTTGCCGCCGGGCGCCAGCAACGCCACTCCGGGCCGTAGCAGCTCGCCATCTTCGGCCTCCTTGACGGCAATCCGACAGAGCTTGTCCAGGCGCTCGGCAAAGGCCTTGGTAAAAGCCGCCGGCATGTGCTGGATCAGCAGGATCGGGGCCGGAAAGTTGGCTGGCAGCTGCGTCAACACGCGCTGCAGAGCCACCGGCCCGCCGGTCGAGGTGCCGATGGCCACCAGCTTGTAGGCCTTGCGCTTGGGCGCGGCTGCACTGGTCGGCGCACCGGGCGCCGGCACCGGAGCTGGCGTGGGCGTCGGCGCTGGCCGCGTCAGGCTGCTGGTCGTGGCCGGCCTGGGCGGCGTGACGGATACCGCTGGCGCTGGGGTGGGAGACGGCCGCGCACCGATGCTGCGCCTGTTGCTGCGGGCGATGCTGTGCACCTTCTCGCACAGCAACTGCTTGACCTTCTCCGGATTGCGCGAGATGTCCTCGAAGTTCTTCGGCAGGAAGTCCACCGCCCCGGCATCCAGGGCATCGAGAGTAACCCGGGCGCCCTCGTGGGTCAGCGAGGAGAACATCAGCACCGCGGTCGGACAACGCTGCATGATGTTCCGGACCGCGGTGATGCCATCCATCATCGGCATCTCGTAATCCATGGTGATCACATCGGGCCTCAGGGCCTGGGCCTGGTCGATGGCTTCACGGCCATTGGTGGCGGTGCCGATCACCTGGATATTCGGATCGGTGGAGAGGATTTCCGAGACACGCCGGCGGAAGAAGCCGGAATCGTCCACCACCAGTACCTTGACAACCATACAAACTCCTAAGCGGCGCGCGCAGGTCGCGCCGCCAATCAATCAGATGCGCCGCGCGTAGCGCTTGAGCATGCTCGGCACGTCGAGAATCAAGGCGATGCGTCCATCGCCGGTGATGGTAGCGCCGGACATGCCCGGAGTGCCCTGAAGCATCTTGCCCAGGGGCTTGATCACCACCTCTTCCTGACCGACCAGTTGGTCGACGACGAAGCCGATGCGCTGGCTGCCCACCGTGAGAATCACCACATGCCCCTCGCCCTGCTCCTCATGGGCGGCATCACGCACCAGCCAGCGCTTGAGGTAGAACAGCGGCAACGCCTTGTCGCGCACCACCACCACCTCCTGGCCGTCGACCACGTTGGTGCGCGACAGGTCGAGGTGGAAGATCTCGTTGACGTTGACCAGCGGGAAGGCGAATGCCTGCTTGCCCAGCATCACCATCAGGGTCGGCATGATCGCCAGGGTCAGGGGCACCTTGATGACGATCTTCGAGCCCTGGCCCTTGACCGAGAACACGTTGACCGTGCCGTTGAGCTGGGAAATCTTGGTCTTCACCACGTCCATGCCGACACCGCGACCGGACACGTCGGAAATCTCGCTCTTGGTCGAGAAGCCCGGGGCGAAGATCAGGTTGTAGCACTCGAACTCGTTCAGCCGGTCGGCCGCGTCCTTGTCCAGCAGGCCCTTTTCCACGGCCTTGGCGCGCAGCACATCGGCGTCCATGCCCTTGCCGTCGTCGGAGATCGACAACAGGATGTGGTCGCCCTCCTGCTCGGCCGACAGCACCACCTTGCCGCCGCGGGCCTTGCCGGCTGCCTCGCGCTCTTCCGGGGTCTCGATGCCATGATCGACGGCGTTGCGCACCAGGTGCACCAGCGGGTCGGCCAGGGCCTCGACCAGGTTCTTGTCCAGGTCGGTCTCTTCGCCGACCAACTCCAGGTTGATCTCTTTCTTCAGGCTGCGGGCCAGGTCGCGGACCAGGCGCGGGAAGCGCCCGAAGACCTTCTTGATCGGCTGCATGCGGGTCTTCATCACCGCCGTCTGCAGGTCGGCGGTGACCACGTCGAGGTTGGACACCGCCTTGGCCATTGCCTCGTCGCCGCTGTTGGAGCCCAGGCGCACCAGGCGGTTACGCACCAGCACCAGTTCGCCGACCATGTTCATGATCTCGTCCAGGCGCGCGGTGTCGACCCGTACCGTGGTTTCCGCCTCACTGGCCGGCACCACCTTGTCGGCCGCTGCCGGCGCGGGGGTCGGCGCCTTCGCCGGCTCGGCCTTGGTCGCTGGCTTGACGCTTGCCTTGGCCGTCTCGGTGGGCTTGATCGGCGCTACCGCAGCGGCGGGCGCCTTGGCCGGGGCGCTCGGCTCGGCAAACTTGCCCTTGCCGTGCAGTTGATCGAGCAGCGCCTCGAACTCGTCGTCGGTGATCTCGTCACTGTCCGCGCGCGCTGCCGCAGCCGGGGCCTGCGCCGGCTGCACCGCCGTGGCGGCGCCCGTGGCGGGCGGAACGAACTGGCCCTTGCCATGCAGCTGATCGAGCAGCGCCTCGAACTCGTCGTCGCTGATCTCGTCAGCGCCAGGACTGGCTTCGGCAACCGCCGCCACCGGGGCCTGCACCGGCTGCGCCGCCGTGGCGGCGGCAGTGGCGGGCGGAACGAACTGGCCCTTGCCATGCAACTGATCGAGCAGTGCCTCGAACTCGTCGTCGCTGATTTCGTCCGGACCGGCCGCCGCAGAGGCTGTTTCGGCCTGGGCTTCGGCCGGCGCCCCATGCAGGGCATCGAGCAGTTGCTCGAACTCGCTGTCGGTGATGTCGCCAGTCTCGGGCGCAGCCGAGGCGGGTTCCGGCTCAGGCTCCGCCACGGCCTGGACCTGCGCCTCCGGCGCTGGCACTTCCTCGGCACCGGCCGGCTCCGCCAGGCGGGCCAGGGCCGCCAGCAGCTCCTGACTGGCCGGGGTCGGCTCGACTCGTTCGCGCACCTGGCCGAACATGCCATTGACCGCATCCAGCGCTTCCAGCACCACGTCCATCAACTCGGCGTCGACCCGTCGCTCGCCCTTGCGCAGAACGTCGAAGACGTTCTCCGCGATGTGGCAGCACTCGACCAGTTCGTTCAACTGGAGAAAGCCGGCACCGCCCTTGACGGTATGAAAGCCGCGAAAGATCGCGTTGAGCAGGCTCATATCGTCCGGGCGGCTCTCTAGCTCGACCAACTGTTCGGACAGTTGCTCGAGGATCTCCCCGGCCTCTACCAGGAAGTCCTGGAGGATCTCTTCATCGGCGCCGAAGCTCATAAAACGTGCTCCTAAAAACCTAAGCTGGATAGCAGATCGTCGACGTCGTCCTGGCTTGCGGCGACATCTTCACGCTTATCGGCATTAATCTGCGGACCTTCACCACGGGAAGGCTCTTTTTGTTGTTTTTGCTCGGCGCGTAACTGTTCGTGGTCGTGCTCGATACCGGCGAAACGGTCCACCTGGCTGGCCATCAGCACCAGTTTGAGCAGATTGCTCTCCACCTCGGTGACCAGCTGGGTGACCCGCTTGATCACCTGGCCGGTCAGGTCCTGATAGTCCTGAGCCAGCAGGATGTCGTTGAGATGGGCGGACAACTTGGCGCCATCGCGTTCGCTGCGGGCGAGGAACAACTCGATGCGCTTGGCCAGCTCGCGGAAACCATCGGCGCCCATTTCCCGGCGCATGAAACGTCCCCACTCGGCGCTCAGGGTCTGTGCCTCGCTGCCGAGGTCGTTGACCAACGGCGCGCTCTGCTCGACCAGATCCATGGTCCGGTTCGCCGCCTTCTCGGTCATCGTCACCACATAATTCAGGCGCTCGGTGGCATCGGTGATTTGCGAGACTTCCTGGGCATGGGGCACGCGCGGATCGAGTTGGAAGTTGACGATGGCGTTGTGCAACTCGCGCGTCAGCTTGCCGACTTCGTGGTACAGGCCACGGTCGCGGGTTTTATTGAGTTCATTGATCAGCTGCACCGCTTCGCCAAAGTTGCCTTGATCCAGGCTGTCGACCAATTGGCGCGCGTTTAACTTCAGGCTCGACTCGAGGTCGGCCTGCGGGGAATCTTCGTGTTCCATAGCACCCTCGCGGCAGACATCAGCCGTTGACCCGCTCGAAAATCTTCTCGATCTTTTCTTTCAGCACCTGGGCCGTGAACGGCTTGACCACATAGCCATTCACCCCGGCTTGCGCGGCCTCGATGATCTGGTCGCGCTTGGCCTCGGCGGTGACCATCAGTACCGGCAGGTGCTTGAGCCGCTCGTCCGCCCGTACCGCGCGGAGCAGGTCGATCCCGGTCATGCCCGGCATGTTCCAGTCGGTCACCAGAAAATCGAAACTGCCGCTGTGCAACATCGGCAGGGCGGTGGTGCCGTCGTCGGCCTCCGCGGTATTGGTGAACCCCAGATCACGCAGGAGGTTCTTGATGATCCGGCGCATCGTTGAAAAGTCATCAACGATGAGGATTTTCATGTTCTTGTCCAAGTCGACCTCCGTACAGTCCTAAACGCAGCCAGCCTCTGGCTGCGCCCTTAATCGTGAAACCGGCCTGACAGGCCGTTGCAAAACCATTGCGATCAGCTGCGCCACGTTGCAATCAGGTAGGTGTTACTCGCTCACCTACAGGCCGTACAGGCCGTAATGCGCCTTATCTGACCCTCGTCCGCTACGTTTCCCAACGACCCGCTAATCTAGCTGTTCAGCGCGTGCGCCATTCGCTCAGCCGCGCACGCAGGCGTGCGGCGCACTGGCTGTGGATCTGGCTAACGCGCGACTCGCTGACCCCCAGCACCTCGCCGATCTCCTTGAGATTCAGCTCTTCGTCGTAATACAGCGCCAACACCAGTCGTTCGCGCTCCGGCAAGTTGGCGATGGCATCGGCCAGCGCCGCCTGGAAGCGCTCATCTTCCAGGCCACGAGAAGGTTCTTGGTGAGTGGCATTGGCGTCTTCGCACAGCCCCCCGTGCTCGCCGTCCTGCAACAGGTCGTCGAAGCTGAACAGGCGGCTGCCCAAAGTGTCGCCAAGAATGCCGTAGTAATCCTCGAGACTCAATTGGAGTTCGGCCGCAACCTCGTGATCTTTAGCGTCACGACCGGTTCTGGCCTCAATTACTCGGATCGCATCGCTGACCATGCGGCTGTTGCGGTGTACCGAACGCGGCGCCCAATCGCCCTTGCGCACCTCATCGAGCATCGAACCGCGAATGCGAATGCCGGCGAATGTCTCGAAGCTCGCGCCCTTGCTGGAGTCGTATTTCTTCGAGGCCTCGAGCAAACCGATCATGCCGGCCTGGATCAGATCGTCCACCTGCACGCTGGCCGGCAGGCGCGCCAGCAAGTGGTAGGCGATGCGCTTGACCAGGGGCGCATAGCGCTCGATCAACTGATACTGGGACTCTTGTCCTTGCGCCTTGCTGTACATACGAAGTCCGGAAGCTGCTGTCATACCGCCGAGTCCGCGGTCGGTTGCTGCACCAAGCGCTCGACGAAAAACTCCAGATGACCGCGCGGATTGGCCGGTAGCGGCCAGGCATCGACCTTCTGCGCGATCGCCTTGAACGCCAGGGCGCACCTGGAGCGTGGATAGGCGTCATAGACCGCGCGCTGCTTCTGCACGGCCTTGCGCACCGACTCGTCGTAGGGCACCGCGCCGACATACTGCAGGGCGACGTCGAGGAAACGATCGGTGACCTTGGTCAGTTTGGCAAAAAGATTGCGCCCCTCCTGTGGACTGTGCGCCATATTGGCCAGTACACGAAAGCGGCTCATGCCGTAGTCGCGATTGAGCAACTTGATCAGCGCGTAGGCGTCGGTGATCGAGGTCGGCTCGTCGCACACCACCACCAGCACCTCCTGGGCCGCGCGGACGAAGCTGACCACCGAGTCGCCGATGCCGGCGGCGGTGTCGATGATCAACACGTCGAGGTTGTCGCTGATGTCGCTGAAGGCCTGGATCAGGCCGGCATGCTGCAGGGGCGAGAGCTGCACCATGCTCTGCGTGCCCGAGGCGGCCGGAACGATGCGGATGCCGCCGGGGCCCTGCAGGATCACGTCGCGCAGGTCGCACTCGCCGCTGATCACATCGGCCAGGGTGCGCTTGGCGGTGAGGCCGAGCAGGACGTCGATGTTGGCCAGTCCCAGGTCGGCGTCCATCAACATGACCCGCCGGCCGACATCGGCCAGCGCCAGGGCCAGATTCACCGACACGTTGGTCTTGCCGACACCACCCTTGCCGCCGGTCACCGCGATCACCTGTACGGGATGCATACCCATGTTCTCTACACACCTTGTCTAACGTCGACGGGAGCCGCTTGGCTAAGCGTACCCCGCCAATCCGGCATGAGGTCAACCTGCGCCTCGTGCCACTGAGTCATCGCCGCGGCGCCGTCAACCGGCACGGCGCGTCGGCTGCTGATAGAGGCCGGCGAACAGCTCCGCCATCGCCTCCTCGCTTGGATCTTCCGCACTCTGCAGCCCGACGGCCCGGCTCACCAACTGATGGCTGCGCGGTACCTGCAGATCATCCGGGATACGCGGACCATCGGCCACATAGGCTACCGGCAGGCGCTGACCTATCGCCAGCCCCATGACCTCGCCCAGGCTGGCGGCCTCGTCCAGCTTGGTCAGGATGCAACCGGCCAGACCACAACGCTTGTAGCTATGGTAGGCGGCTTTGAGTACCTGGCTCTGGCTGGTGGCGGCCATGACCAGGTAGTTCCTGGACTTGATCCCGCGGCTGGCCAGGGCCTCCAGCTGCATGCGCAGCGCCGGGTCGTTGGCCGGCAGGCCGGCCGTGTCGATCAGCACCAGGCGCTTCTTCGCCAGAGGTGCCAGGGCCTGGGTCAGCGATTGGCCGGGATCGACCAGGGTGACCGGCACGCCGAGGATGCGGCCGAGGGTCTTGACCTGCTCCTGGGCGCCGATGCGGTAACTGTCCAGGCTGACCAGGGCGAGGCTCTGGGCGCCGTGCTTGAGCACATAACGCGCCGCCAGCTTGGCCAGGGTGGTGGTCTTGCCCATGCCGGCCGGGCCGACCAGGGCGATCACCCCGCCCTCCTCCAGCGGCTCTTGCTTGGGGGTCTGAATGGCGCGAGCCAGGTGGGCCAGGAGCATGCGCCAGGCCTGCCGGGGCTCGGCGACATTGGTCACCCGCTCGAGCAGCACCCGGGCCAGCTCGGCCGGCAGGCCCATGCGCTGCAGGCGGCGCCAGAGGCTGGCCTGCTGCGGACGGCGGCTCTGCATCTGGCCCCAGGCGATCGAGCCGAGCTGTACTTCGATCAGCTCGCGCAGGCCGTGCAGCTCGAAGCGCATGGCCTCGAGGGCACGCTGATCGCTGGCCGCAGGCAGCGCCGGTTGCGGCTTGCCGAGCACGGCGGCGAGGCTGTCGGCCGGCACCTCGGGGGCCGCGCCAAACAGTTGGCGGTCCTTGCCCTCGTCGGCCTGCGCCCGGGTGGTCAACTCGGCCTGGGCGGAGGCGATGCGCGACTGGGTCTTGCGCAGCTCGGCCTCCAGCGCCGGATTGGGCTGGCGCGCAGGCGCGGCGGGAATCTGGTAGTCCAGCGCGGCGGTCAACTCGACACCGCCGGCCACCCGGCGATTGCCGATGATCGAGGCATCCGCGCCCAGCTCATCGCGGACCAGCTTCATGGCTTGACGCATATCGGCGGCGAAAAAGCGTTTGACCTGCATGGCCTGTGACCTCGGTTAGTTCTGCCCCACCGTCGCGACGATGGTGACCTGCTTGTTGTCCGGGATTTCCTGGTAGGCCAGCACGTGCATGTTCGGCACTGCCAGCCGCGCGAACCGCGAGAGCATCGCCCGGACCGGACCGGCCACCAGCAGTATCACCGGCTTGCCGAGCATCTCCTGGCGCTGCGCCGCTTCCACCAGGGAACGCTGCAGCTTCTCGGCCATGCCCGGTTCCAGGAGGATGCCATCCTCGGAGCCTTGCCCGGCCTTCTGCAAACTATTGAGCAATATCTGTTCCAACCTGGGTTCCAGGGTGATCACAGGCAGCTCCGGCTCTAGTCCCACGATGCTTTGCACGATCGCGCGGGCCAAGGCCACGCGCACCGCCGCCACCATCGCGGCGGGATCTTGACTCTTGGCCGCGACGTTGGCCATGGCCTCGGCGATGGTGCGGATGTCGCGCACCGGCACCTGCTCCTGCAGCAACGCCTGCAGCACCTTGAGCAGGGTCGACAGCGACACCAGACCCGGCACCAGCTCCTCGGCCAGCTTCGGCGAGCTCTTGGCCAGCAACTGCAGCAGCTGCTGCACTTCCTCATGGCCGAGCAGCTCATGGGCATGCTTGTGCAGCACCTGGTTGAGGTGGGTGGCGACCACCGTACTGGCGTCCACCACGGTGTAGCCGAGCGATTGCGCCTGGTCGCGCTGACTGGCGTCGATCCACACCGCCTCCAGACCGAACGCCGGATCCTTGGCGGCCACGCCGTTGAGGGTGCCGAACACCTGCCCGGGGTTGATCGCCAGCTCGCGATCCGGATACACCTCGGCCTCGGCCACGCTGACCCCCATCAGGGTCAGGCGGTAAGCGTTGGGCAGCAGGTCGAGGTTGTCGCGGATATGCACCGAGGGCATGAGGAACCCCATCTCCTGGGACAGCTTCTTGCGTACCCCCTTGATCCGCGCAAGCAGCTGACCGCCCTGGTTGCGGTCGACCAACGGGATCAGCCGGTAGCCGACCTCCAGGCCGACCATGTCCACCGGCGTGACGTCGTCCCAGCCCAGCTCCTTGACCTCCTGGGCCTTCTGCGCCGGCAGCAACTCCTGCTGACGCTGCACCTCCTTGATTTCCTCCTCCTTGCCCTTGCGTTGCTTGTTGGCGATCCAGTACGCGGCGCCGGCGGCAATCAGGCCGAGGCTGATGAAGGAGAAGTGCGGCATGCCCGGCACCATCCCCATGGCGATCATGATCGCCGCGGCCACGGCCAGGGCCCGCGGCGAGGCGAACATCTGCCGGTTGACCTGGGCGCCCATGTCTTCGGAGCTGGACACCCGGGTGACCATCACCGCCGCGGCGGTGGACAGCAGCAGCGAGGGGATCTGCGCCACCAGGCCGTCGCCGATGGTCAACAGGGTGTAGACCTTGCCGGCGTCGGCGAAACCCAGGCCGTGCTGGAACATGCCGATGGCGATGCCGCCGATCAGGTTGATGAACAGGATCAGCAGGCCGGCGATGGCGTCGCCGCGGACGAACTTGCTGGCACCGTCCATGGAGCCGTAGAAGTCGGCCTCCTGGGACACCTCGGCGCGGCGCTTCTTGGCCTCGGCCTGGTCGATCAGGCCGGCGTTGAGGTCGGCGTCGATGGCCATCTGCTTGCCCGGCATGGCGTCCAGGGTGAAACGCGCGCTGACCTCGGAGATGCGCCCGGCGCCCTTGGTGACCACCACGAAGTTGATGATCATGAGGATGGCGAACACCACGATACCGACCACGTAGTTGCCGCCGATCACCACCTCGCCGAAGGCCTGGATCACCTGGCCGGCGGCGCCATGCCCCTCGTGGCCGTGCAGCAGCACCACCCGGGTCGAGGCGACGTTGAGCCCCAGGCGCAACAGGGTCGCCGCCAGCAGGATGGTCGGGAATACCGCGAAATCCAGGGGCCGCAGGGCATAGATGCCGACCAGCAGCACCACGATCGACAGGGCGATGCTGAAGGTGAACAGCACGTCGAGGAGGAACGCCGGCATCGGCAGCATGACCATGCCGAGCATGACCAGCAGCAGCAGCGGGATACCCAGGTTGCCCTGGCGCAACCCCGCCAGATTGCTGCGTACGTCTCCGATGATTTGCGCGCGATCTACAGCCACATCCCTACCCCAGCCAGCTCAATTTTTTGACGCGCAACGGCGTCTTAACTGGGGTGTGGCAAGAAGCATTCCAAGTTCGACCCAACCGGCGATGGCGTCCGGCACTCACTCGTCGCGACGCAGATCCGGCGGAATCGGCAGGTCCGGCAGCGGGCCCGGGCGCTTGCCCTTGCCGGCCTGGTACTGACGCAACTGGTAGACGTAGGCCAGCACCTGGGCCACGGCCAGGTACAGGCCGGCGGGGATTTCCTGGTCCAGCTCGGTGGAATAGAACACCGCCCGCGCCAGGGCCGGCGACTCCAGCAGCATGACCCGGTGCTCCTGGGCGATCTCGCGAATCTTCAGGGCGGTGAAGTCGCCGCCCTTGGCCAACAGCACCGGCGCACTGCCCTTGGCCGGATCGTACTTCAGCGCCACGGCGAAGTGGGTCGGGTTGGTGATCACCACATCGGCCTGGGGCACGGCCTGCATCATGCGCCGCTCGGCCATCTCCCGCTGCAGCTGGCGGATGCGCGACTTGACCTCGGGCTTGCCCTCGCTGTCCTTGTATTCGTCGCGCACCTCCTGCTTGGTCATCATCAGCTTCTGCTTGTTGTCCCAGAGCTGGAAGGGCACGTCCACCGCGGCGATCAGGATGATCCCGCAGGCCATCCACAGCGCGCTCCAGCCCACCACCTGGGCCGCGTGCAGGATCGCCGCCTCCAGCGGCTCGTGGGCCATCGCCAGCAGGTCGTCGCGGTCGGCGGACAGCACCGCCAGGGCCACCAGCAGGATCACCAGGAACTTGGCCAGGGCCTTGAGCAGCTCGACCAGCGCCTTGGTCGAAAACATGCGCTTGAGCCCGGCCAGGGGGTTCATCCGGCTCAGCTTTGGCGCCATGGCCTGGGCCGAGAACAACCAGCCGCCCAGGGCGATGGGGCCGACGATGGAGGCGATCAGCAGGGCCAGGAACAGCGGCAGCAAGGCCTCGATGGCCATCTCGCCGGACGCCAGCAGCCAGATCACCATGTTGCGCTCGTCGAACAGCACTTCGCGCGGCAGGGAAAAATTGCCGCGCATGATCTCCAGCAGCGCGCTCGCCAGCCCGCCGCCGCTGGCCAGCAGGCCGCCCGCCCCGGCCAACATCACCGCCAGGGTGTTGAGCTCCTTGGAGCGAGCGATCTGACCCTTTTCACGGGATTCGCGCAGGCGTTTCTCCGTGGGTTCCTCGCTTTTTTCGGCGCCGCTCTCGGACTCGGCCATGGCCTACCTCGCCCGCGCCATTTCGCGCAGGAACTGCAGGGCCTCGCCGACCAGCAACTGATACTGGGCGAGGATGTCGGCCATGCCGATCCAGACGATCGCCAGCCCCAGCACCAGGGTCAGCGGAAAGCCGATGGAGAAGATGTTCAGCTGCGGCGCGGCGCGGGTCATCACGCCGAACGCCAGGTTGACCACCAGCAAGGCGGTGATGGCCGGCAGCACCAGCATCAGCGCCGCGCCCATGACCCAGCCCAGCTTGGTGGCCAGGGTCCAGTAGTGGTCGGTCAGCAGCCCCTCGCCCACCGGCAGGGTAACGAAGCTCTCGGCCAGCACCTCGAACACCACCAGATGACCGTTCATCGCGAGGAACAGCAGGGTCACCAACATCAGGAAGAACTGACCGACCACCGGCACCGACACCCCATTGGTCGGATCGACCATGGAGGCGAAGCCCAGGCCCATCTGCATCGAGACGATCTGCCCGGCGACCAGGAAGGCGTGGAAGAACAGCTGCAGGCTGAAGCCGAGCATCACCCCGATCAGCACCTCCTGGGCGATCAGCACCAGGCTGCGCAGGCTCAGCGCGTCGACCTGCGGCATCGCCGGCAGGGTCGGCATCAGCACCAGGCAAATGGCCAGGGCCAGATACAGGCGCACCCGCATCGGCACCAGCTGGGTGCCGATGATCGGCATGCTCATCAGCAGCGCGGCGATGCGGAACAGCGGCAACAGGAAACTGCCGACCCAGCCGCCGATCTGCGTGGCGCTCAGCTCGATCATGTCAGCCGATCAGCATGGGGATGTTCATGATCAACATCTTGGTGAACTCCATCAGCTCGCGGGTCAACCAGGGGCCGGCAAAAATCAGGGTGAGCAGGATCACCAGCAGGCGCGGCAGGAAGCTCAGGGTCTGCTCGTTGATCTGCGTGGCAGCCTGGAACATCGCCACCACCAAGCCCACCAGCAGGCTGGGCACGACGATGACCGCCACGATCAAGGCGGTCAGCCACAGCGCCTCGCGGAACAGGTCGACGGCGATCTCGGGGGTCATGCTCAGGTCGCTCCGAAGCTGGCCGCCAGGGTGCCCATGATCAGCGCCCAGCCATCGATCAGGACGAACAGCATGATCTTGAACGGCAGCGAGATGATCAGCGGCGAGAGCATCATCATACCCATGGCCATGAGGATGCTGGACACCACCAGATCGATCACCAGGAACGGGATGAAGATCATGAAACCGATCTGGAACGCGGTCTTCAGCTCCGAGGTGACGAAGGCCGGGATCAGGATGGTCAGCGGCGTATCGTCCGCACTGGCGATGTCGGTGCGCTTGGACAGGCGCATGAACAGCTCCAGGTCGCTCTCGCGGGTCTGCGCCAGCATGAAGTTCTTGATCGGCACTTCGGCCTTGGCGATCGCCTCCTGGGCCGGCAGCTGCTCGTTGAGGTAAGGCTGCAGGGCGTCGCGGTTTATCTGGTCGAACACCGGCGCCATGATGAACAGGGTCAGGAACAACGCCAGGCCGACCAGGATCTGGTTCGACGGCGTCTGCTGCAGGCCCAGGGCCTGACGCAGGATGGAGAACACGATGATGATGCGGGTGAAGCTGGTCATCAGCATGACGAAGGCCGGGATGAAACTCAGCGCCGTCATGATCAGCAGGATCTGCAGGCTGACCGAGTATTCCTGCTGCCCCTGGGTATCGGTGCTCAGGGTGATCGCCGGGATCGACAACGGGTTGTCGGCGCCCAGGGCCAGAGGCGCGCTCAGCGCCAGCAGCAGGGCCAGGAGCAGGCGCATGGCGCTCATCGAGACGTGTCCTTCTGGTCCTTGCCCAGCAGCTCCATCAGGCGCTGGGCGAACTCGGTCGAGGCCGGCTGGCCGTCCGGCAGGTGCACCGGCTCGGCCATGACATGCAGCGGGGTGATGCGGCCCGGGGTCAAACCGAGGAGGATCTGCTCCTGGCCGACCTGCACCAGCACCAGGCGGTCACGGGGGCCGAGGGCCTGGCTGGCGAGTATCTTGATCACCTGACCGCCGCGCGGAGTGATCTGTTGAACCCGGCGCATGAGCCAGGCCAGCAGGAAGATCAGGCCGATCACCAGCAGCAGGCCGAGCAGCAACTGCACCAACTGCCCCGCCATGCCGCCCTCCGCCAGAGAGGGAGCCGCCGGCGCCGACTCGGCGGCGAGGGCCGTCAGCGGCAGCGAGCCGATAATGCCGATGAGCGCACGCATGCCTAGCGCAGCTTCTTGATGCGTTCGCTCGGGCTGATCACGTCCGTCAGGCGGATGCCGAACTTCTCGTTGACCACCACCACCTCGCCATGGGCGATCAGGGTGCCGTTGACCAGCACGTCCAGCGGCTCGCCGGCCAGCCGATCCAACTCGATCACCGAGCCCTGATTGAGCTGCAGCAGGTTGCGGATGGTGATATCGGTATTGCCGACTTCCATGGAGATCGACACCGGGATATCCAGGATCACATCCAGATTCGGCCCATCCAGGTTGACCGGCTGGTTGCTCTTAGGCGCGCTGCCGAACTCCTCCATCGGCGCCCGCGGCGCAGCCGGCGCATCGCCCGCGCCACCGGCGGCGAGCATGGCATCGATGTCGTCCTGGCCGGCGGCGTCGCCGGACTCGGACAGCGCTGCGGCCCACTCGTCGGCCAGCGCCTGCTCCTCCGGGGAGGTCGTTTCGTTTTCGTCTGCCATAGTCTGTCCTCGGCTGGCATGTAACAGGTTTGACGGGGTCTAGCGCTGCCGTTCGATCGGCTCCAGCACCTGCAGGGCCAGGTTGCCCTTGTGTGCGCCCAGCTTGACCTTGAAGGCCGGCACCCCATTGGCACGCATGATCACGTTGTCGGGAATATCCACCGGGATCACGTCGCCCGGTTGCATGTGCAGGATGTCGCGCAGCTTCAACTGGCGCCGCGCCACGGTGGCGCCCAGGGGCACGCTGACGTCGAGAATGTCCTCGCGCAGGGACTTGACCCAGCGCTCGTCCTGGTCGTCGACATCGGACTGGAAACCGGCGTCGAGCATCTCGCGGATCGGCTCGATCATCGAATAGGGCATGGTCACGTGCAGGTCGCCGCCACCGCCATCCAGTTCGATATGGAAGGTCGACACCACTATGACTTCGCTGGGGCTGACGATGTTGGCCAGGGCCGGGTTCACCTCCGAGTTGACGTACTCGAAGTTGATGTCCATGACCGCGTGCCAGGCCTCCTTCAGGTCGACGAAGGCCTGGTCCAGCACCATGCGCACCACCCGCAGCTCGGTGGGGGTGAACTCGCGCCCCTCGATCTTGGCGTGACGGCCGTCGCCGCCGAAGAAGTTGTCGACCAGCTTGAACACCAGCTTGGCATCGAGGATGAACAGCCCGGTGCCGCGCAGCGGCTTCATCTTCACCAGGTTGAGGCTGGTCGGCACGTACAGCGAATGCACGTACTCGCCGAACTTCATCACCTGCACGCCGCCGACCGCCACGTCCGCCGAGCGACGCAGCAGGTTGAACATGCTGATGCGGGTGTAGCGGGCGAAGCGCTCGTTGATCATCTCCAGGGTCGGCATGCGCCCGCGGACGATCCGGTCCTGGCTGGTCAGGTCATACTGCTTGACGCTGCCCGGTTCGGCGGCGTCCTCGGTCTCGACCAGGCCGTCGTCGACGCCATGCAGCAGCGCATCGATCTCGTCCTGGGAGAGCAGGTCTTGCACGGCCATGTCCGACTCCCGACTACTGCAACACGAGGTTGGTGAACAACACTTGCTCGACGGCCAGCGTGCCCGTCTCCTTCTGCGCCAGCTCCTGTACGCTGCTGGTGGCCTGCTGGCGCAGCATTTCCATGCCCACCGGGGTGGCTAGCGTCTCGAAGTCCTGGCTGGAAAACAGCATCACCAGGCGATTGCGCAACACCGGCATGTGCACCTTGAGCGCGTCCAGTGCCGTCTTGTCGCGCGCCATCAGGGCGACGCTGACCTGCATGTAACGCGGTCGCCCCTTGTAGTCGAAATTGACCACGAAGGCTGGCGTCAACTCTTCATAGATCGCCGGCAGCTTGACCGGCGCAGCCGGCTCCGTCGGCGCCTGGGCTTCGGCTTCCGCCTGGGCGTCACCCTTGCTGAGCAGGAACCAGGTCCCCCCCACCGACAGGCCCACCGCGAGCAGCAGCGCCACGACGATCAAGATAATGAGTTTCAGCTTGCCAGCCGGTTTCGCGTCGCCGCCCGCCGCGTCTTGCGACTTGTCTTTCTTAGCCATGCCAATAATCCGTCACTGAGCGCTGTTCTAGCCGCCGTTAAGAGGTTGGGAGCAAGTGTTATGCCAGCTCTTCGACAGAGCGCCCTGGCGAAGGCCCCGACGGGCGATTCAGCCGGAACAGGTGGCCGGGCTCCGCAGGCTGGCCGCAGAATCAACCTGGGCAGCGGATATATCAGCCCCCCCACGACCTTGTCACGCCCGAACGCCCTCGCCCGGCAACCTTATGGCTGTCGGGCGAGGCAGTTTAGATCAGTGAGACGACAGACTACAGCGCCTATCCATCCTTAGTATTCCGGGAAGGAGCGGCCACCGACACGGGGGACGCACCTAGGCGTAATAATCGACCAGAGCACGGGCGCCGCCGAGGGAAAGAGCAGGCTGCTCGGCCGCGCTTGCGGCGAATTCCTCCTCACCGCCGAGCAGAGGCTCACTGGCGCCGCCACGTCCGCCGCCACCGCTCCCCTCCTGTCCTTGCCAGCCGCGACTCAGCGACTGGTCGGAGACACTGGCATCGAGCAAGTTCATGCCCTGCTGGGAAAACAGCTCACGCAGCCGGTGCATCTGCCCTTCCAGGGCCTCGCGCACCGCGGCGTTGGGGCTGGCAAAGGTGACCTGGGTCTGCTCCTGACTCATGTTGATGCGCACCTCCAGGCGACCCAGTTCGGCGGGGTCGAGCTGAATCTCGGCGGACTTGAGGTTCTGGCTGGACAGCCACATCACCCGGTCGACCACCGCCTCGCTCCAGCCCCCCTGCTGCATCGCTACCGGCTGCCCCGGCACCTGGGCAGCACGCGGCGCCAGCGCGGCCTGCTGGCCAACGGCCTGGCTCAACGCGCTGAGCTTGCTGACGAAGTTTTCCGGGCGGTTGTCGGCGGAGCTTTCCTTCAGGCTTTCCAGCCCCTCGGCACTCAACTCCAGCAGCGGCGCCTCGGCCAGATCAGCGCCCTGCTCTTGCGAACGCTGCGCCCCCATGGCGGCCATCGCATTGGCGAACCCCTGCCCGGTGTTGAACGATGCCTGGGTGGCGGCCTTCCCCGTGGCGCTCTGCTCAGCCGCAGCGGCCTTGGCCCCCAGCTCCAGGGCCATCTGCACCGCGGGCACCTGGTTCAACGCCTCCAGCTCAGGATCGAGGCTTGCCTCGGTCAGGCTCGCCGGCCCCGAGCCGATCAGGCTGGCCGTCGGCAAGGGCGCCGCCTCGCCCCCCTGCAAGCCGAGTTCGCCGGTTTCGTCCGACACCGGCTGCTGGCCGGCCAATCCAAACAACAGGTCGAGCGACGGATCCTCGGTCGACGGGTCACTCGGCAAAGAGTTGCCGCTTTCGGCAAGCGCTGGCTGGGCTGCGGCGGCAGCGTCTTGCTCTTCCTGCGCTTCGCCCGATGCGGAATCGGTCGCACGCTCGGGTTTAGCGCTGGCTTCACTGCGTCCGGCGGCATTGGCCTGACGCTCCTTGGCGTAGACCTGCGCGAAGCTGGAGGGCTCGCGTTTATTGGGCTCGGCCGGTTTCGCCGGAGCCTTAGCCGACGCCGCTTTCGGCCTTACTTCGGCAGCCGGCTTGAGGAGTAGATCGGGAGCAACAGACACGGGCACTCTCCGTTTGAATGGGGTAGTGCCGAGATAATTGCAAAGGGTGGGCCAAGTTTGCGGCGGAGCCGATGAGGCTAGAAGCGAAAACGCTGGCGCTCGGCCCTGAACAGGATGCGCACGATGGCGAACTCACGCTCGATCTGCTCGATGAGCCCGGCGGCCTCGTGCAAGTGCTCGCGCCGCGCCGCCTCCTCCAACTGCCAACACAGCTCGGCAAGCAAGGGCGCCCCCATGTTGCTGCAACTGCCCTTGAAGCTGTGTGCAGCCAGACGCAGCCCCTGCGCATCTGCGGCCTGCTCGGCCTGGTGCAGCAGCCGCAGGCGCTCTTCGGAGTCGGCCAGAAAGGTATCCAGCAGCACTGGGTACTCCGCCGCCATGACATCCTGCAGCACTCCCTGCACGGCGCTGTCGAGATGGGTATCGGACATCCGGTCACTCCCTGATCAAAACGAGCGCGATTATGCCCCAAGCCGCCAGGAGAACTCCACGCGCGCACCCCGGCCGTCATCCGGCCAGGTGCAGCGCTCGCTCAGCTGGCGCACCAGGGCCAGGCCGCGTCCGCAGAGGCTGTCCAGCGCCATCTGCCGGTCCAGGACCGCCTGCCCGTCGAATCCGGGGCCGCTGTCTTCGACCCTCACGACCAGACGGCCACCTGCCGCCTCGGGAAAAAGATTCAGGTGGAAACGCACATAGCCTTCGTCGAGGGCAGCCAGTCGCGCGCTGCGCTGCCGATAATACTCGGCGAAACCCTCCGCATCGCGCTTCAAGGCGGAGTCCAGCCCCAGCACCCCATGCTCCAGGGCATTCGAATACAACTCTGCGAGTACGCTGTACAGCGCCCCGCCCTGGGGACGCAGCCCCTGGACCTCGAGCAACAGTTGCAGGAGGAAAGGCAACGGGTTGAAGCGCCGCAAGGTTTCCCCCCGAAACTCGAAGCTCGCCGACCAGTCCAGCGGGTTGTTCTGGCCACAAGCGGAAAAAGCCAGGGGTGGGCGGCTCTGGGCGCTGGCCTCGACCAGGCTGACCTCGACCAGGCTGACGTCGTCCTCCTGCTCGCCACGAAAGCGCGTCAACGCCTGTTGAATATTCGTGAAGATGTGCTGCGGCTCGGGGCTTTCGGCGAACACGCCGAGCAGGCGCTCCTCGCCGAACAGCTGGCCTTCGCCGTCGCGGGCCTCCAGCACGCCATCGGAGAGCAGGATGATCCGGTCGCCCAGCTCCAGGGGATAGACCTCGTAGGCATCGTCGAACGACGGCGCGTCGAGGATGCCCAGCGGCAAGTGGCGGGATGCCAGGGGAATACGCTCGCCTCCGGCGCCACGTTGCAGATAGCCGTCCGGCAAGCCGCCACTCCACACCTCGACCTCACGGCGATGGGCATTCAGGCTGAGCATGGTGGCGCAGCAGAACATGCCGACGGGCAAGATGCGTTTGAGCTTGGCATTCATCTCGCGCAGGATCTCGGCCAGGGAGTAGCCCTTGGCGGTCATGCCGTAGAACACTTCGGCCACCGGCATGGCGCCTATCGCGGCCGGCAGGCCGTGACCGGTGAAATCGCCGAGCAATACGTGCATGCCGCCCGAGGGCTTATAGGCCGCCAACAACAGGTCGCCGTTGAACAGGGCGAAGGGGGACTGCAGATAGCGGATATTCGGCGCATCGAGACAGCCGGAGTGGGCCACCTTGTCGAACACCGCCTTGGCCACGCGCTGCTCGTTGAGCAGATACTCGTTGTGCTTGGCGATCAGGTCGCGCTGCTGCAGCACCGTATCCTGCAGGCGCCGCAGGCGGTCCATGGCCTTGATCTTGGCTTCGAGAATCACCGGGTTGTAGGGCTTGGCGAGAAAGTCGTCGCCACCGGCCTCCAGACAGCGCACCAACGCCTCCCCCTCGGTCAAGGAGGTCAGGAAGATGATCGGCACCAGGGACTCGCCGGCCAGCTGCTTGATCTGCCGCGCCGCCTCGAAACCGTCCATCAGTGGCATCAACGCATCCATCAGGACCAGCTGTGGCTGCTCGCGCTGGAACAGCTCGACCGCTTCCAGGCCATTGCTCGCGGTCAAGGCCCTGTGCCCCTGACGGCTGACGATGGCCGACAACAGCAGGCGATCGGCCGCGCCGTCTTCGGCGATCAGGATGCTCAGGTTCTCGGACATGATCGCTGACACCTGCGTCAGGCGATCTGAAACAGCTGTCCGAAATTGGAAATGGCGAGAATCTTGCGCACGTCCGGGTTGCAGTTGAGCAAACGGATCTGGGCGTGCTCGCCGCCGGCGTGATCGCGCAGCAACAGCAGCATGCCCAGCGCCGAGCTGTCGAGGTAGGTCGTACCCTTGAGGTCGATGACATAGCGCTCTGGACTGACGCTGGTGCGCTCGTAGGCATCGCGAAACTCTTGGTGCGCACCGAAATCGAAACGTCCTTGAATCACGATGGTCAACTCTTGCCCATCAGGCGAGGGCAGCGAGGTGATAGCCATGAATTACTCCTTAATCCTGCGAAACAGTCGATAACGCATCCGGTCGAATATCAGCGTAGCGTCAAGCCCTCTGCACGCTTCGCATGTTCAAGATGTAGCATCCAGAACCGTTTGCGGCAACTGCCAATCAGCTCGACGCGCGACTGGACAGGCGCTGAGCCAGCTCATCGAGCAGCTTCTGCTCGCGCTTGTCCTCGAGCAGGCGAGCCTCGTCGAGATAGCGCTGCACCAGTTTGCGCAGCCCTTCGAGCCGGGCATAGCGCTGCTGCCAAGTATCACGCACCTTGTCCAGATTGGCGCGATGCCAGTCCACACTCTGGCGCTGCTGACCGATGGCGGTCTCCAGTTGCGCGAGAAAGCGTTGATAGTTCATCAACCACTGGCCGGACACTCCCCGCTGGCCCTCGCTGATCCATTGCTGCTGGTAATCGCCGCGGTAATGCTCCAGCTGACCCAACTTGACTTCCGCCTGACGCAGCTGGCCCTGGACACGGCCGAGCTGCACGGCGGCCTCGCGTTCGGCGCGCTCGGCCATCGCGATCACCGGCGCGAGACGCGCGGCCCGGCCTTGCGACATTTAGCCCCCGGACGCCGCGGCTGGGTTGAAGATCGCCGCCAGCTGGGCACTGCTACGCTCGAGATTTTCGCTCTCGCCCAGGCTCTGGCGCAGGTAGCCGACCATCGCCGGCTGGCGGGCGATGGCCAGGTCGGTGTCGGCATCGCCCCCCGGCACGTAGGCCCCGACGCTGATCAGATCGCGGCTCTGCTGATAACGCGACCACAGCTGCTTGAAGCGCTGGGCCTGGCGCAGATGCTCGGGCGCCACCACCTGCGGCATGACCCGGCTGATCGAGGCCTCGATGTCGATGGCCGGATAATGCCCCTCCTCCGCCAGACGCCGCGACAGCACGATATGGCCGTCGAGCACCCCACGCGCGGCGTCGGCGATCGGGTCCTGCTGGTCGTCGCCTTCGCTCAGTACGGTGTAGAAGGCCGTGATCGAGCCACCACCGGCCTCGGCATTGCCGGCCCGCTCGACCAGCTTGGGCAGCTTGGCGAATACCGAGGGCGGGTAGCCCTTGGTCGCCGGCGGCTCGCCGATGGCCAGGGCGATTTCCCGCTGGGCCTGGGCGAAGCGGGTCAGCGAGTCCATCAGCAACAGGACGTTCTTGCCCTTGTCGCGGAAATATTCGGCGATGCGCGTGCAGTACATGGCCGCCCGCAGGCGCATCAAGGGCGCGTCATCGGCCGGCGAGGCGACCACCACCGAGCGCTTGATGCCCTCCTCGCCGAGGATCTCGTCGATGAACTCCTTGACCTCGCGGCCCCGCTCGCCGATCAGCCCGACCACTATGATCTCGGCCTCGGTGAAGCGCGTCATCATGCCGAGCAACACACTCTTGCCCACGCCCGTACCGGCGAACAGGCCCAGGCGCTGGCCGCGACCGACGGTGAGCAGGCCATTGATGCAGCGAATGCCGACATCCAGCGGCTGGTCGATCGGGTGGCGTTTGAGCGGATTGATGGTCGGCCCGTCCATCGGCACCCAGTCCTCGGCTTTCATCCCGCCCTTGCCGTCCAGGGCGCGACCGGCACCGTCGAGCACCCGGCCGAGCATCGAGCGGCCCATCGGCAGGCGCCCGGTATCGGGCAGCGGCACCACCCGCGCCCCCGGCGCGATGCCGGCCAGGCCGCCGACGGGCATCAGGTAGATCTTGCCGTTGGAGAAGCCCATCACCTCGGCCTCGACCTGCACCGGGTGATAGCTGTCGTCGTTGATCACCAGGCAGCGACTGCCCAGCGCCGCACGCAGGCCTTCGGCCTCCAGGGTCAGACCGACCATGCGTAGCAGGCGGCCCTCCACCACCGGCTGGACCGGCAGCTGTACCGCCTCGCGGTAGCCGGCCAGGCGCTTGGCGAAGCTGGTGCGCTCAAGGCGCATCGGCCGGTTCCTGGGCGGCGTCCAGATCGATCTGCAGGTCGGCCGCTACGGGATTGGTGACCTGCTCGCGCTGCTGCTCGAACAGCTGCTTCAGCGCCTGCTCCAGGCGCGTCTCGATACTCGCATCGATGCGGCTGTGCTCGCACTCGACCCGGCAACCGCCGGGCAACATGGAGTCGTCCTCGAGGATGCGCCAATCCTCCTCGTGACGCTCGCGCAGGGCCTTGATCGTCTCGAAGTCCTGCGGGTTGAGGTGGATACGCACATTGCCCGCGCCCATCGGCAGCAGCTTCAGCGCCTCGCGCAGGATCTGGCGGATCTGACTGGAATCGCTGGTCAACTCGCGCTGGATCACCTGGCGGGCCATATGGCTGAGCAGATTGACCAGCGCCACTTCCAGCTGCTGGTCCTGCTCGGCGATCGGCTCGAACAGTTGCTGCATCAGTTGCTCCAGACCGGCCAGCTTGGCAGCCAGGGCCGCGTCGGTTTCCTGCTTGGCCTTCAGCTGCCCGGCGTGAAAACCGTCTTTCTCCCCCGTGGAGAAGCCCTCGTTGTAGGCTTCTTCCCGAATCGCCTCCAGCTCCTCCAGCGTCAGGGGTTTGACGTCCTCCGGCGGGACCTCCTCGACCTCGCCCTGACTGACCTGGGCCACCCCGGACTCATGGTCGCCAGGCTGCTCCTCGGCGGCCGGCTCGCTCGCCTCGTCGCCGGAATCGAAACTGGGCAACGCCCAGCGATCGAAGACACCGAGGTCCTTGGCGCGAATCAGCTCGCTGGCCGCTTCCTTGGTCGCCATATTAGGGTCTGATGGCATTTGTTCGCGAGCCGCGTTGCCGCGGCAAACCCCGCCAGGCAAGGCGCGGGACGCAGGCAATGGCCACTCCCTTGGCAAGTCCCGCAACACAGCATGGCGGGGTTTGCCGCGCAACCCGAAGGGACGGGGCCCGCTTGGCGCAGGCCGTCGTTACTCGTCGTTCATTGGGAGTCACCAAACCTCTCTCCTCGCGCCTAGTCCTGCGCCAAGCGGGCCGCCGTCGCGGCCGTGAATAAATGCCATCAGCCCCTACACCATCTCCTCGCCGCCCTTGCCGCCGAGGACGATTTCGCCGGCCTCGGCCATGCGCCGGGCGATGGTGAGAATCTCCTTCTGCGCCGCCTCGACATCGCTGACCCGCACCGGCCCCTTGGCCTCCAGATCGTCGCGCAGCAGCTCGGCGGCACGCTTGGACATGTTCTTGAAGACCTTTTCCTTGATCGCCTCGTCGGCGCCCTTGAGCGCCAGCACCAGCACGTCGGAGGACACCTCGCGCAGCAGCGCCTGGATGCCGCGGTCGTCGACGTCGGCGAGGTTGTCGAAGACGAACATCAGGTCCTCGATCTGCGACGACAGGTCTTCGTCGACCTCGCGGATCGAGTCCATCAGCTGGCCTTCGACCGAGCTGTCGAGGAAGTTCATGATGTCGGCCGCCCGCTTGATCCCGCCCAGGCTGGCGCGAGTGGTGTTGGCACTGCCGGAGAACTGCTTCTCGAGAATCAGGTTGAGTTCCTTGAGCGCCGCCGGCTGCACGGTGTTCAGCGAGGACACGCGCAGGACGATGTCCAGGCGCACCTTGTGGTCGAAGTGGCTGAGCACCTCGCCGGCCTGGTCGGGGTCGAGGTAGGCCACGACTATGGCCTGGATCTGCGGGTGCTCGTAGCGGATCACGTCGGCCACCGCCCGCGGCTCCATCCACTTGAGGCTGTCCAGGCCGCTGGTGCTGCCGCCCAGGAGGATGCGGTCGATCAGGTTGCCGGCCTTGTCCTCGCCGAGGGCCGCAGTCAGCATCTTGCGGATATAGCCGTCGGAGCCCACGCCCAGGCTGGTCTGGTCGCCGACGATCTCGACGAACTCGCCCATCACCTGCTCGACCTGCTCGCGGTGCACGTTGCGCATGCCGGCCATGGCCACGCCGACCTTCTGCACCTCCTTGGGCCCGAGATGACGCAGCACCTGGGCGGCGTCGGTCTCGCCCAGCGAGAGCAGGAGGATCGCGGCCTTGTCGACCTTGTTCAGCTTGGCGGCAGTACGGTTGTCACTCATCGGCGTTGATCCACTCTTTCACGACCTGGGCGACGCGACCCGGGTCCTCGGCGACCAGGCTCTTGATCGCGTTCAGCTGCGCATCATACCCCTCGGTCGGGCTGGGCAGGAGGATGCTTTGCGGGCCGCCGAGGCTGACCCGATCGGCGGACAGCTCGCCGTCCAGGCCGCCCATTTCGCCGAGTTCCACATCGCCGTTGCGTCCCGCGCCGGAGCCGCCGCCGGACTTGCCGGCCGTGGTGATGTTGTTGAGCACCGGACGCAGCACGCCGAACACCAGCACCAGGATGAACAGCACGCCGAGCACCTGCTTGACGATGTCCCAGAACCACGGCTGGGTGTAGAAGGCCGCCTCGACGATCTCCTCGCCCTGCTCGGCGGTGAACGGCGTGTTGATCACGCTGACGCTGTCGCCACGGCTGGCGTCGAAGCCGACCGAGTCCTGCACCAGACGGGTGAAGCGGGCCAGGTCTTCGCTGCTCCAGGGCACCCGGCTGGCCTCGCCGGTGGCCGGGTCGAGCTTGAGCTGATCGTCCACCACCACCGCCACCGAAAGCCGGCGCAGGCGCCCCTGCTGCTGCTTGGTGTAGCTGATCGAGCGGTCCAGTTCGAAATTGCGCGTGGCCTGCTCGCGCTTGTCCGCCGGAAATGGCGCCAGCAGCGGCTGGCCGGTCACCGGGTCCATGACCTGTTGGCCGTTGGCATCGAGCAGCGGCTGGCCGGGGGCGATCGCCCCGGGCGCGGCAGCCGCTGCGGCCTTCTCCGGGGCGCTCGCCGCACCCGGCGGCTGATTGCTCAGGGCGCCGGGCACCCCTTGCGGGCCGAGGGCGCTGGTGCGCTGTTCGTTGACCTGCTGTTCGCTGCGCAGGGCCGGCTGGTCCGGGTTGAACATCTCCGAGGTGGACTCCACCGCGCTGAAGTCCACGTCCGCCGAGACCTCGGCCTTGTAGCGGCCGCTGCCCAGCACCGGCTGCAGGATGTTGTGCACGCGCTGGGTGAACAGGCTCTCCAGGCGCCGGCTGTAGTCGAACTGCTTGCCGGCCATGGTCAGCTCGGACAGCTCGCGCTGGTCGGACAGCAGGTTGCCCTTCTGGTCGACCACCGTGACTTGCGACTTGTCCAGTTCCGGCACGCTGGTCGCCACCAGGTTGACGATGGCCATCACCTGGCTCGGCTCCAGGGCGCGCCCCGGATACAGCTCGACCAGCACCGAGGCACTGGGCTTGCGCTCGTCGCGCACGAACACCGAACTCTTGGGGATGGCCAGGTGCACCCGGGCACCCTTGACGTTGTTGAGGCTGGACACGGTGCGCGCCAGCTCGCCTTCCAGGCCGCGACGGTAGCGGGTGGCCTCCATGAACTGGCTGGTGCCCAGGCCCTGCTCCTGGTCGAGGATCTCGAAGCCGACGCTCTTGTCGTTCGGCGCCACCCCCGCCGCGGCCAGGCGCATGCGCGCCCGCGCCAGGTCCTCGGCCTTGACCAGCAGGGCACCGGAGTTGGGCTCGACCGTATAGGCGATGTCGGCGGCCGCCAGGGTCTCCACCACCTGGGACGCATCCATGCCGCTGAGGCTGCCATAGAGCGGGCGGTAGTCGGGCTGCTGCGACCAGAGCACCACGGCGAAACCGATCGCCACGCTGGCGGCCAGGCCGACCAGCAGGCCGATCTGGCGCAGCATGCTCATGTCCGACAGGTTCTCCAGGAAGGTCAGACCGAACAGCGGTTTCTTCGGATCGTCACCCGCAGTGGTGGCGGGCACGTTTGTGGCGAGGGCATCGGCCATGGTCGGAACCTATCCTTAAACCGGCATCTGCATGATGTCTTGGTACGCCTGAACCAGCTTGTTGCGCACCTGGGTCATGGCCTGGAAGGACACGCTGGCCTTCTGCGAAGCGATCATCACATCGGTGAGGTCGACGCCGCTCTGGCCCATCTCGAAGGCGGTAGCCAGTTGGTTGGAGGTCTGCTGGGTTTCGTTGACCTTGTTCACCGCCTGCCCGAGCATCTCCGAGAAGCTCGGCGCGCCCGGCTCCGGGGCGCTGGCGACCGGCTTCTGCCGCGCCATGGCCTCGGCTTGCATGGAGCGCATTTCCAACATCAGGCGATTGAATTCGACACCCTGGCTCATAACCTTCCTCCACTGGCCGCGGAATTTTGACGCTGCGCGGCGCTCTTGGATGAGGTTCTGCAACAAGGGTGCCAATACTGCAGGAGCAGCGTCACGAGCCGGCCGAACCCGCGAGCGCACAGTCGCCCGGAGCCGGCTCCGGGCGACTGTGCATCAGTGGTGAGGATCGACCCGCCCGGCGGCAGGGGGCCGGCTGACGCCACCCCCTAGCTGGCGTAGAGATAGGCCTCCACGTCCAGCCCGGCATCGCGCATCTGCGCCAGCTTGTAGCGCAGGGTGCGCGGGCTGATGCCCAGACGCTCGGCGGCCTCCTTGCGCCGCCCGCGCTCGGAGCGCAGGGTGTCGATGATCACCTGGAACTCGCGCCGACGCAGGTCCTCGCCCAGATCGCCCGCCTCCGCCACCGGCCCTTCTGCCGCCCCCACAGCGCTGCTCGGCGCATTCATCGGCACGGAGGCCAGCGGCGACTGCACAGCCGGGGCGAAGCCGATCGGCGCCGTCAGGCAGAGGTCCTGCGGCTGGATCAGGCCGCCCTGCTGCAGGATCAGCGCGCGCTGGATGGCATTGTCCAGCTCGCGCACGTTGCCCGGCCAGGCATGACTCACCAGGCAGGCCTGGGCCTGGGGTGACAGGCGAATCGGCGGGTGATTCATTTTTTTGACGTGCTTGGCCAGCAGGCGCTCGGCCAGCGGCACTATGTCCGCCGGACGCTCGCGCAGCGGCCGCCAGGCCAGGGGAAAGACCGACAGGCGATAGTAGAGGTCTTCGCGAAACCGTCCCGCCGCGACCTCCCCGGCCAGGTCGCGGTTGCTGGTGGCCAGCACGCGAATATCCAGGCTGATCGGTTTGCGCGCGCCGACGCGCTCCACCTCGCGCTCCTGCAGCACGCGCAGCAGCTTGGCCTGCAAGGCCAGCGGCATCTCGGAAATCTCGTCGAGGAGGATGGTGCCGCCATCGGCCAGCTCGAACTTGCCCGGCGCACTGGCGACGGCGCCGGTGAAGGCGCCCTTCTCGTGACCGAACAGGGTGGCCTCGAGCATGTTGTCGGGAATGGCGGCGCAGTTGATGGCGATGAAGGGCTGCGTCGAACGCGGCGACTGCTGGTGGATATAGCGCGCCAGCACCTCCTTGCCGGTACCGGACTCGCCGGTGATCAGCACCGTGGAATCGCTCTGCGCCACCCGCGCGGCCAGCTCCAGCAACTGCACGCTGGCCGGCTCCAGGGCCACCGGACCGCCCTGCTCGGCCGCGCCCAGGCGGCCCAGGGCATGCCGCTCGACCAGGGCCAACAAGGCCTTCGGCTCGAACGGTTTGACCAGGTAGTCCGCAGCCCCCTGACGCATGGCCTCCACCGCCCGCTCGACCGCGCCGTGGGCGGTCATCAGCAGCACCGGCAGCTGCGGCTGGCGCTGGCGAATCAGGCCCAGCAACTGATGACCGTCCATGCCCGGCATGTTCACATCGCTGACCACCAGGCCGAACGCCTCCCGGGCCAGCGCCTGCAACGCCGCCTCGGCACTCTCCACCGCACAGTAATCGTGCCCGGCCAGCATGAGGGTATCGGCCAGGGCTTCGCGCAAGGCGCGGTCGTCTTCGACCAGCAGGACTTTGGCAGCCATGGGAATCACTCCTGAATCGAGGGTTGCGCCGCGCTCAGCAGCGGCATAGTCAACAGGGCACAGGTGCCCCGGCCGAGGCGCGAATACAGCTGCAGCTCGCCCTGATGGGCACGCGCCACCGCCTTGACCACCGCCAGGCCCAGGCCGGTACCGGTGGTCTTGGTGGTGAAGAAGGGTTCGCCCAGGCGCGCCAGGGTGGCCGGATCTATCCCCGGCCCGTCGTCGCTGACACACAGGCGCAACGTGTCGTCGCGCCGGTACAGATGGACCTTGAGACGGGCATCGCCGCCGGCCGCCTGAATGGCGTTGTGCAACAGATTGAGGACGGCGCCGACCAGGGTGTCGCGATTGCACAGCAACTCGCCGTCGCGCACATCGCACTGCCAACGCAGGTTCATACCCTGCACATGGGGCTCGGCCGCCGTGCGCAGAGCCGCGAACAGGGCCCTGGGCGCCAATCGATCCGGCAGCGGCAACTCGCCGCGGGCGAACACCAGCATGTCGCGCACCTGGTGCTCGAGCTCGTGCAGACGCTCCTTCAGGCGTCCGGCGAAGCGCTGCTGTTGCTCGGCCGGCAACACCTGCTCGGTCAAATGACTGGCATAGAGCAAGGCGGCGGACAGTGGCGTGCGAATCTGATGAGCCAGGGAGGCCACCATCCGCCCCAGGGCCGACAGGCGTTCATGGCGGGACAGCTGATCCTGCAGGCGTCGGGTTTCCGTCAGGTCGGTGAGCAGCACCAGCTGCCCGGGTTCGGCATGCAGCGAGCGGGTGGCGATCGACAGGCGCCGGCCATCCTTCAGCGAGACTTCGTGACCATCGTCTTCCCGCGGGGCGAAGTTACGGGCGATCACCTGACGCCAGAGCATGCCGACCAGGGGCTGGCCGAGCAGGCTGCGCGCCACCGGGTTGGCCTCGCGCACCACGCCCTGACCGTCGATGACGATCACCCCGCCCGGCAACAGATCCAACAGGCTCTGCAGGCGGTGAGCCAGACGCTCCTTCTCCGCCAACTCCTGCATGCGCTGGGCGCTGACCAGTGCCAGCTGCCCCTTGAGCTCGGTCACCCGGGCCTCCAGCATGCTGTAAGACTCGTTGAGCTGATTGGACATCTGACTGAACAGGGCGAAAGCCTGTTCCAGATTGACGCGGCCGGCCTGCTCTAAGGATGCAACGGGGGTCGGTTCGGCGTCAGGGGAAAGCTGGGCATTGGGATTCATTATGTTCTCTCGTGCCACGCACCGTCATAAGACAGTCAGTTACAGAAGAGATAGCAATACCCGTGCCTAAAATTTTTACATTGATTTTCAATAACTTAAAAAACAAAGCCGAAGGTCGTGTCAAACCTTCGGCTTCTCTTGGCACATGCTGCCAATGGACTGACTCCATGAGGAAGCGCTATTCCTGCTCCTCTTCCTCGCGTCGGCTCATGCCGTACTTGCGCATCTTCTCGACCAGGGTGGTGCGGCGGATGCGCAAGCGCTCGGCCGCACGGGCAACCACTCCACCGGCATCATCCAGCGCCTGCTGGATCAGGCCTTGCTCGAGGCCGCCCAGGTAATCCTTGAGATCCAGGCCCTCGGGCGGCAGCATCGCGGGCGTGTCGATGCCCGGCAGACCGGCGACTATGGCCGCGCGCTCCTCGATCTCGTCGCGCAGGCTGACCGCCAGCTGCTCATCCTCATCGTCGACATGGCGGAACTTCTTCGGCAGCTCGCCCACGCCGATCACCCCATAGGGATGCATGATCGCCATGCGTTCGACCAGGTTCGCCAGCTCGCGCACATTGCCCGCCCAATCATGCCGGCACAGCGACATGATCGCCGCCGAGTTGAAGCGAATGGAGCCGCGTTTCTCATGCTCCATGCGCGAGATCAACTCGTTCAACAGCAGCGGGATGTCCTCGATGCGCTCGCGTAGCGGGGGCATCTCGATGGGGAACACATTCAGACGGTAATACAGGTCCTCGCGGAAGCTGCCCGCCTCGATCATGGTTTCCAGGTCTTTGTGGGTCGCGGCGATGATGCGCACGTCGGCGCTCTGGGTCTTGTTGCTGCCGACCCGCTCGAAGGTGCGCTCCTGCAGCACCCGCAGCAGCTTGACCTGCATCGGCAAGGGCATGTCGCCAATCTCATCGAGGAACAGCGTGCCGCCATTGGCCAGTTCGAAGCGCCCGGCGCGACTGGTGATGGCACCGGTGAACGCCCCCTTCTCATGGCCGAACAGCTCGCTTTCCAGCAGCTCGGCCGGAATCGCACCGCAGTTGACCGGCACGAACGGGGCCTCGCGGCGCTTGGAGTGGTAGTGCAGGTTGCGGGCCACCACCTCCTTGCCCGTGCCGGATTCGCCGAGGATCAATACGCTGGCTTCGGTGTCGGCCACCTGCTGCATCATCTGCCGCACATGCTGGATGGTGCGGCTGGTGCCGACCAGGCTGCGGAACAGATTGGTCTCACGCTGGCGCCCGCGATCGCGCGCCTGGTCATACATCTCGCGATAGACCTGGGCGCGGTGCAGGGAGTCGAGCAGCTTGTTATAGCTCGGCGGCATCTCCAGGCTGGCCAGGACACGGCGCCGCACATCCTCCGGCCACTCCGCGGCGACCTGCTCGTCGACCAGCTGAACCGGCAGGTATTCATCCCAGGCCGCCAGGTCCTTGAGCAGCTCCAGCATCCCGCCTGTGGCCTGCGCGCCGCCGACCAATACGCTGAGCACAGTGCGACTGGACTCCAGAGGCGTCACCGCATCGCGCCAGTCCGCGCTGCCGCAGGCGATATGCTCCTCCCCCAGAAAATTCAGGATGACCGCAAGGTCACGACGACGCTCGGAGTTATCGTCGATCAACAGGATCTTGGTTTCACGCCACATATTTTTTTCGGTCTTTTCCGGGGAGTGAACGGACGCACATCGCCA
Source organism: Pseudomonas sp. MBLB4123 (assembly GCF_051904775.1). Taxonomy (NCBI): domain Bacteria; kingdom Pseudomonadati; phylum Pseudomonadota; class Gammaproteobacteria; order Pseudomonadales; family Pseudomonadaceae; genus Pseudomonas; species Pseudomonas sp. MBLB4123. Next base: position 1,796,400 of record NZ_CP196711.1, read on the forward strand.
CGCAGAGGAGGCGTCGGCATTTGGCCGCTAGTAAAGTCAATTTCGAGGGTGCAGTCAATTTTATGGCGTGATTTTTTTGCTTTGCCGGATTCACAGCCTAAGCGGCTGTTCAGACAGAAAGGAGCTCGACTGAGCAAGCTCCCGAGAAGCGGCCTTGAGGAGGACAGGCCAGAGGGTAAACACCAACAGTCTCGGAAAGATGCCTAACCGAACAATTGATAAACCTTTGCCCCCTGCTGGGACTGATTCAGCTGAATCAACTCACCCGCCAGACGCTGCTGCTCGGCCTGGCAGACGCAGACCAGTTCGCGATAGAGCTCGAGCAGCTCCTGCATGCGCGCGCGCAGCACGCCCTCGTCCCGCTCGGCCTCGACCATCGCCTCGTCCACGGCCTGGCGGCACTGCAGATCCAGTTCGCCAATCGCCGCCCAATCGCGGGTGTCCAAGGCGGTACGCAAGGCGCTGCCGGTATCTTCCAGGCGCTGGACAGTTGAACTCATCATTGCGCTCCCTTAAACCTAAACCGCATCACTGACCGATGGCATCCCAACCGGTCTTCACTTCGCGCAACAGCCCGGCAACCTCCTCGAGAGGTGCGGGGTCATTCTTCGCATTGGCCTGCAGCAAGCGGGTAACCATATATTGGTACAAGCTATCCAGATTGGCGGCTAGCTCCCCTCCCTGACGCAGATCCAGGCCCTCGCGCAGGCCGCCGACGATGCCGATGGCCTTGCCGATCAGCTCCCCCTTCAGCGCGGTCTGCCCGCGCTCCATAGCCCCGCGCGCCTGGGCGATACGAGCCAACCCCCCCTCCATCAGCATCTGGATCAAACGATGGGGGCTGGCGTCCGCAACCTGGGTCTGAGTGTTGACGTTCTGATACTGCCGCATCGCAACCATAGCATTCATGCCAATGTACTCCCGGTGTGCTTTCCCATTACCCCGGTTATCGGCATCGACGCTGCGAGCTTGAGACCTTTCGAACAACTATCCACGCGGGAAAGGCACGTAGACGAACAGTAGTCCCACATAAAACGAAAAGACCTACAGTTGCCCTACTCGGGCACCATGCAAGTCTTTTTCGCCCTAGCAGCCCAGCCTGCCCTCAGGCCGGTTCCGGCTCCACTTCCGGGCCTATCGCCACCCAGGCATCACGGATCTGCACGATCAATTGTTCTACCTCGAGCAGGCTGCGCGGCGTCTGCTCGAAGGCCACACCGGCCAGGCGACGGATCATGTAGTCATAGAGCGCGTCCAGATTTTCCGCCAGCTCGCCGCCCAGCTCTTTATCCAGGCTGGCCTGAAGCACGCCGATGATCGACAGGGTGCTGCCGACCGCCTCCCCACGCACGCCGGAAATACCCTCTTGCTGGGCATGCAAGGCGAGAGCAATTCGCTCCAAGGCACCGTCCAACAACAGGCGCACGGCCTGGTAAGGCGTGATGTCCTGGCTGGTCTTGACCTGCTTATAGGTATTGATGGCGTCGCTCACAAATTAACTGTCCTTCTTGACAATACCCGGAAGACTGCCAAGCGCTTGGGCCAATCGGGCACTGGTGTCGTTCAGACGCCCCACCAGTGCATCCATTGCGTTGAACTGGGCGAACAAACGAGTCTGCATCTGCGCCACGCGCCGAGCCAGATTGGCGCTCTGCTCCTTGATGTCGCTGCGGGTGGCCTCCAGCCCCTTCATCCGCTGCTCCAGCACACCGCCGGTCTGAATATAGCCATCGATACGCTTGTCCACCCGACTCATCAAACCGGTATCGCCGGTGAAGAAGCTGCCGACCGCATCGAAATTATCGGTCAGAGCCTTGCTCAGCTTGGTATCGTCGACCTTCAGGGTGCCGTCTTTCTGGGTGGTGATGCCCAGGTCGGCCAGAACCCTCACGCCTCCCTGTTCGGCCGGGCTGACCAGTTCGTTGCGCACGGCACTCAGCAAGGTACGCACGGTAGCGTCGCCAACCAGACCACCGATCACCGGCGGCTTGTCCTCGCCGACCCGAGTGACACTGGTCAGCTCGTTACTGGTCTTGATCAACTTGTTGTAGGCGTCGACAAATTTCTTGATATTGGCGGTGACGCCGGACTTGTCCTGATCAACTTTCAGGGTCAACGGCTTATCCGCCTCAGTCTTGCCGACCAGGGTAAGCGTCACCTCGGGAATGGCGTTGTCGACGGTGTTGCTCGGACTCTTGAGCGCCAGGCCATCGACGGTGAACTCGGCATCGGCGGCCTGCTGCAGATAACCGGCGCCATTCCCGGTCGACTGGACGCTGCCGTCGAGAGCCAGGCCCGCCAGAGCCGCGTCGGCGGTCTCGATGGAAATATCCTTGCCGGCCCCGGTCTCCTTGGCATTGAGCACCAGGCGCGACTGGCCGTCGGCCGGGTTGTTGATGACGTTGGCGGTAATGCCCTTGTCCTTGAGTGCGGTGTTGAGCTTGTCGCGGATCTGCACCAGGGTATCGCCAGAGGCGATATCGACCTCGACCCCGGCATCGGCCGCACCCAGCTTGACCGTCAGCTTGCCGTCGGCGGATGCGGCGAAGTCACTGGCCAGTGCCGCCGTAGCGACCTTGCTGCTACTGGCCAGCCGCTCGACGGTCATCTGGTAGCTGCCCGCCAACGCCGTCTTGCTCGCCGAAGCGCTCAAGGCGCTGGTATTGGAAGAGGTGGCGCTGCGCTTCTCGAACAGCGCCAGGCTGTTAAGGTCCTTCATCGCCGTCTGGAATTCGCTCAGCGCCCCCTTGAGCTGGCCCAAGGCGGAGAACTTGGTGACCGAGTCTTTCTCCAGGCGCGCCAGCTGCGCCTCCTTCGGGGCTTTTTCCGCATTGATCATGGCACCGACGATGCTGTTGATGTCGATGCCCGAACCAAGACCCGGTATGCCTGCCATCTGCTCCACCTCGTCATGTGATTGACGCTTTTGCTCGTTACCCCAAGCTCATTCAAGAAACGCGCCAATCACGCCTCGGCTTTGAACAGCAGGCTGCGCGCCTCGTCCAGTCTCTCCGCCAGGCGCAGGGCCTCTTCGGAAGGAATCTGCCGAATCACTTCTCCGGACACGCCATCGGTGACCCTGACCACCACCCGCCCGGTGGAGTCATCCAGAGCGAAATCCAGGTTGCGCTGAATGCTCTGAGCGAACTGCTTGATACTGGACACCGCCTCCTCCACCGGCTGTCGCTGCGACTCGGCAGTCGGTGACAGGGCAGCTGTGCTTTGTCCGACCGACGACGGTACGGGCTGGCGTTCAGCAGAGCTGTCGCGTGCCGCAGCCGGCGCCTCGGAACGCATCACTCGCTCGGCGGCAAACACCGGGAAAATACCTTTTAGTCCATTGATATCCATGACCTCACCTCACATGGCAAGACGGGGAGTAGCGCCTGGCACTACCCCCCGTGGTTCTAGCCTAAACGCCGCCTCGAATTAACGAAGCAGACTCAGTACCGCCTGCGGCAACTGGTTGGCCTGGGCCAGGATCGCCGTGCCGGCCTGTTGCAGCACTTGGTTCTTGCTCAGGTTAGCGGTTTCTGCGGCGAAGTCGGTGTCCTGAATCCGGCCACGTGCAGCCGATACGTTCTCCGAGATGTTCTGCAGGTTGGAGATGGTGTTCTCGAAACGGTTTTGGGTGGCACCCAGAGCCGCACGGTTCTTGTCGATGCCGGCAATAGCGGCGTCGATCACCGAGATCGCGTTCTGGGCGCCCAGTGCGGTAGTAATATCCACATCAGAGACTTTGGCCAGGGTCGAGACTTCCGCGGTCCCAACAGCAGTGATCAGCGTTGCAGACTCAGCACCAGTACCCACGACCTGGAAAGCGCCATTGCCCTCCAGCCGCACATTACCCTGGATGCGAGCCGTATCGGCCGCAGTGCCGCCGGTAATAGCAACCGCAGCGGCATAAGTCTTGCCGTCGTAACTGATCGACTTCAGGTCAATCGCCTTGTCGGTGCCCGAGTTATTGAAGGACGTGATCTGAATGTCGTCGCCCGCCTCGCTGGTCAGCTCCAGCTTGGCATTGCCACCGGTCAACACGGCCGAAATACCGGTTTCCGAAGACTTAGCGTTGATGGCGTTTGCCAGATCGGTCAGATCCGAACCATTGGTGATGACTGCACTGATAGTGGCGTTGCTGCCGGCCTTGCCGGTCAGGCTGAAGGATACAGTGCCAGCCCCCACACCAGACAGTTCGACAGATGTCCTGGCATCCGCTGTGACGCCAGTATCATCCGACAACAGATTGATTGCCTTGGCGGCATCCGCAGCGGAACCTGCACCGATGTTGGCCGTGGTCTTGGTGGTGCCATTGGAGCCGGTGATGCTCAATGTCGCAGCAGTACCACCGATCGCTGCAGCCACCTGAGTACCGGCGACAGTCGAGGCCAGCACCTTATTCACACCGGTCCCGGCGAGATCACGACGATTGGCGCCAATCTTGTCAGCACCCGCCGAGTTCAAAGTAACCGCAATCGTTTCGTTGGCATTGGCGCCAACCTGGAACTGTTTTGTACCAAACTCGCCACTCAGAAGCTTCTGGCCACCAAAAGTGGTGGTCTCGGCGATACGGTTCAGCTCTTCTTTCAGCTGGGACACTTCTTGACTCAGCGCTTGGCGCTCAGCCGTGGAGTTGCTGCCGTTGGCCGACTGCAGGGACAGGTCGCGCATACGCTGCAGGATGTTGGTGGACTGCTGCAGGGCACCCTCGGCGGTTTGAGCCAGGGAGATACCGTCGTTGGCGTTGCGCACCGCCACACCCAGGCCGTTGACCTGGCTGGTCAGACGGTTGGAGATCTGCAGGCCGGCGGCGTCGTCCTTGGCGCTGTTGATGCGCGAACCGGTGGACAGACGTTGCAGGGAGGTATTCAGCGAGTTGGACGAGCTATTCAGGTTGCGCTGGGTATTGAGCGACGCGATGTTGGTATTGACGGTAAGAGCCATGGTGGTGTCCTCCAAGGACTAGCGTGTTTGCCTGAGCGTGCGACCTCGGGTGGGCAGTGCCCAGGCACCCTTAAAGTTCGCATTCGTAATTTGTATCGGCGCTAGGGCTTGGAGCTTTAGAGTTTTTTGCAAGGTTGCTGAATAGATTTTTTCTTCAGCGCTGACAAATACTTAGCCCAAGTAGCACCCCACTAGAGCGACGATGGCAGAATTTCGGCGGCCTATCTGACAGGGTCACAGGGTGGGTTTGCCGAAGGCGTAACCCGCCAAGCGTTGGTTAATGGCGATGGATTACGCCGCTGTACGGCCCAGCCTACAGCCGGCTACAGGCTCAACGCAGCTGATTGAACAGGTTCAGGCCGCTGATCTTCACGTAGCTCTGCTGCGCGGCCTCGAGGATGATCGACTGGAAGGACAGGCGCGACAGCGCCTCGGCGTAATCCAGTTCGCGCAGGTCGGCCTGCACGCCCTTGTTGACCAGGCTGACGTCTTCGTTGTCGGTCTGGGTCGACTCGACAATATTCAAACGCGCGCCGATCTCGCCACGCACGCCATCCACCTTGGTCATGCCATGGTCCAGATTGGTCAGCGCCACGGCGACGGCGTCGCGCAGCTGGAGGTTGCCTGCCGGGGTGTCGGCGGTGCTTTCCAGCGCCGTGCGCAGGTTGGCGATGGTGCTGAGGATGCCCTGCTTCTGCCGGGTCGGGTCGGCCGTCACCTGAATGGTCTCGCCACCGACCGGCGCACCATCGAGCAGCACGCTGACTCCTCGAAAAACCAGCCGATCGCTGGTGTTCGTGTCGTTGTCCAGGCTGCCGCTGGCCAGCGCTCCGGGAACGCCAATCTCGAACACCTCGTAGCTGCTGGCCGTCGGATTGCCGAAGACGATCTCCACGCCTGCGGCGGGAAATGGCGGGGTACCGGAGAAGGCCACCTCGTCCTGCACCAGGGGCGCCGAGGCCGTCAGCGTGGAACCGACAGGACTGGCGGTGAAAGCCGCATCCAGGCGTCCGGCATTGACGACGTTCTCGAAGATTTTCTTGCCGCTGTCGCTGATCGCCAGATCCAGCGAGCTGGCCACCTGCAGCTTGCGCTGGCCCTCGTCGCCGGCATAGCTGTAACTGCCGTCGGCCTGACGGACGAAGGGCTGGGTCTTGCCCTGAAACCCCGCGAACAGATACTCGCCGCGGGCATTGCGGGTGTTCATCAGGCTGAACAGCTCCTCCTCGCGCTCGCCCAGTTCGGCGGCGATGGACTGCCGGTCGGCCTGACTCAGCGCGCCGTTGCCGGCCTGCACCGCCAGTTCGCGCACCCGCTGCAGCACGGTGTTGACCGAGTTGAGGGTGACCTCCTCCTGGGTCAGGCTGTTCTTGGCCGCGGTGAGGTTGTCCTTGTACTGGGTCAGCACATTCTGCTGCTGCTCCAGTTGCAGCAGGCGCACCGAGGCCACCGGATCGTCCGCCGGGGTGAGAATGCGGTTACCCGTACTGATCTGCTCCTGGGTGCGCGTGGCATTGGCATAGTTGCGCTGCAGGCCCTGCACGCCATTATTGAAGGCTTGGATGGTGGAGATGCGCATGTTCTAGCCTCTTGTCGCAAGCTGCGAGCCGCTAGGGCTTAGCGGAATGAGTTGATCAGGGTATCGAACAACGAGCGGGCAACTTGAATGACCTGGGCCGAGGCGTTGTAGTACTGCTCGAACCTGATCAGGTTGGCCGCCTCCTCATCGAGGTTGACCCCGGACAGGGCATCGCGGTTGTCCGTGGCCTGCTTGAGGATGGCCCCGGTGGCCTCGCCGTCCTGGCGGGCCTGGGCGGTCAGGGTGCCGACCCGCTCCACCAGGTCACCGTAACCATCGGTGAAGCTGGCCCCGGTGCCGATACCCGTAACGCTCGGGTCCACGCCGACGGTCTGCTTGCTCTGCAGATCCACCAGTTTGAGCGCATTGCGGTTGTCCGAAACACCATTGCTGTTGAAGGCCAGGGTAAAGCTGTCGCCATTTTCCGGACGGCCGCTGATGGTGAAGCTGACCCGGTTACCGCTGCCGAGATCCAGTTCATAGGTGTTCAGTTGGCCCGGCACGAAGGCGCCAGCAGGTACCCGGGTCAACCCGGCTACCGGGGTGCCCGGCGGGTTCTCGAAGCCCCCGGCGCCGTTGTAGATCAGCCCCTGCGGCAAGGCGGCGGCGATCGCCGCGCTGTCGATAGGACTGGCCCCGGCGGCGATCAGGTCAGGCTGGGAAATCGTGCCATTGCCGACGTTCTGCAGGGCGGCCTCGCTCCTGACCGGCGCGGCGAAAGCCAACTGATCGGCCTGGTCCAGGACTGCGGTCATGCTGACAGCGCCGCGCCGGGTTGGCTGCATCAGGAAGCGGTCACCCGCCGCCGGTGCCGATCCCAATACCAGCTCGAACCCTTGGTCGCGGCCGGCGGCATCGGCAAAGGTCAGGGTTTGCGGGTAAGCGAAGGGGCCAGGAGGTGCCACCGTCATGGTCGCGCCGTCGCTCAAGCGCCGCGCCGTGTAGTTGGCGCCATCGAACTCTAGGCGGTAATCGCTGGTGGTCAGCACGCTGCTGTTGGTGATATTCAGCGCCGGTTGGACATTGCTGGTATTGGTCGAAAAGGCCAGGACGCGCAACGCCGCCTGGGCCGGGTCGTTGAAGTCGCCGAACAGCGCGCTGCCCACCTGCCCCTTGAGATCCAGGCCCTGACCGAGCTGGGTGTTGACCTGGTCGCTGACCGCCAGGGCCAGGCGACCGAGCGCATTGAGGGTCGGGTCCAGGCTCTCGGCCCGGTAGCGAATCAGCCCGCCCAGTTCGCCGCCGCTTATCAGGCTGGTGATGCCCTGGCGCGAGCCACCGCTGACGAAGTCTATCTCGAAGCGAGTGGGGTCGCCCTGCCCCGGCACGGCCTCCAGGCGACTGGCGGTGGCGCCCACCACCAGCGGCTGGCCGGAGCCGACGAACAGGTTCAGCGAACTGTCGTCCTGGGGCACTACCGTCACGCCGACATAGGTGGACAGCTGGCGGATCGCCTCTTCCCGGGCATCGAGCAGGTCGTTGGGCTGCTGGCCGTTGGAGGCGGCGACGGCGATGGCATTGTTGAGGCTGGCAATGGAGGTGCTCAGCCGGTTGATCTGATCGGTCACAGCCGTCATCTGCTTGTTGATGAAGCTGTTCTGCTCGCCGATCCGCTCGGACACCGTGTTGAAGCGCCGCGCCAGGCCTTCTGCCTCGGACAGCACCAGCTGCCGGGCGGGAATGTTGGCCGGGTCCTCGGCGGCAGTCTGCAAGGATGAGAAGAACTTCTGCAGCGAGGGGGTGATGCCGGTGGTGGAGCCTGCCAGCAGCGAATCCAGCTGCTCGATCTGGCTCTTGTAGGCCTGTACGTCGCTGTTGAGCGCGGTGCTGCTGCGCAGCTGGGTGCTGAGGAACTCGCTGTAGCTGCGGCGGATATCCACCAGGGTGGTACCGGAGCCGATGTAGCCGGCACCGCTGAACTGCGGCGGCCGGGTGGCCTGCACCGTGTCCTGACGGGAAAAACCCGGCGTATTGACGTTGGTGATGTTGTGACCGGTGACCGACAGCGCAGTCTTGTTCGCGGCGAGGCCGGACAGGCCAATATTCAGTAGATCAGCCATGGTTCAGCTCACCCGCGGGCCGGCGGTGTGCCGGCCGCTGCGATGGTTTGATAGGTCTGCATCTTGCGCGCGATCTGCGACACCTTGCGCGCGTAATGCGGGTCGGTGGCGTACCCGGCCTGCTGCAGCTCGCGCACGAAGCGCTCGGGGTTGTCGGTGGCATTCAGGGCCTTCTCGTAACGGCCGTTGCTCTGCAGGAAGCTCACGTAGTCCTCGAAGCTCTGTGCGTAGGAGTCGTAGGCGCGAAACGAAGCCGCCTCTTTCACCGCCTTGCCGCCCTGGTATTCGGTGGTCAGCACCCGCGCCGACTCGCCGTCCCAGCTGTTGTGGCTCTTGATGCCGAACAGGTTGTGGCTGCTGGAGCCGTCCCGCTGGCGGATGATCGACTTGCCCCAGCCGGTTTCCAGGGCCGCCTGGGCCACCAGGTAGCGGGCCTCGACGCCGATTTTCTCGGCGGCCTTCTCGGCCATCGGCAGCATGGCCGCGACGAACTCCGCGGGCGAGGCGAAGGCCGACTTGCCCGCTGCCGTAGCCGCCTGGGCCAGGCGGCGGCCGCTGACGGCATCGCTGTCGCCCAGGCTCAGGGCCTTGTCCTTGGGCGCGGCGAAGGCCGTGGCCGGCACCCAGTCGGCCTGTGCCAGGGGCTGGCCATCGACAGCGCCGGCCGAGGGCACTATGCCGGCCAGCAGGCGATCACTCAGCTTGCCCGGCAGCGCCAGGCGCCGCTGATTGATCAGTCCCGCGTCATCGCGTGCACTGTCGACCTTGGCCAGCGGCTTGCTCGGCGCACGGGGCACCGGCGCATCGACCTGAGCGAACGGATTGGGCCGCTCGCTGGGCCCTTTCATCTTCGACATTTGCCGCTCCAGCACAGCGGCCAGGCCGATACCGTTCTGGTTGTTCGACAGCGTCACCGACAGCTGCTGGTCGTACATGTCCTGGTAGGTCTTGCTCTCGTTGCTGTTGAGGAAGTTGCCTTCGCCGAACACCTCGTTGGCCGAGCGCATGGCCTTGAGCATCTGATTGAGGAACAGCGACTCGAACTCCTGGGCCACCTTGCGGATGTTCTGCTCGCTGTCGCCGCCGACCTTGAACTGGTTCAGGCGGTTCAGGTCGGTGAAGGCGCCGCTGTCCAGCGGGCTCTTGCCGTTGCCGAGCAGGCCGGCTGACATTCTGGAATCCATCTTGGGCGTGACCTCAGTTATTTCGCCGTTGCGCCGGAGCCTGCTTTTGCGCAGGGCAAGGCGTGAGGAACGAAGTTTGGTGGCTCCAAATGAGTGACGAAGAACGCAGCTCTGCGCAAAAGCAGGCCCGGCCCTTCGGGTTGCGCCTAAAAGCGCGCCATGCATCGTTGCAGCCCTGGCCAAGGGCGCGACCATTGCCTGCGGACTGCGCCTTGCCTGGCGCGCTTTTAGGCGGCAACGCAGTCGGTGAAATAACTGAGGTCACGCCCATTTCCTCCTTAGATCACGATCAGGTCGGCCTGCAGGGCGCCCGCTTGCTTGAGCGCCTCGAGGATGGCCATGAGGTCCGAGGGCGCGGCGCCGACCTGGTTCACCGCGCGGACGATCTCGTCCAGGGTCGTGCCGGGGCCGAATTTGAACATCGGCTTGGCTTCCTGATCGGCGTTCACCCGCGAGCGCGGCACCACAGCGGTCTGACCGCCGGACAGCGCCTCGGGCTGGCTGACGATGGGGTCTTCGGTGATGGTCACGGTGAGGCTGCCGTGGGTCACCGCCGCCGGTTGCACCCGCACGTTCTGGCCGATGACGATGGTGCCGGTGCGCGAATTGATGATCACCTTGGCCACGGCCTGGCCCGGGTTGACTTCCAGGTTCTCGAGAATCGACAGGTAGTCGACCCGCTGGCCCGGGTCCAGCGGCGCGCTGACCCGTACCGAACCGCCGTCTATGGCCTGGGCCACGCCCGGGCCGAGCAGATCGTTGATCTGGTCGACGATGTTCTTCGCCGTGGTGAAGTCCGGCCGGTTGAGGTTCAGGGTCAGGCTGTTGCCCTGGTCGAAGCCGCTCGGCACCGGCCGCTCCACCGTGGCGCCGCCGGGGATGCGCCCGGCCGACGGCACGTTGACGGTGATGCGCGAGCCATCGGCGCCGCCGGCATCGAAACCGCCGACCACCAGGTTGCCCTGGGCGATGGCGTAGACGTTGCCGTCGATGCCCTTGAGCGGGGTCATCAACAGGCTGCCGCCGCGCAGGCTCTTGGCGTTGCCGATCGAGGAGATGGTGATGTCGATGGTTTGCCCCGGCTTGGCGAAGGCCGGCAGGTCGGCATGCACCGACACCGCGGCGACGTTCTTCAGCTGCACGTTGCCACCGGCCGGCACCTTGATGCCGAACTGCGCCAGCATGTTGTTGAAGGTCTGCACGGTGAAGGGCGTCTGGGTGGTCTGGTCGCCGCTGCCGTTGAGGCCGACCACCAGGCCGTAGCCGATCAGCTGGTTGCTGCGCACGCCCTGGATGCTGGCCAGGTCCTTGAGCCGCTCGGCCTGGGCGACGGCGGCGAGCAGCAGCAGGCAGAGGGCGGAAATCAGTCGCATCATGGTCGGCTACCTGCTTAGAACGGGAACAGCGGGCTGAGGAAGAAGCGGTCCAGCCAGCCCGGCTGACTGGCGTCGGCGAAGGCCCCCGTACCCGAGTAGGTGATGCGCGCGTCGGCAATACGCGTGGAGGAAACGGTGTTGTCCGTGCTGATGTCGTCGGCCCGCACCAGCCCGGCGATGCGCACCAGTTCGTCGCCGGTGTTGAGGGTCATCCACTTCTCCCCGCGCACGGCCAGGATGCCGTTGGGCAACACCTCGGCGACGGTCACGGTGACCGAGCCGGACAGGCTGTTGCCCTGGGCCGCCTTGCTGTCGCCCTTGGTGTCGCGGTTGGCGTTGTACTCGGCCCCCAGGCTCAGGTTGTCGCCGGTCAGCGGGTTGAGGACATTACCCGAGCCGGGGTTGCGTACCGACACGCCGCCGCCGAACAGCGAGGTCAGGCCGATATTGGCGCTGCTGTCCTTGGATATCTGCGAGCCGGCGTTCTTGCTGGCCTGGGTGCGCTCGTTGAGGGTGATGGTGATGATGTCGCCGACACGGAAGGCCTTGCGGTCGCCATACAGGTTGTTCTCGAAGCCGGCCTGGTAGATCGAGCCGTTGTTCTGCGCCGCCGGCAGCGGAGTACGGGGCAGCACCGGCGCGTAGTACGGGTCGTCCGGCCTCGGCGGCGGCGAGACGCAGCCGCTCAGGGCCACGGTCACGAGCATAGAGAGCGCTATCATCAGCCGGTTCATAACCACTACCTCGGGTGTTCTATTGCAGTTGCGGCCCGCTAACGCCGGCCCCACTCATCAAAGATTCTGGGACACGAAGGACAGCATCTGGTCGGCGGTGGAGATGACCTTGGAGTTCATCTCGTAGGCGCGCTGGGTGGTGATCATGTTCACCAGCTCCTCGACCACGCTGACGTTGGAGTTTTCCAGGGTGTTCTGCAGGGTCGTGCCCAGGCCGTTGAGGCCCGGCGTGCCGACCTGGGGCGCGCCACTGGAGGCGGTCTCCAGGAACAGGTTGCTGCCGACCGCTTCCAGGCCCGCCGGGTTGATGAAGTCGGCGAGCTGCAGGTTGCCGACGATCTGCGGCTGCGGGTTGCCGGCGGTGGTCACCGATACCGTGCCGTCCTCGCCCACGGTGAAGGTGCGCACCTCGTTGGGCAGAACGATGGCGGGCTCCAGGGCGAAACCATTGGAGGTGACCAACTGGCCGTCGGCGTTCAGATGAAAGCTGCCGTCGCGGGTGTAGGACACCGTGCCGTCGGGCATCAGCACCTGGAAGAAACCCCGGCCGTTCACCGCCATATCCAGCGGTTGCTCGGTGGTTTGCAGGCTGCCGGTGGTGAAGATCTTCTGCGTGCCGACCACCCGCACGCCGGTGCCGAGCTGCAAGCCGGAGGGCAACTGGCTGTCCTGGCTGGACTGGCCACCGGGCTGGCGACGGATCTGATACAGCAGGTCCTCGAACTCGGCACGATCGCGCTTGAAACCCGTGGTCGAAACGTTGGCCAGGTTGTTGGAAATGGTGGTCAGGTTCATGTCCTGGGCGGACAGGCCGGTCTTGCTGACCCAGAGTGCAGGAAGCATATCTATTCTCCTCGGGCGCCGCTTTCACGGCGCCGCGTGCTGGTAATTAGCTGAGCTGCAAGACCCGCGCCACAGCCGAGGCGTTGTCCTCGGCGGTGCGCATCATCTTCACTTGCAGTTCGAACTGGCGGGACAGGGAGAGGATCGCGGTCATCTCCTCCACGGCGTTGACGTTGCTCGACTCGAGGAAACCCGAGGTCACCCGCACCGCCGCATCGGCCAGCACCGGCTGCCCGTCCTTGACCCGCATCAGGCCGTCACTGCCCTTCTCCATCTGCTTGAGGTCGGGGTTGACCAGCTTCAGACGGTCGACCTCGGCCAGCACATTGGGCGCCTCGCCGAGGGCGCGAATGCTGATGGTGCCGTCCTGGCCGATCTCGATCTTCTGCTCCGGCGGCACGGCGATCGGCCCGGCATTGCCCATCACCGGCAAGCCGCTGCCGGTGCGCAACATACCTAAGGCATTGACATTCAGGCTGGCGGTGCGCACGTAGGCCTCGCTGCCATCGGCCGCCTGCACGGCCAGCCAGCCCTCGCCGCCGATCGCCACATCCAGGTCACGACCGGTCTCCTGCAGAGAGCCGGGGGTAAAGTCGGTGCCGGGGCGCTCGCTCATGGCATACACCCGCGCCGGCAAACCGTCGCCGAACACCGGCATCGAGCGCGCCTGCTCGAAATCGCGACGGAAGCCGCTGGTGGAGATGTTCGCCAAATTGTTGGCGTGGGCGCTCTGGGCCAGGCTGTTGTTGTGGGCCCCTGTCATGGCGACGTACAGCATCTTGTCCATGGTTAGTCTCCGAGGTGGGCGTAGCGCCCGCTGCTCTTTGCCAGTAATCCAGCAAGCACCGTGCCACCCATCGACAAAAACCGATAAGACAATGAAATATAAGGAGTTTATTAAAAAGAAAAGGCTCCCTAGGGGAGCCTTTCAAAAGACGCTCGGCGGGAATTTGCCGCCTGCGGCAAGCGCAACCGAGCGCGCCGCTATCAGCGTAGATTGATGATGGTCTGGGTGATGGCGCTTTCGGTTTCGATCGTCTTGGCATTGGCCTGATAGTTACGCTGAGCGACGATCATGTTCACCAACTGCTCGGACACCTCGACATTGGAATCCTCCAGGGCGCCGGCCTGCAGCGCACCCAGGGTACCGCTGCGCGGCGTGCCGATCACCGGCTCCCCGGACTGGAAGGACTGCGCCCAGCCCGTCTTGCCAACCGGGGTCAGGCCTTGAGTGTTGGCGAAATTGGCCAGAATGACCTGCCCCTGCACCCTGGATTGACCATTGGTGTAACGGGCGAAGATCACCCCGGTATCGTCTATCTCCAGCCCCGCCAGCTGCCCCGTGGTGTAGCCGTCCTGACTGACGCTGTTGACCGCGAAGGCGCTGGCGAACTGGGTGGAGTTGCGGATGTCCACCTGGATGCCCGCTGCGTTGGCGGTGGCGCCGTTGGCCGACCATACCGGTGGGACCGAACTATCCGCTATCGCCGGCGTCCAGCCATCCAGGGTGAAGCGTCCGGTCGCCGGGTCCACAGTGAAGTCGGGGCCGCCGGCGCCGTCATAGTTGCCCGAGGCCAGGCTGGCGATGTTCAACTGACCGCTGGCGGTGAACCCCATGCCCATCGAATAGGGCACTGTGGAGGTCGGGTCTGCCGGGTTGCGACCATCGATCAGCACATTCATCTGCCAGGCATTGGGCCCGGTCTTGACGAAGTACTGAGTCATGACATGGGCATTGCCCTGGCTGTCATAGATATTGGTGGAGGTCGCCGAATTGTAGGTAGTCGGGTCGGCCGGATTGAATGGCGTAGTGACGGGCACCGTGTTGGTCGAATTCAGGTTGAATCCCTGGGTCAGCGTGCTCGTCGCCTGGGGGGACTGGCTGGCCGACTCGATGCGCAAGTCGGTGATCACGCCGTTCTGCAGATTGCCGTTGGCATCGGTTGCATAGCCCTGCAGGCGATGACCGAAGTTGTTCACCATGAAGCCTTCGCGGTCGGTACCGAAATAACCGGCCCGGGTGTAGCTGATCTCGCCGTTGTTGCTGGTCTGGAAGAAGCCATTGCCGTTGATGGCCAGATCCAGGGCGTTCTGCGTGTAGTTGATGTTGCCCTGATTGAACAGCTGCGACACATTGCTCAGCTGCACCCCAGCGCCCTGCTGGTTGCTGCCGGTGCCTTGCACCGAAGCGGCATAGAGGTCGGCGAACTCGGCACGCGACTGCTTGAAGCCAACGGTACCGGCGTTGGCGATGTTGTTGCCGGTGATATTGAGATCACTGGTGGCAGCCCGCAGACCACTCAGACCGATATTGAACGACATGGAAGTCTCCTTTGCCGGCCGCACCGGCGATTGAATTCGCTGATTACTGACCGATGACCTGCACCTGGGAGAGCGGCACGCTGCCGAGCCCCGCCAGGTTCAACGTCAGCTCGCTCCCCCCCAGGGTGACGCTGTCGACGTTGGCCGGCAGCAGGGTGTAGAGCCCCTTGGTTTCGCCGTTGTAAGTCGCCTGCGCCTCGAACCTATAGTTACCGGGCGGCAACAGATTGCCGCCGGCGTCCTTGCCGTCCCAGATGAAGCTGACGTTGCCGGCGGCCTGTTCGCCCAGGTTGATCCGGTTCACCACGGAGCCGGATTTGTCATACACGTTGACGTAGACATTGCTGCTGGTGGTCGGCAGCACCAGGCTGGCCTTGAAGCTCTCGCTGGTATCGACCATCGCCTTGTCGGTCGGCACTATGACCTTGCGCCCGACCAGGGAAGAGGCTTGCAGCGCCTGGGACGACTGGTAGCCCGATAGCAGGGAGCTCATGCTGGTATTGAGCTTCTCGATCCCCTCGACCTGGCTGAACTGGGCCAACTGGGCGATGAACTCGCCGTTACCCTGGGGCTCCAGCGGGTTCTGGTTATTCAATTGCGCCACCAGCAGGTTGAGAAACTCATTCTTGCCAAGCTCCTTGCTCTTATTGGGCTCCTGCTTGATCTGGTACTGATCCAATGCAGAGCTGACACCACTAACGCTGCTCATCCTTCATTCCTCACCGGTGGTTCACTGGCCCAGGGTCAGTACCCGCTGCAGCATCTGCTTGGCGGTGTTCATCATTTCCACGTTGGTCTGGAAGGCCCGGCTGGCCGAGATCATGTCGGCCATTTCCTCGACCACGTTGACGTTGGGGTAGTAGACATAGCCATTCTCATCGGCGGCCGGATGATTCGGCTCGTAGCGCTGTACCAGCTCGCTCTGATCCTCGACTATGCCCAGCACCTGGACGCCTTGGCCGGCCTGGTCCTGCTCGGCGAACAAGGAACCGCGGTCGCCGCCCTGGGCCTGCTGGAAGACGGTGGCGAACACCGGATGACGCGCGCGATAGGTCTGATCGATGCTCGACGACACCGTCTCGGCGTTGGCGATGTTGCTGGAGATGGTATTCAGGCGAGTGCTCTGGGCGCTCATGCCGGTTCCGGCGATATTGAAGACACTGGCGAGTGACATGGCATCGGGCTCCTTTAATCGCCGCGCAGGGCGCTGATCAGCCCTTTGAACTTGCTGTTGAGGAAGGTGAAGCTAGCCTGGAAGTTCACCGCGTTTTCCGCGTAGCTGGCCTGCTCGACCTGCAAATCGACGGTGTTCTGGTCGATGGAGGCATGCAGTGGCGAGCGGTAGACCAGCCCGGCATCGCCCGCGCTCAGCCCCTCGGCGGCGATATGCCGGCTGTCGGTGCGGCTCAGCCCGACCGGGCCGCGCTGGACCTTGGCACTCTGCTCGGCCAGTACCGAGGCGAAGTCCAGATCGCGCGCCTTGTAGTTGGGCGTATCGGCGTTGGCCATGTTGTTGGCCAGCACCTCGGCACGCTGGGCGCGAAAGCCGAGCGCTTTTTCATGGATGCCGAGTGCACTATCGAAGCTGATGCTCATGGTCAGGAACCCTTGCCGTCTGGCTTACCTGTTGTCCGTGCCAGACATACAGCAAGGTGTGTGCCAAAAAATTTACTCCTTATATTTCAATCACTTGGTAGTTATCTCCAGGCCAACTTCCGAACCAAGCGGCAAGGCCTTTCCGCCCTCTGGCAAGCAAAGCGGCAATCCTCCCCAGACCATTTGCCGCCGGCCGAACGAAAAACGGGAGGCCACTGGCCTCCCGTTCTTCCCAAGCCGCCCGCGGCGACTGGCTCATTTTGCCTTGTAGATGATGCCCGGACTGCACTGCACCATCTGATAACGCTCCGGCAGTCCGTTGAGCGCCTCAGAGGCGCCGAGGAACAGGTAGCCACCGGGCTTGAGCATGGCGTGGATGCGCACAAGGATGTCCTTCTTCACTTCGGCGGAGAAATAGATCAGCACGTTGCGGCAAAACACGACGTCGAATTTGCCGAGGCTGGCATAGCTGTCCAGCAGGTTAAGCGGGCGAAATTCGACGCGGCTCTTGATGGCCGGCTTGACCACCCAGCGCCCCGGCCCGGCCGGATCGAAATAGCGCTGCAAGCGCTCCTGGGACAGGCCACGGCCCATCGCCAGGCTGTCGTATTCGCCGGACTTGCAGTTGGCCAGCATCGACGGCGACAGGTCGGTGGCCACGATCTGCACTCCGGCCTTGAGCTGACCGATATTGGTCTTCTCGAACTCGTCGATGCTCATCGACAGGGAATAGGGCTCCTGACCGGACGAGCAGGCCGCCGACCAGATGCGCAAGCGCTGCCCGGGGCTGGCCTTGATCATCTCGGGCAGCACCCGATTCTTCAACACCTCGAACGGATAGGTGTCGCGAAACCACAGGGTTTCGTTGGTGGTCATGGCATCCACCACCTGCTCGCGCAAACCGCTGCGCGGCTGGCTTTGCATGCGCTGCACCAACTCCCCCAGGCTCTTGATGGCATGCTGCTCCATCAGTTTGTTCAGCCGACTGGAAACCAGATACTGCTTGTTGCTGCCCAGCAGAATGCCGCAGGCTTTTTCCAGGAAGCCCCGGAACTGCTCGAAATCCAAATTACCTGAAGACACTCGCGAGGCCTCGCCGATCATAATGTTGTGCCGAAGACACGCCTCAGCCCTGATCTACCATATTGATGCGCTCAACCACCCGTGACGCCAGATCATCCGGCCGGAACTTGGCCAGGAAGTCATCGGCCCCCACCTTTTTCACCATGGCCTGGTTGAACACGCCAGAGAGCGAAGTATGCAGGATGATGTGCAGTTTCTGCATGCGCGGATCCGCACGAATCTCCGCCGTCAGGGTGTAGCCGTCCATTTCCGGCATCTCGATGTCGGATATCAACATCAAAAACTCCTCGGCCGGATTCCTGCCCTCCTCCACCATGGCCTTGAGGTGCTCCAGGGCCTGGCGCCCATCGTTCAGCGCCACCACCTCGACACCGACAGTCTGCAGGCAGCGAGTCACCTGCTTGCGCGCCACCGAGGAGTCATCGCAGGTCAGCACCCGCTTGGTCACTGCCTTGGCCTGAACCTGCTGATCCAGCACGCCCTCGGATATGACCTCGGACGTCGGTGCCACCTCGGCGAGGATTTTCTCCACGTCGATGATCTCCACCAACTGCTGATCCAGATGGGTCACCGCGGTGAGGTAATGATCGCGCCCCGTCCCCTTGGGTGGCGGATGGATGCCTTCCCAGTTCATGTTGACGATGCGCTCCACCGAATGCACCAGAAAGCCCTGAACCTTGGTGTTGTACTCGGTGATGATGACGAAGCTGTTGTCCAGGTTCTTCAGCGGCGCCTTGCCGGTCGCCATGGACAGGTCGAGAATCGGGATGGTGCCGCCGCGAATACTCGCCACCCCACGGACCACAGGGCTGGACTTCGGCATGATGGTGAGCTTGGGGCACTGCAGCACCTCCTTCACCTTGAACACGTTGATCCCGTACAACTGGCTGCCGTTCAGACGAAACAACAGCAGTTCCAAACGATTCTGCCCTACCAGCTGAGTTCGCTGATTTACCGAATCCAATACACCGGCCATGCCCCAACCTCTTCAGTTTGACTAGCGCGCAATGTGCTCAGCGTAGCAGGCGGCACGGGCCTTGCTTTTTACTCAGCATGAACGCAGAAACGACGACTTTTCGGCACGCACTGGTAAAGGGCTGCCACCTACTGGCAGTTTTACCTGCATTGCTCCTACTCGGCTATAGCCCCCAGGCAGCCGCGGCAACCTTGCCTGAGCAGCTTATCGGCACCGCCCAGGGCTTTCTTGAGCAGGCAGTAGAGCAGTATTTACAGCGCAGCGATATCCAGGGACGGCATGAGGTCCAGGTCAATCGGCTGGATCCGCGCCTGCGCCTGCCCGCGTGCGACAAAGAACTGGCTGCCACCCTGGAAAGCCCGGACGAGCCCATAGGCCGGGTAACCGTGCGAGTGCGCTGTTCAGGCAGTACCCCCTGGACCGTCTTCGTGCCGGGCCAGGTGCGCCTGTACCGCGAGGTCGTGATCGCCAGTCGCCCTCTCAAACGCAACGCCGTTCTGACGGAAATGGACATTGCCCTGGCCGAACGCGATCTCGGCTCACTCAGCCAGGGCTACCTGACCACCCCCAGGCAGGCAGTCGGCAAGAAATTGACGCGCCCCCTGCTGCCGGACCAAGTGGTGATGCCCATACACGTCGAGGCCGCCGAGGTCGTCCATCGGGGCGATCAGGTGGTCATCAGCGCACGCAGCGGCACGGTGAGCGTGCGCATGCCCGGCGAGGCCTTGTCCGACGGGGCTGCCGGCAAACAGATCCGGGTACGCAACCAGCGCTCGCAGCGCGTGATCAGGGCCCGGGTAGTGGGTCCTGGCCAGGTTGAAGTGGCCATGTAGGCATGATTCTTGTGTGATGTTCGGCTGACGACTGACGCACCGTGTTTTAGACTGTTGCCTGACGCAGAATTATTGCTCGGCAGCCCTAAAGTTTTCAGGTTTTGGGCCGACAAGCTAGGCAAGCGTCCAAATACTGCCCGAGGTTTTGCATCATGGTCATCGATTTCAACCGGCCCAATAGTGCCAGCACCCCTGCCAATACAGGGCGTACAGGCAACACCCAGTCTACTGGCCGCAACGACGCCATTGGCGCCAAGCCGAGCGACGCGCCTGCGCCAGCCGACAGCAATCCGAGTGGCGAATCGGTGCAACTCAGTCACGAAGCGCAGCAACTGCAGAAGATCGGCGAAAGCCTGCGCGACCTGCCTAGCGTCGACAAAGAGCGCGTTGCCCGGATCAAACAGGCGATTGCCGACGGCAGCTACCAGGTCGACAGCCAACGCATCGCCGGCAAACTGCTCAATTTCGAATCCCAGCGCTAGTCCCAAGGCTGCGCGCTGGGGGTATTGGACGCCTCCGCCCCCAAGAGCCCGCCATGCACGACACGACCCTGCTGAACCTGATCAACGACGATATCGGCACAGCCAAGCGACTGCTTGAGTTAATCGATGACGAGTTCCAAGCCCTTGGCGAACGCGATCTGCCCCGCCTGCAGAGCATACTCGCGGACAAGCAGCCACTGCTTGCCCTGCTCGATCGGCACGGCAAGAGCCGCAGCCAGCTCCTCCTCAGCCTGCAGCTGAGTGCCGACCGCGCCGGCCTACAGGCGCTGGCCGAGCACTCCGAGCTGGGCGCCGAACTGCTCGCCCGCGGCGACGAGCTCAATACCCTGCTCGAACGCTGCCAGACCGCCAACCTGCGCAACGGCCGTCTTATCCGCTCCAGTCAGGCCTCGACCAATAGCATGCTCGGCATTCTGCGCGGCGGCGAAACGCCGAACGTCTATGACAGCCGCGGCAGTACCGCTAGAATCGGCCAACAGCGCCCGCTCAGCCAGGCCTGACCACCTATAACAAGGCACCAGGACATACCCAGTATGCGAGTGCCCGAGTAATTGCCAGGAGAGTTCTGGACCGTGTCCAATCCCTTTACCGAGGACGATGGCCCGCAACCACCCAAAGTGCTCAAAGCGCCAATGGAGATCGTTGCCACCCTCCGCCTACTGCAACAGGCCCACGACCCCCTGATCATCACCTTTCACGAGCGCAGCCAGCGCTTTCAGAGCTACCTGGTCGAAGTGGACCGCGACAGCTCCCGGCTGACTCTCGATGAAATCATCCCCAACGACGGCGAGCGCTACCTGCTAAACGGCGAAAGCTTTCGCATCGAAGCCTTCCATGAGGGCGTTCGAGTGGCCTGGGAGTGTCCGCAGACGGTGCAGATCACCGAGCATCAGGGGGCACGCTGCTACCTGAGCCCGATGCCGGAAGAAGTGCACTACCATCAGCGGCGCAACGCCTTCAGGGCGCAGCTCAAGCTGACGGAACAGCTGAAGGTCGAGCTGGCCGGAAGTCGACTGAAGAGCCCCCTCAAGGGGCAGATGCTGGATATTTCCGCGACCGGCTGCAGGCTGCGCATGCCCGGTGACGTCACCCAGCGCCTGCAGACCGGCCAGGTCTACGAGCGCTTCACCACCGAACTGCCCTTCGGCGCCATGACCACCTCGGTGGAACTGCGCCATATGCAGTACGAGGAAAAGGTCGACGCGACCTTTATGGGCCTGCGCTTCCACCGCCTAAGCGGCCTGGAGCAACGCCAAGTCGAGCGTTTCGTCTACCAGGTGCAGCGTGAAGCCCGCCGCGTCGAGGGTGACGGCCTGTTCTAACGATCTAGACCTGGATACCCAATGCCGCCAGACGCGGCAGATCCTCGGGACGGTCCACATCCCACAGCACGGGCAGCAATTGATGCCCCCAATCCAGCTGCTGCAGGCGTTCGCGGGTCAGGCCTAACACCCGATCGGTCCCCCAGGGCATGGCTTCGAACAGCAAGGGATCGATACGCCGCAGGCCGAGCAGGACATACCCCCCATCCTCGGCCGGCCCGAGCACCACCGGCTGCGCATGCAATGCGATACAGGCACCGCTCAGGTACTCGCCATCCAGCGCCGGGCAGTCATTGCCGATCAACACCACCGCATCGCTTTCCGCCAACCCCAGCGCGGCGATACGGCGCATGCGCTCGCCCAGATCACCCGCGGGCTGCTCGACCAGCGTCCAGCCCAACCGATCGGCCAGCGCCTGCAGCTCCGCATCGGGACCGTCGTCCAACCAGAGGAAGCGTTCACTGAAACCGTCGGACGGTAGCTGCAGAGCCCGAGCGAGCAAGGCACGCTGCAGGTCGCACGCGCCCTCTTCGCCCAATGCGGGGATCAATCGGGTTTTCACCCGCCCCGGAACCGGCAGGCGAGCCAGCAGGTGCAAGGAAATCGACAGACTCATGGCCGTGGCCCTCTGTGGTAAGCGCGCGCCAACTGCTCGGGACTGGCGCCACAATAATAGGCCAGTCGCAAGCGCCACATGAGCAATACAGTACGCCAAATGCCGTGACGCTCCCAGCGCCTGCTGGAAGTGAGCAGTGCGGGGCGCAGGCAACGCGGCCGGGACAGGCGCTTCAATCGGCGACAGAGTTCGAGGTCTTCCATCAACGGGATGTCGGCATAGCCGCCCAATCGCTCGAACACCGCCCGAGCGACGAAGATGCCCTGATCACCACTGGCCACGCCGGTCAGCCGCGACCGCAGACTGATCATCGTGCCGATCAAGCGCAGCGCCAGTCCCCGCCCCGACAGGCGCACGTCGAAACGCCCCCACAGCGGGCGCCGGGCCAACGCGTCCAACAGGCTGCGAACGGCGGCGGCGTCGATCCGCGTATCGGCATGCACGAACCACAGGTAGTCGCCATGAGCCGAAGCGGCACCGGCATTCATCTGCCGCGCCCGACCGGCAACGCTCCTTATCAGCTGATCGACATGCCCCCGCGCCAGCGCGCAGGTCGCATCCCGGCTGCCGCCATCGACCAGAATCAGCTCCGCCCCGGCGGCACGCAGAGGCGCCAGATCAGCCAGCAGTTGCGGCAAGACCAGCGCCTCATCGCGCACCGGCACTATGACGCTGAGCATTGGCGTCACGGCCGCGGGGCCTGCTCCGCCGGAGTCTCGCCGCCCTCGCTGCCCTCGCCAGCCTGTGGTTGGGCGACCGCATCATGCATCTGCTCATGCACCACCTGCTCGTCGACGCGCGGATCGAGGGCCGCCACCAAGGGCGAGCTGGCCGTGCTGTCGGGCATCGGAATGTGATGCAGCGGTGCATCGTCGACCTGGTGCATGTGGGTGACCTTCTTCGGGCTCACCCGCAAGACCAGGATCAGCGCACAGGCACAGAAGAAGGCATAGAGCATGTTGGCGCCCCAGAGGCGCATGAGCACCCCGGCCAGCAGCGGCCCGACGCTGGCGCCGACGCCATAGGTGACCAGCAACATAGCGGTCAACGACACCCGTCGCTCGGCCTCGACGTGGTCATTGGCCAGGGCCACCGCCAAAGGATAGAGGCTGAACTGCAACAGACTCACGACAAAGCCGACCCCGAACAACAGCAACAGCGGTGCCTCGGCCAGCAGCGCCAGGGGCAGTGCGGCCAGTGCCATCAGCCCCGCGCAACCGCGAATCAACATGACCCGGTCGCGACGGTCCGACAGCCAGCCAAGCGGCCATTGCACCAGCAGACCGGCGAGAATGCAGAAACCCATGAACAGACCCACCTGCTCGGTGGGCATCCCCAAGCGCGTCGCATAGAGGGGCGCCAGACCATAGAACGCACCGATCACCAGGCCGGCCACCGCGATGGTGGTCAGCGACAGGGGCACGCGCTTGATGAAGAAACGCATCTCCAGCGGGGCCGGATGCAGGGGCGCGGGGTGCAGCTTGCGAGTCAGGGCAACCGGCACCAGACACAGGGCGAAGGACAGCGCCACCAACATCAACAGCTCGAGCCCCAGAGTCGGGTGCACCACCAGGACCAGCTGGCCGAGAATCAGGCCGAAATAGGACGCCGCCATATAGCCGGCGAATACCAGGCCACGCTGGCTGGTATCGGCCTGCTCGTTGAGCCAGCTCTCGATCACCATGTACTGGCACATCATGCCCAGGCCGACCACGAAGCGCAGCAGCAGCCACACCGGCAACCAGTCGGTCAGGCCGTGGACCAGCACCGCCGCGGTAATCACGCCGGCGCAGGCCACGTAGGCGCGAATGTGGCCGACCCGGGCGATCAGCCGGTGCCCCTTCTTGCCCCCCAACACCAGGCCCAGGTAATTGGCCGCCATCAAGGCGCCGACCCACAGCCCGTCGGCAGTCTCCGCCAGGCGCAAGCCCAGGTAGGTGCTGAGCAGGCCCGACCCCAGCAACATCAACAGAGTGGCGAAATACAGCGAACGAAACGACTTCCAGATCAGGCGCATGGGGCTTGGGGTACTTCCTTGACTGATGGCCGGCTGCTCGGTGCAAGCCTCCGACCGGAATGGATAATGGGGTCTGTAAACGGCTAGTGGCGGTACAAGACGCTATAAAGCACGACGGAGTTACAAGCAACAGCGTTTTGCCTTAAAGCCTAGCCAACTTGCCCAAGGGACAGGTCCCCAATGTCCCACCGGGCACTAGGCTTGAGCCGCGAGTACCCGGCGCTCCCAAGGCGTGATTTCATCGAAGAAGCTATCGAGCTCCAGGGTCTTGCTGGCGATGTAGCCTGCGATGAACTCCTGGCCGAACAGCTCCACCGCCAGCTGACTGCGCCGCAGACGCTCGAGCGCCGCGTGCAGGGTGCAGGGCAGCATCAGCTCGTCCGGCACCTCGAATTCGCCCTGCAGCGGCGCGCTCGCCTGCAACTGCTGCTCGATGCCATACAACCCCGCCGCCAGGCTGGCCGCCAGGGCCAGATAGGGGTTGGCATCGGCCCCCGGCAAACGGTTCTCCACCCGCCGCGCGGCCGGCGAGCTGGCTGGAATGCGCAGCCCCGCGGCGCGGTTGTCGGTCGACCAACAGGCATTGTTCGGCGACGCGTAGGGGTGACACAGCCGCTGGTAGGAGTTCACATGGGGGGCGAACAGCAGGGTGAAGTCGGCCAACGCCGCCTGCTGACCGCCGATGAACTGATAGAAGGCCGGCGTCGCCCGCCCCTGCTCATCGCTGAAGATAGTGCGCCCATTGCCCTGCTCGACCACGCTCTGGTGGATATGCATGGAGCTGCCCGGCGTCTGTGCCAGGGGCTTGGCCATGCATACCGCGATCAGTCCGTGCTTGAGCGCCACCTCCTTGAGCAGGTGCTTGAACAGGAAGGTCTGGTCGGCGAGCAGCAGGGGGTCGCCATGCAGCAGGTTGATCTCGAACTGGCTGAGGCCCATCTCATGCATGAAGGTGTCGCGCGGCAGGCCGAGGGCGGCCATGCACTGGTAGACCTCGTCGAAGAATGCACGCAAGCCGTTGTGGGAGCCGACGCCGAATGCGGAGCCACCGCTCTCGCGCCGACCATCGAGGCCCAGCGGCGGCTGGAACGGCTGCTGTGGGTCGGGGTTCGGCGCAAAGACGAAGAACTCCAGCTCGGTCGCCACCACCGGCTGCAGGCCATGGCTGGCGTAGCGCGCCAGCACCTGCTTGAGCAAGGTGCGCGTGGAGAGCCCCGAGCCGCGGCCGTCCAGCTCATCCGCATCACAGATCGCCAGGGCGCGTGGCGTACTGCTCCACGGCAACCGATGGATCTGCGTGGGCTCGGCATTCAGCACCAGGTCGCCGTCGTCGCTGCCGTAGAAACGCGCGGGCGGATAGCCCCCCATGATGCACTGCAGCAGCACGCCCCGGGCCAGTTGCAGTCGCCGTCCCTCGAGAAAGCCTTCGGCAGTCATCACCTTGCCCCGCGGCACGCCGTTCAGATCCGGAGTCACGCATTCGACTTCGGTAACGCCGTGAAGCAAATCGTTCAGAGCACTGCGACCTGGGGTATTCATTCGTTCTTCCTTAAATTGCGCGATAACCGTGGCGGGTTCGGAGCGGCGCCATCGGCCGTACAAAATACGCATCACACGTTCGACATTTCAAGCGCGCGAAGCCGCTCCCGCACGGCCTTTGCGAGACCCTAGACCACACAAACATCGAAAAATTAGATAAAGCAGACCTCAGCATCTCCCCCGCCATGGCTCTTCTGACATACCGCATAGAGGCGATGCAGCCCAGTTACCGCAAGGGCTGCGACTCACTATCAACGACGTCGATTATTACCATGCCGCGACTGCCCTTTTTCATCGAATTATCCTGAGTAACATGGGCCCCGTACTCACTTACCGCCCCCACGAGGAGCCCACAGATGAAAAAGCAACTTCTCGCCAGCCTGATCCTGGCCAGCCTGTCCGCGACTGCCTTCGCCTTGCCGCACCATGCAAAGCAGGCCCCGCAAGATGAGTTCAAAGCCACTCTGGCTGCCGATGGCAGCGAGCGTAGCGCTAGCAAACGTGTAGCCGAGGGGGGGGCCGAACGCCTGCAGGAGCGCATCCGAGTCGCCGAAGACGGCAGCGCGCGCACCGGCGTCAATCGCCTCGCCGAAGGCGGCGCAGAACGCCTGCAGAAGCGCTTCCGCGTCGCCGAGGACGGCAGTGCGCGCACCGGCGTCAACCGCCTCGTCGAAGGTGGTGCCGAACGCCTGCAAGAGCGCTTCCGCGTCGCCGAGGACGGCAGTGCGCGCACCGGCGTCAACCGCCTCGTCGAAGGTGGTGCCGAACGCCTGCAAGAGCGCTTCCGCGTCGCCGAGGACGGCAGCGCGCGCACCGGCGTCAATCGCCTCGCCGAAGGCGGCGCCGAAGGCGGCGCCGAACGCCTGCAACAGCGCATCCGCGTCGCCGAGGACGGCAGCGAGCGCACCGGCGTCAACCGCATCGGCTAAGGATGCGACCACGACAGCACAGGAAAAAGGCGCCGTAACTGGCGCCTTTAATCGTTTCGGGCCCGGAAAAGAAGCCCTGATGCCCGCTCACTCCAGACGTGACAGGCGTTCCTCCAGCTCGGCGAGTCGCGCCTCCAGCGCCTCCAGCCGCGCCTCATACTGCGATCCGCCGGACGGACGCTCGGGCTCGGAGACACGCGCAGCCAGCAGCGCCTGCATGTCCTCCGGCTCCCCCATCAGATGCATATAGCGGTCTTCACGCTGCCCGGGTTGACGCGTCAGCTGGATGGCCAGACCCCGGGTGATCAACCGGTCCAGGTGATGGCGCAACTGCTCCAGATCCTCGAACTCATGCAGGCGGCTACTGCGGGTGAACAGCTCGCTGAGGGTCTGCGGGCCGCGCAACAGCAACAGACCGACCAGCACGACCTGCTCCGCGACCAGCTCCAGGGCCTTGTCGGCACGGTGCTCCCAGCGGTCGGCACGGCTGCCCATCACCAGGCGCGCCAGGCCCCGGCCCTCCAGGCTGCGCAGGCCCTGGCCGACCTGGCCGGGATTGAGGTTCATCAGCGGCTCGCGGCTGGTCTTCTGGTTACAGGCCAGCACCAGGGCATTCAGGGTCAGCGGGTAGGCTTCGGGGGTGGTCGCCTGCTTCTCGATCAGGCAACCGAGGATACGTACTTCGACCGCGCTCAACGCCGCCTCGTCGGACTCGGTTAGGGGCTCGTCGTTCATCTCAGCTCTCTCTGGCTCGAACCAGCCGCTAGCCTAGCCTGACTGGCGGCAACTTGACACGTCCCCCGGCGTACGGACGGCGATCGGCTGCAGCCCATGGACCGGGCGGCTGTGCTAGAGTCGCGCGCTTGTTTTCCTGCCCGAGTGCCCAGGCCTCGTCGCACATCCGACCATTCGCTCGTCACCGCCCCTTCCCCCGCAAGACGCCGCCGGAGCCAGGCTCCAGGACAGGCTATATGGCTTGCACAGACCGGCCGGCGAGCCGCAACCCCTTTAGAGAAGTACCCATGACCGCTTCCCGACACCCGCTCATCCACCTGCTCGACCGCACCAGCCTGGTGGTACAGATTCTCATCGGCCTGATCGCCGGCGTGCTGCTCGCCCAGTTCCTGCCCCAGGCCGCCCTGTCCGTCAGCTTCCTCGGCGGCGTGTTCGTCTCGGCGCTGAAGGCCGTGGCGCCGGTGCTGGTGTTCGTCCTGGTGACGGCCTCGATCGCCAACCACCAGCGCGATCAGCAGACCCAGATGCGGCCGATCCTCGTGCTGTACCTGCTCGGTACCTTCAGCGCCGCCCTGATCGCGGTGATCGCCAGCTTCGCCTTCCCCTCGAGCCTGGCCCTGGTCAGCAACGGCGCCGAACTGTCGCCCCCGGGCGGCATCGGCGAGGTGCTCAAGACCCTGCTGCTGAACGTGGTCGACAACCCGATCAACGCCCTGCTGCGGGGCAACTTCATCGGCATCCTGGCCTGGGCCATCGGCCTGGGCCTGGCCCTGCGCCACGCCTCGCCCGCCAGCAAGCAGCTGCTCGCCGACCTGTCCGCCGGGGTGACCGCGATCGTCAAGCTGGTGATCCGTCTGGCGCCGCTGGGTATCTTCGGCCTGGTCGCCGCGACCCTGGCCGAGTCGGGCATGGGCGCCCTGCTCGACTACCTGCACCTGCTGCTGGTGCTGGTCGGCTGCATGCTGTTCGTCGCCCTGGTGGTCAACCCGCTGATCGTCTTCGGCAAGATTCGCCGCAACCCCTACCCCCTGGTGCTGACCTGCCTGCGCGAGAGCGGCCTGACCGCCTTCTTCACCCGCAGCTCGGCGGCCAACATCCCGGTCAACCTGCAGCTGTGCCAGCGCCTGGGGCTGCAGCAGGAGACCTATTCGGTGTCCATCCCCCTGGGCGCCACCATCAACATGGCCGGCGCGGCGATCACCATCAGCGTGCTGACCCTGGCCGCGGTGCACACCCTGGGCATCGCCGTCGACCTGCCCACCGCCCTGCTGCTCAGCCTGCTGGCATCGATCAGCGCCTGCGGCGCGTCCGGCGTGGCCGGCGGCTCGCTGCTGCTGATTCCGCTGGCCTGCAGCCTGTTCGGCATTCCCAACGAAGTGGCCATGCAGGTGGTCGCGGTGGGCTTCATCATCGGCATCGTCCAGGACTCGGCGGAAACCGCGCTGAACTCCTCCACCGACGTGCTGTTCACCGCCGCGGCCTGCCTGGCGCGGGACGAGGCCGCTGCCACGGTAGCCGTGCCCCAGCCCTGAGACCAAGGCACCCCGTGAAACGATAAAGGCTTGCGCGGCGCGCAAGCCTTTTTCTATGGAGCAAACCCTCGGCAACGCAGCGGCGGATAGCCGCCTGGCCTATGCTGCCGCCGACGCCCCCAGCAGCTGACTGAGCACCGCGCGCAGCTTGCCCGGCTTGACCGGCTTGTTCAGCAACGGCATGCCCAGGCCCTGCAGCTCGCGGCGACACTGATCGCTGCGGTCCGCGGTGATGATCACCGCGGGGATCGGCGCGGCGAAACGCTCGCGCAGCTGCCGCACCACCTGGCAGCCGGTCACCCCATGATCGAGGTGGAAGTCCGCCAGGATCAGGTCTGGAGCCTGCTCGCCGAGTACCTGCTGGGCCTCCTCCTGGTCGAGTGCGGTAAGCACCTCGCAGCCCCACTGCTGGAGCAGGGCCGACATGCTGTCGAGAATGCTCAGTTCGTTGTCCAGCACCAGCAGACGCCGCCCCGGCAGTGGATCACCGACCTGGGTGGGCAGCGCCGTCCGCGATGGCGCACTGGCAACCGGCTGCCGGGCGAGCGGCACCTGGATGGCGAACAGCGAGCCGCGGCCCAACTGCGAGCGCACCCGCACCCGATAGCCGAGCATCTGCGCGATACGGTCGACGATTGCCAGGCCCAGGCCGACGCCCTTGCGCTCGGCGGCGCGGCCGACCTGCAGTTGGTTGAACTCGAGGAAGATGCTGTCGAGCTGGTCCTCGGCAATGCCGCGGCCGCTGTCCCACACCTGCAGTTCGAGGAACTCGCCGCGCCTGCGCGCCCCCAGTAGCACCCCGCCTCGCTCGGTGTAGCGGCAGGCATTGCTGAGGAAGTTGCGCAGGATGCGCGTGAGCAGGCGGAAATCGCTGCTGATGCTGCAGTCGGTGATATGCACCCTGAGCGTCAGGCCCGCCGCCGCGGCCACCGGCTGGAACTCCGAGGCCAACGGCGCCAGCAGTTCCTCCAGCGGGTAGACCTCGATGTCCGGCTTGATCGCCGCCTGGTCCAGCTTGGAGATCTCCAGCAGGTCGGTGAGCAGGTCCTCGGCACCCTCCAGGGCCTGGTGGCTGCGCTCGACCAGGCTGTGCTCGGCGGCCGGCAGGCTGCGCTCGCGCAGGGTGGAGATCAGCAGGCGCGCCGCATTCAAGGGCTGCAGCAGGTCGTGGCTGGCCGCCGCCAGGTACTTGTCCTTGCTCTGGTTGGCCGCCTCGGCGGCGTCGCGGGCCTCGCGCAGGGCCTGCTCGACGCGCTTGCGCTCGACTATCTGCTGCAGCAGGTTGTGGTTGGCCTCCTGCAGCTCGGCGGTGCGCGCGTTGACCCGCTGCTCCAGCTCGTCGTTGAGCTGCTGCAGGCGCAACTGGGCCTGCTTGCGCTCGCTGATATCGGCGACGAAGCCCTCGAACAGGCCCTCCTCGTCCGGCTTGAGCAGCAGGTTCATCAACACGTCGATGACCCGGCCGTCACGCCGGCGCAACTGGGTCTCGTAGCCGAACAGACCGCCCTGGCGCTGCAGCGCGTCGCGGATATGCTGCAGCTCCTCGGCGCCGCCGACGAACAGGTATTCGGCCAGGTCGGTCAGCGACCACAGCACCTGCTGCGGGTCCTCGTAGCCGAGCATCCGCGCCAGGGCCGGGTTGGCCGCGCGCAGGCCCTCCTGCAGGCTGGCCTGGAAGATGCCGTGCACCGCGTGCTCGAACAGCCACTTGTAGCGGTTGCGCTCGGTCTCCAGTTCCTCCAGACGCGCCAGCAGTTCCGGGTAGTGGCTCTTGCGCACCGAGTGGCTGCCCAGCCCGAGCAGTTCGGTGAGGGCCTGGCGCTGCTGGTCAGAGGGCCTCGGCATAGACGACCTCGACATCCCGCTGGCTCGACTCGCGCGGATTGGTGAGGATGCACGGGTCTTCCATCGCATGCTGCGACAGGAAGGGGATATCGGCCGTGCTGACGCCGTGCAGGCCCAGGGTCTCGTGGAAGCCGACCGCCCGCTTGAAGCGGATCAGGTGTTCGATCAGGCGCTGGCGCACCTGCGGGTGGGTGAGGCCGCGGGTGTCGATGCCCAGGGTCTCGGCGACCATCCGGAAGCGCTCCGGCGCGGCGTTGTAGTTGAAGGCCACCACATGTTCGACCAGCACCGCGTTGCACAGCCCATGGGGCAGGTCGAGGAAACCGCCGAGGCTGTGGCTCATGGCGTGCACCGCGCCGAGGATGGCGTTGGAGAAGGCCAGGCCGGCCTGCATGCTGCCGAGCATGATCTTCTCGCGCAGGGCGATGTCGTTGGGGTTGGCGATCATCGCCACCAGGTGGCCGTTGATCAGCCGCATCGCCTCCAGGGCGTGGGAATCGGTCAGCGGCCCCGAGCCGGTGGAGACGAAGGCCTCGATGGCATGCACCAGGGCGTCGATGCCGGTGCAGGCGGAGAGGAAGGGGTCCATGCTCAGGGTGGTTTCCGGGTCGATCAGCGACACGTCGGGCACCGCGCCCTTGCTGACGATGGAGAACTTCATCCGTTCCTGCTGGTTGGAGATGATCACGAACTGCGACACGTCGGCCGAGGTGCCGGCGGTGGTGGGGATCAGGATCAGCGGCGGGCTGGGCACGCGCAGGGTGTCCACGCCCTCGAACTCGAGGATGTCGCGGCCATGGGCCACGGCGATGCCGATGCCCTTGGCGCAATCCATCGGGCTGCCGCCACCGACCGCCACTATCACGTTGCAGGACTCGCTGCGGTACAGCTCGGCGCCGAGCATCACCTCCTCGGCGCGCGGGTTGGGCGAGACCTGGGTGTAGAGACAATGCTCGATGCCCTGGCGCTGCAGGCTGGCCTGCACGTCGGCGACCCAGCCGGCGGCCACTACCCCGGGGTCCGACACCAGCAGCACCTTGCGCGCACCGTAGTTGCTGGCGTAGTTGCCCACGCTGTGACGGCAGCCGGCGCCGAAGATGATTTCCGGCGAGACGAACTTGCGGTGAAGACTGATATCGGGGCTCACACTGCGGCCTACCTGTTGTTGTTCTAACCCGCCCAGCCTACTGCATTGGCCTGCCAATGCAATGCGACCAGCGTCGAGCAGGCGGCCGCGCATGCACCGCCTTCAACCGAGCAGGCGCTGGTAGAAGCGCCACTCCTGCTCCAGGGCATGGGCCTGGTTGCACGCCTGGCGAAAGCCGTGGCCCTCCTCGGGGTAGAAGTGGTAGTCCACCGCCAGGCCGCGCCCACGCAACGCCTCGACCATGGCCTCGGTCTGGCTCGGCAGCACCACGGCATCCTGGCCGCCCTGGAAGAAGATCACGGGCGCCTCGATCTTGTCGGCATGCAACAAGGGGGTGCGCGCGGCATAGCGCTGCGCATCGCGCTGCGGGTCGCCGATCAGCCAGTCCAGGTAGTCGGCCTCAAACTTGTGCGTGACCCGGCGCAGGGCCAGGGGATCGCTGACCCCGTACAGGCTGGCGCCACCGCGAAACGTCAGGCCGCCGGCCAGGGCGCACAACGCGGTGTAGCCGCCGGCACTGGCGCCGCGGATAAAGGCCCGGGCCGGATCGATCAGGTCCAATCCAGCCAGGTGTTCGAGCAGCGCGCCGGCATCGACCACCTCGATCTCGCCCCAGCGCTCGTGCAGGGCCATGCGATAGGCGCGGCCATAGCCGCTGCTGCCGCGGTAGTTGAGGTCGGCGACGGCGAAGCCGCGCTGGGTCCAGAACTGGATGCGCGGGTCGAACGCCGGGTAGCAGGCCGAGGTCGGCCCGCCATGCAGGAACACCAGCAACGGCGGCTTCTCCCCGTCCGGTCCACGGCAGGCGCCATTGTGCGGTGGGTAGAAGAAGGCATGGCAGGCCTCACCACCACTGGTGAAGGACAGCGGCCGGGGACGGGAGACCTCGGTCTCCGCCAGGGGCACCGCACCGCCGGCCAGCACCCGGCACTGGCCGCTGGCCCGCTCGATCGCCAGCACAGCGCCGCCCCGCGTCGGCGCGGCGGCGATCAGGTAGAAGTGCGTGGTGTCGGCCGCCAGTTGGCGGAAGCGGCTGTAGTCCGGCGCCAGCCGGCGCTCGCCCCGGCCGTCGGCGCTACGCTCGGCCAGGCGGGCGCAGCCGTCCTCGAACCAGCTCAGCAGCAGGCCTTCGCCGGCCAGCGCCAGGTAATTGCAGGCGCCCAGCTGCCAGGGCGCGGCGGCGTGATCGGCGGCGGCGCAGGGCAGCGGCGCCAGGCGGCCCTCGGCCGTTTCGCGCCAGGGCTGCCAGTAGCCGTGGCGGTCGCCGAGCACCAGCAGCCGGCCCCGGTCGTCGAACGCCGGCTGCTGCAGGGACTCGTCGTCGCCCTGCCCGGCAACGACCCGGGCCGGCCGCCAGGTACCGTCCGCGGCCCGCTCGGCCAGGCACAGGCGAGTCGCCAGCCAGGGCTGCCGCGGCCGGTCCCACTCGATCCAGGCCAGGCGCCGACCATCGGCGCTGAGAGTCGGCGCGGCATAGAAGTCGCGGCCCTCGGCCAGCACCCGCCGCGCGCCGTCGGCCAGGGCGATGGCGACCAGCCGGTGCAGCACCTGCCCGGCTTCGCGCGCCTCCTCCACCGCCAGCAGGGCGCTGCCCCGGGCGTCGAAGCGCAGATCGCCGAAGCGGCAATGGGGACGATTGCTCAGCCGCTCGGGCGCGGCATTCAGCGGCTGGTGATAGAGCTGCTGATCGGCCTCGCCGACGAAGGCGACGCCCTGTTCGGTGAGGCAGAAGGCGCCGCCGCCATACTCGTAGACCCGGCTGCGCACCGACAGGTCGGCCGGGGTCAGGCAGCGCAGGGCTGCGGGCGTCCAGTACCAGAGGGTCGAACGGCCGTCGGCCGGGTCGTATTGCAGCCACACCAGGCCGCCCAGCCCCGCGCGCAGCTCGGCGAAGTCGCGGCCGGCCGCGGCCGCCTGGTCGCTGGACCAGGCGCTGTCCCAGAAGCCGAAGGGCGCGATGCGTTGACCACTCATGTCTTGCAGATTAGCCGGGACGCCTGCTCGTTGCGCGACTGCAGGTCCTGCAGCGCCCCGGGCGCCCGCTCGGCCTCCTCCCGCGCGGCGAGGATAATGCCGTGGTGCGCCGACTTGCTGCACACCGGGTCGGCGTTGCTGGCATCGCCCGTGAGCATGAAGGCCTGGCAGCGGCAGCCGCCGAAGTCCTTGGCCTTCTCGTCGCAGCTGCGGCAGGGCTCGGGCATCCAGGCGTCGCCGCGGAAGCGGTTGAAGCCGAACGAGTCGCGCCAGATGTGCTCGATGCGGTGCTCGCGCACGTTGGGGAACTGCACCGGCAACTGCCGCGCGCTGTGGCACGGCAGCGCGGTGCCGTCCGGGGTGATGTCGAGGAACAGGTTGCCCCAGCCGTTCATGCAGGCCTTGGGTCGTTCCTCGTAGTAGTCCGGGGTGACGAAGATCAGCTTGCAGGGGTGGTTTTCGGCCGCCAGTTTCGCTCGCCACTGGTTGGTGATGCCCTCGGCACGCTCCAGCTGGGCGCGGGTCGGCAGCAGCCCGGCACGATTGAGTTCGGCCCAGCCGTAGAACTGGCAGGTGGCCAGCTCGACGAAGTCCGCCTCCAGCTCCAGGCACAGCTCGATGATGCGCTCGATGTTGTCGATGTTGTGCCGGTGGGTGACGAAGTTCAGCACCATGGGATAACCGGCCGCCTTGACCGCCCGGGCCATGGCCAGCTTCTGGGCGAAGGCCTTTTTGGAGCCGGCCAGCAGGTTGTTGACCTCCTCGTCGGCGGCCTGGAAGCTGATCTGGATATGGTCCAGTCCGGCCTCGCTGAAACTGGCGATGCGCGCCTCGGTCAAGCCGATGCCCGAGGTAATCAGGTTGGTGTAGTAGCCCATCTCCCGCGCCGCCCGGATCAGCTCGGCCAGGTCCTGGCGCACCAAGGGTTCGCCACCGGAGAAACCCAGCTGCGCCGCACCCAGTTCGCGGGCCTGGCGGAACACCTCGATCCACTCGGCGGTGGAGAGCTCCGCGCCCTGCCGGCTGAAGTCCAGGGGGTTGGAGCAGTACGGGCACTGCAGCGGGCAGCGGTAGGTCAGCTCGGCCAGCAGCCAGAGCGGCGGGCCGACCGCGTCGGATCGCTGCAAGGCTACCTGCGTTGCCGATGCGTCGTTAAAAGCAGGCTCAGAATGCTCATGTACGCTGCGCTTCTTCGCCTGTTTTTGCGGGGCCGCCATCGGTATAGCCTCGGCTACCTCGCCTACGCCTTGCAGCGATCCGTTATCAGTGCAGCTCGATCCAGAACTGGGCATGGGCCACCTCCATAAAGGCGAGGATGTCTTCGTCGATCCCCGGCACGTCGGGGAAGCGCCCGCGCAGGTCGGCGATGATCTCGGCGACGCTGTGGCTGCCGTCGACCTGGCCGAGGATCGCCCCGGCGCTGTCGTTGAGCTTGATCATGCCCTCCGGGTAGAGCAGCACGTGGCAGCCCTGGGCGGGTTCGAACTGCAGGCGGAAGCCGCGGCGCAGGCGCGGCACCCGTTCGATGGTCAGCGGTTTCATGGGGCGACTCCTCGGTGCCAGACCCGTGCGGCGGTCACCGTGTGGTAGGGCGGGCGCTGCAGCTCGTAGGCCATGCTCATGGCATCGAGCATGCTCCACAGCACGTCCAGCTTGAACTGCAGGATCTCCAGCATGCGCTGCTGGGCCTCCAGGGTGCGGTAGTGGGCCAGGGTGATGCGCAGGCCGTGCTCGACGTCGCGGCGCGCCTGGCCCAGGCGCCGGCGGAAGTAGTCGTAGCCGGCCGCGTCGATCCAGGGGTAGTGCTGCGGCCAGGCGTCCAGGCGCGACTGGTGGATCTGCGGGGCGAACAGCTCGGTCAGCGAGCTGCTGGCCGCCTCCTGCCAGCAGGCGCGGCGGGCGAAGTTGACATAGGCGTCGACGGCGAAGCGCACCCCCGGCAGCACCAGTTCCTGGGACAGCACCTGCTCGCGCGCCAGGCCCACCGCCTCGGCCAGGCGCAGCCAGGCCTCGATGCCGCCCTCCTCGCCCGTGGCGCCGTCGTGGTCCTGGATGCGCTGCAACCACTCGCGGCGGGTGTCGCGGTCCGCGCAGTTGGCCAGGACGGCGGCGTCCTTGAGCGGGATGCACAGCTGGTAGTAGAAGCGGTTGGCCACCCAGCCCTGGATCTGCTCGCGGCTGGCGCGGCCCTCGTACATCGCCCGGTGGAAGGGGTGATGGATATGGTAGTAGGCGCCCTTGGCGCGCAGTGCCTGCTCGAACTCGGCAGGACTCATGGCGGACGGATTCATGGCCGGACTCCCTACAGCTGGATGCTCATGCCGTCCCAGGCCACCTCGATGCCGTGGGCGCGCAGCTCGGCGCGCTGCGGCGAATCGAGGTCGAGGATCGGGTTGGTGTTGTTGATGTGGATGAGGATCTTCTGCCTGGCCGGCAGGCCGTCGAGCACCTCGATCATGCCGCCGGGGCCGCTCTGACACAGATGGCCCATCTCGCTGCCGAGCTTGTCGCCGACCTCGCACTGGCGCATCTCGTCGTCGCGCCACAGCGTGCCGTCGACCAGCAGGCAGTCGGCGCGGCGCATCCAGGCCAGCAGCGCCTCGTCCACCTGGCCCAGGCCCGGGGCGTAGAACAGCGTGCCGCCGGTGCGGCGGTCCTCGACGAACAGGCCGATGTTGTCGCCGGGATGGGGGTTGCCGCGGTGCGGCGAGTAAGGCGGCGCGCTGCTGCGCAGGGGGATGGCGCTGATGGCCAGGTCCGGGCAGGCCGGGATGCCGAACGGCGCGCCGTCCAGCGCGATCGGCTGGTGCTGCAGGCCGCCGTTCCAATGCGCCAGCATGTTGAACAGGGGAAAGCCGCTGCTCAGGTCCTGGTGGACCATCTCGGTGCACCAGACCTGGTGCGGGCAGCCCTCGCGCAGGCTCAACAGGCCGGTGCAGTGGTCGATCTGGCTGTCGAGCAGGATGATCGCGCCGATGGCCGTGTCGCGCAGGGCGCGGGCCGGCTGCAGGGCCGGGAAGGCTTCGAGCTGGGCGCGGATGTCCGGCGAGGCGTTGCACAGTATCCAGTCCTGGCCGTTGTCGCTCAGGGCGATCGAGGACTGGCTGCGCGGCTGCGCGCGCAGGCTGCCGCTGCGCACCCCGCGGCAGTTGCGGCAGTTGCAGTTCCACTGGGGGAAGCCGCCGCCGGCGGCGGAACCGAGAACCTGGATATGCATGGCGGGTACCGGTGGGAATTCGGGGGATGCCCCGACAGCGCCGGGGCCGGGCGAATCAGCGATTGGCGAAGTACATCGTCACTTCGAAGCCAATGCGCAGGTCGGTGAAGGCGGGTTTGGTCCACATGGCGCGATCCTCTCTTGTTATCCAGCCGGGACATTCCGGCCCTGTCAGTTATGCCCCCGCTAGCGCCACGACAGAATGGTACTTTGGGAGGAGAACGGGCTGGCTTTGGTAGCGGGGCCGCGGGCGCCGGGCAATAAAAAAGGCTATGTCCCAATGATGTGTTGCAAGAACTAATCTGAAAGGCAGGCATCCGCTCGGGAGGTCTGCCCATCATGGACACTCAAGCCTTTCACCACTGGCTGGCTCAACTAGGCCAGCTCAGCCCCCAGCAGAAATCCACGCTTCATCAAGCCCTGCAGAGCCCGCCCACAACAGCGGTGCTTGATGACCTGCCGGCGCTGCAGAGTTGCCCGCATTGCCAGGCCGCCGCGAGATACCTCGCGCCCTGGGGATGGTCGCGTGGTCTGCGTCGCTATCGCTGCCGTAGCTGCCGACGGACGTGTACCGCGTTGTCGGCAACCGGCCTTGCCCGCCTGCGCTACCCCGAGCGCTGGAAAGACTATGCCCAGGCACTGATTAATGGGCTGAGCGTGCGCAAGGCTGCCAAGGTGTGCGGCATCAGTAAGAACACCGCGTTTCTCTGGAGGCACCGTTTCCTGGCGGCAGCCGCCGAGCATCACGCCACCCATGAGACCGGGATTGTCGAAGTGGATGAAACGTTCTTTCTGGAGTCATTCAAAGGTCAGCGACGCTTACCGCGGCCGCCGCGTAAACGGGGCGGGGTCAGCGTGACCCGCGGCACGGGGAAAGACCAAATCCCGGTGATGGTGGTGCGCGACCGGGAGGGGCATACCGCTGACTTCACACTGGCCAAGCTCGATGCTGTGCATGTACGCAAAGCGCTGGCGCCGCTGATCGATCAGGAGTCCGTGCTGTGCACTGACGGAGCGGCGGTCTATGCCAGTTTCGCCCGGGTGCAGGGCATCACCCATCAGGTCGTGCATGCCCGCCCCGGCCAGCGCGTGCGCCAGGGCGCCTTCCATATCCAGAACGTCAATGCCTACCACAGTCGACTGAAGAACTGGATGACCCGCTTTCATGGCGTGGCCACCCGCTACCTCCCGAACTATCTGGGCTGGCGCCGTATGCTGGAGCGCTATCAGCACGGCATTCGGCCGGTTCACTGCATCCAGGAGGCGGTAGGACGAACCATGCAACACGCTATTGGGACATAGCCATAAAAAACGCGGCCGAAGCCGCGTTGCGCTAGCGATTTGCCGGGGCCGCCCGCCCCTGTTCATCGCTGAAGATATTTCGCCCATTGTCCTGCTCGACCACGCTCTGGTGGATATGCATGGAGCTGCCCGGCGTCTGTGCCAGGGGCTTGGCCATGCATACCGCGATCAGTCCGTGCTTGAGCGCCACCTCCTTGAGCAGGTGCTTGAACAGGAAGGTCTGGTCGGCGAGCAGCAGGGGGTCGCCATGCAGCAGGTTGATCTCGAACTGGCTGAGGCCCATCTCATGCATGAAGGTGTCGCGCGGCAGGCCGAGGGCGGCCATGCACTGGTAGACCTCGTCGAAGAATGCACGCAAGCCGTTGTGGGAACCGACGCCGAATGCGGAGCCACCGCTCTCGCGCCGACCATCGAGGCCCAGCGGCGGCTGGAACGGCTGCTGTGGGTCGGGGTTCGGCGCAAAGACGAAGAACTCCAGCTCGGTCGCCACCATCAACATGGCCGGCGCGGCGATCACCATCAGCGTGCTGACCCTGGCCGCGGTGCACACCCCGGGCATCGCCGTCGACCTGCCCACCGCCCTGCTGCTCAGCCTGCTGGCATCGATCAGCGCCTGCGGCGCGTCCGGCGTGGCCGGCGGCTCGCTGCGGCTGATTCCCCTGGCCTGCAGCCTGTTCGGCATTCCCAACGAGGTGGCCATGCAGGTGGTCGCGGTGGGCTTCATCATCGGCATCGTCCGGGACTCGGCGGAGACCGCGCTGAACTCCTCCACCGACGTGCTGTTCACGGCGGCGGCCTGCCAGGCCCAAGAGCGGAGCGTCGGCCTGGAGCAAACGCAGCCGAGCTGACCGCCTGGCACCTCCCCCCCGAAAAGGCTTACGCGAAGCGTAAGCCTTTCTTGTCTGCCCCTAATCGCCGGCAGCGCTCGCCTCACAGCCGGCAGCGCCCCTGACGCCAGCCCCCACGCGCGGCTCCCAGCGCCCTTCCCGCAAGACCTGCACGCCCCCGCCCATCGCTCCCAGCCGACCGACGAGACACCCGACGCTCCGCCCCGCGTCAGGCGCCTGCCTGAGCCTGACCCGGTATCACCGCCCCCAAGCCTCGGAGAGAGTCAGGCAGGCCTGCAACGTCTCAATGTTATTGATAACGATTTGTATTTATACCTGCATATCTATATCCTGCCGCCGCGCGCAACTCCAATCATTACGACGGACATCGTAGGAACACTGCACAAGGCCCCTGATATGACAGTTGCCCTCCCTGAAACCATGCAACAATTGCTGTCGCGCTGGAGCGAGGCACTCACGACCCCTGCGTTCCGTGCACGCCAAGTGACCATCGACCACCTGATTCAGGCGCTGCCCGCCGCCCGCGAACGCAGCTTCCAGCGGTTGCTTCAGGCACTGCTCCGCGAGGACCTGCTGAATCCCCGGGACCTCCAGTCCGATACCCAGCAACGCTGCTCACTCCCCCTCGACGAGTCCGGCACACGGCTGCAGTTCGGCCATCTGATGCCCGGTCGCATGGGGAGTTGGGATCTGCGTGGCAGCGTGGTCCTGCACCGCGGCCAGGCCCTGCCCTACGAACTGCAGTACCCCTCCGAGCTGCTGTACCTGCTCAGCGCCAAACTCGACTGCGCGGCCTCGGCGCCGACCCTGGCGCGACTGGCGACTGAGCTGGATGACAGTCTCTACAATGACACCCTCTGCCTGGCCTACCACCAGTGCTGGAACCGCCAGCTACAGCACGGCCGCCCCCATGACACCACCGATAGCCTGCTGGCCAGGCTGCTGGCCGGCGCCGATCAGGGCAATCCGACCCTGCTGCTGGAACAATGGGGGACCCTGGGTCACCCCTGGCACCCGAACTACAAGACCAAGCTGGGTCTGGGCACCGAACGGGTGATCGCCCTGTCTCCGGAGTTCGAGGCGCGGGTTCCGGTGACCCTGTGCGCCGTACATCGCCGGTGCGTCCATGTCGAGGCCCTGCCGGACACCGGGGAGGCCATGCAGTGGTGGCGGCAGCGTTTCCCGGAAGCGGCACGCGACCTCGGCGCCGCGCTGCGCGAACAGGGGCTCGACCCGGAGGACTACCTGCCCCTGCCGGCCCACCCCTGGCAGGCGCAAGAGGTGCTGCCGGAACTCTTCGCCCGGGAAATCGCCGAACGCCAGCTGATCCTGACCGATATCCACGCCTTCCAGGGCCATCCGAGCATGTCCTTCCGCACACTGTTGCCGGAAGGGAGCCGCCTGGCGCCCATGGTCAAGCTGCCGGTCTCCCTGCGCCTGACCAGCGTGCAGCGCACCGTTTCTCCACGCTCGGCACGCATGGGCCCGCGGGTCAGCCAGCTTCTGCTACGGATCCTGCGCGACGAGCCGGAGATGGCCGAAGTGCTGAGCGTGGTTCCCGAGCGCCTGGGCATGCACTACAGCCCTCAGCCGGCGGACGACGAGCGCGCCCGCCACCTCTCGGTGCTCTACCGCGACAATCCCATGGACCTGGTCGGTTCCGGCGAAATGGCCGTTCCGGTGGGCAGCCTGTTCGCCGGCGATCTGGCCGACCAGCCGCTGCTGCGCCAGTGGGTGGCGCTGTCTCAGGGCAGCGAAGCGGGGGACGCCGCGCTGGCCTTCTTCCGCGACTACATCGCGGTCGTCCTGCCGGGGCTGCTGGGCATGTACCTGGTCTACGGCGTCGCCTTCGAGGCCCACCAACAGAACAGCTTCATGTTGATGGGCCGCGACGGGCGGCCGCGGCGCCTGCTGGTGCGGGACTTCGGCGACATCCGCATCCACCGCCCGAGCCTGCATGCCCACGGCCTCGACCTCGAACTGCACGACCCGAAGATGACCCTGCTCGACGATGCCGGCTTCGTCCGCGACAAGCTGCTGCACACCACCTTCATGTGCCACCTCGGCGAGCTGGCCCTGCTCTGCGCGCGCCATTGGCGGATGCCCGAGCAGCTGTTCTGGGCGGCGCTGGCCGAGCAGGTCGAGCAGTGCTTCCAGGCGCTGCGCCAGCGCGTGGAGCAGCGCCGCTGGGCGAGCGAATACCAGGCCCTGCTGGTGCAGGACTGGCCGGCCAAGGCCTTCATGCGCATGCGCCTGGAGGACAGCCATGCCGACATAGTCGGGCGCCTGCGCAACCCCTTGAGCCGGGCCGACCATGTGGCGTGATCGTGCGTCCCTGCCTTTGCTGATCGCCATCCAGTGCATCTCCATGGGCGCCATGGAGATGAGCGGGCCGTTCTGGCCGCTGCGCATCCAGGCGCTGCTCGGCCCGCAGCAGGCGCAGTACCTCGCCGCGCTGTCGGCCCTGGTGTATGCCGGGCCCATGCTCGCGGCCATGCTGCTGACGCCCTTGTGGGGCCGCCTGGGCGATCGTACCGGGCACAAACCCATGGTGCTGCGCGCCCTGCTGGCGCTGGCCCTGTGCCAGCTCCTGGCGGCGCTGGTGCTCGACCCCTGGCTGCTGGTGCTGATCAGGGTGCTGCAGGGTGCGCTCGCCGGCTTCATCGCCGCGGCGCAGGCCTACGCCATTGCCTGCTGCGCCACCGGCCAGCGCGGCCAGGTGCTGGCCCGCCTGCAGGCGGCGACGGCGGTCGGCTCGCTGGCCGGGCCGGTACTCGGCGGCTGGCTGATGGATGTCGCCGGGTTCGCCACGCTCTGCACCGCCGCCGCCGTCATCTGCCTGCTGTGCACCCTGACGGCATGCTGCCTGCCGGCGGACCGTCCGCATCCCAGGACCAGCCGCGCCCAGCCGCAGGCCCGGCTCCCCAGCGGCTGGCTCGGCGGGGTGCTGACGATCATCGTGCTGGTGCAGGCGGCGAAGATGATGCCGCAGCCCTTCTTCGCCCTGTACGTCGCCGAGATTCTCCAGGCCCCCGGCTGGCTGATCGGCGCCAGCTATGCCGCCAGCGCGGCCACCCTGGCCCTCTCCGCACCGCTGTGGGGCAAGCTGTTCGACCGCTGGGAGCCAGCCCGCACCCTGCGCGTCGTCGAAGGCGTCACCTGGCTCTGCGCCCTGACCCTGGCCCTGACCGCCCTGGCCGATGACTGGTTCGGCTTCATCGCCAGCCGCCTGCTCTGGGGCGTCTGGCAGGGGGCCCTGCTGCCGGTGGCCTATGCGCTGATCGTCAACACCGTGCCCGGCAGCCGCCAGGGCTTCGCCCTCGGCCTGGGCAACAGCGCGGCCAAGGGCGGCGCGCTGCTCGGGGCCCTGCTCGGGGCCGCCGGCATGGGCCTGGCCGGCCTGGCTTCCGGCTTCTGGCTGGTGGCCCTCACCTATGCCCTGGCGGCGCTGGGCATCCGCCTGATTCGCAACAGCTCGCAACTGCCGGACTCCCCGGCGCTCTATGCCAATACCAAGAAGATGATCTGATGAACAGAACCCCGCTTTCCTTTTTGATCCCCCTGATCGGCTCGCTGGGCGGCGTCGCCGCGCCCATGGCCCTGGCCGCCGAGGCCGCTGTGCCGGCTGCCGATACGGTAAAACTTGCCAGCACCGTGGTCACGGCGACCCGTAGCCAGGCCAACATCGCCTCGATTCCCGCCTCGGTGCAGGTGATCGACGAATCCCAGATTCGCCAGCAGAGCGGCGCAGGCCGCAAGGTCGCCGACATTCTCGGCACCCTGGTGCCCGGCCTCGCCCCGGCCACCGGCGGCATGAGCAACTTCAGCCAGACCCTGCGTGGGCGCAACATGCTGGTGCTGATCGACGGGGTCTCGCAGAACGCCAGCCGGGACAACTTCCGCCAGCTCAACAGCATTGCGCCGGCCAGCATCGAGCGCATCGAGGTGATTTCCGGCGCCAGCAGCATCTACGGCGCCGGCGCCTCGGGCGGCATCGTCAACATCATTACCAAGCGCAACCAGGGCGAGGACCTGGCCATGAGCAGCCGCCTGGGCATGAGCAGCGGCAACAACCTCAACCCCAAGGGCTTCGCCTACGAGGCCTTCCAGAGCGTCAGCGGCCGGCAGGGCCCCCTCGACTGGTACCTGTCGGCGGACTGGACCCAGCGCAACGACCAGTTCGACGGCAACGGCAAGCGCATCCCCCAGGACACCTCCCAGGGCAGCGCCATGGACACCGAGACCTATGACCTGCACGGACGCTTCGGCTATGCCCTGGACGCCGACAAGCGCCTGAGTCTGGCCCTGCAGGACTACAAGGACGAACAGGACACCGGCTTCGCCCCGCGCACCATCGATGGCGAATCCGTGGCGGTGAAGGGGCTCGACCTCGACGAGCAACCCTTCACCCACAACCAGGCGGTCAACCTCAACTACAGCGACAGCGACCTGCTCGGCCAACAGCTGTTGCTGGAGAGCTACTGGCGCCGCGCCGATGCGCTGTTCTTCCCCGACCGGCCGCGGGGCTTCGCCGGGGTCTCCGACAACAACAGCCAGCAGGAAGTCTACGGCCTGCGCGCCGCGGTGGAGAGCGACCTGCCGAGCATCGGCGCGGCCCGGGGCAGCCTGGTCTGGGGCGCCGACTACGAGAACGAAAGCACCCGCCAGCGGGGCGACCGCTACCAGGTCAACGGCCTGGTCTACCGCAAGAGCGGCGAAACCTTCGAGCTGGGGCCGGACGTCGACACCGCCACCAAGGCGCTGTTCGCCC
Organism: Pseudomonas sp. MBLB4123; assembly: GCF_051904775.1. NCBI lineage: Bacteria > Pseudomonadati > Pseudomonadota > Gammaproteobacteria > Pseudomonadales > Pseudomonadaceae > Pseudomonas > Pseudomonas sp. MBLB4123. The sequence goes on from NZ_CP196711.1 coordinate 1,840,224, forward strand.
AGATGTCCTGGGATATCGCCGACTGGACCCTGCGGGGTGGCATACGCCGCCAGTGGGTCGAGAGTGAGGTGCAGGACAGCATCGCCTACGGCGAGATCTGGCAGACCGGCAACCGTGCCACCCTGCCCGGCGGCACCCTGAAGTACGACGCCACGCTCTACAACCTGGGCGCCGTCTACCACCTCAGCGACAATCAGGACCTGTTCGTCAACTTCAGCCAGGGGTTCTCCCTGCCGGATATCCAGCGCTTCCTGCGCGACGTCGACAGCCGCTTCGACATCCAGACCCTCAACGCCCAGGCGATCGAGGTCGACAGCTACGAGCTCGGCTGGCGCGGCAACTGGAGCCGCTGGAAGGCCGATGTCACCCTCTACGAAAACCGCTCGGACGTCACCCAGTTCTACGACGCCAGCGCGCGGGTGCTGCGCCTGATCGACCAGAAGGAACGGGTTCGCGGCGTGGAAAGCAGCCTCAGCTACGACCTCAGCGAACGTTGGTCGGTCGGCGGCACCTATGCCTGGACCAAGGGCGAGACCCAGCAGAACGGCAAGTGGATCGACCTGCCGGCGACCCGTGTCTCGCCGGCCAAGACCACCCTGTTCCTCGGCTACAGCCAAGATCGCTACAACCTGCGCCTGCAGGCCCTGCAGCTGGCCGACTACGACGCCGCCGCCAAGGACGGCAACGGCCGGGAGATCGACGGCTACACCCTGGTCGACCTGCTCGGCGCGGTCGAGCTGCCCACCGGGCGCCTGGAGGGTGGCATCTTCAACCTGACCAACCGCACCTACCAGAACCTCTTCACCCAGGCCAATGCCCGCAAGCCCTTCCCGAACGCCGAGGGCCGCACCTTCAGCCTGGCCTACTCGGTCGACTGGTAGCCCGGTGATGGCGCGGATCGGCGGTCTCCACCTGGGAGGCCGTCGATCCGCCGCCGGGGGCATGCTGTGCTCAGAAGAAGCCCAGCGGGTTGATGTCGTAGCTGATCAACAGGTTCTTGGTCTGCTGGTAGTGGTCGAGCATCATCTTGTGGGTCTCGCGGCCGACCCCGGACTTCTTGTAGCCACCGAAGGCGGCGTGGGCCGGGTACAGGTGGTAGCAGTTGGTCCACACCCGGCCGGCCTTGATGCCGCGGCCCATGCGGTAGGCGCGGTTGATGTCGCGGGTCCACACGCCGGCGCCGAGGCCGAACTCGGTGTCGTTGGCGATCGCCAGGGCCTCGGCCTCGTCCTTGAAGGTGGTGACGCCGACCACCGGGCCGAAGATCTCCTCCTGGAACACGCGCATCTGGTTGCTGCCCTTGAGCAGGGTCGGCTGGATGTAGTAGCCGCTGGCCAGGTCGCCATCCAGGGCCTCGGCGGCGCCGCCGGTGAGCAGCTCGGCGCCCTCCTGCTGGGCGATCTCCAGGTAGCTGAGGATCTTGTCGTACTGCTGCTCGGAGGCCTGGGCGCCGACCATGGTCTCGGTGTCCAGCGGGTTGCCGCGCTTGATCTGCTTGATCTTCTTCATCACCTCGGCCATGAACGCCGGGTAGATGGATTCCTGCACCAGGGCGCGGGACGGGCAGGTGCACACCTCGCCCTGGTTGAAGAAGGCCAGCACCAGGCCCTCGGCGGCCTTCTCGATGAAGGCCGGCTCGGCCTGCATGATGTCCTCGAAGAAGATGTTCGGGCTCTTGCCGCCCAGCTCGACGGTGGACGGAATGATGTTCTCCGCGGCGCACTTGAGGATGTGCGAGCCCACCGGGGTGGAGCCGGTGAAGGCGATCTTGGCGATGCGCTTGCTGGTGGCCAGGGCCTCGCCGGCCTCGCGGCCGAAGCCCTGCACCACGTTGAGCACGCCCGGCGGCAGCAGGTCGCCGATCAGCTCCATCAGCACGGTGATCGACAGCGGGGTCTGCTCGGCCGGCTTGAGCACGATGGCGTTGCCGGCGGCCAGGGCCGGGGCCAGCTTCCAGGCGGCCATCAGCAGCGGGAAGTTCCACGGGATGACCTGGCCGACCACGCCCAGGGGCTCGTGGAAGTGATAGGCGGCGGTGTGCTCGTCGATCTCGGCGGCGCTGCCTTCCTGGGCGCGGATGCAGCCGGCGTAGTAGCGGAAGTGGTCGGCGGCCAACGGCACGTCGGCGTTGAGCGTCTCGCGCACGGCCTTGCCGTTGTCCCAGGTCTCGGCCACGGCCAGCAGCTCCAGGTTGGCCTCGATGCGGTCGGCGATCTTCAGCAGGATGTTCGCGCGGTTGGCCACCGAGGTCCTGCCCCAGGCTTCGGCGGCGGCGTGGGCGGCATCCAGGGCCAGCTCGATGTCGGCGGCGTCGGAGCGGGGGAATTCGCCGATCGGCGAACCGTCGACCGGGCTGGTGTTGCTGAAGTACTGGCCCTTGACCGGGGCGACGAACTCGCCGCCGATGTAGTTGCCGTAGCGCGACTTGAGGGAGACGACTGAGCCTGGGGTACCGGGTTTGGCGTAGATCATGATGCGGTCCTCTTGTTGTCGGAGCCTGCCCCCTGAGCGTGGAACAGGTCATGTTTCGATCTTAGGAAGCCCCCGCGCCGGCCGGTATGCATCCATGGCACAGGTCGCCTCCTCATTTGGTAGTAATGGCGCCGGCCGGGCGATTGCCGCGCCGGGCCGACGACCTGATCCAGCGTAGTCGCTACCGGAAACGACGAAGGCCGGTCAGAGACCGGCCTTCGTTTCATGCGCTGGCGATCAACGCCCCGCCACCAGTTCCTTGGGCAGCTTGAAGGTCCAGAGCATGCCGCCCTGGTTGAAGTGCTTGACCCGCTTGGCCACCTCGCCGCCCCACAGCGGCACCGCGCCGCCCCAGCCGGACAGCACCGAGACGTACTGCTCGCCGTCCATCTCCCAGGTCACCGGCGAGCCGAGCACGCCGGAGCCGGTCTGGAACTCCCAGACCTTCTCGCCGGTCTTGGCGTCGAACGCCTGCAGGAAGCCCTCGGGGTTGCCGGTGAACACCAGGTTGCCCTTGGTGGTCAGCACCCCGCCCCACAGCGGCGCGAAGTTCTTCTGCCGCCAGACTTCCTTGCCGGTCTTCGGGTCGATGGCGCGCAGCACGCCGATGTAGTCCTCGTTCAGCGGCTTGATGGTGAAGCCGGCGCCGAGGTAGGCCGCGCCCTTCTTGTAGGCGATGTCCTCGTTCCAGATGTCCATGCCCCACTCGTTGGACGGCACGTAGAACAGCCCGGTGTCCTGGCTGTAGGCCATGGGCATCCAGTTCTTCGCGCCGAGGAAGGCCGGCGCGGCGAACACGCTCTTGCCCTTCTCCGCGGCGGCCGGCGAGCCCGGACGGTTGTCGTCGACGTAGATCGGCCGGCCGTTCTGGTCCAGGCCCTTGGCCCAGGTGATGGTGTCGACGAAGGGGAAGCCGCGGATGAACTTGCCGTTGGTGCGGTCGAGCACGTAGAAGAAGCCGTTGCGGTCGGCGGTGGCCGCGGCCTTGATGGTCTTGCCGCCCTCCTGGTAGTTGAACGACACCAGCTCGTTGACGCCGTCGAAGTCCCAGCCGTCGTGCGGGGTGGTCTGGAAGTGCCACTGGATGCTGCCGTCGTCCGGGTTCAGGGCCAGGCGCGAGGAGGAGTAGAGGTTGTCGCCGGGACGCAGGTGCGAGTTCCACGGCGCCGGGTTGCCGGTGCCGAACAGCAGCAGGTTGGTCTCCGGGTCGTAGTAGCCGCCCAGCCAGGGCGCCGCGCCGCCGGTCTTCCACAGGTCGCCCGGCCAGCTCTTGCCGGCCTCGCCGCCGCTGATGCCGTTCTCGATCTTCTTGCCGTCCTTGTAGACGTAGCCCATGTGGCCTTCCACGGTCGGTCGGGTCCACAGCAGCTCGCCGTTCTTCGGGTCGTAGGCCTCGATCTTGCCGACCACGCCGAACTCGCCGCCGGACACCCCGGTGATCAGCTTGCCGTTGACCACCAGCGGCGCCGCGGTGATCGAGTAGCCGGCGCGGTGGTCGGCGACGCTCTTGCGCCACACCACCTTGCCGGTGTCCTTGTTCAGCGCCACCAGCTTGGCGTCCAGGGTGCCGAAGATCACCAGGTCGCCGTACAGCGCCACGCCGCGGTTGATCACGTCGCAGCACGGACGGATGTCGTCGGGCAGGCGCGCATCGTACTGCCAGAGTTCCTTGCCGGTGCGCGCATCCACCGCGAACACCCGCGAGTAGGAGGCGGTGACGTACATCACGCCGTCCTTGATCAGCGGCTGGGCCTGCTGGCCGCGCTGCTTCTCGCCGCCGAAGGACAGGGTCCAGACCGGGCGCAGGTCCTTGACGTTGTCGCTGTTGAGGATGCTCAGCGGGCTGTAGCGCTGGCCCTGCAGGCCCAGGCCGTTGGTGACGATCTGGTCGGTGGTTTTCACGTCGTCCAGGATCTCCTGGTCGGTGACCGCCCAGGCCGCGGCGCTGGGCATGAGCATGGCGGCACAGAGTGCACTGAGCAGGAAGGGCTGACGAAGACCGGTGTGTTTCATTGCGGCTACCTCTGCGGGTTAATTGTTATCACCGGGAACTTTTCCCGATCTAAGGCAGATTCTTCGGTGCCCCGCGCCCCGCAACAATTCGACCCAGTACCGAATTCCCTACTCCCTTGGTAGCAATACCCCGCGCCCCGGGCCGCAAGTCGCGGCAACGAGACCGCCCTCTGGCTTAGAATGGCCGGCCACGCCCCGCTGACTCCGCCCCATGAACGCCCACGCCATCGACACCCTGCACCAGCACCTGCTCGCCGCCCTGAGCGCCGCCCCGGACGAGGCCCGGCGCCTGTTCCATGGCCGCGGCCGGCTCTGGCCGGGACTCGAACAGGTCACCGTCGACTGGCTGCAAGGGATAGTGCTGGTGTGCCTGTTCCGCGACCCGGGCGAGGCCGAGCTGGGCGCCCTGAAACAGATGCTGCTGGGCCTGCCCCGGTCTCCGATCTGGCGGCAGTGCGAGGCCCAGGGCCTGCTGCTGCAGCACCGCTACCGCCCGGACTGCGCCGCCGAGTGGCTGCACGGCGCGGCCGTGGAGCAGTGCCTGGTCAGCGAGCACGGCCTGCGCTTCAAGCTGGATCTGGGCAGCAAGCAGAACTGCGGCCTGTTCCTAGACATGCGCTACGGACGCCGCTGGATACGCGAGCAGGCCCACGGCAAGCGGGTGCTGAACCTGTTCGCCTACACCTGCGGCTTCTCCGTGGCCGCCCTCGCCGGCGGAGCCGAGCAGGTGGTCAACCTGGACATGGCCAAGGCCGCCCTCAACCGCGGGCGGGACAACCACCGCCTCAACGGCCACGACCTGAACCGGGTGATCTTCCTCGGCCACGAGCTGTTCAAGTCCTGGGGCAAGGTGAGGAAGCTCGGCCCCTACGACCTGGTGATCATCGACCCGCCGTCCTTCCAGAAGGGCAGCTTCGTGCTGACCCAGGACTACCGCAAGATCCTCCGCCGCCTGCCCGAGCTGCTCGCTCCCGGCGGCAGCGTGCTGGCCTGCCTCAACGACCCGGCCATGGGCCCCGAGTTCCTGCTCCGGAGCATGGCCGAGGAGGCGCCGGGCCTGCGCTTCGAGCAGCGCCTGGACAACCCGCCGGAATTCGCCGACATCGACGCCGACAGCGGCCTCAAGGCCCTGGTGTTTCGCCAGTCGGACGACCGCGACGACGCGCCGCAGCCCTGAGCCCGGGCAAATGCGAGCAGCGGCGCCTCACTCGGCCGCGGCGCCGCTGTCCACCCGCGGCAGCCGCGCCCCCTCGTAGCGCGGGTAGAGGTGACTGACGCTGCGGATCAGCTCGTAGCGGGTCAGGCTGACCCCGGCGAAGCGCGCAGGGATCGCTGTGCGCATCAGCTCGTTCATCTCCGCGCCGCGCTCGGCGCCGCCCTGCATCACCCCGTGCAGCCAGCCGAGGTAGTCGCGCATCTGCACGAAGGGCGCGGCGTCGCTGGCCAGCGGGCCGTGGCCGGGCACCAGCAACTTCCAGGGCAAGGCTTGCAGCCGGTCCAGGTCGTCCAGCCAGACCTCCAGCCCCGGCGTGCCGGGGGTGGTCAGGGCGCGCTGGTAGAACAGCAGATCGCCGGCGAACAGCACGCCGCTGGTCTCGTCGAATACCGCCAGGTCGGCGCCGGTGTGGCCGCTCAGGGCCAGCAAGCGCAGGCGCCGCTCGCCCCAGTGCAGCACGCCGGCCTGCAGCGTCTCGTTGGACAGCACCAGCTCGGTGCCGCGCATCCAGTCGCCGACCAGGCGGTACATATTCTCCGCCATGGCCTCGCCCTGCTCGGCCAGCAGGGCGCGGGTGCCGGGCAGCGCGGCGATCGGCACGTCGGCGAAGGCCTGGTTGCCCAGGACATGGTCGGGGTGGTGGTGGGTCAGCAGCAGCCTGTCCACCGGCTTGTCGGTGACCGCCGCGATGGCCCGGCGCAGGGCCTCGCCGTAGCGCTTCGAGGGCCCGCTGTCGATCACCAGCACGCCGGCCTCGCCGACGATGAAGCCGCTGTTGTGGATATGGCCGCCGTTGTCCCGGTCGAAGTTGGCGGTGCTGCCCTCCACCAGCCAGACGCCCTCGGCGATTTGCCGGGGGTGCAGGGCGTAAGCAAGCTCGGCGCGCGCGCCCAGCGAACAGAGCAGCGCCACCCCTAACAGCATCCAGCGCATAGGCACCTCCTGGTCCGGTCGAAAGGTCTACAGCCCCTGGGGCGCCAGCTCGACTTCGCTGATCTGCACCAGCGGCTGGCTGTCGGTGAAGTTCGACAGGTCGGCCATGATCCGCTCGGCGTGGGGCGCGAAGCTCTGTTGAAAACGCTCCAGGCTGTCGAAGTACAGGTGTCCCATGGCGACGAAGGGCGCCCGGTTGTTGGCCTCGACGCTGGCCACGCCGCGGTCCACGGCGATGGCCTTGCAGGCCTCGCCCAGGCACTTGCGCACCAGGTCCATGTGCTGGGAGCAGTAGTAGGCGAAGTCGAACCGCACGCCGGGCGGGTTGGGATAGAGCACGCTGACCTTGATCATGGGGTTGTCCTCGTGATGGTTTCGGGTCTGGCGGAGAGGCCGCCACTGGAGCATGGCGCAGATGGCCGGCACGCGCCCTAGAGCGCCGCCTCGAACTCGTTGCCGTTGTTGTCGCGCAGCCACAGCCGGGCCTCCTCCTGGCCCTCCAGCTCCAGGCTGAGGGTCGGGTTCTCGCTGACTGCCGGGAACAGCTCGAGCCGGGCCAGCACCCGGCCGGCGGCGTCGCGCAGCTCGGCCTGGTCGAGGAAGAACTCGGGGATGCCGTCGACCAGGCCGTTGTCCATCGGGTGGGCCACCTGCAGGCGCAGACGGCTGGCATCGCCCAGGGCGAAGCGCCGGCCGTGCACCTGACCCAGGCGCTCCTGCCAGCCGGGCTGGGCGCGCACCACGCTGGGCGCAGTGCAACCGCCGCCGGCGGCGTCGACCTGGGCCGAGCCGACGTGCCAGAGGCCGGCGCGGGTCAGCACCGCGACGCGGATCGGCGTGGCCTGCTCGATGCGGATGCGGATGGCCAGGCGCGGCAGCACCCCCTCGCCCGGCTGGAAATCGAAGATGCGCGGGATGGGGTTGAGTTCGGCCCAGGCCAGCATCCGCACCACCTCGGCGTCGAGGGCGCTGGCATCGACCTGGATCGGCACCTGCCGGGCATCCTCGGCGAAGGGCGGTGCCAGCAGTTTGACCCGCTCATCGAAGACGAAGGGCGCGCCGTCGAGCAGACGCTGGTGGTGGTAGTCCCACATCACCGAGGTGACCGGATCGCCCTCGGCACCGCGGGCCTCCCAGGCCAGGGCGAACAGCCCCAGCCACAGCAACGCACGCCAATCCAGTCCCATGTGTCACCTCCTGTGCTGCCCGCCCTCGGGCACCGCGCTATTCGATGTCCTGGTACAGCCCCGGCAGCTCGTACTGCAGGCCGTAGCGCGCGTAGAGCGCTTTCATCCGGCCGTCCAGGATCAGCCCTTCGAGCTGCTCCTCCAGGGCATAGGCCAGCTGGCGATTGCTCTGGTGCACCGCCATGCCGATGTCCCACACCTGCTTGCCCATCTTCGGATAGGCGTTCTGCGCCAGGGCCAGGCGCGGGTCGGCCGCCTGCTGCAGCTGCCAGTCGATCTCGCCGCGCAGGGCCATCACCGCGTCCACCTCGCCCTGCTTCATCCCGGCGAAGGCCGCCCGGACATTGGGGTAGTGGTGCAGTTGGCGACTGAGCAGGCCGTCGAACACCGAGGACAGATAGAAGGACGGCACGCTGTCGACCTCGACGCCTATGGGGTGCTGCTGGAACACCGCCACGCTGGGCACCTCCTGCAGGCGGCGGCGATCATGGGCCAGCTGCCAGCGCTCGCGCTGGTAGGGGCCGAACATAACCACCAGGTCGTTGGCCAGCTCGCCGAACTCGTTGCTCATGTAGGCGAAGTCGCGGTCGTAGGGTACCCGCAGCATCACGTCGGCCAGCTCGTGGGGGCGCAAGTAGTGGCCGCGCCAGACGTAGTCGCGCAGGTCGTCGTCGAGCTTCTCGCCGGGCGGCGCCCAGATCAGCGCCAGCTCCAGGCCCAGACCCTCGGCCAGGGCCCGGGCCAGTTCGACGTCGACGCCGCGCCCCTGGCCGTCCTGCTGGAAGCTGTAGGGGGCGAAATCCTGATACACCGCCACCCGCAGCACGCCGGAGGCGACGATGCCGTCGTAGTCGCGCACCGGCGCCTGGGCATGGGCCGGCAGGGCCGCCAACCACAGCAGTGCCGTCAGCAGACGCGGCAGCAGACCGAGGCGCATGGCCGTCACTCCTCGATGGCCACGCTTTCCAGGTAGCTGCGCACCGCCCAGAGCGCCTCCTGGCTGAGGTAGTCGGCCATCTTCGGCATGTACACCCGGCCATCGCGCACCGCGCCGTTGATCACCCGCTCCTTGAACCACTCGTCGCCCATGGCGCCGACCTCCAGCAGGCGCAGGTCGGGGGCGATGCCGCCGGACTTGGCCTCCAGGCCGTGGCAGGCCGCGCAATTCTGGTTGTAGGCCGAGGCGCCGATCTCGATGGCCCGCGGGTTTTCGCGGTAGGGGTTCTCCTCCAGCCACTCCTCGCCCAGGGACTCCAGGCCCTGGGTATTGACCGCCTGGGGCACCACATCGCCATGGGCCCAGAGGGTGCCGGAGGCGGCGAGCAGGAGCAGGGCGAAAGCGGTTTTCTTTGTAGTTTTCATGTTCCAGACCTCATCAAAAGCACGCAGAACAAGCTGATAGGGAGCTTGGTTACGGTCATCTTAAGAAGCCTGCAGCAAGCACCGAATGCTGCTTTGGTGGCTCGCAACTAGTTCATTGGTAGTAGGGCTTGTGGTGGTGGCGCTGGGCTGCTTTGGCAACTTGCCCAAGTCATGCCCGGTTTGGGCGTTTTTCCGTAAGCGCTCCATAAACCCCACCTCCCGCTGGTGGGGGTTTACGTTTTACAGTGGCGTCGCTGGTTGGCAGTTCCACGGCAGCAGCGCTTCAATCTGAGAAAGCCACGCTGCGCGGCGCCAACCTCAGCAGTGCCCGCACCCGCTTCGGCAACTTTCAGGACGTCAATCGGCCCGGTTGCGTGGAGTGTCAGAAGGGTTGCGATTGAATCTTGGCAATGTTTCCCGGCCGCAACGGAGCGCCCCCGGCCGCGCCAGCAAGCGTGGCGCCGCGCAGAGGCGACCACCAGCAGAATCCTCTTAATCGGGTTCTCGTGTTTTTCTGAGTTCGCTGGGTGTGATGCCGAACTGTTGCTTGAATCTATCGGTAAATCGCGATTGCGAGTGGTAGCCACAACGCTCTGCGATGCGCCCGATCGGCTCCATGGTCGTCTGCAGCAGAAACAGACCCTGGCCCAATCTGGCTCTGTTCACAGCCGACTTAATGCTGGCACCTTCGGCTTTTAGTCGGCGGCGCAACGTCGACTCGCTGACCGCCAGCCTTTCAGCCAGCCGCCCGACACTCCAATCAGATGAAATATTGTCACTGACGATATCGTGCAGCCGATGACTGAGACTCGGGTGCCCGACGATGTTACTCACCTCGGTGTAGCCGGAAAGATAGATCAGCTGCAGAAGCTCCTCTCTGCGAAAATGCCACAACTCCTGAGGCGCATAGAGCGACCACTCGATATATTGTTTCAGCGTTTTCGCCATAGCCTCGTCAATGCCGCCCTGGACATATCGTTTATCAGCACTGCGTTTGTTCTTGAAACGATCGAAATCGCTGAACTCGAACTCGATCAGAACGGCAAAATACTCATCCCCTGGAATATTTCTCATATCGATATCCGAGGCATTGGACAGAAAGAGAAAACTGCCGGTCGGACAGACGATTTCATCCCGCCGGCCCAGCTGCTTGACGCCGGCCAGCACGAATATCAGCAGCGGTTTGGTGATAGGCGCATTCAGAATGCGCTGCTCCTTGTAGGAGGAATACACCGAAAATGGCAGCCCGCTATCGCCACGCTGCGCTGCTCTCGCCAGCTTTATGAGTTCCTGCATAGGTTCACCAGCAGCATTGAAAGTCCCCCAGTACGCCACTGATCGTGTTGGCTCGATAGAAACGACGAGCCCGTCCTTTCACAAGGACGGGCTAAGTGCAGGTTAAAAAATTCACTTCCGCTCGTACAGCGCCTCGATAGTGCTCGAGGCTATCGAGTTGGCGCGCACCATATAACCGGTCAGCGCGCCCGAAGCGTCCTCGGGCAATTCCAGCTTTTTCGACAGCGCGAACACGGTGAATTGATAGCGGTGCACACCGTGACCTTCAGGCGGGCAAGCGCCACCGAATCCGGAAACCCCGTAGTCGTTCTTGATGCTGGTGCTGCCAGCCGGCACCGTCGCTTCGCCCGTAGCCCCGGCACCAGCAGCCAGGGAGGTTACATCCTTGGGGATATTCACCAGTTGCCAATGCCACCAACCGCTTCCGGTCGGCGCATCCGGATCATAGGCGAACACCGCGAATGCCTCCGTGCCTTCCGGGACGCCGCTCCAGGAAAGTTGCGGCGACAGGTTCCCACCATTGCAGCCGAACCCTTGGAACTCCTGGGCATTGCTCATGGCTTTGCCCTGGGCAATATCAGTGCTGGTCAGTTTGAAAGCGTCTGCCTGGACGGCAGTGCAGAAGAGAACGGACATTGGCAGCGCCAATTTGCAGAATAGGTTGCGCACGGGAATGATCTCACTCTAATAAAACAAGGCGCGACGATCTTAGGGATTCCCGAGCGCCCCGGTTAGTCGGAAAACAATCAACTTTTAGCCCGAAACCTCCGCCTGCTCGGCGGTGGCGGCAGGCCGCGGGCGATCACGACGAATATCTCGAACTCGCGCTGGGTTAGTTCCAGCAGGCGCGGGCCGAGGCCGTTTTCGCGCACCATCAGGCGCACGCCGTTGCAGGCGAATGCGCACTTCACTGGCGTCGGCATGGCGGGCGACATGGGTCAGCGGGCAGACGGCGGCCACTAGCAGGGCCGGGTTCAGCAGCTGCCGGGCGACCCGCTGCAGCAGGCCACCGCCCTCCTGCGCGCCGATCTGCTCGTCGGGGCGCAGCCAGTCCACACGGATATGCCGCAGGTTGTCGGTCAGCTCTGGGCGCAGGCTGGTCGGATTGTTGCGCGTTACCTTACCCAGTTAGTCGACCACCACCTAGGTCGCCAGCAGATCTCAGCACACGTCGTGGCTGACCTGGCGCAGCAGCAGCGCGGCCAGGGTCACCAGCACGAACAGCAGGCTGGTGCCGAGGTTGATGCGGTCGAGCGCGGTCCTCTACTTGACCACGAAGTAGCCCTGCATGCCCTTGTGCTCCAGCCCCTTGGCGTAGAAGCGGAACTTGCCCGGCTTGATCGGCACGAAGAAGATCTCCGCCTCGCCGGCGTCCTCGAATTCCAGCTCGGTGAGGGTCACCGCCTTGATCTCCACGCCGCCGGCCTCGACCTTGCGCAGGTAGATGGCGGTGGCGAATTCCGGCGCCTGCACGGCGTACTCCTTCTGCCCGCTGGCGATGATCTTGAGCTGGTAGGCCTTGCCGGTCTCCAGCTGGTATTCGTGCTGCGACATGGCGTAGTCGCTGTCCGCGTCGCCCAGGCGCAGGTCGGGCAAGGCGGTGGTGCGGCGGGTCAGGTCGCCCTCGGCGCGGCTGCTGTCGACGCCGATCAGGCTGACGATCAACAGCAGCGGCAGCAGCAGGATCTTGGCGATATGCATGGGGTTCACCTCTTCTTGTCGTGGGTCCTGGGCTCCATGCTAGAACGCGACGCGGCGCGCCGATTTACTACCTTGGTACCGCCCGGCCGGTACTTTCTGCATATTTCCCCGTCCTACCGCAGTTCCTATGCTGGCAGCACCTGACCAGGAGTTGCCCCCATGCATCCGTTCAGACTGCCCCTGCTGTTGTGCCTGCTCGCCCTGTGCGGCGCCACCCCGCCCGCCCTGGCCGCCGGCCCGGCGGCCGAGCTGCAGGTGCGCATCGGCTACCTGGCCTACGTCCCGGAGCGCGGCCCGCTGCTGTCCAACGTCATTCCCGAACCGGTCGACGCCGGCCTGCGCGGCGCCGAGCTGGCGATCGCCGACAGCAACAGCACCGGGCGCTTCCTCAAGCACGGCTACGCCCTGGAGGTGGCCGAGCGCGACGACGGCGCCGCGCTGGTCGAGGCCGCCGCGGCGCTGCACGCCGAGGGCGTGCGCCTGTTCGTGGTCAACGCGCCGGCCGACACCCTCGCGCAGCTCGCCGCGCGCCTGGATGACAGCCTGCTGTTCAACGCCGGCAGCGCCGCCGACGAGCTGCGCCGCGAACAGTGCCTGGGCAACGTGCTGCACAGCCTGCCGAGCCGGGCCATGCTCGCCGACGCCCTGGCGCAGTTCCTCGCCGTGCGCAAGTGGAACCGCTGGCTGCTGGTCACCGGCACCACCGCGGACGATGCCGCCTACGCCGCGGCCCTCAGGCGTGCGGCCAAGCGCTTCGGCCTGCAAATAGTCGTCGAGAAGCCCTGGAGCTTCGACAACGACCAGCGCCGCAGCGCCCAGGCGGAGATGCCGCTGTTCACCCAGACCAGCGAGTACGACGTGGTGCTGGTGGCCGACGAGCGCGGCGACTTCGGCGAATACCTGCCCTACCAGACCTGGTACCCGCGCCCGGTGGCCGGCACCCAGGGCCTGACCCCGAGCGCCTGGCACAAGACGGTGGAGACCTTCGGCGCCGCCCAGCTGCAGAAGCGCTTCGAGGCCCTGGCCGGGCGCTGGATGAACGACCGCGACTACGCCGCCTGGATCGCCGTGCGCAGCATCGCCAGCGCGGTGACCAAGCTGCGCCGGGCCGACGCCGCGGCGATCCGCGACCTGGCCCTGAGCGAGCAGCTGCCGCTGGACGGCTTCAAGGGCCGCAAGCTGAGCTACCGCCCGTGGAACGGCCAGCTGCGCCAGCCCATTCCCCTGGTGCAGCCGCGCGCCCTGGTCAGCACCTCGCCCCAGGAAGGCTTCCTGCATCCACACAACGAAATGGACAGCCTCGGCTACGACCGCCCGGAAGTGAGCTGCGACCTGGCGGCCGGCGCCCTACAGCCCCAAGGTGGCTAGGCCGGCGGCCTGGCCCGACAACAAGAGGATCGCCCCATGCGCATCGCCCCGTTCGCCCTCGGCCTGAGCCTGGCCCTGGCCGGCACCGCCGGCCAGGCCGCCACCGCCTACGTATCCAACGAGAAGGACGACAGCATCAGCGTGATCGACCTGGACAGCCTGGAGGTCACCGACACCCTGGCCGTCGGCATGCGCCCGCGCGGCCTGCTGCTGTCGGCCGACCACAGGCTGCTGTACATCTGCGCCAGCGACTCGGACCGGGTGCAGGTGATGGACCTGGCCACGCGCCAGATCGTCAAGGAACTGCCCTCCGGCGCCGACCCCGAGCAGTTCGCCCTGCACCCCAACGACCGCTGGCTGTACATCTCCAACGAGGACGACGCCCTGGCCACGGTGGTCGATACCCAGACCGACGAGGTGCTGGCGCAGATCGACGTCGGCGTCGAGCCCGAGGGCATGGCGGTCAGCCCGAACGGCAAGTGGGCGGTCAATACCAGCGAGACCACCAACATGCTGCACTGGATCGACACCGCCACCCAGCAGCTGGTGGACAACACCCTGGTCGACCAGCGCCCGCGGCACGTCGAGTTCGACGACGACGGCACGCGCCTGTGGGCCTCGGCGGAGATCGGCGGCACGGTCACGGTGCTCGACGTGGCCACGCGCCAGGTGCTCAAGACCCTGAGCTTCCAGATCAAGGGCGTGCACCCGGACAAGGTGCAGCCGGTCGGGGTCAAGCTCAGCGCCGACGGCCGCTACGCCTTCGTCGCCCTGGGTCCGGCCAACCACGTGGCGGTGGTGGATGCCCAGAGCTATGCGATCCTCGACTACCTGCTGGTCGGCCGCCGCGTCTGGCACCTGGCCTTCACCCCGGACCAGAAGCGCCTGCTGACCACCAACGGGGTCAGCGGCGACGTCTCGGTGATCGACGTCGACAGCCTCAAGGTCACGAAATCGATCAAGGTCGGCCGCTACCCCTGGGGCGTGGTGGTGACCCCGTGAACGCCCTCGAGGTGGCCGCTTTGGGCTTCGCCTACGGCGCGCGCCAGGCCCTGCAGGGGGTGGATTTCAGCGTCGCACCCGGCCGCTTCGCCGCCCTGCTCGGCCCCAACGGCGCCGGCAAGTCGACCCTGATCGCCCTGCTCACCCGCCTCTTCGAGCTGCAGCAGGGCGAGATCCGCGTGCTCGGCAGCGACCTCGCCCGGCAGCCGCGCCAGGCCCTGCGCCAGCTCGGTGTGGTGTTCCAGCAGAGCACCCTGGACCTGGACCTGAGTGTCGAGCAGAACCTGCGCTACCACGCCGCCCTGCACGGCCTGGGCCGGCGCGAGGCGCAGACGCGGATCGACGCGGAACTGGCCCGTCAGCAACTGGCCGAACGTCGCCATGACAAGGTCCGCGCCCTCAACGGCGGCCACCGCCGCCGGGTGGAGATCGCCCGCGCCCTGCTGCATAGCCCGCGCCTGCTGCTGCTCGACGAGGCCAGCGCCGGCCTCGACCCGGCCAGCCGCCTGGCGCTCAACCGCCACGTGCGCCAGCTGTGCCGCGACCAGGGCCTGGCGGTGTTGTGGACCACCCACCTGCTCGACGAAGTGACGGACGACGACGAGCTGCTGATCCTCAATCGCGGCCGCCTGGTGGCCCAGGACCAGGCCCGCCGGCTCGCGGCGGGCGATTCCGACCTGGGCGCCGCCTTCGCCCGCCTCACCGCTGGCGAGGTGCCCGCATGAGCCCCTACTGGCATTGCCTGGCCGGCATAGTGCAGCGCGAGTGGCTGCGCTTCGTGCTGCAACGCAGCCGTTTCTTCAGCGCCCTGGTGCGCCCGCTGCTGTGGCTGCTGGTGTTCGCCGCCGGCTTCCGCGCAGCCTTAGGGATCGCCATCATCGCCCCCTACGACACCTACATCACCTACGAGACCTACATAGTGCCGGGGCTGGCCTGCATGATCCTGCTGTTCAACGGCATGCAGGGCTCGCTGTCGATGGTCTACGACCGCGAGATGGGCAGCATGCGCGTGCTGCTCACCAGCCCGCTGCCGCGGGCCTTCCTGCTGGCCGGCAAGCTGCTCGCCACGGCGCTGATCTCGCTGCTGCAGGTCTACGCCTTCCTCGCCATCGCCTGGCTCTATGGCGTGCAGCCGCCGGCCTGGGGCCTGCTCGCCGCCCTGCCGGCGCTGCTGCTGGTGGCGCTGCTGCTCAGCGCCCTGGGCCTGCTGCTGTCCAACGGCATCCGCCAGCTGGAGAACTTCGCCGGGGTGATGAACTTCGTGATCTTCCCGCTGTTCTTCCTGTCCTCGGCGCTCTACCCGCTGTGGAAGATGCGCGAGGCCAGCGAATGGCTGTACTGGCTGTGCGCGCTCAACCCCTTCAGCCATGCGGTGGAGCTGGTGCGCTTCGCCCTCTACCAGCGCCTGAACCCCGACGCCCTGCTGATCTGCCTGGGCCTGACCGGACTGTTCGCCGTGCTCGCAGTCTTCACCTTCAACCCCCAGCACGCCGCCCTGCGCCGCGCCGGCTGACCGGCGTCGCGCCCCACCCTTCTACTACTTTGGTACTGCTTTTGCTCTCCATCGTAGAATTTCCAAAGCAGGATCGATGCCTTGTAATGGGTCCATAAAAAGAACCGAGACCTAAGGCGATGAACACTTGCGTGCCCACGGGGCGACCTGCCCGACTCATCAGCGGACTGCTCGGCCTGCTGCTCATCCCCCTCGCCCAGGCCGAGCCGGCGCTGTTCTCCGCCGAGGGCTATCGCCTCGGCCAGTACCGCAGCCCGACCCCGGCCACTGCCGAACACGCCCGCACCCTGGATACCGTGGCGCTGCAGCGGCTGCTGGCCGAGCAACCGCACACCGCGCTGATCGACACCTACCGCCGCCAGTGGCTCAACGGCCAGTTCATCGAGGACGAGGTACACGCCAACCTGCCCGGCAGCCTGTGGCTGGCCAACACCGGCGACGGCCAACTCGATGACCGCTGGCAGGCCTACTTCAGCCACCACCTGCGCGAGGCCAGCCACGGCGACAAGGGCTGGCCCCTGGTGTTCTACTGCCGCTCGGACTGCTGGCTGAGCTGGAACGCGGTCAAGCGCGCCCATCGCCTGGGCTATGGCAACCTCTACTGGTACCGCGACGGCATCGACGCCTGGGAACAGGCCGGCCTGCCCCTGCTGCCGGCGCAACCGGCGGCGCTGCCCTGAGCCGCCGAACTTTCCCCATCTCCGTCGCCGCACCATAATCAAAACAATGAGGTGAAAGGCCATGTACAAGATCCTGATTGCCGACGACCACCCGCTGTTTCGCGAAGCCATCCACAACGTCGTCAGCGATGGCTTCCCCGGTAGCAGCATCCTGGAAACCGCCGACCTGGACAGCGCCCTGGCGCTGACCCTGGAAAACGACGACCTCGACCTGATCCTGCTCGACCTGAACATGCCCGGCATGCACGGTCTCAATGGCCTGATGCAATTGCGCAACGAGGCGCCGACCATCCCGGTGGTGATAGTCTCGGCCGAGCAGGACAAGCAGGTGGTGCTGCAGGCCATC
This sequence comes from Pseudomonas sp. MBLB4123, assembly GCF_051904775.1. Taxonomy (NCBI): domain Bacteria; kingdom Pseudomonadati; phylum Pseudomonadota; class Gammaproteobacteria; order Pseudomonadales; family Pseudomonadaceae; genus Pseudomonas; species Pseudomonas sp. MBLB4123. Next base: position 1,857,313 of record NZ_CP196711.1, read on the forward strand.
ACCTACGGCGCGGTGGGCTTCATCACCAAGTCCTCGCCGCGGGCGCAGATGACCGAGGCCATCGCGCAGATCCTCGACGGCAACGTCTACCTGCCGCCGGACATCATCCGCAGCCAGGGCAACAGCTCGCGGCGCAGCCACCCGGAGAACCCGAGCATCTCCGCCGAGCTGCTCAACGCCCTGACCCGCAAGCAGCTGCTGGTGCTCGAGCGCATGACCAAGGGCGAATCCAACAAGCAGATCGCCTACAGCCTGGATATCGCCGAGACCACAGTCAAAGCCCACGTCTCGGCCATCCTGCGCAAGCTCAATGTGCACAACCGGGTGCAGGCGATTCTCTCGGCCGGGGATATCGATTTCGCGGCCTATCTGCGCCGTTGAGAGCGCTACACGGCCCTTGCGGCCGCCGGTTCTCGCCCTACCCGTATGCCCCTTCCGCCCCGCCGGGCAAGCCTCACCGATCGCCGACGATTGAGCCGGCATCAAGGCGTGCCGCTCTTGATGGCGGACGGGCCCTTCGCCGTGTCGCTTGCCGGTTGCTTGGCCGGCCCCAATTGTCGCGTGTACCTGACGAGTGGGTTTCGCCCCCTCGGGCGAGTTACTTTCTCTTTGCTTGCGGACCACCGCCCGGTGCAAAGAGAAAGTAACCAAAGAGAAAGCACACCCGGCATCCGGGTCTCGCTGCGCTCGACTTCCCTCGTTCCGGTGCCGCTCCGGGGGCCGTGCCGAAGGGCCTTCCCTGGCCTCGGCGGCCCCGCCCATCGGCACTCTCGCCGCATCCATGCGGCTCGTCCCCCTGCGCAGCACCTCCACTCGGCCTACTGACGGGGCCCGATCGCGAGCTTGTACCTTCTCCTCAAAGCATTGCTTCGCAGAGTCTGTACCCTGCCTGACTGCGCAGGCCCAAGCGCCGCCCAAGTCCCCTCCAGGAGGCCGAGTGGAATCGTCGTGGAGTGGGTCGAGCGGCAGGGATGCCGCGAGAGCTGCGATGGGCCAGGGAGGGCCCTTCGCAGCGTGCCCACGGAGAGATGATGGAGCGAGGGTACCCCGGCGCAGCCGGGGCCGAATGATGGGGTGGCCTTCTTTTTGGTTACTTTTTCTTGGCCAGGCAAGAAAAAGTAACTCGCCCGTGAGGGGCGAAACCAAAACTCGAACGCAGCCCGGTAATGAGTCGAACACAGGCCGGCAATGCGACAGCCAGACCGATGCCATGGTGGGTTACGCCGCTACGCCGCTAACCCACCCTACGGGCTGTACCCTGCTTGACTACGCAGGCCCAGGCGCCGCCCAAGTCCCCTCCAGGAGGCCGAGTGGAATCGTCGTGGAGTGGGTTGAGCGGCATGGATGCCGCGAGAGCTGCGATGGGCCAGGAATGGCCCTTCGCAACGTGCCCACCGAACGATGATGGAACGAGGGAACCCCAGCGCAGCCGGGGCCGGATGATGGGGTGGCCTTCTTTTTGGTTACTTTTTCTTGGCCAGGCAAGAAAAAGTGACTCGCCCGTAAGGGGCGAAACCAGAATCTGGACTCAACCCGGTAATGAGCCGAGCGGCGAAACCTATGGAGTCGCGCTGCCACTTTGCAGCCAGGCTAGCTCTTATGCCCCCTGCCCGCCCCGCTCCAGCAGATGGCTGATCGCCGTCTTCAGCTTCATCGGCCGCACCGGCTTGTGCATCAACGTATGCCCCAGCTCGCGCATCTGCTGCTTGAGCTCGTTGCTGTAGTTGGCGGTGATCATCAACGCCGGCAGCGGCGTGCTGCGCCGCGCGTTGATCAGGGCGACGGCGTCGACGCCGTTGCGCTCGTCGTCCAGGTGATAGTCGGCGATCAGCAGATCGGCGTCGGCGTGGTAGTTGTCGACCTGACGCGCCAGGTCCTCCTCGCTCAGGGCGGTGACCACCTGGCAGCCCCAGGTCTCCAGCAGGGTGCGCATGCCGGCGCAGATGGCCGCGTCGTTGTCCAGCACCCAGATGCGCGAGCCGCGCAGGCGCTCGAGCAGCAGGTCCGGGGTGTCGTGGATCACCCGCGCCCGCGGCGCGCGGGTGGTCAGCGGCACCTCGATGGCGAACATCGAGCCCTTGCCCAGGCGCGAGGCCACGCGGATGCGATGACCTAGCATGCCGGCGATCTTCTCCACTATGGCCAGACCCAGGCCCAGGCCGCGGTCCTGCTTGCGCTGGCCGGCGTCACCGCGCTTGAACTCCTGGAAGATCTCGCCGAGCTTGTCCGCGGCGATGCCGATGCCGGTGTCCCACACCTCGATCGACAGGCTCTGCCGCCGGCGCCGGCAGCCGAGCAGGATGCGCCCGTGGCGGGTGTAGCGGATGGCGTTGCTCAGCAGGTTGCGCAGGATCCGCGCCAGCAGCAGGATGTCGCTGCGCACCAGCGCCGAGCTGGGCAGGTAGTCCAGGCGCAGGCCCTCGCTGCCGGCGATCTGGTGGTATTCGGCGGCGAGGTTCTCCAGCAGCTCGCTGACGGCGAAGGGGGCGATGTCCGCCTTGATCACCCCGGCGTCCAGCTTGGAGATGTCGACCAGGGTGCCGAGCAGGCTCTCAACGTCCTCCAGGGAGTTGCTGACGTTGCGCACCAGCGCCAGGCTGTCGTCCGCCTGCGGCTTCTCCAGCAGCGCGCCGGTGAACAGCCGCGCGGCGTTGAGCGGCTGCAGCAGGTCGTGGCTGACCGCGGCGAGGAACTTGGTCTTCGACAGGTTGGCCCGCTCGGCCTCGCCCTTGGCCTCACGCAGGCGCCCCTCCATCTGGGTGCGCTCGTCGATTTCGCGGCGCAGCTGGCCGTTCAGCCCGGTCAGCTCGGCGGTGCGCTCGCGCACCCGCTGCTCCAGGTGCTGGTAGGCCTGGTGCAGGGCCTCGGCGGTGCGCCGGCGCTCGGTGATGTCGCGGATCAGCACGAAGATCCCGGTGACCTCGCCGCTGGCCTGGCGATTGGGCACATAGGAGCGCAGCATGTAGCGCTCCTGGCCCAGGTGGTTGGTCTCGGCCACCTCGAAGGTCACGCTCTCGCCGGACAGCGCCCGCTCGATATAGGGCTCCAGGCGCCGGCAGTGCTCCTCGCTGTGCACCTGGCGCAGGCTCTGGCCGAGCATGGCGCCGCGGGGCCAGCAGTACCATTCCTCGTAGACCTTGTTGGTGAAGTCGTAGACCAGGTCGGCGTTGAGGTAGGCGATCAGCGCCGGCACGTGGTCGGTGATCAGGCGAATCCAGCGCTCGCTCTCGCTCAGCGCCTCGGCGTGGCGGTAGCGCTCGGTGATGTCGGTGAAGGTGTTGACGAAGCCGCCGGTGGGCAGCGCGTGGGTGCGCACCTCGAGCATGCGCCCGTCGAACAGGCGCAGCTCCAGTTCCTCGATCGGCTGGCCGGCGGCGTCGCGGCTGGCGGGGGTGAGCAGGGCCAGCTCGCTGTCGGCCATCACCTCGGCGAACGGCCGGTGCGCGCTGATCGGCGCCAGGCCGCAGAGGTCGAGGAAGCGGTGGTTCCACAGCTCAAGCGCGCCCTCGGCATTGACCATGGCCATGCCCTGGGACAGGTTGTCCACCGCGCGCTGCAGCAGGCGCGACTTCTGCGCCAGGGCCTGCTCGCGGCGCTGGGTCTCGCTCTGCTTGACCTCGGTGATGTCGGTGTAGAGGATCACCAACCCGCCCTCGCGGGTCGGCCGCTCGCTGACCTGCACCCAGCGGCCGTTGCGCAGGCGATAGAGCAGGTGCTCGTCGCGCTGGCCGCGCTGCTCCTCGACCACCAGGCCGGTGCTGCGGCTCAGGCGCTTGATCTCGGCCAGGCGCAGACCGCTGCCGATGCGCACCCGGCTGCCGGCCCAGAGCGCCTTGAAACGGCTGTTGAACAGCACGATGCGCTGCTCGCGGTCGAACAGCACGAAGGCGTCGGAGATGCTCTCGATGGCGTCGATCAGGTGCTGGTGGGCGGTCTCCGCCCGCAGCCGGGCGTCGCTGAGCAGCTGGTTGCTCGACTTGAGCTCGGCCATGGCCTGGTTCAGCGCGTCGGTGCGCTCGCGCACCTGCTCGGCCAGCACCACCGAGTGCTGGAAGGCGGCGTAGGCGTCGTCGCCGCGGGAATTGATCGACTCCACCCGCTCGATCAGCGCCTCGTTGATGCGCCTGAGCTTGCGGTTGTCCTCCTCCAGGGCGCGGCAGCGCTCGAGCAGCGCGGCGCCATCAGTCCCGGCCGGGGCGGCCGATGGCGACTCCGGTGAAGGTCTGGTTGATGTGCATGCCATTGAACTGCTCTCCGTAGGTGTTGAAGCCTATGACCCGCTGGCGCCGCAGCAAGGCGGCGACCGCCGGGGCACCGTCCTCGGCCTCGATCTCCAGGCGGCGCAGGAAGCAGTCGCAGCCGATGGTCAGCAGCAGCGGGCCGAGGCGCCGGCGCAGGCCGTCGAACAGCCCCTCGAGGTTGGCCAGCAGGGGCCCGGGACGCATGGCGGTGAGGACGATGCCGTTCTCCACCGCGCAGTAGAAGCTCAGGCTGAGGTCCTCGTTGACCCGCTGGATCGAGCGCACGTAGTACTGGCCGCCGATGCGCACGGCCAGCGGGTGGGCGGCGAACAGGCGCATGTCCAGGTCGGCCACCGCCACGCCGATCAGCCGCGCGTATTCCAGGGCGGCCGGCGCGGCGTTGAGCTCATGCACCCGGCGGCGGGCGCTGTCGGCCCGAGTGACCACCAGCTTGTCGGCGCGCGGCTCGATGTGGTGGGTGCTGAACACCTCGAAGTCCAGCCAGGTGTTGAACAGCACCACCACCGCCGCGCCGGTGTGGAACTGGCCGCCGTAGTAGACGTGGGTATGGGTCAGGTGGTTGTCGTCGCCGGCCGAGCCGCCGAAGTGCGGGATGCTGCCGAAGGCGGCGCTGAGCGCGCCGAGCACCACCTCCTCGCGGCTGGACAGGCCGTCGAGCAGGGTCAGGGCGAAGCTGTGGCCCTTGATCGGCGCCAGCTCGTTGTGCCGGCAGTCGCCGACCAGGCGCTCGACCAGCTGCTGGGCGTCGATCAGGCTGAAGCGTTCCATCTCGTCGATCAGCGCGCTGGCGACCGAGAAGCTGCGGTGGTCGAAGCCCACCGCGCTGACGCAACCGCGGCCGTAGCCCTGGAGGGTGATCTCGCCGGCGCTGGTGCAGCCGACCAGGCCGATGCCGCCGAAGTGCTGTTCCAGCGCCTCGCCGAGGCCCTGCAGGTCGTATTCGGCGGAGCAGAAGAACAGCACGAAACCCAGGTGCGGATGGATCAGCTGGCGCGCCAGCTCCTGGGCCACCTGCTCCACGTCCCTGGCCGCCGACATCGCGGTGACCACGCCTTCCGTCAGCTCCTGCCGCATAGCCATGCCCCATGAAAGAACCTACTCGTCATGGGGATTCTACGAAGCCCGGCCCGCGCCCCCCATGCTACTTGAGTGCCGCCGGACCTCCTCCCTAAGTAGCAGGGTCAGGAAAACCAGCGCATCAGGCACAACGGCAGGGCGCCGAACAGGGCGCTCATCGGCAGCAGGATCAGCCCGGCGAAACTCCAGAACTCCCACATGACCACCTCCCATGAAAAAGCCGGACGGGGCGGCCCCGTCCGGCTCCTGAGGCCTGGTTTACCAGCTCAGCACGGCACCCACGGCGAAGGTGTCGGTGTCTTCGCCCAGGCCGCTGCCGGCGGCGGCATCGATCTGGTACTGGTTGTACTCGGCGACCAGCTTGAGGTTGTCGTTGATGGTGCGGAAGTAGGCGATGCCGCGGGTCTCGTAGTCGGCGGCGCTGCCCAGGCCGTTGCCGTCGTCCTCGGTCTTGCCGTAGGACAGGGCCACGCGGTTCTTGCCGAAGGTGTAGGAGCCCTGCAGCAGGTAGCCGTCGCTGTCGATCTCGCGCAGGGTCGGCTCGCCGGCATTGTTGGTGAAGAAGGGGTTGATGCCCTCGGCCTGGAAGCCCGAGGCGGTCAGCGAGACGCCGCCCATCTTGGCCTGCACGCCGTAGCCGACGCCCTGGGAGGTCACCGAGTCGACGCTGCTGTCGGTGTTGTCCGAGGTCTGGTAGGCGCCGTTGAGCCAGGAGTAGAGGGTTGCCCCGCCCAGATCGAACTGGTAGCTGATCTCCGACTCGAAGCGCGGCTCTTCCTGGTAGGCGCGGCCGACGGCGCTGTCGTCGTTGGTGTCCACCGGGTCCATGATGCCGACCGCGAAACGCAGGCCCTCGGCCAGATTGTTGTTGCGATAGGTGATCTGCGAGGTCGGGAAGGGATAGGGGTAGCCGGTGCCGATGTTGCCGAAGGACACGCCGGTGCCGTCGACCAGGCCCAGGGTGTCGCTGACGTTGCCGTAGCCGGCGAGCATCTCGTCGAGGAAGATGTTGGAACGGGAGAACAGGCCGAAGTCCTTGCCCACCAGCACCTCGCCCCACTCCGGGCTGGCCACCGTGCCGTAGAACTGGCGCACGTCGATGGCGGTGGCGGTGCCGTTGGTCTCACTGTCGTTGATGGTCACCCAGAACGAGGAGCGGCCGCCGAGCTTGAGGCCGTCGATCTGCTTGCCGAAGTTGAAGCCGATCCAGTTGGGCAGAAAGCCCATCTTCACCCGCGCCTGGCGGCGGTCGTTGAGCTCGCCTTCGCGGTCGACGTCGCTGTTGACGTAGAAGGCGTTGACATAGCCGTCGGTGGAGAAGGTGGTGTCGTCCTGGTCGTACAGGACGATCTCGGCGGCGGCCTGCTGGGCGCCGGCCAGGGCGACGGCGGCGGTCAGGGCCAGGGGCAGGAACCGGGGGGTGGCGATCTTGTTGTTGTGCATAACGCTCTCCGCTAGGTGGGACGACCGCAGGACGGCCGGGTCGGAGGCGATTATCGAAAGCCGCAGGCGGTGGCCCCAGGCTGCCTTGGCAGCGGTTGGCCGCTGCTTTGGTCGGGCCCGCCGGCGCAGGCGCAAGGGCTTAGTCCGCCCGCTCCCACCGACCCTGGGCGAACGGCGGTCGGTCCAAGGTCGTAGGCGAAGCAAGGCGAAAGCAGCACGCAACCGCAGCGGCACCGGGCAGGCTGCGAGTAGCGTGGATGAATGGGGGTTGTCGGCCGTGGCAAGGTCACCGCCCCTGGAGGCAGCCCGGCAACGTCGGGAATGCCCCGGGCTCAAGGGTCGTGCGGCCCGCGGCAGCATGCGCCCAGGCCTGGGCGCTCAGGCCGGCGGCGCGCCGCCGGCCAGCACCCGCCAGCCGCCCCGGGCCTGGCACAGGGCGCGATGGCAGCGCTGCAGCTCGTCCGACTCGAAGCCGTTCAGCGCCTGCCGCACGGCCTCGCCATGGGCCTGCGGCAATCCGGCCAGATGCTGTTGCCAGCACAGCTCGGCCCGCCCCGGCACGCTCGCCGCCTGCTCGCCCAACTGGCGCGCCAGCTCGCCGCAGGCGACACGCAGTTCCTGCGCCGCCAGCCGCGCCAGGCGTTCGCCTTGCGCCGCCAGGAAGGCCTCGATATGCCCGAGCAGCTGCGTCGTCGAGGCCTTGGGCGACTGCACCGCGAACAGGACGCCGCGGCGCCCCTCGACCTGACGGAAGCCGCAGAACAGGGCGTAGCCCAGCTGCAGCTCGCCGCGCAGGCGGGCGAAGAAGGGTCCCTGGTAGAGCTGCGCCAGCAGGCGCCAGCCCGCTTCGCTGGCGGCATCGGCCGCAGGCTGCGGGCAGAACAGCAGCAGCGCCGCCTCCGGCGCGTCGATGGCCGCGTCGCGCCAGTAGCGTCCCGGCGCGGGCCGGGCCGGGGGCGCGACCGGCGGCAGACTGGCAGTCCGGGCGAACAGGCGGGCGATCGCCTGCCGCTCGCCCGCGGCCAGGCCCACTCCCAGGCCTTCGAGATGGGCCCGGCGGAACAGGCCCGGCCAGTCTGTGCAACCCGCACGCGTCGGCTCGGGGCCCGGCGCGGCGAAGAGTTCGGGCAGGCGCCCGAGCAGCTGGCGCAGCGGCATCTGCGTCGCATCGACCGCCCCAGGGGCAGGCCAGGCCGCCGCTGGGGCCGTGCCCAGGCGGGCCAGCACCTGCGCCAGCAGCCTGGGCAGCAGATCCGCCGCCCCCTCCAGGGACAGCTGCAGGCCGTCGCCCTCGCCCGCCAGGCGCAGCATGGCTCCGACCTCTTGCGCATCGACCTGCACCGTACGCAGCCTCGCCTGGCCGTAGGCCAGCAGCTGGGTCAGGGGTGGCGGCTCGGCGAAGCGCAACAGGCCATGGAAGGCGGCCCGGCCCGCGCCGCGGGGAGCGGCGAACCAGTCCAGGGCGACCGTCATCCCCAGCACAACCGGCGCCGCCGCCACTGGGCCGAGCAAGGGATTGGCGGCCGGCAGTCGCCAGTTCCAGGCGCGGGGCGGCACGGCGGCCACTGGCGCCGTCCGGCTCATATGCAGGGGGAACCCCGCGCCGGGCCAGGCCGGCGCCTCGGCCGGGCCGACGCACAGGCTGATCGCCCGCTCCGGGTTGCGCATCTGCAGCAGTAGCGTCCGGACCGCCTGAAGGCCCTCGGCACTAGCGCTTGCCCCGGGTTCCCGCCCCACGCTCAGGCATTCCTGCCAGTGGCGCGCCAACGCCAAGGGGCCGAGGGCCTGCAACTGGCGCGCCTCGAGCGCCCCTCGACTCGCGGCCAGCGCCCCCCAGTCGGCCGCCGACGCCAGAAACGCCAGCCAGTCCTGCAGGGCCGCGGCGATGCTCGCCTGGGCCGGGCCACCCGGATCGACGTCGGCAAAGTTCAGCAGCAGTAGGGCCTGGCCGAGATGGCGGTAGACCAGGCGCACCTCCAGGCCACGACACAACGCCGCCTCCTCCAGCTCGGCACCCAGCCCCCCCGCCGAGCGGGTCGACAGGCAGCTCTGCAGCAGCGCCAAGGCTTCGTTGAACGCCGCGATCGGGACCCGCGGCGGCAGCTCCAGGGCAAAAGCCAACTGCAGGCTCGGGTGGCTGCCGCGCAGGCTCATGCGCAGGTGTTGCTCGCGCAGGGGCAGCAGCGTGGGCGGCGTCGCCTGCACCTGGCGTGCCGCCGCCGGCAGGCCGTCGGCATGACGCTGGACCAGGGCGAGGAGTTCGGCGCAGGACTGCGGCCCGACCAGCATCAGGGACAGCTGTCCGGCCTGGTAGAAACGCCGATGGAAGGCCCGCAACGCCTGCTGGAAGGCGTCGCTGTCGAGCGTCAGGGTCGCGCGGTTGCCGGCGAGGAAGGCCGCGGCCCGATGCCCAGCCGGCAGCGCCTGGCCCAGCGCGGCGTCCAGCAGGGTCTCGGCATCCTGGCTCCGGGCCAGGAACTCCGCGTGCAGCACCTCGCGCTCGCGCCGTTGCGCGGCCGGCTCGAGCAGCGGCCTGGCCAGCATGTCGAGCATGCGTGCCAGGGCGCCGTCGAGCCGGTCGGCCGGGACCTCGCAGAAGTAGTCGGTGTGGCGTGCCTGGGTCGAGGCGTTGACCTGACCGCCACAGGCCTGCACATAGGCCATCAGCCCCTGCTCGGGGGCGAACCCCACGCTGCCGAGGAACACCAGGTGTTCGAGAAAGTGCGCCAAGCCGGGATAGACGGCGGGCTCGTCGTGGCTGCCGGCGGCGACCCGCAGGCTGATCGCCGCCCGGGGCGCATCCGCCCGGCTCAGCAGCAGCACTTCCAGGCCATTGGCCAGGCGCCGGCGCACGGGCCGTGGCGCAGGCATCTCAGGCATGGGGGAGCGGGCGGACATAAGCGTAACGGGCTCGGGCGCAGTTCGGCCCAGCCAGGGTCGCCCCCGCACCGCGGCGGCGCAATAGTACTTTGGCCGCAGCGGCCCGGGCCTAAAGTCGCAGGTGCGCGACGCCGGCCGGCATAGACAGAAAACCCCGCACGGGGCGGGGTTTCTGGAGGTCGGGCAACGGTTCGCTGCCCTGGTAGATGGCGTCCCCTACTGGAGTCGAACCAGTATCTAGCCCTTAGGAGGGGCTTATTCTATCCATTGAACTAAGGGGACGCGGTGGCGCGACATAGCATCGCAACGACCGGGGCGCATCTTAACGGCCGAATGCGCATTTGTCATGCCGCCAGCCACCTCCTCAGCCGAACAGGCCGAGGGTGTGCAGGAACACCACCAGAATGCCCAGCGGGGTGACCCAGCGCAGCACCTGCCACCACAGCTTGAACAGCTGCGGGTTGTCCAGCCCCAAGGCCTCCTGGACGCTCTCGCGGCTCAACACCCAGCCGGTGAACAGCACGGTGCCCAGGCCGCCGAGCGGCATCAGCAGGTTGGTGGTCAGGTAGTCCAGGCAGTCGAAGAAGGTCTTGCCGAACAGGGTGAACTCGCTCCAGGCGTTGAACGAGAACACCGTGCCCAGGCTCAGCAGCCACAGGGCCAGGCCGCTGAGCAGCACCGCCTTGAGACGGCCGATGCCGAACTTCTCGCTGAGCCAGGAGATGGTCGGCTCGCTCAGGGAGATCGCCGAGGTCAGCGCGGCGATCGCCAGCATGACGAAGAACAGCCCGCCGACCAGCTGGCCCAGCGGCATCTGGCCGAAGGCGATCGGCAGGGTGACGAAGATCAGCCCCGGCCCCGCGCCCGGCTCCAGGCCGTTGGCGAACACCAGCGGGAAGATCGCCAGGCCCGCCAGCAGCGCCACCCCGGTATCGGCCAGGGCGACCATGAGCGCGGTCCGGGCGATCGAGGTGCCGGCCGGCAGGTAGGAGCCGTACGCCATCATCGCGCCACTGGCCAGACTGAGGGTGAAGAAGGCATGCCCCAGGGCCACCAGCACGCTCTGGGCGCTGAGCTTGCTGAAATCGGCATCGAACAGGAAACTTACCGCCGCCATGAAATGCCCGGTGGTGGCGGCATAACCCACCAACACCAGCAGCAACAGGAACAACCCCGGCATCATGAAACGCAGCGAGCGCTCCAGACCCTCGCGCACGCCCAAGGCCACTATACCCAGGGTCACCAGCAGCACCAGGGTGCCGAAGCCAGCCAGTTTCCAGGGATCGCCGAGCATCGCGCCGAACAGCGCGCCGCTGCGCTCGCCGTCCAGCCCGGCGAACTCGCCCAGGGCGGCGGCCGGTGCATAGGCCACCGCCCAGCCGGCGACCACCGCATAGAAGCTGAGAATCAGGAAGCCGGTCAGCACCGCCACGCTGCCGAGGATGCGCCAATGGCGGCTGGCCCCGGCCTGCTTGGCCAGGGCGGCCATGGCGCCCTCCGGGTTGGCCCGACCGCGGCGGCCGATCATCACCTCGGCCATCAGCAGCGGAATGCCGATCACCAGGATGCAGGCCAGGTAGACCAGGACGAAGGCACCGCCGCCGTTCTCGCCGGTGATGTAGGGGAACTTCCAGATATTGCCCAGGCCCACGGCCGAGCCGGTGGCGGCCAGGAAGAAGGCCCAGCGCGACGACCACAGGCCACGGCCGGCGCTGCTGGAGGCGCCGGCGTAGCTGCCGGCGACGATGCTGTCTTGACTCATTGGGACTTGCCCTCTTGTTGTTGTGAAAAAAGTCAGTCGGAAAACTTGTGCAGGGTGGGTTAGCCGAAGGCGTAACCCGCCAATCGGCCAGCGGGCCGGCGATCCTCAGCCCTATCCATGCAGCGGCCGGCACATGGCGTTAGCGCCCGCCGCGCAGGCGTTCCTCGGCCAGGCGATCGGCGATGGCGGTGGTGGTGGCACCCTCGCGCTCGGCGCGCTGGAAGATCTCCGCCAGGGTCGGACCGATGCCCTCGATATGCGCCTTCAGTTCGGCCGCGCTGCCGCCGGTGCGCTCATAGCAGACGTCGATGATGCCGCCGGCGTTGATCGCGTAGTCCGGGGCGTACAGGCAGCCCTTGCGCTGCAGCTCCTCGGCCAGTTCGGCGCTGGCCAGCTGGTTGTTGGCCGCCCCGGCGATCACCGGCGCGCGCAGCGCCTCCAGGGTGTGCGGGTTGATGATCGCGCCCATGGCGCAGGGGGCGAACACGTCCACGTCCAGGCCGTAGATGTCGTTCTGGCCCACCGCGGTGGCGCCCAGCTGTTCCACCGCGCGGCGCACGTTGGCCTCGACTATGTCGGTCACCCAGAGCTCGGCGCCGGCTTCCTTGAGCTGGCGGGCCAGGCCGAAGCCGACCTGGCCGACGCCCTGGATGGCCACCTTCAGGCCCTTGAGGTCGTCGCGGCCGAGGCGGTGCTTGACCGCCGCCTGCAGGCCGATAAACACGCCATAGGCGGTGGACGGCGACGGATCGCCGTTACGCAGGCCGCCGCCGACCAGGGCCTCGCGCTGGCCGGCGCCGGCGACGTGGCGGGTGCGCTCGGCCATGATCTGCATCTCCGCCACACCGGTGCCGGAGTCGGCGGCGGTGATGTAGCGCCCGCCCAGGCTGTCGACGAAATCGCCCATGGCCTGGAACAGCGCCTCGCTCTTGCCGGTGTGCGGGTTGCCGATGATCACCGCCTTGCCGCCGCCCAGGGGCAGCTTGGCCAGGGCCGACTTGTAGCTCATGCCGCGGGACAGCCGCAGCACGTCGCGCAGGGCCTCGTCGTCGCTGGCGTAGGCCCACATGCGGCAACCGCCCAGGGCCGGACCGAGGGTGGTGTCGTGGATCGCGATGATGGCCTTGAGGCCCGACGCCTGGTCGTGGCCGTAGACCACCTGCTCGTGATGATCGAAATCGACGTGGGAAAACACGGACATGGAAAAACCTCGGGTTTCTTGTTGTAGGGGGTCGCCCCTCTCCCGGCCTGGGAGAGGGTTCTTGGTAGGGTTAGATGGTGATCAGGCGGCCGGTTCGAACAGCTGCACGGCCTGGATTTCGCTGGCCAGCAGGCGGGCCTTGAGCTGCCGGCCCTGCTCACGGACTCTGGCCACCGCCTGCTCCTTGACGTGGCCGTAGCCGCGGATCTGCTCCGGCAGTTCGGCCAGGGCCACCGCGGTGCGGTAGTTGCCGGGCTTGAGCTCGGCCAGCAGGTACTCGACGCTGCGCTCGTATTCCTCGATCAGCTCGCGCTCCAGCTGGCGCTCGGCGCCATAGCCGAAGGGGTCCAAAGCCGTGCCGCGCAGGAACTTGAACTTGGCCAGCAGGGCGAAGGCCTTGAGCATCCAGAGACCGAACTGGCGCTTGCGCGGCGCGCCGGTGACCGGATCGGCCTTGCTCAGCCAGGACGGTGCCAGGTGGAACTGCAGGCGATAGTCGCCGGCGAACTGTGCCTGCAGCTGCTGCAGGAAGCTGCCGTCGCTGTACAGCCGCGCCACCTCGTACTCGTCCTTGTAGGCCAACAGCTTGAAGTAGTAGCGCGCCACGGCCTTGCTCAGGGCCTGGTCGGCACCGCTGTCGGCGCGGGCCACGCGCTGCACCAGCTCGCGGTAGCGCTCGGCGTAGGCGGCGTTCTGGTAGGCGGTGAGGCGCGCCACACGGTCGTTGAGGAGTTCCTCCAGGGTCTGGCAGCGCGGCGCCTCGACCACCTTGGGGGCAGCCAGCTTCTCCACCGCCGCCAGGTCATGGGCGGCGCGCCGGCCCCAGAGGAAGGCCTGCTGATTCAGCGCCACGGCCACGCCGTTGAGTTCGATGGCCTTGGCGATGGCCTCGGCCGATACCGGAACCAGGCCCTTCTGATAGGCGAAGCCGAGCATGAACAGGTTGCTGGCGATGCTGTCGCCGAGCAGGCGGGTGGCCAGGCGGGTGGCGTCGACGAAGTGGGTCTTGCTGCTGCCCACCGCCTCGATCAGCGCCTCGCGCATGGCCGCGCCGGGCACCTGGGCGTCCGGGTTGCGGGTGAACTCGGCGGTGGCCGCCTCATGGCTGTTGATCACCGCATGGGCGATCTTGTCGTTGAGCTTGGCCAGGGCCTCCTCGCTGGCGGCCACCACCAGGTCGCAACCGAGCAGCAGGTCGGTCTCGCCGGCGGCGATGCGCACCGCATAGATGTCGTCCTGCTGGGCGGCGACGCGGATATGGGTCACCACCGGACCGAACTTCTGCGCCAATCCCGCCTGGTCCAGCACGCTGCAGCCCTTGCCTTCCAGGTGCGCGGCCATGCCCAGCAACGCGCCGACCGTGGTCACGCCGCTGCCGCCGACCCCCGGCAGGAGGATGTTCCAGGGCCGCTCGAGGCCTGGCTGCCTGGGCTCGGGCAGCGCCTCGAACAGCGCGTTCTGCCCCACCGCCTCGGGCTTGCGCAGGCTGCCGCCGTGCACGGTGACGAAGCTCGGGCAGAAGCCCTCGACGCAGGAGAAGTCCTTGTTGCAGGCGTTCTGGTCGATCTCGCGCTTGCGCCCCAGCTCGGTCTCCAGCGGCAGCACCGACAGGCAGTTGGACTTGACGCTGCAGTCGCCGCAGCCCTCGCACACCGCCGGGTTGATGAAGGCGCGCTTCTGCGGGTCGACCAGCTTGCCGCGCTTGCGCCGGCGGCGCTTCTCGGTGGCGCAGGTCTGGTCGTAGATGATCACCGAGACGCCCTTGAACTCGCGCAGCTCGCGCTGCACCGCGTCCAGCTCGCTGCGGTGGTGGAAGGTCACGATGGGCGCGAAGCTGTCGCGGCTCGGGTATTTTTCCGGCTCGTCGCTGACCAGGGCGATGCGCTTGACGCCCTCGGCGAACACCTGCTGGCTGAGCTGGTCGACGCGCAGCTCGCCGTCGATCGGCTGGCCGCCGGTCATGGCCACCGCGTCGTTGTAGAGGATCTTGTAGGTGATGTTGACCCCGGCGGCCACGGCCGCGCGCAGGGCCAGCTGGCCGGAGTGGAAATAGGTGCCGTCGCCCAGGTTCTGGAAGATGTGCGGGGTGTCGGTGAACGGCGCCTGGCCGATCCAGGTGGCGCCCTCGCCGCCCATCTGGGTGAAGGTGTCGGTGTTGCGGTCCATCCACTGGGTCATGTAGTGGCAGCCGATGCCGCCCTGGGCGCGGCTGCCTTCGGGCAGCTTGGTCGAGGTGTTGTGCGGGCAACCGGAACAGAAGTGCGGGGTGCGCAGCGTGCTGTGCTTGGGCGCAGCCAGGGAGGCCTCCTTGGCGGCGAGGAAGGCCAGGCGCTCCTCGATGCTGGCGCTGCTGTAGATAGGCGCCAGGCGCTTGGCGATGGCCCGGGCGATCATCGCCGGGGTCAGCTCGGAGAGGTTCGGCAGCAGGGAATTGCCGTCCTCGTCGAACTCGCCGACCACCCGTGGACGCTTGCCCACCGGCCAGTTGTACAGCTGGCCGGTCAGCTGGTCCTCGATGATGCTGCGCTTCTCCTCCACCACCAGGATCTCGTCCAGGCCCTCGGCGAACTCGTGCACCGAGACCGGCTCCAGCGGCCAGCTCATGCCGACCTTGAGCACGCGCAGGCCGACCTGGGCGCACAGCGCCTCGTCCAGACCGAGGTCCTCCAGGGCCTGGCGCACGTCCAGGTAGGACTTGCCGGTGGTGATGATGCCCAGGCGCGGATTCGGCGAATCGAGCATCACCCGGTTGAGGTTGTTGGCCCGGGCGAAGGCGCGGGCCGCGTAGATCTTGTAGGTGTTGAGGCGCTTCTCCTGGGCCAGGGGCGGGTCCGGCCAGCGGATGTAGACGCCGTCTTCGGGCAGCTCGAAGTCCTCGGGAATGCGGACCTCGACCCGCAGCGGGTCGACGTCCACCACCGCCGAGGAGTCGACGTTCTCGGCAATGGTCTTGAGCGCCACCCAGCAGCCGCTGTAGCGCGACAGTTCCCAGCCGATGATGCCGTAGTCGAGAATCTCCTGGACATTGGCCGGATTGAGCACCGGAATGGAGGCGGCGATAAAGGCGTGCTCGCTCTGGTTGGCGATGCTCGAGGACTTGCAGCCGTGGTCGTCGCCGGCCAGCAGCAGCACGCCGCCGTGCTCGGAGACGCCGGCCGAGTTGCCATGCTTGAACACGTCGCCGCAGCGGTCGACGCCCGGCCCCTTGCCGTACCACATGGAAAACACGCCGTCGTAACGGGCACCGGGGAACAGGCTGGTCTGCTGGCTGCCCCACACCGCGGTGGCGGCCAACTCCTCGTTGACCCCCGGCTGGAAGTGGATGTGGTTCTCCTGGAGGAAGGACTTGGCCTCCCACAGGCTCTTGTCCAGGTTGCCCAGGGGCGAGCCGCGGTAGCCGGAGATGAAGCAGGCGGTATTCAGGCCATGGGCCGTGTCGCGCTGCTTCTGCAGCATCGGCAGGCGGGTCAGCGCCTGGGTGCCGGTGAGGTACAGGTGACCAGTGGCAAGGCGGTACTTGTCATCCAGGCGGATCTCGGCCAGAGACATGCGGACGCTCCTTTTATTGTTATGGCGAGCTGCGCGGCAACAGTTAATGCCTGCGCGGTTCTGTCGCACGCAGGATCACCGCGGGCAACGACTACCCAAGAATATGACTGAGCGGTATCGCTTTTATCTTTCTTTTTCGGGCATCAGCCAGCAATATTTCGCATGATTAATCCAATAAAAACAAAATATGGGAATCATTCATGCAAAACCCGCTGAGCCCTATCGATCGCAAGATTCTTCGCCTGCTGCAACACAACGCCGAACTGTCGGCGGCGGAGGTGGCGGAGAAGGTGGAGCTGTCGCAATCGCCCTGTTGGCGGCGGATTCACCGCATGCAGGAAGAGGGCCTGATCGAACGCAAGGTCGCCCTGCTCAACCACAAGCTGCTCGGCTTCGGCATCACGGTATTCGTCGACATCAAACTGTCGGCCCACGGCCGCAGCAACCTGGAGGAGTTCGAGCAGGCGGTGGTCGGCTATCCCGAGGTGCTGGAGTGCTACACCATGGCTGGCGGCTCGGACTACCTGCTCAAGGTGGTGGCCAAGGACATCGCCGGCTACGAGCGTTTCCTGCGCGATCACCTGCTGCAGCGTCCCCACGTGCAGGAGGCGCACTCCAACATCGCCATGAGCGAGGTCAAGCGCACCACCGAGTTGCCGCTGGATTGAGCGGCCGGTCGCGCTCCGGCAAGCCTCTCGCAGCGGGCTCAGACGCCAGGTCGACTGGCCTCGATCAGGCTGAGCAACTGCTCCACCGTGCCGGCCAGCTCGCCGGAGTTGTCCAGCAACTGCAGCCGCTCGCCCTGCGCCGCACCGCCGGCGAACTGGGCGTTGCGCGCCAGACGGGCCTCGATTTCCAGCGGTGTCTCGCGCCCGCGGGCCAGCAGGCGCCGGCGCAGCACCGCCGGATCGACCGCGAGCAACACGGCGAGCAGATCCGGATAGCGTCGGCGCGCCTCGTCTAGGTAGGCCCGCGAGCCGTTGACCAGGACATCCGCACCGCCAGCCAACCATTCGTCGACCTGCCGGGGAATGCCGTAGGCCAGGCCATTGGCGCGCCAGCTTATGGCGAAGGCGCCGGCCCGCTCCTGCGTCTCGAACTGTTCCGGCGACAGCGACAACGCCTCTTCGCCGAGCGCCTCGGCGGAACGGGTGATCACCCGCCGGGCGATCCGACAGCCCCGCGCGGCCAGCGGCCCGCGCGCAGCCTGCAGCAAGCTGTCCTTGCCCGAGCCCGAAGGCCCCATCAGATAGATCAAACGCCCGCCCATCACTCCCCCTTTCGCCTGCCGCCAGGCCTGCCGAACCACGCTCATGGCCGCTGGCACATCATAATCGTTGTCATGCGTGACCAGGCGCGGACCACGCTCCGCGGGCTGGCCGGACAGACTCTCCGAAACCGCCGTACTAAATGACGGCGTTCTGTCTAATGGCACTCACTTCTGACGACCGGTGCTGGCAAAGAGCCTTTATCCAGACCAAAATACGACACGTAATTGGCGCCAAATATTTGTAAGAATGACTCGACAGTCATCTCGATACGAGCGGCTATGCTGGTGGAACAACGAGCGCAAAAATGGGTCTTAACCCTAACCATTTGTAGCCCTGTGCCAGCATCGCTTTCCTGAACGAACCGGTTTACTGTATGCCCCCTATGAAACAGGCCATCTATTCCAGTCGTACCGCTGACAAATTCGTTGTTCGCTTGCCCGACGGTATGCGCGAGCGCATCGCCGATGTGGCGCGCAACCATCACCGCAGCATGAACTCGGAGATCATCGCCCGCCTCGAGCAGAGCATGCTGCAGGAAGGCGCGCTGGACGATGATTCGGATCTGCGCATCGACAGCCCCGAACTGTCCCAGCACGAACGCGAGCTGCTGCAACGCTTCCGTCAGCTGTCGCGCCGCCAACAGAACGCCCTGATCGCCCTGATCGCCCACGACAGCGAACTCGCCTCAGCAGATTCGTAAGAATCACGCATACAAAAAAACCGGCCCCTGGCCGGTTTTTTTGTATCGAAGAGGCACCGGCACGGCGCCCCTTCGCTCGCCAAGCATCAGCCGGCGAAGTTGAGCAACACCCCCGCCGCCACTGCCGAGCCGATCACCCCGGCCACGTTCGGCCCCATGGCATGCATCAACAGGAAGTTCTGCGGATTGGCCTCCAGACCGACCCTGTTCGAGACCCGCGCCGCCATCGGTACGGCCGACACCCCGGCCGAGCCGATCAAGGGGTTGATCTTGTTCTTGCTGAGCAGGTTCATGCCCTTGGCCATCAACACCCCGGCGGCGGTGCCGCCGCAGAAGGCCACCATGCCCAGCACCAGAATCCCCAGGGTCTTGAGCTGCAGGAAGGCTTCGGCCGACAGCTTGGAGCCCACGGTCAGGCCCAGACAGATGGTGACTATGTTGATCAACGCATTACGCGAGGTGTCGGCCAGACGCTCGACCACCCCGGACTCGCGCAACAGGTTGCCGAAGGCGAACATGCCCACCAGCGGCGCGGCATCCGGCAGCAGCATGCCGACCAGCAGACACAGCACCAGTGGAAAGACGATCTTCTCGACCTGGCTGACATGCCGCAGCTGCTGCATGACGATGGCGCGCTCTTCCTTGGTGGTCAGCGCGCGCATGATCGGCGGCTGGATCAACGGCACCAGGGCCATATAGGAATAGGCCGCCACGGCGATCGGACCGAGCAGGTCCGGCGCCAGCTTGGAGGTGACGAAGATCGAGGTCGGACCGTCGGCCCCGCCGATGATGGCGATGGACGCCGCCTCCTTGAGACTGAACTCCATCCCCGGAATGCCCAGGGCGGTCAGCGCCAGGGCGCCGATCAGGGTGGCGAAGATGCCGAACTGCGCCGCCGCGCCGAGCAACAGCGTCTTGGGGTTGGCCAGCATCGGACCGAAGTCGGTCATGGCCCCCACCCCCATGAAGATCAGCAGCGGGAACACGCTGGTGGGCAGGCCGACCTCATAGATCATGTGCAGGAAACCTGCACCCTCGGCCATATTCGCCACCGGAATGTTGGCCAGCACGCCGCCGAAGCCGATGGGGATCAGCAGCAGCGGCTCGAAGCCCTTCCTGATCGCCAGGTAGATCAGCCCCATACAGACCAGGATCATCAGCGCCTGCCCCGGCTCCAGGTGATACAGGCCGGTGCTCTGCCACAGCTTGACGAGCTTCTCCATGGACCGCCCCTCAGGCGATGGCCAGCAGGCTGTCGCCCACCGCCACCGCATCGCCGACCTTGACGTTGACCGCACCGACGGTACCGGCCTTGAACGCGCGGATCTCGGTTTCCATCTTCATGGCCTCGAGAATAATCACCAGCTGCCCCTCCTCGACCGCCTGGCCCGGCTGCACCAGCACCTTGAAGATGTTGCCGGCCAACGGCGCGGCCTGCGGCTCGCCGCCGCCGACGGCAGTCGGAGCCGCCGCCGCAGCGGCCGGCGTAGAAGCGGCGCCCCCCAGGGGCTTGATGCCCTCGATATCGCCGCCCTCGCCCACCTGCACCACATAGGACTTGCCGCTCACCTCGACGGTGTAGACCTCGGGCTTGCCGGCCTCGCGCGCCGGCCGCTCGTCACCGCTCGGCACCGGCTCGAAGGCCGCCGGGTTGCCGCGGTTCTCCAGGAACTTCAGGCCGATCTGCGGGAACAGCGCATAGGTCAGCACGTCGTCGATTTCGTCCTTGGCCAGCTGGATGCCCTTGTCCCGGGCGATGCCCTTGAGTTCGGCGGTCAGCTTGTCCATTTCCGCCTCGAGCAGGTCGGCCGGGCGGCAGCTGATGGCTTCGCCGCCATCCAGCACCCGTGCCTGCAGCTCCTTATTGAAAGGCGCCGGCGCGGCGCCGTACTCGCCCTTGAGCACCCCGGCGGTTTCCTTGGTGATCGACTTGTAGCGCTCGCCGGTCAAGACGTTGATCACTGCCTGGGTCCCGACTATCTGCGAGGTCGGGGTCACCAGCGGGATGAAGCCCAGGTCCTCGCGCACCCGCGGGATTTCCGCCAGTACCTGGTCGAACTTGTCCTGGGCGCCCTGCTCCTTGAGCTGGCTCTCCATGTTGGTGAGCATGCCGCCCGGCACCTGGGCGACCAGGATGCGCGAGTCGACGCCCTTGAGGTTGCCCTCGAACTTGGCGTACTTCTTGCGAACCTCGCGGAAGTAGGCGGCGATCTCCTCCAGCAGCTCCAGGTTCAGACCGGTATCGCGCTCGGTACCCTGGAACATGGCCACCACCGACTCGGTCGGCGAATGGCCGTAGGTCATCGACAGCGAGGAGATGGCGGTGTCGACGTTGTCGATACCGGCTTCCACCGCCTTGAGGATGGCCACGGAAGACAACCCCGCCGTGGCGTGGCACTGCATGTGGATCGGGATCGACAGGCTGGCCTTGAGCTGCGACACCAGCTCGAAGGCGATATAGGGGGTGAGGATGCCGGCCATGTCCTTGATGGCGATGGAGTCGGCGCCCATGTCTTCGATCTGCTTGGCCAGGTCGACCCACATCTGCAGGCTGTGCACCGGGCTGGTGGTGTAGGAAATGGTGCCCTGGGCATGCTTGCCCTGGCGCTTGACCGCCTGCAGGGCGGTCTGCAGGTTGCGCGGATCGTTCATCGCATCGAACACGCGGAACACGTCGACGCCGTTGACCGCCGCCCGCTCGACGAACTTCTCCACCACGTCGTCGGCATAGTGCCGGTAGCCGAGCAGGTTCTGCCCGCGCAGCAGCATCTGCTGGCGAGTATTGGGCATGGCCTGCTTCAGGGCGCGGATGCGCTCCCAGGGATCTTCGCCCAGGTAGCGGATGCAGGCGTCGAAGGTCGCGCCGCCCCAGGATTCCACCGACCAGAAGCCGACCTGGTCGAGCTTGGCGGCGATCGGCAGCATGTCCTCCAGACGCACACGGGTGGCCAGGATGGATTGGTGGGCGTCGCGCAGCACCACGTCGGTGATACCGAGGGCCTTTTTCACAGCGGTCATACGAAAGCTCCCTGTCGAACCTGGATCAGCCGCGGCGCGCGCGGTGTTGATGAATGGCGGCCTGGATGGCGGCGAGCACCTCGGGCGCGGGGTCTTGCGCCGATGGCCTGGTCGGTGCTGGCGCAGCGACGGCGCGCTGCGGGACGGGCGCGGCGAAGCGCTCGAGCAGGCGCGCCATCAGGCGAATGGAGAGAATGAGCAGAGCCAGGAAGACGAACACGAAGCCCATGCCGAACAGCATGAGCTCGACGCCCTCGAGCAGGAGTTGGCTGGGGGTCATGATGACTCCTTTAAACTGCGGCTCCGGGCCGCATTGTCGTTATTAGCGGAGGCGCCCGGAAATGCGCCGGGCAAAGCTGGCGCACCTTAGCTTGAAACAAGCGTTTGAAGCAAACCCGAGGCCGTTAAAGTGACATTTTCGGACGTTATCGCGACAACCCGCGCAGCTCGCCCCACGGAAGAGCCCGGGGTCACAGCAAAAAGACCGAGGCCAAGCCGAGAAAGATAAAGAAACCGCCACTGTCGGTCACCGCGGTGATCATCACGCTGGCGCCCATCGCCGGGTCGCGCCCCATGCGTACCAGGGTCATGGGAATCAACACCCCCATCAGGGCGGCGAGCAGCAGGTTCAGGGTCATCGCGGCGGTCATCACCACCCCCAGCGACCAGCTGTCGTACAGCAGGAAGGCTACCGCCCCTATCACCCCGCCCCAGACCAGGCCGTTGATCAGCGATACCCCTAGCTCCTTGCGGATCAGTCGCGAGGTATTGCCGGTACTGACCTGATCCAGCGCCATGGCCCGAACGATCATGGTGATGGTCTGGTTGCCCGAGTTACCGCCGATACCGGCGACTATGGGCATCAGTGCCGCCAGGGCCACCAGCTTCTCGATCGAGCCCTCGAACAGGCCGATCACCCGCGAGGCGAGGAAAGCGGTGATCAGGTTGATCGCCAGCCAGGCCCAGCGGTTGCGCAAGGATTTCCATACCGAGGCGAAGATGTCCTCCTCCTCGCGCAGACCGGCCATATTGAGGACTTCGCTTTCGCTCTCCTCGCGGATCAGGTCGACCATCTCGTCGATGGTCAGACGCCCGATCAGCTTGCCGTTCTTGTCCACCACGGGTGCGGAGATCAGGTCGTAGCGCTCGAACGCCTGGGCTGCATCGTAGGCGTCCTCGTCCGGGTGAAAGCTCACCGGGTCGGTCGCCATCACCTCGCTGACCAGTCGCTCGGGGTCGTTGACCAGTAGCCGTTTGATCGGCAGCACACCCTTGAGCACGCCGTCGTAGTCGACCACGAACAGCTTGTCGGTATGCCCCGGCAGCTCCTTCAGGCGCCGCAAATAGCGCAACACCACCTCGAGGCCGACGTCTTCGCGGATGGTGACCATCTCGAAGTCCATCAGCGCGCCGACCTGCTCCTCCTCGTAGGACAGCGCCGAACGCACGCGCTCGCGCTGCTGCGCATCGAGGCTCTCCATCAGCTCGTGGACCACGTCGCGCGGCAGCTCGGACGCCAGATCGGCCAGCTCGTCGGCATCCATCTCCTTGGCCGCCGCGAGTATCTCGTGGTCATCCATGTCGGCGAGCAACGACTCGCGTACCGCGTCGGAGACTTCCAGGAGGATATCGCCGTCGCGCTCGGCCTTGACCAGCTGCCAGACCGTCAGGCGGTCGTCGAGGGGCAGGGCTTCGAGGATATGGGCGACGTCGGCGGGGTGCAGGTCGTCGAGCTTGCGCTGCAGCTCGGCCAGATTCTGCCGGTGCACCAGGTTTTCCACCAGGTCCTGGTGCTGGCCTTCCTGACGGTGGGTCAGGTCTTCGACCACCTTGTGGCGGTGCAACAGCTCGACCACCTGAGCCAGGCGGTCCTGCAGGCTTTCTTGCGGCTTCTTGGCGTCTACTTCAGTCATGGCGCGCTCCTCCCCCAGCGGCGGCGCACGCCAAAGAGGGTCAATCAATCAATACGCGATTGCACAATCGGGATGCAAAGTAACTACTGGGTAAGTCCATGGTGGTGTCCCACAGGCCCCGGCGGGGCCGACGGCGCAGATGATAACACCGCCCAAGGTCATTGCACGTGACAAAAGCCAGTCAAGAACAAGCGCTTGCACCACAAACCTGAGTGATTTTTCCGAATGCGCCACTGCGACGCCCGCACCAGGCCGCAAGGCACCCTGACAGCGACAAGGCCTTCGACTAGGCTGCTTCGGTGATCGTCAAGGAGGACGTCTCGATGCCTAAACTGCGCCGCGCAGCGCTCTGCGCCATCCTGCTGTGCCCTACCCCTCTGCTGGCCGCGACCGTGTTCCGCTGCGAAGACCCCAGCGGCCACATCACCTTCACCCTGCAAGGCTGCAGCGAATCGCAAGACCTGCAGCTGCACCGCGCCGACAACCCGACACCCGGCAGCGGCAAGCCGGTACCACTGGCGAAGACCGGAAAAGCCACGCGCACCAAACGACAGGCAAAACCCAGCACAACACTGGTGGTTGGTGAGCGAGGCGACGGCTGCGGCAACCGCGTCACCGGCAGCGCCCGGCGCACGGCCATGATCCAGCAACAGGTGCTCGCCGGCATGACCCGCAGCGATGTGGAAAGCGCCCTCGGCAAGCCGGACAAGGTCAGCCGCCAGAACGGCCGGACCCGCTATCTCTATCGCGACCGCGAAGGCAGCAGCCGCCAGGTCAGCTTCGACGAAGCCGGCTGCGTCAGAGGAAAACCCTAGCGAGCAGAAAGTCCGGACAAAGAAAAAGGGCCTGCATCGCTGCAGGCCCTTTCGGTATGGCGCACTCAGGAGGATTCGAACCTCCGACCGCCCGGTTCGTAGCCGGGTACTCTATCCAGCTGAGCTATGAGTGCGTATGGCGCTTTTAGACCAGATCACCGCTGGTTAAAACAAAATGGCTTACATCACTGCAAGCCATTTGCTGTATGGCGCACTCAGGAGGATTCGAACCTCCGACCGCCCGGTTCGTAGCCGGGTACTCTATCCAGCTGAGCTATGAGTGCACTGAGCGTGCGCATTATAGGGATAAAACTTCGTTAATCAAGCATTAATTCGATTAATTTCAACAACTTATCGATCTAACGCTGAAACACACCCTACACTGCAAAATATGGCGGAGAAGGGGGGATTCGAACCCCCGACACCCTTTTGAGGTGTACTCCCTTAGCAGGGGAGCGCCTTCGGCCACTCGGCCACCTCTCCGCAACACGGGGCGCATGATAACCATGTTTTCCCCGTTTGCAAAGCCAAAATTTCGAGAAAAATTAGTGGCTTGGTTCGTCGCCTTTCTCTTTCTGAATACGTTGGTAAATCTCCTCACGGTGCACGGCTACCTCCTTCGGCGCGTTGACGCCGATGCGCACCTGATTACCTTTCACGCCCAACACGGTGACAGTCACTTCATCACCGACCATCAGGGTCTCTCCGACCCGGCGAGTCAGAATCAGCATTCCTTTCTCCTCACGGCTTACATTTCAGGACAACAGTCTGCAAAAAAGAAAAATGGTGGCAGTCCCGAGCAGCTCAAGCGGAACCTTCACCCAAGTATTGACCAGAGTGGACAGAAAGAAAGTCCTGCCCCCACCAACCAAAAAGACGAAAGGCGCGGAACCTGCCGCGCCTTTCGGAAATGCCTCAGTCGCCCTGGCGGGCCGGAGCGTCCAGTTCGAACGCGGTATGCAGGGCGCGCACCGCGAGTTCCAGGTACTTCTCCTCGATCACCACCGACACCTTGATCTCCGAGGTGGAGATCATCTGGATGTTGATGTTTTCCTTGGCCAGGGCCTCGAACATGCGGCTGGCGACGCCGGCGTGGGAACGCATGCCGACGCCGACGATGGACACCTTGGCGATCTTGATGTCGCCGACCACTTCGCGGGCACCCAGCTCGCGGGAGGTGTTTTCCAGCACCTGCTGCGCACTCTGGTAGTCGTTGCGGTGCACGGTGAAGGTGAAGTCGGTGGTGTTATCGTGCGAGACGTTCTGCACGATCATGTCCACCTCGATGTTGGCGGCGCTGATCGGACCGAGGATCTTGAAGGCCACGCCCGGGATGTCGGGCACGCCACGGATAGTCAGCTTGGCTTCGTCGCGATTGAAGGCGATGCCGGAGATGATCGGCTGTTCCATGGTTTCCTCTTCATCAAGGGTAATGAGGGTGCCCGGGCCCTCTTGGAAGCTGTGCAGCACGCGCAGCGGGACGTTGTATTTGCCGGCGAACTCCACCGAACGAATCTGCAGCACCTTGGAGCCGAGGCTGGCCATTTCCAGCATTTCCTCGAAGGTGATCTTCTCCAGGCGCTGGGCCTGGGGCACCACGCGCGGATCGGTGGTGTAGACCCCATCGACGTCGGTGTAGATCTGGCACTCGTCGGCCTTCAGCGCCGCGGCCAGGGCCACCCCGGTGGTGTCGGAACCACCGCGGCCGAGGGTGGTGATGTTGCCGTGCTCGTCCACGCCCTGGAAGCCGGCGACCACCACCACGCGCCCGGCCTTGAGGTCGTTGCGCAGCTTCTGGTCGTCGATCTGCAAGATGCGCGCCTTGTTGTGTGCGCTGTCGGTGAGGATGCGCACCTGGTTGCCGGTGTAGGACACCGCCGGCACGCCGCGCTTGATCAGCGCCATGGCCAGCAGGGCGATGGTCACCTGCTCGCCGGTCGATACCATCACATCCAGTTCGCGCGGCACCGGCTGATCGTCGCTGACCTGCCTGGCCAGGTCGATCAGGCGGTTGGTCTCGCCACTCATGGCCGACACCACGACTACGATGTCGTCGCCGTTCTCGCGGAATTTCTTGACCTTCTCGGCCACCTGCTGAATACGCTCAACGGTGCCGACGGAGGTGCCCCCGAATTTCTGTACGATCAAAGCCATTTCAAAGCCGCCTCAGCCCGTGAAGGGCGCCCATTAGACATTCAACTCAGCGCAGTGCCAAGGCCCGCCGGGCGGGGCCTGACCTTGGCGGCGCCGGCGCACCGGCCGGCGCTTACAACCCTTGCTCGGCGAACCCCACGGCCAGCGCCAGGGCGCCGTCCAGCGCCGCAGCATCGCTGCCGCCGCCCTGGGCCATGTCCGGGCGACCGCCGCCCTTGCCGCCCACGGCCGCCGCCGCCTGCTTCATCAGCTCGCCAGCCTTGAGCCTGCCGGTCAGGTCCTGGGTCACCCCGGCCACCAGCACCACCTTGTCGTCCTGCACGCCGCCGAGCAGGATCACCGCGCTGCCCAGCTTGTTCTTCAGCTGGTCGACCATCGCCAGCAGCGCCTTGCCGTCCAGGCCGTCGAGACGCGCGGCCAGCACCTTGGCGCCCTTGACCTCCACCGCCGCGCCGGCCAGGTCGTTGCCGGCGGCGCTGGCGGCCTTGGCCTTGAGCTGCTCCAGCTCCTTCTCCAGTTGGCGGTTACGCTCCAGCACCCCGGCGAGCTTGTCCAGCAGGTTGTCGCGGCTGCCCTTGACCAGCGCCGCCGCCTCTTTCAGCTGCTCCTCGGCGCCGTTCAGATAGGCCAGCGCCGCGGCCCCGGTGACCGCCTCGATGCGCCGCACGCCGGCGGCCACGCCGCCCTCGCTGACGATCTTGAACAGGCCGATGTCGCCGGTACGGGAGACGTGGGTGCCGCCGCACAGTTCGACAGAGAAGCCGCCACCCATGGTCAGCATGCGCACGGTCTCGCCGTACTTCTCGCCGAACAGCGCCGCGGCGCCCTTGGCCTTGGCGGTGTCGATATCGGTCTCCTCGGTCTCCACCTCGCTGTTCTTGCGGATCTCGCCGTTGACCATATCCTCCAGCGCCTTGAGCTGGGCCGGGGTCACCGCCTCGAAGTGGCTGAAGTCGAAGCGCAGGCGCTGGCTGTCGACCAGCGAGCCCTTCTGCTGCACGTGCTCGCCGAGCACCAGGCGCAGGGCCGAGTGCAGCAGGTGGGTGGCCGAATGGTTGAGCGCCGTGGCTTGGCGCACCGTGGCGTCGACCTGGGCGGTGACCTGATCGCCCACGCGCAGGCTGCCATTGCCGATGATGCCGTGGTGCAGGAAGGCGCCGCCGGCCTTGGTGGTGTCGCGCACGTCGAAGCGCGCAGCGGCCGCGGCGAGGAAACCGCAGTCGCCGACCTGGCCGCCGGATTCGGCGTAGAACGGCGTCTGGCTGAGCACCACCACGCCCTCCTCGCCCTCGCCCAACTGCTCGACCGCCTCGCCGGCCTTGAACAGGGCGACCACCTGGCCCTGGTCGGCGGTGCAGACGTAACCGGTGAACTGGGTATCGGCGTCCACCTTGACCAGGCTGTTGTAGTCCATGCCGAAGGCGCTGGCGGAGCGGGCGCGCTCGCGCTGACCCTCCATCTCGCGCTCGAAGCCGGCCTCGTCGATGGTCAGGCCGCGCTCGCGGGCGATGTCGCCGGTCAGGTCGACCGGGAAACCGTAGGTGTCGTACAGCTTGAACAGGGTCTCGCCGGGGATCATCTTGCCCTTGAGGCCGACCAGGTCCTGCTCGAGGATCTTCAGGCCCTGCTCCAGGGTCTTGGCGAACTGCTCCTCCTCACCCTTGAGCACGCGCTCGATGTGCGCCTGCTGCTGCTTGAGCTCGGGGAAGGCCTCGCCCATCTCGGCCACCAGGGCGGCGACGATGCGATAGAAGAAGCTGCCCTTGGCGCCCAGCTTGTTGCCGTGACGGCAGGCGCGACGGATGATGCGGCGCAGCACGTAGCCGCGGCCCTCGTTGGACGGGGTGACGCCGTCGGCGATGAGGAAGCCGCAGGAGCGGATGTGGTCGGCCACCACCTTGAGCGAGGCCTGGCCGTCGTTGCTGCAGCCGATGGCCTGGGCCGCGGCGTCCAGCAGCTGCTGGAACAGGTCGATCTCGTAGTTCGAGTGCACGTGCTGCAGCACCGCACTGATGCGCTCCAGGCCCATGCCGGTGTCCACGCTCGGCGCCGGCAGCGGGTGCATCACACCGTCGGCGGTGCGATTGAACTGCATGAACACGTTGTTCCAGATCTCGATGTAGCGGTCACCGTCCTCGTCCGGGCTGCCGGGCGGGCCGCCGGCCACGTCCGGACCGTGGTCGAAGAAGATCTCGGTGCAAGGCCCGCAGGGGCCGGTGTCACCCATGGCCCAGAAGTTGTCGGAGGCGTAGGGCGCGCCCTTGTTGTCGCCGATACGCACCATGCGTTCGGCCGGCACGCCGACCTGCTGGGTCCAGATGTCGTAGGCCTCGTCGTCGCTGGCGTAGACGGTGACCCACAGTTTGTCCTTGGGCAGCTTCAGCCACTTGTCGCCGGTGAGGAACTCCCAGGCGAAATGGATGGCGTCACGCTTGAAGTAGTCGCCGAAGCTGAAGTTGCCGAGCATTTCGAAGAAGGTGTGGTGACGCGCCGTGTAGCCGACGTTCTCCAGGTCGTTGTGCTTGCCGCCGGCGCGCACGCACTTCTGGCTGGTGGTGGCGCGGGTGTAGGCGCGCTTTTCCAGGCCGAGGAAGCAGTCCTTGAACTGGTTCATCCCCGCGTTGGTGAACAGCAGGGTCGGGTCGTTGCCCGGGATCAGGGAGCTGGAGGCGACACGGGTGTGGCCTTTCTCTTCGAAGAAGCTCAGGAAGGCTTCACGGATTTCTGCGCTTTTCATAGGGTCATCCACGGAATCAGGCGGCCACGGCAAAGCCGGCAAAGGGCCGCATTATATCGGCCCTGGCATGCGAGGCTAGTGCCTTTCTCGATAGAGGGCGCCTATTCGGCGCCAGGGGTCGTTCAGGGGCGGCGGAATGCCGCGAACGCCTCGAGCACCCGCGCGATATCGGCGGCGGCGAAATCCAGATGGGTGACCAGGCGCAGGCGCGGCGCGGCGCTCAGGCGAATCTGCCGCTCGGCACAGAACGCCTTGAGCGCATCGGCCTGCTGATCGAGCTGCACATAGACCATGTTGGTCTGCACCGGCTCGACCGCATAGCCCAGCTCGCCCAAGCCTGCGGCCAGGCGCTCGGCATTGGCATGGTCCTCGGCCAGACGCGCCACCTGATGCTCCAGGGCATAGAGGCCGGCCGCCGCCAGCACCCCGGCCTGACGCATGCCGCCGCCGACCATCTTGCGCAGCCGCCGCGCCTTGCCGATCAGCTCGGCGCTGCCGCACAGCACCGAGCCCACGGGAGCGCCGAGGCCCTTGGACAGGCACACCGACACCGAGTCGAAATGGCGGGTGATCTCGATGGCCTCCACCCCCAGCCTGACCGCGGCATTGAACAGCCGCGCACCGTCCAGGTGCAGAGCCAGGCCATGGCGGCGGGTCAGTTCGCGGGCGGCCGCCAGGTAGGCCTGCGGCAGCACCTTGCCCTGCATGGTGTTCTCCAGCGCCAGCAGGCGGGTGCGGGCGAAGTGGAAGTCGTCCGCCTTGATCGCCGCCTCGACCCGGGCCAGGCCCAACGAGCCATCGGCCTCCATCTCCAGCGGTTGCGGCTGGATCGAACCGAGCACCGCGGCGCCGCCGCCTTCGTACTTGTAGGTATGGGCCTGCTGGCCGACCAGGTATTCGTCGCCCCGCTCGCAGTGGGCCATCAGGCCGAGCAGGTTGCTCATGGTGCCGGTGGGCACGAACAGCCCGGCGGCGAACCCCAGCCGCGCGGCCAGGGATGCTTCCAGGCGGTTGACCGTCGGATCCTCGCCATAGACGTCGTCGCCCAGCTCGGCGGCCAGCATGGTCTCGCGCATGCCGGGGGTGGGCTGGGTGACGGTGTCGCTGCGCAGGTCGATGACGGACATGAAAAGACTTCCCTGATGGTGACGAAAGCCTCGATGCTAAGGCGCCCGGGATGGACCGACAAGGTACAGATAGGCCCAGGTGGCACAGGACAGATGGCGCCGCGCGGGCCAAGCCGACACCATCGGGCCGCGCCGCACAGCCGCCATGGCAGCCGCACGCGAGTCAGGCGAGGTGCGGAGCCTCGGCGGGGACGATAAGAATGCCGGCACGCAGGCCGTTCTTCACCCGGGGGTTGGGGAAGATGATCCGCGCGCCCTGCTCCTCCACCACCCAGCGGGTGTCGCTGAGGTCCTCGGCGAGCAGGTAGCCAACCGGCAGCTCGCTGAAGTTCTCGACATCCGCCGGCAGGTGCAGGCGGAAGCCGTCGCTGTGCTTGATGACTTCCCGCGCCACGGCGAACAGCTGCAGGTCGCCGAACTCGCCGTCCTGGGTCTCGGGCTCGCGGCCCTCGATGATGCTGTGCAGGCGTGCCTCCAGGCGGTCCAGGTTGACCTCCTGGTTCTGGCCGAAGGCGCGGGCCTTACCCAGCTCCAGGGTGAAGGCCTCGGCGCCGAGCTGACTGTAGGTGTAGGCGCTGAAGGTGGTCGAGGGCTTGTTGTGCAGCAGCACCGCCTCGACCCCCGCCGCGCTCAGCCGGGCCAACTCGCGCTTGCTGCGCGCCCGCCCTTCCTGGAAGGGATAGAGGGCGAACTGCTCGATCTTCGAGCCACGAATAGCGGTGTGCAGGTCGTAGTGCAGGCGCGTGCGCCCGGGCTGACCGAAGAAGGTGGCGGCCAGGTGCTCCAGCTCGCAGGCGCGCATCGCCTCGAAGCCGGTGGTCATTTCATGGCGCCCGTTGAACAGGCGATTGATGTCCTGCTCGATATAGCGCTCGCCCTGGCGAATGGCGGCCGGATTGCCGAGCAGGAACAGCATGCGCGCCCGCGGCTTCAGCTCGCCACTGGCGATGCCGTGCAACAGACGGTCGAGCAGCTCGATCGGCGCGGTCTCGTTGCCGTGGATGCCGGCCGACAGCAGCAGGTCGAGGCCATTGTCGCTGGCCGCCGGCGGCGTGACTTCCAGGGCGCCCTCGGCCAGCCAGCGCAACCGCGCGCCCTCGTGGGTCAGCTGGAGCTTCGCTGCCGGCTCATGGCCGGCCAGGGTCAGTTCGAGCAGTTTGCCGAGGGCGAGCATAGGGATTACCTCAATCGTGGTTGCAGTCGGGACCGTGAACGTGCTCGTCGTCGCCGAGCTCGGCCGGTTCCATTTCCAGCTCGAGACTGACCAGGTTGGTGGCCAGCGGACGCAGCAGCAGGTTGGCGTACTCGCTATCGCCTTCGGCGACATCCACGCCGATCATCAGCTGGCCGTTGCCGACCTGCTGAATCCACACTTCCTTGCCCTGCCAGAGGACGGCGAAGCGGGTGCAGGAGGTCTCCAGCTGGGTGCCGTCGGTATCTTCGAGGATCAGTTGCAGGGCGTCGGACATGGTCATCAGTACTCAGTTAAGTTGGGCCGGGCGGAGGTCGCGTTATACATCCATAGGTGGATCGATGAAGCGCGATCCATCCTACGGGTTCGTCGCCGTCAATCCAGCTGGAAGGGATACACCGAGCCCAGTTTAAGGATCTGCGTCAGTTCATCCAATGCCGCGCGGCATTCGAGGAGCAACTGCGGGTCGGCCAGATCGCCTTCACGCAGCTGGTCGCGGTAGTGCTTGTCGACCCACAGGTTGAGCCTGTCGTACAGGCTCGGGGTCATGATCACCCCCGGGTTGACCGCCTCCAGCTCCTGCTCCTTGAGCGCCACGCGCAGACGCAGACAGGCCGGGCCACCGCCGTTCTGCATGCTCTGCTTGAGGTCGAACACCTTGACCTCGCGGATCGGCCCCTGGCCGGCGGTGAGCTGCTGCAGGTAGTCCCACACCCTGGCGTTGTTGCGGCACTCCTCCGGCACGACCAGCAGCATGCCGCCGTCGCCGCGACTGAGCAGCTGGCTGTTGAACAGGTAGGACTTGACCGCGTCCTCGACGCCGACCGCCTCGCGCGGCACGCACACCGCCTGGAAGTCGCCGCCACGGCGTGCCAGCTTGGTGCCCAGCTCGGCCAGCACCTTGTCGGTGTCGAGGAAGGCGTCCTGGTGATAGAACAGCACCTCGCCGTTGCCCACCGCGATCACATCGTTGTGGAACACGCCCTGGTCGATCACCGCCGGCGACTGCTGGGCATAGACCACGCCCTCCTCGGAGAGGCCATGCAGGCGGGCCACCGCCTGCGACGCCTCCAGGGTCTGGCGCGCCGGGTAACGCTGCGGGGCCGGGTAGCGCGCATCGAAGGCGCTGCGGCCGAACACGAAGAACTCCACCCCGGCCTCGCCGTAGCCCTTGCAGAAGCGCGTGTGGTTGGCCGCGCCCTCGTCACCGAACTGGCCGACCGCCGGCAGCGCCGCATGATGGGCGAAGTAGCGCTGGTCGGCGAACATGGCGCCGAGCACGCGGCTGGTGGTCGGGTGTTCGATGGAGCGGTGGTACTTGCAGTTGAGGTTCGCCGCGGTGAAGTGCACGCGGCCGTCCGCGGTGTCGGCGCTGGGGCTGACGGTGGCGGCGTTGGCGGTCCACATGCTGGAGGCCGAGCAGTTGGCGACCAACAGCGGCATGGCCTCCTTGGCCGCCTTCTCGATCACCTGGGCGTCGCTGCCGGTGAAGCCCAGGCTGCGCAGGCCGGCGACGTTGGGGCGCTCCTGCGGGGCCAGTACGCCCTGCTTGAAGCCCAGCTCCATCAGCGCCTTCATCTTCGCCAGGCCCTGCTTGGCGGCTTCCTTCGGATTGGACACCGCCTGGCTATTGCTCTGCGAGGCGACGTTGCCGTAGGACAGGCCACCGTAGTTGTGGGTCGGCCCCACCAGCCCGTCGAAATTCACTTCAAAGGCATTGTTCACAGGCTTACTCCAGGAGTCAGGGTGGCGGGCAGGCTCAGGCTCTCGCTTTCCAGCGAGGCCACCGGATAGGCGCAGTAGTCGGCCGCGTAGTAGGCGCTGGCGCGATGGTTGCCGGAGGCACCGATGCCACCGAAGGGGGCACTGCTGGCCGCGCCGGTCAACTGCTTGTTCCAGTTGACGATACCGGCGCGGCTGTGCAGCCAGAAGCGCTCGTAGCTGGCCTTGGAGTCCGACAGCAGGCCGGCGGCCAGGCCGTACTGGGTGTTGTTGGCCTCGGCGATGGCGGCATCGAAGTCGGCGTAGCGCACGACCTGCAGCAGCGGACCGAAGAACTCCTCGTCGGCGCGCTCGGCGACCGCCGTGACATCGAGGATACCCGGGGTCAACAGGGCCGCACTCGCCTCCGGCTGGGTCATCGCCAGCAGCGCCACGGCGCCCTTGGCGAGCAGCGCCTGCTGCGCCTGCATCAGCTGCTCGGCAGCCTGCAGCGAAATCACCGAGCCCATGAAGGGCGCCGGCTGCTCGTCGAAACGGCCGACCTTGAGCTGGCCGGCAACCTGTACCAGGCGCGCCAGCAGGGCGTCGCCCCAGGCCCCTTCGGGCACCAGCAGGCGGCGCGCGCAGGTGCAGCGCTGACCGGCGGAGATAAAGGCCGACTGGATGACGGTGTAGACGGCGGCGTCGACATCGGCCACCTCGTCGACGATCAGCGGGTTGTTGCCGCCCATCTCCAGGGCCAGGATCTTCTCCGGGCGGCCGGCGAACTGGCTGTGCAGCAGGTTGCCGGTGCGGCTCGAGCCGGTGAAGAACAGGCCGTCGATGCCGGGGTGGCCGGCCAGGGCCACGCCGGTCTCCCGCGCGCCCTGGACCAGGTTGAGCACACCATCCGGCAGCCCGGCCTCGATCCAGCACTTGACGGTCAGCTCGGCGACCTTCGGGGTCAGCTCGCTGGGTTTGAACACCACCGCGTTACCCGCCAGCAGCGCCGGCACTATGTGGCCGTTGGGCAGGTGGCCGGGAAAGTTGTAGGGGCCGAACACCGCCACCACGCCGTGGGGCTTGTGGCGCAGCACGGCGGTGGCGTCACCCAGGGGGCCGCTCTTCTCGCCGGTGCGCTCGCGGTAGCTCTGCACCGAGATGGCGACCTTGTTGACCATGCTGGTCACCTCGGTGGTCGCCTCCCACAGCGGCTTGCCGGTTTCCTCGCCGATCGCCCGGGCCAGCTCGTCGGCGTGACTCTTGAGGGCCACGGCGAAGCGCTCCAGCACAGCGATGCGGCCGTCCAGCGAGTGCGCGGCCCAGCCCGGGAAGGCGGCGCGGGCGGCCTGCACCGCGACCTCGACCTGCTGCGCGTCGGCGCCGCGGCCCTGCCACAGCACCTGCTGACTGACCGGATTCAAGGATTCCAGGGCCTCGCCCCGACCATCGCGCCAGCTACCGGCGATGAAATGAGTGCTCATGTTGTTCTATCACTCCCAGCATTTGCGGCAGCCACCCGTTCGGCGGCTGCGTTATTCCAGCGCACCGCCGGACCCGGTCAGGCGGCGCGCGACAATCAACCGCGTGCCGACAGCGGCACCGCGCGGACCTGGTCGCCGGCGGCCAGCTGCAGGCGCTTGGCGGTCAGCGGGTCGACCACCAGGGTGCCGGCGGCCAGGCGCGCCGGCGCGGCGGTGATGCGGCAGTCGGCGCACTTGCGGTTGTGAATCAGGTAGGGCGTGGCGTCTTCGCCCGGGGTGCCGACGGCCAGCACCAGCGCCTGGCTGTCGCGCACCGCGCGGATCTTCGCGGTCTCGGCCTCGATGGCCGGGCCGGCGTCGAAGATGTCGACATAGCCCTGGTAGTGGAAACCCTCGCTTTTGAGCATCGCCAGCGCCGGCTCGGTATCGGGGTGGACGCGGCCGATCACCGCCCGCGCCTCCTCCGAGAGGAAGCAGGTGTAGAGCGGGAACTTGGGCATCAGCTCGGCGATGAAGGCCTTGTTGCCCACGCCGGTGAGGTAGTCGGCCTGGCTGAACTCCATCTTGAAGAAGTGCCGACCGAGGCTTTCCCAGAACGGCGAACGACCGCTGTCGTCGGACATGCCGCGCATCTCGGCGATCACCTTGTCGCCGAACAGCTCGCGGAACTCGGCGATGAACAGGAAGCGCGCCTTGGACAGCAGGCGCCCGTTCAGGCCGCTGCGGTGCTCGGCATGGAGGAACAGCGAGCACAGCTCGGAATTGCCGGTCAGGTCGTTGGCCAGGAACAGGGTGGGAATCTGCCGATGGATGTTCAGCTCCTGGGAGGCGCTGACGGTCAGGCCGACCCGGTAGTTGTACCAGGGCTCGCGCAGGCCGACGGCGCCGGCCACCGCGGAGATGCCGACGACCCGGCCGGCATCGTCCTCGAGGACGAACAGGTAATCGGCATCACCGCGCTCGGCATCGCCACGGAAGGCCTTCTCCGCCCAGCCGACGCGGTGCGCCAGACGCTCCTCGTTGGCCGGCAGGGTGGTCAGGCCGGCGCCGGTGCTGCGCGCCAGGTCGATCAGGGCCGGAAGATCGGCGCTGCGGACGGGACGAACGATCATGCTGACTCCTTAAACCGCGACCAGGCGCACGCTGGCGCCATCGCCGACGCCCAGGGCTTCGGCGGCTTCAACACTGAGGGTGACCGGCTTGCCCGGCACCCAGTCGAGTTCCGCGACCAGGGCGCGGAAATCCTGCAACTGGCCGTTGCTCACCAGATAGGGACGGCGGTCCTTGCCCGGCTCGCCGAGTTTCACCGGGACCATGCGGCTCTGGGTGATGGAGCGAATCCCCGAGGTGCGCGCGTGCAGCGTCGGACCGCCGTCGAAGATGTCGATGTAATTGTCCGTCTCGAAGCCCTCGCGCATGAGGATGTCGAAGGTCACCTGGGCGCGCGGATGCACCTGGCCCATGGCCTCCTGGGCGGCATCGGGCAACAGTGGCACGTAGATCGGGTAGTTCGGCATCAGCTCGGCGAGGAAGGTCCGGCTCTTCAGGCCGCAGAGACGCTCGGCCTCGGTGTAGTTCATATCGAAGAAGTTGCGCCCCACCGCATCCCAGAATGGCGAGTCGCCGGCCTCGTCGCTGTGGCCGACGATCTCCACCACCATGGCGTCGGCGAAACGCTCCGGATGGCTGGCGACGAACAGCAGGCGTCCCCGGGAGTTGAGCTCCGACCAGAGGCTGCCGACCAGCGGCCGCTCGATGTAGAAGCTGGTCAGCAGGCTGTTGCCGGTCAGGTCGTGACACAGCGACAGCACATGGATCTTGTTGTGGATCTTCAGCTCGCGGGAGTTGTGCACGAAGGTTTCGTTGCGAAAGCTGTAGAACGGCTCGCTATAGCCCGCCGAGGCGACGATGCCGGAGCAGCCGACCAGCTTGCCGGTGTTACTGTCCTCGAGCACGAAGAAATAGCTTTCTTCGCCGTTGAAGCTGACTTCTGCGGAGAAAGACGCCTCGGAGGCGGCGATCTTGTCGCGCAGGCGCGCGGCATCGTCCGGTAACGAAGTCACACCCACCGGGCTGTCCGCGGCGAGACGCTGCACTTCAGTGAGGTCGGCCATTTGCGCGGGTCGCATCACCAGCATGGTGTCACTCCTTCTAAGAAAAGCTCCGAGCCGCTCGCGACGAGCGGCCCAGAGAAACCGCGGCACGGGCCGCGGCACACAAGAGACGGTCATCCTTGGTTTCGCTCCGCCCCCTCCATGGGGCGGTCAACAGCGCCGGCGCAGCCCTCGGCGAGGCCTGCGCCGAGCCGCCGGTCAGGCCTGGGTCAGCTTGGCCAGGGCGCGTTCGAAGCGCGCCAGGCCCTCGTCGATATCGGCATCGGTCACCACCAGGCTCGGGGCGAACCGCACCACGTCCGGGCCGGCCTGCAGGACCATCACGCCCTCCGCCGCCGCGGCATCGAGAATCGCCTTGGCCTTGCCCTTCCAGGCCTCGTTGAGCACGCAGCCGAGCAGCAGGCCGAGGCCGCGCACCTGGCCGAACACGCCGTACTGCTCGCCGAGCTGCTGCAGCTTGCGGGTGAAACGCTGCTGCTTGGCCTTGACGCCTTCGAGCACCTGGGGGGTATTGATCACGTCGATCACCGCCTCGGCCACCGCACAGGCCAGCGGGTTGCCGCCATAGGTGGTGCCGTGGGTACCGACCGCCAGGTGCTTGGCCAGTGCGCTGGTGGTGAGCATGGCGCCGATGGGGAAGCCGCCGCCCAGGCTCTTGGCACTGGAGAGGATGTCCGGGGTCACGCCATAGTGCTGGTAGGTGAACAGCGAGCCGCTGCGGCCCATGCCGCTCTGCACCTCGTCGAACACCAGCAGCGCGTTGTGCTGGTCGCACAGCTGACGCGCCCCTTCCAGGTAGGCCTGATCGGCCGGCAGCACGCCGCCCTCGCCCTGGATCGGCTCCAGCACCACGGCACAGGTCTTGTCGGAGATCGCCGCCTTCAGTGCCTCCAGATCGTTGTAGGGGACATGGGTGATGCCCTGGATCTTCGGCCCGAAGCCGTCGGAATACTTGGGCTGACCGCCGACGCTGACGGTGAACAGGGTACGGCCGTGGAAGCTGTTGGTCGCCGCGATGATCTCGTGCTTTTCCGGGCCGAAGCGGTCGTGGGCGACGCGGCGCGCCAGCTTGAAGGCGGCCTCGTTGGCCTCGGCACCGGAGTTGCAGAAGAACACCCGCTCGGCGAAGGTGGCGTCGATCAGCTTCTTCGCCAGGCGCAGGGCCGGCTCGTTGGTGAACACGTTGGAGATGTGCCACAGGGTATTGGCCTGCTCGGTCAGCGCGCCGACCAGGGCCGGGTGGCAGTGGCCCAGGGCATTGACGGCGATGCCGCCGGCGAAGTCGATCAGCTCGCGACCCGCTTGATCCCAGACTCGCGACCCCTCGCCGCGCACCGGAACGAAGGCGGCAGGCGCATAGTTGGGCACCATCACTTGGTCGAAATCGGCGCGTTGCACCGGGTCGTGCTGAACAGACATTGGCATTCTCCTGAATAAGGAACACCTGCATTGACCGCAGGCGATGGGGAGGATTGTAGGGATTGATCCGGGGGCGGCATTGTCGCCATGCGACAACTTCTTATAGCGCCACCCCGGGCAAATCCAACGCTTACGAAAATGCGACAGAAAGCGTCGGGAAGGCGCAGTTTAAACGCAGTTCGCCGCATTGGCGCACGCGCCGCGCAATTTCCCCACAAGGTGACCGACAGGTTTTCGCCAGGGTGCCGCGCAGCTCCCGAGCGGCCGCCCGGCGCTTCGCGGACGGCGCGGCTAGGCGGGGGTCGGCGCCGCCTGCAGCACCGGCGGAAGGCTGAGGTTGAGAAACTCGTTGAGCTCGAGCTTCTGCGCCATCGCATCCTGGTAACCCAGCTCGATCAGCTCGTTGCAGTAACCGGACTCGAACAACAGGTAGCTGAGCACCCCGGCGCCACTGGCCCGGGTCGCCCCCGGTCCGCGCAGGAACAGGCGCAGCGCGGCCGGCAGCTCGTGGCGGTGGCGCGCGGCGATCTCGTCCACCGGCTGGCTCGGCGAGATCACCAGCACCTCCACCGGCTTGAGTCCCCCGCCCCGCGGCCGTTCCTCGGGCGGCACCAGGCGACTGAGCTGGTTGATCCGCTCGAGCAACTCGATATCGCCCTCCAGGCTGTCGATAAAGGTGCTGTTGAGCATGTGGCCGCCGATCTGCGCCAGGGTCGGCGGCTTGACGTCGTGGGGGCGCACCACCGCGCTATTGACATCCTCGCCCTGGGGGTTGCCGCTGACCCCGATCACCAGCACCCGGCTGGCCCCCAGGTGCAGCGCCGGGCTGATCGGCGCCGACTGGCGCACCGCGCCGTCGCCGAAGTATTCGCGGTTGATCCGCACCGGCGGGAACACCAGGGGAATGGAGGCGCTGGCCAGCAGGTGCTGCAGCGCCAGGCGGGTCGGCACGCCGACCCGGCGATGGCGGAACCAGGGGTCGATGGTCGCGCGCCCCTGATAGAAGGTCACCGCCTGACCGGTCTCGTAGCCGAACGCCGTCACCGCCACGGCGCGCAAGCGGCGCCGACGCACCGCCGCGGCGATCCCGGAGAAATCCAGCTCCCGCTCGAGCAGCTTGCTCAAGGGCGAGCTGTCCAGCAGCGCCACCGGCACCTGCGTCCCCAGCCCGAGCAGGCTGTGGCCGATGAAGCGCGTGGCCTGATGCAGCACGCCCGACCAGTCGCTGCGGTACACCTGATGGGTGTGGAACCCCTGCCAGACCTCGGTCAGGCGGCGGATCGCCTCACCGAAATGCAGGGCGCCGCAGGCCAGGCTGACCGCGTTGATGGCCCCGGCGGAGGTACCGACTATGACCGGAAAAGGATTGTGCTCGGCATTGGGCAGCAGGTCGGCGATGGCCGCCAACACGCCCACCTGATAGGCCGCCCGCGCTCCACCACCGGAAAGAATCAGCCCGGTCACGGGCTGACTGGATGGAGCGGAGTGCGTCATAGGCCGGTTCCCGTATTTTCTAGCCAGTATAGAGAGCGACGCGGCCGGATCATGAACTAGGCGCGGCTTTTCCGGTAGAGCTTGGACTCGCCTGCCGGGCGCGTCTTGAAGCGTCGATGCGCCCACAGGTATTGCTCGGGACAGGCCCCCACCGCCCGCTCGATCCACTGGTTGATGCGCAGGCAGTCGGCCTCCTCGCTGTCCCCGGGGAAATCCGCCAGCGGCGGATGCACCACCACCTTGTAGCCCGAACCATCGGCCAGGCGTTCCTGAGTGAAGGGGATCACCCGCGCACGGCCCAGGCGGGCGAACTTGCTGGTGGCGGTGACCGTGGCGGCCGGCACGCCGAACAGCGGCACGAAGATGCTGCGCTGGGCGCCATAATCCTGATCCGGCGCATACCAGACCACGCCCCCGGCGCGCAGCAGCTTGAGCATGCCGCGCACATCGTCGCGCTCGATCACCCCGAGCAACCGCTGCTCGCGGCCACGGCGCTGGACATAGTCGAACAGTGGATTCTTGTGCGGCCGATACATGCCATACATGTCCTGCCGCATGCCGAGCAGGCCGCCGCCCATTTCCAGGGTGGTGAAATGCAGGGCCATGAGGATCACCCCCTGGCCCTCGGCCTGGGCCTGCTGCAGATGCTCCAGCCCCTCCAGGCGCCCCAGTTTGCGCAGGCGCGCGGGCGGCCACCACCAGCTGATCGCCATCTCGAAGAAGGTCATGCCGGTGGAGGCGAAGTTTTCCCGCAGCACCCGCTGGCGCTCGGCCGCCGACCACTGGGGAAAGCACAGTTCCAGATTGCGCGCGGCGATCTGCCGCCGCGACCGTGCCAGGCGGTACATCAAGGTACCCAACCAGCGCCCCAGGCGCATCAGCACCGGGTAAGGCAACAGCGAGACCAGCCACAACAGGCCGAGCCCCAGCCACAGCAGCCAGAAACGCGGGTGAAGAAAAGAACCCCGAAACACTGGACGATCCATGAACGATCCCGCACAACAGCCAAAGCCGGACATTCTACCAGCACTTGCCGCAGAGTCGCCGCGGCTTGCGACCCACCGACGATCTCGCTATAAGTCCCCGGCAACCTACGCGACCCGCTCCCTCCTTCTATACAGGCGCATCAGGCAGACCATGAGCCAAGCCGATCTACTCGACCAAGACCCCGTGTTCCAGCTCAAGGGCAGCATGCTCGCCATCACCGTGCTGGAGCTGGCGCACAACGACCTGGAGCGCCTCGATCAGCAGCTGACGGAAAAGGTCGCCCAGGCGCCGCAGTTCTTCAGCAACACGCCGCTGGTGCTGGCCCTGGACAAGCTGCCCACCGCAGAGAACAACCTCGATCTCGCCGCGCTGATGAGCCTGTGCCGCAAGCACGGCCTGCGCACCCTGGCGGTACGCGCCAACCGAGCCGACGACATCGCCGCCGCCGACGCCCTGGATCTGCCGGTGCTCCCCCCCTCCGGCGCCCGCGAGCGCCAGCTCGAACTGACGCCCAAACCGCCGGAAAAACCGGCCGAGCCGGAACTCAAGCCGACCAAGATCGTCACAACCCCGGTACGCGGCGGTCAGCAGGTCTATGCCCAGGGCGGCGACCTGATCGTCCTGGCGCCGGTCAGCGCCGGCGCCGAACTGCTCGCCGACGGCAATATCCACGTCTATGCCCCCATGCGCGGCCGCGCCCTGGCCGGGATCAAGGGCAACACCCAGGCGCGGATTTTCTGTCAACAAATGGGCGCCGAACTGCTGTCGATCGCCGGCCAATACAAGGTCGCCGAGGACCTGCGCCGCGACCCGCTGTGGGGCGATGCGGTGCATGTCAGCCTGTCGGGTGACGTGTTGAACATCACCCGCCTTTAACGGATACTGCGGCCAATTTTAAGGGACACAAAGGGCATCCGGACGCCTCGCGCGGCCGCCAGATTCCCGCTTTTATCTTCACATTTTGGGGTGAATCACCTTGGCCAAGATCCTCGTAGTCACGTCCGGCAAGGGTGGCGTGGGCAAAACCACCACCAGCGCCGCCATCGGTACCGGCCTCGCCCTGCGCGGGCACAAGACTGTCATCGTCGACTTCGACGTCGGCCTGCGTAACCTCGACCTGATCATGGGCTGCGAACGCCGCGTGGTGTACGACTTCGTCAACGTGGTCAACGGCGAAGCGACCCTGACCCAGGCGCTGATCAAGGACAAGCGCCTGGAGAACCTCTACGTGCTGGCCGCCAGCCAGACTCGCGACAAGGACGCCCTGACCCTGGAGGGTGTGGAGAAGGTCATCAACGAGCTGTCGCAGAACTTCGAGTACGTGGTCTGCGACTCGCCCGCCGGCATCGAGAAGGGCGCCCACCTGGCCATGTACTTCGCCGACGAGGCGATAGTCGTGACCAACCCGGAAGTCTCCTCGGTGCGCGACTCCGACCGCATGCTCGGCCTGCTGGCGAGCAAGTCGCGCCGCGCCGAGAAGGGCGAGGAGGCGATCAAGGAGCACCTGCTGCTGACCCGCTACAACCCCGAGCGCGTGACCAAGGGCGAAATGCTCGGCGTGGAAGACGTCGAGGAAATCCTCGCCATCCGCCTGCTCGGCGTGA
Source organism: Pseudomonas sp. MBLB4123 (assembly GCF_051904775.1). Classification (NCBI taxonomy): domain Bacteria; kingdom Pseudomonadati; phylum Pseudomonadota; class Gammaproteobacteria; order Pseudomonadales; family Pseudomonadaceae; genus Pseudomonas; species Pseudomonas sp. MBLB4123. The sequence continues at coordinate 1,899,217 of NZ_CP196711.1, forward strand.
TCCCCGAATCGCAGGCGGTGCTCAAGGCCTCCAACCAGGGTGTACCGGTGATTCTCGACGACCAGAGCGACGCCGGCCAGGCGTACAGCGATGCCGTCGACCGCCTGCTCGGCAAGGAAGTGCCGCACCGCTTCCTCGACGTGCAGAAGAAAGGACTCATGCAACGCCTGTTCGGAGCCCGCTGATGAATATTTTCGACTTCTTTCGCGAACGCAAGAAGGAAACCCCCGCCTCCATCGCCAAAGAACGCCTACAGATCATCGTCGCCCACGAGCGTGGCCAACGCAGCCAGCCGGACTACCTGCCGGCCCTGCAGCAGGAGCTGGTCGAGGTGATCCGCAAATACGTCGCCATCGACTCGGATCAGGTCCAGGTCGCCCTGGAGAACCAGGGTAGCTGCTCGATCCTGGAGCTCAATATCACCCTGCCGGATCGCTGATCCGGCGCCCGGCCTTATGTTTCCCGGCATCGGCGACCTCGGTCGCCGATGTCGTTTGCGGACCCCACGATGCCCCTCAGCCAGATTGAAATCCTCCACCAGGACGCCGCCCTGCTGGTGATCAACAAACCCACCCTGCTGCTCTCGGTACCCGGTCGCGCCGAGGACAACCGCGACTGCCTGGTCACCCGCCTGCAGGAGAACGGCTACCCGGAGGCGCGCATCGTCCACCGCCTGGACTGGGAAACCTCGGGCATCATCGTCCTGGCCCGGGATGCCGATAGCCACCGCGAGCTGTCCCGGCAGTTCCACGACCGCGAGACGGAGAAGGCCTACACCGCGCTGTGCTGGGGCCAGCCCGAGCTGGACAGTGGCAGCATCGACCTGCCGCTGCGCTACGACCCGCCGACCAAGCCGCGCCATGTGGTCGACCATGAACTGGGCAAGCACGCCCTGACCTTCTGGCGGGTGCTGGAGCGCTGCGGCGACTATTGCCGCATCGAGCTGACGCCGATCACCGGCCGCTCGCACCAGCTGCGGGTGCACATGCTGTCGATCGGTCACCCGCTGCTCGGCGACCGCCTCTATGCCCACGCGCAGGCCCTGGCCGCCCATGAGCGCCTGTGCCTGCACGCCAGCATGCTGACCCTGAGCCACCCGCACAGCGGCGAACGCCTGCGCTTCGAGTGCCCCGCGCCGTTCTGAGCCCCCCAGGCGCGGCAGCAAGCCGCGCCGTCCCCTCCCCTGCGCCAGGCAAATGCCCGTCCGGCATAAGGCATTTCAGAATGTTCTAAGGCTCGGCCTTGAAGCCCCGCGTGCACGCCAACATATTTTCTAGCGACGGGGCTTGAGGCCTCGGCCTTGAGCACCGCAAACGAATCTCTGGTCAACCAGCCAAGGAGGTTTGCGATGTACGAGTCCCTTCTCAACTTTCCCAACGGCCTGCTCGCCGAGTTCGAACGCCTGCAGCGCGAGCTGCAGCAGGACTACGCCGGTCTCGGCCGGCCGGGCAGCATCCGTGCGGTCGCCAGCGGCGCCTTCCCGGCGCTCAACGTCGGCAGCACGACCTCGAGCATCGAGGTCTACGCCTTCGCCCCGGGGATCGACCCGGACAAGCTCGACGTGCAGATCGATCACGGCCTGCTGACCATAGTCGGCGAGCGCGAGGGCGATCGGCCGGGCGACAACGGCAGCCTGTCGGTCTATGCCAACGAGCGCTTCAGCGGTCGCTTCAAGCGCACGGTGAGCCTGTCCGACGACGCCGACCCGGACAAGGTCGAGGCGTCCTATCGCGACGGCGTGCTGCATATCAAAGTGGCGCGGCGCGAGTCGGCCCAACCCAAGCGCATCACCGTCCAGTAACAACCCAGGCATTGAAGGAGGAAGCCACGATGAGCGAGAAGAAAACCGTGAGCCGCCCCGAGCGTGCCGAAGAAACCCAGACCTTGCTGCCGCGGGTGGATGTGTTCGAGGACAAGGACGGCATCCTGCTGCTCGCCGACCTGCCCGGCGTGCCGAAGGACAAGCTCGACCTGAGGGTCGAGAACGATACCCTGACCCTCGAAGGCGAGATCGCCACGGCGACGCCAGAAGGCATGGAGGCGGTCTACGCAGAGGTCCGTCTGGCGCGTTACAAGCGCGCCTTCGCCCTGAGCAGCGAACTGGATAGCCAACGGATCGACGCACAGCTGCGCAATGGCGTGCTCAAGCTGCGCATTCCCAAGCATGCCCATGCGCAACCGCGCAAGATCGTCGTCAAGAGCGCCTGAACCGCCGCGGGCGGGCCCACACGCCCGCCCGCGGCCTGGAGGTGACCCATGGACAGACTCAACGAACTGAAACACGGCCTGGAGGAGACCTGGCACTCGCTCGGCGAGGGCTGGCGTCAGGTGCTCGACCGCGCCACCGGGGCCCTGACCCGCTTCACCCCCAGCGGCCGCGACAAACGCGAGGAGGCCGCGCCGCCGGCGGCCGGGTCCGCCAGCGCCGAATTCCCCTCGAGCAGTTGGGCGCTGCTGGCCGGCGACCTGTACGAGGACGCCGACAAGTTCGTCGTGCGCCTGGAGGTACCGGGGCTGGACAAGCAGGACCTGGACATCGAGGTGCGTGGCGACGTGCTGGTGGTGCGTGGCGAGAAACGCTACGAGCAGGAATCGAGCAGCGGCCACTACCGCATTCGCCAGTGCGCCTTCGGCCGCTTCCACCGCAGCATCCCCCTGCCGCTGCCGGTGCTCGCCGACAAGACCGCGGCCCACTACCGCAACGGCGTGCTGCGCATCGAGCTGCCCAAGGCCGAACACGCCCGCGGCCGCCGCATCGAGGTGCGCACCGGCTGATGCCCGGTGAACCGGTTGCCCCCATGTGCGGTCGGGGCAACCGGCCATTAGACATTGATAATTATTAGCACTTACTTTAGATTTCCTGTCTTTTCGCACCGGGCTCTCCGGTGCGCCTGTTCACCCGCCCTATCGGCCGATCTGGAGCGCGCATGTTCGAACTGGACGCCGTCACCTACCACTTGCCCGACCGCCCCCTGCTGCACCCCCTCGACCTGCGTCTGGCCGAAGGGCAGATGGTCGGCCTGATCGGCCACAATGGCTCCGGCAAATCCACCCTGCTCAAGCTGCTGGCGCGCCAGCAGCTGCCCAGCGGCGGGCGCATCCTGCTCGACGGCAAGCCGGTGCAGGACTGGGGCAACCGCGCCTTCGCCCGCCGGGTGGCCTACCTGCCGCAGCAATTGCCTGCCGCCGACGGCCTCAGCGTGCGCGAACTGGTCGGTTTCGGGCGCTACCCCTGGCACGGCCCCCTCGGCCGCCTCAAGGCCGAAGACCGGGCCAGGATCGAGCGGGCACTGCAGCTCACCGACACCCAGCGCTTCGCCGAACGCCTGGTGGACAGTCTCTCCGGCGGCGAGCGCCAGCGGGTCTGGCTGGCCATGCTGCTGGCCCAGGACAGCCGCTACCTGCTGCTCGACGAGCCCACCTCGGCCCTGGACATCGCCCATCAGGTGGAAGTCCTGGCCCTGGTGCGCAAGCTCTGTGCGGAACTGGGCCTGGGCGTGGTGGTGGTGCTGCACGACATCAACCTGGCGGCGCGCTACTGCGACCGCCTGGTGGCCCTGCACAGCGGGCGCCTGCTGGTCGAGGGCAGCCCGGCGCAACTGATGACCAGCGACACCCTGGCGTCCATCTACGGCATCGGCATGACCGTCATGCCCCACCCGCGCGCCCAGGCGCCCATCGCCGTGGTCCATTGAGCATGCGTCTGGCCGTACTCCTGGGCCTGTGCCTGGCCTTGCTCGGCCTGCCGGCCGCCGCCGCGCCGCAACGGGTCGCGGTGATCGACTGGGGCCTGACCGAGACCCTGCTGGCCCTGGGCGTGACGCCCCAGGCGGTGGCCGAGGTGGACGGCTACAGGCGCTGGGTCGCCGCGCCAGCGTTACCCGCCGAGGTCCAGGACCTGGGCCTGCGCACCGAGCCGAACCTGGAGCTGCTCAGTCAACTGGCGCCGGAGCTGATCCTCATCACCCCGCAGTTCGAGAATGCCCGCGCCGCCCTGGAGCGCATCGCCCCGGTACGCAGCCTGACCCTGTTCGCCCCGGACAGCGACCCCTACCTCAATGCCCAACGCGTCACCCGCGAGCTGGGCCAGCTGTTCGACCGCCAGGCCGAGGCCGAAGCGCTGATCCGGCGCGTCGACGAGGGCCTGGCCCGCACTCAGCGGCGCCTCGGCGATGCCCAGCGGCCGCTGTACCTGGTGCACTTCATGGATGACCGCCATGTCCGGGTGTATGGCCAGCACAGCCTCTACCAGTCGGTGCTCGCCCGCCTGGGCCTGAACAACGCCTGGACCACGCCGGGCAGCTACTGGGGCTTCTCCAATACCGGAATCGAACGCCTTATCGAGCAACCGGACGCCCGCCTGCTGTATTTCCGCCCGCTGCCGCTGGATGCCGAACGCCAGTTGGCCAATAGCGCCCTGTGGCAGAACCTGCCGATGGTGCGCGACGGCCGCGTGCATGCCCTGGCCGAAGTCTGGAGCTTCGGCGCCCTGCCCAGCGCCGAGCGCTTCGCCCGGCAGTTGCAACGGGCCCTGCCGAACGAGACCCCGCCATGACCGACACCCTCGCCAGCCGCAAACCGGCGCTGTTCTGTATGGCGCTGTTCGCCGCCTGCCTGGCACTGGCCCTCGGCGACCTCGGCCTGCGCCTGCCCAGCGCCCTGTGGGGCCAGGCGCTGTGGCAGCCGGACCTCGGCGACCTGCGCCAGGTGCTGGCCCACTACAGCTGGTTGCCACGCCTGTGCATGACCCTGCTGTGCGGCGCCAGCCTGGCCCTGGCCGGCCTGCTGATGCAGCAGGTGCTGCGCAACCCGCTGGCCTCGCCGACCACCCTCGGGGTCGCCGGCGGCGCACAGCTGGCCCTGACCCTGGCCACCCTGTTCGCGCCGCAGCTATTGCTGGCCCGCGAGTGGCTGGCGATGGGCGGTGGCGCCCTGGCCAGCCTGCTGGTGTTCGCCCTGGCCTGGCGCCGGGCGATGAGCCCGCTGGCGCTGATCCTCGCCGGCCTGGTGGTCAGCCTCTACCTGAGCGCGCTGAACATCGCCCTGATGATGCTGCAACCCCAGGGCCTGACCGCGCTGTTCATCTGGGGGGCGGGCTCGCTCAGCCAGCACAACTGGGACGCCGTGCTGTTCCTCGCCCCGCGCCTGGCCCTGGCCCTGGCGCTGTTGCCGCTGTTGCTGCGCCCGCTCAGCCTGCTGGACTTGCAGGACAGCGGCGCGCGCAGCCTCGGCGTCTCCCTGCCCGGCCTGCGCCTGGCCGGCCTGGGCCTGGGGGTGTTCCTCACCGCCTGCGTGGTCAGCAGCGTCGGCGTGATCGGCTTCATCGGTCTGGCCGCGCCCGCCATCGCCCGCCTGCTCGGCGCGCGCACCCTGGGCCAGCGCCTGCTCTGGTCGCCCCTGCTGGGCGCCGCCCTGCTCTGGCTCACCGACCTGCTGGTGCAGTGGATCGCCGGTCCCTTCCGCGAGTTGCTGCCCACCGGCGCGGTCGCCGGCCTGCTCGGCGCACCGCTGCTGCTCTGGCTGATCCCACGTCTGCGCCTGGCCGACCACCCAGCGCCGAGCGGCATGGCCATGCCGGTCGGCCGCCGCGCCGAGCGCGGCCTGGTTCCGCTGGTCGCGCTGCTGGGCCTGGCGCTGCTGCTGGCGTTGGCCCTGGGCCAGGGCCCGGACGGCTGGCGTTGGCACCTGGCCGAGTCCCTGCTCGAGCTGCGCGCGCCGCGGGTGATCGCCGCCGCGGCCGCCGGGCTGATGCTGGCCCTGGCCGGCACCCTGATCCAGCGCCTGACCGGCAACCCCATGGCCAGCCCGGAGCTGATGGGCATCAGCGCCGGCGCCGCCCTGGGCCTGCTGGCGGCGGTGTTCCTGCTGCCCGCCGCCGGCTTCCTGCCGCGCCTGGCGCTGGGCGCTCTGGGGGCGACACTGACACTGCTGGCCCTGCTCTGGCTCGGCCGGCGCTCCGGCTTCGCCCCGCAGCGTCTGCTGCTGGCGGGCATCGCCCTGAGCGCGCTGTTCGATGCGGTGCAGGTGCTGGTACTGGCCCTCGGCGATCCCCGCGGCCAGCAGCTGCTGGCCTGGCTGTCCGGCTCCACCTATTTCGTCGACGCCAGCATGGCCGCCTGGGCCCTGGGCCTGGCGCTGCTGTTGCTGCTGCTCTGCCTGCCCGCCACCCGCTGGCTGGAACTGCTGCCGTTGGGCGCCGGCACCGCCGGCAGCCTCGGTGTGCCCCTGGCGCGCAGTCGCCTGCTGCTGCTCGGCCTGGCCGCCCTGCTCAGCGCGGCGGCCACCCTGGTGCTCGGCCCGCTGAGCTTCGTCGGCCTGATGGCCCCGCACCTGGCGCGCCTGCTGGGCTTCGGTCGCGCCCGCAGCCAGTTGCTGGCCGGCGCCCTGCTCGGTGCGCTGGTGATGGTGCTGGCCGACTGGCTGGGGCGCAACCTGCTGTTCCCCGCCCAGCTCCCCGCCGGCCTGCTCGCCGCCCTGCTGGGCGGCGCCTATCTGATGTGGGGCCTGAGCCGGCGCTGAGGATCTGCATAGCCACGCGACCTCCGGCCCGAGCATCGGCCGGATGGGTATCGCTGCGCTCGGCCCATCCTGCGTCCGGCACAAGCGCTGGTAGCTGTATTTGCGGGATTGGGGGGAGCGCGCCGATGGCAAGGCTGCCGCGCCGCGCCCCCCGTGCTCAGGGTTCCTGGGGCAGCCCCGAGGCCAAGGCCAGCTCGCCGCGATAACCCGGTGGCGGGTTGTCGATATGCGGGCAGTTCTCGCACAGCGCATAGCCCGGCAGCAGGTAGCGGATGCAGCACTGCCGACGCTGGCGCAGGGGGTCCTCGGCGCCCTCGCGAGGCACATAACGGATCGGCTGATAGAGCGGATTGGCGCGGCCATCCGGGCGCAGGCGACTGTCCAGCAGGCGCTTGCCGTCGGCCAGCATAGCCTCCGGCAGCGGCAAGGCGGCGAGGCTGGAGAGAATCCATTCGAAGTAGTTGCCGGCATTGCTCCAGAGCACCCGCGGGGCGACCTTGGCGCAACCATTCAAGGCCTGGATAAAGGGCAACAGGTTAGCGTCCAGCAGCTCGGCGAAACGCTCGAAGGGATCGCCCGGCGGCGCCGGCCAGCGCTCGCCGGCATGGGGCAGCTTGAAGGCGGCCGGCAGACCATCGTTGCCGACGATCACCTGGATCCGCTGGAAATCCAGCGGCAAGCGCCAGCCCAGCACCAGGCTGGCGGCCACCACCGGCGGAATCAGGCGCAGGAAATAGTACTTGGACCACAGCGACACCCGCGCCCGCCGGTCGCCCCCGACCTGCTCGGGGGCGAAGCGCGCCAGCAGCGCCTCCAGCTGCTCCGGCGCCACCAGCTCCGGCCCGGACAGGGCCGGGCGCGGGTCGTCGGCGAGCACCAGCACCTCGCGGTAATGGCCGAAGGGACCCTGGAACAACGGCGCCAGGGCAGGGATCAACGACGGCCTCCCGGGACGCTGCTCAGGCGCATGCCACCGCCTGGGGCCGCAGACGACCGTCGATCAAGGCATCCACCACCTCCTGGGAACGCACCGAGAGCACCGACAACAGGGTATCGCTGAGGCCGTGGCTGGCCTCGCAACAGCCCTGCAGGAAGATGCCGGGGTGGAAACCCTCGCGACTCGGCAGACGGTAGCTGCGCGCCACCTCACCCTCGCCGAGGTAACCGGCCACGCCCTCCAGCAGGCGCTTGTAGCCGTCGCGGCGATAGCCGGTGGCGAGGATCACTCCGTCGAACTCGCGCACTTCGCGGGCATGGTGCTGGCGGTCCAGCAGGTTGAGGGAGATGCCCTCGACACCGGCCCGCACCTCCTGAATCTGCCGATTGGCCAGCAGGTGCTGGCGCACCTTGCCGGTGACCCGCTGCAGGTAGAGGTCCTGGTAGACGCGCTCGATCAGGTCGAGATTGACCACCGAGTAGTTGGTGTGGCTGAAGCTGCGGATCAGCTGCTGGCGCATGGCTTCGGGCTGCTGGTAGATCAGGTCGGTGTAGCCCGGGTCGAAGATCTCGTTGATGAACGGGCTGTCGTCGGCCGGGCGCAACGCCGGGCTGCGCATGATCAGGCTCAGTTCGGCGTTGGGGTAGCGCCCGCCGAGATCGGTGAAGATCTCCGCCGCACTCTGGCCGGCGCCGATCACCGCCAGACGGTACGGCGCCTCGCGCTCGGCGCACAGCGTCTCGATGCGCGCCAGATAGGCGGAGGAATGGATCACCCGCGGGTCGTTGCGCAAGGGCGCGAAGGCCTCGGGAATGCTCGGCTGGCCACCGATGCTCACCACCAGGTTACGGGCCAGGCGCGTACGGGTGCGGCCATCGGCCTGGCGCGTGGTGACCTTCAGGCGCTGCACCTCGCCGCGCTCCTCTTGCGCCTCGACGGCGATCACCTCCTCGCCATAGTGCACGCGCTCGGCGAAATGGCCGGCCGCCCAAGCCAGGTAGTCGTTGTACTCCAGGCGCGACGGGGTGAAGGTGCCGATATTGATGAAGGGTTCCAGGCGACGCTTCTGGTGCAGGTAGTTGAGGAAGGTGAAGCGGCTCGCCGGGTTGCGCAGGGTCGCCAGGTCCTTGAGAAAGGAAATCTGCATGCGGCTGTCTTCCAGCAGCATGCCGCCGTGCCACTCGAAGTCCGCCTTCTTCTCCAGGAAGCAATAGCGCAGGCCGCGCTCGCGCACCCGCGCATCCTCGTCCAGGGCCACCGCGATGGCCAGGTTGGCCGGGCCGAAGCCCAGGCCGATTACATCGTATTCCAGCGTTTCAATGCTCATGTCAGGCTCGATCCTCTGTGTGCATGGCTCGTCTTAGGGTGCGCGACGCGCACCCTGCCCAACCTCATCAGTAGCGGCCGCGTTCGGGCGCGGCTCCTTTTTGAAAGATCTCGGCCCCTGCGGCCCGGCTCAAGCCAGGGCGCAACGGTCGAAGAACACCTCGCGCGGCAGCACCATCAGCGCCGCACGCTTGTGCGGAAAGTCGAACTCCTTGGCCTTGTGGTAGCCCTGGGCCTGCAGGTGCTGGATCATCCGCGCATTGTCGGCGCGGGGTTCGGCGACAACGCGCTGGGTACGCGGTTCGTCGAGCAGCAGGTAGTGGCTGAGCGCGCCCAGCCAGGCCGCCACCTTGTGCGGTCCACGGTGATGCTCCTCGCCCACCAGCATATGGATGCCGCGGTCGTAGTCGCCCGCCTGGTAGAACGGGGCGATGCGATCCTCCTTGGCCCAGTAGGCCTCGTAGTAGGCGAAGGGCTCGTCATCCAGGCAGCCGATCAGGGTCAGCACCCGCGGATCGGCGGCCAGCGCCTCCAGGTAGCGGCGGTGCTGCTCCAGGTCGCCCTGCTCCTGCCAGAACGCCGCGACCCGCGCGCTGTTCTGCCAGCGATTGAAGCGCGGCAGGTCCGCCTCGATGTCCAGGGTGCGCAGGGACATCCAGGCGCCCAGGCGCGCATCGAAACGGCGGTAGACCTCGCCCGTAGGCTTCGGCGGACGGCGCGGGTGACGCCGGCCACTGGCATGCATCACCAGCTGCTGCGGGTAACCGGCACTGGCCGGAGCGCGCAGGAACGGCCCCGGCAGCTGCCAGAACAGCCCGCGCTCGATCCGCAGGTCCTCGCCCTCGCCCAGCAGCAGGCCGCTGGCGCGCAAGGCCGGGTCGACCTCGGCCAGCGCCAGGCGCAGCGCCTGCCGGGCCGGATCGCCGGCGAAGCAGCAGTAGGCCAGCAGCCAGAGCGCCTCGGCCTGCTCGGCCAGAGGCAGCTCCAGCGGCTGCAGGCGCCCGTCGGCCAGGCGCCGCACGCGCAGCAGGGGCTGCCCGTCCAGGCGCAGGGCCAGTTCCTGTTCGCCTTGGCTGACGGCCAGCCGCCGCCCATCGGGCAGCGGCAAAGCCGCGAGGGCATTACCAGGCATAGTTGACGGACGCGATGACATTGCGGCGGTTGCCGTACCAGCAGTAGTAGTCACAGGCGGTGATGTACTCCTTGTCGGTGAGGTTGTTGGCGTTGAGCTGGACGCGGAAGTTCTCCCAGTCGTAGCTGACCACCGCATCGAGCAGGGTGTAGGACGGCACCTCCAGGCTCTCGGTGTTGTCGCCGTAGGACGAGCTGGTATGACGGGCACCGGCGCCGAAGGCCAGGCCATCGAGGCTGCCGCCCTTGACCTTGTAGTGCGCCCAGATGGAGGCCAGCTCGTCGGCCACGTTGGCCGGGGTCTTGCCCACTTCGGTCGGACGCGTGCTCTTGGTGGTCTCCACATCCAGCTTGGTGTAGCTGGCCACCAGGCTCAGGGACTCGCTGAGGTCGGCCTGGGCCTCCAGCTCCAGGCCGCGGCTGCGCACCTGGCCCAGCTGGGTCTGGATGCCGCCCGGCAGGGTCTTGCGCACGTTGTCCTGGGTCAGCTCGAACAGGGCCATGGTGAACAGGCCGCTGAAGCCCTGCGGCTGGAACTTCAGGCCGATCTCCTTCTGCTCGCCCTCCTCCGGCATGAACGGCTTGCCGGTGCTGGTGTTGAGGCTGGTGACCGGGGTGAAGAACTCGGAGTAGCTGGCGTAGGGTGTCAGGCCGTTGTCGAACAGGTAGGCCACCCCGCCACTGGCGGTGAACTGCTGGTCGCTGACCTGGAAGCCGGCGCCGGTGGTGCGGTTGTCGAAGTCGTAGCGGGTCTCGTCGTAACGGCCGCCCAGCGTGAACACCCAATGGTCGTCGAGCTTGAGCTGCTCCTGCAGGTAGTAGCCGAACTGATCGGCGCGGGTGTCCTTGTCCTGCAGGGCGAACGCGCCGATGGGCTGGCCGTAGGTGGGGGTGATGGTACCCACCATCGGCAGGGTGACCGGAGCGGCACGCTTGGGGTTGTAGATATCCAGCAGCGGCACCACCGGGAAGCCGGGGTCCCTGGCCGGGCTCTTGGTGTCGATGTTCAGCAGCTGGTAGTCGAAGCCCAGCAGCAGGTTGTTCTCCCAGCCATTGCCGATCCAGTTGCCGAGCATGCGGTTGTCCACCGACAGGCTTTCCGCCTGACCGTCCTCGTAGGTCAGGCCACGGGCGATCAGGCGCCGGCTCGGGTCGAGCCCGGGGAAGGAATCGTTGACGAAGCCCAGGCTGTAGAGCTGGCGCAGCTCCAGGTCGAGGTGACCGTAACGCAGGTTCTGCTGGAACTCCCAGGCGTCGCTGAAGCGGTGGTTGAGCTCGTAGCCGAGGGTCAGCTGAGTGCGGTCGAACTTCTCGTAACCCGGATCGCCGACCGCGGTGTCGGTGTCGATCTTGCCGTTGGGGTTGGCGGCGATGGTGCCGCTGGCCGGCAGGAACTGCAGCTGCGGGTCGGAGTTGTCCTTCTGCACGCTGGCCAGCAGGGTCAGCGAGGTGTCCGGGTTGAAGTTGATCGTCAGCGAGGGCGCCAGCAACAGGCGTTCGGCGCCGACGTCGTCGACCTGGGTGCCGGTATCGCGGCTCAGCGCCACCACGCGATAGAGCAGGTCGCCGTCGTCGTCCAGCTTGCCGCCGACGTCCATGTGCATCTGCTTGCGATCGAAGCTGCCGTACTGCACGCCGATCTCGTTGCGCGCCGCCAGGGTCGGCCGCTTGCTCTGCAGGTTGATCAGCCCGCCCGGCGGGGTCTGGCCGTAGAGTACCGAGGAAGCGCCCTTGAGCACCTCGATGCGCTCGAGCATGTAGGGGTCGATCTGCCAGCTGAAGAAGCCGCTGGAGAACACCCGCGCACCATCCATGAACAGGCCGTTGTTGGCCTGCTTGAAGCCGCGGATGACGAACCAGTCCTGCTTGTTGTCCTCGCCGAAGTAACCCGCCTGGATGCCGGCGGAGTAACGCAGGGCGTCGCTGACGGTGAGGACGTTGCGGTCCTTCATCTGCTGCTCGGTGACCACCGAGACCGAGCGCGGGGTTTCACGCAGGGGCGTGTTGATCTTGGTGGCGCTGCGGCTGTTCTTCGCCACGTAGCCGCTGTCGTCGGTCACCGGGCTGCTCAGCTTGCCGACGACCTCCATCGACTCCAGTTCGGTCACCCCGTCGGCCGCCCGGGCCAGGCCAGCGGACAGCGCCAGCGCGCAGCCCAGGGCCAGGGACAGACGGCAGCGCGCGAACGGCGCACGCGACGGGTACTTCGACAGACCTTGCATGTGACTCCTCCCCATAAAATTCAAATCAGAAGTATTCGTATTTACTTGCCTAGTCCTAATAGACGAACCAGAGCGGCAAAAATTTAGGCGTCCTCGCACAAAGCCACTGCGCGAAGTGCTCAGCGGCCCGTTGGGCCGCTGCCTCCGGTCACCCCAGACGCGTCAGCTCGGCCTGCAACGCTTCGAGTACCCCTGGGTGACGCACGATGCCCAGGTGGTCGGCCTCCACCTGGCGATGGCTGGCGGCCTGCCCCAGCGCCTGCTGCAGGCCCTGTTCCAGCAAGGCCGCGCGCCCCGGCGGCTGGCTCGCCCACCAGCAATGCGGGCGCACCCGCACCTGGGGCAGGCGGTAACCCGCGCAGAGCCGGCGCATGTGCTGCTCCACCGCCCAGGCGAACAGCAGCTCCTCCAGGCTCTGCCGCGCAGCGGCGTCCAGGCCCTGGACGGCCAGCCAGGTGCGCGCAGCCTCCGGCCAGTCGAGCGGCTCGTGTTCGGCCAGACGCGCCAACAACTCATCCAGGGCCCCGGGCGCCAGCTCGGGCACCAGCATGCGCAGGGTCTCTCCCAGGCGGGCGCGGGCTTGGGGATGACGGGCGTCGTCCTCGGCGATCTCGGTACCGGGCACGTAGCAATCCAGCAGGCCGAGGAAGGCCACCCGCTCGCCCCGGGCCTCCAGCCGCGCCGCCAGCTCCAGGGCGAGGCTGCCGCCCAGCGACCAGCCGACCAGGTGGTAAGGCCCGCTGGGCTGCTGCCTGAGCAGCGCGGCCAGGTAAGCGTCGGCCATCTCGTGCAGCGAGGCGTCGCGCCAGGCCGGGTCGAGGAAACTGCGGCATTGCAGGCCGAACACCGGGCGCACCCCCTCCAGCCTGGCGGCCAGCGGCTGATAGCCGGTGACCCGGCCGGTGACCGGGTGCGGACAGAACAGCGGCGCCGCGGCGCCCGCCTGGCGGCTCAGCGGCAGCAGCGGCGATGGCCCGGGCGCCGCCTCATCGGCCAGCGCCACCAGGGCCAGCAGTTCGCGGCGGAAGTCCTCCGCCAGGCCCTGGATGGTCTCGGCGCGGTACTGGCTGGCGGCATACTCCCAGCCCAGTTGCAGCTGGCCGTCGAACACCTGGCCGTTGACCGCCAGGCGGCTGGCCAGCGGATTATCCGGCGCCACCGCGGCGCCGCCGCCAGCGCCGGCGACGGGGCGGAACCAGTCGCCGGCGGCGCCCGCCTGATACTGGCCGAGGTAATTGAAGGTGACCTCCGCCGCCGGCAGCTCCGCCAGGGCCGCCCGGGCCCGGGCCGGGCCGAGGTAGCGCAAGGCGCCATAGCTCAGCCCGCCGTGGGGCAACGCCTGCAATTCGCGCTGGATCGCCTGCAGCTGCTCGCGAGGGTCCGACACCTGGGGCAGGCGCAATGGATACAGGCTGGTGAACCAGCCCACCGTACGGCTCAGGTCCGGCACCTGGCCCAGCGGCTCGCGGCCGTGGCCTTCCAGGTTCACCCGCAGCTGGGGCTGGCCGCTCCAGCGGCACAGGCTGCGGGTCAGAGCGCCCAGCAACAGGGCATCGATGCGCACACCGAGACGCGCCGGCGCCTGCAACAGCCTGCGCGTGCTGGCTGCATCCAGACTCAGGGACAGGCTGCACCGCTCGGCGTAGCAGGCCTGTTCGCCCGCCAGCTCCCGGGGCAAAGGCGCCGGGGCGCCGGCCAGGCGGCTGCACCAGGCATCCAGTGCCGTGTCGGCCTCCGGCCCCCGGGCCCAGGCCTGCAGCTGTTCGGCCCAGGCCCGGTAGGAAGCGCTGCGCGCCGGCAGCCGTACCGGCTGCCAGGCCTGTACCTGACGATAGGCACTCAGCAGGTCCTCCAACAGGATGCGCCAGGACAGCCCATCCACCACCAGATGGTGGATCACCAGCAGCAAACGGGTCGGCCGATCCGCCTGGCGCAGGTGCACGGCCCGCAGCATGGGGCCCTCGGCGAGGTTCAGGCTGCGCTGGGCGGCTTCGCAGAGCGCCAGGGCCTCGGCCTCATCGGCGGCCTCGCGCTGCCAGAGCAGCGCCTGCTCCGGTTCGAGCTCCGCATAGCGCTGCTGCCAGGCGCCCTGCTGCCGCTGGAAACGCAGGCGCAGGGCGTCGTGGTGCCGCACCAGGGCCTGTAGGGCCTGCTCCAGCAGCTCCGGGTCCAGCTCGCGCAACAGCTCCAGCTGCAGCGCCTGGTTCCAGTGCGCCGGCTCGGCCTGATCGAGGGCGAAGAAATGCGCCTGGATCGGCAGCAGCGGCAGCTCGCCGCTGGCCGGCGCCTGTTCGGCCTGCGTCTGTGGCGCCCGGGCCACCCCGGCCAACTCGCTCAGGCGGGGGAACTGGAACAGGTCGCGCGGCGCCAGCTGCAGGCCCTGCTGCCGTGCCCGGCTGACCACCTGCAGGGCGACGATGGAGTCGCCGCCCAGCTCGAAGAAGTGCGCCTCGCGGCCGATCGGCTCGATGCCCAGCACCTCGCTCCAGATGCCGGCGAGGATGCGCTCGGCCTCGCTCTGCGGCGCCTCGTAGCCCTGGCTCTGCCACACCGGTTCCGGCAAAGCGGCACGGTCCAGCTTGCCCGCCGGGGTCAGCGGCAGCTTGGCCAGGCCGATGATCTGCGCGGGGACCATATAGTCCGGCAGGCTTTGCGCCAGCGCGGCCTTCAGGACCTGGCCGTCCAGGTCCTGGCGCGTCACCACATAGCCCACCAGCTGCTTGCCGCTCGGCGTATCCCGGGCGATCACCGCCGCCTCGGCCACCCCGTCCAGCGCCAGCAGCTGGCTCTCGATCTCCCCCAGCTCGATGCGGAAGCCGCGGATCTTCACCTGGTGGTCGACCCGTCCCAGGTAGTCGATCACCCCGTCCTCGCGCCAGCGCACCAGGTCGCCGGTGCGGTACATGCGCTCACCCGGCGCGCCGAAGGGGTCGGGCAGGAAGCGTTCGGCGGTCAGCTCCGGGCGCCGGTGGTAACCGCGGGCCAGGCCGATCTCGCCGCCGATGTAGAGCTCGCCGGCCACACCGATGGGCAGCGGGTTCAGCTCGCCGTCCAGCACGTAGAGGCGGCGCGGGCCGACTGCGGTGCCGATGGGGGCGTAGGCCGCCTCGAAGCGCTCGCCGGGGTAGGCGCTCCAGATCAGCGGGGTGACCACGGTCTCGGTCGGGCCGTAGCCATTGATGATGCGTTGCGGCTTGAGGATGGCCTGCAGACGCTGGTACAGCTCGCGGGTGAAGGCCTCGCCGCCCAGGGTCCAGCTGCGTACCTTCAGCACCGCCGAAGCGGACGCGGAGCGTCCTGGGCTGCGTTCCCACGCGGAGCGTGGGAACGATCCGGCGGACTCCGCATCCGCCACCAATGCCGGGTTCGCCTCCACCCAGTCCAGCAGCTGCTGGGCATAGCTCGGCGGCAGGCAGGCGATGGTCACGCCCTCCTCCACCAGCACCTGGCAGGTCTTTTCCGCACTCCACAGTTCCTGGTCGCGGATCACCAGGCGGCTGCCATGGGCCAGGGGCACTGTCCAGCGTTCCAGGGCGCCGTCGAAGCTGATGGAGGCGAAGTGCAGTTCCACGTCATCCGGCGTCATGCCGTAGCGCTGGCCGATCACCTGCACGTGCATGCTCAAACCGGCGTGGTTCACCGCCACGCCCTTGGGCTGGCCGGTGGAGCCGGAGGTGTAGATCAGGTAAGCCAGGTTGAGCGGGTGCAGCCTCACCGCCGGCGCACTCGCCGGATAGTCGGCCAGCGGCAAGCGATCCAGGCATAGCGCTTCGACGCCTTCCGGCAACGGCAGGCGCTCGACCAGCGAGGAATGGGTAATCAGCCAGCGCAGCCCGGAGTCCTCGGCCATATAGGCCAGGCGCTCGCGGGGGTAGTCCGGGTCCAGCGGCACGAAGGCGCCGCCGGCCTTGAGGATGCCGAGCATCGCCAGGATCATCCCGGTGCCGCGCTCCAGGGACACGCCGACCCGGCTCTCGGCCCCCACGCCGCGCTCGATCAGCAGCCGGGCCAGCTGGTTGCTGCGGGCCTCCAGCTCGGCGTAGCTCAACCGCTCGGCGCCGTGCACCAGGGCGATGGCCGCTGGGCGCTGGCGCGCCTGTTCGGCGAACAGCGCCGGGAACAGCCGCGCGCCGTCGTGCTGCTCGCGGGGCCGGTTCCACTGCGCCAGGCGTTGCCAGTCCTGCGTGTCGAGCAGCGGCAATTGCGTCAGGGCCCCATCCGGCTGGTCGCACAGCCGTTCCAATGACTGCCCGTAGTGCTCGGCGAGGCGCGTCATCAGGCCGTCGTCCAGGCGTTCGCCGGCCCAGGTCAGGGTCAGGCGCAGCGCGTCGCCGAGCTCCTCGCTGTCCAACGCCAGGTCGAAGATGGCATGGGGCACGTCCTGGGCCAGCGGCGTCAGACGCAGCCCCGGCAGCGCCTGCAGGGCTGCGAGGTCGCGGCGCTGGTGGTTGAACAGCGCCTGGAACAGCGGCGTCTGGCCCAGGCTGCGCTCCGGCGCCAGGGCCTCCACCAGCTGGTCGAACGGCAGGTCCTGATGTTCCTGGGCCTGCAAGGCCGCCTGGCGTACCTGGCCGAGCAACTCGCGAAAGCTCATGCCGGGTTCGAGCCGGGCGCGCAACACCTGGGTGTTGACGAAGAAGCCGATCAGCGGGGCGATTTCGGCGCGCTGGCGGTTGGCCACCGGCACGCCGACGCGGATGTCGCGCTGGCCGCTGTAGCGTGCCAGCAGCAGCTGGAATGCCGCCAGCAGCAGCATGAACAGCGTCGCGCCCTCGTCCTGGGCCAGGCCACGCAGCCGCTCGACCAACGCCGGCGCAACCTTCCACGCCACACGCCTGGCCTGACGGTCGCCGCTGGCGCCGGTGCGGTAGGGCAGCGCCAGCACCGGCTGCTGCTCGCCCAGTTGCTCGCGCCAGTAGGCCAGCTGCCGCTCGCGTTCGCCGGCCTCCAGCCAGGCCCGTTGCCACAGGCCGTAGTCGGCGTACTGGATCGGCAGCTCCGGCAGGGCCGGCGGCTGGCCGAGGCACAGCGCCGCGTAACCGCGAGCCAGCTCCTCGCCGAACACGCCGATGGACCAGCCATCGGAGACGATATGGTGGCAGACCAGCTGCAGCCGCCATTCGCCCTCGCCCAGGCGCAGCAACTGCACCCGCAGCAGCGGCCCCTCGGCCAGGTCGAAGGGCCGCGCCGCATGGGCATCGGCCAGCGCCCCGGCACGCTCGGGCTCGCCGCGCAGGTCGTGCTCTTCCAGCGCCAACTCGCCGGGCGGGTCGATCAGCTGGCAGAGTTGCCCGTCCCGCTCGGCGAAACGGGTGCGCAGTGCCTCGTGACGCTCGACGATCAGCCCCAGGGCGCCGAGCAGCGCCTCGCGTTTCAGCTCGCCCTCCAGGCGGAAGGCGCCGACCATGTGGTAGGCGCTGCTGTCCGGCTCCAGTTGGGCAACCAGCCACAGGCGCTGCTGCGCATAGGAGGCCGGCACCCGCTCGCCACGGGGCGCCGGCACCAGCGGCAGGCGCTCGAAGCGGATGCCCTTGGCGCCGAGCAGTTCGAGGAAGCGCTGCTGCTCGGCCGGGCCCAGGGCCAGGAAACGCCGCGCCAGGGCAGCCTTGTCGATCGGGGAATTGCTCACAACGCCTCCAGTTCATCCAGCAACGCGGCCATGGCGCGCAGCTCGTCATCCTCTTGCTCGGCGGCTTCCGGCGCCTGTTGCGCCAGGGTCTCGGCCAGCGCGGCGAGGTTGTCCAGTTCGAAGAAGGCGCGCAGCGGCACCTCCCGTTTCAGCCGCTCGCGCAGCAGCGCCACGGCCTGGGTGGCCAACAGCGAGTGACCGCCCAGCTCGAAGAAGTTGTCGTGCAGACCGACCCGGGGCACCTCCAGCACCTCCTGCCAGATGGCCGCCAGCGCCTGCTCCAGCTCGCTTTGCGGGGCGCGGTACTGGCGCGCCTGCCAGACCGGTTCGGGCAGCGCGCGGCGCTCCAGCTTGCCGTTGGGCGACAGCGGCATGCGCTCCAGGCGCACCAGCGCGGCCGGCACCATGTGCTCGGGCAATGCGGCCTTGAGCGCGCTCTTCAGCCCGGCCAGCCAGGCCGGCTCGTCGACGGGCGCCTGCTCGGCCACCAGGTAGCCGACCAGTTGCTTGCCGATCTGCGTATCGCGGGCCACCACCACCGCCTCGACGACGCCCGCCTGGGCGCACAGCTCGGCCTCGATCTCGCCCAGCTCGACGCGAAAACCGCGGATCTTCACCTGGTGGTCGATGCGGCCGAGGTAGTCGATGGCCCCGTCCTCGCGCCAGCGCACCAGATCGCCCGTGCGGTACATGCGCGCACCGGGCGGCCCGTAGGGGTCGGGCAGGAAGCGCTCGGCGGTCAGCTCCGGGCGCCGGTGGTAGCCGCGCGCCAGGCCCTGGCCTGCGATGAACAGCTCACCGGGCACGCCTACCGGCACGCGACCCAGCTGGCCGTCGAGGATGTGCAGGCGCAGGTTGGCGATCGGCCGGCCGATGGGCACCGCGTGGCGCCCTTCCGCCACGCAGGTCCAGTGGCTGACGTCGATGGCCGCCTCGGTCGGGCCGTACAGGTTGTACAGGCCGACGCCCGGCAGGCGCTGGAACACCTTGGCCTGCAACTCCGCCGGCAACGCCTCGCCGCTGCAGAGGATGCGTGCCAGGCTGGCGCAGCCCTGCAGCGCCGGGTGGGCCATGAAGGCCTGCAACATGGACGGCACGAAATGCAGGGTGGTGACCCGCTGGCGCTCGATCAGCTCCACCAGCTTCTGCGGGTCGCGGTGATCGCCCGGTGCGGCCAGCGCCAAGCAGGCGCCGGTCAGCAGCGGCCAGAAGAACTCCCACACCGAAACGTCGAAGCTGAACGGGGTCTTCTGCAGCACCACGTCGCC
Source organism: Pseudomonas sp. MBLB4123 (assembly GCF_051904775.1). Classification (NCBI taxonomy): domain Bacteria; kingdom Pseudomonadati; phylum Pseudomonadota; class Gammaproteobacteria; order Pseudomonadales; family Pseudomonadaceae; genus Pseudomonas; species Pseudomonas sp. MBLB4123. Next base: position 1,918,249 of record NZ_CP196711.1, read on the forward strand.
CGCGCCCAGCGGATAGGCCTCCTGCATCCACAGCACGCGGTTGGCCAGGGCCTCGTGGCTGTTGCCGGCGCCCTTGGGCTTGCCGGTGGAGCCGGAGGTGTAGATGACGTAGGCCAGGTCCTGCGGCTGCAGGGTCACGTCCGGGCAGACACTGCTCTCGCCGTCGCAGCACTCCCGGTCCAGGCTCAGCACCTGCAAACCTGGCGGCAGCGGCAGGCGCTCGACCAGGGCGCTGTGGGACAGCAGCAGCTCGACGCCCGAGTCCTCCAGCAGATAGGCCAGGCGCTCCAGCGGGTACTCCGGATCGAGCGGCACATAGGCGCCGCCGGCGCGGACGATGGCGTGCAGGCCGACCACCAGCTCCAGCGAGCGTTCCAGGCTGATGCCCACCAGCACGCCGGGGCCGACGCCGAGGCCGCGCAGGCGGTTGGCCAGGCGATTGACCGCCGCGTCCAGCTCGGCATAGCTCAGGCGCTGCTCGCCGAACACCAGCGCCGGCGCCTGGGGCGTACGCGTCGCCTGCTCGGCGAGGCGCCGGGTCAGCGGCACGAAGGCGCCGTAGTCGCGCGCCGTGTCGTTCCAGGCGGCGATGCGGGCCGCCTCCTCGGCATCCAGCAGCGGCAGGCGGCCGATGGCGCAGCCCGGGTCGGCGCACAGCCCTTCCAGCAGGTTCTGCAGGTGCCCGGCCATGCGGCGGATGCTGCGGCTTTCGAACAGTTCGCTGGCGTAGCTGATGAAGCCGCTCAGGCTGCCGTCCGGGCCCTCCTCGGTGTCCAGCGCCAGGTCGAACTGGGCGCCGGCGGCACCCGGGTCGAAGGGTTCGACGCGCAGCCCCGGCAGGCGCTGCAGGGCGGAGAAGTCCAGCTGCTGGTGGTTGAACGCCACCTGGAACAGCGGGTGATGGCTGAGGCTGCGCGCCGGCTGCAGGGCCTCCACCAGCTGGTCGAACGGCAACTCCTGATGGGCCAGGGCGTCGCGGCTGGTCTGCGCCAGTTCGCCGAGCAGCTGGCGGAACGGCTTGTCCGCCGCCGGCGCGCCGCGCAGCACCAGGGTGTTGATGAAGCAACCGAGCACGGCTTCTATCTGCGGCAGGCTGCGGCCGGCCACCGGCACACCGACGCGGATGTCGTCCTGGCCGCTGTAGCGGTGCAGCAGGCTCTGCCAGGCCGCCAGCAGCACGCCGAACAGGGTGCTGCCCTCGCGCTGGGCCAGAGCACGCAATTGCGCGGTCAGTTCGCTCGGCAGCTGGAAGCGCAGCCGCGCGCCCTGGCGCACGCCCTGGGCCGGGCGTGGATGGTCGCTGGGCAGCTCCAGCAGCGGTTGGTGCTCGCCCAGTTGCGCCTGCCAGTAGGCGAGCTGGCGCCGCGCCTCGCCGCTGGCCAGCCAGTCGCGCTGCCACTGGGCATAGTCGGCGTACTGCACCGGCAGCGGCGCGAAACTCGGCACGCCGCCTTCGGCCAGAGCGGCATAGGCCGCGCAGAACTCCTCGATGAAACGCTGCATGGACCAGCCATCGGAGACGATGTGGTGCTGCACCAGCAGCAGACGGTATTCCTGATCGGCCAGGCGCAGCACGGCGACCCGCAACAGCGGATCGCGGGCCAGATCGAAGGGCGTGGCCAGCAGCTCGGCGGCGATGGCCTGGGCCGTGGCCTTGCGCTGTGCACCGGGCCGCGGACGCAGGTCGTGCCAGTCGATGCGCTGGCCCTGGGCCGGCAGGATGCGCTGGCGCGGCTCGCCCTGATGCTCGACGAAGCGGGTGCGCAGCACCTCGTGGCGCGCCTCCAGGCAGTCGAAGGCGCCTTGCAGGGCCTGGCGCTCCAGACGACCGGAGAGGTCCAGGCCGGCCGGCATGTGGTAGGCGCCATTGGCCGGGTCGAGGCGGTTGAGGAACCACAGCCGGTGCTGGGCATGGGACAGCGGCAGGTCGTCGCCCCGCGGCAGCGCACGCAGCTGCGGCAGGTCCGCCTCGGCGGCGACCAGCTGCCCGGCGCAGTCGGCCAGGAGCGGCGCATCGAACAGCGCCTTCAGCGGCAACACGAAGCCCTGCTGCCGCGCCCGGCTGACCACCTGCAAAGCGACGATGGAGTCGCCGCCCAGCTCGAAGAAGTGCGCCTCGCGGCCGATCGGCGCGATGCCCAGCACCTCGCTCCAGATGCCGGCGAGGATGCGCTCGGCCTCGCTCTGCGGCGCCTCGTAGCCCTGGCTCTGCCACACCGGTTCCGGCAACGCGGCACGGTCCAGCTTGCCCGCCGGGGTCAGCGGCAACTTGGCCAGGCCGATGATCTGCGCGGGGACCATATAGTCCGGCAGGCTTTGTGCCAACGCGGCCTTCAGGACCTGGCCGTCCAGGGCCTGGCGCGTCACCACATAGCCCACCAGCTGCTTGCCACTCGGCGTATCCCGGGCGATCACCGCCGCCTCGGCCACCCCGTCCAGCGCCAGCAGCTGGCTCTCGATCTCCCCCAGCTCGATGCGGAAACCGCGGATCTTCACCTGGTGGTCGACCCGGCCCAGGTAGTCGATGACCCCGTCCTCGCGCCAGCGCACCAGGTCGCCGGTGCGGTACATGCGCTCGCCCGGCGCGCCGAAGGGGTCGGGCAGGAAGCGTTCGGCGGTCAGCTCCGGGCGCCGGTGGTAACCGCGCGCCAGGCCGATCTCGCCGCCGATGTACAGCTCGCCGGCCACGCCGATGGGCAGCGGGTTCAGCTCGCCGTCCAGCACGTAGAGGCGGCGTGGGCCGACCGCGGTGCCGATGGGCGCGTAGGCCGCCTCGAAGCGCTCGCCGGGGTAGGCCGACCAGATCAGCGGGGTGACCACGGTCTCGGTCGGGCCGTAGCCGTTGATGATGCGCTGCGGCTTGAGCGTGCTTTGCAGGCGTTGGTACAGCTCGCGGGTGAAGGCCTCGCCGCCGAGGGTCCAGCTGCGTACTTTCAACGCGGACGCGGAGTGGTGATCGTTCCCACGCTCCGCGTGGGAATGCAGCCCCGGACGCTCCGCGTCCATAACCAGAGCCGGATTCGCCTCCACCCAGTCCAGCAGCTGCTGGGCATAGCTCGGCGGCAGGCAGGCGATGGTCACGCCCTCCTCCGCCAGCACCTGGCAGGTCCTCTCCGCGCTCCACAGCTCCTGGTCGCGGATCACCAGGCGGCTGCCGTGGGCCAGGGGCACGGTCCAGCGTTCCAGGGCACCGTCGAAGCTGATGGAGGCGAAGTGCAGCTCCACGTCATCCGGCGTCATGCCGTAGCGCTGGCCGATCACCTGCACGTGCATGGACAGGCCGGCGTGGTTCACCGCCACGCCCTTGGGCTGGCCGGTGGAGCCGGAGGTGTAGATCAGGTAGGCCAGGTTCAGCGGGTGCAGCGTTACGTCCGGTGCATCAATGGCATGAGCCGCAAGGTCCAGTCGATCCAGGCATAGCGCTTCGACGCCTTCCGGCAACGGCAGGCGCTCGACCAGCGAGGAATGGGTAATCAGCCAGCGCAGGCCGGAATCCTCGGCCATATAGGCCAGGCGCTCGCGGGGGTAGTCCGGGTCCAGCGGCACGAAGGCGCCGCCGGCCTTGAGGATGCCGAGCATCGCCAGGATCATCCCGGTGCCGCGCTCCAGGGACACGCCGACCCGGCTTTCGGGCCGCACGCCGAGCTCGATCAACAGCCGGGCCAGCTGGCTGCTGCGCGCCTCCAGCTCGGCGTAGCTCAGCCGCTCGGCGCCGTGCACCAGGGCGATGGCCTCCGGGCGACGCGCCGCCTGCTCGGCGAACAGCGCGGGGAACAGGCGCGAGTCGTCGTGCTGTTCGTGGGATTGATTCCATTGCTCCAGCTGGTCACGCTCGCCGTCGGTGAGCAGCTCCAGGCTGGCCAGCGGGCGCTGCGCATCGCGACACAGCTCGGCGAGTATCTGCCGCAGCAGCGCGGCCAGCTGGGCGATGCCGTCCGCATCGAAGTGTGCGCTGTCGTAGGCCAGCAGCAGCTCCAGGCGTTCGCCCGGCAGCACCGCCAGGGTCAGCGGATAGTGGGTGAACTCGTGGCCCTGCGGCTGGCCCAGGCGCAGCTCGCCGCGTTCGGCCTGGCGCAGGGCATCGCCCAGCGGGTAGTTTTCGAACACCAGCAGGCTGTCGAACAGCCCCTCGCCGGCGCTGCCGGCCCAGCGTTGCAGCTCGTACAGCGGCGTGTGCTCGTGCTCGCGCAGGGACAGGTTGAGCGCCTGCACCGCCCTCAGCCATTCGCCCACCGCCTGCCCGGCCGGCAACTCTATGGGTACCGGCAGACTGTTGATGAACAGGCCGAGCAATTGCTCGCTACCCTCCAGTTCGGCCGGGCGCCCGGCCACCGTGGTGCCGAAGCACACCCGGCGCTTGCCGGTCAGACGCCCCAGCAACAGTGCCCAGGCGCCCTGGATCAGGCTGTTGAGGGTCACCCCCTGGCGCTGGGCGAAGCCCCGCAGTTCGGCCTCCTCCTGCGCCGCCAGCGGCAGCGTATGGCGCACATGCCCCGTGCCGGGCTGCCGACACGGCAGACAGCCGACGATGCGGCTGGGCCCTTCGAGGCGTTGCAGCAGCGGACGCCAGAAGGCTTCGCTGGCGGCAGGGTCCCGCCCGGCCAGCCAGGCGATGTAGTCGCGGAACTGCCCGCGCGGCGCCGGCAGCGCCTCGCCATGGTAGAGCGCCAGTACCTCGCCGAGCAGCAAGGCGGTGCTCCAGCCGTCCAGCAGCAGGTGATGCAGGGTCCAGACCAGCACATGCTCGCGCGCGCCTTGCTGCACCAGGGTCAGGCGTAGCAGGGGGGCCGCGGCCAGATCGAAACCGGCTTGCCGCTCGGCCGCGCAGAAGGCTTCCAGCGCCGCGTCGAAATCCGCCTCGCCACGCCAGTCGCGCACCTCCCAGGGCAGCTGCAGTGTGCCGCGCACCGCCTGCAGCGGACGCTCGCCGTCGAGGAAGGCGCTGCGCAGGATGGCGTGGCGCTGGAACACCTGGCGCCAGGCGCCGTGCAGGCGTTGCGGGTCCAGGCCGGCCAGCGGCAGCACCAGCTGGTTGACGTAGCTGGCCGCGCCCTGCAGGCGCGTATGGAACAGCAGGCCCTGCTGCAGCGGGGACAACGGATAGAGGTCCTCGACCCCGGCCAACGCGTCCAATCGGGCCTGGCCCAGGCCGGCCAGGGGCACGTCGCTGGGCGTCAGCACCCGCGGCGCCTGTCGGCAATGGGCATGAATGCTGTGCAATTCGGCGCTCAACCTCTGCAGCAGGCCCTCCAGGGTCGCCCGTTGCCACTGCTGCTCGCTGAAATCGACATGCAGCAGCAGCGCACCGCCGCGCTGCTCGGCGTTGATCACCAGGGCGGCATCGAGCGGCGCGCTCGCTTCACGCCAGAGCCCGCCCTCCAGCAGACGCAACGGGCCATCGGCCGCCTCGTCGAACTGGCCGAGGTAGTTGAACAGCAGCTGCGGCCGCACGTCCGCCACCTGTCCGCGCTGGGCCAGCAAGCCGTAGCCGAGGCCGCCGTTGGGCACCGCGCGCAGCTGCTCCTTGATCGCCTTGAGGCTGGCGGCCAGTTCGGCTCCTGGTTGCAGGCGCAGCGGATAGAGGCCGGTGAACCAGCCGACGGTGCGCGACAGGTCGAGGTCGTCGAACAGCGGCGCGCGGCCGTGACTCTCCAGGTGCAGGCGCAGCGCCGGTTGCTCGCTCCAGGCGCAGAGCACGCGGCTCAGGGCGGTCAGCAGCAGCTCGTCGGCGCGCAGGCGATAGGCCTGCTGGCCGGCCAGCAGCAGCTCGCGGGTGAACTCGGCCGGCAGTTGCCAGTCGATGCGCTGGCGCTGGCCTTCGCGGCCCGGCGCCTGCGCCAGCAACGGCAGGTCGCCGCCCTCGGCCAATTGGGCCTGCCAGAAGGGCAGTTCGGCGGCCACTGCAGACGCATCCGCCCAGCCCTGCAAACGCTCGGCCCAGGTCTTGAAGGCCGTGGTCTTGGCCGGCAATTGTGGCGGCAGGCCGGCGGCCAGCTGCCCGTAAAGACGCGGCAGGTCTTCCAGCAGCACCCGCCAGGACACCCCGTCCACCACCAGGTGGTGAATGCACAGCATCAGGCGGTCGTTTCGTCCCGCCTGGCGCAGATAGAGCCCACGCAGGGCCGGGCCCCGCTCCAGGTCGAGACTGCGCTGGGCCTGCTCGCACAGCGCCTGCAACTGGCTGTCGTCATCCAGATCGTGTGACTGGAGCAACCCGTCGTTCGCGTCGCCATGGCTCTGCCGCCAGCCGCCGGCTTCCCGCTGGAAGCGCAGGCGCAGCGCATCGTGATGGCGCACCAGGGCCTGCAGGGCCTGCTCCAACAGTTCCGTATCGAAGGGCGCGGCCAGTTCGCAGAGCAGGTACTGGTTACAGGGCACCAGGCCCTCGCGTTCGAGCAAGCGCGCCTGGATCGGCAGCAGCGGCGCCGGGCCTTCGACCGCACCCTGTTCGGCCTGCGGCGCCGCCACCGCGCGGGCGACGGCGGCCAGCTGGGCCAGGGTCTGCTGCTGGAACACATCCTTGGGGGTCAGCCCCAGGCCCTGCTGCCGTGCCCGGCTGACCACCTGCAGGGCGACGATGGAGTCGCCGCCCAGCTCGAAGAAGTGCGCCTCGCGGCCGATCGGCGCGATACCCAGCACCTCGCTCCAGATGCCGGCGAGGCTGCGCTCGGCCTCGCTCTGCGGCGCCTCGTAGCCCTGGCTCTGCCACACCGGCTGCGGCAACGCGGCACGGTCCAGCTTGCCCGCCGGGGTCAGCGGCAGTTTGGCCAGGCCGATGATCTGCGCGGGGACCATATAGTCCGGCAGGCGCTGTGCCAGCGCGGCCTTCAGGGCCTGGCCGTCCGGGGCCTGGCGCGTCACCACATAGCCCACCAGCTGCTTGCCGCTCGGCGTGTCGCGGGCGATCACCGCCGCCTCGGCCACCCCGTCCAGCGCCAGCAGTTGGCTCTCGATCTCGCCCAGCTCGATGCGGAAGCCGCGGATCTTCACCTGGTGGTCGACCCGTCCCAGGTAGTCGATCACCCCGTCCTCGCGCCAGCGCACCAGGTCGCCGGTGCGGTACATGCGCTCGCCCGGCGCGCCGAAGGGGTCGGGCAGGAAGCGTTCGGCGGTCAGCTCCGGGCGCCGGTGGTAACCGCGCGCCAGGCCGATCTCGCCGCCGATGTACAGCTCGCCGGCCACGCCAATCGGCAGCGGGTTGAGCTCGCCGTCCAGCACGTAGAGCCGGCGCGGGCCGACCGCGGTGCCGATGGGCGCGTAGGCCGCTTCGAAGCTGTCGCCGGGATAGGCCGACCAGATCAGCGGAGTGACCACGGTCTCGGTCGGGCCGTAGCCGTTGATGATGCGTTGCGGCTTGAGGATGGCTTGCAGGCGCTGGTACAGCTCGCGGGTGAAGGCTTCGCCGCCCAGGGTCCAGCTGCGTACCTTCAGGGTCGCCTGATCGTTCCCACGCTCCGCGTGGGAATGCAGCCCCGGACGCTCTGCGTCCGCAATCAAAGCGGGGTTCAGTTCCACCCAGTCCAGCAACTGCTGGGCATAGCTCGGCGGCAGGCAGGCGATGGTCACGCCCTCCTCCACCAGCACCTGGCAGGTCTTTTCCGCACTCCACAGTTCCTGGTCGCGGATCACCAGGCGGCAGCCGTGGGCCAGCGGCACTGTCCAGCGTTCCAGGGCGCCGTCGAAGCTGATGGAGGCGAAGTGCAGTTCCACGTCGTCGGCGGTCATGCCGTAGCGCTGGCCGATCACCTGCACGTGCATGCTCAAACCGGCGTGGTTCACCGCCACGCCCTTGGGCTGGCCGGTGGAGCCGGAGGTGTAGATCAAATAGGCCAGGTTCAGCGGGTGCAGCCTCACCGCCGGCGCACTCGCCGGATAGTCGGCCAGCGGCAAGCGATCCAGGCAGAGCGCTTCGACGCCTTCCGGCAACGGCAGGCGCTCGACCAGCGAGGAATGGGTAATCAGCCAGCGCAGTCCGGAATCCTCGGCCATATAGGCCAGGCGTTCGCGCGGGTAGTCCGGGTCCAGCGGCACGAAGGCGCCGCCGGCCTTGAGGATGCCGAGCATCACTAGGATCATCCCGGTGCCGCGCTCCAGGGACACGCCGACCCGGCTCTCGGCCCCCACGCCGCGCTCGATCAGCAGCCGCGCCAGCTGGTTGCTGCGCGCCTCCAGCTCGGCATAGCTCAACCGCTCGGCGCCGTGCACCAGGGCGATGGCCGCCGGGCGCTGGCGCGCCTGCTCGGCGAACAGGTCCGGGAACAGGCGTGAGCCGTCGTGTTGCTCGCGGGGCCGGTTCCACTGCGCCAGGCGCTGCTGCTCCTGCTCGGTCAGCATCTGCAGGGTCGCCAGGGGCGCCTCGGGCGCCTCGACGAACGCCTCCAGCAGTCGCTGAAACCCCTGGATCAGGCGCTCGATGCTGCGCTCGGCAAACAGGTCGGCGGCATAGGCGAAGGTGATGCTCAGCCTGTCGCCCTGGTCGCGCACCGCATCCAGCGCCAGGTCGAAGGGAATGCGGCTGGCCGGCAATTCTTCGATGCGCGCGCTGCAGCCCGGCAACCAGTCGACGGGCAACTGGTGCTGGTGGCGGTAGTTGAAGGCCACCTGGAACAACGGCTGCTGGCCGAGGCTGCGCTCCGGCGCCAGGGCCTCCACCAGTTGCTCCAGCGGCGTGCCCTGGTGGGCCAGGGCCTGGTCGAGGCTCGCCTTGGTCTGCGCCAACCAGTCGCCCACGCCGAGCTGCGGCTGCGGCCGTGCGGCCAGCACCAGGGTGTTGACGAAGAAGCCGATCAGCCGCTCGCGCGCCTTGCTGCGGCCGGCTACCGGCACGCCGATACGCACCTCGCGCTGACCGGACAATCGGCTCAGCTGCACCTGCAAGGCGGCCAGCAACACGCCGAACAGGGTGCAACCGGCCGAGCCGCCCAGCTCGCGCAAAGCGCTTACCAGCGCAGGCTGCAGCTGCAGGGTGCGGTAGGCCGCATCGCGGTCGGCCCGCGGCTGACGCGGGAAGTCGTCCGCCAGGCCCGGCGACGGCTGTTCGCGGCCCAGGGTACGGGTCCAGAAGTCCAGCTGGCGCCGACCTTCGTCGCCGGCCAGCCACTGTCGCTGGCTGGCGGCATAGTCGCCGTACGTCTGCGGCAGGGCCCTCAGGCCCGGCGCGCGGCCCTGCCGGTGAGCGGCATAGCACTCGGCCAGCTCCTTGAGCAGCACCCGCACCGACCAGGCGTCGGAGACGATATGGTGCATGCCGATCAGCAGCACCTGGCGCTCCGCCCCCAGGCGATAGAGCACGGCGCGAAACAAGGGCCCCACGCCCAGGTCATAGGGTCGCTCGACGCAGGCCCGGCCCTGCCGCCGCACCTCCTGCTCCTGCTGCTCGCCAGCCAGCGCGGTCAGGTCGCACTCCTCCAGCGCCAGCGCACAGGCCGGCAGCAGGGCCTGCATGGCCACCCCGTCGCGCTCGGCGAACACCGTGCGCAGCGCGCCGTGGCGCGCCAGCAGCTGGTCCAGCGCCGCCGCGAGGGCGATCCGGTCCAGCTCACCGTCAAGCCAGAGCAGCCCGCCGAGGTTGTAGGCGCTGCTCTGCGGCGCCAGCCGACTGAAGAACCACAGGCGTTGCTGGGCGTAGGACAGGGGCGCCCAGGCCAGCTCGGTGGCGGCCATGGGTGTGGAATGGGCGTTCATCGGTGACACCTCCGGAACAATCGGTCAGGCCCCCAGGGGCATGGGCAACGCCTCGGCGCGCCACAGCCGCAAGGCATGCAGTTCAATCAGTTGCAGCACCTCGGCTTGCTGCGGGCGCAGATAGAAGTGGTCGCCCTCGAGCCAGTGCAGGTGGATATCGGCGCGGGCTTCGCGGCGCCAGGGCCGCAGCTCTTCCTCGCCCAGGCTGTCCTGCCGCGCGCCGAGCACGTGCAGCTCGCAGGGCAAGGGGCCGCGCCGGCGATAGCGGTAGCTCTCGGCCAGGGCGAAATCGGCGCGCAGCACCGGCAGGTACTCCGCACAGACGGCCGGGTCGCCGAGCACCGCCCGGGGCAGCCCGACCAGTTCGTCCAGCGCGGCGATCAGCGCGCCGTCGCTGCCCTCGGCCAGGCGCGGGGCCAGCGCGCGGCGACTGGGCGCCCGGCAGGCGGAGACGAACAGCGCCAGCGGCGCCCGCTTGCGCTCGGCGTGCAGCCGGTGGGCCAGCTCGAAGGCCAGCAGGCCACCCAGGCTGTGCCCCCATAGCAGGCAGGGCCCCTGGCATTCGGCGCGCCAGGCGGCCTGCAGGTCATCGAGCCCCCGCTCGAAGTCGCGCAGCAGCGGCTCGCCCGCCCGTGCCCCACGCCCCGGCAGCTCCAGCGGACAGACCTCCAGCCAGCGCGGCAGCGAGGGCCGCCAGCGGGCATAGGGCATGGCGCTGGCGCCGGCGTGGGCCAGGCAGAACAGTTGCATCAGGCCCCCATGGCCTCGCGCAGGCTGCGCGGGCGCATGTCGCCCCAGACCTCGGCGATATGGGCCAGGCAGGCCTGGCGGTCGCCGCGCACACCCACCTCGCGCCAACCAGCCGGCACCGCCTGGTACTGCGGCCAGATGGCGTATTGCTCTTCGTCGTTGACCACCACCAGAAAGATGGTTTCCGGGCTGTCCAGACTCATGTCGACTCCTCTCGTTGCGCGAATGGCTCGCCACTAAAGACGCTTGGCGATGCAAATAATTTTCATTTAATCCCGTATTCGAGGAGCACCGAACCCTCGCCAAGCAGGCGATCGGGCCGGCTCGCCCGCTACGCCGGGCTGGCGATCTCCCGCAGCGCATCCTGACTGGCGCGGCTGCGGGCTTCTCCGGTCAGCTCCAGGAGCCGGCCGGTATCCATCTTCAACAGGCGGTCGGCCTGGTCGAAGTAATGATCGTCGTGGCTGATGGCCAATACCGTCTTGCCGGCTGCCTGCAGCTGCGGCAACAGCTCGCGGTAGAACAGCCGGCGGAACAGCGGGTCCTGATCCGCCGCCCACTCGTCGAGCACCAGGATGTCGCGTTCCTCGAGCATCGCCAGCAGCAGCGCCAGGCGCTTGCGCTGGCCCTGGGAATAGCGCGTATCGAGCAGGCGGCCCTGGCCGTGACGCACCTTGTGCGCCAGATGCAGGCTGTGCAGCCAACGGTCGGTGACGGCCGGCTCGGCCTCGGCCCCGTCGGAGCCGAGCAGCCGGGCGAACAGGTGGAAGTCGGTGAACACGCTGGAGAACAGCCGCCGATAGGCCGGCCAGTCGGCCTCGCCGAGGGCACGCCCATCGAGCAGAATCTCCCCCGCCACCGGCCGGTACAGCCCGGTGAGCAGGCGCGCCAGGGTCGACTTGCCGCTGCCGTTGCCGCCGACCAGGAACAACAGCTCGCCGCGGTTGAGCGTCAGGTCCAGCGGGCCGACGTCGAAGCCGGCCTCGTCGCCCTCTCCGGGATAGTGGTAGACCACGCCGCGCAGCTCCAGGCATTGCCAGTCGGCCGCCAGCGCCGGCGGTTGTTCGAACTCGCCGCGCAGCGGCGCCAGCTCCAGGGCATCGAGTTTGTCCAGGGCGACTCGGGCGGACAGCATGCTCGGCACGGAACCGACCGCCGCCACCATCGGCGTGCGCAGGAACAGCACGGTCAGGGCGAAGGTCGCCGCCACCGCCGCACTGGCCCAGCCCTGGCCGTTGGCGAAGAAGAACACCAGGCCGATGGTGCCGAGCACCATGATATTGGCCCAGTTGCCGGCCAGGCCGTTGTAGATGTCGGCACGGGTGACATGGGCGCGATAGGCCTCGGCGTTGGCGTCGAACTCCTCCTCGTACAGCCGCCGGGCGCGGTCGCGGTTCAGCGCCAGCTCCTTGCGCCCGTCGATCACCGCCTGGTAGTCCTGGTAGAGCCGGTCCTCGGCCTCGCGCAGCAGGCGAATATGGTGATTGACCCGACCGACGAAGACCCAGCCCACCGCCAGGGTGAAGCCCAGCCAGGCCAGGGTCACGCCGAACAGCGCGGGCGACAGCCAAGCCAGGTAGGCGAAGGCGGCCAGGCTCAGCACCAGGCCGTAGACCATCTCCGGCAGGTGCACGAAGGCGATGGTGATGTTGCGGATGTCGCTGGACAGACTGGCGAGGATGCGCGGCCCGCCGATCCGCTCCAGGCGCTGGATATCGGTGTCCAGCACCCGCTTCACCAGGCCCCGGCGCAGGCGGTAGACGAAGCGATGGCCGAGCCGGTGCAGCGACACCTGGGCCGCCCCGGCACACAGCAGCAACAGCAGCAACAGCCCGGCGAACTGCGCCAGCGTATCGATCAGCAGGCCGTCCACGGCGATCAGCCGCAGGTTGACGAAGGCGATCACGCCGATGCTCAGCAAGGCGCTGCACAGGCTCAGCAGCAGCACGCCGATCAGGGGCAGACGGTGATCGAGAAACAACAGGCGCAACAGCTTCATCGTTCGGTTTCCGGTCGGGGCGAAGCCGGGCTTCGCGGGATGAGAATCAGCATGGCCATTCGCCCAGGTGGGAACGGCAGTGGCCCAGGGCATCACGCACGAGAAAATGCACCAGGGTCGGCGAGGCGCGCAGGTGACTGGCCACCTCGCGCTGGCTATAGCCCTCCAGCTGGCTCATGGTGAAGGCCTCGCGGGTACGCGCCGGCAGTTCGCCCAGCGCCTCGACCAGGCGCTGCCAGCCGAGCCTTCCTAAGGCGCTGCGCTCCGGCGACGGCGTCGGCGCCGGCAGTTCGGCGAGCAGGGCATCCTCCGCCTGGTAGCGCCCCTCCAGGGCCAGGCGGCGCAGGCGGTCGATGCACAGGTTGCGCACCGTGCGGAACAGGTACTTCAGGGCATCGTCGATGGCCAGCTGCTCGCCGTTTTCCCAGAGCTTGAGAAAGGCATCCTGGACCACGTCCTCGGCACGCGCCGAGCAGCCGAGCAAGGCGCCGGCCGACTGCACCAACGCCGTGCGATGGCTAGCGTAGAGCCCTTCGAGCTCGGCCTGCAGAGGCCGCGCGGAGGCGCTGCGATGGCGGGGCGAAGCGCCCATGGTCGGCCTTCCTGGCAAGTATCAGGCCGCCCATCTTAATGATAATAATTATCAATACAACCCTCAAAGTGTCCGGGAACCCCTCAAGGGCGGCTCACTCTGCCTTGTCGCCCTGACGGCGCGGCCAGATCAGGCTGAAACGCGCACCGCCCAGAGCCTCGCTGCGGCTGATCTGCGCCCGGCCGCCATGCCAGTAAATGATCCGCCGCACGATCGACAGCCCCAGGCCGTGGCCGCCGGAGGCGCGGGTGCGGCTGTCGTCCAGGCGCAGGAAGGGTTTGAACAGGCGCTCCCAGGCCGACTCCGGCACTCCGGGGCCATCGTCCTCGACATCCAGCCGACAGCGCTGATGGCCGATCCGGTAGCTCAGGCGCACCCGCGACTCGGCGTGGCGCATGGCGTTGCTCACCAGGTTCTGCAAGGCCCGGTGCAGATAGCGCGGCTCGCCTTCGACCCGCGCGCCGGCGCCATCCGCCGCATCCACCACCGGGCCGCGCTCAACCCGCACCTCGGCGCGCAGCGGCGCCAGCTCGGCGATCACCTGGTCGATCAACTTGCCCAGGTCGACCACCTGGAAGTTCAGCGCCGGCGCGCCCTGCTCCAGACGCGCGTAGGTGAGCATCTCGTCGACCAGCTTGTCGAGATCCTGGATATCGCTGTCCATGCCGTCCATATACTTGCGCCGCGCCGCCTCGCTCTCGGCATCGCCGATCATCTCCAGGCCGAAGCGCAGACGCGCCACCGGCGTGCGCAGCTCGTGGGACACCGCCCGCACCAGCTCGCGCTGGGTGCTCAGCGAACGCTGCAGATGCTCGGCCATGGCATTGAAGGCATTGGCCAGGCGCCCCACCGCATCGCTGCCATGGGCCGGCACCCGTGCCTCCAGGCGGCCGCTGGCCAGCTGGGTGGCGGCCCCCTCCAACGCACGCAGACGCTGTTCCAGCGGCCGCACCAGCAGATAGACCATCAGGCCGATCAGGCTCAGGCCCAGGGCGCCGATCAGCACCAGCAGCTGCGACGGATAGGGGTCCATCTGATACAGCGGGCCGATCTCCAGCACCCAGTCGGTATCGACGATGCCGGCGAACACATGAATGCTGTCGCCGCCCTTGCCCAGGGCCATCACCGTGTCGCCCTCGTCGACCCGGCGGCGCTGGTCGACATCCAGATTGGCCCGCTCCAGGTGCACCAGGCGCAGATCGAAGCCGAACTGCTTGGCTTGCTTCAGCTCGGCCAGGCGTCGCGGTTGCTCCGCCTCGGGAAAGCGCACCAGCTCGTCGATCAGCAGGTAGACGGTCGCCCGCGCCAGCTGCTCGCTGACCTGCTGCACCTCGCCGGTCAGCAGCAGCTGCTCCTGCTCGCCGACCAGGCTGTGGACTTGCGCGGCATGGGGCCCGGTCTGGCGCACCAGCACCTGGCCGCGCAACAGGCGCTTGCGCGCGCCGCCGTCCAGCCCCGCCTCATCCAGCGCCTGGAGGCTCAGCGGAATGCCCAGCAGGCGCGCCCACATCGCGATCGCCCGACGCCGCTCGACTTCGGCCATGGGCGCCAGGTTATCGCTCATCAGGCGGAAGGTGCCGCTGGCCAGGCGCTCACGGTACTGGTCGGCGCGCACCTCGTTGAGCAGCTGCAGGGTGCCGACGCCGAGCAGCGCCACCAGCACCAGCACCGCCAGCATGCCGGCGTAGATGCGCAGGAAGATGGAGTTCATAGCAGCTCGGCGGCCGCCTCGGCGACAAACAGGTAACCCTTGCTGCGCACCGTCTTGATCAGCCGCGGGTGCATGGGGTCGTCACCGATCTTCGGCCGGATGCGCGAGATGCGCACGTCTATGGAGCGGTCCTGGCCGTCGTACTCGATACCGCGCAGGGCGGTGAAGATCTCCTCGCGCGAGAGAATCCGCCCGGCGTTGGCGGTGAGCAGCCAGAGCAGGTCGAACTCGGCGCTGGTCAGCTCGATGCCCTGCCCGCCCAGCCAGGCCTCGCGCATCGCGCTGTCGATCACCAGCGGGCCGAACTCCAGGCGCCGCGGCTCCTGGGCCGCGCTCGGCGCACTGCCCTCGTGGCGCCGCAACAGGGCGCGCACCCGGGCCAACAGCACCCGCGGGCGCACCGGCTTGCACACGTAGTCGTCGGCGCCCATCTCCAGGCCGAGCACCTGGTCCATGTCGTCGGTGCGCGCGGTGAGCATCAGGATCGGCCCCGGGTAACCGCCGCGCACCTTGCGGCAGATCGACAGGCCGTCCTCGCCGGGCAGCATCAGATCGAGGATCACCAGGTCCGGCTGCTCCTTGAGAATGCGCGACGCCGCCCGGGCGCCGTCGGCCTCGATGCTCACCGTCAGGCCGTTGCCCTCCAGATACTCACGGGTCAACTCGGCCAGCCGCTGATCGTCCTCGACGATCAGGATGTGCCACGACTCTTGCTCCACTGCTGCCTCCCAAGGACAGATCAACCGGGCTGAAACAGGCCGGCATTGTAACAACGCCGTGACCGCCAGCGGCGGCGAATCCCAACCGGCGAAACAGGCAGGCCGACCTCGGCAATCGCTCGCCCTCGCGAGCACCGCTCCCGCGCCGTGGCGCCGGCTGCACAGCGCGGGCCAATAATCAAGAAAAAAACCTACATATTGTGTTTGTGTGATGGAGGCAAAATACCCCGCCAGGGAAAGGAAAAAATCCGCGCCCAGCTCGACGAACGGTCTCCCGGGGGCAACCCCAGCTATCTCGGGCCCTGCCGAAAGTTACCCCAAGATAACCCACAGATTTATCCACAGGGGGCCATTCAGCCTCGGCTTGTCTTCACCCGAACACCGCACTATCTTGTATCTCCATCGCGCCAAACACCTACATGTTGGGTTTTGGCACAGCAGACGACACAAGCACATTTGCACCACAAAGGTCCAGACCGAGAACAACAACAGTGCAGGTGAATGCTGCCGCCGGCCCCAGCGCCGCAGCAAAGCCAACCGCCCTCCCGCGTCGCACTCGACGCCTGCAGGGTACGAAACAAGGCGCAGAGCCCTTGCGCACGAACCACTAGATATAGTAGTGCCGACCCTTGTCGACACTAGACTTTTGAGCCAGGAAGGCGCTTTAGTCGTGCCCTCCCAGCCCAGTTTGCAAGTCCCATGCGCCCGGCCCGGCCTGCGCATGGCGTTGTTGAAATGGAATGAACGGCGGGTACGCCAGGCATAGCGCCCAACTAACAGACTTTCACAGCACGGAGACCTTCATGCATACCGACACCACTCGCGAGAACCCGCAGGCCCCAGCGCCGCAGGCCGCCGATGCCAGCCAGGACCTGAGCGCCACCGCGCCCGGCCAGCTACGTGTGATCAAGCGTAACGGCACCGTGGTGCCCTACACCGACGACAAGATCACCGTCGCCATCACCAAGGCCTTTCTCGCCGTGGAGGGCGGCACCGCCGCCGCCTCGTCGCGCATCCATGACACCGTCGCGCGCCTGACCGAACAGGTCAGCGCCACCTTCAAGCGCCGCATGCCGTCGGGCGGCACCATCCACATCGAGGAGATCCAGGACCAGGTCGAACTGGCCCTGATGCGCGCCGGCGAGCAGAAGGTCGCCCGCGACTACGTGATCTACCGCGAGGCCCGCGCCAACGAGCGCAAGCGCGACGCCGCCGGCGAAATCGCCCAGCCACATCCGAGCATCCGCGTCACCGCCGCCGACGGCAGCGTCGCGCCGCTGGACATGGGCCGCCTGCAGACCATCATCCGCGAGGCCTGCGAAGGCCTGGCCGAGGTCGACGGCGCGCTGATCGAGCGCGAAACCCTGAAGAACCTCTACGACGGGGTCAACGAGAAGGACGTCAACACCGCCCTGGTGATGACCGCCCGTACCCTGGTCGAGCGCGAGCCGAACTACAGCTACGTCACTGCCCGCCTGCTGATGGACAACATCCGCGCCGAAGGCCTGGGCTTCCTCGGCGTGGCCAGCAGCGCCACCCACCACGAGATGGCCGAGCTGTACGCCAAGGCGCTTCCCGCCTATGTGGCCAAAGGTGTCGAGTTCGAGCTGATCGACCCCAAGCTCAAGGACTACGACCTGGCCAAGCTGGGCGCCGCCATCGATCACGAGCGCGACCAGCAGTTCACCTACCTGGGCCTGCAGACCCTGTACGACCGCTACTTCATCCACAAGGACGGCACCCGCTTCGAACTGCCGCAGATCTTCTTCATGCGCGTGGCCATGGGCCTGGCCATCGAGGAGCCGCAGAAGGAAGAGCGCGCCATCGAGTTCTACAACCTGCTGTCGTCGTTCGACTACATGTCGTCCACCCCGACCCTGTTCAACGCCGGCACCCTGCGCCCGCAGCTGTCCAGCTGCTACCTGACCACGGTGCCGGACGACCTCTCGGGCATCTACAGCGCCATCCACGACAACGCCATGCTGTCCAAGTTCGCCGGCGGCCTGGGCAACGACTGGACCCCGGTGCGCGCCCTGGGCTCCTACATCAAGGGCACCAACGGCAAGAGCCAGGGCGTCGTGCCCTTCCTCAAGGTGGTCAACGACACCGCCGTGGCGGTCAACCAGGGCGGCAAGCGCAAGGGCGCGGTGTGCGCCTACCTGGAAACCTGGCACATGGACATCGAGGAATTCCTCGAGCTGCGCAAGAACACCGGCGACGACCGTCGCCGCACCCACGACATGAACACCGCCAACTGGATTCCGGACCTGTTCATGAAGCGCGTGTTCGACGACGGCAAGTGGACCCTGTTCAGCCCGAGCGAAGTGCCGGACCTGCACGACCTGACCGGCAAGGCCTTCGAGGAGCGCTACGAGTACTACGAGGCCCTCACCGAGTACGGCAAGATCAAGCTGTTCAAGACCATCCAGGCCAAGGACCTGTGGCGCAAGATGCTCTCGATGCTGTTCGAGACCGGCCACCCCTGGCTGACCTTCAAGGACCCGTGCAACCTGCGCAGCCCGCAGCAGCACGTGGGCGTGGTGCACAGCTCCAACCTGTGCACCGAGATCACCCTGAACACCAACGCCGACGAGATCGCCGTGTGCAACCTGGGTTCGGTGAACCTGGTCAACCACATCGTCGACGGCAAGCTGGACCGCGAGAAGCTCGGCCGTACCGTGAAGACCGCGGTGCGCATGCTCGATAACGTCATCGACATCAACTACTACTCGGTGCCCCAGGCGAAGAACTCCAACCTCAAGCACCGTCCGGTGGGCCTGGGCATCATGGGCTTCCAGGACGCCCTGTACCTGCAGCACATCCCCTACGGCTCCGACGCCGCGGTGGAATTCGCCGACAAGTCCATGGAGGCGGTCAGCTACTACGCCATCCAGGCCTCCTGCGACCTGGCCGACGAGCGCGGCGCCTACGAGACCTTCGCCGGCTCGCTGTGGTCCAAGGGCATCCTGCCGCTGGACTCCCAGCAGATCCTCATCGAGGCGCGCGGGCAGAAGTACATCGACGTCGACCTCTCCGAGTCGCTGGACTGGGCCCCGCTGCGCGCCCGCGTGCAGAAGGGCATCCGCAACTCCAACATCATGGCCATCGCCCCGACCGCGACCATCGCCAACATCACCGGCGTGTCGCAGTCGATCGAGCCGACCTACCAGAACCTCTACGTGAAGTCGAACCTCTCCGGCGAGTTCACCGTGATCAACCCCTACCTGGTGCGCGACCTCAAGGCCCGCGGCCTGTGGGACTCGGTCATGGTCAACGACCTGAAGTACTACGACGGCTCCGTGCAGCAGATCGAGCGCATCCCCCAGGACCTCAAGGACCTGTACGCCACCGCCTTCGAGGTGGAGACCAAGTGGATAGTCGACGCCGCCAGCCGCCGCCAGAAGTGGATCGACCAGGCCCAGTCGCTGAACCTGTACATCGCCGGCGCCTCGGGCAAGAAGCTCGACGTGACCTACCGCATGGCCTGGTACCGCGGCCTGAAGACCACCTACTACCTCCGTGCCCTGGCCGCCACCAGCACCGAGAAGTCCACCATCAACACCGGCAAGCTCAACGCCGTGTCCAGCGGTGGTGGCGACGGCCTCAGCGCCGCACCGGCCAAGGCCCCGGAGCAGGCCGCACCGGCCCCGGCCCCCGTGCCGAAGGCGTGCGCCATCGACGAGCCGGACTGCGAGGCGTGCCAGTAAGCGCGCGAAGCTGAGCGGCGCCCGCGTCGTTGCCCGGCAGGTCGGCCCCCATCACGTACAGACGTACGCTCAGGGGTTCCAACCTGCCAGGCGCCTAGCGCTCACTCGCTCAGCTTCACGCCCGAATTGTTGAGGGTTCGCCGACAGGCGAATCCGGCCAGAGGCGCAGACCTCCGCCAGGCGACCGCCGGTCGCCGCTGTGCTTTGTGTGCACGACGCAACAGACTAGTATTTAACTGTATATCCATACAGGCCGGTCATTTCACCGGCCCTCAAGCAGGAGCCAAGCCATGCTGAGCTGGGATGAATTCGACAAGGAAGACGGCGCCGACGCCGCCGTCGCCACCACCGCTGCCGCCGCCCAGGCGGCCGACATGGGCCTGGACAAGCTCGACCAGGTCGGCGGCGCCGCCGCCGTCGAGGCCCGCGCCGTGGCCGCCGACGACAGCGCCGCGGTCGCCCGCGCCAAGGCCGCCCTCGACCAGCTGGACATCCAGGAAGGCCTGGACGAGCTGGAAGGCTCCGCCGCCCGCGTGCAGGTCGACCAGAAGCGCATGATCAACGCCCGCGCCGACCTCAACCAGCTGGTGCCCTTCAAGTACGACTGGGCCTGGCAGAAGTATCTGGATGGTTGCGCCAACCACTGGATGCCCCAGGAAGTGAACATGAACGCCGACATCGCCCTGTGGAAGAGCGCCGACGGCCTGACCGACGACGAGCGCCGCATCGTCATGCGCAACCTCGGCTTCTTCTCCACCGCCGACTCCCTGGTGGCCAACAACCTGGCCCTGGCCGTGTACCGCCTGATCACCAACCCCGAGTGCCGCCAGTACATCCTGCGCCAGGCCTTCGAGGAGGCGATCCACACCCACGCCTACCAGTACTGCATCGAGTCCCTGGGCATGGACGAAGGCGAGATCTTCAACATGTACCACGAGATCCCGAGCGTGGCGAAGAAGGCCAGCTGGGGCCTGAAGTACACCCGCGCCATCTCCGACCCGACCTTCAACACCGGCACCGTGGAGACCGACAAGGAACTGCTGCGCAACCTGATCGCCTACTACTGCGTGCTCGAAGGCGTGTTCTTCTACTGCGGCTTCACCCAGATCCTCTCCATGGGCCGGCGCAACAAGATGACCGGCGTCGCCGAGCAGTTCCAGTACATCCTGCGCGACGAGTCCATGCACCTGAACTTCGGCATCGACGTGATCAACCAGATCAAGATCGAGAACCCGCACCTGTGGGATGCGGCGATGAAGGACGAAGCCACCCAGATGATCCTCCAGGGCACCCAGCTGGAGATCGAATACGCCCGCGACACCATGCCCCGCGGCGTGCTGGGCATGAACGCGGCGATGATGGAGGACTACCTCAAGTTCATCGCCAACCGCCGCCTGACCCAGATCGGCCTGAAGGAAGAGTACCCGGGCACCTCCAACCCCTTCCCGTGGATGAGCGAGATCATGGACCTGAAGAAGGAGAAGAACTTCTTCGAGACGCGGGTGATCGAGTATCAGACGGGTGGGGCGTTGAGCTGGGATTGATAGACTTTAAACGGCCATCACTTGTGATGGCCGTTTTTCAGGGCGACCCGATGTTTAAATATAACGAAGCATCTTTTGACGAAATAATAAAATTACCAACAAAAAAAACAGAACCGCAGCTTCTCGCCATCACTTACTGCACTCTAATTACAGTAGAGTTAATTCTTAAGCGAATTATAAACCAAAGCGGCGGCCACGACATCCCAGGCATGCTAATAAACAGCTCTAGGATACATCCAAAATTCCAAAAAGAACTAACGACCCTCTCTCGCCAATTTAGAAATATACTTCAATCTATATACGTCCAAGGCAGAGACAACACTTCCCAGCCAGCACCTGGAGAGTCATACCCTTACATCCGCTATTTTAGACATACATCTGACTGGCTATCACCCTGCCACGAAGAAGATGAGCTATTTAGCCTGCTCAACAAAGCCAAGGAAATTCGTGTCTTCTTAAAAAAGAACATTAGGCAAGCCATATGATTACCACTCAAGAACTACTCTCCGGCTTATCAAAAAAACACATAGAATACACCGCAAAATATCTCCACCCCACGCTATATATAATCCATATAGACGAAGAATATAAAGAGTTTAACCCAGAGCAACGCGTCTCACTTCTAGCCAAAAAACTTGACATAGACGATCAAATCCTTAACTCGCTTCAATTCACCAGCAGCGTTGAACTCTGCCTACTAACAGCAGCAGAAAGAGAAACTGATTATTCATTCTTTGATGAAGAAAACACGCGACATCACTGGATTGAAGCACTAGCCGGCAGTCGACCGATTTCCAAGCCCCCCTATGAAGAGTTCAAAGCATTACATTTTTATGGCTACAAGGGGGGACAAGGGCGTTCTACTGTGCTTGGCACTCTTTCAAAATTCCTGGCCGATCAAGGGTACAGAATATTACTAATTGATGCCGACATCGAAGCCCCATCCCTTGACAAAATATTTCAAACAAAGACCACCCGACTTTCAGAAACCTTGCTTGGAATCTGTCACTTCGACACAGGAATTGATACCGCCAACGCTTATATCCATAGCGCCGGAAAAGTTGACTTAATACCATGTCGCCCTGAAAGTGATATCTATGATATCGATTTCGCCACATTTTCTTTAAATACAGTTTTAGACCCTATACTTTTAAGAAATGGCATTTTAAAAATTGCTCAGTTCGCCATCAGCGAAAAATATGACTTCGTATTCATAGATCATCGCACTGGGATTTCCAGCTCAGTTCTACCTATTGCGCTAACAATTCCAGGCCCCGTGATTTCTTTCGCTCGGCGTGACACCCAGTCAGCGGCCGGCACAAGAGCATTCCGAGAACTGCTTTCGATAAACGCGGAGGCCCCTGGAATATATGTTAGCTTCTCTCTAGACCCTGAATTCAAGCGTTCAGCCCTCAGCGAAGAGTCGCTAAAAATTCAAGAAGATCTTTTGATGCAGTTCCCTGAAAGCTTCCGACTAGAAGTTGAGGATGCAATCGACAACTACTGGATCGACTGGATATATAGCAAACCACTAATAAACAGCGTAATACCGGACACCAAGAAAATAAGCCCAGAGAATTTGTTTGCGCTACGAGATATCTGCTCCGTTCTCGGATTGCTTGATAAACACCCCATTTCTGAATCACAAGAGAAGCTCAAAACAGGACCAACGCTCACGAGCTCGGGCTCTACAGATGGCGGAATATACCTAGAGGCGAACTTCTTAAAACGCCTCCTCTCACCGAACTCACCAATTACTTATATCTTGGGTCGAAAAGGTACAGGCAAAACCAGGTTACTGAGAGAGCTTCATTCCAGAGGCCTTGGCCGCCCAATTCTGACCGCTGCCGATTACAGCCATGACGGTGGCATTGGGTCGGCAGCCGCTTGCTTTAAACAGCTAATCGACAAATATCGAGATAGACCAGAATCAATCTGGTGCACTCTACTCTATTGCGCTATCGAGTCTGAAAATTCGACTCAAAAGTCTGACGCACTGGAAAAACTCATAAACGACAATTACGAAAAAGACATTAGCTTCCATGACATAAAAGATTCTTTATCTAAAAATTCAGAAAAAATAGGCCACTACACCTTCCTCGTAGACGGGATCGAGACTGCCTTCCCTTCTTCAGAAATAAAGAGATACATTGAGTCGCTATTTAGCTTTCTACTGACAATTCAATCAGATTCGCATCTCTCTCAAAAGATAACAATACGCCTATTTATCAGAAGCGACCTAGCCAAAAATGCGATTGAAAATATTGAACAGCAAATAGATGGACGAGAGATTCAATTAGTTTGGGACGAGCAATCAATTTTCAACTTTGTCCTTTTACGCATCTGTCAAAACCCTTGGTTTAGAGAGAAGTTTCCAAACGCATGTGGTCAACTACAGCTTCAGGAAAACTTACTCAAGAATGGAGCGATGGCCGCTGAGGATTACGAACCATTTCTCATGGAGTTCTTCCCACTGAAGCTTAGGGCAAGCAACATTCAGACAATCACATTTCTGAAGACTTACTTTTCAGATACTGTTGACTCTACCTACTCTCCGAGGCTTTATGATCGTTTCCTGGACTCTGTAGCAGGAGATGAAAATAGTCGAGCTAAACGTGGCGAGGTAATTGAGGGCGGAAAGCTCAGCCAAAAGCTAATCATGCAGGCTCATAAAGATGCTTCTGATTACTACCTTGGCGAGGTTTCAGCAGAGCTTAAGCACATGCTAGCCCCATCGGTTGATGTAAAAAAATTTACTGAAGGCTTCAATGGACTTTCAACGCCATTCCTACTGGAAGACTGCATTACCGAGCTCTCAAAAAAAACTGGGCTAGATGTATCTTTGGTAAGATCGTCCATGAATATAATGAAGGACATAGGAATGTTCGAGGCCCGACTAGGATTCTCTGGTCAATGGCGTGTGGGGCGCCTATTCAAAAGCTCATTGGGAATGAAATACGTTAGAGGTACAAAACTGGCATAACGGCGAGTAGCCCGGATAGCCGCTGATGTTGGATGCAAAAAGCGTCATCCACCCTACGATCTGGCCGCCCGAAGTGCGAGGCTGCGGTCCCGTAGGGTGGACAACGTGAAGCTTGTCCACCGTGAAAACCAAACCAGCGACACCAGCAAATACCGCAACACACTATTGCTTTTCTATCCACGACCTCGCAGACGACACCAAACGCCCCATCAGGAGGCCGAGTGGAATCGTTGTGTAAGGGGTTGAGCGGCATGGATGCCGCGAGAGCCGCGATGGGCCAGGGATGGCCCTTCGCGGCGTGCCCCTGGAGCAATGATGGAGCGAGGGAACCCGACGCAGTCGGGCCGGATGCAAGGGGCAAGACCTTTTGCTTACTTTTGGGGCGTTTGCCAAAAGTGAGCCGCCGTAAGGGCGGAACCGTTACCCGAGAACGACACAGCAGCGGCGTATGTACGCAAAATCAGTGAGTACCCCGGACATCCATGGTGGAAAACGCTTCGCGGTTTTCCACCCTACGCGCTACCAGTGGCATGCTCTTCTTTGCCACCTGGACGGAGAGCTCAAGACGCGATCCGCGCCACAAACTCCGACGCTTCCTGGCGGGTAAAGAAACGCCCAAGACGGACGAAGCCGGAAATTATAGTGGCTTTGATCTCAACCACTTCTCCCGCCAGATCCCTGTTGGTGATCCATTCATCAGGCAATCCATCGATCAAATGGAAGGGTGCGGGACGACCGTCTCGATATCTGGATATTTCTACCTGTCCGGTATGAGAGTCCTTGAACGCAGGAACGAAGCGAGCCTGGGCATTATTTTCGCTCAAGCCTCCGGTTCCAGCATACTGCTGGTTCTCTTTTATCAAGAATGACGGACGTTGTTGGATTAACATCATGGCCACCTTTCTAAACAGCTCGGCTCCAGACTCCTTACCTGTGGATAAAACACTTGGTTCCGTTACGGCTTTAACTTACCGCACCTACGGCTTTTCCGAACTATTCAAATAGATGCAGCAAAACGTCTTTTCGGACTAATACCAAAGGAGTAGGCGCGCTCTTGCCCACTGTCCGGCCCGCCTGGCACCGGGACGAGTCGCCCCCCTGGCAACCCTCAACGAACCACCATCTACCCACGAAACCCCATGCACTCCATGACCGAACGACATCGAGCCGATACCCCCACCCTCCTCACCATCTCCGCCGCCTGCCTGTTCGACGAGGCCGGCCGTCTTTTGCTGGTGCGCAAGCGCGACACTCAGGCCTTTATGTTGCCGGGCGGCAAGGCCGAGCCGGGCGAGGACGCCTTGGCGGCGCTGACGCGAGAGCTGGCCGAGGAGCTGAACCTGAGTCTGGCCGCCGAAAGCCTTCGCCCCCTCGGTCGGTTCCGCGCACTGGCGGCCAACGAACCGGACACCTGGATCGAGGCGAGCCTATTTCGCGCCCCGCTGCCCCACGCCGTCGAGGCGGCCGCCGAACTGGAAGAGCTGCTTTGGCTGGCGCCCCAGGACACACCGCCCGAGAGCCTGGCGCCGCTGCTGCGCGAGCAGGTGCTGCCGCTGTTGTGGCCGCTTGAAGGCTGACGGCGAGCGCTTCCGCGGCGCGCATCTGATCTGATCGTTCCCACGCGGAGCGTGGGAACGATCAGGCCCCGGGGCGCGCCGGGTTAAAGCCCCGCCGCCCTGGCCCGCGCCGCATGCAGCTTCTTGTAGCTCTCCACCAGGCGCAGGTGCTTGTCGAGGCCTTCCAGCTTCGTGCTGGTCGGCGTCAGGCCATGGAAGCGCACGCTGCCGTCCACCGAGCCCAGTGCCGCATCCATGCGCGCGTCGCCGAACATGCGGCGGAAGTTGGGTTCAAAGTCGGCCATGTCCAGCTCGTCGTCCAGCTGCACCTCCAGCACCACGTTGAGCGCCTGGTAGAACAGGCCGCGCTCGACGGTGTTGTCGTTGTACTGCAGGAAGGCCTCCACCAGCTCCTTGGCATGCTCGAACTTCTTCAGCGCGAGGTAGATCAGCAGCTTCAGCTCCAGGATGGTCAGCTGGCCCCACACGGTGTTGTCGTCGAACTCGACGCCGATCAGGGTGGTGATGTCGGTGTAGTCGTCGACCTCGCACTGCTCCAGGCTCTTGAGCAACGACTTGAGGCGCAGCTCGCTCAGGCTGTGCAGGTTGAGGATGTCGGAGCGGAAGGTCAGCGCCTTGTTGGTGTTGTCCCAGATCAGGTCCTCCACCGGGTAGATCTCCGAGTAGCCCGGCACCAGGATGCGGCAGGCGTTGGCGCCGAGGTCGGCGTACACCGCCATGTACACCTCCTTGCCCATGTCTTCGAGGATGCCGAACAGGGTCGCGGCCTCCTGGGCGTTGGAGTCTTCGCCCTGGCCGGAGAAGTCCCACTCGACGAAGGCGTAGTCGGCCTTGGCGCTGAAGAAGCGCCAGGACACCACGCCGCTGGAGTCGATGAAGTGTTCGACGAAGTTGTTCGGCTCGGTCAGGGCCTGGCTCTCGAAGGTCGGCGGCGGCAGGTCGTTGAGGCCCTCGAAGCTGCGGCCCTGGAGCAGTTCGGTGAGGCTGCGCTCCAGCGCCACCTCGAAGCTGGGGTGGGCGCCGAAGGAGGCGAACACGCCGCCGGTGCGCGGGTTCATCAGGGTCACGCACATCACCGGGAATTCGCCGCCGAGCGACGCATCCTTGACCAGCACCGGGAAGCCCTGCTCTTCCAGGCCCCGGATGCCGGCGAGGATGGCCGGATACTTGGCCAGCACCTCTTGCGGCACGTCCGGCAGGGCCAGCTCGTTCTCCAGTATCTCGCGCTTGACCGCCCGCTCGAAGATTTCCGACAGGCACTGCACCTGGGCCTCGACCAGGGTGTTGCCGGCGCTCATGCCGTTGCTGAGGTAGAGGTTCTCGATCAGGTTGGAGGGGAAGTACACCACCTCACCGTCCGACTGGCGCACGAAGGGCAGCGAGCAGATGCCGCGCGCCTTGTTGCCCGAGTTGGTGTCGTACAGGTGCGAGCCGCGCAGCTCGCCGTCGGGGTTGTAGATGGCCAGGCAATGCGCGTCGAGGATCTCCTCGGGCAGCGCGTCGCGCGGCCCCGGCTTGAACCAGCGCTCGTCGGGGTAATGCACGAAGGGCGCATTGGCGATCTCCTCGCCCCAGAACTGGTCGTTGTAGAAGAAGTTGCAGTTCAGCCGCTCGATGAACTCGCCCAGGGCCGAGGCCAGCGCGCTTTCCTTGCTCGCGCCCTTGCCGTTGGTGAAGCACAGCGGCGACTGGGCGTCGCGGATATGCAGCGACCAGACGTTGGGCACGATGTTGCGCCAGGAGGCGATCTCGATCTTCATCCCCAGCTCGGCGAGGATGCCCGACATGTTGCGGATGGTTTCTTCCAGCGGCAGGTCCTTGCCGAGGATGCGCGTGCCCTCGCCCGCCCTCAGCGTCGGCATCAGCAGGGCCTGGGCATCGGCATCGAGGTTGGCCACTTGCTCGATGACGAAGTCGGGGCCGGTCTGCACCACCTTCTTCACCGTGCAGCGCTCGATGGAGCGCAGGATGCCAACGCGGTCCTTGTCGGCGATGTCCGCCGGCAGCTCGACCTGGATCTTGAAGATCTGCTTGTAGCGGTCTTCCGGGTCGACGATGTTGTTCTGCGACAGGCGGATGTTGTCGGTGGGGATGCCCCGCGTCTGGCAGTACAGCTTGACGAAGTAGGCCGCGCACAGCGCCGAGGACGCCAGGAAGTAGTCGAACGGCCCCGGCGCCGAGCCGTCGCCCTTGTAGCGAATCGGCTGGTCGGCGATCACCGTGAAGTCATCGAACTTGGCTTCGAGACGGAGGTTGTCGAGAAAGTTGACCTTGATTTCCATGGGGTTACCAAATAAAGCGGGCGAGACGAATTGGCGGCCATTATCCGGCTTTTCTGCAGGAAGCTAGTAGCCCGGATATCTACCCGGTGGAAAACGCTTCGCGGCTTTGCGCCCTGAGCGTCGTTGCCGGGTTCGTCGGTCGATCCGTATTGGAATGGTGGATGGGTAGCGTGTCAGATCTTTACGCAGGCAAAGATCGCGTTCCCGGAGGTTTGATTCCAGGGGATGATCTTCTGGTAATCATGCTCAAGCACATGCACCTCGAAGTATGGCTGCAACAGCTCCTGCAGCTCGGCGAAGCTCGCGGCCACCATGGGGTGTTCGTCGTGCCATACCTGGCTGGCGTCCGCCACCCTGCGTTCGATGCGCAGTTTCAGCGACTGCTGCTCGCCAGCGCCGCAATAGCTCCAGCCGGAGCTGAAGCTGAACAGGCCGTCGGCATGCCGGGCGGTATGGGTGACGAATAGATCGTTGTCGATCTGCTGCTTGTCGACGGCGTTGAAGCAGAACACCCCATTGGCGGCCAGCGCGCCATGCACGCTGGCGATACAGGCCTTCAACCGCTCGAATCCGCCGCTGTAGTGGAGCGAATAGAGGAAGCAGGTGATCAGGTCCACCGGCTCGGTCAGCGTGAAGCCGCACATGTCCTGCAGGGAAAACCGTGCCTCCGGGCAGCGCAGCGCCGCCCGGTCCAGCATCGGCTGGTTGATGTCGAGCCCGCTGCTTTCATAGCCGGCGTCGATGAAGTGGCGAACATGCGGCCCGGTGCCACAGGCCAGATCCAGGTGGCGCTTGCCGGCATTGCCGAATAGCTGCTGCAGCCGGTGAATGCAGTGACTTTGCGCCTGATAGTCGATATCGGCGCACATCAGGTCGTAATAACCGGACAGATCGGTATAGAGGGCATTGCCGGGCATGATGACCTGAGGGTTTAACCGGAGCATTGGAGGGCGCGCATCATAGCCCAACCCGGTCGCGGGAAGTATTGGCGCAGCGAGCTGCCCAACCTTTCAGGAGTGGCCGTTAACGGGGTCGCCCCCTACCCCGCAGATTGCCCGCAGCGTCCGCCAAGGCTCGCCGCCTAACTCTGGGTCCCTCTGGCCAGGACGATATCGAACCCGCCGCGCCGCCCCTCGCCGTCCGTCTCCAGGGCGATGACGTTGTCCGGGTGCGCGCTGGCCCAAGGGTCCTCGGCGATATAGGGGTCGCCCTCGAAATACAGCTGCAGGGTCACCGGTACGTGCAGCGACTCCATCACCCGGAAGTGGATATGCGCCGGCCGGGTGATCCCGGCGTACCGTTCCAGCCCCGGCAGGTTCGGCGGCACCGGGTAGCGTCCGGGCATTACCGTCTCGATGCGGTAACGCCCCTGGGCGTCGGTGTAGAGCATGCCGCGCAGGTGGAAGTGGCCCTTGTCGGTGAAGTTGCCGGGGGTCTGGGTGTCGTACAGGCCCGCACCGTTGGCCTGCCAGACCTCGACCAGGGCGTTGGGGAGGGGCGTGCGGCAGTCGGCGCTGAGCACGGTGCCGCTCACCACCAGGCGCTCGCCGGGCTCATCCGGCCCCGCCAGTTTGCTCAGGAAGGGCGCACCGAAGCGGTAGTAGGGGCCGAGGATATCGCCGGCCGTGCTCCGACAAAGCTGGCGTGCCAGCGCCGGCGCGGCCAGCAGGCCACCGCCGAGGATAGCGCCAGCATAGATAAAGTGACGCCGTGAAAGGCCGGCGCCTGCCCTGTGCAGCTTGTCCACCTCCCGCCTCCTGGCCGGGGGCCGGCCCCGGCACATCGGACACGGCCGCCCTCAAGCGGGCCCGGCCGTATGCAATAAGTCTAGCTCTGCGTTCCGACGGTGCCGGGGCCGCGCCCCGGTCGGCTGCCCCCAGGCCGGCACCTGGCCGCCATCAGACGGCGGCGGTCGCCCCCCTGCACTGGCTGCC
This sequence comes from Pseudomonas sp. MBLB4123, assembly GCF_051904775.1. Taxonomy (NCBI): domain Bacteria; kingdom Pseudomonadati; phylum Pseudomonadota; class Gammaproteobacteria; order Pseudomonadales; family Pseudomonadaceae; genus Pseudomonas; species Pseudomonas sp. MBLB4123. The sequence continues at coordinate 1,947,731 of NZ_CP196711.1, forward strand.
CCGCACGACGCCCCGTGTAAGCTACATTTCTCCTACATCCCTGCCGCACTGGCACATGCCGGCGGCCCAGACTGCGCCCCCCACGGGAGTGACCATGCCAGTTGAACGCGCCTTCTACCGATGGCTGTGCCGTCATCCCGTGGTGAGCTTTCTGCTCATGACGGGGAGCTTCCTGGCGTTCGGCTACTTCACCCTCGACCTGGTGCAGCTGATCGGCAGCAATGCGGCCTTTATCGTCCGGCATGGCTGGCTGGCGCTGATGAGCGGCGGCTTGCTGCAGCTTGGCGAGCTGACGCTGATCGCGCTGCTGGCGATGGCCTGCTACCTGCTGTTCAGGCTGTGTGAGCAGGCCCTGCTGCAGCGGCTGACGAACCGCACCCGCGCCGGGGACGGTGAATAGCGGCCTCAGACCGGTAGAACAGGCCGCCGCATGCTCCCCTTACGCAGCGCCGCTCGACGGCCGAACGCAGCGACGCACCAGGCGTTGGTTTTCACAGAAAGCACACCCTGATGCCCGGCGCCGGCGTCGCAACTGGGGCCGGAGCATTTCGCGTGTGGCGACAAGGCTGCCGGCCACCGGCGCGGAGAGGATGCCGGCCCGCCGACGTCACGGCGGGCTGGCTGTAGGTTTGCGTCAGCCGTTAAACGCCTTTCTTGACCTCGTTGATCAAATCCTGGCTCAAGACCTGGTTCGGAGCCACTTGCACGCTCTGGGTGTAGAACGGCGGCAGATTCTGGGCCAGCGTCCCCAGCGCTTGTGCCGTGGCAGTGCCGGGCAACAGCACATATTGCAGGTTGGACGGGTAGCTCTGCGGTACCGGGCCCTCCATGGTCGAACCGTAGGCACCGAAGGTCATCACCGCTTGCGGGGTGTTCGGATCGGGGGCGTAGAGGAACACGAAGGTGCCGTACTTGGGATGGGTCAGGTAATGCTCGGCCTCGGCGCGTACCGCCGGGTCGGGGTCGTTCATCAGGGTCCAGCGCAGAACGGCGTAGCTGCGGGTCGTTTCCATGAAGGCCGTGCGTATCGGCGACCGATCCTCCCGGCCGCCCAGGCACAGCAACAGATTGCCGAACGGGTCGAGCAGGGCCACCGAGTTGAACACGGAGCCTTGCTGCGCGGCCTGCAAGAGCGGCGGGGCCAGCTCCGCGCCAGGGTCGCGAGGGTTCGCCGACTGCACGGACAGCGCGTAAGGGCTCAGCTCGGTCAAGGCTCGACGCACCTTGCTGTTGGCCGGGAGCCTAGCCGGGTTCTGCAACTGATCGGGCGGCAGGCCGCTGTTGTTAGAGGCATCGCGCACCGTGTTGACGCTGGCGGAGAAGATCGAGCCGGTGAGGAAGTACGCCGCCGAGTCGATGGCTTGGCCGGCGAACACCGGGGCGTTCGAGCCCTGGTAACCGCGGCTGACCGGCTCGGCGACCGCGTAATAGCCCCAGGTGGCCTGTGCCTGCTGGCGTATCTGCGGTGGCAGCGACGGGAAGCTGAACTGGCTGTTGTAGTTGATGCCCGCGTAATCGTCGATCGCGCTGACGGCCACGTTGAAGCCGGCGGTGAGCAGGGAGCCGGCGCACATGGCGCAGGGGTCCAGGGTGGTGACGATGGTCAGTTGGTTGGGCGGTGGCAGGTTCAGCGATGCGGCGTTCTCGTAATACCAGTCCACCAGCTGCCGCTCGCCATGCGCGGTGGGGTCGTGGGGGAGGAAGTAGGTGCTGCCGTTGCCGAACGGCATCAGCACATTGTTGTGCATGGCGACTATGACTTCGCCCGTGCCGTTGTCGATGATGGCGCCGCCTACGGCGAAGGTTTGTTGCAGGGCCGCATAGATGGCCTGATTGGCGACGGTATCCACTGCTCCTTGCGCACTATTCAATGTGCTCATGGGTTTCCGGCTCCTTGCTGTCCATATCGCCAGAGAATTCTGACGCCTTGCAAAAGTAGTTCAGGCCTTAGCAGCCGACTATATGCATTTGGCCTAGCTCTTCTGCGTCTCACACTGACTTCGCTATATGAGTGCCTCCCTTGCCCCTGCCCCACTCTGCCAGCCGGCGCCTACAGAGACGCGTCACCCAGCGGCGCACCGCGCCACCGGCCGCTATGCAGGCAGGCGCTCGAGCCGGATACGCTGCACTGGCCTGGCCAGTCGTGGGTGCCCGATGGCGAGCTGCCGCGCTCGACCGGCGGATAACCTGCGCAGGCTCAAGGCGTGCCGAACAGCGCCGTCCAGTAGATGCCCGCATCGCTCTTGGGGTCGACCGCGTAGGCCGCGCCCAGGTCGCGGAACTGCGGGTTCATCAGGGTGGCGCAGTGGCCCGGGCTGGCCAGCCAGCCATCGACCACCTTGGCGGGGGCGTCCACCCCGGCGGCGATGTTCTCGCCGATCTGCCGGGCGTTGTAGCCGGCCAGCTCTGCCCGGTCACCCGGGGTGCGACCGTCGCGACCGCGGTGGGCGAAGAAGTTGCCGTTGGCCATGGCCCGGCTGTGCTCCTCGGCGGCCGTTGCCAGTTCGCGGTTCCAGGCCAAGGGCGGTGCGGCGGCGAAGGTCTGGGCACCGCACTGGCGGGGCTGCGCGCGGGCGGCGTTGAGCCGCTCGAGCAGCTGCTGCCCTTCGGCCTGCCAGTCCCCCAGCTTGCCGCTGAGCAGCGGCCGTGCCAGCACGATGCGCCAGTCGCGCCCGGCGTGGCTCACGCCGATGTCGACGAACTGCGGGTCCAGCACGACCTGGCAGTAGCTTTGTCGCAGCACCGCCATGGCCGCCTGCGCGTCGCGCGGCCCGGACAGGCTGATGGCCTGGGCACTGACCAGCGGATAGGCCGTGCGGGTCAGGGCCTGCTGCAGGTCCTCGCCGCCGCTGGCCGAGAGGACCAGGCGCGGCTCGGCCAGCAATGGCGGCAGCACCGCGGAGGCTTGGCCCGCACAGCGCTGCGCCTCACCGCGATAGGCGTTGATCGACTCGACCAACCGCGCCTCCTCGCTCGCGCCGGCCGCGGCGGCTACCAGCAGCCCCAGCGCCAACAGAGTGAAACGCACAACGGATGACCTGACACGCATGGCAAACTCCCTGGACCTGGCGGCGCGCATGATGAACCCAATGAATCGGCGCCCTTTAATACACCGCCCCGCCTGGCAGCGCGAGCGACATTCTCTATATCACCCTAGCGGCATTGGCCCGTACAGCCAGTGGCCGGCAAATGCCCTACGCTTCTCCAGCCACTGCCCCCCGCGGCAGCGATTGGCCCGCGGGCCGGGGAACCTTCGCCGCATTCCCGGCACTAACCCCCACCCATTCCTCCATAGTCGGGATACCCTGCCATGCGCCTCTTCGTCCGCCTGCTTCTGCTGGCCACCGCCGCCCTGTCCCTGTCCGCCTGCTTCAACGATGCCCCCCCCATCGACCAGACCGGCCTGTGCACCTACAACACCGACCCCCAGGCGCAACGCTGCACGGCCGGGCAGATGGCCTGGTTCCGCCCGGAGAACGGCCAGCCGATCACCGAGCAGATGGCCCTGAGCGTGGCGGCGGCCTACTGCGACTTCAACCATCAGGTGATGCACAACAAGGCCGGAGTGCTCTGCGTGTTCACCGACCAGCGCCTGGATACGGTCAAGTAACGGCTCGCCCCTGGAGCGTCCGCTCGGTGCCTTTTGTGGCCAGGCGCAGCGCCTCGGCCACCGCTGGCCGGGGCATGCCCTGCTCCCCCTGAGCCTGGTTCAGTTCCGCGGCGAAAGCCGCTAGGCTGGAGGGCCACATTCCAGGACAAGGCTGCACCATGCACGATGCCCCCCTCCAAGATCTGGCCGCACCGGAAGGTGTCTGTTACGGCTGCGGCGGCCGCAACCCCCACGGCCTGCACGTCAAGAGTCATTGGCATGAGGACGGCGTGCACGTCATCGCCGAGCACCTGCCCGACGACAAGTACTGCGGCTGGCCCGGCCTGGTCTACGGCGGGCTGATCGCCATGCTGGTGGACTGCCACTCGAACTGGACGGCCATGGCCTACCACTACCGCGCGGAAAACCGCGAGGCCGGCAGCCTGCCGCGCATCGACTGCGTCACCGGCAACCTCGGCATCAAGTACATCAAGCCGACGCCGATGGGCGTGCCCCTGACCCTGCGCGCCCGGGTCGAGGGCGAGGTCGGACGCAAGTGTCGGGTGGTCTGCGAGGTGTATGCCGACGACGTGCTGACCGCCGTGGGCGACTCGACCTTCGTGCGCGTCGACACCGAGCAGCTGCGGGCCGCGGCCCATGGTCGCGAAGCCTGATCCGCAGCGCCCCGGCACCTGGCTGCTGATGGTCACGGCCCGTCGGGCTGTCGGACCCGCCCCCAGGTTGGCCATTAACCTGGGCCGGCAGTGGGCGTATCCTGAATGTCGCATCTCAACGTGGAGGAGTGGCTATGTTCCGGGTAATGCGCAATGGCGAGAACCGTGTCGACGTGGACCTTTCCGGCAAGCTCGACCGCGACGAAATGCGCGTCGCACTGGATGAGCTGACCCAGCAGTCAGACGGCATCGAGCATGGCCGGATGCTCTATCGAATCGGCGCATTCGAACTGCCGACCCTGGCGGCGATGGCCGTCGAGCTGTCGCGTATTCCGCAGCTGTTCCGCCTGGTCAGGCGCTTCGATCGCGTGGCGGTGGTGGCCGACCAGCAATGGCTGAGGAAGGCCAGCGAAGCCGAAGGCATCCTGATCCCCGGCCTGACGATCAAGGCATTCGACTCGACCCAGGAGGCCGAGGCCCAGGCGTGGCTGCAAGACTAGAGCGCGCAGCAGGGTAGCCGCGCCAACGGCTACCCTGCTGCGACGGGCGGAACCAGGCTCGCCGGGCCGCGGGCCTAGCCCAGCTGGTCGATCATCACCGCATTGGTGTACACCAGGCTGCCGTCACTCGCCCGGTGGCCGACCAGGTGGAACTGGCCGCGCTCGTCACCGGCGCTCAGGTAGACACGCAACTTGCAATCGGACAGCGGGCCGCACTCCTCGGGGGTGACCAGCTCCATGGTGCTCATGTCGACATCGAGCATGGCCTCGGGCTCATGGGTCTGCTGCAGACGTTCTTCGGCCTGCTCCAGACGCACATGGTCGGGTTCGTTGACGCGGAAGTGGAATTGCCCCATCGGCGTGGATTTCTTGGCGCCGCTGGCTTTGCACCAGCCTTCGATGGTCAGGGTATTCATTCGCAGACCTCCTGCTGTGGACACTCGGGCACCTCATGCCTTCATGCCCAATTTTAGACAACGCCCCGAGTTGTATTGCTCCACGGGAACGGCGTCAGGTCGGGCGGCCGCGGTAGCGCCGCCTGCCTCATAGCAGAGGCATCGGCAGACGGCCGGGCTCTTATCAGGTGGTGTATTTCTTTCACTCGGGGAGATCGCTGCTAGAGTTTGAAGTCTGTATTTTTCGACCGGTACGCACGTGCAGGAAGCGGGGAGCGACTCCCCGCCACGCAAGCACAGCGCAGTACAAGGAATGGGCTCGACATATTGGGGCCTGGACTGCGGCGCACCTCGAACTCGCTGGTCTTCATAACGGATTATCAAGACGATGCATGCGGCTCATTCAGCCTATACACGACTCTCCAGCCAAGCGGAGCCCGCCGAACCGCAGGTGATCGGTCGGTCGAGAGCATTTCAGGATCTGCAGCGCCTGATCCACCGGATAGCCCGCACGGATCACACTGTCCTGATCAGCGGTCCTACCGGGTCGGGCAAGGAGGTCGCGGCGCAGATGCTGCACCGCTTGGGCGCCGCCGGATTGCCCTTTATCGACTTGAACTGCGGTGCTATCCCCGAGTCGCTGCTCGAGTCGGAACTGTTCGGTTGTGCCAAGGGGGCGTTTACCGGCGCCAACAGCAACCGTCCCGGCCATTTACAGATGGTCGACCGCGGCACGCTGTTCCTGGATGAAATTGGCGAACTCCCGCTCTCACTGCAGCCTAAGTTGCTGCGGGTTCTCGAAACCCGGACATACCGCCCCCTGGGATCAAGCGAGAATCTGCGGTTCGAAGGACGCGTCATCGCCGCCACCCATCGGGATCTGCGGGCGCTGGTGAGGCAGGAACGATTCAGGGAAGATCTGTACTACCGCCTAGCGGTGGTTGAACTGGCGCTTCCAGGGCTTGAGCAGCGCCAGGAGGACATTCCCGACCTGATTGATTACTTTTGTCGCCACCAGCCCTGCCCCATCTCCTTCACTGCAGAGGCGAAGGCGCTCCTGTGCCAACGGCCATGGCCAGGTAATGTGCGCCAGCTGCGCAACCTTATCGATCGAATCGGCGTTCTGGCTGAAACCCCGCATATCGACGTGGCGCACCTGAAGCCCTTTCTTTCTCAAGAACAGCCGGCGCCGGAAAACCATTCCAGTCTGGCCGAGGCGCTGCTGCAACTGCACGGCGAGGATAAGCTGGCTGCCACGGAACAGTTGTTGATCGATCATGCACTGCATACCTGCTCAGGTAACAAGACCGCAGCCGCTCAACTGCTGGGCGTGAACAGAAAGGTGGTCGAGCGACGTCTGAAGCTGCGCCAGGACAAACACCTGGCCGTGGAGAAATGCTTGGAGAAAGGCCGTGCGCTGGTCGCCCGAGCCCATTTCCGCGAAGCACTACCGCACCTTCAAGAAGGTTTGGCGGTCGCCAATCAAGTCTATGAGCATCAGGACCTGGGACGCTTTCAGTTCGAGTTCCACCGTTTGCTCGGCGTCAGCTTTCGCAGCATCGAGGGCTGGCTGAGCAAGACCAGCACCGCCAGTTACGAAGCGGCCCTCGAAGTCGGACGTGATCTGTGCGACGCCGATGAGCTGGCCTCGATTCAGTTCGGCGTCTGGACCACTCAGTTGATGAGCCTGGATCTGGTCAACGCTCGGGCCACCGCTCAGGACATGCTGCAGCGTACCCACTCCTCTAGCAACGCCAGCAGCAAGGTGGAAGCCCACGTGGCAATGGCCAATACCCTTTTCTGGCTTGGCGATAAAGAAGAAACGCTGGCATGCCTCTCTCGTGCGGGGCTTTCGAGCAACTGTCATCCCGGCCGACACGAAAGCCAGGGCCTGGACCTGATCGGGCTGGCGATCACCCTCGAAGGCCTGGCAGCTTTCGAATTGGGCATGTTCCAACATGCTAGAAAGGTCCTCGAGCAGTTGGTCCAGCGCGCGTCGGGGCTGCAACACAACTCCGCCTATCGACTCGTTGCACTTCAAGGAGCCGCCTGGCTGAGCTGCCTGTTCGAAGACTACGTGCCCCTGAAACCCTTGGCCTTGAGGCTGGAAAGCCTGGCCGAGGAGCAGGATTCTTCCTTTTTCCAGGGCATCGGCCGCGTATTTCACGGCTGTTATCTAGGGGCCGAAGGTCTGCTCGATGAGGCCGAACGGACCATCGCCGACGGCTATGAAAACCATGTCCTACGCAACGGCGGACGACTGTTTCACTCATTCCAGGCCTGGAAGCGCGGGGAAATACTCCTGCACGCAGGCCGCCCCCAGGAGGCGATCAGCCTGGCCACCCACGCCCTGGACGTGGCGCTCGATCATCAGGAGCGCGCTTACCTCGGCGAGCTGATGACGCTCAAGGCCCGTGCCGTTCTGGCCGCGGGAGATGCCGAAGGCGCCGAAAGCAGCCTGCACAGCGCGCTGTCGACGGCCCGAACGCTGGGTGCAGTCCCCGCAAGCATCAGCGCCGCCACACAACTCGCAGTGTTGCTAAACCAGACTGGCCGCCGCGCACAGGCCATCGAGGTACTGCTGCGAACAGTACGCGGCATGGAGCCGAAGGTTATCTACACCGGCCTCGGCCGAGCGCTGGATCTGCTCGACCAGTTACGCAATTAGTCGAAAACCACGTTGTTTAAAAAGGAGTTTAGGCATGGCCTACGAGCTAGGACGCAACGATCTGGAACCCTTGCTAGTCGGGGGCTGCTTCTTCGGCAGCGGAGGCGGCGGCACGCTGATTTCGGCGCGCCATCTGGCTGCACACTTCCAGCAGGGGGACTACTACCCCAGCGACAGGGTCCGTGTAGTGACTGTTGCCGAGGCAGTGAACGGGGAGAGCGTCATGGTGGCCTACATGGGCGCGCCCGAGGCCATCGCCGACTGCATCTATCCTGAGGGTCCGGTACGTGCCGTGCAGGCGGTACAGGAACGCCTGGCGCGCGAGGGCCGTGAGCTCGCCTATGTGGTTCCCCCCGAAAGTGGCGCACTGGGTTTCGTGGTGGCCTGCCTGGTGGCGGCACGCCTCGGCCTGGCGGTGATCGATGCCGACGGCGCAGGCCGGGCGGTACCCTCTCTGCCAATGCTGACATTCGCCGTTGGCGTGACGCCTCGCCCGGCGTTTCTGGTCAGCCAGGCCGGCCTCTGCGTGGAAATGGATGTCACGCCACAAGAGGGCTTCGAACACCCGGTCGGCTACCAGAACAATGCGACCGTGATTACCGAACAAATGCTGCGACCGATCGTTGCCGCTCCCCAGTTTGGCGAGTTCGGCGGCCTGGCCATGTGGATCATGGAGCCGGACGCGCTAGCCGATGCCCTGCCGATTCGAGGGACGTTGACTCGCGCGCTGACGCTGGGAAGAGCGCTACAACACGGCCAGATCGAGTCAACCGAGGCCATGATCAGCTTTCTGCAGCAACGGTTTGGCCTGACCGCCTATGCCCTCACCGTACGCGGCCGTTTCGTCTCGGCCGATGTGACGACGACCGGCGGCTTCGATATCGGCAAGGTGCATCTACACGAAGGCGACACACGCATCAGCGTGATCTATGAGAATGAGTCGTTGCTGGTCTGGAGCAGCCAGTCGCCATATCCCTTGGCCATGGCGCCGGACAGTATCGCCTACTTCGTCGAGGGACCCGGCCCCGCAGTATTCTCCAACGGCGACGTGGTAGAAGCCGATGGGACTATCAGCCCCTCGCTGAAAAGACGTCCGGTCAGTCTTATAGCCTGGCAAGCCGAATCGCCGCTGCGCAAGCCGGGCGGCCTGAACCTCTGGAGTTTCATGCAGCTGCTGCAGACGATCGGCTACCTGGGCCCGTACAGGGCGGTCGGCGACATTAACGCGGCGTGCCCGGAGGTGAGCTATGACCAGGCTTAGAGTCTGCATCCTGGCGCCAGTCAACACCGACGCCTTTAACCAGCTGTTGCTTGCCGCCGTGCGGCCGGTGCTTCCGGGCGATGTAGAGGTGGAAGTGCGCAACCTTCACCGGGGCAGCCCCTGCATCCAGAACCGCCTCAATCTGACTGAAAACGCCCTGGCCGTCGTGCAGACGGCCAGGGCCATCGAACAGGAGGGGTTCGACGGCATCTGGCTCAGCGATTTCGACATGTGCGGCGTGGAAGCCGCCCGCGAAGCGATCGATATCCCCATAATCGGAGGGTTTCCGACCTCGGCCTTCAGCGCCATGAGCCTGTCTCAGCGCTTCTCCATCATCACCATCGAACAGAGCACGTTGGCCATGCAAAGGGGGCATGTGGCGGAGTACGGCCTATCGGAGTCATTCGCGTCCATTCGCTCGATCAACTGCCCGGTTGATCAACTGTCGAACCTCGATGTCGTGATACCCAAGACCTTCGACGCGGCGCTTCAGGCGGTCAGCTTGGATGGCGCCCAATCGATTCTGCTGGGCTGTACCGGCTTCGTCGGCGTCGCCGCTCGTGTCGCAGAACTGCTCGAAGAATCACTGGGCTGTTATGTACCGGTGCTCGACCCCAATCAGTGCGGCTTCAGTTTTCTGCTCTCGCTGGTAAGGATGAAGTTGCGCCCCAGTCGACTCTGCTATAGCAAGGCGACGCTGCCAGACGCTTAGGCACCTGGCGAATCTATGGCTGGATCAGTTCCGAGGGTGGAGGCGGCCTCTTTGGCTCCCCCCACCCGCGGGCCAATGCCGAGGCGACAGGCCCCTGCCCTTGTCGTGCCCGGAACCGGCGGGAGCCCGCCGTCGAACCGCATTGCGCAAATGCCGCCCGAGCACATCACCTGATCGGCTACTGCCCCCCAAGACGATTCATTGCAACTCCGACGACCTCTCGTAACGCACCAGCACGGCCGGAAGGACTCTGCCCTCCTGCCTCGCCCGCAGGCATGCGGCCGTTAAATCCTTCCAACTTAGGTGCTCATGTCGACAGTGGTTGTTCAATACCACAGCTATCGGACGAAGCCATCCACCCTGATTGGGCGAATCGGCCGAATCCGTCCACGACGATCAGCTTAATAGGATTTTTACCTTATAAATCAGATAATTAAGTAAATGGCACACACCTTGCTCCCTTACATCGTGCTAGCAGCTTACCAACGGTTCAGCGCGGTAAACGATTGCGCGTCCTACTGGTCCGCCGCTTGTACAAGCCTTCATCAACAACAGTCATGGAGCAACACCAATGAGCGCTTACTACATAGACTTCAACAACAACACCAACAGCACTTGGACGATGGGTGTCTATCAGGAGCTGCCCCACTCCATCGGTTTGGAAAGCGTTTCCTGGAAGCAGACTACCGTTCCGACCATGGGTTCGAGCGGTGTGGAGTGGGAGATCGATTACAACGTCGCCATCGCCAACTATCGGCAGATCGGTGGTATCGGTGTGTACAAGGCCAGTCAGACACTGGTAGCCGAACTGGGCACGGTGTGGGAGTGCGTATTCAAGGACAACGTGCAACAGCTCATCCAAATGTCCGGTACCGCGCCATCCGACTCGATCATCATCAGAAACAACTCCAACCAGTTGGCCAACCTCGGGATTGGCATGAGTGGTCAGGGTTCGGTGTTCAAGAAAAATGTTGTCGGCAGTGGTGCGGCCCAGTTTCAGGTGACCCCGACTTATTATGCGGGGCTGTTCAATAACCTGGTGCTCGGTGAGGTCATCTCCAGCAATGTTGTGGTCGGACCAGAGAAGATCGTCTTCCCGGACGGCATGAACTGCGCCACGGTGACCGCGAGCATGAGCGGCGACAATATCAGGATGTCGGTCAGCTACTCCCAGGTTTCTTCGGTCTCGCGTCAGGTGCTCGACCGCTTGCTGTCCATTCAACAAGAGCGCACCGGGGAACTGTTGGAGTACCAATAAACGACGGTCCCTGTCCTCCTGCTGTATCGAATCGCATAGGGGCGCCCGCTGATTCAGCGCCTCTCATAGCCTCATGTCTTAAAAAAGGAATGCCAGCATGAGTACACCTGTGATTGATGAAGTCATATCCACCACTGGCCGCTTGAGCTTCAAACAAGGAGCGAAAGTCGACACCGCGGACCTCAAGCGGTTTTGCACCGCCGTCAACAAGGATGCGAAAGAAGTCTGCCTTGGCATTGTCGGCCTCCTGAACAAACAAGGGGTGAAAGCACAAGCCAAACAAGTCACTTCTGACAACTGGGTCATTCTGGTTGGCACCGAACGCAGCGAAACCCGCGAGCTGCTCGAAGCAGACCCCAGCATAACCGCCAACATCACAATTGCGGCCAATACGAGCGATGTCCCGGCAACCATCAACGCCTTGAACACCTTTTTCGGTAACTGGCGGGCTGTCGGTGGGCTCATTGCAACGGGCGCCGCCTTCGTGGCTGGCAGCTGGTTGATGACTGTCATTCGGCGACCCTGAAAGGTTCTAGCCTGACAAGCCACACGGGGCGTTCCGCTATCCCAGCGGCGCCCCCTCTGCCTCGACAATAACTTCATCCTGCGTGATGCACCGGCAGATGCCAGCCGACTCCGCTCACTCCCTGAACCGCCTGGATGCACACTGGCATCGAGCACTCCACAACGAGATGCCCCCGTTAAGCAGGTTGCGGGATAGCCAAAACAAGCAGAATGCTTGAATAGCTGCCTGATTGCGGTAGGCTCAGCAGCTTCTTTGTTAGGAGTAACGCCCCATGGCCCGAGCCACTGCCCGTCACATCCTGGTTGCCAGCGAAGCCAAGTGCAACGAACTGAAAGCCGCCATCGAAGCCGGCGCCGACTTCGCCCAGGTCGCCAAAGACAACTCCACCTGCCCGTCCGGCCGCAACGGCGGCGACCTCGGCTCGTTCGGCCCGGGCCAGATGGTCAAGGAATTCGACACCGTGGTGTTCAGCGCGCCGCTGAATGTCGTACAGGGTCCGGTGAAGACCCAGTTCGGCTACCACCTGCTGGAAGTCACCAGCCGCCAGGACTGATGCCGCACCGGTCCCGGATTCCGCCCGGAACCCGGGGCCAGTGGAGCGCGCTGCACTGCCTGCTTCTCGCCCCACAGGGACGCCAGCCTGTGGCCCCGAGCAAGGGCCGAAGCGCCCGCTCAGGGCTTTCGATTCCCCTCATCGATCACCCGCGGCAGCCCCGCGCCAAGCAGGCGCAGCTTGCTAACCAGCCAGCCGCCCCAGACGTTGATCAACAGCCCGAACATCACCAGCAGCGCACCGAGCATCTGCTGCGAGCCGAGGCGCTCGCCCAGCAGCATGGCCGAGGAACTCAGCCCGACCACCGGCACCAACAGCGAGAAAGGCGCCACCTGGCTGGCCAGGTAGCGCGACAGCAGCCGGCTCCACAGGCCGTAGCCGAGCAGGGTCGCACCGAAGGCCAGGTAGACCAGCACCAGGATCGAGTCCAGGCCCATGCCACGCAGCGCCGTGGCCATCACCTGCGGGCCCTCCAACCACCAGGACAGCGCCAGGAACGGCAGCGGCGGCACCAGGCTGCCCCAGACCACCAGGCCCATCAGGTTCACCTTGCCGACCTTGCGCGTGACGATATTGCCCAGCGCCCACATCGAAGCGGCGCAGAGGGTCAGGACGAAGCCGGCGAGGGTCATGCTCAGGTCGTCCTGGGTGGCGATCAGCAGTAGGCCACCCGCTGCCACCAGCAGGCCCAGCAGATTGCTCGCGCGCAACCGCTCCCCAAGCAGCAGCACGGCGAAGAACAGGGTGAAGAAGGCCTGGGACTGCAGCACCACCGAGGCCAGCCCGGCCGGCATGCCCACCGCCATGGCGGAGAACAGGAAGGCGAACTGACCAAGCGAGATGGTCAGGCCGTAGGCCAGCAACCAACGCAACGGCATTTGCGGACGCCTGACCAACAGCACCGCCGGGAAGGCCGCCAGCATGAAGCGCAGCGCACCCAGCAGCATGGGTGGCATGTCGTGCAGGCCGACCTTGATCACCACGAAGTTCAGGCCCCAGACGATGATCACGACCAGCGCCAGCAGCAGATCCTTGGGTGACATCGCGGACTCCCCTGACGGATGAGCCGCCATTAGAACAGGCCGCGCCGACGCCTGCCCACTGACAGTCGCCCGGAAATACGGGCACACAGTCGATCCCCCGTAGGGCGACGCGCGCCGGAAACCTTTACTTCACCAGCAGCACCGGCACCGGCACCTCATGAATCACCCGGGTGGCCACCGAGCCGAGCAACAGGCCGGTGAAGGTACCCAGGCCGCGGGTGCCCATCACCACGGTGTCGCACTGCAACTGCTTGACGGCGATGCCCACCTGCTCGGCCACGTTGCCCAGGGCCGTATGCTGCTGGCAGGTCATGCCTGCAGCCTCGAGCTGTTCGGCCGGCCATGTCAGCAGTTCGCGGGCCTGTTCCTGCTGCGACCGACGCATGTTGGCGATCATCTCGTCATTGACGTACTCGCCGTACAGCACCGCCTCATGCTGGACATTGAGCAGGTGCACCTCGAGCTCCGCCTTATGCATCCGGGCGAAATCGATCACGTATTGCAGGGCCCGCTTGGAACTGTCCGAGCCGTCGAATGCCACCAATACCTTGCGCATGGCGAGTCTCCTCTGCCGACATACTGAAAGCCTAGATAGCCCTGCCCGGCGCGCAGCGACGTCATTCTCCTCGAGCCGCCTGGGGCTGCAACTGGGGCCCCGGCCTTTCAGGGCCGGCCAGCGCCGATGAGCGACCGGGCCAGACCACGCCTGCGCCTGGAGCAAGGCCGAGTGGATCGCCGTCCTGGGCCGGCGGCGGCCTGGCGCGCTACTTGACCAGCACCACCGGCACGTTCACCTCGTGAATCACCCGGGTGGCCACCGACCCCAGCAGCAGGCCGGTGAAGGTGCCCAGGCCACGGGTGCCCATCACCACGGTGTCGCACTGCAGCTGCTTGACCGCATCGCTGACCTGCTCGGCCACGTTGCCCAGGGCAGTGTGGCACTTGTGGGCGATACCCGCTTCCTGCAGCTGGTCGGCCGGCCACTCCAGGGCCTGGGCCGCGGCCGCCAACAGCGACTGCTGCAACTGTTCGACGAATTCGCTGGTCACGTACTCGCCGTACAGCAGGGGCTCGTGCTGCACATTGATCAGGTGCACCTGCAGCTTCGCCCCATGGAAACGGACGAATTCAACCACGTACTCCACCGCGCGCTTCGAGCTGTCCGAGCCATCGAATGCCAGCAATATGGTGCGCATCACGCCTCTCCTCTGCCGCTCCACGACAAGCATAGTCCAGGGCCCACGGTCGCCGCCGGCGTCCGTCTTGACCTAGGCTTGCGCAGGGCCATAGCGCAGGAGATCGCCCCCACATGCCCAGGCTCAGCGACGAGATCTACACCAAGCTGGTCAACGAGGAGGATGCGCGGGTCTGCACCGACATCCGCGAAGAGGCCTGCCGCGCGGTGCCCGGCAACTTCCTGTTGCTGATCCTCAGCCACTTCTTCAGCAAGCTGGGCGACGCCCTGGCCAACCCCAAGGTGGTGCTGCCCTGGGTCATGGAGACGCTGCAGGCGCCGCTCTATCTGATCGGCTTTCTGGTGCCGATCCGCGAATCCGGCTCGCTGATTCCCCAGCTGCTGATCGCCAGCTATATCCGCGCGGTGCCCGTACGCAAGTGGGTGTGGGTCATCGGCAGCCTGGTGCAGGCCCTGGCCATCGGCGCAATCGGCCTGGTGGCCTGGTCGCTGGAGGGTGCGGCGGCGGGCTGGGCGATCATCGGCCTGCTGGTGCTGTTCAGCCTGGCCCGCGGTCTGAGTTCGGTGGCGGCCAAGGACGTGCTCGGCAAGACCATCCCCAAGACCCGCCGCGGCCAGGTCAATGGCTGGTCGGCCAGCAGCGCCGGCCTGGTCACCGTCGGCCTGGCGCTGCTGTTGCTGCTGAGCGGCGCCGAGCGGCTGCCGCCCCAGGCCTATGGCCTGCTGCTGGCCGGTGCCGGACTGTTATGGCTGATCGCCGCGGCGATCTATGCGCGCATCCGCGAATTACCGGGAGAGACCGAGGGCGGCGGCAATGCGCTGGTCGAGGCCGTCAAGCGCCTGGATATCCTGCGCCGCGACGCCCCCTTCCGGCGCTTCGTCATCACCCGCGCGTTGCTGCTCTGCTCGGCCCTGACCGCCCCCTACTACGTGGTGCTGGCACAACAGAGGCTCGGCTCGGCCGCGGCGACGCTGGGGCTGTTCATGCTCGCCAGCGGCGCCGCGAGCCTGCTCTCGGCGCCGCTCTGGGGCCGCTTCGCCGACCTCTCCAGCCGTCGGGTGATGATGCTCGCCGCCGTGCTGACGGCAGCCCTGGGCCTGCTGGTCTACCTGCTCGATAGCCTGCGACCGGGCTGGCTGGCCCTCGGCTGGACGCTGCCGGCGCTGTACTTCGGCCTGAGCATCGCCCACCAGGGTGTGCGCATCGGCCGCAAGACCTATGTGGTGGACCTGGCCCAGGGCAATCGCCGCACGGACTATGTGGCCGTCAGCAACAGCCTGATCGGGGTGATCCTGCTGTTGCTGGGTTTCGCCGGCGCCCTCGGTGCGGTGCTGGCGGTCAGCCAGATCATCCTCCTGCTGTCGCTGCTCGGCGCCCTGGGCGCGCTGATGGCGCTGGGCCTGCCGGAAGTCGAGTGAAGCGGTGGATGGCGACTCAACGCCAGCGGGTGATCGTCGGCCACCTGAAACTTGAGGGGTGCCAGCGGCCGGCGGAGCGACTAAAATCCGCGCCTGACCTGCGCCTGCCTGTCCGCCATCGCCGCCGGCACGCGCGCCATTACGACCGCACAGACCGAGAGAACCGCATGGGCGCTCAGTGGAAAGCCAAACCTAAAGAAGCCGCCGCCAACGCCAGAGGCAAGATCTTCGGCCGGCTGGTGAAAGAAATCATGATCGCCGCGCGCAACGGCGCCGACCCGGACATGAACCCCAAGCTGCGCCTGGCCGTACACCAGGCCAAGAAAGCCTCGATGCCCAAGGAAACCCTGGAGCGGGCGATCAAGAAAGGCGCGGGCCTGACCGGCGAGACCGTCAACTTCGAGCGCACCACCTACGAAGGCTTCGCCCCGCACCAGGTTCCGGTGATCGTCGAGTGCCTGACCGACAACGTCAACCGCACCGTGGCCGAGATCCGCGTGCTGTTCCGCAAGGGCCAGCTCGGCGCCTCCGGCTCGGTGGCCTGGGATTTCGACCACGTCGGCCTGATCGAGGCCTCCAGCGACAGCGGCGCCGACCCGGAGCTGGCGGCGATCGAGGCCGGTGCCCAGGACTTCGATGTCGCCGATGACGACAACAGCCTGTTCATCACCGACCCGACCGACCTGGACGCCGTCAGCCGCGCCCTGCCGGAGCAGGGCTTCACCGTCAACTCGGCGCACCTGGGCTATCGCCCGAAGAACCCGGTGACCAACCTGACGCCGGAGCAGCGGGAAGAAGTCGAGGCCTTCCTCGAGGCCATCGACGGTCACGACGACGTGCAGAACGTCTACGTCGGCCTGGCCGGCTAAGGCCCTCCCTGCCCCGCGGCCTAAGGCTGCGGGGCTCGGCCGCCCATCACCTCCTCGGCCCAGCTCAGGGCTGCAATCACCGTCGGAAAACCGATGGTGCTGGTGAGCGCCAGCAGAGCGTGACGGACCTGCTCCGGACTCGCCCCCGCCTCCAGTGCCCGCCGGGCATGGCTGTGCACGGCGCCCTCGGAGCGGATCGCCGCCGCTGCGCCGAGCTGCACCAGCTGCACTTGGCGCTCGTCCAGCGGGCCGGCCTCGCGCACCGCCGCGCCGAGCGCCTCCACGGCGGCGAAGTAGTCCGGATGCTGCTGCTTGAAGCGGCCATAGGTCTCGAGTTTCTTGTGCCTCTCCATAGGGGTCTCCCGGTTGTGGGCGCACCGCGCGGCGCGAATGGGTCTCTTACAGGGTAGCCGCCCACCACGACGATGCCCCTGGCTCATCCCACAAATGGAGCGACACAAGGCCGCCGTCACATTAAGCGGCGGAGAAAACGGCTAGAATGGCCGGCTGACGTATCGCAAGACACGGCACGCTTACAAGGACGTTGTTCATACAGGAGATTCACCGTGCACAAGCTTTTCACCCTGGGCGCTTGCCTGTTGCTGGGCGCCTGCGCCGGCACCCAGCAGGCGCACCAGCCGCACTCGGCAGATGCGGACAAGGCCCCCCTCGTCACCAGTACCCTGGAGGCCATCCACAACGCCGAGGCGATTCCCCTGCCGGTCAGAACCGGCCAGCCGTCCATGGCCTACGGCAGCTCGCTGTCCAATTACCGGGTCTATGCCCTTCACCTGAACAAGGGCGAGCGCTATCGCCTCGGCGTCAGCTCGCCGTGCCAGGACAGCTGCCTGGGTATCGACAAGTTCGCCCTGAAGCCTCGGGCCCTGCTGCTGGACGCCAACGGCGCGGTGATCGCCAGCCAGGCCTCGGCCGGCGTCGGCCGGATGAACCTCGGCTGGGACGGCGAGGCGCCGGAAGACGCGACCTACTACCTGCTGGTGGCCGCGGACAGCGACGACATCGGCAAGACCATCGTGATCGACGATGTATGGGTCAACAACTCGCCCTTGATGGCCGTGGAAACCGGCCTGCCCAATGCGCCGTTCGGCCGCATCGGCACCCCGACCTCGCCATCGCTGGAGTGAGGCCGCCGATAGCCACTATCGGGGCGAATGATTTTTACCCGGTCCCATCGACCCCTAACCTGTGGGCATGCCGTTACCGCCGCCCATAGGTACCCCGATGAAACGCCCGATTGCCCTCGCCCTGCTCGCCCTCCCCCTGGCCGGCTGCGCCACACCGCGGGCAGCCGACGAACGCCCCTACAGCGACGCCGAGATCAGGCAATTCTCCCTCGAACTGCTCAGCCGCAGCGGCCTGCCCTACGAGGACTACGAGAAGATTCGCCGCGCCCTGCTCGAACCCAAGCCGCGAGCGGGCCGCGCCCTCGCTGCGCCGCCCCAGGCCCAACCGGAACGTGGCTGAACCTACTCGCAGTGCAGCGCCTCCACCGGCTGCAGGCGCGCCGCCCGCCGTGCCGGGGCGATGCCGGCGAGTACGCCGATCAGCCCGGCCAGCAGCAATGCCAGCAACAGGAACAGCGGCTGCAGGCTGAGCGGCAGGCCGGGCACCAGCAGATGCAAGGCCCCCAGCAGCATCCCCATCAGCAACAGCCCCAGCACACCGCCGAGCAGCGATAGCAGCAGCGCCTCGCCGAGGAACAGGCCCAGCACCTGGCGCGGCGTGGCGCCGATGGCGCGCAGCAGGCCGATCTCCGCGGCGCGCTCGCCCACCGTGGTGGTCATGATGGTGAGGATGCCCACCGCCCCGACCAGCAGCGAGACGCCGCCGAGGGCACCGATGGCCAGGCTGAGAATGGCGAGAATGCGGTCGAGGCTGCGCAGCATGTCGTCCTGGGTGGTGAGGCTGAAGTCCTCGCCCCCATGGCGCTCGATCAGCACCCGGCGCACCCGCTCGCCGAGCGTCACCGCACGGGTGCCGCCATTGAACACCAGGTTGATCTTGGCCAGGCCGTCGCGGTTGAACAGGCGTTGCGCCCAGTCCACCGGGATGTAGGCGATGTCGTCGATATCGAAACCGAGCAGACGGCCCTTCTCCTCCATCACCCCGATCACCCGAAAGCGCATGCCGCCGACCCGGACCCGCTGTCCCAGCGGATTGGCATCGCCGAACAACTCCTCGCGCAGGGTATGGCCGAGCACCACGTAGGGCGGCGAACGGCCGGCGCGCGGCTCCGGGAGGAATTCGCCCATGGCCAGCCGGAAGCGCCAGGCCTGGGCCATCTGGTGACCGCTGCCGAGGATGCCGATGCGCCGATCGAGGCGGCCGTACTGCACATCGCCATGCCCCTGGATGATCGGCACCACCGCCTCGACATGGGGCAGGCGGCGCAGCGCATCGGCATCGGCAATGCTTAGGGGACGCACGCTGCCGAGCAGGCCGCCGAGGCCGGCGGTCTGGCTCCGCCCCGGGCGAATGGTCAGGTTGCGCGTGCCGAACTGGGCGAAGTTCTCCTGTACATAACCGCGCAAGCCCTCGCCGATGGCGGTGAGCAACGCCACCGCGGCGATGCCGATGGCCACCCCCAGCAGGGTCAACAGGCTGCGCAGCGGCCGGCTGAGCAGGGCCGAGCCGGTCAGTTTGAGGCCATCGTGAAACTGCATCAGTGCCCCCCTGCCAACGGCTGCAGGGCCGCCACCGGGGCCATGGCGGCGCCGCGACTCGCCGGTAGCCAGGCGAACAGCAATGCACTGGCCAGCGCCAGGGCCAAGGCCCCGAGCCGCGCCCACCAGGGCGCGTAGAGCGGCAGCTGCAGCAGCAGGCGCGCACCCCACAGCAGCGCCTCGCCGAGCAGCAGGCCGGCCAGGGCCCCGCCCAGGGCCAGCAACGCCGCCTCGCCGAGAAACAGCAGGCGCACCTGCCCGGCCGTCGCCCCTATGGCCTTGAGCAGGCCGATCTCGGCGGTGCGCTGGCTGACCGAGATCCAGGTGACGTTCATGACCAGGATGCCGGCCACCAGCAGGCTGATGGCGGCGACCCCGGCGAGGGCCAGGGTCAGGGTCGCGAGGATGTCGTCGAAGGCGCCGAGCAGGCTGCCCTGGCTGACCAGGGTGACATCCTCTTCGCCGCCGTGACGGGCGCGCAGGGTGGCGAGGATCTGCGCGCGGCTGCTGGCCAGGAAGCGTGGCCCGCGAATTTCGACGAACGCGCGCAGCAGGCCCTCTCGGTTGAACAGCGCCTGGGCGTTGGCCAGCGGCATGATCAGCATCTCGTTGAAGTCCATGCCGAAGGACTCGCCGCGCGGCGCGAGGATACCGATCACCCGCAGGCGCCGGTCGCCGGCGCGCAGCCACTGGCCGAGGGCCGGCGCCGAACCGAACAGCTCGCGGCGCAGGCCGGCACCGATCACGCAGACCGCCTCGGGCTCGTCGTAGGCCAGCCGCGGCAGCGCCTGGCCCTGGGCCACCCGCAACTGGCGAATGGCGAAGAAGTCGCGGCTGGTGCCCAGGACCAGGACCTCGCGGCTGCGATTGCCGGCACTGACCTGCAGCTGGCCGGCCTGCTGCGGCGCGACCCGCCGCACCTGAGGCAGGCGAGCGATGGCGCGGGCGTCGCCGGCGGTCAGCTCACGCGGCGACAAGCCGGTGATCGGCGGCATGCCGCCGGTGGTCTCGTTGCGCCCGGGCAGGACGATCAGGGTATTGCGCCCCAGGCTGGCGAACTCCTGGACCACGAAGGCCCGCGCGCCCTCGCCCAGACCGGTGAGCAGGACCACCGCGAGCACGCCGATGCCCACCGCCAGCAGCAGCATCAGGCTGCGCGAGCGATGCCCGCGCAGGGCACCGAGCCACAGCTGCACGGCATCGACGGCGCGCATCAGGCCGTCTCCCGCTGAGCCTCGTGAACCCGGCGACCGTCGCACAGGCGCAGCTGGCGCCGCGCGCGGGCCGCGTGCCGGGCATCATGGGTCACCACGATCAGGGTCAGGCCCTCGGCGTTGAGCGCCTCGAGCAGGGCGAACACCTCTTCGCCGGCGTGGCTGTCGAGGTTGCCGGTGGGCTCATCGGCCAGCAGCAGCTGCGGCTGCATGGCCACGGCCCGGGCGATCGCCACCCGCTGGCGCTGGCCGCCGGACAGCTCGCCCGGGCGATGCCCCAGGCGCTCGCCCAGGCCCAGGCCCTCGGCCAGTTGGAGGCTGCGCTGACGGCGCGGCTTCGCCTCGATGCCGGCCAGGAGCATCGGCAACTCGATGTTCTCCAGCACGCTCAGGCGCGGAATCAGGTGGTAGGACTGGAACACGAAACCTATCCAGCGGCTGCGCAACTCGGCGCGGCGCGCCTCGCTGAGCGCCGCCGTGGCCTCGCCGTTGAGCCAGTATTCGCCGCCGTCCGGGGCATCCAGCAGGCCGAGGATGTTGAGCAGGGTCGACTTGCCCGAGCCGGACGGCCCCATCACCGCCAGGTAGTCGCCGGCGGCGACCTCCAGCTCCAGCCCGTCGAGGCCGACCACGCGTTGCTCGCCGACCTGGAAACGGCGGGTCAGACCGCTCAGGCGGATCATCGCCGCGGCTCCGGCTGATCCGCCGAGATCACCGCGATGCCGTCCTCGAGTCCTTCCTGGTCGAGGCTGGCGAGAATCCGCTCGCCCTCCTGCAGGCCGCCGAGCACCTCGGTCCAGCGCCAGTTGGCCAGACCGGTATTCAGGGCCACCTCGCGCAGCATTCCGGTAGCGGGGTCGTAGCGCAGTACCCGGCGCCCCTCCAACAGGGTCTCGGTGGGGATGCGCAGGCCGCCGGCACTCTGCTCCAGGAGGATTTCCACATCGGCGCTGTAGCCGGTCAGCAGGGTCACATCCACCGGCAGCTGGACGAAGCGCACCTCGACATCGACGGTACGCGCCTGCTTCTCCAGCTCGCGGACGAAGGGCGCGATGCGGCTCACCTGGCCGACGAAGGTGCGCCCGCGGAAAGCGTCCAGGCTGATGCGCACCGGCATGCCGATGCGCACGCGACCGGCGTCCACCTCGTCGATCGGCGCGTCCACATAGAGACAGCTGTCGTCGATCAGGTCCACCGCAGGCGGGGTCGGGATGCCCGGCGGCGAGGGCGTGACGTACTCGCCCAGCTCACCGTTGATCTGCGCCACCGTGCCGGAGAAAGGCGCCCGCAGGTTGGCCTGGTCGAGCAAGGAACGTTGCAGTGCCAGATTGGCATCGGCCTCGCGGATCGACGCGGCGCTGGAGGTGCAGGCCAGTTGCGCCAGGCGGGCGCGGGTCTCGGCCTGGTCGAGGCGATCGGCGGCCAGCAACTTGCGCGCGGCCAGGCGCTCCAGGCGCTGCAGGTCGCGCTGATCGAGCTTGGCCTGACGACAGGATTGCTCGCGGGCGTTGCGCTTGGCCTCCAGGCGCGCCTCGGCTTCCTGCACCCGGGCCAGGCGATCATCCTGGCGCAGGCGCATCAGCACCTGGCCCGCCTCGACCCGCTGCCCCTCGTCGACCAGCAGCTCGCTGACCTGGCCGCCGATATTGAACGACAGGTGCGAACGCCGGCAGGACTTCAGGGTGCCGGCGCGGGTATTGGCCACCAGGGTCTCCACCGGTCCGCGCTCCACCGCCACCAACTGCACGGGCATGGGCTGGGGACGCCCCCACCACCAGCCAACTGCCAAAAAACAGGCAACAACCACAAGACCTATCGATAGACTGCGCATGTGTGCCTCTATTTTGACACTGTCATCCTGAGCCTAGGACAGCCCTCCTCGGATTCAATGGCGCCTTTCTGCAGTTGGTCGCCTGATAATTGTTCTTAGTCTCGATAGGCCGCCGGGCAGCCGCCCACTGGGGGAGGGTTCGGCGCCCGGACAGGTCTAGAGCAGGGCCTTGGCGGCCAGGGCCGCGGCCACCCCGACCAGCAGGAGCACCAGCAACACCAGAGCGGCCGAGGACAGCCCGTGCTGTTTCGCCCCGAGCGGCTCGTCGGGCGTCTCGGCGGCCTTGGCCTGGGCCACCGCACGCAATGGGTTGAGGCTCGCGGCCCGAGGCGCGGCGGGCTTGCTCGTGAGCGGCTTGGGCAGATCGATGGCACGCACGAACTGGGTGGCATCCTCGTCCTCGGCCGGCGCCACCGTGACCCTGGGGCCGATCACCAGCAGGCTCACCGAGCCCATCTTCACCTGGTCGCCGGGCTGCAGCACCGCCGTCGACACCTTCTGCTGGTTGACCAGTACCCCGTTGGCCGAGGCCAGGTCCTTGACCTCCAGCACGTCGTCCTTGAGGAAGAATTCGCAGTGCCGGCGCGACAGCTCCGGGTCGCTGAAGCTCAGCTCGCACTTGACCGAGCGGCCGAAGGTCATGGAGCCGTGGACATGAAACTTCTTGCCCTGGTGCTCGCCCTTGATCACCTGGAGGAACCAGCGCGGCGCCGTTTCGACCCGGGGCCGTGCCTGCGCCGGGTCGAGCAGCACCAGCTCCAGGGTGCCCAGGCGCACCCGGTCGTTGGCCCGCAGCTGGTAGCGCGCGCCGATACGCTCGTCGTTGACGAAGGTGCCGGTCTGGCTGCCGTAGTCGGTGAGGTAGTAGTAGCCATGGTCCTGGCGCACTTCGGCATGGAAAGCGGCGATCTGGGCGTCGTCCAGCACCAGGTCGTTGCGGCTGTCCTGGCCGATGCTGAAGCGCTCATCCGTCAGCCAGATGGGCGCTTGGCGGTTGTCGCTGAAGTGGACTCTGAGCATGTTGCCTACTGCCTCGAGAATGAGACGGGGACGCCAGGCCGGACCGCCGCAGCTGCGGCAACCGGGCCCGACGTAGTCACGGGTTGAAGATGTTGTTCCACAGCCGCTTGATCGGGTTCTGCCCGTCCCGCCGGCCCGCGCCCGAGGTTGTCTGGCGGCGCGGAGCCTGGGCCAGGCGCACGCGTCGCTCATGGTTGTCATAGAGTTTTAGCAGGGTTTCGTTGGCCGGCTCCACTTCCAGTCCGTGCTTGATGTACTCCAGCGCCAAGGCATGTTCGCGCCGCTCATAGGCCCGCTCGCTCTGCTCGATGAAGCGCTGCACCACGCGGCTGAGGCCGGCCAGGGCGAGCAGGTTGTCCGGCTCCCAGGCGAGCACGCGGCGGAAGTAGAAGGTCGCGCTGTCATCTTCGGGCAGCAGCAGGCGGTTCTCCGCGATGCGCTCATCGGCCAGCGCCAGGTAGCCGGCGATGCGGGCCTGCAACACCCGCTGCAGGCCATCCAGGGCCTGGGCGTTGTCCTCATCCAGGGCCAGGGCCTGGCGGAACCAGTAGTCGGCGTTGTCCTGGGCCGGTTCCTGCAGGCGCCCCTCGCCCAGGCGTTGCTCGGCCCGGGCCAGGTAGTCGCCCAACTGCACCTGGCGGTAGCCGTAGTAGCCCGCCCCACTCGCCCCGGCGAGCAGCAGCATGCCGAGCACGGCCCAGGCCAGGTGCTTGCGCCAGGCGTCCATGGGCGCGCCGCGGCGGCCTCTGTCCGGCCGCACGAACGGGGCACTGAGGCTGCTGTCGCCAGACTCTTGGGCCACTTCCTCCAGGCTCGCCAGCAACACCCGGCAATCGGCGAAGCGTTCGTCCGGGTCCTTGGCCAGCATGCGCGCGAGCAGCCACTGATAGGGCTGCAGCGGAGACGGCAGCGACGGCGGCTCCATCTGCAGGTGGTTCATCACGGTCTGGGTGTAGTTGGCGCCGCGAAAAGGGTTATCGCCACCGAGCATCTCCAGCAGGATCACCCCGAGGCTGTAGATGTCGCTGCGCGCATCCAGGGGCTGGCATTGCGCCTGTTCCGGGCTGCTGTAGGCCGGGCTGCCGACGGCGATGCCGGCCTGGGTGAGGTCCTGATCGAGCGTGACCTGCTTGGCCACGCCGAAATCGCTGAGCACCACGGTGCCGTCGTCGCGAAAGAGGATGTTGGCCGGCTTGATGTCGCGGTGCACCAGGCCGCTGTCGTGGACCACGGCCAGGGCGCTGGCGATCTGCCGGACGATGCGCAGCGCCTGGGCGGGGGCGAAGCGCTGGCCCTTGTACTGGGCCAGGTCGCCGCCGGGGACGAACTCCATGGCCAGGTAGTGGCGCCCATCGGCGAGCCGGTCGATGTCATGGATGGTGATGATCGAGGGGTGATGCAGCGAGGCCAGCAGGTGGCCTTCCTTGATGAAGCGCTGGCCGAACGCCTGGTCCGCGCTGCTGAGCAACACCTTCACCGCGACCTTGCGCTGCAACGACAACTGGGTGGCCAGGTAGACCTCGGCCATGCCGCCCTTGCCGAGGCGGCCATGCACCCGGTAACCGGGTATCTCGAGCAGATCTTCTGTCATGTCGGCGATCAGCTTTTCATCGGTTTGAACAGCCGGCTGAGCAGACCGCGCGGCTCCGTGGTCGCAAGCGCTTGGCCCGGCTCGGTCGGCGCGCAGCCCAGCACGATGCAGGAAATATTGTCATGGCCCCCTTGGCCGTTGGCCTGAGCGATCAAGGTCGCCACCAGTTCGTCCAGGGTAGCCGCGGTGGCGCACTGCTGCTGGATCTTCCCGTCGTCCAGCTCACCGCTCAGGCCGTCGCTGCACAGCAGCAGCAGCTCGTGCGCACGCAGCCGCCCCCGCGCCAGGCCGATCTCAAGGCTCTGGTCCTCACGTCCCAGGCATTGGAAGATCACCCCGCGCTGGGGATGGCAGCGCGCCTCGGCCTCGCTCATCTGGCCGGCGTCGATCATCGCCTGGACCCAGCTGTGGTCGTGGCTCAGGCGCTCGATGGCGGTGGCGTCGACGCGATAGGCGCGACTGTCGCCGACCCAGGCGATCTGGAAATCGCTCCCGCTGAAACGCACGGCGACCAGCGTGGTGCCCATGCCACGGCATTCGGCATCGGCCTCGGCGGCGGCCAGCACGGCGGCATTGGCCGCATGCACCGCGGAGCTCAAATCCTCGCCCGCCGTACAGGCCGCAGCCAGCGCCTGCAGCGCCAGAGCGCTGGCCACCTCGCCCCGCCTATGCCCGCCCATGCCGTCGGCGACGGCCCACAGGCCCTGCTCCGGGCAACAGAGCAGGGCGTCCTCGTTGTGCCCGCGCACCAGGCCGACATCGGTGGCCGCGGCGTATACCAGAAGTTGTGGGTTGCTGGTTATCGACATGCGTACGGCCTTCACCTCTGAACCCTGCGCCCGATCCTCGACGGCTCGAGACCACTGTTCGCATGATGCGACTGCGCCGTGCGGCTGTCATCGCTTCGGGCGTTTTTTCCGGCGAAGTGTTAACCAGTCGAGCCGTACAACACCCGACGCCAGGCAGCGCCCTCGCCCATGCCGCCGCTCGGCCAAGGGACTATCATTAAACTGACGTTGATGACGATCAGCAGCTGCAGGCTGGTGCAGCCTGGGAGGTGGGAGTGCCCTGGAAATCACCGATTCGAGCGACCCTATCGACCACTTCTTGACCGCGGGATGACGACCATGAGCAAAGGTTTGGATGCGAAGAAACAAGCGAAGAAGAAACCCCTGAAAAGCGCTCAGGAAAAGCGCATGGCGAAGAAGGCAAAGCGCGCCGGCAAGACCCTGCTCGGCAGCCACTCCGCCAACTCCTGAGCCCATCGCCCAGCACGGACCGGGATCTGTGCGGGGCACCCTATATCCCCATCGACCCGAGCCCATGCCCGATCTGCAGTTGCGCCCCCTGCCCAGCCCACTCACGCCTCTGGCCGGCAAGTTCTACCGCGCCCATCGCTCGCCGATGCGCCCGCACCGTCAGGACCCGGTGTGGGTCGCCCAGCGCGGCGACATCCTCGCCGCCTGAGCTCCTGCTGCGGCCCGACCTGGCTGTTCTGTCACCCGCAGCTGGGCCCCTTCTACCGACGCCAGGGATTCGCGCCCTGCCTCAGCCTGCCGCCCGAGCTGAACGAGCGCCTGCTGCGTTACCAGCGTCACAAGGCTCTGGTGGCCCTCGTCCGCGAGGAAGGCGTCGAGTTCTAAGGCGGCGCCGAACTCACCGGCCCGTGGCGCCGGCACCGATAATGGCACTTCGCCAAGACATGTCCCTTGCCAGACTGGGGCAAAGCTCTGCATCCTTATCGAAGCCGCTCAGCCCACAACAACTACAAGCCCCGGCCATGTCCAAGCTCATCCCGCAGCTGCTCAAGCGCCTGCGCCAAGACTTCCAGCTGTCCATCATCACCCTGATGGCCCTGTTCGGCGTCCTGGCCATCTCGCCCTACGCCCTGTACCGGCTGGAAGAAGGCAACTACCTGGTCAGCCTCGCCGACACCGTCATCGTGCTGTCGACCATACTCGCCGTGCTCTACGCCTGGCGCAGCGGCGACACGGTGAAGCCGGGCCTCTTCCTCTCGGTGATCTTCTCCGCCGGTGCCACGCTGATCGCCATCAACCTCGGCGTCAACGGCCTGTTCTGGATCTATCCGCTGATCCTCTTCAACTTCTTCATGGTCTCCCCCGGCAAGGCCATGATCGCCATGTTACTGGTGCTGACAGCCCTGGTCGGCCATGCGTTGCTGGTGCCCGGCACGGTGTTCGAGAGCAACTACCAGATGGTCTCCTTCCTGGTCACCGGTCTGATGGCCAGCGTACTGACCTACATCTTCGCCTTTCGCACCCGCAGCCAGCGCGATCAGCTGCAGCTCCTGGCGAGTCAGGACCCGCTGACCGGCGCGCGCAATCGGCGGGAGATGAACAAGGAGCTGCGGATCGCCGTGTCCACCCACCGCCGCCACGGCAACAGCTACGGCGTGCTGGTGATGGACCTGGATCACTTCAAGCAGATCAACGACAGGTTCGGTCACCCCGCCGGCGACCAGGTGCTGGTGGACTTCGTCGAGCTGATCCAGCAGTCCTCACGCCAGGAGAATCGTCTGTTCCGCTTCGGCGGCGAAGAATTCCTCCTGCTGCTGCCCAATACCGACGAGGTGGGCCTGCGCGCCGCCGCCGCCCACCTGCAAGACCAGGTCAGGGCGCGGCTGCGCGGGCCGGGCGGGCCGGTGACCATGTCGGTGGGCGGGGCCATCCTGCGCGACGGCGAACCCTGGGACGGTTGGTTGCAACGGGCCGATCAGTACCTGTACCGGGCGAAAAACGCCGGGCGCAATCTCAGCATCATCGAGGCAGAAGCCAGCTTCCCGCTCGCCTAGGGCCGAGTCCCGTCACCCCCTTTGCCTCCACAGAGACCGATGCGGGAAAGCGGCAAGACAAGGCGCTGTAACAAGTCGTCCCGTGCCGGGTCTACAGATCGAATCCTCGTGTAGAGAACCACCATGAAACGACGCGCCCTACTCCAAGGCATGGTCCTCCTGCCGGCCTTGCCGTTACTGGCCAGCCAGGCCTCTTTCAGCCTGGCCGAAACGGAAGCGGCTGGCGCCACCGTAGTTCCTCTGGACAAAGCACACAGCGCCTGGCGCGAGCTGCTGACGCCGGCCGCCTATGCGGTGCTGTTCGAGGAGGACACCGAACGCCCCGGCAGCAGCCCGCTGAACCATGAGAAGCGCCCCGGCACCTATATCTGCGCCGCCTGCTACCTGCCGCTGTTTGACAGCCGACACAAGTACGAAAGCGGCACCGGCTGGCCGAGCTTCACCCAGGCCATCGAGGGGCACACGGGCTTCAAGCGCGACTTCAAGCTGATCTTCCCGCGCACCGAATACCACTGCGCCCGCTGCGGTGGCCACCAGGGCCATCTGTTCGACGACGGCCCGGCGCCGCGGGGCGAACGCTGGTGCAACAACGGCCTGGCCCTGCGCTTCATTCCTGAAGACGAAAGCCTGCCCGAGCTGAGGAGCTGAGCATGAGCGCGACATATCCTCACCGCGCCGCCTTCGGCGCCCTGGCCGCAACGCTGCTGGCCGCCTTGCTGCTGAGTGCCTGCAAGCCGGGCACCCCGGCGCTGCAACAGGCGCACGCCGGCCCGGCGGCCGAGCTCGCTCCGGCGGAACAGGGCGTCGCGGTGTTCGCCGGCGGCTGCTTCTGGTGCACCGAGGCGGACTTCGACAAGCTGCCCGGGGTGATCGCCACCACCTCCGGCTACACCGGCGGTCACGTGGCCAACCCCAGCTACCAGCAGGTCTCCGCCGGTGGCACCGGGCATACCGAGGCCGTGCGGGTCGAATACGACCCAAGCAAGACTAGCTATGCCGAACTGCTCGAGGCGTTCTGGCCGACCATCGACCCGCTGACGGCCAACGCCCAGTTCTGCGACCACGGCTCGCAGTACCGCAGCGCGATCTTCTACGCCACGCCCGAGGAGAAGGCCCTGGCCGAAGCCTCGAAGGCGGCCCTGCAGGCCTCGGGCCGCTTCGACCAACCGATCGTCACCGAGCTGCTGCCGGCCACGACCTTCTACCCGGCCGAGGACTACCACCAGGACTACTACCTGAAGAACCCCCTGCGCTACACCTACTACCGCCGCGGCTGCGGCCGTGACGCACGCCTGGAACAGCTCTGGGGCAAGCAGCCCTGAGCCCGGCTAGAGACTCACGGCCGCCCGCATCTGGCGCGCGGCCTTGGCAAAAGCGGGCAGGCCCTGCAGCTGGGCCTCGATCTGCTCGATGATGTAGGCGCCGATTGGGATGGCCGAGGTCGCCGCCGGCGACGGCGCGTTGCACACGTTGACGCTGCGCCGGGTGTTGCGGAACAGGAAGTCCTCGATCAGCTTGCCGTCCCTGGACACCGCCTGGGCGCGCACCCCGGCCGGATAGGGCTGCAGGTCCTGCACCCCGAGGCCGGGGCAGTACTTGCGCACCTGCTGCAGGTAGCCGCGCTTGAACAGCGAATTCTTCATCTCCACCAACCCCGGGCGCAGGTTGTCCCTGAGCACCCGGCGGATGCCCGCATCGCCGAGCATGGCCCAGGTGTCGGCCAGGGAGATGTCGCGCTTGCGGTAGCCCTCGCGCTTGAGCGCCAGCACCGCGTTCGGCCCGACCGTGACGCTGCCGTCGATCATCCGCGTCAGGTGCACGCCGAGAAACGGCATGGACGGATCGGGAATCGGGTAGATCAGGTGGTTGACGATGCGGTTGTGCCGCGCCGGCAGCCGGTAGTACTCGCCGCGGAACGGGCAGATGCTGAAGCCCGGATCGAGCCCGAGCATGCGCACCAGGCGATCGGCCATCAGCCCCGAGCAACTGACCATAAAGCGCGTGCAGAAGGTGCCCAGCCGGGTATGTACCCGCAGCTCGCTGGCCAACTCCTCGAGGCCGGTGACCTCGGCGCCGTAGCGGATCTCCCCGCCGTATTTCTGGAACTCGCGGGCCATGGCCGCGGTGACCTCGGCGTAGTTCACGATGCCGCTGGAGGGCACGAAGATCGCGCCGAGGCCGCGGATATTCGGCTCGCGCTCCTTGAGCTGCTCGGCGCTCAGCCACTCGCGCTGCAGGCCGTTGGCCGCGGTGCGCTGCCACAACGCGCCCATGCGCTGCACCTCCAACTCGTTGGTGGCGACCAGCAACTTGCCGCACTCGTCGTAGGCGATGCCCTGCTCGGCGCAGAACGCCTTGGTGGCGCGGTTGCCGGCCAGGCAGAACCTGGCCTTGAGGCTGCCGGGGCTGTAGTAGACCCCGGCGTGGATCACCCCGCTGTTGTGCCCGGTCTGGTGCCGGGCCGGCCCCGACTCTTTTTCGAGCAGCAGAATCCTAGCCTCTGGATAGGCCTTGATCAGCTGCATGGCGGTGGACATGCCGACGATGCCACCGCCGATAATCACGAAATCGTACACGGCGCAAACCTCTGGTGGGCCGGCGTTGCCGCACGGCCTGATGGTGGAAGTCCCGCGGACGGTTATTGACCCTGCTGGTGGCCCAGCTTGGGGTAGCTGAAGTAACCACGCTGGCGCATCAGCTCGCGGCGCAGGCCCGGATGCGGGGTGAAGCGGTCGCGCCCATGCAGCCAGTAGAGGTTGTTGATCAGCAGGAAATTGCCCACCGGCACCGGCACGGACAGCTTTTGCTTGCTGCCTTCCAGGGAGATCGACAGGTCGGTCAGCCAGTTGCCTTCCTCGAAGTCCTTGGGCTGCACGAACTGGTCGATGTAGCGCATGGTCGGCCGGCCCTCGGCATCGACATCGAACACCGCATGGAACACCTCCCTGTCGACCTTCTTGCTCGGCGGCGCCGTCCAGCGCATGACCCGGCGTGCCAGCGGATGATGGAAGAACGCATCACGCCCCTCCCAATCGTCCAGGTGCAGGATCAGCGAATTGCCGCCTTCGATGTTCTGCTCGTCGATCTTCATCATCAGCACGTAGTCGGTGATCTGGTCGACGAAGGTGCCGTCGTTGTGCAGCTCCATCACCCGATGCGGCTGGCGCAGATAGCTGTCGGAGCTGTCGACGTTCTCCACCACGAAGCGCGCATAGAACTGCCCGCTCATTGCATCGTGGTTCGAGCGCCCGAGCAGGTGCGCCACCGCCGTGGAGAACTTGACCATGTCCTCGGCCTGGGTCACGTCGCTCAGTCCCTCCGGCCTGACCAACAGACCGCCGGTGGCGCGGTCCATCAGGCTGTTGAGCAACACCGGACGCAGGCTGTGGCCGCACAGCTCGTCGAGGATCTTGGCAAAACGAAAGCGCAGGAACGACTTGTACTCCAGCGCCTGCACCGGCCACTCGGCCACCGCTGCGCAGAAGGCCTGCACCGTGGCCCGGGCGAAGGTCAGTTCCAGCAGACGCGGCGACTGCGTCGAAGGCGCAAGGCTGAATCCCTGAACGGCTGAGGGCTGTGGCATCACGGGGTCTTGGGGCTGGGTGAAGGCGTTCATGGCGGTGTCCTGAGCGAGATGATCCATGCGCCGCCCGGAGGCATGCGCGACTGACGGAAGGCAAATTATCGCCACACGACAAAAATGTCTACATTTTTATTTTATGTAGATTTACATGACCTCTATCCCTGCTTAGTGGTTCTCTCGGCACTTGGGTATCATGGGCAAAACCCTCGAGGACATGGTTTATGGATACCCTCGCCCCCCGGCAGAACTCGGCCGTCAGCGGCTACGAGTGGCTCAAGCGGGACATCATCCGGGGCCTGTACCGGCCCGGTGAGAAGCTGCTGATGAGTGCGCTCAAGGAGCGCTACGACCTGGGCGTCGGGCCGCTGCGCGAGGCGCTGTCGCAGCTGGTGGCGGAGAACCTGGTGGTGGCGATCAGCCAGCGCGGCTACCGCGTGGCGCCGATGTCGCCCGACGAGATGCAGGACGTCTACGACGCCCGGGCCAACCTCGAGGCCCTGGTGCTGAAGCTGGCCATCGAACGCGGCGACGACGCCTGGGAGGCCCAGGTGCTGGCCTGCGCCCACACCCTGGCCAAGGTGATGGAGGTCAACAGCGAGGAACAGATGCTGGAAGTCTGGGACGCGCGGCACAAGGCCTTCCACAGCGCGATCGCCGCCGGCTGCGGCTCCCGCCACCTGCTGCAGGCCCGCGCCTACCTGTTCGACCAGGCCGAACGCTACCGCCAGCTGTGGCTGCGCCGTACGGTGTTCTCCGAGGCGGCCCTGGCCCTCAAGCGCCAGGAACACGGCGAACTGGTCGAGGCGATCCTCGCCCGGGACGCCGCACGGGCCTGCGCCCTGATGCAGACGCACCTGATGACCCCGGTGCCGATCATCGCCGATATCATGCGGGGCGCCGCGCCGCACACTGTCGCCGCCGACCCCGAGCTCATGGAGTAGGCAAGACGCCGGGCACGGTTCCCCATGGTCTCCGCCCGGCCCCCGTCATAGGGTCTACGGCGTGGGCTCGGCGCGGGGAAACTCCATGTGGAACGCCGTGCGGCCATTGGCTGAGTCGCACCAGATCCGCCCCTGGTGGGCCTCGACTATCGAACGGGTGATCGCCAGGCCCAGGCCGGCATTGCCCGGGTCGCCCTCGCGACGGGCCGGATCGGCGCGGTAGAACCTGTCGAACAGGCGCTCCAGGTGCTCGGCCGGGATGCTCGCCCCCGGGTTCGCCACCGACAGCCGCGCCACGGCGCCGTCCTGGTCGAGGCTAACCGAGATGGACTGCCCTGGTGGGGTATAGCGCAGCGCATTGGACAGCAGGTTCGAGACGGCGCGGCGCAGCATCAGCCGATCGCCCCGGACACAGGCCACGCCCGTGAGCCGCAGCTCGATGCCGCGCTCCTCGGCCAGCAGCTGGTAATAATCGAACAGGCTGGTCACCAGCGTCTCCAGCACGACCGGCTGGCGTTCGGGAACGATCAGGCCGTTGTCGGACTTGGCCAGGAACAGCATGTCGTCGATCATCCGCGCCATGCGCTTGAGATCTTCCAGGTTCGAGTAGAGGTTGTCCTCGTAGGTGTCGACATCGCGCTTGCGGCCGAGGATGACCTCGGTGTGGGTCATCAGGCTGCTGAGCGGCGTACGCAGCTCATGGGCGATGTCGGCGGAGAAGTTGGACAGACGCACGAAGGCATCGTCTAGACGCCCTAGCATGGCGTTGAACGAGGACACCAGCTGCTGCAGCTCCAGCGGCACCGGCTCCAGCGGGATGCGCTCCTTGAGCGACTTGGCCGACATCGACGCGGCCGTCCGGGTGACCTGGCGCAGCGGGCGCAGGCCACTGCGCGCCACCACCCAGCCCAGCCCGGCGCTGACCAGGGCGCTGAGGGCCAGGCCTATCCAGAACCAGCGCTGCAGGGTGTCGAAGAAGGCCATGTGGTTGGTGACATCCAGCGCCAGCATCAGCGTCAGCGGCTCGGCCTGCCCCGCCGCCGTGACCGGCGCGCTGATGCCGCGGTACATGCGCCGCTCGCCCTGCCATTCCCAGACCGCGTCTTGCGGGTAGCTACGAAAGTGCGGCGGGATGTCGAGCACCCCGGGGGCGGCGAACAGCACGCTGCCGTCGGCCCCGAGGAGCACGGCCGTCAGGTCGTGGTGGGCATCGAGCAGGGCACTCAGCTGCGGCTGCAGCTGGCCGAGGCTCGCCCCCGCCGGGGCAACGCCCAGGATCGCCCGGGTCGAGGCCAGTTTCTCCTGCAGGGTCTGGTGATCGAGCAGGGCGAAGTGGTGCTGGCTGAGGCGATAGAAACTCAGCGCGGCGACGCTCAACACCGCCGCCACCGCCAGCATGAACATCAGGCTCATGCGGGCCGTCAGGGACAGCCGGCTCATCGCGACTCCGGCTCCTCGAGCATGTAGCCCATGCCGCGCACGGTATGGATCAGCTTCAGCGCGAACTCGTCGTCGATCTTCGCCCGCAGACGCCGGACCGCGACCTCGATCACGTTGGTGTCGCTGTCGAAGTTCATGTCCCAGACCTGCGAGGCGATCAGCGACTTCGACAACACCTCGCCGCGCCGGCGCAACAACAGTTCGAGCAGGGCGAACTCCTTGGCCGTCAGGTCGATGCGCTTGCCGCCGCGAATGGCCCGGCGCTTGAGCAGGTCGACCTGCAGATCGGCGATCTGCAGGCTGGTCACGCTCGGCACGCTGTTACCGCGGCGCAGCAGCGTGCGCACCCTGGCCAGCAGCTCGGAGAAGGCGAACGGCTTGATCAGGTAGTCATCGGCGCCCAGCTCGAGGCCCTTGACCCTATCCTCGACCCCGTCGCGGGCGGTGAGAAACAGCACCGGCATCGCCTTGCCGGCAGCGCGCACCAGGCGCAAGACCTCCCAGCCGTCTACCCCCGGCATCATCACGTCGAGGATCAGCAGGTCGTAGGGCTGTTCGAGGGCATGCTGCAGAGCGTCGGTGCCGGTCATCACCCGATCCACGCTGAAACCGGCCTCGCAGAGCCCCTGCTGCAAGTAGAGCCCCGTCTTGGGCTCGTCTTCGGCCACCAGAATTTTCATGCGCGACCTCCCAGGTTGCTGTGGCCCCGAGTGTGCCGCGAATCAGCCATACCAACCAGAGGCTTACAGAAATGTAATGCGGGGTTCAGCCGCGTGTCAGCAAGGCTCGCCTAGAGTGCGGGCATGGATAGGGGATGGATGCGCCGCACCCGTGCCCGCCGCAGTTTCAGGGCCTTGTTCCACTGCTCCTTGGGCCTGGTGGCGTCGTCTTGGCGCCGCGTTTTTTCTACAGCGGGCGCTTATCCGCCCCCGGTTATCCGGCCCCGTGGCGTAGGCGGGAACGGCCTCGACCTGCATCAAGCGGCTGGCCGCGGCGCTTGCCTATGCTGAGGTAATCACGCCAGGCCAACCGCAGGAGTCGCATCATGCACCATTCGCCCCCTCGCCCCGACTCACCCGCAGCGCCACTCTGGAAAAGCAGAAGCGCCGTGCTGGTGCTGATGCTGCTGGTCATCGGCCTGTTCTATCTGGCGCGGGAACACTACGCCCATGCCACCCAGCTGCTGCCCTACCTGATCCTGCTGCTATGCCCGCTACTGCACCTGTTCGGCCACCGTCATGGCGCTCATGCCCCGCAGCATCGCGCAGCCGCCAGCGCCAAGCACCAGCCGAGGGAATGACCCATGTCCAGTTCCTCACAGCACCATGCAGAGCAGCAGGACCCGGTGTGCGGCATGCGGGTCCAGGCCGGTGGCCCGTTCAGCGCGCAGTACCAGGGCGCGACCTATAGCTTTTGCAGCCAGAAGTGCCAGGCGAAATTCAACGACGACCCGGCCCGCTACCTTGCGCCCCAGCCGGGCCACGACCAGCAGCAACCAGCACCGTCCGCACCGGACGCGGCCGAGTACACCTGCCCGATGCACCCCGAAATCCGCCAGACCGGCCCAGGCACCTGCCCGATCTGCGGCATGGCCCTGGAACCGCTGATACCGGATGCGGAGGACGAGCAGAACCCGGAACTGGCGGACTTCTCCCGGCGCTTCTGGTGGACCCTGCCCCTGACCGTCGGCGTCACCGTCCTGGCCATGTCCGCACACGCGCTACCCTTGTTCCACGGCGCCACGCAGAACTGGGTCGAGCTGTTCCTGGCGACCCCGGTGACCCTCTGGGCCGGCTGGCCCTTCTTCGTCCGCGGCCTGGCCTCGGTGCGGCAGCGCAGCCCCAACATGTGGACCCTGATCGGCCTGGGCACGTCCGCCGCCTACCTGTACAGCGTCGCGGCCACCCTGGCGCCGCAGATCTTCCCGCAGAACTTCATGCAGGACGGGCGGATCGGCGTCTACTTCGAGGCGGCCGCGGTGATCATCTCCCTCACCCTGCTGGGCCAGATGCTCGAACTCAAGGCGCGCTCGCAGACCTCGGCGGCGATCAAATCGCTGCTGGGCCTGGCCCCCAAGACGGCGAGACGGATCGACGCCGACGGTCGGGAACAGGACATTCCCCTGACTCAGGTACGGCAGGGCGATCGGCTGCGCGTGCGTCCTGGGGAGAAGGTGCCGGTCGACGGCAAGGTGCTGCAAGGCGAGAGCGCCGTGGATGAGTCCATGCTCACCGGCGAGCCCGTGCCGGTCATGAAGGCCCCCGGCGATGGGCTGATCGGCGCCACCCTGAACGCCCACGGCAGCCTGGTGATGGAGGCGCAGAAGGTCGGCGCCGACACCACCCTGGCGCAGATCGTGCAAATGGTCGGCCGCGCTCAGCGCTCGAAGGCGCCGATGCAGCGCATGGCCGATACGGTCGCCGGCTACTTCGTGGTCGGGGTGATCGTCATCGCCCTGCTGACCTTCTTCGCCTGGGGGCTGCTGGGACCGGAGCCTGGCTGGGTGTTCGGCCTGATCAACGCCGTCGCCGTGCTGATCATCGCCTGCCCCTGCGCCCTGGGCCTGGCCACGCCGATGTCGATCATGGTGGCGACCGGCAAGGCCGCCGGCAGCGGGGTGCTGTTCCGGGATGCCAGGGCCATCGAGAACCTGTGCAAGATCGATACGCTGATCGTCGACAAGACCGGCACCCTGACCGAAGGCCGGCCGCTGTTCCACAGCGTCGCTGGCACGCCCTCGTTCGCCGCGCCCGAGGTGCTGCGCCTGGCCGCCAGCCTCGATCAGGGCAGCGAGCATCCCCTGGCCCACGCCATAGTCGAGCACGCCCGCGGCGAAGGGCTGGAGCTGGTCGACCCGCAAGCCTTCGAGTCCGGCTCGGGGATCGGCGTGCGCGGCCAGGTCGAAGGCCGGAAATTGCAGCTGGGCAATGGCGCACTGATGCAGGAGTCCGGCGTCGACATCGGCCCCTTGCAGGAGCACGCCGAACGCCTGCGCGCCGAGGGTGTCAGCATCATCTACCTGGCGGTGGATGGCGCCCTGGCCGGCTTGCTGGCCGTATCCGATCCGATCAAGGCCACCGCCAAGCGCGCCGTCGACAGGCTGCAGGAGGAGGACATCAAGGTGATCATGGCCACCGGCGACGGCCTGACCACGGCGCACGCGGTGGCCAGGCAACTGGGCATCGAGGAGGTACACGGCGAGGTCAAACCCCAGGACAAGGAAAACCTGGTGGCGGACCTGCAAAGCTACGGCCGGCGCGTGGCTATGGCCGGCGATGGCATCAACGACGCCCCGGCGCTGGCCCGTGCCGAGGTCGGTGTGGCCATGGGTACGGGCACCGACGTGGCGATGAACAGCGCTCAGGTGACCCTGGTCAAAGGCGATCTGATGGGCATTCTGCGCGCGCGCACCCTGTCCGTGGCCACGGTCAGGAACATGCGCCAGAACCTCGGCTTCGCGTTCCTCTATAACGCCATGGGCATCCCCCTGGCCGCCGGCCTGCTGTATCCCCTCACCGGCCTGCTGCTGTCGCCGATGATCGCCGCCCTGGCGATGAGCGTCAGCTCGGCCTCGGTGGTGTTCAACGCCCTGCGCCTGCGGCGGGTCGCCATCGACTGAGCACGGATACAGGTACCACGGCACGCTGCCGACGAATCTATCGACCAACAGGAGAGAAACGATGCATGACACCACCATGTGGCCATTCGGACCTCTGATGATGCTGCTCTTGACCGCCCTGGTTATCCTGCCGTTCTGTCTGATCTTCAAGAAGGCCGGTTACTCGCAGTGGCTGGGTCTGCTGATGATTGTGCCGCTGGTCAACCTGGTCCTGCTGTATTTCCTGGCCTTCTCTGCCTGGCCCCGGGGCAAGGCCGAGGGTAACCTGGGCGATTGAGCGTCCTCGCGGCCCGGCAGCAACCGCCGGCCGCTGTCGAAGCCGGGGGCATTCGCACCGCACGCGAGCGCACCCGGCGCAGGCGCTGGATCACGCGCACGATCATCAACCAGTTGGCCGGGAGGCTCTCGAGTGTTAACCGTCAACCTGGGCCCGCTGACCCTGGCCGTCCCCCACCTGCTGCTGCTCGGCAGCCTGCTGCTGGCAACGCTGAGCGGCTGGTGGGCCGGCCGCGCCAGCGGGCGCAATCCCGAGCAGCAGGTGTTCCGCCTGTTGCTGCTGGCCCTGCTGGTGGCCCGCCTGGCCTTCGTCGCGGGGTATTACCAGCACTATCAAGACGAGCCCTGGAAAGTCCTGGACATCCGTGACGGCGGCTTCATCGCCTGGCCCGGAATCCTCGCGGCGCTGCTGCTGGGCAGCTGGCAGGCCTGGCGCGACCGCGGCCTGCGCCGGCCCTTGGCCGTGGCGCTGGCCGTCGGGGTACTGAGCTGGGGCACCAGCACCCTCGCCTGGCAGGCCCTGGAGCGCGGCACCCGCCTGCCCGACCTGGAGCTGCGCGACAGCCATGGCGCGCCGGTCGCGCTGCGGGACTATCTGGGCCAGCCGCTGGTGATCAATCTCTGGGCGACCTGGTGCCCGCCCTGCCGGCGGGAAATGCCGGTGCTGGCCGAGGCCCAGGCCAGGGAGCCGGCACTGACCTTCCTGTTCGTCAACCAGGGCGAGGGGCCGGGCGAGATCCGCCGCTTCCTCGACGGTGCCGGACTGCAGATGCACAACGTACTGCTCGACGGCGACGGCCGCCTCGGCCAGCAGGTCGGCTCCATGGCCCTGCCTACCACGCTGTTCTACGACGCCGAGGGCCGCCAGGTCGGCAACCATCTCGGCGAACTGTCCCGCGCCAGCCTCGCCCGCGCCCTGGAAATCCTGAGAGAGAACGGCCAGCCCTGATGCGCGGTGAGACCGGGCTTGACCTTGCCATGATGTCAGGGTCGATGCTGCAGCCGTGGCAATGACGCCACACAGCACGAGGACAGACCATGTTCGCTCTAGACGTTTCCGGAATGGGTTGTGGCAGTTGCGTCAGCAAGATCACCAAGGCCATCCAGACACTGGATAGCCAGGCCAGGGTCGAGGTCGACCGCGCGGCCGGCAAGGTGAAGGTCGAGAGCGCCGAGAGCCCGGAGGACATTCGCGCGGTGATCGAAAACCTGGGCTATCCCAGCCAGCTCAGTGCCTGAGCAGGAGGCATCGCGGAGGCATGGCTGCTGTTCGTTCGGGCTTTGTAAAGGGAGTGGCATGCACTCCCCTGCCTGGCCTCACTCGCCAGCCTTGCCGCCGGCCTCATCGCACTTGGTCTGGGTCATCAGCTGAAAACCCTGGCCCTTGCAGGCGCCTTGGCCCTTGCAGGCATTGGTGGCGGTCATACAGTCATTCTGGCCTTTGCAGGCGTTAACGCCAAAGCACTGCACTTCGGCGGTTTGCGCCTCCTCGGCCGCTTGCGCCGGCAGGGTGCTGAAGAGGCTGGCCGCCGCCAGTGCCAGTGCCGCGCCGGTGGCGGCGGTGGATTTGCTCGACATATCGTTGTCTCTCTAGATCGTCAGAGGTGGAGGTCGGCAGCGGCCCGCGCCG
The DNA here is from genome assembly GCF_051904775.1 of Pseudomonas sp. MBLB4123. Classification (NCBI taxonomy): domain Bacteria; kingdom Pseudomonadati; phylum Pseudomonadota; class Gammaproteobacteria; order Pseudomonadales; family Pseudomonadaceae; genus Pseudomonas; species Pseudomonas sp. MBLB4123. The sequence goes on from NZ_CP196711.1 coordinate 1,987,034, forward strand.
CACCAACCCGGAAATCCAGGCATCGCTGCCTGACATGCCATGAGGCACGGACACGACAGTACAGAGACGAGCGGTGGCCCTTCAAGAATAAAAACGCATCCTGACAGAACTGTAATGTCTACCTCAGCGTACTGACAGGCGCCGCCGGATAAGGTTGGTTCGAGCCTGAAGCTCACCCCCCGCAGATCGAGCACACCGTGCTCGGCGGTCCGAAACGACGCTACCGAGGATACCCCCATGAATACGCTGAAAACCCTCTTCGCCATCGCGGCCCTGAGCCTTTCTTCCCTGGCCATGGCCGAAGGCGGCGGCGACCGCACCTTCGCCCGCATGCAAGCGGCGGAAACTGTCTCGACGCAGCTTGCCCAACAACAGAAGAACGCAACACCGGTGGCCGAAAGCAAGACGACAAAGGCCGCACACGCCAAGTGCTGATCGGCCCCCGTCGGCCAACCTTACAGAAATGTAATCACCCTCAAGGTTGGAATATGGCAATTTTTACCCTCGCCGACGCACGCCCGGGCGGCGGCGGCGAACAAATTTGCAGGGAGTCGGAAGCCCCCTGACCGACGCGGCACCAACCTCAAGCCACAAGGCGGTTGGTCGCCCAGCACTGGTTTCCTTCGATAGACTGGACATAAACGGCATGCACGCGAAAACCTCGAGGCGAACATTCGTCAAAGGCCTGACCGCCGGCGGCATCCTGGCCGGCCTGGGCCTGTGGCGCACACCGGTCTGGGCCGTCACCAGCCCCGGCCAGCCGACCATGCTGGCGGGCACCGACTTCGAACTGTTCATCGGCGAAACCCCGGTGAACATCACCGGCAAGGCCCGCACCGCGATGACCATCAACGGTGGCCTGCCGGGCCCCATCCTGCGCTGGCGCGAGGGCGACACCGTGACCCTGCGCGTGCGCAATCGCCTGAGCGAAGACACCTCGATCCATTGGCACGGCATCATCCTGCCGGCCAACATGGATGGCGTGCCGGGCCTGAGCTTCCACGGCATCGCGCCCAACGGCATGTACGAATACAAGTTCAAGGTGCAGCAGAACGGCACCTACTGGTACCACAGCCACTCGGGCTTGCAGGAGCAGGCCGGGGTCTACGGGCCGATCATCATCGACGCCAAGGAACCGGAACCCTTCCAGTACGACCGCGACTACGTGGTGATGCTCACCGACTGGACCGACGAAGACCCGAACCGGCTGATGGCCAAGCTGAAGAAGCAGTCGGACTACTACAACTTCAACAAGCGCACCGTCGGCGACTTCATCGACGACGTCAGCGAGAACGGCTGGTCCGAGGCCGTGGCCGACCGCAAGATGTGGGCCGAGATGAAGATGAGCCCCACCGACCTGGCCGATGTCAGCGGTTATACCTACACCTACCTGATGAACGGCCAGGCACCCAATGGCAACTGGACCGGCCTGTTCAAGCCGGGCGAGAAGCTGCGCCTGCGCTTCATCAACGGCTCGGCCATGAGCTATTTCGACGTGCGCATCCCCGGCCTGAAGATGACCGTGGTGGCCGCCGACGGACTCCACGTGGAGCCGGTCAGCGTCGACGAGTTCCGCATCGCCGTGGCGGAGACCTATGACGTGATAGTCGAGCCGGCCAGCGCCGAGGCCTACACCATCTTCGCCCAGTCCATGGACCGCACCGGCTATGCCCGCGGCACCCTGGCCGTGCGCGAGGGCCTGAGCGCCGCGGTGCCCGAGGTCGATCCGCGCCCGCTGATCGGCATGGACGACATGGGCATGGACCATGGCAGCATGGGCGGCATGGGCGGCATGGATCACGGCAGCATGGCCGGCATGGATCATAGCCAGATGGCCGGCATGGACCACGGACAGATGGGCGGCATGGCCGCAATGGGCGGGCAGATGCAAGCCCATCCGGCCTCCGAAGAGAACAACCCGCTGGTCGACATGCAGACCATGATGCCCACTTCGAAACTCGCTGACCCTGGCATGGGGCTGCGCGATAACGGCCGTCGGGTACTGACCTACGCCGATCTGAAGAGCACCTTCCCCGACCCGGACGGCCGCGAGCCGAGCCGCACCATCGAGCTGCACCTGACCGGGCACATGGAGAAGTTCGCCTGGTCGTTCGACGGCATCAAGTTCTCCGACTCCGAGCCGGTGCGCCTCAAGTACGGCGAACGCCTGCGCATCACCCTGGTCAACGACACCATGATGACCCACCCCATCCACCTGCACGGCATGTGGAGCGACCTGGAAGACGACAACGGCAACTTCATGGTGCGCAAGCACACCATCGACATGCCGCCGGGCTCCAAGCGCAGCTACCGGGTCACCGCCGACGCCCTGGGCCGCTGGGCCTACCATTGCCACCTGCTGCTGCACATGGAAATGGGCATGTTCCGTGAAGTGCGAGTGGACGAGTAAGGGAACCTAGAGATGAACAGCTCACTGAATACAGCAAGACGGGTCGGCGGCGCCCTGGCGCTCGCCCTGGGCGTGGCCGGCCTGGCCAATGCCGCCGGGCAGATGGACCACTCGAAAATGGACCACGCAGCGATGGGCCATGGCAGCGCTCAGCCGGCGCCCAAGCCCCAGGCCATGGACCACGGCGCGATGGATCACAGCCAGATGAACCACGGCGCCATGGACCACGGCCAGATGAACCATGGCCAGACGACACAGGACGCCATGGACCATAAGGCCATGGGCCACGGCGACGCCTACCAAGCGCCCACCACCAGCCGCACGCCGATCCCGGTGCTGACCGACGCCGACCGCGCCGCCGCGTTCCCGCCGCTGCCCGGCCATGCCGTGCACGACAAGATGCTCAGCTGGTTCCTGCTGTTCGACCAGCTGGAGTACCAGAACGCCGACGAAGGCAGCGTGCTCAGCTGGGATGCCTCGGCCTGGGTGGGCGGCGACATCGACCGCCTGTGGCTGCGCTCGGAAGGCGAGCGCACCAACGGCATGACCGAAGAAGCCGAGCTCCAGGTGCTCTGGGGCCACGCCATCGGCCCCTGGTGGGAACTGGTCGGCGGCCTGCGCCAGGACTTCGAGCCGGGCTCGCCGCAGACCTGGGGCGCCTTCGGTATCCAGGGCATGCCGCTGTACGGCCTGGAAGTGGAAGCCACCGGCTTCGTCGGCGAACAGGGACAGAGCGCCCTGCGCCTGGAAGGCGAATACGACATGCTGCTGACCAACCGGCTGATCCTGCAGCCCACCGCCGAGCTGAACTTCTACGGCAGGAACGACCATGAGCGCGGCGTCGGCTCCGGCCTGGCCAGCAGCGAGATCGGCCTGCGCCTGCGCTACGAAATCCGCCGCGAGTTCGCCCCCTATATCGGAGTGACCTGGAATCGCGCCTACGGCAATACCGCCGACATGGTGCGCGAAGAAGACGGCGATGTCAGCGAGGCGCGCCTGGTCGCCGGTATCCGGATGTGGTTCTGAGGAGCTGAGATGAAAAGAACAATCAAGACCCTGGTCGCCGCGAGCCTGGTCGGCGGGTCCGCGGCCACCGCCGGCGCCTACTTCGGCCTGGTCAACGTCGGCGCCGACGACCCGCACCTGCCGGCCGTGTACGCCTTCCTGAGCATGGCCCGCGACCGCTCCATCGAGGTGCGCTCGCGGGATATCGTCGTGCCCGACCTGGACAACCAGGAGCTGATCCGCGCCGGCGCCGGCAACTACAACGCGATGTGCATCGGCTGCCACCTGGCCCCCGGAGTCGCCGAGACCGAACTGAGCCAGGCGCTCTACCCGGCGCCGCCGAACCTGGCCGAGATAGGCGTCGACGGCAACCCGGCGGCCGCCTTCTGGACCATCAAGCACGGCATCAAGGCCACCGGCATGCCGGCCTGGGGCAAGAGCATGGCTGACCCCTATATCTGGGGCATGGTCGCCTTCCTGCAGCAGCTGCCGGAGCTCGATGCCCAGGAGTACCGGGCCCTGGTCGCCTCCAGCGGCGGCCACCAGCACGGCGGCGGCGAAACCGACATGCACAACCATGAGAATCAGCACGGCACGCCGGGCGATGATCACCATGCCGGCGAGATGGCCGGGGCGAGTCACCATGATGCCGCCGCAGCCGACCACCATGGCGGCGACCTGGCCAGCGCCGACCACCCTGCCGGCGAAACGCCCGGCGCCAGCCACCACGACGCCCAGCCGGCGGCCGCGGCGCCCAAGCCGGCAACCAAGACCCACACCCACGCCGACGGCAAGGAGCACGTGCATGCCCACTAGATCCCTCCTCCAGGCCACCAGCCTGGCCGCCCTGCTGTTCGGCGCCGCGGCCCAGGCCGCCGAGCCGCTGAGCATCGATGTGCACCGCGACGCCAACTGCGGCTGCTGCAAGAAGTGGGTCGCACACCTGCAAGACAACGGTTTCAAGGTCAATGACCATGTCGAGTCGGACATGGTCGCGGTCAAGCAGCGCCTGGGCGTGGCGCCCCGTCTTGGCGCCTGTCATACCGCGGTGATCGACGGCAAGTTCATCGAGGGCCATGTGCCGGCGGCACAGATCATCGAGCTGAGCAAGCGTTCCGACCTCGTCGGCATCGCCGTGCCGGGCATGCCGGCCGGCTCGCCCGGCATGGAAGTCGGCGGCAGGCAGCAGGCCTACCAGGTCATCGGCCTGACAGCGGCGGGCCGCGACCTGGTGGTCGCCGACTATCCGGCGAACTAGGCGTCGCTCTCGCCCAACGACACAACAACGCCCGGCCCAGGCTGACTACACTGGAGGCTGCAACTGTATAGCGCGCCGCTTCATCGCCCCGGCCTCCGGGAACCGGGGCGAATGCCTCCCCCTCGGCACCAAGCCTAGGCCGAAAAGGGAAGCAGTCGGACTGGGCCCGAGCGTTCTGCCTGCACATACCCGGGGCGCCTTCGCAGGCGGCGTTCAAGAACCCAGACCCCGGCATGTCGCAACGAGGGCATAGCATGAACCGGCAGACACGAACCCCACATACGCCGGCAGCGCCCAAATGCCCAGAGCTGGGCAAGCCCTGGCGGCTGCTGACGTGCGGCCTCCTGGCCCTCCTCCTTCAGGCCGCGGGCCCGGCCACGGCGCAGACCGCCGATGCCGACACCCGCGCCGGCTTGACCATCTGGCCCATGCCGAAGCCCGTAGCGCAAGTCGAGTTTAGCGATGGCGAGGGCAGGCGCCGCACACTGGGCGACTTCGAGGGCAAGATAGTGCTGCTCAATCTCTGGGCCACCTGGTGCGGCCCATGCCGTGAGGAAATGCCGACCCTGGACCGCCTGCAGGCGCAGCTCGGTGGTGAGGATTTTCAGGTACTGGCCCTCTCCGTCGATCCGGACGGAGTGCAGGTCGTGCAGGACTTCTACGCCGAAGTCGGTATTCAGCACCTCGAGCTCTACATCGATGAAAGCGCCCGGGCTATCAGCAGCCTCGGTGCCTTCGGTTTGCCGGCAACCCTACTGCTCGACCGCCATGGTAGGGAGTTGGGGCGCAAACTGGGTGCCGCCGAGTGGGACAGCCCCGAGGTCATCGAGTACCTGCAGGCTGTCATCGCCACCCCCCAGGGAGGCTAGCCGGTGCTGACGCCGAGCGATATCGGCATCCTGAGCGCCTTTGTCGCCGGGATGATCTCCTTTATCTCGCCCTGCGTGCTGCCACTGGTGCCCGGCTACCTGTCCTATATCGCCGGCCGCTCGATGGACGAACTGCAGTCGCTGCAGAACCGACGCGAGCGTATCGCCGTGTTGGCGATGAGCCTGACCTTCGTGCTCGGCTTCTCTAGCGTTTTCGTCGCACTGGGCGCCAGTGCCACGGCACTGAGTCAGCTGCTGCTGGCGTATCAGCGCGAAACGAACCTGATCGGCGGGACCCTAATCATCCTCTTCGGCCTGTTCATGACAGGCCTCATCAACCCGCGCTGGCTGCATCTGGATACGCGCCTGGTGCATCGCTTCAGTGCTCGACTGAGCCCCCTGGCCACCTTCGCCCTGGGCATGGCCTTCGCCTTCGGCTGGACACCCTGTATCGGCCCCATCCTGGGCAGCATCCTGACGCTCAGCGCCTCCAGCAGCAACGCCGACGGCATCGTTCTGCTGGCCATCTACTCCCTGGGCCTGGGCGTGCCTTTCCTGCTGACGGCGCTGTTCATCAATCACTTCCTGGCGCATCTGCAGCGGCTGCGCCGCTGGAGCCGGATCATCCATCTCGGCACTGGCGCCGTCATGATCCTCATGGGACTGGCCATGGTCACCGGCCAGCTGGCGGCCTTGGCCTACTGGTTTCTGCGGGTATTTCCGGCGCTGGGCCGTATCGGTTAGCGCACCCTCGCCCCGTATCCGAGGGCTGGGTGAACATGAGTCAGCGCAACGCAGGAGTAACGGCGATGAAGCCCGTGATTCTCGAGTCGATCCTGACCTGTCCCCAGTGCGGCTTCGCCAAACGGGAACCCATGCCCACCGACGCCTGCCAGTACTTCTACGAATGCAGCCAATGCCGGACACTGCTGCGCCCCAATCCGGGGGACTGTTGCGTGTTCTGCTCGTTCGGTTCGGTGAAGTGCCCACCCGCCCAACAACGGGCCAACAGGACGGAGCGGTGAACCAACCCCGCCGTGGGAATGCGCCGCTGCGGAGCCGACGCCCGCTTCTGCTTGACTCTGGAGTTAACTCCAAGGTTTATCCTCAAGCTGACAGGAGCTGTCCAGGCAGGAGGCTTCACCATCACTACAGCGGGGAACGCTGCGTCGAAAGAGGAACCCAGTCATGACCGTGAAACGTAAGATCGAGGTTTTCAGCGCGGGTTGCCCCGTCTGCGACGAGGCCGTCGAGCTCGTCAGGAATGCCGCCTGCCCATCCTGCGATATCTCCGTCCTGGACATGCGTCAGATCGACGTCGCGCAGCGCGCCAAGGCGCTGGGCGTGCGCTCGCTGCCCGCGGTGGCGATCGACGGCAGGCTCGCCGACTGCTGCAGCACGCGTGGCATCGATGAGGCCACCCTGCGCGCGGCAGGCCTGGGCCGCCCCCTCTCCAGCTAGGAGCGCGAGCATGCTTACCATAGGCCAGCTCGGCCGCCTGGCCGCGCTCACGCCGGACACCCTGCGTTACTACGAGGATGCGGGCCTGCTGCAGCCCGACGGCAAGAGCGACGCCGGCTATCGCCTGTACTCGCCGGCAGCCACGCAGCGCTTGCGCTTCATCAAGCACGCCCAGGCATGCGGTTTCTCCCTGGCCGAAATCCGCGAGCTATTGTCCCTGCGTCACAGCGAATCGGCCTGCTGCCGCGATGTCCGCCGCCTGGCGGTCGAGAAGAAACTGCTGCTCGAGCAGAAGATCCGCGCGATGCAGGCCATGTCGGCGGCACTCGACCGACTGATCGACGACTGCAACGACGAGACCGGCCCGGTGGACGATTGTCCGATCCTGGCGGCGCTGGAACAGGCCGGACCGGGGCCAGCCCCCGGAGGTCGCCGATGAAAGTCGAACTGCTCCAGCTCAGCGGCTGTTCGCGCTGCGGCGAGACCCGGGATGACTTACAGGAGGAAGCACGGCGCCTGCTAGGAGCCGAGCTGGAGTGGCGCGAGGTCGATGCGCTGGCCGAGTTGGACTATGCGGTAGAGCTGGGTGTGCTGTCCCTGCCGGCCCTGGCCATCGATGGCCAACTGGCATTCGCCTCGCTACCGACCCCCGCGCAACTGGCGGCCGAACTGCGCCGGCGCCTGGGAGCCCGCCGCCATGGAGCTTGAAGCGCTGCAGCAAGCGATCGCCCAAGGCACACTGCTCGCCGCCGGCTTGAGTCTGCTGGCCGGCCTGGTATTCAGCCTGAATCCATTGGCGTTGGCGGCGCTACCGATACCGCTCGCCTACCTCAGCCAAGTCCGCTCGCCACGGGACTCTGCCCGCTACAGCCTGATGTTCGTCGCCGGCATGCTCAGCGCTCATGCACTACTCGGCTTCTTGGCCGGTGCCGGCGGCCATTGGGTCCAGAGCGTACTGGGCCGCCACTGGGGATTGCTGCTCGGCCCCTGGCTGATCGTGCTCGGCCTGCTGTGGCTGGGCTGGCTCAAGTTGCCCTTGCCTGCAGTCGGGTACAAGGCCAGGCGGGCGGCTACGGCCTGGGGCGCATTCGCCCTCGGCATCCCCTTCTCGGTCGTGGTTTGTCCGTTCTGTAGCCCCGCCCTGGTCGTGCTGCTCGGTGCCGCCGCCGGTACGGGGTCGCCAGTCCTGGGCGCCATACTGTTGACCGGCTTTGCCCTGGGACGCGCACTGCCCCTGGCACTCATGGCGACCGCAGCCGGAGGACTGCAGCGCCTGAGTACGCTGGAGCCATTGCGTCGGGTACTGGAACGCAGCGGCGGAGCCGGACTGGTGCTGACTGGACTGTACTTGGTCAACGCTTACTTCATGCTTGTGCCCAGCCTGGCAGGATAGAGAGGACCTGGCATGCCTCATGTGCCTGACCACCAGCCAGCCCCATCACCACCTGGCCGGACACCGACACTGCCCTGGCTGGGGCTGCTGGCGTCTTCTGGCACCCTGATCTGTTGTGCGCTGCCGATCCTGCTGGTGTCCCTCGGCCTCGGCGCTACGGTCGCCGCACTGACCTCCAGCTTTCCGCTGCTCATCAGCCTGGTCGAGTACAAGGCCTGGCTGTTCGCCTGCTCGGCCGCGCTGCTGACGGCAGCCGCCTACAGCAGCCTTCGTCCCGCCCGCCTCTGCCCGGCCGATCCCGTCTTGGCGACCGCCTGCCGGCGCGCGCGGCGCCTGAGTATCCGCTTACTCTGGCTATCGCTGGGAATCTGGATCACGGAGTTCGGCATGGCGTATCTGGCCCTGCCGCTGCGCATCTGGCTGGGCGCATAAGGCCTGGTCTGCTACGAAACGGAGGTTTCCATGACAAAGCTCGAGACGAAAGCACTGCTTGCCTTGCTGCTGTTGCACCCACCCCTGCTGGTCTGGGGTGTCCAGCACCAGGTGGTGGACATCGAGGTGCGCGGCCTGACGTGCCCATTCTGCGTCTATGGCTTGGAGAAGAACCTCGGCCAGGCTCCCGGAGTAGACAAGGCCGAGGTCGACCTGGAGGCGAATCGTGCCCGTATCGAGCTGGTTCCTGGGCAAGTCGCCGAGATCGAACGCTACAAGGGGATCATTCGCGACGCCGGGTTCACCCCGGGCGAAGCCACCCTGCATGGCGGGGAGGTGAAGCCATGAAAGCCGCCGCCGCGGTCCTATTTTTAGCCGCCGGCTTGACCGTGCTACCCGCTTCGGCCATGGGCCTGCGCTCTTTCGTGGCCCTACCGCTGGAGAAAGGCGGCACCGTGGCGCGCGCGCTGCTGGAACACCAGCGACAAGCCGATACCACCCAGCTGACCACCGAGCTGGCCCACGGCCTCAGCGCGACCCAGACGCTGATGTTCGCCCTGCCATACCGCATCCAGGGTGGCGAAGGCTCGCGCACGGGGGACCTGTCCGCGCTCTACCGCCACCAGCTCTGGTCAGCCGACCGGGTATCGGGCACTACGCGCTGGTCGCTGCTTGGCGGCGCCCTGGTCGACGAAGACGGGCGGCTGCGACCACAGCTTGGCAGCGTGATCACCTGGTTCCAGGGACGCCACGAGGTCGACGCCGACCTGCTCGCGGCCCGCCAAGGCAACGGCCAGCCTGCCCGTGCGCGCTACGACCTGTCCTGGCAATACCGTCTGAATCCTGGCGAGCGCATATGGTGGATGTCGGTGCTGGAACTGGGCGGGCGCTGGGAGGAAGGAAGCAGTACGACCCAGCAGCTGACAGTCGGCCTGCAGCGGATTGCGGGGCGCTGGGTGATCGAAGGGGGAATGGTCAAAGACCTCAACAATGAGCACGACACTGCGGTCTTGCTCGGCGTCCGCCTGCATTTCTAAGCGCTTGGAGGTCCCACCCGAGCACAAAAAAGGCCTGCATCGCTGCAGGCCTTGAAACGCTGGTGCCGCTGAGAGGAATCGAACCCCCGACCCCATCATTACGAATGACGTGCTCTACCAACTGAGCTACAACGGCGCTCGCGCATTATTCAATGGGACCGGCAGGGGCTCAAGAGGGTTCTGCGTATTTATCTCTCGGTGCTGCATCGCCTGCCGGCCGCGATGGGCTCGACCAGACGTAGGGCTTAGCCCTCGAGCAATTCGATGCGATCATCGTGAATCCGGATCAGCCCCTGCTTGTACAACCCGCCGATGGCCTTCTTGAAATTGCCCTTGCTGGCGCGGAACTGCGCGCTGATGGCTTCCGGCGAGCTCCTGTCGCTGAGTTCCAGCACCCCTCCATGCTCACGCAGCTTGGCCAGGATCTGCTCGCTGAGGCTGCCCACGACGTCCTGCCCCACGGGCTGCAGACTCAGGCTGATCTTGCCGTCGGCGCGCACTTCCTTGATGAAACCCTTCTCGCGCATGCCGCTACGCAGGAACTTGAACAATTCGTTCTTGTGGATCAGCCCCCAGTGCTGGCCGTTGATGATGGCCTTGAAGCCCATATCGGTGGCCTCGACCACCAACAGGTCGACCTCCTGACCGGCCCGATAGTTGGCCGGCAACCTGTCCAGGTACCGATCCAGACGCGCCGTAGCGGTGATGCGCTTGCTGCGTTTGTCGAGAAAGACATGCACCACGCAATAGTCGCCGACCTGCAGCGGGCGTTTCTCTTCCGAGTGGGGCAGCAGCAAGTCTTTGGGCAGTCCCCAGTCGAGAAACAAACCCACGCGGTTGATATCCACGACTTTCAGGCTGGCGAATTCTCCGACCTGAACTTTGGGTTTTCCCGTGGTGGCAATTAACTTGTCGTCACTGTCCAAATAGATAAATACATTCAGCCAGTCGTCCACTGCACTCGGCGAATCCTTGGGGATGTAGCGCTTGGGCAATAATATTTCGCCATCCGCGCCACCATCCAGATACAAGCCGAAGTCGGTGTGCTTGACGACCTGCAAACAGTTCATGCGTCCAATTACCGCCATGGTGCCCTACCCTCGTTGCGAGGGCGGTATTCTACCCGAGTTGCCGGCGGCTTTGCGGCCCAAGGCGCGGCGGCAGCCTGGAGCTACGGAGCGCGCGGAGCCATCCGACCGGCGGCAATGCCCCGAATGTTCAACCGATACAAACAGCGACCGGGTAGGACGTCCCACTAAAAACAACGACTTAGTTACCCGAGTCGTTAATTGCGAACTTGCTTGAAAAACCGCCGCTCCGCCCGACATGCCCGCCCAACATTATTTACCAAGCAATTGTCAAGCAATTCGTGTACAATGTTCGGCCAAATTAATTTCCGTATAGGTTAATGGCTGCCATGCGAGTAAAAGCATCCCAGAGCAAACCCAAGCCGGCCCCGGCCGTTGAGACCAGCGCCTCCCTAGACGCCCAGGTCGCGGCCTTCCTGAAAGGCGGCGGCGAGATTCAGCAGATCGAGAAAGGCGTCAGCGGCCAGGTCCATGGCGCCAGCAAGCAGATCACCATCGGCAAGAAATAGCCGCGCCCCGGTCAGCCAAGCCGCGCTTTGCTCAGCCTCGACAAAGCGCCCGGCGCCCCTCTCCTCCTGCGCCTCACTCCGGCCCTTACTACGGGCTAAGCCAACCGCCCGGGCAGCCGAAGGCGACGCCAGAGCCCTGCCACCTAATAACGCCTATCGAGGCCGCAGCCCCAGGCGCAGCAGTCGGCCATTCTCCGAGTCGGTCAGCACGTAGAGGTATCCGTCGGGCCCCTGGCGCACGTCGCGAATGCGTGCATCCAGCGCCTCCAGCAGGCGCTCCTCGTGACTCACCCGGTCGCCGTCCAGCTCGAGACGCAGCAGTACCCGCCCGGCCAGCGCGCCGATGAACAGGCTGTGTCGCCATGCGGGAAAGCGCTGGCCGTCATAGAAGGCCATGCCGCTGATGGCCGGCGACTTCTCCCAGACATGATGCGGCGGCTCGGTGCCGGCCACCGTCTCGCCCTGGGCCTCGGGAATAGGCAGAAACGAATAGTTCACGCCATGGGTAGCGAGCGGCCAGCCATAGTTGCGCCCGGCCCGGGGGATGTTGATCTCATCGCCGCCGCGGGGGCCGTGCTCGTGCACCCACAGCTGGCCGCTCCAGGGGTTGAGGGCCGCGCCCTGGGGATTGCGATGGCCGTAGGACCAGATTTCCGGGCGGGCGCCGGCCCGGTCGACGAAGGGGTTGTCGTCCGGCACGCGGCCGTCGGGGCGCAGGCGCACCACCTTGCCCTGCAGCTTGTCGAGGTGCTGGGCGGTGGGACGCTGGTTGTTCTCGCCCAGGGCGATAAACAGGTAGCCCTGGCGATCGAACACCAGGCGCGCACCGAAATGCACCCCGGTCGACAGCTTCGGCAGCTGCCGAAAGATCACCTCGAAGTCCTCCAACCGGCGTCTGTCCGCCGACAAACGGCCGCGTCCGACTGCAGTGCCGGCACGGCGCTGGGCACCGGCTTCGGCATAGGCGAGGTAGACCCAGCGGTCTGTGGCGAAATCCGGCGACAGCGCCACATCCAGCAGGCCGCCCTGCCCCCTGGCATAGACCGTCGGCACCCCCTGGATGGGCGCCGACAGCCGGCCGTCTGCATCGAACAGGCGCAGCCGCCCGGGGCGCTCGGTCAACAGCAGGCCCTGGCGCTCCGGCAGGAACGCCAGGGCCCAGGGGTGCTCCAGGCCGGACAGCAGCTCCTCGACCTGCACGATGCCGCGCTCGCTCGGGTACTCGCGCCCCAGTGCGGCGGCCGGCAACAGCAACGCGGCAGCCAGAGCAAGAAGCACAAGCGCAGACCTGGCCGGCATGGAAAGACCTCCTGGGTTCAAGCGGCGGGTCACTGCCCCGGCTCTCGAGTCGAGCATAGCGCACCAGCATCCGCCGGCTTGCAGCCCTGGCAGTCGTCGCCTCGCGCCGACCATGATCAGCGAGATCGATGGTGAGGGATTCGTCCGGGCGCAGCCGTCGCGGTCTAGACTGGGGCGCTGATTCCATCGCCATCTTAGGGAGAACCCCGATGCTCAAAGCCCAGTACCAGGTGCGCGGCCCCGTACCGCAGGACGTGATCGAAGCCGTCGAACTGCAACTGCCGGCGCCCGCCGCCGGCGAAGTGCGGGTCAAGGTGCAGGCCGCGCCGATCAACCCCTCCGACGTGCTCACCCTGACCGGCGAGTACGGCATGCTGCCGCCGCTGCCGGCGATCGGCGGCAACGAGGGCGTCGGCCGGGTCGAGGAACTCGGCGCCGAGGTGAGCAACCTCAAGGTCGGCCAGCTGGTGCTGTTGCCGGTCGGCTGCGGCACCTGGGTCAGCCACCTCAACGCCCCGGCGAGCAAGCTGATCCCGCTGCCGGAGGCCGACCCGCAGCAGCTGGCGATGATGACGGTCAACCCGCCGACCGCCTCGCTGCTGCTCAGCCAGTTCGTCGATCTGCAGCCCGGCGACTGGGTGATCCAGAACGCCGCCAACTCGGGGGTCGGCGGCTATCTGATCCAGCTGGCCAAGCTGCGCGGCTTCAAAACCCTCAACGTGGTGCGCCGCGAGTCGGCGGTGGCCGGGGTCGAGGCCGAGGGCGGCGATGTGGTACTGGTCGACGGCCCGGACCTGGCCAAGCGCGTGCGCGCGGCCACCGGCGGCGTGGACGTGCGCCTGGGCATCGACGCGGTCGGCGGCGAGGCCACCGACCATATCGCCGCGAGCCTGTGCGAGGGCGGCGTGCTGGTCAATTACGGCATGATGAGCCGCCAGCCCTGCCAGGTGTCGCCGGCCTCCTTCGTGTTCCGCGACGTGACCCTCAAGGGCTTCTGGCTGGCCAAGTGGTTCCAGCAGGCGACACCGGCGGAGCAGATGCGGGTATTCGGCGAGCTGACCCAGCTGATCGCCAGCGGCAAGCTGCGCGCCCGCGTGGCCGCCACCTATGACATCAGTCAGATCAAGCAAGCCGTAGCCGCGGCGGCCAGCGGCGAACGCGACGGCAAGATCCTGATCGTGCCCAAGTAATACCGAGCAGCCGGGCGGCTAGGCCGAGTCGCCTTCCGCCTGGCTCAGAACAGGGTCCTCAGCGACTCGGACGAGACACTCAGCCATACCGCCAGGCCACCGAACACCAGGTGCAGCAGCACGATCAGCCAGAACTTCAGCTGATAGCCGAGCTTGCGGTTCTTGTGACGGATCAGCCGCTGCGCCAGCAGGCCGCCCGGCCAGCCACCCAACAGCTCGTACAGATGCAGGCGTGCCTCCGGCGTGCGCTGCGTGCCGCGAATGGCGCACTGCTTGTCGCGGTAGTAGGCGATAAAGCAGATCAGGCTCATCAGCCCGTAGCCCAGTGCCAGACACACCAGCACATCGACCCCGCCGAACAGCAGCTGGAGCTGCTCGTGCCAGAGGCGCACCATGCCCAGCAACTCACCCAAGCGGCCTTACTCGGCCGCCGGCTTGCGGCGCTTGAGCGGCGCCAGGCCGTCCTGGCTGACCAGCGCCGGCGCCTCGCCCTTCGGCTTGTTGATCGTGTTGCGCTTGCTCGGGGTCTTGGCCGCGGGCTTCTTCGCCGCCGCCTTCTTGCCGCCCTTGGCGTCGGTCTTTTTCTTCTTGGTGCCGGCCGCCTTGCCGGAGGCCTTGAGGTTCTTCGGCCCCTGGTAGCTGCCCTTGAGCTCCTTGATGCTGCGCCGCTCGAAGCGCTGCTTGAGGTAGCGCTCGATGCTCGACATCAGGTTCCAGTCGGTGTGGCAGATCAACGAGATCGCCAGGCCCTCGGCGCCGGCGCGGCCGGTACGGCCGATGCGGTGCACGTACTCGTCGCCGGAGCGCGGCATGGCGAAGTTGATCACCAGGTCCAGGCCCTCGACGTCCAGGCCGCGGGCCGCCACGTCGGTGGCCACCAGCACCTTCACCGCACCCTGCTTGAGGCGCTCGATGGCCAGCTTGCGGTCCTTCTGGTCCTTCTCGCCGTGCAGCACGAAGGTCTTGAACTCGCGGGCCACCAGCTTGCCGTAGAGGCGGTCGGCCTGGACCCGGGTGTTGGTGAAGACGATCGCCTTGTCGTAGGTTTCGTTGGCCAGCAGCCACTCGACCAGCTGTTCCTTGTGGTAGTTGTGGTCGGCGGTGATGATCTGCTGGCGGGTGCCCTCGCTGAGCTGGCTGACGGCGTTGAGCTGCAGGTGCTGGGGGTCCTTGAGTACCTTGGCGACCATCTCGCGCAGGCCCGAGCCGCCGCTGGTGGCAGAGAACAGCAGGGTCTGGTGCGGGCCGCTGCAGGCCTCGGCCAGGCGCTGCACGTCCTCGGCGAAGCCCATGTCGAGCATGCGGTCGGCCTCGTCCAGCACCAGCACCTCGACCTCCTCCAGCGGCAGGTTGCCGGCGTTGGCGTGCTCGATCAGCCGCCCCGGGGTGCCAATCAGGATGTCCACCCGGCGCAGCATGGCCGCCTGGGCCTTGAAATCCTCGCCGCCGGTGATCAGGCCGGCCTTGAGGAAGGTGAACTGGGCGAAGCGCTCGACCTCCTTGAGGGTCTGCTGGGCCAGTTCGCGGGTCGGCAGCAGGATCACCGCGCGCAGGCTCAGCCGCGGCTGGGACGCGCCGTCGCCGAGCAGGCGGTTGAGCAGCGGCAGGACGAAGGCGGCGGTCTTGCCACTGCCGGTCTGGGCGATCACCCGCAGGTCTCGGCCCTGCAGCGCCGGCGGAATGGCCGCCACCTGCACCGGGGTGGGCTCGACAAAGTTCAGCTCGGCCACGGCTTTCAGCAGGCGTTCGTGCAGGGCGAATTGGGAAAACACGGGGTCAACCTCGGCAAAATACGGGAATCAGCTGCATAGCCTAACGGTTTCCCGCGCCGCGGCCGAATTTCTTTGCGCCGGCCCGCACAACGCGTGTGCCCCGGCCCTTGAACCAAAGGCGCTTGAGGCGCTCAATTGCATCAGGAGAATCACCAACAACCCGTGCGGAGACCGCCATGCCCCGTCCCTCCCCCTTGCTCCTGTGCAGCATTCTGAGCCTGGCCCTGAGCGCTCAACTCGCCGTGGCCGCACCGAAACACGACAAGCATGGCGGCGGCCATGGCGGCGATGTCGGCGTCCAGCTCGACGGCCCCACCATCGACATCGGCCGGGTGCGCATCATCCTCGACGACAACCGCCACCTGCTGGCACCGGCGGGCGCGCTGCCGCCGGGCATCGCCAAGAACCTGGCCCGCGGCAAGCCGCTGCCGCCGGGTATCGCCAAGAACTTCGACGCCCGCCTGGCCGGCCAGCTGCCCCGCTACGAGGGCTACGAATGGCAGCAGATCGGCCGCGACGTGGTGCTGGTGGCGATCGCCACGGGCATCGTCTACGAGGTGCTGAGAAACGTGCTGGACTGATCGGAGCCGGCGCCTTCGCGCAGGTGACCGAGCTTGACGTATGTGAGGCAACCTGCGGTGGAAAACGGCGCGTGCCGCGAGCCTGGGGGGATGCGCAGCCAGGTACCGGCCGGGTAGGTGCCGAACTCGTCCTCCAACACCCCCTCCAGCACCAGGATTTCTGCACCGCCTAGGTGTGACTGGGCCTGCAAGCGGGTGTCCGGCGCCCAGCGCAGCAGCGCGGTGTGCACCGCGGCGTAGCTGTCCAGCGGCAGCACCTGCAGGCCGGGCACCCGACCGGGGCGCCACTGCGCCGCACGGCTGTCGATGCGCGCCGTGCGTTGATCCTCCGCGGCCTGGTAGCACAGCTTGACGAACAGCAGGCAGCCGCCCGGACTGGAGGGCGTGTGACCGCTGCCCGGCGGGTTCTTCAGCCAGTAGCCGGCCGGGTACTGGCCGTGCTCGTCGACGAACACGCCCTCGAGCACCAGGATCTCCTCGCCGCCCGGATGCAGGTGGCGGCTGAACGCCGAGCCCGGCGCATAGCGCACGATCGAGGTGGCACGGCCGCTTTCCGCGGCGAAGCGCTCCAGAGGGCGACGCTCGACGCCGGGCAGCGGCGAGGCCTGCCAGGCGAGCGCGTGGGTATCGAGCACCACCCGCCGGTCGAGGTCGGCATTGATTCGCATGGCGTCCACCTGCAAGCCCGTGATAACCCAGCCTACCCTATCCCGGTGCCTCAGATGCGCCGCTGCTTGATCAACAGGCGCACGCTGTCCCAGGCGACCAGCAGCACCGCCAGCCAGATCGGCAGGTAGGTCAGCCACTGCCCGGCGTCGAATTGCTCGCCGAGGTACAGCAGCGACACGGCGAACAGCAGCACCGGCTCGACGTAGCTGAGGATGCCGAACAGGCCCAGGGGCAGCAGCCGGCTGGAAGCCATCATCCCGGCGAAAGCCAGGGTGCCGAGCAACCCCAGCCCCGGCAGCCACCACCACAGCTGCGGAGCCCGCTCGAAGACATCGGCCGGTCCCCAGACGATGATCATCCAGATGGCGATGGGGGCCAGCATCAGCATCTCCAGGATGAAACCGGACAACGCATCCATGCGCATCCAGCGGCGCAGCATGAAGTAAGGCGGATAGCCCAGGGCGGTGACCAGGGTCACCCAGGAGAACGCCTGGGTACGCCACAGTTCGTGCAGCACCCCGAGCGTCGCACAGACCACCGCCACCTTGAGCAGCGGCCGCAGGCGCTCGCCGTAGAACAGGCGGCCGGCCAGCACCATCACCAGCGGCAGCAGGAAGTAGCCGAGGGAGACGTCGAGCATGTAGCCGGCCAGCGGCGCCCAGACGAACAGGCCCCATTGCACGCCGATCAGCAATGCCGCCACCGGGGCGGCCAGCAACAGCAGGGGCTCGCGGCGCAGGCGCCCGAGTACCGCGGCCAGGGTCGTCCACTGCCGAGTCAGCGCCACCAGCAGCAGTATCGCCGGGATCGACCAGAGCACGCGCTGGGCGAACACCTGCACGCCGTCCAGCGGCGCCAGTTGCTGCACGTATGCGGGAATCAGGGCGAACAGCACCGACGAACACACCGACAGCGCCACACCACGTCCAGACAGATTCATCGCCTCGCCTCGGCTCCTTGCACAGGACTCGTCCGAATAAACAACAGGGATGCGGCAATCACCGCCCCGCCCAGGCCCAGGCGCAGCAGGTCGGCATCGCGATTCCATAACAACAGGTTGACCAGCAGGCCGGCCGGCACCAGGGCGTTGTTCATCACCGCCAGGGTGCCGCCATCGACCAGGCTGGCGCCCTTGTTCCACCAGTAAAGCCCCAACCCGGAGGCCACCATACCGAGCCAGAGCAACACGCTCCACTGCAGGGCGCTGCTGGGTAAACGGGTGGCGTTTCCGAATGCCAGGAAGGCCGGCAAGGCCACCGCCAGCGCGCCCAGGTAGAAGTAGCCGAAGCGCCGGTACTGCGGCAGATCCGAGGGGTGGCGGGCCAACAGGTGCTTGTACAGCACCTGGCCGGCGGCGAAGGTGGCGTTGGCAACCTGCAGCAAACCGAACCCCAGGTAGAAATCCGTACCGATCCGGTCGTAGCGAATCAGCACCGCACCGGCCACGGCCATCAGCGCGGCGAGCAGGGCCATGGGGTTGAAACGCCGGCGCAGGGCATCCTCGATCAGGGTCACATACAGGGGCGTGAGCACGGTGAACAGCAGCACCTCCGGCACGCTCAGCAGGCCGAAACTCAGATACAGGCAGACGTAGGTGACGCCGAACTGCAGAGCCCCGATCAGCAGCATGCCGCGGATGAAGGCCGCCGGTACGCCGCGCCAGCGAGTCAGCGGCAGGAACACCAGGCCGGCGATGACGATGCGCGTCAGCACGGCGAAGTAACTGTCCACCTGGCCGGCCAGGTATTCGCCGATCAGGCTGAAGGAGAAGGCCCACAGCAGGGTCACGAACAGCAGATAACGCATGGTCACCTCGAGAAAACCGGCGACCTTATCCACTCCGTGCACTTGCGGCAATGCCCGGCAGCCAACGCGCCTGCGCGACTCACGCCGGGGCCGCAAAAAAAGGCCCAATCAACCAGTGGAGGAGATTGATCGGGCAGATCCGCGCCCAGGAGCGTGGGACGCGAAGGGTGTCACTGTTACTTAGAGATTAGGCCACTTGCGCCAGTTTCGCCTGGGCTTCGGCCAGCCCCTTCTCGGAAAACTCCCCGCCCATGTTGAGCCCCTCGGCATGGATGAAGCTGACATCGTGAATGCCGATGAAGCCCAGGGCCTGACGCAGATAGGGTTCCTGATGATCCAGGCTGCCGCCGGCATAGATGCCGCCGCGGGCGGTGAGGACGAAGGCGCGCTTGCCGCTGAGCAGGCCCTGGGGGCCGTTCTCGGTGTACTGGAAGGTCACCCCGGCACGCAGCACATGGTCGAGCCAGGCCTTCAGGGTGCTGGGAATCGCGAAGTTGTACATGGGTGCGGCCAGCACCAGCACATCGGCGGCCAGCAGCTCGTCGGTGAGCCGGTTGGACAGCGCCAGCGCGGCCTGCTCCGCCTCGCTCTGCTGCTCGGCCGGGGTCATCCAGCCGCCCAGCAGGTTGCCGTCCAGATGCGGCACCGGCTCCACGGCCAGGTCGCGCACGCTGACCCGGTCGGCCGGATGGCTGGCCTGCCAGCGCGCGATGAACTGCGCGGTGAGCTGGCGGGAGATCGAACCTTGTTGGCGGGCGCTGCTTTCGATTACCAGGACTTGGGACATGATCTTGGGCTCCATCTTGGGTTGCTGTGAGTCGATGGGCACAGACTATGGCCACAACAGCCGATTAAAAAGCGCAAAAAACAAGCCAAACCAATCAACAAAGTTGATTTATAAAACACGGCGCACTAGGCTCAGACCTGTCCACGGCCTTACGGGGTCGGTCCGCGCCGGGTCAGTTCAGGGTGCAGGTCAGTTTCACCCGCAGCTTGATGATGCTGCGGGCGAACTTCACCGTCATGTTGCCGCTTTCTCCCGCCGCCAGTACCACCTTGCGCGTGCGCGGCCGTTCGGGGCCGTTGCGGAACACCCCGCTGCAGTGCGCCTCGGTCAGGCCGTAGTTGTACAGCAGCACCGCGCCCATGTTGTGGTCGATCTCCTGGGTGGTGGCGGACACCTCGGTGCCGTTGAGCGTCTTGTCCAGCTCGATCGGATAGGCGAAAGCCGCCAATGGCAGCAGGGCGATCAGGGCGCAGCAGAGGTTTCTCATCGGGCAGTCTCCGGCATGGGACTGCCAGTTTAGGGCGATATCGCCGCGCCGTGCACCCGGCGACTCGCGTGAATAGGAGAGGATAATGAAAGCCCCGCGCGTGACCCTCGATCAATGGCGGACCCTGCAGGCGGTGGTCGACCAGGGCGGCTTCGCCCAGGCCGCCGAGGTTCTGCACCGCTCGCAGTCCTCGGTCAGCTACACCGTGGCGCGCATGCAGGAGCAGCTCGGCGTGCCGCTGCTGCGCATCGACGGACGCAAGGCGGTGCTCACCGAGGCCGGCGAGGTGCTGCTGCGCCGCTCGCGGCAGCTGGTCAAGCAGGCCAGCCAGCTGGAAGACCTGGCCCACAACATGGAGCAGGGCTGGGAAGCCGAGGTGCGCCTGGTGGTCGATGCCGCCTACCCCAACGCCCGCCTGGTACGCGCCCTCACCGCCTTCATGCCGCAGAGCCGCGGCTGCCGCGTGCGCCTGCGCGAGGAGGTGCTGTCGGGCGTGGAGGACGTGCTCAAGGAGGGCACCGCCGACCTGGCCATCAGCGGCCTGAACATCCCCGGCTACCTGTGCACCGAGATGAGCACCGTGGAGTTCGTCGCCGTCGCCCACCCCGACCACTCGCTGCACCGCCTGCAGCGGGAGCTGAGCTTCCAGGACCTGGAGGGCCAGATGCAGGTGGTGATCCGCGATTCGGGCCGACAGCAGCCACGGGACGTCGGCTGGCTCGGCGCCGAGCAGCGCTGGACGGTGGGCAGCCTGGCCACCGCCGCCAGCTTCGTCAGCAGCGGCCTGGGCTTCGCCTGGCTGCCACGCCACATGATCGAACGCGAGCTCAGGGACGGCCTGCTCAAGCCGCTGCCGCTGGACCAGGGCGGCAGCCGCAATACCCGCTACCTGTTGTACTCGAACAAGGACAAGCCCCTCGGGCCGGCCACGCAGATCCTCGCCGAGCTGATCCGCCGCTTCGACGCCGCGCCGCTCGATGCCCCCTTCGCCTCGCCCGTAACGTCCAGCGCGAAGCACTAGCCCATGGCCTACTTCGACTGCGACGGCTGCCAGCTGCACTACGAGGAATACGGCCAGGGCGCCCCACTGCTGCTGGTGCACGGCCTGGGCTCGAGCACCCGCGACTGGGAATACCAGATCCCCACGCTCGCCGCACGCTACCGGGTCGTCGCCCTCGACCTGCGCGGCCACGGCCGCTCCGACAAGCCGCGCGAGCGCTACAGCATCGCCGGCTTCGCCGAGGACGTGGCGGCGCTGATCGAACACCTGCAGCTGGACAAGGTGCACCTGGTCGGCATCTCCATGGGCGGCATGATCGGCTTCCAGCTCGGCGTCGATCGCCCCGAACTGCTCAGGAGCCTGTGCATCGTCAACAGCGCCCCGGAGGTCAAGGCCAGACGCCCCGGCGACTACCTGGAAATCGCCAAGCGCTGGAGCCTGTCGCGCCTGCTCAGCCTCGACACCATCGCCAAGGGCCTGGGCCGGCTGCTGTTCCCCCGCCCCGAGCAGGCCGAGCTGCGGCGCAAGATCGAAGAGCGCTGGCCACGGAACGACAAGCGCGCCTACCTGGCCAGCCTCGACGCCATCATCGGCTGGGGCGTGCGGGAACGCCTGGCGCGTATCACCTGTCCTACCCTGGTGATCAGCGCCGACCGCGACTACACGCCGGTGGCGCAGAAGCAGGCCTACGTCGACGAGATGCTCGACGCGCGCCTGCTGGTGATCGAAAACTCGCGCCACGCCACACCCCTGGACCAACCACAATGCTTCAATAGCAGCCTGCTGGCCTTCCTCGACGAAGTCGAAGGGGCCGCGCCACCCCACCACAAGGACCCATGAGAATGCTCAAACAACTCGCCCTCGCCGCCTGTTCCCTGCTGCTGTCCGCCAGCCTGCTGGCCGCGGAGAACCCCAAGGTGTTGCTGAGCACCAGCGCCGGCGAAATCGAAATCGAGCTGGAGGCCGAGAAGGCGCCGATCAGCGTGGAGAACTTCCTCGCCTACGTGGACAGCGGCCACTACGCCGGCACCCAGTTTCACCGGGTGATTCCCGGCTTCATGATCCAGGGCGGTGGCTTCGACGCCGACCTGCAGCAGAAGCAGACCCGGGCACCGATCAAGAACGAAGCCGACAACGGCCTGCACAACGTGCGCGGCACCCTGGCCATGGCCCGCACCCAGGTGCGCGACTCGGCCACCAGCCAGTTCTTCATCAACCACAAGGACAATGCCTTCCTCGACCACGGCAGCCGCGACTTCGGCTACGCGGTATTCGGCAAGGTGGTGCGCGGCATGGAGGTGGTCGACAAGATCGCCATGGTGCCCACCGGCAACCGCGGCGGCCACCAGAACGTGCCCCGCGAGCCGGTGCTGATCCTCGAGGCCAAGCGCCTGTAAGCCCAGGCGGTGCGGGCCCGCGACGGCCCGCACCGGCCCTCGGACACGGCCGGGAAGGTGCCGCCCGGAGGACTGAATAATGTCACCGCGCACACATCGTTTCGTCATCATTGCGTCATGACGCGGGCGCAGATTCTCCGCCACCCTTAGGAGGAGTCTCACCATGTCACCACGCTTGCCGATCAAACCCCTTGCCCTGGTTCTGCTGGCCGCCTCGCTCGGCGCCTGCAGCCTGCACAACCCCGCCCCGGCGAAGGCAGCCGCCGCCTTGAACAACGAGGACTGGTACCAGGTCCGCACCGACAACGAGCTGTTCGTCTTCGACGACTACCAGGTGTTCCGCGACTTCCTCGACACCGGCAAGGCGCCCTACCTCAAGGACCTGCAGCGCAAGGACAAGCACGGCCAGTCGATCATCCTCGCCCTGCGCGCCGAGGATCGGGGCAAGCAGCTCGAGCAGATCGCCGCCTACCAGTTCCTCAACGTCAGCCTGCCGCCGGCCAACCCCTTCTACGGGGAGATCCGCCAGCACGGCGTGATCTACGTGTTCCAGCGCTACGGCGACATGATGGACACCTTCAGCCTCGGCGAGCCGATCTTCCGCCACACCGAGATCGCCTCCGGCCCCCGGGGCGAGCGGGTGGTCTATGGCCTGACCAAGGAAGAGAGCAAGCCCCTGGCGCTGATCGACGCGTTCCAGGCCCGCTACAAGCGCTAGGCAGCAGGCACCGTGACTTCACGCCCGACGCCATCCCGGTGCCGGGCGTCTTCTTTCCGCGTCCCGGGCCGTAGCGGCCGCCTCCCCTTCCGTGCCCGTCGAGCGGCGCGCCGTTAGGCGATAGAATCGGTCTCTTCCCATCGCCAAGGCAGGACGCCCGGATGCTGTTTCGCCGCTTCGAATCACTGCTCGACGTATTCAGGCCCAGCCCGGACAGGGAGCCGCCCCCGGGCATCCTGGGCTTCTACGTCCACTATCTGGGCCAGGCCTGGCCGTTGCTGCTGGCCGTGCTGGTGGTCGGCTTCTTCGCCGCGCTGATCGAGGTGGCACTGTTCGACTTCCTCGGCCGCCTGATCGACATGGCCCAGGCCACGCCCAGCACCGAGTTCTTCCAGCGCTACCGCGGCGAGCTGCTGTGGATGCTGCTGGTGGTGCTGCTGATCCGTCCGCTGGTGTTCGGCCTGCACGACCTGCTGGCCAACCAGGCGATCACCCCCAACCTGACCAACCTGGTGCGCTGGCAGAACCATCGCTACGTGCTCGGGCAGAGCCTGAGCTTCTTCCAGAACGACTTCGCCGGGCGCATCGCCCAGCGCATCATGCAGACCGGCCCGGCCCTGCGCGATTCGGCCATGCAGGTGGTCGACGCCCTGTGGCACGTACTGGTCTATGCCGGCAGCGCGCTGTACCTGTTCGCCGCGGCCGACCCGCGCCTGATGCTGCCGCTAGGCCTGTGGATCCTCGGCTACGGCCTGCTGCTGGGCTACTTCGTGCCGCGCATCAAGGAGCGCTCGGCCCGCGCCTCGGCGGCGCGCTCCAGCCTGATGGGGCGGGTGGTCGACGGCTACAGCAACGTCACCACCCTCAAGCTGTTCGCCCACAGCCGGGAGGAAGAAGGCTACGCCCGCGAGGCCATGCAGCGCCTGCTCGACAAGGTGCGCCGGCAGACCCGGACCGTCACCGCCCTGGACTTCAGCGTCACCTGCCTCAACGGCCTGCTGATCGGCGCCACCGGCGCCCTGGCGCTGTGGCTGTGGAGCCAGGCGCTGATCAGCACCGGGGCCATCGCCCTGACCCTGGGCCTGGTGATCCGCATCAACAACATGGCCGAGTGGATCATGTGGGTGGTCAACGGCATCTTCGAGAACGTCGGCACCGTGCAGGACGGCATGCGCACCATCGTCCAGCCGCGCCAGGTGCTCGACCGCGCCGACGCCCAGCCGCTGCAGGTCAGCCAGGGGACGGTGCGCTTCGAGCAGATCCACTTCCATTACGGCAAGGCGGACGGGGTGATCGGCGGGCTCGATCTGCAGGTGGGCGCCGGCGAGAAGATCGGCCTGGTCGGCCCGTCCGGCGCCGGCAAGTCGACCCTGGTCAGCCTGCTGCTGCGCCTCTACGACCTGCAGGACGGGCGCATCCTCATCGACGGCCAGGACATCGCCGCGGTGAGCCAGGAGAGCCTGCGCGCGCAGATTGCCGTGGTCACCCAGGACACCGCGCTGCTGCACCGCTCGATCCGCGACAACCTGCGCTACGGCAAGCCCGAGGCCAGCGATGCCGAGTTGCTGGAAGCGGTGCGCAAGGCCCGCGCCGAAACCTTCATCGCCCAGCTCGACGATGGCCAGGGCGGCCGCGGCCTGGACGCCCAGGTCGGCGAGCGCGGGGTCAAGCTGTCCGGCGGCCAACGCCAGCGCATCGCCATTGCCCGGGTGCTGCTCAAGAACGCGCCGATTCTGGTGCTGGACGAGGCCACCTCGGCGCTGGATTCGGAGGTCGAGGCGGCGATCCAGGAGAGCCTCGACACCCTGATGCAGGGCAAGACGGTGATCGCCATCGCCCACCGCCTGTCGACCATCGCGCGCATGGATCGCCTGGTGGTGATCGATCGGGGGCAGATAGTCGAGAGCGGCAGCCACGCCCAGCTGCTCGAACGCGGCGGCCTCTACGCCCGGCTGTGGCAGCACCAGACCGGCGGCTTCGTCGGCGTGGAGTAGCCCGCGCGGCGGACTCAACCCTGCCGGTAGGGCAGCAGGCCGCGCGCCTGTTCGGCGTAGCCCTGCACCCCGAGCCGCTCCTGCTCGAGGAAATCCGCCACCGCCGCGCGCAGGCCGCCGTGGCAGAGGTAGTGCCAGGAGCGGGTGAGCACCGGCTCGAAACCGCGGATCAGCTTGTGCTCGCCCTGGGCGCCGGCGTCGAAGCGCTGCAGGCCCTGGGCGATGGCCTGCTCCATGCCCTGGTAGAAGCAGGTCTCGAAATGCAGGCGGTCGAACTCGTCCAGGCAGCCCCAGTAGCGGCCATAGAGGCTGTCGCCGCCGACCAGGCTGAAGGCCATGGCCACCGGCCGCCCGCCCTGGCGCGCCAGCACCACGCGGATCGCCTGCGGCATGCGCTCGGCCAGCAGGCCGAAGAATGCCCGCGTCAGGTAGGGCGACTGGCCACGCACCCGGTAGGTGTTGGCGTAACACCGGTAGACGAAGTCCCACTCCGCCTCGTCGAGTTGGCCGCCCTCGCGCCAGTCGAACACGATGCCGTGGCCGGCCACCTGCTCGCGCTCCTTGCGGATCTGCTTGCGCTTGCGCGAGCTGAGGCCGTCGAGGAAGTCCTGGAAGTCCCGGTAGCCGCGATTGCGCCAGTGGTACTGGCAACCGAGGCGCTCCAGCCAACCCTCGCGGCCGCGCAGCAGCTCGTCGGCGGCCGGGTCGGTGAAGTTGATATGCAGGCTGGACAAGCCCTGGCGCTCCAGGCTCTCGCTCAAGGCATCGAGCAAGTGGCCCGCCGCCAGCGGATCGCCGAGCAGGCGCGGCCCGCTGACCGGCGAGAAGGGCACGGCGCCCAGCAGTTTGGGGTAGTAGTCGATGCCGGCGCGGCGGCAGGCATCGGCCCAGCCGTGGTCGAACACGTACTCGCCGTAGGAGTGGCGTTTCACATAGGCGGGCATGGCCGCCAGCGGTCGCGCCTGTTCATCCAGCCACAGCTGGTGGGCGGCCTGCCAGCCGCTGCGGCCACCGACGCTGCCGCTGTCCTCCAGGGCGGACAGGAAGGCATGGCGCAGAAACGGCTGCCGCTCCGGCAACAGGGCGTCCCAGGTCGTGGCATCGAGTTCGCTGAGGTGGTGCAGGGTGGCGATCGGCATGGGCGCAGTCTGGCCTGTTGCGCGGACGAAAAAAAGCCCCGCACGGGGGCGGGGCTGGTACCGGAGCGATGTGCTTTCTAGTCGCTATGGCATCGCTTAGAACACGTACTGCAGGCGCATCACCACGGCATCGCCCTCGTCGTCGCCGACGCTGTTGGTGATCTTGTCGGTTTCGCTCATCACGTAGTTGGCCGCGACCTTGACCGACTCGTTGGCGTACCAGTTCACGCCGACCGTGTGCAGCTTGGCCTCGGCGTCGCCCACTTCGCGGGTGGCGGTCGCGGTGACGATGTTGTCGTCCTCGACGCTGATGTGGTCGTAGCGGTAGAACACTTCCCAGGCGCCGATCTGCTTGTTGCTCGGCTTGATGCTGTCGAACTTGGCGCCGTCCAGCTTGTAGCCGCGCGATTCGCCGGTCAGGGTGTAGGCGACCTGGCCGTAGTAACCGCTGGTCTCGATGTCCTCGAGGGTGGCGCGATCGGCCTTCAGCTTGCGGCTCAGGTACTCGCCCTGCACCGAGAACGGACCGGCGGCCCAGGCCAGCTCCGCGCCCCAGGCGGTGTCGTCCTCGAAGTCGCCGGCCACGCCCTTGAAGCCGCCGAAGACGGCGCGGTTGCCATTGTCACCGGCGTCGTTGCCGCCGGCGGTGGACACGCCGCGCACGGTCAGACGCGGACGCACGCGGCCGTCGGCAGCCACATCGTCCAGGTCGCGCTGGGCATAGTTCAGGCCCAGGTGCAGCACGTTGCCGGCTTCGCTCATCGGCGCGAACACGCCGCGGGCGTTGAACTGCTTGGTGCTGTCGCCGTCGCTGTCGTTGCTGTCCTTGGCGGTCAGGCCGGCGGAAACCCAGGCCATGCCCCCCACCACGGCGCTGGCTTGGGCGCCCAAGCCGTTCTCGTGGCCGTTGACCCAGTCGGCGACTTCGTACGCGGCGTTACGCTCGATGGCGGTGATCCACTTGGAGCTGGTGGCCTTTTCCAGGCCGAAGTCCGGGTCGAAGCGGCCGAACTTCAGGGTCAGCGGGGCGAAGCCGGTGTAGGCGATGGAGGCCTCGTCGAAGTAGCCGTCCTCGGCGCTGCC
The DNA here is from genome assembly GCF_051904775.1 of Pseudomonas sp. MBLB4123. NCBI lineage: Bacteria > Pseudomonadati > Pseudomonadota > Gammaproteobacteria > Pseudomonadales > Pseudomonadaceae > Pseudomonas > Pseudomonas sp. MBLB4123. The sequence goes on from NZ_CP196711.1 coordinate 2,014,418, forward strand.
GGCGTTGTGGGCGAAGTCGTAGCTGATGACGTATTTCCAGTCCTGATAGGCCACGCCGCTCAGTTCGAGGAAGGCGCGGCGGAAGTAGGCGCCGTCACCGGTGTTGCCGTTCTTGGTGTGGAAACCGTCGAAGCGACCGTAGTCGGCCTGCAGGCGACCGCCCAGCTTGAAGCTGAAGGCCTTGTCGGTGGTGGCGACTTCCAGGCCGCCCTTGGTCTTGATCACGATATCGGCGCCGTCGGTGGTGACGGTACCGGCGAAAGCCTGGGCGGAAACGGCCAGAGCCAGGGCGCTGGCTGCAAGACCGGCGAAGTGCTTACGGATCATCGAAGATTCCCCTAATGGACTTAAGTGTCGAAAACACCGAGCACTGAGGCTCGTTTGTGCTGGGAGGGAATCTTCGCGGCGGATCGTTTCAGCGCCGTTGCCGATATATAAATGTTTGATGACAAAGGAACTTTTTACTTCGATTACGCATAAACAGCGGAGGACTGTGGCTTCCGCCGCTGGCGATCCGAGCGCGGCGACCCGGGCAAGGATGCCATCCGGTCCACTCAGACAATTGCCGGGGGCCATGCCGACGAGGCGACTGCAGGACCCACGACAGGCGGCTCAAGGCCCGGGATTCTTGGCCCGACTCTGCGCGGCGATCTGGGCATACCAGGACTCCAGCATTGCACTACGCTCGCCGGAGGCCACCCGCAACAACTCGCTGCGTGCCTGCGCCCGCTCGATACCATGGCGCTCCAGGTAACTCAGCAGCTCATCGAACAACCGCCGCCGACTCTGCCCGGCCGCCGAGTGATCGCGCCGCGAGGCGCAGTTCACCAGCAGGGTGGAGCCGCACACGCAGTTACGAAAGACCTCGACCTGGGGCCCTTCTTCTTCGTCCTCGACCGCCTTAAGGCCGGTGATATCGGGGCGGATCGCCTGGGTCTGGCGGAAGTAGTCGGCCTCGCTGGCAAACACCCGGCCGCAGGTGCGACAGCGCTTGGGGAAGTCGTCGAGGTACAGCGCCTTGAGTCCGGCGAACCAATCCTCAGGTGATGAAATGCCTGGCATCTGTAATCCCTCGCCCGGGGGCCGGGCCGATAGGCACGATCACAAACGAGGCCGATGCGGGAGTCCGCCGGGCTCGCAGATTCACAGGATAGGCGAACTCGGGGCGGAGGGTGCTCTACAGGCGCTCGCGCCGCTGCCTGGCCAGCTCCTGGGCCAACGCATCCAGCCCGGCGATCTGCCCCTCGGGCAGCTGGCGCAACACCGCCTGGCTGAGGCGCATCTGCCGGATGAAACGCCGGCACTTGCGGCACATGGCCAGGTGAGCCCGCACCGACAGACGCTGGCGCAGACTCAGCTGGCTGTCCAAAAAGTCGCTGGAATTCGCCACCAGTTCCTTGCATGTCAGCATTGGCCGGTCTCCTCGAAATGCTCCAGGGTAGCGAACACCTTCAAACGCGCTCGATGCAGCAACACCCGGACATTGGAGAGGGATATCTCCAAAAGATTACAGATCTGTTCCAACTCCAGGCCCTGGCGCTCGCGCAACAGCAGCACGCTACCTTGCAGCTCGGACAGGCTGGCCAGGGTCTTCTCCAGGCATTCGCGCAACTCGCCCTCGGTGAGCAGTGCCTCCGGGGTGTCCTGGTGCCAGGCGTGGGGCTCCAGCAGCCAGTGACCACTCTCGGAGAAGCGCTCGTCGCCGACCGAGCCGTGGGGCCCCGGCAGGTCGTCGAGCAGCACCTCCCGGCGATTGTGCTTCAGACGGGTCTTGGCGGCGTTGGCCGTGATGGTCAGCAGCCAGGTCTTCAGGCTGGAACGGCCCTGGAAGCCGTCCAGGCTGCGCACCACCGCCAGCCAGGCATCCTGCACCACCTCATCGGCATTGCGGCTGCCGACTATGGCGAAGGCCACCGCCCGCATCGCCCCCTGATAGGTGGCGACCAGCTCGCGGAAGGCTTTTTGCTCGCCCGCCAGCAGGCGAACGAGCAGCGCGTTATCGGCTGAATAGTCCATCAGCGCTTACGCAGGATCACGCTGCCGATCGAGTAGCCGGCGCCGAAGGAGCTGAGCACGCCCAGGGCGCCGCCGGGCAGGTCGTCCTGGTGCTTGTGCAGGGCGATCACCGAGCCGGCCGAGCTGGTGTTGGCATAGCTGTCGAGGATCACCGGCGCCTCGTGCGGCTCGGCATCGCGGCCGAGCAGCTTGCGGGCGATCAGCAGGTTCATGTTGAGGTTGGCCTGGTGCAGCCAGAAACGCTTGACCTGGCCGACGTCCAGGCCGTTCTCGGCGAGGTGCGCGGCGATCAGCTCGGCGACCATCGGGCAGACTTCCTTGAACACCTTGCGCCCTTCCTGGACGAACAGCTTGTCGCGGGCCCCCACGCCCTCCTCCGCGCAGCGGTTGAGGAAGCCGAAGTTGTTGCGGATGTTGTTGCTGAACTGGGTCAGCAGCTTGGTGCCGACTACATCGAACTGGTGCCGGGAAGTCGCCAGGTCGGCGCGCTCGACTATCACCGCGGTGCAGGCGTCGCCGAAGATGAAGTGGCTGTCGCGGTCGCGGAAATTCAGGTGGCCGGTGCAGATCTCCGGGTTGACCATCAGCACCGCCCGGGCCTGGCCGGTGGCCACGGCGTTGGTGGCGGCCTGGATGCCGAAGGTGGCCGAGGAGCAGGCCACGTTCATGTCGTAGCCCCAGCCGTCGATGCCCAGGGCCGCCTGCACTTCGACGGCCACCGCCGGGTAGGCGCGCTGCAGGTTGGAGCAGGCGACTATCACCCCGTCGATGTCGGCGACCGTGCGCCCGGCGCGTTCCAGCGCCTGCTTGGCGGCGGCCACGGCCATCTCGCAGAGGATGCCCCACTCGTCGTTGCTGCGCTCGGGAATGCGCGGCGCCATGCGCTGCGGATCGAGGATGCCGTCCTTGTCGACCACATAGCGGCTCTTGATGCCCGAGGCCTTCTCGATGAAGGCGCTGCTCGACTCGGCCAGCGCCTCGACCTCGCCGCGGGCGATGGCCTCGGCATGTTCGGCGTTGAACTGTTGCACATAGGCATTGAAGGAGGCCACCAGCTCGTCGTTGGTGATGCTGTTGGCCGGGGTGTACAGACCGGTACCGCTGATGACGACGTTATGCACGGTCATTCCTCTCGTTCTCTGCCGCATCTGGCGGCCGGTTATGCAGAAGCCCATGGCTGGGCCACGGGCATAAACTCTGGAGGGTGGCGGGACATCGGCGTCGGACAACACACGCCCCTCTTAACAAGGCGCAGAGTGTGCCACAGCCGGGCCGATTTCGTCCGCAGATCAAACAAGCGACTGAGCGGAACCTGCTGCACGCCACCGGCTGCCATGCCCTGGGCATGGTCTGCCGGGCACAACACCAGAGGGGACGCAGCGGATTTCACCTTGCGCAGAGTCCGGGTGCCGGGAATGATGCCAAAGCAGTGGCGTCAAACCTGCTTAAATGTAGGGGCAACGCCGGCTCGACCGAGTCGGAGGCCCAAGCAGCGCTGCGGCGAATCGTCGAACGGAGTTCCAATAATTCATGCAGCCCCCAGCCTTGTCCGCTGTGCCCCTAGCGCTGAAGATTCTCCTGCTGGCCCTGGCCTATGCCGTCGCCGGTCGCCTGGCGCTGCTGCTGGCCATTCCGCCCGGTTTCGCCAGCGCCGTCTTCCCGCCCGTGGGCATCGCCCTGGCGGCCGTGCTGATCTGGGGCTACCCGATGCTCGCCGGGGTCTTCCTCGGCTCGACCCTGCTCAATCTCAGCATCGGTCTCGGCAGCCTCGACCAGCTGAGCCTGAAAACCCTGATGATCGCCACGGGCATCGCCCTCGGCACCTCGCTCAATACCCTGGTGGCCAGCTGGCTGATCCGGCGCCTGGTCGGCTTCCCGACGCCGCTCACCAGCGAGCGCAGCATCTTCCTGCTGCTGTTCCTGGGGGGCCCCCTGGCCTGCCTGATCAGCGCCACCGCCGGTACCGGCGTGCTCTACCTCAACCGGGTCATCGGCGCCGCCGACTTCTCGTTCAGCTGGTGGACCTGGTGGGTGGGCGACAGCATCGGCGTGCTGATCGCCACGCCGCTGATGTTCATCCTGTTCGCCGAGCCGCGGCCCTTGTGGCGCAGCCGTGCCGGCAGCGTCGGCCTGCCGCTGCTGGTCAGCTGCGCCCTCATGGTGCTGGTGTTCATCCGCGCCAGCGAGGCCGAGCAGCACAATCTGCGCCAGCGCTTTCACGAGCAGGCGAAGCTGATGAGCGCCACGCTCAAGTTCCGCTTCGAGCTCTACAGCAAGGCGGCGAAATCCATCGAGCGTCTGTTCGTCGCCTCGGAGCGGGTGACGCGGGAGGAGTTCGCCCAGTTCGCCGCCAACCTGCCGAGCGCCTATCCGGGCATCACAGCGGTGAGCTGGGATCCGCTGATTCGCGCCGAGCAGCGCGCGACCTTCGAGGCGCAGGTGGCTGCCGAGGGTTTTACGGACTTTCGCATCTACGAACACAGTGACGCGGGCGAACTGATAGCGGCCCAGCAGCGGGATATCTATGTCCCGGTGACCTATGTCGAGCCGCTGGCCGGCAATGCCAAGGCACTGGGCTTCGACGTGGCTTCCAAGCCACTGCGCCGCCAGGCCCTGGAGGCCGCGCGCGACAGCGCCGAAACCGTGATGACCGCGCCCATCACCCTCGCCCAGGACAACGAGACGCCGCAACCCAGCGTGCTGCTTCTGCACGCGGTCTACGCCGACGGCCGGCCCCTCAGCCTCGAGCAGCGCCGCCGCCAGTTGCGCGGCTACGCCGTGGCGGTGATACGCCTGACCGACCTGGTCGAGAGTGCGCTCAAGGCCTACCCGAGCGACAGCTACAGGCTGCAGCTGGAGGACATCAGCGAGGCCGAGCCGCAGCCGCTCTACGGCCAGCCCGGGGAAGACCTGCCGCCCTATGCCGCGGAGCTGGTCTGGCAGGAGAGGCTCGAGATCGGCGGCCGCACGCTGCGGCTGGCCATCTCGCCGACCGCGGCCTTCCTGCAGCGCAACCACGGCCTGCAACCCTGGGCGGTACTGGCCGGCGGACTGCTGCTGTGCAGCCTGCTCGGCGGCTACCTGCTGACCATCACCGGCCGCGCCGACCAGGTCCGGCACCTGGTGCGCCAGCGCACCCTGGAACTCAGCGCCATCCTGGAGAACGCCGCCGAGGGCATCCTGATCTTCGATGACAGTGGCCGAATCGAGCGCGCCAACCCGGCCAGCAGCCAGCTGTTCGGCTACGCCAGAACCGAACTGGTCGGACGGCGGATCGGCAGCCTGATCCCCAGCCTGCATCCGTGCAGCAGTGCCGTGTTCGACAAGCAGCTACGCACCCCGCTGGAGGTCGGTGGCACCCACGCCCAGGGCCGTGGACTGGAGCTGGAGATCAGCCTGAGCGACTACGAGCTGCCAGGGCGGCGCCTGTACATCTGCATGCTCCGGGACATCGCGGCGCGCAAGCAGGTCGAACGCCTGAAGAGCGAGTTCGTGGCCACCATCAGCCACGAACTGCGCACCCCGCTCACCTCGATCAAGGGCTCTCTCGGCTTGCTCAGTGCCGGCGCGGTCGGCCCGCTCGGCGAACAGGCGCACGATCTGGTGAGCATCGCCCAGAGCAACTCCGAGCGCCTGGTCAACCTGGTCAACGACATCCTCGATATCGAGAAGCTGGAATTCGGCCACAGCCGCATCCAGCTCAGCCGCACCGACCTGCGCCCCGTGCTGCATGAGGCGCTGACCCACAACCAGGGCTACGCGGACGGCTACCAGGTCAGCCTCAGCCTCGACGACAGCGCCCTGCCCGAGCAGGTTCCGGTACGGATCGATAGCCAGCGCCTGCAGCAGGTACTGACCAACCTGATCGCCAATGCGGTGAAGTTCTCCGAGCCCCAGGGCCGGGTCGAAATCTCCGCACAGGTGCTCGACAAACAGGTCAGGGTCCAGGTGCTCGACCATGGCCCGGGCATCGCCGAGGAGTTCCGCGCGCGCATCTTCCAGAAGTTCGCCCAGGCCGACGGTTCCGACAGCCGTCGGCGCGGCGGCACCGGCCTGGGCCTGAGCATCTGCAAGACCCTGATCGAGCGCATGCACGGGCAGATCGGCTACGACAGCGTGGTGGGCCAGGGCAGCACCTTCTACTTCACCCTGCCACTGGCCGACGCCTGAGCCTCGGCCATCCCCCATCCGGGCGATGGTCGCCGGCGCGTGCACCGATAAGCTCTGCCGACCCCACACAACAACAAGATAGGGTCGGCTCCATGCGCAAGCTCATGCTGTTTTTCCTGTTGACGCTCACCTCCCTGGCCGAAGCCGCCACCGGCGTCTTCCCCGACACCACCTTCAACAACCTCGATTACGGCCTCTACTGGTTCGGCTACGGCGACAGCTGGCAGAAGGCCGTGCCGGGTCACAGCAACGCCTATTACAGCGCCAGCAAGCCGACCGTGATCTACGTCCACGGCTGGCAGAACGGCTCGACCGCCAAGAAGAACCGCGAGACCTTCAATCGCCTCGACGCCGGCGGCCCTGACCTGGACCTGGCCCACGCCTGGCTGGCGGCCGGCTACAACGTCGGCATCCTCTACTGGAACCAGTTCGCCGACGAAGGCGAAGTGAAGGACGCCGAGGCGAAGATCTGGACCGCCAGCGGCCCCCGCGCCATGCGCTGGCGCAACGCCAGCGGCGCCTACAGCAACGGCCCGGCGCAATCGGCCGGCGACCTGCTGTTCCAGAGCTACAAGGACAACCTGGCCGGCTACAACGGCAGCAACATCCGCCTGCTCGGCCATTCCCTGGGCAATCAGCTAGCCATCGTCCTGACCAAGAAGATCAGCGACGCGGTCGCCGCCGGCACGCTCAACAGCAAATTGTTGCCCAAGCGCGTCGCCCTGCTCGACCCCTTCTACTCCAACAACGCCAAGAGCTACCTGGGCAACAAGTGGGTCGGCGAGGTCTGCCGCAGCTATGTCAGCGAGCTGAAGGGCAAGGGGGTGATCTTCGAGGCCTACCGCACCTCGGCCGTCACCAGCACAGTGTTCGTCGGCGACAGCAACAGCGGTCTGATGAACATGACCGCCTTTACCGAGCTCAAACCCTGGTATTTCAACGCGGTGCAACAGACCGAGAAGCACAACGCGGCGGTCTGGCACTACCTGTGGTCGTTCGCCTTCAACCCGCCGCCGATCACCGGCAGCAGCAACCAGGCGGCCTCGGCCAGGACCTCCGACAGCCGCATCGCCGCCCTGATGAACGGCCCCCAGAAGCTGGTGCATGATCAAGGCGCCTACACCAAGGCGCCCTCGGACGACAACTTCAAGCAGAGCGCCCGCTGACCGCCTGCGGGCCCTGGAGAGCTGCCCCGCCCCCGCGGGGCGGCTCGCGCCGTTGCCATCGCCCCCTGTCCGGCCCCGGGTGCAGCCTCGACTAAGCACCGCCAAGACGTCTACATTGCCTGATCGAGCCTCTCCGCCATCGGGACACCGCATGAACCTGTCGTTGCTCAGCCGTTACGCCTTCTTCGTCAGCTGCGTACTGTTCACCCTGGCCAGCCTGGCCTTTCTCCAGCATCAATGGCTGTGGCCCTTCACCCTGCTCGGCGCCGCACTCAGCCTGATCGGCATCAACGACCTGCTGCAGACGCCCCAGGCGGTGCGGCGCAACTACCCGATCCTCGGCAACATCCGCTACCTGGTCGAGGGCATCCGCCCGGAGATCCGCCAGTACCTGCTGGAGGGCGACGGCGACAAGCTGCCCTTCTCCCGCGCCCAGCGCTCCCTGGTCTATGCCCGGGCGAAGAACCAGGGCGCCGACAAGGCCTTCGGCACCCTGCTGGATGTCTACCAGGACGGCTACGAGTTCATCGGCCACTCCATGCGCCCGGCAGCGCCGGCCGACCCCGAGAGCTTCCGGGTGACCATCGGCGGGCCGCAGTGCCGCCAGCCCTACAGCGCCTCGCTGTTCAATATCTCGGCCATGAGCTTCGGCTCGCTCAGCGCCAACGCCATCCGCGCCCTGAACCAGGGCGCCAAGCTGGGCAACTTTGCCCACGACACCGGCGAGGGCAGCATCAGCCCCTACCACCGCGAACACGGCGGCGACCTGATCTGGGAGATCGGCAGCGGCTACTTCGGCTGCCGCGACAGCGCCGGCCGCTTCGACCCCGAGCGCTTCGCCGAGCAGGCGGCCAGCCCCCAGGTGAAGATGATCGAGATCAAGCTGAGCCAGGGCGCCAAGCCCGGCCACGGCGGCATCCTGCCCAAGCACAAGGTCAGCGCCGAAATCGCCGCCACCCGCGGCGTGCCCATGGGCCAGGACTGCGTCTCGCCATCGCGCCACAGCGCCTTCTCCACCCCCATCGAGCTGCTGCAGTTCATCGCACAACTCCGTCAGTTAGCGGAAGGAAAGCCGGTGGGCTTCAAGCTGTGCCTGGGTCACCCCTGGGAGTTCATGGGCATCGCCAAGGCGATGCTGGAGACCGGCATCCTCCCCGACTTCATCGTGGTCGACGGCAAGGAGGGTGGCACCGGCGCCGCGCCCCTGGAGTTCACCGACCACCTCGGCGTACCGATGCGCGAGGGCCTGCTGTTCGTGCACAACACCCTGGTGGGCGTGAACCTGCGCGACAAGATCAGGCTCGGCGCCAGCGGCAAGATCGTCAGCGCCTTCGACATCGCCTGCGTGCTGGCCATCGGCGCCGACTGGGCCAACGCCGCCCGCGGCTTCATGTTCGCCATCGGCTGCATCCAGAGCCAAAGCTGCCACACCAATAAGTGCCCGACCGGGGTGGCCACCCAGGACCCGCTGCGCCAGCGCGCCCTGGTGGTCGAGGACAAGGCCCAGCGGGTGCACAACTTCCACCGCAACACCCTCAAGGCCCTGGCCGAGATGCTTGCCGCCGCCGGACTCGAACACCCGGCGCAACTGGACGCCAAGCACCTGGTGCGACGCATGTCCGTCACCGAGATCAAGCTGTTCGCCCAGCAGCATGTGTTTCTCAAGCCCGGCGAGTTGCTCGGCGAAGCCATCGCCGGCGAGTTCTACGCGCGCATGTGGCAGATGGCCCGCGCCGACAGCTTCGAGGCGGCGCAGGCCTGAGCCGGGGTCGCCTCAGCTCGGCGATTCCACCGGCGCCACCGCCTGCACCGCCGGCCGGTAGGCGCCCTCGAGCAGCTGTTTGACCTTGTAGGCGCGCCAGCCAAGCAGGCGCACGGCGGTCAGCACGCCGCCCATCAAGGCGCCACCGACCCCGGCGGTGACCACGTCCGAGCCGGTCAGGTAGAAGTTCTTGATCGGCGTCTGCGGATGGATCCAGTGCTGCTCGAAGCGCTGCACCGTGTGCTCGATGCCGTAGATCTCGCCGACCTGATTCCATTGGAACCACTCGGTGGACAGCGGCGTGGACAGCTCGCAGTAGTCCAGCGCCGCGCGCAACTGCGGTTGGTGCTTGTACAGGGCCTCGAGCAGCACCTCGCTGATCCGCGCCTTGAACGCCTCGTAGTCCTCGCCACGCTTGTTCCAGGTGCTGCCCTGCCACTGCTCGAACCACTGCGGGAAGCTCGGCGCGACGATCTCCACCGTCGACTTGCCGGGGTAGCGGCGATCCCAGTCCGGGTCCTTGGCCGAGGGGAAGGAGATGTAGATCATCGGGAAATCCAGCCCCGGCGAGTCCATGAAGCGCTTGACGCTCAGGTCGTGGTCGAACTCGGGATAGAGCCAGAAGTTGGTCTTGGGCAGGCCCAGGCTCGCGGCATCGCCCTTGAAGCCGGCATACAGGCACACATGGGAGGCCGAGGGCGCGACCCGTTCGAGCTGGTCCTGCAGGCCATGACGCTCGGCCAGCTCGGGCGGCAGCAGGCGCTGGTAGGTCGGCAGCAGGCCGGCGCAGCTGACGACCTTGTCGGCGGTGAGCTCGTGGCCGTCCTTGGCCAGGCGCACGCCATAGGCGCGGTTGTTCTCGATCAGCACCTGCTCGACGCCGGCATAGGTGAACACATGGCCACCGGCCGCCTCGATCACCGGGATGATGGTCTCGGCGATGCGCACCGAGCCGCCCACCGGGTAGTTGCCGCCGGTGATGTAATGCTTGGCGACCATGGCGTGCATCATGAACGCCGCCTGCGCCGGCGGCAGGCCGTAGTCGCCCCACTGGGCTGCGAGCACGCCGATCAGCTGCTGATTGTCGGTCAGTCCTTCCAGCACCTGGCGGGTGCTCTGGAAGAAGTAGGCGGGGAACAGCTGCCGGCGCAGGCGGTTGTACAGCATGCCGAGGCTGCGCGGCAGGGCCTGACCGGCGAAGAAGCGTGGAATCTTCTGGCTGACCTCGCTGATCAGCTCGACGTAGCGGTCGATGGCCGCGCCCTCCTCGGGGAAGTGCCGCTTGATCTCGGCCTTGAACTCATCGCGCCCGGCCAGGTAGCGGAAAGACCGGTCGCCGATGACGATATGGTCGTAATGGGCATCCATGGGCGCCCACTGCAGCTGGCCGTCGCTGATCACGTCGAACACCCGACGGATCACCGACCAGGGCTTGTGCACCTCGCCGATGTAGTGCACCCCCACATCCCACTCGTAGCCCTCGCGCTCGTAGACATGGGTGTAGCCGCCGGCGGTGTAGTGCTGCTCCAGCACGCAGACTTTCTGTCCGGCCTTGGCCAGCAAGGCCGCGGTGCACAGGCCGCCGACGCCGGAGCCGATGACGATGCAATCGTAGTGGGAAAGCGCCTTGTTCTTGCGGAAGCGGGTACCTGTGCGTTTCATGGGAGCTCCGGTCGTTATTGTTATGCAAGTATTTGCATAAATAAACCAGCAGAATGGCAAATGCAACTTTTTGCATATGTACTTAGAATGGCTCCACCCCCCCTCGCCTTGGTTGCCCCATGTCCTTGCGCCACGCCATCCTCACCCTGCTGGAAACCGAACCGGCCAGCGGGTACGACATCGTCCGCCACTTCAAGGAATCGCTCGGTTACTTCTGGAACGCCAAGCACCAGCAGGTCTACCAGGAGTTGCGCCGCCTCAGCGACGAGGGCTGGTTGCAGTGCAGCGAGCAGGCGCAGAGCGACAAGCCGGACAAGAAGGTCTACAGCATCAGCCCCGCCGGCCGTGACGAGCTCAGGCGCTGGCTGGCCGAACCGGCGGCGCCGAACAAGATCAACGATGCGCTGCTGGTCAAGCTGTTCGCCGGTGCCCTGGCCGAGCCGGATAACCTGCGCGCGGAGATGGCCCGTCACCGCGCGACCCACCAAGGCACGCTGGACAGCCTGCTGGACATCGAGCGCCAGTACCTGGCCCTGGAGCCGCAAGAGCAGAGGCGGCAACGCCTGCCCTACCTGACCCTGCGCCGCGGCATCCTCGGCGAACGGGCCTGGCTGGCCTGGGCCGACGAAGTCGAGGCCGAACTGGCGACGCGACGCCGAATCGAAGACTAGACAGACTCGATAAAGGAATGAGGCATTACGCCACCGTTGTAACTTCGACGTTAAAAGTATTACCACTGCCGCTAAATAACGGAGCAACTTTAGTGGCAACTAACTCGCTTTAAGCGCTGCCCGCACTGACTGCAGCCCAACCCGACCACTCCACTTATCCGGAAAACTTGTCCCTTGGTTTTCTAGCGCTACGCTCAAACAGTCAGCCTAGACCGCTGGCATTGGCACATCGAACAACAACCTCCGTGTCCATCAAGGGGAAGTACCAATGCGAACAATCACGCTCAGTATCGTGGCGCTGGCGGTATCGGCCGCTACCTTGCAAATGGCCTCTGCCAGCCAGCAAAGCGACTCGAACGGTTTTATCGAAGACAGCACTTTCAACATTCTTAACCGAACTTTCTACTTCAACCGCGACTTCCGTAATGGGGGGTTCAACGGCGCCGGCACCAATGCTGCCAAACCCGGTCGCGAGAACGGTTACCGGGAAGAGGCGGCGCACGGAATCATGGCGGTCTTCGAGTCCGGCTTCACCCAGGGCACGGTCGGCTTCGGCGTCGATGCCTACGGCCATCTAGGTATCAAGCTCGACAGCGGCGGCGGCCGCACCGGCACCGCCCTGTTGCCGGTGGGCAGCGATGGCAGACCCAGCGACGACTACAGCGAGGTGGGCGGCGTCGTCAAAGTCAGGCTGTCCAATACCGTGCTGAAAGTCGGTGAGAAACGGGTCGAGAACCCGATGATTGCGACCGGCGACGCGCGGCTGCTGCCCCAGACCGCCACCGGCGTATTCCTCACCAGCGATGAAATCGACAGCCTGAGCATCGACGCCGGCCATATCACCGCGATGAACGAGTTCGGCAGCACCAACTCCGACGGCGGGTTGCAAATCCAGTATGCCGGCAACGTGGGCAATACGGCGGACTGGGCGGGGGGGACCTATACCGCCAGCGACAACTTGAACCTGAGCCTGTTCGCGTCGGAAGTCGAAGACACCTGGCGGCGCTACTATGGCAATGCCAATTACACCCTGCCATTCGGCGATATGCACTCGCTGAACTTCGACTTCAATATCTATCGCACCCTCGATGAGGGCAAAGCCCTGGCCGGGGCCATCGAGAACACCACCTGGTCGTTGGCCTCCAAATACGCCTTGGGCGCCCATGCGCTGACCCTGGCCTTTCAGAAGGTCGACGGCAATGACGGCTTCGACTATATCGGCTTCAACGCCATCTACCTGGCCAACTCGGTGCAGTATTCCGACTTCAACGCGCCGAACGAGGAGTCCTGGCAACTGCGGTACGACCTGGATATGGCCGAGTTTGGCGTACCCGGGCTGACGCTGATGGCCCGCTACATCCGCGGCGACAATATCGACAGCACGGATGCCGACCCGCTCAGCGGCTTCTTCAATGCCGCGGCCACCAACGAGAAGCACTGGGAACGCGATCTGGAGGCCAAGTATGTGGTCCAGGGAGGGGCCGCCAAGGACCTGTCCTTCCGCGTCCGCCAGGCGACTCACCGCGGCTCGGCCAATCAGATCGATGGCGACGTCGACGAGGTGCGCGTTATCGTCGAGTACCCCCTGAGCGTGCTATGAAGTCTCCCGCTGCGCGCAAGCGTCAGCGCTTGCGCGAGCGCCGCTCAGCCTGCCGGGTTGCGTCGAGGCGGCCCGGCCTCTTTCAACCTCTATGCCGCCCTCGCCTTCCCTCCCAGGGCTGGATGAGTGTTATCGGGTGAACGCGTTACTCGCTTGACCAACCGCCGCCCCGGGCATAAAAAGGCGCGAACGCCCCTCTATCTCACGTGGACGCCCCCATGGCCCTGCACACCTGGCTGCTCTACCTCACCGCCGTCATCGGTCTGGTGCTGACCCCCGGTCCCAACAGCCTGCTGGTGCTGACCCACGGCACCCTCTACGGCTACAAGAAGGCCCTGTGGACCACCGCCGGCGGGGTGGTAGGTTTTGCCGCCTTGATGGCCCTGTCGATGTTCGGCATCGGCGCGCTGCTGCAGGCCTCGGCCAACGCCCTGGTGCTGCTCAAGTGGATCGGCGGCGCCTATCTGGTCTGGCTCGGCTTCCAGCTGTGGCGCGCCCCGCCGCTGCTGCTCGACGCCGCCGAGCGCGCCACCGCCAAGCCCGGCACCGCCCTGTTCCGCCAGGGCCTGCTGTCGGCGCTGTCCAACCCCAAGGTGATCCTGTTCTTCGGCGCCTTCCTGCCGCAGTTCCTCGATCCCCAGGCCGACCTGCTGCTGCAATTCGCGGTGATGGCCCTGACCTTCGCCGTGGTCGAGGCCCTGGCGGAATTTCTCCTGGCCCGCGCTGCGCACCAGGTGCGGCCCTGGCTGCAGCGCTGCGGTCGCGGCTTCAATCGCTGCTGCGGCGGACTGTTCGCAGCCATGGGGGCGGCCTTGCCGCTGACCCGCTAACCACGGCAACGCCCGGCAACCGGTCCGCGCCGGCCGGTGCCGGCGTACGGCACCCTCAGGGCCCGACCAGCGTCCGGGCTCGCCCCTCCCGTTTCCCCCCATCGTCATCGCCCGGCAAGGTGAGCGCCCGCCATGCACCAGCAAGAACTGCTCTACGGCTACAACAGCTTCATCATCACCGCCGTGCTGTTCGTCCTGATCATCCTGTTCAACGAGATCGGCTTCCAGGTCGGGCGCTTCGTGCAGAACCGTACCGACAGCGAGATCAAGGAACTGACCGGCGCGGTGCAGGCCAGCATCCTCGGCCTGCTGGCCCTGCTGCTGGGCTTCACCTTCAGCATGTCCATGCAGCGCTACGACGACCGCAACCAGGCGCTGATAGAGGAAGCCAACGCCATCGGCACGGCGGTGCTGCGCGTGCAGCTGCTACCCGAGCAGCATCAGGAACCCGTGGCGCAGTTGCTGCGCCAGTACATCGACCTGCGCGTCACCCTCGGGGAGGTCGACCTGACCAGGCATGCCGAACGCAGCCACTACAACCAGCAGGTCAAGCAGCTGCAGGGCCAGCTCTGGGACAGGGCGGTGCGAGCCACCAACGATGACCCACGCCCGGTGACCAGCGGCGCCTTCGTCGCCGCGCTCAACCAGATGATCGACAGCCAGGGCCAGCGCCATGCCCTGCTGCAGATGCACGTGCCCGAGGTGGTGTTGCTGCTGCTGTTCGTCGTCTTCATCGCCTCGGTCGGCATCCTCGGCTACTCCAGCGGCCTGAGCGGCAAACGCATCGTCGCGCCCACCGTGCTGGTGTCCCTGCTGATCGCCCTGATCGTGTTCATCATCATCGACCTCGACCGCCCCAAGCGCGGCCTGATTCAGGTGGACCAAGGCATCCTGCAGGACCTGCGCGACAGCGGCCGCTGATCAACGGTCGGCATAACACACCGGCGAGCTGGGATCTGCGCGGCGGTCCAGCTCCTGCTCGAGAAACTCCGCCAACACCCGGGCATTGTTGTATTCACTGTCGCGCGCGGCGAACAGCAGGGTCAGGGTGCCCTGCTCGGCGAGCGCCAGCAGGCCCTGCCAGTGCTCCGGGTGGCCGGCCAACTGCGCACGGTACTGACGCCGAAACTCGCCGAAGGCCGCAGGGTCATGGTCGAAGGCACGACGCAACTCGGTCGCTGGCGCCACCTCGGGCAACCAGGCATGCAGCTGCAGCGCCGCCTTGCTGCAGCCCCTCGGCCACAGGCGATCGACCAGCACACGCCGGCCGTCCTCCGCCTCGACGCCCTGATAGACTCGCTTGCACTGGATCATCCGCTCGCACCCTTGTGATCGTTCGGGGGGCTGGGTAACGTGGCCACCCTTGCCAGGAGAAGCCCGATGCCCACTAGTCGCCCCCTATTGTTTGCCCTACTGCCGTTGTTCGCCAGTTGCCAGGTGTTCGAGAGCCAGCCCGGCGACGCCGGCAGCGCCGAACAGACGCGCCTGCAGGGCGAGCTCAGCCAGGAGGACGGACAGCTGCTGCTGCGGCCCTGCCAGGAGCAGCGGCGCTTCGTCATCGAGGATGTCGGCGCCACCGACATCATGGCCGAAGCCACCGAGCTGCTCGCCGGCGGTTCCGGCCCGCTGTTCGCCGACGTGCGCGGCAGCCTGGCGGCAAGCCAGCAAAATGGCGTCGACGGCCAGCTGAACCTCGCGCGGATCTACCGCCTGCAGCACGAGGGCCGGGGCTGCGACGACCCCAACTTCAAGCGCAGCACCCTGCACGCCAGCGGCCAGGAGCCGGGCTGGAGCGTGACGGTCGGCGCCGGCGGCCTGATGCTCGAACGCCAGGGTCAAGCCGCCCAGGCCCTTCCCTTTCTCGAGGAGCGCCTACCCGAGGGACGCCTGAACCTGACCAGCGAGGCCAACGGCCAGCGCCTGGAACTCTGGGTCGCGCCACAACGCTGCGTCGATCCCATGAGCGGCGCGGTACAGCACCTCGCGGCCGAGCTGCGGCTGAACGGCGAAGTGCTGCGCGGCTGCGGCTACTACGGTGGCGCACGCAGCGACTGATGCTCCCTACCCCGCCCCCTCTCCTAAGCTGAAGGCTATACGGCAGACGGGAGGCGACTATGTTGCGAGTGGCGATCAATGGTTACGGGCGCATCGGGCGCGCCGTGCTGCGCGCCCTGTTCGAGCGCAAGCTGGAGCAGCGCATTCACCTGGTGGCGATCAACGACCTGGGTGACTACCCGACCCTGGTGCATCTGACCCGCTTCGACTCGACCTTCGGCCGCTTTCCCGGCCATGTCGGCCTGCATGACGACCTGATGCAGGTGAACGGCCAGGCCATTCACCTGCTGCGTGAGCCGGAGGCGGTGGAGCTGCCCTGGGACAAGCTCGGTGTCGACCTGGTGCTGGAGTGCTCCGGACACTTCAAGCGACGCGCCCAGGTCGAGCAGCACCTGACCGCCGGCGCGCCACGGGTGCTGCTCGCCCACCCGCTGGAGAGTGCCGACCTGAGCGTGGTCTACGGCGTCAACCAGCAGCTGCTGGGCAGCCAGCAGATCGTCTCCAACGCCTCCTGCACCACCAACTGCCTGGCCCCCCTGGCCCAGGTGCTGCACCAGGCCGTGGGCATCCGCCAGGGCCTGGTCAACACCGTGCATGCCTACACCAACGACCAGAACCTGCTCGACAAACCCCACCGCGACCTCTATCGCGCCCGCGCCGCGGCCCTGTCGATGATCCCCAGCAGCACCGGCGCGGCCAAGACCATCGGCCTGGTGCTGCCGGAGCTGGCCGGGCGCCTGGACGGCCTCTCCGTGCGGGTGCCGACGGCCACGGTCTCCCTGCTCGACCTGACCTTCAGCGCCGAGCGCCCGGCCAGCCGCGAGGCGATCAACGCCGCGCTGCAACAAGGCGCGGCGCAGCTGCCGGCCGGGGTGATGGAATGCAACGAGCTGCCCCTGGTGTCCAGCGACTTTCGCGGCTACCCGGTGTCCTGCGTGGTCGACCTCAACCACACCCGGGTCCAGGGCGAGCTGGTCAAGGTGCTGGCCTGGTACGACAACGAGTGGGCCTTCGCCAATCGCATGCTGGATGTGCTGCTGGCCTGGCTCAAACCCTGAACACCGACATGCGCCGCCACTTCGCCGGCTGCCGGGCAATCGCGGGTATAATCGCCGCCTTCCCCACGTTGCCGGGTTGCCTCCGGCCCCGATCCTGGATTGCCCATGCTGCGCATCACCGAACTGAAACTGCCCCTCGACCACCCCGAAGAGGCCCTGCGCCCGGCCCTGCTCCAGCGCCTGGGCATCGCCGACGACGAACTGCTCGACTTCACCCTGTTCAAGCGCAGCTACGACGCGCGCAAGAAATCCAGCGAGCTGCAGTTCATCTACACCCTCGATTTCAGCGTGCGTGACGAAGCCGCGCTGCTGGCCAGATTGCGTGACGACAAGCACATCGGCCCCGCCCCGGACACCGCCTACAAGCCGGTCGGGGTGGCCGCACAGCCGCTGGCCGAGCGCCCCATAGTGGTCGGCTTCGGCCCCTGCGGCATCTTCGCCGCGCTGATCCTGGCCCAGGCCGGCCTGCGGCCCATCGTGCTGGAGCGCGGCAAGGAGGTGCGCCAGCGCACCAAGGACACCTGGGGTCTGTGGCGCAAGAAGGTGCTCGATCCCGAGTCCAACGTGCAGTTCGGCGAGGGCGGCGCCGGCACCTTCTCCGACGGCAAGCTGTACAGCCAGATCAAGGACCCCAAGCACCTGGGGCGCAAGGTGCTGCAGGAGTTCGTCAAGGCCGGTGCGCCGGAGGAGATCCTCTACGTCAGCAAGCCGCACATCGGCACCTTCCGCCTCACCGGCGTGGTCGCCACCATGCGCGAGGAGATCAAGGCCCTGGGCGGCGAGGTGCGCTTCCAGCAGCGGGTCAGCGACCTGCTGATCGACAATGGCCAGCTTCAGGGCGTGGTGCTGGAAAGCGGCGAACAGATCGAAAGCCGCCATGTGATCCTCGCCCTCGGCCACAGCTCCCGCGACACCTTCCGCATGCTCCACGCCCGTGAGGTGTTCATGGAAGCCAAGCCGTTCTCCGTGGGTTTCCGCATCGAGCACCCGCAGTCGCTGATCGACCGCGCCCGCCTGGGCAAGTACGCCGGCCACCCCAAGCTCGGCGCCGCCGACTACAAGCTGGTGCACCACGCCCGCAACGGCCGCTCGGTGTACAGCTTCTGCATGTGCCCGGGCGGCACCGTGGTCGCCGCCACCTCCGAGCCGGAGCGGGTGGTGACCAACGGCATGAGCCAGTACTCGCGCAACGAGCGCAATGCCAACGCCGGCATAGTCGTCGGCATCACCCCGGAGCAGGACTACCCGGGCGGCCCGCTGGCCGGCGTCGAGTTGCAGGAGCGTCTGGAATCCCAGGCCTACATACTCGGCGGGCGCAGCTACGAGGCGCCGGGCCAACTGGTCGGCGACTTTATCGCCGGGCGCCCCTCCACCGAATGGGGCAGCGTCGAGCCGTCCTACAAGCCGGGGGTCAAGCTCGGCGACCTGGCGCCGTCGCTGCCGGACTTCGCCATCGAGGCCATCCGCGAGGCGATTCCGGCCTTCGCCAAGCAGATCAAGGGCTTCGACCTGCATGACGCGGTGCTCACCGGCATCGAGACCCGCACCTCCTCGCCCCTGCGCATCACCCGTGGCGATGACCTGCAGAGCCTCAACCTCAAGGGCCTGTACCCGGCCGGCGAGGGCGCCGGTTATGCCGGGGGGATTCTCTCGGCGGGGGTCGACGGCATCCGCGTGGCCGAGGCGGTGGTGCAAGAGATGCTGCTCTGCTGAGACGCCCGGCTGTTGACTGCAGCTTGCTCGCGACACCGGAACGAAAAGGCCCATCGATTGATGGGCCTTTTTGCTGGAGCGTACCGGCAAAGACTTCAACGACTCGGTCGGGGGTGACGCCGCTCACCCATTAGCGGTGCTGAGTCCCTGTCGAAGACAGCAGACCGTCGTGCGCCCCGAGCCATTGGGCCGCCGCGCCGGGTCGGCGAAGGTTTCCAGCTCGACGAAGCCGGCCTTGCGCATCATCCCGGCCGAGGCGGCGTTCTGCTCGTGGCGGTCGATATAGATATCCGCCACGCCCTGCCCCGCCAGGTGTTCGACGGCCTGCTTGAGCAGGCGCGCGCCCAGGCCCTGGCCGGCGGCGGCGCGGTGCACCACGGCCTCGCAGATGTAGGCGTGCAGTTGCTCGCGGCGGTCTTCGGGCTGGTAGCGGGCAAAATCCCGGGTCAGCCGGTAGCTGACGAAGCCCAGGGGCTCGCTGCCGCTGTCGCCTTCGGCCAGCACGGCCTGCACCGAGCCGTCTTCGATGGCCTGCAGGTGCGCGCGCACCTCGGCCTCGGGCAGGTGGTTCCAGGGGTTGGGGCCGTGTTCGAAGATCAGCGCGCACAGCGCGTCTATATCGCTCTCCCCGGCCTGACGAATCGCCAACTCGACCATGTTCATGCCTCCTGGAGCCCGACACTGGGCAGGTCGTCCGGCAGGGGCGCGCCCCGTTCGGCACAGGCGGCCACCGCCTCGATCAGCGGTTCCAGGACGAATCCCTGGGACTCGAGCCAGGCCTGGTCGTAGTAGGTGCCGGCGTAGCGCTCGCCACCGTCGCAGAGAATCGCCACCACCGAGCCGGACTCGCCCGCGGCGACCATCCGCCGAGCCGCCAGCAGCGCGCCGATCAGGTTGGTGCCGCTGGAGCCCCCCACACGCCGGCCCAGGCGCCGGGCCAGGTAGTGCATGGCGGCCAGCGACAGGGCGTCCGGTACCTTGCACATGGCGTCGATCACCGAGGGCAGGAAGGACGCCTCGACCCGGGGCCGGCCGATGCCCTCGATGCGCGAGCCGCAGTCCAGGCGCAGGCTGGCATCGCCGCTGCGGTAGTAGTCGAAGAACACCGAGCGCTCGGCGTCCGCGCAGAGCACCCGGGTGCCATGCTGGCGGTAGCGCACGTAGCGACCGAGGGTGGCCAGGGTGCCGCCGGTGCCGGGGCTGGAGACCAGCCAGCTCGGTTCGGGATGACGCTCGCTGCGCATCTGCTGGAAGATCGACTCGGCGATGTTGTTGTTGGCGCGCCAGTCGGTGGCGCGCTCGGCGTAGGTGAACTGATCCATGAAGTGGCCGCCGCTCTCGCGGGCCAGGCGCTCGGATTCGGCATAGATCTGCGTCGGATCGTCCACCAAGTGGCTCTGGCCACCGTAGAAGGCGATCTGGGCGATCTTCTGCTTGGAGGTGGTGGCCGGCATCACCGCGATAAAGGGCAGGCCCAAAAGGCGGGCGAAATACGCCTCGGAAATGGCCGTGGAACCGCTGGAGGCCTCGATCACCGGGGCGCCGGGCTTGAGCCAGCCGTTGCACAGGGCATAGAGGAACAGCGAGCGGGCCAGGCGGTGTTTGAGACTGCCGGTGGGGTGGCTGGATTCGTCCTTGAAGTACAGCTCGATGCCGGGCAGGCCGGGCAACTCCAGGGGGATCAGGTGGGTGTCGGCGCTGCGCTGGAAATCCGCCTCGATGATGCGAACCGCCTCGCGAGCCCAGTTTCTCGAATCGCTCATGGGTTGTATCTCCTCAATCCAGCACGCCGACCGGGACCGGCGGCGCGCTGCGCCATTGGCTCAGGGCCACACCGCCGAATACCAGGGTAGCCGCCAGCAGCTGCTCGGTGTTCAGCCGCTCGCCGAGCAGGAGCATGGCGAACACCAGGGTGAACACCGGGATCAGGTTGATGAAGCCGGACGCCTGGCTGGCCGGCAGGCGGCTGACCCCGTAGTTGTACAGGCCGTAGGCGCCGACGGTGACCACCACGCCCAGGTAGAGCAAGGCGCCGATGCCCAGGGGGCTGATGCTCTGGGGCACGGGTGCGTCCCAGGCTGCCAGCGGCAGGAAGAACAGCGCGCCGATAAAGGCCTGCATGGCGGTGAGGATAAAGGCCGAGTAGCGCGCCGACAGGTGCTTGAGCAGCAGCGTGTAGCCGGTGGCGCAGAGCATGGCGAGCAACTCGTAGAAGTTGCCCAAGAGCGGGTTCGGCGCATGGGCATCGGCACTGCCGGCCAGGCTCAGCCAGACCGCGCCGGCCAGGGCCAGGAGGAAGCCGGCCAGGGTGGTGCGGCTGATGCGCTCGCGCAGGAAGACGAAGGCACCCATGGCCACCAGCAGGGGCAGCAGCGCGGTGATCATGCCGGCCTGGGAGGCGCTGGTGTGCTGCAGTGCCAGGGCCTCGAAGATGAAGTACAGGCAGGGTTCGCAGGCGGCCAGGCCGAGCAGGTATTTCCAGTCGCCGGCGCGGTACAGCAGGCGCCCGCGCCAGCGCCAGGCGAGGAGGAACACCCCGCTGCCCAGGGCCATGCGGGCGAAGATCACCCACAGCGCCGGCAGCTCGGCGAAGGCCAGTTTCAGGGCGATGAAGGAACTGCCCCACAGGGCCATCGCCACCACCAGGCATGCCACTGCCGCCCCTCTACCCTGCCCGCGCATCGCCTACCTCGAAGCAAAACCCGAGTGTAGAGAGGCCGGCGCGACCTGCACAGGTACAGTCGACCGCACGAACTGTGCGCGCCTACTGCTCCCAGGGCTTGCCGTGGGTGCGCTCGCTCAGGCGCACCTTCTGCTGCAGCGCGGCCTTGGCCAGCATGTGGGCGCTGACCGGCGCGGTGATGAACAGGAACAGGGTGATCAACAGCTCATGCAGGCTGATGCCCTCGCCCTGGACGCCGAAGTAGATCAGCGAGGCGATGACCATGCCGCCGACCCCCAGGGTGGTGGACTTGGTCGGCCCGTGCAGGCGCATGAAGAAGTCCGGCAGGCGGTACAGGCCGATGGCGCCGATCAGGGCGAACAGGCTGCCGAGCAGCAGCGAGACGGCGACCAGGGCTTCGATCCAGAAATTCATGGGGGTTCCTTACTCGATGATGTCGCCGCGCAGCAGGTACTTGGCCACCGCCACGGTGCCGATGAAGCCCATTACCGCGATCAGCAGGGCGGCCTCGAAATACAGCTTGGAGCCCAGCCAGACGCCGAACAGCACCAGCAGGGCGATGGCGTTGATGTACAGGGTGTCCAGGGCGAGGATGCGATCGGGCATGTCCGGGCCCTTGATCAGGCGCGCCAGGGTCAGCATCAGGGCCAGGCCCATGATCGCCAGGCAGACCGGGATCACGTAGTCGAGCATGGGAATACCTCCAGCAGCGGCGCCTCGTAGCGGGTCTGGATCTCGCGCACCAGGGCCGCCTCGTCGGCGACATCCAGGCTGTGCACCAGCAGGGTCTTGCGGTCGTCGCTGAGGTCGGCCGATACCGTGCCCGGGGTCAGGGAGATGACGCTGGCGAGCATGGTCAGGGCCAGCTCGTCCTCCAGGCGCACCGGGATCTCGACGAAGGCCGGGCGCAGCTTGCCGCTCGGGCCGAGGATCATCACCGCCACCTGCAGGTTGGCGACCACGATGTCGCCCAGCACCCGCAGCAGGAACAGGCACAGTTTCAATGGCCGCTGCAGACGCGGCGGGTTGATCCAGAACACCTGGGTCACCAGGGGGATCAGCCAGCCGAGCAGCGCGCCGAACAGCCAGTGGCCCAGGCTCAGGTCATTGACCAGCAGCAACCAGACCACCAGCAGGCTCAGACTCAGCAGCGGATGGGGCAACCAGCGACTGGTCTTCATGGCGCACCTCCACCCAGTACGGCCTGACGATAGAGCGAGAGATCATGCAGCTGGCTGACCGTGGCCTGGCTGTATTCCAGCAGCGGCGCGGCCAGGCCGACCAGCAGCGGGCTGAGCGCCAGCAGCCCGGCGCAAGCCAGCAGGCGACCGTGATCCAGCTCGGCGCTGTCCAGCTGATGCAGGCCGATGCGCCAGAACAGGGTGCTGCCGGCACGACTCAGGCCGATCACCGTGGCCAGCCCGCCCACCAGCACCACCGACCACAGCAACAGGGCCTGGGCACCGGGCTCGACCGCCCGCAGCAACAGCAGCTTGCCGAAGAACCCGGAGAACGGCGGCAGACCGGCCACGGCGATGGCGCCGACGAAAAACAGGCCGCCGAGCAGGTGGGGGTTCTGCAGCTCCGGCCCCTGCACCAGGGTCGTGGCCTTCTCCCCGCGCTGACGGGCGATCAGGTCGGCGACCAGGAACAGGCCGCCGCTGATCCAGGTGCTGTGCACCAGGTAGAACAGCGCGGCCGCCAGCGATTCGGGCGTGCCCAGGGCGATGCCGGCCAGCAGGGTGCCGACCGAGACGATCACCAGGTAAGCCAGCAGGCCGTGCAGGCTGCCGGCCGCCAGCGCGCCGATCACCCCGCAGGCGAGCGTCAGCAGCGCCAGCGGCCAGAGCCAGCCCTCGGCCATGTTGGCCAGGCTACCGGCTTGGTCGCCGAAGACCAGCGTGAACACCCGCAGAATCGAGTACAGGCCGACCTTGGTCATGATGGCGAACAGCGCCGCCACCGGTGCCGAGGCCGAGGCGTAGGCCCGGGGCAGCCAGAAGTACAGCGGCAGGAAGGCCGCCTTGAGGCCGAACACCACCAGCAGCAGCAAACCGGCGGCGCCCAGCAGCGGCGCCTGGTCGGCATTGGCCGCGGCCACCCGCAGGGCCATGTCGGCCATGTTCAGGGTGCCGGTGACGCCGTACAGCACGCCGACGGCGATCAGGAAGAACGAGGAGCCCACCAGGTTGAGGATCACGTAGTGCAGCCCGGCCCGCACCCGCTCGGCCCCGCCGCCATGCAGCAGCAGCGAGTAGGAGGCGATCAGCAGGATCTCGAAGAACACGAACAGGTTGAACAGGTCGCCGGTGAGGAAGGCGCCGTTGATGCCCATCAACTGGAACTGGAACAGCGCGTGGAAGTTGCGCCCGCGCTCGTCGTCGCCGCGCAGCGCGTAGAGCAGCGCGAACAGCGCCAGCACGGCGGTGACCATGAGCAACAGCGCACTCAGGCGGTCGAGCAGCAGGACGATGCCGAACGGCGCCTGCCAGGCCCCCAGGGCGTAGACCTGCAGCTCCCCCTGGCTGGCCTGTTGCAGCAACAGGAAGCTCACCAGCAGCAGCACCGTCGCCGAGGACAGGGACAGCGAACGCTTGACCGACATGCTCAGGCGCGCGCCGAACAGCAGCAGGCTGCCGACGAACATCGGCAGCAGCACCGGCAGGATCAGGGCATGGTTCATCGACCCGCCTCCCGGCCGTCGACATGGTCGCTCTGCGATTCACCGACGCTGCGCAGCGCCAGCACCACCACGAAGGCGGTCATGGCGAAGCCGATGACGATGGCGGTGAGCACCAGCGCCTGGGGCAGCGGATCGACATACTGGCTCCCCTTGCCGATCACCGTGCTCGCGCCGCTCTGCAGCCGGCCCATGGCGAACAGGAACAGGTTGACCGCGTAGGAGATCAGCGTCAGGCCCATCACCACCGGAAAGCTGCGCGCCCGCAGCAGCAGGTAGACGCCGCTGGCGGTGAGGATGCCGAGGGTGCCGGCGAACAGTGCTTCCATCTCAGAGTACCTCTTGTCCGGCCTTTTCCTGGGTCAGCTTGCCCAGGTTGGCGAGAATCAACAGGGTCGCGCCGACTACCGTCAGGTACACGCCCAGGTCAAACAGCATGGCCGTGGCCAGTTCGATCTCGCCCACCAGCGGAATGTGGAAATGGCCGAAGGCCGAGGTCAGGAACGGCTTGCCGAACACCCAGCTGCCCAGGCCGGTCAGCCCGGCGATCGCCACCCCGGCCCCGGCGATGCGGTGGTAGTTCAGCGGCAGGCGCGACTGGGTCCACTGCACGCCGTTGGCGACGTACTGCAGGATCAGCGCCACGGCGGTGATCAGCCCGGCGATGAAGCCGCCGCCCGGCAGGTTGTGGCCGCGCAGGAAGATGAACACCGAAATCAGCAGGGCCATCGGCAGCAGCACCCGCGACAGGGTGGCGAGGATCAGCGGGTGGCGATCCCGCGCCCAGCTGCGCCCGGCGGCGTCGACCCGCGGCTGGATCAGGCGCAGGCCGTCGAGCATGGCGTAGATGCCCACGCCGGCGATCGCCAGCACGCTGATCTCGCCCAGGGTATCGAAGCCGCGGAAGTCCACCAGGATGACGTTGACCACGTTGCTGCCACCGCCACCGGACAGGCTGTTGGCCAGGAAGAAGCCGGCGATGCTGTCGTAGGGCCGGGTCAGCACGGCGAACACCAGCATGGCCACCATCACCCCGCTGCCCACCGCCAGGACGAAGTCGCGCAGGCCGCGGATACTGCTCGACTCGCCACGGGTCTGCTCCGGCAGGAAGTACAGCGCCAGCATCAGCAGGATGATGGTCACCACCTCCACCGACAACTGGGTCAGGGCCAGGTCCGGCGCCGAGTAGCGGGCGAACGACAGGGCCACCATCAGGCCGACCACACTGAGCATCAGCAGCGACACCAGGCGCTGGCGGTGGAAGATCACCGTGACCAGCGCCGCCACGGCGAGGATGCCCAGACCCAGGGCACTGAAGCCATCGATCGGGGTCATGGCCACCGAGCCGGTGACCTGCGGCAGCGGCCCGAGGCCGAGCGTCACCACAATCAGCGCGGCGCCCAGCAGCAGGGCCAGGTAGCGCTGCAGCGAACCGCTCTCCAGGCGTCCGGTGATGCTCACGCAGGCCTGCACCATCAGCTGCACGCCGCGCTCGAACAGCAGCCGCGCATCCAGGCTCGGCAGCCCGGCGTACCAGCGGAACAGCGGCTGGCGGAAGGCATAGACCAGGATGCCGCCGAACAGGGCGATAAAGCTCATCAGCAGCGGCAGGTTGAAGCCGTGCCAGATCGCCAGGCTGTACTCCGGCAGCTCGCCACCGAGGCTGGCCGAGGCGGCGGCGGCCAGCAGCGGCGCCACGGTGTAGGCCGGGACGATGCCGACCAACAGGCAGAGGAACACCAGGATCTCCACCGGCACCTTCATATAGCGCGGCGGCTCGTGGGGCGGGTACTTCGGCAGGTTGATCGGCTCGCCGTTGAAGAACACGTCATGGATGAAGCGCAGCGAGTAGGCCACCGAGAACACCCCGGCCAGGGTCGCCGCCGCCGGGATCACCCAGTTGAAGCTGCCGAGCAGGTGCTGGTTGAGGGTCTCGCTGAAGAACATCTCCTTGCTCAGGAAGCCGTTGAGCAGCGGCACCCCGGCCATCGCCGAGGCCGCCACCATGGCCAGCATCGCCGTGTGCGGCATGTACTTCCACATGCCGTTGATGCGGCGCATGTCGCGGCTGCCGGTCTCGTGGTCGATGATTCCCGCGGCCATGAACAGCGAGGCCTTGAAGGTGGCGTGGTTGATGATGTGGAACACCGCCGCCACCGCCGCCAGACGGGTATCCAGGCCGAACAGCAGGGTGATCAGGCCCAGGTGACTGATGGTCGAATAGGCCAGCAGGCCCTTGAGGTCATGCTGGAACAACGCCATGCCGGCGCCGACCAGCAGGGTCGCCAGGCCGGTGATACTGACCAGGTAGAACCACCACTCCGAACCGGCCAGCGCCGGGTACAGGCGCGCCAGCAGGAACACCCCGGCCTTAACCATGGTCGCCGAGTGCAGGTAGGCCGACACCGGGGTGGGCGCCGCCATCGCATGGGGCAGCCAGAAATGGAAAGGGAACTGTGCGGACTTGGTGAACACCCCGAGCAGCACCAGCACCAGGGCCAGCGGGTACAGCTCGTGGGCGCGGATCGCATAGCCGCTGGCCAACACCCGCGACAGCTCGAAGCTGCCGGCGATATGGCCGATCAGCAGGATCCCGGCGAGCAGCGCCAGGCCACCGCCGCCGGTGATCGCCAGGGCCATGCGCGCGCCCTTGCGCGCATCCGAGCGGGAACTCCAGAAGCCGATCAGGAGGAACGACGACAGGCTGGTCAGCTCCCAGAACATCAGCATCAGCAGCAGGTTTTCCGACATCACCACGCCGAGCATGGCGCCCATGAACAGCAGCAGGAAGGCGAAGAAGCGCCCCATCGGCTCGTCTTTCGACAGGTAATAACGGGCGTAGAGGATCACCAGCAGGCCGATGCCGAGGATCAGCAAGGCGAACAGGAATGCCAGGCCATCCAGGCGCAGGCTGAGGTTCACGCCGAGCTCCGGCAGCCACTCCAACCTGACCCGCAGCAGTTCGCCGGCGAATACCGCCGAGCGCTGGCTCAGCAACAGCCCCAGTGCCAGCACCGGCGCCACCCCGGTCGCCACCGCGCAGGCCGAACGGCCCAGGCGCTCGGCGAACAGAGGCAATAACACCCCCAGGAACGGCAAGGCCACAATCAGCGCAAGCGCCATACTCTAAAACCCCTTCTGCAAGCCCGCCGGCGCTGCACGGCCGACGGTCAGCGAGCCACGGGAAGCCATGGGTACGCGATCCCCCTGGCCTGCCCCCATTCCGATGAGCAGGAACGCGCCTGCTAAATGGCCTGAACCTTTGTCGGCGCAGGATTATCCATATCTATCGGCGCGCCGTCATGAATAGAATTATTACGAAAAGCTGAAACCTGAGCATTCTTGACTCTAGCTGCCGGCCGAGCGGCATCGACGAACACGCACAAAAAAGCCGGATCAGCTCAGGCTGATCCGGCTCGTTCGACACTCAGTGGGAAACGCGGCTGGTGCCGTTGACACTGAGGATCCGTACCCGCTCGCCTACCCGGAAGATCTGGTTCTCCTCGACTTCCTGAACATAGGCGCGCATGGTGCCGTCGTCCTCACGCACGGTGATCTCCACGCCCTGGGTGCGGGTCAGGCCCTCCTCGGCCGCGGCGCCGAGCAAGCCGCCGGCCACCGCGCCAACCACGGCCGCCACGGCGCTGCCGCGGCCACCGCCGACGCCGCTACCGGCCACACCGCCGACCACGGCACCGGCACCGGCGCCTATCGGCGTCTTGGTGCCCTCGATCTTCACCGGACGCAACGACTCGATGGTGCCCATGCGTACGGTCTGCACAGTACGCGCCTCATCACGGGAGTAGGTGTCGCCGGTCAGGCTGGACGCGCAACCGCCCAGCGCCAGAGCCATCGCGGTAAACGAGGCGATGAGCAGAGTGGGTTTACGCATGTCGATTCCTCCAATGGCTTTCAGTGCATTAGACCGCGTCCGCGGACGCCATCACTGCGATAAGGCAACAATAACCGAAACCACCCCATCAGCCTAAGCCCAAAGCTGTTGCACCCTATACCGGGAGCCGAGGGCTTTCGCCGAGCTCGCCGAGGGCGGGTCCGAGAACGGTCATTATCAGCGGGGCTCAGGGCGCCAGCCGCTCACGCTGCCAGCCCCCCTCCAGCAGGCGATAGTTGAGGCGGTCGTGCAGGCGGCTGGCCCGCCCCTGCCAGAACTCGACGCGCTCGGGCAGCAGGCGGTAGCCGCCCCAATGCGGCGGGCACTCGGGCGCCTGGTCGAGAAAGCGCTGTTCAGTCTGCGCCAGCAAGCCTTCCAGCTCGGCGCGATCGGCGATCACCCGGCTCTGCGGCGAGGCCCAGGCGCCCAGACGGCTGCCCAACGGGCGTACCTGGAAGTAGGCGTCGGACTCCTGCGCGCTAACCCGCTCGACCCGACCCTCGATGCGCACCTGACGCTCCAGGGTCGGCCAGAAGAAGGTCATGGCGGCGAACGGCCGGGCGGCCAGCTGCTGGCCCTTGGCGCTGTCGTAGTTGCTGAAGAAGGTGAAACCCCGTGCATCCAGCCCCTTGAGCAACAACACCCGGGAGTGCGGGCGGCCCTCGGCATCGACCGTGGCCAGGGTCATGACGTTGGGCTCGACCGGCAACTGCTCGGTCTTCACCGCATCGGCGAACCACTGCTGGAACAGGGCGAAGGGCTCGAGCGGCGCCTGCGCCTCGCTGAGCCCATCACGGGTGTAGTCGCGGCGCATGTCCGCCAGGGTCTGGATCATGGCATAGCCCTCTAGAACGAATAGCGCCTAGTTTATCGGGCCTTATGCTAGTTGGCTTGCTCGGCGGCCACTACCTGCTTGCCGGCCACCGGCTTGCTCTTAGGCGTCTTGGCCTTGGCCGAGCCGGCGGTTGGGCTGGCCTGGGCGACCGCCGGAATAGTGGCCGGCTGGCTGTAGTGGGCGATCAGCGCCTTGAGACTGTCCTGGCGGGTCAGCAGGATCTCCACCCGACGGTTGAGGGCGCGGCCCGTGGCGCTGCCGTTGTCGGCCCGCGGCATATCCGAACCCAGGCCCTTGACCAGCAGACGGTCCTGTTTCAGCCCGCTGAGACGGAAGATCGCGGTGAAGGCCCGGGCCCGCTCATGGCTCAGCTCGCGGTTCAGGGTCGCGGCGCCGCTGCTGTCGGCATGCCCGAGCACCAGCACGGCGACGTTCCTGTCGTGCTCCACCAGCTTGGCCACGCGGCTGATCGGTCCCAGCGTGATGGGCAACAGCATGTGCGGCCGGTCGGGGTTGAAGGAGCCCTGCACAGGTGCGGTCACCACCAGCAGGTTGTCCCGCCGCTCCAGCTCGAAGTGACTGCCCTTGATCGCCTCGCGCAGCCGCGGCTCATAGTCGTCCAGCCAGGCCTGGGTGGCTTTCGGGGCCGGGGCCGGCACGGCGGCGGCCTGGGCCTGCGGCTTCTTCTCCGAGCCGGCACAACCGGCCATCAGCAGACACAGGGCGAGCGCGAGGTTCTTCTTGGCAAACATCGGTAATCCACACAAGTCGGTCGAAAGGAAATGGCCACAGGCCAGTAATAACTGTCAGTAAAGTCTGGTCGTGCCGGGAGTCTAGCCAGACTCCTACAAACAATCCGCCAATACGCGCGCAAGTTTCTGCGCACGGGGGTCCATTAAGACGAACGGTCCTAGATTGCTGGTGACGAAGCCAAAGGCCAGCTCCCGCTCCGGATCGGCGAAGCCGATGGAGCCGCCGGCGCCCGGATGGCCGAAGGCGTAGGGCCCCAGGCCGTAGGTGGCGTTGGCCACCTCGCGCTGTTCGAGCATGCAGCCCAGGCCGAAGCGAGTGCGGGTCAGCAGGGTCCGGTCGTCGCCGCAGCTGTGCTCGCGGGTCAGCTCGGCGAGCAGCTCGCCCTCCAGCAACCGGCCGTCCAACAGGCCGCTGTAGAAGCCCGCCAGGCTGCGGGCATTGCCGTGGCCGTTGGCGGCCGGCTGCTGCATGCGCCGCCACTCCGGCTTGTTGGTGCTGGTCATGATCGACGGCGGGTTGGTGAAGGCCCGGGTGCTCAGGGCCGTCGGCTCGCTCATGGTCACCTTGAGCAGGCGCTGGGCGGCGGCGTCGCCCAGGTTGCCCTTGCCGCGGGAGATATGCGCGACACGGTGGAACTCGCTGTCGGCCAGGCCGACGTGGAAATCCAGGCCCAGCGGCCTGGCGGTGCGCGCCACTATGGACTCGCCGGGACCGCGTCCCTCGACGCGGCGCAGCAGCTCGCCGACCAGCCAGCCGTAGGTGATGGGCGCGTAGCCGTGGCCCTCGCCCAGCGGCCACCAGGGCTCCTCGGCGGCCAGGGCCGCGGTCATCGCCGGCCAGTCGTAGAGGGCCTCGGCCGGCAGCGGCTGGCGCAGCGCCGGCAGACCGGCCTGGTGGCTGAGCAGGTGGCGCAGGCTGATCCGCTCCTTGCCGGCGGCGGCGAACTCCGGCCAGTAGCGGGCCACCGGCGCGTCCAGCTCGAGCTTGCCCTCGCCGACCAGCTGCAGGGCGGTGACCGCGGTGAAGGGTTTGGTGCAGGAGAACAGATTGAGAATGGTGTCGCTGTGCCAGGCCTGCTGACCGTCCTTGTCGGCCACCCCGGCCCAGATATCCACCACGGTTTCGCCGGCGATCTGGATGCACAGCGCCGCGCCGCGCTCCTGAGGGTCCTCGAACAAGGCCGCGAACGCGTCCTTGACCGCCTCGAACTGCAGGTCGAAATAGCCCTGAATCTGCAAATGCGACTCCTAGGTCTTGGAAATCAACGAGATGCCGCGCATTGTTCCAGCCCCAGCGGCACTTGGGAACCGGTCGGGGACCCCGCCGGGCCTTTCTAGCCGATCTCCCGACGAAATGGCGGCAGGGCATTGAGAATCGCCTTGCCGTAGCGCTGGGTCACCACCCGCCGATCCAGCAGGGTGATGGTGCCGCGGTCGGCCTCGGTGCGCAGCAGGCGGCCGCAGGCCTGCACCAGGCGCAGCGAGGCATCCGGCACGGCGATCTCCATGAAGGGGTTGCCGCCGCGCGCCTCGATCCACTCGGCCAGCGCCGCCTCCACCGGATCGTCCGGCACGGCGAAGGGGATCTTGGCGATCACCACGTGCTCGCAATAGGCGCCGGGCAGATCGACGCCCTCGGCGAAGCTGGCCAGGCCGAACAGCACGCTCTCCTCGCCGGAGTCGACCCGGGCCTTGTGCTTGTTCAGGATCTCCTGCTTGGACAGGTTGCCCTGGATGAACACCCGCTTGCGCCAATCGCGCTCCAGGCCGTCGAAGACGTCCTGCATCTGCTTGCGCGAGGAAAACAACACCAGGGTGCCCCGCGAGCCGGCCACCAGACTCGGCAATTCACGGATGATGGCCGCGGTGTGCAGCGCCGCCTCGCGCGGGTCGGCCTTGAGGTCCGGCACCCGGAGCACGCCGGCGTCGGCATGGTGGAAGGGGCTCGGCACCACCGCGGTGACCGCCACCTTGGGCAGGCCGGCGCGCATGCGGTAGCGATCGAAGGTGCCCAGGGCGGTCAGGGTCGCCGAGGTGACCAGGGCGCCGTAGGCGACGTTCCACAGGTTGCGGCGCAGGGTCTCGGCGGCGAGGATCGGGCTGGCATTGACCTCGATGTCGAACAGCGCGCCGCTCTCGGCCAGGGTCAGCCAGCGCGCCATCGGCGGGCTCTCCTCGGGGTCCTCGGCGGTGAACGCCAGCCACAGCTCCCAGTTGCCCTTGGCCCGCGCCAGCAGGCTGCCGAACAGCGGGTACCACTCCTCGGCCTGGTGACTGGCGATGCCGATACCGGCCTCGCCATCCATGGCCTCCTTGAGCTGCTCGGCGACCCCGGTGAACAGGTCGCTGAGGCGGGAGAAACCCTTCTTCAACTCCAGGCCCAGCTCGCGCAGATGCTCGGGCACCTGGCCACCGACGAAGCGGTGACGCGGGCGCTCGCGGCCCTCCATGTCCTCGCCGGGGCGGAAGTCGGCCAGCTGCTCGCAGGCACTGAACATGAACTGTTGCTGGGTCTTGATCTCCCGCGCCAGCTCCGGCACCTGCTCGATCAGGCGGCCCAGGTCGCCCGGCAGCGGGTGCTGGGCCAGCAGCTTGGTCAGGTTCTTGGCCGTCTGCTCCAGCCAGTCGGCGGTCGAACGCAGGCGGGTGAAGTGGGCGAAGTGACCGATGGCCTTGTCCGGCAGGTGATGGCCCTCGTCGAACACATAGAGGGTCTCGCGCGGATCGGGCAGCACCGCACCGCCGCCCAGGGCCAGGTCGGCCAGCACCATGTCGTGGTTGGTGACGATGACATCGACCTTACCCATGCCCTCGCGCGCCTTGTAGAAGGCGCACTGCTGGAAGTTCGGGCAATGGCGGCTGGTGCACTGGCTGTGGTCGGTGGTCAGCCGCGACCAGGTGCCGTCTTCGAGCTCCTGGGGCCAGCTGTCGCGGTCGCCGTCCCACTTGTTGCCGGCGAGCTTCTCGATCATCGCGGTGAACAGTTTCTGGCTCTGCTCGTCGACATCGATCCTGAAGCCTTCCTCCTCGAACAGCTGGGCGGTGGCGCTCTGCGCCTGGCCCTCCTGCAGCAGCAGGTCCAGCTTGGACAAACACAGGTAACGCCCGCGCCCCTTGGCCAGGGCGAAACTGAAGTTGAGGCCGCTGTTGCGCATCAAGTCCGGCAGATCCTTGTGCACGATCTGTTCCTGCAGCGCCACGGTCGCGGTGGCGATCACCAGGCGCTTGCCGGCGGCCTTGGCGGTGGGGATCGCCGCCAGGCTGTAGGCCACGGTCTTGCCGGTACCTGTGCCGGCCTCGACCGCCACCACCGCCGGCTCGCCTTCGCGCTTGCCCTCGTCGTCGACCTTGACCGTGCCCAGCACCTTGGCGATCTCGGCGATCATCAGGCGCTGGCCGTAGCGTGGTTTGAGTCCCTTGGCCTCGAGGAAGCGAGAATAGGCGCCCTGAATCTGGGACTTGAGTTCGGTGCTGAGCATGCTGGTCTGGGCGCGAAAAGGCTGGATAAATTTTCAGTGTTTGTGATCGGCGGCTATCATAGCGCGCTAATCGATCCCGCGCAGAACCGCTTGCCCGACTGGAGTACTTGCATGACCCCTTACGCCGCGACTTATACCCTGCACCTGCTGGCCGCACTCATTTGGGTCGGCGGCATGTTCTTCGCCTGGATGGTGCTGCGCCCCTCAGCGGTCAGCGTGCTGGAAGCGCCGGCGCGGCTGAAGCTATGGCAGGAGGTATTCCGCCGTTTCTTTCACTGGGTGTGGGCCGCCGTGCTGATCCTGCCGATCACCGGCGTGGGCATGCTGCACCTGCGCTTCGCCGGCTTCGAGACGGCGCCGCGCTACGTGCACATCATGATGGGGCTGTACATCGCCATGCTCGCGCTATTCCTGCGCATACAGGCGCTCCAGCTACCGGAACTGCGCCGCGCCGTGGCGGCCGAGGACTGGCCGAGTGGCGGCGCCGTTCTGGGACGGATTCGCCGCCTGGTGGGCATCAACCTGATCCTCGGCCTGCTGCTGGTCAGTGTCGCCGCCGCCCGCCCCAGTCTTTAAGACTCCCCGGGCACGGCTACCAAAAACACCCGAGCCTCGCCCGTCTAGGCCTGCTCGGCCGCCACAGGCAGGGGGTCTGGCTCCTCCGCTTCGGGCAATGCCAGCAAGTGGAAAATACCGAACAGCATGACCTGCCCGCGCTCCAGCCATGGCCGCGGGCATTGGCTGAGCCGCGGCTGGAACAACAGCAATTCGGCTGCATGAATCAGCAGAACAGCGGCGCCGGCCAGGTTCAGCAACAGGGCGAACGGCTGCACGAACGGATCGAGCAGGTTGGCCAGCTCAGCCCCCCAGAACAACGCGGCCAGTATTTTCCCCAACCCCAGCAATGCTTTCATGACCGCCCCTTGCAGCTTCAGATCGTGCCGCACCTTAACTGCTTTGGGGCCATGCAGCCAACACCGCAGAAGGCGGTAATCCGCTGACTACCGCCAAGCTGACAGCCGGCATGATCCTGCTCAGGACCCGCATTACTGAGGCCGCGCCTCCACCTCGGCCTCCACCCGACGATTGATGGCCCGCCCGGATTCGGTCTCGTTGTCCGCAACCGGACGCGCCTCGCCGTAGCCCACAGTGGAAACTCGGCCGCTGTCGATGCCGTGCTGGTTAACCAGCACATCGCGCACGGCATTGGCCCGACGCTCGGACAAGCCCTGGTTATAGGCATCGGTGCCGATGGCATCGGTATGGCCTTCGACGGTCGTGGTGGTCTGCGGATACTGCTTCATGAAATCCGCCAGACTGCGGATGTCATTCTGGGCATCCTCCTTGACCACCGATTTGTCGAAATCGAATTTCACGTCCAACTCGACCCGTACCGCCTCCACGGGCGCAGGTTCGGGAAGCTCGGGAGTGCTCGGATAGACCTTGAGCGGGCAGCCGTTGTGCTGAACCGGCGTGCCGCTCGGGGTGCCAGGACAGCGGTCGCGGCGGTCAAATACCCCATCACCGTCTTCGTCGCCGTCCTGGGCATAGCAGATCAGGCCGCCAATCACGGCGCCAGCTGCGGCACCTCCGGCGGCCCAGGTGGAACTCTCGATTGCGCCGAGGCCACCGCCGGCCAAGCCGCCAATCGCACTGCACAGAGGCCAGTTTCCTTGGTTGAGCGGCGCATCCCCCGTACTGGAAGTCGTGACGCAACCGGAAAGAACACTGCTGGCCAGAAGAAAGGGAGCAATCGCCCTCGCGTGGCTAATCCTCATGATCTGAGTCTCCTGTGTAACCGGCCGCTGCCGGTACCCCGGAGTAAAGGCGCATCCCCCTAACTGCACAAGCCAGACCCCAGCAGACTTCACTTACTGCCGGGGTCAGCGCTTGCACTCGCCACGCGACAATGGCTAAGGACGAGCCTCGACCTCGGCCTCGACCCGACGGTTGATGGCACGCCCCGCATCGGTAGCGTTGTCCGCAACCGGACGCGACTCGCCATAGCCGACCGCATTGACGCGTCCACCCTCTACGCCATATTGGTTGACCAGCACATCACGCACGGCATTGGCGCGGCGCTCGGACAGCCCCTGGTTGTAAGCATCCGTGCCGATCGAGTCGGTGTGACCTTCGACCACCGTTGTGGTTTGCGGATACTGCTTCATGAAATCCGCCAGGTTCTTGATATCACCGTAGCTTTCTTCTTTGACCCGGGACTTGTCGAAGTCGAACTTGACGTCCAGTTCGACACGCACCACTTCTGCGGGCTCGGGCATGGCCGGTTCCTCGACCATCACCTCTTCGACCATCACCATTTTTTCCGCTTCGGCACCATGCACCCAGCAATAAGCCGCGGCCATACCGGCACCTACCGCAGCGCCACCAGCCGCCCATGACGAACTCTCGATCGCGCCCAAGGCAGCACCACCGACACCACCGACCGCCGCACAAGTAGGCCAGTCGCTCTTCTGCAGGCCGGCGCACCCCGTCAACAAGCTGGCCGCCAGAATCAGGGGTCCTGCTTTCCTGGTAATGCTCATATACAAGTCTCCTATAGAAATCGGCCCAAAACCGACACTTATGGATTAAAGACGGCAGTTCCACAATTCGCCAGACGATCGGGACATGTGCGCGAACTCAATCGGCTCTAGGCCATCACCCGGTAGCACGCTAGTCTTTCAGGTCTGATCGAGGAGCCCTAGATGATCGAACGCCTTTCCTCCCGTACGCCCCAACAGGCGCTGGCCGCACTCCTGGAGCGCTACGCGCCGAGCCGACTGTTGCTGGTCGGCGCAAGTGAGCTGCCGGCCCTGGATGCCTTTCGCAACGCCCACACGAACTGCCAGGTCACCCGCGCCGCAGCCGGCGCCTTGCCGAGCGAGCTGGCCAGCCAACGCTTCGACCTGGCCCTGATCGTCGACTGCCTGGAGCACTTGCCCAAACGCACCGGGCTGGAATTGCTCGGCGGCATCCGCAACCTCAACGCCAACCGCCTGGCCGTGCTGGTCGACCTGCATGCCTGCGCCTGGCAGGACACCGACTTCTTCGCCCTGGCGATGCAGGCCAGCGAGCGCTTCCAGCGGGGCGAGCAGACCCTCAGCCTGTTCACCTACGACCTGCTCGACTACAAACAGGTACCGGACTGGCTCAATGCCAAGTTCTGGGCCAACCCGGAAAACTTCGGCAAATACTGGTGGTAATGCATGCCAAGCACTGACTTCACGACCAGCTGCCCCTGCGGCAGCGGCGACCCGTTGAGCGAATGCTGCGGGCGCTATCACGCCGGCTCGCCGGCGCCCAGCGCGGAGTGCCTGATGCGCTCGCGCTACAGCGCCTATGTCCTGGGCCAGGTCGACTACCTGCTGGCGACCACCCTACCCGCCCAGCAGGCCGGCCTGGATCGCGAGGCGATCCGCGCCTGGAGCCTGCAGAGCACCTGGCTCGGCCTCGAGGTCGAAAGTGCCAAGGTGCTGGGCGGCCAACCCGAACATGCCTTCGTCACCTTTACCGCACGCTGGCACGATGAGGCCGGCGAGCATAGCCACCGCGAATGCTCCGCCTTCGTCCAACGCGGCAAGCAGTGGTTCTTTATCGATCCTACCGTGGGCCTGACCGCCGGGCGCAACGAACCCTGCCCCTGCGGCAGTGGGCAGAAGTTCAAAAAATGCTGCTCGACCTTCCTCAACCGCGCAGTAATCAGCTGACAGCCGCGACAGACTCTGCTTGATTTATTGATCCGGCCACCAGCCTCGCCGGGCACTCGACAAGGAGAGAACTATGCACAAGCACAATGGATGGGTGGTCGTACTGGCCGGCCTGCTGTTCGGCTGCGCCGGCCAGCCCTCGGGCGAGCGGGTCGACCTGGGCAGCGCGGAGCGGGTCAGCCGCCTGTTTGCCTACCCCAATAACTGCAGCGTGATCTGCTACCGCGACTGGACCCTGGAACAGACCGTAGAGCACTACCTCGACCAGAGCCTGGACCGCGACGGCTACGACGACGCCCGGGTCAGGGTCGAGCGTAGCGGCGACAGGGTCTACGCCCACTTCAACGGCGCGCCTGCCGGCTACGGCCAACCACTGCGCCAATTGCTCGACAGTGGCGACCTGGCGTACCGGGGCGCCAGCCAGCTCAACCGCGATGGCAAGTGGCAGTACGACTGGTACTTCTTCCTGCCCCTGGGCATGGCCCTGAACAACCGCAAGAGCGTCGAACTGTTGCACTTCCCGCCGGACTATTCACTGACCCAGGCCCAGGATTACCTGCGCTCCAGCACCACCGACCGCTGGGCCGAGCTGCTGACGGTCAACGGCGTGCCTGCCGCCCAGACGCCGGCCTTCCAGACCATAGTCGACATCGCCCCCATCGCCGCACCCTCCAATGCCGGCAGCTCCCTGGAGGGCACCTACGGCTATTTCAGCGACTACCAGCAGCGCATGGTCAGCGAGCTGAGCCTTGGCAGTGACGGCGCCT
This sequence comes from Pseudomonas sp. MBLB4123, assembly GCF_051904775.1. Classification (NCBI taxonomy): domain Bacteria; kingdom Pseudomonadati; phylum Pseudomonadota; class Gammaproteobacteria; order Pseudomonadales; family Pseudomonadaceae; genus Pseudomonas; species Pseudomonas sp. MBLB4123. The sequence continues at coordinate 2,051,916 of NZ_CP196711.1, forward strand.
CCCTGCCCATGGTCGCCTTCGGCAGCCCGGTGCGCAGCTGGGTACAGCAGCGTTACGGCGTGCCCCTGGCCGTACTCGGCCTCGGCCAGATCACCCCGGTGCCGGGTCGGACGGTGGCGGTGCTGGGAGCCAACCACCCCAGCTATATCTGGTATGCGGCCGACCCGAGCAACTACGGCGGCAACCAGCAGAAGGCCGATCAGGCCGGGCTCAGGGTCATGGGCCAGGACCTCTCCGCCGCCTGCTGGCAAGCCGCAATGGGTCAGAACCCAGGGGGCGACAGCTCTGCCGCACTCAATAGCTGCAGCCAGAAGTGGCAGGTCAGCGACCAGCAACAGACCTGCGAGCTGTTCTACACCTCGATCCGCAGCCTGACGCCGGCACAGGCGCAAGCCAAGTGCCGCGCCGCGGACGATGCCGTCGCCAGCCATTGACCCGGCGAGAAGCGCCGCTCGACCCGAGCGGCCACCCCTGGAGCAGATACGGCGAGGCCCGCTTTTGGCGGGCCTCCTTCACTCACTCCTGCAGCTTCAGGTGCGAGGTGTCCGGTGGGGGCGCGGCCGGCTCGGCCGGTGCCTGGCCCATGTCGCTGCCGGGCGGCGCCAGACTCAACTGCGACAGATCGAGCGCCGGGGCTTGCGGCTGCGGTTTGTCGTCCTGCAGATCGTCGCCCAGGGGCGCGATGCCGAAATCCGGCGCATCCACTTCGGCGAAAGCGGCCATGTACTCATCCCGGGGCAGGACCTTCAGGCGCCCCGGAGCGGCCGGCGCCTGTTCGTCCGCAGCGCTCGCCTGGCTCTGCGGCGGCTCGACGACCGCCGGCGGAACCAGGTCGCTCGCGGCTGCGGGCAGGGCGGCAACCTCGACCACGGCGCCGGCACGCTCCAGGGTGGCCCGGTACTTTTCCGCCCCGGCGGCATCCAGATTGCTCTTGATCACGATGCGGCGGCCGGAGAACAACAGGGCGATGCGCTGGGCGTCGGCCTGAAACAGCTTGGCCAGATTGGCCTTGACCGACTCCAGCTGAGCCCCCGGCACCAACTGCCCGGCGAAGGCGATCTCGTAACTAGCCATGGTCACACTCCTGTCCTAATCGACGCTCAGTATGGCGCAGGTTTTTTTACCCCCACAACACGTTGCAGCCGAGCACTTGCTTGTTACACTGTGGCGTCCATCGGAGTACCCAATGTTGTATCAGGCAAAAACTATAAGAATTCTCAGCCTACTGATATTTTTCGGCCTGCTTTCAGGCCTCGGCGGATGCTCCACCTGGATGACCGGTGGCTTCAAGGATCCGGATATCCGCCTGGTCAAGGTCGAGGTCATACGGGCCAAGCTGCTGGAGCAGCGCTTCGTCCTGCGCTTTCGCATCGACAACCCCAACAGCGTCAGCCTGCCGGTGCGTGGCCTCGACTACCGCGTTCACCTCAACGAGGTGAAACTGGCCGAAGGCGAATCCGATGCCTGGTTCACCGTGCCCGCCTACGGCCATCACGTGTTCGACGTGCCGGTGCGCACCAACCTCTGGCGCCATGTGCGGCAGATCGTCAAGTTGCTCGAGCACCCCGACGAACCGATCCGCTACCGCCTCGACGGTGCGGTAAAAACCGGCTTCATGTTCGGCCGCAGCGTGCACATGTCGCGCAATGGCGAGATAATTCCCGGCGATTTCATCCCGGAGTAACCCCGCATGAACCAACACCCCCACGTCCACGGCCCGGATTGCGACCACGACCACGACCACGACCACCATGACCACGATCATGTGCACGGCCCGCATTGCAATCACGGCCACCAGGAGCCGGTGCGCAACGCCCTGAAGGACGTCGGCCGCAACGACCCCTGCCCATGCGGCAGCCAGAAGAAATTCAAGAAATGCCACGGCGCCTGATCCGCCCATGAGCAGCCTGAGCCTGCTTCTGCTGCTGGCCGGCGCGCTCTTGGTGCTGGGGCTCGCCTGTTACGCCCTGCTGCTGTGGCGACGCGTGTGGGCACGGCAGCGCGAGCAGGCGCATGCCGCGCAGGAGCGTCACCAACGCCTCGGCGGCGACCTGCAGGTTCTCGCCGGCAGTCTGCTCGAAGGGCAGCTGCCGCTGATCGAAGGCGCCATCCGCATCAAGGTGCTGCTCGACAACTACGACAGCACCCTGAGCCAGGACGCACGCTGCGAGGTGTTCCACCGACTGTTCGCCGCCACCGCCCACGTGCCGACCCATGCCGACTGGAAGGCGCTGGACAAGGCCGCCCGCCGGCAACACGAGAAACACTTCAACGAGCTGGAGTTGCAACACAAGGCCGCCGCCCGCACGGCGGCACGCTGGCTGCTCGACGAGGGCTTGCAGCAAAACCCGCGGCACGGCTGAGCGGGCGGCGCCCGGCCTCTTGCCAGGCGCCGCCACGCCCTCTACCTTACGCCACACCCTGCCCCGGCGCCGGGATATGGCCGCTCGCCTCGCCCAGGTTGCTAGGCTTTCCAGCGGCACCCACGCCACCACCACCCGATTCCCGCGTCCCGCAAGGAGCCCGTTGCATGTCATCGCGCGCGTTTCGTCCACTGCCCCTGCTAGGCCTGGCCACCCTCACCGTCGGCCTGCTGCTCAGCGGCTGCCAGTCCTTTCTGCAGAGTCGCTACAGCGACAGCCTGCACCCGACCCAGGGCATCGTCCGCGTCCAGGGCCTGGCGCAGAGCGTGGTGGTGCGACGCAATGCCCTGGGCATGCCGCTGATCGAGACCACCACCTTCCACGACGCGCTGTTCGCCCTGGGCTACGTGCATGCCAGCGACCGCCTCAGCCAGATGGTCGGCCTGCGCCTGATGGCCGAGGGCCGCCTGGCGGAAATGGCCGGCCCCGGCGTGCTGGAGATCGACCGTTTCATGCGCGCGGTGAACCTGCGCAAGAGCGCCGAGGTGCTGTACCAGAACGCCTCGCCGCGCCTTCAGCGCTTCTTCGAGGTCTACGCCCGCGGCGTCAACGCCTACCTGTTCCGCTACCGCGACAAGTTGCCGATGGACCTGGCCGAATCCGGCTACCGCCCGCCCTACTGGAAACCCGAAGACTCGGCGCTGGTGTTCTGCCTGCTGAACTTCGGCCTGTCGGTCAATCTGCAGGAAGAGCTCGCCGCCCTGGTGCTGGCGCAGAAGGTCGGCAGCGCACAACTGGCCTGGCTGCTGCCGACCTACCCGGACGAGCCGCTGCCGTTCGAGGAGGCCGCCAAGCTCGAAGGGTTGGCGCTGGACGGCCGGATCGCCGGCCTGGAGGCGATCAGCCAGGCCGCCGACCAGCTGGCCGACGCCCACATGCTCGGCGTCGCGGCCTCGAACAACTGGGCCATCGCCCCGCAGAACAGCCGCAGCGGCAAGAGCCTGCTGGCCAACGACACCCACCTGCCCCTGGCACTGCCCTCGGCCTGGAACTTCGTGCAGATCCGCTCGCCGAAATTCCAGGCCGCCGGCGTATCGATCGCCGGCGTCCCCGCCGTGGTCGCCGGGTTCAACGGCAAGCTGGGCTGGGGCATGACCATGGTCATGGGCGACAACCAGGACCTGTTCCTAGAGAAGCTCAAGCACGAAGGCGGCCGTCTCTACTACCAGGCCGACGGCCAGTGGCTGCCCGCCCGGGAGCGCCAGGAGACCTTCTTCATCAAGGGTGAGCGACCGATCCGCGAGACCCTCTACGAAACCCGCCACGGCCCGCTGCTGAACTCGGTGCTGGGCGAGCGCAAGCACCGCCTGCAGCCGCTGCAACTGAGCAGCGGTTACGGCCTGGCCCTGCAGACCGCGCAGTTCGAAGCGGACCAGAGCCTGGATGCCTTCTTCGACCTATCCCGCGCCCAGTCGGTGGAACAGGCCTTCGAGGCGACCCGGGATATCCGCGCCATGCCGCTGAACGTCGTCTTCGCCGATGCCGAGCACATCGGCTGGCAGGTCACCGGGCGCTTCCCCAACCGCCGCGAAGGCCTCGGCCTGCTGCCCTCGCCCGGCTGGGACAGCCGCTACGACTGGGACGGCTTCGCCGACCCGATTCTCCACCCCTACGACCAGGACCCGCCGCAGGGTTGGCTGGGCACCGCCAACCAGCGCAGCGTCAACCGCGGCTACGGCATGCAGCTGTCCAACTCCTGGTACTACCCGGAGCGCGCCGAGCGCATCGCCACCCTGGCCGGCAGCGGCAAGCACGACCGCGCCAGCATGATCGCCATGCAATACGACCAAACCTCGCCCTTCGTCGCCAAGCTCCAGGCCATGTTCGCCGCCCCTGGCATGGCCGAAGCCCTGCAGCAAGCCGTCGACGCCCTGCCACCGGGCCAGCGCGACAAGGCCCGCGAGGCGCTCAACCGCCTGCTGGCCTTCGACGGCAAGCTCGCCGCCGATTCGGCCGACGCCGCGCTATACGGCGCCTTCCTCCATGAAAGCGCGCGACAGATCTTCCTCGACGAATTGGGACCGGATACCAGTGCCGCCTGGAAGGCGCTGGTGCAGGCCGCCGACAGCTCCTACTCGGCCCAGGCCGACCACCTGCTGGGCCGCGAGGACAGCCCGTTCTGGGACGACCTCGCGACGCCGCAGAAGGAAGACAAACCGGCCATACTCGCCCGCAGCCTGGCCGCCGCCATGAGCCTCGGCCAGGCACGCCTGGGCCAGGACCCACGGACCTGGCAGTGGGGCCGGCTGCACAGCTACAACTGGCGCAGCGAAACCAGCCAACTGGCCCAATACATGGGCGCCAGCCAGCGTGCCAGCATCAACGCACTGAAGGACTACCTGGATCGCGGTCCCTACCCGGCCGGCGGCGACCACAGCACCCTCAACGTCTCGGCCTACCGCTGGGGCGAGGACTTCGACACCTGGCTGATCCCCGCCATGCGCATCGTCGTCGACTTCGCCAGCGAGGAACCGCTGCTCGGCCTGAACAGCTCGGGCCAGTCCGGCAACCCGGCCAGCGCGCATTACGCCGACGGCATCGAAGCCTGGCTCAAGGGGCGCTACATGGTGTTTCCGTTCCAGCCGCAGAACCTCGACAAGGTCTACGGCACGCGACGGTTGCTGCTGATGCCGGGCCAATAACTACCGTTCGTCGGCTATTTTGGAACTCATAACCGGAGCCTCCAGTCCGACTTAGCGGACTTACTCCATAGTTCATCGCTTAAGGGCGCCTATTGGCGTCCTTTCTTTTGCCTGCGATAAGGCCCCTGCGCCCCTGACAGCGCCGGGCATCCATCATTCCTCGCAGATGCTGGTCACGGTGATGCCGTAGCGCTCCAGCAGGCGCACGGCCGGCGTCTGCACCTCATAGGGGCGATCCTTCGGCTCCTCACGCTCATAGTCGCGCTCGGCCATTTCCAACAACCACTGCACGGCCTGCTCCATGCTCGGCTTGGTCGTCGACTCGACCTCCAACACCCCGGTCCCCTCGTCTTTGCTGTAGGTAATCATCCACTTAGCCATAAGCTGCGATTTCCCCTCGGGTTCTCTCGGTTACCCCGCCGCGGGCGGGCGCCCTGTGCTTTAGAGTCCGCCAGCCCCCCGGCAGTTCGACGGGAGGGGCGCCAGAGCCGGCTGCGGCTCGCCGAGCGCCGGGCACAAAAAAGCCGGGCAAGCCCGGCTTTGCTCTTACTCGTGGTCGCCAGGCCGCTCAGGCCTTGGGCAGGGTCACGCCCTGCTGGCCCTGGTACTTGCCACCACGGTCCTTGTAGGACACCTCGCAGGCCTCATCGGATTCGAGGAACAGCATCTGCGCCACGCCCTCGTTGGCATAGATTTTCGCCGGCAGGGTGGTGGTGTTGGAGAACTCCAGGGTCACATGGCCTTCCCACTCCGGCTCCAGCGGGGTGACGTTGACGATGATGCCGCAGCGCGCATAGGTGCTCTTGCCCAGGCAGATGGTCAGCACATTGCGTGGAATACGGAAGTACTCGACGGTGCGCGCCAGGGCGAAGGAGTTCGGCGGGATGATGCACACGTCGCTCTTCACATCGACGAAGCTCTTCTCGTCGAAGTTCTTCGGGTCGACGGTGGCCGAATTGATATTGGTGAACACCTTGAATTCATCGGCGCAACGCACGTCGTAGCCGTAACTGGAGACCCCGAAGGAGATCAGCGGCGCATTGCCTTCGGTGCGCACCTGGCGCTCGACGAAAGGCTCGATCATGCCGTGCTCTTGGGCCATGCGGCGAATCCACTTGTCCGATTTGATGCTCATGGCGGGCGTCCTGAATGGGCTGATGGTGAAAAAGTGAGCGCATCTTACCGGGGCGAGCGAGCGGGTTCAAAGGCTGTCGACCGACGCGTTCCGACGCCCCGCCGAACGCCCCCGAGCCATTAATTCGCGAAAAGGCGCACAGAGCATTCGCGCTTCGTGGCAAAAGCGGGTATGGTGGCCCCACTGTGCTGCATGTGTCACCGCGAATCGCTACTTGATGCCTAGATTTCGATCCAAACATCGTCCGACTCCTAGTACTCGTTGCACTCAGTCCCGGCCTGGGCTTTTCCAGGGCTGCTATTACTTTTGTTAGGAGATTTCACATGTCCAATCGTCAGACTGGCACCGTTAAGTGGTTCAACGATGAAAAAGGCTACGGCTTCATCACCCCGCAATCCGGTGACGACCTGTTCGTTCACTTCAAAGCTATCCAGAGCGATGGCTTCAAGACCCTGAAAGAAGGTCAGCAGGTCTCCTTCGTGGCCACCCGTGGTCAGAAAGGCATGCAAGCTGAGGAAGTTCAGGTTATCTAACCTGCACCGACTCGAAAAAAGCCCCGCCTAGGCGGGGCTTTTTTGTGCCTGGAGAACAGTCAGTCGTCGCTGACCTTGATGCTCGGCATCGCCGGCTGCGCGGCCTGGGCGATGCGCGCACCGACGCTGCGGGCCATGGCCTGGTAGAGCATGGCGATCTGGCTTTCCGGGTCGGCGATGGTGGTCGGCTTGCCGCCATCGGACTGCAGGCGGATGGCCATCGACAGCGGCATGGAGGCCAGCAGGTCGACCCCGAACTGTGCCGCCAGCCGCTCGCCGCCGCCCTCGCCGAACAGGTGCTCGGCATGGCCGCAGTTGGAGCAGATGTGCACCGCCATGTTCTCCACCACACCCAGCACCGGGATATGCACCTTGCGGAACATCTCCACGCCCTTCTTGGCGTCCAGCAGGGCCAGGTCCTGGGGCGTGGTGACGATCACCGCGCCGGCCACCGGCACCTTCTGCGCCAGAGTCAGCTGGATGTCGCCGGTGCCCGGCGGCATGTCCACCACCAGGTAATCCAGGTTGTCCCAGGCAGTCTGGGTGATCAGCTGGATCAGCGCACCGGAGACCATGGGCCCGCGCCACACCACCGGGGTGTTCTCGTCGGTGAGGAAGGCCATGGACATCACCTGCACGCCATGCGCCTGAAGCGGCACGAACCACTTCTGCTCCTTGACCTCGGGCCGGGTACCCTCGGCGACGCCGAACATGATGCCCTGGCTCGGCCCATAGATGTCCGCATCGAGGATGCCGACCCGCGCGCCTTCACGGGCCAGGGCCAGGGCCAGGTTGGCCGCGGTGGTCGACTTGCCCACCCCGCCCTTGCCCGAGGCCACGGCGATGATGTTCTTCACGTTGGCCAGGGCCGGCACCTGCTCCTGGCCCTTGTGCGCCTCGACCCGGCAGTCGACCTGCACCTGGGCCCTGGCCACGCCCTCCAGATTCTCCAGGGCCATCTGCAGCATCTGCGCCCAGCCGCCCCTGAACAGCTCGGCGGCATAGCCCAGCTCCAGACGCACGCGCACCTGGTCGCCCTGGATATCGACCTCGCGCAGGCAGCCGGCGCTGACCGGGTCCTGATTGAGGTGGGGATCGGTGTATTGACGCAGGGCGGCTTCCACCGCCTGACGGGTCACGACGCTCATGGCAACTCCAGAAAAGACCGAGTAAAACAGACGGCCATCCTAACCGAGCGCCGGCTCCAACGCATGCCCGCCGCCCCATGGCGAGCGCCGGCGTCGCCGCCACGCATGTCGAGGCCGCAGCTAGGCAGCGCACACCGGTGCACGGGCGGATGAAAAAAAACCGCTGCGCCTATATAGTTGCCGACTCCCTTCGTTTTACCAGTGCAGCCGATCCCCATGTCCGAAGCCCGCAAGATTCTCGTCACCAGCGCCCTGCCCTACGCCAACGGTTCGATCCATCTCGGCCATATGCTCGAGTACATCCAGACCGACATGTGGGTGCGCTATCAGAAACTGCGCGGCAACCAGTGCATCTACGTCTGCGCCGACGACGCCCACGGCTCGGCCATCATGCTGCGCGCCGAGAAGCAGGGCATCAGCGCCGAGCAGCTGATCGCCGAGGTGCAGGCCGAGCACAGCGCCGACTTCGCCGACTTCGGGGTCGACTTCGACAACTACCACTCGACCCATTCGGAGGAGAACCGCGAGCTGTCGGCGGCCATCTACCTGAAGCTGCGCGACGCCGGGCATATCGCCACCCGCTCGGTGACCCAGTATTTCGACCCGGAAAAGGGCATGTTCCTCGCCGACCGCTTCATCAAGGGCACCTGCCCCAAGTGCGCGGCCGAGGACCAATACGGCGACAACTGCGAGAAGTGCGGCGCCACCTACGCGCCGACCGAGCTGAAGAACCCACGCTCGGCCATCTCCGGCGCCGTGCCGGAGCTGCGCGACTCCAAGCACTTCTTCTTCAAGCTGCCGGACTTCCAGGCCATGCTCGAGCAGTGGACCCGCAGCGGCACCCTGCAGGACGCGGTGGCCAACAAGATCGCCGAATGGCTGGATGCCGGCCTGCAGGAATGGGACATCAGCCGCGACGCGCCCTATTTCGGTTTCGAGATCCCCGACGAGCCGGGCAAGTATTTCTACGTCTGGCTGGACGCGCCGATCGGCTATATGGCCAGCTTCAAGAATCTGTGCGCCAAGCGCCCGGAGCTGGACTTCGACGCCTTCTGGAACAAGGGCTCCGAGGCCGAGCTGTACCACTTCATCGGCAAGGACATCGTCAACTTCCACGCCCTGTTCTGGCCGGCCATGCTCGAAGGCGCCGGCCTGCGCACGCCCAGCGCCATCAACGTGCACGGCTACCTGACCGTCAACGGGCAGAAGATGTCCAAGTCCCGCGGCACCTTCATCAAGGCGCGCACCTACCTCGATCACCTCAACCCCGAGTACCTGCGCTACTACTACGCGGCCAAGCTGGGCCGCGGCGTCGACGACCTCGACCTGAACCTCGAGGACTTCGTGCAGAAGGTCAACTCCGACCTGGTGGGCAAGGTGGTGAACATCGCCAGCCGCTGCGCCGGCTTCATCCACAAGGGCAATGGCAGCGTGCTGGTAGCCGCCGACCCGGCGCCGGAACTGACCGAGGCCTTCAAGGGCGCCGCGCCGTCCATCGCCGAGGCCTACGAGGCCCGCGACTTCGCCCGGGCCATGCGCGAGATCATGGCCCTGGCCGACCGCGCCAACGCCTGGATCGCCGACAAGGCGCCCTGGGCCCTGAACAAGCAGGAAGGCAAGCAGGCCGAGGTCCAGGAAATCTGCGCCCTGGGCATCAACCTGTTCCGCCAGTTGGTGATCTTCCTCAAGCCGGTGCTGCCGAAGCTGGCCGCCGATGCCGAGGCCTTCCTCAATGTCGCGCCGCTGACCTGGGACGACCACCAGAGCCTGCTGGCCGACCATCGACTGAACCCGTTCAGCGCCCTGCTGACTCGCATCGAGCCGACGAAGATCGACGCCATGATCGAAGCCTCCAAGGAGGACCTGGTCGCCGAAGCCAGCCAGCCGGCCGGTAATGGCGAGCTGAGCAAGGAGCCGCTGGCCGCGGAGATCAATTTCGATGCCTTCGCCGCCGTCGACCTGCGCATCGCTCTGATCGAGAAGGCCGAGTTCGTCGAGGGCGCCGACAAGCTGCTGCGCCTGTCCCTGGACATCGGCGATGCCAAGCGCAACGTGTTCTCCGGCATCAAGAGCGCCTACCCGGAGCCGAGCGCGCTGGAGGGCCGCCTGACCCTGTACGTGGCCAACCTGGCCCCGCGCAAGATGAAGTTCGGCATCAGCGAGGGCATGGTGCTGGCCGCCGGCCCGGGCGGCGAGGAAATCTACCTGCTCGGCCCCGACAGCGGCGCCAAACCGGGCCAACGGGTCAAGTAAGGCTTAGCCCGGCGCACGCTACGCTGTTATGACGCGGCGACACGCCGGCCTATGCCGGCTTGTCTGCACCGGGCGCCTTCCCGATAATAGGCGCCCTTTTCCCACGGCCCTTGCCTGTCCACCACGGTACCCGCAATGACCGAACTCGCCCTGATCATGGTAAGCGCCATCCTGGTCAACAACTTCGTGCTGGTGCAGTTCCTCGGCCTCTGCCCGTTCATGGGCGTGTCGAAGAAGATCGAGACGGCCATCGGCCTGTCCCTGGCCACCACCTTCGTCCTGACCCTGGCCGCCATGTGCAGCTACCTGGTCCAGCAGTATGTGCTCAAGCCCCTGGACCTGGAGTTTCTGCGCACCATCAGCTTCATCCTGGTGATCGCCGTGACCGTGCAGTTCACCGAGATGGTGGTGAACAAGACCAGCCCACTGCTGTACCGCGTGCTGGGCATCTTCCTGCCGCTGATCACCACCAACTGCATCGTCCTGGGCGTGGCCCTGCTCAACGCCAACAAGGCCGAGTTCACCTTCGTCAGCGCCACCGCCAACGGCTTCGCCGCCGGCCTGGGCTTCTCCCTGGTGCTGGTGCTGTTCGCCGCCATGCGCGAGCGCATCGCCATTGCCGACGTGCCCAAGGCCTTCCAGGGCGCGGCCATCGGCATGGTCACCGCCGGGCTGATGTCCCTGGCGTTCATGGGCTTCACCGGGTTGATCAAGCTATGAGCCTGGTGATCAGCGCGGTACTCGCCCTGCTCGGCCTGTGCCTGGTGTGCGGTGCCATCCTCGGCTATGCCGCGGTGCGTTTTCGCGTCGAGGGCAACCCCATCGCCGAGCAGATCAACGCCCTGCTGCCGCAGACCCAGTGCGGCCAATGCGGCTACCCCGGCTGCAAGCCCTACGCCGAGGCGATCGCCGGCGGCGACAAGATCAACAAGTGCCCGCCCGGCGGCGAGGCCACCATCGCCGCCCTGGCCGACCTGCTGGACGTCGAACCCGAGCCGCTGGATGCGGTGGAAGGCGAGAAGCCGCAGATGGTCGCCTTTATCCGCGAGGCCGAGTGCATCGGCTGTACCAAGTGCATCCAGGCCTGTCCGGTGGACGCCATCGTCGGTGCGGCCAAGCAGATGCACACGGTGATCGCCAGCGAATGCACCGGCTGCGACCTGTGCGTCGAGCCCTGCCCGGTGGACTGCATCGACATGCTGGAAGTCGGCAGCACGGTGCAGAGCTGGAAGTGGCAGCTGCCCCTGCCGCCCGGACAACTGATCGCTACCGATCGGGGACAGGCCGCATGAGCGCACAGAACATGATCTGGGATATCCACGGCGGCATCCATCCGCCGGAGCGCAAGGAACTGTCCAACCGCTCGGCCGTGCAGCCGGCGCCGCTGCCCAAGCGCCTAATACTGCCGCTGAACCAGCACGTAGGCGCGACTGCCGAGCCCCTGGTGGTGGTCGGCGAGGCGGTGTTCAAGGGCCAGAAGATCGCCGAAGCCAGCGGTTTCGTCAGCGCCCCGCTGCATGCACCGACCTCCGGCATCGTCAGCTTCGTCGGCCCGCAGCCCTACCCCCATGTGTCCGGCATGCTCGCCCCGGCCATCGTCATCGACAGCGACGGCCAGGAGCAGTGGTGCGACCTGGAGCCCTGCCCCGATTATCGCCAGCTTGAGCCCGAGGCCCTGCTGGAGAAGATCCGCCAGGCCGGCATCAGCGGCCTGGGCGGCGCCGGCTTCCCCACCGCGGTGAAGCTCGCGGCGCGGCCGACCCAGAAGATTCACACGCTGATCATCAACGGCACCGAGTGCGAGCCCTACATCACCGCCGACGACCTGCTGATGCGCGAGAAGGCCGCCGAGCTGGTCGGCGGCATCGAGATCCTGGTCCAGCTGATCCAGCCCGAGCAGGTGCTGATCGGCATCGAGGACAACAAGCCCGAGGCCATCGCCGCGGTAAAGGCCGCGGTGGGCGAGCGGCCCTTCGGCGTGCGGGTGTTCCCGACCAAGTACCCCTCCGGCGGCGAGAAGCAGCTGATCCAGATCCTCACCGGCGTCGAGGTGCCCAGCGGCGGCCTGCCCGCCGATATCGGCATGCTCTGCCAGAACGTCGGCAGCGCCGTGGCCATCCACGAGGCGGTGGTGCACGGCAAGCCGCTGATCAGCCGCATCACCACCCTCACCGGCGAGGCCCTGGCCCAGCCGATGAACGTCGAGGCACTGCTCGGCACCCCGGTCGGCGAGCTGCTCGAGTTTGCCGGCCTGCAGGCCGACAAGCTGCACCGCCTGGTCATGGGCGGCCCGATGATGGGCTTCACCCTGCCCAACCTCGAAGTGCCGCTGATCAAGACCACCAACTGCCTGCTGGCCGCCAGCGCCGAGGAACTGCCGCCACCGCCGCCGGCGCTGCCGTGCATCCGCTGCGGCGAATGCGCCGAGGCCTGCCCGGCCACCCTGCTGCCGCAGCAGCTGCACTTCTTCGCCCTCGGCCAGGAACACGAGCAGCTGCGCGCGCATAACCTGTTCGACTGCATCGAATGCGGCGCCTGCGCCTACGTCTGCCCCTCGAGCATCCCCCTGGTGCAGTACTACCGCGCGGCCAAGGGCGAGATCCGCGAGCTGGAACAGAAGCAGATCAAGGCCGAACACTCCAAGCAGCGCTTCGAGTTGCGCCAGGAGCGCCTGCGCCGCGCCGAGGAGCAGAAGGAGGCCGAGCGCCAGGCCCGCGCCGAACGCGCCGCCCGGGCCAAGGCGATCCAGGCCGAGACCTCCGCCGGGCTGCTGGAGGAGGACGCCGTGGCCGCCGCCCCGGCGGCCAGGGTCAGCAGCCTGAGCGATGCGCAGAAGAAGCTGAAGATCGACGCCAGCATGGCCCAGGTCGCCCTGAAGAAGGCCGAGAAGCAGCTGGCCGCCCACGACACCCCGGAGCTGCAGGCCCAGGTCAGCGACCTGCGCGCCGCCGCCGAGGCGGCGCAGAAGGCCCTGGACGCCGCCCTGGCCAGCGCGCCCCCGGCCGCCCCGGCCGTGGACGACGGCGCCCTGAAGAAGGCCAAGATCGACGCCGCCATGCTCCGCGCCCAGCTGCGCAAGCTGGACAAGCTCGAGGCCCCGGACGACGATCAGCAGGCCGAGCTGGCGCGCCTGCGCCAGCAGCTCGAGGCCGCCGAGAAGCTGCTCGACAGCCTGCAGAACCAGGCACCCGCCGCGCCGGCCAAGGCCGTGGACGACGGCGCCCTGAAGAAGGCCAAGATCGATGCCGCCATGCTCCGTGCCCAGCTGCGCAAGCTGGACAAGCTGGAGGCCCCGGACGACGACCAGCAGGCCGAACTGACGCGCCTGCGCCAGCAACTCGAGGAAGCCGAGAAGCTGCTGGACGGCCTGCAGAACCAACCGCCCGCCGCGCCGGCCACGGTCGTGGACGACGGCGCCCTGAAGAAGGCCAAGATCGACGCCGCCATGCTCCGTGCCCAGGTGCGCAAGCTGGAGAAGCTGGAGGCCCCGGACGACGACCAGCAGGCCGAGCTGGCGCGCCTGCGCCAGCAGCTCGAAGAAGCCGAGAAACTGCTGGACGGCCTGCAGAACCAGGCACCCGCCGCGCCGGCCAGGGCGACGCCAAGCGATAAGGTCGATCCGCTGAAGAAGGCCAAGGTCGAGCTGGCGATGAAACGCGCCGAGCTGAAGAAGGCCGAGAAAGCCGAAGTCGCGGAGGTCGAGCTGGAGCCCCTGCGAGCGGCCGTCGCCGCGGCCGAGCAGGCCCTGCACGACGCCGAAGCCGCCTCCAGCAAGCCGGCGCCCGAGCTGGTACGCAGCGACAAGCGCCCGGTCGATGACGCCACTCGCGCCCTGAAGACCGAGGTGGCCTTCGCCCGCGCCGACCTGCGCAAGCTGGAGCGCGACGGCGGCGCCACGGCCGAGGCGTTGCAGGCTGCGCGCCGGCGTCTGGCCGAGGCCGAAGACAAACTGCAGCAGCACACCGAGTCGTAGGGCCGGTCGCCTGGCGATCTGCCCCCTCAACACTACCTGACACCGGAGCGCCAATGGCCCTGCCCCGCATCACTTCGCCCCACGCCAAGGGCGCCAACCGCACCCAGCAGGTGATGCTGCAGGTGCTGCTGGCCTGCGTGCCCGGCATCCTGGCCCTGACCTGGCTGTTCGGCGCCGGCACGCTGATCAACCTGCTCTGGGCCGGTGCCTGCGCCCTGGGCTTCGAGGCGGCCATCCTCGCCCTGCGCCAGCGCCCGCTGGGCTTCTTCCTCAAGGATTACAGCGCCCTGGTCACTGCGGTGCTGCTGGCCCTGGCCCTGCCGCCCTACTCGCCCTGGTGGCTGACCCTGATCGCCACGGGCTTCGCCATCGTCTTCGGCAAGCAGCTGTATGGCGGCCTCGGCCAGAACCCGTTCAACCCGGCGATGCTCGGCTACGTGGTGGTGCTGATCTCCTTCCCCAGCGAGATGACCAGCTGGCCCGCACCGCAGCGGGTCGGTCCGGTCGACGGCCTGCTGCATATCTTCGGCATCGCCGCCCTGCCCGACGGCTGGGCCCAGGCCACCGCCCTGGACGTGCTGAAGATCAACCAGAGCCTGACCGTCGACGAGCTGTGGACCCAGCATCCGGCCTTCGGCCGCTTCGGCGGCGCCGCAATCGAGGCGGTCAACCTGGCCTTCCTCGCCGGCGGCCTGTACCTGCTGCACAAGCGCCTGTTCAGCTGGCACGCGCCGGTCGGCATGCTCGCCGCCCTGGCGCTGATGAGCCTGGTGTTCTGGAACGGCAGCGGCTCCGACTCCCATGGTTCGCCGCTGTTTCATCTGCTCAGCGGCGCGACCATGCTCGGCGCCTTCTTCATCGTCACCGATCCGGTGTCCGGCGCCACCAGCAACCTCGGGCGCCTGCTGTTCGGCGTCGGCGTCGGCGTGCTGGTGTATGTCATCCGCGCCTGGGGCGGTTACCCGGACGGCGTGGCCTTCGCCGTGCTGCTGATGAACCTGGCGGCGCCGACCATCGACTACTACACCCGGCCACGCACCTACGGCCACCGCAAGCCGACCCGCGGCTTCAAGTTGGGGGAATAACCCGTGCTACCGGAAATCAGCCGCTCGATGCTGAAGAACAGCCTGGTGCTGGGCCTCTTCGCCGTGACCACGGTCGGCCTGGTGGCACTGCTGCAGCAGGCCACCGCCAGCCGCATCGCCGCCGCCGAGCGCGCGGCCCAGGTGCGCGCCCTCGCCGAGATCCTCCCCCAAGGCAGCTACGACAACCAGTTGCTGGACAGCAGCGTCGCGGTGCACGACCCCGAGCTGCTCGGCAGCAAGGGACCCCGCCCCGCCTATGTCGCCACCAAGGACGGCCAGCCCAGCGCGGTGATCCTGCGCGCCACCGCACCGGACGGCTACAGCGGGGCCATCGAGCTGCTGGTCGGCATCCGCGCCGACGGCCGCCTGGCCGGGGTGCGGGTGCTGGGCCACAAGGAAACCCCGGGCCTGGGCGACAAGGTCGAGTTGAGCAAGAGCCCGTGGATTCTCGGCTTCGACGGCAAGTCCCTGAGCGATCCGGACGAGGCCGGCTGGGCGGTGCGCAAGGACCGCGGCCAGTTCGACCAGTTCGCCGGCGCCACCATCACCCCGCGGGCGGTGGTCAAGGCCGTGCACCTGACCCTGCAATACTTCGACGCGCACAAGCAGGAGCTGTTCGCAGCCCAGGTGAAGCCCCATGGTTAGCTATCGCGAGATCACCCTCAACGGCCTGTGGAAGAACAACCCGGCCCTGGTGCAGCTGCTCGGCCTCTGCCCGTTACTGGGGGTCAGCAACTCGACGGTCAACGCCCTCGGCCTGGCCCTGGCCAGCGCCATGGTGCTGGTCTGCTCCAACACCGCGGTGTCGCTGGTGCGCGGCGTGGTCAACACCGCCGTGCGTCTGCCCGCCTTCGTCATGATCATCGCCGGCCTGACCACCTGCATCGAGCTGCTGATGCAGGCGTTCACCTACGAGCTGTACCAGATCCTCGGCATCTTCATCCCGCTGATCACCACCAACTGCGTGATCCTCGGCCGCGCCGACGGTTTCGCGGCGAAGAACGACCCCGCCCGCGCCGCCTACGACGGCCTGATCATGGGCCTGGGCTTCGGCGTGGTGCTGGTGATGATCGGCGCCCTGCGCGAGCTGTTCGGCACCGGCGCCCTGCTGGCCAACATGCACCTGCTGTTCGGCCCCCTGGCGGCCGACTGGCAGATCAGCGTCATTCCCGACTACCCGGGCT
Source organism: Pseudomonas sp. MBLB4123 (assembly GCF_051904775.1). Classification (NCBI taxonomy): domain Bacteria; kingdom Pseudomonadati; phylum Pseudomonadota; class Gammaproteobacteria; order Pseudomonadales; family Pseudomonadaceae; genus Pseudomonas; species Pseudomonas sp. MBLB4123. Next base: position 2,068,292 of record NZ_CP196711.1, read on the forward strand.
TCCTGCTGGCCATCCTGCCGCCCGGCGCCTTCATCGTCCTCGGCCTGCTGATCGCCGGCAAGAATCGCATCGACCAGGTGCTGGCCGAACGGGCCAAGGCGCGACAGCCGCAGGCGCCGGCGCAGAGTCGGCGGGTGCGGGTCACCGGGGTGATCGAGTGAACGCGGCCAAGCGCTACGAGATCTTCCGCCGGTTGCACGAGGACAACCCGGAGCCCAAGACCGAGCTGGCCTACGACTCGCCCTTCGAGCTGCTGATCGCGGTGATCCTCTCGGCCCAGGCCACCGATGTCGGGGTCAACAAGGCCACCGCCAGGCTGTTCCCGGTGGCCAATACGCCCGCTGCCATCCATGCCCTGGGCGTCGAAGGCCTGTCCGAATACATCAAGACCATCGGCCTGTACAACAGCAAGGCGAAGAACGTCATCGAGACCTGCCGCATCCTGGTCGAACAGCACGGCGGCCAGGTTCCGCAGAGTCGCGAGGCCTTGGAGGCCCTGCCGGGCGTCGGCCGCAAGACCGCCAACGTGGTGCTCAACACCGCCTTCCGGCAGTTGGCCATGGCGGTGGACACCCACATCTTCCGCGTCAGCAACCGCACCGGCATCGCCCCGGGCAAGACGGTGCTGGAGGTGGAAAAGAAGCTGCTCAAGTTCGTGCCCAAGGAGTTTTTGCTGGATGCCCACCACTGGCTGATCCTGCATGGCCGCTACGTCTGTCAGGCGCGCAAGCCGCGTTGCGGCAGCTGCCGCATCGAAGACCTGTGCGAGTACAAGCACAAGACTTCCGACGATTGATCTTTCGGTGAAAAATCCCGTCTTCTGATTGAAAAAATCTTTTTTACCCGCCCCGGTTTTGCGGCTATAAGGTGCGCAAATGGCCCCCCGTAGCCAAGCTGGAGTGAAAGCCCATGAGCACTGCCAAAGAAGACCTCGAGCTCGACGACGATTTCGTCGCAGACGATTCGGACGATGCCGAAGCCCCCGTCGAAGTCGCCAAGACCAACCTGACCAAGCGGCGCATCATCGACAACTTCCTCGAGGAGCGACGCCTGCACAAGCAGCTGGCCGAATACGATTTCGATCTGTAGCTGCCGCGCCGCCCAGACATGAAAAAGCCCCGCCGAAGCGGGGCTTTTGCATTTTTCGACCCGCGCGAGGCTCAGTCGTTGCGCGTCGGCGACAGCAGCTCGATGCGGTAGCCGTCCGGGTCCTCGACGAAGGCCAGGATGCTGCTGCCGTGCTTCATCGGCCCCGGCTCGCGGACGATAAGGCCGCCGCGGGCACGGATGTCCTCGCAGGCCTTATAGACATCCTCCACCTCCAGGGCGATATGGCCGTAGCCGCTGCCCAGCTCGTAGCTGTCCACCCCCCAGTTGTGGGTCAGCTCGATCACGCTGTTGTGCGCCTCGTCGCCATAGCCGACGAAGGCCAGGGTGAACTGCCCTTCCGGGTAATCCTTGCGGCGCAACAGGGTCATGCCCAGCACCTCGGTATAGAAGGCGATGGACTTGTCCAGGTCGCCGACGCGCAGCATGGTATGCAGCAATCTCATCGGTAATTCCTCCTTGCAGGCCGCTTGTGGCGGCGTAGAAAGCACGACCCCGGCCTGGGCCGGGGTCGTGTGACGTCTGGCCATGGCTGGCCGCAGGGCGACTGCCGTTACAGCAGGGTACGCCCCTTGTTCGCGGCGATGCGCATGCGCAGCGCGTTGAGCTTGATGAAGCCCGCCGCGTCCTGCTGATTGTAGGCGCCGGCATCGTCCTCGAAGGTGGCGATGTTGGCGTCGAACAGCGAGTCGTCGGACTTGCGGCCGACCACCACGACGTTGCCCTTGTACAGCTTCAGGCGCACCACGCCGTTCACGTTGGCCTGGGAGGCGTCGATCATCTGCTGCAGCATGACGCGCTCCGGGCTCCACCAGAAGCCGTTGTAGATCAGGCTGGCGTACTTGGGCATCAGCTCGTCTTTCAGGTGGGCCACTTCGCGGTCCAGGGTGATCGACTCGATGGCGCGGTGCGCCTTGAGCATGATGGTGCCGCCGGGGGTCTCGTAGCAGCCGCGCGACTTCATGCCGACGAAGCGGTTCTCGACTATGTCCAGGCGACCGATGCCGTTCTCGCCGCCGATGCGGTTCAGCTCGGCCAGCACGGTGGCCGGGGTCATGTCCTTGCCGTCGATGGCGACGATGTCGCCGGCGCGGTAGGTCAGCTCGATGTAGGTCGGGGTATCCGGCGCCGCTTCCGGCGACTTGGTCCAGCGCCACATGTCTTCTTCGTGCTCGGTCCAGGTGTCCTCCAGCACACCGCCCTCGTAGGAGATGTGCAGCAGGTTGGCGTCCATGGAGTACGGCGACTTCTTCTTGCCGTGGCGCTCGATCGGGATCTCGTGCTTCGCGGCGTAGTCCATCAGCTTCTCGCGGGACATCAGGTCCCACTCGCGCCACGGCGCGATCACCTTGACACCCGGCTTGAGGGCGTAGGCGCCCAGCTCGAAACGCACCTGGTCGTTGCCCTTGCCGGTGGCGCCGTGGGAGATGGCGTCGGCGCCGGTCTCGTTGGCGATCTCGATCAGGCGCTTGGCGATCAGCGGGCGGGCGATGGAAGTGCCCAGCAGGTATTCGCCTTCGTAGACGGTGTTGGCGCGGAACATCGGGTAGACGAAGTCACGCACGAACTCTTCGCGCAGGTCGTCGATGTAGATTTCCTTGACGCCCATGGCCTGGGCCTTGGCGCGCGCCGGCTCGACTTCTTCCCCCTGGCCGAGGTCCGCGGTGAAGGTCACCACTTCGCAGTTATAGGTATCTTGCAGCCACTTGAGGATCACCGAAGTGTCCAGGCCACCGGAATACGCCAGGACCACCTTGTTTACGTCGGCCATGCCAATCAACTCCACGGGGTTGTTCGGGAAAACCCGTGATTCTACTGACCCCGGCGACCAATTTACAGGGGCGCGACAGCTTGTGACGACGAGGCGACAGCGACTTGCCGCCGTGCGACGGCTCAGGATGCGGCTGGGGGCGTCGCCGCGGCGGCCTCCGGTGCGGCTTCCGCCGCCGGCGCCGGTGGCACCCGCTCCAGGCGAATGCCGACCCGTCGATTCTTCGCCCGGTTGGCCGTGTTGCTGTTGGGCACCAGCGGATAGCGTTCGCCATGAAAGCGAACGCTGATCTGTTCGCTCGGCACCCCGTTGGCCTCGAGGTAGGCCTGCACCGCCAGGGCCCGCCGACGCGACAGGTCACGGTTGGTCAGGCGGTTGCCGCTGTTGTCGGCATGGCCGTCGAGCTGGATGCGATTGACGCTGGGGTCGGCCTTGAGCAAGGTCAGGATGATGTCCAGCTTGGCCTGAGCCTGCGGCTCCAGGTCGACGCCGCCGCCGGGGAACCCGACCTGAGTCTGGCGCACCTGCTCGAAGTTGACCGGCAGCAGTTTGGCGGCGCAGGCCAGGTAGTCGTCGTAGGCCTGACGGAACCTGACCGGCAGCAGGCGCACCTCCAGGCGCTCGCCGCCCTGCAGGGTACGGTGGCGCACCAGCGGGCTGCGCCCCTCGAGCAGGCCGCTGAGCAGGCGCCCGGCCTGGTACTGCGAGCTGTTGAACGGCACCTCGCCGGCGGCGATGCTGACCGAACCCAGGTTGATATCGCCGCGCCCCGGCTGCCAGGGCGCCGCCGCCGCCAGCAGGGTGGCCGAACCGCTGCCCAGCCAGCGCTCGCGGACCTGCAGGCGGAAGATCGCCTGCTCGCCGGCGCGGCGGACGAACTGGCCGGCGCCGAAATCGGTGATGGGCTGCGACAGGCGGCACTCGAACCGGTCACCCTCGACTCGCCATTCGACCTGCTCCAGACGGGTCTGAAAGCTGATGCCGAACGCCGGCAAACTGGCGAGCAGGCTGAACAGGGCTAGGCAGGACTGGCGCACGGCGGGCTCCACGGGGAATTTCGGCGTTCAACCGGGGTATCGGTGGCCCGCGGGAAAACTTAAGCCGCGGCGTTGCCCAGCACCGCCCCAGGCATCGGCCCGACGTGCCCTGGCGGGGCTTTTCCGGTAGCATTCCAGGCACGTTCTGCCCGCCCGGAAGCCCTCCATGACCGACCGCCTCACCCTGCTGCGTCCCGACGACTGGCACATCCACCTGCGCGACGGCGCCGTGCTGCCGCACACCGTCGCCGATGTCGCGCGCACCTTCGCCCGCGCCATCATCATGCCGAACCTGGTACCGCCGGTGCGCAACACCGACGAAGCCGAGGCCTACCGCCAGCGCATCCTCGCGGCGCGCCCGGCCGCAAGCCGCTTCGAGCCGCTGATGGTGCTCTACCTCACCGACCTGACCTCGGCCTCCGACGTGCGCACGGCCAAGGCCTCGGGCTTCGTCCACGCGGCCAAGCTGTATCCGGCCGGCGCCACCACCAATTCCGACTCCGGCGTGACCAGCATCGACAAGATCTTCCCGGCTCTGGAAGCCATGGCCGAGGTCGGTCTGCCACTGCTGGTGCACGGCGAGGTGACCCGTAGCGAGATCGACGTGTTCGACCGCGAGAAGGCCTTCATCGACGAGCATTTGCGCCGGGTGGTCGAACGCTTCCCGAGCCTGAAGGTGGTGTTCGAACACATCACCACCCGCGATGCCGTGCAGTTCGTCGAGGCCGCCCCGGCCAACGTCGGCGCCACCATCACCGCCCACCACCTGCTGTACAACCGCAACCACATGCTGGTCGGCGGCATCCGCCCGCACTTCTATTGCCTGCCCATCCTCAAGCGCAATGTGCATCAGGAGGCCCTGCTCGACGCCGCCACCAGCGGCAGTCGCAAGTTCTTCCTCGGCACCGACTCGGCGCCCCACGCCAAGCATGCCAAGGAGGCCGCCTGCGGCTGCGCCGGCTGCTACACCGCCTATGCGGCCCTCGAGCTGTACGCCGAGGCCTTCGAGCAGCGCAATGCGCTGGACAAGCTGGAGGGCTTCGCCAGCCTGCATGGTCCCGACTTCTACGGCCTGCCGCGCAACCGCGAGACCATCACCCTGGTCCGTGAGGCGTGGAGCGCCCCGGCCAGCCTGCCCTTCGGCGACCAGACCGTGATTCCCCTGCGCGCCGGCGAGACCCTGCGCTGGCGCGTACTGGAGGAACAGGCGTGAGCGAAGACCTGTACGACGACGAAATCGAGAGCAGCACCCCGTCCGCCGCGCGCCACCCCATGGCGGCACGCTTTCGCGGCTACCTGCCGGTGGTCGTGGATGTCGAGACCGGCGGTTTCAACTGTGCCACCGACGCCCTGCTGGAGATCGCCGCGACCACCGTCGGCATGGACGAAGGCGGCTTCCTCTATCCGGACCACACCCACTTCTTCCGCATCGAGCCGTTCGAGGGCGCCAACATCGAGCAGGCGGCCCTGGAGTTCACCGGCATCAAGCTGGACCACCCGCTGCGTATGGCGGTCAGCGAGGAGCATGCGCTGAACGAGATCTTCCGCGGTCTGCGCAAGTCGCTGAAGGCCAACGGCTGCAAGCGGGCGATTCTGGTCGGCCACAACAGCAATTTCGACCTGGGCTTCCTCAACGCCGCCGTGGCCCGCACCGGCATCAAGCGCAACCCCTTCCACCCCTTCTCCAGCTTCGACACGGCCACCCTGGCCGGCCTGGCCTACGGCCAGACCGTGCTGGCCAAGGCCTGCCAGGCGGCCGGCATCGAGTTCGACGGCAAGGAAGCCCACTCGGCGCGCTACGACACCGAGAAGACCGCAGAACTGTTCTGCGGCATCGTCAACCGCTGGAAGGAAATGGGCGGCTGGATGGACTACGACGACTGACCCCGCGATGACACCCCCAACAGCAAAAAACCCGGCCTAGGCCGGGTTTTTCGTGCAACGAGCGCGCCTTACAGGTTGGCGGCGTTCTCGGCCAGGTACTTGGCCACGCCTTCCGGCGAGGCGGTCATGCCCTTGTCGCCCTTCTTCCAGTTGGCCGGGCAGACTTCGCCGTGCTCCTCGGTGAACTGCAGGGCATCGACCAGACGCAGCAGCTCGTCCATGTTGCGGCCCAACGGCAGGTCGTTGACGATCTGCGAACGGACCACGCCGTTCTTGTCGATCAGGAAGGCGCCACGGAAGGCCACGCCGCCTTCGGACTCGACGTCGTAGGCCTTGCAGATCTCGTGGTTGATGTCGGCCGCCAGGGTGTACTTGACCGGGCCGATGCCGCCCTTGTCGACCGGGGTGTTGCGCCAGGCGTTATGGGTGAAGTGGGAGTCGATGGACACACCGATCACTTCGACATTGCGTGCCTGGAACTCGGGGATGCGATGATCCAGGGCGATCAGCTCGGACGGGCAAACGAAGGTGAAGTCCAGCGGATAGAAGAACACCAGGCCGTATTTGCCCTTGATCGCCGAGGACAGGCTGAAGCTGTCGACGATTTCGCCGTTGCCCAGTACGGCAGCGACGTTGAAGTCCGGGGCTTGCTTGCCTACGAGTACGCTCATTCGATATCTCCTGAAGTGATGGGTCAGGTGCGAGCCTGCTTGATCCTGGGTCTGCTAGACGCCCGCCCGGTGACTCGGCTCGCACACCTGGGCCGCCCATGATACACCTCGGTTTTGAGCAGCGCCCACCGCTTTTTGCCCCCGCCATCGGCGCCCCGTCGCCGCCCCGACGCGACCGTTTATCCGCTTCCGGGAAAATCCGCCCCGAACGAACCAAGAGGTCTTTGACACGCATTCTCATTAACATTAGTATCTTTGCATATCGAACCACTGCCATGTGACGGACCCGACTATGTATGTCTGCCTCTGCGAAGGAGTCACCGACCACCAGATCCGCGACGCGATCTATGGCGGGTGTTGCAGCTACCGCGAGGTGCGCACGACCCTCGGCGTCGCCAGCCAGTGCGGCAAATGCGCCTGCCTGGCCAAGCAGGTGGTACGCGAGACCCTGAGCGACGTGCAGAACAGCCAGGCGGCCCTGGCCTACCCCGCGAGTTTCGCCGCGGCCTGACCGGGCACAGCGAATAACAAACCGGACCCCTGTCCGGTTTTTTTATGCCGGCAATTCAATGCTCGAGCGCTCAGATGCGGAGCTTAAGCGTTCGTATTCATATTTACTTTTATATATCTTTCAAACACTTAAGTTTGACAGTCGCTATTTGCCAGCCCAGAATTTTAAATTGACTTCCCTCAAAGGCAGGCTCGGACATGAAAGGCGACAAGAAGGTCATCCAACATCTGAACAAGATCCTCGGCAACGAGCTGGTTGCGATCAATCAGTACTTCCTGCATGCCCGCATGTACGAGGACTGGGGTCTGAAAAAACTCGGCGAGCACGAGTATCACGAGTCCATCGACGAGATGAAGCATGCGGACAAGCTGATCAAGCGCATCCTCTTTCTCGAAGGCCTGCCAAACCTGCAAGACCTGGGCAAGATCCTGATCGGCGAAAACACCAAGGAGATGCTCGAGTGCGATCTGAAGATCGAACACAAGGCGCATATCGATCTGAAGGAAGCGATCGCCTACTGCGAGAGTATCGGCGACTACGCCAGCCGTGAACTGCTCGAAGAGATCCTCTGCTCGGAAGAAGACCATATCGACTGGCTGGAGACCCAGCTCAGCCTGATCGACAAAGTCGGCATGGAGAACTACCTGCAATCGCAGATGGACGAATAAGCCGTATCGGCACGGCACCCACAAAAAAACCCGCCATGGCGGGTTTTTTTGTGCTGCAGAACCAACTTAAGCGTCGGCCTTCTGCACCGCGTTCTTGATCAGGGTCTGCAGCTCGCCCTTCTCGAACATCTCGGCCATGATATCGCTGCCGCCGACCAGCTCGCCATCGACCCACAGCTGCGGGAAAGTCGGCCAGTTGGCGTACTTGGGCAGGTTGGCGCGGATTTCCGGATTCTGCAGGATGTCGACATAGGCGAACTTCTCGCCACAGGCCATCACCACTTGCGCGGCGCGGGAAGAAAAGCCGCACTGCGGAGCATTCGGCGAGCCTTTCATGTACAGCAGAACGGTGTTGTTGGCGATCTGCTCTTTGATGGTTTCGATGATATCCATAGGGCACCTCAGGACTTGGCTTTGCGACTCGGGGTCGTCACGGTGGCGGCATTGTAACCAAAAGCCGAGCGCAATGCTCGGCCTTGCCGGCCCCGGCCCCAAGAGACGCCAAGCGCCCCTCGGAGCGGCTCATCAGGCGGCCGTGACCGCCACCGGCACGCCGTTGAGCGCCACATTACCGGACAAGGCATCGAGCAGGCGCTCGTCGGTCAGGTCGTTGACGCTGACGCCCGGCTGCTCGCAGGCAATGCCCAGTCGAACCCCGGGGCGGGCATGGCCCCAGCCATGGGGCAGGCTGACCACCCCGGGCATCATCTCCTCGCTGGCCGCCACCTCCACCTCGACGACCCCGACCCGCGAGCGCACGCGCACGCGCTGGCCGTCGGCGATACCACGCCGGTCCAGGTCCGCCGGATGCATCAGCAGCTGATGCCGCGGCTTGCCCTTCACCAGGCGGCGGTAGTTGTGCATCCAGGAGTTGTTGCTGCGCACATGGCGACGGCCGATCAGCAACAGCTCGTCGGCCCTGGCCGCCGGTTGCGCGGCAAAACGCGCGAGATCGTTCAAGAGCAAGGCTGGCGCCGCCTGGACCTGGTGTCCCGCCGTCTGCAGGCGACCGGTCAGATTGGGCTTGAGCGCGCCCAGATCGATGCCATGGGGATGCTCGCGCAAGCTGGCCAGACTCAGTTTCTGCGCTGCCTGGTCGCCATAGCGCCCGGCGCGCAGGCCGATGTCGATGATCTGCGCCGGCGCCAGGGTCGGCTTCAGCACCGCGCCGGTCCTGGCCGCGAAGGCCTGGGCCAGGCCGACGAAGATCTCCCAGTCGTGCAGCGCTCCGTCCGGCTTGGGCAGCACCGCTTCGTTGAAGCGACTGACGTTGCGTACGGCGAGGTTGTTGAAGGTCAGATCGTAATGGTCATGCTCCAGCGGCGCGGTCGGCGGCAGGATCAGGTCGGCATAGCGGGTGGTTTCGTTGATGTAGGGGTCGATGCTGAGCATGAACTCCAGCCCCTCCAGCGCCGTCTCCAGCTGACGGCCATTGGGGGTCGAGAGCACCGGGTTGCCGGCGACCGTGATCAGCGCGCGGACCTGCCCCGCACCCGGCGTCAACATTTCCTCGGCCAGGGCCGCCACCGGCAGCTCGCCGCCGTATTCCGGCAGAGCCGAAACGCGACTGCGCCAGCGATCGAAATGGGTACCGGAGCTCGCAGCGGTGAGGTCGATGGCCGCCTCGCTGCAGAGCGCTCCGCCCTCCCGGTCCAGATTGCCGGTGACCAGGTTGAGCAACTGGATCAACCACTGGCACAGCGTGCCGAAAGCCTGGGTGGACACGCCCATGCGCCCGTAGCACACGGCCCTGTCCGCGGCGGCAAAGTCGCGCGCCAACTGGCAGATGGTGGCGGCCGGCACCCCACAACGCCCGGCCATGGTCTCGGCGGTGAAGCCGGCGATCGCCTGGCGCACCTCGTCCAGGCCGGCGACAGGCAGATGGCTGTCGCGCGTCAGGCCCTCCTCGAACAATGTATTGAGCAGGGCCAGCAGCAGGGCCGCATCCTCGCCCGGACGGACGAACAGGTGCTGATCGGCTATGGCCGCGGTCTCGCTGCGGCGCGGGTCGAGCACCACCACTTTGCCGCCGCGCGCCTGGATGGCCTTGAGGCGTTTCTCGACATCCGGCACGGTCATGATGCTGCCGTTGGAGGCCAACGGATTGCCGCCGAGGATCAGCATGAACTCGGTGCGGTCGATGTCCGGGATCGGCAACAGCATGCCATGGCCGTACATCAGCAGGCTGACCAGGTGATGGGGCAGCTGGTCGACCGACGTGGCGGAGAAACGGCTGCGGGTCTTGAGCAGGCCGAGGAAATAGTTGCTATGGGTCATCAGCCCATAGTTGTGCACGCTGGGGTTGCCTTGATAGATCGCCACGGCACTGTTGCCATGAAGCCCCTGGATGGCGCTCAGGCGCTCGGCGACCAGGGCGAAGGCCTCGTCCCAGCCAATCGCCTGCCACTCCTTGCCGATTCGACGCATGGGTTGGCGCAGACGGTCGGGGTCGTTCTGGATGTCCTGCAGGGCCACCGCCTTGGGACAGATATGGCCACGACTGAAGCTATCCCGGGCATCGCCCTTGATCGACAGGATGCGGGTACTGCCGTCGGCCAGGGTCTCGGTCTCGATGGTCAGACCGCAGATGGCTTCACACAGATGGCACGCACGGTGATGGAGGGTCTTGGTCATGGCCTGGCCTCATGTTCTTGTTCGAGACGACCGTTGCGGTCGCATGACAAGACTATGGGGACTGTGAGGAGACCACGCCAGCAGGGTTCGTCTCATGAATCGGCCGGCATCATGCCAGCCGATTCAGCAGTGCGGACAACCCTTCCTTAACGGATGGCGGTCACGGTGCCTTTCTTACCTGTCACTTTGACGTTGACGGTCTTGTAGACGAAGTAATCTTCGACGTTCACTTCGTAACGCGGCGCGACGATCAGGTCGGCACCCGAAGTGGTAACAGCTTTGTAGGCTGCTGCGGACTTGGCGGAAGCCACCGGGTCCAGACCCAGGGCAAAACCACCTTCGCCACCACCATAGGTCACACCATCGGCGAACTGGCTGTCGCCACCCAGCTTGAACACGTTGAACAGGATGCTCACCGAGGACTCACCGGAGATGGGCTCACCCACTTTCACATCGGCCTTCAGGTCAGTCTTGACTTTACCGTTCAGGGGTGCGGTCGGCTGGCTGACGTTCTGGCTGGCACAGCCAGTCAACAGAGCGAGGGCGGTGAAAGCGGCGGCGTAGGCTACGTGCTTCATGCAAAACTCCTTTGCATAACATTCCATGGACGTCCCGTTGCGAGACAATGCATTGCCTGGAAAAGGCGCGGGCATCCTAGAAGCCCCATGGCGCCCGGGCAAGCACAGTTGTCAAAAATGTGACATCTCGCACGCCAAATGAGGAAAATGCTTACACGGCGCCGACTTATCCATGACCGACCGGACAATTTGCGCCTTCTCGTCATTTCCTTATAAGATCGCGCCTTCCCCGTTTCGTCGCCCCGTGCGGCTCCCAGCCGCAGGTTCTGCCCTTTCCTCGTTAAACCTGGCCGTTGAACCTGCGCTGTTGTCAAAAGGTAGTTAACGATGAGCGCAAGACACTTTCTCTCGCTGATGGACTGCACGCCGGAAGAACTGGTGAGCCTGATCCGCCGCGGCACAGAGCTGAAGAGCTTGCGCAATCGAGGCGTGCTGTTCGAACCGCTGAAAAATCGCGTACTGGGGATGATCTTCGAGAAGGCCTCGACCCGCACCCGACTGTCCTTCGAGGCGGGCATGATCCAGCTCGGCGGCCAGGCGATCTTCCTCTCGCCGCGCGACACCCAACTCGGCCGCGGCGAGCCGATCGCCGACGCCGCCCGCGTCATGTCACGCATGCTCGACGCGGTGATGATCCGCACCTTCGCCCACAGCAACCTGGTCGAATTCGCCGCCCATTCGCGGGTCCCGGTGATCAACGGCCTGTCGGACGACCTGCACCCCTGTCAGCTGCTGGCCGACATGCAGACCTACCTGGAGCACCGCGGCAGCATCACCGGCAAGACGGTGGCCTGGATCGGCGACGGCAACAACATGTGCAACTCCTATATAGAGGCCGCGCAGCAGTTCGACTTCCAGTTGCGCGTCGCCTGCCCGGAAGGCTACGAGCCCAACCCCGAATTTCTCGCCCGCGCCGGCGACCGCGTGCAGGTGCTGCGCGACCCGCGCGAGGCCGTGGCCGGCGCCCACCTGGTGACCACCGACGTGTGGGCTTCCATGGGCCAGGAAGACGAGATCGCCGAGCGCCACAAGCTGTTCAAGCCCTACCAGGTCGACCGTGCGCTGCTCGATGCCGCGGCCGCGGACGTGCTGTTCCTGCACTGCCTGCCGGCCCACCGCGGCGAGGAGATCAGCGAGGACCTGCTCGACGACCCGCGCGCAGTGGCCTGGGACCAGGCGGAGAACCGCCTGCATGCGCAGAAGGCGCTGCTGGAGTTCCTCGTCGAACCTGCCTACCACCACGCATGAGCCACTCCCTGCTGCTGAGCCTGCGCGACCTGAGCTGCGGCTACCACGAGCACCGCGTCGTGCAGGACCTCAATCTGCACCTGAACGCCGGCGACATCGGCTGCCTGCTCGGCCCCTCCGGTTGCGGCAAGACCACCACCCTGCGCGCCATCGCCGGCTTCGAGCCGGTGACCGAGGGCGAGATCCAGCTGGAAGACCAGGTCATCTCCCGCGCCGGCTTCACCCTGGCGCCGGAGAAGCGGCGCATCGGCATGGTGTTCCAGGACTATGCCCTGTTCCCGCATCTGACGGTGGCCGAGAACATCGGCTTCGGCATCCGCAAGCAGGCCAACTGCGAGCGCATCACCGCCGAACTGCTGGAACTGGTCAAGCTCAGCCACCTGGGCAAGCGCTACCCTCACGAGCTGTCCGGCGGCCAGCAGCAGCGCGTGGCGCTGGCCCGGGCGCTGGCACCGGAGCCACGCCTGCTGCTGCTCGACGAGCCCTTCTCCAATCTCGATGGCGAACTGCGCCGGCGCCTCAGCCACGAGGTCCGCGACATCCTCAAGGCCCGCGGCACCAGCGCCATCCTGGTCACCCACGACCAGGAGGAGGCCTTCGCCGTCAGCGACCATGTCGGGGTGTTCAAGGAAGGCAAGCTGGAGCAGTGGGACACACCCTACAACCTGTACCACGAGCCGCTGACCCCCTTCGTCGCCAGCTTCATCGGCCAGGGCTACTTCATCCGCGGCCAGCTGCTCAGCCCGGATGCGGTGCAGACCGAGCTCGGGGTGATTCGCGGCAACCGCGCCTATATCTGGCCGGTGGGCAGCGCGGTGGACGTGCTGCTGCGCCCGGACGATATCGTCTATGCGCCGGACAGCGAGCAGAAGGCGCTGATCGTCGGCAAGACCTTCCTCGGCGCCGCCACCCTGTATCGCCTGCAACTGCCCACCGGCAGCCAGCTGGAATCGATCTTCCCCAGCCACGCCGATCATCTGCCGGGGGAGGAAGTAGGGATTCGCGTGGCCGCCGATCATCTGGTGGCCTTCCCGGCCCTGGGCAGCATCGCCGCGCACCTGGAGCTCGGCGACTCCGGCGTGCGCCGCTACAGCAGCGCCAACTGAAGCGCCGGCCAGGTGCCGGCGCCTTTCACCCCTCGTTCAAGTAGAGCCGGCCGCTGGCGACCAGTATCGCCTCGCCGGCGATCTTCACCCGCTCGCCCTGCAGGCGGCAATGCAACTCCCCGCCCCGCGGCGAACACTGATAGGCGCTCAACTCCCGCTTGCCCAAACGCTGGGCCCAGTAGGGCGTCAGAGTGCAATGGGTCGAGCCGGTCACCGGGTCCTCGTCGATGCCGATGCCCGGGGCGAAGTAGCGGGAGACGAAGTCATGCCGCGCGCCGGGGGCGGTGAGGATCACCCCCAACCCCGGCAGCTTGGCCAGGGCCGGGAGGTCCGGACGGCAGGCCCGCACCGCCTGCTCCGACGCGACCACCGCCAGCAGTTCGTTGCCCTGCCAGGCGGCCTCCACCGGCAGCCCCAGGGCCTGCTCCAGTGCAGCCGTGACCGGCACCTCGCACGCCTGGACGATCGGAAAATCCAGCACCAGGCGCTCCCCCTCTCGCGTCACCCGCAGGGGGCCCGACTGGCTGCTGAAGTCGATGGCCTCGCCCGCCTCGGCGTACAGGTCGAACAACACCTTGGCGCTGGCCAGGGTGGCGTGGCCGCACAGCGGCACCTCGGTACTCGGGGTGAACCAGCGGATACGCCAGGCGTCCCCTTCCCTCACCAGAAAGGCGGTTTCCGCCAGGTTGTGTTCGCTGGCGATCCGCTGCATCAGGCTGTCGTCGAGCCAGTGCTCCAGGCGATAGACCATGGCGGGATTGCCGGCGAAGGGACGGCGGCTGAAGGCATCGACCTGGTGAAATTCAAGCTGCATGGCACGCTCCTGCAAGATAGGTCGCCCAGCATGCCCCGAGTCGGCCTCGAGCGCCCCATACAGCCGCCCACCAGCTGAACGCTACAGCTCGGCATTGCAGCTGGCCGTCGCTCAGGGCTCGCTGACTCCGTAACGCTCCAGCAGACGCTGCAGGCGGCCATCGGCCTGACGCCGCCGCAGCCCCGCCTCGAACAGCTCGACATGCCGCCGACTGCTCGCCAGCGCCGGCGAGAAGGCCAGGTAGATGGCCACGTCCGGCTGCCGGCACCCGGCATTACGCAGCGCCCCGACACGGCCCTGGCGCCGCAGCCAGTTCTGCATCACCCAGGTGTTCGCCACGGTGACGTCGATGCGCCCATTGAGCAGCTTGTCGATATTCGCCTCCAGGGCGCGGTCGCCATAGGCCTGCTGCACCCGCGCCGGATCGCCGCCATGGGCCTGCACGTAAGCATCCAGCTCGCGGCCATAGCTGTAGTCGTGGATCACCCCGAGGCGTTGACCGCCCAAGTCCTGCCAGTCCGTGAAGCGCCAGCCGCTGTCCGCCAGCACATAGAAACACATGCGCGACAGGCTCACCGGCGTCGGCGTGAAGAGAAAGTCCGGGGCATCCGCCTGACCGGCACCGATGACCGCGTTGATCCGCCCCCGCCGCGCCGCATGCAGCGCCCGCGCCCAGTTGATCAAGCGGTATTTCACCTCGATCCCCGCCTCGGCGAAGATGTCCTGCGCCAGCTCGACGAAGATCCCCGGCTGCGCCGAGCCCGGCTCGCAATTCACCGGGCACCAGGGATCGCCGGCTATCACCAGGGTTTCCGCCCGGGCAGCGGGACTGCCGACGAGCAACGCCAGTGCCAGCACGGCAGCCGGCAAGGAAGAACTCCACCAGGGTCGGGGGGGCATCAGGGGTACTCGCACAGGACGATGGCGCCTGTCTCCAGTTGTAGCAGCGCTCAAGCCTCGCTGCGCACCCGCTGCACCGCATTCAGCCAGCCACGGTAGAGTTCGGCCCGTGGCGCGTCCGCCATATGGGGCTCGAAACGCTGCTGGCGCCGCCAGTGGCCGGCAATTTCCTCCAGGTCGCGATAGAGACCCGCCTGCAGTCCCGCCAGATAGGCCACGCCGAGGGCCGTGGTCTCGGTGACCTCGGGTCGCTCCACCGGCACGCCGAGGATGTCGGCGAGAAACTGCATCAGCCAGTTGTTGACCACCATGCCGCCGTCCACCCGCAGCGCGCTGGGCGCCGCGGCGCCGTCCTGGGCCATGGCCTCGAGCAAGTCACGGGTCTGGTAGCACACCGACTGCAGACCGGCGGTGACGATTTCCTTGATCCCGGTGTCGCGGGTCAGGCCGAAGATGGCGCCGCGCGCCTTGGGGTCCCAATAGGGCGCGCCCAGGCCGGTGAAGGCCGGCACCAGATAGACGCCGCTGGCCTCGCCGGTCTGTTCGGCCAGGGCCTCGCAATCGCTGGCATGGTTGATCAGCTTGATGCCGTCGCGCAGCCACTGCACCGCCGCGCCGGCGACGAAGATGCTGCCCTCCACGGCATAGGTAACCTCGCCGCCCAGCCGGTAGCCGACCGTGGTCAGCAGACGGTTGCTCGAGGTCACCGGGGTGCTGCCGGTGTTCTGGATCATGAAGCAACCGGTGCCGTAGGTACTCTTGACCATGCCCGGCTGGAAACAGGCCTGGCCGATCAGCGCGGCCTGTTGGTCGCCGGCCATGCCCAGCACCGGGATAGGCGCGCCCAGCAGCTGCGCCTCACAGGTGCCGAAAGGCGCGGCGCAATCGAGCACGTCCGGCAACAGGCTGCGGGGAATCTCCAGCAGCTCGAGCAAGTCCTCGTCCCACTGCTGGGTATGGATATTGAACAGCAGGGTGCGCGAGGCATTGCTGGCGTCGGTCCGGTGCGCCGTGCCGCCGGTCAGGCGCCACAGCAGGAAACAGTCGACCGTGCCGAAACGCAGCTCGCCGCGTTCGGCGCGCTCGCGGGCGCCCGCCACGTTGTCGAGTATCCAGCGCAGCTTGGTACCGGAGAAATAGGGATCGATCAGCAGCCCGGTCTTGGCGCTGACCATGGCCTCGTGGCCGTCGGCCTTCAACTCGGCGCAGTAGTCGGCGGTGCGCCGATCCTGCCAGACGATGGCCCGGTAGATGGGCTCGCCGCTCGCCGCGTCCCACACCAGGGTGGTCTCGCGCTGGTTGGTGATGCCGATGGCGGTGATCGCCTCGGCGCTCAGGCCGCCCTGTTGCAAGGCCTGACGGCACACCTCCAGGGTGCTGCGCCAGAGCTCCTCGCCGTCGTGCTCGACCCAGCCGTCCTGGGGAAAGAACTGCTGGAACTCCTGTTGTGCCCGCGCCTGCACCACGCCCTCGCGGTCGAACACGATGGCCCGGCTGCTGGTGGTTCCCTGATCGATGGCTAACAGATAGTGGGACACGGGCAATTCCTTATTGTTGTGGATTGAGGGGCGAATCCCGGATCTCGCCGGATTCGCCGCCGAACTACTGGGCCGACGGGCCTCTGCCTCAACTGCGACCGATGGCGGCGAACCGCGCCTGGGTATGCAGGGCCAGCACCTCGGCCGTCAACTCGACCTCCAGGCCACGGCGCCCGGCGCTGACGAAGATGCTCGCGCAATGCTGCGCCGACTCGTCGATGAAGGTGCGCAGACGCTTCTTCTGCCCCAGCGGGCTGATACCGCCGAGCAGATAGCCGGTGGCGCGCTGCGCCGCCTGGGGATCGGCCATATCGGCCTTCTTCACCCCCGCGGCCTGGGCCAGGGCCTTGAGATCGAGGCTACCGGCCACCGGCACCACGGCCACCAGCAACTCGCCCTTCTCGCTGGCGGCCAGCAGCGTCTTGAACACCCGCGCCGGCTCCAGGGCGAGCTTCTCCGCCGCCTCCAGGCCATAGGAAGGGGCTTTGGGATCATGCGCGTAGCTGTGCACCCGGTGCTCGGCCTTGGCCTTTTTTAACAAATCGATAGCGGGCGTCATGTTCGAATGTGAAAACAGCCTGACGAAGTTTGCGTACCTTAGCCGAAAACCGGGTCCACGACAGCCTATAATGTCGCGCAAAACAAGGATTCGTCCCATGACCCTGGCGCCGCGCCAACACGACATTCTCAACCTCGCCCGCGAACGCGGCTATGTCAGCATCGACGAGTTGGCCCAGGCCTTCGCCGTCACGCCGCAGACCATCCGCCGCGACATCAACCAGCTGGCCGAGCAGGGCCTGCTGCGGCGCACCCATGGCGGCGCGGCGAGCGAGGCCTCGAGCACCCAGAACACCGCCTACGCCATGCGTGCCGGGCAGATGCGCGAGGAGAAGCAGCGCATCGCCGAGGCCGTCGCCGCCCACGTCCCCGACCACGCCTCGCTGTTCATCAGCATCGGCACCACCACCGAGGCAATCGCCCGGGAACTGCTCAAGCGCAAGGGTCTGAAGGTGATCACCAACAACCTGCACGTGGCCGCCCAGCTCAGCAGCAAGGCGGATTTCGAGGTGCTGGTGGCCGGCGGTACGGTGCGCAGCGACGGCGGCGTGGTCGGCCAGGCGACCGTGGACTTCATCCAGCAGTTCAAGGTCGACTACGCCCTGATCGGCATCAGCGGAATCGACGAAGACGGCAGCCTGCTCGACTTCGACTATCAGGAAGTGCGGGTCACCCAATCGATCATGGCCAACGCCCGCCAAGTGCTGCTCGCCGCCGACTCCAGCAAGTTCGGCCGCAATGCCGTGGTCCGCCTCGGCTCGATCACCCTGGTCGACCGCGTGTTCACCGACGCCCCGCCCTCGGCCGCGATCGGCCGGCTGCTCGCCGAACACCAGATCCGTCTCGAACTGGTCTGACGGCCCCCTCGACCGGGCTCCACTCCTGACCCGAGACCATTCGGCGCGAAATCGCGCGCAGAATTGGCGCTTTCATGACAACTAGACTAGGATATTTTCGAAAGTGAACATTTAGACATTCAATTTCGACCGCACGGTGCCGCCATGTCATCTCGCCCCAAGCACAACGCCCCCCTCGCCGAAGTCTATGACCTGGCCGTCGTCGGCGGCGGCATCAACGGCGTCGGCATAGCCGCCGACGCCGCGGGCCGCGGCCTCGCGGTCTTTCTCTGCGAAAAGGACGACCTGGCCCAGCACACCTCCTCGGCCAGCAGCAAGCTGATCCACGGCGGCCTGCGCTACCTGGAGCACTATGAATTCCGCCTGGTGCGTGAAGCCCTGGCCGAGCGCGAAGTGCTGCTGGCCAAGGCGCCCCATATCGTCAGGCCCATGCGCTTCATCCTGCCGCACCGCCCTCACCTGCGCCCGGCCTGGATGATTCGCGCCGGTCTGTTTCTCTACGACCACCTCGGCAAACGCGAACAACTGCCCGCCTCGCGCGGCCTGCGTTTCGGCGCCGACAGTCCGCTCAAGGCCGAGATCACCCGTGGTTTCGAATACTCCGACTGCTGGGTCGACGACGCCCGCCTGGTGGTACTCAACGCCATGGCCGCCCGCGAACACGGCGCCCATATCCACCCCCGCAGCCGCTGCGTCAGCGCGCGGCGCAGCAAGGGCCTATGGCATATCCACCTGGAACGCGCCGACGGCAGCCGCTATTCGATCCGCGCCCGCGCCCTGGTCAACGCCGCCGGCCCCTGGGTGGCGCGCTTCATCCGCGACGACCTCAAGCAGCCATCGCCCTATGGCATCCGCCTGATCCAGGGCAGCCACATCGTGGTGCCACGGCTGTTCGACGGCGAACAGGCCTATATCCTGCAAAACGAGGACAGGCGCATCGTCTTCGCCATCCCCTACCTGGAACGCTTCACCCTGATCGGCACCACCGACCGCGAATACCAGGGCGACCCGGCCGAGGTGGCGATCAGCGACGAGGAGGTCGACTACCTGCTGAATGTGGTCAACGCCCATTTCAAACGGCCGCTGCGCCGCGACGATATCCTGCATAGCTACGCCGGCGTGCGGCCGCTGTGCGACGACGAATCCGACGAGCCCTCGGCCATCACCCGCGACTACACCCTGGCCCTGTCCGCCCAACCGGGCGTGGCCCCGCTGCTTTCGGTGTTCGGCGGCAAGCTGACCACCTACCGCAAGCTGGCCGAGGCGGCGCTGGCACTGCTGGCGCCCTATTTCCCGCGGATGGGCCCGAACTGGACCGCCGGCAGCCCCCTACCGGGTGGCGAACAGCTGGAAAGCCCCGGCATCCTGGCCGAGGCCCTGTGCAGCCAACACCCCTGGCTGCCGATCGCCCTGGCCCGACGCTGGGCCAGCAGCTACGGCAGCCGCAGCAGATCGCTGCTGGAAGGCGCCCAGCGCCTGGAGGACCTCGGCGAGCACCTCGGCGGCGGCCTCTATGCGCGGGAAGTGGACTATCTGTGCCGGGAGGAATGGGCCATGGCCGCCGCGGATATCCTCTGGCGGCGGAGCAAACTGGGGCTGTTCATGAGCCCCGAGCAGAAGGTACGGCTGGAGGCCTATCTGCCGAGCTATCGGGCCGAGCAGACAAAGACAGGGACAAGCGAATCCAGCAGTGTTAATGGGCTAGAAATTAACCACCCAGCCCTTTAATCTTCGCGCCGCCTTCCCCCGATCACTGGCCGGAGGGGAAAAGCCGCACCGTTTCCAAGGAAGCCATTAGAGAAAGGAACCCTCAATGCACCCTAGCCGTGCCCGTAAGTCTTCGCTCGCCCTTGCCATTCTCTGCGCCTCGCTCGGCGCACATGCCCAAACGCAAGATGTCACCGGCCTCGCCCCACTGCACTTTCACAGCGATTTTTCCGAATCCCTGACCTTAACTGGGGCAGCCTCCACCGCGACATCCGACCTAATCGAGTTCGGCGGCATTGAAATCCTTGGAAACGTCACCAACAACGCCACGCTCGATGCGACTGGCAATTTCAACAGTGCCATCGATGTCGATGGCAGCCGCATCCACGGCACCTTCATCAACGCCAACAGCCTGCGCAGCCAGGGTAATCCAGCGACTGCCCTCAACTTCGGCATGAGCTCGGTGCAAGGCATCGTCAACAACGGCACGATTCACAGCGTTGGCGCCATGGACCCGGACGACGACGAAACCGTCAATGCCTTGCTGCTCTGGAATACACGGGTGGGTATTGAGGGGCTCCTCAACAACGGACAGATTACGGCCGAAGGCGATAACAGTTTTGCCATCAAGATCGAGAATGCCAGCAGTATGGAGGGTATGATCCTTAATGCCGGCCAGATTCGCTCCAGCGGGAAATCCAGCCATGCGATCAGCCTAGAAAGCGAGAGCCCGGTTGCACAGCTCGCCAATGCGGAATCCGGGCTGATCAGTGCCAGCGGTGACCTCAGCCGCGGACTATCCATATCCCAGGGCAGGCTCTTACCGGCCCCCGCCTTCTTGACCAACTACGGGATTATTCAGGTCGACGGCCGCGAGAGCATCGGCGTCCATATTGACCACCCGCAGAACATGGCCATCCTGGCCAACCTCGGCACAATCTCAGCCACGGGCGAGGACAGTCGCGCCATCAGCCTTGGCAGTGGCTATCTAGATAACCCCGTAAGCCCCTATGGACTGCATCTGATCAATACCGGCACGCTCCAAGCCGAGGGTATTGCCATTGAGGCGGCCCGCTCTGCGGCAAGCCATGACCCCCTTTATGCCTGGCTGTATGTCGATATCTGGGAAGGCCTGATTGCGGGAGAAGAGGCGGCCATCAAAGGCGACGGGAATGTCTCGCTGCATTTCGACGGAGGAGAGATTCGCGGCGATCTGTTAGGGCTGCAAAGAATGTTTGCCTCTGGCGATGCCTTGTTCAATGGCCGGCTGATCCAAAGCCCTAGCCTCGGGGTCAAATCGCTCGAGCTGGGTCAACCCCATACTCGCCTGGAGGGAGACTTGGAGTTGGGGGGTGATAGCACCCTCGATCTGAATCTGCATAACCAGACCGATCCCAATCGCGCCATTCTCGAAGTCAGCGGTGACGCACTGTTCAGCTACTTTGGTCCAAACCAAATACGCCTGAAGCCCGCCTCGGAAGACTTTCGCGGCCCGCCACTACGCGAATATCTATTGATCTCCGCCTCCCGCATCGAAGACCAGGGCAGCGCTTACGGTACAGGGCTTCAGGTCACCAGTCTCTCCGACCTGTTGCAGATCGAAAGCTACGAAGTCACCGACACTCAGGTCACCGCCGTAGTCAAAAGCCTGTCTACCGAACAAGTCGGCGACTACCTGCGCCAGCATGGCGCCCAAGCGCATCTATTGCCGGCCTTCAATGCCTTCTATGGCAACACCTTGGGCAGATTGGACAACGACGACCCGCTGTTCGAGGCCATGATCGGCAGCAACGACCAAGCACTGGTACGCCTGGCGCAGCAATTGGCGCCCGAGGTCAATGGCGCTGCTGGCCAGACCATTGCCAGCAACCACAACCTGCTCGGCAACGTCCTGCAAGGGCGCAGCGCCAGCTTGCGCCGGGGCCTGTCCTCCGGTGACGGGCTGAGCCAAACCGGCGCGTGGGTACAAGTACTCAACAGCGACGCCGACCAGGGCGAGCGTCGCGGTGTTCCCGGTTACGATGCCGATAGCCAGGGCATCGCCGTCGGTGCCGACGGCAAGCTGAATACGCAGACCACCCTCGGCCTGGCCTACAGCTACCTGACCAGCGACGTACGCAGCCAGAGCGGCAACAAGACCGACATCGAAGGCCACGCCCTGACCCTCTATGGCGGTTTCGAACAGGGCCCCTGGTTCGCCGATGCCAGCCTGACTTACGGCCGCAATGATAATGAGAGCAAGCGCTATATCGCCGGTACCCGCGCCAAAGGCGATTACGACAGCCAGTTGTGGGGCCTGAGCCTGCTCGGCGGCTATGGCATCGACCTGGGCCAAGGCCTGCTGCTGGAGCCACGCGTAGCGGGACGTTACAGCAACGTGCAGATCGACAGCTTCCGCGAAAAGGGCTCCTCTGCCGCACTTGCGACCGGCGAACAGCGTTTCGAGGTCGGCGAGATCGGCGCCGGCGTCCGTCTGGCCGGCGACTTCGCTGCCGGTCAGGGGCGCCTGGAACCGGAGGCCAAGCTGATGGCCTACCACGACTTCATCGCCGATCAGGCCAGCAGCACCAGCGCCTTCCTAGTCGGCGGCACGCCCTTCGTGACCAACGCCGCCAAACCGGCGCGCGACAGCTACGAAGCCGGCCTTGGGCTGACCTACCGCCGCGGGGCGGCCAGCCTCGGCCTCAGTTACGACTACCTGACCAAGGCCGATTACGCCGCCGACACCGTGCAGGCCCGGCTTCGTTACGACTTTTGACCCGAGTCGCTCCCCCCCACGGCCCGCTTATGCGGGCCGTACTAACCGTCCTAGGCGCGGCCGCTGTGCTCGCTGGCTGCACCAATCCCAATGTTCGGCTGCAAGAGTTGGCCCGGCAATACGATCACCAGCTGGTCATCCTACAGACAGACCCGTTCGACCTGCGCGCCGCCCTGCCCAAGGCACAGATAACCGACGCCCCCCTAAGGGTCTACCTGGAGGGGGACGGCCGGGCCTGGATCACCCCGACCCAACCCAGCCTGGATCCGACGCCACGCAACCCACTGCTGGCTCGGCTGGCTCTGAGCGATCCGCAACCCAGCGTCTACCTGGCCCGCCCCTGTCAGTACGTCGTATCGCCGGCCTGCACCCCAGATGACTGGACCGCCGCGCGCTTCGCGGAAACCATACTCGGGAGCCTGGACCAGGCGCTAGATCAGCTCAGGCGGCGCTATGGCAATCGTCAGTTCGAGTTGGTCGGCTATTCCGGTGGTGGCGCCCTGGCCCTGCTGCTGGCCGCCCGGCGCGGCGATATCGTCCAGGTTCAGACCCTGGCCGGCAACCTCAGCCCGCGACTCTGGACACAACGCCTGGCACTGGCGCCGCTGGGGGACTCGCTGGAACCATTGGACTTCGCCGAGCGTCTGAGAAA
Organism: Pseudomonas sp. MBLB4123; assembly: GCF_051904775.1. Taxonomy (NCBI): domain Bacteria; kingdom Pseudomonadati; phylum Pseudomonadota; class Gammaproteobacteria; order Pseudomonadales; family Pseudomonadaceae; genus Pseudomonas; species Pseudomonas sp. MBLB4123. The sequence goes on from NZ_CP196711.1 coordinate 2,091,291, forward strand.
ACTGCCGCAACGCCACCTGAGCGGCGTAGAAGATCGGGTGGTGCCGAGCAGTTTGCTGGATGAGTACGTCTCGCGACTGGGTCCTGCCGCTTGCATGGAAGTACGTCGGCTTGAACGCGTCGACCACCACGCGGGCTGGCTAGAGAGCTGGCCATATTGGCGCGATCGCCCTATCGAATGTGGGGCAGCACCGGCGGCCCCGCCATCTGCACAGGTGCCGAGGCCATGAGTTGCTGTCCCTTCAAATACGGCAACACCGCCGCCAGCAGGGGCTCCTTGAAGGCGTCCTGAAAGCGGTGGGCCAACCCGGGGATGAGCCTCAGCTCGCTGCCGCGGATATGCGCTGCCACATGCACGCCATGCATCGCCGGCAGCAGCGGGTCGGCCGTGCCATGCACCACCAGGGTCGGCACGCGCAGGCGGTTGAGCAGCCCGACCCGGCTCGGCTCGGCGAGTATCGCCAGCAGCTGGCGCTGCACCCCCTCGGGATTGAAGGCGCGGTCGTAGGCGACCTCGGCCTGCTGCAGCAGCAGTTCGCGATCGTCGCTGACCGCGGGGCTGCCGAGGGCGGCGAGCAGGTCGGCCTGCTGCTGCAGCGCCGCCTCGCGGCTCGGTGCCTCGCGCCGGACCAGCAGCGCCAGTAGTGCCGGGCTGGGCGACGGCAAGCCCTGGGCCCCGGAGCTGGTCATGATCAGGGTCAGGCTCTGCACCCGCGGCGGCGCCAGATCGGCCAGGTGCTGGGCGATCATCCCGCCCATGCTGGCGCCGAGCACATGGAAGCGCGCCACGCCCAGGGCATCCATCAGGCCCAGGGCATCGCCGGCCATGTCGCGCAGGCTGTAGGGCGCCGGCACCGACAGCCCCAGGCGATGACGCAGCGCCCCATAAGCCAGATTGACCGCCGGCGCCGTCCCCAGCCAGCCGCTCAGGCCGACGTCGCGATTGTCGAAGCGGATCACCCGAAAGCCCTGCGCGCACAGCCGCCGCATGACCTCGTCGGGCCAGTGGATCAGCTGGCCGCCCAGGCCCATGACCAGCAACAGGGCCGGGTCGCCGACGCGGCCGATGCTCTGGTAGGCCAGCCGCACCTCGCCCAGCTCCACCGTGGCGGTCGAGGCACGGACATCGCAACGCTCCAGAGCATAGGAGGACATGCCATACAGCAGCAGGGCGAGAAGAAACAACGAACGCATGAAAACACCAAAAACGCAGGACTCCATTGAGAGACGAGTCTGGTGGCATTCCATCGAGTGCGCTGCCACAAAAGCATGACAATTTGATGAATACTGCCGAGCGGCCGTTTAAAAGGTCAGCGCCGCCCCGCTCTGGCAGGCGACGCTCCTTATCGACCTGCCAAACAGGCTATCGGCCTGGGCCGCTTAGCTCTGCGGCAGTGCGCCGTCCGCTTGCAGGGTCGCGCGGCTGTGCACCCTGCGATACAGCGCACTGGAGACCATGAAACCGATCACCGCCAGCAGGCTCATCAGGGAAAAGACATAGTCGTAGCCCTGCTGCCCCGGGTAACTATCGAGGATGGCGCCATAGATGACATAGGCGAACATGCCCGGGGCATAACCAATCAAACAGCCGATGCCGAAGGCCGAACCGCTGATATGCGGCGCGATCCCCACCTCGCTCATCGGTGCCCAGAACACCCCACGCATGGTGAAGACGATCAGCGCGAAGGAGAGCGTCGCAGCCATGCCGGCGTAGATGAAACTCGGCCCCTTGGGGATCAGCATGATGATCGCCATGAGCGGCAGCAGCGCCACGAACGCCCACTTCAGGTAACGCGTCGAACTCTTCAAGCGCTTGTCCGCCAAGAAGCCACCTGCCGGCCCCCCCAGTACCTTGAGGAAATACTGGTTGATGATCCCGTAGGCGCCGACCAGGGCCACCGGCAGCTCGTACATGTCCTTCAGGTAGGGGATGAAATAGGTCAGGCCGCAATAGACGATGTAGACCATGAACACGTTGAAACTGACCAGCCAGACGCCCGGCAGTCGGACGGCCTGGAGCAGGCCATCGAGGCCGGTGCGCTGTGTCGTCACCGGGCGGCTCGCCCCTTCCGTGAGCAAGAACCAGGTGAGGATACCGGCGAGGATATCGATCGCCGCGTAGAACAGGATGGCCGACTTCAGCCCCGCCGCCCCCGAGCCCATGAGGACGAACACACCCAGGGCGGAAAAGGCGATGAGGGTGTCGACCACACCACGGCCGCCCTCCAGCAAGCCGAACATGCGTCCCTGCTCATTGTCATTGCCGAGGTTTCTGATGGCCTTGAGCAGGGAGGGCCAGAAGATGCAGTCGGCGCAGATGGCCAACAGACCGAACACGATCAGCAGCCTGTCGAACCCGGGAAAGCTCGCCAGGTAGAGCCCCAAACCGCCGGTGCCGAGCAAACCCAGGGGGATCAGCTTACGGGTGTCGAAACGATCGGCGAGCATGCCGCCGACCACGAAAAGCACGGTGGCGACAATGGCATTGACGCTCATGAGCGTGCCGATCTCGGTATGACTCAGCCCCATGAACTCCTGCATGGGGACGTAGAAGGCGTCCTTGAGACTGCCCAGCTTATAGATGGTCCCGCCACCGAGGACGAGGACCAAAAAACGAAACCACTTGGCTTTGGCCTGTGCTGTCATTGTTGTTCTCCACAGATAGTTTGAATTAAGACCGAGGGTCGCGGGCCTCGGTCAGGGTCAGTTCGGCTAGCAACCTGAGCTCGTCCATCAGGCTGCGCACATAGCGGATCTGGTTGGCTGCCCAGCGCGGCTCGTCGCGGGCCATGCGCTGCGCCGTGTAGCCGGAAGGCAACGCGGTCTCGCTCATCTCGCGGTAGGGGATAAAGGGGTCTGGCGCTTCATCGGCCTGGCGAAAGGACGGGGCGATGTAGTGGTTTTCCTGCTCCAGGATGAAGGCAACGACCTGGGGCGTCCGCTCGCCGAGCATGAGCAGCTCATAGAACATGCGCGGACCGGGCAGATCGTCGTCGGCGCTGCCCTGCAGCACCCCGTAGTGACCGAAGCCGTTTTGCTCGGGGACGATGCGCACCCCCTTCAGGTGCACCTGACGGATATGCGGCGCCAGCGCCTGCAGGGCCGCCAGGGGCTGCTCGCAGGCGTTGATCATGTTGCCGAAGTCGAACAGCGCATGCAGCCGCGGATGCCCGAGGCGCTCGAGCATCCGGGCAATTTCGAAGCTCTTGAGCTCTTCGTGCTGCTCGAAGTCGAAGAACAACTCGTAGCGATCCGCCTGCTCGGCCAGATAGCGCAGGTCGGACTCGATCAGCTCCAGCACCCGGGACAGATGCCCCTCGTAGCGTGAGTACACGCGAATGCTGCGCACGCCCAAGGCCCTGGCGATGGCCACGACCTGATCCACATCCTCTTGGCGCGTGCTGCTGATCTCCAGATGCAGCGCCAGGCCCAGAGCCTCGGCCTTGCTGGCGAACGCCAGGAGCTGCTCGGCACTCATGCGGCTGAGGCTGTTCTCCTCACCGTCGAGCAGGTGCAGGCTCAGGCCCTGGAGTTCATGGCGATAGGCGAAGTCGAGCAGGTCAGCGGGTTTCAGGCAGCCTTGGGTGAGGTTGCTCAGCAAGGGGTAGCCATGGGCGAACAGTCGCACCTGGCCCAGGCGCTCGAGCAGCTTACGGGCCACTGCCGGGGTGAGTAAGGGCGGGGGTCCGTCGCCGCCGGCCTTGTGGCTCAGCAGGGCGCAGAAGCGCGCTTGGATAGGGTTCATTGCGGTCACTCCTCATGTAAGACACCGGCCTGGCCGGCGGTGCCTTTATCACCCTGGAATGGACCTTCCCCTATAGCCATTACCGCCTATTTTTTATGACCACTTTTCAGCCTGGTGCAGTCTCTTGAGAGCAGAGCCAGCACAGCCAAGCGCTCAGAACCTGTGCCCCATCATGATCAGCGCCTGAGCCAGGCCCTCGACCTTTGCCTCGGCCTGTTCCTCGGGCGTGCCGGCAAAGCCGATCAGCAGCCCGGGCCGCAAGTAGCGCCGTATGCAGTAATCGCTCAAGGCATAGGTGTAGACCTGCTGGCTGGCCAGCCCCGAGGCGATCGCCGCATCGTCCAACTCGGGCGCCAACCAGCCGATCAGGTGCATACCGGCGTCCACCGCATCGACCTCGAGGAAACCGCCGAGGCGTCGGTGCAGCGCTGCCAACAGGCAGTGTTGGCGCCGTTGATAGAGCGCGCGCATCCGCCTGACATGACCGAGGAAGTGCCCTTCGCGCATGAAGTCGGCGGTCACCGCCTGCAGCAGGGAGGCGGGACTGCGATCCATCACCGCACGCACGGCGCAGAACGGCTCGACCAGGGCCTCCGGCAGGATCACATAGCCCAAGCGCAGGGACGGGAAGAGCACCTTGCTGAAGGTGCCGACGTAGATCACCCGCGCCCCCTGATCCAGGGCGTAGAGTGCCGGCTGCGGCCGCCCCTGGTAACGGAACTCGCTGTCGCAATCGTCTTCGATGATCCAGCTCTGCTCGCGGCCGGCCCACTCGATCAACTCCAGGCGTCGGGCATAGCTCATGGTGGTGCCGAGCGGGTGCTGGCGCGAGGGCGTGGTGAAGGCCAGGCGCGCCTTGGGGCATTCGCGCAGGCCTTGCTGCACGTCCAGGCCCTGTCCATCGATGCGCAAGGGCACGATGCGGCAGCCCTGAGACTGGAAGCTGATGCGCGCGGCGATATGACCGGGGTCCTCCATCCACACGCTATCCTGCGGATCGAGCAACAGCATGCTCAGCAGGTTGAAGGCCTGCTGCGCTCCGGAAACGATCACCACCTGCTGCGCCGTGCAGGCAATGCCACGCGCGTCATAGACGTACTCGACCAGGGCCTCACGCAGCGCCTGCTGCCCCTTCAGTTCGCCGTAGCTCAGCATCTGCTTGCTCGGCTGGCGCAGGTGACGATTCATCAGGCGCCGCCACACCGGCATGGGAAAGGCGTCGTAGGCGGCATGGCTGGGCAGGAAGGAGATCGGACAGCCCGGCTCCCAGGCCGCGTAGGAGACGCCGCCAAAATGGTCGCTGCGCAGCGACAGCACCGACTGGCTCAAATTCGACAAGCGTGGCGGCTTGCGCGGCTCTTCTCCAGCGGCACTGCGCCCTTCCCATTCGGCGCCGACAAAGGTACCGGCGCCCGTACGCGACTGCAGAAAACCTTCCGCTGTCAGTTGGTCGAAGGCATTGAGAATGGTGATCCGCGACAGCCCCAGCTCGGCGCACAGGGTACGGGTCGAAGGCAGGCGCATGCCGCCATGCAGCCGGCCCTGCAGGATCTGCTGACGAATCTGCAGGTACAACTGGCGATACAGCGGTACCGAGCTCGCTCGATCCAGTTCGATACTCGCCAGCAACATTCCACCCGGGGACTTCATGACTTTGCCGCCACCCCTGGGCTACTGGACTGAACTGGCCGTATTGTACGGCGCCCGCCGGCGAGACTCACCTGGTCGGTTGCCCCGTCCCGGTGTCCACGGACGCCATGGCGTGCCGAGCAGGGCAACAGAATGCAGCCTCCAAGGATTGCACTATGGCTCGCCGCCCCCACCACCGGCACGCGACTGTGTTTGCCGCTGCACCGTGGTGAGGGTCTGAGTGCCTGCAGACAGCCCCATGCTCCGGTTAGACACGGACCTCCCGCACTGGCGCCTTGCTGCGCTGCTGGGTCTGCCAGTGTTCGGCCAGGCCCACTTCGGCGTCCGAGGCCGGCAGCATGCCGCGCCCGCGCAGCAGGTCGGACGCGCGTTCGGCGAGCATGATGGTCGGCGCGTTGAGGTTGCCGTTGGGCTCGGTGGGGAACACCGAGGAGTCGATCACCCGCAGTCCCTCGAGGCCGCGCACGCGCAGCTCGGAGTCGACCACCGCCAGCTCGTCCTCGCCCATGCGGCAGGTGCCGCATGGGTGGTAGGTGCTCTCCAGGTTGGCACGCACGAAGGCGTCGATCTCGGCGTCGCTGTTGACCTGCGGCCCCGGGGCGATCTCGCCGTCGCGGAAGGCGTCCATCGCCGGCTGGCCGATGATCTCGCGGGTCAGGCGCACGCAGCGGCGGAAGCCCTCGCGGTCCTCCTCGCGCTCCAGGTAGTTGAACTGGATGCGCGGGTGCTCGTAGGGGTCGGCCGAGCGCAGCCGCACGAAGCCGCGGCTCTTGGGCTTGTTCGGCCCGGTGAGCACCATGAAACCGTGGCCTTTGACCGGCTTCTTGCCGTCGTAGCGCATCGCCGCGGGCAGGAAGTGGAACTGGATATCCGGCCAACGCAGGCCCTGCTCGGAGCGGATGAAGCCGCCGGCCTCGAAGTGGTTGGTGGCGCCCAGGCCGTCCCTGAACAGCAGCCAGCGCAGGCCGATCATCAGCTTGCTCAGCGGGTCCATCTTGCTGTTGAGGGTCAGCGGCTGCTTGCAGCCGTACTGGATGTAGATCTCGGCGTGGTCCTGCAGGTTCTCGCCGACCCCGGGCAGCTCGTGCTGCAGCGCCACCCCGGCCTGGTCGAGCACCTCGCGCGGGCCGATGCCGGAGCGCTGCAGCAGGTGCGGCGAGCCGATCGGCCCACCGGCCAGGAGGATCTCGCGCTTGCAGCGGACCTGCCGGGTGCGCCCGCCGTGATCGTACTCGATGGCCACCGCGCGCTTGCCGTCGAGGATGATGCGCCGGGTCATGGCCTGGGTCACCACGGTCAGGTTCGGCCGCTCCATGGCCGGACGCAGGTAGGCGTTGGCGGTGGAGCAGCGCACGCCGTCCTTGATGGTCATGTGCATGGCGCCGAAGCCTTCCTGCATATAGCCGTTGCAGTCGTCGGTCTTGATGTAGCCGGCCTCGGCGCCGGCCTCGACCCAGGCGCCGTACAGCGGATTGCGCATGTGGTTGCCGTTGCCGGTATGCAACGGCCCGCTAGCGCCGCGGTAGGCATCGCCACCGCCCTCGTAGTGTTCGGCCCGTTTGAAATAGGGCAGGCAGTTGCGGTAGCCCCAGCCGCGGGCGCCGAGCTCCTCCCATTCGTCGAAGTCGTAGGCGTGGCCGCGGATATACACCAGGCCGTTGATCGACGAGGAGCCGCCGAGCACCTTGCCCCGCGGGCAGTGGATGCGCCGCCCGTCCAGGTAGGGCTCCGGCTCGGTCTCGTAGCGCCAGTTGTACTTCTTGGTGTTCATCGGGATGGAGAAGGCGCTGGGCATCTGGATCAGCACGCTGCGGTCGCTGCCGCCGAACTCCAGCACCAGCACCGAGGTGCCGGGGTCTTCGCTCAGGCGGTTGGCCAGCACGCAGCCGGCCGAACCGGCGCCGATGATGATGTAGTCGTATTGCTTAGTCATGGCTCAGGCCCTGTGCTTCGAGATTCAGGGGGTTGTTGCGGCTGCCGTGGCCCGGCGCGTAGGCGCCCCAGCCCAACCGCGTGGCGAAGGTTCGGGTCAGCCCGTAGTGCACCAGGCCGGCCAGCACGCAGGACGGCAGCGAGGCGGAGACGAAGCTGAACAACGTGGTGTTGGCCAGGGTCTGCGGGTTGAACAGCAGCACGTAGGAAACGAAGCCGACCGCCAGCGCCAGCAGCGCGATGGGGTTGAAGCCGTGCCAGTAGTGGTAGGCCGACCGCGCCTCGGGGCCATAGAGGTGGCGCAGGTTCATCCGCTGCCGGCGCAGGCAGTAGTAATCGGCGATGCCGATCCCGGCCAGCGCGCTGTTCAGCGCCGAGGTCCACACCAGGAAGATGAAGAAGCCGTCGTAGATGCCCGGGGCGACGAACACGATGACCGCCGGCGCCACGCAGAACAGCACCACCAGCAGCGCCCAGCTCATCTCGCGGAACTTCTGCCCGGCCAGCTGGCGCAGGCCGACTATCGAGGTGTAGAGGATGTTGATCATGCTGGTGACGTTGGCGAAGGCGATGAAGCCCAGGGCGACGACGCCGAACACCAGGCCGCCGATATGGGTCATCCACACCGTCGGGTCGCTGTCGCCCAGGGCGGCGGACGCCAGCAGGCCGACCACCTCGCCGAGCACCGCGGCGCCGAAGATGCCGATGATGTTCGGCCAGAAGGCGGTGCGCTGATTCTTGCTCAGGCGCGCCAGGTTGCCGATATAGGGCCACCAGGACAGGCCGGCGGCCATGTTCACCTCTACCGCGATCATGAAGTTGACCCGCTTGTCGTCGAAGGGCGCATCCAGCGCCGGCAGCGCCAGCAGCTCGGCGACGCTGCGCTCGCTGAGGATCAGGTAGAGCATCGCGCCCATGATCAGCACCAGCGCCGGGGCCACCAGGGTGTTGAACCACTTGATCGAGGTGGGCCCCTTGGCCACCACGAAGCCGGCCAGGACGATGGCGAAGAAGCCCGACAGCAGCACCAGCAGGCCCGTGGGCTGCGCCTCGTGTTCGCCCAACAGGGCGCTCAGGCCGTCGATGGAGCGGCCGAACATCAGCCCCAGCACCGCCAGCCAGCCCATGGTCAGGAACACCACCGCCAGCACGTAGACCAGGCGGCTGCCGTTGCCGCCGAACATGCTGCGCAGGAAGGTGAACTGCTCGGTGCCGTACTTGCCGCAGGGCACGCAGGTGGCGAAGGTCGCCAGCAGCACGCCGATGATGTTGCCGATGACGATGGCGGCGATGCCCTCGCGGACGCCGACGAACAGCGCCGTGGCGCCGCCGATGAGGAAGGCCCAGGTGGCGATGGCCAGGGCCGAGTTGGCGTAGCTGAATTCCCAGAAGCCCCACATGCGTTCCGTGGGCAGCAGCGGGGTATCGCCGCGCTGGGCTTCGAGACCGATATCGACTGACTTGGACGTGGCCATGGCTCAATACCCCCAGAGGTAGAAGCCGGCCACCAGCACCAGCGTCATCAGGGTGATTGCCAGGTAGTCGGTGGCGTTCAGCGCCCCCGGCCAGTGCTGGGCTTGTTCCATCTCCTCGTAGACGCGGATGCGTCGTTCCAGGTCCTGCGCACGCAGGCTTTCGGCTTGACTGTTCATCTGGATATCACCTCGTATGGCTCTTGTTATTGGCTACCCGATGTTCCCGGCATGACGCCTGGCGTCATGCCGGTGGTCTGTTGCTTGCTCAGTTCATGGCAGGGTGATCCACACCGCCTTGGTCTCCAGCAGAAATTCGAGCTGCTCGGCGCCCAGGTCCTTGCCGAAACCGGACTGCTTGTAGCCGCCGAACGGCATGGCCGGGTCGATGGTGCTGTGGGCGTTGACGTACACCGAGCCGGCGCGCAGCCGCGGAATCAGGCCGTGCACGCGGCCCAGGTCGTTGGAGTAGAGCGCCGCGGCCAGGCCGAAGGGCGAATCGTTGGCCAGGCGCAACGCCTCCTCGTCGTCGTCGAACGGCGCGGTGACCAGCACCGGGCCGAAGATCTCCTCCTGGACGATACGCATGTCGTTGCGGCAGTGGGCGAAGATGGTCGGCTGCACGAAGTAGCCCGGTCCTGCGACGGGTTCGCCGCCGTATACCAGCTCGGCGCCCTCGCGCTTGCCGGCCGCGATGTAGTTCAACACCCGCGCCTGCTGCTGCTGGGATACCAATGGGCCGATAAAGCAATCCGGATCCAGCCCCGGGGCGATCTTCAGGGTGCGGGTGTAGGCGATCAGCTCGGCGAGGAACTGCTCGTAGATGCTGCGGTGGATATAGGCGCGGGTGCCGGCGTCGCAGACCTGGCCGGAGTTGAAGAACACGCCGTTGGCCACCGCCTGGGCGGCGGCCGGGATGTCGGCATCGTCCAGTACTATGACTGCAGATTTTCCGCCCAGCTCCAGGGTCAGGCGTTTCATCTGATCGATGGCCGACTTGCCGACCGTGCAGCCGACCGGCGTCGATCCGGTGAAGCTGAGCTTGTCGATGCCCGGATGACTGGCCATGGCCGCGCCGACCAGGCTGCCGCGGCCGCTGACGATGTTGACCACGCCGTCGGGGATACCCGCCTGCTGCACCAGCTCGGCGAAGCGCAGCGCCGACAGCGAAGTCAGCTCGGCCGGCTTGACCACCAGGGTGCAGCCGCTGGCCAGGGCCGCGCCGAGCTTCCAGGCCAGGGTCTGCAGCGGGAAGTTCCACGGCACTATGACACCGACCACGCCCACCGGCTCCTTGCGCGTATAGGCCAGGTAGTTGCCCGGCAACGAGGGTTCGACCGTGCGCCCGTGAATTTTCGTGGCCCAGCCGGCGAAATAACGGAAGCAGTCGATGGTGCCCTGGATATCCACGTCGCGGGCCTGGGCGGCGGACTTGCCCATGTCGATCGACTCGATCTCGGCCAGTTCGACGGCGTTCTGCTCGATCAGATCGGCCAGGCGGTGCAACAGGCGCTCGCGCTCCAGCGGTTTGAGCAGGCGCCAGGCGCCGCCGTCGAACTGCGCACGGGCGGCCGCCACGGCGCGGTCCAGATCCTCGCCGGTGCCCATGGGGATGCGGGTGAGCAGCCCCTCGGTGGAGGGCTCGATGACCTCGGCGCTGCCGCCATCGCTGGCCTCACACCATTGACCGCCGATGAACATCTTCTGCGCCTTGCCCAGGAAGGCCTGGGTGGCCTCGCAGATGCCGAACTGCTGCAGGTACTGCTTGACTGTACTGTCCATCGTCATTCTCGCTGTCAGGTTGGAATCGAGGGGGTGGGGAATGGCACAGGCGCGCGGCCTGGCGCCAGGCGCTCGGGATCGGAGCCTATGGCGATGCACTGGATCGACCGGGTGAACGAGCGCAGGGCTGCGCCTGACGCGGCGCAACTGGCTCCGCGCGCGGCGCAGCCGTGCGAGGGCGGGAGTTGGTGACCATACCAAGGCAGCATGAGGCGCCTCCAATTGTTGTTATGTGGTCGGCGGGATAGCCCGTGTGAGCGTCTCCCTTGAACCGACTATGGCCCCAGTTTCACATTGGTAAAATGCAAAATATCAGATACAAATATCGCAGCTAACGATGTATTAGGATGGGAGGTTGCGATGATTCAACTCCATGACGCCGACCTGAAATTGCTCAGGGTCTTTGCCGCCATTGTCAAGTGTGGAGGGTTCAGCGCCGCCCAGGCGGCGCTGAACATCGGCCAGTCGACCATCAGCGAGCAGATGACCCAGCTGGAAGCACGCCTCGGGGTCAAGCTGTGCCAGCGTGGGCGCAGCGGCTTTCGCCTGACCGAACAGGGGGCGGCCATCCATGACGCGACCCTGCGTCTGCTGTCGGCCGTGGATACCTTCTGCATGGATGCCGATGTGCTCAAGCAGAACATCAGCGGCACCCTGAATCTGGGCATCATCGACACCACCATCACCGATCCCGACTCGCCCTTGCCGGTCACGACTCAGCGTTTCGTGTCGCGCGGGCACGATGTCCACCTCAATGTCTATGTCGGCACGCCCGCAGAGCTGGAAGAGCGCGTACTCGACGGCCGCCTGCACCTGGCCATCGGCCACTTCCCGACCCAGGTGCCCGGCCTCTCGCATGCCCTGCTCTACCAGGAGGCCCTGGGCCTCTATTGTGGACGGCGCCATCCTCTCTATGGCAGCAAGGCCGGCCCCAAGGCCCTGCTCGAGGCAATAGGCTCCAGCCGCATAGTCGCCAGGGGCTTCATGCTGCAACATGACCTGGAACTGCTGGGCGCCAGCAAGGCGGCGGCCACGGTGGACAATATCGAGGCCCTGGCCATCCTGATCATCTCCGGGGCTTATCTCGGCTTCCTGCCCAGACACTATGCCGCCCACTGGGAAGAAAGTGGCGACATGCGACCACTGCTGCCCGAGCGCCTGTGTCCCACTGCGCCCTTCGACGTGATCACCCGGCGCGGCCTAGCGCCGCCACCTATCCTGCAAGCCTTCCTCGAAGACCTGGCCGCCTCCTCGCGCCAGGCCACTAGGAGCTGAGCGCCCGTCAGCGCGGGCGAACGAATTGGCTAGCGGCGCAGGCGGGCCGACTCAGGCCAACTCGCTGCGCAGCTGCCGCGCCGCGGCGACCATGTTGACCAAAGCCGCCTCGGTCTCCGCCCAGGCGCGGGTCTTCAGGCCGCAGTCCGGGTTGACCCACAGGCGCTCGACGGGAATGCGCCGGGCCGCCTTGCGCAGCAGCGCGGCCATCTGCGCCACCTCCGGCACCCGGGGCGAGTGGATGTCGTAGACCCCCGGGCCGATCTCGTTGGGGTAGGCGAATCCCTCGAACGCCTCGAGCAGCTCCATGTCCGAGCGCGAGGTCTCGATGGTGATGACATCGGCGTCCATGGCGGCGATGGCGCCGATCACGTCGTTGAACTCGCTGTAGCACATATGGGTGTGGATCTGCGTCTCGTCCCGCACGCCCGAGGCGCACAGGCGGAAGGCCTCGGTGGCCCACTCCAGGTACGCCGCCCACTGCGCCCGGCGCAACGGCAGGCCCTCGCGGAACGCCGCCTCGTCGATCTGCACTATCTTGATGCCCGCCGCCTCCAGGTCCTGCACCTCGTCGCGGATAGCCAGGGCCAGCTGGCGGGCCTGCTGCTCGCGGGAAATGTCCTCGCGCGCGAAGGACCACATCAGCATGGTCACCGGCCCGGTGAGCATGCCCTTCATCACCTTGTCGGTCAGGCCCTGGGCATAGGCGATCCAGTCCACCGTCATCGGCCGCGGGCGGCTGAGGTCACCGACGATCAGCGCCGGTTTGACGCAGCGCGAACCGTAACTCTGCACCCAGCCGAAACGGGTGAAGGCGTAGCCGTCGAGCTGCTCGGCGAAGTACTCGACCATGTCGTTGCGCTCGGCCTCGCCGTGCACCAGCACGTCCAGGCCGAGGTTCTCCTGCACCTCGACCGCATGGCGGATCTCGATGTGCATGGCCTCGGTGTACTCGGCGGCGGACAGCTTGCCGGCCTTGAAGGCCTGGCGCGCCAGGCGGATCGCCGCGGTCTGCGGGAAGGAGCCGATGGTGGTGGTCGGCAGAGCCGGCAGTTGCAGGCGCGCGCGCTGCCGCAGGATGCGCTCGGCGAAAGACGAGGCACGCTGGCTGTCGGCCGGGACTATGGCATCCAGGCGCGCCTGCACCGCCTCGTTGTGGATGCGCTTCGAGCCGGCGCGGCTGGCCTGCACCGCGCGGCTGTCGCTCAGGGCGGCCCGCACCCCGGCGTCCTCCGGCTGGTCCAGGCCGCGGGCGAGGATGGCGACCTCCTCGCACTTCTGCACGGCAAAGGCCAGCCAGCTCTGCAGTTCGGCGTCCAGACGGTCCTCCCGGGCCAGGTCCACCGGGCTGTGCAGCAGCGAGCAGGACGGTGCCACCCACAGGTTGTCGGCGAAGCGCTCCTCGGCCTGGCGCAGCTGGGTCAGCGCCCGCTCCAGGTCGCAACGCCAGACGTTGCGGCCGTTGACCACGCCGAGCGACAGCACCTTGTAGGCCGGCAGGCGATCGACCAGCAGCGGCAGCTGCTCCGGCGCACGCACCAGGTCCACGTGCAGGCCGTCCACCGGCAGGCCCACGGCCAGGCCGAGGTTGTCCTCCAGGCCGCCGAAATAGCAGGCCACCAGTTTCTTCAGCGGCGCATGCTGCAGCAGGTGATAACCCCGCTCGAAGGCGTTCTTCCAGTCCTGGGGCAGGTCCAGGCCGAGAATCGGCTCGTCGATCTGCACCCACTCCACGCCCAGGGCGGCCAGACGCCCGAGGATCTCGCCGTAGACCGGCAGCAGGCGCTCTAGCAGGTCGAGCTTGTCGAAGGCTGCCGTTTCGGCTGCAGCGCCCTTGATCTTGCCCAGCCACAGGTAGGTCAGCGGCCCGAGCAGCACCGGCTTGACCCTGTGGCCCAGGGCGTGGGCCTCCTCGACCTCCTCGAACAGCTGCTCCCAGCTCAGCTGGAAGCGTTGATCGACCGTGAACTCCGGGACCAGGTAGTGGTAGTTGGTGTCGAACCACTTGGTCAGTTCCTGGGCGTGGCCGCCGCAGCAGCCGTCGCGGCCGGCGCCGCGGGCCATGGCGAACAGGGTGTCCAGGGTCGGCTGCCCGGACTGCGGCCGGAAGCGCTGCGGGATGGCGCCGACCATCAGCGAGTGGCCGAGCACCTGGTCGTACCAGGCGAAATCGCCGACCGGCAGCAGGTCGAGGCCGGCGTCCTGCTGCAGCTGCCAATGGGCGGCACGCAGCTCGCGACCGACCGCGCGCAGCCCGGCTTCGTCCAGCTCGCCGCGCCAGTGGGCCTCCAGGGCCTTCTTCAGTTCGCGGTCACGACCGATGCGGGGAAAACCCAGGGAATGGGACAGGGCCATGTCGAAACGCTCCATAGATGCAAAAGATGGCGCGCATTGTCGACAGCCAGATGGCGTGAGACAAACTCATTTAATTATTGATTAACTCAAATATATTTCATGAACAAGGGAGCGCCCGCAGGCGCTCCCTGCTGCTCAGACGCCCGACTTGAAGCTACTGAAAGCCCGGGTCAGCGCCCGGTTGAACGCCTTGCCGTTGTCGTTCTTGGTGTAGAGCTTGGCGCGCACCTCGGCCGGCGGATAGGTGCCCGGGTCGGCGCGAATCGCCGGGTCGACCACCTGGTCGGCCGCCGGAACGGCGTTGGCATAGAACACCGCATTGGTGATGGCGCCGATCACCTCGGGGTTCATCAGGTGGTCCATCAGCGCCAGCGCGGCCTCGGGATGCGGCGCATCGGCCGGAATCACCATGGCGTCGAACCAGATCAACGCACCCTCCCGGGGAATGCTGTAGTGCAGTGAGTAGGGCTTGCCGGCCTGCTCGGCCTGGCCGGAGGCGATCGCCACGTTGCCGTTCCAGGACATCGCCAAGCAGGTGTCGCCATTGGCCAGGTCGGCGATGTTGCGGTCGTTGTCGAAGTAGCGGATGAACGGCCGGACCTTGGCCAGGTGTGCCTCGGCCTGTTTGAGGTCCTCCAGGCTCTGGCGGTTGATGTCCAGCCCGAGGTAGCGGAAGGCGGCGGCGAACACCTCGTTGGGATCGTTGAGAAAGCTCACCCCGCAATCGGCGAAGCGCGAGACCACTTGCGGGTCCAGCAGCATCGCCCAGCTATCGGTCGGCGCATCGGCCATGCGCTGGACGATGGCCTCGCGTTGGTAGCCAACGCCGGTGGTGCCCCACAGGTAGATGCCGGCGAAACGGTTGTCCGGGTCGAAGGCCGCCATGTGCTTGGCGAACTCCGCGCCGACGCCGGCGAAATGCGGCAGCGCGGCCTTGTCCAGCGGCTGCAGTGCGCCGCTCTTGATCGCCCGCTGCAGGTGCTGGCCGGCGGTCAGCACCAGGTCGTAGCCGCTGCGTCCGGTGAGCAGCTTGGTCTCCACCGTTTCCAGCGAATCGAAGTGGTCGACCACCACCCGGATGCCGGTCTCCTGCTCGAAGGACGACAGGGTGTCCGGGGCCAGGTACTCGTTCCAGATGTACAGGTTCACTTGCCGGGCGGGCTCGGCCGCCTGAATGGCGGTCGACAGGCCCAGGGCAAGACTGAGTGCACTCAGACGCATGGCTGACCTCCTAGCGCTGCGGCGCGGCGTACTGGGGCATGGTGATGCAGGCGACGTTGCCGCCGCCCAGCAGGATCTCCCGCGAGTTGTCGATGCCGAGGATGCGGTGTTGGGGGAACAGCTCGGCCAGGGTGGCCTGGGCGATGCGGTCGTTGGGGTCGCCGAACAGCGGCACGACGATGGCCGAGTTGCCGGCGTAGTAGTTGATGTAGGAGGCGCAGATCTGCGTGCCGGCCTGGCGCGTGTGGGTGGCGTCGTCCCGGTCCAGGCCCTCGGCCTCCGCCGCCGTCCACTCCAGCACCCGAGGTTGCGGCAGCTTGTGGATCTGCAGCTCGCGGCCCTGGGCATCGCGGGTGCTGCGCAGGATGTCGTAGGCCTCCTGATAGATCTCCCACTGCGGGTCGGAGCGGTCGTCGGTCCACTGCATCACCACCACGCCGGGGCGGACGAAGCAGGCCAGGTCGTCGATATGGCCATCAGTCTCGTCGAACTTGCAGCCGCGCGGCAGCCAGATCACCTGCTCGGCGCCCAGGTAATCCTGCAGGCGGCGGGTCATCTCGTCCTTGCCCAGGTGGGCGTTGCGGTTGCGGTTGAGCAGGCACTGCTCGGTCGTGAGGATGGTGCGCTGGCCATCGCTCTGGATGCCGCCCATCTCGGCGATGAAGGGCGCGCGGTAACGCTCGAAGCCCTCGATCTCGAGAATCTTCTGGGCGATCTGGTCGTCCTTGTCCCAGGGGTAGTAGAGGCCGCCGTCGAGGCCGCCATAGGCGTTGAACTCGAAGTCCACGCCGCGCACCTCGCCGCTCGCATCGTTGAGCAGGAAGGCCGGGCCGCTGTCGCGGAACCAGGTGTCGTTGCAGGTCATTTCCACCACCCGCACATGGGCCGGCAGCTGGCGACGGGCGTTGGCGTACTGCGCCGCCGAGGCGCACACGGTGACCGGCTCGCTGCTGGCGATGGCGCTGACGATCTCCACCCAGACTTTCTGCGCCGGCTTGCCGCCGTTGCGCCACACGTCCGGCCGCTCCGGCCAGCCGAGCCAGCAGCGGCTCTTGGGTTCGAATTCGCCGGGCAGGCGGAAGCCGTCGGCCTTGGGCTGGGAAGTCAGGGTGCGGGCCATGTGCGTGTCCTCGTCGGGGCTGGAAGTAGCCCGACAGTACCCGCGGCAGAAGGCTCGCGACCAATGACGATTGTTGCGGAACCCTTGAACTCAATTCACATATCAATCAGCTGATCGGTGAACCATTCGATGAACTGCGCCACCGCCGGCTTGTCCAGACGCAGGCGCTCGCAGACCAGCGCGTACTGCCCGAGCGCCGGCACCTGGGCGGCGAACGGACGCACCAGGCGGCCGCTGGCCAGGTCCTCGGCGCTGGTCAGGTTGTCGCCGATGGCCACGCCCTGGCCGCGCGCCGCCGCCTCCATGGTCAGCCCGGCATGGCCCAGATACAGATGCCGCACCGGTTGGATGTCGCCGGCATGAGTAGTCAGCCAGGCGGTCCAGGTCTTGCCGTCCTGATCGTCGTGCAGCAGGCAGTGACGAGCGAGGTCGCGCGGCTGCTTGAGCGGCAGCTGGTTGAACAGCCGCGGGCTGCACACCGGAAAGAACTGCAGGGTCGGCAGCGGCCGCACGAAGTAGGCGCTGGCGTCCTCCGGGCCGGTGCCGTAGGTGATCGCCAGGTCGATCTCGGCGCCCGGCAGCGGCGCCTCCAGCGGCTGCTCGTGCAGGTGCAGGGTGATCTGCGGGTGGCGCTCGGCGAAGTCGGCCAGCCGGCCGATCAGCCACTTCTGTGCCAGCTCGGCGGTGACCGCCACGCGCAGCTGCGCCTGCGAACCGGGGTCGCGCAGCTCGTCGCAGGCCTCACCGATCAGCTCGAAGGCCTGCTGCAGACGGCGCAACAGGCGCCGCGCCTGGGGCGTCGGGCGTACCTGACGGCCTTCGCGGTCGAACAGCGCCACACCGAGCTGCTCTTCCAGCTGGCGAATCTGGTGACTCACCGCGCTGTCGGTGACGCACAGCTCGGCGGCGGCCCGGCCGAAATGGGCATGGCGGGCGGCGGCCTCGAAGGTGCGCAGGGCGGTGAGCGAAGGCAGGCGGCGCATGGCAAGCGGCTCCGGAAAGGGGCAGGCGCGCATGCTGGCCCAGTCCGCCGCGGCGGGCAAGCGGCTCGACAGACCTGCCATCTTGAAGGAAACTCACCTTAATCAAGACACGCCATAAATTCCACTCACCGAGACCGCCATGCTTGAACTACGCCACCTCAAGACCCTGCACGCCCTGCGCGAGAGCGACAGCCTGGTAGACGCCGCCGACCGCCTGCACCTGACCCAGTCGGCACTGTCGCACCAGTTCAAGGAGTTGGAGGAGCGCCTGGGCATGCAGCTGTTCGTGCGCAAGACCAAGCCGGTGCGCTTCACCAGCGCCGGCCTGCGCCTGCTGCAGCTGTGCGATGCGGTACTGCCGCTGCTGCGCAGTGCCGAGCGCGACCTGGCGCGCCTGGCCGGCGGCACGGCGGGCAGGCTGCATATGGCCATCGAGTGCCACAGCTGCTTCCAGTGGCTGATGCCGACCATCGACCAGTTCCGCGACGCCTGGCCGGAGGTGGAGCTGGACCTGGCCTCGGGCTTCTCCTTCGCCCCGCTGCCGGCCCTGGCCCGCGGCGACCTGGACCTGGTGGTGACCTCCGACCCGCTGGAGCTGGCCGGCATCACCTATGTGCCGCTGTTCACCTACGAGGCCATGCTGGCGGTGGCCAACCAGCACCCCCTGGCCAGCAAGGCCTTTATCCAACCCGAGGACCTGGCCGGCGAGACCCTGATCACCTACCCGGTGGAGCGCGACCGCCTGGACATCTTCACCCGTTTCCTCGAACCGGCCGACATCGAGCCGGCCCAGGTGCGCACCTCGGAGCTGACGGTGATGATGATGCAGCTGGTGGCCAGCGGCCGCGGCGTCTGCGGCCTGCCCAACTGGGCGTTGCACGAGTACAGCTCGCGCGGCTATGTCACCGCCAAGCGCCTGGGCGCCAAGGGCCTGTTCGCCACCCTGTATGCCGGCATCCGCAGCGACATGCTCGACGCACCCTTCATGCGCGACTTCCTGCTGACCGCCAAGGACACCTCCTTCGCCAACCTGGAAGGGGTCAGCGTGGCGCGCAGTTGAGCAACCCGCGCTCGCCGAACGTGTCGGCCAGCGGATGACCACCCAGGCAAGGAGGCCCCATGCACGCACAACCGCTGCTCGCTGTCCGCGACGTCGAAGCCAGTAGCCGCTGGTACCAGAGTCTGCTCGACTGCCGGAGCGGTCACGGCGGCCCCGACTACGAACAGCTGGTCAGCGCGGGGCGAATGATCCTGCAGCTGCATCACTGGGACGCCCACCAGCATCCACACCTCGGCGACCCGCAGCGGCGCCCCTATGGCAATGGCGTAGTGCTGTGGTTCCAGACCGACCATTTCGATCGGGCGGTACAGCGCATCCAGGCACTCGCGGCGACCGTGCTGGAAGGCCCCCAGGTCAACCGCAATGCCAACCACCGGGAGATCTGGTTGCGCGATCCCGATGGCTACGTGGTGGTGATCGCCGGCGCCTATGGCGATCTGGGCGAGTCCCCCTGAGCAGCTGCCGGCCTGTTCGGCGGCTGCCTCCGCTCCACCTGGCAAGGTCCGACGCCGAACTCGGCTGTTACAACTTCCGGCTTGCCCATCGTGACCAGCAGTCATAGCATGACCATTGGTCACGAAGCATCCAAGATCCGTCATGCGCTACCAAGATCGCCTGTTCCAGCAACGCCACGACGCCATCCTCGAAGCCGCGCGCCAGCTGTTTCGCGAGCAGCCCTGGGACCGCGTAACCATCGCCGAGGTGGCACTCGGCGCCGGTATCGGCAAGGGCACGGTGTACAAGCACTTCCCCAGCAAGGAGGCGCTGTACGCCCAGTTGGTGCTGGAGCTGTCGCGGGCCAATCTCGACGAACTGCGCGCGCTGCATGCCGCCCAGCCGGCCCCCCAGGCCATGCGCCAGGTGATCCGCCGGGCCTTCGCGCAGATGCTCGCCGACCCGGTGCTGGTGCAGCTGTGCCTGCTGTGCGACCGCCCGGCCTTTCAGGAGCGCCTGGAGCTGCCCTACCGCGAGCAGTTCCTCGCCCTGGAGCATGACTACCAAGCGCTGTTCGGCCAGCTGCTGGCGGACTGCCTGGAGGCCCGCAGCCTGCCCCATGCCGACTGCCAGCACCTGTTGTGGGGCGTGGAGGCCTGCTTCAGCGGCGTGATGGCACGCATCGCCTCCGGCGGCTTCGCCCACTGGGCCGAGCCCATCGGCCTGCCCGACTACTTCGAACGCGTCACCGACTTCATCATCGCCGGCCTCAAGGGCCAGGCCGCCAGCCTGCGCGGCTATCGCCTCAACATCGAGTAATTGCCCATGTTCAGTCGCCTCAGCAAAAGCCCCTGGTTGATCGCCATCGCCATCAGCCTGCTGTTGCTTCTCTGGCTCTTCAGCGGGGCGACCTTCCGTGCCCAGGATGACGCCGGCCCCGACCGGCCACTGGCCGATGGCGGCCTGGCGAAAGTCGAGTTCCAGTGGCTGGAGGCCGAACCCATGCAGCGCCGCCAGGTGGTGCAGGGGCAGATCGAGCCCTGGCGCCGGGTCGAGCTGCGCGCCCAGGTCAACGCCAGCGTGCTGCGCCTGGACCGCGACAAGGGCGACCGGGTCGAGCAGGGCCAATTGCTGCTCAGCCTGTCGCCGGACGACCGCCCCACCCAGGTGGCCCGCGGCGAGGCCGAGGTGCGCCAGCGCCAGAGCGACGTCAAGGCCGCCACCCGCCTGCGCGAGCGTAACCTGATCTCGGCCAACGAGCTGCTGCGTCTGCAGAGCGAGCTGGCCAAGGCCAGCGCCGAGCTGGACAGCGCCCGTCTGCAGTTGCGCCACACCCGTATCACCGCGCCCTTCGCCGGGGTCTACGACCAGCGCCAGGTCGAACTGGGCGGCTTCGTCCAGCCCGGGCAGAGCCTCTTGACCCTGGTCGACATCGACCAGCTCAAGGTCAGCGCGCAGATCGCCCAGCAACAGGTGACCCAGCTGCAGCTGGGCCAGCCGGTGCGGGTCGAGCTGCTCGACGGCCGCAGCCTGAGCGGCGAGCTGCACTTCATCGCCGCCGCCGCCGACCCCGGCTCGCGCAGCTTCCGCATCGAGGTGCGGGTGGCCAATCCCGAGTCGCTGCGCCTGGCCGGGGCCAGCGCCACCCTGCACATCGACACCGGCCAGGCCCTGGCCCATCGCCTGTCCCCGGCCCTGCTCAGCCTGGACCAGGCCGGCCGCCACGGGGTCAAGTGGGTCAACCAGCAGCAACGGGTCGAGTTCACCCCGGTGGAGCTGCTCAGCGTCGACAACCAGGGCGCCTGGGTCGGCGGCCTGCCCCAGCGGGTCGCCCTGATCACCCTCGGCCAGGGGTTCGTCGAACCGGGCCAGCAGGTGCTCGCGCAACTGGCCAAAGAGGGCAGCTGAGATGCACAGCCTGATCGCCGCCGCGCTGGACCGCAGCCGCACCAGCCTGCTGTTGCTGCTGTTCCTCCTGGGCGGCGGCTTGGCCGCCTATGTGGCGATTCCCAAGGAGGCCAACCCGGACGTCACCATCCCCATCATCTATGTCTCGGTGACGCTCGAGGGCATCGCCCCGGAGGATGCCGAGCGCCTGCTGGCCCGCCCCCTGGAGCAGGAGCTGCGCAGCCTGGAGGGGATCAAGGAGATGCGCTCCATGGCCAGCGAGGGGCATGCCTCGGTGACCCTGGAGTTCGACGCCGGCTTCGACCCCCGCCGCGCCCTGGCCGACGTGCGCGAGAAGGTCGACAGCGCCCGCAGCAAGCTGCCGGACGAGGCCGAAGAGCCGACGGTCAACGAGGTCAACGTGGCGCTGTTCCCGGTGCTGTCGATCGGCCTCTCCGGACCGCTGTCGGAGGCGGAGCTGGTGTATGTGGCCAGGCGCCTGAAGGACAACATCGAGGGCATCGCCGAGGTGCTCTCGGTGAGCATCGGCGGCGACCGCGAGGATCTGCTGGAGATCGTCGTCGACCCGCAGGTGCTCGACAGCTACGGCATCGACTACAGCGAGCTGTTCAACCTGGTCAGCCGCAACAACCGCCTGGTCGCGGCCGGCAGTCTGGACACCGGCGCCGGGCGCATGAGCCTGAAGGTCCCCGGAGTGATCGAGAACCTCGAGGACGTGCTGTCCATGCCGATCAAGGTGGAGGGCGCCAGCGTGGTGACCTTCGCCGACGTGGCGACCATCCGCCGTACCTTCAAGGACCCCACCGGCTTCGCCCGGATCAACGGCCAGCCGGCCATCGTCCTGGAGGTGTCCAAGCGCGCCGGCGCCAACATCATCGCGACCATCGAACAGGTCAAGGTGCTGCTGGCCCAGGCCCAGCCGCTGCTGCCCGAGGGCCTGCAGGTCAGCTACATCATGGATCAGTCGCAGCAGGTCAAGAGCCTGCTCGACGACCTGCTCAACAACGTGCTGACCGCCGTGGTCCTGGTGCTGATCCTGGTGGTGGCGAGCATGGGCCCGCGCTCGGCGCTGCTGGTCGGGCTGACCATCCCCGGCGCCTTCCTCAGCGGCATCCTGCTGATCTGGGTACTCGGTTTCACCCTCAACATCGTGGTGCTGTTCAGCCTGATCCTGGTCGCCGGCATGCTGGTGGACGGCGCCATCGTCGTCTCCGAGTTGGCCGATCGCTACCTGCACCAGGGGCAGAGCCCCCGCCAGGCCTGGGTCAACGCGGCGACGCGGATGGCCTGGCCGGTGATCGCCTCCACCGCCACCACCCTGGTGGTGTTCCTGCCGCTGCTGTTCTGGCCCGGGGTGGTCGGCCAGTTCATGAAGTACCTGCCGGCCACGGTGATCCTCTGCCTGCTCGCCTCCCTGGCCATGGCCCTGGTGTTCCTGCCGGTGCTCGGCGCGGTCACCGGCGGTCAGCCGCAGCCGCTGCCGCAGCAGGCCAGCCGTGGCGGCCGCGCCTATCGCCGCCTGCTGCAGCGCCTGCTCAGGCGTCCCGGCCTGACCCTGCTCGGCATGCTCACACTGATCGCCCTGATCTATACCGGCTACGGCCGCTTCAACCATGGCGTGGAATTCTTCCCCGAAGTGGAACCGGAGAGCGCACAGATCTGGCTGCGCGCCCGCGGCGACCTGTCGGTGCAGGAGAAGGACGCCCTGCTGCAGCAGGTGGAGAAACGCCTGCTGGGCATGGCCGAGGTCGAGGCGCTGTACGCCCGCTCCCTGGCCCAGCCCGACGGCCAGCTCGGCGCCGACGTGATCGGCACCCTGCAGTTCCAGTTCGTCGACTGGCATGCCCGACGTCCGGCCAAGCACATCCTCGCCGACATGGCCGCGCGTACCGTCGACATTCCCGGCGTGGTGCTGGAGTTCCGCAAACAGGAAGAAGGCCCCAGCGGCGGCAAGCCGGTCAAGCTGCAGCTCAGCGCCCTGGACCAGGATCTGGCCGAGCACTGGGTCGAGCGCCTGCGCACCGAGATGCAGCGCCTCGGCGGCTTCAAGGACATCGAGGACGACCGCGCCCTGCCCGGCATCGAGTGGCGCCTGCAGGTCGACCGCGAGGCGGCGGCGCGCTTCGGCGCCGACGTGTTGAGCGTCGGCAACGCCGTGCAGATGGTCAGCAACGGTCTCAAGCTGGCGACCTACAGGCCCGAGGACGCCAACGACGAGGTGGACATCCGCGTGCGCCTGCCGGGCAGCTGGCGCTCCCTCGACCAACTCGGCCGCCTGACCCTCAATACCCCCAACGGCCAGGTGCCGCTGGGCAACTTCGTCAGCCTGCAGCCGGCGCCCAAGGTCGGCACCCTGCGCCGGGTCGACGGCGTCCGCACCATCACCCTGCAGGCCGAGCTGGCCGAGGGTGCGCGCCTGGACGAGCGCCTGCTGGCCCTGCGCCAGGCCATCGGCGAGCTGCCGGCCGAGGTCCGGCTCGCGTTCGCCGGCGAGGATGCCGACCAGCGCGAGGCGGCCAACTTCCTCATGACCGCCTTCGTCGTCGCGGTGTTCCTCATGGCGATCATCCTGGTCACCCAGTTCAACAGTATTTACCAGGCCGGCCTGGTGCTCTCGGCCATCGTGCTGTCCACCGCCGGGGTGCTGATCGGCCTGCTGGTCAACGGCCAGTCGTTCGGCATCGTCATGGTCGGCATGGGCCTGATCGCCCTGGCCGGCATCGTGGTGAACAACAACATCATCCTCATCGACACCTACAACCAGCTGCGCCGCCAGGGCCTGGCGCCGCGCGAGGCGGCCCTGGAGACCGGCAGCCTGCGCCTGCGCCCGGTGCTGCTGACCGCGGTGACCACCATTCTCGGCCTGATGCCCATGGTGCTGGCCGTCAACGTCGACCTGCTGGCGCCGAGCCTGGGCTTCGGCGCCCCCTCGACCCAGTGGTGGACCCAGCTGTCCAGCGCCATCGCCGGCGGCCTGGCCTTCGCCACCCTGCTGACCCTGCTGCTGACCCCCTGCCTGCTGGTGCTCGGCGCCCGCTTCGAGCGCCGCACGCCGCCGCTGGAGACCTACGCCACCGACCTGCTGGACCTGCCGGAGCAGCTGCCCGCCAGCCGCCCCAGCAAGCACAACCTGAGCAGTCCGGTCGACAAGTGAGCGCGCGGGCGTCGGACCTCGCGGCGCCGACGCTTAGGAAACTTTTAGGGATTGCCTAGGGGTTATTTCGCAACTCATCCGCCGGCCGACTCTTAGCATGGTTCTCCTCAGACCAACACCGAGGAGTCAGTCGATCATGGCGGCCATTGCAGAATCCCTAGATCCCCCTTTCATGCTTCGTCCCGGCACCCGCGACGATGCAGGGGCATGCGGTCGAATATGCTACGAGGCATTCGCAGCCGTTGCCGAGAAACACAGCTTCCCGCCCGACTTCCCGTCCGCCGAGGTGGCCACCGAGCTGCTGTCCGGGCTCCTGACCCATCCCGGCTTCTATTCGGTCATCGCCGAAGCCGAGGGGCGCATCGTCGGCAGCAACTTCCTGGATGAACGCAACGTCATCGCCGGCATCGGGCCGATCACGGTCGATCCCCGTACCCAGAACCAGGCGGTCGGCCGGCGCCTGATGGCGGATGTGCTCAGCCGCGTGGCCGACAAGGGCCTCCCAGGCGTCAGGCTGCTGCAGGCGACCTATCACAACCGTTCGCTTGCGCTGTACACCAGGCTCGGCTTCGTGGCGCGCGAGCCGCTGTCCACCCTGCAGGGCCCACCGCCCGGAGTCGAGCTGCCGGGCCACCGGGTCAGGCCCGCGACAAGGGCGGATCTGCCCCACTGCAACCGGCTCTGCATCCGGGTGCACGGGCATGACCGGGGCGGCGAGTTGAGCGAAGCGATCGACCGCGGCACCGCCAGGGTCGTCGAGCACGCGGGGCGGATCGTCGGTTACACCACCCTCGTCGCCTTCTTCGGCCACAGCGTGGGTGAAAGCAACGACGCCTTGAAGGCCCTGATTGCCGCGGCCGACGAGTACCCGGGGCCGGGTTTTCATGTGCCGACCCGCAATGCGGAGCTGTTTCGTTGGTGCCTGGAGAACGGCCTGCGCGTGGTCCAGCCGATGACGCTGATGAGTATCGGCCTGTACAACGAGCCGGCCGGCGCGTACCTGCCGTCGATCTTCTATTAAGCCGCGCTACAGGGGATCACTCCATGAGCCTACAAGGCAGCTGCCAGTGCGGCAGCGTTCGCTACGAGATCGCCGGTCAGTTCCAGCTGATCGGCAACTGCCATTGTTCCATCTGCAGAAAGTCCAACGGCGCCGCCTATGTGACCTGGGGCATCATCGACCCCGAGCAGTTCCGCTGGACGGCGGGGCAGGACTGCATCGAAAGCTACCCGTCCTCACCCGACAGATACCGCTGCTTCTGCCGCAAATGCGGCGCGTCGCTGGCGAGCGGCCATGCCGGCAGGGTGTCGGAAATCGTCCTGGCCAGCGTCGATGGTGACCCCGGCGCACGCCCCCGGGAGCACATCTTCGTAGGCTCCAAGGCCATCTGGCACGAGATCACCGACAACCTGCCGCAACACGGCGAATGGCCGCCAGGCATGGATGCTTGAGACGCCAGCTAAAGGCACCGTCGAAGGCCAGCGGGCTGCACCGCCAGCCCCTGGCCCCGGCGCGGTCACCGCGACAACCTGCCCATCTCGATGCCGCGCTGGGGCTGACCCGGCCGGTCGAGCCGGCGGACCTGTCGGCCTGAGCCGACACGCCGCCCAATACCAAGCCCAACGAGGAGCAATGCCATGAGTCCCCTTTCCCGTCGCTGGATCTATGTCGCCATCGTCTACTTCTGCCTGGCCGTCGGCCTGGGCGTGTTCATGGGCCTGAGCGGCGACCACCGCCTGATGGCCGTGCACGCCCACATGAACCTGCTCGGCTGGGTCACCCTGGCCTTGATCGGCATCATCTACCACTACTTTCCCAAGGCGGCGACCAGCCGCTTGGCCAGTCTGCAGTTCTGGCTGCACAACCTGACGCTGCCGGTGATGATGGGGGCCCTGGCCCTGGTGATCCTCGGCACGCCTCAGGCCGGCCCGGTGCTCGGCAGTTCCGCGGTGGTGATGCTGCTGGCGGTGTTGCTGTTCGCCGGCAACCTGCTCTGGCGGCGCACCTGAGCGCGATGCCTCAGCCGGCGGCGATCTCCTGGAGCAATACCGGGCGCCGGAGCAGCAGGCGCAGGCGCCCGCGGCCGCACTTCTCCAGCACGATGTCGCGGCTGCGCTCGGCCAGCCGGCGCTGCAACAGGATCAGCCGCGCCTCCAGGTTGTCGTCCAGTTCCGGCAATTTCAGCGCCGGATCGACCCGCAGCTCGCGGTTGCTGAACTCGCTGCGTCCCTCGCCGAGGTGCAGGTTCAACAGGCGCCAGAAGATGGCGCCCGCCACCCCCTTGATCAGATAGTCGTCGCCGAGGAACAGGCTGCTGTTGGCCGGATAGTAGCGCACCGCCAGAGGCGCCCCGCTCGGCGGCGTGGGCGCCAGCGGCGCCCCGGCGTCCTCGGGCGACACCTCGGGCGCCTGCTGCAGGGCCAGGATGGAGGCGCCGAGCAGGCCGGCCAGACTCAACAGGCAGTCCTCCTCGTCATAGCCGAACCGGTGGGGCTCGGCGCTTTCCACATGCAACACGCCGAGCAGGCGGCCGGCCGCAAGGATCGGCACCGACAGCTGGCTGTGGGGCTCGGCCAGGCCCGGAAAGGCGATTTCCGTCTCCAGGCGGTCCAGCGGGGCCGCTTCGGCCAAGTGTTCGCGAATGGCCCGGCCGTAGGCGTATTCCGAGGCCAGGTGGGCGATGCGGATCGGCGTGCGGAACTGCGCCGCCACGCCGATGATGCCGCGCCCGACGGGAAACTCCGAGCCCACCCCGGACTGGGCATAGCCGTGGCTGGCCACGGTGTAGAGCTTCTGCCCCTGGGGGTCGAGCAGCAGGATCATGGCCTGGGGCATCTCGAGGATGCCGGCCAGGCCGTCCAGGCACTGCTCCAGCAGGCCGGCCAGGTCGGTGCAGGCGGCCAGGCGCTGGTTCAGCTGGCGCAGGCGGGCGATATGGCAGGGCGCATCCTGGGGCGGCGGCACCTCCTCGCCCGGCACATACTCGACATCCAGCACCTGGTAGACGTCCGCGCCGAGCAGACGGAACACCCCGCTCATGCCGGAGTCGGAAGCGATGCCGGCGAGCTTGGCCTTCATGCTCTCGAACAGCGGCCCCTCGGTCTCGGTGCGCCGGTACAGCAGCGCCAGGCGGTAGCGCGCACTGCTCTGCGGATGCAGGAGAAACACGGTGGCCTGGGGATTGGTCAGGATGTTCTCGCGGGTCTTGTTGAAAAACTGGAAGGACAGCGCCACGTGCCTGGGGTCCACGTAATGCACTTGGGACACCAGGGTCACGTTCGGCGTGCCCTCGACGTCGCAGGTGGCGATCGCCGCCGGCACCGCGCCCTCCAGGCAGGGACGGATGGCATCCAGGCTCAGCCCGCTGCTCATGACGCCGGCTCCAGACGCATACCGGCATTGGGACCGGGGGTCTGCTCGTACAGGTCGCTCAGGGTGAAGCACAGGGCGCGCAGCCGCTCGCCCCGGAAGTCGTGGGTGGCGCGGGCGAACGGCAAGGCATAGCCCAGCGGCAACAGGTCCGCGGCGAAGGCCTCGCGATGGCGCGCCGCCAGTTCGGCATCGCCCGGCTCCAGCGGCACCTCGCGGGCATCGCTGCCCTTGAGCTGCAGGGTGCGATGGCTGCTGGGCAGGCAGAACGCCGCCGCCAGGGCACCGCTGGCGGCCACATCCTCGAGCAATTGGCCGGCCTGGGCGGCATCGACCAGCACGCGCACCTGACGCTTGTCCGCCGCCACCTTGCAACCCACGCCCTTGCTCACCGAGGGCACCCGGCGCACGTCACGCGAGGCCAGGCTGATCGACACGCCGCTCTCGATGAAACGGATCTGCTCGTCACTCAGGGTCATGCCGCTCATGGCTCAGGCTCGACAAAATCTGAGCAATATCCTGCGCCTTCGCCGGACACCTGTGAAGACGCTGGTATCAGGTATAGCCCTGCTTCCAGGGCACCGGCCGGAAACGGATAAGCGGCACGGGCGGCTGCCCAGGTACGCGCAGGGCGCCGGACAAATCCAGGCGGATGTCCTGTGTCGGGGCCGGCAGCGGCGCGGAGAAACGCAACCAGAATTGATGATGACGCCCTGGTCGGCTCAGCGCGTAGCGCACACCGGCCGGCGCTCGCTCCTCGGTCTCGCGCAGCGCCGTCAGCGGGTACTGACCCGGATCGAACACCGTGAGCTGCTGCACGCCACTGGGCCGGTAGGCCTGGCCGTCGATCCACAACAAGGCGTGCTCGGGGCTGAAATGCGCGGCCTCGGCCGCGCTGATCTCCAGCAGCAGGCGGGCCCCCTCGTCGGCCCGGTACAGCGGCCGGTCCCGCGGGTCGATCATCACCGGGACGATGAACAGCATCACCTGGTGCTCGCGCTGCTGAACCTCGTTGCCCAGCTCGACCCGCACCCGCGCCCCCGGTACCTGCAGCCAGTTCGGCGTGCCGCGGGCAATGGCAGCCGCCTGCGGCGGCGTCCCGATATAGGCCCGGCTGACCTCGCCGGAGCGATAGCCGGCGCAGCCGGCCAGCAGCACACAGAACAGCAGCAACAAGCGGGTCATCTCGGCACTCCTGGGTTCAACCTGGCCGAGGTCTCGGCCCAGGTCATTCAGATCATGGCCAATGGACGTTTACCGGTCGGCGCAGGGCACGCCGCATCGATCAGCGCCAGGTCCTCGGCCGTCAACTCCAGGCCGGCGGCCTCGGCGTTGAGGCGCACATGGGCCGGTTCCACGGCTTTGGGGATGACGATCAGCCCGTCCTGGCGCAACGCCCAGGCCAGGGCGACCTGGGCGACCGTCGCACCATGACGCTCGGCCACCGCCTGCAACTCCGGCTGGCGCAGTAGCGCACCGCCCTGGCCGAGCGGACAGTAGGCCATCAGCGGCATGCCCTGGCGCCGCTGCCAGGGCAGCAGGTCGAATTCGATGCCGCGCGCCTCGGGGTTGTACAGCACCTGGTTGGTCGCGCAGCCCGCCAGCCCCAGACCGGTCAGCTCCTGCAGGTCGTCCAGGTCGAAGTTGGACACGCCCCAGCGCCTGATCTTGCCCTGCGCGCGCAGACGCTCGAAAGCCTCGACGGTTTCCGCCAGGGGGTACTGGCCGCGCCAGTGCAGCAGGTAGAGATCGATCGTCTCGGTATCGAGCCGCTTCAGGCTGCGCTCGCAGGCCGCTGCCACCCCCGCCCGGCTGGCGTTGTGCGGATAGACCTTGCTGACCAGGAACACCTGCTCGCGGCGCCCGTCGATGGCCTCGCCGACCACCTGCTCGGCGCCGCCCTCGCCGTACATCTCCGCCGTATCGATCAACCGCAGGCCCAGCTCGATGCCCTGTTGCAGGGCCGCCACCTCGCGGCGCCGCTCGGCCGGATCCTCGCCCATGCGCCAGGTGCCCTGGCCGATCACCGGCACCTGCTCGCCCGCCAGACATACCTTACGCATTGCGCCCCCCGTCTATCGACGACGCGACCGCTCAACCGGAGAACTGCACCTGCTGCGCCGACAACACCTGTACCGGACGTTGCGGCTGGATCAGCTGGGCCAGCAGCCAATTGTGGTGCGCGATGATCTGCTCGGCCGACAACACCGGCCGATCCTTGGTGGTGTGGGCATCGCCGACCAGGCGCACGGCGAAGCCCTCGCTGGCCGCGCGGCGCACCAGGGTGTCGATGCAGAACTCGGTGGCATAGCCGCTGACGAACAACTCCTCCACCCCCAGCCGCCGCAGCAGGGGAGCCAGCTCGGTCCCCTGGAAGGCATCGCTGGCGGTCTTGTGCACCAGCCAGTCGCCCGCCCCGCGCTGCAGCCCCGGATGCAGTTGCCAACCGAGGCTATCAGGCTCGAGCAGCGAGCCGGGCTCGCCATCGTGCTGGATATACAACACCGGCACTGCCGCGGCTCGCGCCCGCCCGGCCAGGTCGTTGATCCGCTCCAGCACCGCCTCGGCCTGGTGCGGCGGCGGATCGGCGAGGAACAGTCCCGCCTGCACATCCACGATCAATAACGCCTGTTTCATATCGACCTCCCTGTCAGTGAGACGCCAGTCTAATCCGCCTCGACCCGGGGATCATAGCCATCGCGCCGTCCCCGGTGGACTGCTTGCCGCACAGGCCCCAAGGCCTGGCCGGCAGCGCCCCTAAGCCTCGGCACTGAGCAGCAGCAACAGCGACACCGGCTGCTCGCTCTGCGGGTGCAGGGGCTCCTGCAGCCACTGCAGGCGCCAGCCGGTCCCGCCGAGCAGGCCCAGCCAGGACTCCAGGGTGCGAAAGAACCAGGGCATCGGCGCCTGGAAACCCTCGCCGAAGCCGGCGAAGGTCTCCACCCGCCAGCCATCGCGATAGGCCGCATCCTGGCTGGCGCGCCAGGGATGCAGGGTCTGGATCAGCAGGTGGCCGCCCGGGGCCAGCAGCCGGTGCAAGGCCCGCAGGACCGGCGCCAGCGGCTCCTCGAGCAGGGCGAAGTTGCACACCAGCACATCGAAGCGGCCCAACTCCGCCGCCTGGCTGGCCAGCTCGGCGTATCCACAGACCCGGTAGCGGGCACCTGCGCCACCGGCGGCCCTGGCCAGACCGATAAGCGGCGCCGAGGCGTCCACGCCCACCGACTCGATGCCGCGCTCGGCCAGGCCGCGGCACAGCCAGCCCTCGCCACAGCCGACGTCCAGTACCCGCACCGGTGCCAGGGCCAGGATCGCCTGCAGGATCGCCGCGTCGGTGACCAGGCGACGGCTCTCGATACGCCCCTCACGCACCGCCGCCGCCCAGGCATCGGCATTGGCCTGCCAGCTGAGGCCGAGCTGTTCCCGGTGATCGTGCTGCATCCCCCGTCTCCGCCGCTGTTTCATCGAGAAGATCCAGGCCGTAGCCCAGGTTTTTTTCGCATCCGGCCCCTCACGCCGGCCTCTGCCCAGCAGCCACCGACTAAGCTTGTCTAAACCCTAGGGGGCATTGATCAGGGCCGAGCAGATTATGGGTGCATTATGGCAATCCGGCACACAGCAGGCTGCCCTTCCATCGAGCGGCCCACAGCGGATGAATCGCAAACCATCCGGGCCTAGACGCCTGGTGCGGGTGACCTGCTGGCTGCTGCTGGGGCTGCTGTTGCTCGGCGCCATCCTGCTGGTGCGCTTCGAGCTGCGTACCGCGCACTTCCAGGCCCGCTACCTGAGCGACTACGCCAGCGAACTGAAATACAGCGTGCAGCCGGGCCCGAGCCCGGCCATCCTCTACCCCCAGGACGGCCCCTTCGACAAACGCCTGGGATACGCCTACCTGCCCCTGATGCTCGAGCGCCTGGAGCAACGCGACTTCACCATCCTCGCCCAGGCGCGCTTCTCCCCGACGCTGCTGGACTACAGCCGGCGCGGCTTCTTCCCGCCCTACCCGGAGAAGCTCCAGGCCGGCCTGAGCATCAGCGACTGCCGCGGCACGCCGTTCTACCAGTTCCGCTACCCGCAGCAGCACTACCCGACCTTCGCCGCCATTCCCCCGCTGGTGGTGAACAGCCTGCTGTTCATCGAGAACCGCCACCTGCTCGACGGCGAGCAGCCGCTGGCCAATCCGGCGGTGGACTGGCCGCGCTTCGCCATGGCGGCGCTGTCGCAGGTCGGCAAGGTGCTGGACGTGCAGGACCAGTCGGCCGGCGGCAGCACCCTGGCCACCCAGCTGGAGAAGTACCGTCACTCGCCCTACGGCCTGACCCACTCGGCCGGGGAGAAACTGCGGCAGATGGTTTCCGCCAGCGTGCGCGCCTACCAGGGCGGCCCCCAGACCCGGGAGGCCCGGGAAAACATCGTGCGCGACTACCTCAACAGCGTGCCGCTGTCGGCCGCCCCGGGCCATGGCGAGGTCCACGGCCTGGCCGACGGCCTGCGCATCTGGTACGGCGCCGACTTCGCCGAGGTCAATCGCCTGCTCGATCCGGCACGCTCCCCCGAGGCCAGCAACGCCCAGCGGGGCATGGCCCTGCGCCAGGTGCTGGCCCTGATGATCGCGCAGCGCCGCCCCTCCTACTACCTGGCCCAGGGCCGACACCGGCTCGACGCGCTGATCGACAGCCATATCCGCCTGCTGGCCGGCGGCGGCCTGATCGACAGGTCCCTGCGCGATGCGGCCCTGGCCCAGGTGCTGCGCTACCGCGACTGGGAGCTGCAACCGAACTTGCAGACGGTGGATGGCAACAAGGGCATCAGCGTCGCCCGTTCGCGTCTGTCCGGTCTGCTCAACATGCCGCTGTACGACCTCGACCGCCTCGACCTGCACGCCAGCACCACCCTCCACGGCGATCTGCAGCAAGCCGCCAGCGCCTACCTGCAGCGGCTCGCCGAGCCGGACTTCGCCGAGCAGATCGGCCTGTTCGGCGAGCGCCTGCTATCGGCCGAGAAAACCGCCGAGGTGCGCTACAGCTTCACCCTGTTCGAACGCACCCCCAACGGCAGCCGGGTGCGGGTGCAGACTGACAGCACCAACCAGCCCTTCGACATCAACGAGGGCAGCAAGCTGGAACTCGGCTCCACCGCCAAGCTGCGGGTACTGGCCACCTACCTGGAAGTCATCGCCGAGCTGCACCGGCGCTACGCCGGCCTGGATGCCGGCGCCCTGCGCGCCGTGGAGGTCGCCGATCAGGACTACCTGACCCGCTGGGCCATCGACTACCTCGGCCGCACCCCGGATGCCCGCCTGCCGGACATGCTCGACGCCGCGCTGCAGCGCAAGTACTCGGCCAGCCCCTACGAGCGCTTCTTCACCGGAGGCGGCCTGCACAGCTTCGCCAACTTCCGCAAAGAGGACAACGGCCGCATCCCGACCCTGATCGAGGCGCTGCGCGAGTCGATCAACCTGCCGTTCATTCGCCTGATGCGCGACCTGGTGCGCTACAGCACCTACCAGGCGCCGGGCAACAGCGCCGAGCTGCTCAAGGACGACAAGGACCCGCGGCGCCAGACCTACCTCAGCCGCTTCGCCGACCGTGAAGGCAAGACCTTCCTCCTGCGCTTCTGGCGCAAGTACCAGGACCAACCGGCGCAGCAGCGCCTGGAGACCTTCCTAAGCGGCCTGCGCCACACCCCCGTACGCCTCGCCGCGGTGCACCGCTACCTGATGCCGGAGGCGGACATGGACAGCTTCGGCGCCTTCCTGCGTAACCACCTGCCGGACGACAAGCTGACCGACAAGCGCATCACCGAGCTCTACCTGAACTACGGGCCGGGCGCCTACAGCCTGCCCGACCAGGGCTACATCGCCCGCGTCCACCCGCTGGAGCTGTGGCTGCTCGGCTACCTGCTGGAACGGCCCCAGGCCAGCTTCAACGATGCCGTGCTGGCCAGCCACGACCAGCGCCAGGAGGTCTACGGTTGGCTGTTCCGCAGCCGCCACAAGAGCGCCCGCGACAGCCGCATCCGCATCATGCTGGAGGTCGAGGCCTTCCTCGACATCCACCGGCGTTGGCAGAAGCACGGTTACCCCTTCGAATACCTGGTGCCCTCCCTGGCCACCGCCATCGGCAGCTCCGGCGACCGCCCGGCGGCCCTGGCCGAACTAATGGGCATCATCCTCAACGACGGCGTCCGCCAGCCGACACTGCGCATCGACAGCCTGCACTTCGCCGCCGACACCCCCTACGACAGCCTGGTCGGCCGTGCGGAACTGGTGGGCAAGCGGGTGATGCCCTCGGAAGTCGCCGCGGCCCTGCGCAATGCCCTCTCCCAGGTGGTCGAAGGCGGCACCGCGCGGCGTCTGCAGGGCAGCTTCAGCCTGCTCGACGGGCGCCAGCTGACCCTCGGCGGCAAGACCGGCACCGGCGACAACCGGGTCGAGACCGTCAGTCGCGGCGGTCAGGTGCTCAGCTCGCGGGCGATGAACCGCACCGCCACCTTCGTCTTCTACCTCGGCCCGCGTCACTACGGCACCCTCACCGCCTTCGTGCCCGGCCGCGCCGCGGAGAAGTTCACCTTCACCTCGGCGCTGCCGGTGCAGGTGCTCAAGGGCATGGCGCCGATCCTCGCGCCCTATCTGGAGCCGGGGGCCAGCACCCAATGCCAGCCGCCGCTGGCGCCGCTGCGGGCCAGCTGGAAGTAGGCCGGCGGACGGCGACCGGCCTGCCGGGCATCAGCCCTTGCGCGACTGCAGGTACAGCGCCTCGACCTTCTGCCGCGCCCATGGGGTTCTGCGCAGGAAGGTCAGGCTCGACTTGATGCTCGGCTCGCTCTTGAAACAGCGAATATCGATGCGCTTGGCCAGGCCGTCCCAGCCCAGCCGCGCGACCAGCTCGGTCAGCATGGCCTCCAGGGTGACGCCGTGCAGCGGGTTGTTCGAAGAGGTGCTCATGAGGGGCCTGATCTGCGAGGGATGGGGAAACTCGCCGGCACCTTAACCGAGCGCCGTGCGCGAGGGAAGACAAGGCCGCCAGCGCCGGCCCTACGGGGCTTCCGCCGGCATCTCGGGGGGCAGCCAGGCGGTGTCATTCGGCTCTGCCAACGGGGACTATACTGCTTGCTGCCATCGGCCCGACACAGGAGTGCGGGACCGTCTGCAGTCGCCGTCGCAACGTCGACAACCCATTACCCGCAAGGAGGTTAGACATGAGTATTCGCATTGGAGACGAGGCACCGGACTTCACCGCCGCCAGCACCGAAGGCCCCCTGCATTTTCATGAATGGATCGGCGACAGCTGGGCCATTCTGTTCTCCCACCCCAAGGACTTCACCCCGGTGTGCACCACCGAGCTGGGCTACATGGCCAAGCTCAAGCCGGAGTTCGACAAGCGCAACACCAAGATCCTCGGCCTCAGCGTCGACCCGGTGAGCAACCACAAGGCCTGGGCCGCCGATATCCAGGAAACCCAGGGCCATGCGGTCAACTACCCGATGATCGGCGACGAAGACCTCAAGGTGGCCAAGCTCTACGACATGCTGCACCCCAACGCCAGCGGCGGCCAGCGTACCGCGGCGGACAACGCCACGGTGCGCTCGGTGTTCATCATCGGCCCGGACAAGAAGGTCAAGGCCATGCTGGTCTACCCCATGAGCGCCGGGCGCAACTTCGACGAGGTGCTGCGCCTGCTCGACTCGCTGCAACTGAACGCCAAGCACACCGTGGCCACCCCGGTGAACTGGCGGCCGGGCGAGGACGTGATCATCCCCACCTCGGTGTCCGACGAGGAGGCGCAACGCAAGTATCCGGACGGCTTCAAGACCCTCAAACCCTACCTGCGCGTGGTGGCCCAGCCGAAGTAACCGCTTGCAGCCGGGGGCCAGGACGCCCCCGGGTCCCTACCTGGCGAGGGGTCGCCCCCATCAGAACCTGACCGCCAGTTCGAGCAGCTCCCGCTCGGCCGCCGCGCAGGACGCCTGGAAGGCCCGGCTGTCGGACTCCTCCCCCTCCGCCGCCACCACGCGGATGTCCTCTATGCCGATAAAACCCAGCGCGCTGCGCAACAGGGTGTCGGCATGATTGAAGGCGGCATTGGCCCCACCGGGACCGAAGCCATGGCCGCCACGGCTGGTGACGATCAGCGCGCGCTTGCCGCGCAGCAGCGGCTGGTACTGGGCGACGCCATTATCCTCGGTGATCGCGAAGGTACGCCCGATGCGCACGACATGGTCGACCCAGGCCTTGAGCCCGCTGGGAATGCTGAAGTTGTACATGGGCGCGGAAATCACCAGCAGCTCGTGGTCCAGCAGTTCGTCCACCAGCACATCGCTCAAGGCCAGATCGGCCTGCATGAATAACGGCCGCGACGCCGGCTGCGGATGAAAGGCGGCGGCCACGAAGGGCTCGCCGACATGGGGAATGGGCGCCCTGCCCACTTCGCGCCGGGTCAATTCGCCCTCCGGGTGAGCGGCCGACCAGGCCTCGAGAAACACCTCTGTCAGGCGCCGCGAATGGGACCGCTCGCCCCGCGGACTGCCGTGCACTGCAAGAACTCTGCTCATCTATCGATAGCCTCCCGAGAGAACATCAGCTAGCCTTCATGGCTCTCTGTCACGGGTAAAACTATTAATTCAGCGAGCCCTGGACAAATGAGCAGTCGTCATTTGGCATAAGCTGAATTCATCCATGGAAGCCCATGTTCGCCTCTCTGCCCCTCAACGCCCTGCGCGCCTTCGAGTCCGCCGCCCGCCAGCAGAGCTTCAAGACCGCGGCCGCCGAGCTGGCGGTGACGCCCACGGCGATCTCCCACCAGATCCGCGCCCTGGAAACCTGGCTGGGCATGCCGCTGTTCGAGCGCCTGCCGCGCCGGGTGCGCCTGACCGAGGGCGGCGAGCGCCTGTTCCAGAGCCTGCATGGCGCCCTGCTGGAGGTGGCGCAGAGCGTCGACAGCCTGCGCCCGCAACGCAACGCCAGCCAGCTGACGGTGTCCACCACCCCGGCCTTCGCCGCGCTCTGGCTGGTGCCCAGGCTCGGCCGTTTCTATGCGGCGCAGCCGCACATCAGGCTGCGCCTGGACACCAACTGCGCGGTCGTCGACCTGCACCAGGATGCCAGCGTCGACCTGGCCATCCGCTACGGCTTCGCCCCCGCCGGCGAGCTCCACGGCATCCGCCTGTTCGAGGAGCACTTCGCCGTCTATGGCGCCCCGGCCCAGGTGGCACAAGCCCGCCACCGGACGCCCTCGCTGATCAGCGTGCTGTGGCACAACTCCGAGCTCTATGCCCGAGGCTGGGAGGCCTGGTGCACGCAAGCCGGCGAGGACTGGCTGAAGCAGGGGGCGACGATCCGCGAGTACGACGACGAACACTACGCGCTGCAGGCCGCCATCGCCGGACAGGGCCTGGTGCTGGCCAGCTCCATCCTGGTTTCGCAGAGCCTGGCCAGCGGCCTGCTGCAGCCCTATCGCGCCGAGATCGGCGTATCCGGCGCCGGCTACAGCGCATTGTGCGTGGCGGGACGCGAGCGCCACCCGCCGGTCAGGGCCTTCTTCGACTGGCTGGCCCAGGAAGCCGGCTGACGCCGAGGCGATACGCCGGCCCCATAAAACAAAAGCCCGTCACCTGGCGGTGACGGGCTTGCGCTTGGTCGCGAGGACGGTCATCCGACCGAGGCCTCGTAATCGTCGGCCACTTTCATCTGCAGGCTGCGCGCCGGCTCGACCAACAGGGTACGGTGCAGGGCCATGGCCATCAGCACCAGGATCACCCCGATCGGCAGGGCCGCGCAGATGGCCGCGGTCTGCACGCTCTTCAGACCGCCGGACCACAGCAGGCCGGCGGCGATGGCACCGACCATCAGCCCCCAGGCCACCCGGCTGGCCGCCGGCGGGTTGAGGCTGCCGCGGGCCGCCAGGGTACTCACCACCAGGGTGCCGGAGTCGGCCGAGGTGACGAAGTAGGTGACGATCAGCAGCGAGGCCAGGGCGCCGAGCAGGCCGCCGATGCTCACGCCGGAGGACTGCTCGATCTTGTCGAACAGGGTGAACAGCGAGTTGGTCGCATCGGCCTTGGTCGCCACCAGGATGGCGCCGCCCTGGAACTCGGCTTCGTCGCCGGTCAGTGCCTGACTCGCCACCTGCTCCTGATGGGCGACGCGGTCGTCCTTCTCATAGCTCAGGGCCGCGCCGCCGAAGGTGCCGATCCACACGAAGCTGAACAGCACCGGGATGACCAGCGAGCCCATCACCAGCTGACGGATGGTGCGGCCACGGGAAATGCGCGCGATGAAGGTGCCGACGAAGGGCGCCCAGGTCAGCCACCAGGCCCAGTAGAAGGCGGTCCACCAGTTCTGCCAGCCGGCGTCCTTCTGGGTGTCGCTCCACAGGCTCATGCCGATCACGCTCTGGGCGTAGCCGGAAGTACCCTCGAGGATGGTGTTGAGGATGTAGCGGGTCGGACCGAAGGCCATGACCGCGGCCAGGATGACCAGCGACAGGCCCATGTTCCACAGCGACAACAGCTTGATGCCGCGGTCCACGCCGGACACCACCGACATGATGGCGACCAGGGAGATGCCGAGGATCAGCGCCATCTTCATGCCGATGCCCATCTCGATGCCGGTGAGGGTCTTGATCCCGGTGGCCAGTTGCTCGACGCCCAGGCCGAAGGAGGTGGCGATGCCGAAGGCGGTGACCACCACGATGAGGATGTCGAAGAAGGCACCCAACCAGCCGTTCATCCGCTTCTCGCCGAACAGCGGCACGAGGGTCGCACGGATCGACAGCGGCTTGCCCTTGCGGAAGGAGAAGTAGGCCAGGCACAGCGCCGGCATCAGGTACAGCGCCCAGGCGTGCATGCCCCAGTGGAAATAGGTCACGCGCATCGCCGACTCGGCGGCTTCCGCACTCAGGGTGGTAGCGCTGAAGGGGTTGCCGGCGTAGTGCCACATGGGCTCGGCCACCGACCAGAACAGCAGGCCGATACCCATGCCGGCGCTGAACAGCATGGACAGCCAGGACACGGTGCTGAACTCGGGCTTCTCGCCATCCTTGCCGAGGGTGACATTGCCGAAACGGCTGACCATCAGGTACAGCAGGTAGACCAGGACGCCGGAGGCCATGGCCAGGTAGAACCACTTGAAGTTCAACAGGATACTGGTCGAAAGCTCGCCGAATATTGTGCCGGCCTGTTCGCCCATCACCGCACAGAAGGCGACGAAGGCGACGATTATTGCTGTCGATACGAGGGTAATCCGGGCATCGACGCCACGGAACATACCGCTGGAACTGCTCATATCAGCTTCTCCATTGTTATAGTTTGATATGCCTGATGTACGAGCGACTCGAGTTGAGTCGATAAGGAACTTTTCGCGCACGCCTCCACGCACTTTCGACCGGCCAAGAATTCGCCGGCATCCGGTTTTTTACAAATGATTTTTTCGCCGTGAATTAATGAGTTTTGATCACCAATTCACGACCACCCGGCCCCGCCCGATACCCGCCAGGGTCGCCAACCACGGGCCATTCGGCCTGTCTTCCCGAAGCCGAAGACGGCGTCTTCCGACACGCATGATCCCACGCACAGGCGGTCGAGCCGCCCCATTAAAAGGGCAACTAAACACAGCATCCGCGCAGAACTTATTACATCCTTAAAACAGCACAAGTTGACAGACCGGACAACTTCCAGAGAAATTGGAAGTGCCATTACGACAGCCCGCAAACTTTGACTTCAGAACAGAAGCGCCACAACTTCGCGGCTGACTATAGGGTCGGGTAAAGTCCACGACCGTTCTATCCGCGCCGCGCAGCGATCCAATCGCGCCATTCCCCGCATTGATTCCGACGCTACCGACCAGAGGCGCAGTGCCGCCTTCGCCAGCCCCCTGTCAACGAGGGCTGATCAGAAATGGCAGTTCGCGGTTGCCCTCCGGGTCGAACTGGCGCCGCCGGGTATGGTTGAGGTGGCGACCATAGACATGGAACGACAGGCTGGTGTGCGCCGATTCGTTGGTCACGCTGTGGATGCTGCCGCTGGGCATGAGCAGCACCTCGCCCGCGGCGATGTGCTGCCCGCCGGTGCATTCGAGCTCCGCGTGGCCGGGGCGGCTGGCGTCATCCAGGCGCCGCCAGAACCTGTTGTGCTCGACGCCCTCGACCCCCACCACCACGGCCCAGGTATCGTGGTCGTGGGGACGCACCCCGCGACCGGGCAGCCAGCTGTCGACCACCACGAACAGCGACTGGTCGGGCTCGACGTGCAGTTGGGTGGTGCCGAAGCCCAGCTCTGCATCGGCCTGGTACATCTCGGCCCTCAGCCAATCGCGGGCCTGCACGACGCGCTGGGCCAGCGGGCCGACTTCGTTCAGCAGGCTCGCCTCGTCCGGCGCCGCGGCGGCGATCCGCCGCAGGTCGGCGATGAAGTCTTGCAGGCCGTAACTGTCGGCAGTCATCTTTCATACCTCGGGCCCATGGGCCGTGAATACGCGCCGTAACCGGCAGGTTGAGGCTCAGGGCCGCGGCTCGCTGGCCAGGGCTTTGAGCAGTCCGACCATCAACAACAGCATCAACGCCATGAACGGCAGCCCCATGGCCACGGCACCGGCCTGGATGCCCTTGAGCGCGGTATCGCCGCCGATCACGAACAGGGTGATGGTGACCAGGGCAATCATCACCAGCCACAGCACCCGCTGCACCGGCGCGGTGTCCGGGTCGCCGCCGGCCGCCAAGTTGTCGACCACCAGGGCACCGGAGTCCATGGAGGTGACCATGAAGATGATCAGCAGGATCACCACCAGCACCGAGGTGATGGCCGCCATCGGCAGCTCTTCGAGGAACTGGAAGATGGCCATGTTGACATCCACCAGGCCGGCCGCCAGCGCGCCCGTGCCGTCGATGACCTGGGCGATGGCACCGCCACCGAAGGCGCTGAACCAGAAGATCGCCGCGATGGTCGGCACCACCATCACCACGCCCACCATCTGCCGCAGGGTACGACCGCGGGAGACCCGGGCGACGAACACCCCGACCAGCGGACCCCAGGTGCACCACCAGGCCCAGTAGAACACGGTCCAGCCCTGGAACCAGTCCTGGTCCGGACGATCGATCCAGTTGCTCAGGGGAATAAAGAACTCGACGAAGTCGACAGTGGTGTCGAGCACGCCGGAGAAGAAGCTCAGCACGCCCACCCCGACCACCACCAGCAGGAACAGGCCCAGGGCCAGCAGCATATTGATGTTGCTGAGCAGCTTGACCCCGGCATCCATCCCGCGCCACAGGGAGAAGCCGGCCAGGCCAGTCACCAGCAGGATGAACAGCAGTTGCAGAGCGAAGGAGTTGGCGATGCCCAGCACATGGGAGATGCCGGCCGTGGCCTGCATGGCGCCCAGGCCCAGGGAAGTGGCCAGGCCGAACACCGTCAGCACCACGGTGAAACTGTCCACCAGATGCCCGACCAGGCCCTTGTGCGCCTTGCCGATCAGCGGCTGCAGGCCGGAGCTGAGGGAGAACGGCAGGCCCTTGTTATAGGCGAAGAAGCCCACCACCAGCGCGCTGGTCAGGTAGATCGCCCAGGGATGGAAACCCCAGTGGAAGATGGTCGCGCCCAT
The DNA here is from genome assembly GCF_051904775.1 of Pseudomonas sp. MBLB4123. Classification (NCBI taxonomy): domain Bacteria; kingdom Pseudomonadati; phylum Pseudomonadota; class Gammaproteobacteria; order Pseudomonadales; family Pseudomonadaceae; genus Pseudomonas; species Pseudomonas sp. MBLB4123. The sequence continues at coordinate 2,132,346 of NZ_CP196711.1, forward strand.
CCCCGCATGCAGCGCCTCGGGCGTCTGCTTGGGCACATTGAGCGGGGTCTTCCACCATTCGGTGTACTGCGCCACGGGCTCGGCCACCCCCCAGTAGAGCAGGCCGACACCCATGCCGGCGGCGAACAGCATGGAGAACCAGGACAGCAGGCCGAACTCGGGCCTGGCATCCTGGCCGCCCAGGCGAATCTTGCCGAAGGGCGACAGGGCCAGGCCGGCGCAGAACAGCACGGCCAGGTTGCCCATGATCATGATGAAGCCGTCGCAATTGCTCAGGATCCAGCCCTTGACCCCCTCCAGGGCCTGGCCGAAGGCCGCGGGATCGTTCAGCGCACCGAGCACCAGGGCCAGGACGACCAGCAGCGATGTGGGGAAGATGATGCGATGGAAGTTCAGTCCCATCAGGCGGATGTTGAAATCCTGGGTTGCCGAACCCTCGGCGACCATGTCTCTCATGCAAGGGGCCTCGCTTTTGTTTTTGTAGTCTCGAAAATCCACGCCTGTGTGCGCTGCGGACGAGCCGGCAGCAGCCACAGGTTGTGAGCGGGGACTCGATGGTCAGACAGCGGCGGCGCTGCGACAACCCATTTTATCTGTGCGATTGATGACTATAAGTCATCAAAAAGACCATAGGAAAAGAGCGCCTTCTACTCAGCCGCACGCGCCCTCTACGGCCTCGACATCGCCAGTAATCTCCAGAAAATTCCGGAGACCATGCATTGCTGAAGACGACCACCGGGTGCGCCTCAGCGACACCCGGACGACGCCTTGCGTGCATTACATTTGCTGATAGAAATCGAACTCGCCGACGGTTACAGCCAGTCGTCCTGCCAGGGGAAGCGCGACAGCGCCTGACAGCCGTCGGCGGTGATCAGCACCTGCTGTTCCAGCTTGATGCCCTCGGCACCGCCCTGCTCGCCGATATAGCTCTCCACGCAGAGCACCATGTTCTCTTCGAACACGCCGTCGTAGCCGCTGCTGGCCCAGTCGGCACCCTTGTGCGCCAGGGCCGGGTACTCGTCGGCCAGGCCGACGCCGTGCACCACGCAGCAGTAGCGGTTGTGCTGGTAGGCCGGCGGGATGTCCCAGGAGCGCTCGACGAACTCGCGGTGGCTCAGGCCCGGACGCAGCAGGCTCATGTTGTGCTGCACCTGTTCATGGGCCAGGCGATAGAGCTTGCGCTGCTCGGCCGTGGGCGCGACGTGGCCGACCGTCCAGGCCCGGGAGATGTCGGCGCAGTAGCCGTAGGGGCCGATCAGGTCGGTGTCGAAGCAGATAATCTCGCCTGCCTGCATCACCCGGTCGCTGGACTCCTGCATCCAGGGGTTGGTGCGCGGCCCGGAGGCCAGCAGGCGGGTCTCGATCCATTCGCCGCCGTGGCGGATGTTCTCGTAGTGCAGCCAGGCCCATAGCTCATTCTCGGTCATGCCGGGACGCAGCTCGTCGTGCATGCGCTGGATGCCGCGCTCGCACACGGCGATGGTCCAGCGCATCAGCTCCAGCTCCTCGGCCGACTTAACCTTGCGCGCCTCCTCCATCAGGCTGTGGCCCTCGACCAGGCACAGGCCGTGCTCGCGCAGCAGATCCAGCCCCTCCAGGTCGGCCTTGTCCACCGCCAGCCGCGCCTTGTCGCCGGCATGCCGGCGCAGCACCGCGCGGATGTCGTCGGCCCAGGCCACGGCCTTCTCGGAGATCCTCGAGCCGGCGCCGAAGTAACTCCAGTTGATCGCCGGGCGGATCTCGTCGAGCAGCTCGTTGCCCTCGTGCAGGTGTTCGCAGTTGTGGAACTCGAACAGCACCACCGGCCCCTCGGCGAATACCAGGGCGTAGCGGGCGAAGTTGTGCAGCGTCCACACCTGCATGTTCGAGGTGTCGGTGGCATAGCGGATGTTCACCGGGTCGTACAGCAGGACGGCCGCGCAGTCCTGCTTTAGCAGTTGCTGGCGGACCCGCTGCAGGCGGTAGCCGCGCGCCGCCTTGTGGGTCTCGATGCTCACCGGGTTGCGCAGCGGCTGGGCGGCGGCCTCATCGGCCAGGTACTTATTCTTGTTGTCGAACATGACTGGATTTCCACTTGGGTGAGTTCAGGCATAAGGAAACGGAACGCGCTCAACCGGTCCGTGGTTCGCACGGCACCAGCGGCTCGCCGGGGCTCGGGGTGTCGGCGGTCGGCTCGGCGGGCTCCACCGCGGCGGCCAGGGTGGCGCTGGCCAGGCCGACCGGGGTGGCCTGGTGGTGCAACGGCGCGTCCTCCTGCAGGTGCGCGCCGCTGACCTTGCCCTGGCCGACTGCCAGGGCCAGCAGCGCGGCGCAGGCGGCGGAGAAGTAGTACAGGCTGGCGGCACCGAAGCGCTCCATCAGCGCCCCGGCCAGCAGCGGACCGATACAGGCGCCGACGCCGTAGGTCACCAGCAGCAGGCCGGCCAGGGACACCCGCAGCTCGGGCTCGACGTTGTCGTTGGCCAGGGCCACGCCCAGCGGGTAGAGGCAGAACTGCAGGAAACCGATGCAGCCGCCGACCAGCAGCAGGACACCGAAGGGCGGCGTCTGATAGAGGCTCAGCGGCAGGAAAGCCAGGATCAGCAGCAGCGCCACGGCGCGGATCAGGCTGGCGCGCGGCAAGCGATCGGACAGCCAGCCCAGGGGCAGCTGGGCGAGCAGCCCGGCGCCTATGACCACCGCCATGAATTGACCGACCTCGGTAGTATCCAGACCCTGGCGGCTGGCATAGATGGCCGCCAGGCCGAAGAAGGCGCTGTAGATCATCCCGGCCATCAGCACGGTCACCAGCGACTGCGGCACCCGCCGGATGAACAGCCTGATATCCACCGGCGCCGGCTGCAGCGCCGCCGGGTGCATGCTGCGGGTCAGGGCCACCGGCACCAGGCACAGGGCGAAGGCCATGGCCACGCCGAGCAGGGCGTGGATGCCCAGATCGCCCTTCCAGCTCAGGGCCAGCTGACCGAGCACCATGCCGACGTAGATCGCCACCATGTAGATACCCAGCACCTTGCCGCGCTGGTCGCTGCGGGCGCGGTCGTTGAGCCAGCTCTCCAGCACCATCAGCTGGCCCATCATCGCCAGGCCGACCAGCGCCCGCAGCACTAGCCAGAACGGCAAGGAGCCGCTGAACTCGTGGGCCAGCACGGCGGCGGAGATCACCCCGCCGCAGGCGACGTAGGTGCGGATATGCCCGACCCGCTCGATCAGCACGCGCCCGACCTTGCCGCCGGCCACCATGCCCAGGGCGTTGGCGGCCATCAGCGCGCCGCCCCAGACCTCGGCCACCCCGTCGGCGGCCAGGCGCAGCGCCAGGTAGGTCATCAGCAGGGTCGAGCCCAGCTGCATCAACAGGCTGGCCAGGTACAGGGCACCGAAGGTCTTGGTCAGGCCGAGCATGGCATGACCTCCACGGGCAGCACACGCATGACGCGCACAGGCTCTACCGAGAAACACACACCCATGGCGCCGCTACTCCTTGGATCAGGCCAGACCGTGCCGCTGCTTCCAGTCCCCCGGATGCACCACGTAGCCGAACAGCGCGTGGCCGCCGTAGACCAGCTCGGTGCCTTCGGGAATCCACAGCAGCTGGCCCGGCTCGACCCGGTACAGCTGGCCGTTGGCCTTAAGCTCGAAGCAGCCCTGGATGACGAATATCACCTCGTCGTACAGCAGGGTCCAGGCCACCTCGGCGCCCTCCCAGCGGGCGAAGCCGATGCCGATATTGGGCGACACCTCGTTGCTGATCGCCCGGGCCACGAAGGCGGCGCCGGGCGGCCCGCCGCGGGGGACGAAATCCAGGTCATGATGATCGACCAGCAGCACCGGGCCCTTCCCGGAAACGACCTGACTCATAGCTCGCTCCGACTGTTCCAGGCCGCCAGGCGAATGCGCGAGCGCACGCCCAGGCCGAGGAAGGGTTCCGGCGGATTCAGCGACGGCATGCCGGTGACCGCCTGGATGTCGCGCAGCTGCGCCGAGTCGGCGCCCACCGCCAGGTCCGCCAGCAGGGTGCCGGAGATGGTGCCCCAGGCCGCGCCGACGCCGTTGTCGCAGGCCGAGGCGAACACCCCCGGCTCCAGCTCGCCGAAGAAGTTGGTGAAGTTGCGCGAGATGGCGTAGACGCCGCCCCAGGTGTGGCTGAACGGCACGTTGGCCAGCTGCGGGAAGCGCGCCAGGAAGGCCTTGCGATGATCGCTGCGCACCGACTCGCGCATCGCGTCGCTGGTGCTCCTGCCGTACTTGGGCACGTGCTTGTAGGTGTTGCGGATGATCAGGCGGCGGTCCTGGGTCATGCGCACCGTGGTGCCGGCGTGGTCGGCCGGGGTCAGGCCCCAGTCCAGCTGGCCGCCGTAGACCTGCAGCTCGCTGTCGGTCAGCGGCCGGGTCCAGCTGGCGAAGGTCATCACCGGCAGCAGGCGGTTGCGCAGGTAGCCGAACTCCTGGGTAAAGATGCTGGTGCCCAGCAGCAGGCGCGGGGTGCGGATGCGCCCGGCGCTGCCGTGGAGGATCCAGCCGCCCTGGCCGTCACGCTCCAGGCGCTGGATCGGCGACTCCTCGAGCAGCTCGACGTTGCCCGGCAGGCAGCGGCCCAGGCCGCTGACCAGGGCGGCCGGCTGCATCAGGTAGCAACCGGGGGTGTAGATCGCCCCGCTGTAGTGGCCGGTGCCCAGCACCTTGGCCAGCGCGCCGCGTTCGACCCAGTCGAAGGGCTCGCCGAGGTCCTTCATCAGCTTCTCGAAGTGCTCCAGGTAGGCCATGCCGCGCGGGCCCACGGCGCCCTGGTACTTGCCGGCGTGGGACCACTGGCAGTCGATGCCGTGGGCCTGGATCAGCCCCTGCAGCTGGGCGATGGCGGCGCGATTGAGGGCCAGCAGGCGCTGCTTGTGCGCCGGGTCCGGGTGCTCCAGGGCGAACTTGTGCGGCAGGTCGATGACGAAGCCGGAGTTGCGCCCCGAGGCGCCCTGGGCGACGCGCTGGGCATCGACCAGCAGGATGCGCGCCTCGGGGTGGTGCTCGGCCAGGCGGCGGGCGGCGGCCAGGCCGGCGAAGCCGGCGCCGATCACCGCGTAGTCGGCGCGCTGCTCGCCCTGCAGGCGAGTGGCGGGCTGGGCGGCGGGCAGCGCCGCGTACCAGCCGCAGCTGGCGTCGTCGTGGGGCAGATTGATGGATTTACGCATGGGACTGCCCTCAGGCCACGGCCGATTGAGCGTTCTGACAGGACTGCAGCCAGGCATTGCGCTGCACTTGGGCTTGCCGGCCGAGCAGGACGAAGCCGCGCAGCGCCCCCTCGGCATCGTAATAACCGGCGCTGAGGCCGTCGTCGGTGGCCGTGCAGCGCCATTCGCCGGCCACCCCGACGGCCGGCGGCAGCAGGCACAGCGGCGCGGCCGGGGTCTTCACCGTCACCGGCATCAGCGGGTAGCTGACCGCAGTCGGCGCACCGAGCAGGGTCTTGCTCAGGGCGGCGATGCCCTGGTTGATCGGCGCCAGGTACGGCAGCAGCTGGCCGTCGATCTCGATGCAGTCGCCGAGGGCGTAGATACCCGGCTGCGAACACTGCAGCTGGGCGTCCACCTGGATGCCACGGCCCACCGCGAGCCCGGCGCTTTCGGCGAGACTCAGGTTGGGCCGCAGGCCGACGGCGGACAGCAGCAGATCGGCTTGCAGGTTTTGGCCATCGGCAAGGGTCAGGCGATAGCCCTGCTCGGCCGAGTCGATACGCTGCACGGTGTTCTGCAGGTGCCAGTGCACACCCAGCTCGCCCAGGGCGGTCTGCAACTGGCGGCCGGCCTCGACCGGCAGCAGGCGCTCCATCGGCCACTGGCCGAGGCCGATAACGCTGACTTCAAACCCACTCGCGGCCAGGTCGTTGGCGAACTCGCAGCCGATCAGGCCGTCGCCGAGGATCGCCACCCGACGCACACCGACCAGACGCTCACGGAAGCTGCGGTAGTCGTGCAGGTTGTTGACGCTGAGCAGCGCCTGGCTGTCGCCCTCGATCGGCAGGCGGATCGGCGCCGCGCCGCTGGCCAGCACCAACTGGCCGTACTCCATCTCGCCGATGTTGGTGTGCAGGCGCCGTGCCACGGGGTCGATGCGCTCGACCTCGCAATGGGTATAGACGCGGATCTTCAGGCGCTGCTCGATGGCCAGGGCCGACTCGCCGGCCAGGGCCGCGGCGCTCTTGCCCTGGGCCAGGCCGATGGACAGCGCCGGCTTGGAATACAGGTGACCGGACTCGCGGGTCAGCACGCGGATCTCGACCTGGGGGTCGGCGCGGCGCAGGGCCTGGGCCAGGCCATAACCGGCATAACCGCTGCCGATGATGACGATCGGCTGGCGCGGCTCGGCCGCGGCCTGAACCGCTGCCTTAAGCGGCTGCGGCGCCAGCGGCAGCGGCGCGCTGGCGGCGACCACCGGGCTGATGTCGAGCATCTCGAAATCTTCCTTGCCGACTTTGCACTCGGGGCACTTCCAGTCCGCCGGCACGTCTTCCCAGCGGGTGCCGGCCTGGATGCCGTCATCCGGCCAGCCGAGGGCCTCGTCGTAGATCAGGCCGCAGACCACACAGAGCCAGGTCTTGAACATCTCGCTTACTCCCCCGCCACGCGAATGGCGACGTTCTTGGTGCGCACGTAGCTGTACAGCGCTTCCTGGCCCTTCTCGCGGCCGAAGCCGGACAGGCCGACGCCGCCGAACGGCGTCTCGATGCCGCCGGCATACCACTCGTTGACGAACACCTGGCCGGACTTCAGGCGCCGGGCGCAGCGCATGGCGCGGCTGATGTCCTGGGTGAAGACCCCGGCCACCAGGCCGAACTCGGTGCCGTTGGCAATCGCCAGGGCCTCTTCCTCGCTGTCGAAGGGGATGATCGCCAGGACCGGGCCGAACACCTCTTCCTGGGCGATGGCCATCTCGGGACGCACGTCGCGGAACACGGTCGGGCGCATGAAGTGCCCGGCACGGTCGCCGAAGCGCTCGCCGCCGGTGGCCAGCACCGATCCCTCATTCAGGGCGCGGCGGCACAGCTCCTCGATGCCGGCCAGCTGGCCGGCACTGATCACCGGGGTCAGGTCCGGGTTGTCCTGGCCGAGGCCGACGCTCAGACCCTCGGCCAACGCGACCACGTCCTGGACCACCTCCTCGTAGATCTCGCGCTGCACCAGCAGGCGCGACATGGCCGAGCAGACCTGGCCGGCGTTGAAGAAGATGCCGCCCTTGACGCTGGCCAGCAGCTGCTGGCGGTCGGCATCGGCGAAGGCGATGGCCGCCGACTTGCCGCCCAGCTCCATGACGCTGGGAATGGCATGGGCGGCGGCGTCGCGCAGGATGGTCTGGCCGGTCGGCACCGAGCCGGTGAAGACGATCTGGTCGACCTTGGCGCTGTTCACCAGGTGCGTGCCGACCTCGCGGCCGCGGCCGCAGATCAGGTTGACCGCGCCGTTGGGCAGGCCGGCCCGGGCGATGGCGCGCACCAGCACGCACATGCCCAGCGGCGACAGCTCCGGCGACTTGATCACCACCGCGTTGCCGGCGGCCAGGGCCGGGGCCAGGGAGCGGGCGCAGATCGACACCGGGAAGTTCCACGGCACGATCTGCGCCGAGACGCCCATGGGGTCGTAGAGGGTGAAGTCCATGTAGCCGTCGCCCAGGGGGATCGAGGTGCCCTCGATCTTGTCGGCCATGCCGGCGTAGTACTCGAAGTAGCGCGCCGCCTCGATGAACTCGTCGCGGGCGTCGTTGAGGCTCTTGCCGTTCTCCTGGCACAGCACCCAGGCGCCCTCCTCGGCCACCGCGCGGATCTCCTCGGCGATGCGCAGCAGCCAGGTCACCCGTTGCGCCGGGCGGGCGCGAGTCAGCTCGCAGCTGTCGGCGCAGCGCCGGGCGGCGACCAGGGCGCGCTCGGCGTCGGCGATCGAGGCCTGGGCGATGGTCGCCACCGGCTCGGCGGTGCCGGGATTGTTGACGGTCAGGCGCGACTCGCTGTCGCACCACTGGCCGTCGATATAGTTCAGCCAGTGCTCGGCAATCGGGTACATGGCGACCTCCTCAGGCGTTCTGGGCGACGGCCAGCAGCTTGCGCGCGGCCCACTGGTGGAAGTAGTGGGTGGGGATGTCCATCTCCGGGGAGAAGGCGCCGCCGCCGTAGCCGGGCGAGTGACGGCCCTTCTGCATGCCCTCGACCGAGGCGATGTCCTCGGCGAACACCACCTTCCAGGACTCCAGGATGGCGTTGCGGCAGGCGGCGTACTCGTCGCCCAGGGCCTCGTCGCCGACGTAGAACAGGCGCAGGTGCTCGATGGTGCGGCCCGGCGCGACCGGCTCCAGCTGCATGGCGAAGGCGTGGTCGGCCTGGATGCCCAGCAGCACGTTGGGGAAGAAGGCCACGTACTCGGCGTTGCGCAGGCGGTCCTGGGGCCAGCTGGGGAATTGCGGCAGGTGGGTGCCGGCGACGTCGGAGAGGTTGTAGGCGTAGCTGCCCTGGCCGGCGAACTGCTCGTCGAACAGGATGTTGTAGTGGTCTTCCAGGCGCGAGTAGGTGTTCAGGCTCGGGTGCACCCAGGGCAGGTGGTAGGCCTCGCAGTAGTTCTCCACCGCCAGCTTCCAGTTGCAGGCGATGTCCAGGGTGGTGGCGTCCATGTGCGGGCGGCGGCGCATCAGGCCCATGCCGTCCTCGCCGAGGAACTGGCTCCAGCGCGCGGTCAGCGGCGCCAGCATCTCCTCCAGCGGCTGGGCGTCGCCGGACAGGTTGACGAACACCATGTCCATCCAGATGGCGCTGCGGATCGCCTTCAGGCCGTGCTTCTCGCAGGCGAAGCGCTCGTCCTTGTGCTTGTCGATGCCGCCGACGTGGGGCGTGCCCTTGAGGCCACCGTTGAGGTCATAGGTCCAGGAGTGGTAGGGGCAGCGGATCACGCCCTGCACGGTGCCCTCTTCTTCCACCAGCTTCATGCCGCGGTGGCTGCAGACGTTGTGGAACACCTGCACCAGGCCCTCGCGGTTGCGCATCAGCAGCAGCGGCAGGCCCATGAAGTCGACCGGCTTGACCGAACCGTTCTGGCTCAGGTCGCTGGCGAAGCCGACGCAGGCCCAGGTCTTGCCCATGATCTGGTCGCGCTCCAGCTCGAACAGCTTCTGGTCGGTGTAGAAGGCGTTGGACAGGCCGGTGGCCTCGTGGATCGGCGCGAGTACGGTTTCCAGCTGATGCACTGGGATCTGCTGAGAAATGGCTTGGGTCATTGTTGTTCTCCCCTGCTGGGCACGGTTGCTGACAATCGGCAGGCGCATGGGCCTGGCTCTGTTGGCGGCGAGTTTCGGCAAACAGGGGATTGTCCGACAAACGATTTTTACAGGGCCATTGATGAGCTTTAATCACAAATAGCCGGAGCCGGCAGAAGACACTCTATCGCAGGCAGAGTCTGGCTCAGGACGGATCAAGTCATGCCTAAAAGTCATCAGTCCATGACCACAAATGGCTTGCTGGGAGGGGGGGCGAAAGCGCACCTTGTCGTCCTGAAGGATCGCAGGCACCTGCCTGCACTAGAGCCTGCACCGCGCCACGGGCGTCGGTCAGGCTCCGACGCCCTGCCCAACACCCGCGGCAGGACGCTCGCCCGCCAGAAGATTCCCGGGACAACCCAGGCCGCACCGCCTGGAGCCGTACCGGGCGGGGCCGAACGGCTCGCACCAGCGACACCCACGGCCTGCCCAGGCGCGAGCGCTGAACCGCTCGGAATACCGACGACAACGCCGCTCCATGCACCACTGCCGCAGGCCACAAGCCCGCGGCAGTGTCCGTTCCGGCTCGGCCTCAGGCGTCTGTCGAGGGGGCCACGACGCCGGGGGGCGACGGCAGTTGCGCCATCAGCCAGTCGCGAAAGCGCTTGACGCTCTGCCGGCTGGAGGCGCGCCCGTGAGGCTCCAGCAGGCAGAACTGCGCATCGGTGTTCAGGGCACTGGCGATGGGCCGCACCAGGGCGCCGGTCTGCAGGTGATCATCGATCAGGTTCGACCAGGCCAGGGCGATGCCCTGGCCGCTCAGGGCCGTCTGGATCAGCATCGAGTAGCTGTTGATATTGATCCGATGCCTGGGCTTGGGGGCCACCAGCCCCAGGCGCTGGAACCATTCGGGCCAGCCGATCCAGTCGCGCTGCGGGTCGTCCAGCCACAGCCAGGTGCAGCCGGCCAGCTCCTGGGGCTCCTGCAGATCCGGATGCTTGGCCAGGTAGCCCGGACTGCAGACCGGGAATACCTCCTCGGAAAACAGCGGGGTCACCAGCATGTCCTTGGGCGGGGTGCGGCAGTAGTACAGGGCCAGATCGCAGTCCAGCCGGTTGAAATCCCTGACATGGTCGTAGGCGACGATACGCAGGTCGATCCCCTCGTTGTCGCGCTGGAACTCGGCCACCTTGGGCAGCAGCCACAGCGAGGCCATCGCCGTGCTGGTGACCACGGTCACCTGCTGGGCGCCCTGCCAGTGGCGGATCTGCCCGGTGGCATGGGCCAGTTGCTGCAACGACTCGCGCACGGTCTCGTAGTACTGGCCGCCGGTCGGAGTCAGGTTGATCGCCCGGGTGGTGCGCTCGAACAGGGTCTTGCCCAGGTAGTCCTCGAGCAGGCGCACCTGGCGGCTGATGGCGCCCTGGGTGACATGCAGTTCTTGGGCGGCCAGGGTGAAGCTCAGGTGGCGGGCGGCCGCCTCGAACGCCACCAGGCTGTTGAGCGGAGGCAGGGGCTGGATTTTCATGCAGGCAAGGTCACGCTGATATTTTGGTTTTATCGCGCCAGTGTAGAGCCTGGCTCCGCCCAAGCCCAGGCCCGCGCGCCCCGCCTAGCCGCCCTGACCCGCCGCCTGCGGCGCGGCGACGGCCGGCTCGCTGGCGAGGTACACCTGGTTTTCCTCGCGGATGTGCCGCGCCTCCTCGTCGTAGAGAAACGGCAGGAACATGTAGCGCTGGCCGCGGGTGACCTGGGTGGCCTCGTGCAGCAGGCTGCAGGAAAACACCACCGCCCCGCCGGGCGGCGCCGCATACAGGGCCGGGCCGAACTCGGGAAAGCGCAACAGGCCGCCCTCGTACTCGCCGGTGTTGAGGAACAAGGACACCGCGAAGCGCCGATGGGCGGTGCCCCGGGTGGTGTTGTCGCGGTGCGGGCGGAAATGGCCCTGCTCGCCGGCGTCGTAGCAGCCCACCAGGTAGCGCTCCATGCGCGTCACCCGGAACTGGAAGGCCTTGTGGATCTCCGGCACCAGCCGCTCATGGATGCGCCGCTGGCAGGCCTGGCGCAACTCCTCGTCCTCCAGGGTGCAGTCGCGTCGGCTCTTGTGATCCTGACCGAGCACCAGCACGGTCTTGTCGCCCTGGTCCTGCATGAAGCCGGACGGCGCGCCACCCTGCTGGCGGTAGTAATCGATCAGCGCCCGGCACAGCTTGGGTTCGAACACCCGCGGCAGCACCAGCACCGGCGCCTGCATCGCCGCCGGACAGGCCGCACCGACCGCCGGCAGGCGCTCGAGCAGCGTCAGCAGCTCGGCCACATGGGCCTCGGCATCGTTGCCGAACGGCAGCACGGCGAGCACCCGCAGCAACGGGTCGAGCACGTAGCTGAGCCGACGGTAGCCGCCATCCGCCTGCACGGCGCCGTACAGGGCGCTGACCTGGCGCTCGAAATCCCAGAAGTAGCGGATGCCCGGCACCAGGCTGGCGACCCGCTGCCGACGCTCGTCCTCGGGGTCGATCGAGACGCCGAAGAAGCACAGGTTGTCGTCGTCGAAGCGCCGGCGCTGGGCCAGCAGCAGCTGCAGCACCCGGGCACTCAGGGGCTCGGCGGCCGAACCGAAGAAGCACAGCACCATATAGCGCCCGGCGACCGTATCGAAGACGAAACGCTCGCGGCTCTGGCTGCGGCAGGTGAACCAGGGGGCGGGCTGACCGAGACCCGGGGGTTGGACACTCATAGCCATCGACTCCTGCAGGCGCCCGAGAGCCGCCTGACGATACGCCACGGGATATTCAAGAGATTAGCTGCGCGCCGCCGGATTGCGCGCGGCCCGACCAATGGCGAACAGCGAGGAGCCCAAAAAAAACCGGCCCGACACCCGAGGGTGTGGGCCGGCGAAGCACTATCGGGTCGTCGTGGAACCCGAGGCGGGCATCAGCACTGCAATCCGCGCTCGAGCGCCCCGCCTGCAGACGACCGGCTGCAGGCGGGGATGAAACTCATCAGGCCATCTGGCCTTCGACCTTGTCGAACTGGCTCTGCAGGGCCGACTCCGGCTCTTCGGTGAGCAGGCTGACCACTACGATGCCGAGGGTGGCGAGGATGAAGCCGGGAATGATCTCGTACAGGTCGAAGATGCCGCCGGACAGCTGCTTCCACAGCACCACGGTGACGCCACCGAGGATGATGCCGGCCAAGGCGCCGTGGCGGTTCATGCGCTTCCAGTACAGCGACAGCAGGATGGCCGGGCCGAAGGCGGCGCCGAAGCCGGCCCAGGCGTAGGACACCAGGCCCAGTACGGTGGTATCGGGGTTCAGCGCCAGGACCAGGGCGATGACGGCGATCAGCACCACGGCACCACGGCCGACCCAGACCAGCTCGCTGTCGCTGGCATTCTTCTTCAGCAGGGCCTTGTAGAAGTCTTCGGCCAGGGCCGAGGAGCTCACCAGCAGCTGCGAGTCGGCGGTGGACATCACCGCGGCCAGCACGGCGGCCATCAGGATGCCGGCCACCACCGGGTGGAACAGGCTGTTGACCAGGACCATGAACACGGTCTCGGCGTCGGCCAGGTCGGTCTCCAGGTAGCCCACGGCAACCCAGCCGATGGCCAGGGCGGCGAACAGGGTCACGGCGGTCCAGCTCACGGCGATGCGCCGCGCGGTGGGCATGTCCTTCTCGTCGGAGATCGCCTTGAAGCGCGCCAGGATGTGCGGCTGACCGAAGTAACCCAGGCCCCAGCCCAGCAGGGAGAGGATGGCGATCCAACCCAGCGGTTCACCCTTGGTGTCGCTGAAGAAGGTCAGCATCTCCGGGTTCTTGGCCAGGATCGCGGCATGCGCGGCGTCCACGCCGCCCACGGCATTGAGGGCGAACACCGGCACCAGCACCAGCGCGGCGGCCATCAGCAGGCCCTGCACCACGTCGGTCCAGGCCACCGCGAGGAAGCCGCCGAACAGGGTGTAGGAGACCACGGCCAGGGTGCCGACCACGACGGCGATCTGGTAGTCGAAGCCGAACACGGTTTCGAACAGCTTGCCCGCCGCCACCAGGCCGGAGCTGGTGTAGAACAGGAAGAAGGTCAGGATGATCACCGCCGAAATCACACGCAGGGCGCGGGACTTGTCGTTGAAGCGGTTCTCGAAGTAGGCCGGCATGGTCACCGAGTCGTTCGCCGCGTGGGAGTACACGCGCAGGCGACGGGCGACGAACAGCCAGTTCAGCCAGGTGCCGGCCAGCAGGCCGATGGCGATCCAGCTGGCCTCGAAGCCGGCCACCAGGGCGTAGCCCGGCAGGCCCAGCAGCAGCCAGCCGCTCATGTCCGAGGCGCCGGCGGACAGCGCCGCGGTGCCCGGGCCGATGGAACGGCCGCCGAGGATATAGTCGGAAAGATTCTGGGTGCGACGGTAGGCGACGATGCCCAGCCCCAGCATCAGCACCAGGTAGACCACGAAGGTCACCCCTACAACAAAAACGTTCTGCTCGCTCATCTTGTTGTTCTCGTGTTGGCACGGCTCGGGCCGTGACACTCGTTATTAGCGAGCACGGTATGCGCTCGCTGCCTGGGAACCGCTGACCGGGTCGCCTGTAGGCGGCTCGGCCAGGGCCGGGCGGGGCCTTTTGGACCCCACCCTGGGTTTACCGCTTAAACCTCGTCGCCCAGCGACAGCAGCGAGGCGTTGCCGCCCACCGCCGTGGTGTTGACCGAGGTGGTGCGCTCGTTGACGAAGCGCAGCAGGTAGCTCGGGCCACCGGCCTTCGGGCCGGTGCCGGACAGACCGCAGCCGCCGAAGGGCTGCACGCCGACCACGGCGCCGATCTGGTTGCGATTGACGTAGAGGTTGCCGACCCGCGCCAGGGCCTCGATGCGCTGGGCGGTCTCCTCGTTGCGGCTGTGCACGCCGAGGGTCAGGCCGTAGCCGGTGCCGTTGATGGCCGCCACCACCTGGTCCAGATCGGCCGCCTGGTAGCGGACGATGTGCAGGATGGGGCCGAAGTTTTCCTTCTTCAGCTCGTCGATGCCAGCGATTTCGAACGCCACCGGGGCGACGAAGTGGCCGTCCAGGCCGGCCGGCAGGCTGGCCTCGGCGATCAGCTTGCCCTCGCCCTTGAGCTGGGCGATATGGGCCAGCAGGCCTTCGCGGGCTTCGGCGTCGATCACCGGGCCGACGTCGCTGACGCGCTTGTGGGTCGGGCCGACCTTGAGTTCGGCCATGGCGCCCTTGAGCAGGTCGATCACCCGCTCGGCGATATCGGCCTGCACGTACATCACGCGCAGCGCCGAGCAGCGCTGGCCGGCGCTGGTGAAGGCCGACTGCACGGCATCCTTGACCACCTGCTCGGGCAGCGCGGTGGAGTCGACGATCATCGCGTTCTGGCCGCCGGTCTCGGCGATCAGCGCGGCGATCGGGCCCGGCTTCTCGGCCAGCTGGCGGTTGATAAGGCGCGCCACCTCGGTAGAGCCGGTGAAGCACACCCCGGCGACGCGGGCATCGCGGCAGAACACGCCGCCGAGGGTGGCGCCGTCGCCCGGCAGGAAGGCGATCACGTCGGTCGGCAGGCCGGCCTCGAACATCAGCTCCAGGGCGCGGGCGGCGATCAGGCTGGTCTGCTCGGCCGGCTTGGCCAGCACGCAGTTACCGGCCACCAGGGCGGCGGTGATCTGGCCCAGGTAAATGGCCAGGGGGAAGTTCCACGGGCTGACGCAGACGAAGATGCCACGGCCCTCGTGGAACAGCTCGTTGCGCTCGCCGGTCGGCCCCTGCAGCTCTTCGCGGCCCAGACGCAGGCGTGCCTGCTGGGCGTAGTAGCGGCAGAAATCCACCGCCTCGCGCACCTCGTCGATGCCGTCCTGCAGGCTCTTGCCGGCCTCCAGGGTGCACAGGGCCATCAGCTCGGCGCGGTTGGCCTCGAGCAGGTCGGCCAGGCGCTCGAGCACGCTGGCGCGGGCATCGATCGGCGTGGCGTTCCAGCGCGGCCAGGCGGCCTGCAGCCCGTCCAGGGCCTGGGCGGCCTGTTCGGCCGTGGCGAACTGGGCGCTGCCGACCACACGGCCGAGCTCGTAGGGACAACGGACTTCCTGGACGCTGCCGGCCAGCTTCTGCCCGTTGATCACCGGGGCGGCTTGCCATTGACGGTCGAGGTGCGGCTGGTAGGCGGACTCGAGTTCGGCCCAGGAGTGCTGAATGTTCATGTTGATGCCTTGGGAGTTTTTCCGCGCGGCGCCGAACAGCGCGGGCGAAAGGGGAATTTTCTCATTGCTGAGCGACTTGAACTTGCGCAGTTGCGTCACCGGGTGATCGAGAAGGGACTCGACCGGGGTGCTCGGGTCGACCAGCTGGTGCACGAAAGAGGAGTTCGCGCCGTTCTCCAGCAGGCGCCGCACCAGGTAGGGCAGCAGGTCCTTGTGGGCGCCGACCGGGGCATAGATGCGCACGGTCTTGCCGTGCTTTTCCAGCACCGTGTCGTACAGCGCGTCGCCCATGCCGTGCAGGCGCTGGAACTCGAACTCGCGCGGCTGCTGGTGCTCGGCGGCCATGGACAGGATGGAGCTGACGGTGTGGGCGTTGTGGCTGGCGAACTGCGGGTAGATCACCCCGCGGGTGAAGTCCGACAGCAGGAAGCGCGCGCAGGCCAGGTAGGAGGTGTCGGTGGCTTCCTTGCGGGTGAACACCGGGAAACCGTCCAGCCCCTGCACGTGGCACTGCTTGATCTCGCTGTCCCAGTAGGCGCCCTTGACCAGGCGCAGCGGCATCTTGGCACCGAGCTCCTTGCCCAGCAGGGTCAGCCACACCAGCACCGGCAGGCAGCGCTTGGAATAGGCCTGCACCACCAGGCCGAACTCGCCCCAGCCCTTGATGGCCGGGTCGCGCATCAGCTTCTCGTACAGCTCCAGGGACAGCTCCAGGCGATCGGCTTCCTCGGCGTCCACCGAGATACCGACGCCCAGCTCGCGGGCCCGGATCGCCAGCTCGCGCACGTTGGCGAACAGCTCGGTGAGCACGCGCTCGCGCTGCGCCACTTCATAGCGCGGGTGCAGCGCCGACAGCTTGATCGACACCGAGGGCTTGGGCCCCGGGCCGACCTGGGGCTCGGCGCCGACGGTGTCGATGGCCTTGCGGTAGTCGGCCATGTACTTCTCGGCGTCGGCCTGGGTCAGCGCCGCCTCGCCGAGCATGTCGAAGGAGTAGGTGTAGCCCTTCTCGCGTTCCGGGCGGCCGTTCTTCAGGGCCTCGGAAATGCTGCGGCCGAGCACGAACTGCTTGCCCATCAGCTTCATCGCCTGGTTCATCGCGGCGCGAATCACCGGCTCGCCGGAGCGCTGGATGAGCTTGCCGAGGATGCTCTTCGGCCGGCCGTCGGCGGTTTCCGAATCGACCACCTTGCCGGTCATCACCAGGCCCCAGGCGGCGAAGTTGACCAGCACGCTGTCGCTCTTGCCGAGGTGGCGTTCCCACTCGGCGGCATTGAGCTTGTCGCGGATCAGCGCGTCGGCGGTGGCGGCGTCCGGCACGCGCAGCAGAGCCTCGGCCAGGCACATGAGCATCAGCCCTTCCTGGGTATCGAGGCTGTACTGACGAAGCAGTGCGTCGAGGGTATCGACGGCATTGTCCCGGCTGCGCACGTCTTGGATCAACGTGCGGGCATTGCGGCGGATAGCCTCGATGCCGTCCTGACCGGGATCGGCGAGCTGCAAGAGCTCAGTGAGATAGGCTGCCTCGTCAACGCTGTAGTTCGCGCTGATGACAGGGAAGAAATCGGCGGCCTTGGCGGCAGAGATCCGGTTAAGGAACTCGTCCTGCAAGACGTGACTGGCTTTGAACATCACGCCCATCCTCTTGTGGAGACTGTTGTTGTGAGACCACCGCGCGGTATCGGCCGGGTAGCTCTGGTCCGACCACGGACCCAAAGCCAGGCGCACGCCACGCGTGGAGGACGGAATTTAGTGGCAGAACCATGACGGCTTCTTGCGCAAAGCTCTGTATTTTTTGCAGAAACCTATGGGCGGGGAACTATTGGCAAACAGCCGTTTAAGCGGCAGAGGGCAGGGAAAACGGGCATGCGCGCTGCGCTAGAGCCATCGCGGGGTCAGCCCGCTCGGCTAACGGGCGCGGCGCAGAGACCCGGGAGTCGTCTGAAAACGGCGCTTGTAGGCGCGGGAGAAACTCGAGGCATCGGCGAAGCCGACCTCATCGGCCACCGCCGCCAGCGGCAGGGCGCTGTTGAGCAGCAGGTATTGGGCCCGCTGCAGGCGCCGGTTCATCACGTACTGCTGTGGCGTCACGCCGAGCTGACGCTGGAACAGGCAGATGAAATGGCTCTCGCTGAGATTGATCGCCGCGGCCAGCTCGCCGTTGCTGGGTGGCTCGGCCAGACGCCGGTCGATCAGCCGATCGAGCTCGGCCAGGGCCAGGCGTGCATGGCGCGGCGGCAACGACGCGGTGGCTGAATAACGCTGGCACAGCTGGGTCATGAACAGCGACACCAGCTGACAGCCGACCAGGCTATCGGCCTGCTCCCGCCCCCGTTGCAGCTGGCCGACGGCGAAGTCCAGCAGCGGCAGCGTGGCGAAATCCAGGGAGACGAACTCCGGACGCTGGAACAGCGTCTGGCTGAACCGCATGCCGCAGGCCTCTTCCAGGGCACGGATATAGGGGTCGTGCAGCGCCACGTCGAGCACCAGCAGTTCGCTGTCTTCGCTGAGGCCGGCATACAGATGGCCGGCCGCCGCCGGTACCAATGCGGCGGTGCCGCTGGCCAGGCGGCCCGTCGCGTCGCTGAACTCGCAGTCCATGCGCCCGCGCCAGCCGATCAATACCTGGGCGTAATCGTGGCTGTGCTCGCCGCGCTGCAGGGCGATCAGGTTGCGCCGCACCTGGCTGCGATTCATCGCGGCGGGACCGCGACAGGAAGGGATCGATTCATAGCCTGGGTCTACAACTCCAGCGGCTGGGTCAATGCCAACAGGCTCGGCGTGACTACCATGGCCAAACACCTTAACAACGGGAAAAGCCGCCATGCAACTGAATGCCGACCAGGTACAGCACGCCTTGCCGTGGGCCAGTCTGATCGAGGCGCTGAGCGCGATCTTCGCCCGCGAAGACGTCTGCTCGCCAGTCCGTCACCACCACGGCATCGAGGTACCCGGCGAGCCGACGGCCACCCTGCTGCTGATGCCCGCCTGGATCGAAGGCGAGTATGTCGGCGTCAAGCAGGTCAACGTGTTCCCCGGCAACAACGCCCGCCACCTGCCCGGCCTGAGCAGCCACTACATGCTCAGCTGCGGCCAGAGCGGCCAGCCGCTGGCATTGCTCGACGGCAACGAGCTGACCGCCCGGCGCACCGCCGCGGCCTCGGCGCTGGCCTCGCGCTTTCTCTCCCGCGAAGACGCCAGCAGCCTGCTGATGATCGGCGCCGGACGCATGGGCCGCCGCCTGATTCCGGCGCACATGAGCGTGCGGCCGATCCAGACCGTACGGGTGTGGGACCGCAACGCGGCCGCCTCGACGGCGCTGGTGGCCGAGCTGCGCAGCAGCGGCATCGACGCCCAGGTCTGCCACGAAGCGCAACTGCAAGAGGCGGCCGGCGAGGCCGACATCATCAGCTGCGCCACCCTGGCGACCGAGCCGGTGGTCCTCGGCGACTGGCTCAAGCCCGGCGCCCACCTCGACCTGGTCGGCAGCTTCACCCCCAGCATGCGCGAGACCGACAACGTCGCCATGCAGCGCTGCGCGCTGTTCGTCGACACCAAGGCCGGCGCACTGAGCGAGACCGGCGACCTGATCATGCCGATCCGCGAGGGCGCCATCGGCGCCGACAAGATCCTCGCCGAACTCGCCGAGCTGTGCCGCGGCCAGCACGGAGGCCGCGCCGCCCTGGCGAACGCCGACCAGGCGGTGACCCTGTTCAAGTCGGTGGGCGACTCGCGCGAGGACCTCGCCGCGGCGATTCTCGCCTACCGCAATCGAGGCTGACGCCTACGCCTGTTCGGGCACCCACAAGCGGGTGCCCTTTCTCATCTCCGCCCGACAAAAACAACAGGATGACGACGACCGTCGCTCATCTGCTGGAGTACCGACAATGACGGATAACAAGCCGCCAGCGATCGCCCTGCCCAACCTCTGGGTGGCGCTGATCCCGATCGTCACGACCATCGGCCTGCTGGGCCTGCAGATCTTCTACTACAACGACTTCACCCCGCACATCGCCCTGGCCATCGGCTTCGCCATCACCGGCCTGGTCGGCTGGACCCAGGGCTATCGCTGGAAGGACATCGAGGCCGGCGCCTTCCATGTGCTGCACGTGGCGATGCCCTCGATCGCCACCCTGATCCTGGTCGGCATGCTGGTCAGCCTGTGGATCGCCAGCGGCACCGTGCCGCTGCTGATCTACTACGGCCTGGAACTGATCGACCCGGCCTGGTTCCTCGCCGCCTCCATGCTGCTCTGCTCGGTGGTGTCGCTGGCGATCGGCTCGAGCTGGACCACGGTCGGCACCATCGGCCTGGCACTGGTGGGCATCGGCACCGCCTTCGGCATTCCGCTGTACTGGATCGCCGGCGCCGTGGTCTCCGGCGCGTTCTTCGGCGACAAGGTCTCGCCGCTGTCGGACACCACCAACCTGGCGGCGGCGGTCACCGAGACCAACGTGTTCGCGCACATCCGCAACATGATGCCGACCACCATCCCGGCGATGCTCATCGCCTTCGCCCTCTACCTGCTGGTCGGCGGCCAGACCGGCGTCGACGCCTCTCAGCTCGAGCAGATCGACCTGCTCAAGGAAGGCCTGCGCAGCCAGTTCGACCTCGGCCTACTGGCGCTGCTGCCGTTGCTGCTGGTCATGGCGCTGGCATTCTTCAAGGTCGCACCGATACCTGCGCTGTTCACCGGCTTCGCCCTCGGCGGCCTGGTCGCCTTCATCAACTACGACTACAACCTCAACCAGTTGCTGACCTTCGCCCACAGCGGCTTCAAGGCCAGCAGCGGCAGCGCGTCGCTCGACAGCCTGCTCAACCGCGGCGGAGTGACCTCGATGACCTGGGTGGTGACCCTGATGATGTTCGCCCTGGCCTTCGGCGGCGCCCTGGAGCGCACCCGCTGCCTGGAGTCGGTGGTCGCCGCGATCATGCGCCTGAGCAAGGGCTTCCGCGGCCTGCAGAGCAACGCCATCCTGACCTCGGTGGCGACCAACGCGGTGTCCGGCGACGTCTACCTGTCGATCGCCCTGCCGGGGCGCATGTACGGCCCCGAGTACGACCGCCTGGGCTACAGCCGCCTCAACCTGTCGCGGGCCATCGAGGAAGGCGGCACCCTGGTCTCGCCGCTGATTCCCTGGAACGCCGGCGGCGCCTTCGTCATCGGCACCCTGGGCCTGAGCATGACCTCCGGCGACTACAGCAACCTGCTCTATGCGCCGCTGGCCTTCGCCTGCTGGCTGTCGCCGGCCATCGGCATCCTCTATGCCCAGACCGGCTGGTTCTCCAAGCGCGCCGAAGCCGCCCCGACGACGGCCGCTGCACCCACCTCATTGCTAGCCGACGCAGAAGGAGCGGTCTGATGCCGGCCCCCGCCAAGACCGTCGCGGTGATAGGCGCCGGGGTGGTCGGCCTGTGCACCGCCCTGCAGGCCCAGCGCAAGGGCTACCGGGTGACCCTGATCGACCGGGAAGCGCCGGGTCGCGGCGCCTCCTTCGGCAACGCCGGCTACCTGGCCACCGAGCTGATCGACCCGCTGTCCAGCGCCAAGACCCTGCGCGGCGCACTGGCCATGCTGCTCGACCCGCACGGCCCACTGGCCCTGCCGCTGGGCTACCTGCACCGCAGCCTGCCCTGGCTGGCGCGCTTCGTCGCCGCCGCCCGTCCTGCCCAGGTCGCCCGCTCGCGAGAGGGCCTGCGCCAGCTCAACCGGGCGGCGATTGGCGCCTGGCAGCGCTGCCTGAACGACATAGGTGCGAGCGAGCAGCTGTGCCAATCCGGCTACCTGCTGGTCTGGGAGTCGCCCGAGCGGCTCGCGGAAGCCCGGGCCCATGGCCGGTATCTACGGCAGTGGAACGTCCCCTGCGAACTGCTCGACGCCGCCCGGGTCGCCCAGCTGGAACCGGCCCTGGCCGGCACCGTCAGCCATGCACTGTACTTTCCCGAGGCCTGCCGGGTGCGCGAGCCCTACCAGCTCTGCCGCCTGCTGTTCGCCGCCTTCGAAGCCCGCGGTGGACGCTTCGTGCAACAGGCCGTCGAATCCCTGGCTGCCGACACCCGGCAGGTTGAAGTAAGCCTCGTGGGTCGCACGCTAAGCGCCGACAAGGCGGTGATCTGCGCCGGCGCCTGGAGCAAACGATTGCTGCGGAGTACGGGCATCGAGGTGCCGCTGGAGGCGGAACGGGGTTACCACCTGAGCCTGCAGGGCGTGGCGACGGGACTGACGCGGCCGATCGGCTCGGCGGAGCGGCGCTTCGTCATCAGCCCGCTGGACTCCGGTCTGCGCGCCGTGGGCTTCACCGAATTCGGCGGGCTAACGCTCAAACCGATTCGCCGGCGCTTTAAGACCCTGCGCCGGCACAGCCAGGCGCTGATCTCGGCCCTGGCGGAGCCCTCCTTGCAGACCAGCGAATGGATGGGGCATCGCCCCACCCTGCCCGACTCGCTGCCGGTGATCGACCGCCACCCGCAGTTGCCGCGCCTGCTGTTCGCCTTCGGCAACCAGCATCTGGGCCTGACCCAGGCGGCGATCAGCGCCGAATTGGTGGTCGACCTGATGAACGACGAGGCACCGGCGCTCGACCCGCGCCCCTACCGGGTCGAACGCTTTCGCGATGCACACCGGCCACACGGCTAGGGCGCGGCGCTGCCCACGCAGCAGACCGCCCGAAGCCCCGCGCCGATGGTGCCGAGGTCAGCGCCGGAACAGATTGATCAGCAGGGTCAGCGCCAGGCTGACGAGCAGCATCGAGGTCAGCGGGATGAACACGCGGCCGCGCGCCGACTCGATGCGGATGTCGCCGGGCAGGCGGCCGAACCACTGCAGCAGCCAGGGGGCGAAATGCAGCGTGGCGCCCAGCAGCAACAGCGCCAGTCCGGCCAGCATCACCCAGCGCGCCACCGGCCGTCCTACTCCGCTCGGCCGAACTTCTGGTCGTAGCCGGAGGGGGTCATGCCGGCATTGGCCAGGCATTCGCGCAGGTGCTTGATCTCCTGCTTGCTGCACTCGTTGCCCTGGTGCGGATGGTGCAGCACGAACTCATAGTCGTTGAGCGTCACGCGAAAGCGCGCGCCGAGGATCGGCTCGACCTTGGCCTCGAGGTGATGCAGCAGCGACTCGACCTCGCGCCAGTGGATATTGCTGCGCAGCGGGTCCTCGAAGATCGAGTACAGGAGACTCTGGTGTTTGTGAGCCATGACACGCCCTCCTCTCGACTGCTCTACTTCAAGGATAGCGGGGCGCGCCGGCTCGGCCCCGGCCAGGCCGCTCACGGCCTAGTGGAACAGTGGTTTGCCGTGATCCAGGGCCTGGTCTACGAGCCACTTGCCATGGGCGATCGAGGCTCGCTGGGCGCTCTCCAGCTCGGCGAGATAGAGGCTATCCACCGGCAGGGGCAGGCGCTTGGTGGTGCGGCCGTCCGGGGTGGTGATGTGACAGCCTCCGGCCCAGGGCGTGGGGATGCCCGGGTGTTCCACGACATCCGCGATGATGGTGTGGTCGCGATGGACGCATTGCATGGTGCTCATGAGACCTACCTCTCTGTTGAAATGCCGCCGCCGGATCGCTACGACCACCGCCCGCGCGTCTGGACCCAGCGGCCGGCATGGGTTCCACCTACAGAGCCGCACGGTGCGCAGTGTGCTGACCGTGCATTGCCAAGGATATAGCACAGGATAGCTGACCCGACGCCGACACCGACGAAGGACGGCGGCCGGCACCGCCTCAGCCGGCGGGGGCGAAACGTTGCAGCTGCATTTCCTGCAGGCGGCTCAGGGTGCGGCGGAACGCAAACTCCAGGTAACCCTGGGTGTAGAGCTGCGCCAAAGGCACCTGCGCCTCCAGGTAAAGCGGGACACGGCGGTCGTAGCACTCATCGACCAGGGCGATGAAACGGCGCACGCCGTCGTCATGCCGGGACAGCTCCGGCAGTCGCCGCTCGCCGGCCTGCACCTGCACTGCCCCATCCTCGGTGCCGCGGGCGATGTAGCCCGGTCGCTGCCCGGCGCTGAGATTCGGCACCTCGCCGAGCAGGATGCTGGAGAAGCGGTCGCACAGGGCGATGAAATCGAGGGCGGCCAGTGGCTGCTCGCACAGGTCGGCGTAGCGACACCAGAGCACGCGCTCGCCATGGCGCACCGCGGAAATACGGCGATGCCCCAGGCTTATGGGTTCGCCGCAGGGCGCCTGCCCCCCGTTCAGGCGCTGGAATACCGCGGTCAGGGCACTCGGCTGGCCTGGCCGGGCGATCCAGTAACGCTGCAGCTCAATGCCCGGATGCAGGCGATGGTCCTGGCCGCCGTCGACCCCGACGACCTGCATATGCCGCTCGATCGCCGCCACCGCCGGAACGAAGCGCTGCCGGTTGAATCCCTCGGCGTACAACTGCTGCGGCGCCTGGTTGGAGGTGGCGACCAGCACCACGCCCTGCTCGAACATCGCCTGCAGCAGCCGGCCGAGGATGATCGCATCGCCGATGTCGTTGACGAACAGCTCGTCGAAGCACAGCACCCTGAGCTCCGCGCCCAGCTCGCGGGCCAGCGCCAGCAGCGGGTCGGCGGTGCCGCTCAGCTGGAACAGACGCCGATGCACCCAGGCCATGAAATGGTGGAAATGCTGACGACGCGCCGGTACTCGCAGGCTGCGGTAGAAGCTGTCCATCAGCCAGGTCTTGCCGCGCCCCACCGGCCCCCAGAGGTAGACCCCGCGTGGCGCACCCGCGCCCTCGGCAGCTCCATGCAAGGCCTGATGGCAGTTCTGCAGGCATTGCACGGCCTGCCACTGGGCCTGATCGAACTCGAACCCCCGTTCGACGGCCTGCCGGTAAGCCGCCAGGGGCGACGGCTCGCCCCCCGCCTCAACGGCCCCGGGGACAGCCGCCCCGTCGAAACCACTCATAGGTTCATTGTGCCTGCCGCCGCTTCCACTCGTCGGTGAGCAGGCCGGAGAAGCCCCAGTCCTCCTCGAGGATGTCCTGAATCACCACATGGGTGTGTTCCGGCCGTTTACCGAGCACGCGCACCAGGGAGTCGGTCACTTCCTTGACCAGCTGCGCCTTCTGCTCCCGACTCGCCCCCTTGGTGATCTGGATATTGACGTATGGCATCACGCTCTCCTGCGGTATCGTCGAAAAGTCGGCAAAGGATAGGCGGCTAACGCCCCAAGTGGCCGACCGCGGCCTTCCTGGTCTGCGCCAGGAACTATGCGGCGCTCAGCGCTCAATAACCTGCCCGCGCATGGGCGCCAGGCGCGCCAGCAGGCGATTCTGCGCCGGCACCGGGGTGCCTTCGGCATCCATGGCATCCTGCAGGTTTTCCACCAGGGCATTGAAATCGCTGGGGGTCAGCTGCTGCCCCTTGTGGCTCTCTTCCATGCTGTCGCCGGTGTAGGCGCAGGGGCCGCCGGCCTCGGCACAGATCTGCTCCACCAGCTTGTCGCGCAGGCGCACGATATCGATGTCTTCGAAATGACGGACGATGCGCCGGTCGCCGGCGATGTTCAGCAGCATGCCTTCGACGATCCGGGTGATGCCCGCCTGCCCTCCCAAGGCCTGGTAGAGGCTGTCGTCCCGCGGCGGCTGCTGGGCGCAGGCCGTCAGGCTGAGGATCAGGGCCAACGGCAGAATACGCATCCTCAGAAGCTCCCTTGTACGGACAGATAAGCGCCGTTCTGCTGGTCCAGGGTGGCGATCTCGCCGAGCCGGGCATAGGCCAGCACCACCGCCAGGCGCTTGTTGGGGAAATAGCCGACGAACAGATCGGCCCAATCGCTTTCCCCGGCGAAGCCGAGATTGTCAGGCTTCTCGCGGTATTCCACCCCCAGGGCCCAGTGACGATCGAGCAACACGGCGATCGAGCCCTCCTTGAGCAGCGAGTGCTTGTCGCGCCGGTCGCCGCCGAAACCCAGCAGGCCTAGTTCGTTGGCCCGGCTGTAACGCACGCCGCCGTTGACCAGCAGGTTGTAGCCGAAGGCACCGCCGAGGAACAAGCGGCTGGCGGCGAGGTAGCCTTCGGTGTCCTCGCTGCGCTGGGCACCGACCAGGCTGGGGATGAGGAAGTCCTTCTGACGCTTGTGCTGGATGCCGAGGGAGACCTGCGGCAAGAGGTCGTAGATCAGGTCGCCGAACAGCCGCACCTTCAGCCCGAAGATGTCCTGGCTCAGGCTGTTTTCCGGAAGGCTGAGATCGCGCGCCAGGTTGCCCAGGTCGAAACGCTGGCGGGCATAGGACAGCTCCAGGCGATTATCGAATGAGGCGGCGACGCCGGCCACATCCAGGCGGTAGTCGCCGGTCTCGACGCGAGTGGCGAACAGGTCGCCCCCCCACTCGCCACGCTCGCCATAGCCGGCCAGCACCGCCCAGGGGGTGATGCCGCCACCGGCGGCGCCCTCCAGGCTGGACGCCCCACCGGTGGCCAGCAGGCGCCCCTGATCGGCGCCGGCCAGGGTAGAACACAGACAGAGCACAACGCCGAGAAACTGCGAATTGATCATGGAATGCCTACACCAATGACTGGGTGGAATTGAGTGGCTGCGCGACCCAGGCCTCGAAGTCCTTCCCGCTCAGGGGCTTGCTGATCAGGTAGCCCTGGACGGTATCGCAGCGCCAGTGCCGCAGCAGCTGCAGGCTGCGCGCCAGCTCGACGCCCTCGGCCACCACCTTGAGGCCCAGGCTATGGCTCATCTCGATGGTCGAGCGGACGATCACCGCATCCTCGCTGGTGTCGTCCAGCTCGCGGATGAAGGACTGGTCGATCTTCAACTCCTGCACCGGCATGCGCTTGAGCTGGGCCAGGGAGGAATAGCCGGTGCCGAAGTCGTCCACCGACAGACGGATGCCGCAACCGCGCAGGCCGTGCAGCACCCGCAACGCCGCGGCCGGGTCGAGCATCACGCCGCTCTCGGTGATCTCGAAAGTCAGCTGCTGCGCCGGCACCCGGTAGTAGGCCAGCAAACGGCCGACCCGGTCCGGCAGCTCGGGATCGAGCAGATCCTCGGTGGAGATATTCAACGACAGCTGCACCTGCAGGCCTCGGGCATTCCACTCCTGCAGCTGACGCATGGCCTCCTCGATCACCCAGGCGGTGAGCAGGCGGATGCTGCCGGTACGCTCGGCCAGGGGGATGAACTCGCCTGGTGAAACCATGCCCAGCTGCGGGTGCTGCCAACGCAGCAAGGCTTCGGCCTGGCGCCCCCCGCCGGGGCACAGATCCAGCTTGGGCTGGTAGTGCAGGAGCAACTCGCCCTGCTCCGGGGCCCGCGGCAGGTCGCGGATCAGGCGGATCTGGCGCTGATGTGCGGCATCGCGCCCCTGCTGGTAAACCTGCAGGCGCCCCGGCAACTGCGCGGCATCCTGCATGGCGATGCGCGCACGACGCAGGAGGCTCTGTGCATCGTCGCCATCGGCCGGACAGGCGGCAATGCCGATGGCGCACTCCAGAGCGACTCGCACGCTGCCGACCGACAGTGGCGCGAGCATGACCTGTTGCAGGCGGTCGCCGGCGGCCACCGCGCTGTCGCTGTCGGCATTCTCCAGCAACAGCAACAGCTCGTCGGCCGTGACCCGGGCGAGGCTGTCGCCCGGGCGCAGGGTGGCCTGCAGGCGCCGGCTCAGCTGCTGCATGGCCAGGTCGCCGGAGCCCGGTCCGCAGCTGTCGCTCACCGCACTGAGGTTGCCGACCCCCAGGTACAGCAGCGCCATGGGCCGGCCGGCAGCCACCGCGCTGCCGATACGCTCGACGATCAGGGTGCGGTTGGGCAGGCCGGTCAATGCGTCGTGCAAGGCGTTGTGCGCCAGCTGCCGTTCACGCTCGGCGATCCCCTGCTGCATGGCCTGAAACGACTTGGCCAGGCGCCCCAGCTCGTCGCTGCGCTCCAGACGCAGCGGCACCTGGTAGTCGCCCTGGCCCACCCGCTCGGCGACCTCGGCCAGCTGCCGCACCGGCTTCGACACGTTGCGCGCCAGCACCAGCGCGCCCCCCAGCGAAGCCAGCAGCGCCGCCAGGGCGATCAGCAGAATATGCCGATAGAGGGGCGCGAACGCCTGCTGGGCCTGCCTCAGGGACTTGTGCAGCAAGGCCTGCACCTGGAAATCATCGCCCTGGACGAGCACCAGCCGCTCGCCGAGATAACGTTCTGGCCCGACCCGCAGCAAGGCGTCCGGTGTCTGCGGGTCACTCTGCAGACCACTGCGCAACCGAGCCCCGACTGCGTCCGGCAGGGTGCTGATCCAGATATCCGGCAAGCCGTCCTGAGCGGCAACCAGGCTCAGGTCCAGATGGGTCAGTTCGCGCAGCTCGGCGGCGAAGGCCTGATCCACCCGAAAGCCCATCATGACCCGGGCGATCGGCACCGGCGCGCGCACTGAGGCCTGCACCAGCAGGTAGAGCGTGTCGCCGACCGGCATCAGGAAACTTCTCGACCCCTTGCCTTGCTGCTGCCTGAGCTGGGTGCTCAAGCGCGCTGCGGTCTGCTCGTCGAGGCGCCCGCCGCTGCTCACCTGGAGGCGACCCTCGAGATCGAACATCATCACCAGGCCGGCGTTGATCCGCGCGCCATGATTGGCCAGCGCCGAGCGAATGGTTTCGGTGTCGCCACTGGCGACCGCGGCCTTGAAGCCGAAATCGGCCGAGAGCACCTGCACCGCCTCATGCAGCAGCTGCCCGCGCCCCTGCAGGACTTGCTCGAAGACCCGGGTGCCGACTTCCAGCTGTTCACGGGCCTGGTTGCGCACGGCCACGCCGGTGGCGGCTTGCACGGCCAGATAGAGGGCCCCGACCACCACCGACAGCAGCAGGATCAGGACTGCGGCGGTGCGCGCCTGAAAGCTACTGCGCAGTATCACGGAGTGCCTTCCTGAAGGCGTCGCCGAAGGCACTCGCTGGTGGTCCCTCCGGGCCCCCATCGTGCGGCGCCTCGACAGCCAGGCTCAGGCGCAGGTGCTTGCCCGAGTCATCCACCTGCACCTCGCCACCCTCTCGTGGGCTTTGCAGCGCAATCTGCGGGTGCCACAACGTCACCGCATAACGTCCCGCCGGCAGGTCTGCGAACCGCACCTGACCCTGCTCATCGCTGACCGCGAACCAGGGGTCGTCGGTGACATAGACGTAACCGACCATCCAGTCGTGAATATTGCAACCGAGCACCACCACCCCGGGCTTGTCGAAGCGCACCGGTTCGCTGGGCGTGCCTTGATACAGGCGCAACTCGAAGCGCTTGGCCGGCGAGAAGGAATAGACGTGATGACGGATGTTGTCGCTGTTGGGGAAGCTCACCGAGGTGCCGGTGCGCACCGCCAACACGTTCGGCACGAACTGCTTGGCCTGCTGATCCATCACCGCCTGGGTCGGCACGCCTTCACCGCCCAGCGGCCCGCGCAAGGTCAGTACCGCATTGGCCAGCGGCTGGCCCGTGGCATCCAGCAGTGCGGCGTCCAGGCCGGCCGCCTGCAGCCTCGGACTCAAGGCCGCGGCCAGCCCAAGCAGCAACCACGACAGCGGACTATGCCAGCGCTTGGATAGCTCGGTAACTCGAATATGGCGCAAGCCCCACCCCCCGAAGGAATGCATGCCGTCCCGGCAACCTTGATCGCAATGACAAGGAGGTTAGCCGTCGACGCGCAGAAGTTCACCTGTTTATCCGCCGTAGCAGCCTGTCGCGGCACCTGCGGCTGCATGCGCCGTCGAGCCGCTAGCTCGCACCACGCAGGCGCTTGGGGGTCAGGCCAAGGTAGCGCCGCATGGCGGTGGTCAGGGCGCTCTGGCTGGAGAAACCGCACTCCTCGGCGATGCGGATCAGCGGCAGGGGACTCTCGCGCAGCAACCGCGCGGCACGGTCCAGGCGGGTCTTGAGCAGGTACTGGTGCGGCGTCAGGCCGACGCTGTCCTTGAACTGGGCATGGAAGTGGCTGGGGCTGAGGCAGGCCACCTGGGCCAACTCGGCGACGCTGATGCGCCGCACCAGATGCTCGCCGATGTAGGCATCCAGGCGCTCCAGGTCCAGCGGCCCCTGGACCCGGGCCTGGCGTTCACCGAACAGGCGCAGGTGCAGGGCGCGCAACAGCACGCCACCGAGGGCCCTGGCCAGCATGGGATCGCTGCCGTAGCGCTCCAGCTCGGCGCCGGCGTAGCTCAGCAGGTTCTGGAAATCGGCATCCAGCTGCGGGTAGCGCGGCGTCTCGAACAGGTGAGTGAGCAATTCGAGATCCTCGCTGGGGGTGTCCTGCTCGTCCAAATCGAGGATCAGCATGCGGTTGTCGCCCATGCCGGCGAACTGGTGATCGGCATCGCCGGGCACCAGGCAAGCCCGCATCCGGCATACCTCGCCACCACGACCGTTGACCTCGAACTCGGCACGCCCAGACAGCGACAGCACCAACTGGTGGTGGTCGTGGGTGTGTTCGTGGGCTTGATCATCCAGGCGGATCAGGCGGGCTTTGAGCATTGCGGCGGCAATTCCGGAGGGTAAATGCGGAACTTTACCCAGTTGTGCGCCTCGCCGTCAGCCCCGCACGACCAGTGGCCCCCTGCCATCTCGGCGAATTGCACCAAAACAGCCGAAGCCGGCGCCGCCCGCACAACAATGGCGCACGCTCTCCCCCTCGCACCGGGCCGCCCCCCCTGGATTCGGGCTTGTCGGCGAGTGGCAGGGAAGTTGCTGCGGGCATAGCCGTTCTGCTCCGCTCCCCTGCCCTGCCCCGAGAAGCCGCCCTATGGAACTCAGCATCGCCCTGGCCTTGGCACTGGCCCTCGTTCTCATCGGCCAATGGCTGAGCCGCCACGCCGCCCGACATCACCGGCAGCATCTGCACCAGCTGCAAAGCACCACCCTGCAACGCAGCCTGGAGCTGCTGCAGACCCTGCAGCAGCATCGCGGCCTCGGCGCCCAACAGGACATCGCCAGCACCAGCCAGCGCAACGCCCTGGCTCGTCGTCTCGACCGACTATGGCTGAACTGGCCCGGGCCGAGCCTACAGCTGGCGCCCTTGCAGCAGGACTGGCCGCAACTGCGCCGCAAGCCCGCCGACTTCGCCGCCCACTGCCGGGTGATCGAGGCGTTGCTAGGCGTCATCGAACAGCTCGAAGACCGCCTGTGCCTGGAGACTGACCCGCCGCTGCGTGGCCTCGGCCAGGCCTGCCGCATGCTGGAGGACCTCGCCCGCCTGCGGGGTCTGGCCATGCGCGCCGCCAACTACCAACGCTGCCCCAGCGACCTGCAGGTGCAGCTGCGCCACCTGTGCCAGCGCCTCGCCGAACCGGGCCACGGCGAACCGCTGCACGGCCTGCTGCGACGCCTGGAACAGGAGCTGATCGAGGCGCCCCAGGCACGGCTGAGCCCGAGCGACTGCTTCGCCCTGCTGACGCCATTGATCGACGCGGGCTGGCGAGGCCTGCCCGGCCGCTGATGCGCCGTGGGCGACACGCCCGCCCCATCGCGTTCGATGCCCCCCGCGACCTGCCAAGCGATTGAAATACGCCGCGCACCGCCCCATGTAGCAGTCAACGTGCTACAGCAGGTGCCGCATGAACGAACCCGAAGACATCGAAATCGTCGCCGAGCCGGAGCAGGCGACTGGAACCAGCCACAGCCTGGCGCTGCCCGACCAGCAGCTGCCGGACAAGCTGTATGTGATCCCCATCCACAACCGGCCGCTGTTCCCGGCCCAGGTGCTGCCGGTGATCGTCAACCCGCAACCCTGGGCCAAGACCCTGGAGCGGGTGTCGAACACCGCGCACAAGTGCCTGGCGCTGTTCTACCTGGACAGCCCGCCGGGCGACGCCGCGGCCTTCGATCCGGACAAGCTGCCCGAACACGGCACCCTGGTGCGCGTACACCATGCCACCGAGGAAGGCGGCAAGCTGCAGTTCGTCGCCCAGGGCCTGACCCGCGTGCGCATCCGCGGCTGGCTCAGCCGCAAGCCGCCCTACCTGGTGGAGGTCGATTACCCCAAGAGCCCGCTCGACCCGCGTGACGAGGTCAAGGCCTACGGCATGGCCCTGATCAACGCGATCAAGGAACTGCTGCCGCTCAATCCGCTGTACAGCGAGGAACTGAAGAACTACCTGAACCGCTTCAGCCCCAACGACCCGTCGCCGTTGACCGACTTCGCCGCGGCCCTGACCAGCGCCCCCGGCGCCGAGCTGCAGGAGGTGCTGGACACCGTGCCCATGCTCAAGCGCATGGAGAAGGTGCTGCCGCTGCTGCGCAAGGAGGTGGAGGTCGGCCGCCTGCAGAAGGAGCTGTCTGCCGAGGTCAATCGCAAGATCGGCGAGCGCCAGCGCGAGTTCTTCCTCAAGGAACAGCTGAAGATCATCCAGCAGGAGCTGGGCCTGAGCAAAGACGACCGCAGCGCCGACCTCGAGCAGTTCCGGCAGCGTCTGGAGGGCAAGACCCTGCCCGAACAAGCGCGCAGGCGCATCGACGAGGAGCTGAACAAGCTGTCGATCCTCGAGACCGGCTCGCCGGAATATGCGGTGACCCGCAACTACCTGGACTGGGCCACCGCCCTGCCCTGGGGCGTCTACGGCCAGGACAAGCTCGACCTCGAACACGCCCGCAAGGTGCTCGACGCCCATCACGCCGGCATGGACGACATCAAGGCGCGGATCACCGAGTTCCTCGCGGTCGGCGCCTTCAAGGGCGAGATCGCCGGCAGCATCGTGCTGCTGGTCGGCCCGCCGGGCGTGGGCAAGACCAGCATAGGCCGCTCCATCGCCGAGAGCCTCGGCCGGCCCTTCTACCGCTTTTCCGTCGGCGGCATGCGCGACGAGGCGGAGATCAAGGGCCACCGGCGCACCTACATCGGCGCCCTGCCCGGCAAGCTGGTACAGGCGCTCAAGGAGGTCGAGGTGATGAACCCGGTGATCATGCTCGACGAGATCGACAAGCTCGGCGCCAGCTACCAGGGCGACCCGGCCTCGGCCCTGCTGGAGACCCTGGACCCGGAGCAGAACGTCGAATTCCTCGACCACTACCTGGACCTGCGCCTGGACCTGTCCAAGGTGCTGTTCGTCTGTACCGCCAACACCCTGGACGCGATCCCCGGGCCGCTGCTCGACCGCATGGAGGTGATCCGCCTGTCCGGCTACATCACCGAGGAGAAGCTGGCCATCGCCAAGCGCCACCTGTGGCCCAAGCAGCTGGCCAAGGCCGGCGTGGCGAAGAAGAACCTGTCGATCAGCGACGCCGCCCTGCGCGCCCTGATCGAGGGCTACGCCCGCGAGGCCGGCGTGCGCCAGCTGGAGAAGCAGCTCGGCAAACTGGTGCGCAAGGCGGTGGTCCAGCTGCTGGAGGCGCCCGAACGGGCGGTGAAGATCGGCGCCAAGGACCTGGAGGCCTACCTGGGCATGCCGGTGTTCCGCAGCGAGCAGCTGCTGTCGGGCATCGGCGTGATCACCGGCCTGGCCTGGACCAGCATGGGCGGCGCGACCCTGCCGATCGAGGCGACGCGCATCCACAGCTTGGGCCGCGGCTTCAAGCTCACCGGCCAGCTCGGCGAGGTGATGAAGGAGTCGGCGGAGATCGCCTACAGCTACATCAGCGCGCAGCTGAAGCATTACGGCGGCGAGGCGGGCTTCTTCGACCAGGCCTTCGTCCACCTGCACGTGCCCGAGGGCGCCACGCCCAAGGACGGCCCCAGCGCCGGCATCAGCATGGCCAGCGCGCTGCTGTCGCTGGCGCGCAACCAGGCGCCGAAGAAGGGCGTGGCGATGACCGGCGAGCTGACGCTCACCGGCCAGGTCCTGGCCATCGGCGGAGTGCGCGAGAAGGTCATCGCCGCGCGGCGGCAGAAGCTCTTCGAGCTGATCCTGCCGGAGGCCAACCGCGGCAGCTACGAGGAGCTGCCGGACTACCTCAAGGCCGGCCTGACCGTGCACTTCGCCAGGCGTTTCGCCGACGTGGCCAAGGCACTGTTCCCCTGACGCTGGCTCAGGCAAGCGCGGTGCCGGGTTCCGCCCGGCGCCGCTCAGCGGCTATGCTGGCAGGCGTTCGTCGATCACTGGAGCCCGTCATGTTCAACGCCCACCGCCTGCTGCTGCCCCTCGGCCTCGCCCTGCTGAGCGCCTGCGCCCACCAGCCCGGCAGCCTGACCGTGCAGCAGCAGAGCCAGTGCCCGCTGCGCCTGCACAGCGGCCAGCAGCTGGTGCTGATCCTGCCGAGCAACCCGAGCACGGGGTTCCGCTGGGTGATCCGCGACGCCGCCGCAGCGGTGCTCGCCAGCCAGGGCCCCGAGGTCTACAGCAACCCCGAGGATGCCGGCCTGGTCGGCAGCGCCGGGCAATCGACCTGGCTGTTCAACGCCAAGCACGCCGGCGAGGGCCGCCTGCTGCTGACCTACCAGCGCCCCTGGGAGGTCGAGGTGGCGCCGGCGAAGAGCTTCGACTGCCCGATCCGGGTCAAATAACTTCCCCTCGCCCGTGCTCGCTTGCACAGAGGCCTGCGAAACACCTCTCACCTCCCTTCCCCCACCGACCATAACGCCTGTGTTAGAGCATTCCATCGGCATTGGCGCTTCGCCCAGCGCCGCACGAGAACCGTGTCGAAAACTTGCGCACGCCTCATCGGCGGGCCTTTTCGCCCTGGACAAAAAAAGGGCGGACCGCGGCCAGATCAACTATACGGTTAGAGCACAGATCTAACTTCTGGGAGAGACGACATGAAGGTCGACTGGCGTGAAGTTGCAGTGATCGTGGGTCTGGTTTTCCTGCACGGTTGCAGCAGCCTGCTGCCGAGCGAACGTGCCGAGGTGCGCTCGCCATTCGGCGACTACCTGGATGCGGAAATACGCTATTCCCAGGCCATTCCCGGCCGGACCAGCCGCTCCGAACTGTTCTCTTTGGGGTTCGACCCACTGGCCGAGGGCAACGGCAAGATGCTCTCGTTCATCGACGTGCGGCTGATGTTCGTGCAACCGAATGTGCCCATCAATTATTTACCCGATGGCCTGATGCAATGCCTGGAGGCCAAGGACCGTTGCGTAGGCTACGCCTTCGAGTTCAACAAGACCGACACCCAGCGGGTCGGCAGTTTCTGGGCCGACGTGTTCAACTTCCGCAAGCAGCGCGAACTGCAAGGCTGGACCTTCCGCGCGGTGTTCGTGCTGGTCGACGACCAGTTGGTGCACAAGGTCAGCAATGGCGAGCCGAACATTCGCCACCTCGAGGTCAAGCGCAACCCGCTGGGTCCCCTGCAGGGCGCCGGCGAATTCTTCTCCGACCAATTGAAGTGACCCCCGGGGCCGCGACACAGGGCCGACGCTCGGCGCCGGCCCTGCCTGCCGACCTGGCGCCTAGGCGAAGCTGTCACTCTGCAGGTTTTTCAACCAACCCGGCCCCTCCTCCTCGCGCACGTCCCTGGTAGGCTCCGGCGCCTCGGCCGATGAGGTCGAGACCATGGTCATGGTCACCGGATCGTAGGAGAAGGTCGCGGTGGTCCAGCTCGCGGTCCGGCGGGTGATGGGCGGGAACGCCGCGGCGGTGGTCTTCGGTGCCGGGTCCGGCTCCAGGCCGACGAGGGCCCGCAGGATCGCATCGACGCAGACCTTGGCCTGGGAATTGGCCATGTGCCCGGACTTGGCCTGGCCGGTGGCCTGGGAGTCTCCCAGCACGTGCACGTTGGCGGCCGGGACCTGGGTGCTGGCGTAGTTGAGCGGGTTGACCGGGGCGAACCGGCTGCCCTCCGGCACCAGCCCGCTGGCGAAGGCCAGCTGCCCGGCCTTCTGCGCCGGAATCAGGTTGATCACCTCGGCCGTCACCGAATCGGCGATGCCGTCACGGCTGATGTCCAGGCGCATGTTCAGCGCGTCGGCGGCGTTCACCGTGACGTTCGGCACGTACTCGACGATATCCCGGTAGATCCCCTCGAATGCCGTGCTGAAGGTGCGACGCATCCCCGCGATGGCCGGGTTGGCATCGAGGATGAGAATCTTCGAGCCCGGTCTCTTGCGACGGAAGAAGTCGGCGACCACGGTGGCCCGTTCATAGGGCGCGGTATGGGCGCGGAATGGCGTTCTGGGAATGGCGATGACGAAGGTGCCGCCAGCCGGCATGGCCAGCAGTTGATCGCGCAGCAGTGTCGTCTGCTCACCGGCGATCCAGGCATGGGGCATGGCCTGGAAGTCATGGCCCGCCACCGGCTCGAAATCGATGCCTGGCGCCAGGATCACATGGTCGTAGCCCAGGGTCGCCCCGCTGGCCAGGTGCACGCTATTGGTCGACGGGTCGACCCGTTCGGCGCTGTCGCCCAGCAGCTCTACGCCATAACGGTCGCGCAGGGCCGCCAAGGGGTTGGTCAGCTCGGCCAGCGCGGTCTCCCCGGTGAGCACCAGGTTGCTGCCGACACAGGACACGTGGGCCGCCGCCGGGTCGACCAGGGTCACGTGCAGGTCCCTACCGAACAGGCGCAGGTACTTGGCGGCGGTCGCGCCGGCGAAGCCGCCGCCGAGCACCACCACGCGGGCGCCGCTGGCCGCATGCAATGAGAACGGCAGCGCCGCCAGAGCCACGCCGCTGCCGCAGACCTGAATGAATCTACGACGATTCAAGTTGTTCATGACTTATCCTCCAGTTGCGGACGCTGCCTCAATCATCATCGTCGCGGTCGCCGTCGATGCGGCCGATGTAGTCGGCGATAAGCCGCAGCTCTTCGTCGCTGTAGGCCTTGGCCTGCTGGTTCATCACGGTGACCTCGTCCGACGCCTTCATTTCCAGCAGGTCTTCGAAAAGATCGTCTGCATCCTCGCCATCGATGCTGTCGATCTCGCTCTGCGAGCGCCCATTGGTGCCGTGACACTGGAAGCATTGCGTCGCCAGCAACCTTCCAGCGGGCGGCTCTGCCGTGGGATCGGCATGTTCGGCGGCCACGCCGGCACCGCTGCCCGCGGCCAACAGAGTGATAGCGAAGAGGTGAGTGGCTAAGTGTTTCACCGTCTGACCCTCCTAAGAGTTGATCTGCTTGAACTACGGTGAACCTTGGCGCTGGCGCAATCCGCACATCGGCATCTGTGCGCCACGGACTGGCTGCGCCTTTCCTTGGTGGGAATACTGCACGCCTTTAGACCGGAGGAATTGGCCAGTTACTTAGCCTTTGGTCAGATAGGCGTGCGCCATTGGTCTTAAGAATAATCAGACTAAAGTCTCAGCCTGCTCGTCATGGCCTGCAGGCTGGCCGTTCCCCCGCTGCGCGGGCCGGGCTTTGGTCATTGCCGCGTCTTGGGTAAAATGCCGCCCCGCCCTCCCGCCTTGGAATCGTCGTGCGCCAGCCCCCCGACCGCCTCTTCGCCCAGCCCCTGACCCAGGTGCCGGACTTCGTCTTCAACGAGGACGTGGTACGGGTCTTCCCCGACATGATCAAGCGCTCGGTGCCCGGCTACCCGACCATAGTCGAGAACATCGGCGTGCTCGCCGGGCGCTTCGCCCAACCGCACAGCGCACTGTACGACCTGGGCGCCTCCCTGGGCGCGGTGACCCAGGCCCTGCGCCGCCATGTACAGGTCGAAGGTTGCCGGGTGATCGCGGTGGACAACTCCGCCGCCATGGTCGAGCGCTGCCGCGAATACCTGCATGCCCAGGACGCCATGTTCCAGGAGCTGCTGCCGGTGGAGGTGATCGAGGCCGATATCCTCACCCTCGAGTTGCAGCCGGCCTCGCTGGTGGCTTTGAACTTCACCCTGCAGTTCATCCGCCCCGAACAGCGTCTGGCCCTGCTCGGGCGCATCCGCCAGGCCCTGCTGCCCGGTGGCGCGCTGATCCTCTCGGAAAAACTGCGCTTCGAGGATGCCGAGCAGCATGACCTGCTGAGCGATTTGCACATCGCCTTCAAGCGCGCCAACGGCTACAGCGAACTGGAAATCGCCCAGAAGCGCAGCGCCATCGAGAAGGTGATGCTGCCCGACAGCCTCGAGCTACACCGCGAGCGCCTGCGGGCCGCCGGCTTCAGCAAGGTCGTGCCCTGGTTCCAGTGCCTGAACTTCGCCTCGCTGGTCGCCCTGCCATGATCCGCGACCTCGATCTCGACGCCCTGCAGCAGCAGCTGGCCGGCACCCCGCTGCAGGACTGGGCCGCCGACCTGCCCGGCCAGCTCGACGCCAAGCTGGCGATCGGTCACGGCGACCTGCAGCGCTGGTACGGCGCAGTACAGGCACTGCCCGAGCTGTCGGTGGAGCAGCACGAACTGCAGCCAGGCTTCAGCTTCGACGGCCCCTGCGACGAGCGCAGCCGCGCCGCCTTGAAAAACGCCCTGCAGGGGCTGATCCCCTGGCGCAAGGGGCCTTTCGAGCTGTTCGGCGTGCATATCGACACGGAATGGCGCTCGGACTGGAAGTGGCAACGAGTCGCCCCCCATCTCGACCTGACCGGCAAGCGGGTGCTGGATGTCGGCTGCGGCAACGGCTATTACATGTGGCGCATGCTCGGCGCCGGCGCCGACAGCGTGGTGGGCATCGATCCCAACTGGCTGTTCCTCTGCCAGTTCCTGGCGATCAAGCACTACCTGCCGGAACTGCCCGTGTGGCACCTGCCACTGGCCTTCGAGGAGCTGCCGGCCAAGCTGCAAGGCTTCAACACGGTGTTCTCCATGGGCGTGCTGTACCACCGCCGCTCGCCCATCGACCACCTGCTGGACCTCAAGGATTGCCTGGTCAAGGACGGCGAGCTGGTGCTCGAGACCCTGGTGGTGGAAGGCGACGCCCAGCAGGTGCTGGTGCCGCAAGACCGCTACGCGCAGATGCGCAACGTCTGGTTCCTGCCCTCGGTGCCGGCGCTGGAGCTGTGGCTGCGCCGCGCCGGCTTCGTCGACGTCCGCTGCGTCGACGTCAACATGACCTCCATCGAGGAGCAGCGCGCCACCGAGTGGATGCGTTTCCAGTCGCTGCCGGAGTTCCTCGACCCGGCCGACCACAGCCGCACCGTCGAGGGCCTGCCGGCACCGACCCGCGCCGTGCTGGTGGCGCGCAAACCGTAGCCTGGGTTAGCCGCACAGCGGCGTAACCCATAGCCAAAGGCAGGCTGAGGGGTCTCGCGGGCTCAGCCCATCCCGCGTATCAGCCGCGCTTGGCCGCCGCGACGATCAGCTGCTTCATCTCCGCCACCGCCTGCTTGAAGCCGACGAACAGGGCGTGGGCCACCAGGGCATGGCCGATGTTCAGCTCGTTGATCCCGGCAATCGCCGCCACCGCCTCGACGTTGTGGTAATGCAGGCCGTGGCCGGCGTTGACGATCAGGCCATGGGCCAGGCCGCAGGCCACGCCGTCGCGAATCCGTGCCAGCTCCCTGGCCGCCTCGGCCGGTGTTTGCGCGTCGGCATAGCGGCCGGTGTGCAGCTCGATGGCCGGCGCGCCGACCCGCTTGGACGCCTCGATCTGCCGCTCCTCCGGGTCGATGAACAGCGACACCTCGCAGCCGATCCGGCTCAGCCGCTCGACCGCCGCGCGAATCCGCGCCTCCTGTCCGGCCACGTCCAGGCCGCCCTCCGTGGTCAGCTCCTGGCGGGTCTCCGGCACCAGGCAAACGTGCGCGGGGCGGATGCTCTCGGCGAAGGCGAGCATCTCCTCGGTGACGCCCATCTCGAAGTTCATCCGCGTCTGCAGCACTTCCTTGAGCAACCGCACGTCGCGCTCCTGGATATGCCGGCGGTCCTCGCGCAGGTGCACGGTGATGCCGTCGGCGCCAGCCTCCTCGGCGTCCAGCGCCGCCTTCACCGGGTCCGGGTAGCGAGTGCCCCGGGCCTGGCGCAGGGTCGCCACATGGTCGATGTTCACACCCAGCAGAATTCGATTGGCATCAGTCACGCGGTGGTTCCTTGAAGGTCATGAAGAGTTCGCGGCTGACCAGGGGTCGACCGCCCAAATGGGGCGCCAGGGCCTGGCGCATCAGGCGCTTGGCCGCCGCCAAGGCGCCAGGGACGGCCCAGTCCGCCCCGGCCAAGGCCAGCAGCTCGGCCCCCTGAAACACGCCAGGCTGCAGTTGCGCTACGGGCTCCAGCCCGGCATCGGGCTGCAGACGATAGAGACGCCCGGCGGCGATAGGCTGGCCGAGGCGATCCCGATCCAGGGCGAAACCATAGCCCAGTTCATCCAGCAGGCGCCATTCGAAGGCGCGCAGCAACGGCTCCAGCGCGCGGCCCTGGGCCAGGGCCTGCAGGGTCAGGGCATAGTGCTCGAAGATCTCCGGGTGCGGGACCTCCGCCGGCAGCAGGCGAATCAGCAGTTCGTTGAGGTACAGGCCGCTGAACAGCGCCTCGCCCGTGAGCAGGTTGGGAATGCCGGCGGCCTCAAGACGGCCGACGTTCTTCAGCTCGCCGCGGCCGCGCAGCTCCGCCTCCAGCGGCACGAAGGGTCGCGCCAAGGTGCCGGCCTTGCCCCGGGCCCCGCGCAGCACGGCCCGCAGGCGGCCCTGGGGGGTGAGCAAATCCACCAGCGCGCTGCTCTCGCGATAGGCACGGCTGTGCAGGACATAGGCGGGTTGACTGAATGCAAGCATGGGGCTACTCGCAATGGCGGGCGCCGGAGTGCGCCCGGGCGCGGCTCAGATGTCGTCGTAGCCCAGCGAGCGCAGGGCACGCTCGTCGTCCGACCAGCCGCCTTTGACCTTGACCCAGAGGTTGAGCATGACCTTGGAGTCGAACATCACCTCCATGTCCTTGCGCGCCTCCTGGCCGATGCGTTTGATCCGCTCGCCCTTGTCGCCGATGATGATCTTCTTCTGCCCGTCGCGCTCGACCAGGATCAGCGCATGGATATGCAGGATGCGCCCTTCGCGCTTGAACTCCTCGATCTCCACGGTGATCTGGTAGGGCAGCTCGGCGCCGAGCTGACGCATGATCTTCTCGCGCACCAGCTCGGCGGCGAAGAAACGGCTGGAGCGGTCGGTGACCTGGTCCTCGGGGAAGAAGTGCACGCCCTCGGGCAGGCGCTCGCCGACCAGCTTCTCCAGGGTGTCGAGGTTGTGCCCGTGCTGCGCCGAGATCGGCACGATCTCGGCGTTCGGCAGCTGCTGCGCCAGCCACTCCAGGTGCGGCATCAGCTCGGCCTTCTCCTCGAGGCGGTCGGTCTTGTTCACCGCCAGGATCACCGGCCCCTGCACGTACTGCACCCGCTCCAGGACCATCTGGTCCTCGTCGGTCCAGCGGGTGCGGTCGACCACGAAGATCACCACATCGACGTCCTTCAGAGCCGACGAGGCGTTCTTGTTCATGTAGCGGTTGAGCGCCTTGTCGCTGTTCTTGTGCAGGCCGGGGGTGTCGACGTAGATAGCCTGCACCTGGCCCTCGGTCTTGATCCCCAGCATGTTGTGCCGGGTGGTCTGCGGCTTGCGCGAGGTGATCGCCAGCTTCTGCCCGAGTATGTGGTTGAGCAGCGTCGACTTGCCCACGTTGGGCCGGCCGACGATGGCGACATAGCCACAGCGTGTTGCGGGTAAATCAGTCATTGCCGTTCTCCACCCCCAGGGCGATCAAAGCGGCGGCCGCGGCAACCTGTTCGGCGATGCGGCGGCTGGCGCCCTGACCCAGGGTCTTGTCATTCAATAGGGTGACCTGACACTCGACCACGAAGGTCCGGCAGTGCGGCTCGCCCTGCACGTCCACCACCTCGTAGCGCGGCAGCTCGCAGGCGCGCGACTGCAGGAACTCCTGCAGGCGGGTCTTCGGGTCCTTGTTGGTGTCGACCAGGGTCAGGCCGTCCAGTTCGTTGCTCAGCCAGGCCAGCACCCGCTCGCGGGCCACCGCCATGCCGGCATCCAGATAGATGGCACCGATCAACGCCTCCAGGGCATCGGCGAGGATCGACTCACGACGGAAGCCGCCGCTCTTCAGCTCACCCGAGCCCAGACGCAGGTAGTCGCCCAGGTCGAAACCGCGGGCCAGCACGGCCAGGGTCTCGCCCTTCACCAACCGCGCGCGCAGGCGCGACAGCTGGCCTTCGCGCGCCTGGGGGAAGCGCTCGAACAGCGCCTCGCCGGCGACGAAGTTGAGAATGGCATCGCCGAGAAACTCCAGGCGCTCGTTATTGCGCCCGGCGTAGCTGCGATGGGTGAGGGCCAGGACCATCAGGTCCTGGTCCTTGAACTGGTGACCGAGCTTGCGCTCGAGGCGGTCTAGCGAAACACTCACGGCATGCGCACGCGGTATTCTTTGTCGAATCGCGCCACCAGGTCGAGGTTCTCGATCAGCGGCTCGCGCTTCTCGTATTTCAGGTGGGCGATGAACTCGTTGTTCTCGACCTTGACCTTGAGCACCTCGCGCAGCTCCAGATCGCGGATGTTGTTGACCTGCATGCCCTTGCCGACATGGGAATAGAAGTCACCCACTGTCCTGACCTCCTGGACCTGCTCGGTGCCCACCGAAGTGATCATTTTTTCCATCGACATGTAATCGAGGTAGTGCGGCAACATCTTGAATGCGGTGCTGGCGAAGAATGCCACCACCGCCAGCACGACCAGCCAGCTAAGAACCGACAACCCCTTCTGCGAACGTGCAAATACCATGTTTGCCCCCAAATTCTGAGTAGAAATGAGCCATGCGGCTCCACTACAAGACTATAGATAGACTGCGGCGGCGCCTTGAACGGCGCCGCAAAATTTCAGCGCGTCAATGAATCAGGCCGACGCGGGAAAAATTCGGCAGATTGCGCAACTTCGGATCCGGCCAGCTCATCCACACGGCGAAGGCCTTACCGACGATATTCCGGTCCGGCACCATGCCCAGCAACGGCTTGGGAATGTCCGGGTCGTTCCAGTAGCGGCTGTCGTTCGAGTTGTCGCGGTTGTCGCCCATCATGAAGTAATGCCCTTGCGGCACCACCCATTCGCGCCCGGGCTCGACGCGATAACGGTGCATTTCCTTGCGGATCAGGTGCTCCATCTCGCCCAGACGCTCCTGGTAGAGCACCACGCTGCCGAGGCTGCCCGGCTCTTCGCCGAGCAATTGCTCCGCCACCGGCTTGCCGTTGACGAACAGGCGCTTGTCGCTGCTGTAGCGGACATGATCGCCGGCCAGGCCGACCACGCGCTTGATGTAGTTGATGTTCGGGTCGCTCGGGTAACGGAAGACCATCACATCGCCACGCTGCGGATCGTCGACCTCGATGATCTTGGTGTCCAACACCGGCAGTCGGATGCCGTAGGCGAATTTGTTGACCAGGATGAAATCGCCGACCTCCAGGGTCGGTTTCATCGAACCGGAGGGAATCTGGAACGGCTCGACCAGGAACGAGCGCAGCACCAGCACGATGGCCAACACCGGGAAGAACGACTTGCCGTACTCCACCAGCAAGGGTTCCTTGCTCAGGCGCTCGACCACCGCCTCGTCGGGCTCGCCGACCTGGCCCTGGTACTGGGCGATCGCCGCACGCCGGCGCGGCGCCAGGAAGATCAGATCGAATAGCGCCAGGGCGCCGCAAAGCGCGACGGCGATGACCAGCAACAGCGGAAAATTGATCGACATAGGCCCTTAACTATCCACCTTGAGCACGGCAAGGAAGGCTTCCTGGGGAATCTCCACGCTGCCGACCTGCTTCATCCTTTTCTTACCGGCCTTCTGCTTCTCCAGCAACTTGCGTTTACGGCTGACGTCACCGCCGTAACACTTGGCCAGCACGTTCTTCCTGAGTGCCTTGACGGTGGTCCGTGCGACGATCTGCCCGCCGATGGCCGCCTGGATCGCCACGTCGAACATCTGCCGCGGGATCAGCTCTTTCATCTTCTCGGTCAGGGCACGGCCTTTGTAGTGGGCCTTGTCGCGGTGCACGATCAGCGCCAGGGCGTCGACTTTCTCGCCGTTGATCAACACGTCCAGCTTGACCAGGTTGGCCGACTCGAAGCGATCGAAACTGTAGTCCAGCGAGGCGTAACCGCGGCTGACCGACTTCAGGCGGTCGAAGAAATCCAGCACCACCTCGTTCATCGGCAGGTCATAGGACACCTGCACCTGGCTGCTGAGGAACTGCATGTCGCGCTGCACGCCGCGCTTCTCGATGCACAGGGTGATGACGTTGCCCAGGTGCTCCTGGGGCACCAGGATATTGGCGCGCACGATCGGCTCGCGCATGTCCTCGACCGAGGAAATATCCGGCAGCTTCGACGGGTTGTCGACGTAGAGCGTCTCGCCGTTCTTCATCACCACCTCGAACACCACGGTCGGGGCGGTGGTGATCAGGTCCAGGTCGTACTCGCGCTCCAGGCGCTCCTGGATGATCTCCATGTGCAGCATGCCGAGGAAGCCGATGCGGAAGCCGAAGCCCAGGGCGTCGGAGCTTTCCGGCTCGTACTGCAGCGCGGCGTCGTTGAGGGTCAGTTTCTGCAGGGCTTCGCGGAAGTCCTCGAAGTCGTCGGAGCTGACCGGGAACAGGCCGGCGTAGACCTGCGGCTTGACCCGCTTGAAACCCGGCAGCATGGCCACGTCGGGGGTGCTGGACAGGGTCAGGGTGTCGCCCACCGGGGCGCCGTGAATGTCCTTGATGCCGGCGATGATGAAGCCCACCTCGCCCGCCTTCAAGTCCGCCGTGGCGGTGTGCTTGGGGGTGAACACGCCGACGCTGTCGACCTGGTGGATCTTGCCGGTGGACTTCACCAGCACCTTGTCGCCCTTCTTGATGCGGCCGTGACGCACCCGCACCAGGGACACCACGCCCAGGTAGTTGTCGAACCAGGAATCGATGATCAGCGCCTGCAGGGGCGCCTCGATATCGCCGGTCGGCGCCGGGATGGTGGCGACCAGGCGCTCCAGCACCTCGTCCACGCCCATGCCGCTCTTGGCGCTGCAGGCCACGGCGTCGGTGGCATCGATGCCGATGATGTGTTCGATCTCTTCCTTGACCCGCTCCGGCTCGGCCTGGGGCAGGTCCATCTTGTTCAGCACCGGCATGACCTCCAGGCCCTGCTCGATGGCGGTGTAGCAGTTGGCCACCGACTGCGCCTCGACGCCCTGGCCCGCGTCGACCACCAGCAAGGCGCCCTCGCAGGCGGCCAGCGAGCGGCTGACCTCGTAGGTGAAGTCGACGTGGCCGGGGGTGTCGATGAAGTTCAGCTGGTAGGTCTTACCGTCCCGCGCCTTGTAGTGCAGGGTCACGCTGTGCGCCTTGATGGTGATGCCGCGCTCGCGCTCCAGGTCCATGGAGTCCAGCACCTGGGCCTCCATTTCACGCTCGCTCAGGCCGCCGCATATCTGAATGAAGCGGTCGGCCAGGGT
Source organism: Pseudomonas sp. MBLB4123 (assembly GCF_051904775.1). Classification (NCBI taxonomy): domain Bacteria; kingdom Pseudomonadati; phylum Pseudomonadota; class Gammaproteobacteria; order Pseudomonadales; family Pseudomonadaceae; genus Pseudomonas; species Pseudomonas sp. MBLB4123. The sequence continues at coordinate 2,176,934 of NZ_CP196711.1, forward strand.
GGACTTGCCATGATCGATATGGGCGATGATGGAGAAATTGCGGATATGACTCAGGTCACTCACAGAACAACACTCGAAAAGGCCGCAGGCGAATGCCCGCCGAAAATAGCCGGGGAGTGTACCCGATACGGGCCCGACACGTCACGCCCAGGCGCCAGCCGGCAGGCAGGCACGAAAAGGGCGACCGCAGTCGCCCTTGCTCATCCCGCCGGGTTCTTACTCGGCCAACTTGAAAGTGATGAAGCTGGCGCGACCCTGGCGCAACACGCGCATCGACACCGAACGGTTCTTCGGCAACGACTGCGCCACCTGGGTGAAGGTGCGGGCAGAATCGATCGCCTGATTGTTCAGGTGGGTGATCACATCGCCCGGGCGCAAGCCGATCATCGCCGCCGGCCCTTCCTGCACCTCGGTGATCACCACCCCCCCTTGCAGGTCGAGGTTCTTGCGCTGCTCGGCCGTCAACTCGACCACCTTGACGCCCAGACGGTTGCTGCTGCGCTCACCACCCGGTGTCGCGCTGCCCGCCAACACCTCGCCCTCCTCCGGCAAGGCGCCGATGGTGAGCTTGAGCTTCTTGCGCGAACCCTCGCGCACCACATCCATCTCGGCCTGACTGCCGGGCTTGAGACCACCGACCAGATGCGGCAGGTCGGCCGACATGATGATCGGCTTGTCGTTCAGGCTGAGAATCACATCGCCGACCTGCAGACCGCCCTTGGCGGCCGGTCCGTTGTCCAGCACCTGAGCAACCAGGGCCCCGGCCGGCTTGTCCAGACCGAAGGACTCGGCCAGGTCCTTGTTGACCTCCTGAATCACCACCCCCAGCCAGCCGCGACTGACCTTGCCGTCGGTCTTGAGCTGGTCGGCGACGTCCATGGCCACGCTCATGGGAATGGCGAAGGACAGCCCCATGAAGCCGCCGGAACGGGTGAAAATCTGCGAATTGATGCCGACGACCTCGCCGTCCAGGTTGAACAGCGGACCGCCGGAATTGCCCGGATTGATGGCCACGTCGGTCTGAATGAACGGCACATAGCTTTCGTTCGGCAGGCTGCGACCCTTGGCGCTGACGATGCCGGCGGTGACCGAGTGATCGAAACCGAACGGCGAACCGATGGCCAACACCCACTCGCCCACCTTGAGATCCTCGGACTTGCCCAGGCGCACAGTGGGCAGGTCATCGCCCTCGACCTTGAGCAGCGCCACGTCGCTGCGTGGATCGGCCCCTACCAGCTTGGCCTCCAGCTCGCTGCGATCCGACAGGCGCACGATGATCTCGTCGGCATCGGCGATCACATGGTTGTTGGTCAGCACATAGCCGTCGGCCGAGATGATGAACCCCGACCCCAGCGACTGCGCCTCACGCTGCCGACCACCGCCCGGCGAACGCGGCACCTGGGGAATGTTGCGCTCGAAGAACTCGCGGAATATCGGTGGCAACCCCTCCAGATCGGGCATCGGCAGCTGGCCTCCGCCCGTCGCCGCCCGCGCCGGTATCTTCTGCCGGGTACTGATGTTCACCACCGCCGGCGAAGCCTCCTCGACCAACTCGGTGAAGTCCGGCAGTTGCGCATGCGCGGCAACCGCCTGCCCCAACAGCAAAACCGCCAGGACCGCAGAAAAACATAGCTTAAGGCTAGGCATCGACATCCAGCTCCCCCTCCAGACCGTACAAGACTTATAACTAAGACACATTACCCGCGATTGATGCGCGCAGCACCACCGGCTGCAACGCCGGATCGCCGGCGGCACGGGCACTGCGCCAGCGCACGCCGAGCGCAGCCAGCGCCAACCCGGCAAAGGCACACAGCACCACCAGAGGCTCGCTCAAGGCCATTCGCTCGGCGAGCAACGCTGCGGCAAACAAGCCCATAAGCGGCACTAGATAGACCAACAATGAACCACGCACCAGCAAATCCTCGCGAATGCCGATCACCACGGCATCCCCCACACTCAAGGATAAATCGGATAGCGCACGCACATGACCCCGGCGGCCGCCGACGCCGAGCCGCTCGAGTACCCCCTGGCCGCAACCGGCACTCACCGAACAACTGGAGCAGGTACTCTTGCGCAGCGTCTCGACCCAGACGGCGCCGGCCTCGACCGCGACGACCCTCCCGGACTCCTCGATCACGGCGCAGCCTGCGCTTCGCCAGCCCGCATCGACAACGCCACCCGCTCCGCCGTACCCAGAGGAATCTCGCCGACCACCGTGACCATCACATCGCCGTCGCTGGTCGTCATGCGCCGGGAGACCGCGACGGTCGGGCCGAGCTGACTGCGCGCATCAGCGACCACGGCGCCCTGCAAAGGCTCCAGGAACACACTGAAGCGGGCCACACCATCGTCATACACCAGGCATGCGACAGTTTCATCCGAAGCCGGACTACGGCGCTGACTGACGGTATTCAGGCTAAAGCCCGGGGGCAGCCAGTCAGCCCGCCAGGCGGCGCCATCGGCAGTGCTCGCCTCGGCCACGGGCACAGAGCGACAATCTGCACTCGGCCGTAGCGCCGCATCGCCAGGGGGGGACGAGAGATCCAGACGGGTGAACTGGAAGCGCTCGAGCAGCTGGCCCTTATCGTTGAGCAGCAGGGTTTTCAACGGCAGGCCACTCTCTCGATCCAAATGCAGCTCTACCGCATAGCGATGCTGATCACGCGGCACCAGCGCCAGCACCACCGCCGCGCGCCCCGCCACGCGGGACTCACCGGTCTTCTTCAGCTCGTACCAGCGCGCCAACTGCTCGACATCGAGCTCACGAGCAGGCCAGGCCTGATCACCCACGACCTGATCGGCCAGGGTACCGCTCACGCACTCGGCCCGCCCGTTCACCCGCACTATTTCCTGAGCGGGCCCGTCCAGTTGCAGGAGACGCTCGCGCACGGCCCCGTCCTCCTCGACCCTGTGCCAGATGCCGTGGGTGGAGAAACTGCCATTGCGCTCGTAAACGAAAGTGCCCTGAAAGCTCTGACTGCGGTCGGCCTCAGCCAGGCGCTGCAACCAGTCTTGCGCGCCCTCTGCAGCGAAGGCCGACATCGCCCATCCGCCATACAGGAGAATGGTGAGAGGAATAAAGCGCATGCGCCTCCTTAACGGCCTTCCAGACTTGCAGCGCGCGCATAGGGCAACGCCCCCTCGCCGCCACTCATCGCGGCTTGCTGGGCATGCTGACGCAGATAAGCCGGCAAACGCTGCTCATGCCAGCCCGCCTCGGCATCGGCGGCGGCCTGCGCCGCTCCCGGCTGCTCGGCGGCCGAACTGAAGCCCGCCAGCATGGCTGGCCCCTGGGCCTGCGGACTGGCCAGAGCCGGCTGAGCAGCCTGCTGCGCCAGCTGCGCAGCGCCGATTTCATCCTGATTGTATAGACGCACTCCCGCCAGAACGGCAACGGTCACCGAGGCCGCCACGGCCAGGCGACCCACTGCCCGCCAGGGCCCACGAGACGTCTTCTCGGCCACCGGCAGCGCCTCGTCGGCCAAGGCCGCGGAAACCGCCGCCGCGATATCCAGCTTCGGCTCCAGCAATTCCTTGTGCATCACGGCACGGGCGATCTGATAGCGCGACCAGGTCGCACGCAGCTCGGCATCGTCGCTCGCTCCAAGCACTCGGCGCAATTCCAGTTCGTCCGCTTCGTTATCCATCACCGCGGACAGCGATTCCTGCAGGGCTTCTCGACTCATGGCGGTTCCTCTCTTGGCTGTCGCCGCTGTCTTAGGCTTCCTGCAACAAGGGTTGCAGGGACTTGTCTATGGCCTCGCGCGCTCGAAATATCCGCGAGCGCACGGTGCCCACCGGACATTGCATGACGCTGGCAATGTCCTCGTAACTGAGACCATCGAATTCACGCAAGGTTAGGGCCGTACGTAAATCATCTGGCAACTGCTGGATGCTGCGATGCACGGTGGCCTCGATCTCATCCCGCAGCATGAGCCGTTCCGGCGACTCGATGTCCTTCAGGGCATGGTCGCCGTCGTAGAACTCCGCATCCTCAGCACTTACATCACTGTCTGGCGGTCGCCGTCCCCGCGACACCAGATGATTCTTCGCCGTGTTGATGGCGATACGATACAGCCAGGTATAGAACGCACTCTCGCCACGGAAATTTCCTAATGCCCGATAGGCTTTGACGAAAGCTTCCTGCGCCACATCCTGAGCCTCATGACTGTCGTGCACGAAACGCACGATCAACCCGAGAATCTTGTGCTGATACTTCAGCACCAGTAGATCGAATGCTCGCTTGTCTCCGCGCTGCACGCGCTCGACCAGTTGCTGGTCCTCTTCCTGGGTTAGCATGAACACTCCTCGCCCCGTCCGAAGGAGTGCAGCGCCTGCCGATGACTCGGCTTGCCAAAATAGACTCGGGCGTTGCGCAAAAGTTCTCCCCCTTACAAACAAGCTTCCGACAAAGACCTTTTCGGCGTTGCACGGAATAACGCGACAGGGAACTGCACCCTGCCGCGTGAATAATCTTAGGTCACCCGCACGCTCGACCGGCGAGCCTGCCACTGGAGTCACAGGGCGACATCTCGAGTGGACAAAACCCACCCCAAGCGACCGTTAATGGAACTCGGAACGACAAGAAAGTTCCCAAGCGCCACAGCCAGCCACAAGCGCGCTATTGTGCCGACCACCCCCTCTATATACTAGGGGCGCTTTCTCGCGGGATCTGTACATGAGCGAACACTATCAGCACGACGTTCTCGTCATCGGCAGCGGCGCGGCCGGCCTGACCCTAGCCCTGACCCTGCCCGAGCACCTGCGCATCGCCGTGCTGAGCAAGGGCAGCCTGTCCAATGGCTCCACCTACTGGGCCCAGGGCGGCGTAGCGGCAGTGCTGGACGACAGCGACACGGTCGAGTCCCATGTCGAGGACACCCTCAACGCCGGTGCCGGCCTGTGCCGCATCGATGCCGTGCGCTTCACCGTCGAACACAGCCGAGCCGCGATCCAGTGGCTGATCGACCAGGGCGTGCCCTTCACCCGCGACGAGCAGACCGCCAGCGACGACGGCGGTTTCGAGTTCCACCTGACCCGCGAGGGTGGCCACAGCCACAGGCGCATCATCCATGCCGCCGACGCCACCGGCGCGGCGATCTTCAACACCCTGCTGGAGCAGGCCAGGCAGCGGAGCAATATCGAGCTGCTGGAACAGCGGGTGGCCGTCGACCTGATCACCGAACGCAAGCTCGACCTCGACGGCCAGCGCTGCCTGGGCGCCTACGTGCTCAACCGCAACAGCGGCCAGGTCGACACCTTCAGTGCCCGCTTCGTCGTGCTCGCCACCGGCGGCGCGGCCAAGGTCTACCTGTACACCAGCAATCCGGACGGTGCCTGCGGCGACGGCATCGCCATGGCCTGGCGCGCCGGCTGCCGGGTCGGCAACCTGGAATTCAACCAATTCCACCCCACCTGCCTGTACCACCCCCAGGCCAAGAGTTTCCTGGTGACCGAGGCCCTGCGCGGCGAGGGCGCCCTGCTCAAGCTACCCAACGGCCAGCGCTTCATGCCGCGCTTCGACAAGCGCGGCGAACTGGCGCCGCGCGACATCGTCGCCCGCGCCATCGACCACGAGATGAAGCGCCTGGGCGCCGACTGCGTGTACCTGGACATCAGCCACAAGCCGGCGGAGTTCATCAAGGCGCACTTCCCGACCGTCTATGAGCGCTGCCTGGACTTCGGCATCGACATCACCCGCGAACCCATCCCCGTGGTGCCGGCGGCGCACTACACCTGCGGCGGCGTGGTCGTCGACCACCATGGCCAGACCGACGTGCCGGGACTCTACGCCATAGGCGAGACCAGTTTCACCGGCCTGCACGGCGCCAACCGCATGGCCAGCAACTCGCTGCTCGAATGCTTCGTCTATGCCCGCGCCGCCGCCGCCGACATCGCCCAGGCACTCGACAGGGTGCCCATGCCCAGCGGGCTGCCGTGCTGGGACGCCAGCCAGGTGACCGACTCGGACGAGGACGTGATCATCGCGCACAACTGGGACGAGCTGCGGCGTTTCATGTGGGACTACGTGGGCATCGTGCGCACCAACAAGCGCCTGCAGCGCGCCCAGCACCGGGTACGCCTGCTGCTCGACGAGATCGACGAGTTCTACAGCAACTACAAGGTCAGCCGCGACCTGATCGAGCTGCGCAACCTGGCCCAGGTCGCCGAGCTGATGATCCGTTCGGCCATGCAGCGCCACGAGAGCCGCGGCCTGCACTACACCCTGGACTACCCCGAGCAACTGGCCGAGGCCAGGGACACTATTCTGGCGCCGCCCACCTACGGCGACTGAACTTCAGCCGCACCCGCAGGCGCCGATGGATATCGTGCGCCAGCGCATCCCGGGGGATGCACAGGCCGCGCACGCGCCGCTCGTTCGCCAGGCGAAAACGCAGCACCACGATCGGCGGCAAGGCCAGGCTGTCGGGGCGCAGCTGGATCACCTGCCAGCCCCGCGCGCGGCTCCACAGCTGCCAGCCATCGACATCATGACGCAAGGCGCCGAATGCCTGGGCCGAGTTCAGCAGGATGTGCCGCGGCAGTACCCAGGCCGCATGCCCCAGGCACAGGGCGACTGCCAGCCCATACCCCCAGGGCGGCAACTCGACCCAGAGCAGGCTGAGCAGCGCCAGCGCCTGGATCAGCCCATAGCACAGCAACAGCAGCCGCGAGGGCCGCCAGCGGCACTCGAACACCTCACTTGGGCTGGACACGGTCCAGGATCATGCGAACCATGCGCTTGAGGTCGGCATCCTCGGGCTCGCCGCGCTGCATGAACCAGCCGAACATGTCCTGATCCTCGCACGCGAGCAGCTTGCGGTAGCGCGCCTGGTCCTCGGCATCGAGGCTCGGGTAGACCTCCTTGACGAAGGGCACCAGCAGGACGTCCAGCTCCAGCATGCCGCGACGGCTGTGCCAGAACAGGCGGTTGAGTTCGGTGGAGTCGACCATGTATGGGTTCCTTGAGATAGCCCGGCGTTGATTCAGCCCGGCAGTATAACGGCGAAAACCCGGACTGTTGACCTGGGCGGACGAGTACCCGCCCCCATGCCGCGGCTGTGCGCTCAGCCGCTGACAAGCCTCCGGTGGCGCTCTATGATGTCGCCCCTGACCCATTATCCGGCGACCTCCTCCTCCCCATGGCCGAAACCGCATTTTTCTGCACCCTCAGCCACGAAGGCATCCTTGCCGTTCGCGGTCCCGATGCCAGCAAGTTCCTCCAGGGCCAGCTGACCTGTAACCTCAATTACCTGAACGATAGCCGCAGCAGCCTCGGCGCCCGCTGCACCCCCAAGGGCCGCATGCTGTCGAGCTTCCGCATCCTCAGCCTGGCCGACGGCTACCTCCTGGCGATGGCCGGCGAGCTGGTCGCGCCGCAGCTGGCCGACCTGCAGAAATATGCGGTGTTCTCCAAGTCCAAGCTCGCCGACGAAGGCGACGCCTGGGTACGCTTCGGCCTGAGCGGCGGCGACGGTGCGCTGGTCAACCTGGGGCTGGACCTGCCCCAGGAGGCCGATTGCGTGGCCCGCGCCCACAACCTGCTGGCCCTGCGCCTGAGCGATGGCCGCAGCGAACTCTGGGCCCCCGCCGAAGAGGCGCCGACCCTGCGTGCCCGCCTGGCCGCACAGTTGCAGGAGGCGCCGCTGAATGACTGGCTGCTGGCCCAGGTCCGCGCCGGCATCGGCCAGGTGCTGGGCAGCACCCGCGAACTGTTCATCCCGCAGATGCTCAACCTGCAGGCCCTCGGCGCGGTCAGCTTCAAAAAGGGCTGCTATACCGGCCAGGAGATCGTCGCGCGCATGCAGTACCTGGGCAAGCTCAAGCGCCGCCTGTATCGCCTGGCCCTGGATGACCGGCAACTGCCGCAACCGGCCGTAGAGCTATTCTCCCCCGTGCATAACTCGGGGGTCGGCGAGGTGGTCCTGGCCGCCCACAGCGACAACGGCACCGAACTGCTCGCCGTGCTGCAGGAGGACGCCATGAAGGACGGGCGCATTTGCCTGGGCGCCCCCGAAGGCCCGCCGCTGCGCCTGCTCGACCTGCCCTACAGCCTGGACGCCGATCGCGAAATCCAGCGCTGAACCCCTTCCACGCCGCCCGACTCCGAAGAGAACCGCGCATGAGCAAGCTCGCCGAGAAAGTCCAAGAAGAACTGCTGCAGGCCATCGACAACGATGAACTGGTGCTGCCCACCCTGCCGGAGGTCGCCCTGAAGGTGCGCGAGGCCGCCGAAGACCCGAACATCGGCATCCCCCAGCTGAGCAAGGTGATCGGCAACGATGCGGCCCTGACCGCGCGCATCATCAAGGTGGTCAACAGCCCGCTGCTGCGGACCAACAAGGAGATCACCGACCTGCAGATGGCGGTGGGCCGCCTGGGCATCAACTACACCAGCAACCTGGCCACCGGCCTGGCCATGGAGCAGATGTTCCAGGCCACCTCCGACGTGGTCGACCGCAAGATGCGCGAGGTGTGGAACAAGAGCACGGAGATCGCCGGCATCTGTCACGTGCTATGCCGCCACTACACCCGCCTGATGCCGGACCAGGCCACCCTCGCCGGCCTGGTGCACCAGATCGGCGTGCTGCCGATCCTCACCTATGCCGAGGAGCACAGCGAGCTGCTGGCCGACTCGATCAGCCTCAACCACGTGATCGAGAAGATCCATCCGATCATCGGCGACAAGATCCTGCGCACCTGGGAATTCCCCGAGCCGATCGCCCAGGTGCCCAGCCAGCACCTGGACTTCGGCCGCGACAGCGCCAAGGCCGACTACGTCGACATCGTCCAGGTCGCCACCCTGCAGAGCTACCTGGGCAGCCAGCACCCCTATACCCAGCTGGATTGGAGCAAGATTCCGGCCTTCGCCAAGCTCGGCCTCGACCCGCACGTCGACATGCAGGAAGACGAGGACCTCTCCGCCGCCATGGACGCCGCCATGGGCATGCTGCAGTGAGTTGAATGCGTCGTGGCGCGCAATCGGCCACTAGACTTGGAGTCATTCGGTTAAGGGACCTGCCATATGCGCGTTGTGATGCTGCTGTTCTCCTTGCTCCTGGGCAGCGGCGTGGAGGCGGCACAACAGCTGCGTTTGACCAGCGGCGAATGGCCGCCTTTCCACGGCGCGGAGCTGCCAAAGCAAGGTGTAGCCTCACAGATCGTCACGGAAGCCTTCGCCCTCGAAGGCATCGAGGTGCGGTGGGAGTTCCTGCCCTGGGCGCGCGCCATGCAGCTGGCCACCCAAGGCCAGCGCGCCGGCACCGCACTGTGGCGACGCAACGCCGAACGCGAGCGCCTGTTTTTCATCAGCGACCCGGTGCTTGAAACCCAGACCCATCTACTCCACCGCAAGTCCGTGGAGTTCGCCTGGCAGACCCTCGACGATCTCCGGGGCCTGCGAATCGGTGCCACCCGTGGCTACTATTACGGCAAGGCCTTCGAGCGGGCCGAGTCGACCGGCCGGCTGAATGTCCAGCGTATCAACAGCGATGAAGTCGCCCTGCGCCAATTGCTGGCGGGACGGATCGACCTGTTCCCGCTTTCCCGCCTAGCCGCCTCGAGCCTGCTGGCCCAGCGCTTCACCAGCGCCGAGCGGGCGCAATTGAGCTTTCATCCCCTGCCGCTGAGCAGTCACAGCCTGCATCTCTTGCTGTCGCGCAGGATCGCCGCTAACGCCGAGCTGATGGCGCGCTTCAATAACGGCCTGGCACGCCTGCACGAGAACGGCAAGATCGCTCGGTGGCTGCTGGAAGCACGGCAGCCACTGAGCATGATTCCCCAGGTCAGCCCGCCTCCTGAGCAAACTCCACCCGCACCAGCAGACCGCACGGCTGCGCCTGATGCAGGCTGATGCGCGCCCGGTGCGCGCGGCAGACCTCCCCGACTATGGCCAGCCCCAGTCCGACCCCATCCCCCCCGCGGCCGCCACGATAGAAGCGCTGGAACACCTTCTCGCGCTCTTCGGCGGGAATCCCCGGCCCATCGTCCTGCACCTCCAGCACGGCCGGCGGCAGCACCCGCACCACGACGTTGCCGCCCGCCGGGGTATGGGCCAGGGCATTGTCGACCAGATTGCACAGCAACTCGTTGAGTAGCGTCGGCTCGCCCCGCAGCCACACCGACTGCTCGGCCTCCAGGGCCAGGGCGATGCCGCGGGCATGGGCCAGGGGCGCCAGGGCCAGGCCCAGCTCGCGGGCCAACTGGCTGAGGTCCAGGCGCTGCGCGCCGCCCTCGGCAATGGCCCGGGCCCCGCTCTCGATGCGCGCCAGGGACAGCAGCTGGTTGGCCAGCTGAGTCAGGCGTTCGGTGTTCTGCGCGGCCTCCTCCAGGGTGCCGCGCCACTCCTGCGGCTGCTGCGCGCGCAGGCCCAGTTCGACCCGCGCCTTGAGCGCCGCCAGGGGCGTGCGCAGCTCGTGGGCGGCCTCGGCGATGAACTGCGACTGGCGCTCGAACAGGCCGCGCAGACGCTCATTGAACTGGTTGAGGGCCTGCACCAGCGGCCGTAGCTCCCGCGGCAACTCATCGTCGGGCAATGGCCGCAGGTCATCGCTGCCGCGCTCGGCCACGGCCCGGCGCAGGCTCTCCAGCGGCCGTAGCGCGGCGCTGACCGCCAGCCACACCAGCAGCAGCGCGCTGAGCGACAACGCACCCATGCGCCACAGGGTGCCGAGCAGCAGCTCGCGGGCCATGCGCTCGCGGGCACCCTGGGTCTCGGCCACACGGATCTCGGCGATGCCGTTGAGCTGCGGCTCGCTGACCGGCTGCAACAGGCTGACCAGGCGCACGCCCTGACCGCGGAACTGGCCGTCGTAGAAACGCGCCAAAGCCGGGTAGTCATCGGTACGCCGGGTGCCAGACGGGGGTTCAGGCAGCCCCTGGTAACCGGAGACCAGGGCTCCGTTCGGGTCCAGCACCTGGTAATAGATGCGCCCGGCGCTGTCGTAGGCGAAGGTGTCCAGGGCCACGTAGGGCACGTTGGCCTTGAGCCGGCCGTCGTCGCTGTACAGGCCGTCGGCGATGGCCCGTGCCGAGGCCAGCAGGGTACGGTCGTAGGCGGTATCGGCGGCGCGCCGTGCGCTCCAGTAGGCGCTCAGGCTGCTGAGCAGCAGGATCAGCGCCAGCAGCAGCGCCAGGCGCCGCAGCAGCCGCCCGCGCAGGCTGCCCGGCCTGTTCACCGCCGGCCTCCGGCCCTCAGTCATCGACGGCTTCCAACAGATAACCCAGGCCGCGGAAGGTGACGATGCGCACGCCGCTGCCCTCGAGCTTCTTGCGCAGGCGATGCACGTAGATCTCCATGGCATCGCTGCTGGCCTCCTCGTCCAGGCCGAATACCTGGGCGGCCAGCTGTTCCTTGCTCATCACCCGCCCCGGCCGGGCGATCATCGCCTCCAGCACCGCCTGCTCGCGGGAGGTCAGGCTAAGGGGCTCGCCGCGCAGGCTGAAGCGCCGGGTGCCCAGGTCATAGAGCAACGCGCCACAACGCTGCTGCTGCTCGCCGCCGAGCAGGCTGCGCCGCAGCAGGGCCTTGACCCGCGCCTCCAGCTCGCTCAGTTCGAAGGGCTTGGCCAGGTAGTCGTCGGCGCCCAGGTTGAGCCCGTGCACCCGGTCACTGACCTCGCCGCGGGCGGTCAACATCAGCACCGGCAGGGTCTTGCCACGGTCGCGCAGGCGGGCCAGCACCGCGAAGCCGTCCAGCCGCGGCAAGCCGATGTCGAGGATCGCCAGGGCGTAGTCCTCGCTGCTCAGGGCCAGGTCGGCGGCGACCCCATCGTGCAGCACGTCCACCGTCCAGCCGGCCCCTTTCAAGGCCTGAGCCACGCTCGCCGCCAGTTGCGGATGGTCTTCGACCAGCAGGATTCGCACCCTCACCTCCAGCGCCAATGCTCGTTCAGGTGCGCAGTGTAGCGCCGCGCTCGGCGCTGTGAATCATCCAAGTGCGCGGCATTAAGCGGCATGGGAAAACTTTCCGCGGTGAAAGCTTGGCGAAAGCTTGCCCGCCTAGCATCGGCTGCAGGTGGCTCGATCCACCGACCAGAACGGCTCGCGCAGTGGTGCACGACCGTGACAAAAACAACAACTGGAGACCACAGGATGCTATTCGCATCGACCAAGGCCATTGCGCCAGTCCATCTGCTCAGCCTCGCCATAGCCGCAACCCTGCTCAGCCCTGCTGCTCAGGCCGACTTCATCGCTGACAGTTCTGCCAACCTGAAGACCACCAACATCTACCTGAACCGTGACTATCGCGAAGGCGATGGCCAGAACAAGCGCGAGGAGTGGGGCCAGAGCTTCTGGCTCAACGTACAGTCCGGCTACACCGAAGGCCCAGTCGGCTTCGGCCTCGACGCCCAGGGCCTGCTGGGCATCAAACTGGACTCCAGCGCCGACCGCACCAGAACCGGCCTACTGCCAAAGCATGACGACGGCAAGGCACCGGACGAATTTGGTCGGCTGGGCCTGACCGCCAAGGTCAAGGTCTCCGCCACCGAGCTGCGCTACGGTTCGCACAGCCCCGTCCTGCCGGTGGTAGTGGCCAACGACAGCCGCTTGCTGCCCCAGGTATTCGAGGGTGGCCTGCTGACGTCCTCCGAAGTGGAGGGCCTGACCTTCACCGGCGGGCGCCTGGACAAGGCCATCGACCGCGCCTCGACCGACGCCGAGGATCTGCAGCTCGAAAGCAAGAATGGCCGCTACGCCGGGGTGACCGCCGACCACCTCGACTTGCTCGGTCTCGACTACCAGTTCAACCAGAACCTAAAAGGCCGCTACTTCCATGCCGAGCTCGAGGACGTCTACCGGCAGAACTTCTTCAACCTGCTGGCCAGCTACCCCCTGGCCGGCGGCACCCTGGCCGCCGACCTGCGCCTGATGCTCAGCGACGACAGCGGTGCGGCCAAGGCCGGCGAGGTCGACAACCGCGCGCTGAACGGCGTGCTCAGCTACGCCCACAGCGGCCACAAGCTGAGCCTGGCCTATCAGGACATGAGCGGCGACACCGGCTATGCCTACATCGCCGGCAGCGACCCCTACCTGGTCAATGACTCCGCCAACGACTACGCCAACCCTGACGAAAAATCCTGGTCGGTGCGCTACGACTACGACTTCACCGCCCTGGGCGTGCCCGGCCTGACGGCCTTCGCTCGCTACATCAAGGGCAGCGACGCGCGAATCATCGGCAGCAACGAGCGTGGCGACGAAAGGGAGAGCAACTTCGAGGTCAAGTACGTGGTGCAGAGCGGCCCGGTCAAGAATCTCTTCGTGCGCCTGCGTAACGCAAACTTCCGCTCCGACTTCGCCCGCGACTCGGACGAATACCGAGTAGTCATCGGCTACACCCTGCCGATTCTCTGATCCACAATAACAATCGAGAGGACTCCACCATGAAAACTGCCTTCACCCGCCTCGCCCTGGCCGCCGCCTGCCTGACCTTCGCCGGCCAGCTGCTGGCCGGCGAACCCAAGCGCCCCGAGTGCATCGCCCCGGCCAAGCCCGGCGGCGGCTTCGACCTGACCTGCAAGCTGGCCCAGAGCGGCCTCAAGGACGGCGGTCTGCTCAAGGCGCCGATGCGCGTCACCTACATGCCCGGCGGCGTCGGCGCGGTGGCCTACAACGCGGTGGTCGCCCAGCGCGCCGACGACCCGGGCACCATAGTCGCCTTCTCCAGCGGATCCTTGCTCAACCTGGCCCAGGGCAAGTTCGGCCGCTACGACGAGAACGCCGTGCGCTGGCTGGCCGCGGTCGGCACCGACTACGGCGCCATCACCGTGCGCGCCGACTCGCCCTACCAGAGCCTGGACGACCTGGTCGAGGCGCTGAAGAAGGACCCGTCGAGCATCGTCTTCGGCGCCGGCGCCACCATCGGCGGCCAGGACTGGATGCAGACCGCACTGATCGCCCGCGCCGCCGGCATCGACCCGAAGAACCTGCGCTACGTGGCCTTCGAGGGCGGCGGCGAGACCCTCACCGCCATGCTCGGCGGCCATGTCCAGGTGACCAGCAGCGGCCTGGGCGAAGTCACCCCGCAGCTGGCGGCGAACAAGGTGCGCATCCTCGCGGTGCTGGCCGACGAGCGCCTGCCGGGCAAGCTGGCCGACATTCCCACCGCCAAGGAGCAGGGCTACGACATCAGCTGGCCGGTGATCCGCGGCTTCTACGTCGGCCCCGAGGTCAGCGACGAGCAGTACGGCTGGTGGAAGCAGCAGTTCGATGCCCTGCTGGCCAGCGAGGACTTCGCCCAACTGCGCGAGCAGCGTGACCTGCTGCCCCTGGCCCTGACCGGCGACGAGCTGAACGCCTTCGTGCTCAAGCAGGTCGAGGAGTACAAGGCCCTGGCCGGCGAGTTCGGCCTGGTGCAGTAACGCGTCCGCCACTTCGTAGGATGGGTCGGGCCGCGTAGGTTAGCCGCACAACGGTGCACCCCATGCGAGCGGCCCAGGGCGGCATATGCCCGCCCTCGGACCAGCTGCGCGGGTATCGCTGCGCTCGACCTGTGCGGTCCGACCCATCCTACAGTTCTCAGGTATCCCGCTATGTACGTCCGTCTATTTGCCGCGACCTGGCTGCTGCTGTGCGCCGGGCTCGCCGTTCTCGCCTGGGGCTTCCAGGCGCCCTTCGCCTACGACCCGGTCGGCCCGCGCGCCTACCCCCTGCTGCTGCTCGGCCTGATGGCCGCCGGCAGCCTGTGGCTGCTGTTCAAGCCCGGCGCCACGCAGCTCCAGCTGCACCTGCCCAGCGTCAAACGCACGCTGCTATGCGTGCTGGCCCTGCTGGCCTACGCCCTGCTGTTCGAGGCCCTGGGCTTCGTCCTCAGCACGGCCCTGGCGACCTTCGCCCTCGGCCTGCTGTTCACCGGCCGCCTGCTGCCCTGCGCCCTCAGCGGCGTGCTGATGGGCGTGCTGCTCTATGGCCTGTTCGACCTCGCGCTGGACGTGCCGCTGCCGCTCGGCCTGTTAGAAGTTTTCGTGGAGAGCTGAGATGGAAACCCTACACTTTCTGAGCCAAGGCTTCGACGTCGCCACCCGCCCGGACAACCTGCTGGTGGCGCTGTTCGGCGCCTTCGTCGGCACCGTGGTCGGCCTGCTGCCGGGCCTCGGCCCGATCAACGGAGTGGCCCTGCTGCTGCCCCTGGCCTTCGCCTTCGGCCTGCCGCCGGAGACCGCGCTGATCCTGCTGGCCGCGGTGTACCTGGGCTGCGAGTACGGCGGGCGCATCTCCGCCATCCTGCTCAACGTGCCGGGCGACGCCGCGGCGGTGATGACCACCCTCGACGGCTACCCCCTGGCGCGCCAGGGCAAGGCCGGCATCGCCCTGTCGCTGTCGGCGGTCAGCTCCTTCGTCGGCAGCATCGTCGCCACCTGCGGCGTGGTGCTGTTCGCCCCGCTGCTGGCCAAGTGGGCGGTGGCCTTCGGCCCTGCCGAGTATTTCGTGCTGATGATCTTCGCCATCGCCTGCCTCGGCGGCATGGTCGGCGACAAGCCGGTCAAGACCCTGATGGCGGCTCTGATCGGCCTGGCCCTGGCCACGGTCGGCGTCGACTCCACCACCGGGGTGTACCGCTTCACCTTCGGCAGCGTCAGCCTGTCCGACGGCATCCAGTTCATCATCGTGGTGATCGGCTTCTTCAGCGTCAGCGAGATCCTGGTGATGCTGGAGAACACCCATGCCGGGCAGAAGGCGGTGAAGACCAGCGGACGCCTGCTGTTCAACCTCAAGGAGTTCTGCGCCACGGTCTGGACCATGCTGCGCAGCGCCCTGGCCGGCTTCGTCATCGGCACCCTGCCCGGCGCCGGCGCGACCATCGCCAGCGCCATGACCTACATGACCGAGAAGCGCCTGGCCGGCAGCGGCGGCAAGTTCGGCGACGGCGACCTGCGCGGCCTGGCTGCCCCGGAGGCGGCCAACAACGCCTCGGCCTGCGGCTCGCTGATCCCCATGCTGACCCTCGGCGTGCCGGGCTCGGGCACCACCGCGGTGATGATCGGCGCCCTGGCGCTGTACAACATCACCCCCGGGCCGATGCTGTTCGAGCAGCAGCCGGACGTGGTCTGGGGCCTGATCGCCTCGCTGTTCATCGGCAACGTCATCCTGCTGGTGATGAACATCCCGCTGATCGGCCTGTTCTCGCGCATGCTCAGCGTGCCCAACTGGATTCTGGTGCCGGGCATCACGGTGATCAGCATGGTCGGCGTGTACGCCGTGCACAGCACCACCTTCGACCTGCTGCTGATGATCGGCCTCGGGGTGTTCGGCTACATCCTGCGCAAGCTGGACTTCCCGCTGTCGGCGGTGATCTTAGGCTTCGTCCTCGGCGAGCTGATGGAGGACAACCTGCGCCGCGCCCTGTCGATTTCCGCAGGCGAGCTGGGCATCCTCTGGTCCAGCCCGATCGCCCTGTGCCTGTGGGCGCTGGCCGCGCTGATGCTGGCCATGCCGGGCCTGCGCTGGATGCGCGGACGCACCAAGGCGCGCCTGGCCAATGCCTGATCGGACCGCCTCACCGCCGGGCTGGCGCCGCTGGTGGGCCACGCCGCTGGTCGGCCTGGCCGGCGGCACCCTGGCCAGCCTGATCGGCTGGCCGCTGCCGTGGATCATCGGCTCGCTGCTGGCGGTGATCGCGGCGCGCTGCGGCGGCTGGCTGATCGGCGAACTGCCGGGCGGCCGACAGACCGGCCAATGGCTGGTGGCCAGCGGCATCGGCCTGCACTTCACCGGCGCGGTGATGACGCAACTGCTCGGCCACTTCGCCCTGATCCTCGCCGGCGCGGTCGGCACCCTGCTACTGAGCCTGATCGGCATCGCCCTGCTGCGCCAGGCCGGGATCGACCGCGCCACGGCGTTCTTCGCCAGCATGCCCGGCGGTGCCAGCGAGATGGTCAACCTGGCCCAGCGCCACGACGCGCAGATCGCCCGGGTCGCCGCGGCGCACAGCCTGCGCCTGCTGCTGGTGGTGCTGCTGGTGCCGGCGCTGTTCGCCTGGAGCCTGCCGGCGGTGGAGGCACCCGCACCGGCGCCGGTGGACTGGCCCTGGCTGGTCGCCCTGTTGCCGGCCGGCGCCCTGCTGGCGCTGCTGTGGAGAAAGCTCAAGCAGCCCAATCCCTGGATGCTCGGCCCCTTGAGCGTCTGCGCCATCGCCAGCGTCGCCTTCGACCTGCAGTTGGGCCTGCCGCAAGGTCTCGGCCAGGCGGGCCAGTGGCTGATCGGCTGCGCCCTGGGCTGCCACTTCGATCGCGCCTTCTTCCGCAGCGCCCCGGCCTTCCTCGGCCGCATCCTGCTGTTCTGCCTGCTGGCCATGCTCGGCGCCGTCCTGCTGGCCAGCGGCCTCGGCCTGCTGGCCGGGCAGAATGGCAGCTCGCTGATGCTGGGCATGATGCCCGGCGGCATCACCGAGCTGTGCCTGACCGCCGAGGCCCTGCAGCTGTCGGTGGCGCTGGTCACCGCGCTGCAGGTGCTGCGCCTGTTTCTGGTGATGTTCCTGGCCGAGCCGCTGTTCCGCCTGTGGCAACGCAGCTGAGGGCTGCCGCCGCGAGAATCGTGACCACGCTTAGCCCGCCTCGTGCGGGCTCTTTTTTCGATGCCGGCGGCCCCTCAGGACTCGGGCAGCCGCCAGTCGATCGGCGCCAGGCCGTGCTGTTCGAGGAACTTGTTGGTGCGGCCGAAGTGGCCGTTGCCGAGGAAGCCACGGTGGGCGGACAGCGGCGAGGGGTGCGGCGAGCGCAGGACCAGGTGCCGGGTCGGGTCGATCAGGCGCTGCTTGCTCTGGGCATGGGCGCCCCACAGCAGGAACACCAGGTGCTCGCACTGCTGGCTGACGGTCTCGATCACCCTGTCGGTGAAGGCGTGCCAGCCCTTGCCGGCGTGGGAACCGGCGATGCCGCGCTCGACGGTGAGCGAGGTGTTGAGCAGCAGCACGCCCTGCTCGGCCCAGTGCTGCAGGCAGCCGTGGCCCGGGATGTCGATGTTCAGGTCGCGCTTGAGCTCCTTGTAGATGTTCAGCAAGGAGGGCGGCGTCGGCACCCCCGGCTGCACCGAGAAGCACAGGCCATGGGCCTGGCCCGGGCCGTGGTAGGGGTCCTGGCCGATGATCACCACCCTGACCCGGTCCAGCGGCGTGGAGTTCAGCGCGTTGAAGATCAGCGGCCCCGGCGGGTAGATCTCCTTGCCGGCGGCCTTCTCCTGGCGCAGGAAGTCGCCGAGGCTCTTCATGTAAGGTTTGTCGAATTCCTCGCGCAGGGCCTGTTTCCAGCCGGCTTCGAGCTTGATGTTGTCGACAGCGGTCATGCCTGATTCCTGGACTCGCGGGCAAAGGGAGACGGCACGCTAGAGAAGCCCTCGACGCAAGTCAAGGCAGGGCCTCAGCCCTGGTGCAGCGCCCGGTAGTGGCTGGGCGCCATGCCCACCACCTTGCGGAACAGCCGCGAGAAGTAATAGACGTCCTCGTAGCCCAGCTGCTCGGCGACCTGGCGGATGCCCTGCTCGCCCTCGTCGAGCAGGCGGCAGGCGTGGGCCATCTTCAGCTGGATGAAGTCCTGGATCGGCGCATGGCCGGTCAGGGCGCGGTAGGTCTTGGCGAAGTGGAAGCGCGACAGCTTGAACTGCGCCGCCAGCTCGTCGAGGTTGAGCGAACCGTGCAGGTGGGCGCGCATCACCGCCTGCACCGCGTCGACGTCCAGCACCCGCCCGGACTTGAGCTGGGCCCGCGCCGGCAGCACCGCCAGGGAAGCCAGCAGCGCCTGCAACTGGTGCGCGGCGTAGATGAAGTGCGGCAGGCTCAGGCCCTGCTTGCGCAGGCCCAGCAGTGCATCGAACTCGGCCAGCAGGCGCGGCTGCACGCCGATACGCCACAGCGGCCCCTTGCCCAGGGGGCGCAGGAAGTCCACCGCCAGCTCGCCGTCGAAGTGCACCCAGTACAGCGTCCAGGGCCGCTCGGGGTCGGCGCCGTAGACATGGGCCTGGCCCTTGGGCAGCAGCAGCAGGTCGCCGCCGCCGACCGCCTGGCGGCCTTCCGCGGTTTCCAACCAGCCCTGGCCGGCGCGGCAGTAGACCAACAGGTGATCGCTCGGCGCCGGCCGGCTCATGCGGTGCCCCAGGGCCTCCGGGTAGAAACCCAGGGCCAGCGGATAGCAGCCCTGGGCCAGGGGATGACGAGCCAATAGCCGGCGCAGGCGCGGCGGGGTGATGAAACGCACGCCATTGGCCGGCAACGGCCAGTTGGAGGTGTCGACCCGAGGGCTCGTGCTGTTTTTATCCATCGCCATGGCTGCCAACCCCCTTAGGCCCTATAGACGCTACGTACACCAGGGCGGCGACCGCCCCCTGCACAGATCCAATCCCAAGATCGTCCATCTAATGGCCAAGATCGTCAATCCACAAGCGTGGCTCCGGCGGCTATAACAGTTAAGGAACGACACCCGGCTGCCCAGCGCAGCCGCCACCAGGAGAGAGCAATGGCCAAGGCAATTCCGCAGTTGATCGAAGGACAGTGGCGCGAAAGCCGCGCCCGCGAGTTCATCGAAGTCACCGACCCGGCGACCCAGGAGGTGCTGGCCCTGGCGCCCAAGGCCACCGCCGAGGAGATCGAGGCCGCCGTGGCCAGCGCCAAGGCCGCCTTCCTGACCTGGCGCGAGGTGCCGGTACCGGAGCGCGCGCGCCTGATGCTGCGCTACCAGCACCTGCTCAAGGAGCACCACGACGAGTTGGCCGAGATCCTCGCCGGGGAAACCGGCAAGACCATCGCCGACGCCAAGGGCGACGTCTGGCGCGGCATCGAGGTGGTCGAGCAGGCGGCCAACATCGCCAGCCTGATGATGGGCGAGACCGCCGAGAACGTGGCCCGCGATATCGACACCGCCAGCTGGATCCAGCCCCTGGGCGTGTGCACCGGGATCACCCCGTTCAACTTCCCGGCGATGATCCCGCTGTGGATGTTTCCCCTGGCCATCGCCGCCGGCAACACCTTCATCCTCAAGCCCTCGGAGCAGGACCCGCTGACCCCCAACCGCCTGGCCGAGCTGTTCATCGAGGCCGGCGCCCCCGCCGGCGTGCTGCAGGTGCTGCACGGCGGCCGCGAGGTGGTCGACAGTCTGCTCACCCACCCGGACATCCGCGCCATCTCCTTCGTCGGCTCGGTGCCGGTGGGCCAGCACATCTACCGCACCGGCACCGCCCACCTCAAGCGCGTGCAGGCCTTCGCCGGGGCCAAGAACCACATGGTGATTCTGCCCGACGCCAACAAGGACCAGGTGCTCAGCAACCTGGTCGGCGCCAGTTGCGGCGCCGCCGGCCAGCGCTGCATGGCCATCAGCGTGGCGGTGTTCGTCGGCGAATCGAAGCAGTGGATCGAGGAGCTGGGCGCGCAGATGGCCGAGCTGCGCCCCGGCCCCTGGACCGATCCCCATGCCGCCTTCGGCCCGCTGATCAGCCAGCAGGCCAGGCAGCGCGTGCTGCGCCTGATCGCCGAGGGCAAGGCCGAGGGCGCCGAGTGCCTGCTGGACGGCTCGCACTGCACGGTGGAAGGCTACCCCGACGGCAACTGGCTCGGCCCCACCCTGTTCCGCGGGGTGACCGCCAAGATGGGCCTGTACCGCGAGGAGATCTTCGGCCCGGTGCTGGTGTGCATGGAAGTCGACACCCTGGACGAGGCCATCGCCCTGGTCAACGCCAGCCCCTACGGCAACGGCACCTCGATCTTCACCCGCTCCGGCGGCGCCGCCCGCCACTACCAGCACGCGGTGGAGGTCGGCCAGGTCGGCATCAACGTGGCGATTCCGGTGCCGCTGCCGTTCTTCTCCTTCACCGGCTGGAAGGGCTCGTTCTACGGCGACCTGCACGCCTACGGCAAGCAGGGCGTGCGCTTCTACACCGAGACCAAGACGGTCACCACCCGCTGGTTCGACGAGTCGCCGGTCACGGGACCGAACATGACCATCCACCTGAAATGATGCGCGCCGGGCCGGCCAGCCGCCGGCCTGGTTCGAGCCTCTGCGCCACCGAATCTCACAAGGATCCGCAATGGACTTCGAACTCAGCGATGAACAACGCCTGCTGGTCGACAGCGCCCGCGCCTTCGCCCGTCACGAGCTGGCGCCCCATGCCGGCGACTGGGACCGCGAGCACCACTTCCCGCTCGAGGTGATCAAGCGCGCCGGCGAACAGGGCTACCTGGCCCTGTACCTGAACGAGGAAGACGGCGGCCTGGGCCTGTCGCGCCTGTCCGCCGCGCTGATCTTCGAGCAGCTGGCGGCCGGCTGCGTGGCCACCACCGCCTATATGACCATCCACAACATGGCCATCTGGATGCTCGCTAGCTTCGCCGACGCCGAGCTCAAGGCCCGCTGGCTGCCGCGCCTGATCGGCGGCGAGCTGCTCGCCTCCTACTGCCTGACCGAGCCGGACGCCGGCTCCGACGCGGCGCGCCTGACCACCCGGGCCCGCCGCGAAGGCGAGCACTACGTGCTCGACGGCAGCAAGTGCTTCATCTCCGGCGCCGGTGCCACCGACGTGCTGATCGTGATGGCGCGCACCGGCCAGGAGGGGGCCAAGGGCATCTCCTGCTTCCTGGTGCCGGCCGACGCCGCGGGCGTGAAGTACGGCCGCAACGAGCTGAAGATGGGCTGGTGCGCCCAGCCGACCCGCACCATCACCTTCGAGGGCGTACGCATTCCCGCCGGCAACCGCATCGGCCCCGAGGGCCAGGGCTTCGTCTACGCCATGCAGGGCCTGGACGGCGGCCGCCTGAACATCGCCAGCTGCTCCCTGGGCGCGGCCCAGGCGGCGCTGGAGCAGGCGCTGCGCTACGTCGAGGAACGCAAGCAGTTCGGCAAGCCCCTCAGCGAATTCCAGGCCCTGCAGTTCAAGCTGGCCGACATGCTCACCGCCCTCACCGCCAGCCGGCAGATGGTGCGCCTGGCCGCGCACAAGCTCGACCACCGCCACGGCGAAGCCAGCCTGTACTGCGCCATGGCCAAGCGCTTCGCCACCGACCAGTGCTTCGACCTGTGCAACGAGGCCCTGCAATTGCACGGCGGCTATGGTTATCTGAACGACTATCCGCTGGAGCGCTGGGTACGCGACAGCCGCGTGCACCAGATACTCGAAGGCACCAACGAGATCATGCGGGTGATCATCGCCCGCCGCCTGCTCGAGCAAGGCGGCATGCTCGATCGCCTGCTCTAGCCCCATACCGACACGAGGACGCCCATGACCACCGCCCTGGAACCCTACAGCCCCGGCCTGTTCGACCTGACCCACAAGATCACCGTGGAGAAGCACGGCCACACGGCGCTGATCACCCTCAACCACCCGCCGGCCAACACCTGGGACCGCGACTCGCTGATCGGCCTCAAGCAGCTGATCGAGCACCTCAACCGCGACGACGACATCTATGCCCTGGTGGTGACCGGCCAGGGCGGCAAGTTCTTCAGCGCCGGCGCCGACCTCAATCTGTTCGCCGACGGCGACAAGGCCCGCGCCCGCGAGATGGCGCGGCGCTTCGGCGAGGCCTTCGAGGCGCTGCGCGACTTCCGCGGCGTGTCGATCGCCGCGATCAACGGCTACGCCATGGGCGGCGGCCTGGAATGCGCCCTGGCCTGCGACCTGCGCATCGCCGAGCGCCAGGCGCAGATGGCCCTGCCGGAGGCCACGGTGGGCCTGCTGCCCTGCGCCGGCGGCACCCAGGCACTGCCCTGGCTGGTCGGCGAGGGCTGGGCCAAGCGCATGATCCTCTGCGGCGAACGCATCGACGCCGAGACCGCGCTGCGCATCGGCCTGGTCGAGCAACTGGTCGACAACGGCGAGGCGCGCAACCATGCCCTGCTGCTGGCGGCCAAGGTGGCGCGGCAGAGCCCGGTGGCGGTACGCACCATCAAACCGTTGATCCAGGGCGCCCGCGAACGCAATCCGAACCAGTGGCTACCGGAGGAGCGCGAGCGCTTCGTCGACCTGTTCGACGCCGACGACACCCGCGAGGGGGTCAATGCCTTCCTGGAGAAGCGCGAGCCACAGTGGCGCAACAAGTAACCCTGGGAGCGGCAGACAACGGCCGCCCGACGAGAACGACCATGAACGTGAGTTTCGAACTACACCACAGCCTGCACGGCTACCAGGTCGGCATCGCCAGCCTGGATGCTTCGAGCAGCCTCAATGCCCTGACCCTGCCGATGATCGAGGCCCTGGACGCCCAGCTCGCGGCCTGGGCCGAGGACCCCAGGATCGCCTGCGTGCTGCTGCGCGGCAACGGTCCCAAGGCCTTCTGTGCCGGCGGCGACGTGGTCCAGCTGGTCCAGCAGTGCCGCGCCCACCCCGGCGAGGTGCCGCCCCTGGCGCGGCGCTTCTTCGCCGACGAATACCGCCTCGACCACCGTATCCACCGCTATCCCAAGCCGCTGATCTGCTGGGCCCACGGCCATGTGCTGGGCGGCGGCATGGGCCTGATGCAGGGCGCCGGCCTGCGCATCGTCACCCCGTCCAGCCGCCTGGGCATGCCGGAGATCAATATCGGCCTGTACCCGGATGTCGGCGGCAGCTGGTTCCTCGCCCGCCTGCCCGGCCGGCTCGGCCTGTTCCTCGGCCTGACCGCCAGCGGTATCAACGCCCGCGACGCCCTGGACCTGGACCTGGCCGACCGCTTCCTGCTCGACAACCAACAGGATGCGCTGATCGAGGGCCTGGTCCAGCTCAACTGGCAGGAACAACCGCAACTGCAGCTGCACAGCCTGCTCAAGGCCCTGGAGCATGAGGCCCGCGCCGAACTGCCGGAAGCCCAATGGCTGCCGCGCCGCGAGCGCATCGACCAGCTGCTCGACCACCCCGACCTGCCGGCCGCCTGGCACGCCCTGGCCGCCCTGCTGGACGACGGCGACCCGTTGCTGGCCCGCGCCGCCAAGACCCTGGCCGCCGGCTGCCCGCTGACCGCCCACCTGGTCTGGCAGCAGATCGCTCGGGCCCGGCGCATGTCCCTGGAGCAGGTGTTCCAGATGGAGTACGCCATGAGCCTGAACTGCTGCCGCCACCCGGACTTCCCCGAAGGCGTGCGCGCCCGCCTGATCGACAAGGATCAGGCACCCCACTGGCACTGGGCGGATGTCGCGAGCATCCCCGAGGAGGTGATTGCGGCGCACTTCGTCGACGTCTGGGAAGGCCCACACCCCCTGGCCGATCTCTAGGCACGCTCATCCGGCGGCACAGCTACCCATCCACAAGGAGAACAACAATGACCCAGATCGCCTTTATCGGCCTCGGCCACATGGGCCTGCCCATGGCCCGCAACCTGCTCAAGGCCGGCTTCGGCCTACGGGTCTTCGACCTGGTGCCGGCCGCCGTCGAGGAGCTGGAACAGGAAGGCGCCCAGGCGGCCCGCAGCGCCGCCGATGCGGTACGGGGCATGGAGGTGGTGATCAGCATGCTGCCGGCCAGCCGCCACGTGGAGGGCCTGTACCTGGGCGACAATGGTCTGCTCACGGCCCTCGAGCCCGGCACCCTGGTGCTGGAGTGCTCGACCATCGCCCCGGAGTCCGCGCGCAGAGTGCACCAGGCCGTCGCCGAGCGCGGCCTGCAGATGCTCGATGCGCCGGTCTCCGGCGGCACCGCCGGGGCGGCGGCGGGCACCCTGACCTTCATGGTCGGCGGCGAGGCCGCGGTGCTGGAGAAGGCCCAGCCGATCTTCCAGGCCATGGGCAAGAATATCTTCCACGCCGGCCCCGACGGCGCCGGCCAGGTGGCCAAGGTGTGCAATAACCAGGTGCTGGCGGTGCAGATGATCGCCACCGCCGAGGCCATGGCCCTGGGCGTGGCCAACGGCCTCGACCCGGCGGTGCTGGCCGAGATCATGCGCCAGAGCTCGGGTGGCAACTGGACCCTGGAGAAGTACAACCCCTGGCCCGGGGTGATGGCGAACGCCCCGGCCTCCAAGGGCTACTCCGGCGGTTTCATGGCCGAGCTGATGGCCAAGGACCTGGGCCTGGCCCAGGAGGCGGCCCAGGTCAGCGGCAGCAGCACGCCCATGGGCGCCCTGGCCCTGCAGCTCTATCGCCTGCTGCTCAAGCAGGGCAAGGGCCAGCGGGACTTCTCGGTGGTGCAGCAGCTGTTCGTCGAGTAGCCGCGGGGCAGAAAAAAGCCGCAGATCACTGCGGCTTTTTCATTAGCTCACAATCCCATCAGCGCTCGCGCAGCGCCTCGGCCCGGGCGCGGATGATCGGCTTGAGCAGGTAGCTGAGGATGCTCTTCTCGCCGGTGATGATGTCTACCGAGGCGACCATGCCGGGAATGATCAGCAGTGGCTGCTGTTCGCTACCCAGGTGGCTCTTCTCCGTGCGCAGTTGGATCACGTAGAAGCTGTTGCCTTCATCGTCGGTGACGGTGTCGGCGCCGATCTGCACCAGTTCGGCCTTGAGCCCGCCGTAGATGGTGTAATCGTAGGCGGTGAACTTGACCATGGCCTCCTGGCCCGGATGCAGGAAGGCGATGTCCTGGGGGCGGATTCGCGCCTCGACCAGCAGCTTGTCGTCCAGCGGCACGATCTCCACCAGGTCGCTGCCCGGCTGGATCACCCCGCCTATGGTGTTGACCAGCAGCTGCTTGACGATGCCGCGCACCGGCGAGGTGACCAGGGTACGGTTGACCCGGTCCTCCAGGGCCTTGCCGGTGGACTGGATCTTGCTCAGCTCGGTGCGCGCCTCGTTCAACTCGGCCAGGGCGTCGCTGCGAAAACGCCCGCGGGTCTCGTCGATCTTGCGCTCGACCTCCTTGATCGCCGCCTCGGCCCGGGGAATGGCCAGGGTGGTGGCCTCCAGCTGGCCACGGCTCTCCACCTCCGCGCGCTTGAGGCGCAATACCTCGACCCGGGAGATCGCCCCCTCGGCCACCAGCGGCTCGGACATGCGGATTTCCTGGCGCAACAGGTTGAGACTGTTGCGGAACTGGCCCTGCTTGGAGACGAACTCGCGCAGCTCCTGACGCCGCTGAACCAGCTGCTCCTCCAGGCCGGCCACCTCGTCCAGCAACTGCTGGCGGCGGCTGTTGAACAGCTGCGCCTCGTTCTCGGCCAGCCGCGGCGCCTTCTCCCGCACCTCCTCGGCCACCTCCAGCTCGCGCCCCTGCACCTCGGCGCTGAGGCGCTCCACGCGCAACAGCAACGCCAGGCGGTCGGCCTCGGTTTCCCCGACGTTGGAGGCAAAGCGCGTATCGTCCAGGCGCAGCAGCGGGTCGCCGACATCCACTACCTGCCCTTCGCGCACGAACAGTTCGGCGACGATGCCGCCCTCGAGGTTCTGGATCTTCTGCAGCCGCGAGGAGGGAATCGCCTTGCCATCGCCCCGCGTGACCTCGTCGACCACGGCGAAATGGGCCCACAGCAGGCAGAACGCGACGAAGGCGATCAACCCCCAGATGGTCAGTCGCACCACCTTGGGCGCATCCTCGATCAGCGCCTTGCTGACCTCCGGCAAGGGTTCGTCGCCCACTCCGGTGCGGCTGCCGAAGTAGGAAGACACCGCCCCGGACGGCTGACTCGCGGATTGTTTAGCTGACACTGATTTGCCCCTTCTTCAGCGCTTCCATCACGCTGCCCTTGGGCCCGTCGGCGATGATCTGCCCACGGTCGACGATCACCAGGCGATCGACCAGGCTGAGCAGCGAGGCGCGGTGCGTTACCAGCAGCAAGGTCTTGTTGCCGATCACCCCGGCCAAGCGCTGCTTGAGACGCTCCTCGCCGGTGTTGTCCATGGCGCTGGTCGGCTCATCGAACAGCAGTATCTGCGGATCGAGCAGCAAAGCGCGGGCCAGGGCGACATTCTGCCGCTGACCGCCGGACAGGTTCTGCCCGCGCTCGCCGACCTGCAGCTCGTAGCCTTTCGGGTGCAGCCGGGCGAATTCGTGGACCCCGGCCAGCTCGGCGGCCTGCAGCACCAACTCGTCCTCGACGTAGCGCGCCCCGGCCACCAGGTTGTCGCGCAGGGTGCCGGAAAACAGCTGGATGTCCTGGGGCACGTAGCCGATGTTGTGGCGCAGGTCGCTGACATCCAGCTGGCGCACATCGGTGCCATCGACCAGCAGGCTGCCGCCATCGGGTTGATAGAGGCCGACGATCAGCTTGGCCAGGGAGCTCTTGCCCGAGCCGCTACGACCGATGATGCCGATTTTCTCGCCGGGACGGACCACCAGGTTGATGTTCTGCAGTGCGGCCTGCTGCTGATCCGGATAATGGAAGTCCAACTGACGGAACTCCACGGCCCCCTGCAGCGCCTGGCGCTTGAGCGGACGCTCTTCTTCCTGGCGCTCCTGCGGCAGGTCCATCATCTGGTTGACCGAATCGAGCGTCACCCGTGCCTGCTGATAGCGAGTGAGCAGGCCGGACAACTGGGTCAAGGGCCCCAGGGCCCGGCCACTGAGCATGTAGCAGGCGATCAGCCCCCCCATGCTCAGGTTGCCCTCGATGATCTGGTAGACGCCCAGCACGATGATCACCACGCCTGCCAGCTGCTGCAGCAGCAGGGTCGAGTTCATCGCCAGGCTCGACAGCATGCGGGCTCGCAACTCCAGGCGACTGAGCGCGCCGATGGTCTGCTCCCACAGGTACTGGCGCTCGCTCTCGGCATTGTTGACCTTGACCGCGTCCAGGCCGGACAGGCTCTCGATCAGGCTGGACTGGCGCTCGGCGGCCAGCGCCATGGTGCGCTCCATGGTTTGCGCCAGGGGCCGCTGCAGCGCCCAGCCGATGAGGGCCACCAAGGGAAACGCCAGCAACGGAATCCACACCAGGTGGCCGCCGATCATCGCGATGACCGCCAGAATCAGCAGGGTAAAGGGCAGGTCGATCACACTGGCCAGGGTCAGCGAGGCAAGGAAGTCGCGCAGGCTCTGAAACTCATGGATGTTCTGGGCGAAGCTGCCGACCCGTGCCGGGCGGAACTTCATGGCCATGCCGACGATGCGCTCGAACAGCGTCGCCGAAATGATCAGGTCGGTCTTCTTGCCCGCCAGGTCCAGGCACAGGCCACGCAGGGTCTTGAGCAACAGGTCGAACAGGAAGGCACCGGAGATGCCGATAGCCAGCACCCAGAGCGTCGCCACGGCCTGGTTGGGTACCACCCGGTCGTAGACGTTCATCACGAACAGGGGGGTCGCCAGGCCGATCAGGTTGATCAACAGGCTGGCCGCGACGGCATCCAGATAGAGCCAGCGCGAGCGCTTGAGGGTGTCGCGAAACCAGGAGCCGGCCCGGGGAATGAGCTGTTCGCGATTGAAGTCGAACTTGTGTTGCGGCTGGGCGAAAAACACCTGGCCACTGTAGTCCTCGGCCAATATCTCGGCACTCACCCGCACCTCGCCGCCCTCGCTCTCGCTCGGCATGATGCGCGCCTGGCCCTGCTCGTCCCAGCCGAGCAGCAACGCACTACGTCCCTCGCGGAGCAGGAGCAGAGCCGGCATGGCCAACGCCGGAATCTGCCGCAAGCCGCGACGCAACCAGCGACCCTGCAAACCGGCCCGTGCCGCCGCACGCGGCAACAAGTCGACCGTCAGGCGCTGCTCCGGCAGTGGCAGGCCGGCGGTGAGCATGGCCCGACTGACCGACTTCTGATGAAAACCGCAAAGCGACAACAGGCTGTCAAGCAACGGGTCATCGTAGCGATCCCGTGGATCGCTACGGGTCTGGGCCTGGCTGAGGTCTACTGCCACTAAGCTTCACTCTTTCAAGGGGTATTACGCTCAATTGAGGGAGGGCAACGCCACCTTGGCCTTGACCACATCCAGCGGCGCGGCCGCCATCGGCGCCACCACGCCCTGGCTCTTGAGCAGGGAGCCCATGGTGGCCTTGATCCGGTATTGAGTAAACAGTTCGATGAAGCGCACGTCCTCCAGTCGACGCGAGGCGGTGAACAGCTCGTTCTCGCTGTCGAGCAGGTCGAGCAGGCTGCGCTCGCCCAGGGTGAACTGCTTCTGGTAGGACTCGCGCACCCGGCTGCTGTGGTCGACATACTGCTGGGCGATCGGCAGCTGCTGGCGGGCATTGTCCAGGGCGTTCCAGGCCAGACCCAGCTCCTCGATCAGTACCCGCAGGGCATTGTTGCGGATATCCATGGCCTGATTGATCTGGTGCGCCTTGGACTGCAGGTCGGCCTTGTTGCTGCCGCCGGCGAACAGGTTGTAGCGCATGCGCAGCATCGCCTGCCATTCATTGCTGTGACCCGAAGTGCCATCTATGTTGTTGTCCGCCCCCCGCGACAGTTCTGCGTCGAAACGCGGATAGAACGCCGACTTGGCCGCCTCGTACTGCTGCTCGCTGGCCTGCACGTCGGCCTCGGCAGAACTGAGGAAGGGGTTGTTCGCCAGCATCTCCTCGCGCGCCGCCTGCAGACTTTCCGGCAAGCCGCCTGGCAACCCCTGCGGCAGGCTCAGCTCGCTGGCCCTGCGACCGACCACGCTGAAGTAGTTGACCTGGGCATCGGCCAGATTGGTCTGTTCGGTGATCAGGTTGTTGCGTGCCTGAGCCAGGCGGGCCTCGGCCTGATCCAGATCCGCCATACGCCCCACGCCGCTCTGGCTGCGCAGCGAGATTTGATCGTAGATACGCTCGTGGCTGTGCAGGTTGTCCTCGGCCAGGCGCACCAGGTTCTGACGCTTGAGCACTTCCAAGTAAACTTGTGCCACATCCAGCGCGGTGCGCTCGGAGGTACCCAGCACCTCATAGGCACGCGCATTGACGGTAGCGCGCTGGCG
Organism: Pseudomonas sp. MBLB4123; assembly: GCF_051904775.1. Classification (NCBI taxonomy): domain Bacteria; kingdom Pseudomonadati; phylum Pseudomonadota; class Gammaproteobacteria; order Pseudomonadales; family Pseudomonadaceae; genus Pseudomonas; species Pseudomonas sp. MBLB4123. The sequence goes on from NZ_CP196711.1 coordinate 2,206,646, forward strand.
GCCGACCTCGCTACTGGTGGCGAAGCCATCGAAGAGCATCTGCTGTAGCCGCAGGGTCGATTCGCCACGGGTCAGAGTTCTGTAGCCGTGATCACCGGCAGCACGGCTAGTGGGGCTGTCGGTGCCTTCCCGACCGTATCCGGCGAGCAGATCGACCTGCGGCAAATAGCCGCCCCTGGCCGCCTTCATCTGCTCCTCCACGGACAGGCGTGCATTGATACCCGCCTGGATCTCAGGATGCACATCGAGCGCGCTCTGCATCGCTTCACTGAGGGTTTGCCCCTGAGCCGACAAGGACACTGCAAGAGACAGGGAAATAGGGAACAAGGTTGATAAACGCATAAACTTTAGGATTCCTTTCAGGCAGAGACTGGCTGCATGCCAACCAGTGGGAGGCTAATTCACCGCCCGGCACGCTCACGCGCAAAGCAGCCCAAAGCCACCGTTAGTATGATGTGCGTCACACAAACAGAGAAACCGATATCAAAGTGACATTAGCGACAGAGATTGTTTATGATCGCGACTACACGGTCAATAGTCTGACATGGCGTCATTCAGAAAAACAGAATAAGACATTTTATTGACGCCAATTTTGCTTTCAAAAGAGAGCCCTAGCGACTTTAATCGAAGGATCACGTCGCGCGTACGCGCGCATGGAGCTGTATATGTCTAATTTCGTCGCCATCATCAAATCTATCGTCGGCCAGGTATTCGCAACCTCCCTGGACGGCCTGAAGCGCCAGGTTTTCGAGGGAGAGCGTCTGTTCCAGGGCGAGCAGCTCATCACCGCACTGGGCAGCTCGGTCACCGTGCAACTGGCCAATGGCGACCAGGTAGATATCGGCGAGAGCAGCCAGTGGCAGGCCGGGCACTCCGCAGCCGCCGAACAAGAACAAGCGGATAATGAGCCGACCTCCGAGCTGGAGCAGGCCATTGCGGCAGGCTTCGACCCGACTACCGAATTAGACCCCACCGCTGCCGGCCCAGGCAGCGCCACCGGTGGCGCTGGCGGCGCCCCGGGCGGCGGCCACAGCTTTGTGATGCTGGATGAAACGGCCGAACGACTGGATCCGACTGTAGGCTTCGAGACACAAGGTTTGGGGTTCTCATCCGAGAGAACTGATGAAGAAACTGGCACCAACCTAGAGCAGAACGGATTCTCCATTTCCGCGCCGCCCAGCGTGACCATCCCGGACACCGACGGCGCCCTGAACGCCACCGACAGCACCCTGCCGGAAACCGCCGCGGCCACCGCCGGCAGCTTCACCGTCAGCGCCGAGGCCGGCATCGCCTCGCTCAGCGTCGGCGGCACCCCCCTGACCCTGGCCCAGCTCAACGCCCTGGCCACCAGCAATGTCACCGTCGACACCGGCGAAGGCAGCCTGGTGCTCACCGGCTACGACGCCGCCAGCGGCGTGGTCAGCTACACCTATGATCCGCGCGTGCTGAGCCACACCGCCGGCGCGGCGATCGTCGACAGCATCGCCATCAGCGTCACCGACGCCAACGGCGTGGTCCGCGGCGACAGCCTCGACATCGCCATCACCGACAGCACCCCGACCGCGGCCGACGACGTCAACGCCATCGGCGAAGACGCCAGCCCGAACAGCGTCAGCGGCAACGTGCTGAGCAACGACAGCGTCGGCGCCGATGCCAACGCCACCCCGGTCACCGCCGGCGTGTTCGCCAGCGCCAACGGCTACGGCACCCTGACCCTCAACAGCGACGGCAGCTACAGCTACGTCCTGAACAACGCCAATGCCGCGGTCAACGCCCTCAACGACGGCCAGTCGCTGAGCGACAGCTTCACCTACAGCCTCACCGACGCTGACGGCAGCACCGCCACCGCGACCCTGACCATCACCATCAACGGCCGCACCGATGGCCCGCCCAGCGTGACCATCCCGGACACCGACGGCGCCCTGAACACCACCGACAGCACCCTGCCGGAAACCGCCGCGGCCACCGCCGGCAGCTTCACCGTCAGCGCCGAGGCCGGCATCGCCTCGCTCAGCGTCGGCGGCACCCCCCTGACCCTGGCCCAGCTCAACGCCCTGGCCACCAGCAATGTCACCGTCGACACCGGCGAAGGCAGCCTGGTGCTCACCGGCTACGACGCCGCCAGCGGCGTGGTCAGCTACACCTATGATCCGCGCGTGCTGAGCCACACCGCCGGCGCGGCGATCGTCGACAGCATCGCCATCAGCGTCACCGACGCCAACGGCGTGGTCCGCGGCGACAGCCTCGACATCGCCATCACCGACAGCACCCCGACCGCGGCCGACGACGTCAACGCCATCGGCGAAGACGCCAGCCCGAACAGCGTCAGCGGCAACGTGCTGAGCAACGACAGCGTCGGCGCCGATGCCAACGCCACCCCGGTCACCGCCGGCGTGTTCGCCAGCGCCAACGGCTACGGCACCCTGACCCTCAACAGCGACGGCAGCTACAGCTACGTCCTGAACAACGCCAATGCCGCGGTCAACGCCCTCAACGACGGCCAATCGCTGAGCGACAGCTTCACCTACAGCCTCACCGACGCTGACGGCAGCAGCGCCACCGCGACCCTGACCATCACCATCAACGGCCGCACCGATGGCCCGCCCAGCGTGACCATCCCGGACACCGACGGCGCCGCCAACGCCACCGACAGCACCCTGCCGGAAACCGCCGCGGCCACCGCCGGCAGCTTCACCGTCAGCGCCGAGGCCGGCATCGCCTCGCTCAGCGTCGGCGGCACCCCCCTGACCCTGGCCCAGCTCAACGCCCTGGCCACCAGCAATGTCACCGTCGACACCGGCGAAGGCAGCCTGGTGCTCACCGGCTACGACGCCGCCAGCGGCGTGGTCAGCTACACCTATGATCCGCGCGTGCTGAGCCACACCGCCGGCGCGGCGATCGTCGACAGCATCGCCATCAGCGTCACCGACGCCAACGGCGTGGTCCGCGGCGACAGCCTCGACATCGCCATCACCGACAGCACCCCGACCGCGGCCGACGACGTCAACGCCATCGGCGAAGACGCCAGCCCGAACAGCGTCAGCGGCAACGTGCTGAGCAACGACAGCGTCGGCGCCGATGCCAACGCCACCCCGGTCACCGCCGGCGTGTTCGCCAGCGCCAACGGCTACGGCACCCTGACCCTCAACAGCGACGGCAGCTACAGCTACGTCCTGAACAACGCCAACGCCGCGGTCAACGCCCTCAACGACGGCCAGTCGCTGAGCGACAGCTTCACCTACAGCCTCACCGACGCTGACGGCAGCACCGCCACCGCGACCCTGACCATCACCATCAACGGCCGCACCGATGGCCCGCCCAGCGTGACCATCCCGGACACCGACGGCGCCGCCAACGCCACCGACAGCACCCTGCCGGAAACCGCCGCGGCCACCGCCGGCAGCTTCACCGTCAGCGCCGAGGCCGGCATCGCCTCGCTCAGCGTCGGCGGCACCCCCCTGACCCTGGCCCAGCTCAACGCCCTGGCCACCAGCAATGTCACCGTCGACACCGGCGAAGGCAGCCTGGTGCTCACCGGCTACGACGCCGCCAGCGGCGTGGTCAGCTACACCTATGATCCGCGCGTGCTGAGCCACACCGCCGGCGCGGCGATCGTCGACAGCATCGCCATCAGCGTCACCGACGCCAACGGCGTGGTCCGCGGCGACAGCCTCGACATCGCCATCACCGACAGCACCCCGACCGCGGCCGACGACGTCAACGCCATCGGCGAAGACGCCAGCCCGAACAGCGTCAGCGGCAACGTGCTGAGCAACGACAGCGTCGGCGCCGATGCCAACGCCACCCCGGTCACCGCCGGCGTGTTCGCCAGCGCCAACGGCTACGGCACCCTGACCCTCAACAGCGACGGCAGCTACAGCTACGTCCTGAACAACGCCAATGCCGCGGTCAACGCCCTCAACGACGGCCAGTCGCTGAGCGACAGCTTCACCTACAGCCTCACCGACGCTGACGGCAGCACCGCCACCGCGACCCTGACCATCACCATCAACGGCCGCACCGATGGCCCGCCCAGCGTGACCATCCCGGACACCGACGGCGCCCTGAACACCACCGACAGCACCCTGCCGGAAACCGCCGCGGCCACCGCCGGCAGCTTCACCGTCAGCGCCGAGGCCGGCATCGCCTCGCTCAGCGTCGGCGGCACCCCCCTGACCCTGGCCCAGCTCAACGCCCTGGCCACCAGCAATGTCACCGTCGACACCGGCGAAGGCAGCCTGGTGCTCACCGGCTACGACGCCGCCAGCGGCGTGGTCAGCTACACCTATGATCCGCGCGTGCTGAGCCACACCGCCGGCGCGGCGATCGTCGACAGCATCGCCATCAGCGTCACCGACGCCAACGGCGTGGTCCGCGGCGACAGCCTCGACATCGCCATCACCGACAGCACCCCGACCGCGGCCGACGACGTCAACGCCATCGGCGAAGACGCCAGCCCGAACAGCGTCAGCGGCAACGTGCTGAGCAACGACAGCGTCGGCGCCGATGCCAACGCCACCCCGGTCACCGCCGGCGTGTTCGCCAGCGCCAACGGCTACGGCACCCTGACCCTCAACAGCGACGGCAGCTACAGCTACGTCCTGAACAACGCCAACGCCGCGGTCAACGCCCTCAACGACGGCCAGTCGCTGAGCGACAGCTTCACCTACAGCCTCACCGACGCTGACGGCAGCACCGCCACCGCGACCCTGACCATCACCATCAACGGCCGCACCGATGGCCCGCCCAGCGTGACCATCCCGGACACCGACGGCGCCGCCAACGCCACCGACAGCACCCTGCCGGAAACCGCCGCGGCCACCGCCGGCAGCTTCACCGTCAGCGCCGAGGCCGGCATCGCCTCGCTCAGCGTCGGCGGCACCCCCCTGACCCTGGCCCAGCTCAACGCCCTGGCCACCAGCAATGTCACCGTCGACACCGGCGAAGGCAGCCTGGTGCTCACCGGCTACGACGCCGCCAGCGGCGTGGTCAGCTACACCTATGATCCGCGCGTGCTGAGCCACACCGCCGGCGCGGCGATCGTCGACAGCATCGCCATCAGCGTCACCGACGCCAACGGCGTGGTCCGCGGCGACAGCCTCGACATCGCCATCACCGACAGCACCCCGACCGCGGCCGACGACGTCAACGCCATCGGCGAAGACGCCAGCCCGAACAGCGTCAGCGGCAACGTGCTGAGCAACGACAGCGTCGGCGCCGATGCCAACGCCACCCCGGTCACCGCCGGCGTGTTCGCCAGCGCCAACGGCTACGGCACCCTGACCCTCAACAGCGACGGCAGCTACAGCTACGTCCTGAACAACGCCAACGCCGCGGTCAACGCCCTCAACGACGGCCAGTCGCTGAGCGACAGCTTCACCTACAGCCTCACCGACGCTGACGGCAGCACCGCCACCGCGACCCTGACCATCACCATCAACGGCCGCACCGATGGCCCGCCCAGCGTGACCATCCCGGACACCGACGGCGCCGCCAACGCCACCGACAGCACCCTGCCGGAAACCGCCGCGGCCACCGCCGGCAGCTTCACCGTCAGCGCCGAGGCCGGCATCGCCTCGCTCAGCGTCGGCGGCACCCCCCTGACCCTGGCCCAGCTCAACGCCCTGGCCACCAGCAATGTCACCGTCGACACCGGCGAAGGCAGCCTGGTGCTCACCGGCTACGACGCCGCCAGCGGCGTGGTCAGCTACACCTATGATCCGCGCGTGCTGAGCCACACCGCCGGCGCGGCGATCGTCGACAGCATCGCCATCAGCGTCACCGACGCCAACGGCGTGGTCCGCGGCGACAGCCTCGACATCGCCATCACCGACAGCACCCCGACCGCGGCCGACGACGTCAACGCCATCGGCGAAGACGCCAGCCCGAACAGCGTCAGCGGCAACGTGCTGAGCAACGACAGCGTCGGCGCCGATGCCAACGCCACCCCGGTCACCGCCGGCGTGTTCGCCAGCGCCAACGGCTACGGCACCCTGACCCTCAACAGCGACGGCAGCTACAGCTACGTCCTGAACAACGCCAATGCCGCGGTCAACGCCCTCAACGACGGCCAATCGCTGAGCGACAGCTTCACCTACAGCCTCACCGACGCTGACGGCAGCAGCGCCACCGCGACCCTGACCATCACCATCAACGGCCGCACCGATGGCCCGCCCAGCGTGACCATCCCGGACACCGACGGCGCCGCCAACGCCACCGACAGCACCCTGCCGGAAACCGCCGCGGCCACCGCCGGCAGCTTCACCGTCAGCGCCGAGGCCGGCATCGCCTCGCTCAGCGTCGGCGGCACCCCCCTGACCCTGGCCCAGCTCAACGCCCTGGCCACCAGCAATGTCACCGTCGACACCGGCGAAGGCAGCCTGGTGCTCACCGGCTACGACGCCGCCAGCGGCGTGGTCAGCTACACCTATGATCCGCGCGTGCTGAGCCACACCGCCGGCGCGGCGATCGTCGACAGCATCGCCATCAGCGTCACCGACGCCAACGGCGTGGTCCGCGGCGACAGCCTCGACATCGCCATCACCGACAGCACCCCGACCGCGGCCGACGACGTCAACGCCATCGGCGAAGACGCCAGCCCGAACAGCGTCAGCGGCAACGTGCTGAGCAACGACAGCGTCGGCGCCGATGCCAACGCCACCCCGGTCACCGCCGGCGTGTTCGCCAGCGCCAACGGCTACGGCACCCTGACCCTCAACAGCGACGGCAGCTACAGCTACGTCCTGAACAACGCCAACGCCGCGGTCAACGCCCTCAACGACGGCCAGTCGCTGAGCGACAGCTTCACCTACAGCCTCACCGACGCTGACGGCAGCACCGCCACCGCGACCCTGACCATCACCATCAACGGCCGCACCGATGGCCCGCCCAGCGTGACCATCCCGGACACCGACGGCGCCGCCAACGCCACCGACAGCACCCTGCCGGAAACCGCCGCGGCCACCGCCGGCAGCTTCACCGTCAGCGCCGAGGCCGGCATCGCCTCGCTCAGCGTCGGCGGCACCCCCCTGACCCTGGCCCAGCTCAACGCCCTGGCCACCAGCAATGTCACCGTCGACACCGGCGAAGGCAGCCTGGTGCTCACCGGCTACGACGCCGCCAGCGGCGTGGTCAGCTACACCTATGATCCGCGCGTGCTGAGCCACACCGCCGGCGCGGCGATCGTCGACAGCATCGCCATCAGCGTCACCGACGCCAACGGCGTGGTCCGCGGCGACAGCCTCGACATCGCCATCACCGACAGCACCCCGACCGCGGCCGACGACGTCAACGCCATCGGCGAAGACGCCAGCCCGAACAGCGTCAGCGGCAACGTGCTGAGCAACGACAGCGTCGGCGCCGATGCCAACGCCACCCCGGTCACCGCCGGCGTGTTCGCCAGCGCCAACGGCTACGGCACCCTGACCCTCAACAGCGACGGCAGCTACAGCTACGTCCTGAACAACGCCAACGCCGCGGTCAACGCCCTCAACGACGGCCAATCGCTGAGCGACAGCTTCACCTACAGCCTCACCGACGCTGACGGCAGCACCGCCACCGCGACCCTGACCATCACCATCAACGGCCGCACCGATGGCCCGCCCAGCGTGACCATCCCGGACACCGACGGCGCCGCCAACGCCACCGACAGCACCCTGCCGGAAACCGCCGCGGCCACCGCCGGCAGCTTCACCGTCAGCGCCGAGGCCGGCATCGCCTCGCTCAGCGTCGGCGGCACCCCCCTGACCCTGGCCCAGCTCAACGCCCTGGCCACCAGCAATGTCACCGTCGACACCGGCGAAGGCAGCCTGGTGCTCACCGGCTACGACGCCGCCAGCGGCGTGGTCAGCTACACCTATGATCCGCGCGTGCTGAGCCACACCGCCGGCGCGGCGATCGTCGACAGCATCGCCATCAGCGTCACCGACGCCAACGGCGTGGTCCGCGGCGACAGCCTCGACATCGCCATCACCGACAGCACCCCGACCGCGGCCGACGACGTCAACGCCATCGGCGAAGACGCCAGCCCGAACAGCGTCAGCGGCAACGTGCTGAGCAACGACAGCGTCGGCGCCGATGCCAACGCCACCCCGGTCACCGCCGGCGTGTTCGCCAGCGCCAACGGCTACGGCACCCTGACCCTCAACAGCGACGGCAGCTACAGCTACGTCCTGAACAACGCCAACGCCGCGGTCAACGCCCTCAACGACGGCCAGTCGCTGAGCGACAGCTTCACCTACAGCCTCACCGACGCTGACGGCAGCACCGCCACCGCGACCCTGACCATCACCATCAACGGCCGCACCGATGGCCCGCCCAGCGTGACCATCCCGGACACCGACGGCGCCGCCAACGCCACCGACAGCACCCTGCCGGAAACCGCCGCGGCCACCGCCGGCAGCTTCACCGTCAGCGCCGAGGCCGGCATCGCCTCGCTCAGCGTCGGCGGCACCCCCCTGACCCTGGCCCAGCTCAACGCCCTGGCCACCAGCAATGTCACCGTCGACACCGGCGAAGGCAGCCTGGTGCTCACCGGCTACGACGCCGCCAGCGGCGTGGTCAGCTACACCTATGATCCGCGCGTGCTGAGCCACACCGCCGGCGCGGCGATCGTCGACAGCATCGCCATCAGCGTCACCGACGCCAACGGCGTGGTCCGCGGCGACAGCCTCGACATCGCCATCACCGACAGCACCCCGACCGCGGCCGACGACGTCAACGCCATCGGCGAAGACGCCAGCCCGAACAGCGTCAGCGGCAACGTGCTGAGCAACGACAGCGTCGGCGCCGATGCCAACGCCACCCCGGTCACCGCCGGCGTGTTCGCCAGCGCCAACGGCTACGGCACCCTGACCCTCAACAGCGACGGCAGCTACAGCTACGTCCTGAACAACGCCAATGCCGCGGTCAACGCCCTCAACGACGGCCAGTCGCTGAGCGACAGCTTCACCTACAGCCTCACCGACGCTGACGGCAGCACCGCCACCGCGACCCTGACCATCACCATCAACGGCCGCACCGATGGCCCGCCCAGCGTGACCATCCCGGACACCGACGGCGCCCTGAACACCACCGACAGCACCCTGCCGGAAACCGCCGCGGCCACCGCCGGCAGCTTCACCGTCAGCGCCGAGGCCGGCATCGCCTCGCTCAGCGTCGGCGGCACCCCCCTGACCCTGGCCCAGCTCAACGCCCTGGCCACCAGCAATGTCACCGTCGACACCGGCGAAGGCAGCCTGGTGCTCACCGGCTACGACGCCGCCAGCGGCGTGGTCAGCTACACCTATGATCCGCGCGTGCTGAGCCACACCGCCGGCGCGGCGATCGTCGACAGCATCGCCATCAGCGTCACCGACGCCAACGGCGTGGTCCGCGGCGACAGCCTCGACATCGCCATCACCGACAGCACCCCGACCGCGGCCGACGACGTCAACGCCATCGGCGAAGACGCCAGCCCGAACAGCGTCAGCGGCAACGTGCTGAGCAACGACAGCGTCGGCGCCGATGCCAACGCCACCCCGGTCACCGCCGGCGTGTTCGCCAGCGCCAACGGCTACGGCACCCTGACCCTCAACAGCGACGGCAGCTACAGCTACGTCCTGAACAACGCCAATGCCGCGGTCAACGCCCTCAACGACGGCCAATCGCTGAGCGACAGCTTCACCTACAGCCTCACCGACGCTGACGGCAGCAGCGCCACCGCGACCCTGACCATCACCATCAACGGCCGCACCGATGGCCCGCCCAGCGTGACCATCCCGGACACCGACGGCGCCGCCAACGCCACCGACAGCACCCTGCCGGAAACCGCCGCGGCCACCGCCGGCAGCTTCACCGTCAGCGCCGAGGCCGGCATCGCCTCGCTCAGCGTCGGCGGCACCCCCCTGACCCTGGCCCAGCTCAACGCCCTGGCCACCAGCAATGTCACCGTCGACACCGGCGAAGGCAGCCTGGTGCTCACCGGCTACGACGCCGCCAGCGGCGTGGTCAGCTACACCTATGATCCGCGCGTGCTGAGCCACACCGCCGGCGCGGCGATCGTCGACAGCATCGCCATCAGCGTCACCGACGCCAACGGCGTGGTCCGCGGCGACAGCCTCGACATCGCCATCACCGACAGCACCCCGACCGCGGCCGACGACGTCAACGCCATCGGCGAAGACGCCAGCCCGAACAGCGTCAGCGGCAACGTGCTGAGCAACGACAGCGTCGGCGCCGATGCCAACGCCACCCCGGTCACCGCCGGCGTGTTCGCCAGCGCCAACGGCTACGGCACCCTGACCCTCAACAGCGACGGCAGCTACAGCTACGTCCTGAACAACGCCAACGCCGCGGTCAACGCCCTCAACGACGGCCAGTCGCTGAGCGACAGCTTCACCTACAGCCTCACCGACGCTGACGGCAGCACCGCCACCGCGACCCTGACCATCACCATCAACGGCCGCACCGATGGCCCGCCCAGCGTGACCATCCCGGACACCGACGGCGCCGCCAACGCCACCGACAGCACCCTGCCGGAAACCGCCGCGGCCACCGCCGGCAGCTTCACCGTCAGCGCCGAGGCCGGCATCGCCTCGCTCAGCGTCGGCGGCACCCCCCTGACCCTGGCCCAGCTCAACGCCCTGGCCACCAGCAATGTCACCGTCGACACCGGCGAAGGCAGCCTGGTGCTCACCGGCTACGACGCCGCCAGCGGCGTGGTCAGCTACACCTATGATCCGCGCGTGCTGAGCCACACCGCCGGCGCGGCGATCGTCGACAGCATCGCCATCAGCGTCACCGACGCCAACGGCGTGGTCCGCGGCGACAGCCTCGACATCGCCATCACCGACAGCACCCCGACCGCGGCCGACGACGTCAACGCCATCGGCGAAGACGCCAGCCCGAACAGCGTCAGCGGCAACGTGCTGAGCAACGACAGCGTCGGCGCCGATGCCAACGCCACCCCGGTCACCGCCGGCGTGTTCGCCAGCGCCAACGGCTACGGCACCCTGACCCTCAACAGCGACGGCAGCTACAGCTACGTCCTGAACAACGCCAATGCCGCGGTCAACGCCCTCAACGACGGCCAATCGCTGAGCGACAGCTTCACCTACAGCCTCACCGACGCTGACGGCAGCAGCGCCACCGCGACCCTGACCATCACCATCAACGGCCGCACCGATGGCCCGCCCAGCGTGACCATCCCGGACACCGACGGCGCCGCCAACGCCACCGACAGCACCCTGCCGGAAACCGCCGCGGCCACCGCCGGCAGCTTCACCGTCAGCGCCGAGGCCGGCATCGCCTCGCTCAGCGTCGGCGGCACCCCCCTGACCCTGGCCCAGCTCAACGCCCTGGCCACCAGCAATGTCACCGTCGACACCGGCGAAGGCAGCCTGGTGCTCACCGGCTACGACGCCGCCAGCGGCGTGGTCAGCTACACCTATGATCCGCGCGTGCTGAGCCACACCGCCGGCGCGGCGATCGTCGACAGCATCGCCATCAGCGTCACCGACGCCAACGGCGTGGTCCGCGGCGACAGCCTCGACATCGCCATCACCGACAGCACCCCGACCGCGGCCGACGACGTCAACGCCATCGGCGAAGACGCCAGCCCGAACAGCGTCAGCGGCAACGTGCTGAGCAACGACAGCGTCGGCGCCGATGCCAACGCCACCCCGGTCACCGCCGGCGTGTTCGCCAGCGCCAACGGCTACGGCACCCTGACCCTCAACAGCGACGGCAGCTACAGCTACGTCCTGAACAACGCCAACGCCGCGGTCAACGCCCTCAACGACGGCCAGTCGCTGAGCGACAGCTTCACCTACAGCCTCACCGACGCTGACGGCAGCACCGCCACCGCGACCCTGACCATCACCATCAACGGCCGCACCGATGGCCCGCCCAGCGTGACCATCCCGGACACCGACGGCGCCGCCAACGCCACCGACAGCACCCTGCCGGAAACCGCCGCGGCCACCGCCGGCAGCTTCACCGTCAGCGCCGAGGCCGGCATCGCCTCGCTCAGCGTCGGCGGCACCCCCCTGACCCTGGCCCAGCTCAACGCCCTGGCCACCAGCAATGTCACCGTCGACACCGGCGAAGGCAGCCTGGTGCTCACCGGCTACGACGCCGCCAGCGGCGTGGTCAGCTACACCTATGATCCGCGCGTGCTGAGCCACACCGCCGGCGCGGCGATCGTCGACAGCATCGCCATCAGCGTCACCGACGCCAACGGCGTGGTCCGCGGCGACAGCCTCGACATCGCCATCACCGACAGCACCCCGACCGCGGCCGACGACGTCAACGCCATCGGCGAAGACGCCAGCCCGAACAGCGTCAGCGGCAACGTGCTGAGCAACGACAGCGTCGGCGCCGATGCCAACGCCACCCCGGTCACCGCCGGCGTGTTCGCCAGCGCCAACGGCTACGGCACCCTGACCCTCAACAGCGACGGCAGCTACAGCTACGTCCTGAACAACGCCAACGCCGCGGTCAACGCCCTCAACGACGGCCAATCGCTGAGCGACAGCTTCACCTACAGCCTCACCGACGCTGACGGCAGCACCGCCACCGCGACCCTGACCATCACCATCAACGGCCGCACCGATGGCCCGCCCAGCGTGACCATCCCGGACACCGACGGCGCCGCCAACGCCACCGACAGCACCCTGCCGGAAACCGCCGCGGCCACCGCCGGCAGCTTCACCGTCAGCGCCGAGGCCGGCATCGCCTCGCTCAGCGTCGGCGGCACCCCCCTGACCCTGGCCCAGCTCAACGCCCTGGCCACCAGCAATGTCACCGTCGACACCGGCGAAGGCAGCCTGGTGCTCACCGGCTACGACGCCGCCAGCGGCGTGGTCAGCTACACCTATGATCCGCGCGTGCTGAGCCACACCGCCGGCGCGGCGATCGTCGACAGCATCGCCATCAGCGTCACCGACGCCAACGGCGTGGTCCGCGGCGACAGCCTCGACATCGCCATCACCGACAGCACCCCGACCGCGGCCGACGACGTCAACGCCATCGGCGAAGACGCCAGCCCGAACAGCGTCAGCGGCAACGTGCTGAGCAACGACAGCGTCGGCGCCGATGCCAACGCCACCCCGGTCACCGCCGGCGTGTTCGCCAGCGCCAACGGCTACGGCACCCTGACCCTCAACAGCGACGGCAGCTACAGCTACGTCCTGAACAACGCCAATGCCGCGGTCAACGCCCTCAACGACGGCCAATCGCTGAGCGACAGCTTCACCTACAGCCTCACCGACGCTGACGGCAGCAGCGCCACCGCGACCCTGACCATCACCATCAACGGCCGCACCGATGGCCCGCCCAGCGTGACCATCCCGGACACCGACGGCGCCGCCAACGCCACCGACAGCACCCTGCCGGAAACCGCCGCGGCCACCGCCGGCAGCTTCACCGTCAGCGCCGAGGCCGGCATCGCCTCGCTCAGCGTCGGCGGCACCCCCCTGACCCTGGCCCAGCTCAACGCCCTGGCCACCAGCAATGTCACCGTCGACACCGGCGAAGGCAGCCTGGTGCTCACCGGCTACGACGCCGCCAGCGGCGTGGTCAGCTACACCTATGATCCGCGCGTGCTGAGCCACACCGCCGGCGCGGCGATCGTCGACAGCATCGCCATCAGCGTCACCGACGCCAACGGCGTGGTCCGCGGCGACAGCCTCGACATCGCCATCACCGACAGCACCCCGACCGCGGCCGACGACGTCAACGCCATCGGCGAAGACGCCAGCCCGAACAGCGTCAGCGGCAACGTGCTGAGCAACGACAGCGTCGGCGCCGATGCCAACGCCACCCCGGTCACCGCCGGCGTGTTCGCCAGCGCCAACGGCTACGGCACCCTGACCCTCAACAGCGACGGCAGCTACAGCTACGTCCTGAACAACGCCAACGCCGCGGTCAACGCCCTCAACGACGGCCAGTCGCTGAGCGACAGCTTCACCTACAGCCTCACCGACGCTGACGGCAGCACCGCCACCGCGACCCTGACCATCACCATCAACGGCCGCACCGATGGCCCGCCCAGCGTGACCATCCCGGACACCGACGGCGCCGCCAACGCCACCGACAGCACCCTGCCGGAAACCGCCGCGGCCACCGCCGGCAGCTTCACCGTCAGCGCCGAGGCCGGCATCGCCTCGCTCAGCGTCGGCGGCACCCCCCTGACCCTGGCCCAGCTCAACGCCCTGGCCACCAGCAATGTCACCGTCGACACCGGCGAAGGCAGCCTGGTGCTCACCGGCTACGACGCCGCCAGCGGCGTGGTCAGCTACACCTATGATCCGCGCGTGCTGAGCCACACCGCCGGCGCGGCGATCGTCGACAGCATCGCCATCAGCGTCACCGACGCCAACGGCGTGGTCCGCGGCGACAGCCTCGACATCGCCATCACCGACAGCACCCCGACCGCGGCCGACGACGTCAACGCCATCGGCGAAGACGCCAGCCCGAACAGCGTCAGCGGCAACGTGCTGAGCAACGACAGCGTCGGCGCCGATGCCAACGCCACCCCGGTCACCGCCGGCGTGTTCGCCAGCGCCAACGGCTACGGCACCCTGACCCTCAACAGCGACGGCAGCTACAGCTACGTCCTGAACAACGCCAACGCCGCGGTCAACGCCCTCAACGACGGCCAATCGCTGAGCGACAGCTTCACCTACAGCCTCACCGACGCTGACGGCAGCACCGCCACCGCGACCCTGACCATCACCATCAACGGCCGCACCGATGGCCCGCCCAGCGTGACCATCCCGGACACCGACGGCGCCGCCAACGCCACCGACAGCACCCTGCCGGAAACCGCCGCGGCCACCGCCGGCAGCTTCACCGTCAGCGCCGAGGCCGGCATCGCCTCGCTCAGCGTCGGCGGCACCCCCCTGACCCTGGCCCAGCTCAACGCCCTGGCCACCAGCAATGTCACCGTCGACACCGGCGAAGGCAGCCTGGTGCTCACCGGCTACGACGCCGCCAGCGGCGTGGTCAGCTACACCTATGATCCGCGCGTGCTGAGCCACACCGCCGGCGCGGCGATCGTCGACAGCATCGCCATCAGCGTCACCGACGCCAACGGCGTGGTCCGCGGCGACAGCCTCGACATCGCCATCACCGACAGCACCCCGACCGCGGCCGACGACGTCAACGCCATCGGCGAAGACGCCAGCCCGAACAGCGTCAGCGGCAACGTGCTGAGCAACGACAGCGTCGGCGCCGATGCCAACGCCACCCCGGTCACCGCCGGCGTGTTCGCCAGCGCCAACGGCTACGGCACCCTGACCCTCAACAGCGACGGCAGCTACAGCTACGTCCTGAACAACGCCAACGCCGCGGTCAACGCCCTCAACGACGGCCAGTCGCTGAGCGACAGCTTCACCTACAGCCTCACCGACGCTGACGGCAGCACCGCCACCGCGACCCTGACCATCACCATCAACGGCCGCACCGATGGCCCGCCCAGCGTGACCATCCCGGACACCGACGGCGCCGCCAACGCCACCGACAGCACCCTGCCGGAAACCGCCGCGGCCACCGCCGGCAGCTTCACCGTCAGCGCCGAGGCCGGCATCGCCTCGCTCAGCGTCGGCGGCACCCCCCTGACCCTGGCCCAGCTCAACGCCCTGGCCACCAGCAATGTCACCGTCGACACCGGCGAAGGCAGCCTGGTGCTCACCGGCTACGACGCCGCCAGCGGCGTGGTCAGCTACACCTATGATCCGCGCGTGCTGAGCCACACCGCCGGCGCGGCGATCGTCGACAGCATCGCCATCAGCGTCACCGACGCCAACGGCGTGGTCCGCGGCGACAGCCTCGACATCGCCATCACCGACAGCACCCCGACCGCGGCCGACGACGTCAACGCCATCGGCGAAGACGCCAGCCCGAACAGCGTCAGCGGCAACGTGCTGAGCAACGACAGCGTCGGCGCCGATGCCAACGCCACCCCGGTCACCGCCGGCGTGTTCGCCAGCGCCAACGGCTACGGCACCCTGACCCTCAACAGCGACGGCAGCTACAGCTACGTCCTGAACAACGCCAATGCCGCGGTCAACGCCCTCAACGACGGCCAGTCGCTGAGCGACAGCTTCACCTACAGCCTCACCGACGCTGACGGCAGCACCGCCACCGCGACCCTGACCATCACCATCAACGGCCGCACCGATGGCCCGCCCAGCGTGACCATCCCGGACACCGACGGCGCCCTGAACACCACCGACAGCACCCTGCCGGAAACCGCCGCGGCCACCGCCGGCAGCTTCACCGTCAGCGCCGAGGCCGGCATCGCCTCGCTCAGCGTCGGCGGCACCCCCCTGACCCTGGCCCAGCTCAACGCCCTGGCCACCAGCAATGTCACCGTCGACACCGGCGAAGGCAGCCTGGTGCTCACCGGCTACGACGCCGCCAGCGGCGTGGTCAGCTACACCTATGATCCGCGCGTGCTGAGCCACACCGCCGGCGCGGCGATCGTCGACAGCATCGCCATCAGCGTCACCGACGCCAACGGCGTGGTCCGCGGCGACAGCCTCGACATCGCCATCACCGACAGCACCCCGACCGCGGCCGACGACGTCAACGCCATCGGCGAAGACGCCAGCCCGAACAGCGTCAGCGGCAACGTGCTGAGCAACGACAGCGTCGGCGCCGATGCCAACGCCACCCCGGTCACCGCCGGCGTGTTCGCCAGCGCCAACGGCTACGGCACCCTGACCCTCAACAGCGACGGCAGCTACAGCTACGTCCTGAACAACGCCAATGCCGCGGTCAACGCCCTCAACGACGGCCAATCGCTGAGCGACAGCTTCACCTACAGCCTCACCGACGCTGACGGCAGCAGCGCCACCGCGACCCTGACCATCACCATCAACGGCCGCACCGATGGCCCGCCCAGCGTGACCATCCCGGACACCGACGGCGCCGCCAACGCCACCGACAGCACCCTGCCGGAAACCGCCGCGGCCACCGCCGGCAGCTTCACCGTCAGCGCCGAGGCCGGCATCGCCTCGCTCAGCGTCGGCGGCACCCCCCTGACCCTGGCCCAGCTCAACGCCCTGGCCACCAGCAATGTCACCGTCGACACCGGCGAAGGCAGCCTGGTGCTCACCGGCTACGACGCCGCCAGCGGCGTGGTCAGCTACACCTATGATCCGCGCGTGCTGAGCCACACCGCCGGCGCGGCGATCGTCGACAGCATCGCCATCAGCGTCACCGACGCCAACGGCGTGGTCCGCGGCGACAGCCTCGACATCGCCATCACCGACAGCACCCCGACCGCGGCCGACGACGTCAACGCCATCGGCGAAGACGCCAGCCCGAACAGCGTCAGCGGCAACGTGCTGAGCAACGACAGCGTCGGCGCCGATGCCAACGCCACCCCGGTCACCGCCGGCGTGTTCGCCAGCGCCAACGGCTACGGCACCCTGACCCTCAACAGCGACGGCAGCTACAGCTACGTCCTGAACAACGCCAACGCCGCGGTCAACGCCCTCAACGACGGCCAATCGCTGAGCGACAGCTTCACCTACAGCCTCACCGACGCTGACGGCAGCACCGCCACCGCGACCCTGACCATCACCATCAACGGCCGCACCGATGGCCCGCCCAGCGTGACCATCCCGGACACCGACGGCGCCGCCAACGCCACCGACAGCACCCTGCCGGAAACCGCCGCGGCCACCGCCGGCAGCTTCACCGTCAGCGCCGAGGCCGGCATCGCCTCGCTCAGCGTCGGCGGCACCCCCCTGACCCTGGCCCAGCTCAACGCCCTGGCCACCAGCAATGTCACCGTCGACACCGGCGAAGGCAGCCTGGTGCTCACCGGCTACGACGCCGCCAGCGGCGTGGTCAGCTACACCTATGATCCGCGCGTGCTGAGCCACACCGCCGGCGCGGCGATCGTCGACAGCATCGCCATCAGCGTCACCGACGCCAACGGCGTGGTCCGCGGCGACAGCCTCGACATCGCCATCACCGACAGCACCCCGACCGCGGCCGACGACGTCAACGCCATCGGCGAAGACGCCAGCCCGAACAGCGTCAGCGGCAACGTGCTGAGCAACGACAGCGTCGGCGCCGATGCCAACGCCACCCCGGTCACCGCCGGCGTGTTCGCCAGCGCCAACGGCTACGGCACCCTGACCCTCAACAGCGACGGCAGCTACAGCTACGTCCTGAACAACGCCAACGCCGCGGTCAACGCCCTCAACGACGGCCAGTCGCTGAGCGACAGCTTCACCTACAGCCTCACCGACGCTGACGGCAGCACCGCCACCGCGACCCTGACCATCACCATCAACGGCCGCACCGATGGCCCGCCCAGCGTGACCATCCCGGACACCGACGGCGCCGCCAACGCCACCGACAGCACCCTGCCGGAAACCGCCGCGGCCACCGCCGGCAGCTTCACCGTCAGCGCCGAGGCCGGCATCGCCTCGCTCAGCGTCGGCGGCACCCCCCTGACCCTGGCCCAGCTCAACGCCCTGGCCACCAGCAATGTCACCGTCGACACCGGCGAAGGCAGCCTGGTGCTCACCGGCTACGACGCCGCCAGCGGCGTGGTCAGCTACACCTATGATCCGCGCGTGCTGAGCCACACCGCCGGCGCGGCGATCGTCGACAGCATCGCCATCAGCGTCACCGACGCCAACGGCGTGGTCCGCGGCGACAGCCTCGACATCGCCATCACCGACAGCACCCCGACCGCGGCCGACGACGTCAACGCCATCGGCGAAGACGCCAGCCCGAACAGCGTCAGCGGCAACGTGCTGAGCAACGACAGCGTCGGCGCCGATGCCAACGCCACCCCGGTCACCGCCGGCGTGTTCGCCAGCGCCAACGGCTACGGCACCCTGACCCTCAACAGCGACGGCAGCTACAGCTACGTCCTGAACAACGCCAATGCCGCGGTCAACGCCCTCAACGACGGCCAATCGCTGAGCGACAGCTTCACCTACAGCCTCACCGACGCTGACGGCAGCACCGCCACCGCGACCCTGACCATCACCATCAACGGCACCAACGACGCCCCGGTTGCTAATTCCTCCACCGCAACCGGCCAGGAAGACCAACCACTGACCCTCCAGTGGAGTAACTTCGGCATCAGCGATAGCGACTCCGCCGCAGGCGATCTAGGCGTGATCATCAGCCAGCTGCCAGCCAATGGCACCCTGCAGTACCAGCAAGCTGGGGGCAACTGGGTGGCAGTAACCGCGAACCAACTGATCAGCAAGGCAGACATCGACAGCAGCAAGTTGCGCCTACTGCCCGAAGCAAACCAGTCGGGTAGCGATGACTACTCAGCTAGTGGTGTGGGCGATCAGCAGGCGGATTACGCGCAAATCAAGTTCATCCCTACCGATGGCCTCAACCAAGGCTCGGAAGCAACGCTAACGGTCGATATCAGCCCAGTGGTCGATGCACCGACACTTAGCCTCGATGGCAACAGCCCAGCCCCCAACGCGACCGGCCTGATTATCGAGAATTGGTCTGGCCTGAACCTGGGCACCAACGGTAATGGTGCGAATCCAGCAACACTGCAATCGACCATCGATCAGGCCGGCACAGCCGACGGCAGCGACACGCTGACGAACGTGCAGAACAGCAATGTGACTGCAGGTATCGCCACCAAGATTTCCGGCCTGATCTATCTGGAAGCGAACCAGTCATACACGTTCAGCGGCGCTGGCGATGACAGTATTCGTGTTGTTGTCGGTGGCAACGTCGTCGCACAAGCCACCTGGGGCGGTAGTAGCGGAATCTTTAGCGGCAGTTTTACGCCCAGCAGTAGCGGCTACTACACCCTGGACATCTACCACCATAATCAGAGTGGGCCTGGTAATTACGACGTTAATCTATCGGTCAATAGCGGCCCAGTCCTAGACCTCAGCAGCGCCAATGCGCAGTTGTTCCGCAACACTACAGATTTGCAGTCTGAAGGAGTTCGTCTGTCGGATTTGCAAGGCAGCAATGGCAAAGGCTTCTATACGGACTACGGTCTGAATGAAGGCAATGAGGACAGCGTCATTCCCCTGTCGGGCATCGATGCCGCCCTGGTGGATACCGATGGCTCGGAAACGCTCGCGGTGGCTATCGGCAATATCCCGGTGGGCGCCATTCTCACGGATGGAAGCAACAGCTTTACCGCATCGGTCGGACTAACCAGTGTCGACGTCAGCACCTGGAATCTGAAATCCCTAAGCATCAAACCGCCACAGGACTTCAATGGCAGCTTCGAGCTCAGCATCACCGCTACCGCGACAGAGCGCGCTACCGGCGACCAGGACTCAAGCACTACGAATCTGCCGGTAACTGTGTATTCGGTCAACGATGCCCCGATCAACTCCGTACCCGCCGCACAAAGCACCCTGGAAGATACCTCTCGCGTATTTAGCAGTGCCAATGGCAACGCGCTTACGGTGGCCGATGTTGATGCCGGCAGCCTGACCACTACGATTACAGTCAGCCACGGAGTACTCACTGCCGTGGCCTTTAGTGGCGCCACTATCAGCAGCAACGGTTCAGCGAGCGTCACCATCAGCGGGACCTCTGAGGCCATCAATGGCGCCCTCAATGGCTTAACCTACAAGCCGACTGGCGACTACAGCGGCAGTGCACAGCTCTCCATGAGCACAAGCGACGGCAGGGCTAGCGACATCGATACGGTCACCATCAATGTGGCGCCGGTCGCCGATACGCCAACTGTCCTAGCCCATGTCAGCAGCCAGGGCATGTTCACATCGGGTAACAGTTTGTTAGCTGACAATTTCAACTCGGGTACTACCAACCTCGTCAGCAGAGGCTGGACCGCCACGGCCCTGCGTGGCAACACCTTTGCCGAAGTGCCCGGTGGCACCGGCAAGGGACAATCCGAAGCCGATTTGTTCAATAGCATTGCCTGGAACGGACAAACCGGTAACAACTCAAACGAAGAGACCAACTTTGCCAATAGATGGACGCTGAACAACGGCACCGGTGCGGATAACAGCCGCTCGCTGACCTATAACCAAAATGGCAGCAGCGGCTCTGACGATGCACAAGGCTTCATGCAGTACACCGGTGGCGAATTGACCGCGGCGGAAAAGGCGATGACCAGCTATGTCATCTCCACCGAACTCTATGCCGATGCCAGTTCACCTCAAGCCAACGGTATCGGCGTGGTGTTCGGCTACGTCAACAACAGCAACTACTTCATCGCCCGCTGGGAAAACCCGAGTGCGGACTACGCTCCGGGCGCCAGCCTCTTCAACTCTTATCCGGGCCAGTACCAGCAACTGTCCCTGGTGCAGATAGTCAATGGCACGGCAATCGACTTGGCTGCCGCCAACTTCAATGGCGACGACTGGTTCAATCTGAACATCGCAGTGAGCAATACCGGCATCCGAGTCACAGCCAGGGACCTGACCGATAACACGACGACCGCGCTTAACTATGCCTATGGCACTGTCGCCGGTGGCGCCACGACCGCGCCAGCGCTGAACAATGTGGGGGTCTATTCCTTCGATAACGATACGGCGGTGCGTTTCGACAACCTGTCGGTCAACAGCGGCGAATATCGCTACAGTTTGAGCACCGAGGCGTATCTGAGTGATACCGACGGCAGCGAATCCCTCTCGGCGATCAGTCTGACGGGTATTCCCAATGGCGTAACCCTCAGCTATGCCAGCGGAGGGGCGATCAGCGTTTCGGGCGGTACGGCGACCATCACTGCCGGCCAAGCCATCAGCATGGTTTCGCAGACCGCCCTGAGCGATGCCCAGATCAATGCCATCACCGCTCGCCTAACTGCAACCGAATCGGCGGGCGGCAGCAGTGCGACCGCCTCAAGCAGCGTGAAGGTCGACAAGACCGCCGGCACTGCCGGCGATGACTGGTTGGAGGGTACCGCCAGCAACGACAGCTTGAACGGTGGCGCTGGCAACGATGTGCTAATCGGCAAGGCGGGCAACGACACGCTACTGGGCGGCGGTGGCAACGACCTGATCTTCGGTGGTTCCGGCAATGACACCCTCACCGGAGGGAGCGGGGCCGATAAGTTCGTCTGGAAAGCAGGCGACACGGGTAACGACAGGATCACCGACTTCAACGTCAGCCAGGGCGACCGTATCGACCTACGCGATCTGTTGGTCGGCGAAACCGATGCCACCATCGATAACTTCCTGCAGGTGGTAACCAATGCCGGGACCTCGACCCTGCTGATCAGCACCACAGGTCAGCTGAACGCTGCCGGCGGTGCCGCGGCCAATGCCAATACCAGCATCGAACTGACAGGCGTGGACCTGTCCGGTAGCAGCATCAACTCGCTGATTGCCGGTGCCGACCCGACCATCAAGGTCGACCATAGCTGACATGCATAACCCCCGCCGCCACTCTCTGGTAGCGGGGGTTACGTTGGGCAAGCACCGAAACGAGTAAGGAGTGGTCGATGCTGTATGTAAAACGTGATGCCTGGGGCAACCTGGAGCGGGTCGAGGCGGCGCCATTCGAGGGTATGGACGGAGAGATCGCTGCGAACAGCCAGGAGGCTCAGGCCTGGTATGCCAACCAGGCCATGGAAAGCAATCTGCTCAAGTTGCAGCAGAGTGACCTCGACATGATCCGGGTATTGGAAGATCTGATCACTGTACTGATTCGCAAGGGCGTGGTGCGCATCACCGATCTGCCCGAGGCTGCGCAGAGCAAGCTGGTTGGCCGTAGCAAGGCCCGTGATGCCCTGGGCGGGTTGCAGCGTTTGATCAACGACGACGAATCCGGGCTGATCTAATCAGCCCTTTCCCGCCTACTGCCAGGGCGCTGGTTCACCGAACAGGCGACCCTGTACCGCACTGATGCCCATCTCGCGCAACACTTGCCACTCGCCCTCGGTCTCGACTCGTTCGGCGATCAACGGCAGGTCGATGCTGTTGGCCGCCCGCTGCATCGCCTCGATGAACAGGCGCTTGTCGTTCTCCTGATCGATGGCGCGGATATAGCTGCCGTCCACCTTGAGGTAGCCGAGCCCCAGCTTGGCCAGGTTGCCGATCATGCTGAAACGGCCACCGAAGTGCTGCAACCCCAGGCCGAAGCCCACCCCCCGCAGACGCTGGGTCAGGGCCTCGAGCGCGCCCTGCTCGGGTAGCTGGTCTTCGTCCAGCTCCAGCGTCAGACGCGGCCCCAGCTGACTATGCTGACGCAACATCTCGTAGAGCGAAGCCAGCGCTTGCGGCTCGCGCACCGTGGTCCCGGACAGACTCAGTGCCAGGTGCGACTCATGCCCCGCCATCTGCTCCAGCACCCGGCCGAGCATTGCCAGGTCCAGGCGAGCCGTCCAACCGAAGCGCTCCAGCCAGGGCAGGAAACGCCCGGCAGGCACCAGCTCCCCCTGGTCGTCGAGCAGGCGAGCCAGGACCTTATGGTGCAATACGCGGCCCGGTTCGACGGCATCGACCACCGGTTGGAAATACAGCTGAAAGCGCCCCTGCTGAAGTGCTTGATCGAGCAGGCGATACCAACTCTGACGCTCATCGGCCGCCGGGCTTTGCGCGCCGTCTTCGCTGCAGGCCCAGTGCTGCTGGGTCTGGCTGGCCGCCAGAGCCAAGGCTTCATCCAGGCAACGGTAGAGACTGGCCGAGTCGGCGCCCGGGGCGAAGGCCGTCATGCCGATGTGAGCCAGTGGCAGACGATCGCTGACGCCGGTCTGCTGCAGGCTGGCCAAGGCCGCATCGAGGCTCTCGGCCAGCTGTTCCGCTTCATCACGAGCCACACCGGGGGCGAGGATGGCGAACTCGCCACCCCGGTTGCGCGCCAGCAGGTAGCGGCCCTGGCAGAACTGCTGCAGCAGCTCGGCCACGCTCTTGATCAGTTGATCGGTACGCTGGCCACCCAGGCGCTGATTGAGGCCGGCCAGGTCGTCGATCCGCAGCAGCATGAGGAAACCACTGCAGGCCTCTTCCTCGACACTCAACCGGGCATGCAATTGCAGATCGAAGTAGCGTCTATTGGCCAGGCCGGTGAGGCTGTCCTGATAGGCCTCGGCGCGCAGCTGCTCGCTACGCGCGGCCTGCTCGGCAAACAGCGCCTTGAGCTTCTCCACCATCTGGTTCATGGCCTTGACCACGCGCCGGAACTCAGGAGTCCTGGGCAGCTCCGGCAGGCTGAGAAACTCGCGGCGGGCGATGGCGTTGGACTGCTCGACCAGGTAATCCAGGGGACGCAACTGACGCTTGAGCAGCAATACGCCCAAGGCGACACACAGCAGACCGCTGAGGGCCAGCCACAGCAGGATGCCGAGGGCGCTCTGCCACAGCTTGCCGATGGCGAACAGGGGATGACTGACCACCTCGACCCGTGCCGCCTGGCGCCAGCCATCGCTGACGATGGCATCGCCGCTGGCCGGGGCCAGATTGACCAAATCGGCGAACCACTGTGGCGCCGCAACGCTGACCGGAACCCCGCTGCGCTCGACCAGCACGTCCCCGCTGGCGGAGTCGACCACCCGGATACTCTCGAAATAGCCGCTGTCGAAGATCGAGCTGACCATCAACTCGACCATCGCCGCATCATTGATATGTGGACTCAGCGATAGGCCCAGAGCCGTGGCCGCATCCTGGGCATGGGCACGCAACTGGTTGACCTGTTGCTCGCGGGAGCTCTCCACGCTGACCAGAAAACTGCCGGTGAAACTCACCAGCATCAGCACGCAGATAGCGATGAACAGCTGCTTGAACAGTGACATGAACGACTCCTTCCGGCCCGTCTCAGGGAAATCCCTCGGCCTGCATCTTTTTCAACAGATTCTGCCAACGCGACAAGCGCTTGCTGTCTCCGACCTTCTTGCCGCCCCCGCTGCCGGGCAGCCACAGCCCTTCGGCATTGAAGGCATAGACCGGTACCAGGTCGGTACGGCGGTTGGCCGGCTCGATGGCATCGATCAGGTTGTCCAGCACCAGGGGCGTAGCGCTAGGGTGCGGGTAATAGGTAAGCACCATATGGGCCTGGTTCAGGCGTACGGCTTTGACGTAGGTGATACGCAGTTTCTCGCTCGGCACGCCGAGCTGGCGCAGGCTGAAGTACTTGGCAATGGCGAAATCCTCGCAATCACCCGCCCCCAGGTGCAAGGCCTCGACCGGCGTCGCCCAATAGTCGCTGACGCGCCACAGTTCGATATCGTCGCGAAAACGCAGGCGCAGATTGAAGAACCGGTTGACCGCCTCGAGCTGCTCCGCCTCGGTCGCACCGACCTGCTCCTGCAATAGACGTTGCCAGCTGCCGAGCCGCTCGCGGCCGTCCCGCGAAGTACCGTACAGCTGCTCGGCCAGTCGGCCGATACGGGCGAAGTCCCAGTCGGCCGACACGGCATAGGTGCCGAGCAGCATCGCCAGCGGCCAGGCCATCGCCCACCCCCAACGCCAGGCAGGCTGCGTCACGCTCCGTCCTATCTGCAAACTGAGGCTTCCCTAGGTCCACTCGGCAGCCATGGTGCGTCGCACGGGGCAAAAACACAATCGTCTAGTCGCGCAGCCGCGGGCAGGCCAGCGTCTGGGGCCGGAGGATAGGCTCGGGGCGCACGGCAGGGACAGGCTCACAACGCCTGGGTCACTGCGAAAACCTGGGTTTCAACTGCGCAACATCGCTGGAATAGGAGGCAGTCGCAGCCCCTCTGACCCGAGCCGCCGCGCCTCAGGGGAGAGTGGCGGCTTCAGGCGCTAGTGGTGGCGGCGCTGTTGCCGGCCACGATGCCCGTCACCGCGCGAGCCGCTATGCCGCCGTTGCAATCTGGGCGTGCGCTCGTCCGGCTTGAAGTGCTGGCCACGCCATCCGGGGCGCGGTTGCGCCGAGCGGTAGTCGCGGCGCCCCTCCAAACGGTGCACTGAGCGGCTCTCGACGCCATAGTGACGCGCTGCGGGTGCCGGCAGGTAGCGACGCTGATCGTGCCGCCGGTGATCGAAGTGGCGCCGGTCATAGCGGCGCACCTCATGACTGTAATAACGCGGCGCCACATGCACCGGATAGCGCTGTACCTGGTAATAGTGACTGGAATAATGAGGGTCATAACCCCGGTAGCCATGGTCATAGCCACCGCCGTACACCGCACAACCGGTCAACGACAGCCCGAACAGCGCAGCGAGTATGAACTTGTAGAACATGGGGCTCTCCTCCGGTCGCTGGAGCCTCGCCGACCGAGGCCGGCACCTGGGATCGCTCCCATTTCATCTGACCACTTTTGACCGTATCCAGTGCGATGCCAGTGGCGCACAGATGGGTGACAAGGTGTTTCGGAACCTCAGCCCCGAGCCGTCCAGACGGCCGAACTGCCGGCTGGGCTACTCGATAGTCCACGTCTGCCCAGGCATCACAGCGTCCGCGGCGACGCTCCCGAAGGCTCCAGGGATAGCCGCCAGCAGCAGGCGGCTCGAAGCACGAGCAATGACGCTATGGCCGCGGCAGGCTAGCATGGCGCCCTTCCTCTCTATTCAGAACAGCGCATGCCCCTCGCGACCTCGAAAACCGGCCAACGCACCTTGATCCTGCTTCTGCTGGTCCTGCTCGGCAGCGGCTTTCTCGCCACCTCGCTGGTCAGCTACCACGCCGCCCTCGCCTCGATCCGCGACGGCATCGTCAACACCGAGCTGCCGTTGACCTCTGACAACGTCTATTCGGAGATCCAGAAGGACCTGGTGCGCCCGGTGCTGATCGCCTCGATGATGGCCCGCGACACCTTCGTGCGCGATTGGGTGATGGCCGGCGAGCAGGACGTGGAGCAGATGACCCGCTACCTGCGCGAGGTGCAGGAACACTATGGCGCCGTCACCAGCTTCTTCGTCTCCGAACAGAGCCACACCTACTACCAGGCCAAAGGCGTGCTCAAGCGGGTCAGCCCGACTGAGCCGCGCGATGCCTGGTACTTCCGCGTCCGCGACCTGCAGGCACCCTACGAGATCAATGTGGACGTCGACCTGGCCAACAAGGACCGCCTGACCGTCTTCATCAACTATCGGGTATTCGACTATCAACAGCGTTTCATCGGCGCCACCGGCGTGGGCCTGACCGTGGACGCGGTGGTGCAGCTGATCGATGCCTATCAGCAGCGCTACGGCCGCAGCGTGTACTTCGTCGACGGCAACGGCCGCATCGCCCTCACCGGCGCCAGCGGCGGCCCCCAGGGCGCCAGCGTCGGCCAGACGCTCGGGGAGCTACCGGGGCTGCAGGACTTGCCGGCCCAGCTGCCGCACAACGGCAATTTCACCTACGAAGAGCGGGGCCGCGACCATTTCCTCAATGTGCGCTTCATCCCCGAACTGAACTGGTACCTGTTCGTCGACAAGCAGGAGGACGGCGCCGTGGCCGGCATCCGCATGTCGCTGTACCTGAACCTGCTGATTTGCCTGCTGGTCACCGCCCTGGTGCTGGGCATGGTCAGCATCGCCCTGCGCCGTCACCGGGCACGCATCGCCGCCCTGGCCACCACCGACACCCTCACCACCCTGACTAACCGCCGCGGCTTCGAACTGCTGGCCAATCAGGCGATCCAAGAGGCGCGGCGCAACCAGAGCCCGCTGTGCGCATTGCTGCTCGATCTCGACCAGTTCAAACAGCTCAACGACAACCATGGCCACCTAGCCGGCGACGAGGTGCTGCGCGGGTTTGCTGCCCTGCTGCAAGGCGACCTGCGCCAGTCCGACATCATCTGCCGCTGGGGCGGTGAGGAGTTCATCCTGCTGCTCAAGGACAGCGCACCCGAGCAGGCACGCCAACTGGCGGAGAAAGTCCGCCGGCATACCGAGCGGACGCGTTTCGAGCACGCCGGCACCGAACTGCGGGTCACCGTCAGCATCGGCCTGGCCGAGCTGCATGCGGGCGACGCCCTCGACCAGCTGATCGGCCGCGCCGACCGCGCCCTGTATCGGGCCAAGCAGTCCGGGCGCAACCGTCTTTGCGAAGAAAACACATGAGCCCATCCACCAGCATCTGCCCGCTTTGCGGCCAGCGTAACCAGTGCGCCCAGGCCGGCTCGCCAACCCCGGTTCAGCAGTGCTGGTGTTTCGATACCGCCGTCCGACGCGACGTGCTCGAACGCCTGCCGGCCGCACAGCGCAACCTGGCCTGCCTCTGTCCACGCTGCGCCCAGGGCCTGCCGCCGGTCACGCCTACCCCGGCATCGGCCGACCCCGACTGACCATGCGCCTGGACCGTTTCCTCAGCAACCTGCCGCGCTTCAACCGCCAGGACGCGCGCCATCTGCTCGCCAGCGGCGGCGTGCGCCTGGACGGCCGGGTCAACCGCGACGGACGCAGCGAAGTGACCCTCTTCAGCCGGGTCGAGTTGGGTGACGGCGAAATACTGCAGGCCGGCAAGCCTGCACGCTATTTCATGCTGCACAAACCCGGCGGTGTGGTCAGCGCCACCGTCCATCCGGAGCACCGCACCGTGCTCGACCTGCTGGACGAACCCGACAAGGACGAGCTGCACCTGGCCGGCCGTCTCGACCTCAACACCAGTGGTCTGCTGCTGATCACCAACGATGGCCAATGGTCGCGCCGGGTGACCCTGCCGAAACGCAAGCAGCCCAAGGTCTACCTGGTCGAAACCGAAGACCCGATCGAGCCGGCCTGCATCGAAGTATTCGCCCGAGGCCTGTACTTTCGCTTCGAGGACCTCACCACCCTTCCCGCCGAGCTGGAGATCCTCGCCCCCCGCCAGGCCCGCCTGACCCTCTACGAAGGGCGCTACCACCAGGTCAAGCGCATGTTCGGCCATTTCCAGAACAAGGTAATCGGCCTGCACCGCATCAGCATGGGCGCTATCCGCCTCGATGCGGGCCTGGCCCCGGGCGAGTACCGCGCCCTGACGAGTGCAGAGATCGACAGTTTCTCCCGCGACTGATAGCCATACTGAAATCAATCTTGCGCCCGCCTCAGCGACTGCCGAATAAAAACGAATTGGGGCTTGCCAGCGCCACGATGCTGCTGTTTAAATCGAACCATAAGGTCTTGATGTGACCAATGGGTCGCAAAAGCCATCTAAGCGCTCTTTCGGTTGTTTGCGCACTGCGCAAAATGGGTTCCTGCCTGGTTACACGACGCCTCTCCGGCCCCCTGAAAAAGGCTGGAGCGGATGCTCTATTTCGACCCTAACCGATTGAAAATAAATAACTTATAAAACCCTCCAGCCTGACATGCCCCTGTCATGTCCAGGCGCTTTCCTAACTGTCCTACTTTGCTCGGTAAACGGCGCCGCCCTGCCGCTTGCCATGCCAACTTGCGCCAGGAGGAAACAACATGAAGCCCGCTATCGCTGTCGTCGATGTTCACCGGAGTTTCAAGGTTCACACCGAGTTCTACGTCAGCCCCAGCGCCCGCAAGACCATCATTCTGGTCAACGGCTCGCTGGCCACCACCGCCGCCTTCGCCCAGACGCTCAAATACCTGCACCCGCAGTTCAACGTGGTGCTCTACGATCAGCCCTACGCGGGGCAGTCCAAGGCCCACAACAGCAACATCAGACCGATCACCAAGGAAGATGAGGCCTATATCCTCCTCGACCTGATCGAGCACTTCAAAGTCGACTACCTGCAGTCCTTCTCCTGGGGCGGCGTACCCGCCTTGCTGGCCTTGGGGCAACGCCCGGCGCGCATCGAGAAGGCGGTGATCACCTCCTTCTCGCCACTGCTCAACGAACCCATGCTCGACTACCTGGAAAAGGGCCTGGTGAGCCTGCTGGCCGTAGACCGAGCAGGCCTCGGTCACCTGGTCAACAACACCATCGGCAAGCACCTGCCCTCGCTGTTCAAACGCTTCAACCACCGCCACATCAGCAGCCTGGACGAACACGAGTACCGGCAGATGTTTGCCCACGTCAACCAGGTGGTGCACCTGGAGAGTCACTGCCAGATGGAGTGCCTGGCCGGGATCGACATCCCGCTGCTGTTCGTCAATGGCGAACACGACGAGTACACCTCGCCGCAGGACGTACGCCTGTTCGCCGAGCACCTGCGCGATTGCCAGTTCGCCACCATCGACAATGCCGGGCACTTCCTCGACATGGAGCACAAAGCCGCGTGGCTGCAAACGCGGGACGTGCTGCTGCGCTTCCTGCAGGGCCCCGCCCTGCGTGAAACCGCCTACCGTTCGCACGCCGAAATGCCACACGCAATCGCCGTATGAAGCACGCCATTCAGCCGCTGTCGCACCGAGATGCAGCGCATTATGCTCGGTGCGGGCTTCATTTCACCCGCGAACTCTGGTACAAAGTCACCCGCTCGAGCGGGCGTCGTATAATGGCATTACCTGAGCTTCCCAAGCTCATGACGAGGGTTCGATTCCCTTCGCCCGCTCCAGAACTCTTCAGCTAAGGCCCTGTTTCTACAGGGCCTTAGCGTTTCTGGGTTTTGCTGGTGTCGCGCATGGCGCAAGCCACAGTCGACCCGCCTCTTTCAGACGCCCTTGCGCAGGCTGCGAACGCCCACTTCCATGCGCGAAGTTGCCTGTCCTGGCGTTGCCCTCGGCGCCACCATGCCCCCGCTCCCAAGACGACAATGCGCCGCAAAGCCTGGCCGCCGGGCTGATCGTGCCTGCATCGGGGCGCCCCGCCTGGTGCATGCACTTTCCCTCATAAGCCGCTAACGGCGGGGGAACCGTTACACTGATACCCCTACTCCTGGTCTGGTGCCAGATAGATGGCTCTGGCGCTTCGCCAGCCCAGATGCAAGTCCAGCCCCTGTCGCGTCATGCCGCGCAACGAGGACCGATATGAGAAGCCACCTTGAGCAAAGCGATGTCCCCGAGTCCAAGAGCCACTGTGAAGGAATCTTTCACCACGCCCCCCATCGGCAGCCGGCGGTGACGGCATGATCGAGGTCACCGAGGTTTCCATTGCCGAACTGCGCGCTGCGCTCGAATCGGGCCAGACGACAGCGGTCGAGCTGGTCCAGGCCTATCTCGCCCGGACCGACGCCTACGACGGCCCGGACACGCCCACCGCCCTCAACGCGGTCGTGGTGCGCAACCCCGATGCCCTCAAGGAGGCCCAGGCTTCCGATGCCCGTCGGGCCAGAGGCGCCACCCTGGGCCCGCTCGATGGCATCCCCTATACGGCCAAGGACAGCTACCTGGTCAAGGGGCTCACGGCCGCCTCCGGCAGTCCGGCATTCGCCAAGCTGATCGCCTACCGCGATGCCTTCACCGTCGAACGGCTGCGCGCGGCCGGGGCGATCTGCCTAGGCAAGACCAATATGCCGCCCATGGCCAACGGCGGCATGCAGCGCGGGGTATACGGCCGGGCGGAGAGCCCGTACAACGCCGACTACCTCACCGCCCCCTTCGCCTCGGGCTCCTCCAACGGCGCCGGTACCGCCACCGCCGCCAGTTTCGCGGCATTCGGCCTCGCCGAGGAAACCTGGTCGAGCGGACGGGGCCCGGCCTCGAACAACGGCCTGTGTGCCTATACGCCGTCGCGCGGGGTGATCTCGGTGCGCGGCAACTGGCCCTTGACCCCGACGATGGACGTGGTCGTGCCGTTCGCCAGGACCATGGCGGACCTGCTCGAGGTGCTCGACGTGGTGGTGGCGGAGGACCCCGACACCCGCGGCGACCTGTGGCGGATGCAGCCCTGGGTGCCCATTCCCAGCGTGGCCTCGGTGCGTCCCGCCGCCTATGCCGGGCTTACCGCGACCGCCGAGGCACTCAAGGGCAAGCGCTTCGGCGTGCCGCGCATGTACATCAACGCCGACCCCGAAGCCGGCACGGCCGAGGCGCCGGGTATCGGCGGCCCGACGGGGCAGCGAATCCACACCCGCCCCTCGGTGATCGAGCTATGGCAAGCGGCTCGCCGGGCACTCGAAGGCGCCGGCGCCGAGGTGGTCGAGGTCGACTTCCCGCTGGTGTCCAACTGCGAGGGCGATCGCCCGGGCGCGCCGACCGTGTTCAACCGCGGCCTGGTATCCAAGGAGTTCCTGCATCACGAGCTGTGGGACCTGACGGCCTGGGCCTTCGATGATTTCCTGCAGGCCAACGGCGATCCCAACCTGAATCGCCTGATCGACGTGGACGGACCGCAGATATTCCCCCACGACCCGGGCACCCTGCCGAACCGCGAGGGGGACCTCGCCGCCGGCATGGACGAATACGTGCGCATGGCCGAGCGCGGCATCACCCCCTGGGACCGGATCGCCACGCTTCCCGACGGCCTGCGCGGGCTGGAGCAGACCCGTCGCATCGACCTGGAGGACTGGATGGCGCGGCTGAGGCTCGATGCGGTGATCTTCCCCACCGTCGCCGACGTCGGGCCGGCGAACGCCGACGTCGACCCACAGTCCGCGGACATCGCCTGGAGCAACGGCGTCTGGGTCGCCAACGGCAACCTCGCCATCCGTCACCTGGGCGTTCCGACGGTGACCGTGCCCATGGGCGTCATGGCGGACATCGGCATGCCCGTCGGGCTGACCTTCGCCGGTCGGGCCTATGACGACTCGGCGCTGCTGCGCTTTGCCTCGGCGTTCGAGTCGATCGGCAGCAAGCGCTTGATCCCGCCTCGTACCCCGCCGCTGGCCAGCGGCAGCTAGCGGGCCCCGGTGGGATTGGCGCCCCGTGCGGGCCAACCCCACCCGCAGGCCATAGCCCTGGCGCAGTCGACTCAGGTGTCGCTTTCTGGTTCGGCCGACGCGTGCCGCGCCTGCGCCTCGGGCGGTTGCGCCTCGCTGGCCTTGCTGACGGATTCCTGAGCCTTGTCGAGCAGCCGCAGGCCCGACTGTTCGGCAGCGTCCGTCGCATAGGGTCTTGTATAGGGCATCTACTAGTCTTGCTGGAAACGCCGTTCGGCCAGAGCGGCGAGCCGTCACCGACGACGGCAGAGGGGCCCAACCGTGGACAGTATTCAGTTCGATATCGATGCGGTGATCCAGCGTCTGCTGAACGAAGCTTACGGCCTGCTCGGCGCCCTGCCGTTGCTGGCCCTGGCGCTGCTGGTGGTGTGGCTGGCCTGGATGGTCGGCCGCTGGCTGTCGCGACGGACCCTGCTGGAGCGCCTGGCCAGGCGCAATCCCTTCCTGCGTGAGCTGGCCCGCACCACGGCGCACTGGGCGGCGACCCTGATCGGTGTGCTGGTGGCCCTGGAGATCATGGATGCCACCTCCCTGGTCGGCGCCGTGCTGGGCACCGCCGGGGTGCTCGGCGTGGCCCTGGGCTTCGCCTTCAAGGAAACCCTGGAGAACTACCTGGCCGGCATCCTGATGAGCATCCGCCAGCCGTTCTCGCCGCGCGACCACGTGGTGATCGACGGCAACGAGGGCCTGGTGATCGCCCTGACCTCGCGGGCGACCATCCTGATGACGCCGGACGGCAACCACCTGCGCCTGCCCAACGCCCTGGTGTTTCGCAGCGTCACCCTCAACTACACCCGCAACCCCAGCCGGCGCTTCGAGTTCGACGTCGGTCTCGGCGGTGGCGAAGACCTGTTGCAGGCCCAGCAGATCGGCATCGAACGGCTCGAACAGCTGGACGGGGTGCTGCAGGCACCGCCGCCGCGCGCCTTTATCAGCGCCCTAGGGGACTCCAATGTGCAGCTGCGCTATCACGGCTGGGTAGATCAGCGCAGCCACGACTTCCTGTTGGTCAGGAGCGAGGCCATGCGCCAGGTCATTGCGGCTCTGGATGAGGCCGGCATGGACATGCCCGAACCAATCTATCGGCTACACCTTCACGAGCGGGCCCAACCGCTGCCCGGAGCGCCCATATCGAGCGGAGAACGGCGCCCTGCCCCTGCGGCCGGCGTGGATACCCGGGTGACTGCCGACCTGGCCGAGCAGATCGAGCAGGAGCAGCGCGTCCGCGACGAGGAAGACCTGCTCGACCCGAACGCCCCGAAAGAATGAACGGGAGCCTGGACCATGGCTCGGCCCCTGAGACGCGGGCACTCACCCTGCGTGCCTGGCTCACCGAGGCGATTCTTCCCGTTAGCGCGGCACGGCCAGCTTCCTGACCTCGCGCTGCACCATGCTGGCGTATTCCGGCGGCGACAGCTCGCCCAGTTGGCCGCGCAACCACTCCTCCCACTTGCCCTTGCGCTTGCTCTTCTCGGCGAACAGACGTGCCGCATCGGCCTTGGCGCGCTGCAGGTTGTTCTGCCACAGCTCGAACAGGCGGGCTTTTTCCGCCTCCGCCACATCGCGCTCTGCCGCGGGTTTGTCTGCCAGGTTGTAACTCATCGGGCACTCCAGCCGGTGGAAAAAAGCCGCGCATTCTACGCACTTTTCCCCACTCGACCAGCGTTAGCTACCGGAGCCGGAGGACCAGTCGTCGGCAGGCCCGGCCTGCATCTGCACCTCGACCACCAGGTCGGTCTTCTCCTCGGACGCGGGCTGGCCGGTCAGCGCACCGATCATCGCCCATTGCTGGTCGAGCTCGCCGCTGATCTGCGCCAGATGGTCGATCATGCGCTGCCCTGCGCGCTGGCTGGAGGGGTCGCCGCTACGCATCAGCTCGAACGACATCTGTGCCAAGGCGGCCGTCAGGTGGGTCATGCTGCGTGCGGTGAGGCTGAGTAACTCGGCGAGTTGGCTGTCTTTCGTATCCATACGATTTCTCCTTGGCCTGGGCCATGCGCATCTAGGCTAGCCGGAAAACGGAACGAACGTCACAGATCTCCAGAGGAACCTCGTTTATTTCGCCGCGCCGATGCCAGGTGTCGGCGCATGCAGTCGGGCTGTTGTCACCTCTACCATAGCTAGTCGCCGCTCAACTCGCGTAGACGCCGCTCGAGAAACCTGCGGTCCGGGGCCTGTTGGGACAGCGCCAGGGCCTGCCGATAGGCCTCGCGCGCCTGCGCTCTCTGTCCCAGGCGCCGATGCAGGTCGGCCAGGGCGGCATGGGCCAGATGATAGTCGGTCAGCTCGCCGCGCTGCAGTATCGCCTCGATCTGCGCCAGACCGGCCCGGGGACCGTCGCGCATGGCCAGGGCCACCGCCCGGTTGAGCTCGACCACCGGCGAGGGCGTGGCCTGCAACAGCGCGTCATACAGCCCGACTATCTGCGCCCAGTCGGTGGCCGCCATGCTCGGCGCCTCGGCATGCACCGCGGCGATGGCGGCCTGCAGGCTGTAGGGGCCGAAGCGCCGCGAGCGCAAGGCCTGCAGCACCAGCGCATCGCCCTCGGCGATCAGTGCGGCGTCCCACAGCGAACGATCCTGCTCCTCCAGCAGCACCGGCTCGCCACCGGCCGAGAGGCGCGCCGGGCAACGCGCCTCGTGCAGCAGCATCAGCGCCAGCAGGCCCATGACCTCGGGCTCGGGCAGCAACTCGAGCAGCAATCGCCCCAGGCGGATGGCCTCGGCCGACAGCTGACTGCGGGTCAGCGAGTCGCCGGAGCTGGCGAAGTAGCCCTCGTTGAACACCAGATAGATCACCCGCAGCACCGCCTCCAGGCGCGCCGCCAGCTCGCCGCGGCCCGGCACCTCGTAAGGGATGCGCGCGTCGCGGATCTTCGCCTTGGCGCGGACGATACGCTGGGCCACCGTGCTCGGCGTGCTGAGGTAGGCGTGGGCGATCTGCTCGGTGCTCAGGTCGCAGACCTCGCGCAGGCACAGGGCCACCTGGGCATCGGCCGAGAGGGCCGGGTGGCAGCAGGTGAAGATCAGCCGCAGACGGTCGTCCTCGACGCTCTCGGCCTCGTCGGCCGCCACGGCGGCCATCGCCTCGTGCTGCTCGTCGAGGGCCTGGAAACGCCGCTGCCGGCGCAGGTTGTCGATCGCCTTGAAGCGCCCGGCCGAAACCAGCCAGGCCCGCGGATTGGCCGGCACGCCGTCGCGCGGCCATTGCTCCATGGCGGCGCGGAAGGCCTCGTGCAGGGCCTCTTCGGCCAGGTCGAAGTCGCCCAGCAGGCGGATCAGGGTGGCCAGCACCCGTCGCGACTCGGCGCGATAGGTGTCATCGAGCAGAACACGTAGAGCCTCGTCCATTGCAGTCTCCGTTGCATCCGGGGCGCCTGCCGTCTGGGCAGCGCCCCTTGATTCGACCCTGTTCCAACAGGCTCGTTTGCCCTGCGCCGAGCGCGGCGACGGGCGTCAGTTCTTCAGCCGGTAACCGCTCTTGAAGATCCAGCCGACGGTCAGCACGCACAGCAGCAGAAAGCCCAGGATCATCGCCAGGCTCAGGCCCACGCCGACGTCCGACACGCCGTAGAAGCTCCAGCGGAAGGCGCTGATCAGGTAGACCACCGGGTTGAACAGGGTCACCGTCTGCCACAGCGGCGGCAGCATGCCGATCGAGTAGAAGCTACCGCCGAGGAAGGTCAGCGGCGTGACGATCAGCGCCGGGACTATCTGCAGCTTCTCCCAGCCGTCGGCCCACACGCCGATGATGAAGCCGAACAGGCTGAAGGTCACCGCGGTGAGCACCAGGAAGGCCAGCATCCACAGAGGATGGAGGATCTGGTAATCGACGAACAGCCGCGCCGTGGCCAGGATCACCAGGCCGAGGATGATCGACTTGGTGGCCGCCGCGCCGACGTAGCCGACGAGTATCTCCAGGTAGGACACCGGCGCCGACAGCAGCTCGTAGATGCTGCCGGAGTACTTGGGCATGTAGATGCCGAAGGAGGCGTTGGAAATGCTCTCGGTGAGCAGCGCCAGCATGATCAGCCCAGGCACGATGAAGGCGCCGTAGCTGACCCCATGGACCTCGGTCATGCTGCTGCCGATGGCCGAGCCGAACACCACGAAGTACAGCGAAGTGCTGATCACCGGGGTGGCGATGCTCTGCAGCAGGGTGCGCCAGGTGCGCGCCAGCTCGAACAGGTAGATGGCCTTGATGGCATACAGATTCATGGGCGCGACTCCCGGTGCACCAGGTTGACGAAGATCTCCTCCAGGGAGCTCTGGCTGGACTGCAGGTCCTTGAAGTCGATGCCGTGCTGGGCCAGGTCCTTGAGCAGCTCGGCGATGCCGGTGTGCTCGCGCTGGGCGTCGAAGGTGAACACCAGGGCATGGCCCTCGTCCGCCAGCTCCAGCGGATGGCTGTCCAGTTCCGCCGGAATGTTCGCCAGCGGCTGCTGCAGCTGCAGGGTCAGCTGCTTCTTGCCGAGCTTGTGCATCAGCACCTGCTTGTCTTCCACCAGGATGATCCGCCCGCGGCTGATCACCCCGATGCGGTCGGCCATCTCCTCGGCCTCCTCGATGTAGTGGGTGGTGAGGATGATGGTCACCCCCCGCGCGCGCAGGCCGCGGACCATGTTCCACATGTCGCGGCGCAGTTCCACGTCGACCCCGGCGGTGGGCTCGTCGAGAAACAGGATTTGCGGCTCGTGGGACAGCGCCTTGGCGATCATCACCCGGCGCTTCATGCCGCCGGACAGCTCCATAATCTTGGCGTCGCGCTTGTCCCACAGCGACAGGTCGCGCAACAGGCGCTCCAGATAGGCCGCATCGGGCTTCTTGCCGAACAGCCCGCGGCTGAACTTGACCGTGGCCCAGACCGTCTCGAACACGTCGCTGACCAGCTCCTGGGGCACCAGGCCGATCTGCGCACGGGCCGCGCGATAGTCCTCGATGATGTCGAACCCGCCGACCCGCACCGAGCCGCCACCCGGGTTGACGATGCCGCAGATGATGCTGATCAGGGTGGTCTTGCCGGCGCCGTTGGGCCCGAGCAGGGCGAAGATCTCGCCCCGGCGGATGTCCAGGTCGATGTTCTGCAACGCCGGATGGCCGGAGGCGTAGGTCTTGTTCAGCTGCTGGATGGAGATAACCGGTTGCACGGCAGGTCCTTGGTGCGATGAGTCAGGGGCAGAGTGTAGGGAAACAGGGGTGGGGTCAGGCAAGTGCCATGCTCATCGAGCAGGCGGTGCGCAATCCATAGGATGGGTTAGCCGCACAGCGGCGTAACCCCTCTATCGATGGCTATCGCTGCGCCCAATCCATCCTACGCGCTAGGCCTGCTGCAGGTGCTCGGCCAAGAAATCGATCAGGCCACGTACCGCAGGCAGCAGGCCGCGGCGCGACGGGAACAGCGCATGCACCACCCCGCTACGCGGCGCCCATTGCGGCATGATGTCGAGCAGGCGGCCGGCCTGCAGGTCGCGCTCCACCACCATGCACGGCAGCTGTACCACGCCGACGCCGCGCAGCGCCGCGCGCCGCAGGATGGTCATGTCGTCGCTGATCAGCCGCGGCCGGTGGCGCACCTCGGCCGTGGCGCCATCCGGCCCCTCCAGGCACCAGCGATGATCCCGCGGCGGGCCCCAGTCCAGGCTGGGCAGGCCGCTGAGGTCGGCCGGTCGCAGGGGCAGTTCGAGCCCGCGCAGGAACGCGGGACTGGCGACCAGCCGCTGCGGGCTGTCGCCCAGCACGCGCATCACCAGGTCGCTGCTGTCCAGCGGCGGGAAACGCACCCGCAGCGCCAGGTCGAGGCCTTCGCCGATCACGTCGACGCGCCTGTTGGTGGCCTCCAGCTGCACCTGGACCTTGGGATGCTCGACCATGAAGCGGCTGACCAGGTCGCCGACCCGGTACTGCAACAGGGTGGTGGGACAGCTCATGCGCACCAGCCCCTGGGGTTCCGAGCGGGTGCGCTCGATGGCCTCGCGCGCGGCCTGCGCCTCGACCAGCATGGCCAGGCAGTGGCGGTGATACTCCTGGCCGATCTCGGTGACCGAGAAGTGCCGGGTGGAGCGCTGCAGCAGGCGCACGCCGAGACGCTCCTCGAGCAGGGCGATGCGCCGGCTGAGCTTGGATTTCGGTGTGTTCAGCGCCCGGCCCGCCGGGGCGAAACCGCCGTGCTCGACCACCTGGGCGAAGTAGTAGAGGTCGTTGAGATCGTCCATCGGTGTTCTCCAAATAGAACACTGAGACTAATTTATCCGGTCTACCGCACCAAGCGTTGCACTCCTATGGTGTCTCCATGCACCAGAGGAGGCACCGCATGAAAAAGGTTCTCGGTCTCTACGGCAGCCCCAGGCCGCACTGGGTCGGCGACGGCTTTCCGGTTCGCTCGCTGTTTTCCTACGACAGCCTGGGCCAGCACATCAGCCCCTTCCTCCTGCTCGACTATGCCGGCCCCCACGACTTCGTCCCCGCGCAGCACCCACGCGGCGTCGGCCAGCACCCGCATCGCGGCTTCGAGACGGTGACCATCGTCTACCAGGGCGAGCTGGAACACCGCGACTCGACCGGCAGCGGCGGCCTGATCGGCCCCGGCGACGTGCAGTGGATGACCGCGGCCTCGGGCATCCTGCACGAGGAGTTCCACTCCGCCGCCTTCACCCGGCAGGGCGGCACCCTGGAGATGGTGCAGCTGTGGGTCAACCTGCCGGCCCGGGACAAGCGCGCCGCCCCCGGCTACCAGACGCTCCTGAACCAGGACATTCCGCTGATTCCGCTCGCCGGCGGCGCCGGTTCCCTGCGCCTGATCGCCGGGCGGTTCGCCGGCCGACAGGGGCCCGCGCGCACCTTCACGCCGATGGATGTCTGGGATCTGCGCCTGAATGCCGACAAGCCGCTGAGCCTGCCGCTGGTCGAGGGCCGCAACGGCGCCCTGATCGTGCTGCGCGGCAGCGTGCGGGTGAACGGCGACCAGCGGGTCGGCGAGGCGCAGATGGCGCTGCTCGATGCGGCCGGCGACGAACTGCACCTGGAGGCCGACAGCCAGGCGCTGGTGCTGCTGCTCAGCGGCGAGCCCATCGACGAGCCGGTGGTCGGCTACGGCCCCTTCGTGATGAACAGCGAGGCCGAGATCGCCCAGGCGGTCGAGGACTTGCGCAACGGCTCGTTCGGCCAGCTACCCGCCTAACGGTCCTGCGCCAGCGGTCCCAACGCCTAGTCTGAATAGTCCGGCTCACAGGGACCCGTGACCCTCTCCTAGACCCCGAGCGCCGGAAACGGCCAGGGTCCCCACCTCGCAAGGGAGCCTGAACATGCACAGTTTCGCGAATATCGCCAACTTCAACGGCCAGAAGCCGACCATCGACCCCAGCGACACGGCGATGTTGCTGATCGACCACCAGAGCGGGCTGTTCCAGACGGTCAAGGACATGCCCATGCCCGAGCTGCGCGCCAACGCCATCACCCTGGCGAAGGTCGCCAGCCTGGCGAACATCCCGCTGATCACTACCGCTTCGGTGCCCCAGGGCCCCAACGGCCCGCTGATTCCGGAG
This sequence comes from Pseudomonas sp. MBLB4123, assembly GCF_051904775.1. NCBI lineage: Bacteria > Pseudomonadati > Pseudomonadota > Gammaproteobacteria > Pseudomonadales > Pseudomonadaceae > Pseudomonas > Pseudomonas sp. MBLB4123. The sequence continues at coordinate 2,246,755 of NZ_CP196711.1, forward strand.
ATCCACGAGGCCGCTCCGCACGCCCGGTACGTGGCGCGCAAAGGCGAGATCAACGCCTGGGACAACCCGGATTTCGTGGCGGCAGTGGAGGCCACCGGCAAGCAGACCCTGATCATCGCCGGCACCATCACCAGCGTGTGCATGGCCTTCCCCAGCATCAGTGCGGTGGCCGCCGGCTACAGGGTGTTCGCGGTGATCGACGCCTCCGGCACCTACTCGAAGATGGCCCAGGAAATCACCCTGGCCCGGGTGGTCCAGGCCGGTGTGGTGCCGATGGACACCGCGGCGGTCTGCTCGGAAATCCAGCAAACCTGGAACCGCCCGGACGCGGCGCAGTGGGCCGAGGCCTACAGCCGGGTTTTCCCCAACTACCAACTGCTGATCGAGAGCCACCTCAAGGCACAGGCCGTGGTGAGCAACCAGGAAGCCCTGGACTCGCAGCGCTGAGCGCTTTCACCCGTGATCCCCCGCCGCGCGTCGCCGTGCGCCCGGCTTTCACCCATGCACGAGGACATCACCATGAGCACCCCCTACACACGTCTCGACAAGAACCAGGCCGCCGTCCTGCTGGTCGACCACCAGACCGGCCTGCTCTCGCTGGTACGGGATATCGAACCGGATCGGTTCAAGAACAACGTGCTGGCCCTGGCCGACCTGGCCAAATACTTCGAGCTGCCGACCATCCTCACCACCAGCTTCGAGAGCGGCCCCAACGGCCCACTGGTGCCCGAACTCAAGGAGCAGTTCCCGGACGCGCCCTATATCGCCCGCCCCGGCCAAATCAACGCCTGGGACAACGAGGACTTCCTCGCGGCGGTCAAGACCACCGGGCGCAAGCAACTGATCATCGCCGGGGTGGTCACCGAGGTCTGCGTGGCCTTCCCGGCCCTCTCGGCCATCGAGGCCGGCTTCGAGGTGTTCGTGGTCACCGACGCCTCCGGCACCTTCAACGAAGTCACCCGCCATTCGGCCTGGGACCGCATGTCCTCCGCCGGCGCACAGCTGATGACCTGGTTCGGCGTGGCCTGCGAGCTGCACCGCGACTGGCGCAACGACATCGAGGGGCTGGGCGCGCTGTTCTCCAACCATATCCCCGACTACCGCAACCTGATCAACAGCTACACCACCCTCACCGCCGGCAAATAGGCCAGGCGACCGGGACTGCGTGCCGGCGCAGTCCCCTCTCAGGCAACGCACTGCCCGCAGGTGGTGTCCATAAGCGCCATCTGCGGCCCCTCTCCCCCCGCCCCAGCCGCATGGCCACCGGGCAGCCCCGCGCAGTGCCGAGGCCTGGCGCTGAAATGACAAAGGCTCTAGGCTGCCCGGCGCCATCCCATTGCCCATCCGCCAAGGAGTGATCCATGCCCCACGAAGCCAGCCTGCTGCAGACCGCCGTGGTGTTCCTACTGGCGGCGGTGCTGGTGGTGCCCCTGGCCAAACGCCTGCAACTGGGGGCGGTGCTGGGTTACTTGCTGGCAGGCGTGCTGATCGGCCCGGCGGTGCTGCGCCTGGTGGACGACCCCGCGGGGGTCAGCCATATCTCCGAACTGGGCGTGGTGCTGCTGCTGTTCATCATCGGCCTGGAGCTGTCGCCCCGGCGTCTGTGGGTGATGCGCCAGGCGGTGTTCGGCGTGGGCCTGGCCCAGGTCCTGCTGACCGCCCTGGTGATCGGCACGGTGGCCATGCTCGGCTTCGCCCAACCACTGAACAGCGCCCTGGTGCTGGGCCTGGGCCTGGCGCTGTCGTCCACCGCCTTCGGCCTGCAGAGCCTGGCCGAGCGCAAGGAACTGGCCAGCCCCCACGGCCGCCTGGCCTTCGCCATCCTGCTGTTCCAGGACATCGCCGCCATCCCGCTGATCGCCCTGGTGCCGCTGCTCGGCGTCGCCGAGACGACGAGCGACGGCGACGGGCTGGCCCAGTTGCTCAAGGTGCTGGCCAGCATCGGCCTGGTGGTCATAGGCGGGCGCTACCTGCTGCGCCCGGTGTTTCGCATCGTCGCCAAGACCGGCCTGCAGGAGGTGTCCACCGCCACCGCGCTGCTGGTGGTGATCGGCACCGCCTGGCTGATGGAACTGGCGGGCATCTCCATGGCCCTGGGCGCCTTCCTCGCCGGGCTGCTGCTGGCCGACTCGGAATACCGCCACGAACTCGAATCGCAGATCGAGCCGTTCAAGGGGCTGCTGCTCGGGCTGTTCTTCATCAGCGTCGGCATGACCGCGGACCTCGGCCTGCTGCTGGCCGAGCCGATGCGGGTGCTGGCCCTCGCCGCCCTGCTGATCCTGATCAAACTGCCGCTGCTGTTCGCCATCGGCCGCCTGGCCGGCGGGCTCGGTGCCCGCAGTGCACTGCAGCTGGGCATCGTCCTGGCCGCCGGGGGCGAGTTCGCCTTCGTGGTGTTCCAGATAGCCCGCGACCACGGCCTGTTCGAGCCGCGTCTGCACAGCGAGCTGGTGCTGGCCATCACCCTGTCGATGGCCGTCACGCCCCTGTTGATGCTGCTGGTGGCGCGGCTGCTCAAGGCCAAGCCGGAGCCCCGCGAGGTGCCGCCGCACTACAAGCAGATCGACAGCGACGCGCCGCGGGTGGTGATCGCCGGCATGGGCCGCATGGGCCAGGTCGTCGCGCGCTTTCTGCGCGCCCAGCGGCTGCCCTTCGTGGCCCTGGATATCGAGGTCGACACCATCGAACTGTCGCGCAGCCTGGACAACATGCCGATCTTCTACGGCGACCCGCTGCGCCCGGAGATCCTGCGGGCGGCCAAGGCCGACCAGGCCGAGTTCTTCATCGTCGCCACCGACGACCCGGACATCAGCCTGAGGCTCACCGAACTGGTGCGTCGCCTCTATCCGCAGATGAAGATCGTCGCCCGCGCGCGCAACCGCCAGCATGTCCATCGCCTGCTGGATGCCGGCGCGCTGCCGGTGCGCGAGACCTTCCACTCGAGCCTGGAGATGAGCCGCCAGATCCTGATCGGCCTGGGCCTCGACGACGAGCAGGCGACGCGCAGAATCAAGCGCTTCCAGCACCACGACGAGCAGGTGCTGGAGGCCCAGCACCGCGTCTACAACGACAAGGCCGCGGTGCTGCAGACGGCCCGGGAGGCACGCGCGGAACTGGAGACGCTGTTCGACGCCGACGCCAGCGAACAGCAGCGCCCCCTATAGCCCGCAGGATGGGTTAGCCGCACGGCGGCGCCATTTATCGATGGGTATCGCCGCGCTCCCCCCATCCTGCCCGGCTGTCCGGCGCCCGGCCGTTGAGCTGGCCTGGCGGCGCGAGCATTATGGAGGTCATGAGCCAGCCCCCCCGATCAGCGCAACCCGACGCCGTGCTGGCGGCCTTCCATCCGGCGGTCGCCGCCTGGTTCCGCAACCAGTTCGCCGCGCCCACCGCGGCCCAGGCCGGCGCCTGGCCGGCGCTCGGCGCCGGGCGCTCGACCCTGGTGGCCGCCCCCACCGGCTCGGGCAAGACCCTCACCGCCTTCCTCGCCGCCATCGACGCCCTGGTGCGCGAGGGCCTGGCCGCCGGCGGCGCCCTCGCCGAACGCTGCGCCGTGGTCTACGTGTCGCCGCTCAAGGCGCTGTCCAACGACATCCGCCTGAATCTGGAGCAGCCGCTGGCCGGCATCCGCGCCGAACTCAAGCGCCAGCACCTGGCCGATGTCGAGATCCGCACTGCGGTGCGCACCGGCGATACCAGCCCCGGCGAGCGCGAAGCCATGCGCAAACGCCCGCCGCATATCCTGGTGACCACCCCGGAATCGCTCTACGTGCTGCTCGGCTCCGAGTCCGGGCGGGCCATGCTGGCCGGCTGCCGCAGCCTGATCATCGACGAGATTCACGCCATCGCCGGCAGCAAGCGCGGCAGCCACCTGATGCTCAGCGTCGAGCGCCTGGAGGCCCTGTGCCGCCGCCCCCTGCAGCGCATCGGCCTGTCCGCCACGCAGAAGCCGCTGGAGGCGGTGGCGCGCCTGCTGCTGGGCAGCCAGGCGCCGCTGCCCCCCCTCGACCCGGAGGTCGATCGAGCGGAACTGGCGCCATGGCCCGAAGACGAAGGCGCGAGATCGTCACCGGGCGACTGCGCCATCGTCGATATCGGCTACCAGCGCGCGCGCGACCTGGCCCTGGAGCTGCCGCCGGTACCGCTGCAGGCGGTGATGAGCAACGAGGTGTGGGACAGGGTCTATGACCGCCTGGCCGAACTGGCCCGGCAGCACCGCACCACCCTGGTGTTCGTCAACACCCGGCGCCTGGCCGAGCGCGCCTGCCGGCACCTGGGCGAACGCCTGGGCGAGGCGGCAGTCGCCGCCCACCACGGCAGCCTGGCCAAGGCGCTGCGCCTGGACGCCGAGCAGCGCCTCAAGCGCGGCGAGCTCAGGGTGCTGGTGGCCACCGCCTCGCTGGAGCTGGGCATCGACATCGGCGAGGTGGAACTGGTCTGCCAGCTCGGCTCGCCGCGCAGCATCGCCGCCCTGCTGCAGCGGGTCGGCCGCTCCGGCCACAGCGTCGGCGGCACGCCCAAGGGCCGGCTGTTCCCGCAGTCGCGCGACGAGCTGGTCGAATGCGCCGCCCTGCTCGACTGCGTGCGCCGTGGCGAGCTGGACGCCCTGGCCATCCCCAAGGCGCCGCTGGACGTGCTGGCCCAGCAGATCGTCGCCGAGGTGGCCTGCCGCGAGTGGGGCGAAGACGCGCTGTTCCAGCTGCTGACCCGCGCCGCGCCCTATGCCGAGCTGCCCCGCGCAACCTTCGACGCCCTGCTGAAGATGCTCGCCGAGGGCTACAGCGGACGGCGCGGGGTGCGCGCCGCCTATATCCACCGCGACGCGGTCAACCGTCGCCTGCGCGGCCGCCGTGCCGCGCGCCTGACCGCGATCACCAGCGGCGGCACCATCCCCGACACCGGCGACTACGCCGTGCTGCTGGAGCCCCAGGGCCTGACGGTCGGCAGCCTCAACGAGGACTTCGCCATCGAGAGCATGGCCGGCGACATCTTCCAGCTGGGCAACCAGTCCTACCGCATCCTGCGTATCGAACCGGGCAAGGTACGGGTCGAGGATGCCCAGGGCCTGCCGCCGAGCATCCCCTTCTGGCTGGGCGAGGCGCCGGGGCGCACGGACGAGCTGTCGGCGTCGGTGGCACGCCTGCGCGAGGAGGTGGAGCGGCAGCTGCAATCCTGTAGGGTGAAAAACCGCGCAGCGTGCTCCACCAGGGCCCCTTCAAACCACGCGGTGGACAAGCCGAGCCGTGCCCAGCCCGGAGATAACTCGGCGGGGCTGGCCCGCGCCATCACCTGGCTCACCGACGAACTCGGCCTGAACGAGTCGGCCGCCGCGCAAATCGTCGAGTACCTGGCCCAGGCCCGCCAGGCCCTCGGCGCCCTGCCGACCCAGCAGCGCCTGGTGATGGAGCGCTTCTTCGACGAGTCCGGCGGCATGCAGCTGATCATCCACTCGCCGTTCGGCAGCCGCCTCAACCGCGCCTGGGGCCTGGCGTTGCGCAAGCGCTTCTGCCGCAGCTTCAACTTCGAGCTGCAGGCCGCCGCCACCGAGGACGCGCTGATCCTCTCGCTGGCCACCAGCCACAGCTTCCCGCTGGAGGAGGTGTGGCGCTACCTGCACTCCAACAGCGCCGAACAGCTGCTGATCCAGGCGCTGCTGGATGCCCCGCTGTTCGCCGTGCGCTGGCGCTGGAACGCCGCCGTGGCCCTGGCCCTGCCGCGTTTCTCCGGCGGGCGCAAGGTAGCCCCGCAACTGCAGCGCATGCGCAGCGAGGACCTGCTGGCCACGGTGTTTCCCGACCAGGTCGCCTGCCTGGAGAACATAGTCGGCGAACGCGAGATTCCCGACCACCCGCTGGTGGCCCAGACGCTCGACGACTGCCTGCACCAGGCCATGGACTGCGAGGCCTGGCTGGCCCTGCTGCGGCGCATGGAAAGCGGCGAGGTCGAACTGCTGGCCCGCGACCTGCCGGCGCCCTCGGCCCTGGCCGCGGAGATCCTGGGCGCCCGGCCCTACGCCTTCCTCGACGACGCGCCGCTGGAGGAGCGCCGCACCCAGGCGGTGCACAGCCGGCGTTGGTCCGCCCCCGAATCGACCGACGATCTCGGCGCCCTGGACCCCGAGGCCATCGCCGCGGTGCGCCAGGAGGCCTGGCCCGAGGTCCGCGACGCCGACGAGATGCACGAGGCGTTGCTGAGCCTGGGCGCCGTCACCCAGGCCGAGGCCCAGGCCAACGGCGGCTGGCCGACCTGGCTGGCGCAGCTGGCCAAGGGCAAACGGGCCAGCTGCCTGCACCTGGACGGCCAACCGGCGCTGTGGCTGGCGGCCGAACGCCTGAGCCAATGGCAGGCGCTGCATCCCGACGGCGCATTCAAACCGGCGATCCAGGCGCCCCAGGGGTTCGACGAGGCCTGGTCCGCCGAGGCGGCCCTGGTCGAACTGCTGCGCGCCCGCCTGGGTGGCTTCGGCCCCCTGCCGCTGCCGCGCCTGGCCGCCGACCTGCACCAGGCGGACTCGGCGGTGCGGCTGGCCCTGCTCGCCCTGGAGCGCGAGGGCCATGTGCTGCGCGGCCGCTTCACCCCAGGCGCCGCCGAAGAAGAGTGGTGCGAGCGCCACCTGCTGGCACGCATCCACCGCTACACGGTCGGGCGCCTGCGCCGGGAGATCGAGCCGGTGTCGCGCGCCGACTTCATGCGCTTCTTGTTCGACTGGCAGCGCGTGGCGCCGGACGGCCGGGTCCGCGGCGCCGAGGCCCTGGCCGGGGTGCTCGGCCAGCTGGAAGGCTTTCAGGCGGCGGCCGGGGCCTGGGAGAGCGAAATCCTGCCGAGCCGGGTGGCCGACTACGGCATCAACTGGCTGGACGACCTGTGCCGCTCCGGGCGCTGGCTCTGGTGCCGCCTGGCCGGCCGCAGCCGCGCCGCCGGCGGCCCGCTGCGCAGCACGCCCATCGTCCTGCTGCCGCGCAAGAACCTGGGCCTGTGGCGCGCCTGTCAGGGGGACACGCCGGCCGCCGAACCCTCGCCGCGGGCCGAGCGCGTGCGCCAGGTGCTGGCCAGCCAGGGCGCGCTGTTCTTCGACGAACTGCAGGACGAGGCGCACCTGTTGCGCAGCGAACTGGAGGATGCCCTGGGCGAGCTGGTCAGCCTCGGCCTGGCCCACGCCGACAGCTTCGCCGGCCTGCGTTCGCTGCTGCTGCCGGCGGCCAAGCGCAGCCAACAACAGCGTCGCGCCCGTCGGGCCCTGGCCAATATGCAGGACGCCGGACGCTGGGCCCTGCTGCGCGGCAGCGGCGAGCCGCAGGTCGACAATGCGCGCCACGGCGAGGCCGTGGAACAGGTGGCGCGGACCCTGCTGCGCCGCTACGGCGTGGTCTGCTGGCGCCTGCTGGCGCGCGAGGCCGATTGGCTGCCGGCCTGGCGCGAGCTGCTGCGGGTCTACCAGCGCCTCGAGGCGCGCGGCGAGATCCGCGGCGGACGCTTCATCGCCGGAGTGGTCGGCGAGCAGTTCGCCCTGCCCGAGGCCGTGGCCCTGCTGCGCGAAGTGCGCAGGCGCCCGCTCGACGGCCGCCTGGTCAGCCTGTCGGCCTGCGACCCACTCAACCTGCTCGGCACCCTGCTGCCGGGGAGCAAGGTGCCGGCCCTGGCCGGCAACCGCCTGCTGTACCGCGACGGCGTGCCGGTGGCCAGCTTGGTCGCCGGCAGGAGCCAGCTGCTAGCCGAGGCCGACACCTTCACCGCCGGCCAGTGGCAGGCGGCGCTGATCCGCCCGCCGGGCCTGGGCGCACCGCTGCTGGCGGATGCTCAGCGCGTCGGCGCGCGGCGCTGAGCTGGAAGACGGGAATCGCGTCAGGGACATCGCATGTACCACGGAGAACGCCTCAATGCCTGGACCCATCTGGTCGGCGCCCTGCTCGCCGGCCTGGGCGCGGTCTGGCTGCTGGTGCGGGCCGGCCTGCAGGGCGACCCCTGGAAGATAGTGGCGGTGGCCGTCTACGGCCTCAGCCTGGTGCTGCTCTACAGCATCTCCACCCTCTACCACAGCCTGCGCGGGCGGACGAAGGCGCTGATGCGCAAGCTCGATCACCTGTCGATCTACCTGCTGATCGCCGGCAGCTACACGCCCTTCTGCCTGGTGACCCTGCGCGGCCCCTGGGGCTGGTCGCTGTTTGGCGTGGTCTGGGGGCTGGCACTGGTCGGCATGCTGCAGGAGCTCAAGCCGCGTTCCGAGGCGCGGGTGCTGTCCATCGTCATCTATGCGCTGATGGGCTGGATCGTCCTGGTGGCAATCGAGCCGCTGCTCGCCGCCCTGGGCGGCGTCGGCTTCGTCTGGCTGGCCGCCGGCGGCCTGTGCTACACCCTGGGCATCCTCTTCTTCGCCTTCGACGAACGCTTCCGCCACTGGCACGGCATCTGGCACCTGTGGGTGATGGCCGGCAGTGTCCTGCACTTCGTGGCGATCTGGCGCCATGTGCTGTAACGCGGGCGCGCCTCGGCGGCCATCCGGACAACTCGCAACAGCCTGCCAGGCCTACGGGGCTTGCCGCCCCGCCGCGATCAGCCAGGCGCGCACGGCCTGAGTGGGCTCGGGGTGGCGCTGCTTGCGCGGGACCACCAGGTAGAAGTCCTGAGCGCCGCGTAACTCGGCGGCAAACGGCTGGACCAGGCGGCCGGCGGCCAGTTCCGCCTGCAACAGAAAGCGGCTGGCCAAGGCGATCCCCTGGCCGGCGATCGCCGCGTCTATTGCCAGGCTGGTCTGGTTGAAGCGCATGCGCTTGCTCCCGGCCACATCCGGCTGCCCCAGCGCCTGCTCGAGAAACTCGGGCCAGAGGTTATGGCTGTCCTCGAGCAACACCTGGTCGCGCAGCCTGGTCGGGGCTGGGTTCGGCCCCAGAGCAGCGAGCAAGCCTGGACTGCAGACCGCGATCAGCGTCTGGGGAAACAGGAAATCCACCACCAGCCCCGGCCCGAACGGCGGCTGACCCTGACGAATGGCGATGTCGACGCCATCGGCATAGAAACTCGAGCGCTGCTCGGTCGCGAGAATGCGCAGGTCGATCAATGGGTTGGCGGCGACGAACGCGGGCAGCCTGGGCAGCAGCCACTTGGCCGCGAAAGTCGGCGTGACGCTGATCGTCAGGCGGGTCGGCGTGGCGCGTACCGCCGCCGTGGCATCGGCGATCAGCTCGAAGGCCCGGCGGATATTCGGCAGAAATGCGCGGCCTTCCTCCGTCAACGCAACGCCGTGCGGCTCGCGGACAAACAGGCGGATGCCCAGGTCGTCCTCGAGCTTGCGAATCTGCTGCGCCACCGCCCCCTGGGTCACGTTGAGCTGCTCGGCCGCCAGGCGGAAGTTCAGCTGCTGCGCCACCGCAGCGAAGACGCGCAGGGCATTGAGGGGCGGCAACCGCATCGAGTCATTTATAGGCATTAGTTTTTCTACAGTCACAAGACAACCGATCTGGTTCGAGACTAGCCGCCAATCCCCCTATTGTTCAAGGAACACAAGCGGGTATCCAGCAGCGATATCGGCCCATAGGAGGCAACATGTCTATAGAAAAAGTAGCAATCATCACGGCCGCCGGCAGCGGCATGGGCGCCGCGGCGGCCAAGCGTCTGGCGGCCGATGGTTTCAGCGTGGCGATCCTCTCCGCCTCGGGCAAGAGCGAGGCGCTGGCCGAGCAACTGGGCGGGCTGGGCGTCACCGGCTCCAACCAGTCCAACGACGACCTGCAGCGCCTGGTCGACCTGACGCTCGCGCGCTGGGGACGCATCGACGTGCTGGTCAACAGCGCCGGCCACGGGCCGCGGGCGCCGGTGCTCGAATTGAGCGACGAGCAGTGGCACCAGGGCCTCGACGTCTACCTGCTGAACGCCATCCGCGCGACGCGCCTGGTGACCCCGACCATGCTCCAGCAGCAGTCGGGCAGCATCATCAACATCTCGACCTTCGCGGCCTTCGAGCCCGACCCGGTATTCCCCACCTCCGGGGTGTTCCGCGCCGGTCTGGCGGCCTTCACCAAGCTGTTCGCCGATCGCTATGCCGCCGACAACGTGCGCATGAACAACGTCCTGCCGGGCTTCATCGACAGCCTGCCCGAGCAGGAGCAGTTCCGCGCGCGCATTCCCATGGGCCGCTATGGCCGGGCCGAGGAAATCGCCGCGACCATCGCCTTCCTCGCCTCCGAGGGCGCGGGCTACATCACCGGGCAGAACCTGCGGGTCGATGGCGGCATCACCCGCTCGGTCTGACCCGGAGGCCTGCGCGGCGAGAATTGTCATAGCGCCGTCCCCACGGCGCGTCACGGCTGCGCCTTCCCCCGGATGGCGACATCGGCGCCGCCGGGCGGAGGCTGGGCAAGGGCGCCCTCGGCTGGCTATGATCGGAGCCCATGAACCTCTCCGCCCCGATCCGCCAACCCTGCCCGCCCGGCGCCTGCGACTGCGGGCGCGAGCGCCTGCTGGACAGCCCCGGCGGCGATGCACGCATCCTGCTGCTGACCCGCACCGAGGAGAAGCGCCTGCTCGAACGCCTGGAAAGCATCCAGAGCCTGGCCGACCTCGAGCGCCTGCAACGGCGGATGCACGAGCAACTGGGTATTCGCCTGGAAATCGCCCCGGGGCATAACGAAGTGCGCAGCATGCGCGGCATCGCCATCCACATCGACGAACTGCCCGGCCTGTGCCGCAAGACCCGCCAGTCGATCCCGGCGGCGATCCGCCGCGGCCTGGAGAAGCACCCGGAGATCGCCTACCGGCTGCTGGACGCCCACGACCTGTTTCGCGATCTCTGAGCAGTGGGTTGGAAGGTAGAGGAGGCTATGGCGGGAGTCGGCCCAACACAGACATTGCAGTGGTTTATCAAGAGGGAGGATATCAACTTACCTCCCTCTCGAAATGAACTGCTGTGGCTAGCTTTGCAGGGCCGGCATCATCACCTGCTGCACGATTACGCCGCCCTCGGGCGTTCCCCAACTGCCGACCAGTTCGGCGATCACCTGATTGGTGCTGGATAGGGTGACGCCTGCCTTCTCCATACGGCGCAGCGCCATGTCGTCGCCAACCGCGCTAGGCGAGCCACCGGCATCGGCGATGACTTGAACCTCATAGCCGTCGCTGACGAGACTGAGCGCCGGGAAGACCGTGCAGACGTCGTTGGTAACCCCCGCGATGATGATTTTCCGCCGTCCGGTGGCTCGAACGGCTGCGGCGAAGTTTTCATCGTCCATCGCATTGACGATGCCGACCCGTTTGATTCGGGCCGCGAACTCATTCGGCAGTATCGTAGCCAGCTCGGCCAACAATGGGCCTTGGGCGTATTCCTCCATGCTGGAGGTCAGCACGACCGGCAGTTTGAGAATGCGGGCGGTATTCGCCAGCATCAGGGCGTTGCGCTTCATCTCCTCAAACGGAATGGATTTGACCCAGCCCATGGTGCCGACCTGGTGGTCGATAAGCAGCAGGGCAGCACTGGCGGCATCGAAACGTTCAAAAGCCATGATCGTGACCTCTCACTGGGGTGTGGTTGGAGGGATTGGAACGCCGGCGAAGACCATCGCCTTGGCCGTGCCTCGCGGAGCCCTCAGCAGGGCGACTCGCTCGGAGTCTTGGGAAAGAAGTAATGGCAGCTTCAGGCCCTCCTGCTCGAACACCTGGCCGTCAACCATGAGCGTGCCGCTGATGGGCATGACAATAGTGGGTTGGCCAGGCAGAACTGGAATCTCCAGGGTGGCGCCGTCGTCCAGCAATATGTCGAGCAGCGTTACCTCGACAGGTGGAAGCAACGGGGAGACTACTTGCCCGTACCTTCCGGCGACTACGCGTACCTTGGCACCTGGGAGATGTGCGACGGGCACGTCTTGCGGTTCCAGGCTCAAGGCGAACGGTAGGCTGTCCCTCCGCTCGGGGGCGCATGCGACGAAGATCTGCAACGAATGCACGGTCTTCCCCGCTTCGGCTGGAATTTCCTCGTGCACTATCCCGCTGCCCGCCGCTGCCCAATGCAGCCCACCTGGCTGGATCAGGTTGTGATTGCCAAGCGAGTCGCGGTTCTCGATGGCAGTCTCCGAGTCAAGGAACACATAGGAGACTGCCGAGAACCCGGCGTGGGGGTGCGGTGCAAAAGTAGGCGCACTCATCCAGGCATGGTCGATACCGAGAAACGGGCTGGTCTGCTGCTCCTGCCCGCGTAGCACTTGGGCTCGGAAGTAATCGCCTTTGGCGACTTGTTGCAAGGTTGTGAGCGTCATCATTGCTTCCGACCTCAGCTCGCCTGCGTAGCAGTCAGCGTAGGGTAGTCAGTGTAGCCTTGCGCTCCGCCACCGAAGTAGCTGGCCCGGTCGGCTTCATTCATCGGCGCAGCGTTACGCAGCCGTTCAACGAAGTCAGGGGTGGCCAGGACCATCTGACCATAGGCTTCCAGGTCGGCCAGCCCAGACGCCAAGTCGGCTCCAATCTCTTCGCGCGCGCGCCCTGGACGGTTGAGGATCAATGGGTGGCGCCACAGCTTGCGGATATCGGCCAGCAGCGGCTCGTTACCCTGATGCATGACATGCAGGTACGCGAGGCCCAGCTTGTCGAGTTCGACAACCAGATAGCGGTAGAGCTCTGGCCCCTCTGCGCCTTCGTCTATGCCCCACAGCGTGGTGCCCGGCGATAGCCGGATGGCGGAGCGATCCGCGCCAATTTCCTCGGCGATTGCGGCTGCCACTTCGATGGCGAAGCGCGCGCGATTTTCTATGGAACCGCCGTATTCATCGGTGCGCACATTGGCACTCGGCGCAAAGAACTGCTGGATCAGATAGGCGTTGGCGCCGTGGATCTCGACACCGTCGGCACCGGCCTCGATTGCGCGGCGTGCAGCAAAGCGAAAGTCAGCAATGGTCTGGCGTACTTCTGCAGTGCTCAGCGCGCGTGGCGTCGGGATGTCCTGCATGCCCTTGGCGGTGAACATCTGGGTATTCGGTGCGATGGCCGACGGCGCAACCCCTTGGCGGTGGTGCGGCGTGTTGTCAGGGTGGGACATGCGCCCGGCATGCATCAGTTGAATGAACAGATGGCCGCCCTTGGCATGCACTGCTGCGGAGGTTTCCTTCCATCCCAGGACATGGGCATCGGTGTAGATGCCCGGCGTGGTCAGGTAACCCTGGCCGTCCTCAGAGGGTTGGGCGCCTTCACTCACAATCAGGCCGAGACTGGCGCGCTGGGCGTAATACTCGGCAGCCAGCTCGCCTGGGGTGCCGTCCCACAAGGCGCGGCTGCGGGTCATAGGTGCCATCACCAGGCGATTCTGCAGAGTGTAGCGACCGATACGAATGGGGGTGAATGGGAGATGCATGCTGGAGCCCTCGAAGCGAGTGGTAAGTTCGTGCGGCAACATCATCCACTCGTATCTTTTTGGGATAAATACATGTAAATGGAGATCATTGATCCATTTATGGAGCACTGAGCATGGAACTCCTGAACGACATGGCCCTCTTCGTGGAGGTGGTCAAAGCCAAGGGCTTTCGGGGCGCATCCGACGCCACAGGCGTACCCAACTCGACTGTGTCGCGTCGAATCAGCGCCCTGGAAAAAGCCATAGGGCTGCGCCTGCTGCATCGAACGACACGCAAGGTCGAGCTGACGGAGGCCGGCCAGCTCTACTTCGAGCGCTGCAAACGCATCGTCGACGAGGCGCGCCTGGCGCATGAACAGTTGGGGGACATGCTGGCCCAGCCAAGCGGAGTCCTGCGGGCCTCATTGCCGGTGGACTTCGCCGTTACCTACCTGGCACCGCTGATTGCCGAATTCGCGAGCCTGTATCCAGGCATCAGCTTCGATCTCGACCTCACCCCGAGGCGGGTCGACCTGGTGAGCGAACCTTTCGACGTGGCCATTCGCATTGGCGAGTCCGAAAACTCGCAACTCATCGCGAGGCCATTGGCGTCGCTGACGCCTCACCTATATGCATCGCCGGGGTACTTGGCGCAAGTCGGGGAGCCCGCCCAGCCAATCGACCTGGAAAAACATCAGTGCCTGGGAATCCTGAAAACGACGAGTTGGACGCTACTGGATGGGGCGCAGACTTTTAGTGTTTCAGTGGGTGGGCGCTTTGCACTGAACAGTGTCGGGCTGATTAGGCGCTTGGCGACACTCGATCAAGGCATCGTGCTGATGCCGGAAGAGATCGTGGCCGATGAGCTGGAAAGTGGCAGGTTACGGCGGATTCTGCCCGAGTGGCGGGGGATACCAATGCCGGTATATGCCATCACCGAAACTCGCCTGCTACCCGCTAAGACTCAACGTTTTATCGAGTTTCTGAGAGAGCGGCTGTCTTCAAGTGCTTAACGCACTATCCGCTTCTGGCCCTGGCTGTGTAAAAACGTTTTGAGTACCGATCAGTGATCGCTTGACGATCAGTTTCGGCGTCTCCTAGCGAACTCTGAGCACTCCAGTTCGGCCAAAACCCAACGATTTCGCGTAGCAACGCGCACGTCGATTTTTGGCGGGAGTTTTTACACAGCCTCGGCCGTTTGCAGGCATCGGCCAACGCCGGCGATCACAGCCACCAGACTCGCCCCTGAGCCGCCCGTGACGCGCACCTGAAGCAGTCCACGCAACGACAGTGACGTGATCTGGCCCGGCCAAAGCGCATAGGCAATACAGTTAATTCGAATTCTTATTTACAATGGCCGCCTTTTGCCCGAGGCCGGCCCGCCGTGGATCTGCTTGCCCTTGCCCATGACCTGCTGAACGAGCTGGTGATCGCCCCGGTCACAGCGCAGTTTTCCGGGATTTTCGACCTGAACGGCCGCTTCGGCCTGCTGTTTCTCGGCATTTCCGCCTGCGTGGCCTACGGCCTGTTCCGTCTCAGGAAACGTTGCGGAGAGACCGAGGCGCCCTCGTTCTGGCAGTTCATCGGCGGCCGCCGGGTCCACTGCCACCCCTCGGCGCTGCTCGACTACCGCTACTACTTCGTGCGGGCCATCCTCAAGGTCGCCCTGGTCGTGCCCATAGTCGGCCTGATCGACCCCTATATCCTGCGCTCGGCCGACTACGTCGCCTTCTTCACCAAGCTGTGGGGCGCACGCCCGCAGTTGGGCGAGAACCTCTCGCTGTCGCTGCTCTACGGGCTAGGGCTGTTCCTGGTGCTGGACTTCACCCATTACTGGGTCCACCGGGCCTTCCATTCGCGCTGGCTGTGGCCGTTCCACAAGGTCCACCACTCGGCGCCGGTACTGGTGCCCGCCACCGCCAGCCGGGTGCACTTCGTCGAGAAGATCGTCGGCAAGCTGGCCAAGGGCGTCACTGTCGGCGCCTACGCCGGCGCCTTCTGGTACGCCTGCGGCGGCCAGGTGAGCAGCTACACCCTGTTCGGCGTGACCTATCTGATGTTCGTCTTCAATGCCCTGGCGGCCAACCTGCGCCACAGCCATGTCTGGCTGTCGTTCGGGCCGCTGCTCGAGCATGTGTTCAACAGCCCGGCCCAGCACCAGATCCACCACAGCGACGCGCCCCGGCACTTCCACAAGAACTTCGCCACCAACCTGTCGCTCTGGGACTGGATGTTCGGCACGCTCTACGTCACCCGCCCGACGCCGGAAATCCTCGAATACGGCACCGAGGACCGCGACGCCCACCGTTACCTGAGCATCTACAGCCTGATCGTCACGCCCTTCGTCGATATCGCCCGCCTGCTCGGCCTGGGCAGGCGCCGGCGGCCGGCGGCGCCAGGCTCGGAGCGGTCCTATTCCTAGCCGCCGCGCCGGGGCGGCTCAGGCACGCCCCGCGGGCTTGCGCTTGATGGTCTTCACCAGGTCGTCCGGGCTGATATAGCCGACCGTGGCGGCGGCGCTGCCGGGCTGCGGCAGGTCGAGGATGTGGCCCTTCATCTTGCCGATGATGTGCATCTCGCAGGGCTTGCAGTCGAACTTCAGGGTCAGCACCTCGTCCTGGTGGATCAGCTGCATGTCGGCGACCTTGGTGCGCACGCCGGTGACACCCTTGGCCTGCTTGGGGCAGAGGTTGAAGGAGAAGCGCAGGCAGTGCTTGGTGATCATCACCGGCACCTCGCCGGCCTCCTCGTGGGCCTCGTAGGCCGCATCGATCAGCTGCACGCCGTAGCGCTGGTAGAAGGCCCGGGCCTTGGCGTTGTAGACGTTGGCGAGGAAGGTCAGGTGCGACTCGGGGTAGACCGGCGGCGGCACGCTGACGGCCTTGCGCCCGCCGCGCGGGTGGGCGGCCAGGCGCGCGGCGCTCAACGCCTCGATGGCCTCGCGGCGCAGGGCCTTGAGTTGCGAGCCGGGGATGAAGGGCACGGCCGCGCAGTCGATCTGCGCGCCCGCGCTGTAATAGAGGGTGGTGCCCAGCTTGCTCAGGCCATCGACCAGTTGCTCGCGGGCCTGTTCGGCGTCCTTGGCGGCGGCGAATGGCCCGGGCAGGCTGGCCGCGGCCTGCACGCCCTCCTCGCTGGTGACGGTCAGGCTCAGCTGCGCCGCATCGACACGGACCTGCCAGCGCACCGCCACGCGGCGCTCGGCCGAGGTCTTGAGCAGGGCCTGCTGCCAGTTGTGGTCGAGGTTGCGGCTCAGCGGGTGCAGCGGCCGCAGGCGCGCCAGGGCCGCCGGCATCTCGTTGGGCTCGACGCGGTAACGGTAGCGCTTCTCGCCGTCCTCCTCGAACGCCTCCTTGAGCTCGGCGACGTTGGCGCGAAAGCCCACCACCTCGCGCTTGATCAGCACATTGAGGCCATCGCCGTTGGACAGCGGGGTGTCGGTCACGGCGATCAGGTCGCGCTTGTTCACCTTCTCCACCTGCCCAACCGAGAGCCCGGTGAAGGTCGGCGAATCGAAGGCGCCGATGTCGATCTTGCGTTCGCTGACGAAGTAGTCGGTGCTGCCGCGGTGGAAGGTCTTGTCCGGGTCGGGGGTGAAGAAGTGCTCGGTCAGGCCGCTGGAGGCCCGCGCCAGCTGCGGACGCTGTTCGAGTATGGCGTCGAGCTCGCGGCGGTAGTGCGCGGTGATGTTCTTCACGTAGCTCATGTCCTTGTAGCGCCCCTCGATCTTGAACGAGCGCACGCCGGCATCCACCAGGTGGATCAGGTTGGCGGTCTGGTTGTTGTCCTTCATCGACAGCAGGTGCTTGTCGTAGGCCACCACCCGGCCCTGGTCGTCCTTCAGGGTGTAGGGCAGGCGGCAGGCCTGGGAGCAGTCGCCGCGGTTGGCGCTGCGCCCGGTCTGCGCGTGGGAGATGTTGCACTGCCCGGAGAAGGCCACGCACAACGCGCCGTGGATGAAGAACTCGATGGCCGAGTCGACGCTCTGGCTGATGCGGCGGATCTCCTCCAGGTTCAGCTCGCGGGCCAGCACCAGCTGGGAGAAGCCGGCCTGGGACAGGAACTTGGCCTTGTCCAGGGTACGGATGTCGCACTGGGTGCTGGCATGCAGCTCGATGGGCGGGATGTCCAGTTCCAGCACGCCCATGTCCTGCACGATCAGCGCGTCGACCCCGGCGTCATGGAGCTGGTGGATCAACCGGCGAGCCGGCTCCAGCTCGTCGTCGTGCAGGATGGTGTTGATGGTGACGAATACCCGGGCATGGAACAGGTGGGCGAAGCGCACCAGCTCGGCGATGTCCGCCACCTCGTTGCTGGCGTTGTGCCGCGCACCGAAACTGGGGCCGCCGATGTACACGGCATCGGCGCCATGCAAGATGGCTTGCTTGGCGATGGCGGTATCGCGCGCCGGGCTCAGGAGTTCCAGATGGTGCTTGGGCAGGGACATGGCATCGATTCGAGGCTTGGACGGGGCGCGCATTTTAGCGTGAAAGCGCCGGGGCTCGGACACCGGATGGCGGAAAAGCCGGCGCGACCGCTCGCCCGGGCTCAGAACAGGTCGAGCTGACGGTCGACCAGGCTGGCGAAATCGTCGCCGACGAACGGCAGGATGGCGTCGGCGATCGGCTGCAGCTGGCGGCTCAGGTAGTGGTCGTAGTCGATGGCCGAGCCCTGGTTCGCCAGCCGCTGGGTCTCCAGCGGCTCCGGCCCCACCACCGTCATCCGGTAGCTGATCCAGCCGCCGTTCTGGTACTGCAGGGGCCGGCCCTGGCGATCGTTGTAGGCGTCGGCCAGGCGTGCGGCGCGCACATGGGGCGGCACGTTGCGCCGGTAGTCGTGTAGCGGCCGGCGCAGACGCTTGCGGTAAATCAGCAATTCGTCCAGTTCGCCCGCCAGGGTGCGGCGCACGTAGTCGCGTACATAGTCGCGGTAGGGGCGGCGGTCGAAGATCAGCCGATAGAGCTCCTGCTGGAAGCGCTGGGCCAGCGGCGACCAGTCGCTGCGCACCGTCTCCAGGCCCTTGAAGACCATCTCGCGGCTGCCGTCCGCGCGCGTCACCAGGCCGGCGTAGCGCTTCTTGCTGCCCTCCTCGGCGCCGCGGATGGTGGGCATCAGGAAGCGGCAGTAGTGGGTCTCGAACTGCAGCTCCAGGGCGCTGTCCAGGTCGAACTCGGCGCGCAGGTGCGCGCGCCACCACTGGTTGACCTTCTGCACCAGGGCGCGGCCGATGCGCGCGGCGTCGGCCTCGGCGTGGGCGCCCTTGATCCAGACGAAGGTGGAGTCGGTGTCGCCGTAGATCACCGCATAGCCCTCGGCCTCGATCAGCTCGCGGGTCTGGCGCATGATCTGGTGCCCACGCAGGGTGATCGAGGAAGCCAGGCGCGGGTCGAAGAAGCGGCAGCCGCTGGAGCCGAGCACGCCGTAGAAGGCGTTCATGATGATCTTCAGCGCCTGGGACAGCGGCTGGTTGCCCGCGCGCTTGGCCGCCTCGCGGCCCTGCCAGACCCGCTCGACTATGGCCGGCAGGCAATGCGTGCGGCGCGAGAAGCGCGCGCCGCGAAAACCCGCCACCGAATGGCCGTCGTCGGGTTGGCGCAGGCCCTCGACCAAGCCCACCGGGTCGATCAGGAAGCTGCGGATGATCGAGGGGTACAGGCTCTTGTAGTCCAGCACCAGCACCGACTCGTACAGCCCGGGTCGCGAGTCCATGACGAAGCCGCCGGGGCTGCTGTCGCCCTGCACGTCGCCCAGGTTGGGCGCGACGAAGCCCTGGCGGTGCATCGCCGGCAGGTACAGGTGGGTGAAGGCCGCCACCGAGCCGCCGCTGCGGTCGGCGGACAGGCCGGTGACGGCGGCGCGCTCCAGGAGGAAGTCGAGCAGCTCGGTCTTGGCGAATATCCGCGTGACCAGCTCGCAGTCCTTGAGGTTGTAGCGCGCCAGCGCCGGCTTGTCCTCGGCGAACATGCGGTTGATCTCGGCCATGCGCTGGTAGGGCGTGTCGATCGCCTTGCCCTCGCCGAGCAGGCTCTGGGCGACACTCTCCAGGCTGAACGAAGGGAAGCTCCAGGTCGCCGAGCGCAGTGCCTCGATGCCGTCGATGATCAGCCGGCCGGCGGCCGAGGCGAAGTAATGCTTGCCGCTGCCATGCGCGCGCCAGCCCATCGCCTCGCCGCCGCGGCCGAGCAGCAGCGGCACCTGGAGTTGCTCGGCATGGGCCTGCAACACGCGCAGGTCGAACTGCACCAGATTCCAGCCGATGATGGCGTCCGGGTCGTGCTCGGCCAGCCACTGATTGAGGCGCTGCAGCAGCTCGGCGCGGCTGGCGCAATAGTCGAGGCGAAAGTCCGGCTCGGCGTCTGCATCGCTCGCCGGGCCGAGCATATACACCTGGCGCTGGCCGCAGCCTTCCAGGGCGATGGAATACAGCTCGCCATGCTCGCTGGTCTCGATGTCGAGGGACACCAGTTTCAGGCTCGGTCGATAGTCCGACGCGGGTTTGAGCTGGGCGTCGCAGAGCACGCCCTGGCCATCGGCCACACCGCCGAAGTACACCGGTGCGGTGATGAAGCGCTCCATCAGGTAGCGCTCCGGCGGACGAATATCGGCCTCGTAGACATCCACGCCTCCCTTGCGCAGGCGCCTGTCCAGGTCGATCAGGCGTCGGTGCTGGCGACAGTACAGGCCGAGCACCGGACGCTGGTGGAAGTCGCGCAGCGCCAGCGGGCGCAGTTCGGCGTCGTCCTGGCCGCGCAGCAGGGCCTCGGCCCGGGCGCGCTGCTCGGCGGGGACGAAGGCCACCGAGGGCTGGCACGCCACGCGCAGCCGACGCGGGCCCTGATCGCTCGCCAGCCAGAATTCGACCTGGGTACCGGCGGGCGTGTCGTGCCAATGCCGGGTCAGGACAAAGCCCTGCTGTAGATCCACCGCTGCCACCTCGAAACCCTGTTCACCCGGCGATTCTACGTGCCATCGGCCAGGATTGCGCGGCCGGCCCAGGGCCCGATAATTCGCCGGCCGCGACGCAACGAACGCCCGCCGCCGCGGTCCAACTCGCGGCTGGACAGTCGCGACCGTCCAGCCCAACCTAGCGTCCGCCAATCCCCCCTGCCTGCGGGAGCCTGCATTGCCACCTGTCATCCTCTCTGGACCGCTGCGCTGGGCGGCGCTGCTCACCGCCCTGCTCGCGCCCCTGCCCGCCCTCGCCTGCCCGGCCGGGCAGCACCGGGTCTGCGTGGTCGCCTGCTTCTGCGCCCCGGGCTCCCGGGAAGAAATGGGGGGCCTGTTCGACGACCTGGGCCAGATGGCCGCCTCCGGCCTGGAGCAATGGCTGGTGCGCTCGCGCGACAGCGCCGCGACCGGGGACGCTCGGCCGATCCCCCTGCATATTCGTGCCCAGCTGGAGCCCTACTACGACCTGCAGGTGCTCGATTCGGTGCGCTACAAGGTCGGCGACGATGCGCAGTTCACCGCGGCGAACACCATGCTGCAGAACCCCGACGTCAGGGCCGTGACCCTCATCGACATCGTCGTCTTCCGCCGGGCCGACGACGCCCTCGACGACGTGGCGCTCTGGGCCCATGAGCTGCACCACGTGCAGCAGTACCTGCAGTGGGGCGTCGGCGAGTTCGCCCGGCGCTACACCCGCGACGCCCAGGCCGTCGAGGCGCCGGCCTACGAGATCCAGCGCCGGGTGAGCCAGGGCCTGCCGCCCAGCACCGCCTCAGGGGTGAGCGGTGCTGGGCGGGACGTCGCAACGCACTGAACCTTCGAGTAGGATCGATGTCACTCTCATTCACATCTGAGAGTAATTCCCATGTTCACACTCAACCCTCCCTGGACCAGGCCCTGGCTGAAACCGCTGGCCCTGACCGGCCTGATCCTGCTCGCCGTGCAACAGCTGTTGCTGTGGACGGACCTCGACGACCGCCTGTACCTCGTCTGGCTCAAGCTCAGCGCCCCCGCCGAACAGCAGGCCCATGCCATAGGCCTGGACGGCTATCGCGTCGATATCGAGGCGCGGCCGTTGCCCGGCGTCGAGGACAATGCCTCCGGCCTGACCTGGAACCGCGAACGCCAGAGCCTGTTCCTGGTGCTCAACGGCCCCAATCGGCTGCTGGAGTTGAGCCCCCAGGGCGAACTGCTGCGCCGCATCGAGCTGCTGGGCTTCGATGACGTCGAAAGCGTCGACTGGGTGGGCGGCAACCGCTATGTGCTGGCCGACGAGCGCAAGCAGAGCCTGATCCTGATCGAGCTGGCGGACACCGCCACCCAGGTCGAGCGCCGCCAGGCGCGCAGCTTCACCCTCGGCCTGGAAGGCGGTAACAACAAGGGCTTCGAGGGCGTGGCCTGGGACCCTGCGGACGACGGCCTGTTCGTCGTCAAGGAACGCGATCCGATGCGCCTGTACAAGCTCCAGGGCCTGCTCGAACAGCCCACCCCGGGCCAGCTCGAGTTGCAGAGCGATCTGCCCCAGGCCCAGGGCGCGCTGGCCTTCAACGACGACCTGGCCGGCCTGCACTACGACCCGGCCAGCGGCAGCCTGCTGGTGCTGAGCGACGAATCGCGACTGCTGAGCGAGGTCAGCCCCCAGGGGCGCCTCCTCGGCTTCCTCGAGTTGAGCCGCAACTGGCACGGCCTCAAGCAACCGGTGCCCCAGGCCGAAGGCGTGGCCATGGACGAACGCGGCACGCTCTATCTGGTCAGCGAGCCCAATCTGCTCTACGTATTCCGCCGCCACGAGGACTGAGGATCAGCCCTCGGCAGGCGGCGCTGGCGCACCGAGCCGCGACCTGCGGCCTCAGTCCTGCGCGAAGCAGTACAACAGCCCCGCGCCACCGGTACTGGCCAGGGCCTCGTCGCTGCAACCGCGGCTGGTGTGGGAGGCGTTCCACGAGCGCGACGGCGCATCGTCGCGCAGGCCCATGCGGTCGTGGTGGCCGACCTGGGCGGCGCCCTCGCCGCTGCTGGTCCAGTTGCCGCAGGTGCGGTCCTCGCCGGGGGCGAACGCGGTGCCGTCGGCCTGGGAGCCGGTGAGGATGTCGTGCTGGTTCGGCGAGTCGCCCCGCCCCTTGACCGGCATACCCCGCTCATCCAGCGCCGTGGCCTTGGTCAGCTGGTTGTCGCCGTGCAGCTGTGCCACGTCCTGGGCGATGACCACGCCCTCGGCATTCTGCCAGGGACCGGCGCCGATACGGTCGCGGGCATCGATCGCCGGCGCACCATCGGCAGCCGTGCTGCTCAGATAGGCTCGCCAGGTGCGCTGCCCGGCCCCGGCCGCGTCGGCCAGGCGTTGGCAGTGCGCATCGGCCCCGCTCAGGCCGCCGAAGTCGGCGCCCTTGCCCGTCCCCTGACTGGTGACGAAGAAGCTCATGTCGGCCGGCCCCGCCTGGCTGGCCAGGCTGCAACTGAGGGCGAGCAACGCCGCGGGCAGGCTGCGGCTCAGAGACATCTTGAACATATGCGATCCTCCTGTGCTGTGGAAATGCGCCCCCCAGCGCCAGTGACAAGCCTTCAGCTTAGATGACGACAACGACCACCGCCGCCCCCCACGTCGGCCCACGGGGCGGCTGCCAGACGCCAGGAAAATTGCCACACTACGGCGCACAGGCCGCACAGGCGGCATGCCGACTGAGGAGAGAAGCGCGATGCAGCCATCCATCACCCCGATGACCGAAGCCGACGAGCTCCTGCCGCTGCTGCGGGCCTGCGACCTGCCGGTGGCCGATGTCGCGCCCGGCCCGCTCCAGCAGTTCTTCAGCCTGCGCGACGAGAGCGGACTGCTCGGCGTGGTCGGCCTCGAGCTCCTGGACACGGAGGGCCTGCTGCGCTCCCTGGCCATTGCTCCCGCCCATCGCGGCAAAGGGCTTGCCGCGCACCTGGTGGCCTTCGCCGAAGCGCGCGCCTGCGCCCAGGGCATCGGGCGTCTGTTCCTGCTGACCACCACCGCCGCGGACTATTTCACCCGGCTCGGCTACCAGCCCACGGAAAAGGCCGCCGCACCACCCGCCATCCAGGCTACAGCGCAGTTCGCCGGCCTGTGCCCGGCCGCCTCGAGCCTGCTGTGCAAATCCCTCGACGGCAGGCTCCGGAGCTGACCGAACAGCCCCGGGCGCGCTACTCTGCGCCGGCGGCTGGAGCGCCGCCGCACCTCAGCCAAGGATATGCCCGCGTTTTATGCCTGCCCCCACGCCCTTTCCCCGTCACCTCGCCGTCCCGATGCTGGCGGCGCTTGCCTGCACCTTCGCCGGCAACCACATCGCCGCGCGCATCGCCTTCGACCACGACGCCGGCGTGCTGCTGGCCATCCTCTGTCGCTCCGGGGTGGCCCTGTTGCTGCTCGGCACCCTGGTGGCCTGGCAACGCCAACCGCTGCGCCTGCCCCCCGGCGCCTGGCCCTGGCAGCTGCTGGCCGGCCTGCTGATCGCCGCCCAGAGCATCTGCCTGTACTCGGCGGTGGCGCGCATCCCGGTAGCCCTGGCACTGCTGGCTGCCAACACCTTCCCGATCATCCTGGCGCTGCTCACCTGGGGGCTCGGCGGTCCGCCGCCGACCCGGCGCAGCGCCTGGCTGATGGGCCTGATCCTGTTCGGCCTGCTGTTCGCCCTCGACGTGCCGGCCCGCCTGGGCGGCCAGGGCGGCGGCGCCGACTGGCTGCCGGGCATCGGCCTGGCCCTGTGTGCGGCCTGCGCCTTCGCCGGCGCGCTGTGGGTCACCGAACACAGGCTTTCGCCCTTGCGCGGCTCGCTGCGCAGCATGCTGACCATGCTGGTGGTGTTCGCCGGCGCCTTGCTGGCCGGGGCCGTTGAACTGCTGCCCGGCGGCCTGGCGCCGCCCTCGGCCAGCGCCGGCTGGATCGGCCTGGCTGTGCTGGCGCTGCTCTACGGCCTGGGCTTTACCCTGCTGTTCGTCTGCATGCCGCGCCTGGACATGACCCGCAACGCACCGGTGATGAACATGGAGCCGGTGGCCACCCTGCTGCTCGGCTGGTTGATCCTCGGCCAGACCCTGAGCCCCATGCAGATCGGCGGCGGGGTGATAGTGGTCGGCGGCATCGTCCTGCTGTCCTATCGTAAACAGGCATAAACAGGCCGCTGCCCGCCCCGGCGGAGCGGCGCAACCCACACGCGTCCACAAGGAGGACCCGCGCATGTCGTTCAAGCCCACCCACACCCTCGCCTGCCTGGCCGCTCTCGTTCTGCTCGGTGCCTGCAGCTCGACCGGCACGCCGGGCACCGCCGCTCGCAACGACGGCCCGACCACCTGCAGAGCCGAGGCGGTGCCGGGCATGCTCGGCAAACCGGCGACCGCCGAACGGGTCGAGCGCGCCCGCGACCAGACCGGGGCGCGGCGCGTGCGGGTGCTGGCACCCGGCGATGCGGTGACCCTGGACCATGACCCGCAGCGCCTGAACATCGAGATCGACGAGGCCGAGACGATCCAGCGCATCCACTGCGGTTGAGCGCCGCGGTTAACTAAGGCGCACGGACCGGGCATACTGCTTCACCTGCATTACGAGCCGCCCAGCCCTCCCCTATGCGCATTCACGTCACCTTTATCGACCGCGTCGGCATCACCCAGGAAGTCCTGGCCCTGCTCGGCGGGCGCAACCTCAACCTGGATGCGGTGGAGATGGTGCCGCCGAACGTCTATATCGACGCGCCGACCCTCAGCGCCGCGGTGCTCGATGAGCTGCGCGAAGCGCTGTTCAAGGTCCATGGCGTGCAGGCGGTGACCGTGGTCGACATCCTGCCCGGCCAGCGCCGGCGCCTGCAGCTCGATGCCCTGCTGGCGGCAATGAGCGACCCGGTGCTGGCGGTCGACGGCGAGGGTCGCGTGCTGCTGGCCAACCCGGCCCTGGCCGACCTGTGCGGATGCGAGCCGGAGGGCCTGCCGCTGAGCGAGCTGTTCGCCGATCCGGGCCTGCAGTCCGCCCTGCTGGAGCAGCGCTTCCGCCTGCCGCTACGCGAGGTCACCCTCAACGGCCAGGCCTTGCTGCTCGATGCCACGCCGATCAGCGAGACCGGCGACACCGGCCTGCACCAGTTGGCCGGCGGCCTGCTCACCCTGTACGCGCCGAACCGCATCGGCGAACGCCTGGCGGCGCTGCACCACGACCATGTCGAGGGCTTCGATTCGTTGCTCGGCGAGTCGGTGCCGATCCGCACCCTGAAGACCCGCGCCCTGCGCGTCGCCAGCCTCGACGCGCCGCTGCTGATCCACGGCGAGACCGGCACCGGCAAGGAACTGGTGGCACGCGGTTGCCATGCCATCAGCGCCCGGCGCAGCGCCCCCTTCCTGGCGCTGAACTGCGCGGCCCTGCCGGAGAACCTGGCCGAGAGCGAGCTGTTCGGCTATGCCCCCGGCGCCTTCACCGGCGCCCAGCGCGGCGGCAAGCCGGGGCTGCTGGAGCTGGCCAACCACGGCACGGTGTTCCTCGACGAGATCGGCGAGATGTCGCCCTACCTGCAGGCCAAGCTGCTGCGCTTTCTCAGCGACGGCAGCTTCCGCCGGGTCGGCGGCGAGCGCGAGGTCAAGGTGAACGTGCGCATCCTCAGCGCCACCCACCGCGACCTGGAGAAGATGGTCAGCGACGGCGGCTTCCGCGAGGACCTGTTCTACCGCCTCAACGTGCTCAACCTGGAGGTGCCGCCGTTGCGCGAGCGCGGCCAGGACATCCTGCTGCTGGCGCGGCACTTCATGCGCCAGGCCTGCACGCAGATTCAGCGCCTGCAGTGCCACCTGGCACCGGACACCTATCCGGCGCTGCTGGGCAACCGCTGGCCGGGCAACGTGCGCCAGCTGCAGAACGTGATCTTCCGCGCCGCGGCCATCTGCGAGAGCAACATGGTGCAGATCGACGATCTGGACATCGCCGGCACCGCCGTGGCCCCGCAAGCGGTCGAGGGCGAGATCGGCAGCCTGGAGTCGGCGGTCTCGGGCTTCGAGAAGGCCCTGCTCGAGAAGCTCTACGCCAGTCACCCGTCCAGCCGGCAACTGGCCGCCCGCCTGCAGACCTCGCACAGCGCCATCGCCATGCGCCTGCGCAAGTACGGCATACCGGGCAAGGGCTAAACTCGCCCGGCTGCCGCCCCCACGACCGCCCCAGGCGGCCGACGTTTGTGCCGTTTAGAGGGCGAAGCGCTGCAGGTTGGCCATCATCTCCTTGAGCGCCTCGATGTTGTCGGCCGGGTGCGCTGCCCCTTCGAAGTCGCAGATCTGCTGCCAGTGGGCGGCCACATCGTCGGGGCCGAAGCCGCCGCGCGGGTCGAAGCCGACGCCCAGGCTGCGCTCCCAGCGCACCTTGCCGATCCAGCCGCCGCCCACCTCGAACAGCCCGGAGGTGTCCGTGCACGCGGCGCTGCCCAGGTACACCACCAGCGGGCTGACCAGCTCGGGCTTGAGCTGCTCGAACACCTGCGGCGGGATCAGCCCCTCGGTCATGCGCGTGCCGCCGGTAGGGGCGATGGCGTTGACCAGGATATTGCTCTTGCGCCCCTCGATGGCCAGGGTGCGGGTCAGGCCGTACAGGCCGAGCTTGGCCATGCCGTAGTTGGACTGGCCGAAGTTGCCGTAGATGCCCGAGGTCGAGGCGGTGAAGACCACCCGCCCGTAGCCCTGCTCGCGCAGGTGCGGCCAGGCGGCGCGGGTGACCTTGTAGGCACCCTCGACGTGGACCTTGTAGACCAGATCCCAGTCGGCGTCCTCCATCTTGTGGAAGCTCTTGTCGCGCAGGATGCCGGCGTTGTTGACCAGCACGTCGACGCGGCCGAAGGCGTCCAGGGCGTGCTGGACGATCTTCTCGCCGTCCGTCACCGAGTCGTGGTTGGCCACCGCCGTGCCGCCGGCGGCGCGGATCTCCTCGACCACCCGGTCCGCCGCCGAGGCGTTGGCGCCTTCGCCATGGGTGCTGCCGCCCAGGTCGTTGACCACCACGCGGGCGCCATGCTTGGCGAACAGCAGGGCATGGGCACGCCCCAACCCCCCGCCGGCGCCGGTGACTATGACGACCCGGTCGGCGAATCGAACGGCTTCAGGCATGACAGGAACTCCTCGGCAGTTGTGCGATGCCTGGAGTGTCATGCAGGCGCTTGCCGGTCACAACCAAGACGATCGAGGGTGAATGGTGCGCGATAAGGGGCCGGGATAGTCGCACTCCGGCACCCGGGGCGCGCCCCTCCCCAGCGCTCAACCCCGGGCGTCGCTGGCGGCGCGACTCGCCAGCGCCTGACAAAACGCTAGATAGTGCTCCAGCACCAGCTCCGGCGCCTCGCACTGCGGGTAGTGGCCGATGCCCTCGAGCGACACGGTATCGGCCGCCGGGATCAACTGCCGATAGCGCGCCAGCATGTGCGCGCCAGAGATCGGGTCGAACGCCCCGTCGATCAGCCGCAGCGGCACCCCGCCGCGCTGCATCGCCGCCAGCCAGCGCTGCCGCAGCCGCCGGCGCTCGGGCATGTAGCGGATCAGCCGGTGCATCACCCGCGGCCCCTGGTTATGGGCGATCAGTTGCCAGAAGGCGTCCAGCTCGGCGGCATCCGGCTGGGTCTGCGGGCCGAACAGCCTGGCGAAGTTGGTCGCCAGCTGCCGGCGCCCGAACAGCCGGCCGAGCAGCGGCCCCAGGGGGCCGAGCAGCAGCTTCTGCACCAGCACGGGCCGATGGGTCTCGGGAAACAGGCCGCCGTTGAGAAACACGCAGCCGGCCAGGCGGATACGCCCTTCGTGGTGCCGCGCCAGCAGTTCCTGGGCGACGCTGTCGCCGTAGTCGTGGGCCAGCACATGGACGGCGCCGTCGACGCCCAGGTGCTGCAGCAGGGCCTGCTGCAGATCGGCCTGCTCCAGCAGGCTGTAGGCATGGCCGCGCGGCTTGGCCGAATAGCCGAAGCCGAGCATGTCGCAGGCGATCAGCCGGTACTTTTGCGCCAGTGGCCGCCACAGGCGGTGCCAATCCCAGCTGGCTGTGGGAAAGCCGTGGATCAGCAGCAGTGGCTCGGCATCCTGGGCACCCGCCGCCCAGTAACGGATGGCGTGGCCGCGAAAGGCGAAGCTCTGCGCCCGCGCGCCCCAGTCGTCCAGGGCGATGCCCGGTAGCGCAGTCACTCGGCGTAGCCCGGCAGCTGCGCATCCAACTTGCGCAGCAGCGCCGGCCAGGGCAGCGCGCCGCCCATGCCCTGGGGCGACTTCATCACCCCGGCGACCATCGCCTGGGCGCCGTCGAGAATCTGCTGGGGGATGTGGACCAGCTCGGCGCCGCCGCTCTGCGCCATGACCTGGATCTCGCAGGCGCGCTGCAGGGTGAACATCATCAGGAAGGCATCGGCGATGCTGCCGGCGGCGGTGAGCAGGCCGTGGTTGGGCAGGATCATGAAGTGCTTGTCGCCCAGATCGGCCTGCAGCCGGGCCTTCTCCTCGTGGTGCAAGGCCACACCCTCATAGCCGTGATAGGCCAGGCTCGACAGCACGAACAGCGACTGCTGCGACAGCGGCAGCAGGCCCTGCTTCTGCGCCGACACGGCGATGCCGGCGGCGGTGTGAATATGCAGCACGCAGGCGACCTCGTGGCGCACTTCGTGCACCGCGCTGTGGATGGTGTAGCCGGCCGGGTTGATGTCGAAGGGGCTGTCCATCAGCTTGTTGCCGGCCAGGTCGATCTTCACCAGGCTCGAGGCGGTGATCTCGTGGAACATCAGGCCGTAGGGGTTGATCAGGAACTCGTCGGCGCCCGGCACCTTGGCCGAGATGTGGGTGAAGATCAGATCGTCCCAGCCATACAGGGCGATCAGGCGGTAGCAGGCGGCCAGGTCGACGCGGGTCTGCCACTCGGCGGCAGACACCCGCTCCTTGAGGTTCACGGCGGGCAGGGCTTGGGCTGCGGTCATGGCGAGCTCCTCGGCAGTCATTCGGATGGACTGCCCGGGAGTCTAGCGAGGCTTGCGGCGGCGGGGAGTCGCCCTGCCAGCCAGCTTAGTGGCCCTGCGGGTCAAGGCGGCCAGCGCGACTCGGCCGGCCGCGGACTCAGGCGCGCTGCAGCGCGGCGCAGAAGTCGGCCAGCCAGGGCTCGGCGTCGCTCTCCGGGGTGACGCTCTCACTGGCATCCAGGCGCAGCATCTCGCTGACCTCGCGAATGCCTAGCTCGGCATAGAGCTCGCGCACCAGTTCGCCGCCGCCGCAGAAGGTGTCGCCGTAGCTGGCGTCGCCCAGGGCGATCACCCCGCCGGGCAGCCCGCCCCAGGCCGGCAGGTGGTCGCGAATGGTGAAATACAGCGGCTGCAGGTTATCCGGCAGCTCGCCCATGCCGGTGGTGGAGGTCACCACCAGAAAGGCCTGGGGGGCGAACGCCTGGACGTCGGCCAGGCTCGCGCGCGGGTCATGCCAGGCTTCCAGGCCGGCGGCCTGCAACAGGCGCTCGGCGTGCCGGGCGACTTCCTCGGCGGTGCCGTAAACCGACCCGGACAGGATGGCGACTTTCATAGAACAGCTCCATAACAGGCGGAAATCGCCGGGCATTATGCCGCAAGTGGACAGCCCATCCGGATGTTTTAGAATGCAACGATCAGCTTCTGGAATACGCCCCATGATCAACGCCAAACTGCTGCAACTGGTGATCGACGCCTCGGACGACGGCATAGTGGTGGCCGAGCAGGAAGGCGACGACCATATCCTCATCTACGCCAACCCCGCCTTCGAGCGGCTCACCGGCTACTGCAGCGATGAGATTCTCTACCGGGACTGCCGTTTCCTCCAGGGCGACGACCGCGAGCAACCCGGCCTGGCCATCATCCGCCAGGCGGTCAAGGACCGCCGCCCCTGCCGCCAGATCATCCGCAACTACCGCAAGGATGGCAGCCTGTTTTGGAACGAGCTGTCGATCACCCCGCTATTCAACGACGCCGACCAGCTGACCTATTACATCGGCATCCAGAAGGACGTCACCGAGCAGGTCCACGCGCAACAGCGCGTCGAGCAACTGGAGGTGCAACTGGCCGGCCTGCAGGCCGAACTGGCACTGTTGCGGGCACAGCCGTAACAAAAGGCGAATTTCATTGTCAGAGGAGGTCTAGACCCTTTGCGTAGTAAGCCTCCATGCAAAACCAACCTCTGCTGACCAAGGCAGAAAGGGACTTCATCCAGCAACTGCAACTCCAACCGACAACGGCCAAGCGCAAGAACACGCCCAACCTGCAGGTCGACGCCGGCGAGCAGCTCATGGCGTTACTGGCCAACTGCGCCGCCAACCAGCCGCTGACCATCGAGGCGTACTTCGCCAACCAGCGCCTGACCTTCACCGCGCAGTTGAGCGAGAACGACCACCACGAACAACACTTGGAACTCGGCACCCCGCAGATCTTCGACGAGGGTCCGGCCAGCCGAGCCTGGCGCCTGCCCCTGGAACCCGCCGTGGCGCTGCGCCATCGCAACGGCAGAAGCAGCGAGCTGTGGGTCCACGAACTGTCGATGAATGGGCTGCTGATCGACTATCGTGGCAAGCACAAGGCGCCCAGCCACTTCAGCCTGATCCTGCCGCTGGCCGGACACAAGCCGATCGCCATCCAGGGCGTGCTGGTGCGCCGCACGGGCGATGGCTTGCTGGCGTATCGGCTCGAGGCCTTGGACCAACGCGGCAGCGATCGCCTGTTGCAGTTCATCTACAACCAGCATCGCACGCTCTACCCGGATGCCCATCGCAGCTAGTCGAGCACTCGCCCGAGCGAGCACGCCGGCGGCGGTATAGGGCGCGGACGACGCCCCGGCTTCAGGTATCCAGGTGACCGGCGAGGAACTGCTGCAGACGCCGCTGCATCAGGCGCCCCTCGTTGCCCAGGCAGGCGACCGGCGAGCCGCGCAGGTTCTCTTCGGCCAGGTCCGCGCCGTCGCCGGCCAACAGCAACGGACAATCCAGCGCCAAGGCCAGGCGCGACAGCTGACGCGGCAGGTCGCTGCTCGGCGGCTGGTTGCTGAACAGCACCAGCGCCTGCGGCTGCATCTTGTCGCAGACCAGTGTCAGCTCCTCCAGCGGCTGCCCCAGCCCCAGCACGATCACCGCCACCTCCGGGCCGCTCAGCAGCAGGCCGGCCACCAGCAGCTCGAGCTCCCGGCAGTGACCGGGCAACGCCGCCAGCAGCACCCGCTCCCCGGCCAGGCAACGAAGATTCTGCAGGCGCTGCAGGACGCGGCCGCGCAGGAAGGTGTCGAGGAACAACCACTCGCTGGTCTGGCCGTAATCGTCCTGGCGGATCAACAGCTCCTGCCACAGCGGCAGCAGCACGTCCTGGAACACCACCGGCGGCGGATAGCAGGAAAACACCTGGCCATACAGACGATCGAGGCCGGGCTCGTCGAAGGCGGCGACCGCCCGGCGCAACTGCACCTGCCAGTCCGCCCACTCCCCCGAGCCGGCCTGCGGGTAGTCCGGCGCGGCGGCCTTCGACGCGCCGCTCTTGGCGAGTATCTTGCCGACCTTGCTGACCGCCACGCCGCGTTCGATCCATGCCAGGATGCTGCGCACCGACTCGATATCCGCCTGCGAATACAGGCGATGGCCGCTCTCGGTGCGGGTCGGCTGGATCAAGCCGTAGCGCCGTTCCCAGGCGCGCAACGTCACCGGGTTGACCCCGGTCAGGCGCGCGACTTCGCGAATGGGGAACAACTCTTCCTGCTTGAGGCCACTGGACGCGAGGGACGAAGCACCGGCGAGATCGGACATAAGAGCTATCGCGACGAAAGGATTGCCTGCATTGTAACCCAGCTCCCGGCACGCAACCCTGGACAAAATCTATACAGAACCGGGACGCGGGTCAGGATGAGCCCGCTCCATTCGGCACCGGCCCTCGCGGACCGGAGAGCCGGCCGAGCATCGGCCAGGGCAGCAGGCGCATCCCACGGCCCTAAAACCTATACACAAAGAGCATTTCGTACAATATAAGGACAAGTACTCACGACTCAGGGCTCGCCAAAAATGTCACGCCACTCAATGAAATAGCCATTCCTCAGGCCATGACGCCCCACGCAAGCCATCCGCCAGGCTTGTACAGGACCGGTCACTGGTATAACTTCGTTTCAGATCCAGTCGACGCACGCCTCCACCGCCCAGGTGCCCAGGCCCCCGTCACCAGCCCGAGCCGAGCATGAGCCCGAGTCAAGCCCCCATTCTGATCACCGGCGCCAGCCAACGTGTCGGCCTCTACTGCGCCGAGCGCCTGCTCGACGAGGGCCACGCCGTGATCGTCAGCTACCGCAGCGAACGGGAGGGCCTGCAGCGCCTGCGCGCCCGCGGTGCCCTGACGCTAGCGGCGGACTTCGCCGACGAGGCCGGCATCCTCGCCTTCATCGAGCGGCTGAAACAGCACACCGACAGCCTGCGCGCCATCGTGCACAACGCCTCGGCCTGGCTGAGCGCCCCCCCGGGACAGGAAGCCGCGGTATTCCAGAAGATGTTCAGCGTACACATGCTGGCGCCCTACCTGATCAACCTGCACTGCGCCGAACTGCTGCGCCGCTCGACGCCGGCGGACATCGTCCACATCAGCGACGATGTGGCGCGCAAGGGCAGCGCCAAGCGCCCGGCCTACTGCGCCAGCAAGGCCGGGTTGGACAGCCTGACCCTGTCCTTCGCCGCCCAGTTCGCCCCGGCGATCAAGGTCAACGGCATCGCCCCGGCGCTGATCCTGTTCAACCCCGGGGACGACGCCGAGTATCGCGCCAAGACCCTGGCCAAATCCGCCCTGGGCATCGAACCCGGACCGCAGGTGATCTATCAGAGCCTGCGTTACCTGCTGGACAACCCCTACGTGACCGGCACCACCCTCACCGTCAACGGCGGCCGCCACCTCAAGTGAGGCGCGCCGCGAGGACCCTACGATGAAGCGAGAAATGCCCGATCACTACCGCGAGATCCTCATCGGTGTCGGCGAGAACCCCGACCGCGAAGGCCTGCTGGACACGCCCAAGCGCGCGGCCAAGGCCATGCAGTACCTCTGTCACGGCTACCAGACCAGCCTCGAGGAGGTGGTCAACGGCGCCCTGTTCGCCTCCGACAACGACGAGATGGTGATGGTCAAGGACGTCGAGCTGTATTCGCTGTGCGAGCACCATCTGCTGCCGTTCATCGGCAAGGCCCATGTCGCCTACATCCCCACCGGCAAGGTGCTGGGCCTGTCCAAGGTGGCGCGGATCGTCGACATGTTCGCCCGCCGCCTGCAGATCCAGGAGAACCTCACCCGGCAGATCGCCGAGGCGGTGCAGCAGGTCACCAATGCCGCCGGCGTGGCGGTGGTGATCGAAGCCCAGCACATGTGCATGATGATGCGCGGAGTGGAGAAGCAGAACTCGCTGATGAGTACCTCGATGATGCTCGGCGCCTTCCGCGACTCGAGCAACACCCGCCAGGAATTCCTGCAACTGATTGGACGGAGCAAATGACCATGCCGCGACTGGAACCGGGAATGGCGCGCATTCGGGTCAAGGACCTGCGCCTGCGCACCTATATCGGCATCAAGGAGGAGGAGATCAACAACAAGCAGGACGTGCTGATCAACCTGACCATCCTCTACCCGGCGGTGGATGCGGTGCAGGGCAACGACATCGACCACGCGCTGAACTACCGCACCATCACCAAGGCGATCATCCGCCACGTCGAGGACAACCGCTTCGCCCTGCTCGAACGCCTGACCCAGGAGATTCTCGACCTGGTGATGGAACACGCCGCCGTGCGCTATGCCGAGGTGGAGGTCGACAAGCCCCACGCCCTGCGCTTCGCCGAGTCGGTGTCGATCACCCTGGCCGGGCACCGCTGAGGCCCGGCAGACCGCCCGGCCTTGCACGCAAGCGGGCCATTGCCGGGCGGCCGGTGGACTCTTATCATCGGCGGCGTCCCTCTCCAGCCAGTCCCCGAGAGCATTGCCATGACCGAACAAGAACGCCTCGAACTCGAGGCTGCGGCCTTCCGCAGCCTGGTCCAGCACCTGCGCAGCCGCCCAGACGTGCAGAACATCGACCTGATGAACCTGGCCGGCTTCTGCCGCAACTGCCTGTCCAAGTGGTACAAGGCCGCCGCCGACGACCTCGGCCTGCCGCTCAGTCCGGACCAGGCCCGCGAAGAGATCTACGGCATGCCCTATGCCGAGTGGAAGGCCAAGCACCAGAAGGAAGCCAGCGCCGAGCAGCAGGCGGCCTTCGACAAGGGCCAGCAGAAATGAGCGCGCTGAACGACTTCCGCGCCCGCCTGCGCGGCGAACACTTCGCCTTCGCCGAGACCCTGGCCTTCATCGAGGCGCACTACCACTACCAGCCCAGCGCCTTCCGTAACGGCACACTGGAGAACGCCGCGGGGCAGAACGAGGGCTCGTGCAAGACCCTGGGCCTGGCCCTGCTCGAAGGCCTGAGCCTGGAAGAGACCCTGCTGGGCTTCGGCGAGCACTACCGCAGCGTGCTGGCCACCCCGGACGGCAACGACCACGGCAATATCCGCGCGCTGATGGACAGCGGCCTGGCCGGCGTGCGTTTCGAGCGTGAGCCCCTCCGGCGCAAGGACTGAGCCCCCGGACCAGCTCCTACGCGCAGAAAACGCGCAGAAAAAAGCCCCGCCGCATGCGGGGCTTTTTCGTCACGCTCGCCTCACTGGCCGTCGAGGAAGCGCTCGACATCCAGGGCCGCCATGCAGCCGGCGCCGGCCGAGGTGATGGCCTGACGATAGACCTGGTCGGCCACATCGCCGGCGGCGAATACGCCGGGCACATTGGTCGCGGTGGCATTGCCGTCGCGCCCGCCGCCCACCACCAGATAGCCGTCCTTCAGCGCCAGCTGGCCCTCGAACAGCGAGGTATTGGGCGTGTGGCCGATGGCGACGAACAGGCCGTCGACCTTCAGCTCGCTACTGGCGCCGGCGGCGTGCTTCAGGCGCACGCCGGTGACGCCCAGGTTGTCGCCCAGCACCTCGTCGACCTCGGCGTTGAGCCTCAGCTCGATCTTGCCCTCGGCAATCCGCGCCTTGAGCTTGTCCTGCAGGATCTTCTCGGCGCGGAAGGTCTCACGGCGGTGCACCAGGGTCACCTTGCTGGCGATGTTGGCCAGGTACAAAGCCTCCTCCACCGCGGTGTTGCCGCCGCCGACCACCGCCACCTCGCGGTTGCGGTAGAAGAAGCCGTCGCAGGTGGCGCAGGCCGACACGCCCTTGCCCATGAAGGCTTCCTCGCTCGGCAGGCCCAGATAGCGGGCGCTGGCGCCGGTGGCGATGATCAGCGCGTCGCAGCTGTAGCTGGCGTTGTCGCCGACCAGGGTGAAGGGCTTGCCGGCCAGGTCCACCGCGTTGATATGGTCGTAGACGATCTCGGTCTCGAAGCGCTCGGCGTGCTCCTGCATGCGCTGCATCAGCGCCGGGCCGGTGAGGCCATGCACGTCCCCCGGCCAGTTGTCGACCTCGGTGGTGGTGGTCAGCTGGCCGCCGGCCTGCAGGCCGGTGATCAGCAGCGGCTTGAGGTTGGCGCGCGCGGCATAGACGGCGGCGCTGTAACCGGCCGGACCGGAGCCGAGGATGATCACCCGGGCGTGACGTGCTGCAGACATGGCGGACTCCTCCCGGCCAAGGGCCGGTGCGAATAAAAAAGGGCTAGCCGAGCACTTGGGGAAGGCTGGATAGAGGCGCTAGCCCGACAAAGGGGAACTGCCGCGCAGGCTACCCAAGCCAAGCAGACCTGGGAAATGCACTTTGCCAATGCCCCGGATAGAGAGCGGCAATAAAGACCGGGCCCCGGCTTTCCCCTGCCCGGCAAAGCCGGTAAGGTCGGCGCGACTTTCACCTGGCGGAGAATCCCATGCCTGCTCCCGTGCTATCCGGCCCGCAGTACCTCGGCGAAGGCCTGAAACTGGTGCTCAGCCCCGGCCTGCGACTGTTCGTGCTGTTGCCTCTGACGATCAACCTGCTGCTGTTCGCCGCCCTGGTCGGCTTCGCCGTGCAGCAGTTCGGCGGCTGGGTCGACACCTTCATGCCGAACCTGCCGGACTGGTTGAGCTTCCTCGAATACCTGCTCTGGCCGCTGTTCGTGGTGCTGGTGCTGCTGATGGTGTTCTTCAGCTTCACCATGCTGGCCAATGTGATCGCCGCGCCTTTCAACGGCTTCCTCGCCGAGAAGGTCGAGGTGGTGGTGCGCGGCCAGGACAACTTCCCGCCCTTCAGCTGGGCCGAACTGCTGGCCATGGTGCCGCGCACCCTCGGCCGCGAGGCGCGCAAGCTGGCCTACTTCCTGCCACGGGCCATCGGCCTGCTGATCCTCACCTTCATCCCGGTGGTCAACCTGGTGGCCGCTCCGTTGTGGCTGCTGTTCGGCGTGTGGATGATGGCCATCCAATATATCGACTACCCGGCGGACAACAACAAGATGAGCTGGCAGGACATGCTCGCCTGGCTGCGCGAGAAGCGCTGGCAGAGCCTGGGCTTCGGCGGCATCACCTACGCCGCACTGTTGGTGCCGGGGCTGAACATCCTGATGATGCCGGCGGCGGTGGCCGGCGCCACGCTGTTCTGGGTGCGCGAGCGCGGCGAAGGCGCTGTCACACCGGTGCAACGCTAACGTCATAGTCACTACATGACGGCGGCCGACACTGCCGTCATGAGCACACTCCCCCTGTAGATCGCCCTGATCAGCGAAACCTTCCCGCCGGAAATCAACGGTGTGGCCAACACCCTCGGCCGCCTGACCGAGGGCCTGCGCGCCCGCGGCCATCGTCTGCAGCTGGTGCGCCCGCGCCAGGCCAGCGACCAGGACCGGAAGAGCGACGCGCAGCTGCTGCTGACCCGTGGCTGGCCGCTGCCAGGCTACCCGGGCTTGCAGTGGGGCCAGTCGGCCCTGCGCAAGCTGCTGCACCACTGGCGGCAACGCCGGCCGGACGTGCTCTATATCGCCACCGAAGGCCCGCTGGGCCTGTCCGCCTTGCGCGCCGCCAGGCGCCTGCGGATTCCGGTGGTCAGCGGCTTTCACACCAATTTCCAGCAGTACAGCGGCCACTACGGCGTCGGCCTGCTGACCCGCGCCCTGACCGCCTATCTGCGCTGGTTCCACAACCGTACGCGCCTGACCCTGGTGCCCAGCCCCTGCCAGCAACTCGAATTGCAGCGACGCGGCTTCCAGCGTCTGGAGCTGCTGGCCCGCGGCGTCGACGGCCGGCTGTTCCACCCGGCCAAGCGCTCGGCCGAGCTGCGGCGCAGCTGGGGCCTGGCCGAGGAGGATATCGCCGTGCTGCACGTCGGCCGCCTGGCCGCGGAGAAGAACCTAGGGTTGCTGGTGCAGAGCTTTCGCGCCTTGCAGGCGGCCCAACCGCAGCGGCGCCTGAAACTGATTCTGGTGGGCGACGGCCCGCAGCGTGTCGGCCTCCAGCAGCAGCTGCCGGACGCCCGGTTCTGCGGCCTGCAGCGCGGCGAGGCGCTGGCCGCCCACTACGCCTCGGGCGACCTGTTCCTGTTTCCCAGTCTCTCGGAAACCTTCGGCAACGTGGTGCTCGAAGCCCTGGCCTCCGGCCTCGGCGTGGTGGCCTTCGACCAGGCCGCAGCCGCCCAGCATATCCGTCACGGGCATAACGGCGCGCTGGCCAACGCGGCAGACGAGCAGGGGTTTATCGACGCGACGCAGTGGTTGCTGGATGAACCGGAGAGCCTGCGCCGGGTACGCCTGAACGCCCGCCAGCATGCGGCGCGTCAGGGCTGGGAGGCGATAGTCGCCCGGTTCGAACGGTACCTGCACGGCGTCGCGACCCAGGCCACGCACGGCAGGGCGAACACGTCCCCGGTCCCCCATGCCGCTTCGAATAAAAAAAGCCCCGATATGTCGGGGCTTGAGGAGCCCTGCGCCGTGGTCCGGCGCAGTCGCTGAACCCGTCTTACACCAGGCTCATCAACGCCTGGCGGCTGAACGGCAGGATGTCCGCCTCGCGGCCGTCGCGCACCTTCACCGCCCAGTCCGGGTCGACCAGCAGCGCGCGGCCGACGGCCACCAGGTCGAACTCCTGCTGGTGCAGGCGCTCGAGCAGGCCCTCGAGTTTGGCCGGCTGGGCCACCTTGTCGGTGTTGACCATGAACTGCAGGAACTCGCCATCCAGGCCGACGCTGCCCACCGTGATGGTCGGCTTGCCGGTCAGCTGGCGGGTCCAGCCGGCCAGGTTGAGCGCGGAACCCTCGAATTCCGGCTCCCAGAAACGCCGGGTCGAACAGTGGAAGATGTCCACCCCGGCCGCGGAAAGCGGCTCGAGGAAGGCCGCCAGGGCCTCGGGGGTCTGTACCAGGCGCGCGCCGTAGTCCTGCTGCTTCCACTGCGAGAAGCGGAAGATGATCGGGAAGTCCGGACCGACCGCGGCGCGCACCGCCTGGATCAGCTCGATGGCGAAGCGCGAGCGCCCGGCCAGGTCGCCGCCGTACTCGTCGCTGCGCTGGTTGCTGCCCTCCCAGAAGAACTGGTCGATCAGGTAGCCGTGGGCACCGTGGATCTCCACCCCGTCCATGCCGATGCGCTGGGCATCCCGGGCGGCCTGGGCGAAGGCGGCGATCACCTCCCGGATGTCGGCCTTGCTCATGCCATGGACGATGAGCTTGCCGTCCTTGAGCTTCTCGCTCGGGCCATAGCCCGGCACCTCGGCGTCCGGCTCGGTGCCGAGCTTGCGCACGTTGCCCACATGCCACAGCTGCGGGACTATCTTGCCGCCCTCGGCGTGCACCGCCTCGACCACCTGCCGCCAGCCGGCCAGGGCGTCCTCGCCGTAGAAGCGCGGCACGTTGGGGTAGCCGTTGGCGGCCTTGTGGCCGACCGTGGTGCCCTCGGTGACGATCAGGCCGACCCCGGCGGCGGCGCGGCGCCGGTAGTACTCGACGACCTTGGCGTTGGGCACCCCGCCCGGCGAGAAGGAGCGGGTCATCGGCGCCATCACCACGCGGGTCGGCAGCTCCAGGGCGCCGAGGCTGAAGGGTTGGAACAGGGCTTGTACCGGGGCGTTCATGGTTGCTCCTCTGGGCCGGCCAGGCGACCGGTCGTCTCGTTCGAAGGGGTAAGGGATCAGGCCGCGAGCAGTCGCTCGAGGCGCCGCAGGAAGTCGTCCAGCACGCGGGTATTGCTGGCCACCTTGAGGCGGGTCAACGCGCCCTGCCAGGCATGGCCGATGAAGCCGGCGAGATTGCCGCAGTCCTCGTCCGCCGCCAGCTCGCCGGCGGCCTGGGCCTGCTCCAGACAGGCCTGCAGGATATCCGCCGAGCGCTGCAGGATGGCGTCGACTTCGGCACCGATGGCCGGCGACAGCTCGGCCATCTCGAAACTCAGGCTGCCGATGAAGCAGTGGTACTCGAGGCGCTCCTGGCGGGCGAAATGCGCCACCAGTTCGGCGTAATAATCGAGGATGCGCTGGCGCGGGCTCAGCGCCGGATTCGCCAGGGCCTCGGCGTAGCGCGCAAGGCGCGGCGCGTAGACCTGCTGCAGGGCCTGCAGGGCGAAGTCCTCCTTGCTGGCGAAGTAGTGGTAGAAGCTGCCCTTGGGCACACCGGCGGCCTGGACGATCTCCTGCACGCCGGCGCCGTGATAGCCGCGCCGGGTCATCACCTCGGCGCCCTTGGCGAGGATCAGGTCACGCTTGTCGAGTCGGATGCTACTGGTCATGGCGGCGAGCATATGACCGGTCGTCTCGCCCGCCCAGCACTATTGATGGCCGTGATTAACGACGAAAAGCGCCAAGCCTGTGCAGGCCGGATAGCTGAGGATCAGTCGAGAAGCCGCGCCCGTGGGCACGAGAAAAAGCGGGGGAGCGGCTGATAGCCGAAATTGCAGAGCGGCGCTCGCGTCGGCGCGGCGCAGGTGCCGACGCGAGCGGCGCCAGTCAGCTCAGGGCGTTTTCGATGGCCTGGACCAGGGCCGGGTCGTCCGGGGCGGTACGCGGCGAGAAACGCGCCAACACCCGACCATCCTGGCCCACCAAAAACTTCTCGAAGTTCCAGGTGATGTCGCCGGGAAACTCCGCGCCCTCGCCCGCCAGCAGGCGATACAGCGGATGACGCTCGGGGCCGTTGACCTCCAGCTTGCTGCCCAGGGGAAAACTCACCCCGTAGTTCAGGCTGCAGAACTCACGAATGGCCGTCTCGCTCTCCGGCTCCTGGCCGGCGAACTGATTGCACGGAAGCCCCAGCACACTGAAACCGCGCGAGCGGTACTGCTGATAGAGCTTCTCCAGACCGGCGTACTGCGGGGTCAGGCCACACTTGGAGGCGACGTTGACCACCAACACCACCTGCCCCTTGAAAGGAGCCAGCGGCAACTCCTCGCCATCCAGTGCACGCAGATTGAGGTCGTGAAAGGCACTCATGACTAACTCCTTGAAACTGCAGCGGAAAAGGTACCTGGGACAGAAAAGGCGCCGTTGTCGGGCGCCTTTTCGTTGTACTCAGCGTAGCAGGCGCCGGGGCAGTCGGGACAACCGAAAGTCGTCTCGCCTCGGCACCGGGCGCGGCCAGAATCAGTGGTGGTGACCACCCTCGCCATGGATGTGACCGTGGGCCAGTTCCTCTTCGCTGGCGTCACGCACCGCCACCACCTTGACCTGGAAGTTCAGGCGCTGGCCGGCCAGCGGGTGGTTGCCGTCGACGATCACGTCGTCGCCGTCCAGTTCGCGGATGGTGACGATCTGCATGCTGCCGTCCGGGCCGGAGGCGTGGAACTGCATGCCGACTTCCAGCTCGTCGACGCCCTCGAACATCGAGCGGTTGAGGGTCGCGACCAGCTCGGCGCTGTACTCGCCGTAGGCATCTTCCGGCTCGACGGCCACCTTCAGCTCGTCACCGGCCTGCTTGCCGAGCAGGGCCTTTTCCAGGCCGACGATGATATTGCCGGCGCCATGGAGGTAGACCAGCGGCGCGCCGCCAGCGGAACTATCGATCACCTCACCGGCATCGTTGGTCAGGGTATAGTCGATGGAGACGGCCTTGTTGGCGGCGATCAGCATGGGGCGAGACCTTTTGCATAAGAAGAATGAACGCACGAGTGTAACCAAGGGCTCGCGCGAAAGCGACCCGAGGCCGGCCCTTTGCCAGACGGGCGGCGCCGTGCGCCTGCTGGATCTGCGCCAGGACGAGGAGGGTCATTGGGTGGCCGTGTTGTCCTGCGGTCACACCCAGCACCTGCGCCATCAGCCACCGTGGCAAAATCGCGCCTGGGTGCTCGATCCCGTCCTGCGCGACGCCCGGCGCGGCCAGCGGTTCATCTGCGGCTGGTGCCGCAACGCCAGTGCGGACGAAAGCGGCGAAGCGCACTAGCCCCGGCACGCTCCGTCCCGAGCGGGTCGAGCAGACCGACACAAGACTCAACAGTGGTTAACGGCGCCGACGAGCGCCTCCTGCCAGGAACCCTTCATGCATTGCTTCTTCATCGCGCCGACCGGCTTCGGCGTCGGCCTCACCTCCACCAGCCTCGGCCTGGTCGGTGCCCTGGAACGCGCCGGCCTCAGGGTCGGCTTCTTCAAGCCCGTCGCCCAGCCGCACCCGGGCGACACCGGCCCGGAACGCTCCAGCGCGCTGATCGCCCGCACCCACGGCCTGCACTCGCCCGAGCCCCTGGCGCTGAGCCGGGTGGAGCAGATGCTCGGCGACGGCCGGCTGGACGAGCTATTGGAGGACATGCTCGAGCGCTATCGGCAGGCCGCGGCGGGCAAGGACGTGGTCATAGTCGAAGCCATGGTGCCGACCCGCCACACCAGCTACGCGGCGCGGGTCAACTTCCACCTGGCCAAGAGCCTGGATGCCGAGGTGATCCTGGTTTCGGCGCCCGAGCAGGAGAGCCTGGGCGAGCTGTGCGACCGCCTGGAGATCCAGGCGCAGCAGTTCGGCGGCACCCAGGACCCCAAGGTGCTCGGCGTGATCCTCAACAAGGTGCGTAGCGAAGACGGGAGCGCGGCCTACGCCCAGCGCCTGCGGGAATGCTCGGCGCTGCTGCGCGGCGAGCACTTCCGCCTGCTCGGCTGCATTCCCTGGCAGGACGAACTGAACGCCCCGCGCAGCCGCGACATCGCCGAACTGCTCGGCGCGCGGATGCTCAACGCCGGCGACTACGAGCAGCGCCGGGTGCTACAGATCGTGCTCTGCGCCCGCGCCGTGGCCAACACGGTGCAGCTGCTCAAACCCGGCACCTTGGTGGTCACCCCGGGCGACCGCGACGACATCATCCTCGCCGCCAGCCTGGCCGCGATGAACGGTGTGCCGCTGGCCGGGCTGCTGCTGTGCAGCGACTTCAACCCCGACCCGCGGATCATGCAGCTGTGCCGCGGCGCACTGGCCAGCGGCCTGCCGGTGATGACCGTGAGCAGCGGCTCCTACGACACCGCCACTCACCTGAACCGGCTGAACAAGGAAATTCCCCTGGACGACCGCGAACGCGCCGAGAAGGTCGCCGAATTCGTCGCCGCTCACGTCGACCACGACTGGCTGCGCAGCCGTTGCGGCGACTCGCAGGCATTGCACCTGTCGCCCGCGGCGTTCCGCTACCAGCTGCTGCAACGGGCCATGGCGGCGAACCGGCGCATCGTCCTGCCGGAAGGCAGCGAACCGCGCATCGTACAGGCCGCCGCCCTGTGCCAGGCCCGCGGCATCGCCCGCTGCGTGCTGCTGGCCAAGCCCGAGGAGGTCCAGGCCGTTGCCCAGGCCCAGGGAGTCGAGCTGCCGCCGGGACTGGAGATTCTCGACCCGGACCTGATCCGCGCCCGCTACGTCGCGCCCATGGTCGAGCTGCGCCAGGGCAAGGGCCTCAACGCGCCGATGGCCACCGCGCAACTGGAAGACAACGTGGTGCTCGGCACCATGATGCTGGCCCTGGACGAGGTCGACGGCCTGGTCTCCGGCGCCGTGCACACCACGGCCAACACCATTCGCCCGGCCTTGCAGCTGATCAAGACCGCACCGGGCTACCAACTGGTGTCCTCGGTGGTCTTCCTGCTGCTGCCGGACCAGGTGCTGGTGTATGGCGATTGCGCGGTCAACCCACAGCCGACTGCCGAGCAACTGGCGGAGATCGCCCTGCAGAGCGCCGACTCGGCCAAGGCCCTGGGCATCGAGCCGCGGGTGGCAATGCTCAGCGGCGCCAGTGACGCCACGGACACCCCCGACGACCTCGACAAGGTCCGCGAAGCGGCCCGCCTGGCACGGCTCCAGCGGCCCGATCTGGCCCTCGACGGCCCCCTGCCCTACGCTCCCCAGTGGCCGCAGGAGCCGCACAGCCCACCGGTCGAGCGGGCCACCGTCCTGGTGTTTCCCGACCTGGACAGCGGCAACAGCGCCTACAAGGCGCTCCAGCGCAGCGCCGACTGCGTCAGCTTCGGACCGATGCTGCAGGGCCTGCGCAAGCCGGTGAACGACCTGGCGC
The DNA here is from genome assembly GCF_051904775.1 of Pseudomonas sp. MBLB4123. Lineage (NCBI taxonomy): Bacteria > Pseudomonadati > Pseudomonadota > Gammaproteobacteria > Pseudomonadales > Pseudomonadaceae > Pseudomonas > Pseudomonas sp. MBLB4123. The sequence continues at coordinate 2,290,432 of NZ_CP196711.1, forward strand.
GCGGCGCCCTGGTCGACGACATCCTCTACACCATCGCCCTGACCGCAGTGCAAGCGGCCAGCTTGCCCAACTGACCCCCTGGCCCGGCGGCAAGCCGGGCCTCGAGACACGCCATCGAGCCCTGCGCTGCAAGCAGCGCTCACGGCACCGCCGCCCTGGCAGACGACCCAGGCGCCGAGGCGCGTCATCCCAGGGCCCGGCCGTCGCGCAGCCGATGAAATCCCTCCGCCCGCCCCTGCACCTTTCACAAAACTTGACTACGCTGATAAACGTCTCGCGGCAGCGCGGCAGATTGCCATCAGTGCCGAGCAGTCTGGCGGCCGGCCCCTTCGCCTCGTCGTGGAAACGCCGGAGCTTGGGCCAAGAGCTGCAACAGTGTCCGGGAAACGCCTCTATCGACATAGCCGCATCAGCGGTGCTGATCAGATCAAGGACGATTAGATGCCTGCCGATGCCATCACGCACAGCACCACTCCGGGCCGGGACCATCCCCTTGTTCTGACCTGGCCGGCCCTGGCGACCGCCATGCTGGGCAGCGCCCTGTTCCTGGCCACTGCCGGCTTCAACACGACCTCAATGCTCGCCACCCTCGTCCTGCTCGCCTGCGGCGCCGGTGCCTGCGCCTGGATGGTCCGTTGTCACCGTAGCCAGCTCGAGCAGGCGTTGAGCCAGGCGCTTGACGACCGTCAGTCGTCACGCCAGGCCGCCAAAGCCGATGCGCTAGCCCGTGGCCTGGAAGCCGTCTGCCTGGAGGCGATGCCGATCTGGACCAAGCAGGTGGAAAGCTCCCGCAGCCAAACCGAGCAGGCCATAGTCGCCCTGAGCAACCGCTTCTCCGGCATCTACAGCAAGCTGGAGGACACCATACAGGCGTCGCAGCAGACGGCCGGCGACCTGGCGGGCGACGGTCAAGGTTCGGCATTGGCCACGCTGGCGCAGAGCGAGCGAGACCTCACTCGGGTGATCGACTCGCTCAAGGCCACCCAGCAGAGCCGCGACGAAATGCTCGCCCAGGTTCGCGGCCTGACCGACTACACCGGCGAACTGCAGACCATGGCCGCACAGGTCGCCACCATTGCCGCACAAACCAACCTGTTGGCACTCAATGCCGCGATCGAGGCGGCTCGCGCCGGCGAAGCCGGCCGCGGCTTCGCCGTGGTGGCCGATGCCGTACGCACCCTGTCGACGCTCTCCAGCCAGACCGGAGAGAAAATGTCGGCCACCGTGGACATCGTCAACAACGCCATCAATCACCTGGTCGAGGTGGCCACCAGCACGGCAGAGCACGACAGTCATTCCGTGGCGAGTTCCGAGGCCGGTATTCGCCAGGTACTCGATAGCTTCCACGGCATTACCCAACGCTTGTCGAATTCGACCGAACTGCTCCAGAGCGAAAGCGCCGGCATTCGCGACGAGATCAGCGAAGTCCTGGTGGCCCTGCAGTTCCAGGACCGGGTCAGCCAGATCCTGAGCCATGTGCGCGACAACATGGATGCTCTGCACCGACAGCTGCAGCAATGCCAGCGCGACCCGGAGTTGCGCGAGCAGATCGATGCCCAGGCCTGGCTGGCAGACATGGAGTTGACCTATGCCACCGACGAACAGCGGCAAATCCATCATGGCCAAAGCGCCAGCTCGGCCAAGGAACAGGAAATCACCTTCTTCTAGGAGTGCCCCATGGCTAAAACCGTAATGGTCGTCGACGACTCCAGCAGTGTTCGCCAGGTGGTCAGCATCGCCCTGAAGGGCGCCGGCTACGAAGTGATCGAAGCCAGTGACGGCAAGGATGCACTGGCCAAGCTGACCGGGCAGAAGATTCACCTAATGATCAGCGACGTGAACATGCCCAACATGGATGGCATCACCCTGGTCAAGGAGGTGAAGAAGATGGCCAACTACCGGTTCACCCCGATCATCATGCTCACGACCGAATCCCAGGAGGCGAAGAAGCTGGAGGGCCAGGCGGCCGGGGCCAAGGCCTGGGTGGTCAAACCCTTCCAGCCGGCGCAGATGCTGGCCGCCGTTTCCAAACTGGTTCTGCCTTGAGCCGCCGAGCCGGGAGCCCCCATGAGCATCCATGTGCAAAGCGACAGCGGCCTTTGCCTGCTGCACATCGAAGGTGAGATGAGCATCTACACCGCAGCTGAGCTCGGGGCGCAGCTGTTGCCACACCTGCAGCACCAAGCGCAGCTGGAAATCGACCTGTCCCAGGTCAGCGAACTGGACAGCGCCGGCCTGCAGTTGCTGATCCTGGCCAAGCGCGAAGCGGCCCACAACGGCGCCTCCTTGCGGCTGACCGGCCACAGCCGCGCGGTCCTGGAGGTCTTCGACCTCTGCAATCTCGCCGCGTTCTTTGGCGACCCCCTGGTGATTTCCGACTCGACCCACTAGCTGTCCTCACCTAGAAAGAGGAGTCCGGTGTGAGCATAGATCTCGAGCAGGCCCTGCAGACTTTCATCCAGGAAGCCCGCGAGCTGCTGCAGGACATGGAGCAATCGCTGCTGCGCCTGGAAAGCGCCCCGGGCGACCGCGACATCCTCGGGGCGATATTCCGCGCCGCGCACACCATCAAGGGCTCCGCCGGCTTGTTCGGCCTGGATGCGATCGTCGGCTTCACCCATCTAGTCGAAGACCTGCTGGACCAGGTGCGTGACGGCACCCTTGCCATCAGCGACGAGCTGGTCGAACTGCTGCTCGAGTGCGGCGACCATATGCAGACGCTGATCGAAGTCGTCGCCGAGCGGGGGGAACAGCCGGACGCCTCGACGCTGAGCCGCGAGAACCTCCTGCGCCAACGCCTGCACGCCTATCAGGGTGCCCTGCCGGCTACAGCCGACGCGGCCATTGCCTCCTACGATTCGGATCGGCTGACCCAGGTTTGTGGCGACGACAACGCGGCCTCCGACCTCTGGCACATCTCCCTGCGCTTTGGCCAGGAAGTGCTGCGCAATGGCATGGACCCCCTGTCGTTCCTGCGCTATCTCAACAGCCAGGGCGATATCGTCCACATCACCACCCTGGCCGACGGCATGCCCCGGGCCGATGCAATGGACGCCGAGGCCTGCTACCTCGGTTTCGAGATCGACTATCGGTCTTCTGCCGATAAAGCGACCATCGCCGAGGCCTTCGACTTCGTTCGCGACGACTGCCTGATCCACATACTGCCGCCGCACAGCAAGATCGCCGAATACATCGAACTCATCCACAACCTGCCCGAAGACGCCACGCGCCTAGGCGAACTGCTAGTCGGCAGCGGCGCCCTCACGCCCCAAGAGCTGGAAAACGGCTTGCGCCAGCAGCGCGCCAACAGCGCACCAAGCGGCCCCGCCTCCCCCCTCGGGGAAATCCTCGTCGAGCAACGCGCGGTGGAGCCGGCCCTGGTCCAGGCCGCACTGCACAAGCAAGGCCAGATTCAGGAACACAGGAGCAAGGAAAACCGCTATATCCGCGTCCAGGCCGACAAACTGGACCAACTGATCAACCTGGTCGGCGAACTGGTGATCGCCGGCGCCGGCGCCAGCCTGATCGCCCGCAGCTGCCAGAACGATGCCCTGCAAGAATCGACCGCGATCGTCTCCGGGTTGGTTGAAGAGATCCGCGACAGCGCCCTGAACCTGCGCATGATCCCCATAGGCGACACCTTCAATCGCTTTCAACGGGTCGTACGCGACGTCACTCACGAACTGAACAAGGACATCGAACTGCTGATCACCGGCGGCGATACCGAGCTCGACAAGACGGTCGTGGAGAAGATCGGCGATCCGCTGATGCACCTGCTGCGCAACGCCATGGATCATGGCATCGAATCGCCCCAGGAACGCCAGGCCGCCGGCAAGCCGGCGAAAGGACGGCTGAGCCTGAATGCCTACCATGACTCCGGCAGCATCGTCATCGAAATCAGCGACGATGGCCGTGGCCTCGACCGCCAGCGCATCCAGCAGAAAGCCGTGGAGCGGGGCCTGCTCGCCGCGACGGCGAGCCCCTCGGAGCAGGAGGTCTACAACCTGATCTTCGAGCCGGGCTTCTCCACCGCGACGACGGTCACCAACCTGTCCGGACGCGGGGTCGGCATGGACGTGGTCAAGCGCAATATCACCGCGCTCCGAGGCAACCTGGACCTCGACAGCCAACCCGGCCAAGGCATGACCGTGCGCATCCGCCTGCCCCTCACCCTGGCGATCATCGATGGCTTCCTGGTTGGCGTCGGCCAGGCCAGCTATGTGGTGCCGCTGGAACGGGTGCAGGAATGCGTCGAGCTGTCCGGTGAGGACCGCCGCACGACCCGCGAACGCGGCTACCTCGACCTGCGCGGCGAAGTGCTGCCGCTGGTGTTCCTGCGCGACTACTTCAACACGGGCGGTCGGCCAGAGCGCCGCGAGAACGTCGTGGTGGTGCATTGCGGCGAGCACAAGGCCGGCGTGGTCGTGGACGAACTGCAGGGCGAATTCCAGACCGTGATCAAGCCGCTGGGCAAGCTGTTCAGCGCCCTGCGCGGCATCAGCGGCTCGACCATTCTGGGAAACGGCGCGGTGGCCCTGATTCTCGATGTACCGGTATTGGTTCAGCAGATTGCCCAGCAGGAAAGCCGACGTTCATCGGCACGGGCCTCTTTGCCTGTGCCGGCTCGCTGATGTGTTTCATACCCTTCCAGGAGTCACACCATGTTGAAGAATCTAAGCATCAAGCTGCGGTTGTTGGCGCTCCTCGGCGTGATGGGCGTGTTGCTGGTCACTGTGGGGGTGATCGGGCTGTATGGCATGCACAGCAGCAATGCCGGGCTGCTGACCGTGTACAACGATAGGGTCGTGCCCCTGCAACAGCTCAAGAGCATCGCCGACGACTATGCCGTCGCCGTGGTCGATGCGGTCAACAAAAGCAATGCCGGCATCATGACCGCCGAGCAGGCCTTGGACAGCGTCAATGCCGCCAGCGAACAGATCGACACCCTGTGGCAAGCCTACATGGCCACGGCCCTGACCGAGGAGGAGGCGCAGCTGGCCGCCGAAGCACAGCAGCTCTTCACGCTGGCCAATCAGGACGTGGCGAGCCTCACCCGCTTTCTCGAGGCGAACGCGGGGGACATGAAGGGCCGCCTGGACCAGTTCGACGGCGGGCTCTACCGCTCCATCGACCCGATCAGCAACAAGATCACCGAACTGATCACCCTCCAACTGGAAATCGCCAAGGCGGAATACGACAAGGCCCAGAGCACCTACGAAAACATCCGCCTCCTGACAACAGTCGCGACCCTGCTGGCGCTGGCACTGGCCGCGCTGTTCGGCACCCTGCTGGTGCGCAAGATCACCCGCTCGCTCAACCAGGCGCAGGATGTGGCCCATCAACTGTCCGCCGGCAACCTGGCCGTGCGCATAGAGATCGACTCGGATGACGAGGTTGGCCGCCTGCTGGCGGCCATGCAGAGCATGGTCGGCAAACTGGCGCAGATCATCGGCGAAGTGCGCGGCGCCGCCGACAACCTGGCCAGCGCCTCGGAGGAGGTCAGCGCCACGGCCCAGGCCATGAGTCAGGCCACCAGCGAGCAGGCCGCCAGCGTCGAAGAAACCAGCGCCTCGATCGAACAGATGAGCGCCAGCATCAACCAGAACACCGACAACGCCAAGGTCACCGACGGCATGGCCAGCAAGGCCGCCAAGGAAGCCAGCGATGGCGGCGAGTCCGTGCAGCAGACCGTCAGTGCCATGAAGCAGATCGCCCAGCGCATCGGAATCATCGACGATATCGCCTATCAGACCAACCTGCTGGCACTCAACGCCGCCATCGAGGCCGCACGTGCCGGCGAGCATGGCAAGGGCTTCGCCGTGGTGGCGGCCGAGGTGCGCAAGCTGGCCGAACGTAGCCAGGTCGCCGCCCAGGAGATCGGCGAACTGTCCTCCAGCAGCGTGGAGCTGGCCGAGAAAGCCGGCAAGCTGCTGGACGCCATGCTGCCCTCGATCAACAAGACCTCCGACCTGGTGCAGGAAATCAGCGCCGCGTCCGAAGAACAGGCCTCCGGGGTCGCCCAGATCAATACGGCGATGATTCAGCTGAACCAGGTCACCCAGCAGAACGCCTCCAGCAGCGAGGAGCTGGCCGCCACCGCCGAGGAGATGAGCAGCCAGGCCGAGCAGCTGCAGCAGGCCATGAGCTTCTTTACCGTAGAAACGCCAGGCGCGAGCCTGCAGAAAGAAGCCGCGCCCCGCCGAGCCGTGGCCTCAGGCAAGCAGCCGGCTCACCGGCCTGCATACCCATCCTCGGCGAACAGCCAGCCGATGGCGAGCAGTCCGGCAGAAGCCGAATTCACCCGGTTCTAAGTGGAGGTCGATATGGGCGCACTGGTTACGACGGATCGACCCGAAGCCATCCTTCAAGAGGATGAGGCGCAATACCTGACCTTCTCGCTCGGCGGCGAGATGTTCGCCATGGGCATTCTCGGGATCAAGGAAATCCTCGAGTACGGCAACATCACCACGGTACCGCTGATGCCCCCCTTCGTTCGCGGCGTGATCAACCTGCGCGGCGCAGTGGTGCCCGTGGTGGACCTGTCGGCGCGTTTCGGCCGGCCCCATTCCGAAGTCACTCGCCGCAGCTGCATCGTCATTATCGAGGCGCACGCGGAGGGCGAAACCCAGGATGTGGGCTTGATGGTCGATACCGTTTCGGCCGTGCTGGAAATCCCTCGCCGGGAGATCGAGCCTGCCCCCAGCTTCGGCGCCAAGATCCGCGCGGACTTCATCAGCGGCATGGCCAAGATGAATGACAGGTTCGTCATCATCCTCAACGCCGACCGGGTGCTGTCGCTCGAGGAGATGGCCATGCTGGCCGAGGGCAGTACCCCGGAACTCTCCCCAGCAGCTGACGACCCGGAAAACTGAGCGAGACCAGGCCGTTGCCGGGGGAGCCGGGCGAAGCGCAGTTGCGTCTTGCCCGGGAGAGGGTTTCGCTGCTGCGCCGCTCGCCTACGGGCAAGGATGTCTTATCGTGAACGCTACAGCGCTGAAGGATGGCGAATTCCAGCAGTTCCAGGCCTGGCTCTATCGCGTTGCCGGCATCAGCCTGAGCCCGGCCAAAAAGGCGCTGGTGGCCGGACGCCTGGCCAAACGCCTGAAGCACCATCGACTATGCAGTTACGGCGATTATTTCCAGCTGATCATGGGCCATGAGGCCCCTGCAGAGCTGCAGATCGCCCTGGATCTGCTCACGACCAACGAAACCTATTTCTTCCGCGAGCCCAGGCACTTCGACTTCCTGCGCGAGCAGATTCTGCCCACGGCGGCCACAGGCAGGACCTTCCGCCTCTGGAGCGCCGCCAGCTCTTCCGGCGAAGAGCCCTACAGCCTGGCCATGACCCTGGCCGATGGCCTGGGTGCAACCCCCTGGGAAATCATCGGCTCGGACATCAGCAGCCAGGTGCTGGCGAGGGCCCGCACGGGTCACTACCCGATCGAGCGTGCCAGCAACATCCCGCAACCGCTGCTGGTCAGGCATTGCCTCAAGGGCACGGGCCGTCAGGAGGGCACATTCCTGATCGAGCGCAGCCTGCGCGAGCGGGTGCATTTCATGTCGATCAATCTCAACGAAACCCTGCCCAATGTCGGCGAGTTCGACGTGATCTTTCTGCGCAACGTGATGATCTATTTCGATCAGGACACCAAGCGCAGGGTGGTGGCGCGCATGCTGCCGCACCTCAAACCGGGTGGTTTTTTCGTCGTCAGCCATTCGGAAAGCCTGAACGGCATCAGCGATGCCTTAACCCTGATCACCCCCTCGATATACCGAAAACCATGAAGCAGCCGGTCAAGATCGTCGAAGTTTCTCTTCAGCCCGGTGATTTCCACTTTGGCGATGCAGACACGCGCATTCGTACCCTGCTGGGTTCCTGCGTGGCCATTACCATGTGGCACCCTACCCGCCGGATCGGCGGCATGTGCCACTACATGCTGCCGGGCAGCCTGCCCCCTAGCGACCGACTCGACGGCAGGTATGCGGACGAGGCCATGGACCTTTTCTGCCGGGCCGCCCAACGCCACCACACTCGACTCCAGGACTACCAGATCAAGCTGTTCGGCGGCGGCAACATGTTCCCTGAGTTGAGCGAAAAGCCCTCTGTCGCCGAGCGCAATGTCGCCGCGGCCTACCAGCTGATGGCGCGCTACAACCTGCACCTATGCGCCCAGGACCTGGGCCGTAACGGCTACCGCACGGTCATCTTCGACATTGCCAGCGGCCATGTCTGGGTCCGATATCAATGCTTGACGGGGTAAGGACACCAATGAAGAAAATCAAGGTCCTGCTGGTCGATGATTCCGCCGTGGTACGCCAGGTCGTACTGGCATTGCTCGAACGTGAGCCTGACATCCATGTCCTGGGTGCCGCCTCCGACCCCATCTTTGCCCTGAACAAGATGGCTCGGGAGTGGCCGGACGTTCTGGTACTGGACGTCGAGATGCCACGCATGGATGGCATCACCTTCCTGAGAAAGATCATGGCCGAGCGGCCGACACCCGTGGTGATCTGCTCCTCGCTCACGGAAAAAGGGGCGGAAACCACGCTTCAGGCGCTTGCCGCCGGCGCAGTGGAAATCATCACCAAGCCCAAGGTCGGCCTCAAAAGCTTTCTGCAAGAATCCTCTGCCGAGCTGGTGGCTGCGGTCAGGGCTGCCGCTCAAGCCGATGTCCGGCAAGTGCTCAGGCCGGCTACGGCGCTCCCGCCTGTGGCCGTCAAGCTCAATGCCGATGCCATCCTGCCCGCGCTCAACGGCCATGCCATGGCGCAAACCACCGAGCGCATCGTCGCGATAGGTACCTCCACGGGGGGGACCCAGGCCCTTGAAACCGTACTGACCGCTCTACCACGGGTCTCCCCCGGCATCGTGATAGTGCAGCACATGCCGGAGAAGTTCACCGCATCCTTCGCCGAGCGCCTGAACAGGCTGTCGCAGATAGAGGTACGCGAGGCCAAACACAATGACCGCGTGACTCCTGGCCTGGCCCTCATCGCCCCGGGTGGCAAACACATGCTGCTCAAGCGCAGCGGCGCGTTTTACCACGTGGAGGTGATAGAGGGCCCCCAGGTCAACCGCCACCGGCCGTCCGTGGACGTGCTCTTTCGTTCGGTGGCCAAGTTCGCCGGCAAGAATGCAACCGGCATCATCATGACCGGCATGGGCGATGACGGCGCCCGCGGCCTCAAGGAGCTGCATGAGTCAGGCGCACGGACCTACGCCCAGGATGAGGCCAGCTGTGTGGTCTTCGGCATGCCTAAAGAAGCCATCAAGCTGGGCGGCGTGGATCAGGTGATCGCCCTGGGCGAAATACCCGGGGTGGTTATGAGCGTGAGCTAGAGCAGAAGATCACTATGAGCGCAGTCAAGCTGCCCCAACAGGTGCTGATCGTCGACGACAGCGAACTGCAGCGCCGGTTCATCGCCGAGCAGTGCCGCACCCTGGGCATCGCCGACATTGTTGAGGCGGTAGACGGCTTCGATGCGATTGCCCAGTTGCGCAGCAATCCGAGGATCGAGGCGGTTATCCTCGATCTGGAAATGCCGGGCATGGACGGCGTGCAAGTTCTCCATGAGATGGCGAAGCTGGGCCTGGCGCCGCCGGTAGTGCTGGCCACCGCCCGGGAAAGCGAGCTGCTCAACGTGGTAGAGAGCATGGGCAAGACCTTGGGCCTGCGCCTGCTCGGTGGCCTGCAGAAGCCGATTGTCCAAGAGCAATTGCTCTCCTGTCTGGGTCGAGTTGTCGCCACGCCAAGCGGTCCCGGCCCCGTCGAGCGCGGGATACCCGAGCTGAAGCTGACGGAACAAGACGTGTTGCGGGCGCTGCAAGAGAAGGCCTTCGTGGCGCACTTCCAGCCGAAGGTACGGCTCATCGATGGCGGCCTGCAGGGGGTGGAAGCCCTGGTACGCTGGCAGCACCCCGAACATGGCGTGCTGGCACCTGGACACTTCATCGGTTTTATCGAAGCCAGCCAATACATATCCGCCCTGACCCTGCACATGCTCGACACCTCCCTGCGGCATTGCCGGCGCTGGCATGCGGCGGGCCTTCCGTTGGGTTTTTCGCTCAACCTCTCGGCGCTTTCCCTGGCCGACACCAGGCTAGCCGACGCGATAGTCGATCGAGTCAGGGTCAGCGGAATAGCCCCAGGGTTTGTCACCCTGGAAATCACCGAAAGCGCACTCATGACCGATCTCGGCATCACCCTGGGCACGCTGGCGCGCCTGCGCCTGAAAGGCTTCGGCCTGTCGATAGATGACTACGGCACCGGCTTTTCCTGCATGCTGCAGTTGTCACGCATGCCTTGTACCGAACTGAAGGTGGATCGCGCCTTCGTCAATGGCGCCAGCCAGACTCGGCACCTGCGCATCCTGCTGGAAAGCACATTGGACATTGCCCGCAAACTCAACCTGAACGTGGTGGCCGAGGGCGTGGAGAGCCTCGAAGACTGGCAGTTGCTGCGCGAGCTGGGCTGCGCCGAGGCACAAGGCTACTTCGTGGCCAAGCCCATGCTCGGCGATACGCTGCCGGCATGGTGGGAGGCAAACAAGGCACGCCTGCAAAGACTGGCCTACGGGGAGCCACCATTTCAGGAGATGGCGGCCCCGTCCGATACTGGCGCCTGCTAGGTGTCGTGCCGGTACTTGCCCCTGCACTTGATTGCGTGTCGGACTCGACTGTTCGTCAGGCGCGGCAAGCCCCCTCGCCCGAGCTTCGACCAGCCAGTCACACTCAGCACTTGCCGTCCGATCCCCAGAGGCTAACCTTGACGCCGACCGACCCGCAGTGGCAAGCCGCGGGCACACGACGACCCGGGGCCTGCGCCCCCTTGGCCGAGGCACACGCCACCATGCTGCACTTCCTGCCCGCCGCCCTGCGCGGACTGCTCGGCGCCAGCCTGCTGGCGCTCAATACCCTGTTCTGGTGCTGGCCGCTGTTCGCCGTGACCCTGTTGAAGGTCTGCCTGCCGTTCGCCGGCGCGCAACGCCTGTGCAACGCCTCGATGAACTTCATCCACGAGGCCTGGATCAGCTGCAACAAGACCTGGATGAAGCTACTGGGCCAGACGCGCTGGCAGGTGGAGGGCCTGCAGAGCCTGGATTACCGTCACTCCTATCTGGTCACCAGCAATCACCAGAGCTGGGTCGATATCCTGGTCCTGCAGTACCTGCTCAACCGACGCATCCGCCCGCTGAAGTTCTTTCTCAAACAGGAACTGATCTGGGTGCCGGTGATCGGTCTGTGCTGGTGGGCCCTGGGCTTCCCCTTTATGAAGCGTTACTCCAAGGCCTATCTGGCCAAGCACCCGGAGAAGAAGGGCAAGGACCTGCAGACCACCCGCCGCACCTGCGCCAAGTTCCGTGACAACCCGGTCGGCATCTTCAACTTCCTCGAGGGCACCCGCTTCACCCCGGCCAAGCACGCCGCCCAGGACTCACCCTTCCGCTATCTGCTCAGACCCAAAGCCGGCGGCATTGCCTTCGTGCTGGACGCCATGGGCGAGCAGTTGCACGCGATCGTCAACGTCACCATCCACTACCCCCAGGGCAGTCCGAGCTTCTGGGCGCTGCTCAGCGGCGAGGTTGGAGAGATAGTGGTCAACTTCCGTCAGCTACCGATCGACCCGGCCTTCATCGGCCGCAACTACGACCAGGACGACGGCTACCGCCTGGCGTTCCAGCAGTGGGTCAACCAGCTGTGGCAAGCCAAGGATGCCGAACTGGCCGAGTTGCACCGCCGCTCCCCCGCCCGCTGACCCGCACGGCCGCAGCGCCTAGCTGTCCTTGGGCCCGGCGCTGCGCGGCAGGGCGTTCCAATCCAGCTGCGCCGGGAAGGCCTGCGCATCGTCCGCCGCCAGCCCCGGCGCGACCAAAAAGCCCTGCATGATCGGGCACTGGTGCTCGACCAGCCACTCGCGCTGGGCCGCCGTCTCCACGCCCTCGGCGATCACCTCCAGGCCCAGGTTGCGACCCAGGTCGATGATGGTGCTGACCACCGCCGCATCCCGTGGCGAATCGAGCATATTGGCGATGAACAGGCGGTCGATCTTCAGGGTGTCCAGCTCGAAGTGCCGCAGATAGGCCAGGGAGGAGTAGCCGGTGCCGAAATCGTCGATGGCGATCTTCACCCCCAGCAGGCGCAATTGGCGCAGCTGCTCCTGGGTGTTTTCCAGGTTCTGCATCAGCGCACTCTCGGTCACCTCGACTTCCAGCTGCGCCGGATTCAGCTGGTGGTCGTCCAACACCCGCCCCAGGTCTTCCACCAGCTGCGGCATGCTGAACTGCACCGGACTGACGTTGATACTGAGCACCAGTTCGTCTGCAGGCGGCCGCCGCATGCCGCAGAACTGCCGCGCCCCCTGGCGGAATATCCAGTCGCCCAGGCGGTTGATCAGCCGGGTCTCCTCGAGCAGGGGGATAAACACGCTGGGGGCCACGGTTCCGGCAACCCGATGCTGCCAGCGTAACAGGGCCTCGAAGCCGCGCAGCCGGCCGCTGTCCAGGTAGACCTGGGGCTGGTAGACCAGGACGAAGTCGTCCTGGTCGATGGCCGTGCGCAGGCTTTCCTCGAGCATCAGCCGCGAACGCGCGCGGCCGTTCATTTCCGGCAGGAAGAAGCGGTACTGCTGGCGCCCGGCTCGCTTGGCCTCGTACATCGCCATGTCTGCCGCGCGCAGCAGGCTCTCCACGCTCTGCCCGCACTCGGGAAAACAGGCGATGCCGACACTGGCGCCGATCGTGAAGTCGACGCCGTTGAGGCTGTGACGCACCGACACCTGCTCGATCAGCTTCTCCGCCACGCGCGCCGCGTCTTCCGTGTGACCGAGGCCGTCTATCACTGCCGTGAACTCGTCGCCGCCGACCCGGGCCAGGGTGTCGTAGGGGCGCAGGCTGCTCTTCAACTGCTCGCCGACTCGGCGCAGCAACTGATCGCCGACGCCGTGGCCGAGGGAGTCGTTGATCCGCTTGAAGCCGTCCAGGTCGAGGTAGAGCAGGGCCAGGCGCTGGCCGCTGCGTCCCGAGCGCGAGAGCGCCGCCTCCAGGGCCTTGTGGAAGCCCCGCCGGTTGAGCAGGCCGGTCAAAGGATCGGTCACCGCCAGGGACTCCAGCTGAGTGTGCAAACTGCGCACTACCGACATGTCCAGGGCGAGTACCACCATGGCCCGCTGCAACTTGGGCAGCGGCGAGCACGACAGCGTCACCGGTACGCTGTCGCCATCCCCGGTACGCAGGCTCGCCTCATGCACGCGATAGGTCTTGCCCTGCTGCCAGTTCCGGTAGAACTTCGACGAGTGCCACTCACACTCGACCTCCGGACTGCGCAGATGGGACAGCAGCGCGCTGCCCTGCAGCTCCGCCACCGAACAACGCAGCATCTGCGCCATGGCCGGGTTGGCGAAGCGCACCAGGCCGTCCTCGCCGACCACCATGATGCCTTCGGCGGCGTTATCCAGTACCGAGGCGTTGAAGGCCCGAGCGCTGTCCAGCTGCTGGGTCAGCTGTTGCAGTTCGCTGCGGTTGCGCTCATGGTCGAGCAACGAGTGGATCTTGTGGCGCAACACCTTGGGATCGAAGGGCTTGAGCATGAAGTCCACCGCCCCGGTGGCATAGCCCTGGAGCACGGCATCCTCGGTCTGGGCGATGGCCGAGATGAAGATGATCGGAATGAAGCGGGTGCGCGGGTTGCCGCGCATCAGCCGCGCCACCTCGAATCCATCCATGTGCGGCATCTGCACGTCCAGCAGGACCAGCCCGACCTCCTCGTTCAGCAGGCAGTGCAGGGCGGCCTCACCGGAGCTGACGCAGCGCAGCTGCCAGTCACCGTCCTCCAGCAACGCCTGCATGACTTCGAGATTTTCCGACCGGTCGTCCACCACCAGAAGCGTCTGCGTCCGCTCCACTTGTCGCTTCTTCTGCAGCGTTGCCATGCCTGCCTCCTGTATCGATGACGCCATGCTCTGGCCTGACCCGTCGATCAGGCCCGATCGACGGGCAGCGCCCGCGCCTCGTCCAACTCTCGCGGCGGCTCGCTCAACCAGCGTCTCAGCATGTCGAGCAACTCATCCTGGCTGACCGGCTTGGCCAGGTAGTCGTCGGCGCCGGCCGCCAGGCACTTCTCCTGATCACCCTTCATCGCATGGGCGGTCAGAGCGATGATCGGCACGCGGCAGGCGTGCTCCTGCTTGAGCACCCGAGTCGCGCTGTAACCGTCCATGCGCGGCATGGCCATGTCCATCAAGATCAGGTCACAGCCCAGCTGCAGGTAGCTCTCGATGGCTTCCAGTCCGTCCCCGGCCACGCTTACCTCGAGGCCGGCCTCGTCGAGCAAGGCGCTGAGCGCATAGACGTTGCGCACATCGTCGTCCACCAGCAATACGCGGCGGCCGACCAGCCCCCCCGTCATCCGCCGGTCTGGCACCGCCAGCGGTTGCTCCACGGCCCCCACACTGCCGAGAAAGCCCTGGACCGCCAGGCTCAAGGCCTGCAGGTCCTCGCCCTGCTTGCGCACCACCACCGCGCTGTAGCGCCGCAACCGCTGCAGGCTCAGTTGGGTGATGTCCACTCCGGTATTGATCACCACCCGTGCGCCATTCAAGGGGGTGTGCCGGTCGAGGGTCTCGAGCAGATCGAAACCGTCCCGGTCGGGCAGGTCGAGGTCGATCACCAACGCCGCGAAGTTGCGCTCGGCATAGGCGTCGAGCGCCTCGGCGGCGTTGACGCAGCTGACCACCTCGAAGCCCAGCTGTTGCAGGTGCTCGCGGTAGTGCTCACGCTCGACCTCGACATCCTCAACCAGCAACAGCGCCGGCGCGGGGATCTGGCCGTCGCGCCGCAGCTCGACGAAGACCCGTTCGAGATCGGCTCGGTTGATCGGCTTGACCAGGTAGCGCGGGCCATCCTCGCTCCAGTCGGCCGGCTGCGGCACGCAGGAGATGATGTGCACCGGCGTCTCACGATGCTCGGCCTGCCCGCGCAGCTGGCGATACAGCTGCCAGCCGCTGATATCCGGCAGCAGGATGTCCAGGATCACCGCGCTGAAGCGCTCGTATTGCAACAGCTCGAGCGCCTGCTGACCCGTGCGGCAGTGCACGCTGGCAAAACCATGGGCATAGGCTTCCTCGGCCAGTACCGAGGCGAAGCTGGCATTGTCCTCGACTATCAGCACAGCGGGGCCCACACCTTGTCGCTGCGGCCGGTCCTCGGGGCCGGCTGCCGCCGACTCGGGCAGTTGCCGCAACGGCAGATTCAGGGTGAAGCAAGCGCCCTGCCCCAGCTCGCTCTTCACTCCCACCTCGCCGCCGAGGGCCAATGCCAACTGACGGGTGATGGCCAGCCCCAGGCCGGTGCCGCCGAAACGGCGACTGGTGGAGCCGTCGATCTGCTGGAACGCCTGGAAGATCAGTTCGTGCTGGTCGGCGGCGATGCCGATGCCACTGTCGCACACGCAGAAGCTCAGGCGCTGCCCAGCCCCCTCCTCGCACTCCGGCTCGAGGGTCACGCTCAGGCGCACCTCGCCCCGCTCGGTGAACTTCACGGCGTTGGACAGCAGGTTGCGCAATATCTGCTGCAAGCGGGCACGGTCGCTACGGATCAGCCTGGGCACCTCCGGCTGCACCTGCGTCTGCAGCTGCAACCCCTTGAGCTCGGCCATCGGGCGAATGCTCGCATCCATCTCCACCAGCATCTCGTGGACATCCAACGGCTCCAGCTTGAGCTGAATACGACCGGATTCGACCTTGGCCAGGTCGAGCACACTGTTGATCAACTGCAGCAGGTCGCTGCCGGCCCGGTGCACGATATCGGCGTGCTGGGTCTGCTTCTTCGTGAGATTACCGGTGCCGTTCTGGCGCAATTGATCGCTGAGGATCAGGATGCTGTTGAGCGGGGTACGCAGCTCATGGGACATGTTGGCGAGGAACTCGGACTTGTAGCGGTTGGCCAGCACCAGCTGCTCGGCCTGTTCGTGCAGGCGCCGCTCCGCCGCCTTGCGCTCGCTGATGTCGATGATCACCGCCTGCACCAGGATGTTCTCGCCGCTGCGCAGGGGCGACAAGCCAACCTCCAGGGGAATCAGCCGACCGTCGCGGTGCTGGCCGAACAGCTCGCGGTTGCTGCCCATGCGTCGGGGCTCCGGGTGCTTCTGGTAGGCGCGGCGGGACGGTACGTGGCCTTCGCGCTTGTCCTCGGGCAGCAGCATCTCCACCGACTGGCCAAGCAATTCCTGACGTGGGTAGCCGAACAGCAGCTCGGCCTGCTGGTTGACCATGGCTATCTGCCCGTCGCCGTCGATCAGGACGATGGCGTTGGGCGAGGCCTCCACCACCAGGCGAAAACGCTCCTCGCGCTCGCGCAGCTGTTCGGTCGCCCGCTGGCTGGCGTGCAACTGACGCTCGCGCTGATACAGGCAGCCGCCCGTCAGCAGGGCCAGCAGGGTCGCCGCAGTCAGCCCCATCCCAAGGCTGAAGGTCATGCTCCGCCGCGCCAGCGACTCCTCGTAGGCGGCCGAACTGCTGACCGTCAGGGCCCAGGTTCGGCCATACAGGGGCAACTCCGTGGTCTGGGTGAAGAGCGCCGGCCTGTCCCCCGCCGCCGCGGCCTCGCCCAGCAACGTACTGCCCGCCTGCCGATCCACGACGTGGATATCGAACAAACGCGCCTGTGGACCGAGAATACCTGCCATCAGGTCATGACTGCGGAAGGCGCCATAGACGTAACCGAACAGGGCCTCGCGCCGCTGCTGCGCACTGCCCAGCGGCATGCCGGGACGGAACACCGGCAGGTACAGCAGCATTCCGGACTGCACGTTCAACTCGGTTTCCTGCTTCAGGATCACCGGTGCGCTGAGGGCCGCATCGGCACTGTGCAACGCCAGTTCGATCGCCTCACGGCGCAGAGGCTCGCTGAACATGTCGTAGCCCTGGGCGCGCCGGTTACGCCAATCGAACGGACTGATGTAGTCGATCAGCACGTACTCCTCGCGCTGGCCGGCCGGAAAGGCCCGGTAGCCCTCGCGACCGGCGGCCTCGATCGCACCGAGGAAGTCCTCGAGCTGCCCCCGGCGCAGATAGCGCGCCCAGCCCAGCGCCTGGATGCCGGGATAGCGGTCCTGCAGATACAGCTGCCCGACCGCCCGCTCCCACTCGGCCAGGGACACCTCGTCGCTGCCGATGATCAGCCCGGACATGCCGCGCAGCACCATCTCGTAGGCGCGCATGCGGTGAACGACGCGCTGACCGACGTCCTGCGCCTCGAGCTCGAAGCGCTGCCGCGCCTCCTCCCGACTCGTCGCCTCGAGGGCTTGCCATTGCCAGACGATCAGGCCGCCCAAACCGAGCAACAGGGTCAGGGTGACCCCTATCGCCAGCCCGGGCCTGGGGGAAAAGGAACGCGACCTGCCGTCCATGACTTCTCCTGAATCCGTTCACTACCTGCCACGCCCGACCACAGAGGATGAGCGCGCTACAGAACTCAAGGAAGCAGTCTAGTCAGGAATCCGGCAGAGGGCCCTGCCCTGACCAGCAACGGGCCCCAGAAAAAAGCCCCGCACGTGCGGGGCTTTTCGTCTACACCCGGTTTTAGAGCGGGCGCAGATTGATTTCGACGCGGCGATTCTGTGCCCGCCCCGACTCGTTGGCATTGCTGGCGATCGGCTGGTTGGGCCCGGCACCGTAGGCGGAAATCCGCGCCGGCGCCACGCCGTTGCCCGACAGGTAAGCCGCGACGCTCTGCGCACGGCGATTCGACAGGTTCTGGTTCAGCGCCAGCGAGCCGGTGCTATCGGTGTGCCCGACGATGTCGATGCCGTTCTTGTCGAACTCCTTGAACACCAGCACCAGGGAATTGAGCGTCGGGTAGAAGCCGCTGGAAATATCCGCCGAATTGCTGGCGAAGGTGATGTTGCCCGGCATGATCAGCTTCAGGTCATCGCCATTGCGCTGCACCTGTACACCCGTGCCCTGTAGGGTCTGGCGCAGCTTGGCCTCCTGGGTGTCGACATAGTAGCCGTAACCGCCGCCTGCGGCGCCGCCCACAGCGGCACCGATCAAGGCGCCCTTGGCGCGGTCCTTCTTGCTCGAGGTGGCCGCCCCGATCACCGCTCCGGTGACCGCGCCGATACCGCCATAGACCCCTGCCTTGCCGGCCTCGCGTTCGCCGGTATAGGGGTTGGTCGTACAGCCGGCCAGCAGGGCCAGGCCGGCGGCCAAAGCGGTCAGGTTACGCCAGTTCTTCATAGATACGTCCTTATCTGGGTTGTTCAGCAGGTTGGCTATCGCGCAGGGGTGTTCGAGGCGCCAGGCGCCTCGAAGTTCCGTTCCAGCTTAGCAGGCGGTGTTGACGGGCAGGGCGACACGCAGCAAGGAGGGTACGCGTCGCACCAGATACTACTGCGCGCCGGGCAATGGCCGCAGGTTCACCTCGACCCGGCGATTCTGGGCCCGCCCATCGGCCGAGGCATTGCTCGCCAGAGGCTGGTCGGGCCCCATGCCGCGGGTGCTCAGACGCGTCTGATCGACCCCCTGGGCGATCAGGTAGTTGGCCACGCTCTGCGCACGGCGCTGCGACAACCCCATGTTGTAGGCATGGGAGCCGACACTGTCGGTATGACCGACGATCTCGATGCTGTTCTGCGGATATTGGCGGAAGGAGGTGGCCAGGTTGTTCAGCGGCGCATGGAAACTGCCGGCGATCTCCGCCGAATCGGTGGCGAAGGTGATGTTGCCGGGCATGATCAGCTGGATCACATCGCCCTGGCGCGCCACCTGCACGCCTGTACCCTCCATGCTGCGCCGCAGTTCCGCCTCCTGCTTGTCGGCGTAGTAGCCGTAACCGGCTCCCGCCGCCCCGCCCACGGCGGCGCCGATCAGCGCCCCCTTGCCGCGGTTGTCGTGGCTGATCGCCGCGCCGGCCACCGCACCCGCCAGGGCGCCGAGGCCGCCGTAGGTCGCAGTCTTGTTGCTGCTGGGCTGGCCGTCATAGGGGTTCTGCGAGGCACAACCGAGCAGCAGGCCGGCACAGCAGCAGGTCAGGATCAGACGCGAACTAGGCATGGCGAACCCTCCAGGGCATTGGCTAGTGTTCAGTCTAGCCAGCGGGTCGCCCATCGCCCTCAGGCGCGGACAAACGGATTCTCGCGCATTTCATCGCCCAGCCGGGTATCGGCACCATGCCCCGTAACCACGGTGGCGTCCTCGTCGAGCCGGTACAGGCGCTGCTTGATCGAGCGTTCGATGGTCGCGTAGTCGCCGCCCCACAGGTCGGTCCGGCCGATGCCACGCTTGAACAGCGTGTCGCCGGCAATCAGCAGCTTGTCCTGGGGGAACCAGAAACTCATGGAACCGGGCGTGTGCCCGGGCGTGTGCAGCGCCACACCACAGCCGCAGGGCAATGCCTCGTCGTCGGCCAGCCACTGGTCCGGAGCCGGCACCGGCGTGTAGGGCACCCCGAACATGCGGCACTGCATCTCCAGGTTGTCCCAGAGGAACCGATCTTCCTTGTGCAGATGCAGCGTGGCACCGGTCTTCTCCTTCATCTGCCCGGAGGCAAGGAAGTGGTCCAGGTGGGCGTGGGTGTGAATGATGCTGACCACCTTGAGCCCATGGCCCTCGAGGCGCGCCATGATCAGCTCGGGGTCGCCGCCCGGATCGACCACTATCGCCTGCTTGGTGACGGGGTCGCCAATGATCGTGCAGTTGCACTGCAGAGGCCCGACAGGGAAGGTTTCGCGGATCAGGGCGGGGGACGCGGCAGAACTCATCGGTGACTCCTCGATACGGTGAACGCCGGCTAGCTTACCCATCCACTCGGTGAATGCACGACGAAAATAGCCGCCTCCAAAACTACCGCGCCGGCGAAAACGAGCCGGGCGCATCCCCGGACGAAGCGGTCGGGCCTGAGCCTGCCGGCAGCGGGCGGCTCAAGTCAGCAGGCCGAGGCTCTTGGCCCGCGCCACCGCTTGGGTACGGCGCTCGACGCCAAGCTTGCCGTTGATATGGCGGGCATGGGTTTTCACCGTATGCAGGGAGATGAACAGACACTCGCTGATCTGCTGGTTCGAATAGCCTTGGGCAATCAGCTTCAACACCGCCAGTTCACGGCTGCTCAAACTGCCCACCATCATGTCCGGCCCAACACTCGCCACAGCCGGCGCCTTGGGCAGTTCGGCCAACAGCGCCTCGCGCTGGGAGCCCTCGGGTTGCGCCAGCAATTGCTCCCGAGCCCAATCCGGGTGTGCCTTCAACAGATCCTGGAAGGGTGACAGAGCGCCTCCAAGGGCCGCTTGCAGGGCGTCACTCAGCTGTTGCCGGGCCTCACGTTCCTGGCCACTGGCGCGCAGCAACAGAACCAGCTGCACCCGGGCGATCACCGCCAGCAACTCCCCCCCCATCGCCTGTGCCCGTTGCACCAGGGCACGCAGACGCCTCTCGGCCTTACTCCGCTCACCTTGCTGCCGTTCCAGCACCGCCTGGTGGAGTTCGATGTACAGCGGCAGTTGCGGGTGGAACTCCGGCGCCGCGGCGGCCTGCTCCCCGTTGTAAGCCTCGGCCAGGCGCACCAGCCAGGCATCCGCCACTTCGAACTGGCCTTGGCGCAGCCACAACTCGCACTTGGCCAGGGTGATCATCGCCAGGTAGTAGATAGGCGGCACATCCCAGACATGCATGAGCCGCTCGGCCTCGGCGAGTCGAGCGAACGCTTCGGCCAGAGCGCCTTCACGTCCCTCCAGGCCGGCCAGCACGCACTGGCCGATGAGCAGGCTGACGTCACGGCAGGCACGCGCCTCGGCGATCCCCGTTGTTAACCGTTGACGCGCCAACTGCGGCTGCAGACGCAGGCTCAGCAGATAACCCTCATACAGGGTCAGGCGTGCGCGCAACGCATACAAACGCTGTTGCGGCAGCCCGCGCAAGCGCTCCAGGCCTTGGCGCACCTCGTCGAGGGCCCGCTGCACTTCGCCCCGGGCCTGCAGCACGCGCGCGCGGTCATAGTGCGCCAGCGCTTCGAACAGGGGGTTGCCCACCCGCTGCGCCAGCTCCAAAGCCTCGCGATTGAGGCCCCGGGCACGCCACAGATCGCCCTGGACGATGGCCAGATTAGCCAGGGTCGACAGGCACATCAGCCGCTGGCCATAGCGCTCCATCGGCAACCCCGCCAGTGCTTCGGTACAGTGGCGTTGCGCGCTCAGGCTTTCGCCACGGCCGCGGGCGATCACCCCGCAGAGGGCTTGCCACTGGGCCAGCAGGCTCTGCTGCTGGGCTGCCGAAGGTGCGGGAAGGAAGCGGCTCATCTGCCCTACCAACTCCTCGGCCGCATCCAGCTGACAGGCCAGGGCCAGGGCCCAGCTGTACAGGACGATCAGGCGTGGCGTGCTGGCCAGCAGGCTGTCCGGCAAGTCCATCTTCCAACGCAACAACGTGGCCACGTTTTGTTCGGCCAGCAGTTGCTCCTCGGACAGGTTCTGCACCAGGTTGGCGGCCACATCCGGCTGACCGGCCCGCAGCGCCTGCTCGATCGCCTCGTCCAACAGCCCTTGGCCGCTGAACCAGCGGCAGGCACGCAGGTGCGCACTGGTCGGGGCGGGACGCAAGGCGGCCGCTGGTCGAGCGCGGAGCAGGTCGGAAAACAGATGGTGATAACGAAACCAGCGGCCTTGCTCATCCAGCGGCACCAGAAACACCTGATGCGCCTGCAGATGCTCGAGAATGGCGGCGCTGTCATGGGCCTCGCGCACGGCATCGCACAGCTCGGCACAGAAGCGCTCCTGGCAGGCGGTGTCGTAGAGAAAGGCCTGCACTTCCGGCGGCTGCCGCTCGATCACCTCCTCCAGTAGATACTCGCGGATCAGCCCTTCGGCGCCGTGAGGCCTGGTCATCTCGCCGTCGACAACCGCCTCGGCGGCGGCGAGCAACCACAGGCGCAGCCCGGCCACCCAACCTTCGCTGTGCTGCAGCAAATCGGCCAGCGCCTCCTCGCTCAAGGTGGCACCGTGCCTAGACAACAGCTCGCCGGTCTCCTCCTCTGTCAGGCGCAGATCCTGTTCCTGCAACTCGAGCAATTGCCTCGACAGGCGCAGACGGGCCAGGTGCCAATCCGGACGCTGGCGGCTGGTCACCAGCAAGAGCAGGCCAGCCGGCAAGTGGTTGAGGAAAAACTGCAGGCAGCGATCGAGCACCGCCCCCTGGGCCAGATGGTAATCGTCCAGCACCAGCAACACCGGACTGTCCGATTTCAAGCGTAGCGTCAGCTCGTCGAGCAGACCATCCAGCCATTCCTCGAAGGCGAAGGGCTGATGCCTCTGGCGCAGTCGCAACAACCCCAGCGCATCATCCCCCAGCCCCGGGAAAAACTGTTGCAGCCCAGCCAACAGTCGCTCGAGAAAGCGCCCGGGATCGCTGTCGCGGCGGCTCAGGCCGAACCAGAGGCTCTGCCACTGCGGCGGCAGCCGTTCGCAAAACTCGATGGCCAGTGAGCTCTTGCCGAAGCCCGCCGGCGCGCTGACCAGTATCAGGCGGCCGGACAGACCGCTCGCCAATCGCTCGCACAGGCGCGGGCGCAGGACATGGCCCGGCGGCAGCGGAGGACGGAAGAAATGTCCATCGGTGCTCTGCGGACTCGGACTGACGAATCGATGGGAACTGGACAGCTCGGTCATTACCCGGTTCTTGGCGCAGTAGGTCTGTGGTTTGACCAGCAGCCTAGCCCCTCGGGCCACGCATTTGAAGTGTGTCCCGGCCGCCTTAACAATTCTTTGCAATAGCTGCGTCGGGTCTCACCCGGCACGTCCGCACTTGCCACCCCCTCGTCGAATGGCCAGCCCCGCCTATATCCCAAATAAAAATGCCCGTATCCAAGGATACGGGCATCCAATGCTTCGGCACCTCGAGCCAGCCGGACATCGTCCTGCTGGCTCGAGACCGGCACTACGCGGTCAGGCTGCTGTGCTTAACGCACGCCGGCCTGACGCAAGGCCGCCGGGGTGTAGTCGCTTTCCTTGGAGCCGATATCGAACTGATAGGACTGCTTCTCCTCGTTCTTCATGCCCAGCGCCAGGTAGCGCCCGGACTGCAGGTCATACAGGGCCTCCAGGGTGTACCACGGCACTTTCTTGTCGTAGTAGTACTGGGCATGCGCCTCGGCCACGCGCCACAGGGTACCGCGACCGTCGTAGTGGTCGATGGCAGCGGCCTGCCAGGTGTCCTCGTCGATGAAGAAGTCGCGCTTGGCATAGATATGCCGCTCGCCCGACTTCAGGGTCGCGGTCACATGCCAGACGCGGTGCAGCTCGTAACGGCTCAGTTCCTGGTTGATATGCCCGGGCTTGATGATCTGCTCGTACTTGAGCTTCGGCGAGTCCAGGCCATAGGTGTTGTAGGCGATGTAGACTTCCTTCTTGCCGTTGAGCGTCCAGTCGTAACGATCCGGCGCGCCGTTGTACAGGTCGAAGTTGTCCGAGGTGCGCAGGCCGTCGGCTGCGGTGCCCGGACCGTCGTAAGACACCTGCGGCGCCCGGCGCACGCGGCGCTGGCCGGCGTTGTACAGCCACGCCAGACGCGGCTCCTTGACTTGGTTCAGGGTCTCGTGCACCAACAGCACGTTGCCCGCCAGACGCGACGGTGCGGTCACCCGCTGCTTGAAGTAGAACAGGATGTTGTCCGCCTTGCTGCTGCCGGCATCCTTCAGGGCATCGCGGAAGGTGAACTCGTCCTCGAAATACACCAGGCTGTAGGAACCATTGGCCTGCGGGGTCGCCTGGGTCACCAGGCGCTTGGCGCTGCCACCGCGATAGCGGGTGATGTGGTTCCAGATCACTTCCAGACCGTTCTTGGGGATCGGGAAGGGGTTGGCCGTGGCGAAGTTCTCCAGACCGTTGCCGCCTTCTACCAACTTGGTATTGACCGCGTTGGCCTTGGCCGCGGCCAGGACTGCGTCCGGCAGGGTGGCGCTGCGATGGGTCGGATACACCGGCATCTTGTAGCTGTCGGGGTAGCGCTTGAACATCGCCAGCTGACCGGGGGTCAGCTTGTCTTTGTACTGATCCACGTTCTGCGCGGTGATGGTGAACAGCGGCTGCTCGTTGGCGAAGGGATTCGACAGGAAACCGCGATCATCGACGGTGCCGGCATTGCTCGGCAGACCGCCGGTCCAGGCCGGGATCGAACCATCGGCATTGCCCGCCATCTCTGCGCCGATCGGCGTCAGGCTGGCGCCCAGCTGGGCGGCTTCTTCCGGCGAGACGGCCGCCATCACGCTGCTGGCGAGCAGCGACAGGGTCAGGGCGCCGGTTTGCAACAGACCTTTTGTTGTTTTCATGTACATAGTCTTCCTCAAATTTCCTGACCGTTAGAAGTTCATACCGAAGCTGAGCGCGACGAAGTCACGGTCGATCGACGTGTTGTACTTGCCGCCGAAGAAGTCGGTATAGGACAGGCCCGCGGTGTAGGTGTTCTGGTATTCGGCGTCCAGGCCCAGGCTCACGGCCTTGTTGCCTTCGTTGAACACACCATTGGCGCCATAGCCGTCGACGTCATGGGACCAGGAGATGCTGGGTTTCAGGTTGATGCCGGCAATGGCGTCGTTGTAGTCCCAGATCGCCCGAGCACGGTAGCCCCAAGAAGTGGAGGTCACGAAGCCATCATCTTCGCAGTACTTGGATACGTTCTCAGCAGTCGTGCTGCCCAGGGTGCCAGCATTCGTGCTTTCACAAGTACCACCTGGCAACGGACCGGGGCCGAACACCGGGTCACGGCCGTAGCGGGCTTGAGAGGTGCTCTCCAGCCCACCGACATGGCTCACGCCGATCTCCCCGACCAAAGTGAGACGCGAGGCACCCATGACCTGATCGAAGAAATGGGTAAAGGTCGTTTGTATCTGGGTAATTTCCTTACGGCGGTAGCCGTTCAGGTCGGCCCCCGGAGTACCCTGCAATACCGAAAGGTTCGGGTTCAGCGGGGTCAGACCAGCGAACAGGATATCGGTGGTGTTCAACTGAACCGGCGCATTCGGCCGATAGCTAAGCTCGCCACTCCAAGCGGTTCCAGTGGGGAGGGTAGTGGAGAAACTCAAACCGTAGAGCCGGATGTCTTCAGGATACTCAATGAAATACTGCGATTGCCCGGCGACCAGCAGTGGTGCCAACGAACCTACAAGAGGAGCCAGATCGAAGGTACTCTGTGGGGCAGCCGTGGCGCTGAAAACCGGAGCACGGCTGTGGTAGTTCATGAAATATGCGCCGAACTCGGTATCTAGCTCTTCGGCGAAGTAGCGGAAAGCCACACCATACTGACCATCATCATCTGCATCGCGATCTGGACCTCGACGAATCAGAACTCCCTCCTCGTTGATATTCACACCGAACAGCGATTCGGCAAGTTCGGGGATGCCCGCTGGCAAGCTTGAACGCTTACGCAGTACGCGAAGGTTGTCGTCGCAACCATCGGCTATCACATCCGGCTGGGCGAAAAAAGTACCGCAGTTGTCGGCTACCGTCTGATCCCATTCCAGTTGATAAAACGCCTCCATCGACAGGCTGTCGGTCAGGCTCTG
This sequence comes from Pseudomonas sp. MBLB4123, assembly GCF_051904775.1. Lineage (NCBI taxonomy): Bacteria > Pseudomonadati > Pseudomonadota > Gammaproteobacteria > Pseudomonadales > Pseudomonadaceae > Pseudomonas > Pseudomonas sp. MBLB4123. The sequence continues at coordinate 2,315,974 of NZ_CP196711.1, forward strand.
AGAGATGTAGAACATGTTTACCGGAATCAAGCCTTCCTTGATCTCTGCACCAGGGCGACGGAATGCGGCGGCATCCACCGGGTTGATCGAGTTGATCGAGTTCTGGATGAAGGTGCTTTCACCCCAGCTGACCACCTGCTTACCCAGGCGTACCGAACCAGGCTGATCGGCGATGTCATAGTTGTGATAAACGAAGGCATCGAGGATCTGTGCACCAGATGCCTGGGCAGCCTCTTTACGATTGCTGTCGTCGATGTCCTTGAACAGACGATGCTCGTCCTTCAGCTCGAAGTCATACCAATACTTGCCGCGAATGAAAGCACCAGTATCGCCGTACTTCAGCTCCAGATCGTGGATACCCTTGAAGATCTTCGAAAAGGTCTCACCTTTTTTAAAGTTCAGATGAGAGTCGTCCGAGGTCTGCGAAAGGCCATCGCCACCGTTGTTTGAACCGATCAGGTCCTTATCTGCACCACGCACCGACCAGCTGGCGCCCACGGACAACGACGAATCGAACTGACCTTCGATCTCGCCGATGTTGAAGGTAACGCCGAATGCCGGTGCGGCGAGGGTGGATGCGAGGCTGACGGCCAGCGGCAGCTTTGCCAGGCGCCAGAACGGTTGGGTCTTTGTCATCGACGCTACTCCATGTGTTTTTTGTTATGGATGATGCGGACTATAGCCAGCGGGTCGTACTGCTTGATCCCTCGAAAGTGTGATTTGCAGCCCCAGGCACTCTGGCTCGCCGCTTGTGACCGAATAGTCAGCTTTGCGAAGAGCCAAGAATGGACTGAAAACAGCAATTAGCAAGCCAAACGCTTGTTTGACTGTGTAGTCACTTTTCCGAAGTAGCAATAGCGGGACCTAGAGGGTGGAAAGAAATTCGCTTCCGGCCGCCTGCCACCGGGCGATATCCAGGCGAATGCGTTTCTTATCCAGCTTGCCGACGCTGGTCTTGGGAATTTCGGTAACAAGGGCGATCTGCGTGGGTATTGCCCACTTGTTGATGTGCCCTTGCTCGACATAGGGCTTGAGGTGTTCCTTCAGACCCTTGGCATCCAGCGCCTGCCCCTCGGCCAGCACCAGCAGGGCAAAGGGCCGCTCGCCCCATTGCGGATCGGGAACGCCCACTACCGCCACCTCACGAACGGCCGAATGGCGGCTGATCAGGTCTTCCAGCTCCAGCGAGGAGAGCCACTCTCCGCCGGTCTTGATCACATCCTTGATACGGTCGCGAATGTCGACGAATCCCATGCCATCGAGCGTGGCGACATCGCCGGTATGCAGCCAGCCATGCTCCCACAACTCCTCGCCCTTTTCCGCCTCGCGGAAGTAACCCTGGGTCAGCCAGGGCGAACGCAGCACCAACTCGCCCTGGGCTTCGCCATCGGCCGGCAGCAACCTGCCATCCGCACTCATGATGGCCGCATCGACCAGCGGCACCGGCACCCCGGCCTTGATCCGGTAGGTGATACGCTCATCCTCGCTACCGGCCAGCAACTCCTCATTGATGTAGGCACAGGAAACCAGCGGACAGGTTTCCGACATGCCATAGGCCGCGGTCAGCTGGATGCCACGGGCCTTGGCGGCGTCATACAGGGTACGGTTCAGCGCACTGCCGCCGATGATCATCTTCAATCCCCCGAAATCGTGCCCTTGAGCGCTTGGGGTGTTGAGCAGCATCTGCAGGATGGTCGGCACGCAGTGGGAAAAGCTGACCTGCTCGTCCTTGATCAGGCGGCACAGCATCTCCGGCTCGTAGCGCCCCGGATAGACCTGTTTTACCCCCAGCATGGTGGCCACGTAGGGCACGCCCCAGGCGTGCACGTGGAACATCGGAGTGATCGGCATATAGACGTCAGCGGTCCCCATCAGGCGAATGCTGTCCAGGCTACCCAGAATGGTGGCCATGGACAGGGTGTGCAGCACCAGTTGCCGATGCGTGAAGTACACACCCTTGGGGTTGCCGGTGGTACCGGTGGTGTAGAAGGTAGTAGCCACCGAGTTCTCGTCGAAATCGGCGAACTCGTAGCTCGGGCCGGCCGCCGCCAGCAACTGCTCGTACTCCCCCACCAGTCCTGGCAAGTCGGCGGTTTTCTCCTCCGCGTCGGTCAGCAGCAGGGTCTTCTCGACCGTGGTCAGCTGGCTGGCGATGCCATTGTAGAGCGGCACGAACTCGCTGTTGACCAGTACGAAGCGGTCCTCGGCATGATTCATGGTGTAGAGGATCTGTTCCGGCGAGAGGCGGATGTTGATGGTGTGCAACACCGCACCGAGCATGGGGATGGCGAACATGCATTCCAGATAACGATGGCTGTCCCAGTCCATCACCGCGACGGTATCGCCGGCCTTCACCCCGGCGTCGCTCAGCACGTTGGCCAGGCGCGCGACCCGCTCGTTGAAGGTCGCGTAGCTGTAGCGCACGCTGTCGCGGTAGACGATCTCCCGGGTCTTCTCGTAGCGCCCCCCGGACAGCAGCAGACGCTTGATCAGCAGGGGATATTGATAGGCGTTGGTCGCGGGCGAAATGATGCGGGTTTGCAACATGGGAAGGCACCTTAGTCTGCGGTCGTATCGGTTTCGGATGAATATGACTCTAGGGCGACAGCCTGACGTACAAATCAGTCAAAAGAATGAATTTGCGCATGACCACAATAGCCTCGATGGCCGCACGACGAGGACCTGCCGTGTGAGCGCGGCTCCGAGTTCCATGCAGGCTGGGCCTAAGCACGCACAACTCATCGTCGCTGTCTGCCCCGCGTAGGGAGGCTTGCCCGGACGGGGCGCGACGCATCCTGCCCCTGATCGTTTTCCCGCATAGCGGCCGTGACAAACATGACATGGCTGCAGTGCTCGTGGGGAGGACGAAGCCGCGGAGAAGGCGATCGAGTGACTGTGAAGGGTGCGGACCGTCCAAGAAGCAACGAGCGCCCAACTACCCATTCGCCGAAGCCGGCGACAGGCCAACGGATTACAAAAAGCTACAAAACTCCTATCGCACTCCAATAAGTTTCCTTTGATATTGACCAAAGCCAACCCAAGTGCCCGTCACACTTAACGCGCACTCATGCACAAACACAACAGCCAGGATGGCCTGCCATGAAACGGATTATTCAAGCCTACGACGCGACTACGCCCCCGCTCTCGCCTCCCGATTATTCTCGATCGGTCATCGCCAACTTCCCAGGCAGTTGATAACCCCGGCCGTCGCCTCACTTGATAAGCATCACAGATGCCAAGCCAACCGTTTTACGGTCATGTGGCGCCTGAGTCTTATCGCCAATGGAGTTGTATTAACAGAAGGAATCTGTTCTATGCAGCAACAATCTGCCCTCAATGACTGTGGCGCCCTGCCTCACCTGATCGCCGACCCACTGCAGCGCGAGCGCACCTACAGTTTTTTCGACGCCATCCTCCAGGCCCGCTGCGAGTCGCCGCACATCAGAGTTCGCCAATTGGTCACACCGGCCGAACTGGAAGTACTTTCCCAGGCACGTCTGCGGCTCTATGCCCAGCGCAAGAAGTACTATGAACTGCTGTTTGGCAGTACCCGTGCAGTGGACGAGATCGACAGCCGCTCATATGTTTTCGCCTGCTACTACGACGATCAGATCATCGGCACCCAACGTGTCACGCCATTCCCCCATGAGGCCGGCCGTTATATCGACGCCGCAGCCCTAAACGATTTCCTCGGTACCGATTACGCTCAGGACCATGTCGAGTTCTCCAGGCTGATTGTCGACAAGACCGCTCCGGTCAAGCGGGTAGTCGATGCCCTTGCCTGCACCGCTGGCTCGTTGGTTGCCCTGAACACGCCCTGCCGCAACTACATCACCTATGTGAAGCCGCGCCTGCAGGAGCGCTTCAGTCAATTCAGCTTCGACCGCGAAGCCCTGCTGTTTCAAATCGAGGAACGTGGCGACCACCGCTACGCCCTGTTCAAGGGCAACCTGCTGAGTGCCGTCATCGACTTCTTCAAGCTCGACTGCCACCCCCAGGACCTCACCGACATGGACAGTCTCATTGCCCTCATTGAAGGCTCTCCTTTTGCGACCACCGCCTTCTCCTGACCCTACAGCAGGTTTAACCATGCACGAACACAATAAACAGACCGTCATCGAGTTCTATCAGCGTGTTTTCGCCGAACGCGACCTGTCCGCCGCCGACGAGTTGATCTGCGAGGATTACAAACAGCACAACAATGTATTTATTCCTCCGACCCGTGACGGCTTCAAGGGGTATTTCCAACAGTACTTCAAGATGTTCCCCAAGTCGGGCACCCAGATCGAGAAAGTCTGCGCCGAGGGCGATCATGTATTCCTCTACGCCACGCACTGGGCCGCCAACAAGCTATTCAAGGTCAACTACAAGGTCATCGACATCTACCGAGTCGAGAATGGCGTTCTACTCGAACACTGGGACACCATCGAGGGCATCGGTTTGTTTTCCCGGTTTATGTACATGATCAAACCCTTGCTCAGACTCTAAGGAGGCCCGGCTCAAATAACCAACTGCGACTTACAGCCCCCAGGGGCATCGATATCTAATCAGGGAGATGACATGAGCGACTTCATAGACGAACTCAAGGATGTATGTGACGCGGAATGGGCCAAAATTAAGGCCGGACGTTTTTTCCGCCTGGTGCAAGACTCCGAACTGCAACGCGAACTCTATATTCGCGCCATGGTCGAGGTGTTTCACTACACCAAGAACAACGCCATCAACCAGGCCGCCGCCACCTTCGGAGAAGACCACAAGCGGGTCGGCCTGCTGCGCTTCGCCATGAAGCATGCCCTGGAAGAGCTGGGGCACGAGAACATGGTAGTCAACGACCTCGCCTCAATCGGCGTAGACCCCAGTGTTTTCGAGCGCAAACCGCTGCCCGCCACCGAAGCCCTCAACGGATACCTGTTCAGCCTGGCCATCCGCGGCGGGGTCATTCCTCGGCTGGGCTACAGCTTCTGGGCCGAGGACTCCTATGAACACCTCGCTCCGCTGCTGGACGTGTGCAAGAACCAGCTGGGCCTCAGCGACAAGCAACTGACGTTCTTCATTGCCCACTCGGTCATCGATGCCAAACATGCCGAAGACGTCAACAACGCCATCATCCGCTGGGTCGAGAGCGACGAGGACAAGGAAGCGGTGAAGCAGGTGGCGCGCACCACCCTATTCCTCACCGGACAGATTCTCGAATCGGTCGCCAACGAGTTCTAGACCGAGCGCCACGGCGCGGCCCCTGGGAAAGGGCTGCGCCGGGTACCTCCACATACCGCCATGACTCCCCCATAGAAGTCGATACAAGGGACCTGCCATGCACACGACAAGCAGCGACATGATCACCTGGGGCAAGATGGCCAGAAAGGCCCCCCGCATCCTGCAGAGTCTGCCCCGGGCCATCAGGGGCCTGAGGCTCTCCAAGGTGTCCTCGCCGACCCAGGCCTGCGGCCTGGGCTGGAGCGTCGAGCAGGCCACCCAACGCAACCCAGACGGCACCGCTCTGCTCTACGAGAACAGCCGCTTCAGCTATCTGGAGATGAACCAACGGGCCAATCGCATCGCCCACTATCTGGCCCTGCAGGGCATCGGCAAAGGCGACGTGATCGGCATCTTCCTCGAGAACCGCCCGGAGCTGCTGTTCACCGTGCTGGGAGCGGCCAAGCTCGGCGCCATATGCGCCATGCTCAACACCTCGCAGACCCGCGACGTGCTGGCCCACAGCCTCAAGCTGGTCAACCCAGCCGCGGTTGTGGTCGGCGAGGAGCTGCTGGGAGCCTATGCCGAGGTGCGCGAGCAGATCGCTCTGCCGCCCGACCGGACCTTCTTCGTCGCCGAACACGGTGCCCAGACACCTGCTCCCGACGGCTACCTGAGCCTGCTGGAGGAGTCCCGCAACCAGCCCGTCCACAACCCGGCCAGCACCCAGCAGGTATTCGCCGACGACCCCTGCTTCTACATCTACACCTCGGGCACCACCGGCCTGCCCAAGGCCGGCATCTTCAAGCACGGGCGCTGGATGAAGACCCATGCCGGCTTCGGCATCATCGCCTTGGATATGCGCCCCCAGGACGTTCTCTACTGCACCCTGCCGCTCTACCACGGCACTGGCCTGTGCGTCTGCTGGGGCTCGGCCGTCGCCGGCGCCGGCGCCCTGGCCATCCGGCGCAAGTTCAGCGCCAGTGCGTTCTGGGCGGATGTGCGCAAGTTCCGCGCCACCACCATCGGCTATGTCGGCGAACTCTGTCGCTACCTGCTGGATCAGCCGCCACGCCCGGACGACGCGGACAACCCGGTGGTGAAGATGGTCGGCAACGGCCTGCGCCCAGGCGTCGGCACCCCATTCAAGGCGCGCTTCGGCATCGACCATGTCTGCGAATTCTATGCTGCCAGCGAAGGCAACATCGGCTTCAGCAACGTGCTCAACTTCGACAACACCATAGGGTTTTCCCTGATGTCCTGGGCCCTGGTCGAATACGATCAGGAGAAAGGCGAGCCGGTGCGCGACAGCCGCGGCTTCCTCAAACGGGTAGCCAAGGGCGGCCAGGGCCTGCTACTGGCGAAGGTCGACGACAAGGCCCCGCTGGACGGCTACACCGACCCGGAGAAGACGCGCCAGGTCATTCTGCAGGACGTGTTCGAGAAGGGCGATCGCTACTTCAACACCGGCGACATGCTGCGCGACATCGGCTGGGGCCATGCCCAGTTCGTCGACCGCCTGGGCGACACCTTCCGCTGGAAGGGCGAGAACGTGTCGACCACCGAAGTGGAGAACCTGCTGCTCCAGCACCCGCGGATCGCCGAGGCAGTGGTCTACGGTGTCGAGGTCCCCAACACCAACGGGCGCGCCGGCATGGCCGCGCTGACCCTGGCCGATGCCGATCGCCCCCTGGACCTGGACGACCTGCTGCGCTTCGCCCAGGGCAAGCTGCCGCACTATGCCGTACCGCTGTTCATTCGCCTGCGACCGGACATGGAAACCACCGGGACCTTCAAGTACCAGAAGAAGGCCCTCAAACAACAGGCCTTCGACCCCGGGCAAAGCAACGGCGAGCCGATCTATGCCTGGCTACCCGGCACCAGCGGCTACCGCCTGGTGGACGCGGAGCTATTCCAGGCCATAGGTGCAGGCCAGCACCGCTACTGAGAGGAGCACCCCGAACTGGCGTTCAGCGCATCTCGCTGAACGCCAGCTTCACCCCCAGCCCCACCAGCACCGCGCCGGTCAGGCGGTCGAACCAATGGCCGAGCCGGGCGAACCCGGCGCGCACCCGCGCCTGGCTGAACAGCAGCGACACCAGGCAGAACCACAGCGCCGTGGCCGCCGCCAGGTAGAGGCCATAGCCGGCCTGCACGATCAGCGGGGTATGCGGGTCGATCACCACGGTGAACAGGGACAGGAAGAACAGCGTGGCCTTGGGGTTCAAGCCATTGGTGACGAAGCCGGTGACGAAGGCCGCGCGAGCCGTCCGTCCGCTCGCTCCCGCCCCTGGCTCGGTGCTGGCCGGAGCGGCGGCCTTGGCCCGGAGCGCGCGAATGCCGATGTACAGCAGGTAAGCCGCCGCCGCCCACTTCAGCGCGTTGAACAGCACGATCGACTGCGACACGATCAAACCGATGCCGAGCAACGAATAGGCCACGTGTACGAAGATGCCGCTGCCCACGCCCAGCGCGGTGAAGATGCCGGCGCGCCGTCCATAGGCCACGCTTTCGCGCACGACAATGGCGAAGTCGGGGCCGGGACTGGCCACGGCCAGCAGATGGATCAGCGCCACAGTGAGAAATTCGGTCCAGTACATGCCACCTCCGCGACGTCCGTTGTGTCTGTTAGGCTCGCCACATTACCCCTCGTCAGGACCGTAAGGAAAGGTACAGCGATGAGCAACGACAACCGCGCGGTATTTCTCGACCACCGCTCACTGGACCTCGGCGACCTCGACCTGTCCCCTCTCGAGCAGTGCTTCACCACCCTGCAGCTGCATGAACAAAGCACGCCGGAACAGGTCATCGAGCGCCTGCAGGGCAGCCAGGTGGCCATCAGCAACAAGGTACCGCTCGATGCCGCCACCTTCGCCGCCTGCCCCGACCTGAAGCTGGTGCTGATCGCCGCCACCGGCACCAACAACGTCGATCTGGCCGCGGCGCGCACCCGGGGCGTCACCGTGAGCAACTGCCAGGGCTATGGCACGCCCTCGGTGGCCCAGCACACCCTGATGCTGTTGCTGGCCCTGGCCACGCGCCTGCCGGATTACCAGCAGGACATCCGCGCCGGCCGCTGGCAGCAGGCGCAGCAGTTCTGCCTGCTGGACCACCCCATAGTCGAGCTGGAGGGCAAGAGCCTCGGCCTGCTCGGCCATGGCGAACTGGGCGGCGCGGTGGCCCGCCTGGCCGAGGCCTTCGGCATGCGGGTACTGCTCGGCCAGCTGCCGGGGCGTCCGCCCCGCCAGGACCGCCTGCCCCTGGACGAGCTACTGCCCCAGGTCGACGCCCTGAGTCTGCATTGCCCGCTGAACGCGGCGACGACCAATCTGATCGGCGAGTACGAACTGAGCCTGATGAAACCGGGCGCCTTCCTGATCAACACCGCCCGCGGCGGCCTGGTCGACGAACAGGCCCTGGCCGACGCCCTGCGCCGCGGCCACCTGGGCGGCGCCGCCACCGACGTGCTGACCCAGGAGCCACCACGGGACGGCAATCCCCTGCTGGCCGCCGACATCCCGCGCCTGATCGTCACGCCCCACAGCGCCTGGGGCAGCCGCGAGGCACGCCAGCGCATCGTCATGCAGATGATGGAGAACGCCCGGGCCTTCTTCGCCGGTGCGCCGCGCCGGGTAGTCGGCTAAGCTTCGCGGCTTTTGCGAGGAGAGCATATGGACCCGCGAAGCGAAGTGCTGCTGCGCCAGGCCGAACTCTTTGCCGGCCAGACCCTGCTGGCCGGCCTGCCGGCCGACGACCTGCTCGGCCACCTGCCCGAAGCCCGCGGCTGGAGCTGGCACGCCGGCGAGCAGGGCGCCCTGGAGAGTCGCTTCGCCGGACGCAGCCAGTTCGGCGTCAGCCCGCCGGAGCAGGCGTGGGAAGCCGCGGTGCTGTTCCTGCCGAAATCCCGCGAACTGACCGGCTACCTGCTGACCGCCCTGGCCGCCCGGCTACCCGGCCGGTTGCTGTTCCTGGTCGGCGAGAAACGCGCCGGCATCGAGCGCGCGGCCAAGCAGCTGGCGGCCTTCGGCACGCCGCGCAAGCTCGACAGCGCCCGCCACTGTCAACTGTGGCAGGTGCAGGTGAAGCAGGTGCCTGCCACCCCCGACCTGCAGGCCCTGGCCCGACACTACAGCCTGCAGCTGGAGGACGGCCCGCTGCAGGTGGTCAGCCTGCCCGGGGTATTCAGCCACGGCCGCCTGGACCTTGGCAGCGCCCTGCTGCTGCAGCACCTGGAACAGCTGCCGAGCGGCGATCTGCTGGACTTCGGCTGCGGCGCCGGCGTGCTCGGCGCGGCCCTGAAACGGCGCTACCCCGAGAGCCGGGTGACGCTGCTGGATGTCGACGCCTTCGCCGTGGCCAGCAGCCGCCTGACCCTGGCGGCGAACGGCCTGGAGGCCGAGGTCATCAGCGGCGACGGCATCGCGGCCGCGCCCAGGGCGCTGAGCGCCATTCTCAGCAACCCGCCCTTCCACCAGGGCGTACACACCCACTACCAGGCGACCGAACAGCTGTTGCGCCAGGCGGCCCAACACCTGCAGCCGCACGGCCAGTTGCGTCTGGTGGCCAACAGCTTCCTCAAATACCCACCGCTGATCGAACAGCACCTGGGCCCCTGCCAGACCCTGGCCGAGGCCGACGGCTTTCGCGTCTATCGCGCCAGCCCGCGCTGAGCCGGCAGATCGGCCTTGCCCGAAACCGGTCGACTGGGCACAATGCGCCCGTCCTAGGGGAGTAGTCTCCCGCGAGCGCCGCAGCAATGCCCGCTCGCCCGGCGCGCGTCAACATACTTGGTCAACCGGCCATGGCGCGCGCGACCCGAGGTCCGCCCAGCGGATCGGCGGCTTGCCCACAGCAGTACGCGGCAAGCGCCAGGGTTTGACAAGACCTATGACACGCACACCTCACCCGGGGCGGGAAGGTCGTACGTGTCATAGCCGAGTCGACCCGCCCCTCTGGAACTTCGATGCTGGAATCCCTGTTCGTCCCGACCCTGATCGTCGCCCTGGCCGAAATCGGCGACAAGACGCAGCTGCTCGCCTTGCTGCTGGCTGCACGCTTTCGCCGCCCCTGGCCGATCATCGCCGGCATCCTCGCCGCCACCCTGGCCAACCATTTCGCCGCCGGAGCCCTCGGCACCTGGGTCGCCGGCCTGCTCGCCCCCGCCCAGATCGGCTGGCTGCTTGCCGCCAGCTTCGCCGCGGTGGCGCTGTGGACGCTGATCCCCGATCGCCTGGACGAGGACGAGGGCACCCGGTTCAGGCAGCATGGCGCCTTCCTCACCACCCTGGTCGCCTTCTTCCTCGCCGAGATGGGCGACAAGACCCAGGTCGCCACCGTGATGCTGGCCGCGCAATACCCGCACTTCGTTCTGGTGGTGATCGGCACCACTCTGGGCATGCTGCTCGCCAACGTGCCGGTGGTACTGGCCGGCAACTTCGCCGCCGAGCGCCTGCCGCTGGTCCTGATCCGTCGCCTGGCGGCCTGCGCCTTCGCCACGCTGGCGCTCTACAGCGGTTACCAGGCGCTCAAGCTCGGCGGCGCGGCCTGATGCTGGCCCACGGCCCTGGGCAGCAGTTGGTGCCAATACCCCAGCCGAACGACTGCTGATATCCTGCGCAAGATCTTGCTCAGTCTCGTTGGCCGTCATGGAGGGCGTCATGTCATTGGAAGAGCGTAAAAAACTGGTTCGTCGGCATATCGACCTGTCCTGGAACAAGGGCCACCTGGCCCTGGTCGAGCAGCTGCACAGCCAGGACTTCCTGTACAAGAGTTCCTTCGCCGGGCGACCGCTGAACAGCCCGTCTTTCGCCCAGCTGGTGCGGGAAATCCGCCGCGCCATGCCGGACCTGGAGGTGGTGGTCGAGGAATGCGTCGCCGAGGGCAACAAGGTGGTCACCTGGAGCACCCTGATCGGCACCATCGAACAGCCGGCCCTGGGCTACCCACCCAGCGACAAGGTGCTGAGCATCTCGGCCATGGCCTTCTGGACCTTGACGCCCGCCAACGAGGTCCAGGAGATCTGCACCATGTTCGACATGGAAAGCTTCCGCGCCCAGCTCGGCCTGGATGCCCGCCCCTACGCGGAGAAGGCCCTGCCCTGAGGCCAGCCTCACCCCTCGATATAACCGTTCTCGCGAAACCACTGGATGGCCCGGCCCAGGGTGTCATCCAGGGTTTGCTCGGCAACGAATCCCAGTTCCTCGCGCGCCTTACTGCCGTCGAGGTATTGCCCCCCCGCCATCACCGCCAGCGCCGTGTCGTCCAGCAAAGGCGCCTGCCCGGTCAGCCGATAGCGTAACCGGCCCAGTGCCGCCACACCCCGGGCCAGCGCCAGGGGCATCGGCCGCGGCGCCGGCACGCCCACCAGCGCAGCGATGCGGGCGGTGAGTTCGGCCAGCTGGATATTCTGCCCGGTGAGCAGATAGCGTTCGCCAACCCGGCCCCGCTCCAGGGCCAGCAACAGCCCGCGCCCGGCCTCCGCCGCATCGATCAGGTTGCGCCGGCCCGGCACGAAGTAGCGCATCGCGCCGTTGGCGATCGCGGTGATCAGCCGCCCGGTGCTCGGGCCGGCATCGAAGGCGCCCAGGGCCATGCCCGGAATCGCGATCACCACCGGTAAACCACAGCGGGCCTGCTCGCGGGCCTGCTCGTCCAGGGCCCATTTGCACAGCAGATAAGGATTGCGCCAGCGTGGCATGCCCTCGTAGAACAGCCCCTCGTGCCCTGCCACCCCCTGCGGATGCCGTGGCAGCGCGATAGCCGCACCGACATAGAGGATGCGCGGCACCTCGGCGGCCAGGCAGGCGGCGTAGAAATGATTGCTCTGGTCCAGGGCACAGGCCACCTCATCCTGCCAGCGCCGAGGCTGGCTCGGGTAGTGGCCGGCGCAGAACAGCACGCCGTCGACGCCGTCCAGCGCCCGGCACAACTCGGCATGGTCGAACAACTCGGCGGCCCGGCACTCGCCCCCCAGATAGGCGAGGCGCTCGATACGCGAAGACGGGCGGTGAATCAGCCGCAACTGATGGCCCGCCGCCTTGATGGCGCGGGCGGCATGATGGCCCAGCAGGCCGGTGGCACCGAGCACGGCAAGCTTCACGGCCGCTCCTTGTGCAGGGAAACGAAAACGCCCAGCGCCGGAGACCGGGCACTGGGCGAATGGGCTGCCCGCCGCGATCAGCGCGCGGCTTTGGCCTGTTCGTAGAGCGGCATGACCTTGGGAATGGCCGCCTGCAGCGCGGCGATCCGGCTGCTCGAAGAGGGGTGCGTGCTCATGAACTCCGGCGGCGCGCCATTGCTGGCCTGGGCCATCTTCTGCCACAGGCTGATGGCGGCATTGGGGTTGTAGCCGGCCCGGGCGGCCAACTCCAGACCGATCAGGTCGGCCTCGTTCTCGTTGCCGCGGCTGTTGGGCAGCGTCATGCCGTATTCCACCGCCGCGTCGGCGATGGCCATGGTGCCCTCGCCCAGGCCGAGCAAGGCGCCCGCCCCCTGCTTGGCGAGCCCCAGGCCGTAGGCCTTGGACATGGCCTCGCGGCTGTGCTCGCGCAGGGCATGGGCCATCTCATGGCCCATGATCGCGGCGACCTCGTCGTCGGTGAGATTCAGTCGCTCCATCAGGCCACTGTAGAAGAAGATCTTGCCGCCGGGCCCGCAGTTGGCATTGAGCTCGTCGCTCTTGATCAGGTTGACCTCCCACTGCCACTGCGCGGCATCGGGACGGAAGATCGGCGCCTTGGCGATCAGGCGGTCGGTGATCGCCTGCAGGCGCTTGGCGTTGGCGCTGCTTCTATCCAACTTGCCCTTGCTCGCCGCCTCCCCCAGGGTCTGCTGGTAGGACTGGGCGTACATCTGGTTGACCTCCTGGCTCGAGAGCATGCTGAACATGTACTGCTTGCGCTCGACCCCCACCGCGCCGCCACTGGTGGTGTTCACGGCCTGGCATCCTGCCAGCAGCAGGGCCGCGGTCAACGCGGTGAATGACGACAACTGCTTCATGCTGAATCTCCATCGGAATAAGCCCCGTATGCTAGGCCGCCGACCTGTCGCGGGCAACAGTCGACGCAATGGCCAGCACCTCCGCTGCCGGGTTCCGGCGCGACTACAGCGGAGTCAGGCACTCGGGGCCATCGAGCCTGGGATCGTTGACCAGGTTGGCCAGCACCCGCTCGCGCAAGGGCTGCTGTGCCGCGCTCAGCAGGGCCAGCAGCTCCGCCTGGGGCGTGTCCTCGGCCAGCCAGGCCGCCTGCCCCGCCTCGTCGAGAATCAATGGCCGCCGCTGGTTCGCCGCCGCCTGGGTCACCAGTGCGGTGCTGAGGTAGACATGGCCCTCGACCGGATAGGCCTCCCACAGCGCGGCGAAATACAGCAGCGAACCCTCGCCGGTCATCCAGTACGGGTGCTTGCGCACACTGCCGCGCCACTCATAGAAGCCGTTGGCCGGCAACAGACCGCGGCGCTGGCGAAAGGCCTGGCGAAACATCGGCTGCTCGGCCAGGGTCTCGGCACGCGCCTGGGCCGGGGTCTTCGACAGGTCGGTCAGCCAGGGCGGGGTCAACCCCCAGCGGGCACGGCTCAGTTGGCGCTCGCCGGCGACCTGGCGCAGCAGCAGCACCTGGGCATTGGGGGCGATATTCCAGTGGGGCAGCTGGTCGGCGGGAAAGCCGGGCAGCGCCGCGAACGTTGGCGACCAGCGGAACAGGGCATAACGTCCACTCATGGGGCAACTCGATGTCAGGCGGGCAGCCCCATGCCGATCAACAGATGAGGACGCCCTGTGTGTTCTCCGGCTCATCGCCGGGCAGCGGTTGCGCGGCATTGTACGCGGCGATCAGCTGCTGCGCGCGCTCGGCCTGAGGGTCCTCGACCATCAGGCCGAGCAGGCCGCAGGTCGGCAACTCGCCGACGGCGCCGAGCAGGTCGCGGCCGGTGAGATGGGCCTCGATACCCTCGCTGGCCAGCATGCCCAGCAGCAGCTCGCCCTCCATCAGGTCCAGCGGCTCGTAGACGCGTTGCATCAGTCGTTTTCCCCACGGACATCCAGGATCCAGTCTACGCCATCGCTGCGCAGATCGAAGAGGATCGGCCGGCAGCACACCGGGCAGTCCTCGATGTATTGCTGATCGCCGGCGGACAGGTCGAGCAACGCCTCGACCGTCTCGCCGCAGTAGGGGCATCGATACGCCTGGGTTTCCAGCATCGCGGTCTCCGTGTGACTTGCGCGTATAATCGCCGGTCTATTGCTGGCCCCGAACACCGGGCACTCCCCCACAACAGGCCTGTTAACCGCAGCCGAACTACGACAAGAGAGCATGATGGGCGAATTCGATGCCATCCGACCCTACGCCGACGCCGAAGTCCCTGCCGTACTGGCACGCCTGCTGGCCGACGATGCGTTCCTCGACATCCTCACCCGGTTCCGCTTTCCGCGCCTGGCCGACTCCCTGGGCTGGCTGCTCAAACCCCTTATAGCCTATCGGCTGCGCCGTGAGTTCCGCCCGGTCGCCTCGGTGCGGGCGCTGCAGGACAAGATCGAACACTACGTCGACCGCACCATCGAGCGCGCCACCGACGGCGTCACCTACTCCGGCGTCGAGCGGCTCAAGCCGGGCAGCGCCTACCTGTTCCTGGCCAACCACCGCGACATCGTCATGGACCCGGCCTTCGTCAACTATGCGGTGTATCACGCCGGCCTGCCGACGCCGCGCATCGCCATCGGCGACAACCTGCTGCAGAAGCCCTTCGTCAGCGACCTGATGCGCCTGAACAAGAGCTTCATCGTGCACCGCTCGCTCAGCGGCCGCCGCGAGAAACTCGCCGCCTACCAGCTGCTGTCGGCCTACATCAATCACTCGATCCGCCAGGACGGCGAGTCGGTCTGGATCGCCCAGGCCGAAGGGCGCGCCAAGGACGGCGACGACCGCACCGATTCGGCGATCCTCAAGATGTTCCACATGAGCCGCAAGGACGAGGCCTTCGCCGAGGTCATCGCCTCGCTCAAGCTGACCCCGGTGTCGATCAGCTACGAATACGACCCCTGCGACCAGGCCAAGGCCCGCGAACTGTTCGTGCGCGCCAGCACCGGCCGCTACGACAAGGCCCCCGGCGAGGACGACCAGAGCATCGCCCTGGGTATCACCGGTTACAAGGGGCGCGTGCACGTGCACTTCGGCGAGCCGCTGAGCCGCGGCCCGGAGGACAGCAAGCAGCTGGCCGCCGAGATGGACAAGCAGATACTCGGCGGCTATCGCCTGTTCCCGGTGCATTACCTGGCCTATGCCATGTGGAGCGAGCGCGATCCCGAGCTGCAGGTACCCGACGCCGCCCAGCTGTTCCCGGCCGAGGAGCTGGCCGCCGCCCAGGCGCAGTGGCAGCAGCGGCTGGCCGCCTGCCCGGCCGAGCAGCAGCCCTACCTGGTGCTGCAGTACGCCAATCCGGTACGCAACCAGTACCGGGTCAAAGCCGGCTTGCCGCTCTAGGTGCAGCCAGCAATGCAAAAAGGCAGCCCGCAGGCTGCCTTTTTTCTGACTCCACCGCGCCGCTCACAACCTGGTGCTGATTCCGGAAAGCGCCAGCGCCAGCCCCAGGCAGCTATAGCCGAAGCGGTAGAAGAAGCGGTTCATCCGTAGCGTCGCCTCGCTCAGCAGGCTGGCCTGGGCGCCGCCTTCGAGCTCGTTCTCGGCCGCCAGACGGGCCAGGCCGCGCTGCTCACGCAGGCGCGTGGCCAGCAGCAGCCAGGCCCCCGCCACGGCGAAGAACAGCGCCAGGGAGTTGGCCAACTGGGCCGGGTGGGCGAGAAACAGCGACCAGAGCGCCTGCAGGGACATCGACAACCTCCACATCACGACGGTGCACGGTCGGGCCAGGCGCACCACAATAGGGACGATCTCGGCTCGCACGGGCAACCGGCGAGGTGCGAGCCGGACAAAAATACGCCGGGCAGTTTACCGGAGCCCCGTGGTTATAAGTTTTGCTCCCGACGAACGCGGCCGCTATCCCGAAATCGTCTGAATACGCCCCATAATCGTCACAATGCTGGCCTAGGGTTTGAATTCTATTCAGTTACGCCACCGTGATCGCCGTACGGCAGCGTATTCAATCCGTCACGGAGACCCTGCCATGCTCAATCCACAACCCCTAGACCGCGACTACCTGATCGACTCGCCGGACGAGGTGCAAGACCTGATCGACGGCCTGTCCTTCAACGTGCACGACCACCAATGGCTGATCTATTGCGCCCTCGGCGGCCACGAGCACTACGACCTGCCGGACATCGACCGGCGCACCGGCCTGAGCCTGCCGGAGCTGTACGCCGAAGCGGCCTGAAACCGCGCAACGCCCAAGAAAAAGGCTATGTCCCAACGATGTGTTGCAAGAACTAATCTGAAAGGCAGGCATCCGCTCGGGAGGTTTGCCCATCATGGATACTCAAGCCTTTCACCACTGGCTGGCTCAACTGGGCCAGCTCAGCCCCCAGCAGAAATCCGCGCTTCATCAAGCCCTGCAGAGCCCGCCCACAACAGCGGTGCTTGATGACCTGCCGGCGCTGCAGAGTTGCCCGCATTGCCAGGCCGCTGCGAGATACCTCGCGCCCTGGGGATGGTCGCGTGGTCTGCGTCGCTATCGCTGCCGTAGCTGCCGACGGACGTGTACCGCGTTGTCGGCAACCGGCCTTGCCCGCCTGCACTACCCCGAGCGCTGGAAAGACTATGCCCAGGCACTGATTAATGGGCTGAGCGTGCGCAAGGCTGCCAAGGCGTGCGGCATCAGTAAGAACACCGCGCTTCTCTGGAGGCACCGCTTCCTGGCGGCAGCCGCCGAGCATCACGCCACCCATGAGAGCGGGATTGTCGAAGTGGACGAGACGTTCTTTCTGGAGTCATTCAAAGGTCAGTGACGCTTACCGCGGCCGCCGCGTAAACGGGGCGGTTCAGCGTGACCCGCGGCACGGGGAAAGACCAAATCCCGGTGATGGTGGTGCGCGACCGGGAGGGGCACACCGCTGACTTCACACTGGCCAAGCTCGATGCTGTGCATGTACGCAAAGCGCTGGCGCCACTGATCGATCAGGAGTCCGTGCTGTGCACTGACGGAGCGGCGGTCTATGCCAGTTTCGCCCGGGTGCAGGGCATCACCCATCAGGTCGTGCATGCTCGCCCCGGCCAGCGCGTACGCCAGGGCGCCTTCCATATCCAGAACGTCAATGCCTACCACAGTCGACTGAAGAACTGGATGACCCGCTTTCATGGCGTGGCCACCCGCTACCTCCCGAACTATCTGGGCTGGCGCCGTATGCTGGAGCGCTATCAGCACGGCATTCGGCCGGTTCACTGCATCCAGGAGGCGGTAGGACGAACCATGCAACACGCTATTGGCTATGTCCCAACGATGTGTTGCAAGAACTAATCTGAAAGGCAGGCATCCGCTCGGGAGGTCTGCCCATCATGGACACTCAAGCCTTTCACCACTGGCTGGCTCAACTGGGCCAGCTCAGCCCCCAGCAGAAATCCACGCTTCATCAAGCCCTGCAGAGCCCGCCCACAACAGCGGTGCTTGATGACCTGCCGGCGCTGCAGAGCTGCCCGCATTGCCAGGCCGCTGCGAGATACCTCGCGCCCTGGGGGTGGTCGCGTGGTCTGCGTCGCTATCGCTGCCGTAGCTGCCGACGGACGTGTACCGCGTTGTCGGCAACCGGCCTTGCCCGCCTGCACTACCCCGAGCGCTGGAAAGACTATGCCCAGGCACTGATTAATGGGCTGAGCGTGCGCAAGGCTGCCAAGGCGTGCGGCATCAGTAAGAACACCGCGTTTCTCTGGAGGCACCGCTTCCTGGCGGCAGCCGCCGAGCATCACGCCACCCATGAGAGCGGGATTGTCGAAGTGGACGAGACGTTCTCTCTGGAGTCATTCAAAGGTCAGCGACGCTTACCGCGGCCGCCGCGTAAACGGGGCGGGGTCAGCGTGACCCGCGGCACGGGGAAAGATCAAATCCCGGTGATGGTGGTGCGCGACCGGGAGGGCCATACCGCCGACTTCAAGTTGGCCAAGCTCGATGCCCATCATGTCCGCGAGGCGCTGATGCCGCTGATCGACCAGGAGTCCGTGCTGTGCACTGACGGAGCGGCGGTCTATGCCAGTTTCGCCCGGGTGCAGGGCATCACCCATCAGGTCGTGCATGCTCGCCCCGGCCAGCGCGTACGCCAGGGCGCCTTCCATCTCCAGAACGTCAATGCCTACCACAGTCGACTGAAGAACTGGATGACCCGCTTTCATGGCGTGGCCACCCGCTACCTCCCGAACTATCTGGGCTGGCGCCGTATGCTGGAGCGCTATCAGCACGGCATTCGGCCGGTTCACTGCATCCAGGAGGCGGTAGGACGAACCATGCAACACGCTATTGGGACATAGCCTTTTTATTTACGGCTGCCTGCTCACTGGAGCAACAGCTGGCCGATGGTCGGGTCCTTGAAGGCGCGGGTCAGCGCGTCGCTCAGCACGTCGCTGACCAGCTTGGTGTTGGTTTCCTGGTTCGGCGCCATGCCGAAACGCTGGTTCAGCGAGGCACCGTAGCGGCCGCTGTAGCGGCGCGAGCTGTTCTGCACATCGGCGCGGAAGGTAGCGGTGATGTCGGACTCGGTGACGTACAGCCCCTCTTTCGGCGACTGGTACTTGAGCTCGGCCAGGGTCAGGGTCAGTTGCGGCGCGTTGTAGGCGTTCGGCGTCGGGGTGAAGCCGAGCAGGCGCACCGCGGCCTCGGCCTGGGCCTGCAGCTTGGGCAGGATGTCCTGGCCGCGGACGCTGATGGCGCTGGTTTCCGGATACAGGCCGCCGCGAGTGCCGAGTACCGGCGACGGGCGTCCGTCCACCACGCGCACCACCACCGGCTGGCCCTGGCCGACGGCGGCCAGGGGGCTGTTGATCTTCGGTTGCGGGCTGAGTTGTTGCGGGCTGTGGGCACAACCGACCAGGGTCAGGCTGGCGACGGCCATCAGTCCAAACAGCAGGCGATGCAGCATGCTCATCTCTCCATAGCGGGGTGCGAAGTGGCCGGCAGTATAACCAGCGGCTCGATGCGCTAACAGCGTCGCTTTTATGACCGGGCATCCCCCTCGACGGTTCCTGTCACCGGCCTGTCATGGCGCTCTGGCATAAGACTTTAGTCGTCATCGCCCGAGGCCCGCCCCATGTTTTCCATTCGTTCGCTGTTCGCTCCTCGCCGGCCGCTGCGGACCTTCGTCCTGCTGGATGAACGGGGGCTGTGCCGCGCCTTCCGCCAATCGCTCCAGGCCCCGCGGGGCGCGGGATGGACCGAAGTCAAGGAACAGCGCCTGAGCTGGCTGAATCAGCCACTCCCGGCCAGCGCACGCCTACTGCCAGTCGCCGCGCATCCGTCTCTCGGCAAGGCGTTGGCAGCCTGACCGGCGGAAGAAGAAAAGTCACACAGGACGATCAATTTTCCTGCTTTCGCCTTATAATCGCGCCCCGATTATAAGGACGCCTCCTGATCGGGCCTCGCCGTCCCGCTGATGCACTAGCCATCGGCATCGCCCCAGAGAGTCGCCCACTTCGCGCTGCCCTTAGGGTTGCCGCCTTTCGCCCAGCTGAAACATGCCGCGTCGTACTGCCACGGCAGCTTCGCGCTGATGGAAAGGCCGGCCCTGGCAGACGCGTATCTTTGAGGTTCACCGCTCCAAAAGAGCGTGAAAAAACGGTTTCAACAACTTCACAAGAGTGTGGCGAGTAATGAACGATCTTGCGGCTGGCATACGCGCTGGCATCACCTCCACATCCCTGGGACTGCTCTGCGACCTCTAACCGCGTGTTCGCACGCGCAGGTCTCTTGCCGTCAACTGGGTGCTGATTTTTGGGAGAAGTGGTAATGGCGCACAACGATTACGAAACACTGGATGTGGTGCTGGTCGGGGCCGGCATCATGAGCGCGACCCTGGCCGTGCTGCTGAAGGAGCTCGATCCGGGCATCAAACTGGAAATCATCGAGCTGATGGAGTCCGGGGCGATCGAAAGCTCCAACCCCTGGAACAACGCCGGCACCGGTCATGCCGGGCTGTGCGAGCTGAACTACACGCCGGAATCGGCGGACGGCTCGATCGACATCAAGAAGTCGGTGACCATCAACACCCAGTTCGAGGAATCCAAGCAGTTCTGGGCCTACCTGATCGAGAAGGGCAGCTTCGGCGCGCCCAAGTCCTTCATCACCTCGGTGCCGCATCTGAGCTTCGTCCGCGGCCATGAGGGCATCGCCTACCTGAAGAAGCGCTTCCAGGCGCTGACCCAGCACCATGCCTTCGCCGAGATGGAGTACAGCGAAGACCGCGCCACCCTGGCCAAGTGGATGCCGCTGATGATGCCGGGCCGCGATCCCAACGAACCGATCGCGGCCACCCGGGTGTTGGGCGGCACCGACGTCAACTTCGGCGCGGTGACCAAGCACCTGCTCGACCACCTGGCCAAGCAGCCGGACGCCAGGGTCAAGTGCAGCCAGAAGGTCACCGGCCTGCAGCGCAACCCGCAGGGCTGGCGCGTCAGCATCAAGAACCAGGCCGATGGCAGCCATCGCGAGATCCAGGCCAAGTTCGTCTTCCTCGGTGCCGGTGGCGCCGCCCTGCCGCTGCTGCAACTGTCCGGCATCCCGGAGGGCAAGGGCTACGGCGGCTTCCCGGTCAGCGGCCAGTGGCTGCGCTGCGACAACCCGGAGGTGGTCAAGCAGCACCAGGCCAAGGTCTACAGCCAGGCGGCCGTCGGTTCGCCACCCATGTCGGTGCCGCACCTCGACACCCGCGTGGTGGACGGCAAGACCTCGCTGCTGTTCGGGCCCTATGCGGGCTTCTCCACCAAGTTCCTGCGTCACGGCTCCTACCTCGACCTGCCGCTGTCGGTGCGTCCGGGCAATATCGGGCCGATGCTGGCGGTGGCCCGCGACAACTTCGACCTGACCCGCTACCTGATCAAGGAAGTGTTGCAGTCCGAGGAGCAGCGCCTGGAAACCCTGCGCGGCTTCTACCCCGAGGCCAAGGCCGAGGACTGGCGCCTGGAGGTGGCCGGCCAGCGCGTGCAGATCATCAAGAAGGACCCCAAGCGCGGCGGCATCCTGCAGTTCGGCACCGAGCTGGTGGCCGCCGAGGACGGCTCCATCGCCGCCCTGCTCGGCGCCTCGCCGGGCGCCTCGGTGACCGTGTCGATCATGCTCGAGCTGATCCGGCGCTGCTTCCCCGAGCAGTCCAAGTCCCAGCAGTGGGTCGACAAGCTGAACGAGATCTTCCCCGCCATGGGCAAGGTATTGGCCAGCGATGCCGAGCGCTACCGCGAAGTGCAGGCCCGTTCGGATGAGCTGCTGCAACTGACCGAGAAGGAAGCGGCGCTGGCCTGAGCCTGCGCCCTCGAATGAAAAAACCGCCCTCCTGGGCGGTTTTTTCATGGTCCCGGATCAAGCCCTCAGACACCGCTAGGCGGAGGCGGCCAGACGAAAGCTGAAGTAGCGACGCAGCGCATCGACCATCTCCACGTACTCGGCCGGCGGCGCCACCAGGGCGAAACCCGAGTCGAAATAACCGGGCGTGACATCCTCCCGGCACCACTGGCAGGTGGCGGAGAAATCGACGAAACGTGGCCCCTCGACCCCGGGGATCTTCAAGCGCAGCTCGAAACGCGCCCCGACCAGCATCGGCAACTGGCTGATCAGCATCAACCCGTCCAACGACACGTTGCCGATATAGCCCATCGGCTTGTCGGTGACACGGTTGAACACCTTCAGGTAGCTGGGCAGCTGGTGGCGTTCGATGTGGCGCTGGGCATGCATAGTGGCGCATCGCATTGGATGGCCCTTGAGTAGGACCGCACTACTGCCGTTAAACCCGCTTCAGGCACAGCGATCGGTCAGGCTCTGGCGGAGCCGACGGCGAACGGCGTCGAGTTCCTCATCACTGTAGTACGTCCGCTCGCCGCTCGCCTCTTCCCGGTAGTAGCGCCGCCCCTCCGGGAGCTGCGCCAGGCGATGGCGCAGTTCGCTGCATTCCTGGTCACGCTTGGCTCGGCGCTGGGCCGAGGTTGCGTCGGCCTCGGCCTGCTCCTGGCGGCGGGCATCGTAGAAGCGCTCGGTCCGCTCCAGCCGCTCGCGCGTAGCCGCATCGCGCTCGATCACCTGCGGTCTGACCTCGACCGGCTCGGCCCCCGCAGCGGCCGGGCGCTGGCCGAAGTGTACCTGTCCCTGGTCATCGACCCAGCGATAGATCTCCGCCGCCGCCAACCCCGGCAGCAGCAGCAGGCAAAGCCATGCGCGCATGTTTTCCTCCCTGAACGGTTTTTCGGCGCGGGCCGCGGCCGGCTAGAGCCCGGCAGGCGAGACCTTCGCCGCCTCCGCCTGGCCATAATGACCGAGCTGACGCAAGGTTTCCAGGCGGGCCTTGGCACGGAAGCCATACTCGCTGCCGGGGTAATGAGCGATGATGAACTGGTAGGTCTGCGCCGCATCGACGAACAGGCTCTGCCGCTCCAGACACTGCCCGCGCAGCAGGGAGATCTCCGGCTGCAGGTAGCTGCGCGAGCGACTCTTGCGCTCGGCCTGGGACAGCTCGAGGATGGCCTCGTCGCAGTCGCCCCGTTCGTAGGCCCGGTAGGCACTGTTCAGGTGGTGGTCGAGTGACCAACGGGTACAGCCGGCGGCGCTCAGCGCCAGAGTCAGGATCAACAGGGTTCGCATGGGACTCTCCTCGTGTTGCCCAGTGTATCGACCGGTCGCGGCTAATCTGCAGGTCCAGGCGCCCGCACGCTGCACAGGCACCGGCGTGCGGACAGCTATGCTGATAGACATAGGTACCGATGGGCTGCCGAAGCCGTCTCCACCCTGCGAGGTTCAGAACCATGCGTCTGCGCCAGCTACTGGTCGTCATCGATCCCCAGGAAACCCGCCAGCCGGCCCTGGAGCGCGCCGTTTGGCTGGCACGCAGGAGCCAGGCGCAGCTGTACCTGCTGCTGGTCGAGTACAGCGCCGCCCTGGATGCCAGCCGCTTCTTCGACAGCGCCCTGCAGACCAGGGCCCGCGCCGCCCTGCTCGAGCAGCGCGGCACCTGGCTGGAGGAGCTGGTCGCGCCGCTGCGCGCCGAGGGCCTGGAGCTGCACCTGGACGTGCGCTGGGGCAAGCCCCCCCATGGGCTGGTCCTGGAGAAAGTGGCCGAGATGAGCCCGGACCTGGTGCTCAAGTCCATCGCCCACCGCGATAACCTGCTGCAGCGCCTGCTGCACAGCAACAGCGGCTGGCAGCTGGTACGCCACTGCCCCGTGCCGTTGTGGCTGGTGCAACACGGCCAATGGCAGGGGCGCACGCTGTGCGCCGCCCTCGACCCGCTGCACAGCGCCGACAAGCCGGCGGCCCTCGACCACCAGCTGATCAGCGCGGCCATGGACCTCGGCGAGCAGTTCGGTCTGCAGCCCCACTACCTGCACTGCCACGCCCCCCTGCCGCGCAGCCTGGTATTCGACGCCGAGCTGGTGACCAATTACGAGGACTACGTGACGCGCAGCACCGCACAACATCGCGAGGCCTTCGAGCAGCTGCTCGGCCACTACCCCATCGCCCTGCCCGACACCCACCTGGTCGAGGGTTTCGCCGAGGAAGTCCTGCCGAACTTCGTCGGCGAGCGGCAGATCGACCTGCTGCTGATGGGCGCCATCGCCCGCGGCCACCTGGACACGGCACTGATCGGCCATACCGCCGAGCGCATCCTGGACAACGTGACCTGCGACCTGCTGATCCTGAAAGCCGAGGCGCAAGGTAGTGCAGAGGAACGATGACTACAGGGGGGCGCCGTAGTAGCCTCCCGGCCAGCTTCAATTCAGGAGTCTGCGCATGACCTTTCGTCGTACCAAAATCGTCGCCACCCTCGGCCCGTCCAGCAACTCGCCCGAAGTCCTCGAAAAACTCATCCTCGCCGGCCTGGATGTGGCCCGCCTGAACTTCTCCCATGGCACGCCGGACGAGCACAAGGCCCGCGCCCAGCTGGTGCGCGAGCTGGCCGCCAAGCACGGTCGCCACGTCGCCCTGCTCGGCGACCTGCAGGGCCCGAAGATCCGCATCGCCAAGTTCGCCGGCAAACGCATCGAGCTCAAGGTCGGCGACCGTTTCACCTTCTCCACCAGCCACCCGCTGACCGAGGGCACCCAGGAAATCGTCGGCATCGACTATCCGGACCTGGTCAAGGACTGCGGCGTGGGCGACGAACTGCTGCTCGACGACGGCCGCGTGGTCATGCGCGTGGCAAGCGCCACCGCCGACGCATTGCACTGCGAGGTGCTGATCGGCGGCCCGCTGTCCGATCACAAGGGCATCAACCGTCGCGGCGGCGGCCTGACCGCCCCGGCCCTGACCGACAAGGACAAGGCCGACATCAAGCTGGCCGCGGAGATGGAGCTGGACTACCTGGCGGTGTCCTTCCCGCGCGACGCCGCGGACATGGAATATGCCCGCCAACTGCGCGACGAGGCCGGCGGCAGCGCCTGGCTGGTGGCGAAGATCGAGCGTGCCGAGGCGGTGGCCGACGACGAGACCCTCGACGGCCTGATCCGCGCCAGCGATGCGGTGATGGTCGCCCGCGGCGATCTCGGGGTGGAGATCGGCGACGCCGAACTGGTCGGCATCCAGAAGAAGATCATCCTGCACGCCCGCCGCCACAACAAGGCGGTGATCACCGCCACGCAGATGATGGAGTCGATGATCCACAACCCCATGCCGACCCGGGCCGAGGTCTCCGACGTGGCCAACGCCGTGCTCGACTACACCGACGCGGTGATGCTCTCGGCGGAAAGCGCCGCCGGCGCCTACCCGCTGGAGGCGGTGCAGGCCATGGCGCGCATCTGCGCCGGCGCGGAGAAGCACCCGACCAGCCAGCAGTCCAGCCACCGCATCGGCAAGACCTTCAACCGCTGCGACGAGAGCATCGCCCTGGCGGCCATGTACACCGCCAACCACTTCCCCGGGGTCAAGGCGATCATCGCCCTGACCGAAAGCGGTTACACGCCGCTGATCATGTCGCGCATCCGTTCCGGTGTGCCGATCTTCGCCTTCTCCCCGCACCGCGCCACCCAGGCCCGGGCGGCACTGTTCCGCGGCGTCTACACCGTGCCCTTCGACCCGGCCGCGCTGCCCCCGGAGCAGGTCAGCCAGGCGGCGGTCGACGAGCTGCTGAGGCGCGGCGTGGTCGAGCCCGGCGACTGGGTGATACTGACCAAGGGCGACAGCTACCACACCATCGGCGGCACCAACGGCATGAAGATGCTGCATGTCGGCGAGAAGCTGGTGTAGCGCCCGCCGATACCGGAGAAAGGCCGCTCGATGAGCGGCCTTTCTCGTCTGCTGCCAGGCCTCAGGCGAACCGGCTGAAATCCGCCGGGCGCCGCTGCATGAAGGCGCTCAGCGCCTCGATGGCCTCTGGCGAGCGCAGGCGCTGGCCGAACAGGGCACCTTCCTCCTCGATCACCCGGCGCAGTTCCTCGCGTCCCGGTGCACGCATCAGACGCTTGCCGTCCAGCACCGCCGTGGGCGCCAGGCGCTGGAAACCCAGGGCCATCTCGCGGGCCTTGGCCAGGGTCGCCGCACCGTCGTCCAGCACCTGGTTGGCGATGCCCCAGGCCACCGCCTGCTCGCCGCCGAAGGCCTCGCCCAGCAGCAACAGCTCGGCGGCCCGGGCATGGCCCAGCAGGCGCGGCAGGATCAGGCTGGAACCGAATTCGGGACAGAGCCCCAGACTGACGAAGGGCATCTTCAACCGGGCGTCGCGGCTGACATAGACCAGATCGCAATGCAGCAGCAGGGTGGTGCCGATGCCCACCGCCGGACCGCTGACCGCGGCCACTACCGGCTTGGCGAAGTCGAACAGCGTCCGCATGAAACGAAACACCTCGCTGTCCGGCCCGGTCGGCGGCGCCTGGATGAAATCGGCCACGTCGTTGCCGCCGGTGAAGCACTCCGTGCCTCCGGTAAGCAGCACGGCGCGGACGTCACTGTCCCGCTCGGCCTGGCTCAGCGCCTCGGCCAGGTCGGCGTACATGGCCCGGGTCAGGGCATTCTTCTTGTCCGGACGGTTGAGGCGCAGGGTCAGCAGCCCCTGCTCGCGCTCGACCAGCACATGCTCACTCATCGATATTCCTCGGGCAGCGCCGCCGGCGCCTTCACGCATGCGGCAGGAACAGGTCGGCGAATACCTGGTTGCGCGGGATACCGGCCAGATACAGACGCCGCGCAAAGGTTTCGACGCTGTGGGGGTGGCCGCAGAGTAAGGCGAGGGTTTTACGCGAGACAAGGCGCAGTTCGGCCAAAGCCGCGGGCAACTGCGCCGCGCTGATGAGCTCGACCCGCAGCTGCGGGTGGCCGGCAGCCAGGGCGGCGAGGCTGTCGGCGAGGTAGTGCTCGGCGGCGGCATGGGCCAGGTGAATGACCCGGACGGGACCCTGATGTTCCTGCCGTAGCGCCTCGCGCAGGATGCCGTAGAGCGGCGCCAGGCCGGTGCCGGCCCCCAGCAGCCAGAGTGGCCGGGCCTGCCAGTCCGGATCGTAGTGCAGCGCACCGCCCCGCAGCTCGCCCAGGCGCAGGCTGTCGCCGGGACGCATGGCCCGCGCCGCGTCGCTGAAGGCCCCGCTCTGCCGGCAGTCCAGGTGGAACTCCAGCCAGGGGTCTTCGCCGGGCAGGCTGGCCAGCGAATAGGGGCGGGCCACCCCGGCCTCGGTCCACAGCACCAGATGCTGGCCGGCGCGGTAGCGCAGCGCGTCTTGCGGGATCAGGCGCAGGCGCAGCACGCTGGGGCTGAGCCAGTCGCAGCTGTGGATACGCGCGGGGCGACCATCGCGCAGGGGGTCGAACACCTCGACCTGCAGGTCGTCGACGATGCGACACTGACAGGCCAGGCGCCAGCCCTGCTCCCGGCGGGCGTCATCGAGGGCGCCGGGCTTGGCATCCAGCGGCTCGCCTTGCAGACAACGCACCAGGCAGGCATGACAGCTCCCCGCCCGGCAGCTGTAGGGCACGGCGACCCCGCCGGCGAGCAAGGCATCCAGCAGATTACAAGAGGGGGCGACGGTGAGGCGGTGCGCGCCGACCCGCAGCTCAGGCATCGGCTTCCTCCCAGGCCGCCATACAGCGGTTGCGCCCGCTGCGCTTGGCCTGGTAGAGCGCCTGGTCGGCGCGGTGCAGGGCTTCATCCAGATCGTCGTGCATGGTCAACAGGGTCATTCCGACAGACAGACTCAGGTCGCTCACCTTAACACCCAAGGGCTCGGCCCGGCTGAAGGCCTCGCGCAGCCGCTCGCAGCAGGCGGCGAATTGCTCGCAGTCGGTGTCGGGCAACAGCAACACGAATTCCTCGCCGCCATAGCGGGCCAGCACATCGCCGTCGCGCAGACAGGCCCGGGCGACGGCGGCGAAGGTCTGCAACACCCGGTCGCCGGCAGCATGGCCGTGAACATCGTTGATGCGCTTGAAATGATCCAGGTCGATCAGGGCCAGGCCGTGCTGGCGTCCAGCCCTCAGGTCATCCAGCGCACGGCTGGCCAGGCGCAGGAAGTGTCGACGATTGAACAGGCCGGTCAGCTCGTCCGTCGCCGCCAGATCCTCCAGCTGGCGCATCATGCCGCGCAGGGTGTCCTGATGCGCCTGCAGGGCGAAGCGCCGCTGGCGCATGCGCCGACGCAGGGTCTGCACGTAACTGGCGAACAGGCTCAGCCAGATCAGGACGGCGGCCAACACACAGACCTGCAAGGTCGCCGCGGCCGGGTCGTCCAGGCGCAGGGTGGAGGCCTCGTAGAGGCTCAAACCGGCGAAACCGAAGAAGGCCAGCAGCGCGCAACGGACGAAGACCCTGGGCTGCAGCTCGAACACGCCGAACAGCATGATCAGCGGGTAGATCACCAGCAGACTGCCGCGCCCCTCGTCGAACGAGGACAGCAACAGCGTCAGCCAGCCGAGGGCCACCACCATCTGCGGTTCGGTCAGGCTGGGGTCGCGAAAGCGCAGGTTCTGGCCGGCGCGAAACACCGCGAAGAAGCCCAGCTGGCTCAGTGTCACCAGCAGGGTGAACAGCAGTGCGGTGGGCCAGGATGCCTGCAACAGGCCGTTGCACATGGCGACCGCACACACCAGGCCGGTCAAGGCGTAGGTCGCTGCCGCCATGCCAAAGCGCTTGAGCAGCAAGCCTTTTAGCCTACGCTGAGTGACCCGCTGGCTACTCGAGCTCATGGGTTGATGGGCTCCGTCCCATACTGGCATCTGGCCGCCACTCTACCCCCGTCCGCCACAAATGCCTAGCGCCGGCGACCGCCTTCGACCCTGGTCGGGTGTCCCCTGCGGGCGCTGCGCGCTATACTGCCGCGCCTTTTTTAAGCGCGGCTATTCACCTTGAAAGCCTGCGCCGGATCCTGGTCCGGCGCCCCGCAGTGCCTGCCCTACAGAGGAGCGCCCAGCATGACCGTGATCAAGCAAGACGACCTGATCCAGAGCGTCGCCGATGCCCTGCAGTTCATCTCCTACTACCATCCCGTGGACTTCATCCAGGCCATGCACGAGGCCTACCTCAAGGAGGAGTCGCCGGCCGCCAAGGACTCCATGGCGCAGATCCTGATCAACTCGCGCATGTGCGCCACCGGCCACCGGCCGATCTGCCAGGACACCGGCATCGTCACCGTGTTCGTCAAGGTCGGCATGGGCGTGCGCTGGGACGGCGCCAGCATGAGCGTCGACGACATGATCAACGAGGGCGTGCGCCGCGCCTACAACCTGCCGGAGAACGTGCTGCGCGCCTCGATCCTGGCCGACCCGGCAGGTAGCCGCAAGAACACCAAGGACAACACCCCGGCGGTGATCCACTACTCCCTCGTCCCGGGCGACAAGGTGGAAGTGGACGTCGCGGCCAAGGGCGGCGGCTCCG
Source organism: Pseudomonas sp. MBLB4123 (assembly GCF_051904775.1). Lineage (NCBI taxonomy): Bacteria > Pseudomonadati > Pseudomonadota > Gammaproteobacteria > Pseudomonadales > Pseudomonadaceae > Pseudomonas > Pseudomonas sp. MBLB4123. The sequence goes on from NZ_CP196711.1 coordinate 2,345,093, forward strand.
AGAACAAGTCGAAGATGGCCATGCTCAACCCGTCCGACTCCATCGTCGACTGGGTGCTGAAGACCGTGCCGACCATGGGCGCCGGCTGGTGTCCGCCGGGCATGCTCGGCATCGGCATCGGCGGCACCGCCGAGAAGGCCGCGGTGATGGCCAAGGAAGTGCTGATGGAGCACATCGACATCCACGAGCTGCAGGCCCGCGGCCCGCAGAACCGCATCGAGGAACTGCGCCTGGAGCTGTTCGAGAAGGTCAACCAGCTGGGCATCGGTGCCCAGGGCCTGGGCGGCCTGACCACGGTGCTCGACGTGAAGATCATGGACTACCCAACCCACGCCGCCTCCTTGCCGGTGTGCATGATCCCCAACTGCGCCGCCACCCGCCACGCCCACTTCGTGCTGGACGGCTCGGGACCTGCCGAACTGGAGGCGCCGGACCTGGATGCCTACCCGGAAATCGTCTGGGAAGCCGGCCCGAGCGCGCGCCGCGTCAACCTCGACGAAATCACTCCGGAAGAGGTGCAGAGCTGGAAACCGGGCGAAACCATCCTGCTCAACGGCAAGATGCTCACCGGCCGCGACGCCGCGCACAAGCGCATGGTCGAGATGCTCAACAAGGGTGAGCATCTTCCTGTCGACTTGAAAGGCCGCTTTATCTACTACGTCGGCCCGGTCGACCCGGTCGGCGACGAGGTGGTCGGCCCGGCCGGCCCGACCACCGCCACCCGCATGGACAAGTTCACCCGGCAGATCCTCGAGCAGACCGGCCTGCTGGGCATGATCGGCAAGTCCGAGCGCGGCCCGATCGCCATCGAGGCGATCAAGGACAACAAGGCGGTGTACCTGATGGCCGTCGGCGGCGCCGCCTACCTGGTGGCCCAGGCAATCAAGAAGTCCAAGGTGCTGGCCTTCGCCGAGTTGGGCATGGAAGCGATCTACGAGTTCGAAGTGAAGGACATGCCGGTCACCGTGGCGGTCGACACCAACGGCGAGTCGGTGCACATCACCGGCCCGGCGATCTGGAACCAGAAGATCGCCGAGAGCCTGGCGCTGGAAGTGAAGTAAGCGGCAACCCTGCCCAGAAGACGAGCCCGGCCCCGCGCCGGGCTCGTCGTTTCTGGCTGCTCTATCCCGCTATCCGACAGGCGCCCACCTACTCCTGTGCATACTCCTGCTCCACCACTTCGAGGAAGGCGTCCACCACCCGCGGGTCGAACTGCTTGCCGCTGCGTGCGCGCAGGTAGTCCAGCGAATCGGCCAGGGACCAGGGTTCCTTGTAGGGCCGCCGATGCATCAGGGCGTCGAATACGTCGACCACCGCGACGATGCGTGCCGAGAGGGGGATCTCCTCGCCGCGCAGGCCCTGGGGATAACCGTTGCCATCGAAGTGCTCGTGGTGGCCACCGGCGATCTCCGCGCCGATCGACAGGTAACTCTGACCCTCAACCATGCGTGCCGAGCGCTGCAGGATGGCCGCACCGATGCTGGCATGGCGGCGCATCACCTCGCGCTGCTCAGCGTCATGCACACCGGGCTTGAACAGCACCAGATCGGGGGTGGCGACCTTGCCGACGTCGTGCAGGATGCTGGCCATGCCGATCAGCTCGAGAAAGCGCGGCGTCAGCTGCTCGGGGTAGTCGCCACGCTCGGCCATCCGCTGCGCCGTGCGCGCGGTCCAGCGCTCGACACGCAGCACGTGCTCGCCGGTATCACTGTCGCGGTATTCGGCCAGATCGGCCAGGGCCACCACCGTGGCCTCCTGCGCGCGGGTCATCTGCAGGTGATGGTGGAGGTTGTCGAAGGCCGAGGCGATGCGGCTGCAGAACACCTCCAGCAGGTCCTTGTCCACCTCGGTCAGCGGCCAGGGCGGGGTGAAATACAGCAGGAATTCGTGGCGGGTCTGGGTCGGGATGTAGAGCACCTCGTTGGGATAGGCGTAGAGGCTCTGCTGCCGTTCGACCGCCTGCAGCATCAGCGCATAGGCCGGGTGCGCCGAGTCGAGTTCGTCATGCCGGGCCGCCTCGGCGAAGCTGCCGGTGGCGCCGAGGACCTGTAGGGCCACCGAACCGCTGCCGGCACCACGGCGTACGCAGAGGATGCCGTGAGTGCCGACGTCGAGGATGGCGCCGATCTGCGCCAGCACGCCGGAGGCGAATTCGCGCAGCGAGTGCATCTGGTAGAGGTTGGCCGAGCCCTCGAGGATCTTGCTCAGGCCCTGGCGGCTGCGCTCGATGGCCACCAGGCTCTCGTAGGCGCGCAGGGAAGAGATGACCGTGGTGTAGAGCTTCTGCAGGGTCAGCTCGGTCTTGGCCTTGTAGTCGTTGATGTCGTAGGCGACTATCACCTCCTGCTCCGGCGCCTGCCCCGGCTGACCGGTGCGCAGCACGATGCGCACCAGGGGGTTGCCCAGTTCCTCGCGGACCCGATGCACCAGACGCAAGCCGGCATCCTCGGTCTCCATCACCACATCGAGCAGGGTCAGGGCGATATCCGGCTGGTCGCGCAACAGGGCGAAACCCTCCTCCCCGGAATAGGCACTGAGCAACTCCAGCCTGCGTCCCTTGTACTCGACGTCGCGCAGCGCCAGTTGGGTGACCCGGTGCACATCCGGTTCATCGTCGACGATCAGCAGCCGCCACGGCATTTCACAGTGCAATACCGGCGGCTCGGCGCTGTCGTCGATCAGCCAGTCGTCCTCTTCGTGGGCCTGTTCTTTGCTCACATTGCCTCCTCGGGCGGCTGCGGGACGATGCGCGGAATGCGCAGGGTGAAGCAGGTGCCCTGCCCCGCCGTGCTCGCCACCTGGATCTGGCCGCCCAGGCGCCGGGTCACAAGGTTATAGACCACATGCAGGCCCAAACCGCTGCCACCGACGCCACGTTTCGTCGTGAAAAAAGGCTCGAAGATGTGCGGCAGATGCTCGGCGGCGATGCCCTGCCCATCGTCCTCGAAGCGCACCACCACCCAGTCGCCTTCATCCTGGGCGCCGAGCCGGATCTGCCCTGCCGCCCCATCCGGGAAGGCGTGGGTCACCGCGTTGACCAGCAGATTGGTCACCACCTGGGCCAGGGCCCCCGGGTAGCCGTCCAGCTGGATGTCCGCCGGACAGTCGATGCGCACCTGGATCGGCAGGCGCTTGTAGGTCGGCCGCAGGCTCTCGACCACCTCGCCCAGGTAGCGGGCGAGGTTGAATTCACGGCGCGCCTCGCTGGTCTGGTCCACCGCCACCTGCTTGAAGCTGTGCACCAGGTGCGCCGCCCGGTTGGCGTTGGCCAGGATCAGTTCGACGCTCTCTTCGGCGGCCTGTAGGTAGCCCTCGACCTCCGACTTCTTCAGGCGCCCGGCCTGCAGCTGGCCGGCGAAGCGCCGGGTCTGTTCGGCCAGCACGCTGGCCCCGGTCAGGGTAATGCCCAGGGGCGTGTTGATTTCGTGGGCCACACCCGCCACCAGCCCGCCGAGGGCCGCCAGCTTTTCCGCCTGGATCAGGGTCGCCTGGGTGCGCTGCAGTTCCTCGTAGGCGCCGCGGATGTCGCTCTCGGCCTGGCGCCGGGCCTCCAGGTCCTCGGCCAGGCGCCGGGCGATGCGCTTGAAGCCGCCGAGCACCTCGCCGAACTCGTCGAGGCTGGTGCCCGGCAGCACCAGCGATTCCGGCGGGCCACGGTGCTCGGCCGCCTGGTGCAGGGCGTCGCGCAACGCCGCCAGGGGCTTGAGCACCTGCAGGCGCAGGCTCAGCGACAGCGCCGTCACCAGCAGCACGTCGAGGGCGAGGATCTCCAGGAAGCGTCGCCACACCTGCTCGTTCAGCGTGCCCTGCATCGCCTGGCGCGACAGCAGCACCCGTACCCGGCCGAGCACCTGCTGCTCGTTCCGCCCGCGGTTGCGCAGGGGAAACTCCAGGTGATCGTAGCGCGCGCTTTGCCGCCGCGTCGGCTCCTGCATCCCGGCCGACGCCAGCAGCTCGCCATGCTCGCTGTACACCACGATGCCCAGCACCGGCGGCTTGACCTCGGCGGCCAGGTTCTCCTGCAGGGTCGCGGTGTCGAAGTTCCACAGCGGATTGACCAGATTGGTCTGCAGGCGCTGCTGCACGCTGTCGCGGTCGCGCTGGTACTGCTCGAGCAACTGATTGCGCATGCTCCAGTACGCCAGCGCCCCGGAACAACTGAGCAGCGCCGTGACCAGAACCACGAACAGGGCATTGAGGCGGAAGCCTATACTGTTTCTCATCACCTACCCCGGCCGAGCGCCGGCGAGATCGACTCGCACCGGGATTGGGGGCGCGAGATGGACGAGGCGCAAGCCTTACCTACCACGATAGTCCACCGGAGCCGCACCCGGTCCGGGCATCAGCGTAGTGAGGATCAATCGCTGGCTGTCGGCAAGGCCGCCGCGAACAACCCGGGCCGAGTCCAGGCCTCAAACGGCATACGCGAATGAAGCCGATGATCGAACGCCTGAAGTGCCATATGACCGGCCTTCTGGTCCTGGCCCTGCTGACCCTGGCTCCGGCGCTGGCGGCCCAGGCCGACACCCGCGTCACCCTGCTGATCGACGAGGCCTACCCGCCCTTCACCTACCGCACGGCCGAGGGCCAGGCCGCCGGCATCTATGTCGATGTCCTACGGGCGGCCGAACCGCTGCTGCGCGGCTACCGCCTCGAACTGCAGCCCACGCCCTGGCTGCGCGCCATGGTCGAGATCGAGGCCGGGCGGGCACTGGCGGTGGTCCCGCCCTACTACCGCCCGCAGCAACGGCCGTGGATCAAGCCCTACTCGGTGCCCATCCTGCAGGAGCAGGTGGTGGTGTTCTGCCACCGCGAGGTGTTCGCCGACGGCCCGCCGCCCGGCTGGCCGCAGGACTATCAGGGCCTGCGCTTCGGCAATAACCCCGGCTACCTGTCGGCGAACCAGCCCTTCTGGCGCGCGGTACGCCGCGGCCTGATCCGGATCGAGGACGCCCCCGGCAACCGCGCCAACCTGCAGAAACTGCTGCACCGCCGCATCGACTGTTACTTCAACGAGCGCCTGTCGATCCTCGCCGAACTGGCGCAGATGCGCCGCGATGGTCTGTACGACACGGCAAACGCCGAGGCGATAGTCGAAGGCCCGATCATCTCGGTGGAAAACAGCTACGTCGGCTTCAGCGACCGCACCGGCCCGCGCTTCCCCTTCAAGGAAGACTTCGCCCGCCAGTTGGACGAGGCGCTGCAACACCTGCACAGCTCCGGCGAAATCGAGCGCATCGTTCAGCGCCACACGCAATGATGCCCCGGCTGCCACCCTAGGCCTTTGCAGGGCGCCTGCGGCTACAGTACACTGCGCCACCACTGTATAAATAAACAGCTTATAGCAACCCTGTCAGCATGAAGGCGTAGAGGTGATGAATGGCCGTCGAAGTGGTGTACCGCAGCAGTCGAGATCTGGAGCGTTTGTTTATGGATAAGGCCGAAGCCGATCGTCACGACAAGATGCTGGAATTGGCCGAACTGCTCACCGAGGTGCTGCAGAAAGCCGTGCCCTCGCTCAACGAGCAACAGGGCGAGGAACTGGGCATCTACATGGCGAAGAACCGCGAGATCTTCGCCAAGGCCTTCAAGAACCAGCCCGATGCCCTGAGCGAGCTGGGCAAGGACGAGGCCGAGCAGTAGCCGCCACTCTCTAATAGACGGCCAGCAGGCCGGGCAAGGCATCGACGATCAGGCCGACGCCGGCCAGCGCCATCAGCGCGAAGACCAGCCAGCGTACGCCCCGCAGGGACAGGCGCGGCGGATAGCGGCGCAGCAGCCAGCTGAGCAGCAATACCAGCGGCAAGGCCTGGGCGCTCAGCCACAGGGTGGCGGCATGCAACTGCCCCTGCGCCAGGACCAGCCCCAGGCGCGCCGCCGCATTGGCGGCGAACAGCGTGATCAGGGTGTTGCGGATCACCTCGTAGGCCAGCGGCTGGCGATAGAGGTGATAGACGATCGGCGGCCCGCCGCTGGAGAACAGGCCGTTGAGCAGCCCGCACAGGCCGCCGGCCAGCCAGAACGAGGGCTGCCCCGACAGCTTCGCCCGGGGTCTGCTCTGCACCACCAGCATCAGGCTGGCGACGACGATCAGCACGCCGAGCAAGAGGCGCAGCCAGACGATCTGCTGGTCGCCCAGGGCGCCCAGGCCCCAGATACCCAGGCTGACCCCGAGCAGGCTGCTGAGCAACACCGGCATCAGCACGCCGCGATCCAGTTGCGGCTTGCCCCCGCCCAGGGTGCCCATGGCATTGCCCAGGGTCAGGATGCTGATCACCACCGCCACCTCGCCGAGCGGCAGCACCTGCAGGTGGGCGACCAGGCCGAGCAGGATCAGGCCGAAGGCGAAGCCGGTGAGGCCCTGCGCCAGGGTCGCCAGGGCGACGCAGCCGAGGAACAACAGATGCACCTGCACACTCATCCCGCCTCCCTGGCCGGCCACCTCGGCCGGCCCGCCTATGGGCCCGCGCCAGCCACAGCCGGCACATGGGCACGCAGCTGGACATGCCGGCCGGTGGCCGGCCTCATCCCAGCCAGTTCACCGCGCCGAGGATCAGCAGCGCGAGGAACAGCGTCTCGCTGACCAGCAGGGTCGCCGGGCGCCAGCCGACCTCCAGCAGCGATTTGAGCGAGGTCTTCATGCCCAGGGCGGCGATGGCGGTGATCAGGCACCAGCGCGACACGTCGCCGGCGAATTCCTGCACCTGCGCCGAGGCCAGGCCGCTGCTGTTGAGGGCCACGAAGAGCACGAAGAAGATGATGAACAGCGGCAGCGGCAAGGCCGGGCGCGGGCCCTCGCTGCGCTTGCGCAGCAGCAGCGACAGGCTGAAGACGATGGGCACCAGCATGGCCACGCGCAGCAGCTTGATCACCGTGGCGCTGTCGCCGGTCTCGTCCGACATGCTGTAGCCGGCGCCGACCACCTGGGCCACGTCGTGGATGGTGGCGCCGAGGAACACCCCGGCCTGCTGGGCGTCCAGGCCCAGCCACTGGGCGATCGGCGGGTAGGCGATCATGGCGATGGTGCTCAGCGCGGTGACGCTGATCACGGTGAAGATGGTGTTGCGCTCGCTGTCCTTGTTCGGCGGCAGCACCGCGGAGATGGCCAGGGCCGCCGAGGCGCCGCAGATGCCCACGCTGCCGCCGCTGAGAATGCCGAAATCGCGCGACTGGCCGAGCAGGCGGGCGAGGAGGATGCCGAAGCTGATGGTCAGGAACACCGCGCCTATCACCACCGCCATCAGCGTGCTGCCCAGGGAGAGGATCTGCTCCAGGGTGATGCGCATGCCGAGCAGGGCCACGCCGATGCGCAGTATGGTGCTGGAGGTGAAGCGGATGCCGGCGACCGCGCGGCCTTCCTCGGAGAGGAAGCCCAGGGCCATGCCCAGCAGCAGCGCCATCAGCATCACCGGCGCGCCGTAGTGCTCGGAGAGGAAGGCGGCGCTGGCGGCGACCACCGCCGAGGCGATCACCCCCGGCAACAGCAGGGCCAGGCGCTGCCTGCGGCCCATCAGCCAGGAGCTCGGCGCCGGTTCGTGCGGGTTCTGGCAGTGGCTGGGCGGGATCGTGTGGTGTTGTTTTATTGTCATGTCGGCACCTACACCCTTAGAGGCTAAGACTCGGAATCTCGATGCTAGAGAAAGCCTCCGCCCCCCATTAGGGCCACGCCGCGGGCGTCGTAGGGGCCAGCCGCCGGGGCCGCGCTTGGCCCAGCCGAATGGCCGCAGCTGGCGCTACCTGGGGCCCCGCACGGCCCCTAGAGTGGTGCGCGCACGCCCCGCGACCGGCCCCCGCGAGGGGAAACGGCCGGCCCCGCTCCACCATCCGAAGAGGCCCCCATGACCCTGGATAACCTGCAGCTCGTCCAGCTCGGCGAGCGCCTGCGCCAGGCCTGGCAGCAGCCGCACCCGGGGTTCGCCTCGGGCCAGGATGCGCGCAGCAGCGACAACGGCCTGCTGCTGCAGTGCTACGGCAACCTGGCCCGGGCCGCCGGCGCCGCCTGGCAGAACGCCGGGCGCACGCTGATCGACAAGACCTACCTGCGCATGCTCAAGGACTGTGCCGATCTGGATTTCCTCGGCCTGAGCGCCGACGAGCTGGCCGCGCGCCTGGACGGCTTCATCCGCCGCGAACTGGCGCCGCGCTGGGCGCAGCTGGACGAGTGGCGCGGCGGCGAGGGCCTGGAGCCGGCCCTGGCGCTGCTGGAGACCGGCAACCGGGCCCTGTTCGACGACGCCGACGGACACCCGGCAACCAGCTGGCTGCTGTTCTACCTCTGCCCGCAGCTGCCCCTGCTGCCGGTGCCTGCCGGCACCGCGCCGCGCCCCTGGCTGCTGCGTGCGCTGGAGCTACAGTCCCAGTTGCCGGTGCTGCCGCGGCCACGGCTGTTCGCCGGCGATGCCCGCGAACAGGCCCTGATCCGGCAGCTGGTCGAAGGCAGCGACTGGTGGCGCCGGCGGGTGCTGGCGGCCTGGCTGGCCGCCGGCACGGCCTGAAGCCGGCCGCGCCGGCTCAGGCGAACGCCTGCTGCAGGCGCTCGCGCTCCGCGGCGCTGTACTGCACGGCGCCCACCGGAATGCGGTCGCCGAGGGCGCTGCGCACCTGCTCGACCTCCGCGGCGCTGAAGGCGCCGCACAGCTCGATCAGCTGCACGTGGCGGGTCAGCAGCTCCTGGGCCACCAGCACCGCCTGCTCGACGTCCGCCACGCCGCACAGGGTGGCGGCGAAGGACTCGGATTCCAGGCAGCCGTTGTGGGTGAGAAAGTCCATGCCGGGCGCCTTGAAGATGAAGGCATAACGTTGCAGGGCCATGCTGCTGTTCCTCGTTAGTGGGCCAGGGCGCGAGGCTGCGCCTGCTGGCGGTGGTCGATGAAGATGGAAGCCAGGGCACAGGAGGCCAGACGCGCCTCCAGCGGGTCGGCGCGCGAAGTCAGCACGATCGGCACCCGCGCGCCCAGCACCAGGCCGGCGGCGGTGGCGCTCATGAAGTACACCATCTGCTTGAACAGCATGTTGCCGGCCTCCAGGTTCGGCACCAGCAGGATATCGGCATTGCCCGCCACCTGCCCGCCTATGCCCTTGATCCGCGCCGCCTCCAGGGATACCGCGTTGTCGAAGGCCAGCGGCCCCTCGACGCAGGCGCCGCGCAAAGCGCCGATGGCCGCCAGCTTGACCAGCTCCGCGGCGTCCTGGCTGGAGGGCATGCTGCGGGTCACCTCCTCGGTGCCGGAGAGCACCGCCATGCGCGGCATCTGGTAGCCCAGGGCGTGCATCAGCTCGATGGCATTCTGGGCGATGTGGATCTTGTCGACTATGCTCGGCTGCACGTTGATCACCGCGTCGGTGATCGACAGCGCCTTGTCGCTGCCCGGCAGGGTCATGTGGAACACGTGGCTGAGGCGGCTGGCGGTGCGCAGCCCGGCCTCGCGCTTGAGTACCGCGCGCAGCAGGGCGTCGGTGTGCAGGTGGCCCTTCATCAGCGCCGCCGCCTCCCCCGCGCCGGCCAGGGCGCAGGCCAGCTCGGCGCTCTGGCCTTCGTCGGCGGCGGCCAGGATGCGCAGGTCGTGCAGGTCCCAGTCGATGGCCTCGGCCAGGGCGCGGATCTGCGCCGGGTCGCCGACCAGCACCGGCTCGATCAGGCCCTGGTCGCTGGCCTGCCTGGCGCTCTCCAGGCTCAACTGGTTGACCGGGTTGACCACCGCCGTGACCACCCGCGGCAGGGCCTTGGCCCGCTCGAGGAGAAACGCCGGACATTCCCGTGGAATAGTGCTCAACATGATTGCTTTCCCGATTGATCGCGGTCGAAGCCGCAGCGGCGCCCTAAGGCGCCGCTGCGGTGTTACCTAGGGACTCGTGCCCTTCATCGCGAAGCGCGTTGCCGCGGCGACTCAGACGTAGTCCTTGTACTTCTCCAGGAAACGCACCGGCTTGGACAGCGCATCGCGGCGGAACGGATCGCCCAGCTCGCGGGTGCACATGATCTCGATCACCGTGGTCTTGCCGGCCTTCTGCGCCTCGCAGGCGGCCTTGAGCGCAGGGCCGACGTCCTCCAGGCGGTCGACGGTGACGCCTTCGGCGCCCATGGAGCGGGCGATACCGGCGAAGCTCTGGTTCTCCAGGTCGCCGGCGACGAAGCGGCGGTTGTAGAAGTCCACCTGGTTCTTCTTCTCCGCACCCCACTGGCGGTTGTGGAAGACGATGGAGGTGACCGGGATGTTCTCGCGCACGCAGGTCATGATCTCCATCATCGACATGCCCCAGGCGCCGTCACCGGCGTAGGAGATGGCGGTGCGGTGCGGCGCGGCGACCTTGGCGCCGATGATGGTCGGCAGCGCGTAACCGCAGTTGCCGAAGCTCATGGCGGCGAAGAAGGAGCGCGGCTGCTCGAAGCGCAGGTAGCTGTTGGACACCGAGTTGATGTTGCCGATGTCGGTGGAGACCATGGCGTCGGCCGGCATGGCCTTCTCCAGCTCGCGCAGCACCTGGCGCGGGTGCAGGTAGCTGCCCTCCTCGCCGGCCTGCTCCTTGATCATGTCCAAGGAGTACTCGTCCTTCTCGTGGATCCAGGCGTTCAACTCGGCTTCCCAGTTGGCCTTCTCCAGGGCGATTTCCTCGGCCCGCGCGCCCTTGTTCTCCAGGCAGCGCACCGCCAGGTTCTCCAGACGGCCGAGCAGGTCGGCGGCGGCGGCCTTGGCGTCGCCGCAGATGCCCACGGTGATCTTCTTCACCAGGCCGAGCATCTTCGGATCGCAGTCGATCTGGATCACCTTGGCCTGCTTCGGCCAGTAGTCCAGGCCGTGCTGCGGCAGGGTGCCGAACGGGCCCAGGCGGGTGCCCAGGGCGACCACCACGTCGGCCCGCGACAGCAGCTTCATCGCCGCCTTGGAGCCCTGGTAGCCGAGCGGGCCGCACCACAGCGGGTGGCTGGCCGGGAAGGAGTCGTTGTGCAGGTAGCTGTTGACCACCGGCGCGCCGAGGTACTCGGCCAGGGCCTGGCACTCGGCCACCGCGTCGCCCATGACCACGCCGCCGCCGGAGATGATCACCGGGTTCTGCGCCTCGGCCAGCAGCGCCGCCGCCTCGGCCAGGCTCTGCGCGCCGCCGGCGCTGCGCTCGATGCGGATCGGCGCGGGGATCTCGACGTTGATGTCGCCGTAGAAGAAGTCACGCGGGATGTTCAGCTGGGTCGGGCCGTTCTCCAGCATGGCGCGGTCGAAGCAGCGGGCGGTCAGCTCGGCCATGCGCGCCGGGTTGGCGACGTGGCCCTGGTACTTGGTGATGGTCTCGAAGAACGGCAGCTGCTGGGCTTCCTGGAAGCCGCCCAGGCCCTGGCTCATGGAGCCGGTTTCCGGGGTGATCACCACCACCGGGCTGTGCGCCCAGTAAGCGGCGGCCACGGCGGTGACGAAGTTGGTGATGCCCGGGCCGTTCTGCGCGATGCACACGCCGTGGCGGCCGCTGACCCGCGAGTAGCCGTCGGCCATGTGCCCGGCGCCCTGCTCGTGGACCACGGGGATGAAGCGGATGCCGGCCGGGGCGAAGATATCCATCGCATCCATGAAGGCCGAGCCCATGATGCCGAAGATGTCGGTCACGCCGTTGGCGACCAGGGTTTCTACCAGGGCTTCGCTGGGAGTCATGCGTGGCATGTCGGTATTCCTCTCATTGCTTAAGGGACGGCGACGGAGCCGCCGTTTTATCGGGGCTCAGCCGCGCAGCGGCATGGGCGCACAGGGATAGCCGAGGGCCTCGGCGACCTCCGGACAGGTGACCTGCCCGGCATGGATATTCAGGCCATTGGCCAGGTGCGGATCGCGGCGCAGCGCCTCCTCCCAGCCCAGGTCGGCCAGGGCCACTATGTGCGGCAGGGTGGCGTTGTTCAGCGCCAGGGTGGAGGTGCGCGCCACCGCGCCGGGCATGTTGGCCACGCAGTAGTGCACCACGCCGTCGACCAGGTAGGTCGGGTCCTGGTGGGTGGTGGCGCGGGAAGTCTCGAAGCAGCCGCCCTGGTCGATGGCCACGTCGACCACCGCCGAGCCCGGCTTCATGGCCCGCACCATCTCGGCGCTGACCAGCTTGGGCGCGGCGGCGCCGGGGATCAGCACGCCGCCGATCACCAGGTCGGCCGACAGCACCTGCTCCTCCAGCTCGGCGCGGTTGGACAGCACCGTCTGCAGCTGGGTGCCGAACTCGCCGACCAGGCGGCGCAGCACCTCGATGCTGCGGTCCAGCACCACCACCTGGGCGCCCAGGCCCAGGGCCATGCGCGCGGCATTGGAACCGACCACGCCGCCGCCGAGGATCACCACCTTGGCCGGCTCCACCCCCGGCACGCCGCCGAGCAGCACGCCGCGGCCGCCGCGGGACTTCTCCAGGCAGGCGGCGCCGGCCTGGATCGACATGCGCCCGGCCACTTCCGACATCGGCGCCAGCAGCGGCAGGCCGCCGCGGCTGGAGGTGACGGTCTCGTAGGCGATGCAGGTGGCGCCGCTCTCCAGCAGGTCGACGGTCTGCTCGCGGTCCGGCGCCAGGTGCAGGTAGGTGAACAGCAGTTGATCGCGGCGCAGCTGCTTGCGCTCGCTGGCCTGGGGCTCCTTGACCTTGACGATCATCTCGGCCCGGGCGAACACCTCCTCGGCGCTGTCGGCGATGCAGGCGCCGGCGGCGCGGTAGGCGTCGTCGCTGAAGCCGATGCTGGCGCCGGCCTGGCTCTGCACCAGCACGGCATGGCCGCGGCTGGTCAGCTCCTGGACGCTGGCCGGCACCATGCCGACGCGGTACTCGTGGTTCTTGATCTCTTGCGGAACTCCGATAAGCATGCCGATCTCTCCCGTTGTTGTTGTGTGGAGTCAGTGAGGCAAGTCGTGCGAGCCGCCGCGCGGCGCCTAGGGCGGGGGCGGCGGGCTTGGGGCTAGAGTAGGAGGCGGGCGAAGGAGCCAGATAGAACCAGTTGCGGGGCAGCTGTTGCGCCAGGACGGCGCGAATTGGCGGGCGGCGCGGGGACGTTCGGTGCCGCCCGGCAGGGCCGTGATCCCCGGGCCGGGCCGGGCAGCGAGCGCCCCGCGGTGCCGATAATCAATGCGAGCACGGCCGAGAGGTCGCCATAACCCGGACGATGACAGCGCGCAATCCTCGACAGCACAGACGAATATCCACGCAATAAAACACCAACAAACCAATCACAAAGACAACTAATTCCAATTTTTCAGCAACACTTGCCATCTTTAACCTCTATGGATAGGGTTAACGCCATGAAGGCTACCCATACCCTCTTCCTCCTGCGGCAACACGCCAACCTCTGCCTGGTCAGCCAGCGACTGCGTGGCTAGCACCCCTTCGCCTGTTTCCGCCGATTCTGCCTGGCCCCTCCGTGGCCGCCGCCAACAAGGACTTCCCCATGAGCATGCTCAAAGACCCCTCCGGCAAGTACCGTGCTTTCGCCCCGATCGACCTGCCCGACCGCACCTGGCCGTCGAAGACCATCACCGAAGTGCCGGTCTGGTGCAGTTCGGATCTGCGCGACGGCAACCAGTCGCTGATCGAGCCGATGGACGCGGCCAAGAAGCTGCGCTTCTTCAAGACCCTGGTACAGGTCGGCATCAAGCAGATCGAGGTGGGCTTCCCCTCCGCCTCGCAGACCGATTTCGACTTCGTCCGCGAGCTGATCGAGGGCGGCCACATCCCCGAGGACACCACCATCCAGGTGCTGACCCAGGCCCGCGAAGACCTGATCAGCCGCACCTTCGAGTCGCTCAAGGGCGCGAAGCAGGCCATCGTCCATGTCTACAACGCCACCGCGCCCTCCTTCCGCCGCATCGTCTTCAACCAGGACAAGGCCGGGGTGGTGGCCATCGCGGTCAATGCCGCGCGCATCATCAAGGACCTGGCCGCCCGACAACCGCAGACCCGCTGGACCTTCCAGTACTCGCCGGAGATCTTCACCTCCACCGAGCTGGAGTTCGCCGTGGAGGTCTGCGATGCCGTGCTCGACGTGTGGCAACCGACGCCGGAGAACAAGGCCATCCTCAACCTGCCGGCCACAGTCGAAGTGTCCACGCCGAACATCTACGCCGACCAGATCGAGTGGTTCTGCCGCCACGTCAGCCGCCGCGACAGCGTGCTGATCAGCCTGCACACCCACAACGACCGCGGCACTGGGGTGGCGGCCAGCGAGCTGGGTCTGCTGGCCGGCGCCGATCGCGTCGAGGGCTGCCTGTTCGGCAACGGCGAGCGCACCGGCAACGTCGACCTGGTCAACCTGGCGCTGAACCTCTACACCCAGGGCATCCACCCGGGCCTGGACTTCTCCGACATCGACGCGGTGCGCAAGGTGGTCGAGGAGTGCAACCAGCTCCCGGTGCACCCGCGCCACCCCTATGTCGGCGACCTGGTGCACACCGCCTTCTCCGGCTCGCACCAGGACGCCATCCGCAAGGGCTTCGCCCTGCAGGACCCGGACGGCGTCTGGGAAGTGCCCTACCTGCCAATCGACCCGGCCGACATCGGCCGCAGCTACGAGGCGGTGATCCGGGTCAACAGCCAGTCCGGCAAGGGCGGCATCACCTACCTGCTGGAGCAGGAATACGGCATCAGCCTGCCGCGGCGCATGCAGATCGAGTTCAGCCAGGTGGTGCAGAAGGAGACCGACCGCCTGGGCCTGGAGATGAGCGCCGCGCAGATCTACCAGCTGTTCGACCGCGAATACCTGCAGGCCAACGCCCCCTATGCCCTCAAGGGCCATCGCCTGCAGGAAGAGAACGGCACCAGCGCGGTGGACGTGGAGGTCCTCGCAGGCGGCGACAGCCAGCACTGGCGCGGCATCGGCAAGGGCCCGCTGGAGGCCCTGGTGGCCGGCCTGCCGGTGGCCGTGGAGATCATGGACTACTGCGAGCACGCCATAGGCGCCGGCACCAATGCCAAGGCCGCGGCCTATATCGAGCTGCGCGTGGACGGCGGCCGCGCGCTGCACGGCGTAGGCATCGACGAGAACCTGACCACCGCCAGCTTCCGCGCCCTGTTCAGCGCCCTGAACCGCGCCCTGAAGCAGGTCGAGGCCCAGGCCGCCTGAGGCGCGACTCGGCCAGAGAGAACAACGCCGGGCACAGCCCGGCGTTGTCGTTTCTGCAGGATGGGGCGTGCGCAGCGATTCTCATCGCCCCCCCTGGGTATCGTTGCGTTCGATCCAGACTACGGCTTCAGTTCGAAGGCATCGGCATCCAGGTAGGCGGGAAAGCGCTCCCGGTACGCGGCCAGGTCGGTGCCGGACAGCGTGACACGGAACACCCCGCCGGCCGTCCCGGCCTCGAGCAAGGCTTCGCCCTGGAAATCCAGCACCTGGCTATCGCCGCTGTAGGGGTGGCCCTTGCCGTCCGTGCCGATGCGGTTGACCGCCGCCACGTAGCACAGGTTCTCGATCGCCCGCGCCGGCAACAGCCGGTTCCAGTGGTGACGGCGTGCGGCCGGCCAGTTGGCGGTGTACAGCAGCAGGTCGGTGTCGTGCGGGTCGCGACTCCACACCGGGAAGCGCAGGTCGTAGCAGATCAGCGGGCGGATGCGCCAGCCCTTGAGCTCCAGCAGCAGCTGCTCCTCGCCGGCGGCGTAGTGCTTGTGCTCGCCGGCCATGCGGAACAGGTGGCGCTTGTCGTAGTGCGCCAGGCTGCCGTCCGGGCGCGCCCAGAGCAGGCGGTTGCGGTAGCTGCCATCGGCCGCCCGGATGATCAGGCTGCCGGTCACCACCGCCTGCAGGCGCACGGCCTGGGCCAGCAGCCACTGGCTGCTCGGCCCACCCTCCGGCTCGGCCAGGCCGGCCGAGTCCATGGAGAAACCGGTCGTGAACATCTCCGGCAGCACCACCAGGTCGGCGCCCCGGGCCTGCTCCAGCAGGGATGCGAAGTGCATGTGGTTGGCCGCCGTGTCGTGCCAGACCAGCTCGGTCTGCACCAGCGCCAGCTGCAGGTCGGGTAACGCCGTCAGATCGCGCATAGCTTCTCCGCGGCCTGGCGCAGGGTGTCCTCGCGCTTGGCGAAACAGAAGCGCACCAGGCGCAGGTCCTTGGGCGGCTGCTGGTAGAACACCGACACGGGGATGGTCGCCACGCCGTGCTCGCGGGTCAGCCACTCGGCCATGGCCACGTCGTCCAGGTCGTCGCGGATCGCCGAATAATCGGCCAGCTGGAAGTAGGTGCCGGGTGCGCGCTGGAAGCTGAAGCGCGAGTCGGCGAGCAGGTCGCAGAACAGGTCGCGCTTGGCCTGGTAGAAGGCCGGCAGCTCCTCGACATGCTCGGGGTGCTCGGCCATGTAGTCGGCCAGGGCCCACTGCAACGGCGTGACGCCGCAGAAGCTGACGTACTGGTGCACCTTGCGCAGCTCGGCGGTGAGCGCCGGCGGCGCCACCACGTAGCCGGTCTTCCAGCCGGTGACGTGGTAGGTCTTGCCGAACGAGCTGACCACGAAGGCCCGCGCGTACAGTTCCTCGTGGGCCAGCACGCTGGCGTGCCGCGCGCCGTCGAACACCAGGTGCTCGTAGACCTCGTCGCTGATCAGGTAGATGTCGCGGTCGCGAATCAACGCCGCCAGCCGGTCCAGATCGGCGCGGGAGATCAGCCCGCCGCTGGGGTTGTGCGGGCTGTTGAGGACGATCAGCCGGGTCCTGGGGCTCAGGGCGTCGGCCAAGCGCTGCCAGTCGATGGCGAAATCCGGCAGGGCCAGGGGCACGTGCACGCAGCGGCCGCCGGCCAGCTCCACCGAGGGCTCGTAGCTGTCGTAGCAGGGGTCGAAGACGATCGCCTCGTCGCCCGGGCGGATCAGCGTCTGGATGGCGCAGAAGATGCCCTGGGTGGCACCCGGAGCGATGGTCACCTCACCGTCCATGTCGACCGTGCGGCCGTAGCTGCGGGCGATCTTCGCCGCCACCTGCTGGCGCAGCGCCGGCAACCCGGCCAGCGGCGCGTACTGGTTGTGGCCGGCGGCGATGTGCCGGGCGACCGCGTCGCGCAGCGCCTGCGGCCCGTCGAAATCGGGGAAGCCCTGGGACAGGTTGAGCGCGCCGGTCTCGGCGGCGAGCTGGGACATGCGGGTGAAGATGGTGGTGCCGACATTCGGCAGCTTGCTGGTGATCATGACGTCTTCCTGCGGCTCAGCGCGCCTGGCGGGCGCTGTCGAGGGCGCAGGATAGCCGATCGTCCGGGCACGAAAAAGGCGCCCGCGGGCGCCTTCCGTGTGTGGCGGACGACCGGGATCAGCGCTTCTTGTCCTTGCGCTTCTTCTCGGCCTTCTTGTGGTGGCTCATCAGGCGGCGCTTCTTGTTCACCTGGCGGTCGGTGAGGGTGTTCTTCTTGTCCTCGTAGGGGTTCTCGCCGCCCTTGTATTCGATGCGGATCGGCGTGCCGACCAGCTTGAGCACGCGCCGGTAGGTGTTCTCCAGGTAACGCGAGTAGGCGCGCGGCACCGACTCGACCTGGTTGCCGTGGATCACGATCAGCGGCGGGTTGGCGCCGCCGAGGTGGGCGTAGCGCAGCTTGATGCGCCGGCCGTTGACCAGCGGCGGCTGGTGCTCGCGCACGGCATCCTCGAGGATCTGCG
This sequence comes from Pseudomonas sp. MBLB4123, assembly GCF_051904775.1. Lineage (NCBI taxonomy): Bacteria > Pseudomonadati > Pseudomonadota > Gammaproteobacteria > Pseudomonadales > Pseudomonadaceae > Pseudomonas > Pseudomonas sp. MBLB4123. The sequence continues at coordinate 2,362,672 of NZ_CP196711.1, forward strand.
TCAGGCGACTGGTGGGCCAGCGGGTGATCGCCGACTGGAACGAGGCCTGCACCGACTTGTACAGGTGGCCGACGCCGGTGCCGTGCAGCGCCGAGATGAAGTGGATGTCGGCGAAATCGACGAAGAACAGCCGGCGCTGCAGCTCGGTCTTCACGTAGTCGCGCTCGCTCGGCTCCATGCCGTCCCACTTGTTCAGGGCGATGACCAGGGCGCGGCCGCTCTCCAGGACGAAGCCGAGCAGATTGAGGTCGTGATCGACCACCCCTTCGCGGGCGTCCATGACGAACACCACCACGTTGGAATCCTGAATGGCCTGCAGGGTCTTGACCACCGAGAACTTCTCCACCGCCTCGAAGATCTTGCCGCGGCGACGCACGCCGGCGGTGTCGATCAGGGTGTACTTCTCATCGTCGCGCTCGAAGGGGATGTAGATGCTGTCGCGGGTCGTCCCCGCCTGGTCGTAGACGATCACCCGGTCCTCGCCGAGCATGCGGTTGACCAGGGTCGACTTGCCGACGTTGGGCCGGCCGATGATCGCCAGCTTGATGCCGTCCTTCTCGCTGGGCCCGGGGATGCGCTTGGCTTCCTCGCCCTCGGCCACCTCTTCGGCCTCCTCGCCCTCCTCCGGCTCGCCGGCGTCCTTGGGAAAGCCGCCCAGCACCGCCTCGAGCATCTGGGTGATGCCGCGGCCGTGAGCACCGGCGATGGCCAGGGCCTCGCCCATGCCCAGGGGGCTGAACTCGGCGCGGGCCAGGTCGGGGTCGAGGTTGTCGACCTTGTTGATCACCAGGAAGCTGTGCTTGTTACGCTTGCGCAGGTGCTCGCCGATCATCTGGTCGGAGGCCGACAGCCCGGCCCGGGCATCGACCAGGAACAGCACGGCATCGGCCTCTTCGATGGCCTGCAGCGACTGCTCGGCCATCTTCGCATCGATGCCCTCCTCGTCGCCGGAGATACCCCCGGTGTCGATGACGATATAGGTCCGCCCCTGCCACTTGGCCTCGCCGTACTGGCGGTCGCGGGTCAAGCCGGAGAGGTCGCCGACTATCGCGTCGCGGGTCTTGGTCAGGCGGTTGAAGAGGGTCGACTTGCCGACGTTCGGGCGGCCCACCAGGGCAATTACGGGAACCATAAGGCTCTCCACTACGTTATTTCAGAAAATACAAAGGCCGCTGCCAGGGCAGCGGCCGAATTCACAGCTGGGGCCGGGCCGCCGCACGGCCTCGCCGTGCAGTCTAGCCTGGCCCTCTAGCGCCGGGTCACTTGATGGTCAAGGCCACCAGCTTGCCGCCGTTGCCAAAGGCGTACAGCCACTCGCCGACCACCAGCGGACGGGCGCGCAGGCCGTCGCTGTCGATGCGCTCGCGGCCGACGAAGCGGCCGTCCACCTGGCTGATCAGGTGCAGGTAACCCTCCAGGTCGCCGAAGGCCACATAGCTGGAGAACACCTCCGGCGCCGACAGCTGACGACGCGCCAGGGCGTCGTTGCTCCACAGCGCCGAGGCGCTGCGCTCATCGATGCCTTCCACCGTGCCGCTGGCCAGACTGACGTAGACGTTGCCGTAGCCCTGGGCCACTCCCACCGAGCTGGAGGCCTCGCGCTGCCAGAGGATGCGCCCGCTCTCCAGTTCCAGCGCCGCGACACGGCCCTGGTAGCTGACCGCATAGAGGGTACCGCCGGACAGCAGCAGGCCGCCGTCGATGTCCACCACGCGGTCCAGCTCGGAACGGCCCTGGGGCACCGCCACGCGCTGCTCCCAGACCGGCAGGCCGCGCTGGGCGTCCAGGGCGATGACCTTGCCGCTGGACAGGCCGGCGATGGCCAGGCGATTGGTCAGCACCGGACTGCCGGTGCCGCGCAGGGTCAGTACCGCCGGGGTGTTCTCGAAGATCCAGCGCTGGCTGCCGGTGTCGGCATCCAGGGCGATCAGGCGGTCGTCCTGGGTCTGCACCAGCACCACGTCGCCGTTGGTCGCCGGTGCCGCCAGCACTTCGCTGGTCACCCGCGCACGCCACTTTTCCTCGCCGGAGGCGGTGTCCAGGGCGATGATCTCGCCCTTCAGGGTGCCCAGCAGGACCAGGCCGTAACCGGCACCGACCGCACCGGACACCGGCGCCTCGAGCTCCTGCTTCCAGCGCACATCGCCGCTCTTGCGGTCCAGCGCCATGACCAGGCCCTCGACATCGGCGGCATAGATGGTCTCGCCATCGACCGCCGGGACCAGCATGTTGAAGGTCTCGCCCTGGCCCTCGCCGATCGAGCGGCTCCACTCCTTCTGCAGCTGCACCTCTTCTTCGAAGTCGGTCAGCTCGGCAGGCGGCAGTTCCTTCTTACTGTTGCTGCTGCAGCCCACGGCCAGTACGGCCAGGGCCAACAGCGCGGCATTCTTCCAACGCTTCACGTCACGCATCCCCTTTTGCCAGGTCGTCGAGCTTCATTTGCAGGCCACCCACCGCGGCGTCTTCGGCCAGTGCGGCCTTGGCCTTGAGGTAGGCGGCGTGGGCCTCATCATCGCGGCCCAGGGTCGCCAGCAGGTCGCCCTTGAGCTCTTCGCGGCTGGCCAGATAGGCCTGATCGGCATCGCCCTCGAGCAACTGCAGCGCGGCCTCGGCCTTGTCCTGAGCCGCCAGAACGCGGGCCAGACGCTGACGCGCCAGCTCTTCCAGGGTCGCGTCCGCCGGCTGATCGACTATCGCCTGCAATTCGCTCGCCGCATCCTCCAGCTTGCCGGACTCGACCGCCACCTTGGCGATGAACAGGCTGCCGTACTGGGCGTAATGGCTGCCGCCGAACTCGTCCTTGAGCTGCTTGCCCAACTCGGCGACCTTGGCCGCATCCGGCTCGCCGCTCGGGTCGAGGGCGGTCTCCAGCAGCTGCTGATAGAGCACCGAGGCACTCTGTGCCTGGCTGCTCTGGTACTTCTGCCAGCCCTGCCAGCCGAACACCGCCACCAGCGCCAACAGCGCGCCGGTGAGCAACGGCATGCCGTTGCGCTGCCACCACTCCTTGATCATCGCCAGCTGTTCTTCTTCGGTACGCGACTCCACCCCAATACTCCTATTTCGCTAAATCGGCGTGTGCTGTTAAGCCTGCTCGAGGCAGGGCGCCAGACGCTCGGCCAGATCGGCCCAGGCGATGCTCTGTTGCTCGCCCTGGTCCCGCAGCGGCTTGCAACCTACCACTTGCCGGGCCAGTTCGTCTTCTCCCAGGACCAGCGCGTAGAGCGCGCCGCTCTTGTCCGCCTTCTTCAACTGGCTCTTGAAGCTGCCGGCGCCGGCATTGACCTGCAGGCGCAGCCCCGGCAGCTGGTCGCGCAGGCGCTCGGCCAGGGCCAGGGCCGCCAGCTCCGCCGGCTCGCCGAAGGCGCAGAGGTAGACGTGCGGCGCGGGACTCAGCTCCGCCGGCAGCAACTGCAGGGTCTCCAGCAGCAGCACCAGGCGCTCCACGCCCATGGCGAAGCCGACCCCCGGCGTCGGCTTACCGCCGAACTGGCTCACCAGCCCATCGTAGCGGCCACCGGCGCAGACGGTGCCCTGGGCACCGAGCTTGTCGGTGACCCACTCGAAGACAGTGCGGCCGTAGTAGTCCAGACCGCGCACCAGCCTGGGATTGATCTCGTAACGGATCCCGACGGCATCCAGGCGTGCCTTGAGGCCGTCGAAGTGGGCGCGGGACTCTTCATCGAGATAGTCGTGCAGGGTCGGCGCATCGGCCAGCAGGGCCTGGGTCTGCGCGTTCTTGCTGTCGAGGATGCGCAACGGGTTGCTGGTCAGCCGGCGCTGGCTGTCCTCATCGAGCAGCTCGTAGCGCTCCTTGAGATAGGCCACTAGGGCCTCGCGATAGGCCGCGCGGGCCTCGCTTGAGCCTAGGCTGTTGAGCTGCAGGGACACTGCATCAGCCAGGCCGAGGGCCTGCCACAGACGCCAGGTGAGGGCGATCAGCTCGGCGTCGATGTCCGGCCCCGGCAGGTTGAACACCTCCACGCCGATCTGGTGGAACTGACGGTAGCGCCCTTTCTGCGGCTTCTCATAGCGGAACATGGGGCCGGCGTACCAGAGCTTCTGCACCTGACCGCCGCCGGCTAGGCCGTGCTCGAGCACCGCTCGCACGGTGCCGGCGGTACCTTCCGGACGCAGGGTCAGGGACTCTCCGTTGCGGTCGAGGAAGGTGTACATTTCCTTGTCAACCACATCGGTGCCTTCGCCGATACCACGGGCGAACAGCTCAGTGAACTCCAGCACGGGTACCCGGATTTCCTTGTAGCCGTATCCTTTGAGCAGGTGCGCGAAGGTGTTCTCCAAGTAGCGCCAAGCCGGAGTCTGCTCGGGCAGGATGTCGTTCATGCCACGGATGGCTTGCAGGGACTTGCTCAATTCGATTCCTTAACAGTTCGGGGTCGCAGTCAGCCGCGCACGATCAGGGCGGCGTCGGCGGCGAGCTTCTCGGCCGCTTTCTGGCGGATCAGGCGCTCCAGGTCGTCCACCAGGTTGTCGTTGTTCAGTTTCTGCGCCGGCTTGCCGTCGATGTACACCAGGTTGTTCGGCGAGCCGCCGGTGAGGCCGACATGGGCCTCCTTGGCCTCGCCCGGGCCATTGACCACGCAGCCGATCACCGCCACGTCCAGCGGCACCAGCAGGTCCTCGACCCGCGCCTCCAGCTCGTTCATGGTCTTGACCACATCGAAGTTCTGCCGCGAGCAGCTCGGGCAGGCGATGAAGTTGATGCCGCGCGAACGCAGGCGCAGCGACTTGAGGATGTCGAAGCCGACCTTGATCTCCTCGACCGGATCGGCCGCCAGGGAGATGCGGATGGTATCGCCGATGCCCTCGGCCAGCAGCATGCCCAGGCCCACCGCCGACTTCACCGTGCCGGAGCGCAGGCCGCCGGCCTCGGTGATGCCCAGGTGCAGCGGCTGCTCGATCTGCTTGGCCAGCAGCCTGTAGGCCTCCACCGCCATGAACACGTCGGAGGCCTTCACGCTGACCTTGAAGTCGGGAAAGTTCAGCCGGTCAAGGTGCTCGACATGGCGCAGTGCCGACTCGACCAGCGCGGCCGGCGTCGGCTCGCCGTATTTCTTCTGCAGGTCCTTCTCCAGGGAGCCGGCGTTGACCCCGATGCGGATCGGGATGCCCTTGTCCCGCGCGGCCTCGACCACCGCCCGCACCCGGTCCTCGCGACCGATGTTGCCCGGGTTGATGCGCAGGCAGTCGACGCCCAGCTCGGCCACGCGCAGGGCGATCTGGTAGTCGAAGTGAATGTCGGCCACCAGCGGCAGATTGACCTGCTGCTTGATCTTGCCGAAGGCCTCGGCGGCGTCCATGTCCGGCACCGAGACGCGCACGATATCGGCGCCGGCCTCTTCCAGGCGACGGATCTGCGCCACGGTGGCGGCCACGTCATTGGTGTCGGTGTTGGTCATGCTCTGCACCGAGATGGGCGCATCGCCGCCCACCGGTACCGAACCTACCCAGATTTTCCGCGATTGGCGGCGCTTGATCGGCGATTCGCAATGCATCTTATTGCCCACCCAGTTTCACGCGAGCGGTCTCGCCGGTGACGAAGGGCGCGACATCCACCGGCTTGCCGTTGTAACTCACCTGCGCGCCGCGGGCAAAACCCAGGCGCAATTCCAGGGGGGCCTTGCCGGTCAGCGCCAGGCTATCGCCGCCCCGCTTCAGCGCGCTGATCAGAATCTTGCCGTTGGCGTCGGTCACCTGGGTCCAGCAATCGGCGGTGAACGTCACCTGCACCCTGCCCTCGCCAGCGGCCAGCATCGGGGGCTGGGGGGCCTCTTCGGCTACCGCGCCAGTTGCTTCGGCCTGCTCCACGGTGGCGGCCTCGGCCACAGGCTCTGCCGGCATCGCGGGCTGGAGCGCCACAGGGCTGGCGGACTCCAGGGCAGCTGGGGCCTCGGTCGGCTCAGGGGGCGACTGAGTGTCTGCGGGCTCGTCCTGCTCGGGCGACGCCTCGGCGAGGCTCAGCTGGGCCGACTCCTGGGCCGCCTCCACCGCCTGATCCTCCGGCTCGTCGAGCACGTGCAGCTGGGTGGTGCCATCGACGCCTTCGACTTCGACGTGCTCGAGGCTGGTCACGGCCGACTCCTCGAGCGGCCGCTGGGCCTGCTCCTGCCACCAGTAGAAGCCCACGCCGACCAAGGCCACCAGCAAGGCCAGGCTGGCGAAACGCAGGGCCTGCTGCGAATAGCTCAGCGGCTGCTCGATGCGGCCGAGACTGTGCACGCTGCTGCCGGCGGCGTTGCTGCCGGTGAATTGATCGAACTCCAGCACCAGGCGCGCCTGGTCCATGCCCAGCAGCTTGCCATAGGCACGGATATAGCCCCTGGCGAAGGTATGGCCCGGCAGCTGGTCGAAGGCACCGGCCTCGATCTGCCCCAGGCGCTGGGGCGTCAGGTTGAGCTGGGTCGCCACTTCGGCGATGGTCCAGCCCTTGCTTTCGCGGGTTACACGCAAGGACTCGCCGGGGTTGACCTGCTGGGCCACTGCTTCTTCGGAATGCGCCGCTTTCATCATTGCTCCGACAGGTATTGCTGATATTCCGGGGTACCGGGATAAAGACGCTTCAACTGCAAGCCGAGGCTGGCCGCGGTGTCGCGGTCCTCGAAGATCTTCGCCAGGCGCGCACCGAGCAGCAGGCTGCGGGCATTCTGCTCGGTCAATGCGCTGTAGCTGTCGTAGTAACGGCGGGCCGGCACGTACTGGCGGTCATCGAAGTGCATCTGGGCCATCTCCAGCAACGCCCGCGGTTGGCGGCTGTTGAGGCGCAGCGAACGCTCGAAATAGGTCTTGGCCTGTTCGCGCTGGCCGAGCATCTGGGCGGTCATCCCGAGGTTCTCGAATACCCGCGAGCGCTCCGGGTAGAGGTTGTCCCGGGCCGCCTGCTGGTAGCGCTCGAACGCCTCCTGATAGCGCTTCTGCTCGTACAGGAAACTGCCGTAGTTGTTCAGCAGGCGGGCATCGTCGCCGCGCTGCGCCAGCGCCTTGCGGTAGTGTTCGTCGGCCAGCTTGGGCTCCATCTCGATCTGGAACACCAGAGCCAGGGCCGCATGGGCATCGGCATCGGAAGGGTCGAGCTCCAGGGCCTTCTTCAACGGCACCTTGGCCCGCTCGCTGGCACCGTTCTGCAGATAGCCAAGCCCCAGTTGCACATAGGCCTCGCGGGCCTCGTCGCGCCCCTTGTCGGTTCTCATCGGATCGGTGTCGCCGGTCGAAACGCATCCGGCCAACAGGCTGGCGATGAACAAGAACAGCGCTGGGCGCAAGGTCATGGGTTTCCTCTCTTCAGGTTCGATTGGCGGCGGAACGCGGCGTTTCGGCCTCGCTGCTCAATTCACGCACGGCGATATAGCGGGCGCTGCGGCGGGTGCGATCCATGACCTGGCCGACCAGCTGGCCGCAGGCGGCATCGATGTCCTCGCCACGGGTCGTGCGCACGGTGACGTTGTGCCCGGCCTTGTGCAGCAGGTCCTGGAAGCGGCGGATGGCGTTGTTGCTCGGCCGCTCGTAGCCGGAGTGAGGGAAGGGATTAAACGGGATCAGGTTGATCTTGCAAGGCACTTCCTTGAGAAGTGCGATCATTTCCTCAGCATGCTCCGGTTTATCGTTGACATCCTTGAGCAGGGTGTACTCGATGGTCAGCACGCGCTTCTCGCCGAGACGCGAGACATAGCGCTTGCAGGCCGCCAGCAGCATGTCCAGGGGGTACTTCTTGTTGATCGGCACCAGCTGGTTGCGCAGCTCGTCGTTGGGCGCGTGCAGCGACAGCGCCAGCGACACGTCGATGACCTCGCCCAGCTTGTCGATCATCGGCACCACGCCCGAGGTGGACAGGGTCACCTTGCGCTTGGAGATGCCATAACCGAGGTCGTCCATCATGATCTTCATGGCGGCGACCACGTTGTCGAAATTCAGCAGCGGCTCGCCCATGCCCATCATCACCACGTTGGTGATGGCGCGATCGATCTTCGCCGGCACGGTGCCGAATGACTTGTTGGCGATCCACACCTGGCCGATCACCTCGGCGGCGGAGAGGTCGCTGTTGAAACCTTGCTTGCCGGTGGAGCAGAAACTGCAGTCCAGGGCACAACCGGCCTGGGACGAGACGCACAGGGTGCCACGCCCGCCTTGGGGGATGTACACCGTCTCGACGCAACTGCCGGACGCCACCCGCACCACCCACTTGCGGGTGCCGTCGGTGGAAATGTCTTCGCTGACCACTTCCGGGCCGCGAATCTCGGCACAGGCCTTGAGCTTCTCGCGCAAGGCCTTGCCGACATTGCTCATGGCGTCGAAGTCGTCGACGCCAAAGTGGTGAATCCATTTCATCACCTGGCCGGCACGGAAGCGCTTTTCCCCGATGCTCTCGAAGAACTGTTCCATTTCTGGCTGGGTCAGACCCAGCAGGTTGATCTTGCCGGTAGCTTCAGTCATGGCTTCACCCTCGCGTGGTTCGCCTTAGCGAATGCGCGCGCACACCTCGGTGGAGGCGAAGAAGTAGGCGATTTCGCGAGCAGCGGACGCCTCGGAGTCGGAGCCGTGCACGGCGTTCTCGTCGATGGACACGGCGAAGTCGGCGCGGATGGTGCCGGCAGCGGCTTCCTTCGGGTTGGTGGCGCCCATCAGCTCGCGGTTCTTGGCGATGGCGTCTTCACCTTCCAGGACCTGGACGATGACCGGACCGGAGGTCATGAAGGCGACCAGGTCCTTGAAGAAACCGCGCTCGCTGTGTTCGGCGTAGAAGCCGGCGGCCTCGCGCTCGGACAGCTGGACCATCTTCGAGGCGACGACGCGCAGGCCGGCCTTTTCGAAGCGAGTGGTGATCTCGCCGATCACGTTCTTGGCGACGGCGTCGGGCTTGATGATGGAGAAGGTACGTTGAACAGCCATGGAAAACTCCAGAAACAGGGATTAAAGCGAAAAATTAAACCCGCGAATTATACGCGGGTTCCGGTTAAATGCGTAGGGTGGCGCCATGCCGGCGCCCGGCTCAGTCGAGCTCTTCGATCCAGGCCGCCTGAATCGCCTCGAGCACCTTCTCGCCGCCGCGCTGGGGGTCGTCGGCGAACTCCGGCAAGTCCAGCACCCAGCGATGGAGATCGACGAAGTTGACGTAGCGCGGATCGACTTCCGGCTTGCTCTCGGCGAGCTGGATGGCGATCTCCAGCACATCGGTCCATTTCAGACTCATGAACTGCTCCTTCACTCGGGGGAATCAGTGGCCTTCGGAGACCTGGTTGATGGTGTACTTGGGAATCTCCACCACCAGGTCCTGATCCGCCACCACCGCCTGACAGGACAGGCGCGAGTTCGGCTCCAGCCCCCAGGCCTTGTCGAGCATGTCGTCCTCCAGCTCGTCGGAAGGCTCCAAAGAGCCGAAGCCCTCGCGGATCACCACGTGACAGGTGGTACAGGCGCAGGACTTCTCGCAGGCATGCTCGATGTCGATGCCGTGAGCCAGCGCCGCATTGAGCACGGTTTCACCCGCCTCCACCTCGATAACCGCGCCCTCGGGACAGTGCTCGGCGTGGGGCAGAAAAATCACCTGCGGCATGCTTATTCCTCGATTTCGTTAAGACTACGGCCGGCCAGGGCGGCCTTGACCGTGGCATCCAGACGCCGCGCCGCGAAGGCATCGGTCAGCTGGGTCAGACGCTTGGTCTGCTGTTCGATGGCCAGGCCATCGGAACCGCCCATCAGTTCGCGCAACTCATCCATCTGCGACTCGATCGCCAGGCGCTCGTCGCCGCTGAGCAGGCGCTCGCCATCGGCCTGCAGGGCGGCCTCGACGGCCTCGAGCAGACGCTGGGCGTCGACCTGCTGCTCGCGCAGCACGCGAGCCGCCTTGTCGTCGCCGGCATGCTGGAAGGAATCCTGCAGCATACGGGCGATCTCGCCATCGGTCAGGCCGTAGGACGGCTTGACCTGAATGCTCGCCTCCACCCCCGAGGCCAGCTCGCGGGCCGCCACGTTGAGCAGGCCGTCGGCATCGACCTGGAAGGTCACGCGAATCTTCGCCGCACCGGCCACCATGGGCGGAATGCCGCGCAGCTCGAAACGTGCCAGGGAGCGGCAGTCGCTGATCAGCTCGCGCTCGCCCTGCAGCACGTGAATCATCATGGCCGTCTGGCCATCCTTGTAGGTGGTGAAGTCCTGGGCCCGCGCCACCGGAATGGTGGTATTGCGCGGAATCAGCTTCTCCATCAGCCCACCCATGGTTTCCAGGCCGAGGGACAGCGGGATCACATCCAGCAACAGCAGCTCTTCGCCCTCGCCGCGCTGGTTGCCGGCCAGGGTATCGGCCTGGATGGCCGCACCGATGGCGACCACCTGATCCGGATCGATATCGGTCAAGGGCTCGCGACCGAACAGCTCGCTGACCGCCTGACGCACCCGCGGCACCCGGGTCGAGCCGCCGACCATGACCACCGCCTCGACCTGCTCCAGCTCGATCTCGGCATCGCGCACGGCGCGGCGGCAGGCCTTGAGGCTGCGCGCCACCATCGGCTCGATCAGCGCGTCGAAACACTCGCGGGTCAGCACGCCACGCCAGTCGCCATGGCTCACCTCCACCGAGGCATGGCCGCTGAGCGCCTCCTTCGCCGCGCAGGCCTCGCTCAGCAGGCTGCGCTGGGCGCCGGGGTCCAGGTCGGCGGACAGGCCGGCCTGTTCGACCATCCAGCCGGCGATGGCATGGTCGAAGTCGTCACCGCCCAGGGCGCTGTCGCCGCCGGTGGCCAACACCTCGAACACGCCACGGGTCAGGCGCAGGATGGAGATATCGAAGGTGCCGCCGCCCAGGTCGTAGATCGCCACCACGCCTTCGGCCTGCTGATCCAGGCCATAGGCCACGGCCGCCGCGGTGGGCTCGTTGAGCAGGCGCAGCACATTCAGCCCGGCCAGGCGCGCGGCATCCTTGGTGGCCTGACGCTGCGCCTCGTCGAAGTAGGCCGGCACGGTGATCACCGCACCGACGAGCTCGCCGCCCAGGGTGCTCTCGGCGCGCTCGCGCAGCACCTTGAGGATGTCGGCCGAGACCTCGACCGGGCTCTTCGGCCCCTGCACCGTCTCGATGAAGGGCATATGCGACTGGCCGCCGACGAAGCGGTAGGGCAGCTGCTCGCCCAGCTGCTTGACGTCTTCCAGGCCGCGGCCCATCAGGCGCTTGACCGACTGCACGGTATTCAGCGGGTCGCCGGGGGCGGCGGCCTTGGCAGCCTCGCCCACCTCGATCCGGTCGGGGTGATAGCGCACCACCGAGGGCAGGATCACCCGCCCCTCGGCATCCGGCAGCGGCTCGGACAGGCCGCTGCGCAGGGCGGCGACCAGCGAATTGGTGGTACCCAGATCTATCCCCACAGCCAAGCGACGCTGGTGTGGCTGGGGGCTCTGTCCGGGCTCAGCGATCTGCAGTAAGGCCATGATTAATAAGTGCTTATCTGGATTTCAGGTACGCAGGCTGACTGCGAGCGTTAATCGTCGAGGCGCTCTTCCAGCTGGCGCACCTCGTGGGCGAGCTTGTCGAGGAATTGCATCCGCCGCATCAAGCGCTCGGCCTCCTCGCGCCGCGCCGGGTCGTCCCAGCAGCTGGCGAAGCTCTCGTTCAGCTCATCCTGAGCCACTTTCAGGCGACGCTTGAAGGCGTCCACGCCGGCCAGGTCGGCGCTGTCCTGCAGCTCCTCCAGCTCTTCGCGCCAGTGCATCTGCTGCATCAGGAAACCCGGATCCTGCACCGTGACCTCCAGCGGCAACTCGGGGCCACTCAGGGCCAGCAGGTAACGCGCACGCTGCGGCGCATGCCGCAGGGTCTGGTAGGCCTCGTTGAGGCCGGCCGAGCGCTCCAGGGCAATGCGCTGCTCACGCTCGGAGGCGTCGGCGAAGCGATCCGGATGAACGCTACGGGCCAACTCGCGATAACGCGCGGCCAAGTCGTCGATATCCAGGCGGAAGCTCGGCTGCAGGTCGAACAGGGCGAAATGACAAGGACTTCCCACAAGCGCCTCAGATGTTGAAGCTCTCGCCGCAGCCGCATTCGCCGCGCACGTTGGGATTGTTGAACTTGAAGCCTTCGTTCAACCCTTCCTTGACGAAGTCCAGCTCGGTGCCGTCGAGGTACACCAGGCTCTTCGGATCGATGATCACCTTGACCCCGTGACTCTCGAACACCTGGTCCTCGCTGGCCGGCTCATCGACGAACTCCAGCACATAAGCCAGGCCGGAACAGCCGGTGGTGCGCACGCCCAGGCGAATGCCTTCGCCCTTGCCGCGCCCCTCGAGGGAGCGACGCACGTGCTGCGCGGCAGCTTCGGTCATGCTGATAGCCATCGACAGTCCTCCTTAGAGCAAGCCTTTCTTCTGCTTGTAGTCGCGCACGGCCGCCTTGATGGCGTCCTCGGCGAGCACCGAGCAGTGGATCTTCACCGGCGGCAGCGCCAGTTCCTCGGCCAGCTGGGTGTTCTTGATGGTCTCGGCCTCGTCCAGGGTCTTGCCCTTCATCCACTCGGTGGCGAGGGAGCTGGAGGCGATGGCCGAACCGCAGCCGTAGGTCTTGAACTTGGCGTCTTCGATCACGCCCTGCTCGTTGACCTTGATCTGCAGGCGCATCACGTCGCCGCAGGCCGGCGCGCCGACCATGCCGGTGCCGACGCTGGGGTCTTCGGCGTCCATCTTGCCGACGTTGCGCGGGTTTTCGTAATGGTCGATGACCTTGTCACTGTATGCCATGCTGCTATTCCTCTCTCATCAGGTGCCGCTCTTCGGCAGCTCGCTTGTTAGTGTGCTGCCCACTCGATCTTCGACAGATCGACACCGTCCTTGTACATGTCCCACAGCGGCGACAACTCGCGCAGCTTGGTGACCGCCTCGCGAACCTTCTGCGCGGCGTAGTCGACTTCTTCCTCGGTGGTGAAGCGGCCGAAGGTGAAACGGATGGAGCTGTGCGCCAGCTCGTCGTTACGCCCCAGGGCGCGCAGCACGTAGGAGGGCTCCAGGGAGGCCGAGGTGCAGGCCGAACCGGAGGAGACCGCCAGGTCCTTGAGCGCCATGATCAGCGACTCGCCCTCGACGTAGTTGAAGCTCAGGTTGAGGTTGTGTGGCACGCGGGCCGTGAGGCTGCCGTTGACGTACAGCTCTTCCAGGCCGTCGACCTGGGCGAAGAAGCGGTCGCGCAGGGCCAGCACGCGCTGGTTCTCCTGGGCCATCTCCTCCTTGGCGATGCGGAAGGCCTCGCCCATGCCGACGCACTGGTGGGTGGCCAGGGTCCCGGAACGCATGCCGCGCTCGTGGCCGCCGCCATGGGTCTGGGCCTCCAGGCGCACGCGCGGCTTGCGCCGCACGTACAGGGCACCGACACCCTTGGGGCCGTAGGTCTTGTGTGCCGAGAAGGACATCAGGTCGACCTTGAGCTTCTCCAGGTCGATTGCCACCTTGCCGGTGGACTGGGCGGCGTCGACGTGGAACAGCACGCCGCGGGAGCGGGTCAACTCGCCGATGGCGGCGATGTCGTTGATCGTGCCGATCTCGTTGTTCACATGCATGATCGACACCAGGGTGGTGTCATCGCGCAGCGCCGCCTCGACCATGGCCGGGGTGATCAGGCCGTCTTCGCCCGGCTCGAGGTAGGTGACCTCGAAACCCTCGCGCTCCAGCTGGCGCATGGTGTCGAGGACCGCCTTGTGCTCGATCTTCGAGGTGACCAGGTGCTTGCCCTTGCTGCTGTAGAAGTTGGCCACGCCCTTGATCGCCAGGTTGTCGGACTCGGTGGCGCCGGAGGTCCAGACGATCTCGCGCGGATCGGCCCCCACCAGCTCGGCGACCTGACGGCGGGCATTCTCCACCGCCTCCTCGGCCTTCCAGCCGAACACGTGGGAACGCGACGCCGGGTTACCGAAGTTGCCATCGACCAGCAGGCACTCACTCATCTTCTGGGCGACACGCGGGTCGACCGGCGTGGTGGCGGAATAATCGAGGTAAATCGGCAATTTCATTGACTCTCTCCTATCAGGTCACAGGCCTCGCAGCCCGGCGCCCTTGCATTCAATCGACGGTGGACGCTTCAATCTTGTCCAGATGCGGCATCAAGCCACTGCTGCAGCGACGCTGGTCCTGACGCTGAGCGACTTCCTGCACCTCGCGGCGCGTCACCAGGTCGGCGAGGCTGATGCCACTGAGGAATTCGTGAATTTGCTGACTGAGGTCGCACCACAGGTGATGGGTCAGACAGGTGTCGCCGCTGTGGCAATCGCCCTGCCCCTGGCAGCGAGTGGCATCGACCGACTCGTTGACCGCGTCGATCACCTCGGCCACCTGGATGCCACGCATGTCACGCGACAACTGATAACCGCCGCCCGGGCCACGCACGCTGGACACCAGGTTGCCGCGTCGCAACTTGGCGAACAGCTGCTCCAGATAGGACAGGGAAATGCCCTGACGCTCGGAAATATCGGCGAGAGACACCGGACCCTGCTGCGCGTGAAGCGCCAGGTCGAGCATCGCCGTGACGGCGTAGCGGCCTTTGGTGGTCAGTCGCATGGAGGGTTACCACGGGATCACTATTCGCCGCGAGTATGCAATTCCCGAGTATTTAAGTCAACTATAAGACCTATGGATTCACTCGGGATTAGGCGACACGAAGGGCGCGCAGCATAGCAGAATGCCGCGCACCACGCATCAGGCGGCCGGCTTGCCGTCCTGATCCTTGCAGACGTCGGCGAAATCCTCGTCGCGCAGCGCCGGCAACTCCTTCGCGCAATAGTCGCTGCCCAAGGCGGTGAGCGCACCGCACATGCCTTCCAGGCGGCCGTCGACGGCCTGCAGATGATCGAGCAGCTGACCGATGGCGCGCGCCACCGGGTCGGGCATGTCCTGGCCGACACCATAGGCATCGAAGCCGAGCTTCTCCGCCATGGCCTGGCGCTTGGCTTCCTGCTCGCCATCGACCTTGACGATGATCCGCCCGGGAATCCCCACGGCCGTAGCGCCGGCCGGCACCGCCTTGGTGACCACGGCGTTGGAGCCGATCTTCGCCCCCGCACCGACCGTAAAGGGCCCGAGCACCTTGGCCCCCGCACCGACCACCACGCCATCCTCCAGGGTCGGGTGACGCTTACCCGCGTTCCAGCTGGTACCCCCCAGGGTCACCCCCTGGTAGAGGGTGACATCGTTACCGATCTCGGCCGTCTCGCCGATGACGATGCCCATGCCGTGATCGATGAAGAAGCGCCGACCTATCTTGGCCCCCGGATGAATCTCGATGCCGGTCAACCAGCGACCGAAGTTCGACACCATGCGCGCCAGCCACTTCCAGCCGCCAAGCCACAAGGCATGCGCCACGCGATGCAGCCACACCGCATGCAGGCCCGGGTAGCAGGTCACCACCTCGAGCGCATTGCGCGCCGCCGGATCGCGATGGAATACGCTCTGGATATCTTCCCGCATGCGCTCAAACATCAGATTTCCCCTGCCTATGGTGCTCACCACGCGCGGCCTTGACCGTCTCGGTCAGAATGCCGCGCAAGATATTCATTTCCAGCTTGCTGATGCCGCTGCGCCCGTACAACCGACGCAGGCGACTCATCAGATGCCGCGGCTTGGCCGGATCGAGAAAACCGATTTCCACCAAGGACAGCTCCAGGTGCGCATAGAAGGACTCCAGCTCGTCCGCCGTCACCGGCTGCATGTCGAGCATGGCCGTGGTTTCCACCTTGGCGACCTTGGTCGGCCGGTCCTGCGCCACTAACCAGGCCATGCGCACCTCGTAGGCCAGCACCTGCACCGCCGCCGCCAGATTCAGCGAGCTGAACTGCGGATCGGAGGGAATGTGCACATGAAACTGGCAACGCTGCAGCTCCTCGTTGGTCAGGCCGGCGTATTCGCGCCCGAACACCAGGGCCACCTCGCCGCCCTGCGCCGCCTGCTCGCAGCTTGCCACCCCGCACTCGCGCGGGTCCAGCAGCGGCCAGGGAATGCGTCGATCCCGCGCACTGGTGCCGAGCACCAGGCTGCACCCGACCAATGCCTCTTCGAGGGTGCCGACCACCTGCGCCGCATCGAGGATATCCGTAGCGCCGGAGGCCCGCGCCACCGCGTCGCCACTGGGAAAGTCAACCGGGTCGACCAGCACCAGGCGCGACAACCCCATGTTCTTCATGGCGCGCGCAGCCCCGCCGATGTTGCCCGGATGACTGGTATTGACCAAAACCACGCGAATGTTCTGCAGCAACTCGAGGGCTCACATTGCAAATACAAGGGGAGGAAATCTTACAGAACCCCCCCCATTAATGCCATGCGCGGCGCAGGCGGCACTTCAACCAACGGGCTTTTCTGCTAGAATGGCCGGCTTTCTTTAACGACCCAGGTGAACATCCATGCAGCCCATGCTGAATATCGCGCTGCGCGCAGCCCGTAGCGCCGGTGAAATGATCTTCCGCTCGATCGAACGCTTGGACGTCATCTCGGTCGACGAGAAGGATGCCAAAGATTACGTGACGGAGATCGATCGCTCCGCCGAACAACTGATCATCCAGGCCCTGCGCAAGGCCTACCCGAACCACGGCTTCCGCGGCGAGGAAGGCGCAGCGATCGAAGGGACAGGCGAAGGCGCCGACTACCAGTGGATCATCGACCCGCTGGACGGCACCACCAACTTCATCCGCGGCGTCCCGCACTTCGCCGTCAGCGTGGCCTGCAAGTACCGCGGTCGCCTCGAGCACGCGGTGATCATCGACCCGGTACGCCAGGAAGAATTCACCGCCAGCCGCGGCCGCGGCGCCGCCCTCAACGGCCGCCGCCTGCGCGTCAGCACACGTAAGAGCCTGGAAGGCGCCCTGCTCGGCACCGGCTTCCCGTTCCGCGACAGCCAGCTCGACAACCTGGAAAACTACCTGGGCATGTTCCGCAGCCTGGTCGGCCAGACCGCAGGCGTACGCCGCGCCGGCGCCGCCAGCCTGGACCTGGCCTACGTCGCCGCCGGGCGCTTCGACGCCTTCTGGGAGTTCGGCCTGTCCGAGTGGGACATGGCCGCCGGCGCCCTGCTGATCCAGGAGGCGGGCGGCCTGGTCAGCGACTTCAGCGGCGGCCACGAATTCCTCGAGAAGGGCCAGATAGTCGCCGGCAACACCAAGTGCTTCAAGGCCGTGCTGACCGCAATCCAGCCGCACCTTTCGGCGAGTCTGAAGCGCTAAGCCGCGTCAGCGAACATAAAAAACCGGCCTAGCGCCGGTTTTTTTATCGCCCACGAAAAAGCGCCCCGCGGGGCGCTTCCTAGTATTCGGCACAGCGCGTGTCACTGCACAGACTGCGCCAGCACCAGCCGACCATCATCGCCGACCGGAATCTGCCGGCCCGGATCATGATCCATGCGCACCCGACCGACCTTGCCGTCGAGCTGGTACTTCACGTCGTAGCCGACCAGCTCCTCGCTGGTATCGGTCACCGTATTACAACGCCGCTCGGTGGTGGTGTAGGTGTCGCCGGCCTGCATGTTCTCCTGCACCTTGTTGCCGGCATAACCGCCGCCGACTGCACCGGCGACCGTGGCAATCTTCTTGCCGGTACCGCCGCCCACCTGATTGCCGAGCAAGCCCCCGACCACCGCGCCGATGGCCGTGCCGGCGATGCGGTGCTGGTCCTGCACAGGCTTCTGCCGGGTCACCGTCACGTCCTGGCACACCTCGCGCGGCGTCTTGATGGTTTCCTTGACCGGTTGCACGGCAAGCACCTCCGCGTACTCCGGCGCACTGACCAGCTTGTAGGTCGCCACCGCGCCACCGGCGGTGACACCCACGGCACCCAATACCGCCCCCACGAGCATCGACTTGTTCATGGCTTTCTCCTGAATCCCAGTCCATCCGGCGTATCCCGCCTCATTCGCAGGGTTGGACCCGAGGGTCTCGCGGCAAGTTCCACGACGACCGCATCCAACCACCGCGAGCGCGACGGAGTTCTCGAACTCAGGGGCGCTCGTCGACCTCTTCGGTCACCACCGGCGGGATCAGGTCCTCGACCGTCAGGTCGAGCCATACCAGCACCACGTTGGCGATATAGACCGACGAGTAGGTACCGGCGAACACCCCGATGAACAGCGCGATGGCGAAGCCGAACAGGTTGTCGCCGGCGAACAGCAGCAGAGCGCCGATTGCCAGCAGCGTGGAAATCGAGGTCGCCAGGGTGCGCAGCAGCGTCTGGGTGGTGGAGATGTTGATGTTGTCGATCAGGCTGGTCTTGCGCAGCACGCGGAAGTTCTCGCGCACCCGGTCGAACACCACGATGGTGTCGTTCAACGAGTAACCGATGATCGCCAGCAAGGCCGCCAACACCGTCAGGTCGAAGGTGATCTGGAAGAACGACAGGAAGCCCAGGGTGACGATGACGTCATGCACCAGGGAGACGATGGCGCCCAGGGAGAACTTCCACTGAAAGCGGAAGGCCAGGTACAGCATGATCCCGCCCAGCGCCAGGAGCATGCCGAGCCCCCCCTGATCGCGCAGCTCCTCGCCCACCTGCGGCCCGACGAACTCGACCTTCTTCACCTCCAGCGTATCGCCGGACTGGCGTAGGGCCGTGGCGACCTTGTTGCCCAGGTCGGGATCGTCGCCCTGCATGCGCACCACCACATCGGTGGTCGCACCGAAGCTCTGCACCACGGCATCGACGAAGCCGGCCGCGGCCAGCTGCTGACGCACCTTGCCGAGGTCGGCCGGCTGCTCGTAGCCCAGCTCGATCTGGGTGCCGCCGGTGAAATCCAGCCCCAGGTTCAGGCCCTTGATGAACAGGCTGCCCAACGACAGGAGCGTCAGGACCACCGTGAGGGCGAACGCGATATTGCGCACGCCCATGAAGTTGATCGTACGATTCATCTCAGCCCCTTAGATCCACAGCTTCTTGAAGTCACGCCCACCGACACTCAGGTTGACCATGGCGCGGGTCACCAGAATCGCCGTGAACATCGAGGTGAGAATCCCCAGCGACAGGGTCACGGCAAAGCCCTTGACCGGACCGGTGCCCATGGCGAAGAGAATGCCGCCGACCAGCAGAGTGGTCAGGTTGGCGTCGACGATGGCCGTGAAGGCACGATCGAAGCCTTCGTGGACGGCGCGCTGAATCGACATGCCATTGGCGATTTCCTCGCGGATGCGCGAGAAAATCAGCACGTTGGCATCCACCGCCATGCCCATGGTCAGCACGATACCGGCGATGCCCGGCAGGGTCAGGGTGGCGCTGAGCAGCGACATCAACGCCAGCAGCAGGACCATGTTCAGCCCCAGCGCCAGGGTCGCCAGCACGCCGAAGTAGCGGTAGATGGCGATGATGAACAGCGAGACGAACAGCATGCCCCAGAGCGAGGCCTCGACACCCTTGGCGATGTTGTCGGCACCCAGGCTCGGGCCGATGGTGCGCTCCTCGGCGAAGTACATCGGCGCCGCCAGGCCGCCGGCGCGCAGCAGCAGGGCCAGTTCGGAGGACTCGCCCTGGCCGTCCAGGCCGGTGATGCGGAACTGGCTGCCGAGCGGCGACTGGATGGTCGCCAGGCTGATGATCTTCTTCTCCTCGACGAAGCCCGGGATCGCCACCTCCTGCTCGACGCCGTCGACCGTCTGCCGCGCGTAGCGGGTCACCGGCTTCTGCTCGATGAAGATCACCGCCATGCTGCGACCCACGTTGTTACGCGTGGCGCGGTTCATCAGGTCGCCGCCATGGCCGTCCAGACGGATGTTCACCTGCGGACGACCGTTCTCGTCGAAGCTGGCCTGAGCGTCGGTGACCTGGTCGCCGGTGATGATCAGCTCGCGTTCGAGCTGCACCGGTGGCCGCCCCTCCTCGCGAAACTCGAAGGTTTCGGTGGCGGCCCGCGGCGCATCCAGCTCGGCCTGCAGGCGGAACTCGAGGTTGGCGGTCTTGCCGAGAATGCGCTTGGCCTCGGCGGTGTCCTGCACGCCCGGCAGCTCCACCACGATACGGTTGGCGCCCTGACGCTGGACCAGCGGCTCGGCCACACCGAGCTCGTTGACCCGGTTACGCACCGTGGTCAGGTTCTGCTTGATCGAATATTCACGAATTTCCGCGAGCTTGGCCGGGGTCAGGCTCAGACGCAGCACCTGCATCTCGCTGCGCTCGACGGCAACCAGCTCGAAGTCGTTGAACTCCTTGCGGATCAGGCGCTCGGCCTGCTCCAGGGTCGCTTCGTCGGCGAAGCCCAGCTGAATCGCGCCCCCTGCCTCGGGCAGACTGCGATAGCGCACCCGCTCCTTGCGCAGCAGGCTCTTGACCTCGCCCTCGTAGACCTTGCGCCGGGCATCCAGGGCCTTGTCCATGTCCACCTCCAGCAGGAAGTGCACACCACCGGACAGGTCCAGGCCCAGCTTCATCGGGCCGGCGCCCAGGTTGCGCAGCCAGTCCGGCGTGGTCTGCGCCAGGTTCAGGGCCACCACGAAGTCGCCGCCCAGAGCCCTGCGCACCACATCCTTGGCCGGCAGCTGATCTTCCTGACTGACCAGACGCAGCAGACCGCCGCGCCCCTGCACGGCCAGGCTCATCGCCTTGACCTCGATGCCAGCCTCGCTCAGGGCACGAGCGGCGCGCTCCAGATCGGCCTGCTCGACGCGCATCGCCGTGCTGTTGCCACTGATCTGGATGGCCGGATCGTCCGGGTAGAGGTTGGGTGCCGAATAGACGAAGCCGATCGCCAGCACAGCCACGATCAGCAGGTACTTCCACAGAGGAAACTTATTGAGCATGACGCCGCCCGTTATGACGCGGGGCGCATTTAGCGCCCCGTCGAATGGTGATGATGTGGAGCTCAGATGGCTTTCAGCGTGCCCTTGGGCAGGGTGGCGGCGATGGCCACCTTCTGGATCTTCAGCTCCACCGTGTCGGACGCCTCGATGACCACGAAGTCGTCGCTGACCTTGGTGACCTTGCCGGCGATGCCGCCGCTGGTCACCACTTCGTCACCCTTCTGCAGGTTGCCGATCAGGTTCTTGTGTTCCTTGGCACGCTTGGCCTGGGGACGCCAGATCATCAGATAGAAGATGACCAGGAAACCGACCAGGAACACCCACTCGAAACCGGTGCCGGCAGGACCGGCGGCCGGGGCAGCCGCATCGGCATAAGCAGCGGGGATCAAAAAGCTCATGTAACACTCCTGTTGGAAAGGTCTTTGAGAACAGCGATAGATCAGGCGAGGGGCGGCGTTGGCAGACCGCGTCGCGCATAGAAGGCATCGACGAAGGCGGCCAATGTACCCTGTTGAATTGCCTCGCGCAAACCAGCCATGAGGCGCTGATAGTGCCGCAAGTTGTGTACTGTATTGAGCATGCTTCCCAGCATTTCGCCGCACTTATCCAGATGATGCAGATAGGCCCGGGAGAAATGCTGGCAGGTGTAGCAGTCGCACGCGGGGTCCAGCGGCGAGTCGTCGTGCTTGTGCACCGCATTGCGGATCTTCAACACCCCGGTCTCGACGAACAGGTGGCCGTTGCGCGCATTGCGGGTCGGCATCACGCAGTCGAACATGTCCACGCCGCGGCGCACGCCCTCGACCAGGTCCGCAGGCGTCCCGACGCCCATCAGGTAGCGCGGCTTGTCCGCCGGCAACTGCGCCGGCAGGTAGTCCAGCACCCGGATCATCTCCTCCTTGGGCTCACCGACCGACAGCCCGCCGATGGCCAGGCCGTCGAAGCCGATCTCGCTCAGTCCCTCCAGCGAACGCAGGCGCAGCTCTTCATGCATGCCGCCCTGGACGATGCCGAACAGCGCCGCACTGCTGTCGCCATGGGCCTCCTTGGAGCGCTTGGCCCAGCGCAGCGACAGCTCCATGGAGCGTTTGGCCACGTCGAACTCGGCCGGATAGGGCGTGCACTCGTCGAAGATCATCACGATGTCCGAGCCGAGGTCGCGCTGCACCTGCATCGACTCCTCCGGCCCCATGAACACCTTGGAGCCATCGACCGGCGAGGCGAAGTACACCCCCTCCTCCTTGATCTTGCGCATGGCGCCCAGGCTGAACACCTGGAAACCACCGGAGTCGGTGAGGATCGGCCCCTGCCACTGCATGAAGTCGTGCAGGTCGCCGTGACGCTTGATCACCTCGGTGCCCGGGCGCAGCCACAGGTGGAAGGTATTGCCGAGGATGATTTGCGCGCCTATGGCCTCGATGTCCCGCGGCAACATGCCCTTGACCGTGCCATAGGTGCCCACCGGCATGAACGCCGGCGTCTCGACCACGCCCCGGGGAAAGGTCAAACGCCCCCGGCGCGCCTTGCCATCGGTCGCCAACAACTCGAAAGACATGCGACAGGTGCGCGTCATACAGTTTCCTCGGGCCCGCGCGGCGCGGGATTGCGGGTGACGAACATGGCGTCACCGTAACTAAAGAAGCGATAACCCTCGGCGACCGCACTCTTGTAAGCCGCCATGGTTTCCGGATAGCCGGCGAAGGCCGACACCAGCATCAGCAGGGTCGACTCCGGCAAATGGAAGTTGGTGACCAGGGCGTCGACCACGTGCAACGGCCGCCCCGGATAGATGAAGATGTCGGTGTCGCCGCTGAATGCCCTGAGCACACCATCGCGCGCCGCGCTCTCCAGCGAGCGCACACTGGTGGTGCCGACCGCGATCACCCGCCCGCCACGGGCGCGACAGGCGGCCACGGCATCGACCACCGCCTGGCCGACCTCCAGCCACTCGCTGTGCATGTGGTGATCCTCGATGCGCTCGACCCGCACCGGCTGAAAGGTCCCGGCGCCCACATGCAGGGTGACGAAGGCGGTCTCGACGCCCTTCTCGGCGATCGCCGCGAGCATCGCCTGATCGAAGTGCAGGCCGGCAGTCGGCGCCGCCACCGCACCGGCACGCGCGGCATACACGGTCTGATAGCGCTCGCGATCCGCGCTATCGTCCGGGCGATCGATATAGGGCGGCAACGGCATGTGACCGATGCGCTCGAGCAGCGGCAGCACCTCTTCGGTGAACTGCAGCTCGAACAGCGCCTCATGGCGCGCCAGCATCTGCGCCTCGCCGCCACCGTCGAGCAGGATGGTCGAGCCCGGCTTGGGCGACTTGCTCGCACGCACATGGGCCAGCACCCGGTGGCTGTCCAATACCCGCTCGACCAGCACCTCCAACTTGCCGCCGCTGGCCTTCTGACCGAACAGGCGCGCCGGAATCACCCGGGTGTCGTTGAACACCATCAGGTCGCCGGGGCGCAGGTAACCCAGCAGATCGCCGAACTGGCGGTGGGCGAGCTGCCCGCTCGGCCCATCCAGCACCAGCAGGCGACTGGCCCGGCGCTCGGCCAGGGGGTAGCGGGCAATCAGGGAATCGGGTAGCTCGAAGTGGAAGTCGGCAACGCGCATGGCGGGAGGGAGTCGTATTTCAGGGCGGCAAAGCTTACCGGAAATCCCCCAAGCTGACCACGCAAGTGGATTGACCGGGCGCAACCGCCTCCCTATACTGCGCCGCCATTGTGCCCCGGTGGCGGAACCGGTAGACGCGGCGGATTCAAAATCCGTTTTCGAAAGAAGTGGGAGTTCGAGTCTCCCCCGGGGCACCATAGATCCTTCAGTCGCTTTATCCAGCACAAAGCGACGCCTGGCAGTCATAGCGAACTGCGCCCTCAGCACCTACAAAATGCTTCTTGCACAGCTATCCTCGATAGTCAGCAAACAACCTCGATCCGCCGCGATTCTCGCGCTGCGCCGGGGTTGGCATTTGTCCAAAAGTTAGCGTAGAGTGATTGAACTGTGTTTGCATGGGTCGCCGTGAATCGTGACCTGATGCAGTAGATCCTCCAGATCCGCTACATCCCGCTCGACTTCTATTACTCTTTGCAAC
Source organism: Pseudomonas sp. MBLB4123 (assembly GCF_051904775.1). Classification (NCBI taxonomy): domain Bacteria; kingdom Pseudomonadati; phylum Pseudomonadota; class Gammaproteobacteria; order Pseudomonadales; family Pseudomonadaceae; genus Pseudomonas; species Pseudomonas sp. MBLB4123. Next base: position 2,386,516 of record NZ_CP196711.1, read on the forward strand.
CAGTCTCAGTCCTCTATCATTTAGGGGCTGTCATCAACTCTAGTTTCAAGGAAATAAGACATGTCGAATCGTCAGAACGGTACCGTCAAGTGGTTTAACGACGAGAAAGGTTTTGGTTTTATCACTCCCGAGAGCGGTCCGGATCTGTTCGTGCACTTCCGCGCGATCGAAGGCAACGGCTTCAAGAGCCTGAAAGAAGGCCAGAAGGTCAGCTTCGTCGCCGTGCAAGGTCAAAAAGGCATGCAGGCCGACCAGGTTCAGATCCTGGGCTAATCGCCGCCGCTTTGAAGAACCCCTGATGCTGCATCAGGGGTTTTTTTATGCCTGAACGTAAGTAAAACCGTACCTTTAAGACAATACCGCACCATTGCCCGACGAGTCCGCCATGCCCAAACACCTGCTGCGCCCGCAGGGTGACTTCCCCGCCGCCGGCCTGCCCCGCCGCCTCGCGGCCCTGCTCTACGACTTCCTGCTGTGCATCGCCCTGCTGATAGTCGTGACCTTCGCCTACAAGCTCGCGCTCATGGGCTTCTACGGCGAGGCGCAGCTCAAGCGGCTCTCCGACGCCGGCGCCCTGGATGGCGACCCGCTGCTGTCGACCCTGCTGCTGCTCAGCCTGTTCGGCTTCTTCGCCAAGTTCTGGACCCACAACGGCCAGACCCTGGGCATGCAGGTCTGGGGCATCCGCATCCAGAATGCCGACGGCAGCGCCATCGACCTGTGGCAGGCGCTGCTGCGTTTTCTGGTCGCCATCGTTTCATGGCTGTGCCTCGGCCTGGGCTTCCTGTGGGTCCTCTGGGATAAGGAAAGGCGCAGCTGGCACGACATCTATTCCGCCAGCCGCACCGTGCAGCTGCCGAAGAACATCCACAAGAAGTAGCCCCACAGAAAAAAGCCGGCGCAAAGCCGGCTTTTTCGACGGCGTCCGGCTAGCCGGCGCGCCGCAGCAAGCCCAGCCCCGCCAGGGCGCAGACGCCCGCAGGCGCCAGCACGGCCAGCAGCGGCGAGAAGCCGAACACCAGACTCGACGGCCCCAGCAGATCCTGGGCGATGCTGAAGACGAAGCCCACCAGCACCCCGGTGAACACCCGCTGCCCCAGGGTCACCGAACGCAGCGGACCGAAGATGAAGGAAATCGCCATCAGCACCAGGGCCGCGGTCACCACCGGCTGCAACACCTTGGTCCAGAACGCCAGCCAGTACTGACCATTGTTCAGACCCTGCTCGGCCAGGTACTGGATGTAGCGCCACAGGCCGGTCACCGACAGCGCCTCGGGCTCCAGCACCACGGTGCCGAGCAGCTGCGGATTGAGCTCGACCTCCCAGCGCTCGCTCGGCGCCTCGACTACTTCCGTACTGCGCTCGCGGAAGTGCGTGGTGGCGACGTCGTCCAGCTGCCAGTGATCGCCCTGATACTGCGCGCGCCGGGCGAAGCTGGAGGACAGCAGGTGGCGCTGCTCGTCGAAGCGGTAACGGGTCACGCCGTACAGCACGCCGTTGGGCTGCACCGCATTGATATGCACGAACTCCTGGCCCTGGCGGTGCCACAGGCCGCGCTTGGCGCTCTGCGCCTCGCCGCCGCCCTGGGCCATGGCGCGATTGGCCTGGGCCAGGTTCTCGCTCCAGGGCGCCAGGTACTCGCCGATCAGGATGCCGACCAGCATCAGCACCAGCATCGGCTTCATCACCGCCCAGACAATGCGCCCGATCGACACGCCGGCGGCGCGCATCACGGTCAGCTCGCTGCTGCTGGCCAGGCTGCCCAGGCCGATCAGGCAGCCGATCAAGGCCGCCATCGGCAGCATCTCGTACACCCGCCGCGGCACGGTCAGGAAGACATACCAGGCCGCCTCGCCCAGACCGTAGCTGCCCTCCACATCGCCCAGCTCGTCGATGAAGGCGAACAGCAAGGCCAGGCCGACTATGATCCCCAGCACCGCCAGGATCGCGAACAACACCTGGATGCCGATGTACCTGTCCAGCTTAGCCACGGGCCACCTCCAACACGGCACGACGGCTCGCCCACTTCAGACGCAGCGGCTCCCAATAGAGCAACAGCAGACCTATCAACACGAATACCCCATGCACCCACCACAGCCCCAGTTCCAGGGGAATCTTGCCCTTGTCCAAAGCCCCGCGCGCGGCGATCAGCAGCGCCAGGTAGGCCATGTACAGCAGCACCGCCGGCAACAGCTTGAGGAATCGCCCCTGCCGCGGATTGACCCGGGACAGCGGCACCGCCAGCAGGGTGACCACGAACACCAGCAGCGGAATGGACAGGCGCCACTGCAACTCGGACTGCAGGCGCGCATTGTCGCTGCCGAACAGCTCCCGGGTCGGCACGGCCTCGCGCTCACTGACCTCGCCGCTGACCGAGGGTTTGGGCAGCAGCACGCCATAGGTGTCGTACTGGATCGCCCGATAGTCGGCCTGACCGGGATTGCCGTCGTAGCGATAGCCGTTCTCCAGAATCAGGTAGCGACTGCCGTCGGCCTGCAGTTCCTGGCGCCCGCTCTCCGCCACCAGCACGGTGATGCCGCGCTCCTTGCCGCCATCGCGGGAGAAGCGCTTCTCGGAGATGAAGATACCGCCCAGCTGACCGCGATCCTCGGACAGCTCCTGGGTGTAGGTCACCCGCGAACCGTCCTTCATGGCCTGAAAGCGCCCCGGCACCAGGGTATCGAACTCGGTCAGGGCCTCCTGCTCGTTGAGGATGCGCATCTGCCCGGCCACGCCCTGGGGCGCCAGCCCCAGGCTCAGCCAGGCCACCAGCAGCGCTACCAGCAGCGCCGGCGCCAGGCTGTAGACCAGCAGGCGCTGCTGACTCATGCCGGTGGCCGACAGCACGGTCATCTCGCTGTCCAGGTAGAGCCGTCCGTAGGCCAGCAGGATGCCGAGGAACAGCCCCAGCGGCAGGATCAGCTGGAGGAAACCCGGCAGGCGAAAGCCCATGATCAGGAACAGCACCCCCGGGTCCAGCAGGCCTTGCGCCGCCTGCGCCAGGTACTTGATAAAACGGCCACTCATGATGATCACCAGCAGCACGGCACTTACCGCACTCAGGGTGACCAAGACCTCACGGGATAGATAACGGAAGACGATCAAACCAGACACTCCAGGGTTGTCAGGCTCAGGCGGCTACGCTCAAACTAGCCGCACTGCATGCCGGCTCGCCCACGGACGAACCACCGAAAAAATAGCCGGCATTATCCTGCAATACCGACTTCTTGTCTTGGGGACACTTACGCCATGGAATTTCTCGCCAAAAGCGCTCGCCCGGAAACCCTGAAAACCGCCACCCTGGTTATCGCCGTCGGCGAGGGACGCAAGCTCGGTGAAACGGCGACCGCTGTCGACAACGCCTGCTCCGGTGCGATCAGCGCCCTGCTCAAGCGCGGCGACCTGGCCGGCAAACTCGGCCAGACCCTGCTGGCACACAACCTGGCCGGCCTCAAGGCCGAGCGCGTGCTGCTGGTCGGCAGCGGCAAGGACGCCGAGCTGTCCGACCGCCAACTGCGCAAATTGATCGGCGCCGCCCACGCCGTGCTCAAGGGCCTCGGCGGCGGCGACGCGGTGCTAGCGCTGCAGGACCTGGGCGTCAAGGGCCGCGACGCCTACGGCAAGACCCGTTTAATCGTAGAGACCCTGGCCGACGGCGACTACCAGTTCGATCGTTTCAAGAGCCAGAAGGCCGAACCCCGCGCCCTGAAGAAGCTGACCCTGAGCTGCGACAAGGCCGACCTGGCGGATGTCGAGCGTGCCGCCCGGCATGCCCAGGCCATCGCCGCCGGCATGGCCTTCACCAAGGACCTGGGCAACCTGCCACCGAACCTGTGCCACCCCAGCTACCTGGCCGAGGAGGCCAAGGGCCTGGCCAAGGCGTACAAGAACCTCAAGGTCGAGGTTCTCGACGAGAAGAAGCTCAAGGAGCTCGGCGCCGGGGCCTTCCTCGCCGTGGCCCAGGGCAGCGAGCAACCGCCGCGGATGATCGTGCTCAACTACCAGGGCGGCAAGAAGACCGACAAACCCTTCGCCCTGGTCGGCAAGGGTATCACCTTCGACACCGGCGGCATCAGCATCAAGCCGGCGGCCGGCATGGACGAGATGAAGTACGACATGTGCGGCGCCGCCAGCGTGTTCGGCACCCTCAAGGCCGTGCTCGAGCTGCAGCTGCCGATCAACCTGGTGTGCCTGCTGGCCTGCGCCGAGAACATGCCCAGCGGTCGCGCCACCCGCCCCGGCGACATCGTCACCAGCATGAGCGGACAGACCGTGGAGATCCTCAACACCGACGCCGAAGGCCGCCTGGTGCTGTGCGACACCCTGACCTACGCCGAACGCTTCAAGCCCCAGGCGGTGATCGACATCGCCACCCTCACCGGCGCCTGCATCGTCGCCCTGGGCAGCAACGCCTCGGGCCTGATGGGCAACGACGACGAGCTGATCCAGCAACTGCTGGCCGCCGGCCAGAACGCCGACGACCGCGCCTGGCAGCTGCCGCTGTTCGATGAGTACCAGGAGCAGCTGGACAGCCCCTTCGCCGACATCGCCAACATCGGCGGCCCCAAGGCCGGCACCATCACCGCCGGCTGCTTCCTCTCGCGCTTCGCCAAGAAGTACCACTGGGCCCACCTGGACATCGCCGGCACCGCCTGGATCAGCGGCGGCAAGGAAAAAGGCGCCACCGGTCGCCCGGTGCCGCTGCTGACCCAGTACCTGCTCGATCGTAGCCAGGCGTAACCTGTGCCGGGGTGCCCCCTCACCCCGGCCACTCCAGCACCTCGTCGAAGTCGCCATGCCCCGAATAGAGTTCTACGTCCTCTCCTCCGCCACCCCGGGCGAGCGCCTGCGCGCCGCCTGCCAGCTGGCGATGAAGGCCTGGCGCGCCGGCCTGCCGGTGTTCCTGCGCGCCACCGACTCGGCGCAGTGCGCCGAGTTGGACGAGCTGCTGTGGCGCTTCAAGGCGGAGACCTTCGTCCCCCACGACCTGCACCAGGACGACCCGCACGCCCCGGTGGTGATCGGCCTGGACGAGCAACCGGCCGCCGAGCAGGGCGTGCTGATCAACCTGAGCCCGAGCCTGTCGCCCTTCATCGAGCGTTTCAGCCGGATCATCGAGATCGTCAACCAGGAGCCGGACCTGTTGACCGCCTGCCGGGAGAATTTCCGCAGCTACCGCCAGCGCGGCTATGATCCGCAACGAGTCGAGCTCTAAGCGCCGCACGCCATGGACAAACCCAAACCACCGCAGAAACCCACGCAACTGCTGAACGACCTGGAGTCGATCCGCGAACTGCTGGACGAGCAGGACCTCGAGCCGCCATTGCTGGTCGACGCCCTCGACCCCGACGCCATTCCCGTGCTCTCCGATATCGTCAGCGCACCGCCCACCCCCGCACCGGCGCCCGCCCCCAGCTACCGTCCCGCGGTTGCCGAGCCGGCCCCCACAGCCGGACTGCGCAACATCCTGGAGCAAGCAGTACAGCGTGACAGCGGCGCCGAGCTGAAGAAGCTCGACAACGAACTGCGTGCCGCCGCCCAGCTGATCCTGCAGGATGTCATCGACGACTTCGTGCCGCAGATCGAGGCCGAACTGAAACGCCGCCTGGAGGCGCGCCTGACCCGCCTGCTGCCGCCGCGCCGCAACTAGGGCGCAACCAGCCACCCCACCAGTCAGCTTCCCGGCGCCCGACCTTACGCCTGGCGCGGCTTCCCCGTTATACTTGTCGGCTTTTCCGATCAGCCGTCATAAGGGTCCCGCCGCGCATGGACAAGACCTACCAGCCGCACGCCATTGAAACCGCCCTGTACCGGAACTGGGAGGCGAACAACTACTTCGCCCCCCAGGGCTCGGGCGAGCCCTACACCATCATGATCCCGCCGCCGAACGTCACCGGCAGCCTGCACATGGGCCATGGTTTCAACAACTCGATCATGGACGCGCTGATCCGTTTCCGTCGCATGCAGGGGCGCAACACCCTGTGGCAACCGGGCACCGACCACGCCGGCATCGCCACCCAGATGGTGGTCGAGCGCCAGCTGGCCGCCGACGGCATCAGCCGCCACGACCTGGGCCGGGAGAAGTTCCTGGAGAAGGTCTGGGAGTGGAAGGAACAGTCCGGCGGCACCATCACCCGGCAGATCCGCCGCCTGGGCAGCTCGGTGGACTGGTCGCGCGAGCGCTTCACCATGGACGAGGGCCTGTCGGAGGCGGTCAAGGAAGCCTTCGTGCGCCTGCACGAGGACGGCCTGATCTACCGCGGCAAGCGCCTGGTCAACTGGGACACCAAGTTCCACACCGCCATCTCCGACCTGGAGGTGGAGAACCACGACGAGAAGGGCTCGCTGTGGAATTTGCGCTATCCCCTGGCCGACGGCCACAGCACCGCCGACGGCAAGAACTACCTGATCGTCGCCACCACTCGCCCGGAGACCATGCTGGGTGACGCCGCGGTGGCCGTGCACCCCGAGGACAAGCGCTACAAGGCGCTGATCGGCACCTACGTCGAGCTGCCCCTGGTCGGCCGGCGCATCCCCATCATCGCCGACGACTACTGCGACCCCGAGTTCGGCACCGGCTGCGTGAAGATCACCCCGGCCCACGACTTCAACGACTACGAAGTGGGCAAGCGCCACAACCTGCCGCTGATCAACATCTTCGACAAGAACGCCGCGGTGCTGGCCAGCGCCCAGGTGTTCAACCTGGACGGCAGCGTCAACGCCGAGCTCGACACCGCCCTGCCGGCGGACTACGCCGGCCTCGACCGCTTCGAGGCGCGCCAGCGCATCGTCGCCGCCTTCGAGGCCGCGGGCCTGTTGGAGAAGATCGACGAGCACGCGCTGAAGGTGCCCAAGGGCGACCGTTCCGGCACCGTGATCGAGCCCTGGCTCACCGACCAGTGGTACGTCTCCACCAAGCCCCTGGCCGAGCCGGCGATCAAGGCCGTGGAAGACGGCTCGATCCAGTTCGTGCCCAAGCAGTACGAGAACATGTACTTCAGCTGGATGCGCGACATCCAGGACTGGTGCATCAGCCGCCAGCTGTGGTGGGGCCACCGCATTCCGGCCTGGTACGACGAGGCCGGCAACGTCTTTGTGGGCCGCGACGAGGCCGAGGTGCGGGCCAAGCACAACCTGGGCGAGCGACCGCTGCGCCAGGACGAGGACGTGCTCGACACCTGGTTCAGCTCCGGCCTGTGGACCTTCTCCACCCTCGGCTGGCCGCAGCAGACCGAGGCGCTGAAGACCTTCCACCCCACCGATGTGCTGGTCACCGGCTTCGACATCATCTTCTTCTGGGTCGCGCGCATGATCATGCTGACCCTGCACCTGGTGAAGAACGCCGACGGCAGCGCCCAGGTGCCGTTCAAGACCGTCTACGTCCATGGCCTGGTGCGCGACAGCCAGGGCCACAAGATGTCCAAGTCCAAGGGCAACGTCCTCGACCCGCTGGACATAGTCGACGGCATCGACCTGGAGGCCCTGGTGGCCAAGCGCACCAGCGGCATGATGCAGCCCAAGCTGGCGGAGAAGATCGCCAAGCAGACCCGCGCCGAGTTCCCCGAGGGCATCGCCGCCTACGGCACCGACGCCCTGCGCTTCACCAACCTGGCGCTGGCCTCCACCGGCCGCGACATCAAGTTCGACATGGGCCGGGTCGAGGGCTACCGCAACTTCTGCAACAAGATCTGGAACGCCGCCAACTTCGTCATCGAGAACACCGACGGCCAGGACACCGGGGTGAACGACGAGCCGGTGGAACTGTCCTCCGTGGACCGCTGGATCATCTCCGCCCTGCAGCGCACCGAGGCCGAGGTCACCCGCCACCTGGACGCCTTCCGCTTCGACATGGCCGCCCAGGCCCTGTACGAGTTCATCTGGGACGAGTACTGCGCCTGGTACCTGGAGCTGGTCAAGCCGGTGCTGTGGGACGAGCAGGCGCCGATCGAGCGCCAGCGCGGCACCCGCCGCACCCTGATCCGCGTGCTGGAAGTGGCGCTGCGCCTGGCCCACCCCTTCATGCCCTTCATCACCGAGGAAATCTGGCAGCGCATCAAGGCCCAGGCCGGCGCCAGCGGCGCCACCCTGATGCTGCAACCCTGGCCGGTGGCCAACGAGAGCCGTATCGACGCCGCCGCCGAAGGCGACATCGAGTGGGTCAAGGCGCTGATGCTGGGCCTGCGCCAGATCCGCGGCGAGATGAAGATCTCCATGGCCAAGCGCATCGACGTGGTGCTGAACAACGCCAGCGAGCTGGACCAGCGTCGCCTGGCCGACAACCTGCCGCTGCTCAACAAGCTGGCCAAGCTGGAGTCGGTGCGGGTGCTGGCGGCCGGCGAGGAAGCGCCGATGTCCGCCACCGCCCTGGTCGGCGAGATGGAAGTGCTGGTGCCGATGGCCGGGCTGATCGACAAGGCCGCCGAACTGGCGCGCCTGGACAAGGAGATCGCCCGCCTGGACGGCGAGGTCAAGCGGGTCGGCGGCAAGCTGAGCAATGCCGGCTTCGTCGCCAAGGCCCCGGCCGAGGTGCTGGACAAGGAGCGCGCCAAGCTGGCCGAGGCCGAGCAGGCCCTGGCCAAGCTGGCCGAACAGCGCGCCCGCATCGCCAGCCTCTAACAGGCCGTTGAGAAACGTAGGCGAGGCAGGCAAGACAAGGCAAAAGCGGCCGAAAAGCGGAGTTTACGTGCTGTAAATGAGCATTTTGAGGCCGTTTTTAACGCAGTATTGCCAACGTAGGTAGTTTTTCAACGGCCTGCTAACCCTTCCGCAAGCCCCCCCACGGGGCCCGCTGCCAGCACCGGCACGGGCCCCGTGCTTTTACCGGTACCCGTCATGACCACCCCACGCTCCCCCTCCCTGCTCGATGCCCTGCTGCCGATTGGCGTGCTGGTGGTATTGCTGAGCCTGTCCGTCTACCTCTATGGCGACGCCTCCTCCAGCGGGCCGAACCAGATCGCCCTGATGTGCGCCGCCTTCGTCGCCGGCCTGGTCGGCCTGAAGAACGGTCTGCGCTGGGCGCAGATCGAGGACGGCATCCTCGCCGGCATCCAGATGGCGATGAAGGCCAACCTGATCCTCCTGGCGGTCGGCGCCCTGATCGGCACCTGGATTCTCGCCGGCACCGTGCCGACCATGATCTGGCTCGGCCTCAAGCTGATCTCGGCCGAGTATTTCTACGCCACCAGTTGCCTGATCTGCGCCTTCACCGCCCTGTCGATCGGCAGCTCCTGGACGGTGGCCGGGACCCTCGGCATCGGCCTGATGGGGGTCGCCGCCGGCCTCGGCCTGGACCCGGCGATCACCGCCGGGGCGATCATCTCCGGCGCCTATTTCGGCGACAAGCTGTCGCCCCTGTCGGACACCACCAACCTGGCACCGGCCGCGGCCGGCGCGGAGCTGTTCGCCCACATCCGCCTGATGGCGCGCACCTCGGTGCCGGCCCTGTTGCTGGCCCTGGCGCTGTTCTTCGGCCTCGGCCAGCAGGCCGGCGGCGAGCAGGACACCGCGCGCATCGCCGCGGTGCTGCCGGCGCTGGAAGGCCAGTTCGAACTGGGCTGGCACCTGCTGCTGCCGGTGGCCCTGCTGCTGTTCCTGGCGGTGCGCCAATGGGCGGCCTTCCCCTCGGTGTTTCTCGGCGCCCTGGTCGGCGCGCTGTTCGCGCTGCTGTTCCAGCCGGAGGTGATGAGCCGCCTGGCCGACCCTGCCGCCGGCGCCCTGGCGCCGCTGAAGACGGTGTGGAGTGCACTGTTCGCCGGCTACCAGTCCAGCAGCGGCAACGAGGCCCTGGACGGCCTGCTGTCCAAGGGCGGCATGGCCAGCATGCTCACCACCATCTGGCTGATCATCTGCGCCATGTGCTTCGGCGGCGTGCTGGAGCGCCTCGGCCTGCTGCAGCGCCTGCTGCACAGCACCCTGCACCTGGCCAGGAGCACCAGCAGCCTGATCGCCTGTACCATCACCACCACCATCGGCACCAACGTCATCACCGCCGACCAGTACATCGCCCTGGTCCTGCCCGGGCGCATGTACCGGGCGGAGTACGAGAAGCGCGGCCTGGCCCCCGTGACCCTGTCGCGGGCCCTGGAAGACGGCGGTACCCTGACCTCGGTGCTGATCCCCTGGAACACCTGCGGCGCCTATATGGCGGCGACGCTCGGGGTGGCGACCCTCAGCTACCTGCCCTTCTGCTTCTTCAACCTGATCATGCCGCTGCTGGCCCTGAGCCTGGCCTTCATCGCGCCGCCGCAACCACTCTCCGGCGAGGCGCAGCCAGCCGGCGCCTGATCGCCCGCGCAGCCCCCGGAAAACCCGCACGCCACGGGGGCTGCATGCGGACTCGCAAGTCAGAATTCGTCTAGAAAGAGCGAGCGAAAGCAGCTTTAGCCCGTAATTACCCTCCCAATTCCCGGCCAAATCAGGCATCTTCTCCGGCGCATCAAGAGCCTCTGGCACTTTTCCGCCCGGAAAAAGCACTCCCAATAAGAAAAGCCCTGAACTGGAATTCTGATCATGTATGCGTTAATGGCGTTGATTTTCGTCCTCGGTTACCTCTGTATCGCCCTCGAACACCCGCTGAAGATCGACAAGGCCGCCTCGGCCATCCTCACCGCGGTGCTCTGCTGGACGCTTCTGGTGCTCGGCGCCGATGCCATCCTGCCGCTGATCGGCCACGGCACCTCGGGGGCGGCGGACAACGGCCAGCACGTGGTCGAGGAACTGCGCCACCATCTCGGCGAAATCTCCGAGATCCTGTTCTTCCTCATGGGCGCCATGACCATAGTCGAGCTGATCGACGCCCACGAGGGCTTCAAGGTCATCACCGACCGCATCCGCACCAACAAGCGTGTGACCCTGCTGTGGATGGTGGCGCTGATCACCTTCTTCCTCTCCGCCGCCCTGGACAACCTGACCACCACCATCGTCATGGTCTCGCTGCTGCGCAAGCTGGTGGCCGAGCAGAAGGAGCGCTGGTTCTACGCCGGCATCGTGGTGATCGCCGCCAACGCCGGCGGCGCCTGGTCGCCGATCGGCGACGTCACCACCACCATGCTGTGGATCGGCAACCAGATCACCGCCAGCGGCATCGTGGTCAAGCTGATCGTGCCGAGCCTGGTGTGCCTTCTGGTGCCGCTGCTGATCCTCACCTTCACCATGAAGGGCGAGATCCACCGCCCACAGCTGACGGTACTGGAGGAAGAACGCCGCGACCCGACCACCCCGTTCGAACGCAACCTGGTGTTCATCCTCGGCATCGCCGCCCTGGTGTTCGTGCCGATCTTCAAGACCGTCACCCACCTGCCGCCCTACATGGGCATCCTCCTCGGCCTGGGCGTGCTCTGGGTGGTCACCGAGGTGATCCACCGCGGCAAGAACGACGAGGACAAGCACCCGCTCTCGGTGGTCGGCGTGTTGCGCCGCATCGACACCACCAGCGTGCTGTTCTTCCTCGGCATCCTGCTGGCGGTCTCCAGCCTGGCCAGCGCCGGCCACCTGACCCAGGTCGCGCTGCTGCTGCGCGAGGGCTTCGGCGACATCTACGCGATCAACATCGCCATCGGCCTGCTCTCGGCGGTGGTGGACAACGTGCCACTGGTGGCCGGCGCCATGAAGATGTACCCACTGATCAGCCCCGCGGAACTGGCCGTCGCCACCACCGAAGCCGAGTGGCTGAGCAACTTCCAGGTCGATGGCACCTTCTGGGAAATGCTCGCCTACTGCGCCGGCACCGGCGGCAGCTGCCTGATCATCGGCTCCGCCGCCGGCGTGGCGGCCATGGGCATGGAAAAGATCAACTTCGTCTGGTACCTGAAGAAGATCAGCTGGCTGGCCTTCATCGGCTACATGGCCGGCGCAGCCACCTATATCGGCATCGTCAGCCTGGGCTGAGGCCGGTTTGCGCTGCGCCGCAGGGCGTAGCGCCCCCCCTGACAGCAGGAGCACGACGGGATGGACGTGAGCAAGACCAAGACCAGCTTCTACCGCCGCCTCTATGTGGCCTGGCTGATCGACAGCGGCGCCGCCCGCAGCGTGCCGGCGCTGATGGCCGCCACCGGCATGCCGCGGCGCACCGCCCAGGACACCCTGGCCGCCCTGGCCGACCTGGACATCGACTGCGCCTTCGTCCAGCAGCCGGGCGAACGCAACAACGCCGGGCACTACGAAATCCGCGGCTGGGGCGCCATCGACCCGGGCTGGATCGCCCGCCACCAGTCGCGGATCAAGGCCATACTGGGCTACCCCTGAAGCGGAGGCCTCGATGCGCAGCTCCCACCGTCTGCTGCTGGTGATCCTGTTCCTGCTGGCGCTGTTCCTGCTGTTCGAACTGCTCGGCATCCGTGCCCAGTTCAGCCTGGAGTGGCTGCAGGACCTGATCCTGATGCACCCGGTCGCCGGCCTGCTGCTGTTCGTCCTGCTGTTCGCCCTGGGCAATCTGATCCAGATTCCCGGCTGGCTGTTCCTCGCCGCCGCGGTGCTGGCCCTGGGCCGCCTGTACGGCGGCCTGGCCACCTACCTGGCCGCCTGCCTCTCCTGCATCTTCACCTTCTTCACCATCCGCTACCTGGGCGGCAACGCCCTGCGCGAACTGGACAGTCGCCTGGCCAGACGCCTGCTGGCCGGCCTCGACCGTCACCCGCTGGCCAGCATCGTCACCCTGCGCATGCTGTTCCAGACCGTGCCGGCACTGAACTACAGCCTCGCCCTGTCCGGCGTGCGCTTTCGCCACTACCTGCTCGGCACCCTGCTCGGCCTGCCACTGCCCATCGCCCTGTATTGCCTGTTCTTCGATTACCTGGCGATGTGGCTGAATATCGCTAACGGCTAGGCGCATGGCCGTGGCGATGCGCAACGCAGTCGAAGCCGGCAGGCCCAGCCTGTCGTAGTTGTGAACGCGTCCCTGCCACGAGTGGAAATCACCGCCCCCATAAACACCTCGCAGCCCATGGCCGCGACGACGCAAAAGTTCTTCCCGGCCTGCGGCAATCGCAAGCCACTCTTGGAGTGAATGTTGTCGGCATGGCGGTTGCCGATGGGCTGGAGAACGACGACCGTCTTCAATGATGCGGACGGTGAGCGACGACCTGTAGGCCGTTAGGTCCCCTCGGGAGGGGCCGATCATGCCCAGCTTGCCGGCACACCGAGATTGCCCGGAGTTCGGGTCGATCACCGCCGGCACATCGCCCTGCTCATGCTTGGGGTGCCAGTAGAGCCTCCAGTCATCGGACTTGCCGTTTTGCAGTTCATGCTCGATCGCGCCAAGTCACGTCAGCCAGGCGGCCAGCGCAAAAAAAGACGGGCCCGAAGGCCCGTTCCGTTCAATTCTTCAGCAGTTCTGACCCGTTGCTCACACCTTGTGATAGAGCTGCGCGCCCTGCGCCTTGAACTCCTCGGCCTTGGCCTGCATGCCCTGCTCGACCTCTAGGTCGACCGCGGCGATGCGTTGCTCCTCAGCATAGACCCGCACCTCCTGGGTGATCTTCATCGAGCAGAACTTCGGCCCGCACATGGAGCAGAAGTGCGCCACCTTGGCCGAGTCCTTCGGCAGCGTCTCGTCGTGGTAGCTGCGCGCCGTGTCCGGGTCCAGGCCCAGGTTGAACTGGTCCTCCCAGCGGAACTCGAAACGCGCCTTGCTCAAGGCATTATCGCGAATCTGCGCCCCCGGGTGGCCTTTGGCAAGGTCGGCGGCGTGGGCGGCGATCTTGTAGGTGATGATGCCGGTCTTGACGTCGTCCTTGTTCGGCAGCCCCAGGTGCTCCTTGGGGGTAACGTAGCAGAGCATGGCGCAGCCGAACCAACCGATCATCGCCGCGCCGATGCCCGAGGTGATGTGGTCGTAGCCCGGGGCGATGTCGGTGGTCAGCGGGCCGAGGGTGTAGAACGGCGCCTCGTCGCAGCATTCCAGCTGCTTGTCCATGTTCTCCTTGATCAGCTGCATCGGCACGTGGCCGGGGCCCTCGATCATCACCTGCACGTCGTGCTTCCAGGCGATCTTGGTCAGCTCGCCGAGGGTTTCCAGTTCGCCGAACTGGGCCTCGTCGTTGGCATCGGCAATCGACCCGGGACGCAGGCCGTCGCCCAGCGAGAAGCTGACGTCGTAGGCCTTCATGATCTCGCAGATTTCCTCGAAGTGGGTGTAGAGGAAATTCTCCTTGTGGTGCGCCAGGCACCACTTGGCCATGATCGAGCCGCCGCGCGAGACGATGCCGGTGACGCGCTTGGCGGTCAGCGGCACGTAGCGCAGCAACACGCCGGCGTGGATGGTGAAGTAGTCCACGCCCTGCTCGGCCTGCTCGATCAGGGTGTCGCGGAACAGCTCCCAGGTCAGGTCCTCGGCCACGCCGCCGACCTTCTCCAGGGCCTGGTAGATCGGCACCGTGCCGATCGGCACCGGCGAGTTGCGGATGATCCACTCGCGGGTCTCGTGGATGTGCTTGCCGGTGGACAGGTCCATGACGGTGTCCGAACCCCAGCGGATGCCCCAGGTCAGCTTGGCCACTTCCTCCTCGATGGAGGAGCCCAGCGCCGAGTTGCCGATGTTGCCGTTGATCTTCACCAGGAAGTTGCGGCCGATGATCATCGGCTCCAGCTCCACGTGGTTGATGTTGGCCGGGATGATGGCTCGGCCGCGGGCGATCTCCTCGCGGACGAACTCCGGGGTGATCTCCTTGGGGATGTTGGCGCCGAAGCTGTGGCCGGCGTGCTGCTGGTCGAGCAGGCCGGCGGCGCGGGCTTCCTGCAGCTTCATGTTCTCGCGGATGGCGACGTATTCCATCTCCGGAGTGATGATGCCCTGGCGCGCATAGTGCATCTGGCTGACGTTCTGGCCGGCCTTGGCGCGGCGCGGGTTGCGCACGTGGGCGAAGCGCATGGCGGTCAGCTCGGGGTTGCTCAGGCGCTCCTGACCGAAGCTGGAGCTCAGCCCGGCGAGCAGCTCGGTGTCGCCGCGGTCCTCGATCCAGGCGCTGCGCACGTCGGCCAGGCCCTGGCGCACGTCGATGCTGACGTTCGGGTCGGTGTAGGGGCCGGAGGTGTCGTAGACCAGCACCGGCGCGTTGACCTCGCCACCGAAATCGGTGGGGGTCACGTCCAGGCTGATCTCGCGCATCGGCACGCGGATGTCCGGGCGCGAACCCTGTACGTAGACCTTGCGCGAGCGGGGGAAGGGCTGGATCGACTGCTGGTCGACCTGGGCCGATTCGCTCAAGACCGGGCTGAGACTCTTATGGCCAAGCGACACGGAACTCTGACTCATGGAGGACTCCTGAAAGAAAAAATTGAAGGACGTTGCGTAAGTGAAAGGGAAAAACCTTAGCCGCGGGCGCTGCCGCGCCCCAGAGCCAGTGGCGCCAGACTCACTGATCCAGTGCCGGCAGCTGCCGGCGCCTGGCCCCATTGCGCGGCCGCCCCTGGTCCTTGGCGGCCGCCCCCGGCTGGCTAAACTGCGCGCACCTCTCGCTCGACGAGAGTGGCCTCCTCGCCTCGGTCCCGCCTGCCGCCTCGCGCCAGCGCCCAACGACCGAGGCCTGAACAACAATAACAATCCCGCCAGACCGCCCCGCGACCGCCCCAAGGTCGCCGCGGCCGTCTGCCGTCTATGCGCCACAGGAGCCCGACAACCCAACAGAACCACAGACGAGAGACCCGCATGACCGAATTCGCCACCCTCAAGGAAATGGGCATCAGCTCCTTCGAACTCATCTCCCGCTTCAGCCTGCGCCGCGAGCACGACCGCGACGTGCTCAAGGTCTACTACCTGCGCCCCGCCACCTCGCTGCGACCGCACAGCCAGAAGTTCACCTTCGCCCGTCCGCGCCAGGCCATTCCCGGGCAGAGCCGCCACAGTCAGGCCTGGCAGCAGCTGAGCGACTGCAGCCCGATGCTGCAGAAGGCCCTGGACGAGCTCAAGCAGCTGACCGGCAGCAGCGAGCACGCGCTGTCCCCCAAGCAGGAGCTGCTGCAGGATCTGCGGCACCTGGAGAAGGTGGTCGAAGCCAAGCTCGCCGAGATCCGCGAGAAGATCGAGCGCCTCGCCTGAGGCGCCCTCAGGCGCCGGCCGCGGCGGCCTGCTGCTGCATCAGGCTGGCCATCTTGCGGCCGAACAGCTGCGCCAGGGCCTCGGAATCGCCGCCGGCCTCGTCCAGGGCCTCGACCACCGCCTGCAGGGTCGGCCGGGTCTTGGCCAGCAGCTCGCCGACATACAGCTCCGGCGTGATCCGGGTGTGCGCCTCGTAGCGGCGGAACAGTGCCGCCAGCTCCGGGTCCAGCTTGATCGTCAGCCCATCTGTTGCCATCTCGTCGACCTCCGGGGGAATGAACATCTGGCCCCATCCTTAGCCGCCAGCGGCCAGGACCATAGAGCCAGTTTTTCCCCGGGCATGGCGCCAGGGCCGCACTGGCCGCATCGCGCACCGGCAACTGGTCCCTCTCCCGCCGGGGCCGCCTGCCTAGAATCGCGGTTCATCTCCCGGCCCAGAGGCGACCTCCCATGACCGACCTGAACCTCGAACCCGCCAGCCGCCTGGTGCCAGCCCGCGAATTGTTCGGCATCGACTCGAGCCTGCGCGTGCCGGTCTTTCTCAACCGCAGCGAGCAGGTGCCGGAGATCGACCCGGCCTACCGCTTCAACCCGGAAGTGACCCTGGCCATCCTCGCCGGTTTCACCCGCAATCGCCGGGTGCTGCTCCAGGGCCTGCACGGCAGCGGCAAGTCGACCCATATCGAGCAGGTCGCCGCGCGGCTCAACTGGCCCTGCGTGCGGGTCAACCTGGACGGTCATATCAGCCGCCTGGACCTGATCGGCAAGGACGGCATCGTCCTGCGCGACGGCAAGCAGGTCACCGAGTTCCAGGAGGGCATCCTGCCCTGGGCGCTGCGCCGGCCCACGGCGCTGATCTTCGACGAGTACGACGCCGGCCGCCCGGACGTGATGTTCGTGATCCAGCGCATCCTCGAGCAAGGTGGCAAGCTCAACCTGCTCGACCAGAACCAGCTGATCCATCCGCACCCCTATTTCCGCCTGTTCGCCACCGCCAACACCGTCGGCCTGGGCAACCTCAACGGGCTGTACCACGGCACCCAGGTGCTCAACCAGGCGCAGCTGGACCGCTGGAACCTGGTCGCCACCCTCAACTACCTGAGCCCGGCCGAGGAAGTCGCCATAGTCGCCGGGCGGGTGCCGCAGCTGGTCGCCCGCCATGGCGAGGCCCTGCTGGAGGCGATGGTGGCGGTGGCCGGGCTGACCCGCCAGGGCTTCGCCGCCGGCGACCTGTCGACCCTGATGTCGCCGCGCTGCGTGATTTCCTGGGCGGAAAACCTGGAGATCTTCGCCGACCCGGCCCAGGCCTTCCGCCTGTCGTTCCTCAACAAGTGCGACGAGGCCGAGCGGCCGCTGGTCGCCGAGTACTACCAGCGCTGCTTCGATCACGAACTGGAGGAGTCGGCGCTGCCCCGGCTCGCCCTGGCCTGACCCCACACAGGACCCCGCCATGACCCCGCCGCCACGCCGCGAGAAGCGCCAGCAACAGCTCGAAGAACTCTGCGCGGCGAGCCTGCGGGCGTTGTCCGGCGAGACGCGCCTGCGCTACCGCGGCGGGCGCCTGGAGGTCCGCGGGCGGGCCGTGCCGGTGCGCGCCCCGCACCTGCATCCGGACCCCGAGCGCGACGAGTTCCCGGCCTGGCGCGGGGTGGCCGACAGCCTGGCGCTGCGCCTGCGCCACAGCGATCCGCAGCTGCTGCGCCAGAGCCTGCCGGAGCAGCCGATCGCCCGCCTGGTGTTCGAGCTGCTCGAGCAGCTGCGCGTGGAATCGCTGGTGGCCGACTGTCACCCCGGGGTGCGGCGCAACCTGCTGCGCCGCTTCGAGCAGTGGAGCCAGCAGTTCCTCGACTCCGGGCAGACCGAGGGCCACGTCGGCCTGCTGCTCTTCACCCTGGCGCAGATGAGCTGGATGCTGCTGTGTGGCGGGCGCGCCGGCGAGCAGCTGGAGATGCTCATCGAGGCGCCGCGGCTGAGCCTGCTCGGTCACTTCGGCGCGGCCTTCGGCCTGCTGCGCCGCCATCGCGCCGACCAGGCGGCGTTCGCCGAGCAGGCCCGGCTGATCGCCACCAAGGTGCTGGAGCTGCTCGAGCAGCTGGACGCCGAGCTGCTCGGCAACGACGAGCGCAAGGTCTCGGAGATTGCCGAGAAGACCCACCTGGCCTTCGCCCTGCTGCTGGACGTCGAGCAGGACGGCGAGGGCGACGGCAGCGCCAGCGGCGCCGGCGCCGGCGATCCGCGCGGCGGCACCGAGGCCTTCGCCTACCGGGTGTTCTGCCGCGACTACGACCGCGAGCGCGACGCCGCCAGCCTGGTGCGCCCCGAGCTGCTGCGCGAACTGCGCCAGCGCCTGGACCGCCGCCTGGCCGGCCAGGGCCTCAACCTGCCGCGTCTGAGCAAAGGCCTGGGCGCCCTGCTGGCCGCGCCACGCCGCGACGGCTGGGCCTTCGCCCAGCGCGACGGCCAGCTCGACGGCGGCCGCCTCAGCCGCCTGATCATCAGCCCCGAGCAGCGCGACATATTCCGCCACGAGCGCGAGCGGCCGCACTGCGATTGCCTGGTCAGCCTGCTGATCGACAACTCCGGCTCCATGCGCAACCACATCGAACCCGTCGCCCTGCTCGCCGACGCGCTCGCCCGTGCCCTGGAGCTGGCCGGCGCGCGCAGCGAGATCCTCGGCTTCACCACCGGCCAGTGGAACGGCGGCCGCCCCCTCAAGCGCTGGCGCGGCCTCGGCCAGCCGGCCGATCCGGGGCGCCTGAACGAGCTCAGCCACCTGGTCTACAAGGATGCCGAGACCTCCTGGCGGCGCGCCCGGCCGAACATCGCCGCGCTGCTCAAGTCCGACCTGTTCCGCGAGGGCATAGACGGCGAGGCGCTGCTCTGGGCGCGCCAGCGCCTGCTGCAACGCGAGGCGCGGCGGCGCATCCTGATCGTGATCTCCGACGGCTGTCCGATGGACAGCGCCACCCACCAGGCCAACGCCCAGGACATCCTCGACCTGCACCTCAAGCAGGTGACGCAGCAGATCGAGCAGGAGGGGCGCATCGAGCTGTACGCCCTGGGCGTCGGCCTGGACCTGAGCGCCTACTACCGCCACAGCCTGGAGCTGGACCTGTCGCGCAGCCTGGACAACGCGGTGTTCGACGAGGTGCTGCAGCTGCTGGCGCGGCGCCGCTGAGCGCGCCCCGCCGCTGCAGCCGGTCGCCGGCCGTCCCGCCGAGCGCGACGCGAACTGGCGTGCCAGAGCGCTTGCGTCGGGTTTGCGCCACTCGTCACACTGGCTCCAGAAACGCCGTGAATGTGGCCCTAAACAGCTCGCGACCCGGGGGGGACTATTGGTCCGTCGAAGGGAAGCGACCGGGATGTTTCAGCAACAGGCGCGTCGCCCTGGGCACAGCCGAACCGACGCTCCCCTGAGACACTCCCCTGGAGGGCTCCGCCCGAGCCGCTACGCAGCCAGCGGCTCGCCGCTACGGCCCCATCCTGCACTTTCGTAGCCAAAAACAACTACAACGGAGTACGCAGTTATGACACCCAGCAAGCACTTCACCCGCACCCTTGGCCTGGCCCTGTGCCTCACGGCCGGCGCCCTGAGCAGCACCCTGGCCCAGGCCAAGACCTTCCGCATGGCCATCGGCGACAACGTCGGCGGCACCCAGTACGAGCTGGGCGTCAAGTTCGCCGAGGAGTTCAAGGCCCGCACCGGCGGCAAGCACGAAGCCAAGCTGTTCCCCAACAGCCAGCTGGGCAGCGAAGAGGACACCGTCAGCAACGCCGCCATGGGCACCCTGGACTTCTCCATCCTGGCCATCAACAACGTCACCCCCTTCTCGCCCTCGGTCGGGGTGCTGACCCTGCCCTACATGATCCAGAGCCTGGACGATGCGGTGACCCTGACCCAGAGCGAGATCGGCCAGAGCCTGACCGACAACACCGTGCGCGACGCCGGGGTGCGCATCGTCGGCTGGGCCTACTCGGGCTTTCGCGTGCTGACCAACTCCAAGCGCCCGGTGACCACCCTGGCCGACCTGAAGGGCCTGCAGATCCGCGTGCCGAAGAACGAGATCATGATCGACACCTACCGCGCCTGGGGCATCAACCCCACGCCCATGGCCTGGGCCGAGACCTTCACCGGGCTGCAGCTGAAGGTGGTCGACGGCCAGGACAACCCCTACATCACCGTGTCGGCGATGAAGTTCGACGAGGTGCAGAAGTACATCACCAACATCCGCTACCTGTTCTCCATCGAGCCGCTGATCATCAGCGAGTCGGTGTTCCAGGAGCAGAGCGCCGATGTGCAGCAGGCCATTCTCGAGGCCGGCAAGGCCGCCACCGAGCACAGCGCCCGCTTCCTGGTGGCCGAGGAGGACAAGATCAAGAAGGAGCTGACCGCCAAGGGCATGGTCATCGCCGACCCGGCCAACGGCGAGAAGGAGTGGATCGACCGCGCCGTGGCCCAGGTCTGGCCGAAGTACTACGAGCAGCTGGGCAAGGACAACCTGAACAAGGCCCTCAAGGCCATGGGTCGCGACCCGATCTAGTTCCCCGCACACGGGCCTAGGGGCCCACTGTGCGAGCGCCGGGAGGCCGAGCCCCCGGCGCTGTCCACCCTGCGCCGCCAGCCCGCCATCCGGCCACGCCTGGCGCCTCGTACCCTGCGATGAAACGCTGCGTCCCGGCCTGGGTGCAGCGCTTCGGGAGGCCCACCATGAAACCGGCCAGTACCCTGTTCAAGATCATCGACAACCTGGAGAACTACATCTGCCGCACCCTGCTGGCACTGTTCGTGGTCATCCTGTTTGCCCAGATTCTCAGCCGCAACCTGTTCAACCATTCGATCTCCTGGACCGAGGAGCTGGTCACCTACATGTTCGTCTGGTTCGCCTTCTTCGGCGCCAGCTACGCCGCCAAGCTGGCCGCCCACAACCGCGTCACCTTCCAGTTCAAGTTCATGCCGCGCAAGCTGGCCACCGGCCTGGAGGCCCTCGCCGACCTGATCTGGGTCGCCTTCAACGGCTACTTCGTCTACCTCAGCATCCTCTTCTTCACCAAGGCCAACCTGTTCTGGAAGTCCCAGACCCTGGGCATCCCGATGAAATACCTGTACCTGGTCCTGCCCATCGCCTTCAGCCTGATGGCCCTGCGCGTGCTCCAGGTCAACTACTACAAGCTGGTCAAGGGCATCGACATCCGCGACCCGGAAACCGAGGAGCTGGACAAGATCATCCACGACTCCGCGCACAACGACGACAGCCAATTCCGGGAGCGTGTCCATGGTTGATACCAATATCGTCTACATCCTGTTCGGCTCCTTCATCCTGCTGCTGCTGATCGGCACGCCGATCAGCATCTCCCTGGCGGTCTCGGCGCTGGCCTCCTTCCTCTACCTGGGCGAGAACCCGATCAAGTTCGTGCAGATCGCCTTCACCTCGGTGGGTTCCTTCCCGCTGATGGCCCTGCCGGCCTTCATTCTCGCCGGCGCGCTGATGGAGGCGGCGGGCATCTCGAAACGCCTGGTGACCCTGGCGGAAAGCTTCGCCGGCCCCATCACCGGCGGCATCTCCGCCTCCGCCGTGATGGCCTGCCTGTTCTTCGGCGCCATCTCCGGCTCGGGCCCGGCGACCACCGCCGCGGTGGGCATGCTGATGATCCCGGCCATGGTCAAGCGCGGCTACGCCAAGGGCTATGCCTCGGCGGTCACCGCCTCCTCCGGCGGCCTGGGCATCATCATTCCGCCGTCCATCCCCATGGTGATCTTCGGCATCTCGGCCATGGGCCTGCTGCCCTCGCCCGAGGCGGTGGAGAAGTTCGGCGCCTTCGGCTCGGTGTCCATTCCCAAGCTGTTCATCGCCGGGGTGGTGCCCGGGCTGATGCTGGCCGGCGGCCTGCTGGTGATGAACTACTTCCGCTGCAAGAACCTGGGTTACACCGGCAGCGGCGAGGGCTGGTCCTGGAGCAAGATCCGCAAGGCCCTGCGCGACGGCATCTGGTCCATCCTGGCGCCCTTCGTGATCCTCGGCGGCATCTACACCGGCCTGTTCACCCCCACCGAATCGGCCATAGTGGCGATCTTCTACACCCTGTTCGTCGGCCTGTTCATCCACAAGGAGCTGCACCTGCCGGAGCTGTTCAAGTCCCTGGAGACCACCACCTGGATCACCGGGCGGGTGCTGGTGATACTGTTCACCGCCACGGTGTTCGGCCGTCTGCTGGTGGAGAACCAGATTCCGGCGATAGTCGCCGACGGCATGCTCAGCCTGACCGACAACATCTACCTGATCTGGATCCTGATCATCGGCTTCCTGCTGTTCGTCGGCATGTTCATGGAGACCCTGGCGGCCATCATGATCCTCACCCCGGTGATACTGCCGGTGGCCTACAGCCTGGGCATCGACCCGGTGCACTTCGGCATCGTGCTGATCTGCTGCCTGAGCATCGGTTTCATGACCCCGCCGATGGGCGAGAACCTGTTCATCGCCTCGGGCATCTCCGGCACGGCGATCGAGGACATCTCGCACAAGGCCCTGCCCTTCGTGGCGGTGCTGACCATCGCCACCCTGATCATCGCCTACGTGCCGGCGATCAGCCTGACCCTGCCCGCCCTGTTGGGCTACTGACGACCTTCACTGGCCTTCGGTCGGGATCGCCAGCGCACTGCACGCCGGCGATCCCGTTTTGCCTTGCCCCGACCCAGCCCGCGCTGCCATTCAGCCGTCCGGCTGTTCCAGCGCCTGCACCAGGGCCTTGAGGAAGCGCGCCGCCTCGCCGCCGGTGACCGCGCGGTGGTCGAAGGTCAGCGACAGCGGCAGGATCGGGTGCACCACCACCTTGCCGTCCACCACCACCGGCTCGTCGCGGATGCCGCCGGCGCCGATGATCGCCACCTGCGGCGGCACCACGATGGGGTTGGCGTAGCGGCCGAACAGGGTGCCGAAGTTGGACAGGGTCAGGGTCGCGCCCATCATCTCCTGGGGCGGAATGGAGCGCGCCTTGACGTCGGCGCGCAGGCGCTCGGCCCCCTCCTTCAGGTCCTCGGCGCTGCGTGCGCCGACGTTGCGCAGCACCGGCACGAACAGGCCCTCGGGACTGTCCACGGCGATGCCCAGGTCGAGCTGCGCGTGCTGCTTGATCGACAGGTTCTTGCCGTCGAACCAGCTGTTGAGCACCGGCTCGGCCCGGCAGGCCACGGCGATGGCCTGGGCCAGGCGCACTAACGGGTCGCGGGCCTGGGTCCAGCGGTGCAGGTCGGCGTCGCCGACTATGACCACCGGCACCACCTCGGCATGGGAGCGGGCCATGTTGATCGCCATGCTGCGCCGCACGCCGCGCAGCTTCTCGCCGCCGAACTTGTCGCGGGCGCTCTGGGTCGCGGCCTCGACATCGGCGCGGGTGATCAGGCCGTCGCTGCCGCTGCCCTGCAGCGTGCTCAGGTCGACCCCCAGCTGGCGGGCCAGCTGGCGCACCGCCGGGGTGGCGCGCGGCGCCAGGTGCTCGCGGGTCGAGGGCGCGGCGCCGACGAAGAAGCTGTCGGCCTGGGCCTCGCCGCCGCCCTCCAGGCGGCCGACCACGGTGCCGGAATCGGCCTCGCCCTCGTAGGCCAGCAGCGGCTCGCCGACATGGAGGATGTCGCCCTCGGCGCCGAAGGTCTTGTGCACCACGCCGTCGTAGGGCGCGGGGATGTCGACTATGGCCTTGGCGGTCTCCACCGACACCAGCAACTGGTCGGTCTTCACCGCGTCGCCGGCCTTGACGTGCCACTCGACGATCTCGGCTTCCTGCAGGCCTTCGCCCAGGTCGGGCAGCTTGAAATACTTCATGGTTCGCTCCTGAGTCTGTGTCTGGGCACGCCCAGGGTTCAGGCGTAGTTCAGTACCGTGTCGCAGGCCGCGAGAATGTCCTCGACGCCCGGGATATAGAGTTGCTCCAGGCGGTACAGCGGCGGCGGGATGTCCGGCGCGGTGACCCGCTGGATAGGTGCCTGCAGGTCGAGCAGGGCTCGCTCGTAGAGGCTGGCGGCGATCTCCGCGCCCACCGCGCAGCTCTTCGGTGCCTCGTGGACGATCACGCAGCGCCCGGTCTTGCGCACCGAGGCCTCCAGGGTGTCGAGGTCCAGCGGCTTGACGCAGGCCACGTCGATCACCTCGGCGGCGATGCCCTGCTCGGCCAGCTGCGCGGCGGCCTGCAGGGTCTCGTGCACGCTGGCGCCCCAGCTGACCAGGGTCAGGTCGCTGCCCTCGCGCAGGGTGAAGCAGCTGTCCAGGGGCAGACGCTTGCCATCGTCCGCCAGCACCTGGGGATTCATCCGGTACAGCCGCGTGGGCTCGAGGAACAGCACCGGGTCGGGATCGTCGATGGCCGCCAACAGCAGCCCGTAGGCCCGCGCCGGCGACGAAGGCATGACCACGCGCAGGCCCGGCACCTGGGCGAACATCGCCTCGGTGCTCTCGCTGTGGTGTTCCGGCGCGCGGATGCCGGCGCCCATGGGCGTGCGCAGCACCATGGGGCAGCTCAGGCGGCCGCGGGTGCGGTTGCGCAGGCGGCTGGCGTGGGACACCAGGTGATCCAGGGCCGGGTAGATGAAACCCATGAACTGGATCTCCATCACCGGCTTCAGGCCCTGGGCGGCCATGCCGACGGCCAGGCCGGCGATCATGGTCTCGGCCAGCGGCGTGTCGATCACCCGCTTGAAGCCGAAGGCCTCGCGCAGGCCGGCCGTGGCGCGGAACACCCCGCCATTGACGCCGATGTCCTCGCCGAGCACCACCACGTTGTCGTCCTCGGCCATGGCCCGATGCAGGGCCAGGTTGACCGCCTCCAGCAGGCTCAGCTTCTGCTCACTCATGGCGGCTCTCCTCGCGGCGCGCGGCGCGCTCGTGGAACATCTCGCGCTGCTCGGCCAGGGCTGCCGGCCACTGCCCGTAGACATGGTCGAACACCGAGTCGAGGGGCTGATTGCCGGCCGCCTCGAAGGCCTCGACGGCCCGCTGCACCTGGGCCTGACACTCGCCAACCAGGGTCTGCTCACGCTTCTCGTCCCACACCCCCTGGGCGGCGAGGAAGGCCTGCAGACGCTTGATCGGCTCCTCGCGCCAGGCCTGCTTGACCTCATCGGCCGAGCGATAGCGGGTCGCATCGTCGGCGGTGGTGTGGTCGCCGAGGCGATAGCTGAGGCATTCCAGCAGCACCGGCCCCTTGCCCTGGCGCGCCCGCTCCAGGGCCAGCTGCAGACGATCGTAGAGGGCGAGGATGTCGTTGCCGTCCACCTGCTCGCCATGAAAGCCCGCGCCTATGGCCTTCTGCGCCAGGGTCGGGGCGCCGCACTGGATGCGCCGCGGCACGGAGATGGCCCACTGGTTGTTGTTGACCACGAAGACCACCGGCAGCTGCCAGGCACCGGCGACGTTCAGCGCCTCGAGGAAATCGCCCTTGCTGGTGGCGCCGTCGCCGCAGGTGGTGACGGCGACCCGGTGCTCGCCGCGGATCTTCATCGCCGTGGCCACGCCGCAGGCATGCAGGGCCTGGGTGGCGATGGGCACGCAGAGCGGGAAGTCCTGCCCCACCGCCGGATCGACATAGGCACTGCCGCGCTCGTCGCCGCCCCAGTACAGCAGGATCTCCTCCATGCGCACCCCGCGCATCACCTGGGCCGCGGTGTCGCGGTAGTAGGGCACCAGCACGTCGTCGGCGCGCATCAGGGCGCCGATGGCCACGCCTATGGCCTCCTGGCCGACGGTCGGCGCATAGGTGCCGATGCGCCCGGTGCGCTGCAGGGCCACGGCCTTCTGATCGAACAGGCGGGTCAGCACCATCTGCCGGTACAGGCGGATCAGCAGGTCGAAGTCGTCGGCCCAGTCCGGCAGCGCAGCGAGCAGCCGGCCCTCGGGGTCGAGGTAACGGGTATAGGGCAGTTTCAAGCGGTCAGGCATGGAAGCTCTCCTCGGCACCGGGTAGGTGACTGGGCGATACCCGGCGCGTGTGGCCCCGGGTTGGGCGCGGATGCCCTCCGGTGAGGGGGTATCCGCCAGGGACGGGGACAGGCACGGGCGCGCCCCTCAACTGCCGTACAGCAGGCGCTCGGCCAGGCTGTCGGCGACCCGTGCCGGCGAACGCCGGTCGGCCTGGGCATGGGCGTATATCTCGGCCAGGCGCTGGCTGATCTTGCTCAGGTGCGCGGTGATGGTGGTCAGGCTCTCGCCGCGATGCCGCAGGGCGACGTAGATCAGCCCGCCGGCATTGATCACATAGTCCGGCGCATAGAGGATGCCGCGGGCCTGCAGGCTGTCGCCGACGTCGGCGTCGGCCAGCTGGGTATTGGCCGCCCCCGCCACTGCCGCGCAGCGCAACCCGGGCACCGTCTCGGCATTGAGGATGCCCCCCAGGCCGCAGGGCGCGAGGATGTCGCAGGGCGTGGCGAGCAGGGCATCGCGGCTCACCGGATGGGCGCCGAGCTGCTCCACCGCCAGCTGCACCCGACCGCCGTCCAGGTCGCTGACCCACAGCTCGGCGCCGACCGCGTGCAGCTGCTCGGCCAGGGCGTAGCCGACATGGCCGAGCCCCTGGATCGCCACGCGCAGACCGGTCAGGTCGTCGCTGCCCAGGCGTGCCAGGGCCGTGGCGCGAATCCCGGCGAACACGCCCATGGCGGTGTGCGGCGAGGGGTCGCCCTCGCGGGTGGTGCTGGTGACGTGGCGGGTATGCTGGGCGATGCAGTCCATGTCGGCACTGGAGGTGCCACTGTCGACCGCGGTGATGTAGCGCCCGCCGAGGCTCTCGATCATGCGACCGAAGGCCTCGAACAGCGCGCCACGGTTCGCCACGTGGGCGGGACGGACGATCACCGCCTTGCCGCCGCCCTGTTCGAGGCCGGCCAGGGCGGCCTTGTAGCTCATGCTCTGGGCCAGGCCGATGGCATCGCGGATCGCGCTCTGCTCGTCGGGGTAGGCCAGGTAACGGCAGCCGCCGAGGGCCGGACCGAAACGGGTGTTGTGGATGGCGATCACCGCCTTGAGCCCGGTCGCCGGGTCCTGGGCGAAATGCAACGCCTCCAGCCGCGAGTCTTCCATCATGGCGAACATGCTGTGGCTCCTTGGCTGCGGGGCCGACGCGGCGCTGAAGCGGCCTGTCGGCGCCACCGACTCTCATCGTTAACGCCAGTATAGGCGTGCTCCCCGACGCTGCCGGACACAGCCGACATAAGCCCGTCGCCCCGGGCTGGACGCCACGGCAGCGGCCGGCTACAAAGCAGTCATCAGCGGAGGAGACCATGGACCCGCGCCTATCCTGCCTTGCCTGCCTCGACCGCGAACCGCCGGCCCTGTTCGAGGCGGCGCTGTGGATAGCCGCCGAACACGACCCGACCCTGTCTCCCGAGGCCGCATTGCGCGCCTTGCATGCCCTGCAACAACAGGTCGACGCCGGTCTGCCCAGCCTGCCGCCACGGGAACTGGCGCAACCCTTGCTGCGGCGCCTGAGCGAACTGGACTTTCACGAGGACGAGGACAACCCGCCCGCACCCCGGGCCGCCCTGCTGCATCAGGTATTGCAGCGCCGCCGCGGCCAGCCCCTGTCGCTGGCACTGATCGCCCTGGAGCTGACGCGGCGCCTGGGCATCCCCCTGCAGGGGGTGAACTTCCCCGGCCACTTCCTGCTGCGCGTGCCGGGGGCCGATCACCTGCTCGACCCCTGCGGCGGCCGCCGCCTGTATACCCGCGACTGCCGCGAACTGCTGCTGCGCCAGTTCGGCCCCCACATCGACCTGAACGCCGGCCACCTGCTGACCTGCGATGCCCGCACGATGCTCCAGCGTCTGTCGCGCAACCTGCGCCAATTGCACCTGCAGGCCCAGAACGCCCTGGCCGCGCTGAAAGATGCCGAACGGGTGCTGCAGCTGGGTCCCCCGACCCTCGCCGACCACCTGGCCCGTGCCGACCTCTATCACCAGCTGGATTGCCCCCAGGCCGAGCGCTTCGACCTGCAGCGTGCCCTGCTGCTGTGTGACGATGCGGCGCAGCGTCTGCAGCTCGGCGAGCGCCTGCGTCGGCTGCACGCCAGCCCGGCGCTGCACTAGGCCGGCGAGCGCCTACAGCAGCCCCAGGGCCTTGGCCCGCGCCACCGCCTGGGTGCGCCGGGTCACGCCGAGCTTGTCGTTGATGCGCCGGGCGTGGGTCTTGACCGTGTGCTGGGAGATATACAGCTGCTCGGCGCAGGCCTGTGCCTCGTCCAGGCGGCCGACCAGCAACAGCCCCAGGCGGATAAGCGCCCGAAAGTGGTATTCGCCCTGTCAACCGAAAGGCTGAATCCCCCTCTGGCGCGGCGCTTTCCCGTCCCCCACGGGCGGGCTCGATGCACCACTATCGAACGGCTGAATGCCCCTAGCCCCCGGGGCGCCTGGCCGCCAGCCAGCGGCCGGAAGCCTGGCCATCGCACACGTATCGATTTCGATACATCGTAATGAAAACGACACGAAAGCGACGCCGACCTGTCACGGCGCGACATTCAGGGGCTTTTCCCTCGCGATCCGGGTCGCTGCGCAGACGATCGTATCGAAATCGATACGCGGCCCGACCCGCCAAACTCACAAAATTCATGTAAGCATTTGATTTTATTATAAAAAAACAACATGGCATCGGCCTTGCTAACTACTCACGCAAGAGCGCTCGCTGCCCGGCACGAGCACCTTGATCATCGCCCAAACAAGAACCGGGCGAGTCTGACTACTTGAGGAGTCCACATGAGCGAGTTGCGTTTTACTGTCGATCACGAATGGCTGCGTCAGGAAGCCGATGGCCTGGTTACCGTTGGCATCACCGCTTATGCCCAGGAAGCCCTGGGTGACGTGGTATTCGTGCAGCTGCCGGACGCACAGTCCTATAGCGCAGGCGCCGAAGTGGCCGTGCTGGAGTCGGTCAAGGCCGCCAGCAACATCACCATGCCTCTGGAAGGCGAGATCGTCGAAGTGAACGCCGAGCTGGAAGGCAGCCCGGAGCTGGTCAACGAAGACCCGCTGGGCAAGGGCTGGTTCTTCCGCTTCCGTCCGGCCAATGCCGGCGCGGTCGCCGAGCTGCTGGATCAGGCCGCCTACGACCGCCTGCTCAAAGCCAACGACGACGCCTGAGGTGGCCGGCATGACTGACGCAATCGACCTAAGTACCGCCAACGAATTTATCGCCCGCCACATCGGCCCCCGTGACGCCGATGTCGCCAGCATGCTCGAGCTGCTCGGCTACGCCTCGCTGGAGGCACTGATCGACAGCGTGATTCCCGAGAGCATCAAGGGCAGCAGCGTCCTGGAAATGACCGCCGGCCTCAGCGAGGCCGACGCCCTGGCCAAGATCAAGGCCATCGCCGCGAAAAACCAGCAGTTCACCAGCTACATCGGCCAGGGTTATCACGGCACCCACACGCCGGCGCCGATCCTGCGCAACCTGCTGGAGAACCCGGCCTGGTACACCGCCTACACCCCCTACCAGCCGGAAATCTCCCAGGGCCGCCTGGAGGCCCTGCTGAACTTCCAGACCCTGATCATCGACCTCACCGGTCTGCCGATCGCCAACGCCTCCCTGCTGGACGAGGCCACCGCCGCTGCCGAAGCCATGACCTTCTGCAAGCGTCTGTCGAAGAACAAGGCCAGCAACGCCTTCTTCGCCTCCCAGCATTGCCACCCGCAGACCCTCGACGTGCTGCGCACCCGTGCCGAGCCCCTGGGCATCGAGGTGGTGGTCGGCGACGAGCGCAGCATCGACGACGCCGGCGCCTACTTCGGCGCCCTGCTGCAGTACCCGGCGAGCAACGGCGACATCTTCGACTACCGCGAGCTGGTCGAGCGCTTCCATGCCGTCGGCGCCCTGGTCGCCGCGGCCGCCGACCTGCTGGCCCTGACCCTGCTCACCCCGCCCGGCGAATTCGGCGCCGACGTGGCCATCGGCAGCGCCCAGCGCTTCGGTGTGCCGCTGGGCTTCGGCGGCCCGCACGCCGCCTACTTCGCCACCCGCGAGGCGTTCAAGCGCGACATGCCCGGCCGCCTGGTCGGCGTCTCGGTGGACCGTTTCGGCAAGCCGGCCCTGCGCCTGGCCATGCAGACCCGCGAGCAGCACATCCGCCGCGAGAAGGCCACCAGCAACATCTGCACCGCCCAGGTGCTGCTGGCCAACATCGCCAGCATGTATGCGGTGTACCACGGTCCCCAGGGCCTGACCCGCATCGCCAAGCGCGTGCACCAGCTGACCGCCATCCTCGCCCAGGGCCTGAGCCAGCTCGGCTACGGCGTCGAGCAGGCAAACTTCTTCGACACCCTGAGCATCGCCAGCGGCACCAAGACCGCCGTCCTGCACGCCAAGGCCCGCGCCGCCGGGATCAACCTGCGTGAGATCGACGCCGAGCGCCTGGGCCTGTCCCTCGACGAGACCACCACCCCGGCCGCCGTATCGGCCCTGTGGGCGGTGTTCGCCGACGGCCAGAGCCTGCCGGACTTCGACGCCCTGGCCGCCAGCGTCGCCGCGCGCCTGCCGCAAGGCCTGCTGCGCCAGTCGGCGATCCTGGCGCACCCGGTGTTCAACCGCTACCACAGCGAAACCGAGCTGATGCGCTACCTGCGCAAGCTGGCCGACAAGGACCTGGCCCTGGACCGCAGCATGATCCCGCTGGGCTCCTGCACCATGAAGCTCAACGCCACCAGCGAGATGATCCCGGTGACCTGGGCCGAGTTCGGCAACCTGCACCCCTTCGCCCCGAGCGAGCAGAGCCAGGGCTACCGCCAGCTCACCGACGAGCTGGAGGCCATGCTCTGCGCCGCCACCGGCTACGACGGCGTCTCCCTGCAGCCGAACGCCGGCTCCCAGGGCGAATACGCCGGCCTGCTGGCCATTCGCGCCTACCACCGCAGCCGCGGCGAGGAGCAGCGCGACATCTGCCTGATCCCGCAGTCCGCCCACGGCACCAACCCGGCGACCGCCAGCATGGCCGGCATGCGCGTGGTGGTGACCGCGTGCGACAGCCTGGGCAACGTCGACATCGAAGACCTGCGGGCCAAGGCCGTCGAGCACAAGGAGCGCCTGGCCGCGCTGATGATCACCTACCCGTCCACCCACGGCGTATTCGAGGAAGGCATCCGCGAGATCTGCCAGATCGTCCACGACAACGGCGGCCAGGTGTACATCGACGGCGCCAACATGAACGCCATGGTCGGCCTCTGCGCCCCGGGCCAGTTCGGCGGCGACGTGTCGCACCTGAACCTGCACAAGACCTTCTGCATCCCCCACGGCGGCGGCGGCCCGGGCGTCGGCCCGATCGGCGTCAAGGCCCACCTGATCCCCTTCCTGCCCGGCCACGACAAGATGGCGCGCAAGGAAGGGGCGGTCAGCGCCGCGCCGTACGGCAGCGCCAGCATCCTGCCGATCACCTGGATGTACATCAGCATGATGGGCGGCGAAGGTCTCAAGCGCGCCTCGCAACTGGCGATCCTCAACGCCAACTACATCGCCCGCCGCCTGGAGGAGCACTACCCGGTGCTCTACACCGGCAGCAACAGCCTGGTGGCGCACGAGTGCATCCTGGATCTGCGCCCGCTCAAGGAGACCAGCGGCATCAGCGTCGACGACGTGGCCAAGCGTCTGATCGACTTCGGCTTCCACGCCCCGACCATGTCCTTCCCGGTGGCCGGCACCCTGATGATCGAGCCGACCGAGAGCGAATCCAAGGAAGAACTGGATCGCTTCTGCGACGCCATGATCGCCATCCGCGAGGAAATCCGCGCGGTGGAGCGTGGCGCAGTGCCGGCCGACAGCAGCCCGCTGAAGAACGCGCCGCACACCGCGGCCGAACTGGCCGGCGAGTGGAACCACGGCTACAGCCGCGAGCAGGCGGTGTACCCGCTGGCCTCGCTGGTCGAAGCCAAGTACTGGCCACCGGTGGGCCGGGTCGACAACGTGTTCGGCGACCGCAACCTGGTCTGCGCCTGCCCGTCCATCGAAGCCTATCAGGAGGCCTGAGAGTAGTGCGGCCGAGCGGATGCCCCGGCATCCCGGCGGCCGCACCTGACCGCCCGCTGTGACGGCGGTCAGCCCCCCTGCGGGGGGTGCGGCGCGCCGCTTGTGTCGGCAAACCCAGGGTGCTCGCCGCGCCTCCCCGCAACGGTCGCTGCCTACCGGCGGCAACCCTGCACACCAGCGATTCCCATTGCGGCACAACCGCACGAAAGCCCCTATCCGACGCGGGTAAACCCGCGCTTACAACAAGAAAGAGGTGCTCTACATGGAATTCATCAACACCCTTACCAATCAAATCAACGGCCTGGTCTGGGGCCCGCCCATGCTGGTGGCGATCCTCGGCACCGGGCTGTTCCTCATGCTGCGCCTGAAATTCATGCCCCTGAGCAAGATCGGCGCAGGCTTTGCCCTGATGTGGCAGGGCCGCAAGAAAGGCGACGAGGCCAGTGGCGAGATCAGCCCCTTCCAGGCGCTGATGACCTGCCTGGCCGCCACGGTCGGTACCGGCAACATCGCCGGCGTGGCCACCGCGATCTTCCTCGGCGGCCCCGGCGCGCTGTTCTGGATGTGGTGCACCGCCCTGGTCGGCATGGCCACCAAGTACTGCGAAGTGGTGCTGGCGGTGCATTACCGCGAGACCGACGCGCGCAAGGAGCACGTCGGCGGGCCGATGTACGCGATCAAGAACGGTCTGGGCAAGAAGTGGCTGTGGCTCGGCAGCGCCTTCGCCATCTTCGGCGGCCTGGCCGGCTTCGGCATCGGCAACATGGTCCAGGTCAACTCCATGGCCCACGCCCTGACCGACACCTTCGGCATTCCGGCCTGGGTCACCGGCCTGGTCGCCATGGCCTTCGTCGGCCTGGTGATCCTCGGCGGCATCAAGCGCATCGGCAAGGTCGCCGCGACCCTGGTGCCGGCCATGTGCGTGACCTACGTCGCCGCCGCCATCGTGGTGCTGATCGTCAATGCCGACGCCATCCCCGGTGCCTTCTCGCTGATCTTCACCCATGCCTTCACCCCGGTGGCCGCCACCGGTGGCTTCGCCGGCGCGGCGGTGATGGCGGCCATCCGCTTCGGCGTGGCCCGCGGCATCTTCTCCAACGAGGCGGGCCTGGGCACCGCCGGCATCGCCCAGGCGGCCGGCACCACCACCAGCGCGGTGCGCTCGGGGATGATCGGCATGCTCGGGACCTTCATCGACACCATCATCATCTGCACCCTGACCGGCCTGGCGATCATCGCCTCGGGCGTCTGGACCAGCGGTGCCAGCGGCGCCGGCCTGTCGGCGGCGGCCTTCGAGTCGGCCATGCCCGGCTTCGGCGGCGCCATCCTCAGCATCGCCCTGGTGGTCTTCGCCTTCACCACCATCCTCGGCTGGAGCTACTTCGGCGAGAAATGCTGGGAATACCTGGTCGGCACCCGGTCGATCATGCCGTTCCGCATCCTCTGGGTCCTGGCCGTACCCTTCGGCGCCATCGCCCAGCTGGACTTCGCCTGGCTGGTCGCCGACACCCTCAACGGCCTGATGGCGCTGCCCAACCTGCTGTCGCTGCTGCTGCTCAGCCCCGTGGTGGTCAAGCTGACCAAGGAATACTTCGCCCGCGACGGCCGTGTGGCCGGCGGCGCCCCCGTACAACGCTAACCCCCCAGGCGCGACCGCGAGGCGGTCGCGCCCTTAGTACAGGACTGATCCGATGTTCTATAAAAGCCTGACCCTGGACCACTACGATCCGGCCCTGGCCCACGCCATCGCCGCCGAAGAGCGCCGCCAGGAAGACCATATCGAGCTGATCGCCTCGGAAAACTACACCAGCCCCGCGGTGATGCAGGCCCAGGGCAGCGGCCTGACCAACAAGTACGCCGAAGGCTACCCGGGCAAGCGCTACTACGGCGGTTGCGAGCACGTCGACCTGGTCGAGCAGCTGGCCATCGACCGCGCCAAGCAGCTGTTCGGCGCCGACTACGCCAACGTCCAACCGCACTCCGGCTCCTCGGCCAACAGCGCCGTGTACCTGGCCCTGCTCAACGCCGGCGACACCCTGCTGGGCATGAGCCTGGCCCACGGCGGCCACCTGACCCACGGCGCCAAGGTCAGCTCCTCCGGCAAGCTGTACAACGCCGTGCAGTACGGCATCGACGCCGACGGCCTGATCGACTACGACGAGGTCGAGCGCCTGGCCCTCGCGCACCAGCCGAAGATGATCGTCGCCGGCTTCAGCGCCTACTCCAAGACCCTGGACTTCCCGCGCTTCCGCGCCATCGCCGACAAGGTCGGTGCGCTGCTGTTCGTCGACATGGCCCACGTCGCCGGCCTGGTCGCCGCCGGCCTCTACCCGAACCCGCTGCCGTTCGCCGACGTGGTCACCACCACCACCCACAAGACCCTGCGCGGCCCGCGCGGCGGCCTGATCCTGGCCAAGGCCAACCCGGAGATCGAGAAGAAGCTCAACGCCGCGGTGTTCCCCGGCGCCCAGGGCGGCCCGCTGATGCACGTGATCGCCGCCAAGGCGGTGTGCTTCAAGGAGGCCCTGGAGCCGGGCTTCAAGGACTACCAGCAGCAGGTGATCAGGAACGCCCAGGCCATGGCCGACGTCTTCGTCGGCCGCGGCTTCGAAGTGGTCTCCGGCGGCACCGACAACCACCTGTTCCTGCTCAGCCTGATCAAGCAGGGCCTGACCGGCAAGGCCGCCGACGCGGCGCTCGGCGCCGCGCACATCACGGTGAACAAGAACGCCGTACCGAACGACCCGCAGTCGCCCTTCGTCACCTCCGGCCTGCGCATCGGCACCCCGGCGGTCACCACCCGCGGCTTCAAGGAAGGCGAGTGCCGTGAACTGGCCGGCTGGATCTGCGACATCCTCGCCGACCTGGACAACCCCAGCGTCATCGAACGGGTCCGTGGTCAGGTCGCGGGGCTGTGCGCCAGCTTCCCGGTCTACGCTGAATAGATAACTAGGTTGCTTAGCCCGACGCGCGCCTGACGGCGCGCGCCATGGGCAGCGCAAGAAGCCGGAGTCCACCATGTCACTCAGCGTTTTCGATCTGTTCAAAATCGGCATCGGCCCCTCCAGCTCGCACACCGTCGGGCCGATGCGGGCCGCCGTGCGCTTCGTCGAGGGCCTGCGCCGCGACGAGCTGCTGGCCAACACCGAGTCGGTCAAGGTCGAGCTGTACGGCTCGCTCGGCGCCACCGGCAAGGGCCACGGCAGCGACAAGGCCGTGCTGCTCGGCCTCGAGGGCGACCAGCCCGATACCATCGACACCAGCACCATCGACGCCCGCCTGGCGGCCATGCGCAAGGCCGGCGAGCTCAAGCTGCTCGGCGAGAAGCCCATCCGCTTCGTCGAGAAAGAACACCTGGCGATGATTCGCAAACCCCTGCCCTATCACCCCAACGGCATGATCTTCCGCGCCTTCGACGCCGCCGGCCTGCAGATCCGCTCGCGCGAGTACTACTCGGTGGGTGGCGGCTTCGTGGTCGACGAGGAGGCCGCCGGTGCCGACCGCATCGTCGAGGACCGCACGCCCCTGACCTACCCCTTCACCACCGCCAAGCAGCTGCTGGAGCAGTGCGCCGCGCACAACCTGTCGATCAGCCAGGTGATGCTGGCCAACGAGTCCGCCTGGCGCACGGAAGCGGAAACCCGCGCCGGCCTGCTGAAGATCTGGCAGGTGATGCAGGACTGCGTCGAGGCCGGCTGCCAGAACGAGGGCATCATGCCCGGCGGGCTCAAGGTCAAGCGTCGCGCCGCCGCGCTGCACCGCCAGCTGTGCAAGCACCCGGAAGCGGCCCTGCGCGATTCGCTGAGCGTGCTCGACTGGGTCAACCTCTACGCCCTGGCGGTCAACGAGGAGAACGCCAGCGGCGGCCGCGTGGTGACCGCGCCGACCAACGGCGCGGCCGGCATAGTCCCGGCGGTGCTGCACTACTACATGCGCTTCATCCCCGGTGCCAACGAGGACGGCGTGGTGCGCTTCCTGCTCACCGCCGCGGCGATCGGCATCCTGTACAAGGAGAACGCCTCGATCTCCGGCGCCGAGGTCGGCTGCCAGGGCGAGGTCGGCGTGGCCTGTTCGATGGCCGCCGGCGCCCTGTGCGAAGTGCTCGGCGGCAGCGTGGCCCAGGTGGAGAACGCCGCCGAGATCGGCATGGAACACAACCTCGGCCTGACCTGCGACCCGATCGGCGGCCTGGTCCAGGTGCCCTGCATCGAGCGCAACGCCATGGGCTCGGTCAAGGCGATCAACGCCGCCCGCATGGCCCTGCGCGGCGACGGCCAGCACTACGTGTCGCTGGACAAGGTGATCCGCACCATGCGCCAGACCGGCGCCGACATGAAGAGCAAGTACAAGGAAACCGCCCGCGGCGGCCTGGCGGTCAACATCATCGAATGCTGACGAGCGGCGGGCGCCGCGCGCGCCTGCCCTACCCGACCCACCCATAGACCACAACAAGGTGCGCCCGGCGCACCCTACTGGAGACTCCGCATGACCAGCGAAAACCTGGCGAAAACCCCGCTGCACGCCCTGCACCTGGAACTCGGCGCCCGCATGGTGCCCTTCGCCGGCTACGACATGCCGGTGCAGTACCCCCTCGGCGTGATGAAGGAACACCTGCACTGCCGCGATGCGGCCGGCCTGTTCGACGTCTCCCACATGGGCCAGATCGTCCTGCGCGGCGCCGATGCCGCCCAGGCCCTGGAAACCCTGGTGCCGGTGGACATCATCGACCTGCCGGTGGGCATGCAGCGCTATGCCATGTTCACCGATGAAAATGGTGGCATCCTCGACGACCTGATGGTCGCCCGGCTTGCCGACGACTGCCTGTTCCTGGTGGTCAACGCCGCCTGCAAGGACCAGGACCTGGCCCACCTGCGCCGCCAGATCGGCGAGCGCTGCGAGATCGAAAGCCTGTTCGAGTCGCGCGCCCTGCTGGCCCTGCAGGGGCCGAAGGCCGCGGAAGTACTGGCACGCCTGGCGCCTGAAGTGGCGCAGATGACCTTTATGCAGTTCGCCAGCGTGCGCCTGCTCGGCGTCGACTGCTTCGTCAGCCGCTCCGGCTACACCGGCGAAGACGGCTACGAGATCTCCATGCCCAACGAACACGCCGAGACCCTGGCGCGCAGCCTGCTGGCCGAGCCGGAGGTCGCGGCCATCGGCCTCGGCGCGCGCGACTCGCTGCGCCTGGAAGCCGGCCTGTGCCTGTACGGCCACGACATGAGCACCAGCACCACGCCGATCGAGGCCAGCCTGCTGTGGGCCATGTCCAAGCCCCGCCGCGCCGACGGCGCGCGGGCCGGCGGCTTCCCCGGCGCCGAGCGGATCTTCGCCCAGCAGCAGAGCGGCGTGGCCAGCAAGCGCGTCGGCCTGCTGCCCCAGGAGCGGGTGCCGGTGCGTGAAGGCGCGGAAATCGTCGACGCCGAGGGCAATGTGATCGGCGCCGTCACCAGCGGCGGCTTCGGCCCGACCCTCGGTGCACCGGTGGCCATGGGCTACGTGCAGAGCAGCCACGTGGCGGTGGACAGCGAAGTCTGGGCGATGGTGCGCGGCAAGCGCGTGGCCATGAAAGTGTCCAAGACGCCGTTCGTGCCGCAGCGCTACTACCGCGGCTGAGCCGACCCGGGGCGGCGCCTGGCCTGCCCCTCCACCTGAACCCTTGCCGGTGCGATGCACCGGCTCTCAGTGGAAACCGAACATGAGCACTGTTGTGGACAGCGCCGGCAAGCCGGCCAAGGTCGAGGCGGGCGTCAAGCTGCGCGGCGCCGAGAAGGTGGCGCGCATTCCGGTGAAGATCATTCCCACCGAGCAACTGCCGCGCAAGCCCGACTGGATACGGGTGGGGATCGCCGCATCGCCCGAGGTGGCGCGGATCAAGCAGCTGCTGCGCAAGCACAAGCTGCACAGCGTCTGCGAAGAGGCCAGCTGCCCGAACCTGGGCGAGTGCTTCTCCGGCGGCACCGCCACCTTCATGATCATGGGCGACATCTGCACCCGCCGTTGCCCCTTCTGCGACGTCGGCCACGGTCGGCCCAAGCCGTTGGATGCGGACGAGCCGAAGAACCTGGCGGTGGCCATCGCCGACCTGCGCCTGAAGTACGTGGTGATCACCTCGGTGGACCGCGACGACCTGCGCGACGGCGGCGCCCAGCACTTCGCCGACTGCCTGCGGGAGATCCGCGCGCTGAGCCCGGCCATCCAGCTGGAGACCCTGGTGCCGGACTACCGCGGGCGCATGGACGTGGCCCTGGCGATCACCGCGACCGAGCCGCCGGATGTGTTCAACCACAACCTGGAAACCGTGCCGCGCCTGTACAAGGCGGCGCGCCCCGGCTCGGACTTCGAGTGGTCGCTGGACCTGCTGCAGCAATTCAAGCAACGGGTGCCGCAGGTGCCGACCAAGTCCGGGCTGATGCTCGGCCTGGGCGAGACCGACGAGGAGGTGATCGAGGTGATGCAGCGCATGCGCGAGCACGACATCGACATGCTGACCCTCGGCCAGTACCTGCAGCCCTCGCGCAGTCATCTGCCGGTGCAGCGCTTCGTCCACCCGGACAGCTTCGCCTGGTTCGCCGAACAGGGCGCCCGGATGGGCTTCACGAACGTCGCCGCCGGTCCCCTGGTGCGTTCCTCCTACCACGCCGACCAGCAGGCCCACGGCGAGAAGATCGCCTGAACGGCTCGGCAGTCGATAAGAAGGCGACCCTCGGGTCGCCTTTTTTCTGCCGCTCAGCGCAGCTGGTCGACCATCCCCGCCACCACACCGAGCACCTTCTCGGCCAGCTGCTTGGAGCGCGCGCCGTTCCAGCCGGTCTGCGGCACGGGCCGGTCGTCGTGGTCCTTGAACGGCATCTCCAGGGTGAAGGACAGGCAATCGAACTCCTGGCCCACGGCGTTGCAGGCCAGGGTCAGGTTGGCCTGGCCCGGCGCATCGAGCGGGTAGCCGCGGGCGGTCTGGTATTCGGCGCCACTGGCCAGCAGGCGGCGCCTGAACTCCGCCTCCAGGGCCGCCAGGCGCGGGCTGTAACCGGGGTTGCCCGCGCAACCGACGGTGAACACCTGGGGGATTTCCTCGTCGCCGTGAATGTCGAGGAACAGGTCGACGCCGACCCGGCGCATCTGCTGCTGGACGAAGTACACCTCGGGCGTCTCCCTGGCATCGGCCGACTGCCAGGCGCGGTTGAGGTCCTGGCCGGCGGCGTTGGTGCGCAGATGGCCGCGGCAGGCGCCGTCGGGGTTCATGTTCGGCACCAGGTAGAGATCGGCCTGCTGCAGCAGGGCATCCAGCTCGGCGTCATCGCGCTGCAGGCGCTCGATCAGCCCCTCCATAAACCATTCGGCCATGTGCTCGCCGGGGTGCTGCTGGGCGATGATCCAGAGCTTGCGCGGCGCCTGTCGGTTGCGGCTGACCCGCAATAGCTGAATGGCGCGGCCCTCGACGCTCTGGCCGCAGGCGAAGAGCTCCGTGCCGGCCCGCTCCAGGGCCTGGGCGATCAGCCCGTCGTGCCGAGCCCGGCTGTAGGGCTCGAAGTAGGCGAACCAGACCTGCGCCTCGCGCGGCTCCAGCTCGAACTGCAGCGCGCCGTCCTCGAAGCGGCTGGGCACACGGAACCAGTCGCGCTGGTCGTAGGAGGCGACGGCGTGGTAACCGCTCCAGGCCTGGTTATAGGCCGACTCGCCGGCGTTGCTCAGGCTGAAACCATAGCGCTGGCCGGGTAGCAGGCCCTCGACCTTGAAGTGAAACCATTGGAAGTGGTGGCTGTTGAGGTCCGGACGTATGGCCAACAGCACTCGCTGCGGGTTGCCGGCATCGAGCACCTCGATGTTGCCGCTGTCGAAGTCGGAGCTGATCTGCATGGCCACCTCAGGCACGAACTGTTGACCGAAGGTCGCGAGGATCGCAGTTCCAGCCCGACGTGGAAATGCCCGAGGCGACAAATAACCCCGTATGGGCGGGCAGAGACCGCCACGCCCCGTCGGCACCGGCCACGGGGCTGCTCGCCACTATTGCCTCAGGCGGCGACCTCTTCGGCCCGGCCCGGCCATGCGTACCCGACCGTCATCGGTATCGGTTCTCAGCAGCTAGCCCAGGGGCCCACGCGGTCTCATGCCAGGCTCTGCTGCGCCTGAAGTTGGCGACCACTATGGATCGTTGATCGTTCATGTCGTTTCCTGACTGCGCCAGTACGGGCTGCCGACTGGGCCATTTCGGCCCGGCCGGCCATCTTCCCGATGGGGTGCGCTACGCCCTACTCGTCGAGCAGGCGCGGGCGCAGTTGCTCCAACTGCACATGGCCCATGAAGCCGCCGTTGCCGTTGGCCGGCTCGCCCTGCTCCAGCGCCGTGGCGAAACGCACCGCCGGGTCGGCCGCCAGCCGAGCCAGGTAATGCGCCAGGTGTGGATAGTCCTGCTGCAGGTCGAACAGCTGGTGATACTCGGCCCAACGCGCGACACCGGCCAGGTAGGCATCGGCCAGGCTGCGCTCATCGCCGAGCAACCAGGGACGATCGCTCAGCAACTGGTTCAGGTAGGCGCAGGCATCGGCGACTTTCTCCTGCCCCAGGGCCCGCAGCACGGCGCGCGCCTCGTCGTTCAACTCGTCCTTCTCGTAGGCGATCCAGAGCGGGTTGAAGGCCGAGAAAAAGTCGGTCACCAGATAGGCGAGCATCTGGTTGAGACGATCGAACTCCGCTGTGCCCTGGCGCGGCCCCAACGGCGAGTGCGGCGCGCGGGCCGCCAGGTGCAGGAGGATGGCCAGGCTCTCGCTCAGCGCCTCGCCGTTTTCCAGCAGCAGCGCCGGTGTCTGGTACAGCGGGTTGATCCGGCCGAACAGGCGGTCCCAGGGTTGTTCGAGCATCTCGATGCGGCACAGCTGGTAAGGCTCGCCCAACCATTCCAGGGCAACGATCGAACCGAACGAACAACCTTGGGGTACGCCATAGAAGAGTACGGGTTGCATGACTTGGCTCCTTCACGTGATATTCGAGGGGTGCCGGAACCTCTGTGGCCCCGGCAGGAGCACAGGCTAAGGGCTAAATAGGCTATATTCCGCCCTAATAAATTCGGCACGCGCAAATAATTTCATGGGCAACCCCACCACCCGTGTCCTGGCCCTGCTGGAACTGTTGCAGAGCCAGGGGCAGATCAGCGGTCG
The DNA here is from genome assembly GCF_051904775.1 of Pseudomonas sp. MBLB4123. Taxonomy (NCBI): domain Bacteria; kingdom Pseudomonadati; phylum Pseudomonadota; class Gammaproteobacteria; order Pseudomonadales; family Pseudomonadaceae; genus Pseudomonas; species Pseudomonas sp. MBLB4123. Next base: position 2,427,684 of record NZ_CP196711.1, read on the forward strand.
CGAGCTGGCGCAACGCCTGGACGTCGACGGCCGCACCCTGCGCCGCTACATCAGCAGCCTGGAGGAACTGGGCATCCCGCTGAGCAGCGAGCGTGGCCGGCACGGCGGCTACCGCCTGGTCGCCGGCTTCAAGCTGCCGCCGATGATGTTCACCCCCGAGGAAGCCCAGGCTATCGCCCTCGGCCTGCTGGCCGCCGGTAATCTGGGCCTGGTGGAAACCGCGCCGGCGGTGGCCAGCGCCCAGGCCAAGCTGCACCGGGTGATGCCGGCGAACCTGCAGCAACGGGTGCGCGCCCTGAGCGAAAGCACCACCCTGGAGCTGCCACGCAGCCGGGCGACCAGCGACAGCCGCCTGCTGCCGGCCCTGGCCGACGCGACCCAGGCCAGGCAGCGGGTGTTGCTGAGTTACCGCTCGCAACAGGGTACGGTCAGCCAGCGCGAAGTCGATCCCTATGGCCTGGTCTACCGTTGGGGCCTGTGGTACATGAGCGGCCTGTGCCACCTGCGCCAGGGCCTGCGCTCGTTCCGCCTGGACCGGATTCAGGCACTCCAGGCGCTGGCGCAACACTTCGTGCGGCCGGTCGACTTCGACGCCGCCGGCCATCTGAACGCCAGCATCGCCAACCTGCCGCGCGCCTTTCCGGTCGAGGTGCAGCTGTACACCGACCTGCACAGCGCCACGCTCGAACTGGGCGGCAGCGTCGGCATGCTGGTGCCGAACCCGGACGGCGTGCACCTGAGCAGCCGCACCGACAGCCTGAGCTGGTTCGCCCGTCAGCTGGCGGACCTGTCCTTCGACTTCGAGATCCAGCAACCGCCGGCGCTACGCGCGGCCCTGCGCGAACAAGCCCAGCGCCTGCTGCGGCTGACGCTCTAGCTGTGATCTCTCAGTAGGTTGTTCATCCGGGGCATTCCCGGAATTCTGGAAGTGCGACCAACCAAGCCTTCCAGGAGCCCCGGATGAACCTGCATAAACATGCCCGTCTTACCCCTCGCGGTCGAGCCCTTTTGGTTCAGCGCATTCAGCGCGGCCTGCGGGTCGAGGAAGCGGCCCAGGCCGCCGGTGTGAGCGTGCGAACCGCCTACAAATGGCTGCAGCGCTTTCGCGAGGAAGGCGAGGCCGGCTTGAAGGATCGCTCGTCACGTCCGCAGCACTGTCCCCATGCAACGCCCGATGCGCTAGTGGAGCGAGTGATCGAGCAGCGTCGTGCCCGTCATACCTATCAGCAGATAGCGATCCAATTGGGCTTGGCTGTCAGCACTGTGGCTCGCCGTCTGCAACGGCTCGGCTTGAATCGGCTGGCCGAACTGGAACCGGCGCCACCTGTGGTGCGCTACCAATACCCGACGCCTGGTGATCTGCTGCACCTGGATATCAAGAAGCTGGGACGCTTCAGAAAGCCAGGCCACCGGGTCACCGGTGACCGCCAGCAAAACTCCAGCGGTGCGGGCTGGGAGTTCGTCCATGTGGCCATCGACGATGCCAGTAGTATCGCTTTCAGTAGTTTGCATCCTGATGAGCGTGGCCGCAGTGCGTGTCAGGCTTTAATTCAAGCGCTGCGTTACTACCGTAGCCTGGGCATTCACTTCACCCGCATCATGACCGACAACGGCAGCTGTTATGGCTCACGCAAGTTCCGGCGCCTGGTCAGACGATTGGGGCTGCGCCACCTGCGCACCAAACCTTATACGCCACGCACCAACGGCAAGGCCGAGCGCTTCATCCAGACCAGCCTGCGCGAGTGGGCCTATGCCCGTAGCTACGAAAGTTCAGCACAGCGAGCACAGCACCTGATGCCCTGGCTGCATCACTACAATTGGCACCGCCCACATGCCAGCCTCGGGTACAACCCGCCCATCAGCCGCGCGCCACTTCCACTGAACAACGTACTGGGTTTACACATCTAGCAGGCCGTTGAAAACGTAGGCTAGGCAGGCAAGACAAGGCAAAAACAGCCGAAAAAACGGAGTTTACGTGCTGTAAATGAGCATTGTGAGACGCCGCGTCCCGGGCCGTTTTTAACGCAGCATTGCCAACGTAGGTAGTCTTTCAACGGCCTGCTAACCGGTTCACGGCACGCCCGCCACCTCCGCCTCGGCCTTGAGCTGCGCCAGGCCCTGCTCGAAGTCGCCGCCGACCATCTTGTCCATGTCCATCACCAAGTGCATGGCCTTGCTCATGAAGTTATTGCGTCCGTTCATGCGCCAGGTCACGCGGGTGCTCTCGCCCTCGGGAACGAAGCTGAACAGCACGTCGTTGGTGGCCTGGAAGGGCTTGAGGAACACCAGCTGGATGCGGATCGACTCGCTCGGCCGACTTTCGACTATGGTCGTGCTGCCTTCGCCGACCTCCTTGTTGCCGGCCCAGCGGTAGACCGCGCCGACGCCGGCACTCGGCCCCTCGTAGGACTTCTGCATGGCCGGATCACGCTTGGCCCAGGGCGACCAACGCTCCCAGTTGTGGAAGTCGTTGACCTGGGCGAAAACCACCTCCGGTGGCGCCGCCACGCTGACCGAGCGCTCGACGCTAAAGCCATCCGGCTGCCGGGCCACCAGCGTCAGCAACAGGGCGAGGAGCAAAGCGAGGGTAATAAGGGCGTAGCCGAGCATGCTGGTTGTTCTCCTGCTCATGAAGGTTCCTCAGCGGCCGCGAGCGCGGCCTGCGGATGTTAATGACGCCCCGCGGCCGGGGCGCGGATAGCGCTCAAGGTTTGAGATCGAACAGCGCCTTGCCGCTCTCCATGTCGAACGGCGCGGAAAAGTGCTCGTGCACGATCAGCCAGCGGCCGTCGCGCTTCTGGTAGCCCTGGCTCACGCGCATCCAGGACGCCTGCTCCTGGCCCTTGTCGTCGCTGCCGCCGCAGTGGCACAGGTAGAAACCCAGGGCCAGGTCGTCACCGACCAGAAGGGTCGGCTCGAAGACCTCGAAGACGCCCGGCCCCGCACACATCTCCATGCAGGCCTGCCAGTGCGCGCCGTAGACCTCGCGCCCCTTGAACTGCAGCTGGAGGATGGCGTCGTAGGCGACGACGTCCGTTGCATAGTGACCGACGATGCGGGCGACGTCCTTGGCCTGTACGGCCTGCACCCAGCTGTCCAGCAGAGACTGGACCTGGCTGCGCGGGTCTTGTAGACGGTTTGCGGTGCTCATGGTGGTGCTCCTCTGTAATGGTCGTCGAATGGCGCGCGTAGCGGGCGCCGGGTCAGCCGGCCGGTGCTACATCCAGTTGACGCACCGGCCGCACCTCGACCGAGCCGACCCGGGCGGCGGGAATATTCCCGGCGATCTGGATGGCCTCGTTGAGGTCGCGGGCCTCGATCAGGTAGAAGCCGGCGAGCTGCTCCTTGGTCTCGGCGAAGGGGCCGTCGGTGATCGCCAGCTGGCCGCCGCGCATGCGCACCGTGGTGGCCGTGTGCACCGGCTGCAGGGCCTCGGCGGCGAGCATGCGGCCGCTCTGCTGCACCGTCTCGGCGTAGGCGAAACATTCCTCGTCGCGCGGGCTGTCGGGCGAGTCGTGCAGCGCGCGCTCGTCGCTGTAGACCAGGCACAGGTATTTCATGGCGTTCTCCCTCTCGGTTGTTTTCGCGGTGGCTATCGATAGTCGTCTGCCGGCGCACGGATTCGACATCGGCAGTAAAATAATTTCCGGCCCAAACTTGAGGGCCTTTTTCAGGCGCCCGGCGCACCGGCGGCGCAAGGCCCGCGGAGTTGCCGGACAATCAAAGACCTTCGCCCTGTTCGCAACATGAAAGTCGCACCGTCGCGTTAGAGACGCCCTCCGAATATGTGACCCACTAGTCACACCCCACACTTCGCGCGACTTCTTCACGCCCTTCCTAATATTCACTCGCACGACCATGAAGAAAATCCGTGACAGCGTGCATGCCCTGTTCTTAACTAGGGTTCAATCGACGCTAGACTTTTAACGGGTGTTCGCCATAATTACTGCCGCGCGGGCCTAACCGGCCGTAAAAAGAAGCGACTTAAACAGATAAGTGTTTGTTTTAATTAGAATTAAAATAATAAATTACAAACAGAAACATCTACCGACAACCAAACAGCGGCTCAGGCCGCAACGAACGCGGTGACCGTAGCAGCGAGGCAGGCAGCCTTGCGTTGTCACCTTAAAAGTTCCAGACCATGGGTAACCACGTGACGAAAGACGAACTGCGCGCCGAACTCGAGCGCCAGGCGCAGCGTTACAAGGATGTATACGGCGGGGAAGTCACCACCTACGCCGCTCAACCGGACCCCGAGCGCAAACCCTGGCGTAAGAAGGCCAATCTTCTCGATCAAGCATTCGAGAAAGAACTGGAAAAGATCGAAAAAGAGTTGCACGACAAAGCCGACAAGCCTGACGACTGACGGCGCCGCCTTACTCTTAGCCGATGAATCGGTAGCAAACCGCGCCTCCCGGTCCTCGCCCCGGGAAGCGCGGTCATTCGCTCAGCGGCGCTTGCCGCCCAGCAACGAACCCATCAGCCCCCGCACCAGCTGCCGACCTATCTGGTTGGCGACCTGGCGCACTGCGCTCTTCATGGCCTGGCTGGCCAGGCCGCCGAGCAGATCGCCCGCCCTACTGCCGATGCCGGCGGCCGGCGCCCCGGCGGTAGAGGCTCCGGCCTTGGCCTGCGCGGCCTCGGCACTGGCGGCTGCGGCGCGCGCACTGAGCAGTTCGTAGGCGGATTCGCGGTCGACGGCCTGGTCATAACGGCCGGCCAGGGACGAGTGGCGCACCAGGGCCGCGCGCTCGGCCTCGCTCAGCGGCCCGATCCGCGACTGCGGCGGCGCAATGGCCACCCGCCGGACCATGGCCGGGGTGCCCTTGTCCTCCAGGGTGCCGACCAGGGCCTCGCCGATGCCCAGTTCGGTCAGCAGGCTCAGGGTGTCGAACGCCGGGTTGGGCCGGAAACCATCGGCTACCGCGCGCAGGGCCTTCTGTTCCCGGGCGGTGAAGGCGCGCAGGCCATGCTGGATGCGCAGGCCGAGCTGGGCCAGCACGTCGTCCGGCAGGTCGCCGGGCGACTGGGTGACGAAGTACACCCCGACGCCTTTCGAGCGGATCAGCCGCACCACCTGCTCCAGACGCTCCTGCAAGGCCTTGGGGGTATCGGCGAAGAGCAGGTGCGCCTCGTCGAAGAACAGCGCCAACACCGGCTGGTCGGCATCGCCGCGCTCGGGCAGCTGTTCGAACAGCTCGGCCAGCAGCCACAGCAGGAAGGTCGCATAGACCTTGGGCGCCTCATGCACCAGGCGGCTGGCATCGAGCAGGTGAATGCGCCCACGACCGTCGCGGTCCGGATGCAGCAGGTCTTCCAGCTGCAGGGCCGGCTCGCCGAACAGCGCCTCGCCCCCTTGCTGCTCCAGGCTCGCCAGGCGCCGCAGCAGGGCCTGCGCCGAGGCTTGGGTGAACAGCGCGCCGTCATCGCCGAGCACCTGCGGGTGCGCCTTGAGGTGCGCGAGCAGCGCCTTCAGGTCCTTCAGGTCGAGCAGCAGCAGGCCCTCGCGATCGGCCACCTTGAAGGCGGCATAAAGCGCCGCCTGCTGGCTGTCGCTGAGCTCGAGCAAGGCCCCGAGCAGCAGCGGCCCCATCTCGCTGAGGGTGGTGCGCAACGGATGGCCGCTGCGGCCATGCACGTCCCACAGCGTCAGCGGGTAGGCCTGCGGCCGGTGGGCCAGCCACGGCATGCTGGCGATGCGCTCGGCCACCTTGCCCTGGGGCGCTCCGGCCGCGCCCAGGCCACAGAGATCGCCCTTCACATCGGCGGCGAACACCGCCACGCCGGCATCGCTGAAACCCTCGATCAGGCGCTGCAGGGTGACCGTCTTGCCGGTGCCGGTGGCCCCCGCCACCAGGCCGTGCCGATTGGCCAGGCGCAGGGGCTGGCCTACGGGCTGACCGCCCTGGTCGGCGCCGAAAACGAACTGGTCTGATACAGACATCTTGCTGTCTCCTGGACTAAAGATTTGCCCGAGCGATACCGACATAATCGGCACGTCCAGTGCCCCCGGCACTCGACTCCCGCCTCTGCGTGCCCCGCCAGCCAGCCAAGACTGGTAGCCGACCATAACGGACAGCATAAGCCATGACCAACCATCTGAAGTTCAGCCACAAGATCCTGCTCGCCGCCTCGTTGGTGGTGATCGCCGCCTTCTCGTTATTCACCCTGTACAACGATTACCTGCAGCGCCAGGCCATCCGCGCCAATCTGGAGAACTACCTCCACGAGATGGGTGAGGTGACCGCCGGGACCATCCAGAACTGGCTGTCCGGACGCATCCTGCTGGTCGAGAACGCCGCCCAGTCGATCGCCCGCGACGCCTCCTCCGACAATGTCGCCGGCCTGCTGGAGCAGCGCGCGCTGGCCTCGACCTTCGCCTTCACCTACCTGGGCGGCGAAGACGGCGCCTTCACCATGCGCCCCGACGAGCAGATGCCCGACGGCTACGACCCCCGCACGCGCCCCTGGTACAAGGACGCCGTAGCCGCCGGCGGCACCACCCTCACCGAGCCCTATGTGGACGCCGCCACCGGCGGGCTGATCATCACCATCGCCACCCCGGCCAAGCCGGCGGGCGTGGTCGGCGGCGACCTGAGCCTGGCCACCCTGGTCGACATCATCAATTCGCTGGACTTCGACGGCATGGGCTACGCCTTCCTGGTCAGCGCCGACGGCAAGATCCTCGTCCATCCGGACAAGGGCCTGGTGATGAAGAACCTCAAGGACGTGTTCCCGCAGAACACCCCGCGCATCGGCCGCGACTTCGGCGAAGTCGAGGTGGACGGCCAGACCCGCATCCTCACCTTCGCCCCGATCGAGGGCCTGCCCTCGGTCACCTGGTACCTCGGCCTGTCCATCGACAAGGCCAAGGCCTACGCGCTGCTCAGCGAGTTCCGCGCCTCCGCCCTGGTCGCCACCCTGACCGCGGTGGTGCTCATCATCCTGTTGCTGAGCATGCTGATCCGCGTGCTGATGCAGCCGCTGCACCTGATGGGCAAGGCCATGCAGGACATCGCCCAGGGCGAGGGCGACCTGACCAAGCGCCTGGCGATCCAGTCCAACGACGAGTTCGGCGAACTGGCCAAGGCCTTCAACCGCTTCGTCGAGCGCATTCATGCCTCGATCCGTGAGGTCTCCTCCGCCACGCTGCAGGTCAACGAGGTGGCCCAGCTGGTACTGGGCGCCTCCAACTCCTCGCTGCACAACAGCGACGAGCAGGCCAGCCGCACCAACAGCGTGGCCGCGGCGATCAACCAGCTCGGCGCCGCCGCCCAGGAAATCGCCCGTAACGCCGCCGACGCCTCGACCCAGGCGTCCGAAGCCCGCGGCCAGGCCGAAGACGGCCGGCAGGTGGTGGAGCAGACCATCCGTGCGATGAACGATCTGTCCGGCAAGATCAGCGGCGCCTGCAGCCATATCGAGACGCTGAACAGCAAGACGGTGAACATCGGCCAGATTCTCGAGGTGATCAAGAGCATCTCCCAACAGACCAACCTGCTGGCGCTCAACGCCGCCATCGAAGCGGCGCGGGCCGGCGAGGCGGGCCGCGGTTTTGCCGTGGTCGCCGACGAGGTACGCAACCTGGCGCACCGCACCCAGGAGTCGGCCCAGGAAATCGAACAGATGATCGAGGAGCTGCAGGTCGGCTCCCGCGAGTCGGTCACCACCATGACCGAGAGCCAGCGCTACAGCGAGGAAAGCGTGGAAATCGCCAACCAGGCCGGCGAACGCCTGAGCAGCGTGACCCAGCGCATCGGCGAGATCGACGGCATGAACCAGTCGGTGGCCACCGCCACCGAGGAACAGACCTCGGTGATCGAGTCGCTGAACATGGACATCATCGAGATCAACACCCTCAACCAGGAAGGCGTGGAAAACCTCCAGGCCACCCTGCGCGCCTGCGGCGACCTGGAGCAGCAGGCCACCCGCCTCAAGCAGCTGGTGGGCAGCTTCCGCATCTAGATTTCTGCGGCGTGGCAAGCGACGGGGCGCTCAATGAGCGCCCCGTTTCAGTCCGCCTGCGACCTCTTCGCGCGGGCCTGCCCGTCCTGCAGCTGTTGCCACAACGCGGCAGCATCCGAGAAGTCGCAGCCGCTGGCATCCTCCAGGGCCCCGGGGTCATAGCGCCGTACACAACCCTCGCCGAGCGTAGGTGGCGGCCTGGAAGTAGCGCGCTCGAGCGGGTCCTTCATCCTGTCATCCTCTGTAGTCGACGCCCAACTCGCCGTACGTGGTTCCCAACTACGGCTGACGCCGACCAGGCACGCACTCGGCCAACGGTTTCAGCTGGCGGCCTTGCCCTGCTCGTGCTGGGCGAACTCCTTCACCGCACGCAGCACGTCGCTGCGGCTGATCTGGCCGACCAGACGTCCATTCTCGATCACCGGTATACGCCCGAGACGACCACGCAGGAAGCGTTGGGAAACCTCGATGATGTCGACTTCCGGCGAGATGGTCTCCACGTCGGTGACCATATAACCGCTGACGGTACCGCCGATGGCCTCGTAGTAGGCACCGGAGAGGATGCCACGCAGGCAATCGCCCTCCGACAGCAAGCCGATCAGATGCCCCTGGGAGTCGACCACCGGAGCGCCGGAAATGCGGTGCTCCAGGAGTCGGTTGATAGCGGTGAACAGATCGGTATCGGACCGAAAGGTCACCAGATGGCGGGTCATGTAGTCCCGCACCTTGATTGACTTGAGCATAAGCGAACTCCTGTGCCGTCTACCTAGCGGCACACGCAGCAAGCTCAGTCGAACACCACCGTCTTGTTGTCGTGCACCAGCACCCGGTCTTCCAAGTGATAGCGTAGTCCACGGGACAGCACCATCTTCTCCACATCCTTACCCAGGCGCACCATTTCCTCGACGCTGTCGCGGTGGCTCACCCGCACCACATCCTGCTCGATGATCGGCCCGGCATCCAGCTCCTCGGTGACGTAGTGAGAAGTCGCACCGATCAGCTTCACGCCCCGCAGCGACGCCTGATGATAGGGCCTGGCGCCGACGAAGGACGGCAGGAAGCTGTGATGGATATTGATCACCCGCTGGGAGAACTCGGCGCACAGTTGCGGCGGCAGAATTTGCATGTAGCGGGCCAGGACTATGACATCGGCCTCATGCGCCTTGACCAGCCGCTCCACTTCGGCAAATGCCGGCTGCTTGTCCTGCGCGTCGACCGGCACATGACAGAAGGGAATACCGTGCCACTCGACCATGCCGCGCAAATCATCGTGATTGGAAATGACGCAGGGAATATCGCAATCGAGTTCATCGCTGTGCCAGCGATGCAGCAGATCCGCCAGGCAATGGGACCCGCGGCTGGCCATCAACACCACACGTTTCTTCTGTGCCGAATCGGTAATACGCCACTCCATGGAAAACTCCCGGGCGATCGGCGCAAAGGCCTGGCGCAAGCCTTCTATATCGAATGGCAGAGAGTCGGCGCGAATCTCATGACGCATAAAGAACCAACCGCTCTGGGCGTCCGAGTGGTGACTCGCCTCGGTAATCCAGCCGTTATAGGTCGCCAGAAAGTTACTGACCTTGGACACGATACCGACACGGTCCGGGCAGGCGATGACCAGGCGAAAAGTACGCATGGAAAGACTCCAGAGTTTCGCAAAGTCGGCCTCTCTAGCCACAGTGCGGAAAAACTGCAGTAGCCCTGCAGTTGTGTCCGATACCCTGGAGTGGATAAAGCCGATTCTCCCCTGTCGAAGTCGCAGCTCAACTGCCGTACCGAGACGCCGTTCTCGAATACCGACGCCTGACCGGGCGATACATCAAACCTGGCTTACCAGCCACGCGCGGCCAGTAGCCGGGCCAATGTGCAACTAAAGATGTACATTGGCGGCCAGCCTTAACAAAGCGGTTTACTTGTGAAAAGTGCCTGACTATTATTACTGACACTTAGCCATCTCCCCTTACGACTCAAGGTAATTTCATGTCGCTGATCAACGAATACCGCGCTACCGAAGAAGCCATCAAAGAACTGCAGGAACGCCTGAAGAATCTGTCGCAAGACGACAAACTGAAGAAAGAGCTGGAGTTCGAAGGCAAGCTGCGCGCACTGATGGGCGAATACCAGAAGTCCCTGCGCGACATCATCGCCCTGCTCGACCCGGAAGCCAAAGTCAGCAAGCCCGCTCGCGCCGCCAAACCGGCCGGCACCAAGCGCGCGCGCAAGGTGAAGCAGTACAAGAACCCCAATACCGGCGAAGTGATCGAAACCAAAGGCGGCAACCACAAGACCCTGAAAGAGTGGAAAGCCAAGTGGGGCGCCGACGTCGTAGAAAGCTGGGCCACCCTGCTGGGCTAAGTCCCACGCCTTTCGGTTGCTCAGTGCATAAAAAACGCCAGCCTTGCTGGCGTTTTTTATGCCGCCCCTATTGCCCTGATGCAACGACCGATGCGCCGGGAAAAACCAATAGACCTCGCCTCGTACTCGAGAACACACCCGCTTGTGCGGATGCCCCGGCAAAAGCCTCCCCACGTCCGGCCATGGCCCTACAAGTTACAAGGTTACCGGATGGTCTTTTCGAAATGGCCTCTCTTAGCCCCTTTCAGAAAGACGGTGAAAAACCGCCTAATGCCAGTTAGAACGAGGCCGTCGACACACCTCATCTGCCCGGTTAAAAAGGCTGAAAAAAGTCGCCGAACTGCCGCAGTGCCCACTCAATTAACCCTGGCTCACCGATAAACTCGAGATACACGAGTGCGCCAGACGAATAAACGGCTCACGGCCATACGCCGGGTCCTGCAACTGTGCCGCCAGAAGCCAGTTAAAGACCATAACGCGCCCGCAACCGCTGCGCGTAGTCCCGCCATTCGTTCAATACCGCCTGCTGTGCCAGTGGCGCCGAAGCGAATACTTCGGCCAGCGCGGCCTCGAAACTTGCCAGGGTATTCGGGGCGCCACACTCGATCCGGTTTAAGCGTTGCCGACAGAATTCGTGCCAGCGCTGTTGTTCGGCGGCACTCAGACTGGGGAAGAAATTTCTCGCGCGATAACGAAACAACAATTCCGGCAGCCGCGCATCGTCGAATGGCCAGCTTTGCTTGGCCAAGAGTTGTGGCTCGGCGTTACGCACTTGCTCGCACAAACGCCGATCGCGATCGCCGATAAAACCGTCATACAACTGCTGTTCCGGGTCCTCGCTGGCGGCGAAATCTTCCTCGCCATAGACCTGGGTAAGTTTGTCCTGCCATTGCATTTGCATCTCCGCCAGCAATTTCGCCCGGGCCTGGCAGGTCGCCATATCCAGCTGCAGGCGCTGGATATCCTCGCTACGCAATACCTTCAGCGGCGCCACCACTGGACACCGGTTGATATGCAGCAGCTTCAAGGGCACCGGCAACTCGCCTTCGGCCAGCTGCTCGCGGCGGGTATAGAGGCGCTGGCGCAAGGTTTCCCCGTCTTCGGCGAGCAAGGGCGCGGGATCGGCCTGCAGGTCGCAGACGATCAGGGCATTGCGGTTGCGCGGATGCCAGGCCAGCGGCAGCACCAGGGCCAGATAATGCCGCGCGCCGGCGAAGCGGCCGGAGACATGCACCAGCGGCTGCAGCAGGCGAACCTGATCGAGCACTCGCTGCTTGCTGCGCAGCCGATAGAGGTAGTCGTACAGCTTCGGCTGCTTGTCGCGCAGCAGGCGCGCCAGGGCGATGGTCGCGCGCACGTCGGACAGGGCGTCGTGGGCCTGGCCGTGGTCGATGCCATTGGCCTGGGTCAGGCGCTCCAGCTTGAGGCTGACGCGTCCCTCCTCCTGCGGCCAGACGATGCCTTCCGGGCGCAGGGCGTAGGCGGTGCGCACCAGGTCGATCAGGTCCCAGCGGCTGTTGCCGCCCTGCCACTCGCGGGCATAGGGGTCGAAGAAGTTGCGGTAGAGGCTGTAGCGGGTGACCTCGTCGTCGAAACGCAGGCTGTTGTAGCCGACGCCGCAGGTGCCGGGCTGGGCCAGTTCGGCGTGCACCCGGGTCATGAACTCGGCCTCGCTCAGCCCCCGCTCCGCCAGGCGGCCGGGGGTGATGCCGGTGACCAGACAGGCGGCCGGGTGCGGCAGGATGTCGTCGCTGGGCTGACAGTAGATATTCAGCGGCTCGCCGATTTCCCTGAGGTTTTCGTCGGTGCGAATGCCGGCGACCTGCAGGGGACGGTCGCGTCGCGGGTCGATGCCGGTGGTTTCGTAGTCGTACCAGAAGATGGAGGTCACGGGGCGGTCCTGAGTCGATGGCCGCGGCAGTCTAGCATCCGCGCGCCCCGGGCTTATCGCTGCAGAACCTTGCGCCAGCGCACGTCCAGGCCGGACGGCGCCTTGTCGGCTGCGGCCTGGCGCGGCTACAGTGAGGCTCTCGATCAACCCTCGCGCACAAGGATGTCCCATGACCGACGCCACCACCAACCCCTACGCCGCGCCGACCAGCGACCTCCAGGACGCCCGCAACGACGGTCAGGTGCCCAGCATCGAACAGGCCCTGAGTCGCGGCTACGACTTTCGCATCGGCGATCTGCTCGGCGAGTCCTGGCAGCTGGTCAAGGGCACCAAGGGCATCATCGTCGGCGGTTTCCTGGTGTTCTATGTGGTGATGCTAGTCGCCTCCCTGGTCCTGGGCGGCGTATTCGGCATCCTCGGCGTGGCCAGCGAGGGCTCGGCCGGCGCCATCATCGGCGAACTGCTGGTCGGCATGCTGGCTTCGGCCCTGGCCTACCCCTTCATGGCCGGCATCAACATGGTCGGTATCCGCCGCGCCGCCGGCCAGCCGATCAGTTTCAACGAGATCTTCAGCCACTTCGGCCGCACCCTGCCGCTGGTGATCACCGCGGTGATCATGACGCTGCTGGTGTATGCCGGCATGCTCCTGCTGGTTCTCCCCGGCCTCTACCTCGGCGTGGCCTATATGCTGGCGATTCCGCTGGTGGTGGAGCGCGGCCTGTCGCCCTGGCAGGCCCTGGAAGCCTCGCGCAAGGCCATCACCCAGCACTGGTTCAAGGTCTTCGGTCTGTTCCTGGTGCTCGGCCTGATCACCCTGATCAGCATGATTCCCCTGGGCATCGGCCTGGTCTGGAGCATCCCGCTGTTCGTCATCGCCATGGGCGTGCTCTATCGCACCATCTTCGGCGTGCTGCCGCCGGCCCAGTAAGCGGATACCCTGCCTGCACCGGGCCCGTCGCCGGGCCCGGTTGCTTCCCCGCCCGCCGCTGGCTAGCATCGGGCTTTCTTCGACGCAGTCTGCCGATGTCGCCCTCTCCAACCTCGCCGCCTTGCGCCCACAGCCCACCGCTGGATACCCGCCATCGGGTGGAAACCCCGGAAGGCATCGATCTGATCCTGCGCCCCGCCGGTCTGGTGCCCCGGGCCCTGGCCTTCGCCATCGACCTGGCGATCCGCGGCCTGCTGCTGGCCGCGCTGTTTATCGTCCTCGGTCTGCTCGGCCAGTTCGGCATGGGCCTGGCGACCATCGCGCTGTTCCTGGTGACCTGGTGGTACATGGTGCTGTTCGAGGTACTCAACCAGGGCCGCTCGCCGGGCAAGCAGCTGCTCGGCCTGCGCGTGGTCCACGATGACGGCACGCCGGTCGGCTGGGCCGCTTCGCTGACCCGCAACCTGCTGCGCTTCGTCGATATCCTGCCGTTCGCCTATACCCTGGGCATCCTCAGCTGCCTCAACCACCCGGCCTTCAAGCGCCTCGGCGATCTCGCCGCCGGCACCCTGGTGGTCTACCGCGACACGCCGGCGACGCCCCCCAGCTTGCCCGAGGCCGACCCCGTGCCGTCGCCTTTCGCCCTCAGCCTGGGCGAGCAGCGCGCCTTGCTCGGCTTCGCCGAGCGCACACAGAACCTGTCCAGCGCCCGCCGCGGCGAGCTGGCGGCGATTCTCGCCGAGCCGCTGCAGGTCCCGGCGGAGCAGGCGGAGCAGGCGGAACAACGGCTCCACGGCATCGCCCGCGGCCTGCTGGGGCCGACATGAAGCAGAGCCTGTTCGAGAGCCGTCATCAGGCCGACTGGCAGGCCTTCGCCGCCCAGCTCGAGGCACTCGAGCGCGGCAAGGCCGACGCGGCCCAGTGCACGGGCTTCGCCGCCGCCTACCGGCGCCTGTGCCAGCAGCTGGCGCTGGCCCAGGCGCGGGGCTACAGCAACCACCTGGTCGAACAGCTGCAGCAACTGGCGCTACGCGGCCATCAGCAGTTCTATCGCCACCGCAGTCCGCTCGGCGCGCAGCTGCTCGGGTTCCTCCTCGGCGGCTTCCCGCGCCTGGTGCGGGCCGAATGGCGCTGCGTGCTGGCCGCCAGCCTGCTGTTCTTCGGCAGCCTGCTGGGCATGGGCCTGCTGGTCTACCTGTTCCCCGAGCTGGTCTACAGCCTCATGGACCCCGAGCAGGTCAGCAGCATGGAGCAGATGTACGACCCAGACGCCCGCCGCCTCGGCCGTTTCAGCGAGCGCGACTCGGGCGACGACTGGCTGATGTTCGGCTTCTACATCATGAACAACATAGGGATCGCCTTTCAGACCTTCGCCAGCGGCCTGCTGCTGGGCCTGGGCAGCCTGTTCTTCCTGCTGTTCAACGGCCTGATGATCGGCGCGGTGGCCGGCCACCTGACCCAGATCGGCTACGGCCAGACCTTCTGGTCCTTCGTCATCGGCCACGGCGCCTTCGAACTGACCGCCATCGCCCTGGCCGGCGCCGCCGGCCTCAAGCTCGGCTGGGCGCTGCTGGCCCCGGGACGCCTGCCGCGCGGCGAAGCCCTGCGCCTGGCCGCCGCCCGCAGCGTGCGCCTGGTCGGCGGGGTGATCCTGCTGCTGTTGCTGGCGGCCTTCGTCGAGGCCTACTGGTCGTCGATGACCCTGGCCAGCGCCAACGTCAAGTACGGCGTCGGCGCCGGGCTCTGGCTGCTGGTGCTGGCCTACCTGACGCTGGCCGGACGGGATCGGCATGCGCCTGACTGACGCCAGCGTGGCGATCCGCCCGCGCAGCGCCTGGGAGGCGCTGGACCTCGGCACCCTGCTGGCGCGCCGGCACGCCGGACTGTTGATGGCCAGCTGGGCGCTGGTCAGCCTGCCGGTGTTCGCCCTGCTCTGCCTGCTGCTGTGGGACCATCCCGGCTGGGCGATCCTGGCCTTCTGGTGGCTCAAGCCGGCCTTCGAGCGCCTGCCGCTGCATATCCTCGGCCGCGCCCTGTTCGGCGACACGCCGACCCTCGGCCAGTCGCTCAGGGCCCTGCCCGGCCTGCTCGGGCCGCAGCTGCTGGCCAGCCTGACCTGGCGCCGCCTGAGCCCCACACGCAGCTTCGACCTGCCGGTGCTGCAGCTCGAAGGCCTGTCCGGCCAGGCGCGCAGCGAGCGCCTGGTGGTGTTGGGCCAGCGCGACACGGCGACGGCGACCTGGCTGACCCTGGTCGGCGTGCACCTGGAACTGGCCCTGTGGCTGGGACTGATCAGCCTGTTCTATCTGCTGCTGCCGCAACAGCTGGAGCTGGACTGGAGCTGGCAGAGCCTGATCCAGGCCGGCAGCGGCGACTGGCTGTGGCTGGAGCACCTGTCCAACCTGCTCTACGCCCTGGTGCTGATCCTCTGGGAGCCGGTCTATGTCGCCTGCGGCTTCAGCCTCTACCTGAACCGGCGCACGGCCCTGGAGGCCTGGGACATCGAACTGGTATTCCGTCAGCTGCGCCAACGCCTGGGCAAACTGGCCTACGCGCTGCTGCTGGGCCTGAGCCTGACCCTACTGCAGGCGCCGAGCCCGGCGCTGGCCGCCGACAGCAGCTGTCCGCTGCCCCAGGAAGACCCCCACGGCCCCGAGGCACCGCGCCTGCTCAAGCAGCCCCTGACCAGCCAGGCCGCGCAACAGAGCATCGCCCAGCTCCTCGACGCGCCGCCCTTCGAGCACCGGGAAACCGTCACCCGCTGGCGCTTCGCTGACCCGGACGCGGCCGAGCAGCCGAGCGAACTGGACGTCGAGGCGCTGGTGAAGAAGTTCCTCAAGCTCCTGGAGTTCTGGAAGCATCTCGACACTGTCGCGCTGTTCTTCGAGGTGCTGCTCTGGGCCGGTCTGTCCGCGCTGCTGGCCGTGCTGCTCTGGCGCTACCGGGACTGGCTCGCCGCCTTCGCCGGTCGCGGCCTGCCCCAGCGCCGTCCCGTCCAGGCGCCACCGCAGCAGTTGTTCGGCCTGGAAGTCGCCCCACAGAGCCTGCCGGCGGACGTCGCCGGCGAAGCCGAACGACTCTGGGCCCAGCAGCCCCGCGCGGCCCTCGGTCTGCTCTACCGCGGCCTGCTCAGCCACCTGTTGCATGACTATCGACTGCCGCTCAAAGGCGCTCACACCGAAACCGAGGTGCTGCGCCTGGTCCAGGGCCTGCAACGGGACGAGCTGAACGATTTCAGCCAGACCTTGACCCGTCACTGGCAGAACCTCGCCTACGGCCACCGCCTGCCGCCCGAGCCCCTCAAGGCCGAGCTGTGCGACGGCTGGCGCGGCCTGTTCGCCAGCGGGGGGCAGGCATGAGCCGGCGCCGTCGGTTCCTCCTCGGCGCGGCCCTGACCCTGGCCGCCGGCCTGCTCGGCGTTTACCTGCTGGGGCGCCTGGAACCCTATCAGGAGACCCTTGAGCACGGCCCGGCCCCCGAGGCCAGAGCCAACCCCTACCTGGCCGCCGAGCACTTCCTGCGCCGCCGGGGCCTGCCGGTGCAGCGTGCCGACGACCTGCAGCCGCTGGCCGAACTGCCCAGCGCCGGCCAGACCCTGCTGCTGCTCGGCGACCGCCAGCACATGAGCCCGGCCCAGGCCGAACGCCTGCTGGACTGGGCCGCCCAGGGCGGGCACCTGCTGTTCGTCGCCGAGCGTCTGTGGGACGAGGACGAGCAGGCCAGCGGCGACCTGTTGCTCGACCGCCTGGGCATCCAGCAGTACCAGAGCGACCAGCTCGACGACGCCGACAGCGAAGCCGAGGCAGAGGATGCGCAGCTCGAGAGCCTGGAGGAGCCCAATCGCTACCCGGAGCTGACCCAGCTGTACCTGGAGAACGAGGAGGCGCCGGCCTATATCGACTTCGATACCGACTTCCACCTGTACGACGCGCAGAACCGCGCCCATGCCTGGGCCAACAGCGATGCGGCCACCCACATGCTGCAGCTCTACCACGGCGACGGCCTGATCACCGTACTGAGCGACGCCTGGATCTGGCGCAACGACCGGATCGCCGACTACGACAACGCCTGGCTGCTCTGGTACCTGGCCCAGGACAGCGCCGTGACCCTGCTCTACCGCGCCGACCGCGACGGCCTGATGACCCTGCTGCTGCGCCACTTCCCCCAGGCCCTGGTCGCCCTCGGCCTGCTGCTCGCCCTCGGCCTGTGGCATGTCGGCCTGCGCCAGGGCCCGCTGCAGCAGCCGTCCAGCCCGAACCGCCGGCAGTTGCGCGAACACCTGCGCGGCTGCGCCGACTTCCTCCTGCGGCGCAGCGGCCAGCACAGCCTGCTGCAGGGCCTGCAGCAGGACATCCAGCGCCGCGCACGGCAGCGGCACCCCGGATTCGAACGCCTCGGCGTGGCCGAACAGTGGCAGGTGCTCAGCCGCCTGACCCGCCAGCCGCCCAAGGCCATCAGCCAAGCCATGCGGCCGCTGCCCAAGCAGCGCCTGGCCGCCGCCGACTTCACCCGCCAGGTCGCCCACCTGCAAGCCCTCAGGAATGCCCTATGAGCGAAAACAGCCCCGAACAACCGAGCAGCCCGGTCGCCACGGCCACTCCGGTTCCTGCGCCCGCCCCTTCTGCCGCGCCGGCCAACCCGGCGCAGCAGCGCCAGCGCGCCAGCCAGCTGGCCCAGGCCCTGCGCCTGGAGCTGCAGAAGGCGCTGATCGGCCAGACCGAGGTGATCGACGACGTGCTCACCGCCCTGTTCGCCGGCGGCCACGTACTGGTCGAGGGCGTGCCGGGCCTGGGCAAGACCCTGCTGGTGCGCGCCCTGGCCCGTTGCTTCGGCGGCGAGTTCGCGCGCATCCAGTTCACCCCGGACCTGATGCCCAGCGACGTCACCGGCCACGCCGTGTACGACCTGGCCAGCGAACAGTTCAAGCTGCGCAAGGGCCCGGTGTTCACCCACCTGCTGCTGGCCGACGAGATCAACCGCGCCCCGGCCAAGACCCAGGCGGCGCTGCTGGAGGTCATGCAGGAACGCCAGGTCACCCTGGAGGGCCGCGCCCTGGCGGTGCCGCTGCCGTTCATGGTGCTGGCCACCCAGAACCCCATCGAGCAGGAAGGCACCTACCCGCTGCCCGAGGCCGAGCTGGATCGCTTCATGCTCAAGCTGCGCATGGACTACCCGGAACAGGACGAGGAGCTGCGCATGGTGCGCCAGGTCGCCCGCTCGACCAAGGCCGACATGCTCGAGGTCACCGCGCTGCGCACCCTGCTGCAGGCCAAGGACGTGCTGGCCATCCAGAAGATCGCCAGCGACCTGCCGATCGACGACCAGGTGCTCGACTACGCCGTGCGCCTGGCGCGCGCCACCCGTAGCTGGCCCGGCCTGGCCATCGGCGCCGGGCCACGGGCCTCGATCGCCTTGGTGCGCGGCGGTCGCGCCCGCGCCCTGCTGCGCGGTGGCGACTTCGTCCTGCCCGACGACATCAAGGGCTGCGCCCTGGCGGTGCTGCGCCATCGCGTGCGCCTGGCGCCGGAACTGGATATCGAAGGCCTGTCGGTGGACCAGGTGCTGCGCCAGCTGCTCGACCAGGTGGCGGCACCGCGCCTATGAGCGACTCGACCCTGGGTGAGCCATGAAGCCGTCGCGCCTGCTGCTGGGCTCGATCGCCGTGCTGCTCGGCCTGGCCCTGCTGCTCGGCACCCTGCACGCCCTGGCGATCGCGCTGCCGTCTAGCCTGTCCGCGCTCTGGTGGGGCCTGCTGCTGGCCCTGCTCGGCGCGGCACTGGTCGACGCCCTGAGCCTGCGCCGCCTGCCCTCGCCACGGCTGGAGCGCCAACTGCCCGGCAACCTGCCGCTGGGGCGCTGGCACGAGGTGCAGCTGTGCCTGCACCACGACTACCCCCGCCCGCTGCAGCTGCAGCTGTTCGACCATGTGCCGGACGGCATGGCCTGCGAGCAGCTGCCGCAGGCGGTGGCGCTGCGCCCGGGCCAGCTGACCCGCTGCGCCTACCGGGTGCGCCCGCTGCAACGTGGCCACTTCCACTTCCCGCGCTGCGAGATCGGCCTGCCCAGCCCCTTGGGGCTGTGGCAGGCCCGACGCTACCTGGAGCTGCCCGGGGAAACCCGGGTCTACCCGGACTTCGCCCGCCTCTACGGCGCCCAGCTGATGGCGGTGGACGACTGGCTCAGCCAGCTCGGCGTGCGCCAGCGCCCACGCCGCGGCCTGGGCCTGGAGTTCCACCAGCTGCGCGAATTCCGCGACGGCGACAGCCTGCGCCAGATCGACTGGAAGGCCACCGCACGCAAGGGTGCGCCGATCGCCCGCGAATACCAGGACGAGCGCGACCAGCAGATCGTCTTCCTGCTCGACTGCGGCCGGCGCATGCGCAGCCAGGATGGCGAGCTGGCGCACTTCGACCACGCCCTCAACGCCTGCCTGCTGCTCAGCTACGTGGCCCTGCGCCAGGGCGATGCGGTGGGCCTGGCGACCTTCGCCGGCGAGCACGAGCGCTTCCTCGCCCCGGTCAAGGGCGCCGCCCAGCTCAATGTGCTGCTCAATGCCGTGTACGACCTGCAGACCACCGGCCAGCCGGTCGACTTCGCCGCAGCCGCCAACACCCTGCTCGGCCGTCAGCGGCGCCGCGCCCTGGTGGTGCTGGTGAGCAACCTGCGCGACGAGGACGACGAAGAGCTGCTCGCCGCGGTCAGGCGCCTGAGTCGCCAGCACCGGGTGTTGGTCGCCAGCCTGCGCGAGGAGGTGCTCGACAGCCTGCGCCAGGCGCCGGTGCAGGACTTCGAGGGGGCACTGGCCTACTGCGGTACGGTGGACTACCTCAACGCCCGCGCCGGCCTGCACGAGCGCCTGGCCGCCCACAACGTACCGGTGCTGGACGCCCGTCCCGGCGAGTTGGGGCCGCAGCTGGTCAGCCGCTACCTGGCCTGGAAGAAAGCCGGGGCGCTGTAGCGCGAGCAGAAAAAAGCCCGCGACCAGGCGGGCTCTTCAGGCGATCGCGCGATCAGCGGCGGGCGGACTTGAGCGCTGCGATATAGGGCTCGGCCTGGCGCTGGTCCTGGATCAGGGCGACGAAGTCGTTACCCTGCGCGTCCTTGGCGTCGAGGTCGTAACCGGCCTCGACGAAGAAGCCGAGGAAGCGTTCGAAGTCGTCGATGCGCAGGCCGCGATAGGCCTTGATCAGCTTGTGCAGCGACGGCGGCGTGGCATCGGCCGGCTCCACCTCGAGGAACAACTTGATCGACTCGTCGCCGATCTCTTCGCCAATCACCTGCTTCTTGTCTTTGCGCATCGTACACTCCAGCTCACCAGGCCACACGGGGCCGGCAGTGTACCCCCGCCATGCCCCAGCGCTCAACGCAGGCGCGTAACCGACAAGGCCTCGTATACAATATCTTCACCATTCGCCCGACAGAGGGGCCACCCTTGCCACTGCCCAGCTTCAACGCCCCCAACCTCGGGGTTACCCCGACCGCCTCGGAAGTGATCACCAAGCACCTGCGCGAGGCGATCATCGGCGGCCACTTCGCCGAGGACGAGCCGATCCGCCAGGACGACGTCGCCCGCCTGTTCAACGTCAGCAAGATCCCCGTGCGCGAGGCGCTCAAGCGCCTGGAGGCCGAAGGGCTGGTGGTCTTCCAGCGCAACAAGGGCGCGGTGGTGACCAAGATTTCCGAACCGGAGCTGGCGCAGATCTTCGAGGTGCGGGTGCTGCTGGAGGTGCAGGCGATCCGCCTGGCCGTGCCGAACATGACCGAAGAGACCTTCGCTCGCGCCGAAGGCATCTGCCAGGAGTTCATCGGCGAGACCGACATCGGCCGCTGGGCCGAACTCAACTGGGCCCTGCACGCCTGCCTGTACGAACCGGCGCAGCGGCCCTTCCTGGTCAACCTGATCCGTTCCATCCACGACAAGGTCGAGCGCTACCTGCGCATGCAGATGAGCCTGTCCGCAGGCAAGGACCGCGCCGACCACGAGCACCGCGAGATCCTCGCCGCCTGCCGCGCCGGCGATGCCGACAAGGCCGCCGAACTGATCGAGCAGCACATCATCGGCGTCTGCCGCACCCTCTACGAGCACCTGCCGAACCGGCCGACGCCGAGCTGAGTGCACAGGGCCTGATGCCCGCCTTGCGGGCCTTGGCCTGGATCACTCGGGGCAGCGCCCCGTAGCGGCAAAGCAGGCATCAGTATGGCGCCGCTCTTAGTCCGGGACAGGCCATGCTCCGCTCCGGGCGCCGGTAGAGCACCAGGCGATAGCACAGCAGGCAGATCACCCAGTCGAACAGCAGGGTCCACAGGTTGTGGGACAGGAAGTGCGCCCCCTGCAGCATCCGCCCAATGGAGAAGGTGCTGCCCAGGACGATGGCCAGCACCAGGGCCGCTCGGGCCAGACGCGGGTTTCTGTCGCGCAGGGCGAAGAAGAACGCCAGCAGGGAAAAGCCCGCCGAGGCATGCCCACCCGGCCAGCAACGGCCGGGTTCGGCGCTGGGCGCGCGTTCGCCGAGCAGCGGCGTGAAGCGCTCCTGACCGCCGAATTCGCTCAGGCTCCAGGGGCAGTGCACGCCGGTCAGGGTCTTGAGCGGCGTGACGATGCTGGTGGAAAGCCCCAGGGCGAGCACCAGGTAGCCCAGCTGGCGCCGCCGGCCGCGCAAGGGCGTGGGCAAGAGGCTGAGCACGAAGCCCAGGATGGCCAGCAGGCCGAGCAGGATCACCGCCTGCTTGGCGCGGTCATGCAGGATGTCCTCCAGCCAGAAGCTGTGCTGGCCGATGAAGCCCTGACCCGGCACGTAGAACAGATGCGCCAGGGCGAAATCCACTGGCGCCGGGTCGATCAGCAGCAGAAGGGCCATGAACGCAATGGGGACGCCCAGGGCCAGTGAGAAGTTGAACGGTCGAGAATCCATGAGTGGGCTCCGCGACGGCGCTGTGATCGACAGCGCCGCGATGGTTAGAAAGGGCTAACGCTGGCCGATGCGGGTTGGCCGGGCCGGTTGTGGCCGCCAGGCGATCAGCTGCTTGGCGAACGCGTGGCTGGCGCCCTGGTAATAGGCGATGTTGCGGCTCAGCAGGGGGTCCTGGCTGTCGGCCTGGCTTTCATGGCTTAGGCCCAGCGCGTCGTCGTGGCGGCGCATGCCTTGGCGGGGGCTGAGGATGGCCAGGTCGCGGCCGTCGAACAGGCCCAGATGCTGATAGTTGCCGATCAGGGCGCGGCCCGGACGGTGCTCGTCGGCCAGGACGTTGCGGCCGAAGAAGGTCGAGACGTAGTCCATGTTGAGCAGCCCCAGCAGGGTCGGCGCCAGGTCGATCTGGCTGCTCAGGGTCGACACCTCCCGCGGCGTCACCAGGCCCGGCGCCAGGATAAACAGCGGGATGTGGTAGTTGGCCACCGGCAGGTCTTCCTTGCCGGCGCTGCCGGCGGTGTGGTCGGCCACGAAGACGAACAGCGTCTGGTCGAACCAGGGCTTTTTCCGCGCCTGGGCGAGGAACTGGCCGATGGCGTAGTCGGTGTACTTCACCGCGCCCTCGCGGCCCTCGCCCGAGGGAATGTCGATGCGGCCGTCGGGATAGGTGTAGGGCCTGTGGTTGGAGGTGGTCATCAGCTGCAGGAAGAACGGCTTGCCGGCCGCATGGTCCTGATCGGCGACCTTCAGCGCCTGGGCGTAGAGGTCTTCATCGGCCATGCCCCAGGCGTTCTGGAACTGCATCTCCTCCTCGGCCACGCTGCTCTGGTCGACGATGCGGTAGCCGTTGCCGCCGAAGAAGGCATTCATGTTGTCGAAGTAGCCACGCCCGCCGTAGAGGAAGACGCTGTCGTAGCCCTTGGCCTTGAATTGCTGGCCCAGGCTCGCATAGCCGGTTTCGCGGCCGATGCGCTTGACGATGGAGCGTCCCGGGGTCGGCGGAATCGACAGGGTGATGGCCTCCAGGCCGCGGTCGGTGCGCGTGCCGGTGGCATAGAAGTTGTTGAAGAACAGACTGGTGCGGCGCAGTTCGTCCAGGTTGGGGGTGAGGTCGCGCGGATCGCCGAAGCTGCCCAGATACTTGGCGCTGAGGCTCTCGATGGTGACCAGTACCAGGTTGCGCCGCAGTTCCTGCCCGGGATTGTCGATGGCCCGGCGAATGTCCAGCGGGTCCTGGCCGAGGAAGCGGGCGTTGGCCTCGCTCAGCTCGGCGCGCAGCAGTTCGGCGGCGCGCCTGTCCGGCAGGGTCGCGTAGAAGCGCCGGTAGTCCAGCTCGTTATTGCGGAAGGCGGCGAAGAACTGGAACGGCCCGTTGCTGGCCAGCTCGCGCTGATAGACATTGCCGCCCAGGCCCAGCGGAAAATCCTGGCCGATGGTGCTGCTGTCGACACAGGCGACCAGTACCAGCCCCGCGAGCAGCAGCAGACCCGAGGACTTGGGCAGCAACGGCGCATCCAGGGCGGCGGCCAGCGGACGTCTCAGCAGCGCCGTGGCGCCAATCGCCAGCACCGCCAGCAAGGCCAGCAACGGGTAGATAGGGTAGGACTCGAGGATGTTGTTGATCACCTCCTCCGAGTAGACCAGGTAGTCCACGGCGATGAAGTTGAAGCGCACGCCGAACTCGTCCCAGAACAGCCACTCCGCCACGGCGGTGAACAGCATGGCGAACAGGCTGACGCTGGTCAGGCCATAGAGGAACAACCTGTGGCCCCGGCTGCGCCAGAGGCGCTTCGGGACCAGCAGCAGGTACAGGGCCAGCGGCACCGCCGCGTACAGCAGGAAGCCGAGGTCGTAGACCAGGCCGATGCCGTACAGGCGCAGCAGGTCGAGCGGGCCGGCATCGGCATCGGCCAGATGGCTCAGCAGCAGGACGCTGCGGGTGAGGCAGAACAGCAGCAGCCAACTCAGCAGGAGCAGGCTCAGAAATCTCGGTTGGGCGTAGCGGAGCTGTGGCATCGTATGATCCTGTCGGGATGAACGGGCCGCAGTCTGTCGGCGCCTGCGTGAGGCGTTCGTCAACGGGATGTGAAAAAAGCGTCAATTCAAGTGAAGAGAAACAGCCGATGCGAATTCTGGTCATCGAAGACAACCGCGACATCCTGGCCAATGTCCTGGACTACCTGCAGCTCAAGGGCTTCGGTGTGGACTGCGCCCAGGACGGCCTCACCGGCCTGCACCTGGCGACCAGCCAGCACTTCGATCTGATCGTGCTGGACATCATGTTGCCCGGCATCGATGGCTACCAGCTGTGCCGCCGCCTGCGGGAAGAGGCGCGCAGCGAGATTCCGATTCTCATGCTGACCGCCCGGGACGCCCTGGACGATCGCCTGCTGGGCCTGCGCTCCGGCGCCGACGACTACCTGGTCAAGCCCTTCGCCCTGTCCGAGCTGGTCGCCCGGATCGAGGCCATCCTGCGCCGGGTCCAGGGCAACCGCCGGCGCCTGCTGCAGGTCGCCGACCTGGTCTATGACCTCGACACCCTGCACATCAGCCGGGCCGGCAGGCCGCTCAAGCTCAACCCCCTGGGGATGAAGCTGCTGGCGATCCTGATGCAGAAAAGCCCGGCGGTGGTGCGCCGCGAGGTGCTCGAGGAAGCCCTGTGGGGCGAGGACTGTCCGGACAGCGACAGCCTGCGCAGCCATGTCCACCAGTTGCGCCTGGTACTCGACAAGCCATTCCCGCGCGCCCTGCTGCATACCCAGCATGGCGTGGGCTACCGCCTCGCGGAGGACGACGATGCGCGCTAAGCAACCCCTGATGCGCCGCATCGTCGTCGCCTTCGTGCTGATGACCACCCTGGTCAGCGGTCTGTTCGCCCTGAGCATCGTGGCCATCGTGCACCTGCTCGAAGAGCACCTGGTCTCGGAGGAGATGCACCGCGAGCTGCAGGAGGTGCTGCGCGAAGACCTGAGAAACAACCAGGCGCCGCGCCTGGATTCCAGCACGCGCTTCTATGCCTCCAGCAGCGCCGCGTATGCGATTCCCGAGGAGTACGCCGGGTTGGCCGAGGGCTTCGCCGAGGTCGTCGACGGCGACCAGGCCTTCTATGTCTACACCCAGCTGATCAATGGCGAGCGCTACCTGCTGGTGCAGGAACAGCACGAATTCGAGGCCCGCGAGAAGGCCCTGTTCAGCGTCGTGCTGGCCGGCTTTCTGCTGTCGGTGGTGAGTGCCTGGGGGCTGGGTTGGCTCATGGCCAGGAAGGTCATGACCCCGGTCAGCCGGCTGGCCCAGCAGGTGCGTCATCGCGACCAGCTGCATCCGCTGGCCCCGCCCCTGGCCCCCGAGTACGCCGACGATGAAGTCGGTCAGCTGGCCGCGGCCTTCGACAGCACCCTGGGTCAGCTGCGTCACTCCCTGGAGCGCGAGCGACTGTTCACCAGCGATGTCAGTCACGAGCTGCGTACCCCGCTGATGGTGATCGCCAGCTCCTGCGAGTTGCTCGAGCAGGCGCCGCTCGAGCCGCGCCAGCGTGAGCAGCTGGCGCGCATCGGGCGGGCCAGCGAGGACATGCGCGATCTGGTGCAGACCTTCCTGCAGCTGGCCAGGAGCAAGAGCAACGCCACGGCCTTCGTCGCCAGTTGCAGCCTGCAGCAGGTGGTCGATGAGCAGGTCGAGCATTGGCGACCGCAGATGCGCGACAAGGGCCTGGCCTTCCAGTTGGAGAACGCCGGCCAGGACTCGGGTGTGTATAACCCGACCCTGTTGCGCACGGTGCTGGCCAACCTGCTGCGCAACGCCTGGCACTACACCGATTCCGGGCAGGTGCGGCTGGTGGTCGAGGCCGGCGGTTTCCGGGTGGAGGACAGTGGCTCGGGCATTCCCCGGGAGCAGCACGAACAGATCTTCCAGCCCTTCGTGCGCGGCGAGCAGTCGCGCGGCGAGGGCCTGGGGCTGGGGCTTTCGCTGGTCAAGCGGATCTGTGCGGATCAAGGCTGGAGCATCAGCATTCAAGACCTCGAGCCCAGCGGCAGTTGCTTCAAGGTGGTCTTGCACGGCGGCGTTTGACGTTTTCTTCACGTTCTTTTGACGGGGCCATCATGGCCTCGTCTCTAGTGTGGCGAGCATTCCCCGAGGAGGATGCCACGCCATGTCCCAACCCCGTCCCGTCGAGCTCGAATTCTCGCGCAAGTACGATCACCAGCATTCCATCCAGTATCTGCACAAGCATCGGGACGGCCTGGCCCGTCGCCTGTCCCATTGGCGCGATGTGCAGGTCGCCCGACAGGCGCTGAAGCTCGCCGGCGAGCCCAATCTGCTGCTCGACCTGCCCTGCGGTGCAGGCCGTTTCTGGCCGCTGCTGGCACAGAACCCGAATCGGGTGATTCTGGCGGCCGACAACTCGGCCGACATGCTGGCCACGGCCCGCGCCGCACAGCCCGCCGAGGTGGTCGCGCGGATCAAGACCTTCCAGACCTCGGCCTTCGCCATCGACCTGGGGGCCAACGCGGTCGACTGCATCTTCTGCATTCGCCTGCTCCATCACATCGAGTCCGCCGCGCATCGCCTGGCCATCCTGCGCGAATTCCATCGGGTCAGCCGCGACAGCGTGATCCTTTCGCTGTGGGTGGATGGCAACTACAAGGCCTGGAAGCGTCGCCGCCTCGAGCGGCGTCGGGCTGCGGCGGGTAAAGCCGGGCAGAACCAGAACCGCTTCGTGGTCCGACGCGAGGTGATCGAGGCCCAGTTCAGGCAGGTGGGGTTCGAGATCCTCGGTCACCAAGACTTCCTGCCGGGCTACGCCATGTGGCGTACCTATGTGCTGCGCAAGCGGGAGGCCTGAGGCATGGGCGTATCGACCTGCCCTGCGGCGCCGCTGCCCCTCGGTACCACCTTCGAGCGCTGGTGGCGGAGTTCGGGCGCCTGGGTAGAACCGGCGAACCAGCGGCGTGGCGGCGAAAGCGGCGTGCAGCTGTTGCAGCCCCGCGACCCCGGACGGCCATTGCTCTATTGCAAGCGACAGAGCGGGCATACCTATCGCAGTCTGCTGCACCCTCTCGGCCGGCCGACCGTGCTGCGCGAGCTGCGGGCCTACCGTGCGTTTGCGCGCCTGGGCGTGCGCGTGCCGCGCCTGGTGTATGGCGCCGCCCGCCAGCATGAGGGGCGGTGGCAGGCGCTGCTGGTGACCGAGGCCTTGCCGGGCTTCGTCAGCCTGGAGCAGTGGTACGCCGCGCCGGCCCGGGGCCAGGACAACCCGCCGACCACGGCGATGCTGGAACAGCTGGCCGCCATGCTCGCGCGCCTGCACCTGGCCGGATGGCAGCACGGCTGCTGCTACCCCAAGCACCTGTTCGTCAAGGTCACGCCCCAGGCGGACAGCGCGCCGCAGATCGAGACGGCCATGCTCGACCTGGAGAAGAGCCGCCGCCGCTGGCGCAACCGGGACGCCTCTCGCCACGACTGGCGTCAGCTGTGGCGCCATCGCGGCCAAATACCCGAGGCCGACCTGGTCTATCTGCAGCAGGTCTATGCTCGGGCCCTGGCCACCCCGTCGGGGGCCTTGCAGCCATGAGCGTCAGCGGACAGACAGAATGTCCCCAGGATGCTCAAGCACTCAAAGGGCAGAAGGGGCTGACGCGCATAGGGCGAGCCTTGGGCTATTCCCTGGCCGGTTTGCGCGCGGCCTTGCGCGGTGAGGCGGCCTTCCGGCAACTGGTGTTGCTCAACGCGCTGCTGATTCCCGTGGCCTCGGTCCTGGATGTCAGTGGCAGCGAGCGCGCGCTGTTGATCCTGGTGCTGCTGCTCGCGTTGATCGTCGAACTGATCAACTCGGCCATCGAGGCGGCGATAGACCGTATTTCCCTGGAGCTGCACCCGCTGTCCAAACAGGCCAAGGACATGGGCAGCGCCGCGCAGTTGGTGGCCCTGCTAGCCATCGCCGCAGTCTGGGTCAGCGTTCTGCTCTAGCTGCGCCCGCGTGGCTCGAAGACGGCTCGAAGGTGTCTGCAAACTGGCGCTGGCCAAGTCAGATGCCCGCTTCGCGGGTCGGCAGTCGTGTCTGGCCAACGTTAACATTCGGCCAAGAACGGTCCTGGCGCGCCCACAAGCCCCAAGGGCGACTCACCGGGAGGAGCCCCCCAAAGTACGGAGTTCGCCCCACGCGGCTGAGCGCCACTTCCGGGCAGTAGTGATTTCGGGGGGGATTGCCGGCCGCTCTACTCGTCCTGCCAATGCACCTGACTGGCACGCCGGGCGGCAGACTCAAAGGTGTCGTGATAGCAGTAGCTGTTGCGGAGGGGCTCGTTGATCTTCCAGGTTGCGCTGGCGCCCTGCTCGATCGTCAGGAAATCGCCTGGCTGCAGGTCAACCGCCTCGCCGTCCGAGAAGGTCAATTCGGCTCTTCCCTGATGCACATAGAGCGAAACCCTGCGCGCGTAAGCGTATTGGAACTCGGGATCGGCACAGTCCCATACAGCCCAGTTGGCGATCTTGCGCTTGGTGTCTTCGCTGGCCTTGCGGCGCGTGAAGAACCGGGAATCGACGATACGTTCGTTCAAACGGGTCATAACGCTCTCCTTCAAATGGCACGGTGATACGCAACGAACTCTGGAGTCAGAGGCGTTCTGCCGAGGATCAGGTCGGCGGCCTTCTCGGCGATCATGTACACGCAGGCATTGATATTGGCGCTGGGCACGGCGGGGATCACCGAGGCATCGACGATGCGCAACCCTTCGATGCCGCGCAGCTTCAGGTTCAGGTCGACCACGGCGCGATCATCGCCGCTCGCCCCCATGCGTGCCGTGCCGCAGGGGTGGTAGGCCGAGGAGGCATCCTTGCGGATGAACGCATCCAGCTCCGCATCCGTTCGCACATTCACGCCGGGCAGATCCTCCCGTCGGTGGAAGTCCTTGAAGGCAGGCTGCGACAGCAGTTCGCGGCCCATCTTCAGGCCCTGGCGCATCTCGTACCAATCCCGCTCGGTGGCGAGGTAGTTGGGGTCGATCAGCGGCGCATCCAGCGGATTGCTTGAGGCCAGACAAACCCTGCCTCGGCTTTCCGGACGCATCGGGCCTGCCCCCAGGCGGTAGCCGTTTTTCGACGGGTTCGGAATCCAGTTTTCGCCGAAGAACACCGGGAAGAAGTGGAACTGGATATTCGGGTGCGTGACATCCGCATCGGTGCGCAGGAACGCCCCGACATTGCATTGGTTGATCGAGGCCACGCCGCCCTTCCAGCCGAACCACTGCAGCCCGGCCCAGAGCATCAGATGGGGCTTGAGGTATCGATTCAGGGACACCGGTTGGTCCGTCTCCACCTGGATATGCGCCTCCAGGTGATCCTGCAGGTTCTCGCCCAGCATGGGCACATTGTGCACGACCTCGATGCCGTGCTCGCGCAGATGCCTTTCGGGGCCGATCCCCGAGAGCATCAGAATCTGCGGCGTGCCGAACACCCCGGCCGCCATCACCACCTCGCGCGCGGCTTGCACCCTGTGGATGCGCCGGCCCTTGGCCAGTTCCACGCCCGTTGCGCGGCCGTTCTGGACGATGACCCGCAAGACCTTGACGCCGGTGACCACATGCAGATTGGCGCGCTTGGCCTGGGCATGCAGGTAGGAACGCGCGGAGCTGCTGCGCACGCCTTTTTCCACCGACATCTCGAAGCGGCTGACGCCTTCCTGGGCGTAGCCATTCACATCCTCAGTCAGGGCATGGCCGGCCTGCTGGCCCGCCTCGAGAAAGGCGGCGTTCAACGGGTTGAGGTCCCGCTGGGTCTTCACCCCCACCGGGCCCGAATGGCTGCGGTAGTCGTCCGCCGGACCGTCGCGTCGCTCGAGCTTCTTGAAATACGGCAGGCAATCGGCAAAGGACCAACCGCTGCAGCCTTCGATCTCGGCCCAGTCGTCATAGTCGCGCGGATTGCCGCGCAAGAAGGTCATGCCGTTGATCGAGGACGATCCGCCCAGCACCTTGCCGCGTGGCTGGTCGATCGCACGATTGTTCAGCTGGCGCTGCGGCGTGGTCTTGAACCAATAGTTGTACTTGCTCGTCGGCTTGAATGCCGAACGCAAGCCGGCCGGCATCTGGATGATCCAACTGCGGTCATCGCCGCCATGCTCCAGCAGCAGCACCGAATACTGGCCGCTTTCGCTCAGCCGATGGGCCAGCACGCAGCCGGCGGTGCCGGCGCCAACGATGATGTAGTCGTAACGGCTGTTCACAGATAGTCCTCCTCGAACGGGCAGTCGCTCAGCGGCACGGGACCATCCTTGGTGATCAGCACGGGCTGTTCGAGCTTCACCCCTTCATCGCCACCGACCGCGCCGATGTAGCTCTCGACGCACACGCACATGCCCTCCTGAAAGGTGCCGGCGTACTGCCAGGTCTCGTGGTCCTCGGGGTAGTAGATCACCGGGAACTCCACGCCGAAGCCGATGCCGTGGACCATCTCGGCATAGCGGTTGGGCACATAGATGTCGGGCATCTTCCAGGACAGTTCGGCGAATTCAGCGAAGCTCATGCCCGGGCGCAGCAGCGCCATGTTGTGCTGCAACTGCTCATGGGCGTGGGCATACAGGCGCCGCTGCTCCGCCGTGGGCCGCTTGTCGCCGATCACGAAGGCGCGGGTCTGGTCGACGAAGACGCCGTCCGGGCCGATCAGGTCGCTGTCGAAGACCAGCATCTCGCCCGCCTCGATCACCTTGCTCGAGGTCTCGGTGAACCAGGGGTTGGTGTGATGCCCCGAGCTCAGCAAGCGCGTCTCCTGCGCTTCGCCGCCATGCTCCAGGTTGTACTGGTTCATCAGCGACATCAGGTAGTTCTCGGTCACCCCGGGCACGGCGTGCTGACGCATGAAGGCGATGGCATCGGTGCAGACCTGCATCGAGTTCCTGATGATCGCCACCTCATCGGCCGACTTGATCGAACGGGCGATCTCCATTGGCGCCTTGGCGTCCATCATCCGGATACCCTGCTTCTGCAGGGCCAGCAGCGGCAGCAGATCGGCCCGGTCGATGCCCAGGGTGGCACCGCGCCCGCAGGTGGTGTGCAGCAGGTCGATGATCTCTTCGGCCCACTTGCCGGCGTGCTCTTCGGCGCGGTTGCCGGAACCGAAGTAGTCCCAGGACTTCGCCGGACGGGCCTCGTCGATGGTTTCCAGGTCATCGGACAGGTGCAGTGCGCCGCCGTAGTCGAACAGCACCACGGGACCTGCCGCCGGGACGAAGACGTAGCGCGCCAGGTGGTGCGAGGTCCAGACCTGCATGTTGCGACAACCGGTCGCGTAACGCAGGTTCAGCGGATCGAAGAGCACCGCCGCGTCCATCTTGAAGTGGGCCAACAGTTCGCGCGTGCGCTCGAGCCGATAGGCACGCACGCGTTTCTGGTCGAGGGTGGCGGGCAGATCCAGCATGACTCACTCCGAAGGAAGGCTGTTGGGCGAGTATGGAAGGCTGCTATGGTTAATAAAAACTAAATAAATTTACCTTGTAGGTAATGGAAATTTAATCATGTTGCCGGCGCTAGACCTCGAACTCATTCGGACGTTCCAGACCGTTCTGCAGGAAGGTGGCTTCAAACCCGCGGCCGAAAGACTCAATAAGACCCCCGCCGCTGTCAGCATGCAGATCAAGCGGCTCGAAGAGTTGCTGGGCCAGCGGCTTCTGGAACGCAGCAATCAGGGGATTGCCCTGACCGCCGCCGGGGACATCCTTAAGGAAAAGGGCGAAAAGCTGCTGAGCCTGAACTACGAACTGCTCAGCGATCTGCGCCAGGGCGAGTTGTTCGGCAAATTGAGTTTCGGCACCCCCACCGACTATGCACCGACTCTGCTGCAGAAACTGCTGCCCATCTTCAGCCGTGAGTTCCCCAAGGTCACCCCCACCATCATTCTCGAGCCCAGTCGCTCGCTGCGGGCACGCATCCAGTCCGGGGCACTGGATATGGCCATCGTGGCGCAAGAGCCCGGAACCGATGAGGGGGCTCATCTTTGGTCGGAAGAAATCGCCTGGTTTGGTCGCGCAAGAACCCAGGACGGCAAAGCCAAGGTGGGGGTGCTGACGACCAACTGCACCTTGCGTGATCGCGCGCTCGAAGACCTGAAGACAGTGCCCCGTGACCACAAGCTGGTGCTCGAGGCCGCGACAGTCGCCTCCCTGCGAGATGGCGTCGAAGAAGGGTTTTGCCAGGCCTTTTTGCCGGTATCCATGGCCGGCAGACTCGCGCGCTCCAAGGAGATCAGACCGTCCCATTCGCTGATGCTGAATTTCGTCCTGATTGCCGGCGTCGGTGCCGACGACAGCAAGACTCGGAGTGTCGCGTCCAAGTTCAGGCGCGCGCTCCTGGGTTAGTCCCAGAGTTCGCCTGGATCAGCAGACCACTACACTGGTCTTTCAGCTAAATGACCCTGTGAGACAAGGCTATGTTGGATTTGCCATATACGTCGGTGATTGAAGGGAATGCAGTCAGATGGGGACGCCGTGGCAATGGTGCCCCCTTGGTCGCTATCCATGGCACACCGTTCTCATCCCAAGTCTGGCGCAGAATCATTCCCCATCTGGCCGATCGGAGGACGGTTTATTACTTCGATCTGGTGGGGTACGGGCAGTCCGAAATGCGGGCGGGCCAGGATGTTTCCCTGGCAGTCCAGAACAAGGTGCTCGCCGCCCTCTTCGAGGAGTGGGGCATCAGCCGGCCTGACGTTCTGGCCCACGATTTTGGCGGAGCCACGGCCCTGCGTGGCTACTACCTGAACGGACTTCGCTATTCCTCTCTCACGATCTTCGACGCCGTGGCCTTAGCCCCATGGGGCTCGCCATTCGTCCAACATGTTCGCCAGCATGAGGCCGCATTTGCCGGCATGCCGGACTACATGCACCAGGCTTTGCTGAGGGCGTATCTGCAAACCGCCGCGTGTAATCCACTTTCCGAAGAGGCGATGCAGCTGTACAGCAATCCATGGGTGGGAGCAGTCGGCCAGGCGGCCTTCTATCGACAGATTGCGCAGATGGATGAAAGGTTTACCGATGAGGTTCAGGGCCTCTATGGCGCCATGGATTGTCCTGTCAGCGTCCTGTGGGGGCAGGAGGATGCCTGGATCCCGGCCGAGAAGGGCAAAGCGCTCGCCGAGTCGATCTCCGATCAGCCGTGTGCCCTGGTTGAAAACTCCGGGCACCTCATGCAGGAGGATCGCCCGGAGGCGATCGTAGCAGCGGTACTCAAACAGATCCGCGCGGGCTGAAGCGGAGCTCCGCTCTTGGCTGAATGCAGCTTTCCGCAGCCGGCGAAAAGCGCCCAGAAGCTGACAATGCCGCTATCGGCTCTTAGCTACCAACATCGCAATTGTTGGTAGCTGGAGCTCAGTTGGTGGCTTGGCATGAGGCGCTTCCACACGTCGAGTTTCTGCGGGGACGAGTGCATTCGACTCCAAACGACACGCTGGACCCGCGGGTATCGACACGTAGGCGGATTACCCCTGTTCGCCGCAAGGCTCGAGGGCGGGTTGTGGCGACGTGCAACGCTGAGCGCCAGGTTCGATGCCTTGGCGGCAACTGCAGGTCAGGTGCAGCCAGGGGCGACGCTAGCTGTATTTCGCCAACGTCGACTCGATCAGCTGAACGACCTCTTGGCACTTCTGCAGATCCAGTGCATCAGGGTGCGGCGCGGCGAAGCACCCGGCGTCATTGTCGAAGTAACGGCCAGAGGCTGCCGCGAACTCATCCGAGAGTGCCGCCCGGACCAGTATGTCCGCGCCTGTGCGCAGGTTCTTGCCGGCCATGCCGAAGCCTTCCTTGACCATCTTGGTGGCCAGCAGGGAGCCGGGATTCACCGCCACCAGCAACGGCCCCCTGCCCTTGAGCGCATGCGCCAGGCCATGGGTCCACATGGTCAGGGCCAGCTTGCTCTGGGCATAGCTTTCGAACGGGTCGGCAATCGGCGTTCGCCCAGCCAGCGCATCCAGGTCAACGGGCGCCTGCGCGGCAGACGACAGGTTGACCACCCGGGCGTCCGGCCCCAGCACGGGCAGCAGTCGCTGGGTCAACAGGTAGGGGGCGAGGGTGTTGACCGCGAAGCGCACATCGAAACCCTCGGCTGTGCGGCTTTGCTCGGAGCGGAAGATGCCCGCGTTGTTGATCAGCACGTCGAGCCTGTCGTGCTGCTCGGTGATGGCCTGGGCGAGCGCCACGACTTGGCACGGGTCGGACAGGTCGGCCAGGTATGTCTCCGCGTGGCCGCCGCCCGACAGCGCCTGCCGGGCCGTCTCCAGCTTTGCCGGATTGCGCCCATGCAGCAGCACCCGGTGCCCCTGGGCACACAGGAGCTTGGCCGTTTCCAGGCCGATGCCATCGGTGGCGCCGGTAATCAGAATGGTCTTTGCCATGGCTCACCTCCTCAAGCAGTAAAGTCCGGCAACAGCCCGTCGGCGATGCGCTGCAGCGTGGTCTCGATATCGGCCTGGTTGAAGCGCAGGTTCAGCGCCACATGGTTGATGCCGATGGCCTCGAGCGATTTCAGGTAGGCCCGCAGGTAGTGGATGCCCGCGCGAAAGCCGAGGTGGATCGCCTGGGGCGGTGCATCATCTTGCTCGAGCAGGTCGATATAGAGCGACTGCATGGCGGGCTTGATCCCGTGGCCGGCGGCAATTGTCCGTGCTCGCCAATCGCCGATGAGCTGCTGCTGAACCGCCACGGGCCGCGGGTAGGTAATCCAGCCGTCGCCATGGCTGGCCAGCCAGTCCGGGCTCTGCTGGCTGGCGCCGGTGATCAACAACGGCACTTTTTCTGCGACGGGCTTGGGCAGCATGTCCATGCCCGCGCCAGGGCTGCCATAGCGGTTGTCGAGCGCAGGCGCGTGCTGCCAGATCCGCTGGATGTAGTCGAGGCTGTCGCGAAAGCGCACACCACGATCCTCGTAGTTCCGCTTGAGGGCGGGGTATTCGTCCGGCCGGTCGCCCGAGGCGACGCCCAGCAGCAGGCGCCCGCCCGACAGGGCGTCGGCGCTGGCAGCGGCCTTGGCCACATGGGCCGGGTGACGCAAGGGCAGCACGACACTGGCGACGCCCAGCGCGATGCGTTCGGTCTGCCCGGCCAGCAGGCCCAGGTAGACAAAGGGATCGTAGAGCTGGCCGGCATCGCCGAATGACGGCACGTTGAACGGCACATCGCGCAGCCAGACCGCGGCGAACCCCAGCTGCTCGGCCAGCCTGACCCGCTCGAGGTGAGCGCGCATCGAGGGGACAGGACTGTCCGCATAGCGCTCGATGGGCACCACGAGGCCGAGGCTCAGCCTGTTCAGGTGAAAGACTGCCTCGTACCCCCGGTTGATGGGGGCGAACCCCCGATGTTCGGACATCATTACTACCCCTCTTGCCATGAGTGCGGCGGGCTCCAACCCTGGGTCCGCCCCACCGTGCGTGGTCAGAACTCGACCACTACCTTGCCGATCGCCTGGCCACTGCCCAGACGCGCATGGGCCTGGCCGATGTCTTCGAGGGCAAACCGCGTGTCGTCCAGCAGCGGCTTGAGCGCCCCGGCGTCGGCGATCTCGGCGAGCTTGGTGAGAATGGCGCCATGCTCTTCACGCCTGTGGTTGTGCAGCATGGGGATCAGCATGAATACCACGTGCACCGACAGGCCCTTGAAGTGCGCGGGCGTCAGGTCCAGTTCGAGCATGGATACGGTGGTCACCACCTGAGCATTCAGCGCCGCGGCCTCGAAGGAGTTGCTCATGTTGGCGCCGCCAACGCTGTCGAAGACGACCTCGAACCCCTTCCCGTCGGTGTGCTTCGCCACATAGTCGGCGACCGACTCGTTCCTGTAGTTGATCGGCGTGGCGCCATAGTCCTGGATCACGCTGGCCTGCTGCTCACCCGAGCAGGTGGCGTACACCTCCGCGCCCAGGTGCTTGGCCAGTTGCACGGCCACGTGGCCGACACCGCCCGCACCCCCATGTACCAGCACGCGCTGTCCGGCGTGGGTGCCGGCACGCTGCAGGCCTTCGTAGGCGGTGATGCCCACCAGTGGCAAGGCGGCCGCCTCACGCATCGACAGCGACTTGGGCTTATGCGCCAGCAAACGGGCGTCGGCCAGCATGTACTCGGCCAGCGTGCCTTGCAGGTCGGCCAGGCCACCGGCACAGCCGTACACCTCGTCGCCCGGCGCAAAGCCGCTGACGCCTTCACCGACGGCCTCGACTGTGCCGGCGAAGTCCATCCCCAGCACGGCGGGCAGGGCCGGCGACAGCGGCAGGTCCTGGCCCATCTGGCGGATCATGGTGTCGACGGTGTTCACGCTGGTGGCGGCGATGCGCACCAGCACATGGCCTGCCTTGACCACCGGCTTCGGCAGATCGGCGGCCTGGAAGGCGGCGTTTTCGCCGTACTGCTCGAGGATCATCGCTTTCATGGGGACATCTCCTGGCTATATCGGGGGCGGTCGAGGCACCGAGAGCCATGCAGGCTGGGTGCAGACCACTGGTGTGATGCTTCAGGCTGACTCATCCAGCCCATGATTCGAGCACCCTGAACTGACGGCTTGCCGTGAGCGCTGTGTGCTTGATGGGGCCAGCATATTTGACAGACCGCCTGCTGATAATCGACCATCAAAAGCAATCACTTTTTAGATTTTGTTGAATATCGACCATGAACATCGAGCATCTCAAGCTCTTCGTCAGGCTGGCGGTCACCCACAACATCAGCCAGGCCGGCCAGGAATTGGGCCTGTCGCCGGCGGTGGCCAGCGCCCATATCAGCAAGCTGGAGGACGGGCTTGGCGTGCGCTTGCTGCATCGCACCACACGCAAGGTGTCGCTCACTCAGGAGGGCGAAGCCTTTCTGCCCTACGCCGAAGAAGTGCTGGCCAGCGTGGAAATGGCGCGCGGCTCGGTGGGCGCGGGCAGTACGGCGCCCAGGGGGACGTTGCGGGTCACGGCACCCGCTTCGTTCGGCCGCATGCATCTGCTGCCTTCGCTGAAGACGTTTCTCGCCCGTTATCCGCATCTGTCGCTGGACCTGCGGCTGTCCGACTCGATCGTCGACCTGGTCGAGGGCGGCTTCGATATTGCGATCCGCAATGCCGAGCTCAAGGACTCGAGCCTGGTGGCCCGCAGGCTGGCACCCGACCGGCGCATCCTCTGCGCCGCGCCGGAGTACCTAGAACAGTACGGGGAACCCCTCTCGCCCCAGGACCTGCTCGATCACCAATGCATCAATCTGCTGGGGCTGGAGACCTGGGTCTTCGCCACGGCGAATGGCCCGCTCAGCATCAAAACCCATGGCCAGCTGCGGACCGACAACGGTGAGGCCATGCGCGACGCCTGTGTCAGCGGCCTGGGCATCGCCATCAGCTCGACCTGGAGCGTCTACCAGCACCTGGCGCGTGGCGAGCTGGTTCAGGTGCTACCGAACAGCCCGCTGCTTGCGCAAACCGCGATCTGGGCGATGTACCCCAGTTCACGCCTGCTAGCCCCCAAGGTGCGGGCCTTTATCGACTTCTACGCCGAATATTTTGGAGAGGAACCTTACTGGGACCAGGCGCTGCCGGCTGCGTAATCACACCAGTCTGCCCAGCCTGTTGCATGGGAGCTGAGTACTGACTGCAGTCGGCCTGACCAGAAGACGGCAGCGATGCGCGGGGCAGAATGTAGTGGGTCGCGCCCACCACAGCCCCCAAAAAGCACCGACGAAATTAATCTGCTGTTGCTTCCCCTGGCCGACCTGGGCAAGACGCCCGGCCCGGCGCTCAGTCATCCCGGGTCAGCACTTCCAGCAGTTCGATCTCGAAGATCAGGTTGGAGTTGGCCGGGATGTGTTCGCCGATCTTGCGCTCTCCGTAGGCCAGGTGAGCCGGTACCAGGAGCTTGCGCTTGCCGCCGACGCGCATGCCCATCAGGCCCTGGTCCCAGCCCTTGATCACCCGCCCGGTGCCGATCACGCACTGGAAGGGCTTGCCGCGCTCGTAGGAGGAGTCGAACGGGGTGCCGTCCTCGAGAAAGCCACGGTACTGGGTGGTGATCAGGGCGCCCTTGACCACGGCCTTGCCCTCGCCCACTTGAATGTCTAGCACCTGCAATTCGCTGCTCATCGCCCACTCTCGTTCAGGGGCCGGCCCGCGGCCGGCTAACCGGGCGGTTTTTCGCAGGAAACCGCCCGCCTGGCAAGAGATCTGGGCGGAAACACCGGGCGCAGGGCCCCCGGCAAACGGCGGAGCGGCCTATTCACAGGCGCGTCCTCGACAGGCCGTCGGCCCTGGGCTCGCCGGCCAGTGTCCGCTGCAACACCAGCATCCGGCTCTCGGCGCGCTGCAACGCCACCACGGCCTCGTCCTGCCAGGGCTGGCGCAGCGCGCGCAGGTCGGACTCCCGGCTGGCCCTGAGACACCACTGGTACCGGTCGTGCCAGGCGCCCAGGGCCGACTGCACGGCCTTCAGGGCAGCCTTGGCCCCGGTCGAGATGAGCGCATGGTGTGGGTAGGCCTCGGCGGCGTATCGGTTGCGTTTGACCAGCAGGCGGAGGCGATGGGGATCATGCTGCAGACTGGCCAGGGCGTCCTGCAGGCGCCGTCGCTGCTTGTCCAGGCGCCTGTCGAGCAGCCTGTCCAACCGGCGCAACTCGCCGTCGCGCTCAGCCCGGCGAAAGTCCGCCGGCCAGGCATCCAGGCCGGCGAACAGCCGCTCCAGCTCCGGGCTGCCCAGGATCTCGTCATACTGCCCCGCCAACCTGGCCTCACGGCGTCCGGCCGCTGCATGCAGGCCGCGCCGGCGTAGCTCGACAGCCAGCACCTCCAGGTCCCGCGCCGCCGAGGTCAGGGTGCCGACGGCGGCAGCGGCGGTCTCCAGCACGCTCACCCCGTCCCGGTCGCGCAGCGGCTTGAGCAGGCTGCGCAGACGCCGCAGACCGATGCGCAGGTCGTGCAGGGCTTCGCCGTCGGTGCCGGCTTCCAGGCGGGCACGGGCGTGGTAGAGGCTCACCTCGATACGCAGAACATGGGCAACCACGGCGTCGACCAGGGACATCGCAACCTCGTTCCTCGGCTGTCATTCAGCGCAAGCATAGCCATATAAGCACGCCCGAGTATCGGCAGCGGCGCTGCCATAAAACGGCAACAAGGCGGCTCTAGAGTGCCGACACGCTTTCCCAAGGACGAAGCACGTGAGCCGAGCAACCCGACACATCTGCAAGACACTGGACCTGGTGGCCGCCAACAACGAGGCCGCCACCATAGTGGTGATGCGCGCCGCCGAGCGCCTCGGCGACGAGCTGCTCAAGCAGCAGCTATTCAACGTGATCCAGCGCATGAACCAGGACGCCGCCCAGCTGCAGCTGATCCGGGACGAGATTGCCGGCCAGGGCCTACGCCGCGCCTAGAACCCCACGCTGTGCCGATTTCGTCATCACCTCGCACGATTCCCATCAAGCCGGCGCCGCCCTGAAGCGCCAGGCTTAACGGTACCTTTACTGCACAGGTGCCGGCGTCATGAAACGCATCCACGTCATCGACTCACACACCGGCGGCGAGCCTACCCGCCTGGTGCTCGACGGTTTCCCCGACCTGGGCCAGGGCAGCATGGGCGAGCGCCGCCAGCGTCTGGCCGAACAGCATGACCACTGGCGGGCGGCCAGCGTGCTGGAGCCGCGCGGCAACGACGTGCTGGTCGGCGCACTGCTGTGCGAGCCTGTAGACCCCAGCTCCAGCGCCGGGGTGATCTTCTTCAACAACAGCGGTTATCTCGGCATGTGCGGCCACGGCACCATCGGCCTGGTGGCCTCCCTGGCCCACCTGGGGTGCATCCAGCCGGGCCTGCATCGCATCGAGACCCCGGTCGGCACCGTCGAGGCGACCCTGCACGAGGACCGTTCGGTGAGCGTGCGCAACGTGCCCGCCTACCGCTACCGCCAGGCGGTGCCCCTGGAAGTGCCGGGGCACGGCAAGGTCACCGGCGATATCGCCTGGGGCGGCAACTGGTTCTTCCTGATCGCCGAGCACGGCCAGCGCGTGGCCGGCGACAACCTGGAGGCGCTGACCGCCTACTCGGTGGCCGTGCAGCAGGCCCTGGAGGATCAGGGTCTGCGCGGCGAGGACGGCGGGCCGATCGACCATATCGAGCTGTTCGCCGCCGACGACACCGCCGACAGCCGCAACTTCGTGCTCTGCCCGGGCAAGGCCTACGACCGCTCGCCCTGCGGCACCGGCACCAGCGCCAAGCTGGCCTGCCTGGCCGCCGACGGCAAGCTGGCGCCCGGCGCCCTGTGGCGCCAGGCCAGCGTGATCGGCAGCCAGTTCGAGGCCAGCTATGAGCGACAGGACGACGGCCACATCGTCCCGACCATTCGCGGCCGCGCCCATCTCAGCGCCGAGGCCACCCTGCTGCTGGAGGACGACGACCCCTTCGCCTGGGGTATCCGCGGATGAATGCCGAGGCCATCGTCATCGGCGCCGGCATAGTCGGCAGCGCCTGCGCCCATGAACTCGCCCGTCGTGGCCTGGACGTGCTGGTGCTCGACAGCCGGCGCGGCGGCGCCACGGCGGCGGGCATGGGCCACCTGGTGGCGATGGACGACAACCCGGCGGAGCTGGCCCTGAGCCGCTACTCCCTCGAGCTGTGGCGCCAGTGGGCGCCGCATCTGCCGGCCGACTGCGCCTACCACGGCTGCGGCACCCTGTGGCTGGCGGCCAGCCGCGAGGAGCTGGACGCCGCCGAACACAAGGGCCAGGCCCTGCGCGAGGCGGGCATCGCCTGCCAGCTGCTCGACGCCGACGCCCTGCGCGAGGCCGAGCCGATGCTGCGCCAGGATCTGACGGGCGCACTAAAGGTCGCAGGCGACGCCATCCTCTACGCGCCGAATGCCGCGCGCTGGCTGCTCGAACAGGGCGGCGGGCGCATCCGTCAGCAGTGCGCCCAGGTCAGCGAAATCGACGGCAGGCGCGTGCGCCTGGCCGGCGGCCAGTGGCTCACCGCCGAGGCGGTGGTGCTGGCGGGCGGCATCCACGCCGGCGAGCTGTGCCCGCAGCTGCCGATCCGGGCGAAGAAGGGCCACCTGCTGATCACCGACCGCTACCCCGGGCGCATCCGGCATCAGCTGGTGGAACTCGGCTATGCCGCCAGCGCCCATGCCAGCAGCGGCAGCTCGGTGGCCTTCAATGCCCAGCCGCGGCCGACCGGGCAGATCCTGCTCGGCTCCTCGCGGCAGTTCGACAGCCTCGACCCCGCCGTCGAGGGCCCGGTGCTGGCGCGCATGCTGGCGCGCGCCCTCGACTACCTGCCGGGGCTGGCGAGCATGAACGCCATCCGCAGCTGGACCGGCTTTCGCGCCGCCAGCCCGGACGGCCTGCCGCTGCTCGGCCCGCATCCGCAGCAAGCCGGGCTTTGGCTGGCCGTCGGCCACGAGGGCCTGGGCGTCACCACCGCGCCGGGCAGCGCCCGGCTGCTCGCCGCCCAGCTGTGCGGCGAGCGCCCGGCCATCGACCCCGCGCCCTACCGGCCCGAACGTTTCGCTCAGCACCCCACCGCCCTGGAGCCAACCCCATGATCGAACTCAGCCTGGATGGCCAAGCCCTGCAAGTAGCCGCCGGCTGCACGGTGGCGGCGGCCCTCTGCCTCGGTGGCGACGGCAGCAGCCGCACCTCGGTCGGCGGCCGGCGCCGCGCGCCGCTGTGCGGCATGGGCGTGTGCCAGGAGTGCCGGGTGAGCATCGACGGCCGGCGCCGCCTGGCCTGCCAGACCCTGTGCCAGCCCGGCATGCGGGTGGAGACCCGGCCATGATCCGCGACTTCGACCTGCTGATCGTCGGCGCCGGCCCCGCCGGCATGGCCGCGGCCCTGGCCGCCGCACCCAGTGGCGCGCGCATCGGCGTTATCGACGACAACCCGGCGCCGGGCGGGCAGATCTGGCGCGACGGCGTGCAGGCCCGGCTGCCGGCCAGCGCCAGGCGCCATCGCGAGGCGCTGGCGGCGGCGGGCAACATCCGGCTGTTCGCGTCCACCCGGGTGCTGGCCATCGCCGGCCCACGCCGGCTGCTGCTGGAGGACCACAGCAGCGCCTGGCAGGCGCGCTACGCCAGGCTGGTCCTCTGCACCGGCGCCCGCGAGCTGCTGCTGCCCTTCCCCGGCTGGACCCTGCCCGGGGTCACCGGCGCCGGCGGCCTGCAGGCGCTGATCAAGGGCGGCGTGCCGGTGGCCGGCGAACGCCTGGTGGTCGCCGGCAGCGGCCCGCTGCTGCTGGCCAGCGCCGCCACCGCCAAGCAGGCCGGCGCCCGGCTGCTGCGCATCGCCGAACAGGCGCCCCTCAGCGCCCTGGCGGCCTTCGCCGCGCAACTGCCGCGCTGGCCCGGCAAGCTGCTGCAGGCCGCCCGGCTGTTCGACCACCACTACCGCAGCGGCAGTTACGTGCTCGCCGCCCTCGGCCGCGAGCGCCTGGAGGGCGTGCGCCTGTGGCAGAACGGCAAGGTAGTGGAGATGGCCTGCGAACGTCTGGCCTGCGGCTTCGGCCTGGTCCCCAACACCCAGCTCGGCCAGGCCCTGGGCTGCGACCTGAGCGACCGGGCCATCGCCGTGGATGCCTGGCAGGCCTGCAGCCTGGACGGCCACTACGCCGCCGGCGAGTGCACCGGCTTCGGCGGCAGCGAGCTGGCCCTGGTCGAGGGCGCCATCGCCGGCCA
The DNA here is from genome assembly GCF_051904775.1 of Pseudomonas sp. MBLB4123. NCBI lineage: Bacteria > Pseudomonadati > Pseudomonadota > Gammaproteobacteria > Pseudomonadales > Pseudomonadaceae > Pseudomonas > Pseudomonas sp. MBLB4123. The sequence goes on from NZ_CP196711.1 coordinate 2,470,387, forward strand.
CGCCGCGGTCGGCGAGCTGGACCGGGCCCGTGCCCTGTGGTCGCAACGGCGCCGTTGGCAGGCCTTCGCCGCCCAGCTGGGCCGGCGCTTCGCCCTCGACCCGCGACTCAAGCGCCTGGCCGACGCCGACACCCTGCTGTGCCGCTGCGAGGACGTACCCTATGGCGAAGTTGCCGGGCGCAGCGGCTGGGTCGAGGCCAAGCTGCACAGCCGTTGCGGCATGGGCGCCTGCCAGGGACGCATCTGCGGCGGCGCCAGCCAGTTCCTGTTCGACTGGCCGGCGCCGGCACCGCGCACGCCGCTGTCGCCGGCGCGCATCGACAGCCTGGTGCAGCTGGCCGAGCCCTCGGCAACGGACGCTGCGCTTCCCTGATACCGCCGGCGCATCTTAGAGTAGGACCGCCCTCGCCCAGGCGAGCGCCCCACTCAGCCTGCCTGGACCCTCTGCCCCGATGCTGCCCCCGCCCCCCGAACACCTGCTGCCCCCGCCCTGCGACCTCGACGAGCTGCTCGGCAGCCTGCAACTGATCCTGCCGCTGCTCGACGCCATGCCCGGCGTGGTGTTCTTCATCAAGGACACCGAGGCACGCTACGTGCTGGTCAACCAGACCCTGGTGCAGCGCTGCGCCCTCAAGGAGCGTGACGCGCTGCTCGGCATGACCGCCGAACAGGTGTTTCCCTCGCGCTTCGGCCCGCGCTATACCGAGCAGGATCGCCGCGTGCTGCAGGGCGGCGCGCCACTGCGCGACCAGCTGGAGCTGCACCTCTACCCCGGTCGCGAGCCCGGCTGGTGCCTGACCCACAAGCTGGCCCTGCGCGACCGTGACGGCGCGATCATCGGCATGGCCGGCATTTCCTACGATCTGCAGGCGCCCCAGGCCAGCCACCCGGCCTACCAGAAGCTGGCGGCGGTGGACGCCCATATCCGCCTGCACCATGCCCAGCCCATCGCGGTGAAGGACCTCTGCGCCATCGCCGGCCTGTCGGTGGCCCAGCTGGAACGCCTGTGCAAACGCATCTTCGGCCTCAATCCGCGGCAGATGATTCACCGCGCGCGCCTGGGCTCCGCCTCCCAGCTGCTGACCGGCGCGCTGCCGATCACCGAGATCGCCCTGCGCTGCGGCTACACCGACCACAGCGCCTTCAGCCGCCAGTTCAAGGCCCTCACCGGGCTGTCCCCCAGCCAGTACCGCGAGCGCCAGCGCAACCTTTAACACGCCACTGCCCGCATTGCGGGTCCGCCTCGCCGAGTGGCTGTTACCCCTAGGTGTCACCTAAGGGTGCAGGGCGAGCCGCCCTGCTTCCTTCTGTGACATCTCCGCCCCCTTCTGCACCGCCTCGGCCATCCCCAGCGGCTCCAGCGCTGGCTTGCGCGACCTCCTCGTTGCCCCCGGCGACACCCATGAATGGCGGGCTGCAGCCCGACGAGCAGCACTCGACGACACGCCCAGGAAGCTGAGACCGGTTCTTGGCACAGCGAGTGCATATTTAATATCGTATACGAAATCATCAATACGAAAGACGCGATATCCAGACAACGCTCCCCCAACCGAAACGAGGCCCCTATGAAAACTCCAACAATTGCCGTAGCCCTCACCGCCGTCCTGAGCACCTGCGTCACCGGCCTGGCCCAGGCCGACAAACTCGACGACATCATCGAATCCGGCAAGCTGCGTTGCGCCGTGACCCTGGACTTCCCGCCCATGGGCTTCCGCGACGAAGGCAACAACCCGGCCGGCTTCGACGTGGACTACTGCGCCGACCTGGCCAAGGTCCTGGGCGTGACCCCGGAGGTGGTGGAAACGCCCTTCCCCGATCGCATCCCGGCGCTGATCTCCGGCCGCGCCGACGTCATAGTCGCGTCCACCTCCGACACTCTGGAACGGGCCAAGACGGTCGGCATGACCGTGCCCTACTTCGCCTTCCAGATGGTGGTGCTGACCCGCGAGGACAGCGGCATCGGCAGCTACCAGGACCTCAAGGGCCGCCCGGTCGGCAACACCAGCGGCACCTACGAGGCCATCGCCCTGGAGAAGGACGTGAAGGGCTGGGGCGGCGGCAGCTTCCGCGCCTACCAGAGCCTCAACGACACCATCCTCGCCGTGGCCCAGGGGCATATCGACGCCACGGTGGTGACCAATACCGTCGCCGCCTCGACCCTCAAGTCCGGCAAGTACAAGGGCCTGAAGATCGCCGGCGACGCGCCCTACACCATCGACTACGTGTCCCTGGCGGCCAAGCGCAGCGAGTACGGCCTGCTCAACTACATGAACCTGTTCGTCAATCAGCAGGTGCGCACCGGCCGCTACCAGGAGCTGTGGAACAAGTGGGTCGGCGAACAGATCGCCCCGGTCAACCTGGCCGTACCGGGCGTGTACTACTGAGCCACGCGCCGCACGCGCTGAACCCACACCTACCAATCGACGTGCGACCCGCGGGTCGCACGGGAGCTACAGATGCCTGATCTGTCGATACGAGCGCGCAGCCTGGTTGCCGGCGCCGCGCAAGGCGAATTGCTGTATGCCGACGTCGGCCTGAGTTTCTGGGGCGGGGTCGACCCCTTCAGCGGCGAGGTGATCGACCGCCATCACCCCCTGAGTGGCCAGGTCATCGCCGGGCGCGTGCTGGCGCTGCCCAGCGGCCGCGGCTCCTGCACCGGCAGCAGCGTGCTGCTGGAACTGACTCTCAACGGTCATGCGCCCGCCGCCCTGGTGGTGGCGCGCCCCGAGGAAATTCTCAGCCTGGGCGTGCTGGTCGCCCGGAGCCTGTTCGAGCGCGGCCTGCCGGTGGTCTGCGTCGGCGAGGAGGCCTTCGCCAGCCTGCGCGGCCACCGCTTCGTGCGCATCGAAGGTAACCAGCTCAACACTTATGACTCGCCTCCCGAGGACGGCTGGCGCCCGGCGCCACTGGACGCCGTCCAGCAGCCGGGCAGCCGCAGCCCCGTGAACCTGAGCGACCAGGACCGCGCCCTGCTCGACGGCAGGCACGGCAAGGCCGCCCAGGTGGCCATGCAGATCGTCCTGCGCATGGCCGAACTGCAAGGCGCCCGCGAGCTGATCGATATCGCCCAGGCGCATATCGACGGCTGCATCTACACCGGCCCGGCCAGCCTGCGCTTCGCCCGCCAGCTGCTGGACTGGGGGGCCGCGGTGCGGGTGCCGACCACCCTCAACGCCATCTCTGTGGACCAGCGCCGCTGGCGCGCCCAGGGCATCGACCCGGCCTTCGGCGAGCCGGCCAGCGCCCTGGGCGACGTCTACATGGCAATGGGCGCGCAGCTCAGCTTCACCTGCGCCCCCTACCTGCTGGACAGCGCGCCCAAGGCCGGCGAGCAGCTGGTCTGGGCCGAGTCCAACGCGGTGGTGTACGCCAACAGCGTGCTGGGCGCGCGCACCCAGAAGTACCCCGACTACCTGGACATCTGCATCGCCCTGACCGGCCGCGCGCCGCTGAGCGGTTGCCACCTGGAGGAAGGCCGTCTGGCCAGCCTGCTGGTCGAGGTGAGGCTGCCGGAGCAGCTGGACGATGCCTTCTATCCGCTGCTGGGCTATCACCTCGGCACCCTGGCCGGCAGCCAGATCCCCGTGGTCTGCGGCCTGGAACAGGCCGCCCCGAGCCTGGACGACCTCAAGGCGTTCGGCGCCGCCTTCGCCACCACCTCGGCCGCGCCGATGTTCCACATCGCCGGGGTGACCCCGGAGGCCGCGAGCGCCGAACAGGCCCTGGGCGGTATGCCGCCGCAGCGGGTCCTGCGCCTCGGCCGCAAGGACCTGCTCGCCAGCTGGCGCGAGCTGAACAGCGCCGAAAGCCCCGAGCTGGGCCTGGTGTCCCTGGGCAATCCGCACTTCTCCTTGAGCGAATGCGCCAGGCTGGCCGCCCTCTGCGCGGGCCGCCGCAAGCACCCGGACGTGGCCCTGATGATCACCCTCGGCCGCCAGGTGCATGACCAGGCCTGCGCGGCCGGCCATGTCGCCACGCTGGAGGCCTTCGGCGCGCAGTTCGTCACCGACACCTGCTGGTGCATGCTCGGCGAGCCGCTGCTGCCGGTGGCGGCCACGACCCTGATGACCAACTCCGCCAAGTACGCCCACTACGCCCCGGGCCTGGTCGGCCGCAAGGTGCATTTCGCCGGCCTGGCGGCCTGCGTCGAGGCCGTCTGTACGGGCCAGGCCAACGGCGCACTGCCGGCCTGGCTGAACCCGGTCACCCCCAGCCAAGGAGCCGCTTGAGCCATGTTCGACTACAGCTTTCACTGGCGCTCGGCCTTCAAGGCGCTGCCCGACATGCTCGGCGGCGCCTGGGTCACCTTCGAGACCGCCGCCCTGTCGATGATCTTCGGCGTGTTGATCGCCCTGTGCCTGTGCCTGATGCGGCAGATGAAGAACCCGCTGACCCGCGGCTTCGCCGAGGCCTGGGTGTCGGTGGCGCGCAACACGCCGTCGCTGTTCCAGATCTACCTGCTGTATTTCGGCCTCGGCTCCTTCGGCCTGCATATCAGCTCCTGGGCCGCGCTGCTGGCCGGGATCACCTTCAACAACGCCGGCTACCTGGCGGAGAACTTCCGCGGCGGCCTCAAGGCCGTGCCGGAGACGCAGATGCGCGCGGCCCGTTCGCTGGGCATGAGCGCGTTCAAGGCCTACCGCCTGATCGTCGTGCCGCAGCTGCTGCGCATCGTCTTCTACCCGCTGACCAACCAGATGGTCTGGGCGGTGCTGATGACCTCCCTGGGGGTCATCGTCGGCCTGAACAACGACCTCACCGGGGTCACCCAGGACTACAACGTGAAGACCTTCCGCACCTTCGAATACTTCGCCCTGGCGGCCGTTCTCTACTACCTGATCGCCAAAGCCATAGTCCTGGCCGCTCGCCTGCTCGGCTGGCGCCTGTTCCGCTACTGAGAGAGCCATGGCCATGTTCGCTACCAGCCTCACCTCGACCGACCTGCTGTTCCTGTTGCAGGGCGCCTGGACCACCATCCTGCTGACCCTCGGCGCGATGCTGCTGGGCACCCTAGGCGGCGTGCTCTGCGGCCTGCTGCGGGCCACCCTGCCGCGCGCCAGCCTGCCGCTGGCCTGGCTGCTGGATGTGTTTCGCAGCGTGCCACTGCTGATCCAGTTCGTCCTGTTCAATTCACTCAAGAGCATCGCCGGCCTGGACTGGAGCGCCTTTTCCGTCGCCTGCGGGGTGCTCGGCGTGTATGCCGCGGCCTATTGCACGGAGATCGTGCGCAGCGGCGTACTGGCGGTGTCGCCCAACGTACGCCGCGCCGCCCGCTCGCTCGGCATGAGCTACTGGCAGGACCTGCGCCATATCGTGCTGCCCATGGCCACCCGGGTGGCCTTTCCCGGCTGGCTGAACCTGAGCCTGTCGGTGATGAAGGACACCGCCCTGGTCATGTGGATCGGCATCATCGAGTTGCTGCGCGCCTCCCAGACCATCGTCACGCGCATACAGGAGCCGCTGCTGGTGCTGTGCATCGCCGGGCTCATCTACTACTTCATCAGCCTGGTGGTGGCTCGCCTGGGCAACCAACTGGAGAAAAGGTGGCAGGAAAATGATTGAGATCGACAACGTACACAAATCCTTCGGCGACCTGGACGTGATCAAGGGCGTCAGCCTGACCGTGGACAAGGGCGAGGTGGTGTCCATCATCGGCGGCTCGGGTTCGGGCAAGTCGACCCTGCTGATGTGCATCAACGGCCTGGAGTCGATCAAGCAGGGCAGCATCCGCGTCGACGGCACCGAGGTCCACGCCAAGGCCACCGACCTCAACAAGCTGCGGCAGAAGATCGGCATCGTGTTCCAGCAGTGGAACGCCTTCCCCCACCTGACCGTGCTGGAGAACGTCATGCTGGCGCCACGCAAGGTGCTCGGCCAGAGCCAGCAGGAGGCCGAGGCCATGGCGGTCAGGCAGCTCACCCACGTCGGTCTGGGCGACAAGCTCAGGGTGTTCCCCGGCAAGCTCTCCGGCGGCCAGCAGCAGCGCATGGCCATCGCCCGCGCCCTGGCCATGTCGCCGGACTACATGCTGTTCGACGAGGCCACCTCGGCGCTCGACCCACAGCTGGTCGGCGAGGTGCTGGACACCATGCGCCTGCTCGCCGAGGAAGGCATGACCATGGTCCTGGTGACCCACGAGATCAGCTTCGCCCGTGAGGTGTCCGACCGCGTGGCGTTCTTCCGCAACGGCCTGGTGCACGAGATCGGCACGCCCGAGCAGGTGCTGGGCAATCCGCAGCGCGCGGAAACCGCCGACTTCCTCAAGTCCGTGCTCTAGGAGGCCAGGATGCGTTCATCGAAGATCATCCATGTGGTCAGCTGCCACGCCGAGGGCGAGGTGGGTGACGTGATAGTCGGCGGCGTCGCGCCACCACCCGGCGACACGCTCTGGGCGCAGTCGCGCTGGATCGCCGAGGACCAGCGGCTGCGCAACTTCGTGCTCAACGAGCCGCGCGGCGGGGTGTTCCGTCACGTCAACCTGCTGCTGCCGGCCAAGGACCCGCGGGCGCAGATGGCCTGGATCATCATGGAACCGGCCGACACCCCGCCGATGTCCGGCTCCAACTCGCTGTGCGTGGCCACCGTGCTGCTGGAGAGCGGCATCCTGCCGATGACGGAGCCCGAGACCCGCCTGGTGCTGGAGGCCCCCGGCGGCCTGATCGAGGCGGTGGCCCAGTGCCGCGACGGCAAGGTCGAGCGGGTCGAGGTGAAGAACCTGCCGTCCTTCGCCGACCGGCTGGACGCCTGGATCGAGGTGGAGGGCATCGGCTCGCTGCAGGTGGACACCGCCTACGGCGGCGACAGCTTCGTCATCGCCGACGCCCGGGCCCTGGGCTTTTCCCTGGGCGCCGATGAGGCCGCCGACCTGGCCGCCATGGGCCTGAAGATCACCCGCGCGGCCAACGAGCAGCTGGGCTTCGTCCATCCGCTGAACCGCGACTGGGAGCATATCTCCTTCTGCCAGCTGGCCGGCCCGCTGCAACGGCAGCAGGGCGTGCTGAGCGCCGCCAACGCCGTGGTGATCCGCCCGGGCAAGGTCGACCGCTCGCCCACCGGCACCGGCTGCTCGGCGCGCATGGCGGTGCTGCACGCCAGGGGCCAGCTGGCGGTGGGCGAACGCTTTATCGGCCGCTCGATCATCGGCTCCGAATTCCACTGCCGCATCGACAGCCTCACCGAGGTGGCTGGGCGCCCGGCGATCATCCCCTGCCTGTCCGGCCGGGCCTGGATCACCGGCACCCACCAGCACCTGCTCGACCCCAGCGACCCCTGGCCGACCGGTTACCGCCTCTCGGATACCTGGCCGGTCGAGCCGAAGCGCTAAACCCTACTTTTTGAAGAGTTGAAAACCGCCGCCTCGCCGGCGCCATGAACCGAACCTAGGCCCAACCAATGGCAACAAGGGTTTATAACGGCCTTTTATTTTCGTATACGAAATACTTTTAATCTGCCCAGGAGGCGACAGCATGAACAGCACCATCTTCACCGGCACCATCCCCGCCCTGATGACCCCCTGCACCGCCGAGCGCAAGCCGGACTTCGACGCCTTGGTGCGCAAGGGCCGCGAAATGATCGAAGCCGGCATGAGCGCGGTGGTCTACTGCGGCTCCATGGGCGACTGGCCGTTGCTCACCGAGGCCGAACGCCAGGAAGGGGTGGCGCGCCTGGTCGCCGCCGGCATCCCGACTATCGTCGGCACCGGCGCGGTGAACAGTCGCGAAGCAGTATCCCACGCCGCCCACGCCGCCAAAGTCGGCGCCCATGGCCTGATGGTCATCCCCCGCGTGTTGTCCCGTGGCGCTTCGCCGGCCGCCCAGGAAGCGCATTTCTCCGCCATTCTCGAAGCGGCGCCGCAGCTGCCGGCGGTGATCTACAACAGCCCGTACTACGGCTTCGCCACCCGCGCCGAACTGTTTTTCAAACTGCGCCGCCAGTACCCCAATCTGATCGGTTTCAAGGAATTCGGCGGCGCCGCCGACATGCGCTACGCCGCCGAGCACATCACCTCGCAGGATGACGAAGTGATTCTCATGGCCGGTGTCGATACCCAGGTCATGCATGGCTTCGTCAATTGCGGTGCGACCGGCACCATCACCGGTATCGGCAACGTCTTGCCGCGCGAAGTGCTGCAGCTGGTCGAACTGAGCAAGCAGGCCGCCAAGGGCGACGCTATTGCCCGCCGCCGCGCCCTGGAGCTGTCCGAGGCGCTGAACGTGCTGTCGTCTTTCGACGAAGGCACCGACCTGGTTCTCTACTACAAACACCTGATGGTGCTGGGCGGCGACCAGGAATACGCCCTGCACTTCAACGCAACCGATGCGCTCAGCACCGCCCAACGTCACTACGCCGAGACCCAGTACCAGCTGTTCCGCCAGTGGTACGCCAACTGGTCGGCCGAACAGAACCTCGCCTGATCGCCGTGCTTCGGCCGGGTGCTTCCAGCGAATCCGGCCGATCCGCCAAGCAATAGCCGAACTCAACCCAACATTCCGTACCTGTTTATAGGCCCCAACAGGAGCTAACAATGCCCGCTACCATCGGCCACAACTTCATCGCCGGCGGCCGCAGCGCCGCCGGTGAGGTCATCCTGCAGAGCCTCGACGCCACGACCGGCGAGGCGCTGCCCTACAGCTTCCACCAGGCCACGCCGGCCGAGGTGGACGCCGCCGCCCGGGCCGCGGCCGCCGCCTATCCGCTATTTCGCAGCCTGGCGGCCGAGCGCCGCGCCGAGTTCCTCGAGGCCATCGCCGCCGAGATCGACGCCCTGGACCAGGACTTCGTCGAGCTGGTGTGCCGCGAGACCGCCCTGCCGGCGGGCCGCATCCAGGGCGAACGCGGCCGCACCAGCAACCAGCTGCGCCTGTTCGCCCGGGTGCTGCGGCGGGGCGATTTCCATGGCGCGCGCATCGACCGCGCGCTGCCCGAGCGCCAGCCGCTGCCGCGCCCGGACCTGCGCCAGTACCGCATCGGCCTCGGTCCGGTGGTGGTGTTCGGCGCCAGCAACTTCCCCCTGGCCTTCTCCACCGCCGGCGGCGACACCGCCGCGGCGTTGGCCGCCGGCTGCCCGGTGGTGTTCAAGGCCCACAGCGGGCATATGGCCACGGCAGAACTAGTCGCCCAGGCGGTCATCCAGGCGGCGGAGAAGACCGGCATGCCGACCGGGGTGTTCAACATGGTCTACGGCAACGGCGTGGGCGCCGACCTGGTCCGGCACCCGGCCATCCAGGCCGTCGGCTTCACCGGCTCGCTCAAGGGCGGCCGGGCGCTGTGCGACCTGGCGGCGGCGCGGCCGCAGCCGATCCCGGTGTTCGCCGAGATGAGTTCGATCAATCCGGTGCTGCTGCTGCCCGAAGCCCTGAAGCAGCGCGGCGCGCAGATCGCCGGCGAGCTGAGCGCCTCGGTGGTGCTGGGTTGCGGCCAGTTCTGCACCAATCCCGGCCTGCTGATCGGCATCCGTTCGGCCGAATTCGGCGCCTTCGTGCAGGGCCTGGCCGCCCGGATGGCCGAGCAACCGGCCCAGACCATGCTCAACGCCGGCACCCTGCGTAGCTACGAGCAAGGCGTGGCGGCGCTGCAGGGTCATCCGGGCGTGCGCCACCTGGCAGGTCGCGCGCAGGCCGGCCGGCAGGCGTGGCCACAGCTGCTGCAGGCCGACGCCCGCCTGCTGCGCGAGGGCGACCCGCTGTTACAGGAGGAAGTCTTCGGCCCCACGACCATCGTCGTCGAGGTGGCCGACATGGCCGAGCTGACCCAGGCCCTGCATGGCCTGCACGGGCAGCTGACCGCCACCCTGATCGCCGATCCGGCGGACCTGGACCACTGTGCACCACTGCTGGCGCTGCTGGAGCAGAAGGCCGGGCGCCTGCTGCTCAACGGCTACCCGACCGGGGTCGAGGTGGGCGACGCCATGGTCCATGGCGGCCCCTACCCGGCCACCTCCGATGCCCGCGGCACCTCGGTCGGCAGCGCGGCGATCGAGCGCTTCCTGCGCCCGGTCTGCTACCAGAACTGCCCGGACGCGCTGCTGCCGGCCGCCCTGCAGAACGCCAATCCCCTGGGCATCGCCCGCCTGGTGGACGGTGAGACCACGCGGCAAGCCCTGCCCTGAAAGCTGTCGGCCAGGTCCCAGGGTTGCCGTCTTGCCCCGGCTCATCGAGCCGGGGCTTTTCTATCCGCTCAGCCCGTCATCCGGCGACAAGCAATGCCTTGAGGTCGTCGTAGAGCGCCCGGGGAATCTGCACACCCTGTTCGGCGCTGCGTGCCCGCGCCTGGTAGCGGCGCTGCGACGGCAGCCGCGCGCCCTGGCCCTGGATGCTCTCGAACAGGGTTTCGGCCCGCGCCAGGTGCTGTTCGGCCGCATCGCCGAGGAAGCGCCGCGGGTCCAGGGCGATGATCAGCTCGCCGTGATAGGGCGAGCTGTCGCCGCCAGCGTCAAAGGCCTTGGACTCGGCGCTGGTCAGGTCGCCGATCAAGGGCCCGGCGATCAGTTCGACCATCGCCGCCAGGGCCGAGCCCTTGTGCCCGCCGAAGGTCTGCATGGCGCCGCGCAGCACCGCCGCCGCATCGGTGCTGGGCCGGCCCTGTTCATCGACGCCCCAGCCCTCGGGGATCGGCTTGCCGGCGCGGCGGTGCAGTTCGATGTCGCCGCGGGCGATGACGCTGGTGGCGAAGTCGAAGATGAACGGGTCGTGCCCGGCCCGGGGCCAGCCGAAGGCGATCGGGTTGGTGCCGAACACCGGTTGGCTGCCGCCGGCCGGCGCCACCCAGGCATGGCTCGGGGTGCAGGCCAGGGCCACCAGACCGGCCGCGGTCAGGGCCTCGATCTCCACCCACAGGGCGGAGAAATGCACGCAGTGGTTGATCGCCAGGGCGGCGATGCCGCAGTCGCGGGTCTTGGCCAGCAGCGCCGGCAGGCCGGCCTGGAAGGCCAGCTGGGAGAAACCGCCGCGGGCATCGACGCGGACGATCGCCGGCGCCTGGTCGAACACCTCGGGCACGGCGTCGGCGACCACCTTGCCGGCCTTGAGCGAGCGCACGCAGCCGAGCAGCCGGTACAGGCCGTGGGAGGCGCAGCCGTCGCGCTCGCCAGCCAGCACCGTGGCGCTGACCGCCTGCACGTGGGGCTCGCTGAAGCCATTGCGGCGCAGGATGTCCTGCGCCAGTTCGCGCGCTTGTTCCAGGGTCAATCGAATCAGGGTGCGGCTCCTCTGCTAACCAACGGCTAGCGTGGCGCCTCGAAGCGGGAGCGGCTTGAGCCGTTTAGCCTGCGCAACCGACGAATTCGGCACAGCCGCACTCAGGCGAACTGTCCGCGCATCCAGGCCAGGTACGCGGCCGCAGCGGCCTCGCCCTCCTGCGGCGCCCAGGGCGCGCGCTCGCCCTCGCCGACCGGCCGGTAGGGCCCGGCCTTGCACTCGAACAGGATGCTGTCGGCCTGCAGCACCACCAGGGCGTGAAACACCCCGGGCGGCAGGTCGACGCCGACGCAGTCGCCGCCGGCCTCCAGCACGCGCTTGCCCTGCAGCGCGCCGGCCTCGTCGAAAATCAGCAGCCCCAGGCGGCCCTTGAGCACCAGCAGGGCCTCGGCCTTGTCCGCCGAGAGGTGGCGGTGCGGCGGGATATAGGTGTCCGGCTGCAGGCCCACGGCCATGCGGTGGCAGGACTCCTCCATCGCATGGAAGTTGTGGTGCTGGCGCTGGCGCGGGTTGGCCGCCGCCTGCGCGGCCAGTTCGCTGAACAGGCGCTGGTCGAGCAGACGCGGCGCGCTCATGGCGTTACAGCCCCTTGACCGCGTAGATGCCGGCGGCGTTGCGCCAGTAGCCCTTGTAGTCCATGCCGTAGCCGAAGATGTAGCGGTCGATGCACGGCAGGCCGACGTAATCGGCCTTGAGGTCCGGGCGCGCCTTGCGGTCGTGTTCCTTGTCGATCAGCACCGCGGTGTGCACCGCCGCCGCGCCGGCGTGGCGGCAGAAGTCGATGATGGCGCCGAGGGTGTGGCCCTCGTCGAGGATGTCGTCGATGATCAGCACGTCGCGGTCGATGAAGGAGATTTCCGGCTTGGCCTTCCAGAACAGCTCGCCGCCGCTGGTTTCGTTGCGGTAGCGGCTGGCGTGCAGGTAGGACAGCTCCAGGGGGAAGTCGAGCTTGGGCAGCAGCTTGCCGGAGAAGATCAGGCCGCCGTTCATCACGCAGAACACCACCGGGTTGCGCTCGGCCAGCTGGTCGTTGATCGCCGCGGCGACCCGGTCGATGGCCGCCTCGACTTCGGCTTCGGTGTACAAACAGTCGGCTTCCGCCATGACTTGGCGAATGTGCGCGAGATCGGCGGGCATGGTGCGTCCTCTTGAGTGAGTGGCCCTGCGCGCGGCAGGGAAGCTGATCGGGTCGTCAAAATAAAAGTCGGCAAAGGTACGCATCCGGCCGCCGCGGGGCAAGCCCCGGCGGACAAACGCGGCCACCCGGCGCTTATCTCGGCGAAACGGGGGATATTAACCGCTATCCCCCCGGCAATACTCGGCACGGCGCGCCCCACTTGCCCGGCGCAATGCTTTAATCTAGCGCCATTTTCGCCCGTCCCGCCGGAGAGCTCCGCATGTCCATCCTCGAGATCCGCCACCCGCTGATCCGTCACAAGCTCGGCCTGATGCGCCGCGCCGATATCAGCACGAAGAACTTCCGCGAACTGGCCCAGGAAGTCGGCGCCCTGCTGACCTACGAGGCGACCAAGGACCTGCCCCTGGAAAACTACGAGATCCAGGGCTGGGCCGGCACCGTGCAGGTGGAGAAGATCGCCGGCAAGAAGATCACCGTGGTGCCGATCCTGCGCGCCGGCATCGGCATGCTCGACGGCGTGCTCAGCCTGATTCCCGGGGCCAAGGTCAGCGCCGTCGGCGTGGCGCGCAACGAACAGACCCTGCAGGCACACACCTATCTGGAGAAGCTGGCGCCGGAGATCGACGAGCGCCTGGCGCTGATCATCGACCCGATGCTCGCCACCGGCGGCTCCATGGTCGCCACCATCGACCTGCTGAAGAAGGCCGGCTGCAAGGAAATCCGCGCCATGGTGCTGGTCGCCGCCCCCGAAGGCATCAAGGCGGTGGGCGATGCCCACCCGGACGTGACTATCTTCACCGCCTCGATCGACGAACGCCTCAACGAACACGGCTACATCATTCCCGGCCTGGGCGATGCCGGCGACAAGATCTTCGGCACCAAGCAGAAGGACGCCTGAGCATGCAGGAGCACATGCAGGACCCCACCTGGCGCCAGGCCCTGGCCGGCTCGCAGATGCTCTTCGTCGCCTTCGGCGCCCTGGTGCTGATGCCGCTGATCACCGGCATGGACCCCAACGTCGCACTGTTCACCGCGGGCCTGGGCACCCTGATCTTCCAGCTGGTGACCAAGAACCAGGTGCCGGTGTTCCTCGCCTCCAGCTTCGCCTTCATCGCCCCCATCCTGGCGGCGAAAAGCGACTTCGGCCTGCCGGCGACCCTCGGCGGCCTGGTGGCCGCCGGCGGCATGTACATGCTGCTGGCCGGCGCGGTGCGCCTGAAGGGCACCGGCTTCATCGACCGCCTGCTGCCGCCGGTGGTGATAGGTCCGGTGATCATGGCCATCGGCCTGGGCCTGGCCCCGGTTGCCGCCAACATGGCCATGGGCAAGGCCGGCGACGCCAGCGTGCAGCTGGTGCCCTACGACACGGCGCTGATGATCTCGTTGCCGGCGCTGCTCACCACCCTGATCGTCGCGGTGGTCGGCCGCGGCCTGTTCCGCCTGATCCCGATCCTCTGCGGCGTCGCCGTCGGCTATGCCCTGGCAGTGCTGCTGGGCGTGGTGGAGTTCAGCGGCGTGGCCGCTGCGCCCTGGCTGGCGGTGCCCAACTTCGTCGCCCCGGAGCTGCACTGGGGAGCGATCCTGTTCATCCTGCCGGTGGCCATCGCCCCGGCCATCGAGCACATCGGCGACGTGCTGGCGATCGGCACGGTGACCGGCAAGAACTACCTGAAGAAGCCCGGCCTGCACCGCACCCTGCTGGGCGACGGCCTGGCCACCTCGGCCGCCGGCCTGCTCGGCGGCCCGCCCAACACCACCTACTCGGAAGTCACCGGGGCGGTGATGCTGACCAAGAACTTCAACCCCAGGGTGATGGTCTGGGCGGCGCTGATCGCCATGGCCCTGGCCTTCATCGGCAAGTTCGGCGCGGCGCTGCAGAGCATCCCGGTACCGGTGATGGGCGGCATCCTCTGCCTGCTGTTCGGCTCCATCGCGGTGGTCGGCCTGAATACCCTGATCCGCCACCAGGTCGACCTGTCCGAGGCACGCAACCTGGTGATAGTGGCGGTGACCCTGGTGTTCGGCATCGGCGGCATGGTCATCGGCGCCGGCGACGTCAGCCTCAAGGGCATCTCCCTGTGCGGCATCATCGCCATCCTGCTCAACCTGCTGCTGCCCGGCGGCAAGGGCTGGCGCAGCAAGGCGCTGAGCGAAGAGCAGGGCTAAGCGGCCCAGACGAAGAAGCCCCGCCGATGCGGGGCTTCTTCGTTGCGCACGCTGCCTACAGCCAGCTCACTGTTTCCCGTAGGGCGCGCCGCGCGCACCAATAACCCCAGAAGACGATCGCCGCCAGGCTCTAGAGCATCATCGGGGCGCGCTCGCACAGCCGCGCGAGGGCGGCCACCCAGCTCGGGTGAGCGTTGAGGCAGGGCACCAGCTCCAGGCTCTCGCCGCCGGCCGCCTGGAACTGCTCGCGGCCGCGGTCGCCGATCTCCTCCAGGGTCTCGATGCAGTCGGCGACGAAGGCCGGGCACATCACCAGCAGCTTCTTCACCCCCTGCCCGGCCAACTCGTCCAGGCGGGTCTCGGTGTAGGGCTCGATCCACTTGGCCTTGCCCAGGCGCGACTGGAAGGCCACCGACCACTGCTCGGGCTTGAGGCCCAGGCGCGCAGCGAAGGCCTCGGCGCTGCGCAGGCACTGGGCGCGGTAGCAGCCGGCGAGCACCTCCGGCGAGGCCATGCGGCAGCAGTCGGCGCCCTTTAGGCAGTGGCCGCTGGGGTCGAGCTTGTGCAGGTGACGCTCCGGCAGGCCGTGGAAGCTCAGCAGCAGGTGGTCGAAGCCCTGCTGCAGATGGGGCCTGGCGCTGTCGACCAGGGCGTCGAGGTACTCCGGCTGGTCGTAGAACGGCGGCAGGATCGACAGCTGCAGCTTCAGGCCCTGCTCACGCAACACCCGCTTGACCTCCTCGACCACGGTGGTCACGGTGCTGTCGGCGAACTGCGGATAGAGCGGCGCCAGGGTCACCCGGCGGATGCCCTGGGCGGCCAGACGAGTCAGCACCGACTCGATCGACGGCTCGCCGTAGCGCATCGCCAGCTCGACCGGGCCGCGGGGCCAGTGCTCGCCCATCGCCTGCTGCAGGCGCCGGCTCAGCACGATCAGCGGCGAGCCCTCGTCCCACCAGATCGAGGCATAGGCATGGGCCGACTGCGCCGGACGCCTGAGCAGGATCAGCGACACCAGCAGGCGGCGCAGCGGCCAGGGCAGGTCGACCACATAGGGGTCCATGAGGAATTGATTGAGGTAACGACGCACATCGGCCATGTCGGTCGAGGCCGGAGAACCCAGGTTGACCAGCAACAAGGCGTGATCGGTCATAAACAGTCCTATTCAATGGTGGTCGGCCAGAATGTCCTCGAGGGCCGCATCCAGATCGGTGAAACGAAACGCGAATCCCGCCTCGCCCAGGCGCACCGGCAGCGCCCGCTGGCCGCCCAGCAGCAGGCCGGACAGCTCGCCCAGGGTGACGCGCAGGACGAAGGCCGGCGCCGGCAGGATGGCCGGACGGTGCAGGGCGCGGCCCAGGGCGCTGGCGAACTCGGCGTTACGCACCGGCTGCGGGGCGCAGGCATTATAGGGACCACTGGCCTGTTGCTGGAGCATAAGAAAATCGATCAGGGCGACTTGGTCGGCCAGGTGGATCCAGGGCATCCACTGTCGGCCGTCGCCCAGGGGGCCGCCGAGGCCCAGCTTGAACGGCAGCAACAGGCGCTTGAGCATGCCACCGTCCCGCGCCAGCACCAGGCCGGTACGCACCAGCACCACGCGGAGCCCCAGGGCCTCGGCGCGCTGCGCGGTTTCCTCCCAGGCACCGCACAGCTGGGCGGCGAAATCATCGGTAACCTGCGGCGTATCCTCATGCAGCTCGCGCTCGCCGCCGTCGCCGTACCAGCCCACCGCGGAGCCGGACAGCAGCACCCGGGGCTTCTGCTCGCGCCGCCCCAGCCAGGCCAGCAACTGCTCGGTGAGACCGATCCGGCTGGCCCACAATAGGGTCTTGCGCTTGCGCGTCCAGGGCCGATCGGCGATCGGCGCGCCCGCCAGGTTGATCACCGCATCCAGCGGCTCCTCGCCCAGCTCCTCGAGACGGCCGATGCCGCGCACCTCGGCGCCACACAGGCTCGACACCCGCTGCGGGCTGCGGCTCCACACCGTCAGCCGATGGCCCTGGGTCAGCCAGTAACGGCACAGGGCGCGCCCCATCAGGCCAGTACCGCCTGTCAGCAATATGTGCATGGCATCTTCCTCGCATGGCGTAACACCGGGTTATCGCCCTAGTCTGATTTATAGCGCTGGCACGTGCCTTTTATCCCGAGGCAGGTTGTCCTAAATAATAGAGAGACGAGAAAAGAACTGCGCATAGTTTATACATAACTACAATATCGTATAGCTTTTGTCTAAAGCGCAGCCTGCCGCTCTAGCACACGAGGTAGACCATGACAGCAATCGCCCCCATCGCCATCATCGGCACCGGAATTGCCGGATTGTCGGCCGCCCAGACCCTGCACGCCGCAGGCTACGAGCTGCAGCTGTTCGACAAGAGCCGCGGCAGCGGCGGGCGCATGTCCAGCAAGCGCAGCGACGCCGGCGCCCTCGACCTGGGCGCGCAGTACTTCACCGCCCGCGACCGCCGCTTCGTCGAGGCGGTGCAGCACTGGCAGGCCCGCGGCTGGGTCGCCGAATGGCAGCCGAGCCTCTACCACTACCGCGACGGCCAGTTGAGCGCCTCACCAGACGAGCAGCTGCGCTGGGTCGGCATCCCGCGCATGAGCGCCATCACCCGCGCCCTGCTCGGGGCACTGCCGGTGCACTTCTCCTGCCGCATCACCGAGGTGTTTCGCGGCGAGCAGCACTGGCACCTGCAGGACGCCGACGGCGGCAGCCACGGCCCCTTCAGCCATGTCGTGATCGCCACCCCGGCGCCCCAGGCCAGCGCCCTGCTGGCCAGCGCGCCGAAGCTCGCCGCCGCCGCCGCCGGCGTGCCGATGGAGCCGACCTGGGCCGCCGCCCTGGCCTTCGACAGCCCCCTGCAGACCAAGGTGGAGGGCTGTTTCGTGCACGACAGCCCGCTCGACTGGCTGGCCCGCAACCGCAGCAAGCCCGGTCGCGAAACCACCCTGGACACCTGGGTGCTGCATGCCAGCAGCAGCTGGAGCAAGCAGCACCTCGACCTGCCCAAGGAGGAGGTGGTCGAACAGCTGCTTGGCGCCTTCGCCGAGATGATCGGCTGCACCCTGCCCGCTCCGACCTTCAGCCTCGCCCACCGCTGGCTCTATGCCCGCCCGGGCGCCGCCCACCAATGGGGCGCCCTGGCCGATGCCGACCTGGGCCTCTACGCCTGCGGCGACTGGTGCCTGTCCGGCCGGGTCGAAGGCGCCTGGCTGAGCGGCCAGGAAGCGGCGCACAAGCTGATCGGCCATCTGCAATGAACCCCGGCCGCGCGACACTGCGCGGCCGCCTCCGGACCACGCCCCCGCCAGCGCATCAACCCGCGCACACCGCTGCCATCCAAGTGGACGGCGCGACAGCCGCACAATCGCGAGAAGCCCTTCCCGGTCATCGAGCTCGTGCGCGACGAACAGGATGAGGTCGTAGCCGTCGAACTGCCGCCTACACAGTCAGCGCCAGCCCCTAATACCTATACGTAAATTGTACAAAATACTTGTACAAGAAACCTCGCGCGCCTATGCTGAACGAAAGCTGTACAGAAAAATATATCTGTACAGGTATTCGCAGGAGGTTGCCCATGCCCACCATCCAAGCCCCCCAGCACAAACCCAAGCTCGGCATCAGCGCCTGCCTGCTGGGCGCCGAAGTGCGCTTCAACGGCGGGCACAAGGAATCGCGCCTGTGCAGCCAGGTGCTCGGCGAGCACTTCGACTTCGTCCCCCTGTGCCCTGAGGTCGCCATCGGCCTCGGCACACCGCGCGAACCCATCCGCCTGGTCGGCAATCCCCAGGCCCCGCGGGCAGTGGGTTCGGTCAACGCCGAACTGGACGTCACCGAACGCCTGGCCGCCTACGGCGCGCGCATCGCCGAGCAGCTGGACGGCATCAGCGGCTACATCCTGATGCAGAAATCGCCCTCGTGCGGCATGCAGCGGGTCAAGGTCTATCAGGACGGCGGCCGCCCCAGCGAACCCACCGGTCGCGGCATCTTCGCCGCGGCGCTGATGGCCCGACACCCCGACCTGCCGGTGGAGGAGGATGGCCGGCTCAACGACCCGGTGCTGCGCGAGAACTTCCTCACCCGGGTGTTCGCCTATGCCGAGTGGCAGCGCCTGCTGCGCGAGGGCCTGACGCGCCGGGCGCTGATTGCCTTCCACTCGCGCTACAAGTACCTGCTGATGGCCACCGCGCCGCTGCAGTACCGGGCCCTAGGCCGCCTGCTCGGCGACCTCGCCCGGCATGATCTGGCGGAGCTGGCGCCGCGCTATTTCCGCGAGCTGATGACCGCCTTGAAGCAATGCGCCACCCGCGGCACCCACAGCAACGTGCTGCAACACCTGAGCGGCTACCTCAAGCGCGGCCTGAGCCCGGACGAGCGCCAGGAGCTGCACGCGCTGATCGGTCAATACCGCGGCGGCATCGTGCCGCTGGTGGTGCCCCTGACCCTGCTCAAGCACCACCTGCGTCGTCATCCGGATGCCTACCTGGCGCAGCAGGCCTACCTGCAGCCCCATCCGGAAAACCTCGGCCTGCGCAACGCGCTATGAACGGCGCAGGCACCGAGCGGGATACCCTGGGCGAGGGCCTGCTGCCGATCCGCGAGGTGGCGCGGCTGACCGGCGTCAACGCCGTCACCCTGCGCGCCTGGGAGCGCCGCTATGGCCTGATCCTGCCGCAGCGCACGGCCAAGGGCCATCGCCTCTACTCCGCGGCGCACATCGCGCGGGTCCAGGCGATCCTCGGTTGGCTCGAGCGCGGCGTCTCGGTCGGCCAGGTCAAGGGCCTGCTGCAAGCGCAACGCAGCGCGCCGGAGGAAAACCTGTCGCAGTGGGATCAGAAGCGCGCTCAGCTGCTGACGGCTATCGGCGACCTGGCCGAGCGCCGGCTGGACGACTGCTTCAACGGCGAGATGGCCCTGTATCCGCCGCAGACCCTGTGCCAGCAACTGCTGCTGCCGCTGCTGGAGACCCTGGAGTCGCGCTGGCACGGCCAGGCCGGCGCGGAACTGGAGCGGGTGTTCTTCCTCTCCTGGCTGCGCAGCAAGCTGGGCGCCCGGCTGTACCACAACAACCGGTTGCACGGCGGCGCGCCGGTGCTGCTGATCAACCTGAGCGACCGTCCGATGGAGCCCGGCCTGTGGCTCAGCGCCTGGCTGGCCAGCGGCGCCGGGCATGCGGTGGAAGTGTTCGACTGGCCGGTGCCGGCCGCCGAACTGGGCCTGGCCGTCGAGCGCATCCGCCCCTGCGCCCTGCTGCTGTATGCCAGCCAGGCCCTCGACGGCCAGCAGTTGCCGCGCCTGCTCGGCGCCGGCCGCTGCCCCACGGTGCTGGCCGGGCCGGTGGTACGCATTCATCGCCAGGCCCTGGCCGAACTGACCGCCGCGCGCACCGACCTGCGCCTGGCGCAAGACCCACTGGAGGCGCTGCAAGCGCTGCACCAGCTCAACCTTCAGGACAATTCACAGGTGACCCCATGCGGCAACTGATCTGGCTGCGCAGCGACCTGCGCGTACGCGACAACAGTGCCCTGGCCGCCGCCATGGCGGCCGGGCCGACCGTGGCGCTCTACCTGCTCAGCCCCGGCCAGTGGCGCCAGCACGACGACGCAACCTGCAAGGTCGACTTCTGGCTGCGCAACCTGACCGAGCTGTCCACCGCCCTGGGCAGGCTCAACGTGCCCCTGCTGATCCGCCAGGCCGACAGCTGGGACGCCGCGCCCGACGTGATAGGCGCTCTGTGCCGCGAGTTGCGGGTCGCCGCCGTGCGGGTCAACGAGGAGTACGGGATCAACGAGCAGCGCCGCGACCAGGCCGTGGCCCGGCGCCTCGACGAACAGGGCGTGGCCTTCCACGGTTACCTCGATCAGCTGTTGTTCCAGCCGGGCAGCCTGCTGACCCAGTCCGGTGGCTACTTCAAGGTCTACAGCCAGTTCCGCAAGCTCTGCTACCAGCGCCTGCACACCGCCCTGCCGCCCCTGCTTCCGACCCCGGCGGCGCAGGCGCCCCTGGCGCTCGCGAGCGATACCGTGCCCGCCGCTGCCGCGGGTTTCAGCCCGGCGGACGAGACGCTGCGCCAGCTCTGGCCGGCCGGCGAGGCCAGCGCCCATGAGCGCCTGGCACGCTTCGCCGACGAGCAGATCGACTACTACCAGGACGCCCGCGACATCCCCGCCCAGCCCGGCACCAGCCAGCTGTCGGCCTACCTCGCCGCCGGCGTGCTGTCGCCGCGCCAGTGCCTGCATGCCGCCCTGCAGGTCAATCGGGGCGAGTTCGATGGCGGCAACAACGGCGTCGTCACCTGGATCAACGAGCTGCTCTGGCGCGAGTTCTACAAGCACATCCTGGTCGGCTACCCGCGCGTCTCGCGGCACCGCGCCTTCCGTCCGGAGACCGAGGCGCTGCCGTGGCGCGACGCCCCGGACGAGCTCGCCGCCTGGCAGCAGGGCCGCACCGGCTTCCCGCTGATCGACGCGGCCATGCGCCAGCTGCACGCCACCGGCTGGATGCACAACCGCCTGCGCATGGTCGTGGCCATGTTCCTGACCAAGAACCTGCTGATCGACTGGCGCGCCGGCGAGCGCTATTTCATGCGCCAGCTGATCGACGGCGACCTGGCGGCCAACAACGGCGGCTGGCAATGGAGCGCCTCCACCGGTACCGACGCGGTGCCCTACTTCCGCCTGTTCAACCCGGTCAGCCAGTCGCGGCGCTTCGATCCCCAGGGCCGCTTCATCCGCCACTGGCTGCCGGAGCTGGCCGGGCTCGACGACAAGACCATTCATGAGCCGAGCAGGGTGCGCGGCGGGCTGTTCGACGCGCTCGACTATCTACGGCCGATCGTCGACCTGGGCCACAGTCGCGAACGGGCCCTGGCGGCCTTCAAGAACCTGCCGCCGCTGCACCAGGAGGCCAGCTGATGAGCGACTTCCTGCGCCGCTTCGCCAAGGACTTCGCCGCCCTGAACAAGGACAACCTCGAGCGCCTGGGCCGGCTGTACAGCGACGACGCGCTGTTCTGCGACCCGCTGCACGAGGTGCGCGGGCTGGACAACCTGCGCCGCTACTTCGCCCGGCTGTACGCCAACGTCAGCGACCTGCGCTTCGACTTCCATGGCTTCGACCAGGTCCGCGAGGGCGAGGGCTACCTGCGCTGGACCCTGAGCTATCGCCATCCACGCCTGGCCGGTGGCCAGCCGATCCGGGTGGAGGGCTGCTCGCACCTGCTGTGGCAGGACAAGGTGCAGCAGCACCGCGACTATTTCGACGCCGGCGCCCTGCTCTACGAGCACGCGCCCCTGATCGGCCGGCCGGTGCGCTGGCTGAAGCGGAGTCTGGCATGAGCGGCACGCCGCGGCGCATCTGGCTCACCGGCGCCAGCAGCGGCATCGGCGCGGCGCTCGCCGAGCGGCTGCTCGCGGAGGGCCATCGCCTGGCCCTCAGCGCGCGCCGCCCGGGTCCGCTGCGCGCCCTGGCCGACCGTTATCCACAACAGGTGCTGCTGGCCCCCGGCGATCTCGGTGACGCCGCGCAGGTACGCGACATCGGCCAGCGCATCGCGTCGCGCTGGGGCGCCCTGGATACCCTGCTGCTCAATGCCGGCACCTGCGAATACGTCGATGCCCGGGCCTTCGAGGCGGCGATGATCGAGCGGGTGATGCGGGTCAACCTGTTCGCCGCCAGCTACTGCATCGAGACCGCCCTGCCGCTGCTGCGCCGCGGCTGGCAGCCACACCTGGTCGGTGTCGGCAGCTCGGTGACCTACCTGGCCCTGCCCCGCGCCGAAGCCTACGGCGCCTCCAAGGCCGGCCTGCGCTACCTGCTGGAGGCACTGCGCATCGACCTGGCCGACGAAGGCATCGACGTCACCCTGGTCAGCCCCGGCTTCGTCGACACGCCCCTGACCCGGCAGAACGACTTCCCCATGCCGATGCGCTGGCCGGTGCAGCGAGCCGCCGAGCATATCGCCAGCCGCCTGGACAAGCGGCCACTGGAGATCGCCTTCCCGCGGCCGTTCATCGCCGCACTGCGGCTGCTCGCCCACCTGCCGGGACGCCTGCAACTGGCCATCGGCCGACGCATGGCGCGCCGCGCAACAGCGTCGAAGGAACGCCCATGAAGATCGCCATCATCGGCAGCGGCATCGCCGGCCTGACCAGCGCCTACCTGCTCAACCGGCGTCACGCCATCAGCCTGTTCGAGGCCGGCGACTGGGTCGGCGGCCATACCCACACCGTCGATGTGCGGGTAGACGGTCGCGACTACGCCATCGACACCGGCTTCATCGTGTTCAACGACTGGACCTATCCCAACTTCATCCGCCTGCTCGACCGCCTCGGCGTCGCCTCCAGAGACACCGAGATGAGCTTCTCGGTGCGCGACCCGCACAGCGCCGTGGAATACAACGGCAACAACCTCAACAGCCTGTTCGCCCAGCGCCGCAACCTGGTCTCGCCGCCGTTCTGGGGCATGCTGCGCGACATCCTGCGCTTCAACCGCGAAGCCCTCGCCGACCTGGGTTCCGGGCGCCTGGACGCGCATGTCACCCTCGGTCACTACCTGCAGCAGGGTGGCTACGGCAGCCGTTTCATCGAGCACTACATCGTGCCGATGGGCGCGGCGATCTGGTCGATGTCCCTGGCCGAGATGCTCCACTTCCCCCTGCAGTTCTTCGTGCGCTTCTTCAAGAACCACGGCCTGCTGTCGGTCAGCGACCGCCCGCAGTGGCGGGTGATCGAAGGCGGCTCGCGCAGCTATGTGGCGCCGCTCAGCGCGCCCTTCGCCGAACGCATCCGCCTGAACTGCCCGGTGCAGCGCATCGAGCGCGACGAGGCGGGCGTGACGCTGCACAGCGCCGCCGGCACGGAACGCTTCGACAAGGTGGTGCTGGCCTGTCACAGCGACCAGGCCCTGGCCCTGCTGGCCCAGCCGAGCCAGGCCGAGCGGGACATCCTCGGCGTCCTGCCCTATGCCGACAACGATGTGGTGCTGCACACCGACACCCGCCTGCTGCCCCGGCGCCGCCTGGCCTGGGCCAGCTGGAACTATCGCCTCGGCGGGCCGAGCGAGCAGGCGGCGGCGGTGACCTACAACATGAACATCCTCCAGGGCATCCACAGCGACACCACCTTCTGCGTCAGCCTCAACCAGACCGCGGCGATCGACCCGGACAAGATCCTCGGCCGCTACCGCTACGCCCATCCGCAGTACAGCCTGGCCGGCATGGCCGCCCAGGCGCGCTGGCAGGAGTTGCTCGGCGCCCAGCACAGCTACTACTGCGGCGCCTACTGGGCCAACGGCTTCCACGAGGACGGGGTGGTCAGCGCCCTGCGCGTGGCCCGCGCCTTCGGCGAGGCGCTCTGATGCACAGTGCCCTGTACAGCGGCTGGGTGCAGCACCGGCGCTTTGCGCCGCGCAGCCATAGCTTCCGCTACCGCATGGGCCTGCTGTACCTGGACCTGGCCGAGCAGCAGCAGGTGCTGGCGCTGTCGCCCCTGGCCGGCGGCGGTCGCTGGGCGCCCTTCGCCTTCCGCGAAAGCGACTACCTGCCCGAACTCACCGGCCAAGGCATGCGCCTGGTCGACGCGGTGCGCCAGCGGGTCGCCGAGGCTCTGGGTCAGGCGCCCCAGGGTGCGATCCGCCTGCTGACCCAGCCGCGCAGCTGGGGCCTGGCGTTCAACCCGGCGAGTTTCTTCTACTGCTTCGAGGCGGACGGGCGCCTGGCGGCGGTCCTCTGCGAGGTCAGCAACACGCCCTGGCGCGAGCGTTACCACTACGTGCTGCCGGCCAGCGGCGCGGGCCGCCAGCACGTCGCCGTGGCCAAGGCCTTCCACGTCTCGCCCTTCCTGCCCCGCGAACTGCAATACCGCATGAGCTTCGCCGCGCCCGGTCGGCGCCTGGGCCTGCACATGGCCGACTGGCAGGGCGAGAACAAGCTGTTCGACGCCAGCCTCAGCCTGCACCGCGAGCCCCTCGACCGCGCCAGCCTGCATCGCTACCTGCTGCGTTTCCCCTGGATGACCGGCAAGACCCTCGCCGCCATCTACTGGCAGGCCCTGCGCCTGCTGCTCAAACGCACGCCCCTGTTCAGCCACCAGGTCGCGGACGACGGCTTCCGCACGGCCCGGGCACACGCGAAGGACCTCTCCCATGAAAAGCTCTAGCCCAACCACCGGCAAATACTCCCTGGTCGCCGGCCAGGGCCTCGGCGCCGGCCTGCTGCGCCGCGCCGTGCTGCACCAGCTGAGCCAGCTGCGCCATGGCCACCTGCTGATCATCGAGGGCGGGCAGCGCCTGGCGTTCGGCGACCCGCAGGCCAGCCTCAGCGCGCAGATCGAGGTGCTCGACGGCGCCGTCTGGGGCCTGGTCGCCGGCAACGGCTCGATTGGCGCGGGCGAGGCCTTTATCCATGGCTACTGGAGCAGCCCGGACCTGACCGCGGTGGTGCGCGTGTTCGTCAGCAACCTCGAGGTGCTCGATGCCCTGGAGGGCGGCCTGGCCCGCCTCGGCCGGCCGCTGATCCAGGGCCTGCACTGGCTCAACCGCAACACCCGGCGCGGCTCGCGCAAGAACATCGCCGCCCACTACGACCTGGGCAACGCGCTGTTCGAGCAGTTCCTCGACCCGACCATGATGTATTCCGCGGCGCAGTTCGACGGCCCCGACGACAGCCTGGAACAGGCCCAGCTGAACAAGCTCGAACGCATCTGCCGCAAGCTGGCGCTGCGCCCCGACGACCACCTGCTGGAGATCGGCAGCGGCTGGGGCAGCATGGCCATCTATGCGGCCAGCCACTATGGCTGCAAGGTGACCACCACCACCCTGTCCCGCGAGCAGTACGACTACTGCGCCCGGCGCATCGCCGAACAGGGCCTGGGCGAGCGCATCACCCTGCTGCTGGAGGACTACCGCGACCTCGCCGGCCAGTACGACAAGCTGGTGTCGATCGAGATGATCGAGGCGGTCGGCCACCGCTTCCTGCCCACCTACTTCCAGCAGTGCGCCCGCCTGCTCAAGGACGACGGCCTGATGCTGCTGCAGGCCATCACCATCCGCGACCAGCGCTATGCGCAGGCCAAGCGCAGCGTCGACTTCATCCAGCGCTACATCTTCCCCGGCGGCGCCCTGCCCTCCGTGCAGAAGATGCTGGAGATAGTCGGCAGCCGCACCGACCTGAACCTGCAGCACATGGAGGATTTCGGCCTGCACTACGCCCGCACCCTGCGCCTGTGGCACGCCAACCTGCGCCAGGCGCGGCACAGACTGGAACGGCTCGGCTACGACGAGCACTTCTACCGCTTGTGGGAGTTCTACCTGTGCTATTGCGAGGGCGGCTTCATCGAGCGCACCATCGGCACCGCCCAACTGCTGCTGGCCAAGCCGGCGGCGCGACCGCAACCCCTACTGGGACGCCTGGATGTCTAAACCGATCGTCAACGCCCTGCTGTTCCAGCTCGGCTGGCTGGCCTGCGTGCTGGGCGGCGGCCCCTGGCTGTGGCTGGTGCTGCCGATCCTCGCAGTGCACCTGCTGTGGACCGCCAGCTGGGCCGCCGAGGGCAAGCTGCTGCTCAGCGTGTTCCTCGCCGGCAGCGCCCTGGACAGCTTCCTGCTCAACCTCGGGGTGTTCGACTTCGGCGAGCTACGCACCCTGATTCCGCTGTGGCTGGCGCTGCTCTGGCTGCTGCTGGCGACCACCCTCAACCACTGCCTGGCCTGGACGGCGCAACCCTGGTGGCGAGGCAGCCTGCTCGGCGCCGTCGGCGGACCGCTGTCCTACTACGCCGGCGCCCAGCTGGCCGACGTCACCCTGCCCTATGGCACCTGGCCGACCCTGGCCCTGCTGGCGCTGATCTGGGCCCTGGTGATGCCCGTGCTGCACGGCTTCGCCAAACTCTATCGCAGCCAGTACCAGCAGAGCCTGAAGGCGCGCCGGTCGGGCTGAGCGGCGCGCCGGCCATGGCTGGCGTACACTGCGGGCCATGAGCGACCTCCTGCCTATTGCCCACACCCAGTTGCCCGATACAGCGAACGTCAACTGCGCCAACTGCGCCGCCTGCTGCTGCCAGCTGGAGGTCATGTTGCTCGGCGACACCGGGGTACCCCAGCGTTTCATCGCCACCGACGCCTGGGGCGGCGAGGTGATGCGCCGGCTCGACGACGGCTGGTGCGCGGCGCTGGATCGCGACAGCATGCGCTGCACCATCTACGCACAGCGCCCATTGATCTGCCGCGAATTCGAGATGGGCTCGGCCGAATGTCTGGACGAACGCCAGGGCATGGCCGGCATCTATCGCTGAATCCAAGCGCCAGACGCAAAAAAACCGGGCCAGGCCCGGTTTTTCGCGACCTGAGGCCGCCCCTCAGAAGCTCAGGCGGTAATGCAGGGTATAGGCCTCGATGCCGTTGTTCGGCTCCTTGAGCCCGGCATTGGAATAGTGCAGCGCGCGCAGGCCGAGTTCCTGGTCGGCGAAGCGCAGGCCGACACCGAGGCGATCCTCGAACTGGAAGGACGAGCCCAGCTTGCTGCCTTCCAGCTCGGTGCTGGAGAAGAAGGCCACGCCGATGCCGGCCTCGATATAGGGCCGCACACTGTCGCCGGCGAACTCGTAGACCAGCACCGGCGAGAAGGACAGGCTGTGGTTGCTGGCCGTCTCGTCGCCCTCCCAGAAGGTGTAGCCGGCATCCCAGTAGCCGCCCAGGTGACCGGTCGAGCTCTCCAGCCAGCGGCTGCTGAAATCGAACTGGGTGCCCACGCGATAGACCATGGTCGATTCGTCGGTACTGCCCACAGCGAAGGTCACGTCGGCCGCCTGCGCCGACACCACCGGCCCCATGATCAAGGCTGCAAGGGCAGCCAAAGCAAACAACTTCTTCATCGGAAATTTCCTTTTATCACCAGGTCACGGGAGCGCCCCGCACAGTCACCTGAAAGTATCGAACTCATTGTTATTAATACAAGCAGACAATTGCATAACAGCAGCCCGTCCCGCCGCTGTCAAAGCCCCTGCACCGCGGCCGCCTCGCCCCACAGCAGCGGCAGCACCGCCTGCATCCGCCCGGGATCGCCGCTGCTCCAGAAACGCGCGGCTTGCGCCGGCCCCTCGGCCAGCAATCGCTGCTCGCCGAGACGCCGCTTGAGCTGCCGGGCCACCGCGGCGCCGGTGTCGATCAGGCTGACCGACTCGGGCACCAGGGCACGCAGCAGCGGCTTGATGAAGGGGTAATGGGTGCAGCCGAGGATCAGGGTGTCGCAGCCCTCGGCCAGCAACGGGGCGACGTAGCCCTGGAGCAGCTCGCGGGTCGCCGCGCCGTCTAGCTCGCCGGCCTCGATGCGCTCCACCAGCCCCGGACAGGGCTGGGTGATCACCCGCACATCGCCGGCGAAACGGTCGAGCAGTGCGGCGAACTTCGCGCTCTTGAGGGTGCCGGTGGTGGCCAGCACGCCGACCACGCCGGAGCGGGTGGCCGCCGCCGCCGGCTTGACCGCCGGCTCCATGCCGATAATCGGCAGGTGCGGATAGCGCTCGCGCAGCTCGGCCACCCCGGCCACCGTGGCGGTGTTGCAGGCCAGCACCAGGGCCTTGGCGCCCTGCGCCAGGAGAAAGCCGGCGAGGGTGTGGCAGCGCTCGGAGATAAACTCCGCGCTCTTCTCGCCGTAGGGCACATGGCCGCTGTCGGCCACGTAGAGCAGGGATTCGGCCGGCAGCAGGGCCCGGATCTCGCCCAGTACCGAGAGGCCGCCGACGCCGGAGTCGAACACCCCGATCGGCGCGCTATTCGCCACGCCCGCCCCCGCACACGGCACAGCCCGGGTCGCGCTTGACCCGCAGCTCGCGAAAACGCGAGCCCAGGGCATCGACCAGCAGCAACCGGCCGACCAGCGGCTCGCCGAAGCCGGCCAGCAGCTTCAGCGCCTCCAGCGCCTGCAGGCTGCCGACCAGACCGACCAGCGGACCGACCACGCCGGCCTCGCTGCAGGTCAGCTCGGCTTCGCTGCCGTGACCGTACAGACAGTGGTAGCAGGGGCTGTCGTCACGCCGCGGATCGAACACCGACAGCTGGCCTTCCAGGCGGATCGCCGCGCCGCTGACCAGGGGCTTGCCCGCGGCGACGCAGGCGGCGTTGACCGCCTCGCGGGTACCGAAGTTGTCGCAGCAATCGAGCACCAGGTCCACCGCCGCCACCGCGGCGGCCAGCGAGTCGGCATCCAGGGCCGTGCGGTGGGCCTGCAGGCGCACCTGCGGATTGAGCGCCGCCAGCCGCGCCATGGCCGAGTCGACCTTGCTCCGGCCGATGCCCTGGCTGTCGTGGACGATCTGCCGCTGCAGGTTGGTCAGGTCCACCGCGTCGAAATCGGCCAGGTGCAGCTCGCCGACCCCGGCCGCCGCCAGGTACAGCGCCACGGGCGAACCCAGGCCACCGAGGCCGACGATCAGCACCCGGCTGTGCTTGAGGCGCAGCTGGCCGTCGACGTCGATCTGCGACAGGAGTATCTGCCGGCTGTAGCGCAGCAGTTCGTCATCGCTCAGCATATCGTGCTCATTCATGATGGAACCGTCCCAGACTGATGCGTTCGTGACCACCCAGGTCGCGCTTGCTCTGTACCTCGGCGAAACCGCGGCCGGCCAGCAGCTCGCGCACCGCCGCGGCCTGCTCGAAACCGTGCTCCAGCAGCAGCCAGGCCCCGGACTGCAGATGCTCCGGGGCCTGCGCGACGATCCGGCGGATATCGTCCAGGCCATCGGCACCGGCGACCAGGGCGCTGCTCGGCTCGAAGCGCACATCGCCCTGGCTCAGGTGCCCGTCGGCGGCGGCGATATAGGGCGGGTTGCTGACGATCAGATCGTAGCGCTGCCCGCCCAGGGCGGCGAACCAGTGGCTCTCGAGGAACTCGACATTGCTCAGTTGCAGGCGCTGGCGGTTGCGCTCGGCCAGGGCCACCGCCTCGGGCACCCTGTCCACCCCGCTCACCCGCCAGCCCGGGCGCTCGCTGGCCAGGGCCAGGGCGATGGCGCCGGTGCCGGTGCCCAGGTCGAGCACCGCCGCCGCAGTGGCCGGCAGCAGCACCAGGGCGGTCTCCACCAGCAGCTCGGTGTCCGGCCGCGGAATCAGGGTATGCGGCGCCACCTCCAGCTCCAGGCTCCAGAAGCCCTGATGGCCGAGGATATAGGCCACCGGCTCGCCGGCCCGGCGCCGCGCCAGGTCGGCGCCGAAACGCGCCGCCGCCTCGGCCTCGACCTCGCGCTCGGGCCAGGTGCGCAGGTAGCTGCGCGACGTGCCCAGGGCATGGGCCAGGAGCAGCTCGGCATCCAGTCGCGGCGTCGGCGAGTCGGGCAGTGCGGCGGTGTTGAGCAGCGATTCGATAGTGGTCATCGGGGCGGCTATCTCACGTAGGGTGGATCGCGCGCTATCGATCCACCGCGGGAACCTCAGGTGGATGAGCACACGCCATCCACCCTACAACTCTCAATCGCCCAGGGCGGCAAGCTGGTCGGCCTGGTACTCGGCCAGCAGCGGCTCGATCACCGCCTCGACGCCGCCGGCCATGACCTCGCCCAGGGCGTACAGGGTCAGGTTGATGCGGTGGTCGGTGACCCGGCCCTGGGGAAAGTTGTAGGTACGGATGCGCTCGGAACGGTCGCCGGAGCCCACCAGCAGCTTGCGCGTGTCGGAAATTTCCTTGTGCGCCGCCGCCTCCTGCTGGTCCTTGAGCTTGGCGGCGAGCCAGGCCATGGCCTTGGCGCGGTTCTTGTGCTGCGAGCGCTCCTCCTGGCATTCGACCACTATGCCGGTGGGAATGTGGGTGATGCGGATTGCCGAGTCGGTGGTGTTGACGTGCTGGCCGCCGGCGCCGGAGGAGCGATAGGTGTCGACCCGCAGGTCGGCCGGGTTGATCTCGATGGCCGCCTGCTCGTCCGGCTCCGGCAGCACCGCCACGGTGCAGGCCGAGGTGTGGATACGGCCCTGGGACTCGGTCTCCGGCACGCGCTGCACGCGGTGGGCGCCGGACTCGAACTTGAGCTTGGCGTAGACGTTGTCGCCCTCGACCCGGGCGATCACCTCCTTGAAACCGCCGTGCTCGCCCTCGTTGGCCGACAGCACCTCGACCCGCCAGCCCTGCTTCTCGGCATAGCGTGAGTACATGCGGAACAGGTCGCCGGAGAAGATCGCCGCCTCGTCGCCGCCGGTGCCGGCGCGCACCTCCAGGTAGACGTTGCGCCCGTCGTTGGGGTCCTTGGGCAACAGCATGCGCTGCAGGCTGTCCTCCAGCTCGACCAGCCGGGCCTTGGCCTCGGCCACTTCTTCCTCGGCCATCTCGCGCAGGTCCGGGTCGCTGTCCTTGAGCAGGGCCTGGGCGCCCTCGAGGTCGTCCTGCACCTTGCGGAACTGGCGAAACGCCAGGATCACCGGCTCGATCTCGGCGTACTCCTTGGAGTAGGCGCGGAACTGGCTCTGCTTGGCGATCACCTCGGCATCGCCGAGCAGTGCGGTCAGCTCTTCGAAACGATCCTGCAGCAGGTCGAGTTTGTTGATCAGCGAGGCTTTCATGAGAGGCTTTTGTCCGACGGCACGCCCTCGTCGAGGGCAAAGAGTTCCTGGGCCACGGCCAGCGCATCGACGCGGCCCTCGGCGGAGAGTTTCTTCAGCTGCACGCTGGGTGCATGCAACAGCTTGTTGGTCAGGCCCCGCGCCAGCTGGGCCAGTACCTCGTCGGCCGAGGCGCCCTTGCCGAGCAGGCGCTGGGCCTTGGCCAGCTCCTCGTCGCGCAGGCGCTCGGCCTGCTGGCGATAGGCCTTGAGCACGTCCACCGCGGCCAGCTCGCGCAGGCGCAGCATGAAGTCCTCGGCGCCGACGCTGACCAGCTCCTCGGCGGCCTGGGCCGCGCCCTGGCGGCTCTTGAGGTTCTCCGCGATGACCTCGTGCAGGTCGTCGACGGTGTAGAGATAGACGTCGTCCAGTTGGCCGACCTGGGGTTCGATGTCGCGCGGCACGGCGATGTCGACCATGAAGATCGGCTTGTGCTTGCGCCGCTTCAGCGCGCTTTCCACCGCGCCCTTGCCGAGGATCGGCAGCTGGCTGGCGGTGGAACTGATGACGATGTCGCTGCTGACCAGCTCCTGGGGGATGTCCGAGAGCAGCACCGCGTGGGCACCGAACTGTTCGGCCAGGCTGCTGGCGCGCTCCAGGGTGCGGTTGGCCACGACGATGCGCTTGACGCCCTGCTCGTACAGGTGGCGGGCGACCAGGGTGATGGTCTCGCCGGCGCCGATCAGCAGGGCCTGGCTGTCGTGCAGGTCGCTGAAGATCTGCTTGGCCAGGCTGACCGCGGCGAAGGCCACCGACACCGGGTTCTCGCCGATGGCGGTATCGGTGCGCACCGTCTTGGCGGTGCTGAAGGTGGCCTGGAACAACCGGCCGAGCAGCGGTCCCAGGGTGCCGGCCTCGCGGGCCACGGCGTAGGCGGACTTCATCTGACCGAGGATCTGCGGCTCACCCAGGACCATGGAGTCCAGGCCGGAGGCCACGCGCATCATATGGCGCACCGCCGCGTCGTCCTGGTGCACGTAGGCGCAGGCGCGCAGGTCGTCGAGGCTGAGCCGGTGATAGTCGGCCAGCCAGGCCAGCACCGCCTCCACGCCCAGGTCGTCCTGCTCGAGGTACAGCTCGCTGCGGTTGCAGGTCGAGAGGATCGCCGCCTCGCGGCTGGCGGTACGCAGGCACAGCTGCTGCAACGCTTCAACCAACTGCTCCGGGGTGAAGGCCACGCGTTCGCGGACGGCCACCGAGGCGGTTTTGTGGTTGATGCCGAGGGCGATGAAGGCCATGCAAGGTCGCTGACTGGAAAGGGAAGCGGGCAATTGTCCTACGTCGCCGAGGTGAGAACAACCACCGCCGTCTATTGTCCCAGTAGGCGCAGTGCCACGGCAATCCGCCGGCAACGCTTGCCCCATGGGCTTGCCCAGCGGCTTGTGTCATGATGGCCCGACCGCAGGTGAGCCCTCTTTTCCCCTATGAATAGATCCTTCGCGTTACTGACCGCCCTGGCCCTACTGGGTGGTTGCCAAGCCTTCAGCCCTTCGGCGCCGGACGGCACCCCGCCGGTGGAAGAGGCCAGCCCTGCCGCCGCGAGCGAACCCAAGGTATATGCCTCCTTCGACAAGGAAACCCTGTTCGCCCTGCTCACCGCCGAACTGGCCGGACAGCGCAATCGCTTCGACATCGCCCTGGGCAACTACGTGCAACAGGCCAACGCGACCCAGGACGCCGGGGTCGCCGAGCGCGGCTTCCGCATCGCCGAATACCTCGGCGCCGAGCAGGCGGCCCTGGATACCGCGCTGATCTGGGCCAAGAATGCCCCGGACAGCCTCGACGCCCAGCGCGCCGCGGCCGTGCAGCTGGCTCGCGCCGGGCGCTACGACGAGTCCATGCACTACATGGAAAGCGTGTTGCTGCGCCAGGGCAACACCCACTTCGACTTCCTCGCCCTGTCCGCCGCGGAAACCGATCCGGACACCCGCGCCGGCCTGCTGCAGAGCTTCGACCGCCTGCTGGACAAGCACCCGGACAATGGCCAGCTGCTGTTCGGCAAGGCCCTGCTGCTGCAGCAGGACGAACGATCCGAGGAGGCCCTGAAACTGCTCGAGACCCAGGCGAGCAAACTCGACGAGGTGGCGCCGTTGCTGCTGCGGGCGCGCCTGCTGCAACAGCTCGAGCGCGGCGAGGAAGCCATGCCCCTGCTGGAACAGGGCCTCGAGCGCCACCCGCAAGACAAGCGCCTGCGCCTGACCTATGCGCGCCTGCTGGTCCAGCAGGACCGCCTGGACGACGCCAAGGGCGAGTTCACCACCCTGCTGCAGCAACACCCCGACGACGACGACCTGCGCTTTTCCCTGGCCCTGGTGTGCCTGGAGGCCGAGGCCTGGCGTGAGGCCATCGTCTATCTGGAAGAGCTGGTCGAGCGTGGCAGCCATGTCGATGCCGCCCACTACAACCTGGCCCGCGCCTATGAGGCCATCGACGAGCCGGAGAGCGCGCTGATCGAATACGCCCTGGTCGGCCCCGGCAACGACTTCCTCCCGGCCCAGGCCCGGCAAACCGACCTGCTGCTGGCCAAGCAGCGTGGCGCCGAGGCCTCCACGCGCCTGCGCAAGGCCCGCGAGGCCCAGCCCGACTATGCCATCCAGCTGTACCTGATCGAATCGGAGGCCCTCGCCAAGCAGGACCGCCCCGACGCCGCCTGGGACCTGATCGGCCAAGCGCTGGAGCAGTACCCGGACGACCTCAACCTGCTCTACACCCGCGCCATGCTGGCCGAGAAACGCGACGACCTGAGCCAGCTGGAACAGGACCTGCGCTTCATTCTCGAGCGCGAACCGGACAATGCCCTGGCCCTCAACGCCCTCGGCTACACCCTGGCCGACCGCACCACTCGCTACGCCGAGGCCAAGGAGCTGATCGAGCAGGCCTACCGAATCAACCCGGACGACCCGGCCATTCTCGACAGCCTGGGCTGGGTCAATTATCGCCTGGGCAACCTGGAAGTGGCCGAGCGCCTGCTGCGCCAGGCCCTGCAGCGCCTCCCCGACCACGAAGTCGCCGCCCATCTCGGCGAAGTCCTCTGGGCCCGCGGCAAGCAACGCGAGGCCAGGAAGGTCTGGGCCGGCGCCCTGAAGGAACAGCCCGACAGCACCATACTGCGCAGCACCCTGCTGCGCCTGACCGGTTCCGAGACCCTATGATGTCGCTACGCCCCTTTCTCCTCTTCGCCCTGATCGCCCTGCTCTCCGGCTGCGCCGGCCTGACCTCCCGCGAAGCCCTCGAGGGCCAAGGCGACCCGGACCGCTGGCGAGCACACAAGCAGCAGGTCGGCGCCCTGGACGCCTGGCAGATCAACGGCAAGGTCGGCATCCGCGCACCGCGCGACTCCGGCAGCGGCACGCTGTTCTGGCTGCAACGCCAGGATTACTACGACATCCGCCTGTCCGGCCCCCTGGGCCGCGGCGCGGCCCGCCTGACCGGGCGCCCGGGGGCGATCCTCCTGGAAGTGGCCAACCAGGGCCGCTACCAGGCCGCCTCGCCGGAAGCCCTGCTGCAACAGCAACTGGGCCTGAACCTGCCGGTCTCGCACCTGCTCTGGTGGATTCGTGGCCTGCCCTCCCCGGACAGCAAGAGCCGCCTGACCCTGGATGACGACAGCCGCCTGGCCCAACTGAGCCAGGACGGCTGGCGCGTCGACTACCTGCGCTACGCCGAGCAGAACGGCTACTGGCTGCCCGAACGGATCAAACTCGACGGCCACGATCTGCAGGTCACCCTGGTGATCAAGGACTGGCAACCACGCCAGCTCGGTCAATGAGCGGGATGGCTATACCCCCAGGCGCCGCGCTGAGGTTGCCGGCGCCGGCCAAGCTCAACCTGATGCTGCATATCCTCGGCCGCCGCACGGACGGCTACCACGAACTGCAGACCCTGTTCCAATTCCTCGACCACGGCGACGAGCTGGGTTTCGCCCTACGCGAGGACAGCGAGATTCGCCTGCACAGCGCAATACCCGGCGTGAACCACGACAACAACCTGATCGTGCGCGCCGCGCGCCAACTGCAGCAGCACTCAGGCTGCCCGCTGGGCGCCGACATCTGGCTGGACAAGCGCCTGCCCCTGGGCGGCGGCATCGGCGGCGGCAGCTCGGATGCGGCCACCACCCTGCTCGGCCTCGACCACCTCTGGCAGCTGGGCTGGAGCGAGGACCGCCTGGCGGAGCTGGGCCTGGGCCTGGGCGCCGACGTGCCGGTGTTCGTCCGCGGCCGCGCGGCCTTCGCCGAAGGCGTCGGCGAGCAGCTCACCCCGGTCGAGCTCGCCGAACCCTGGTTCCTCGTAGCCGTTCCGCAAGTGCTTGTCAGCACAGCGGAAGTTTTCTCCGACCCTGAGTTGACACGGGATACGCCGCCCATTAAAGTTCGCAGCCTTCTTGAGGGGGGTGGTCGTAACGACTGCCAGCCGGTTGTCCAGAAGCGTTATCCAGAGGTTCGTAACGCTCTGATCTTGTTGAACAAATTTGTTCCTGCGAGATTGACCGGCACTGGAGCTTGTGTGTTTGGGAGCTTCCCAAACCGGGACGATGCTGATAAAGTCGCCCGCCAACTTCCAGCCGCTTTGCCGAGTTTTGTCGCTCAGGGCCGCAACGTTTCGATGTTGCACCGCAAGCTCGCAACTCTGGCCAAGAAGTGAATGCGTAAGAGTCAGTTGTATCAGTAGGGGCGTCGCCAAGCGGTAAGGCAGCAGGTTTTGATCCTGCCATGCGTTGGTTCGAATCCAGCCGCCCCTGCCATCAACACCACGGGTGTGATGAGTCCGACTGACAGCATTGGGTTACACACGATACAGGGGCGTCGCCAAGCGGTAAGGCAGCAGGTTTTGATCCTGCCATGCGTTGGTTCGAATCCAGCCGCCCCTGCCATTTCTATACTCATCCAGGTATACCCTCAGCCGGCAGGTACTGCGCGTGTCCAAGATGATGGTCTTTACGGGGAATGCTAACCCCGATCTGGCGCGACGTATTGTTCGTCAGCTGCACATCCCCCTCGGCGATGCTTCTGTCGGTAAGTTCTCCGACGGCGAAATCAGCATTGAAATCAACGAGAACGTCCGCGGTAAAGACGTCTTCCTGATCCAGCCGACGTGCGCGCCAACCAACGATAACCTGATGGAACTGGTGGTGATGGCCGACGCCTTCCGCCGCTCCTCGGCCACCCGAATCACCGCTGTCATCCCCTACTTCGGCTATGCCCGCCAGGATCGCCGTCCGCGCTCCGCCCGCGTGGCGATCAGCGCCAAGGTCGTGGCCGACATGCTCACCGTAGTAGGCATCGACCGTGTTCTCACCGTCGACCTGCACGCGGATCAGATTCAGGGCTTCTTCGATATCCCGGTCGACAACATCTACGGCTCCCCCGTACTGGTGGACGACATCGAAGACCAGCGCTTCGACAATCTGATGATCGTCTCCCCGGACATCGGCGGCGTGGTGCGTGCTCGCGCCGTGGCCAAGTCCCTGGGCGTGGACCTGGCGATCATCGACAAGCGTCGCGAGAAGGCCAACCACTCCGAGGTGATGCACATCATCGGCGACGTGGAAGGCCGCACCTGCATCCTGGTCGACGACATGGTGGACACCGCCGGCACCCTGTGCCACGCGGCCAAGGCGCTGAAGGAACATGGCGCGGCCAAGGTCTTCGCCTATGCCACGCACGCCGTGCTGTCGGGTCGCGCCATCGAGAACATCGAGAACTCCGTGCTGGACGAGCTGGTGGTAACCAACACCATCCCGCTGTCCGCCGCCGCGCAATCCTGCTCGCGCATTCGCCAGCTGGATATCGCCCCGGTAGTCGCTGAAGCGGTGCGCCGCATCAGCAATGAAGAATCGATCAGCGCGATGTTCCGTTAACCCGGAATCAGCGCTGAACGAAATGCGCCCCGCCTCGAGCGGGGCTTTTTGCCCAACCGTCCGGTCGCTGGTCGCAAGCGTGAAGGACGGTTTGGTTATTTTGGAGAAATGAAATGACTGATTTTGCCCTGAATGCCGAAGTGCGTTCCGACCTGGGGAAAGGTGCGAGCCGCCGCCTGCGTCGTAACGCCAGCCTGGTTCCTGCCGTCATCTACGGTGGCGAGAAAGCCCCGCAATCGATCAGCCTGCTGGCCAAGGATTTCGCCAAGCTGCTGGAAAACGAAGCGGCTTTCAGCCACGTTCTGACCCTGAACGTCGCCGGCACCAACGAAAGCGTACTGATCAAGGCGCTGCAGCGTCACCCGGCCAAGGGCTTCGTCCTGCATGCCGACTTCCAGCGCGTGATCGCCGGCCAGAAGCTGACCGCCCACGTTCCGCTGCACTTCCTCAACGAAGAAACCGCAGTTGGCGTCAAGCAAGGTGGCGGCGAAATCTCCCACACCCTGGCGGAAGTGGAAGTTTCCTGCCTGCCGAAGGACCTGCCGGAGTTCATCGAAGTCGATCTGGCCAAGGTCGAGCTGGGCCAAGTCGTACACCTGTCCGACCTGAGCCTGCCGAAGGGCGTAGAGCTGGTGGCACTGGCTCACGGTAACGACCTGGCCGTGGCCAACATCCACGCTTCCCGCGTCGTGAAGGAAGAAAGCGAAGCAGAAAGCGAAGAAGGTGAAGGCGCTGCCGAGTAATACTCGCACCGCCGAAAACAGCCCGCTCACTTCGGTGGCCGGGCTATTTTCACGAAAGGGCTCCTGACATGACTGCCGTACAACTGATCGTCGGCCTGGGTAACCCCGGCCCCGAATACGACCAGACCCGGCACAATGCAGGGGCCCTTTTCGTTGAGCGCCTGGCCGCCAGCCAGGGCGCCAACCTGAGCGTCGATCGCAAGTATTTCGGTCTGGTGGGTAAGTTCAACCACCAGGGCCGCGACGTTCGCCTGCTGATCCCCACCACCTACATGAACCGCAGCGGCCAGTCCGTGGCGGCGCTGGCGAAATTCTTCCGCATCCCTGCGGAAGCGATCCTGGTGGCTCACGACGAACTCGACATGCCCCCCGGCGTCGCCAAACTCAAACAGGGTGGCGGGCACGGTGGCCATAACGGACTGCGCGACATCATCGCCCAGCTCGGCAATCAGAATAATTTCTTCCGCCTGCGACTCGGCATCGGCCACCCCGGGCACAGCAGCATGGTCTCCGGCTACGTGCTCGGCCGCGCCCCGCGCAGCGAGCAGGAACTGCTCGATACCAGCATCGATTTCGCCCTCGGCGTGCTACCGCAAATGCTCGCCGGCGACTGGTCCAAGGCCATGCAACAACTGCACAGCCAGAAAGCCTGACCCTCTCTCCACCGAATTCACCTCCGCGAGGAACACACCATGGGATTCAACTGCGGCATCGTCGGCCTGCCCAACGTCGGCAAGTCCACCCTGTTCAATGCCCTGACCAAAGCCGGGATCAGCGCGGAGAACTTCCCCTTCTGCACCATCGAGCCGAACAGCGGCATCGTGCCCATGCCCGATGCGCGCCTGGACGCCCTGGCGGCCATAGTCCGGCCGGAGCGGGTGATCCCCACCACCATGGAGTTTGTCGACATCGCCGGCCTGGTCGCCGGCGCCTCCAAGGGCGAGGGCCTGGGCAACAAGTTCCTCGCCAATATCCGCGAGACCGACGCCATCGCCCACGTGGTGCGCTGCTTCCAGGACGACAACGTGATCCACGTGGCCAACACCGTCGACCCCAAACGCGACATCGAGATCATCGAGCTGGAACTGATCTTCGCCGACCTCGACAGCTGCGAGAAGCAGCTGCAGAAGGTCCAGCGCAACGCCAAGGGCGGCGACAAGGAGGCCGTGGCGCAGAAGGCCCTGCTGGAGAAGCTGATCCCCCACTTCAGCGAGGGCAAGCCGGCCCGCACCCTGATGAAGGCCCTGGGCGACGACGAGAAGCAGCTGGTCCGGGGCTTCCACCTGCTGACCAGCAAGCCGGTGATGTACATCGCCAACGTCGCCGAGGACGGCTTCGACAACAACCCGCTGCTCGACGTGGTCAACGCCATCGCCGCCGAGGAAGGCGCAGTGGTCGTGCCGGTGTGCAACAAGATCGAGGCGGAGATCGCCGAACTGGAAGACGGCGAGGAGAAGGACATGTTCCTCGAGTCCCTGGGCCTCGAGGAGCCCGGCCTCAACCGGGTGATCCGCGCCGGCTACGAGCTGCTCAACCTGCAGACCTACTTCACTGCCGGGGTCAAGGAAGTGCGCGCCTGGACCGTGCGCATCGGCGCCACCGCCCCCCAGGCCGCCGCCGTGATCCACACCGACTTCGAGAAGGGCTTCATCCGCGCCGAAGTCATCGCCTACGACGACTTCATCCAGTACAAGGGCGAAGCCGGCGCCAAGGAAGCTGGCAAGTGGCGCCTGGAAGGCAAGGAGTACATCGTCAAGGACGGCGACGTCATGCACTTCCGCTTCAACGTCTAAGCGCTTGATCGCGCGCATAAATTTTCGCGAAACAGGGTTGACAGCCAGCCCGCTGACGCGAATAATGCGCGCCACTTGGCTACATAGCTCAGTCGGTTAGAGCGCAGCATTCATAATGCTGATGTCCCAGGTTCAAGTCCCGGTGTAGCCACCATACAAAACAAAGGGTTAGCGAAAGCTAGCCCTTTGTCGTTTCTGGGGTAGTGACTACGGCGTGACCACAGCCGTTACTGCCGCTCAACTATCCCAAGGGTTCACGAGGTCGACGCCCAACTCCTCGAAGTGACGGATGTTGCGCGTAGCCACCACCGCATCATGTAACCGGCCGATGGCCGCGATCTGCGCATCCGCCATATCCACTACCCTCCCCCGCGCCTCACTGACTGCTGCTATCTCGGCGTAGTGCACTGCGGCATCCGCATCGAAAGGCAGAATGTTGCCGGCAAAGTCTTCATCGAACATGGCGGAAGCCAGATCCAACAAGCCTTGCTTACGCTTGCCGTCCGGCATTCGAGCAATGCCATACAGGATCTCGGCCACGGTGATCGAGCAGATCACCAACTCGCTAGCAGGCTGCGCATCCACCCAGGCCAAAACCTGGGGATCAGGCTTCACTCGCATGAGTTCGGACAGTACGTTGGTATCAAGCAGGATCATTCATCAAAGCTCGCTGCTCGGGCTTTATCCTTGCGCTCTGGAAGCGCCAGATCGACACCGCCCACGGCGGAGAATCGGGCATGGATACGGCTACCCAAGCCACCGCGCTTGTCCTGACGAGAAAGGGCTTGGCGAATAATCATGCGCGCCTCCTCCTCCATCGAACGGCCGTGACTCGCCGCCACGATGCGCAGTTGTGCCTTGAGGTCGTCGTCTAGGTTACGAATCGTGATACTGGCCATACCCACCCCAATGATTGCATTGAAATCGTCGACATCATACGAGGGTATGACCACACTGCACCAGAGGGGAAAACGCAGCGCCGACTCCAGATGATCCGGCGACAGGTGCGCATAGCACATGGTCATGGAGGACTCAGGCCGCCAACGGTGGGGGCCGGCTGAGCGCGGTCGATCGGCCGGCACGTTCGAGCGCCGTAAGACGTTACCGTTCGTCGCCCTTCTTGATCAAGAAATGAACAAATCCAAACCCTGCTGCTCAGAAAGTAGCCCGACGACGGCGGCGGCATTCGCCTCGCTTTCATGCAAACCCCAGGAGCTTTTTCTCACAGGCACGAGTCATGTGCAGAGGGAGCTTTTTACCTTTGAAAGAGGAAATCGAATGACTAGAGGCTCATTCGCCAGGTTGTAAGCCGATTGGGCGCCTCATCTTGAGGCCGAGAATCGATACTGGACCCGTTTCTTAACTGCAAATGTAAAAACCCTAAATGACCCACAGCTCCCTGATTGTGCGGCTCACCTGAATAAAAGAGGCAACCATGGATTTCACTGTCATTACTGCGCTGTTTGAGCAGAAGACCACCATGGAGTTTATGCGCCTAGGGATAGTGTATGCGCACCTGATCGCTTGCTGTGTCGCCATCGGCATGGTGCTGAGCAGCGATTTCGCGATGATCAAAGAATTGTTCAAGGGGGGGAAATCCCACCTGCAGGACAGCCAGCACATGGAGAGTCTGCAGAAATCCGTGTCCGCTGCGCTGGCGGTACTCTGGGTCAGTGGCATCGCCATCATCTGGCTCGACATCAATGCCAACGGCCTGTCCTATCTGCTCAACCCCAAGCTGCAGGCCAAGATCACCATCGTGATGCTGCTGACCTTCAACGGCATGCTGCTGCACGGTCTGGTGCTGCCCGCCCTGCAGAAGGCCGGCTCGCTGCTCGAGTTGAACTTCAGCATGCGCCTGTTCGCCCTGTTCGCCGGTGCGCTGTCGGGGGTTTCCTGGTTCTATGCCGCGATGCTGGGCGTCGGTCGCCCGCTGTCCTGGAAGTACTCGCTGACCGAAATCCTCGCCGCCTATCCGGTGATGATCGTCGGCGGCTTCGTCGCGATGGTGCTGCTCACCCAGTGGGCGAAGAAGCGTGAGGCGAACCAGGTTGGCGAACTTTCCCTCGCAACCGTGCCGCGTAACCCGGCCCTGGCTGGGGCCTGATCCGCCGCACAGTGAGTGGCTGAATGGTTACCGATCGCCGGGTGACGCCCTAGCCCGGCCCAGACGCCCCCGGACTCCAACGGCAGTGCTACTGCCTGCAGAGCTCGGGGGCGTCTTGCTTTGTCGGCCGCCCCCGGCAGCCGGGACGGGGTGCGCAGTCCGAGCACCGCTCTGAATCAACGTCTGGCGGCCAACTGCGAGCCCAGCAGCAAGCCGGCGAAGATCAGACCACCGCCCAGCCAGTGGAAGGGCTGCACCCCCTCCCCCAGCAACAGCCAGCCAAACACCGCGGTGAACACCGGCATCAGGTAATTGGACAGCGCCGCCCTGGCGGCACCGAGCACACGCACGCCGTGGTTCCACGCCAGGTAGGCGAGCAGCGAGGCGAACACCGCCGTATAGGCGATGGCGCCCAGGTTGGCGGGGCTGACCGTGAAGCCCGCGCCCTGGGCCAGCTCGTAGAGGTAGAACGGCAGGATCAGCGGCAGGCCGAGCAGCATCAACGCCCCGAGCAGCGCCAGCGGCGGGATCGGCAGCAGGTAGCGGGCCCAACGCCGCAGCAGCAGGGAGTACAGCGTCCAGTCGACCACCGCCAGCAGCATGATCAGGTCGCCCGGATTGAACGACAGCGCCAGCAGACTCTCCAGGCTGCCCTGGCCGATCAACACCAGCAGGCCGAGCGCCGCCAGGCCCATGCCCCACCAGGCGCGCCGCTGCGGCCATTCATCGAGGAGCAGGCCGGCGCCGATAAAGGTCATCAGCGGCAGGCAGGTATTGACCAGGGTGATGTTGATCGCCACGGTGGTCTGCGCGGCGCTGTACAGCAGCGAGTTGTAGCCGGCGATGCCCAGCCCGCCCAGCACCAGCAGACGCCAACCGGCCTGACGCAGGGCCGCGCGATGGCGCCACAGCGGCATCGCGGCGAACGGCAATAACAACGCAAGGGCCAGGCTCCAGCGCCAGACCGACAGGGCGAAGGGCGGAATCTCAGTGGAGAATGCCCGCGCCACCAGGGCGTTGCCCGACCAGCAGAGCACCGCCAGCAAGAGCCCCAGCACAGCCAGCCCGTGGGAACGGCTCATACCCCCAGCCCCTGCCGAGCGAGCCCAGGCTGGGGGGCCGCCAGCGCCTGACTGCGGTTCCGGGCCCCCTGGGCCATGGGGATATGGCTGACGCTGGCCAGCAGCTGACACGCCCGCTTGGCGACCGATGCCGGGACATTCTGGACGATCGCCGTTGCCCGGCAGACCTCGCTGTCGAAAAGGTGCTGTGGATCGTTCATGCCGCCTGCTCTGGAGAGTACCGAGGCGCACCATAAGGAGCCCACGGGACCTTTGGCAAGCCGGCCGTGGCCGAGGTCACGGCCGGCGCAGGCGGCTCAGGCCGGCGCCAGGCGGGCGGCGCGACTGCGACGCAGGCGGGCGCAGAACCAATAGAGTGCCAGCAGGACGGCCACCAACAGCAGGCTGGCGCCCCACTGCAGCGGACCGGCATAACGGTACAGTGCGGCGGGGTGCAGGCTCGGCTCGCGCAGCATGCGTTGCTCGGCCGCGGCCCCCTGAACCGGGATGTCGGCCAGGCCATCGCCATCCAGGTCGGGCAGGCCGCGCACATGGTCGAGCAGGCCCTGCCATTCCTTGTACTCCTGCACCCCCGGCGTCGTCGGGTCGCTGTCGATGATCGCCGCCTTGAGGTCGACCAGCGGGCGCCCCTGAGCGTCCTTGGGCTGCACGTCGAGCAGGCCCTTGGTTAGGTCGCCGACCAGCCAGGTGAAACTGCCGACGTAACTGGTGGCACCGATGCTGTAGAGCCGTGCGTCATCCAGATCCAGAGGCCGATAGCCGCGCCGCGGGTCGCCCAGCTCGATGCGGCTGACCCGATCGAACGGCACCCGGTAGGGGTTATAGGCGAAGCGCAGGCCGGACAGGCGTGGGTAGTAGCTGCGGCTGTCGCGCATCTGGTAGGCCAGCAGCAGCACCTCCAGCAGGTTCTTCAGCTCCCGTCCCGTGACATACACCTTGAGCAACGGATAGCCCGGAGCATCGTCGAACTGGCCGATGCCCAGTGGGGCGATGCGGAACAGGTCGGAGACGCTCTGCACGCCATGGCGGCCCCGGATCAGGTCGTCGCGGATGGTGCCGTTGCCGGTGAAGGCCACATCGCTGCCGGTGGCCTGGC
Source organism: Pseudomonas sp. MBLB4123 (assembly GCF_051904775.1). Classification (NCBI taxonomy): domain Bacteria; kingdom Pseudomonadati; phylum Pseudomonadota; class Gammaproteobacteria; order Pseudomonadales; family Pseudomonadaceae; genus Pseudomonas; species Pseudomonas sp. MBLB4123. Next base: position 2,514,148 of record NZ_CP196711.1, read on the forward strand.
GCAAGGCGTCGGTGACCAGATTGGCCAGCACCGGGTCGGCAAAGTCACGGGTCAGGCTGCGCTCGACCCTGGCCAGCGGCTGATCGAAGGCGAAGCCCTTGGGTGCCAGCATGCGCTCGCCGACTACCCGCTTGAAGTCCTCGACCCGCGCGGTGATGGCCGCATCGCCGGCAATACGGTCGTCAATCGGGTGCAGCCGGTAATCGACCAGCTGCGCCTGGCCGCCGCCGTCCAGGTGCATGCGCAGCTCGCCGAGATACTGGATCTCCGAGCCGGCCTGCATCACCGGGGTGCGTCCGTTCACCAGCAGCGGCCGGGACAGGGCGGTGTGGGAGTGACCGCCGACCACCAGATCGATGCCCGGCACCTGCTCGACCAGCTCCACCTCCTCGCCGCGCCAGCTGCCGTCGGCCTGCTCGACCACCCCCATGTGCGAGAGCAGGATCACCACCTCGGCGCCCTCCTCCCGCAGTTTCTTGACCATGGCCCGGGCGGTGACCACCGGATCGGCGAAGCGCAGCGGCTCGAGCATGGGGCTGACCGCCACCGCGTTGTTGCCGAGCAGGCCGAACAGGCCGAAACGGATACCGCCCTTGTCGATCACCTTGTAGGGCAGGATGCGCCCGGCGTCGTAGTGCGCCTGCAGGCTGTCGTCTTCCGGGCGTTTGGGGTCGAAGCCCAGGTTGCTCGCCAGCAGCGGCACCAGCGCCGGGCCCTGGGCCTGGTGCGCCGCGGCGATCATCGCCGCCAGACCGGCCGGCCGGAAATCGAATTCGTGGTTGCCCAGGGTCGCGCCGTCGTAGCCCAGCTCGCTGAGCAGACGCAGCTCGCCACCCAGCTCGCGGCTGAGGGTATGGAACAGCGTGCCCATGGTGAAATCGCCGCCGTCCAGCAGCAGCACCGGCTGCTCGCCGGCGGCCGCACGGCGCGCCGCAACCAGGCTGGCCAGGCGCGCGACGCCGCCGACCGTCGTGTCGTCGTGGGTGGTGGCCGGGCTGTACTCGTTGTTGGGGCCGAAGCCGAGCAGGCGCGACTGCCAGTCGTTGGTGTGCAGGATGGTGAAACTGCGCTCGGCGGCGGGCGCCAGGCCGGCCAGCAGCAGGCAGCAGACGGCGATCCAGGGGCGAAACGAAGGCATCGGGGTTCCTCTGACAAAAGGGCACTGACGGCGGCGGGCCGACCGACAGGCCCGGCAGTATCCTGCAACTCCGGCCGCCGGGCAGCGACGGATCGAGCCGCCGCCACTCGCCAATCGGGTCAGCGCCCTATCCGCCCCGACAGCTGGCCAGCGGAATCTTTCGTCGTCCGCGGCGTCCACCCTATGTAACCCCTGCAGAGGAGGCATCTAGATGCCTGCGACCCCAACCGACCGGGACCCGGACAGGCGCGCAACAGTCGAGCAGGATGACACCCTGGACGACTTGCCGGAAGACGATGCGCCGGAACACGAGCTGATCGAGGAGTTCGAACGCAGCCAGCGGCGGGAGGCCGGCCTGAGCGAAGACGCGCCGCCGGGACATGGGCCCGACAAGGACGACGCCGACCTGGAGGACCTGATCCACGAAGACGGCGCCCGCTCCCCTTACGAGGAAGGCGGCGAGCAGCCGGCGGACCATGAGCTGAGCGTCGTCGAGGAGGACGACAACGACTTCGGCCTGGAGGAAGACGAGCGCCCGACGCGACGCCCCCCGCCCGGCGCAGAGCGCTAGGTGTGTAAACCCAGTACGTTGTTCAGTGGAAGTGGCGCGCGGCTGATGGGCGGGTTGTACCCGAGGCTGGCATGTGGGCGGTGCCAATTGTAGTGATGCAGCCAGGGCATCAGGTGCTGTGCTCGCTGTGCTGAACTTTCGTAGCTACGGGCATAGGCCCACTCGCGCAGGCTGGTCTGGATGAAGCGCTCGGCCTTGCCGTTGGTGCGTGGCGTATAAGGTTTGGTGCGCAGGTGGCGCAGCCCCAATCGTCTGACCAGGCGCCGGAACTTGCGTGAGCCATAACAGCTGCCGTTGTCGGTCATGATGCGGGTGAAGTGAATGCCCAGGCTACGGTAGTAACGCAGCGCTTGAATTAAAGCCTGACACGCACTGCGGCCACGCTCATCAGGATGCAAACTACTGAAAGCGATACTACTGGCATCGTCGATGGCCACATGGACGAACTCCCAGCCCGCACCGCTGGAGTTTTGCTGGCGGTCACCGGTGACCCGGTGGCCTGGCTTTCTGAAGCGTCCCAGCTTCTTGATATCCAGGTGCAGCAGATCACCAGGCGTCGGGTATTGGTAGCGCACCACAGGTGGCGCCGGTTCCAGTTCGGCCAGCCGATTCAAGCCGAGCCGTTGCAGACGGCGAGCCACAGTGCTGACAGCCAAGCCCAATTGGATCGCTATCTGCTGATAGGTATGACGGGCACGACGCTGCTCGATCACTCGCTCCACTAGCGCATCGGGCGTTGCATGGGGACAGTGCTGCGGACGTGACGAGCGATCCTTCAAGCCGGCCTCGCCTTCCTCGCGAAAGCGCTGCAGCCATTTGTAGGCGGTTCGCACGCTCACACCGGCGGCCTGGGCCGCTTCCTCGACCCGCAGGCCGCGCTGAATGCGCTGAACCAAAAGGGCTCGACCGCGAGGGGTAAGACGGGCATGTTTATGCAGGTTCATCCGGGGCTCCTGGAAGGCTTGGTTGGTCGCACTTCCAGAATTCCGGGAATGCCCCGGATGAACAACCTACTGAGAGATCACAGCTAGGCCCTCAGTCGATCAGGGTACAGGCCATCACCAGGGCATCCTCGCGCCCGCCCACGGCCGGGTAGTAGTCGCGGCGCCGGCCGACCTCGTTGAAGCCATAACGCTCGTACAGGCGGTAGGCCGCCTGGTTGCTGGCGCGCACCTCGAGGAAGCACTCCCCGGCCTTGAGCTGCAGGGCGCGCTGCATGAGGAACTCCAGCAGGCGCAGGCCCAGACCGCGGCCCTGGTTCTCCGGCTTGACGGTGATATTCAGCAGATGGGCCTCGTCGATGATCACGTTGATCACCCCATGGCCGACCTGCTGGCCGCCCTCGAACATCAGCCAGCAGTCGTAGGACTTGAGGCTGTCGGCGAAGATGCCGCGGGTCCAGGGATGGCTGAAGGCGGCGTACTCGATTTTCAGCACGGCCTCGAGATCCGCCTCGGTCATCGGGCGGAAGGAAATCGCGTCGCTCATTGCGCCCCACTCGTCCAGCGCTGGCGCACCCGGCGCATCGCCTGCCACAGCTCGCGTTTGCGCTGCGGCTCGTCCATCAACAGCTCCAGGCCCGGCAAGGCCCAGGCCGCCCCCAGCCCCTCGACCTGCAGCTCGCGATTGTAGGCCTCGGCGTCGGCCTCGCCGGCGAAGCGCACGGCCGGCAGGCCCACCAGCCACAGACAGGCGCAGGGCGCCTGTTCCTCCAGACGCGCGGCGACGAAGCTCTGTACGAACTCCAGCGCCGCCTGCGGCCCCTGGTCCATATTGCCGCGCACCAGCAACGGCCAGCGCACCGGTTCGCCGACCAGCTGCGGGCTGTCCGGCAGGCCGGCGGCGCGCAACAGGTCCTTGAGCAGCAGGTAGGCCGGATCGCGCCCCTGCAGCGGCTCGCCGGTGGGCAGTTCGACCAGCACGGCGCAGTCGCCGGCACGCAGCAGTTGCAGGGCGAAACGCGGTGGCGGCACAGCCGCCGCCCTCGTCGCCCCGGGCTTGTCGTCCGCGACTTCGGCCACCTCGGGCCTGGCGTTGCGGGCCGTGGCGGCAGGCTTGGGCACCTCGATCTTCGGCCGCTCGGCCGCCGGGGCGGCTGGCGCCGGCGCCGGCGCCACGCCCTCGCGCAGCGCCTGCAAGCTCGGTTCGTCATCGACCGGCTCTTCGGGCACCGGCGGCGCCAGCAGCTCCGGCCGCGACGGCGCGGCGAAGGGCAAGTCCACCCGCGGCAGCCAGCTGGCCACCTGCATGGCGCTCAGATAGGCACGGCGGCGCAGTTCTGCAATCAAACGTCAGCCACCTGCGGATGGGCCTTCTGCCCGGCCTGCATCAGGTTCAGCGCGTTGATATAGGCCTTGGCCGAGGCCACCAGGATGTCGGTGTCGGCGCCGTTGCCGTTGACGATGCGTCCGGCTTTCTCCAGGCGTACGGTGACCTCGCCCTGGGAATCGGTGCCCTGGGTGATGGCGTTGACCGAATAGAGTTGCAGGTTGGCGTTGGAGCCGGCGATCGACTCGATGGCCTTGAAGGTCGCGTCCACCGGGCCCGAGCCCTGGGACTCGGCGCCGCGCTCGGCACCGTCGACGCTGAGCACCAGCTTGGCCTGGGGCACCTCGCCGGTCTTGCTGGCCACCTCCAGGGTCACCAGCTTGAAGTGCTCCGGGGCCTCCTCGCCGAGGGTGTCGGAGACCAGCGCCTGCAGGTCTTCGTCGAAGATCTCGTGCTTCTTGTCCGCCAGCGCCTTGAAGCGGGCGAAGGCGGCGTTCAACTCGGCCTCGCCGGCCAGGACGATGCCCAGCTCGTCCAGACGGCTGCGGAAGGCGTTGCGCCCGCTCAATTTGCCCAGCGACAGCTTGTTGGTGTGCCAGCCGACCGACTGCGCCGACATGATCTCGTAGGTCTCGCGGTGCTTGAGCACGCCGTCCTGGTGAATGCCCGACTCGTGGGCGAAGGCGTTGGCGCCGACTATGGCCTTGTTCGGCTGCACCGGGAAGCCGGTGATGCCGGAGACCAGCCGCGAGGTGCTGAGGATGTGCGGGGTGTCGATGTTGGTGTGCACGCCGAGCAGGTCCTGGCGGGTCTTGATCGCCATGACGATCTCCTCCAGCGCCGCGTTGCCGGCCCGCTCGCCCAGACCGTTGATGGTGCACTCGACCTGGCGCGCGCCGGCCACCACCGCCGCCAGGGAGTTGGCCACGGCCAGGCCCAGGTCGTTGTGGCAGTGCACCGAGAACACCGCCTTGTCGGCGTTGGGAATGCGCTGCAGCAGCTGGCGGATGGTCTCGGCGTACTGGTGCGGAATGGCGTAGCCGACGGTGTCGGGGATGTTGATGGTGCGCGCCCCGGCGTCGATGGCCGCCTCGATGATGCGGCAGAGGAAGTCCAGCTCCGAGCGGCCGGCGTCCTCGCAGGAGAATTCCACATCGCTGCACAGGTTGCGCGCGCGCTTGACCGCGTGCACCGCCTGCTCGATCACCTGGTCCGGCTGCATGCGCAGCTTGTACTGCATGTGGATCGGGCTGGTGGCGATAAAGGTGTGGATGCGCCCGGAGTTGGCCCCGGCCAGCGCCTCGGCGGCGCGGTCGATGTCGGCGTCCACGGCCCGCGAGAGGCTGCACACGGTGCTGTCCTTGATGCTGTCGGCAATCGCCTTGACCGCGGCGAAGTCGCCCGGGCTGGCGATGGCGAAGCCGGCCTCGATCACGTCCACGCGCAGGCGCTCCAGGGCCTTGGCGATGCGCAGCTTCTCCTCGCCGGTCATGGACGCGCCGGGGCTCTGCTCGCCGTCGCGCAGGGTGGTATCGAAAATAATGACGCGGTCGCTGCTGCTCATGCTCGACTCCTCGTGGCCCGGCCTTGGATGCGGCGGAACTCAGGCAGACTGTGCCGACTGGTGGCGGCACTCAATTGAGGAATTGTGGCGTGAAAAGGGCCTTACGGAAAGCCCGCAGCGGCCGTGTGGTCGCCGCAGTCGACAAGCATCGCCGCCGGCCGAGCTCAGCCCTGGCGAAACAGCCCGAGCAGGTGCTCGGCAATCGCCCCCTTGATGGCGTTGCGGCTCAGCTGCGAGCAGTGCCCCAGACGGGTCAGGTCGATGCGATGCAGATGCAGCGACGGCATGCGCGCCTCGTACTCGCGCAGGTCGCCCTTGACCAGCACCGGCAGGAAATCTTCGCCCCGCGCCTGGTAACGCTGGATCAGCAGCTTCAAGCCCTGCTGAAAGGGCAGTTCGGTGGAGGCCACCAGCCGGTTGCCGTGGGGAATCTTCAGGTACAGGCCGCTGCGCCCCAGGGTTTCGCCCGGCAGGATATGCACCCCGGTCGGCGCCACGGCATGGGCCGGGATGTCGTGGAAGGTGTCGTGCCAGGCCTGCTCGTCCGGCAGGACGGTGATGTCGCCATGATCGCTCTGCGGCACCACGAAGCTGTAATTGCTGTAGAGCTTCTGCACGTAGCCCGAGTAAACGCACAGGCGATTCTCGAAACGCTGCAGGAAGGCGATGGCCTCGGCCCGGTCGGTGATGGCGTCGAGGTCCCAGGCCAGGTCCGGTTGCCCCTGCAACGCGTTCCAGCATTCATCGATATAGGCGGCGGAGGCGGACAAGATAGGCTCGCTCGGCAATGGATGTCGCAACGGGCATCGCAGAAAGCATGCCAAGAAAATCAACGACTTGATCGGGCCTTGCGGGCCGCCGCGAGGCGATACCGCGGGCCCAGGCCGTCCGAAACTGCCGCGTTGCGTCACCTGCGCCTCCGATCGGTTCGCGCGCAGGCACAGCCCGGTCGATGCAGTACAATCGGCGCCTTTCTCCGATTGAACGACCAGCCCCGCGATGATCGACCCCAAGCGCGTACTGCGCGCCCTCGCCGAACACTGGACCCTGCTCGAGCCGCTGTGCGAGCGTTTCGACGCCGGCACCCTGAGCCTGGTCGAGCTGCGCAACCAGCTCGCCGCCCAGCTGCCGGAGGGCACGCCCACCGACATCACCGCCCTGCTCGACCAGTGGATCCGCCTGGACATCCTGGTGCCCGTGGCCAAGAGTCCCAACCGCTTCGAGCTCAACGCGCAGATCCACGACTTCCTCGCCTACCTGCGCCGCGAACACCGCCTCGGCCTGTGCCTGGAGATCGAGGCCTACCTGCGCCACCTGGAGCGCCTGGCCGGCTATATCCAGGACGCCTTCGAGGTGCGCGACGCCGCCGACCTGGCGCGCCAGCTGCGCCTGCTCGACATGCGCGTGCGGGATGTCCTGAAGAAACTGGGCAACGACGAACAGGCGCTGATCGCCGTGGCCGAGCGGGCCAAGACCAGCGACCGGCAGATCCCCCTGCGCCAGCGCTATGCCGAGGTGCTGGCCACCTGGGACGAGTACGTCGAACCGATGATCCAGCTGGTCGCCGCCGACGGTGCCTTCGAGCAGGGCGTGTACCGCGTCGAGCAGGTGCTGCTGCGCCTGCTCGGCGAGCAGCAGCGCCTCGGCCAGCTGGTCGACGACGACCTGCTGCTGCGCACCCACGCGCGCATCCTGGAGATGCAGACCACCGCCCAGCTGACCCTGCGCAAGGCCCGCGAACTGCTGCTGCCGCTGCGCGAGGAGGCACGCCGGCACAACGCCGTGACCCGCGGCGCGGCGCTGGCCCTGTCGGTGATCCGCAAGAAGGGCCTGGATGCCGTGCCCCAGGCCGCCCTGCCGCTGTTCACCCGGCCGCAGAGCACCTTCCTCGGCAGCGCCGCCCAGGTCGAGGCCTACGTCTACGCCCTGGCCCGTTTCGAGTCCAAACCGGCGCACTTCCCCAAGGCCGGCGCCACGCGCAAGAGCGGCGCGCCCAAGGCACCGAAGACCGCCCGCGAGATGCTCGAGCGCTGCGAGCAGGCCCTGCCGCTGCCCGACCTGATGCTCTGGCTGCTGGAGCAGGAGCCGGAAGGCGCCACCGACGAGCTGCTCTACTGGTTCTCGCGCCTGTCCCGCGACGCGCGCTTCGAGCGTGAGCGCCTGGAGCGCCGTAACTACCTGACCCGCGAGCATCAGCTGAGCCTGAGCTCCTACGCCCTGATCAAGCCTGCGCCAGGAATGACCTCCGCATGAATATCGATTTGAAAGAAATGACCCAGCTGGCGGCGATCTTCCGCGAGCTGTTCAAGGGCTACCACCTGTCGCGCAGCGAGCCGGAGTGTTACGCCCAGCTGTCCAGCCAGCAGGACCAGTACCGCGCGCTGTTCAAGGCCCTCGGCTTCGAGCTGGTGTGCGATCCGCGCGGCTTCTACTACTTCGTCCCCGAGCAGATGGGCGCCCAGGTCAACAAGACCGCCCAGCGCCTGGCGCTGTTCACCTTTATCCTCGTGGAACATCTGGCGGACCAGGGCCGCGATCCGCTCAGCGTGCTGGACGGCGGCAGCATCGGCCGCGACGAGCTGCCGGCGCTGCTGGACAAGTACCGCGACCTGTTCCTGCAGGCCGAGGTCACCACCCAGGACGAGCTGGAGGACAAGATCATCCGCCGCCTGAGCCAGCTCGGCTTCGCCGAGGACAGCAACGGCGTGTACCGCTTCCTGCCGCCGATGCACCGCTTCCTCGACGTCTGCCTCAGCGTGCAGCACGACCGCGACCTGGCCGCCAGCCTGCACAGCAGCGACCTGCACCTGCCGGCACCGCTGCTGCTCGATGACGACAGCGGCGAGGCGATCATCGCCCTCGACGAATTCGCCGCCGAGGCATCCGAAGAAGACGCCCTGGCCCGCGCCATGGCCGAAGAACGTGCCGCCCAGGAGATCGACGCATGAGCCAGGAACGCTACGGCATCCGCCGCTTCGCCCTGCTGAACACCGCCGGCTACAGCCTCGGCCTGTTCCCGCTGGAGAACCCGCTGTCGGTGTACGGCGCCAACAACCTGGGCAAGTCGGCCTCGATCAACGCCCTGCAGTTCCCCATCCTGGCGCGCATGTCGGACATGAGCTTCGGCAAGTACAGCCTGGAGCAGTCGCGCAAGTTCTACTTCGCCAGCGACACCAGCTACATCCTGGTGGAGGTCGCCCTGCCCCACGGCCCCCATGTGATAGGCGTGGCCGGCCGCGGCCCGGGCGGCGGCTTCGGCCACCAGTTCTTCGCCTACCAGGGCACCCTGGACCTGGAGCACTACCAGAACAACGGCACCTGCCTGCGCCAGCGCGAGCTGTTCGCCAACCTCGAGCGCGCCGGCCTCAAGGCCTACGAGCTCAAGCCCGACGAGCTGCGCCGCCTGCTGGTCGGCGGCCATACCAGCATCCCCCTGGACCTGACGCTGATCCCGCTGCGTTCGACCAGCGAGCAGAGCCTGAAGACCTTCCGCGCACTGTTTATCAACCTGCTGCACATGCGCGAGATTACCGCGGCCAAGCTCAAGCAGCTGTTCCTCGACGCCTTCGAGCACAGCCTGCGCTCGGGCAGCGTCGACTATATCGCCGCCACCGAAGAGGCCTTCCGCGACGTGCGCCGCATGGAGCAGGACTACCAGGCCCTGGTCGCCGCCGGCCCCTTGATCGAGGCCCTGAGCGCCGGCGTGGCCCAGCGCGAGCAGCTGCGCGGCAAGCTGCACCGCCTCTCGCCGCTGCTCGACTCGCTGCTCGGCACCTGGCAGGACTACGCCGGCGCCCGCCGCGAGGAGCTGGTGATCCAGGCCGAGCACTACCAGGGCGAGCAGGACGGCCTGCAGCAGGAGCAGCGCGGCGGCACCGCCGAGCTGATGCGCCTGGAGCGGGCGATCAGCGAGATCCAGCGCTGGCTCGGCGAGCTCTCCGTGCTGAAGAACCGTTTCGCCCTGATCGAAGACGCCCAGGTGCTGGAGGCCCAGCTGCTGGCCGCCAAGGACGCCCACGACGAACTGGCCGGTGCCCTGGCCCAGTCCCGGCAGTTCTCCAGCGAGGACCTGGACGAGCGCCTGCGCGACCTGGAGAAGCGCCTCAAGTCGGTCAAGCAGCAGCTCGACCATGCCGACAACAACAGCTACGCACGGCTGCGCGAGGAATTCAGCCAGCAGGACGTGGACCGCCTGATGCGCCTGTTCAACGGCCAGCTGTTCAGCCTGCCCCTGGGCGAGAAAGGCATCCAGGCCGAAGGCGACGACTGGGTCAAAGCTGTGGAAGCGGTGCTGGACCGTTTCAAGGGCGACACCTTCAGCGTGCCGGGCCTGTCCATCGACCTGTCCCATATCGAGCCCCCGGCCCTGCAGGCCCTGGCCGACCGCGCCGCCCTGCGCGACCAGAAGGACCGCCTGGAGCGCGAACTCAAGCAGCTCAAGACCCAGCAGGCGGTGGCCGCCGACCGCGCCGCGAGCAAGGCCCAGGCCGAGGCGCTGTACCAGGCCGTGCTGGACGCGCAGAAGGCCCTGGAGGACTTCCGCCGCAGCCAGACGCTCTCTGCCGAAGAGGCCGATAAGTTGGAACAGTTGGCCCAACTGGAGGCCGCCCAGGACGAGCTGCGCCGTACCAGCGACGCCTTCGCCGAGCGCGTGCAGCAGCTGTCGGCCAAGCTGCAGCTGGTCGGCCGCCAGTTGGCCGACCTGGAAGCCAAGCAGCGCACCCTGGACGACGCCCTGCGCCGCCGTCAGTTGCTGCCGGCCGACCTGCCGTTCGGCACGCCCTTCACCGACCCGGTGGACGACAGCCTGGACAACCTGCTGCCGCTGCTGAACGACTACCAGGACGCCTGGCAGGGCCTGCAGCGGGTCGACGGGCAGATCGAGGCGCTCTATGCCCAGGTGCGCCTCAAGGGCGTGGCCAAGTTCGACAGCGAGGACGACGTCGAGCGCCGCCTGCAGCTCTTGGTCAACGCCTACGCCCACCGCCAGGACGAGGCCCTGACCCTGGCCAAGGCGCGCCGCGCCGCGGTCACCGATATCGCCCGCACCCTGCGCAATATCCGCAGCGACTACGACAACCTGGAACACCAGCTGGCGCTGTTCAACCGCGAGATCAACCGCCGCCAGGTGTCCAACCTCTCGAGCTTCCGCATCGTCCTGGCGCCGCACAAGGAGGCGCTCAAGCACATCGACCAGATCATCCACAGCGCCGGCCAGTACGAGGAAGGCGAGACCCTGTCGGTGTTCGACCTGCAGCAGAGCAGCGAGCAGGACGCCAGGAACGAGCAGGCCAAGGAGTACCTGGCGCGCCTGGTGGCGGCCAACCAGAACCAGCTGGGCCTCAAGGACCTGTTCGAGCTGGCCTTCGAGATCACCAAGGTCGGTGGTGCGCCTGTGATCCACACCGACATCGACGGGGCGGCCTCCAACGGCACCACCATGACCATCAAGGCGCTGACCAACATGTACCTGCTGCTGCACCTGATGGACCGCGAGCAGGCCGGACGGGTGCGCCTGCCCTACTACCTGGACGAGGCCGCCGATATCGACGAGCGCAACCAGCAGGCACTGATCGAGACCAGCCTGCAGCTGGGCTTCGTGCCCATCCTCGCCTCGGTCAAGCCGCAGGTCTCGGCCCACGTGGCCATCGACCTGGAAGGCGGCAGCGGCCCGGCCGGCATCTACATCGACGAGGCCGACTGGAAATTTATCCGCCCCCGTGAGCCGGCCAAGACCGAGGCCGTCCACGAAGAAGCCAGTGCCGAACCGGCCTGACCCTTCCGCCTCAATGAAAAGGGCCGCAGATGCGGCCCTTTTTCATGCTTCTACTACGGCAAGGCGATCTTCGGCGCCCACTGCAGCCACTGCTCCTGGGGCTCCTCGAACAAAGCGAAGGTCTGCCCCGGCTGGGCATGCCCCCCCATCTGTGCGCCTTCCGGAGTGGCGAAGGCCACGCCGCCGGCGATGATGGTTTCCAGGGACTCGGTGCGCACCTTCACCCCCTTGAACAGGCCGGCGTCGACGCCGATGCCGGAGCTGACCCAGAAACGGCTGCCGCCACGCACCAGGGGCGCATAACGCGGCTCGATCAGCACATGGACCAGCACCCGGTTGGCATTCGGCCCCAGCTCGACGCCCGTCACCTTGCCCACCGGCACCTCGCGGTAGGTCACCGGCTCGCCGGCCTTCAACGAGTTGCGCTGCTCCGCGCTGAGCACCAGGCGCAACCCGGATTCGCTCGATGCCTGGGTCGGCGGCCCGTCCAGGGCAACGAACTCGGTCAGCCGTCGCCCGCCCTGCTCCGCCGGTAACACTTCTAGGTACTGGCCGCCGACCAGGGTATCCAGGTTGGTCACCCGACTCAGGCTCAGCTCGGGCTTGACCACCCAGAACTGCGTGCCGGTACGGGCGATACGCTCGGCCGCCAGGGTGATCCGCCCATGCAGCAGGACGCTCTGCAGGTCCTCGCTCAGCTCGATGCGCTCGACCTTGCCCACGTCCAGGCCGCGGTAGCGGATGGCCGTCCCCGGCCCCAGGCCATCGCCACGTTCCAGGCGGATGCTGATCGCCACGCCATTCTGCAGCGCGCGTTCGCGACTCTCGTACAACGCAAAGCGTTGCACCCGCTTGGACATGACGGGCGCCTGCGCATCGGGGGTCTCGAAGGCGATGCCCCCGGCCAACAGGGTCTGCAGCGACTCGCTCTTGACCTCGATACCGGACAGCCCGCCTTTGAGGGTGATGCCGCTGGCGTTCCAGAAGCGCGTGCTGCTGTTGACCAGGTGCGCGTACTCCGGCTCGATGTGCACGCCGAAGGCCACCTGCTGGTCGTTGCGGGCCAGCTGCACGCTCTGTACCGAGCCGACCTTCACCTGGCGGTAGAGAATCGGATTGCCGACCTCCAGCGAGCCACGACTGTCGCTCAGCAGCACCAGATGCAGGCCCGGCGCGGCCAGGTCCAGCGGCGGCGCCTTGGGTCGGGCCTCGAACTCGCGCTTGGCCGCGGCGCCCTTCTCGCCCGGCCGCACGGCGATGTAGTTGCCCTTGACCAGGGCCTCCAGACCGGTGATGCCGGCCAGGGAGATGGACGGCTTGACCACCCAGAACTCGGTGCCCTCGACCAGATAGTCCTCGGTGCGCGGGTCGAGGGTCAGCTCGGCCGTGGCGCTGGTCAGGTCGTCGTTGACCTTCAGCGTCTTCAGGCTGCCGGCCTGGATGCCGTTGTACAGCACCGGCGTACGCCCGGCCTCCAGTCCCTCGAAGTCGCTGAAGGTGACCTGCACCCTGATGCCGGCCTGGGCCGCCTCGAAATCCTCATAGAGGCGGAACGGAAACACCGGATCGGTCGGCGGGCTGTCCTTGCGGTGCTCAGGCGTGGCGAAGGCGATCCCTCCTGCCACTATGCTGGCCAGCGACTCGCTGCGCAGCTTGAAACCCGACAGCCCGGCATCGATGCTGATGCCGCTGGCGTTCCAGAAGCGCGTGTGCTTGCGCACCAGACTGGCGTAGGCCGGCTCGATATAGACCTTCACCTCGACCGTAGTCTGGTCCTCGCCCAAGGCATAGCTCTTCACCCGGCCGACCTGGATCTGCTTGTAGAACACCGGGCTGTCGCGATTCAACGAACCCAGCCGCTCGGCCTTCAGGGTCAGGTGCAGCCCGGGCAGGTCATCGGACAAGGGCGGCGGTTCGGACAAGGCCTTGAACTTCAGGGTCGGCTCACCATCGCCCGGGCTGACCGCGATGTAGTTACCCGACACCAGGGTCTCCAGGCCGGTGATGCCGGCCAGGCTCACACTCGGCTTGACCAGCCAGAAGCGTGCGTTCTCGCGCAGGTGCGGCTTGACCTCCTGGTTCATCTCGATGGTGGCGATCACCCCGGGCTGCTCGCCGCTGTCGTCCAGGGCCAGGGCCTTCACCTTGCCGATCGGCATGCCCTTGTAGATGACTTCGGTCTTGCCGGCCTGGATGCCCGCACCACTGTCGAATAGCACCTGGATCTCGATGCCAGCCTGGCTGTAGGCACGCCAGCCCAGCCAGCCGCCGATCAGCAGGGCGAGGATGGGCAGCACCCAGATGGCCGACCAATTGGAAGCCGGGCGGGTTTTGGCCAGTGGCAGATCATTCATGGTCGTGTTCCGACTCCGTGTTGTCCCAGATCAGGCGAGGGTCAAAGGTCAAGGCCGCGAGCATGGTCAGGATCACCACGCTGGCGAAGGCCACCGCGCCCATGCCCGGTTCGATGCTGGCCAGGTTGCCGAACCTGACCAGCGCCACCAGGATGGCGATGACGAAGATGTCGAGCATCGACCAGCGGCCGATCCATTCGATGAAGCGGAACATGTAGATGCGCTGACGGGGCGACATCGGCTGATGGCGCTGCACCGAATACAGCAGCAGGGCGATGCCCACCAGCTTGAAGGTCGGCACCAGGATGCTGGCGATGAACACCACCGCGGCGATCGGCAGCATACCCAGGTGCACCAACTCGATCACCCCGGACATGATGGTGTCCGACTGGCCCTTGCCCAACGAGTTGACCGTCATGATCGGCAGCAGATTGGCCGGGATATAGAGGATCGCCGCGGTCAGCAACAGCGCCCAGGTGCGCGCCAGACTGTTCGGCCTGCGAGCGTGCAGCAAGCCGCCGCAACGCTCGCAATGCTGGTGCACGACCTCGGCCCGCAGCGGGTTGAGCAGGTGGCATTCGTGGCAGACAAGCAGCCCGGCATCAATCGCCCGCATGCCCGTCCTCCCCCGCCAGGGCCTGCCAGATCTGATGCGGCGCCATGCTCACCTCGAGCCAGGCCTGGACCAGCAGCAGCGCGACGAAACAGAACAAGCCGGCACCGAGACTGAGGTCCGCCAGATCCGCCAGTTTGACCATGGCCACCAGGATGCCCATCAGGTACACCTCGAGCATGCCCCACTCGCGTAGATGGTGATAGATGCGGTACAGCAGCAGGCCATAGCTGCGCCCCAGGTCCAGGCGGATGCTCAGCAGCACCGCCAGCTGGCACAGCAGCTTGAGCAGCGGCACCGCCATGCTGCACAGGAACACCACCGCGGCGATGCCCTGCATGCCGCTCTCGTACAGCCCGAGCACCCCGCTCCACACCGTGTCCTCGCTGCTCTGCCCGAGCAGATTGAGCCGCATGATCGGCAGGAAATTGGCCGGCACGTAGAGCAGCAGGGCGGCGATCACCAGCGCCAGACTGCGCCGCACCACCTGATGCCGGTGGGTATAGAGTTCGAAACCGCAGCGCGGGCACTCGACCCGCTCGTCATAGCCGGTGTTCGGCTTGCGCATCAGCAGGTCGCATTCGTGACAGGCGATCAAGTGCTCGACGGGGAGCTCCGGCAAAGGCTGGGGGGCGGCCGAATCGGACATAAACGAGCTCTCGGTGAAGAATGCTTATTCTAGACGAGCCCCGTGGCGAACTGGCGAGGGCATGCCGACAATATGGCCACTCGGGGCAGGCTCTGAATTTCCGCCGCGCAAAAGCAAACCCCCGACCTGCATATGCGGGTCGGGGGTTTGGGATAGGTGCTTGACGATGACCTACTCTCACATGGGGAAGCCCCACACTACCATCGGCGATGCATCGTTTCACTACTGAGTTCGGGATGGGATCAGGTGGTTCCAACGCTCTATGGTCGTCAAGCAATTCGGTTGGAGAGTCGGTGTTGAGTCGCCTCTCCATATTGGGTATGTGATGTCTGGTTTTGCGTGTTCTGGCAAATTTTCGGTTTGTTGTCGACTTCAACCATCGAGCACACAAACAGCAAATTGTTTGGGTGTTATATGGTCAAGCCTCACGGGCAATTAGTATGGGTTAGCTCAACGCCTCACAGCGCTTACACACCCCACCTATCAACGTCGTAGTCTTCGACGGCCCTTCAGGGAGCTCAAGGCTCCAGTGAGATCTCATCTTGAGGCAAGTTTCCCGCTTAGATGCTTTCAGCGGTTATCTCTTCCGAACATAGCTACCCGGCAATGCCACTGGCGTGACAACCGGAACACCAGAGGTTCGTCCACTCCGGTCCTCTCGTACTAGGAGCAGCCCCTCTCAAATCTCAAACGTCCACGGCAGATAGGGACCGAACTGTCTCACGACGTTCTAAACCCAGCTCGCGTACCACTTTAAATGGCGAACAGCCATACCCTTGGGACCGGCTTCAGCCCCAGGATGTGATGAGCCGACATCGAGGTGCCAAACACCGCCGTCGATATGAACTCTTGGGCGGTATCAGCCTGTTATCCCCGGAGTACCTTTTATCCGTTGAGCGATGGCCCTTCCATACAGAACC